>NZ_PXYA01000005.1 GCF_003841405.1 Tetragenococcus halophilus subsp. halophilus DSM 20339 | reverse complement strand
AGAAGCGCACATTTGAGACAATTCGTGCTTCATCTGCTGGTTTATTTGGATTAGCTAACCAATCTAAAATTTCTTCTTTTTGGAGCGCGTTCATTTGACCATCTGCATGCCGCATTGATAGATGAACAGACTGCTCATCAACAGCATTACCAATGTATTCATTAATAACCTTTTCAAACTGATCCGACACCTTTTTTGATTCTTCAATTGTCCTAGTAAAGGCTATAGCACGCTCTAAAGGGGCTCCATCATAAGGGCTATTCTTTACCGGATTCTTGTATCCATTACGACGCATCATACCATTCCAAATACCAACAATTTGGCCAACATCGTCAATGTTTAAACCATTTTCAGGGTCAGCTAGTGTTCGTTGCATATCTTTTTGAATTGCGGCCTCATCAACTGCTAAAACCATTACTTTGTAATCTGTTAAGATATCATGCGACACAGCTTGCCCAAATCCCATACGGAAAAATACTGCTCCATATTTACTTTCATCGTCCATAGAGGCTAGTAAGATACTTTTTTCTTTAGCATTCCTCTTGGCACTTTCACCAAATATTTTTGGTGTCGCTGTTTGATACATACGCTTAAGGCCTTGGATATTATGGTTACTATGAACTTTGGCAAAAATACTAGCTTCTTTGGTAGATTCGTGAGCACCAGTGGTGCGATGGGCTTCATCAGAGATGATAAAGTCAAATTCTGGCAGTCCTTTTTTCTGTGCCTCACCAATCACATCAATACTTTGATAGGTACTGAAAATAACGACCATATCAGTTGGTTGACCTTCTTCAAAATCACGCCAATTTTGTAGTATTTTTTGACTAGATGTTGTTGCTGGATAACCAATATCAGCAGCCTTAATATCTTCATTTTCATCTGTACCACGAGAGGCATCACGATCTGATGTCACGGCCATACTTGTCATGGTCAGCTCAGTATCATTGTTCCACCCACGCAATGTTTGCGTCAATAATTGAATACTTGGGACTAAGTATAGAACTTTAAACGGCGTAGATTGCGCTTTAGCTAGTGCTTCAGCAATTTTTAGACTAGTAAAGGTTTTACCAGTCCCTGGCGCCATAATTAACTGCCCGCGATCATGCTCTTTAAAATGATTAAGTGCGTTCTCTTTAGCCGTTTGTTGGTAACCACGCAACTGCTTTGGCTTTTTAATAGTTACTTTCTCAGGTCGTTCAAAATTAAATTGTGACCAGTCAATTTGAGAGTTGCGTAAATCAGACAACCCAATAATTTCAATACCTTTTTCATTTTGCTCAATCGTTTCACGAGCATTGCTGTTCCATTCATCGACTGTCGAAACAATCAAACCATGTTGATAGTAGCTTTTACCTAGTTCAGCAACAAATGAATTAATAGAATCCTTACCAACCCTATGGGTATAGAACTTTGCTTGAATTGCGACTAAATCACCATTTTTCTGTTCGGCAACTAAATCTACACCAGTATCTTTTTTAGAAATGCCGTAATCATCAGGAACATCTGATAATAACCAAACATTTTGATACAACGCCTTGTAAGTTGGTTCATGTTTTAAGTAAGCTAATACGAGTTTTTCAAAAAGCGTGCCCCTTTCACGTTGGACATCACCTGCAGCCTGATTAATTTGCTCAATTAAATCATTGAAAGTTTGTGTCTTCATTACATTCTCCTACCAAAGTGCCACCATTTTTTATTTTGAGGCTCTTTTACTCTATTTTCTGCTGAATTTTCTTTTGGAATAGAATCGTCTTTTTCACTACCTTGTTTTGGTATATTTAATGATTTTAATTCTTTGATTTCTGTCTTGTATTCTTCTAAAAGTTTTTTATCCTGTAATGCTAATCGTTGCTGCTGATCTAATAAATTTTGTGTTTGTTTTTGAACTTCTAATAAACTTTTTATCTGTTCATCTTTTTCTTTTATAGAATCTATCACATCTAAGTAAACATCATAATCAACAAGTCTATTTGTCGATTCACTTGTTGATGACTTGTTATTTTCAAATCCCATCAAAGCCTTTATATTTTTGACATCTTGGGCGCTCAAAACATATCTATTGCCTTCCTTATTTGGCGTTTTGCTTGGCGATAATTTGGCGATAATTTGTTGAATTCTTTGCTTTGAAACGCCCAATTCATCAGCAAGTTCTCTAATAGTTTTAGGCATGATTTCCAAACCCCTTTCGGAGTTCAGCAAGTGTTTCTTTTCTTGCTTGATCTCTTATTTTTTTATCGTGCTCGGCCTGTTTATCAGCCAATGCTTGTTTCTCAGTAGAGCCTAGAGTTAACTCCTTAACTTTATCAATGGCGCGCCATTTTTCCTGTTCTGTTAATTCACCATTATGCTGAATATTGAAAAGCTTTTGTCTTTCATCTTGAAATTGCCCTTGTGAGAAGTCGTCTGCGTTCTTTTTTTCTGATTTCCAGGTAAATGAGTAACCAATAACCGGCTTGCCACGGCCTTTACCATATTTTTTTCTAATCGTTAGCCCTCTAAAAAGCGGGGTTAATTCTTCTCTAATTGGCTGAATAACTCTGGATTCAACGTTTGCAGGTTTATTCCAATAGCTTTGCGGAATATCAAGTAATTCAAAAAAATCACTTTTAGAAAAATAAGCATAACCAGTAGTTCGAAATTGTTTAAGGAGACGAAACATCGTTTTTGCATAACTACTCTTTAAATCTCTGAACTCTGCTAAAGCATATCGAACCCAGCTTTCAAGATTATTTAGAAGTTTCAATGCCTTGGGGTAAATTTGAATATCAACATAAGGGACTTCTGCCGAACCCTTGATTTCAAATCGAGTAAACATGACAAACATTTCTCTATCAAGTCCATCTTTACTTCTAGAGCCAAATCTAAGACCTAATATTTTTTGATATGTACTTTGTATGTCATCAATAAATCGATTATTTGCGGTCGGCTTATACGCGCTTAATTCTTTTAACTGATCAAAAGTAAACCGAACAGTATCATCACCTTTATCGCGCATTCTAGAAACAACCGAAAAGAAAAGATTCATTTCTACAGGAGTAAATCTTCTCAGAGGAATTGTATTCAGTTCTGGATCATATTTAACTAATTCATTGCTCATAAAATAACCTCCTTGAATAATACTACTTTATTTGAATACAGAAGTAAATAAGTGTAGTCAATAAACAGACAAAATGTAGTCGATAAACAGACAAAATGTAGTCGATAAACAGACAAAATGTAGTCGATAAACAGACAAAATGTAGTCGATAAAGTCCTGTAACCCTTGGGAGAGTAGGGCGCAATAGGGGTCTAAAAGAGGTTTAAAAGAGGTTTATAAAAGAGGTATAAAAGAGGCACCGCTGTTCGAGATTAAAATCTAGAAACAAAAAACACAAAGGAGTGAGCCAAAAACCGGCTCACATTAAACTCCAATCGCTACGCTCCTTGTGCCTCACTCCGTTCGTTGCCTAAAAGGTGTGGCAAGCCACATTTAATACGGGCGCTGACGCCCCGCACCCCGTCCAAGCTGAAACAGCTTGACCGTTTTACACTCGCCGTTAGGCAGGAAAGCAAAGTTTTGTAGAAACTTTGGCTTTCGCCATTTCAGTGTAAAGACTGGGTAAGAGCTGTCAATTCCTTATGCTCCCACGCTGCGCTCGTCCGCTACCATTGACAGCAAACAGTTAGTTTTTTTGAATCTCAACAAGAATTCAACTGCTATGTTTGTTTCTAAAGGCCTTATTTTTTGTTCTCAGCGATTTTAAGGCTATTTATATACATTTATACCAAAGTCAAAATAAAAAGCCCTCAGAGACTTTTTAGAGGGCTAAATTACAAAGCCTGGGCGATTAATAATATCTTCTTGTCTTTTTTGTAAAATATAAGTATATAGGGAATCATACAAATTCTTTTTGATCTCGTCAGGTTCATTGACAGAAGCTTCAAACAATTCTTGAATATCAACTTGCCAAGGATCAGCAAGCATTTCATCAATTGGCTTTAATACTTTCTTTTCGTCCATCTGAGTTACTTCTAACATTAGCTAATTATTTCAGGTTTAAATTAAAGGCATCTTTTTATAGTTAGTTATTCAAAGATTGTGATTAAGTTTAGAAAGAAAAACGGTGTAAAGCAATTAAAAAGATTTGTTTGAGCGCAGCGAAATCTAATACAATTTTTGGGGTATCGAAACACGTCAAAGTTAGTTGACGTGTAAGTGCGCATTGAACTAAAAAAAAACTTTTATTTTAATGATCAAGTTAGCTATTTTTTAGCGTCATTAAACGGAATGAAATGAGTTTAATGCGCACTTACACATAGAACATCTATGTGAGTCCGCAAACCGAGCAAATCTCAGTCAAGGCGCACTTACACTCCACTAAAAATTAGTGGAGGTTTTGTGCTTAAAATCTGTCTCAGAAGTTGCCTTCGGCAACAACTAAAAATCCAAATAAAACTAACCAAAATCAATTTGATCTAACATAGTTTCGGTACTGGCTTGGTCTAAGCCTAAATAAGCTAAAGTCATAGCTTCACTTGAATGATTTAATAAGTGCATGACTAAGCCAATATTGTAATTGGATTGCGTATAAACGCGATAAGCCCCAGTTTTGCGCATAGTGTGGGTACCAAGGTAATTAATGCTTAAAAGATCGCCGACTTTGCTCATGATTTTATAGAACTGTTTTTCCGTAATATGCCGTTCTGGGTGTTGAATGGACGGAAAGAGCCATTCAGATTCTAGTTTATGATCAAGCAGCCATTGACGATACAATAAAAGCTCTGTTTGAACTGGTTTAAGGTACAAGGTATTAGGCTTGCCTGTTTTTCGGTCGTGAATGAATGCATTTTGTTTAATGGAGCCTTCCGGATTAAAGATATCTGCTTGTTTTAGGCACATAACGTCACTGACTCTTAGTAGCGTAGCTTTCCCAACCTGAAAAATTGTATAGTTACGCCGGCCAGCTTTAAAGTTGTTGAGTAAGGTATCTTGCACCTCTTTGAGAACGTTTGAATCTTTGATGGGTAAGACAACTTGTTGCATAGTTTTAGCTCCTTAAAAAATTGATTTTTAGTACAAATTAAAGTACAATATTAAGTACAAAGAAAGGGTGGTAAATATGACATTAGCACTAACGCAGAGCGATTTTCGCGCTAACCTAAAAAAATATTTAGATCAAGTTAATGACGAAGATGAAACCGTTTATATTGCTCGTTCAAACAGTCGCGCAGTGGCCATCGTTTCACAAGAAAAAATGGACTGGCTAGAAAGAGCATTAAAAGCGAAAGAAGGTTCGTTAGAATATGCAATTGCGCGTGATCAGTTAATTAAACGCCATGTTTTACCTGACGATGAAATTGTTGAATCAAATGATGATTATTGGGGTCAGTTTAAATAATGAAAAAACTAAGATTTAAACCACGTGCAACCTTTAATGCTGATCTAAAACGGTTAGCCAGTTTAGACAAATCTATTATTGATGAAGTTCGAGCAGCTATTGACCTGTTGCTTGAGCAACAACAATTACCACCAGAATTTGAAGATCATGAGCTTAATCGGCGAATGAGCGGTTATAATGAATTTCACTTACGAGATACCCCGAAAAACAAAACACCAAGCGAAACTAACGATGTCCTGGTGGTTTATACGATTGATAAAGATGAACTAGTCTTAATTGGCATTCGAGTCGGATCGCATGATCGTTTATTTCCTGGTCAAAATCGTTCTAAAAGGTATCGAAAAAATGACGAATAGAAGAAGTCATTTTTATAATATGAAAATAAATAACCCCCAACATCTATATTATAGATGTTGGGGGTTATTCTTTCAATGTTTTTGAGGGGTTATTTGTGAATTATAGCCCCTTATAATTGTTCTTCAACTTCAAATTCTGGTAATTCATCAATTAATTCAAGTGTGCGCATACTTACTGTTATAACAGAAAGCAAAAGATTCAAAATATACTTGGGATCATCGCTGAAATCATTAGGATCATCTGTGATTCCTGACTTTTTATCTGTCTTCACTTGATATTGATCAATAATCCATTCTATTGCTGGACGCCCATTAACAACATACTCATATGCCCGTTCTGGAATATTCTTAATAGTAATACTTTCGTTGTAAATAATAGTATCTAATACACCTTTTTTAGGATGTTTCATTTTAGTCACGCTATAATTAGGATTAGAGTTACTTATCACAAGTTCAACACCGCTCCAACTAGGTTGGTTTTCGTAATTTAAATGTAAATTATAAAGTCTACGACCGATTTCGACATATTTTTCTTTATCTTTTAATAACGGTATATGTGGAAAATCTTTTTTTAGTTCATTTTTATATTTGTTAATGTAAGATGCAGAATTTAAAACACCATAAACATAGTAATGAACATCTTCTTCCGATATATTGAAATTTTTAATTACTTTACATGTTATATTAGATATTTTTCCTTGGTCTAATATTCCAGAATCTTCATAATTGTAATTCAAATATACCTGCGTCCTACCATCCATCATCCCACTATCTGGAATTACATTCATAGCTAATGCTGAAAAATCTCGTTTTGCTCCTACTCCAAGAGTAGCTATCATATTTTTGTCTTCGTAAATATTTTTATAGTAATGTCTGCGATAATCTACAAGCTTATCTCCGTAGTATAGATATTTTTTAGTGAATGGTCTATACATAGATACAACAACGTTTGTTTTATCAAAAATTAACTGCTGTTTTTTGGTGAAAAATGTTTTTAGTTCCCGACTCCATTTTAAATATGATTCATCTAGGTTAATACCCTTTAATGGATTAGGATTATTTGCTAAACGTTCTAGTTCGTTATTGAAATTATCTATAAATCGTGCTGAATTATTATTTGTTTTGATTTTGCTAAAATTATATACCCAGTTATCTCTTTGAGAAGTAATTCCTGTCGTTCTACTTTTATAAACATCTCCATCCATTGACAGATAATTTAAATAATTCATGTCCCTTTGATTAATCCAATCATAATTTGTATCCATATTAATATCAGACCAATCAATATTAATAATTGATTCTTGATTTTTCAAAATAGTTAATTTATCTTCTCTACTTAAATAATCACCAATATCTTTATAAAATATATCATGAGTATCACTGTTATCTTTTATAAGAATGGAAATAGCGATTGGCGTCCTGCTACCTGATCCAAAAATTTTCCCTCCTTCTCTCTTCGATACCTCTCCTTGAGTTCTTTGGTCTCCCCTTAGGTTAAATATATATAAGTAGTTGAATTCTTCTGAAAGTGATCTTCGCAACCCATCTGCGGATCTGCTATCAATAAATTGTCCATTTGAAACAAAGCCAATTACGCCTCTGTCTCCTAGTCTATCTGCCGCCCACCGGAAAGCCTTTATATATGAATCGTACAAAGAATTCTTATTAACACTGGAAGACCATTTTACGTATGTTTGTCTAATAGACTCTTCTAATTTAGGGTATCTTATATTTTGATTGTTGTCGTTTTCGGAATTTTGTCCAGTAGAATACGGTGGATTTCCAATAATTGCCGTAATTGGTACCTCTTGTTGTCTTTTTAGACGTTCGTCATTATTACCAAAATAAGTATCATCAAGAGTATGTTCATCTTCTGTACTTTCAAAAGTATCCGTTAAAACAATTCCCTCAAATGGAACATAACCTTGTTCATCTCCATTAATCTCATCAAATGTAGATTCGATATTAATAGCAGCAATATAATAACTTAATAAAATAATTTCATTAGCATGCAATTCTTGTGTAAATTTACGTGTAATGTCAGCTAATGTAATTTTACCGTCTTTCAACTGCTCTTGTAAGTAAGTCAATGTGCGGACAATGAACGTTCCTGTTCCTGTAAATGGGTCTAAGATATGGACGCCATGACTACCTAATGATTTACCAAAGTGTTTTTTCAATACATCATCTACTGATTTAACAATAAAATCTACTACTTCAATTGGGGTAAATACTATTCCTAACCGTTCAGTTGTTGACCTGAATGCTGTGCTAAAGAATTTGTCATAAAGAGTAATTATAATTTTTTGCTTATCTTCAGCTTTTTCTACACCTTCAGCTCTCATTTTTACAGACTCATATAAAGGTGCAAGGTTTTCTTGTTCCTTAGCAAAACCAGATTTCTCTAATTCTTTAACGATGTTTTCCATAGCTGTTGATACTGGATTATTATTAACAAAACTGTATTCTGAAAATAGTGCTTCAAATATAGGTTTTGTAATTAGATGCTGTGAAAGCATTTCTGCAGCTTGATTTTCATCAATGCTTTCGTTGATATTATGTTGCAGTGATGAAACGAATTTTTTGAATTCTAGACTAATAGGATCTTGTTTATCAGATAACTTATTTTTAATCCAGTTAATTTGACGCTCGGCAATTTTAGCAACATCTTGTGACCAATTTTCCAGATACTTACGATCGCCAACTTTTTGAACAATCTTACCAAAAATAGCGCCCTCAAACTTATCCCATTCTAGATTCAACTCAGTTTGAACATTCACTGGATTAGCTGTATCATTCTTTGATTCTTGATCATTCATTTGATCAGGCGCACTTCCTACACCAATGACCTTGAGTTGTTTAGGTTTAGCCATATTCAACTTATCAATCATAGCTTCAAATCGCTCATCGACAGAACGCAATGCATTGATTACCTGCCAAACAGTTTCATAATTCTTGTTATTATCTAAAATGGTTTCAGGTGTTTCATCTGTTGGAATAACAATAGGCAAAATAATATAGCCATAGTCTTTACCTTCAGCCTTACGCATAATGCGACCGACCGCTTGAACAATATCCACTTGCGATTTTTTAGGCGATAAGAAAATGACGGCATCTAGCGTTGAAATATCAATTCCTTCTGTCA
>NZ_PXYA01000004.1 GCF_003841405.1 Tetragenococcus halophilus subsp. halophilus DSM 20339 | reverse complement strand
GAAAGCATCAGCATCCCCTTGCCGCTTGTCCCAACCGGTAAACCAGCCGCACCAGAAATTGTTTCATGAGATAAAAAGGCACCGTTACTACGAATTTCTACCCGTAGATTAATATCTGGTTTTTTCATTTGTACTTTAATCTCAGGAAATCGTTCAATAACTGCGTCACCTACTGTAACATTCAATTCATTACTCGTTTGTTCAAATGAATGGTCACTGCGCTTAGCAGTTACTTTAAAACTTTCTTTTCCTGTATAGATTTCACTGACCATTTCTTGGGCACATTTTTTAATTTGCTCAATATCTTTTTCTACTCGTATACTTGGTGAAAATCCTTGGATACCAAACACCATTTTTAGTTTAGGAATAATCAAATCGCTATCTTCGCCATTTAAAACTAAATGCATCCGATCACGATCTGCATGAATTTTTTAATCGAGGAAAATCAACCAACGCTTGTCTTACATTTTTAGCCAGTCGTATAATAAATGAACGTCGATTCTTTCCTTTTGTCGATAGTTCGCCATAACGAACCATGATTTCTGAATATTTCACAAAAACACCTCTTAATTAACTTTTGAAAATTTTTGATACAACTGCTCAAATACAATCATAAACTGTTCAACTTCTGCCATCGTATTACTTTTCATCTAAACTGATCCGAATCGCACAAGTCGCCAAATCAACTTGAAACATTCATCGCTGCAAGCGTGCTTGATTCTGTATTCTTTTTACTTGAACAAGCACTTGTAGTCGACACAATAATCTCTTTTTCTTCTAGGGCATGGACGAGTACCTCCCACGAATGCCCTGTAATGCTATACATAAAATATGGGGAGCGGCGTTTTCCTCGAGCGAAAAAATTGTCACCTTATTATAAGTACTCAACCCATCTATAAGCGCTCTTTTTAAGTTGGCTAAGTGCTCTGGACGTTGCGCTTTCTTTTCAAAAACAATTCGTAAAGCCCTAGCCATAGCTACAATCGCCGGTACATTTTCTGTGCCACTACGTTGTTCTTTTTCTTGGCCGCCGCCTGTCATTAGTGCTTGCATGCGTCGTCCTTTTTTCCAATAAATAAAACCTACGCCCCGTGGACCATGAAACTTATGAGCAGAAAAACTAGCAAAATCAACACGTGGCGTCAGCCATTTATCTCTATCAACTTTAGCAATTGCTTGAACAGCATCCACGTGAAAATGGATTTTCGGATAGTTTTCCAGTAGCTCACTAATTTCTTTAATAGGTTGGATTGTGCCTATTTCATTGTTCACTGCCATTACAGAAATTAAAACAGTATCTTCTCTAATGAGTTCAGCCAGTTGTTTGACATCTACAAAGCCTTCTGCAGTTACCGGTGCTTGGTCAATTCAAACCAAAATCAGCCAATTGCTCAGCTGTTTTTTTTACAGCAGGATGTTCAATACTTGATATAATTAGATGTTTTCCATAAGGTTGTTTTCAAAAGCAGTCCCTTTTAACACCCAGTTATCACCCTCTGTTCCTCCGCTGGTAAAAACAATCTCTTCAGAAGTAACCTGTAGCATATCTGCAATTTGTTTTCTAGCTTGCGTTAACAAACGATTCGCTTGCATGCCAAGGTAATGTAGACTTGAAGGATTGCCAAATACTCGTTGACTGGTTTTTACATATGTATCTAAACTTTCAGGCAAAATTGCCGTTGTTGCACTATTATCAAAATAGATCATTTATATAAGATCCTCTCTATAAAAATACTGTTTCATTATATCCACAACTGTGATTAGTTTCAAGTTCGACGATTGATACCACTATTCGTCTGATTCGAAGGTATAGGACACTACGCCTCGCTTTCGCTCGCCCTAGTACTGTTCATCTCTTCGCTTATGCTTCGATCTCATCAAGGTCTAAGCGACAAGTCGCTAAGGCCTTGAAGGATCTACTCTCAGCTCCCTTTGGTCGCTGAATCGTAGTGATTCGGTTTGGGGAACTACGCTCGTTCCGCTCGCCCTAGTACTGTTCATCATCTACTCTCAGCTCCCTTTGGTCGCTAAATCGTAGTGATTCGGTTTGGGGAACTACGCTCGTTCCGCTCGCCCTAGTACTGTTCATCATCTACTCTTAGC
Source organism: Tetragenococcus halophilus subsp. halophilus DSM 20339 (assembly GCF_003841405.1). Taxonomy (GTDB): domain Bacteria; phylum Bacillota; class Bacilli; order Lactobacillales; family Enterococcaceae; genus Tetragenococcus; species Tetragenococcus halophilus. The sequence goes on along the minus strand of NZ_PXYA01000004.1, from coordinate 26,462 downwards.
TCCCTTTGGTCGCTAAATCGTAGTGATTCACAGCAAAAAAGCTGGTATGAACTTAAAGAAGTTCAAAATCCAGCTTTTTAGACTAATTCTTCTCGATTTTCGTAGTAAAAGTCTTCAATCCGTTTAAAAGCTCCTGGTTCTACTCGTTCCAGTGCCGTACCGATCTCATCTAAAGCATCTTTGTAACGATATTCATAATAAAACAGATCAAAAGCACGTTCAATCGAAGCTTTCACTTCAGCATAAGAATGACGATAGCGATTAGCGTGCTGCATCATTTGTTCAGTTAAAGCAGCCTCATCAAGCATATCATGCGTTTTTTCTGTTAAAACACTTAGATCTTCTTTACAAAGGGCAACCATCTCGTTGACTTCATCCATGTCCACTCGAATTTGATTCAATGAATCATCTAATTCTTCTAAGCGGTCAGTTACGCCATAGAAATAATTAAGATAATCACCTGGCAAACCAGGCAAGCGTTGTTTTTCCACCAAGCGTTTTAAGTTACGTAAATCAAACTCGAGATCTTCTGCTTGCTGTTGCGCAACTTTCTCGCCCTTACGTAATTCTCGGATCGCTTGATCGATCTCAACTTGTTCGCTTTCAACCCCATCCAAAATTCTGTACGCTTCTTTATAAAAGCTTTGTGCTTCAGAATAAGCAATCTCATGAGCTTCAAGCTGAGGATCCACTGAGTCATTCCGGCGAGCAACTTCTTCAATTTCTGTTTGGAAACCACGTACTCGTGCTAGTTCATTATGATTCAAGGTATAAGTCTGCGAAGTATGATCAAGTTCAATCAATAGTTGACGATTATTACTTGTCGCATGTTGAATGTAATCCGCAACTGCTTTACGATTTTTTGTGACATAATTTTTAGCTTCGATCTCACGTTCCATTACGTCGTATAACTGATCAATTTGATCGGCCGTTTCAATGTTTGCAGCTTCCACGGTTGAAATTTCGACTTTTTCTAAATCTTCTAATGAATGCTCAACGCGATGATGCACTTGCTGGATATCTTGGGCAAAATTTCCTACAGGAAGCACATATTCCTGCTCCATTAATGTTTGATATCCTTCTTCGATTTCTTCTAATTGTTCAGGGAATGTTTTATGCAGCTTTTCATATTCATCAGGAATTTTTCTCATGAGTTCTTCTAGTTCAAAAGTATGCTTTTCAGCTGATTCTAGAATATCTCGAGCTTCTACGGGATCACCAGAAGTATTTAGTGTAATAAACTGTGTAAATTCACTTTCTACACTTTTTACTTGTTTTTGCACTTCCGCAAAAGCAGGTCCGAACTGATCCCCGTTATCTCTTAGCGCTTGTTTCATTTCTTCATAAACATCCATTGCTTGTTGGACTTTCAATGAATTGCGCTCTTCGCTTTCACGTAATTCTTTAAAGCCTTGACGGACTTTTCCTATTTCGTCTTCAATATCATCCATCGTTTTTTGCGCTTTTTCCACTGCTGCTTTGGCTTTGACAAAGCGAAAAGCTTCATTCAAATTTTCGATCTCGAAAATTTGACTTTCTAATTCAGCAAATTTGTCAGTAGAAAGTTGCTCCCACTTTTGTTCCCACTCTTTAAAAGTACTTTGACTCTGTCCTACCATATGCATTTTTTTTATGGCATCAATATCTTCTTTAATAGACGAGTCAAATAAAGCTTTCTTTCGGTCTTCTAAAGCTTTTAACTTCTCCTGATTTTTCTTGCGCATAAAAAAACCTATACCATAAACAACCGCTGCAAGCACAACGATCGCTATCACAATTCCTAAGATCAGATTACTTCCCATTTAGCTGCCTCCATTTTTGATCCTATCCATCAATCTGTAATAAAAGACAGATGATTTTATTTACTTGATCATTACATCCCATAGAGATTCATTCTTTTCTAAAGAAAAGACATCTAGCTTTGATTATAGCATAAAGACAGTTGCCAATCACTATGAATCCTTAAAAAAATGATACTTTATTGTGCCAATTTTTTCAATTATTTGTTTCTTTTTAAGAGATCTATACTACAGCCCTTGATTTATAATCCATTTAAAGGTACGCTATTAAAAAAGTTTTTGAATGAGTCAGGCGGAGATAATTTATGAAAACAGCAAAATTCGGCGGTAGTTCTTTAGCGAACGCAACACAATTAAAAAAAGTCGCAGAAATTATCAAGTCAGATAATACTCGACGCTTTGTGGTGGTTTCTGCACCTGGAAAAAGATATGCAACAGATCAAAAAGTAACTGATTTGCTGGTTGAACTTTATCAAAAAAGAATTAACAATGAAGCAACAGATGATTTAATCACTAAAATTTTTGCACGCTATGAAGAAATCAGTCGAGAGTTTCAAATCGAAAAAAGTATTTTAACTGAAATCTATCAGTCTTTGGAAAGTTTAAAAAATTTACCGACGGCAGATAATCCTCATTTTTTTGATGAAATTTTATCAAATGGAGAAAATAATAACGCCAAACTTGTGGCTGGTGTTTTACAAGCAGAAGGTGTCGATGCCCGTTATATTAATCCTCAAGAATTGGGAATTTTTGTATCAGACGAACCTTTAAATGCGCGTATTTTATCAAAAGCTTATCCAGCGATGAAAAATTGGCGTAACAGTTCAGAAGTCTTAGTGATTCCTGGCTTTTTTGGTTATACGGAAAAAGGCGAAATTTGTACCTTCTCTCGGGGGGTTCAGATATTACTGGGGCGATCGTCGCTTCAGCAATGAATGTGGATTTGTATGAAAATTTTACTGATGTCAATGGTATTTTTGCAGCACATCCGGGTTATATTCACCATCCAGAACCCATTCGTGAAATTACTTATCGAGAAATGCGAGAGTTGTCTTATGGCGGTTTTTCGGTTTTCCATGATGAAGCATTAATGCCGTCTTATCGCGCGAAAATCCCAGTGGTTATCAAAAATACAAATAATCCAGCACATCCGGGAACACTAATAACTAATGAGCGCGAAAATAAGGAACAACCGGTCGTCGGTATCACAAGTGATGATGGTTTTAGTATGATCTATCTTAATAAATACCTGATGAACCGGGAAGTTGGTTTTACATTAAAAGTGTTAGAAATTTTTAAGGAATTTAATTTAAATTACGAACATATGCCTTCAGGAATTGATGATATTTCCATTATTTTACGGGCGAATCAATTGACCCCTCAATTAGAGGAAGACTTATTACGAAAGATCGCATATGTTATTGATCCTGATGAACTTCGTGTTATTCATGATCTTTCTATGGTTATGATCGTCGGTGAAGGCATGAAACAAAGAATCGGAAGTATGTCTGAAAGTACGGCAGCTTTGGCTAGAAAAAAGATCAACATTGAAATGATCAGTCAAGGAGCTTCTGAGGTGAGTATTATATTTGGTATCCATAAAGAACGCGAGCAAGATGCTATCCGAACATTGTATTATACCTTTTTTGAGTAAGAATATTATCCGTCATCCAATAAGGATCATAAGAATAAAAAATTTACTATAAAGCAAAAACCGACTGAAATTCAGCCGGTTTTTATTATGTGTGCCAGGCATGGCATTTATCTAGCTAGTGAAAGTCTAGTCACGGGTAGTTACCGCCAAGTGTAGCGAGCCACAAGCCGAAATCAGCGATGATGGGGTGAAGGAAGTGGTGGCGCAAATCTCTTGAACCTACGCACAGGAACTTGATGAGGCTAAATGGTGGATAAGGCTGCATATCAAGCCGAAGTCCAAAAGGTAAACGTAAAACCAAGACAGTAAATCAAGAGGTTGTGGAGAGAAAGATAAGTGTCTTACCCTGGGAGATCTTACGGACGTTTGCGAACGGTCGAAAAAGGTTTGTCGTAAGAAGTCAGCCGAGGCCATAGTAGCTATGATATTACATGTAGTGAAGGGCTGAATGTTTGTATAGTGTGAATCGCTAGAAGAAAATATCCAAGCAGTCCGGAAACGAGGATACCCTAGAACGGTAGAACGTAACTATCGATGGGAAAAGTAGTGAGGACGATCTTGGATCCATCTACACCTAGAGGAGGAACAGCGCATGAGATTCATTGAAAAGATCACGAGCCAGCAAAACATGAGACAAGCCATCGAGCAGGTCAAAAAGAATAAAGGCGCTCCGGGTGTTGATAAAATGACAGTCGACGAACTTGACCATTATTTCTATCAACACGGACATTCCCTTGTTCAAGAGATTCGATCGATGACTTACCGTCCGAAAACAGTCAAACGAGTTTATATCCCTAAGCCCGATGGAAAACAAAGACCTTTAGGGATTCCAAGTGTCGTGGACCGTGTGGTACAACAAGCAACCGCGCAACAGCTGAGTCGCATTTTCGATGTTCACTTCAGTGAAAGCAGTTATGGTTTTCGTCCCAATCGAAGTGCACATCAAGCGATTGAAAAAGTTCTTGATTACTTGAATGAAGGTTATGAATGGCTCATTGATATGGACATTGAGAAATATTTTGATACGGTTCATCATGATAAATTAATCTCGACCCTTAGAGAACGGGTCAAAGATAGAGAAACGCTTCACTTAATACGTGTTTTCTTAAAAGCAGGGATTATGGAAAATGGCTTTGTTCGTCCGAATGAAACAGGCGTTCCGCAAGGCGGCCCTTTAAGTCCCATTTTAGCGAATATTTACTTGAATAAATTGGATAAAGAGCTAGAAGCAAGAGGACTGCATTTTGTTCGTTACGCGGATGATACGGATATCTTTGTCAAAAGTGAGCGGGCAGCCAATCGTGTAATGAAATCCATTACGAGTTGGATTGAAAGAAAGCTTTTCTTACGAGTGAACGTTACAAAAACCAAGGTTGTACGACCAACACAGAGTCAATTTTTAGGCTTTACCTTCTGGAAGAACCAAAAGGGGTGGCAATGTAAACCGAGCAAAGTCAGTAAAACAAAGCTCTATGACAAAACCAAAGCCATCCTTAAAAGAAAACAGGCGGTGTCGCGACCTTTAGCGGTGACATTTACGAAACTAAACCAAACGATAAGAGGGTGGATCAATTACTACCGTATCGGGCGTATGAAAACCTATCTAGCAAAATTTGGGCAATGGATACGACATAAAGTCCGAGTGATCATCATAAAGCAATGGAAACTGCCACAACGAATCTATACGAACCTACAACAATTAAACCGATTATTCAAGTGTCACTTCACGAAAGAGAACATTTATAAGGTGGCAAATTCGAGGTTAGGTTGGTATAGGAAATGCGGCATGGACGTCGTCAATTTTACCCTAAGTCCGAAAGTTTTAGCCATAAAGAAAAAGGATCGACCTGGATTGGTCAATCCTTTAAATTACTATCTTAATCAAGCGTGAAAACAATACAAATGGAGCGCCGTATACGAGAACCGTACGTACGGTGCGACGGGAGGGGCGGAAATCTTATTTCCCCTCTACCCTATTATTCTTCTATCGATACCCATTTATAATCATATTTGGCACCGGCACTATGAGACACAATACCTTTTACTTTATCAGAAACCATATGTCCTTCTGCTTTTTGATAAACTGGAATAACACCCATCTCTTCATTGATCACTTTTTCAGCGTCAAGCAAGTCTTGGAAACGTTCTTCAGGATCGTTTACGTGAGTTGTTGCTGAGTCTTCAACTAATTTATCATATTCATCATTACTCCATTTACCAAAGTTATATGAATTTCCTGATTCAAATAAATCAGTAAAACTGCTAGGATCTGCGTAATCAGCTCCCCAGCCGCCAACAACAGCATCGAAATCTCCTTCAGTAGAACGATCGATACGAACAGTAAATGGCACCGTCGTTGAATTAACATTCATACCATCTAACTCTTCCCAAGCACCTTGAATATATTCACCTACTCTTTTGGTAGAATCTGTATCCTCAGCTAACAAGTCAAATTCTAATGAATCGATATCTAGTTCTTCTTTAGCTTTTTCCCAATGCTCTTGCGCTTTTTCTGGATCATATTCTAGCGTAGAGTCCGAAACTTCGGTAAAATCTTCATCAGTATCTGGATCTTTTCCAGTTTCTTCTGGAAGTAAGTTTGTCGAAGCGACAGAACCATCACCCAGGACTTGTTCTACTAAAGATTCGCGGTCAATAGCATAAGACAAGGCCAAACGAAGGTTTTTATTTCTAAATGGGGAGTCTTCATCCTCTTGGTTTAATTCAACATAAGATGTACGTGCCTCTTTCACAGATTGATATTCTGGATCATTTGCATTTTGTTGCGCCAACTCTCCGGTAAGAACGACATCATCTGTTTGTCCATCACGGAATAAATTCAAACCTGTTGAAGATTCTTTCACAACTGAAACATTGATTTTATCTAGATTGACACTATCTTTATCCCAATACTCATCATTGGCTGTATAACTCCACTCAGTATCAGAACCCGCTCCTTCAAACTCAGTTAAAGTAAACGGTCCATTATAAACTGAGTCATCACCTGTTTTGGCATAATCTTCCCCTTTTTCTTCAACAATTTCTTGTGGTTGTGGGAAAAAGGAAGCAAAGGCTAATAAATTATCAAAAAATGGCGTTGGCGTATCTAATTTGATTTCCAATTCATAATCATTTACCGCTGTAATCCCCAATTCTGAAGGATCCTTATCTCCTTCAATAATATCGTCTCCATTTTCAACGTAACCATAAAGGTAGGCATATTCTGAAGCTGTTTCCGGGTCTACAGTGCGTTGCCAACCGTAAACATAGTCATCGGCTGTCACTGGATCCCCATTAGACCATTTGGCGTCTTCTCTAAGTTTTATATTGTAAGTCAAACCATCTTCTGAAATCTCAGCCATTTCAGCGGCGCCAGCTGGTTGTGGTTCATTATTTTCGTCTAAACGATAAATCCCTTCGTAAACGTTATTAAGCGCTGTAAAACTAATTGTATCCATTGCTAATGATAAATCAGCAGAAGGCATTTCTTGTACGACCGACAAATTAAATTCTTGTGACTCACTCTCTGCTTCACTGCTTTCTGCTGTATCCCCTGTGGTACAAGCAGTTAGCAGTACCGTACTAACCAACATAAGCCCAAACAACTTTTTCTTTTTCATTCAAACACTCCTTCTTATATAAATTGAACTCCTTGATATGAATAACATTGTACAAAAACTGTTATTGTTTTGCAATTAAATTTTCAAAAAATTTTCTATTTTCTAACTTATCTAAAAATTAAGCCTCTATAGTGATTTTTACAAAGAAAAGAAACCGTATTCTTTTCAAAAAATAAAAAATTTATTTATAATAAAAGTAAGAAAGGAGCGGATGTTAAATGGTTTGGGATATGAATGATTATCCAAGTACGATGAAAAACTTAGATTCATTAGTTCGTAAAAAAGCCATCGATATAGCTAATGCTTTACTACAAGATGGTTATCCAGAAGGTCGTGCGATTCCAATCGCTACAAAACAAGCACAACAATGGTACGACAATGCAAGTTCAGAAGAAAAAGAATCCTTTCGTCAAGAAAAGCCACCCCAAAAAAGTGATTCTCATGCGGGTTCAAAAAGAAGCGGAAAATTATTAGATGCAGATGTTAAAGTAAATTACTCAGACAAACAATGGCAAGTCATATCAAAAGGTGCTAAAAAAGCAAGCGAAACTTATGACACTAAAGAAGAAGCCATTGAACGAGCAAAATATATCGCTCAGAATAAAGAAACCAGCTTGGAAATTTATAAAGAAAATGGTGATCTCCAAGAAACACGTGACTTCTCTAAATAATCACTCACCGCATTTATAAAATGGAAAAATCCTTCTGAACTGTTTATCAGGAGAATTTTTTCAGTAAAGCATTTTTTACTTTTCTTCTTTTTGCCGTTGTAGTTCTTTTGTTATTTTGCCCTCGGGCGCAATGTCTGCTTCCCAATTCGCTGGTTTTAACACTTTGTTGGTCTTTTTATCATAATGTGGCTTGCCATCTGGGAATACTTTGCCCATATTCGCTTGATGAACGATGTCCATTATCGGTTGGGGATCAACGCCAAGTAATACAAAAGAACCATAAGTAAAGTACATGATATCTGCTAAAGCATCCGTTTGTGCGACTAACGGATCGATTTCAGCGCTTTGTTTACTTAAAACTTTTTCTTTTGCTTGTTCAATTGCCTCATGTAAACCATCTACTAGTTCAAAAAAATCTTCCTTATTATTCGGACTTGCAGCATATAATAATTCAACAATTTCTTCTACTTTAAAACTTGCCCGATGAAGTGCTTTGCTTTTAGTAAAGGCAGTTGGTTCATCAGGTTGTTCAGGATTAAAAGTTGCATGAAATTCTTTTGCCATTTCAAATGGTTGCAAAAATATCTTCCTTTCTATTTTGTTAAATTAAATTAAAATAGCGCAAAGCAGCAATGATACCATCTTGGTTGTTTGTGGCTGTCACATAATCCGCTGCTTGTTTTGTCTTTACCGTGGCATTTCCCATCGCAACGCCCATGCCAGCGCCTTGTATAATTTCAATATCATTTAAATGGTTACCAAAGACCATCGTTTCTTCCAGTTTAATGCTTAAATGTTCGACCAAAAACTTAAGACCCGCTAATTTTGAGCTTCCTTTAGGCACAAGATCAACTGAATATGGGTTCGAACGTTTAAGATCACAATGAGGTAAAGCTGTTGCCAATCTTTCAGTCTCATATTCTGGACTCAGCATGACACACTGATAGATAGGTTCTTTTACAATAGCAAGACTACTATACCTTTGTTTGCGTCGATTAGGACTATAATTTTGTAAAAAACGCTTCATTTTCCGGATAGGAAAGTAATGTGGTACAAAGCGCATAAAGTGTAATAAAAGCCGAGATTGGCCAAAACGCATCGTCCAACTCCCTGCAGAATAATTTTTTCCACACAGGATCATTTGACGAAAATGCTGATCTGCATAAGAAACAATCTCAGCTAAAGCTTCTGCTTCAAAGGCGCGCTCATAAATCATCTGCTCTTTAGTATAAACTAGTTGACCATTACAAGCGATAAATAAATCAAAAGGCAAATCTTTTAAAATATGAGCGACACTTTTAGGCGTACGAGCAGTGGACACACCACAAACAATTCCTTTTTTATGTAAAGCGCTAATAGCTTTTTTTGTATTTTTAGCAATTCTTCCCTTATTTGTCAAAAGCGTTCCATCTATATCAAAAAAAATCGCCTTTATCATTTTTTCACCGACTTCTTAAAACAAGCCTAATTGGCTAGGATTTAAATTCTCAAAATCAAGTTGTAACAGGTCTTTAAACTGTAACGCATTTTCCGCTGCGTCACCACCAGCGTTATTATTAAAAATAATAGCAACTTGCTTACTTTGTTCTTTTACCGACGCAACAGCCTCTTGCAGTTCTTTTAATTCTTCTTGACTATAACGGTAATTAGTACGTAAACGTTTAGCATCTGGTCCAGTAGCATTCCACCCGATATCATTACGTCCATGAAAACGGAAAAAGACAAAAGACGAGTTGGTCACATAAGTATCAAAAGGAATCGTAGTCGATAATTTCTTCGGCTCATCAACGATGACTAAAGAAAAATTCTGTTCTTGCATAAATGCTCTAGTCTGTGCCAAAAAAGCTGAATCATACCAGCTGTTATTACGCAGTTCAATAGCAATCGGCATTTGCGGAAACAACTGACGAAGTATCCTTAAATAATCGACATTTTCGCGCCTACAATCAAAATAAGGTGGGAATTGCGCTAATAAGCAGAATAAATTTCCTTGCTCAATCATAGGTTTTAAACTTTCTAGTAGCTCTTGCGCAATTTCTTTTAACGATCCACCTTCTGTAAGCTCCTCATGCTTAGTAAAAACCTTAGGTAATTTCATAATAAATTGAAAACGCTCAGGTACTTGTTTTAACCATTCTTTGACATAAGTTTGCTTAGGAATGGCATAAAAACTTGTATCCATTTCAACCAATGGAAAAAAAGCAGCGTATTCAAATAAACTACTTTCTTTTTTTCCGGTCAAATATGTATGCTCCTTAAAACTTGTACAGCCAATCTGAATCATTTTACTTCCCTCTTTATTTTAAAGTTTAATCTATTATAAACTCAAGTTTCGCATACCCAAAATGATGATGTCCCTTTGATAGAACAACGCTGATAGTAAAATAATGGTTCGCTTGACTTTTGTTCAAAGGATACAAAAAGAACTCCTTTTGTTTTATAATGGATTTAACGACAAATCTAAAAACAAGGAGTTCTTGCTCTTATGATACACTTAAAAAACATCAAAAATCAATTACCAAATGAAATGAACGCAATTTTTTCTGAACTGAACGTCCTGAAATGTTTACGACAAACCTCTATTTGTAAGCAAAAAGGCTATTCTCCCGCCATTATTTTTACTTTTCTTTTCAGTTTAGTGTTTAAGGGCAAGACCTTGAACCAAGTCCTCAGCGGACGTGAAGCAGATCAATATATGAAGAAAGATACCGTTTACCGTTTGATGAACGATCCGCACAATAATTGGCGTAGCTTTCTGCTTCGTTTTAGTGCTTCTGTGATCGAAAAGATCCATCGATTAACAGATCCAAGTACCCATCTACGTACGCTTGTTTTGGATGACTCAACGTTCTATCGAAATCGAAGTCAGAAAGTGCCTGGTTTGGCGCGCCTTTGGGATCATGCTTTACAAAAAGGTTATAAAGGCTATCGCATGCTAACTTTAGGCTTTTCTGATGGGTACTCTTTTATTCCTATTGATTTTGGATTGCTTTCAGGCAAAAACCAAGTCAATCAAAAACAAGCGGAAAGTGATCAAAGAACGAGTGGGGCAAAACGCTTCAAAGAAGCCCAACGATCTATGCCTGATGTGGCCATTGAGATGGTGCAAAGAGCCCTTGATCAAGGCGTTTACGCCAGTCATGTGTTAATGGATAAATGGTTTACCTCTCCTAAAATGATCGATCGTTTGCATGATTTAGGCATCCATACCCTAGGTATGGCAAAAAATGGCAAGACCCAATATTTTTATCAAAGACGTTTATATAAATTAAGCGAACTCTACCAAAAGTCAATAAAGGAATACTGTCAAGAAGCCATCATTTCCTCTATTATTGTTCAGCCAAGCAGCGGGAAGACCCCCGTCAAAATCGTTTTTGTCAAAAATCGGAATAACCAAAGTGCTTGGTTAGCCCTTATGACAGATGACCTGACTTTGTCATCCCAAGAAATCGTGAAGACGTACTCGGTTCGCTGGGACATAGAAACGTTCTTTAAAGTTTCCAAATCTCTCCTTCATTTGTCACAAGAAACCCAAACGCGCAATTATCAAGCCTTGATTTGTCATACCACCATTGTGTTCACGCGCTACATCTTATTAAGTTGGCAACAACGCTGTGCCAATGACGAGCGGACCTTAGGCGGCTTATTTTATGAACTTGCTGACCAAATAAAAGAACTTGACTGGTCGGTGGCTTTATTAGAACTAATGGACATTTTGCAAGCAGTCAGTGAAAAAGCGAGTCATAAACTACAAGACTTCATTGAAAGTCAACTGCAGCTCTGGATCGATACGCTGCCCAATTATATCAAGGCTTATCTACCGAATTTGGTGTGCGAAACTTGAGTTATAAAGAGAAAAAATGTCTGACGCAACAAAATATAATTTGTGCATAAAGTCTTCAAGGAAAAATTGCTAAGCAATTCAAGGCTATTGAGCAAAGACAGGGAATAAAATGTTGAAATGCTCCCGGATTGGTAAAATAAAGACTATATCCTTGTTTTTCAGATAAAACTTTTCTATTCCTTTCTTCATGTTTGGATTTTCGGATAGGATTTTTCTAAACTATTGTCCGTGATTTCGTTTTCAGATAATAGATTGTCGAACTTTTGTCCGTTATTTACTGTTTATTTGTCCATTAGAAAACCTCAATAATTTTTGCACTTAGTAATTTGTTGTATTTTCTTTTCTTCACTTTTACGATAAAATTGATAGACTAGCTAAAAAAGAAAGGGTGAAAGTAATGAAACAAATTCTTGTTTTACATACTGGCGGTACCATCGCTATGAAAGAAAATCCGGCTACTGGAAGTGTAAGTCCGGACGCAAAAAATCCATTAACAGATGCACCGATTACCCTGCCAGAAAACGTCCATTTGATCACAGAAAATATTTTCAACCTCCCTAGCCCGCATATTACACCTGAACATATGCTTAAAATAAAAGAACGTATACAAGAGGCTTATCAAAATGGCATAGATAGTGTGGTTATTACCCACGGCACTGATACTTTGGAAGAAACGGCTTATTTCTTAGATCTAACGATCGGTAACTGGCTTCCAATTGTTCTCACGGGTGCAATGCGTTCAAGTAATGAGTTAGGTAGTGATGGCTTATATAACTTCGCCAGCGCTATACGAGTAGCAGCTTCACCAGATGCCAAAGACCAAGGTGTGTTAGTTGTGATGAATGATGAAATTCATGCCGCTCGTTATGTAACCAAAACTCATACTACAAATGTCGCGACTTTTCGCACCCCTTCTATCGGTCCCATTGGTATGATAAATAAAAATAACGTTATATTTTTACAAAAAATTTTGCATTCACAATATACAGACATCTCCTCAGCATCTGGCTTTATCCCTATCCTAAAAGCTTATGCTGGTATGAGCGGTGAATTATTAGAAGGCTTAGCTCATCTATCGCTAGATGGCTTAGTCATTGAAGCCTTAGGAGCAGGTAATTTGCCTCCAGAAAATATCGTCCCTTTACAAAAACTATTGGATGCTCAAGTGCCAATTGTTTTAGTCTCACGTTGCTTTAACGGGATTGCTGAAGCTGTTTATGATTATAGAGGCGGCGGAAGCGAGTTACAAAAAATGGGCGTGGTTTTTTCTCCAAATATTAATAGTCAAAAAGTCCGAATAAAATTATTAATTGCGAATAATCTCCAACTAAAAAAAGACGAATTGACCGACTTTATGCAACATTAAAAGAGTCCCTTGTTAGCTAGACTTTTATGCTAATTAACAAGGGACAACTTTTATTTTTCTTGCCACTCAATTTGAGCTTCACAATATTTTTTATCTGCAATTTTAATCGCATGACGTGTTTGCTTGCCACTTTCCTGATCCACGATCTCATAAAGACTTTCAATCTGCTTGCCATATTCAACTTCTTTATCAAAACGAACGTTTATATATTTAGGCTCATAAGTGGTTAAAAAGTCATAGCCCAAGCCATCAATCAACCAATCAAAGTACACGGAATTATTGACATGATGATTACTATCGATATCATAAAATCGAACGTTATATGCAGTACTACTTGGATTTTCTAAAGACTCAACTTTTGGTGGACGTTTGATTTTAGTAATTTTTTCACTTTCAAACGGTGCAATAATGTCTTCAGTTACACTACTAATTTTACGTGTTGTATAGTTCATTAAAGAAAAAATAGATTCAATATGGACTAGCTCTTCCCCAGATTCTGTGGTAATCCAAAAGTCCCGATAGCAGAAATATTTATTATATTGCATTGCTTGAGTCGTCACTTGAATTTTTTCATTTACCCTTGGTAAACGAGAAATGAAAACTTCATAATGTGTGATAATCCATGTTACACCAAATTGATGTATGTAATCATTTCCTCTGTTCAATAGATCACTTTGTTCTTCTGACACCTTGATGACAATCGCAATCATGGTCGAAAGTTTCATTGTATGGTTTACATCACACTCGTAATAAGTCACCTCATGTGGAATTGTATATTTTGCTCCCAAACCAACAATCCTCCTTTATAGCTATTAAATATTCAACAAAACAATTATAACAGAAAATTTTTTATGCGTCTGTTCTTCCCTTGTTTTCTCTTTTTAATCTAAAAAAAAGAAGAGCACGCGCACTCTTCTTTAAGAGACTCTTTGTCAAATAGTGTTGGTAAAGAAAACACGACGAATAAAGGAAGCAGTTAGACGCTATTGTCTAGCTGCTTTTTTTCGCTTGTATAGGTAAGGAACCAGGTTGGAAATATTTTCCTCGGTATAAAAAGATCCGTTGCCGAAAGTTCTCAAAGCTATGGAACCCATAAGCGACTCGTTTTAGCACTTTAATATGATTATTTAACCCTTCTAAAGGACCGTTAGAATAAGGCACTGTCAAAGCAAGATGAATCTCTTTTCGATATTTTCGGAAGGTCTTGATTACAGGCTGAAACGGGTCAGAAAGCTGGGACCCATCGGTTTTCAGTAATTGATCAAAACGTGCTGTGTCTTGCTTATGAAATGCGGAAAGAAAGGATTGATAGAGTTTATAGCCTTGTCTAAGGGCAGAATGATAACGTAATAAGCGATCGACAATCTCTTGCTCGGTTAAATGATCCCGAAAACTAGGCCGCCAATATCGATTTTTATAATCAAGCGTCCAAGCTTTTTTCTGTAGAAGTTTCCAGTATTTTTTGAGGTGCTTATATTCCTTTTGCCGACGGTGAAAGGTGTTCATCACTTGTTTCCGCTGTTGTTGGAAAGCTCGTCCAATATGTTGGCTCATATGGAAACGATCAATGACTAACTGGGCATTAGGAAAAAGGGTTTTGACTAAGGAGGCATACGGACTGTAAAAATCCGAAACGACATAGTGCACCTTGGCTCTTTCCTCTCGAGGATAACGTGCAAAATATGCTTCTAAATGAGGCAGTTGTCGATTGGCGACAATCTCTAAGAGCTGCCGCGTTTCCCCGTTCATCATAATAAAACTCATGGCGCCAGAAACCCGTTTGACCGATTGAAATTCGTCAAAACAAAGCACTTCTGGTAAGGAAGTATTGGGAGATAGCTGTTTGGGTTGAAAACTGTGAAGCACACGTAAAACCGTTGTCGGCGAAACATGCTTCAACCGAGCGACCATTGACATCGATAAGGGTTGCGATAATTTTTCTGCAATGGCGAGTTTGACACGACGAGCGATCGAACAATGACGATCTGCGACACTGGTTTCGGCGATAGACGTTTTCCCGCAAGTTTTACAACGAAAACGTTGCTTCTTCATTTTAAGTAAGGTTTTGTATTCACTCACATCGTTGAGTTGAATCGTCACTTCCTTAAACCCCCATTTCATTAAACAGGCGGTTTCTTCTTCGCCACAGTGAAAACAGGCTTGCGGACGATAAGAAAGCCGACCATAAAAAACAAAACAAATGTCGCCGTTGATGGCTTCTTTTTGAAAACAATTTTCTGCAAAAGTTAGGTTTACATCTAGGATATCTAGGATTTCTTTAGTATAATGAGAGATGGACATCTTGAAACACTCCTTTGGATATTTGTTTGGTAACTTTATTCTACGAGTTTTCAAGGTGTCTGTTTTATATTTTGCTCAGAAAACATAAAAAAACTAGCATTGGCTACAAGAAATTGATTCTTGTTTACCAACACTAGAAATTATAGAGCCCTTTAAGAAAATTCTTTTAATTAAACTTCATTTTCTGTAACTACTTGGTTAGAATCATTTAAGGTATCGCGATCTAAATCATGGAGCCTTGCGCTTGTTACAACGCCGACAACCATACTATCACTGACATTAACTAATGTTCTAGCCATATCAATTAATGGTTCAACTGAAATCACTAGACCTACGATAGCTAACGGCAAGTTCATTGAACTCAATACGATCAATGAAGCAAATGTCGCGCCACCACCAACACCAGCTACACCGAATGAACTAATCGTTACCACTAGGATTAGCATCAAAATAAAACGCCAATCGAAAATGTCAACGCCAGCCGTTGGTGCTACAATAGTAGCCAACATTGCTGGATATAAACCAGCACATCCGTTTTGTCCAATAGAGATACCAAAGCTTCCTGCAAAGTTTGCTGTCGCATCTTCGACACCTAAAGCTTTCGTTTGCGTTTGCAGATTCATTGGTAATGCGCCCGCACTTGAACGTGAAGTAAAGGCAAAACTCAATACAGGGAATGATTTTTTAAAGTAAGTGATCGGATTTACCCGTACAGACATGAGTAACAAACTATGCATAAGTAACACGATAATTAAACCTACATAAGAAGCGATAATGAATGTACCTAGGTTAATAATTGCACCAAAATCACTTGTTGCTAGAACGTTTGTCATCAAAGCAAATACACCAAAAGGCGTAAGGCGTAAAACAAGCGTTACAATACGCATAACGATATTGTATAAGCTTTCGATAATACGATTGAACGTTTCAGCTTGTTCTGGCGCTTTGCGCTTGACACCTAAGTAAGCTACACCAACAAAAGCAGAGAAGATAACAACACCAATCGTACTTGTATCCCGACTACCAGCAAGGTCCGCAAACACATTCGTTGGGATAAAAGATAGAATTTGTTCAGGAATTGATAGATCTTGTACTTCTGATTGTTGTTGCGTAATTTCAGCAATCCGGCTTGTTTCTTCAGAACCTTGAGTAAATTGGGCTCCGTCCAAATTAAACAACATAACCATTGAAATTCCAATCAAAGCAGCAACTGCCACAGTTCCTAACAGTGTTGCTAATACGGAAAAACTGATTTTCCCGATTTTTGAACTTTCCTTCATGCGTGTAAACGCACTTACAATGGAAACAAAAACCAATGGCATGATGAGCATTTGAAGTAATGCAACATAACCGTCACCAACAATGGACATCCAATCAAGCGACTGTTCTACAACTGGACTTTCTATACCAAAAATCAGCTGTAAAAGGCCCCCAAAAAGGATACCAGCAAACAAACCAGTAAATACACGCGTTGAGAACTTCGCATGTATTTTTTGCATGTGATAAAACACATATAAAACTGCAACAAATAAAAGTAAAACAATTACAGTGAGCAGATTTGTCATTTAACTTCCTCCTTTAATTTCTACGTATAATGACAAGTCCGTCAAGGGAAGTAAAGGTTCCTAGTGACCATTCTTCAACAGTACACTCTAATGAAAATGCGTGTGAAAGATTCATTAGTGACGGTTTCATTATAAACGGACACATATCGAATGTCTAATATTTGTTCTTGTATTTAGTAAGTTAGCAACTGTTAGCTATTGAAAAGTTGTGCTATAGTAGATAAGCATGCAGTAAAGGAGGCATTTTTTGTGGAAAAACAATCCAATGATTTAACAAAACAGTTCATTTTTTTACTGGCAGCAACTTGCGGTATTGTGGTTGCTAATATGTATTATGTCCAACCAATTGGCACACAAGTCGTTGAAAGTTTTCAGGTAAGTACCAGCTCGATTGGCAGTGTAACGATGCTAACACAAGTAGGCTACGCCCTAGGTTTACTATTCATTGTTCCTTTAGGAGATGTTTTAAATAAACGAAGGCTCATTATCTCAATGGCTGCCCTATCCTCCTTATCATTATTAGGCGCTTTTTTTGCGCCAAATTTTCAATTATTTATCCTGGCGGCCTTTATTATCGGATTACTTTCAGTAGTCCCACAAATTATTATTCCCTATGGCGCAGTATTAGCTGGACCCGAAAAACGGGGCCAAGTCATGGGAAAACTTTTGAGTGGGCTCTTGGTAGGAATTTTATTATCACGCACGTTTTCTGGTGTCGTAGCTAGTTTTTTGCCTTGGCGTTCTATTTACCTCATTGCACCACTATTGATTATCCTGTTGACCGTTTTACTTACATTTAAAATGCCAAAAGATCCAGTTAAAAATGCCACACTTTCTTATATGGATTCATTGAAAAGTATCCCTTTATTAATAAAAAAACAAAGAGTCCTTTGTGAAGCAGCTGTTTCCGGATTTTTTATGTTCGGAACTTTTTCAATCTTTTGGTCTACGCTAATTTTTTATATTAGTAGTCCTATTTACAATTGGGGAACTTTTGAAGCAGGAATACTTGCTATTTTTGGTTTAGCCGGAGCTGTAGCAGCACCACTTGTCGGAAAACTATCCGATCAATACGCACAACGAACGATCGTGTGGATGGGAATTATCATGCAGACAGTTAGCTTTATTATTCTACACTTTTTTGCTGCGCATATTCTTCCGTTAATTCTATCTATTATTTTATTAGATATCGGCAATCAATTTGGTCAAGTAGCTAACCAAACTCGAGTACAGAATTTAGGAGAACAAGTCAGCAATCGTAACAACACTGTGTTCATGTTTTCTTATTTTATAGGAGGCGCACTTGGTTCTTTCCTAGGAACAACAATGTGGGGACAAGCTGGTTGGGTTGGCGTCACTTTGACCGCTCTATCTTTTCAATTATTAGCGATGATTTTCCACTTTGTTGTTTTTAAAAAGCAAGATCAGTGAGCTTTATTGGAGCAGATTCAACAGCGTTTTCTGCTTCCTTTGAGTGATCAGAATAGGTTTAACATTAGTTTTTGCTTTCTTTGTGCTATTCATAAAGTTAAAAAACCAAGCGTTTCTTTCAGCAACTGAAGAAACGCTTGGCTTTTAATTTTTATTCTAAATCAGTTTTTACGCCAATGCGCCCATAGGATCCCACGGTGCTAAAACAGTTGGCTCTTTTTCGTAAGCTTTTAATTGTTCAGCAGTCAATAGATCTTTTCTGACAACGATTTGATAAGTGTATTCGTCCATCCAAGCATCGCTTGCTACAAAGAAACCTTTATCGCCGACTTTATCGCCCCAGCTGTTTTCAACTTTCCATTTCGTAGATTTGTCATCGACAATATCTACGCCGGTTAATACCATTGCATGGGTCATTAAACTTTCACCATAGTCTAAACGCTGTGCTTTTGTAGTCGTAAAGTCAACATCAAATAACTCGTTCATGTCATAAGTATCAAGTGACATGATACCGTTTTGTCTATTCGAAGATTGACCTACATCACAACCAAACCAAACAGATTCACCTTGTTCTAATTGTGCAATCGCTAATTTTTTAAAGGTATCCATATCAAGATTTAAATACTTCACTTGTTTGCCACCTACGACATTACCTAGCATTTCTACTGTGTAAGATTGATTATAAGGTTTGTCATCTGTCGGTGCGTTGATAATAGGAACATAGTTATTTAAATCTACTCCTACGTATTTATCATAAAAAGACTTCGGTGTTAAATCACGATCAATATGGTATTCCTTATTTTCATCACGATATTCAAAAGCAAAAGTAGTCGGCGGTGTGCCCAATGAGATAGCTAAAATATTATACACTTCTTGTAGCATATCCTCTCTGCTAGCTTGAATATCATTTGCAGAAGCACCATCAGCTACTAATTGACGTAAAGTTGCTGCATCTTTGCGAAGTTTTTTGTTCAAATAATTATTCAAGTCACGAGAGTTCGAAGAATTACTACTTTCAGGCATCGCTGCTTTAGGGACAACACCATACTTATTAAAAAGTGAAACCATCATATCCCACTGTCCACCATCTTGTTGAGGTGTTTCTAACAAAAAGGCTACCCTACGACTTGTTACTTCTTGGTCTGCTGTCGCTAAAATGTTTTCATAAAAATAATTGGACTTTTCATACTTATCCCAAAAATTCGTATAATTTTGGGATAATTCAAAGTCTTTTAAATCAAAATTATCTAAAATCTTATGACGAAAAGTATTAAGCGCTGCAAACATCCAGCAACGACCTGATTGTTTTTGATTAGATACATTTCCTGTTTTTAAATCAATTGAAAATACAGGTACATTATTGCTTTGAGCCACGATATTTTCCGCTGAATTGGTAATACCATTTTTAACTACAGCATTTTGTGCTACTTGTTGCTTATCATTTTCTTTAAATTCTGCAGCAAATTTTGCTGTTAATTCATTTGTTATTTCAGCCATTCTTTCATCTCCTTTTAAAACTTACTTATTTATTCTACTCTTTCCCTTTAGTAAAGACAACTACTATCCGTTGTAGGTTGGTTTAGTCTTGTTCTTATTTCCCAAAAAGTAACGTTCAATTTTATTATAAACTTTTCCTACAGGTTCACTTGCAAGTACAGTAGTCAGTAAAATACTGGCTAGGGCTAATACGATAAAACCAGGAAAACCTAAATGGATATTTTCTAAATCAAAAGCGCGCATTCCTCTGATAAAGAAACCATGTAAGAGATAAGCAATTAGTGTATATTTCCCTTCTTTAGTGTAACTAGTTTCTCTAGTCGGTACCAAAGAAAAGAAAGCCAACATGCCAATAATGGCTAACATAAAGGTAACAATACGCACTAAAAAGCCCCATTCTGGGAAATTTAAGAAATCATCATAAGGCTTTGAACCAAAGAACATATATTTATTTACTTCATTCAAGTAATTCACTAAAGCATAAATAATGACAAAACCAACTGCAAATAGTTTTTTATATTTAAAGTTTTTAAACCAATCGAAAAAACCTTTGGGAAGATAATAACCAATAATAAAAAACGGCAAGAAAACAGCCGTACGCTGTAAAGTCAACTCACGACCAATAAATGGCGTATAGCCGACAAGTAAACTAATTAATATGCTGATTGTGATACCAGCCGTTGGACGTATTCTTCTGAAAAAATATAAAGAAATTTGCCAAAAAAAAGAACTGATCAAAAACCACAGTGACCAATTGGGAACGTCAAGTTGAAAAGTAAAGTGCTCCTCTGCTCCTGATAAACGATTAAAAAGCGAATATAACCATTGAAAGAATATATAAGGTACAATAAACTTTTGAAAATTCGTTGCAACAGGCGCTTTTTTTTGTGGATCAAACGATTTTGCAAAAAAACCTGAAATGAAAATAAAAGCCGGCATATGAAAAGCAAAAATCGTATAATATAAATCATGATTCCATTGTTCATTTTCAATAAACGGTTGCATCATATGCCCAAAAACCACTAAGATCATTAATAAAAATTTGGCATTGTCAAAATAAGGATCCCGTTTTTTCTCTGCCATATAACTCAATCACCAACTTCTCTACAAACTATTTGTTATTATACCTGAAGATTATTGCAATTCAGTTGCATTTTTATGAAAAAACATCAAAAATTTTAACGATAAATTAAATAAAACTAAAAAAACAGCGTCCAAAATCCTAGGCGCTGTTTGTTAAATACTCCGGCAGTAGGACTCGAACCTACGACATCATGATTAACAGTCATGCGCTACTACCAACTGAGCTATGCCGGAATGATAGAAGTCTAAACATCTTTAACAAAAACAAGAAACAGGAGTAAAACAGTTTCGAATTAAATTACCTCTTTCATTCTTCCTGTTTTACTTCTGATTATTTATTTAAAACAAAAAAACTAGATCTTACGAGAGAGAGTCTTAACTTTATTGTAGACATCTACGTAAATTTCACCATTATCTCCATCAGTTGAGCTTTCTTCAAGATTCCATCCAGCAAGATTAGCTATCGATTGTATCGTAAGAAACTTCCGTAATACCTGCCCCAGGCTCAATCCCTGTAATTGTATAATCCACTTCCTCACTATAATTAACATCACCTTGAGCCTCAGTAGCATTTTCTGTCTCTCCATTATCACAAGCAGCTAGTAAAAAAATAGGCGATAGCCCAAAAATCAATGATTTTTTTAATTTATTCACAAAACACAACACCTTTCCGATTGTTATTTGTTACTATTTTTTTAAACAAAATATTACATTTTTAGGACTTCTTTATCATCAGATCCATCGGGTTTAGCATCATAACCCCTTGTGTTAGCGATAACAAAACTTTCAAAAACAATTGTCTTACTGAAGCCATTTTTAATTTTAGTGGATCCGAACTTTTTGCTTTCACCACCCCCATCAACTAAGTAACTAAAACTTGAAAGTTCAAAAATACAGTTCATCCCTTGATAAATAAACGTTTTTTTATACAAAAATAGCATGAACCACTCAAATCCTGGTATAATAGAATCAACGAAAAACCACTAACCAAGGAGTGTTCATGCCATGTCAATTATAACACAAACAACGCCAAACTCAGAAAAAATTTCTACCTCTGTGTCTGATTTTTTTCATCAGTTCCATGTAGCTTCTGCTCTTAAAAAATCGAATGCCGTGCACAGGAAGGGTTTCTCCGTTTCTGTTATTTTTTCGTTCCTATTAGCTTCGATCTTTACCAACGGTTCTACCTATCGGTTTTACCAAAAGCAAAAGGAACAGCTATCATTTTCAGATAAAACATTTCGCAACGTTTTGAATGATCCGCACATTCATTGGCAAAAATTACTGATCTTAGTGGCTAAATCCGTCATTACTTTCCTACGTCCATTGACGGATGATGCCCGAAAGACCACGTTTATCGTGGATGACTCCATGTATTCTCGCTTGAATGCGAAAAAAGTGGAATGTGCCGCTTTACAATACGACCATGCCAAGAAAAAATATTTCAAAGGATTTCGTTATTTACAATTAGGCTGGAGTGATGGCAATAGCTTTGTCCCTGTTGCTTTTTCGTTGCTCTCCGGGAAAAGAAAGCTCCAATCTGATCTTGATATCGGGGATCAACGCACGAATAGGGGGAAACGTAAAGCTCAAGCGCTTCGTAAAGGTACGGAAGTGACACTGGAACTGCTTCGATCGGCTTTGAACCAAGGGATCCATGCGGATTATGTCTTATTCGATACTTGGTTTTCCAGTCCCAAAATGTTCCAACAGATCCGTGACCTGAAATGCCACTGCGTAGCGATGGTTAAACGTAGTCAAAAGATCTACTACCGTTATCAAGGCCAAAAGATGGATGTCAAAGAAATCTTCAAACGAAACAAGAAACGCCGCGGTCGTTCTCGCTATCTTTTGAGTGTCCAAGTAGAAGCTGTCGTAGAAGGGAAAATCCTTCCCATTAAGTTGGTATATATTCGCAATCGCAATAAACGAAACGACTATTTGGTCTTAGCTTCGACCGATATCGATCTGACCGAAGACGAGATCATTCAGCTCTATGCTAGACGCTGGTCGGTGGAAGTCTACTTCAAGATGTGCAAACAATACTTAAAATTAGCCAAGTACCAAGGGATTTCTTATGACGGGATCTTTGCGCATACGACACTGGTAGCTATCGGTTATATGATCCTAGCGGTGCAAGAACGTGAAAGTAAAGACGACCGAACGCTTGGCGAGTTATTTTATCTTCTCATTGATGAGCTTTCCGAGCTTTCTGTATCGGAAGCCATTCTGCAATTACTCGTTTTATTCCAAGAAGCTTTTGCGGATGAATATGTTTTGGATGAAGCCGTATTAAATAACATTATCGAACAGTTCCTTGAAAAACTACCTTCCTCTATACAAAAACAGCTCAAGCAAGCAGGTTGAAGTTAATTTTGTGCATAAGATGCTTAGTATACCAAGGGATACGTATCGAAAAGTAGGTTTCAAGTTTTAGTAAGTAATATAAATCTTTTATATTACTTAGTATAATTTCAAAAGTTTTGAAAGTTTCAAATTTGCAGTGCCACAATAATGCGCCATTTTCGCATTCACATACTATTCAACTTAACACAAAGACTAAATATAAGCAAAATACCGTTGTGTAGCTTTATTTTTTTACCGAAAATTAGTAGAATGAATAAGTAAAATGAACAAAAAGTTGTTAGATAAAGGAGTAAATAATGGTTACATTAAAAACAATTGAACACTCAGATTACCAAACGGTAGACAGTTTAATTCGCAAAGCATTTACAAATACTGAAGAAGGTTACGGAAATGAAGCAGAACTAGCCGCTAATTTACGAAAAGATGCCACTTACCAAAATTATCTCGAAATAGTTGCTTTAAAAGATAATACTATTGTCGGTCATGGACTTTTAAGTGAAGTAGATGTTTATGAAGATAGTAATCTTCTTAGCACAGGACTCTGCCTAGCGCCACTTGCTGTTCTACCAGAAATGCAAAAACAAGGAATCGGTGCTATGTTGTTAGAAGAACTAGAAATACGAGCTAAAAAAGAAAATTATCCTTTTATCAGTATCTTAGGTCATCCAGCATATTATTCAAAATTTGGTTATCAATTAGCCAGTCATTTTAATATACAAGCGCCTTTTCCTGTTCCTGATGATGCCTACTTTGTTAAAGAATTATATCCGGCCAGCTTAAAAAATGTACAAGGGACAATTTGTTATTTAGATGCATTTAACGAATAGTGTTTACGATAGATAGTGGAGGTGGCGAAAATGGCAATTAAAATCATATCTGCCTATGATTATCCCTATGAAATAAAAAAATTATTTAACGAATATACGAATATGTTAATCACGCAAGATAAACAAATAAATAACTATTTAGCAATGCAAAATTATAGTGATGAACTAGAAAATTTAGAAAAGAAATATGGTTTGCCTGATGGTCGCTTATACTTAGCTTACTATAACAGCAAACTAGCTGGTTGTATTGGTTTGAAAAAGTTGGACAACCACTATTGTGAAATAAAACGATTCTATGTTCGTCCCGCATTTAGAAGGAAACATATCGGCACACATTTAATGGATACAATTATTGAAGAAAGTCGCCAAATTGGTTATCAACATATATTGTTGGATACTTTGCCTCACTTAAAAGCAGCAATTGTTAATTATAAAAAGCATGGCTTTTATGAAATAGAAAGTTATAATGATAATCCAATAGGAAATTCTATTTATATGCAACTTGATTTATAGATAAAAAATTAGCCAGACAACATGCTGTCTGGCTAATTTTTTATTTGTTTAGATTTTAATACCACATCTATCTTACGAATTTTTGTACATATATTCTCTAGTCATTGGTAGACCGTAACCACTTGTGCCGTTGACCAATAGATATTGCATAACATCAATATTACCTGCTTCAAAAGAAGCTGCACAAGCTTGTAGATACAATGACCACATACGTGAGAACGGTTCGCCATATCGATCGACAACCGTATCAATATGTTCTAAATAATTTTGATACCAAATTTCAAGTGTTTTTTGATAATGACGTCTTAATGGTTCAAGATCTGTCAATTGTAAACCTGCGTTCATAATATTTGTCAAGTTTTCGGCAACATTTGGGATATATCCACCTGGAAAGATATATTTAGAAAGAAATGGATCACTACCTACGCCCTCATGCTGACCAGTAATACCATGAATCAACGCACGGCCATTAGGAACAAGTAGTTTTTGCACTTGTTCAAAGTACTTAGGTAAGTTTTCTTTGCCTACGTGTTCAAACATACCAATAGATGTTGCGTAGTCAAATTTTTCTTCAACTTCACGATAATCTTCTAAATAAACGTCCACTTGACCTTCTAGGCCTCTAGTTTTAATTTCTTCTTTAACTTGGTCATATTGTTCTTGACTTAAGGTAATCCAGTAGCTTTAAGTCCAAATTCTTCAGCTGCCATAAAAAGTACAGAGCCCCAGCCACAACCAATATCTACTAAAGTTTTTCCGCGTTCCGGGTTTAATTTTGTTAAAACATGACGTACTTTATTTTTTTGCGCTTGTTCAAGCGTATCATTTTCATCTTTAAAGTAAGCACAAGAATAAGTCATCGTTTTATCTAACCACAGACGATAAAAATCATTACCGATATCATAATGACTTTGCACATCTTCTTTGGAATTTTTTTCTGAATGAGAAATTTTAGGTAAGAACTTCAAAAATCCACTGTTATCTGTTACAAAGCTGTTTACACTTCGATAAGCAGAAGCAACGAGTTCTTGTAGGTCACCCTTCACCTCAATATCACCGTTCATGTACGCTTCACCTAAAGTTAATGTAGGAAGTGAAGTTAGCTCTTTAATAGGGATCGCCTTTTTTAATTGGATCACAGTCTCAGGCGTGCCTTCGCCATAAACTTCGCTTGTTCCGTCCCAGTACTCTACCTTTACTGGAATATCAAAAGCATGACCTAAAAGCTTATCATACGTTTTCTTTTCTAACATTAAAAACACTCCACCTTTAAAATTTGTATTCTTGTTCTGCAAGTGTATACTTATATACTCAAGTTTCGCATACCCAAAATGATGATGTCCCTTTGATAGAACAACGCTGATAGTAAAATAATGGTTCGCTTGACTTTTGTTCAAAGGATACAAAAAGAACTCCTTTTGTTTTATAATGGATTTAACGACAAATCTAAAACAAGGAGTTCTTGCTCTTATGATACACTTAAAAAACATCAAAAATCAATTACCAAATGAAATGAACGCAATTTTTTCTGACTGAACGTCCTGAAATGTTTACGACAAACCTCTATTTGTAAGCAAAAAGGCTATTCTCCCGCCATTATTTTTACTTTCTTTTCAGTTTAGTGTTTAAGGGCAAGACCTTGAACCAAGTCCTCAGCGGACGTGAAGCAGATCAATATATGAAGAAAGATACCGTTTACCGTTTGATGAACGATCCGCACAATAATTGGCGTAGCTTTCTGCTTCGTTTTAGTGCTTCTGTGATCGAAAAGATCCATCGATTAACAGATCCAAGTACCCATCTACGTACGCTTGTTTTGGATGACTCAACGTTCTATCGAAATCGAAGTCAGAAAGTGCCTGGTTTGGCGCGCCTTTGGGATCATGCTTTACAAAAAGGTTATAAAGGCTATCGCATGCTAACT
>NZ_PXYA01000003.1 GCF_003841405.1 Tetragenococcus halophilus subsp. halophilus DSM 20339 | reverse complement strand
GCAAAAAACTAGCTACGACACCAGAAAACGTGCGTGATAATAAAATTCCTACCAAGAGCCCACTCAAAAGTTTTCCCATGACTTGGCCCCGTTTTTCGGGTCCAGCTAATACTGCGCCATAGGGAATAATAATTTGTGGGACTACTGAAAGTAATCCGATAATAAAGGCCGCCAGGATAAATAATTGAAAATTTGGCGCAAAAAAAGCGCCTAATAATGATAAGGAGGATAGGGCAGCCATTGAGATAATGAGCCTTCGTTTATTTAAAACATCTCCTAAAGGAACAATGAATAGTAAACCTAGGGCGTAGCCTACTTGTGTTAGCATCGTTACACTGCCAATCGAGCTGGTACTTACCTGAAAACTTTCAACGACTTGTGTGCCAATTGGTTGGACATAATACATATTAGCAACCACAATACCGCAAGTTGCTGCCAGTAAAAAAATGAACTGTTTTGTTAAATCATTGGATTGTTTTTCCACAAAAAATGCCTCCTTTACTGCATGCTTATCTACTATAGCACAACTTTTCAATAGCTAACAGTTGCTAACTTACTAAATACAAGAACAAATATTAGACATTCGATATGTGTCCGTTTATAATGAAACCGTCACTAATGAATCTTTCACACGCATTTTCATTAGAGTGTACTGTTGAAGAATGGTCACTAGGAACCTTTACTTCCCTTGACGGACTTGTCATTATACGTAGAAATTAAAGGAGGAAGTTAAATGACAAATCTGCTCACTGTAATTGTTTTACTTTTATTTGTTGCAGTTTTATATGTGTTTTATCACATGCAAAAAATACATGCGAAGTTCTCAACGCGTGTATTTACTGGTTTGTTTGCTGGTATCCTTTTTGGGGGCCTTTTACAGCTGATTTTTGGTATAGAAAGTCCAGTTGTAGAACAGTCGCTTGATTGGATGTCCATTGTTGGTGACGGTTATGTTGCATTACTTCAAATGCTCATCATGCCATTGGTTTTTGTTTCCATTGTAAGTGCGTTTACACGCATGAAGGAAAGTTCAAAAATCGGGAAAATCAGTTTTTCCGTATTAGCAACACTGTTAGGAACTGTGGCAGTTGCTGCTTTGATTGGAATTTCAATGGTTATGTTGTTTAATTTGGACGGAGCCCAATTTACTCAAGGTTCTGAAGAAACAAGCCGGATTGCTGAAATTACGCAACAACAATCAGAAGTACAAGATCTATCAATTCCTGAACAAATTCTATCTTTTATCCCAACGAATGTGTTTGCGGACCTTGCTGGTAGTCGGGATACAAGTACGATTGGTGTTGTTATCTTCTCTGCTTTTGTTGGTGTAGCTTACTTAGGTGTCAAGCGCAAAGCGCCAGAACAAGCTGAAACGTTCAATCGTATTATCGAAAGCTTATACAATATCGTTATGCGTATTGTAACGCTTGTTTTACGCCTTACGCCTTTTGGTGTATTTGCTTTGATGACAAACGTTCTAGCAACAAGTGATTTTGGTGCAATTATTAACCTAGGTACATTCATTATCGCTTCTTATGTAGGTTTAATTATCGTGTTACTTATGCATAGTTTGTTACTCATGTCTGTACGGGTAAATCCGATCACTTACTTTAAAAAATCATTCCCTGTATTGAGTTTTGCCTTTACTTCACGTTCAAGTGCGGGCGCATTACCAATGAATCTGCAAACGCAAACGAAAGCTTTAGGTGTCGAAGATGCGACAGCAAACTTTGCAGGAAGCTTTGGTATCTCTATTGGACAAAACGGATGTGCTGGTTTATATCCAGCAATGTTGGCTACTATTGTAGCACCAACGGCTGGCGTTGACATTTTCGATTGGCGTTTTATTTTGATGCTAATCCTAGTGGTAACGATTAGTTCATTCGGTGTAGCTGGTGTTGGTGGTGGCGCGACATTTGCTTCATTGATCGTATTGAGTTCAATGAACTTGCCGTTAGCTATCGTAGGTCTAGTGATTTCAGTTGAACCATTAATTGATATGGCTAGAACATTAGTTAATGTCAGTGATAGTATGGTTGTCGGCGTTGTAACAAGCGCAAGGCTCCATGATTTAGATCGCGATACCTTAAATGATTCTAACCAAGTAGTTACAGAAAATGAAGTTTAATTAAAAGAATTTTCTTAAAGGGCTCTATAATTTCTAGTGTTGGTAAACAAGAATCAATTTCTTGTAGCCAATGCTAGTTTTTTTATGTTTTCTGAGCAAAATATAAAACAGACACCTTGAAAACTCGTAGAATAAAGTTACCAAACAAATATCCAAAGGAGTGTTTCAAGATGTCCATCTCTCATTATACTAAAGAAATCCTAGATATCCTAGATGTAAACCTAACTTTTGCAGAAAATTGTTTTCAAAAAGAAGCCATCAACGGCGACATTTGTTTTGTTTTTTATGGTCGGCTTTCTTATCGTCCGCAAGCCTGTTTTCACTGTGGCGAAGAAGAAACCGCCTGTTTAATGAAATGGGGGTTTAAGGAAGTGACGATTCAACTCAACGATGTGAGTGAATACAAAACCTTACTTAAAATGAAGAAGCAACGTTTTCGTTGTAAAACTTGCGGGAAAACGTCTATCGCCGAAACCAGTGTCGCAGATCGTCATTGTTCGATCGCTCGTCGTGTCAAACTCGCCATTGCAGAAAAATTATCGCAACCCTTATCGATGTCAATGGTCGCTCGGTTGAAGCATGTTTCGCCGACAACGGTTTTACGTGTGCTTCACAGTTTTCAACCCAAACAGCTATCTCCCAATACTTCCTTACCAGAAGTGCTTTGTTTTGACGAATTTCAATCGGTCAAACGGGTTTCTGGCGCCATGAGTTTTATTATGATGAACGGGGAAACGCGGCAGCTCTTAGAGATTGTCGCCAATCGACAACTGCCTCATTTAGAAGCATATTTTGCACGTTATCCTCGAGAGGAAAGAGCCAAGGTGCACTATGTCGTTTCGGATTTTTACAGTCCGTATGCCTCCTTAGTCAAAACCCTTTTTCCTAATGCCCAGTTAGTCATTGATCGTTTCCATATGAGCCAACATATTGGACGAGCTTTCCAACAACAGCGGAAACAAGTGATGAACACCTTTCACCGTCGGCAAAAGGAATATAAGCACCTCAAAAAATACTGGAAACTTCTACAGAAAAAAGCTTGGACGCTTGATTATAAAAATCGATATTGGCGGCCTAGTTTTCGGGATCATTTAACCGAGCAAGAGATTGTCGATCGCTTATTACGTTATCATTCTGCCCTTAGACAAGGCTATAAACTCTATCAATCCTTTCTTTCCGCATTTCATAAGCAAGACACAGCACGTTTTGATCAATTACTGAAAACCGATGGGTCCCAGCTTTCTGACCCGTTTCAGCCTGTAATCAAGACCTTCCGAAAATATCGAAAAGAGATTCATCTTGCTTTGACAGTGCCTTATTCTAACGGTCCTTTAGAAGGGTTAAATAATCATATTAAAGTGCTAAAACGAGTCGCTTATGGGTTCCATAGCTTTGAGAACTTTCGGCAACGGATCTTTTTATACCGAGGAAAATATTTCCAACCTGGTTCCTTACCTATACAAGCGAAAAAAAGCAGCTAGACAATAGCGTCTAACTGCTTCCTTTATTCGTCGTGTTTTCTTTACCAACACTATTTGACAAAGAGTCTCTTAAAGAAGAGTGCGCGTGCTCTTCTTTTTTTTAGATTAAAAAGAGAAAACAAGGGAAGAACAGACGCATAAAAAATTTTCTGTTATAATTGTTTTGTTGAATATTTAATAGCTATAAAGGAGGATTGTTGGTTTGGGAGCAAAATATACAATTCCACATGAGGTGACTTATTACGAGTGTGATGTAAACCATACAATGAAACTTTCGACCATGATTGCGATTGTCATCAAGGTGTCAGAAGAACAAAGTGATCTATTGAACAGAGGAAATGATTACATACATCAATTTGGTGTAACATGGATTATCACACATTATGAAGTTTTCATTTCTCGTTTACCAAGGGTAAATGAAAAAATTCAAGTGACGACTCAAGCAATGCAATATAATAAATATTTCTGCTATCGGGACTTTTGGATTACCACAGAATCTGGGGAAGAGCTAGTCCATATTGAATCTATTTTTTCTTTAATGAACTATACAACACGTAAAATTAGTAGTGTAACTGAAGACATTATTGCACCGTTTGAAAGTGAAAAAATTACTAAAATCAAACGTCCACCAAAAGTTGAGTCTTTAGAAAATCCAAGTAGTACTGCATATAACGTTCGATTTTATGATATCGATAGTAATCATCATGTCAATAATTCCGTGTACTTTGATTGGTTGATTGATGGCTTGGGCTATGACTTTTTAACCACTTATGAGCCTAAATATATAAACGTTCGTTTTGATAAAGAAGTTGAATATGGCAAGCAGATTGAAAGTCTTTATGAGATCGTGGATCAGGAAAGTGGCAAGCAAACACGTCATGCGATTAAAATTGCAGATAAAAAATATTGTGAAGCTCAAATTGAGTGGCAAGAAAAATAAAAGTTGTCCCTTGTTAATTAGCATAAAAGTCTAGCTAACAAGGGACTCTTTTAATGTTGCATAAAGTCGGTCAATTCGTCTTTTTTTAGTTGGAGATTATTCGCAATTAATAATTTTATTCGGACTTTTTGACTATTAATATTTGGAGAAAAAACCACGCCCATTTTTTGTAACTCGCTTCCGCCGCCTCTATAATCATAAACAGCTTCAGCAATCCCGTTAAAGCAACGTGAGACTAAAACAATTGGCACTTGAGCATCCAATAGTTTTTGTAAAGGGACGATATTTTCTGGAGGCAAATTACCTGCTCCTAAGGCTTCAATGACTAAGCCATCTAGCGATAGATGAGCTAAGCCTTCTAATAATTCACCGCTCATACCAGCATAAGCTTTTAGGATAGGGATAAAGCCAGATGCTGAGGAGATGTCTGTATATTGTGAATGCAAAATTTTTTGTAAAAATATAACGTTATTTTTATTTATCATACCAATGGGACCGATAGAAGGGGTGCGAAAAGTCGCGACATTTGTAGTATGAGTTTTGGTTACATAACGAGCGGCATGAATTTCATCATTCATCACAACTAACACACCTTGGTCTTTGGCATCTGGTGAAGCTGCTACTCGTATAGCGCTGGCGAAGTTATATAAGCCATCACTACCTAACTCATTACTTGAACGCATTGCACCCGTGAGAACAATTGGAAGCCAGTTACCGATCGTTAGATCTAAGAAATAAGCCGTTTCTTCCAAAGTATCAGTGCCGTGGGTAATAACCACACTATCTATGCCATTTTGATAAGCCTCTTGTATACGTTCTTTTATTTTAAGCATATGTTCAGGTGTAATATGCGGGCTAGGGAGGTTGAAAATATTTTCTGTGATCAAATGGACGTTTTCTGGCAGGGTAATCGGTGCATCTGTTAATGGATTTTTTGCGTCCGGACTTACACTTCCAGTAGCCGGATTTTCTTTCATAGCGATGGTACCGCCAGTATGTAAAACAAGAATTTGTTTCATTACTTTCACCCTTTCTTTTTTAGCTAGTCTATCAATTTTATCGTAAAAGTGAAGAAAAGAAAATACAACAAATTACTAAGTGCAAAAATTATTGAGGTTTTCTAATGGACAAATAAACAGTAAATAACGGACAAAAGTTCGACAATCTATTATCTGAAAACGAAATCACGGACAATAGTTTAGAAAAATCCTATCCGAAAATCCAAACATGAAGAAAGGAATAGAAAAGTTTTATCTGAAAAACAAGGATATAGTCTTTATTTTACCAATCCGGGAGCATTTCAACATTTTATTCCCTGTCTTTGCTCAATAGCCTTGAATTGCTTAGCAATTTTTCCTTGAAGACTTTATGCACAAATTATATTTTGTTGCGTCAGACATTTTTTCTCTTTATAACTCAAGTTTCGCACACCAAATTCGGTAGATAAGCCTTGATATAATTGGGCAGCGTATCGATCCAGAGCTGCAGTTGACTTTCAATGAAGTCTTGTAGTTTATGACTCGCTTTTTCACTGACTGCTTGCAAAATGTCCATTAGTTCTAATAAAGCCACCGACCAGTCAAGTTCTTTTATTTGGTCAGCAAGTTCATAAAATAAGCCGCCTAAGGTCCGCTCGTCATTGGCACAGCGTTGTTGCCAACTTAATAAGATGTAGCGCGTGAACACAATGGTGGTATGACAAATCAAGGCTTGATAATTGCGCGTTTGGGTTTCTTGTGACAAATGAAGGAGAGATTTGGAAACTTTAAAGAACGTTTCTATGTCCCAGCGAACCGAGTACGTCTTCACGATTTCTTGGGATGACAAAGTCAGGTCATCTGTCATAAGGGCTAACCAAGCACTTTGGTTATTCCGATTTTTGACAAAAACGATTTTGACGGGGGTCTTCCCGCTGCTTGGCTGAACAATAATAGAGGAAATGATGGCTTCTTGACAGTATTCCTTTATTGACTTTTGGTAGAGTTCGCTTAATTTATATAAACGTCTTTGATAAAAATATTGGGTCTTGCCATTTTTTGCCATACCTAGGGTATGGATGCCTAAATCATGCAAACGATCGATCATTTTAGGAGAGGTAAACCATTTATCCATTAACACATGACTGGCGTAAACGCCTTGATCAAGGGCTCTTTGCACCATCTCAATGGCCACATCAGGCATAGATCGTTGGGCTTCTTTGAAGCGTTTTGCCCCACTCGTTCTTTGATCACTTTCCGCTTGTTTTTGATTGACTTGGTTTTTGCCTGAAAGCAATCCAAAATCAATAGGAATAAAAGAGTACCCATCAGAAAAGCCTAAAGTTAGCATGCGATAGCCTTTATAACCTTTTTGTAAAGCATGATCCCAAAGGCGCGCCAAACCAGGCACTTTCTGACTTCGATTTCGATAGAACGTTGAGTCATCCAAAACAAGCGTACGTAGATGGGTACTTGGATCTGTTAATCGATGGATCTTTTCGATCACAGAAGCACTAAAACGAAGCAGAAAGCTACGCCAATTATTGTGCGGATCGTTCATCAAACGGTAAACGGTATCTTTCTTCATATATTGATCTGCTTCACGTCCGCTGAGGACTTGGTTCAAGGTCTTGCCCTTAAACACTAAACTGAAAAGAAAAGTAAAAATAATGGCGGGAGAATAGCCTTTTTGCTTACAAATAGAGGTTTGTCGTAAACATTTCAGGACGTTCAGTTCAGAAAAAATTGCGTTCATTTCATTTGGTAATTGATTTTTGATGTTTTTTAAGTGTATCATAAGAGCAAGAACTCCTTGTTTTTAGATTTGTCGTTAAATCCATTATAAAACAAAAGGAGTTCTTTTTGTATCCTTTGAACAAAAGTCAAGCGAACCATTATTTTACTATCAGCGTTGTTCTATCAAAGGGACATCATCATTTTGGGTATGCGAAACTTGAGTTATCATTTGAATATTTTAAAAAAAGCAGGTCTTGTCTGGGAAGAAAAAGAAAAAAATTTTATTTACTATGATCTAAATACATCTATTTTGGAAGAATTAATGTCGTGGTTGATCGAGTTAGAGGGGAGTCGAAAGAATGAAGAGTGAATACAAAAGTACAATGACTATTACAAGCTTGATTATTTTATTTCCATTAATTATCGGATTGATACTGTGGGGGGAGCTACCAGAACAAATAGCGACCCATTTTGGCGCAAATAACGCTCCTGATGGATGGAGCAGCAAAGCTATGACTGTTTTGGGTCTACCTTTTTTAATGCTTTTTATCCAGTGGTTAGTTTTTCTACTGACAAGTTATGATCCTAAGAAAAAGAATATTAATGATAAAATATTTAAAGCCGTCTTATGGATTATTCCTTTAGTTTCCTCTGCTGTTTTTTTAGCAACATATGTGACTGCATTGGGTTATAATTTAAATGTCGGTTTGCTGGTTAACTTACTTGTTGGTCTTGTGTTTATTGTTTTAGGAAACTATCTGCACAAGGTAAAACAAAATTATAGTGTCGGGATCAAACTTGCTTGGACATTAAATAGTAAAGAAAATTGGAATCGTACGAATCAAATGGCTAGCTGGCTATACATTTTAGGTGGTTTATTATTCATTTTAAATGCATTTTTACAACAGATTTGGCTATTAATAGCGATTATCGCTATGGTTATTATCTTACCTGTTTTATTTTCTTTTGCGTTATTTAAAAAAGAAATCTAAAATCTATGTAAACTGAATAAAAATCAGAAAATTATTCAATGACAGCATTTAAACCTATTGATCAATAAAAGTTAAAAAATCCGCGTATGTTTGAATTTGTTAACAACAAACATACACGGATTTTTATGGAGTTTTTATTATTATTTATGTCTTTGGTCAACTGTATCCATACCTTGTTTGCTAAGTTTATAACTACCTTTGTTACCACTTATAGGCATTAAATCGCCGCTTTTTACCAGTTTATTTAAATTATCTGAAGTATTAGGTTTCTTTTGGCGAGCTTCGTCAAATAATGCGTTAATCTTTCCTGTAATAACTGGAGAGTCTTGTTGTACGCAATCAATGAAATACGCCATTCCCAAGACCATTTCTTTTTGAGTAGAGAAGTCATGAGAATTTAGGAATTCTACAATTGATTCATATACAAAGACATTTTCTTTTTCTCCAGCAGAAAAATCTTTTTCAGCTTTTATTTCGGTATCAGAAATGGATGTATCAGAATCAACTGGTTGAGCTGTTTGCAGCTCAATTAGCTCAGGTAATTTTTGTAAAAAAGCTTCCTTTTCTTTATCAATAAATTCTTGAGAGCCCTTTAACTTTAATTCGGTTCTGTTGCAAAGTTTTAAATAAAGAATAAAACCCCTTACGGTATCTATGATTTAAGCTGGGATTCCCAATAATACCTTGATTTCAGTACAGACCGAAAACCCGAAGAGAGTGCCTTCTTTTCGGGTTTTCTTATATAATCCTCGAATGGCTTCCATGCCTTTAATCGTGGTAGAGGCAGTGCGTAAACTTCGATAGAATTTATTGCGTCTCTTTACTGGACGATGGTCTTGTTCAATCAAATTATTCAGGTATTTAATGGTACGATGTTCTGTCCCTTGATAAAAGCCGTATTCTTTTAGTTTCTTAAAGGCACTTGTAATAGAGGGGGCTTTATCTGTGACTACAACCTTCGGTTCATCAAACTGCTTCACTAACCGCTTAAGAAAAGCATAGGCTGCTTGTGTGTCCCGTTTTTTACGTAACCAAATATCCAAGGTTAAACCATCTGCATCGATGGCTCGATACAAATAATGCCATTTTCCTTTAATTTTGATGTACGTTTCATCCATTTTCCATGAATAAAAGGATTTTTTATTTTTCTTTTTCCAAATTTGATAGAGTAGTTTGCCATATTCTTGCACCCAACGATAAATCGTCGTATGAGAAACGTTAATGCCACGATCATATAAGATTTCTTGAACTTCACGATAGCTAAGGTTATAACGAAGATAGTAGCCCACGGCTACAATAATCACATCCTGCTGAAATTGCTTTCCTTTAAAATGACTCATCGTCATTCCTCCTGCTATCTTTTTCTATTATTCTACCTTATCTGATAGTAGATTTAAAACTTTGCAACAGAACCTTATAAATCACTCAAAGGGAAACAAATTCTTGTTTATTCTGGACTGTTTAAAGAGGCAAGAAAGAAATTGAAAAATGGAGATTTAGATTATCTTAAAGAAGTAGATCCGACAGAATATATTTATCAAATTTTTTATCATTGGAACCAAAAAGAGTACTTAGCGAGTGAAATTTTTGATTTAACCGAAGAAGAAAAAAGTAAGATTAATCATCAAATGATTGATGAAATTGACGAAGAAATTTGAGTATAAATTTTGATATTTTTTCTAAGACGTTAGCGAAAAAGCTAGCGTTTTTTTATGTGTGCCAGGCATGGCATTTATCTAGCTAGTGAAAGTCTAGTCACGGGTAGTTACCGCCAAGTGTAGCGAGCCACAAGCCGAAATCAGCGATGATGGGGTGAAGGAAGTGGTGGCGCAAATCTCTTGAACCTACGCACAGGAACTTGATGAGGCTAAATGGTGGATAAGGCTGCATATCAAGCCGAAGTCCAAAAGGTAAACGTAAAACCAAGACAGTAAATCAAGAGGTTGTGGAGAGAAAGATAAGTGTCTTACCCTGGGAGATCTTACGGACGTTTGCGAACGGTCGAAAAAGGTTTGTCGTAAGAAGTCAGCCGAGGCCATAGTAGCTATGATATTACATGTAGTGAAGGGCTGAATGTTTGTATAGTGTGAATCGCTAGAAGAAAATATCCAAGCAGTCCGGAAACGAGGATACCCTAGAACGGTAGAACGTAACTATCGATGGGAAAAGTAGTGAGGACGATCTTGGATCCATCTACACCTAGAGGAGGAACAGCGCATGAGATTCATTGAAAAGATCACGAGCCAGCAAAACATGAGACAAGCCATCGAGCAGGTCAAAAAGAATAAAGGCGCTCCGGGTGTTGATAAAATGACAGTCGACGAACTTGACCATTATTTCTATCAACACGGACATTCCCTTGTTCAAGAGATTCGATCGATGACTTACCGTCCGAAAACAGTCAAACGAGTTTATATCCCTAAGCCCGATGGAAAACAAAGACCTTTAGGGATTCCAAGTGTCGTGGACCGTGTGGTACAACAAGCAACCGCGCAACAGCTGAGTCGCATTTTCGATGTTCACTTCAGTGAAAGCAGTTATGGTTTTCGTCCCAATCGAAGTGCACATCAAGCGATTGAAAAAGTTCTTGATTACTTGAATGAAGGTTATGAATGGCTCATTGATATGGACATTGAGAAATATTTTGATACGGTTCATCATGATAAATTAATCTCGACCCTTAGAGAACGGGTCAAAGATAGAGAAACGCTTCACTTAATACGTGTTTTCTTAAAAGCAGGGATTATGGAAAATGGCTTTGTTCGTCCGAATGAAACGGGCGTTCCGCAAGGCGGACCTTTAAGTCCCATTTTAGCGAATATTTATCTGGACAAATTGGATAAAGAACTAGAAGCAAGAGGACTCTATTTTGTCCGTTATGCGGATGATACGGATATCTTTGTCAAAAGTGAGCGGGCAGCCAATCGTGTAATGAAATCTATTACGAGTTGGATTGAAAGAAAGCTTTTCTTACGAGTGAACGTCACAAAAACCAAGGTGGTACGACCGACACAGAGTCAATTTTTAGGGTTTACCTTCTGGAAGAACCAGAAGGGTTGGCAGTGTAAACCGAGCAAAGTCAGTAAAACAAAGCTCTATGATAAAACGAAAGCCATCCTTAAAAGAAAACAGGCTGTGTCACGACCCTTAGCGGTGACATTCACGAAACTCAACCAAACGATAAGAGGCTGGATCAATTACTACCGTATCGGGAATATGAAAACCTATCTAGCAAAGTTTGGGCAATGGTTACGACATAAAGTCCGAGTGATCATCATAAAGCAATGGAAACTGCCACAACGAATCTATACGAATCTACAACAATTAAACCGATTATTCAAATGCCATTTTACCAAAGAAAATATTTATAAGGTGGCAAATTCGAGATTAGGTTGGTATAGGAAATGTGGCATGGACGTCGTCAATTTTACCCTAAGTCCGAAAGTTTTAGCCATAAAGAAAAAGGATCGACCTGGATTGGTCAATCCTTTAAATTACTATCTTAATCAAGCGTGAAAACAATACAAATGGAGCGCCGTATACGAGAACCGTACGTACGGTGCGACGGGAGGGGCGGAAATCTTATTTCCCCTCTACCCTATTGGGAAAAAGGAGCATTCTTCGCACGTGGCAAAAAAAGAATACAAACGCATGTCTATAAAAGAGACAACCTAAATTACCAGACAGTTAAACGTGATTTATAAGGCTGCCCATCTCTTACAAGAACATTTTGTAGATAAAAAAGTATCCTTTGTCGGAGAAGTCTCAACGGTAGCGATTATTTTTTCGACAACTAATTTTATGCACCTCTGTGGCATTGATTATCGCAGAGGCACACACTTGTTTTTTCAAGATGCCTTAGACAGGAAAATAAATTTACAGGATATTCAAATCAAAACGGATGGGACGACCTTTCAGAAATTACAAGTAATAGGTAGCCTTGATTTATTATTGGGGAAGCATATTTCTATTGTTGGCAGAGGTGTTTACTCTTCTCTTCGCTATGATGCAGCTATTCGAACAAGGAAAAAAATATTGGCTCTATCTTTGAAACAAAACGGATTAATCTATATCCCTATCTCTTTGTTAAACCTATCATCAAAGGAAATTGGACCTGGACAAAAAGTTACTGGCATTTTTAGCGAGGATTTAACATCCGGGGAACTTAAAATGATTATGGAAGTCATCGATTAATCATTAATAGTGATATGCGACGTCATTTTGAAGTAATTATTCTATTTTGGGTTATAAAATAAAGCATTTTAAGACGATTTCAAATCATTCATGTGGGTTATTTTATCACGGATGAGCTTGAAATCGTCTTTTATACGTATCAGATTGAAATGTTCGGCATACAATCTATCGTTGTTACTACATTACTAATTGTCACTTGTTAAGGAACTTGGATCCTTT
The DNA here is from genome assembly GCF_003841405.1 of Tetragenococcus halophilus subsp. halophilus DSM 20339. Classification (GTDB taxonomy): domain Bacteria; phylum Bacillota; class Bacilli; order Lactobacillales; family Enterococcaceae; genus Tetragenococcus; species Tetragenococcus halophilus. Next base: position 573,564 of record NZ_PXYA01000003.1, on the reverse strand, counting down.
CTAAACATTCCCTAGAGATAAATTTTACTTTATCCCTCCGTTAATATCCAATTTAAGCACCCTTCCGATTCAGGGTTAATTTGCATATCAAGTGCAGTTTATGTTCTAGTAAGATTAGCCCATTTAGTCCGGCTGAGTTGACTTATGGATATAAGATATGGTCATAGCAAATAGACACTACGTATAGTCTGTTAATTTAGTGTTATTAATCTTAAGTTATGAGTACGAGGAGGTATATTCCTCCTCTATGCTATGTTTTTCTGCATCAAAAAAAGCAGGAATCAATTATACGTTTTAACTAATTCGATTTGGTTCATATCTAGAATTGCGTCCATGTTTTGCTCCTTTAATACACAGGAACTCAAGATTGCAAGAACCGGTTGAATATCTTCACGAGCTTCATAAAAACCATTGATTAAATGTGTGGCACCTGGTCCAACTTAGCCCAAGGGGTTCTCCAACCAACACTCCCATTGAACATATGTTCTTTTAGTGGTATGATTCCTATGAAATACGATAGATTAATATAGGAGGCGAAATATGTTAAGTGAAAATTTTTTCAAAGTTATCCAGCACGAGGGTGTGGTTTCTGTTACATCATGGGGAAGCAGTGAGACCCCACATGTTCGTTGTACTTGGAACTCATATTTACGTATAACTAACGATGAACGCATCTTAGCTCCAATCGCTGGATTTACAAGCGTTCAAGCAGATATGATAAAGAACGACAAAGTTATCTTAACTCTAGGTAGTCGAGAAGTTGAAGGTTTCAATGGTTATCAAGGAACAGGATTCTTAATTGAAGGACGGGCACGTTTCCTCGATACTGGCGAAGAGTTTGACCAAATGAAAGAGGACTATCCCTTTATGAATAAATTACTTGAAGTTACCGTAGAATCTCAAAAACAATTGCTTTAATCTCTTATTAAAAGTTTGGTTATTATGAATTACTATATTTCTAAAAGGGTTAATCGTTTAAGAGACATGAAAACCAGCAAAATGATGCATTGATTAAAAAAAGGACTTTACTGCTTAAACAGCGTCAGAGTCCTTTTTTATCTGGATTGTAAGTAGAACGCAAATAAAAAACCGCTCTACAAAAATGTAGATCGGTTCCATTACTTACAATTAATTGAAAAGTCCAAATCCACTATTCCAGCTAATCTTTTCAGCGCCATCTAGAGCAACGAAAACTTGGTTCTTAGCATCTGCGTCATCACCTGCAACTAAAACAGTTGTTTGGTGGGGAGCACCAATAGTTTTGAAACAATTTTTAAGATGCTCTCTACACAAGAGAGCTGTCTAACAAAAAATAAGTTTCTTGAAAAAACTTCTTTTTTGTATGATTTATGTTTATTTAATTAAAACCAGTCACTAAAAAGTTGTGTAAACCAGTTGCCTTCTGTTTCTTCTGACTCTGCGTTCACTTCTTCAGTATGTGCGTCCTGTTCCTCTTTATGTCCTTCTTCTTCATGTGCTTCATCATGACCTTCTTCGAATAAGTGGGTGAACGTGACGTAGTTTTCAACATAAGCACGGCCTGCCTCTGTGTCACCAGTTTCAAAAATCTTGGTTTCAAGTAGGTCAGTAAATACTTCTTCGACGTGTTCGCGGTTGTCATCGGTCACAAAGCCTGCTTCTTCTAATGGGGCTAAGCTTTCTTGTTCGATACTCTCATCAGCAGCTGCCACTCCTGGATCAACCGGTTCATGACTGATTCCTGTGTAAGGAGCACCTTCACTAGTACGGTGGATACGGACAAAGTTTTCAAAGAGGTAATCATCAGCTAAGTCGTTAATTTCTGCATCTTTTGTTTTATTTTTCACGGACATTGTACGCTCAAAGTACGTTTTTAATTCTGCTTCGTCCGCTTCTGGCACCCAATGTGCGATATAGTCAAAGCTTCTTTCCTCTAAAGACGTTTGGAGGGCGTCATAGACTGGTCCTTGTTCCGTATCGCAGTGTGCTTCAGCAGTCAGTGGATTGGCTAAAAATAAACCTGCGCCAACTGCTGTAACTCCGAGTAACTTTTTAAAATTCTTTTTCATCTTTGTTTCCTCCATATTTTTTATATTTTAGTCACTGATAACATCTTCAACAACTTGACTACAGTATAGAAGAAAGGTTCTGTTGCAAAGTTCCCCATAACACCTGATTTATTGTAAAATGTAATAAAAAAGAATGCGAGGACAACAGATGAATCATTTTAAGGGCAAACAATTCCAAAAAGACGTGATTATTATCTCTGTTGGGTATTATCTTCGCTATAATTTGAGTTATCGTGATGTTCAAGAGATGTTATATGATCGTGGCATTAACGTTTCTCACACAACAATTTACCGTTGGGTTCAAGAATATGGTAAGCTGATCTATCAAATCTGGAAAAAGAAAAATAGACAGTCCTTTTATTCGTGGAAAATGGACGAAACTTATATTAAAATTAAAGGGAAGTGGCATTATCTCTATCGTGCAATCGACTCAGAAGGCATGACACTGGATATTTGGCTAAGACGAAAGAGAAATACTCAGTCTGCTTATGCTTTCTTTAAACGACTATACAAGCAGTTTGGGGAACCGAAAGTTATCGTGACAGATAAAGCACCATCAATTGCTAGTGCTTTTAGGAAGTTACAAAAGCAGGGGCTATACAGCGAAACTGAGCACCGGACAGTCAAGTATCTCAATAACTTAATTGAGCAAGATCATAGACCTGTTAAACGTCGAAATAAACTTTATCAAAGTCTTCGTACTGCATCAACTACGATTAAGGGCATAGAAGCATTGAGAGGCATATACAAAAAGAACCGAAGAAATGGAACGCTCTTCGGCTTTTCGGTATCTACTGAAATTAAAGTTTTGATGGGTATACCAGCATAGTCAAAGTATCAGAATGGGACTTTTGTACTCAGTATTGAAACTTTGCAACAGAACCGTATATCCAAATAATTTACTGTTATAAATTGTTTTGAATCGTTTAGAAAAACTTCTCGCAATCCTGGTTTATTGTTTACGACTATCATCTATACCAAAAAAGCCGCAACCTTTGATTACAGGATCAAGGAAGCAGCTTTTTTGTGTAGGCGCATGTATTCATTTTTCAGTCTGCAGGTCTTACGCAAACATCTTCTTCGCCGCACGAGCCAACGTTTTCAAATCTTTGTCATAGCGTGGTGTAGGTACCAACCGTGACATTGGTATGCCGGCAAAGTGGAATGCCGCAATTTCCCCAGAACGGACAGCACTTTGTTCTGTGAAAATCATTTGATAGGGTTGTTCGACGAATTCTCCAGTGAAAGCCAGATTGGTGGAATGAGCTGGAATCACTTTTGGCCGATCACTTTTGGCACGATTGTTGAACAATGCAGAGGCATACGGCATATACACAGGAATATTGTTGATGACACTATCCATGATCAATGCTTCTTTGTCTCGAATATTGCCCGGTCCGGGATCGACTTTAGACAACTGGCCAATCAATTCTTGCACCATTTCTTTCCCAGTCATTTCGATATAGGGTTTAGTCACAAATTCTCCTACTCGACGCGGATATAAGAAGTACCCCCAAATGACGGTTTCATTCGGTTTTTGACTGGTGAAGTGTGGTTGGTGATGGACCACGATCGACATATTGACATCTTTTTGATGTAAAGGCGAAATCGGCGTTGTGGAAATAAATGAATTCAAGGCATTTCCTGGTTCTTGTGTAGTGATACGTGTGATTTCATTCAGTAATAGATGGTCTTTGGTCGTCAAAGTAAAGCTGACCCACTCGCTCGCATCACGATCCGCGAAAAATTTATCCGGGGTACCCAAATTATAAAACTGCTCAGCCGCTTTCTTCCAAAGACTAGAGGCTGCACCGTAATCCATATTTTCTGCAGCTGGTGTATCAAGATCACCTAATGTCGCTGAATCAGTGATTGACCCATTGGTAAAGATAACAGCTGTATCATCATCAACTGCAACATACTCTTCTTGATTGGTCGTCACATTCAACATATGCAACCCAGTCACAGTGATTTTATCTTGCATCGTGGTGTCTTTGAACGACCAATCTGTGACTAACCGATCGAGGACGATGTGGCACCCTTGTTCTTTCAAGTAATTGATCAAAGGCAGCATAATGCTTTCATATTGATTGTAGCGTGTCCGATTGACCCCAACTAAATGCTCGATTTGTGTAAATTCGTAAATCATTTGGTGCATATAGCGCCGTAATTCTTGCGCGGAACTCCGGGTCCGAAAGGCAAACGTTGTTTCCCACATGTACCAAAAATTGGATTCAAAAAAGGCTGGATCTTCTTTGAAGTATTCGGCAATGGTGACATTGTCTAATTTTTCTTCATCACTGTCAGACATCATGATCATTTGTGTCAGCAACATACGGCTTTTATTGTTCAAACCTAAATGACCGCCATCAATGATCCCCTTGCCGCCTTCCAATAGTCTGGCTTTATCAAATGTCCGATGTTTCGCATCAAAATCGCGGGTATCTTCTGCAGCGGTCATGTTTGGTTCCGTCGCAGAAGGAATCCGATCCAACAGATCCATCAAGTCCACGTAGGTTCGATAGTTTAACATTCGGCCGCCTCGCGCCACATACCCTTTTTGATTCTCCATAGGATGATTCTTGTTCCAGTATTCATCTGTGACATCCCCAGTAGGTGCCCCATCATTTGATCCATGATCGTCGAGAGAGTAAAACGTGATTTGGTCGCCTTGCCATTTGCCTTCTTGAATCAGGTAAACTGCGGCTGCCATATTGGATAATCCTGCACCGATCATGATTGCTTTTTTCTTTTGCATTGCGCTTCCTCCTATTTATACATCTTGCTCAACTTCCAGTTAATTCAATGTTGAATCATATTCATCGTATAACCAAGCATCATCTTCAAAGAAACCTGTCTTCTTCGCTAGATATCCTGCACCAGCTGCAGCGATGCCTAAACCGATACTTGATAAGATCATTTTTTTCTTCATGTGATTTCGCTCCTTCGTGATTATTCTATGTCTTATTCAACTTACGGGTTCATTGTAGTCCTTAGGAGGAAATAGTTCAAGTGGTTCTGTTGCAAAGTTCCCCATAACACCTGATTTATTGTAAAATGTAATAAAAAAGAATGCGAGGACAACAGATGAATCATTTTAAGGGCAAACAATTCCCAAAAGACGTGATTATTATCTCTGTTGGGTATTATCTTCGCTATAATTTGAGTTATCGTGATGTTCAAGAGATGTTATATGATCGTGGCATTAACGTTTCTCACACAACAATTTACCGTTGGGTTCAAGAATATGGTAAGCTGATCTATCAAATCTGGAAAAAGAAAAATAGACAGTCCTTTTATTCGTGGAAAATGGACGAAACTTATATTAAAATTAAAGGGAAGTGGCATTATCTCTATCGTGCAATCGACTCAGAAGGCATGACACTGGATATTTGGCTAAGACGAAAGAGAAATACTCAGTCTGCTTATGCTTTCTTTAAACGACTATACAAGCAGTTTGGGGAACCGAAAGTTATCGTGACAGATAAAGCACCATCAATTGCTAGTGCTTTTAGGAAGTTACAAAAGCAGGGGCTATACAGCGAAACTGAGCACCGAATTGTTACTTTGTTTTGTTATCCTTTTCTTATAAACAAGAATATTACCTGATAATCCTCTCATAAGCCTTCTAAGCATATTTAAGTTACTTATGTATAATTAGCCATATTTTGTTTTAAAACGATCACAGCAAAGAAATAAACAGCAAATAAAGCAAAATAGATTCATTCACCTGGATGATTTCTAAAAAGCTTGTGGATAACTTTCGTGCCGAATGAAAGCGTCTTTTTGATGTTATTGAATCATTTCTTTGCCTTTTTTGGCAAATGACGGTGCTGGACAACTTTCTATATCTAAAAGTGAACATACTTCTTCCTAGAATGTCTTTAAGGCGAAAATCAAGACGCTATTTTTTCTTCTTTTTTTCTCATTTTTATAGATTCAGTCGCTGGATTCTGGCAAGAACGTCCCAGAATAAAGTGTCATAAACATTCGTATTCGAAAGATGGATTTGAATTTGTCGTGCATGCGCCGTCATTCTGCCTGCTATATGAAACAGTTTAAAACGGATGGTATCGATCACTGTCGCTTTTTCTGTCGAAGGAAAGGTTAGATGCTTCATCAAGTGAATAATGTTGTAAGCCATAAAACTTAAGGCTAAACGCGCTTGATTGGCGGTAAACGAAGCGCTATCTGTTTTTTCGGCAAAGAAGCCGCCTTTCATTTCTTTAATGAAGTTTTCCATGTTCCCTCGTTTTTGATAGAGTTGAAAAATCGTCTTGGGATCGAGATTCTCAAAGTTTGTAACGATAAACTGAAAATCGCTAAAAAGTAAGGACCCGGCAAGACGAGTGGCTTTCATGGCGACTCGACGTGATTGTCGCCATTTGTTAGCCCGATAGTCCATTAGAAAATATTGCTGTTCGGTTTTCGTATAATCGGTGTCATCTTGATAAAGGACTTGATGTTGAATGTGGTCGAGCAAACGGGCGTTGCTTTTGAGTTTGATCACATAACGGACTTGACGGTCTTCGCAATGGGAAAAAATTTCGGGCTTGGCAAATCCGCTATCTCCACGAACCATGATCAGAGGATCACTGGATCGCTGCTGATATCGATCTAACATCTCCTCGAGATAATCTTCGGCATGGGTAGACGTATAGGATTTTCCGTGACGATGGCGAACATCTAAAGCAAGCCCGGTCAATCCTTCAAAAGTGACAAACGGATGATAGCCATTGATGCCATAGTGATAGATAAACTCGGCTTCTTCTTGTTCCCCGTAGGTGGGACAAGCCGTCGAATCAAAATCGAGCACTAAGTGTTGTGTATTGTCATGGTCTAACCATAGATCCGCTAAGTCTTTGGCTACTTGTGAAAGTTGCGACACATTTTCTGTCGTTAATGTATGCAGAAAGGTCGAAAGCATGGACTGCGAACTAAGGTTTTCTTGTTGAAGCGCTTCTTGAAAGAGGCGATCGTATTGCACTTTATTGGCGTCTCGATCGCGTGAATATCCCGCAATCAATTGATAAAGCCATTGTTTCAAGATTTCTAGCCAGGAATGATGTGAAAATTTGCGGCCATCGTTGATATAAATCCGTTCATTTAATAACTGATCAAAATGAATCTTCTTTAAAAATTCGGCAACCAATACCATTCCGGCATCATTGGTTAAGGCGCCCCCATCATTGGCGATAGAAATTTTCTTTTGAGAATTGAACATTAATGGTTTTTGTTGTAAAGTGAAAGACATAAGAACGCACTCCTTATTGTTATGTTTTGTCGACTTTACAATAACACGAAGTGCGTTCTTTTTGTACACCCAAAAGGTGAAGCAACTAAACTTTTAGAAAAATGAGCATACCAAGGATTGAATCATTCTTGGAAAAATTTATAAATCATTCAGGATTCATAATGTTTTTTAAGATTTTTTGGTTTTGAAAGGAGTGTTTAATTACGGATAAAAAAGAAGCACTGGAACAACAGATTAAACTAAAGGGATTAGAATCTTTTCTGCTAGAGCAAGGAATTGACAAAAAAAGCATTAAGAAAAGTAAGGTTGAAAATAAGAAATCCAAGAATAGCAGGAGATCCGAAAGAAGAATATCTCTGGTATTACGATAAAGGACAAACTAAAAACCATGTAACGATTCCTGTTTCGCAAATAAAAGGGGTTAGTAGGCTTAGTGGTTATTCATGGTTTGAATTGTTGAATTATAGTGTTTTAGGTGTTCCACCTGATATACCACTACAATCATTTAATTTAAATAAAATAAAATTTCTCAATTTATTATTACTGCTAGAAACAAAAGATACAAGAACCGTTAAGCAAGCCTATCAAAAGAAAGATGACATAACGTTTCATTGCTATGTAAAGGGCGATGCGAAAGAATACTATGGTTCAGAAGGAAATCATCGAACAATCACAGCTAAAATTTACGGATGGGATGTACTAAAAGCTCAATCCGTTGATTATCATGTGTTTAACGAACAGAAATATCATGAACTCCAGTTATACAAAAAACAAAAAGCAAAAATAAAAGCGTTGATTGCTCCCCTAAACTTGTCCATTGATAACGATGATATGATCATTTTTAAATTTCGTGAATGTTACAAACAGATCAATTTATCTTTTGAAGATCTAAAAAGGGAATGTGATTCAGCAAGTGAACTCAACCAGACTATGAACTTTATAAAAGAATCTCTTCAAAGAGTAACTAGCTTAGTCAACTTTTATCGGTTTCTGTATCAACGTTATCCGCAGAAGCTAAAAAAAGCCTCTTATTTCTTACTCGAACATAGTGATCCCAAAAAAAGGCAGCATCGTGAAAAACAATTAGCAAAGTTAATTGCCCTAAAATCTGTTTGGTAACTTCAATATAGATGTTTTATATATAAAAAAGAAAGGACTGATCGTATTGTTCTTTCGTAACTCTTTAAGAAATTTATGCTCGATCGTTTATTTTTTGTGTATGTTTTTATTGGTTCTGTTGCAAAGTTTTAAATAAAGAATAAAACCCCTTACGGTATCTATGATTTAAGCTGGGATTCCCAATAATACCTTGATTTCAGTACAGACCGAAAACCCGAAGAGAGTGCCTTCTTTTCGGGTTTTCTTATATAATCCTCGAATGGCTTCCATGCCTTTAATCGTGGTAGAGGCAGTGCGTAAACTTCGATAGAATTTATTGCGTCTCTTTACTGGACGATGGTCTTGTTCAATCAAATTATTCAGGTATTTAATGGTACGATGTTCTGTCCCTTGATAAAAGCCGTATTCTTTTAGTTTCTTAAAGGCACTTGTAATAGAGGGGGCTTTATCTGTGACTACAACCTTCGGTTCATCAAACTGCTTCACTAACCGCTTAAGAAAAGCATAGGCTGCTTGTGTGTCCCGTTTTTTACGTAACCAAATATCCAAGGTTAAACCATCTGCATCGATGGCTCGATACAAATAATGCCATTTTCCTTTAATTTTGATGTACGTTTCATCCATTTTCCATGAATAAAAGGATTTTTTATTTTTCTTTTTCCAAATTTGATAGAGTAGTTTGCCATATTCTTGCACCCAACGATAAATCGTCGTATGAGAAACGTTAATGCCACGATCATATAAGATTTCTTGAACTTCACGATAGCTAAGGTTATAACGAAGATAGTAGCCCACGGCTACAATAATCACATCCTGCTGAAATTGCTTTCCTTTAAAATGACTCATCGTCATTCCTCCTGCTATCTTTTTCTATTATTCTACCTTATCTGATAGTAGATTTAAAACTTTGCAACAGAACCCAACGAATTATCCACTCGATACGGTAAAACGCGACGGCGTATCGAGTAACTTTGTCGCAGTTTATCGTATCGTAATCATGAATGAAAGAATACGAAAGGATAAACATTATGAAAAAAATTATTGATTATTGGAAACAAGAAGCAGAGCGCTCCTTAGAAGGCAATGTCATTAACTTAAGCGTGTTGACAATAGAAAAAGCAAGAATCCATGAAATGTTGGGTTCTTGCTTTTTCTATTGCACTCCTTCGTCTATACTTAAAGTGTAGAGAGAACAGTGAAAGGAGTCCTTAAAAATGCGAGCTACCTTATTGGAATTTCAAGACTACGTACAGGAAGCTCAGTCAATTTATTTAGAAGACATTCGCGAAGGAAACCCCCAAGCATTTACTCGGAGAAGGAAAATTACGCCGTATCAACTGATGCTTCAAATGTTTGCGCAAAAAGGCCGCACCCAATTTTCTGAACTTTTAAATTTTTATCGCGAATTAGAAACACCTTTGGATATTTCAACCGTTGGGTTCTACAAAGCACGTATGAATTATAATCCTAAGGCCATCCAATTGATGATGAAAGATTATCTATCGATGATTTATGAAAACCGTGCGAGCTCTTTAGTAAAATTCAATGGGTATATTCTAACCGCTATTGACGGTTCCACACTTACGTTACCTTCTTCATCAGAAAATATGGAGAAATATGGCGTAACTAACGATGCTCTAGAGAATAGTCCTGTGATGGCAAGAGTGTCAGTACTTTATGATTGCATCAATAAGTTAGTCATTGATACGTGCGTCGGTGCGTACGCTTCTAGCGAACGAACATTTGCCGCCAAACATATAGATGAGTTAAAAGAAATGATGAGATATCCTACCATTACCACATTTGATCGTGGCTATTTTTCCATGCGACTCGTGGATCAATTAATAGAAAATAAACAGAAGTTTGTCTTAAGAATGGACAAGCGCAACTTAAAACGTTATTCCCAACAGTTATCTTCCGGTGAGGATCAAATGTTTGATATGACTTTTGACAGGAAACAAACCAACTACTATCGGAAAGATCAGCGCTTCCGAACAAAGTTGATGAATACCTCGTATCGCTTACGTTTTGTGAAGATTCCTATTCTACGAAAGGATACGAACGAATGGTACAATGAGGTACTATTGACCAACCTTACACAAGAAGAATGTTCTTTAGAAGGGCTGCGGGAAATCTATCGTTTGCGGTGGGAGATTGAAACAGTCTATAATGTGTTGAAAAATCGTATGAAGCTAGAAGAATTTAGTGGATTTCGAGAACGGCTGATTTTTCAAGACATCTATTGTTGTGTGTGGTTATACAATCTAACGATGCTTCATATTATGGAGGTAAATGAATCCAAGGCGATCCCTCAAGAGCGCTATAAATACGAAATGAAACGAAATATTAGTATTTCAATTGGCATTATCAAAACCTATTTCATCCAATCAATCATGGGGGAAACCTATGAAAAACGAGAAGAAAGTATCATACAAATGGAGAACTTATTAACAGCGTACCTTGTCCCCATTCGACCCGATAGAAAGGCCAGGCGACAAGAAAGTAAAAACAAATCGAGACGCTCTTATCGTTATACTTACTGAACAGAAGGCTTTTTGTCTTTAGCTGGTGTATTTAAGTCGTTCTTTTTTACAAAAATTAAAAAATCCAAAACAAAACACAGTGATAGCTTGTGTTTGTTTTGGATTTTATTTTGTCAACACGCTTAAGTTAATGACATTGCCTTAGAAGGTTGGAATTTTTCTTATTTAGATGATAGTGGTAGATGGGAAATGGACACACTACCTTGGGATTATTTAGAAATAGTAAGGCAATATTTAAAAGAAACTGATCAATTGTTAGACATGGGGACAGGAGGAGGAGAGGTCCTTTTAACTCTTGAGCATCCCGGTCATAAAACTTCTGTCACTGAAGGTTATCTACCTAACTATCAACTATGTAAAGAAAAATTGGAGCCTCTAGGAATTACTGTGAAGTTTGTTAAAGAAGACGATGTTCTTTCTTACAAAGAGAATACCTTTGATATCATCATTAATCGGCATGAAGCTTTTAGATTGGACGAAGTATACCGTACATTAAAGCGTGGAGGCATATTTATCACGCAACAAGTCGGCTGTGAAAATAGTCGTGTTCTCTCAAAACGATTGCTGAAGAAAGAATTAAAAGTTGATTTGCGCAACCAATTAAGCTATCAGTTAAAACAAGCGGAAAAAATCGGTTTTGAAGTATTAAATAGCGATGAGTTTTATGCTCAACTTAAGTTTTTTGACGCCGGTGCTATTGCCTATTATGCGTCTATTATCGAGTGGGAATTTCCTGATTTTTCAGTTGAAAAATGTCTTGAAGGACTAACAGAATTACATTATGAAATTGTGAAAAAAGGATTTGTACCTTCGATTGAACATCGCTATATGATGGTACTTGGCAAATCACGATAATTGTTAAATAAAAAATGTAAAAACGAATTGCTTCTACGAAGAGAACCAGCTCGTTTTTTAAACAAAATAATATAATTTAAAGTAGTCATTGTCTTATGTTTAAATTATTTTAGCTTATATTTCGTCAATATTATTTTCATCAAGGAAAGTAAGAATTTGTTTCCAAGAGTCCTTGGCGGCTTCGGCATTTCCTCGCTTTGAACCACCAAATGTCATTGTCATTTTACCGCCTATGTTCATAAAAACATTCGCAGGTAAGTTAACTAAGCTATAGGGAAATGATAAAAAATGGCCTGCATTTTCATAGTATAAATAACGATTACTTTTAGACCATTTTGTATTTTGAAGGTTAGCTTCCATTATTTTTACATATTGACTTGAGGGCCACAATTGGTCACCTTCTCCAGCGATCAATAGCATAGGCGAATGAATATTTTCTACCGGAATCCTTGCTTTTTCTAATGCTTTTTGCTTTTTCAATGTATCATCCCAAATAGATAGATAAGAGATTGGTTTTTTTAGTATCCAGTTTTTTAACATAGACGTGATAGTTTTGAAACGAAACTTAAATTTAACGTTTACTAAAGTTTGTTGATTACTAGTCCATGAAGGTACAGGCGAAAAAATGCCATTTTTCATCCCAGGAGTCATGTAGGCACTAGGCGCACTAGCTATAATGGATTGGTAATCGTCAAATGTTGCTCCCAAAAGCAGCGCGAGTTCTCCTCCTCTTGAATGCCCCATTAGGTTTATATCTCCATTGACATATGGATGATTTTTTAGCCACTTTGTCGCTTCTTGAAAATACTCTAACGGAATGTTTTCAAGATCTTTTGGAAGCCCCTCTACGCCAAAATAAGCCAAAGCAAGTGTTGTATATCCCTTAGTAGCTAATAAAGCTGCCGCATGTTCTTGGGCCCCTCCATCTGATCCACTTAATATTATGACAGCAGGATATTGTCCTTTATGTTTGGGATGAAATAGCGTTCCAATTGTCTTGCCATGTTGCACAGTTTCTTTTATAGTATCATTCATATAAAAATATCTATTAATTGTTATTGCATCAACCTCTTTTCCTTCTACTTGCAAAACTAAGTCAATAGAAATTTTATCTGCATTATTTTTTTCATAATAATCACCTAATTTGGAACCACTATGCTCCATAGACCAGAACAAGCCTGAAGGGTCAGCTTCGACATGAGTCCCCGCAACCGGTTGTTGTGATACGTTAGCAGTACCTTCTTCATTCGTAACAAAGCTTGCATAAGAGCGAAACTTCTTTTGTTTTTCATCATATGTCGAGGCATGAATCGTTACTTTCGTATTTTTCTTAGCTCCAACAATTTTGATTATCAATTCTTCATCAATATATGAATGGATAGGGTTAACTTGCAATGTTGCAGTCATAAATTCTCCTTCAATAAAGTCTCTGCTTCATCTTTATAAATAACTTTATTATACCAATACTAGATTTTTAGGTTAAGTCATTAATGGAAAAACTTTACGTTCAAAGTTCTCTATCTCTTCCTGTTTAAATTTAAAGGCAATCCGGCCTGTATCATTGATAATAGCGTTAAGGAAAAAATAACAAAAATAAGATTGTTTCAGCTTTGGCTGAAAGTTTATATCAAAAATAGAAAAAAGATGACGTAATTCATTGTCAAATTCTCCTGCAATGTATTTTTTGTAAAAAGAAGCATCTTGATGAACATCTAATTCATTCCAGATAAATTTAAAAAAATCGTAGAAGAAAACATAATTATCTGCGGTTTCCCAGTCGATGTACCATAATGTTTTCCCGTTTTGTTCATGGCTTAAAAGAATGTTATCCGACCACATATCTCCATGTAGGTTAATGAATGGAAACTTCATAGAAAACAATTCTGGAGCAATTTTTTTCGTTATTTTTTCAAATTGTGGGCTATAAACAGTGTGCGAACTTATTTCCCATAATTGATTTAATGTTTGATAACCAATTTTTGTAAGACGTGTCAAGTAGGTAAAATAATCACGGTAATTGTTATACATCCTTTTAAAAATGAAGGGCTCGTCGTCGGCTGTTTTTTCATCGAAGTTGATAAATTCTTCGACCAACATGTTGTGTTTAGTATCTTGTTTGCTTAATGTAGGAATACGAAAGAAAGGAGAAAAATAAGCGTAGTTCTCTATTTTCCTCTGATAGCTTTCTTTATCCGAACAGATCGTAAGAACTTTATCATCTGAAAAAATTTTAATATCACCATTAATACAGAACCATAAGATACTCCCATTGAAATACTTCGTTTCAGAATGCTTAATTTCAGTGATAAATTGTTTCTCTTTTTTTGGCATGTTGAGAGTATTGATCATAGGATGATTGGGTCTTGTTGTTTTAAAAGCCATTCTAAAGTCTGTATCAAAAACGTAGATTCCGTTTTCCAAGTAAGAGCTCATGTCCAATAGTTTGGCTTGTTTTTCTAGGGCTATTTCGGTGTATTCTTTCGGTTCTTTCAACTTCTTATCTCCTATTCTATATTATGATTTTGCTATTAGATTAAAAAAGTTGTTTTATTTAAGTGTTTTGATTATTTTAAAAGTCTTTTCTTCATATCCCAAATATTTATAAAAATTCACTGCATGTCCATTTACTTTAAAAATGCCTAAAACGAGGAGGCGTACATATAAAAAAGCAGAAGAAGGTCAGAAACAGCAAATTTCTAACTGTATGAAACAGTTAGATAAAAAGACACCTTAGTTTACCTAGGTATTACCCTTATCTTCTTACTTTTTTAAGAAGTTATTGTATGAGAATTCCTCTTCGTAATTTTTTACTTGCAACCATGCAGTGCTATGCTTTATTAAAGGACAATGTTTAACTAAGAATGAGAGGAGGAATTTTTGTGAAGATAAGTGAGCAGATAAAAAAACAACGCGAAATGAAACATTGGTCTCAGCAAGAACTAGCTGATAAGTTGCATATTTCACGACAATCTATTTCTAAGTGGGAGCAGGACGTTGCGTTACCTAGTTTCGCTAACATTGTTGCTATTAGTGATCTTTTTGAAATTTCACTGGACGAACTTATCAGAGGAGATGAAGAGCTTATGAATAAATTTAAAACGATTCAAAAGTTTACCCCGGTAGAAAAAATTGTATGGGTAAGTCTCATTATGATCGTGCTTATTTTTGCTGTTTTATTTGTTTTTAATACCAATTTTCAAGAAATGATGCCTTGATTACACCTAGGTGGAATGATTTTCTTTATAGCTTTACTCTTTTCACTTGATTGGCAAAAGATCAACCAAGCACTTTCAAAAAAAGCTGTAGTGTTAAGCATTATTACTCTAGTTTTATTATTAATACCGTTTCTTCATGAAGAAATCATTAGTTATTTTCAAACGATATCAGAGCTTTCGTAGATGAAAAACACTTTATTATTGAAATAACTATGGATCATTTATAATAAACTGAAAAGGCTATTTTGAAGAAAGTGGGGTAAAAATAATGGGAATGTTAGTAAATGGGGAGTGGCATAAAGAAGATAGGCCTGCTAGTGCAGATGGAGAAGTCGTAACGACGAATTGGCAATTTCGTCATTGGATTACACCGGACGGTAGTGCTGGTCCAACAGGAGAAGGCGGTTTCAAAGCAGAAGCGGGACGTTATCATCTGTATGTTTCTTATGCTTGTCCTTTTGCCAGTCGGGCACTTATGATGCGTAGTTTAAAAGGATTACAAGATATCATTTCTTTATCCGTAGTTAACCCTGTGATGTATGATCAGGGATGGAGTTTTGAAGACGGCGAGGGTGTAATACCTGACCCGGTGATCAATGCGAATTATTTACGAGAAATTTATACTTTTTCTGACCCAAATTTTACTGGAAAAGTGTCTGTCCCTGTTTTATTTGATAAAAAAACAAACCAAATTGTTAATAATGAATCATCTGATATTATTCGTATGCTAAACAGTGCCTTTAATTACGCCGGAGCAAATGATGATAACTATGCGCCAAAAGAATCATTATCCGAAATTGAAGCCTGGAATAACATCATTGGGCCTGAAATTAATAATGCAGTATATAAAATAGGTCTTGCAAACGAACAAGAATTTTACGAGCAAGAAGTTACTAAGTTGTTTGATAGATTAGATGAAATTGAAGAAAGATTATCAATAAGTCGATTCTTAGTGGGTGAACAACCAACGGAGTCAGACTGGCTCTTATTTGCAACTTTAATCCGCTTTGATATAGTATACTTCTGACTTTTTAAATGTAATATTAGACGAATAATGGATTACAAAAATTTATGGCGCTATACTCGCGAATTATATAATTGGCCAGGAATTAAAGAAACAGTAAATATATCGCATATTAAAAAACACTATTATATTAGTTTAACTTCTCTTAACCCTAGTGGTATCGTGCCTAAGGGTCTGAAAATCAATCTTAGTATAGATGAGGAATTATAAGAGAATATAGTAGAAAGAACTATAAATTTTTTGAAATTTGTAGTTCTTTTTCTTTTGTGCGCTCGGCATGGGCGATAACTTGGTGGTGAAAGTCCACTACAGGCTTGGCAGTAGGAACTGTTAGCCAAAAGCAAGGGTGTCCACTGCGAAGTGGAATCTGAAGGAAGCTGGAGGCAAACACTCGCACTGACGAACAGGAATCTCATAAGAAGGCTGAATTGGGACGGACGAGCTTGCAAAACAA
Source organism: Tetragenococcus halophilus subsp. halophilus DSM 20339 (assembly GCF_003841405.1). GTDB lineage: Bacteria > Bacillota > Bacilli > Lactobacillales > Enterococcaceae > Tetragenococcus > Tetragenococcus halophilus. Next base: position 557,052 of record NZ_PXYA01000003.1, on the reverse strand, counting down.
AGCAAAGTCCAATACTGCCCGAATCCCATACAGTAAATGAGGCGGTGACGTGAGTGGAAAGTTATCACACCTTACCCGAGGAGGTCTGCCTAGCGATAGAAATCGTAGTAACAACGAATAGGCAGAAGTCAGCCAAGGTCATAGTAGTATCCTATGGATATGAAGGACTGAACAATAATAACTTTGAAGTAAACAAGGAGGTGGACGTGCTCACCAGGACCGCAGCCAATACCGTGGTAAAGACCGATAGGTAGCTCACTCGTGGAAGGATAAGCTGGAAGCAAAAGAAGAAATGAGGAGCGCGTAAGGGAGCACGACAATAAGATGATGAACCAAAGTGGCTTTCCATTAATGAACGAACTCGTCAGCTCAATGAATATAGATCGAGCGATCGAGAAAGTCAAAAAGAACAAAGGAGCACCGGGAATCGATGATATGACGGTATCTGAAATCAAATCTCATTTGAACAAGTATCGTCGTCCCTTTGTACAAAAGCTGAGAGAAGGGACCTATCGCCCACAACCAACAAAACGTGTGGAAATTCCTAAAGGAAACGGCAAGAAACGAAAATTGAGCATCCCCGTCGTACGGGACCGCGTAGTACAACAAATGATTTTACAAGTCATCACGCCCTTGATCGACCCGACCTTTTCGGAAAACAGCTATGGGTTTAGACCTGGAAAAAGCTGTCAACAAGCAATAGCGAAGGCAGGCCAATATTATGAAGAAGGCTATGACGTGGTTGTCGACTGTGATTTAAAGAGCTATTTCGACACGATTAACCATCAGAAACTTATGCATCGTATGCAATGGTACATCGAAGAAAAGGCCGCTCTCCAACTTATTTGGAATTTCTTAAACGCAGGAGTAATGGAGGGCGAAATTCTTCGTCCAACTTCAAAAGGAGCCTCCCAAGGGAGCCCGCTTTCTCCTCTTTTAGCCAATGTTTATCTGGACCAATTGGACAAGGAACTCGAAAGAAGAAACCATCGGTTTATTCGATACGCGGACGATTTTATTATCTTTGTCCAAAGCGAGCGGGCCGCTCAGAGAGTCCAAGAAAGTATTACCCAATTCCTGGAAAAGAAATTACGATTGACGGTGAATCAAGAAAAGAGCCAAATCATTAAGGCGCATCAATTAGAATACCTGAGCTATCGTATGAGAAAAGATAAGGGAAAGTAAAGAGCCGACCCACAGCGTCGGCCAAACAAAAGTTCAAAAGAACGCTGAAAAGATTGACGAACCGAAAAAGGGTGGGCACGCTAGATGAGATGATCAAAACCATCAATCAGTACACCCAAGGTTGGATTCAATACTATAAAGACGGAGAACTAAAAACTTTCCTAGCTAAACAGATGGAATACTTACGACATAGGTTGCGAGCCTTGATTTGGAAAAGATGGAAGAAAGTCGATACGAAATACCGCCAACTGAAGGCAAGAGGGGCCTCTCATAAAGAGGCCATGACGTATGCGAATAGCCGGAAACAGTATTGGCGAATTTCAAAATCAAAACTTCTAAATAGAATCTTCAGCAAAGAAAAGTTCAAACAATGGAAACTCAAGGATTTCATTGAAATCCTTGAGAAATAAAAGCTTAAATTATTGAACCGCCGTATACGGAACCGTACGTACGGTGGTGTGAGAGGTCGACTAATCAATTAATGGTTAGTCTCCTACTCGATTATATAAAAATCTTTTGTTTTTTTACAAGTTCAACAGGAAGAAATTATTTTCTTTTAAGCTTTATTTAGAACTTATTTTTAAATATAGCAATTAGTTCTTTCCTGTTTTTGTATTTTAAAAATATACTTTTTCTCGTTATTTAAAAGATAATGACTTTGCCTCTATTCTTTCATGTGATAAGTTAGTATTATTGTTTTGAATTAATTTAGTTAGTGAAAATTCAGAAAATAAAAATAATTCTTAGAAGCCATTTTTATTAAAATTATAAAAGGGAAAGGACTTGTAAATAGAAAAATGAAAACATTTATAAAAATTTTTCCTCTCCTATTAGGAGCGATTTTCTTTTTAGTATTAGGCTTTTGGTTAGGTGAGCATACGACAACTAAACCAGAAGAAAAAGCGGTAACTGAAAATACGACGGAAAAGCAAGCGACAGCTGAAAAACCAGAAGAAGATAAAAATGAACTGGAAAACGAGTTGCAGAAAAAAGGAGATGAGTGGGCTGAAATTTATCCCAATTCATTAGAATTTAGAGTGTACGATCTGGAAAATGAAGAGAGTTATACTTACACAAATAATGAAAAAGAAGAAAAGTATGTGACAGCAAGTATTGCAAAAGTAGATATAGCGATGTTATTGCTGCATGAAAAAGAAGAAAAACAAGAAGACTTAACTGAGGAAGAAACTGATCTTTTATCTAGCATGATTATGCATAGTGATAATGAAGCAGCGACAACTATTTTAGATTCATTAGGGGGTTATTCTTCGCTACAGCAACTTTTTGATGATCTAGAAATGAATGATACAAAAGCAGATGAAGAAACATGGGGGAAAACGACAACGACAACAAAAGATCAAATAAAGTTACTTCAAGAACTATATACACCTTCACAATATTTAAATGAAGACTCACAAAAACAGATTATTGATTTGATGGACCAGATTGATCCTGACCAAAGTTGGGGAATTTATGCCGGGTCAAGTGATGTTACTTTTAAAAACGGTTGGTTACCTAATGATATAAATGATGAATGGACTGTTACAAGTATTGGTAAAGTAACGCGTGGAGATAATAGTTATCTTGCAGTGGCTCTATCTGATCAAAATCCAACGATTGAAGAGGGGAGTCAAGTCATCGAAGACTTAACGCGTATTTCAAGCGATTATTTGTTGTAGTCATAAAATACGCAGTGATTGATTAAACAGTAGGATTTATTTTTCAAAAGAAATATATAGATGAAGGTGAAGAAATGACAAATAAAAGTAATAAAATTACTTCTAGGCAAATTTTATTCATTGGACTTATGGTCTTTTCTCTTTTCTTTGGTGCAGGAAATTTAATCTTTCCCGCAGGATTAGGAAGCGAAGCAGGGGGAAATTTATGGCGTTCTATGGCCGGCTTTTTAATTACAGGAGTAGCTTTACCAGTTTTGGGATTAGTAGCCATTGCTAACGTTAGCGAAGACGGAAATACTGAAAGCTTAGCAACAAAGGTTCATCCAACTTTTGCTAAAGTTCTAACCATTATTACTTATTTATCGATTGGACCATTAATGGCGGCTCCCAGAACAGGGCTTGTTTCCTTTGAAATTGGGGTGTCTCCTTTTTTAAATCAAAGCAATTCACAGATAGGACTACTAATTTATAGTATTGCCTTTTTTGGATTGGTGTATTACTTAGCCTTATATCCTAGTAAATTTATGGATCGCTTTGGCAGAATAGTAACGCCTGTTTTGCTATTGATTTTAGGTGTTTTTATTGTGACAACGATCTTTAATCCAATGAATGATTTTCAATTACCTCAAGGACAATATGCGCAGGCGCCTTTTTCTAGCGGAGTAAAAGAAGGTTACTTAACAATGGATACTATTGTGTCGATTGTTTTTGCAACAATTATTGTTAATACCACTAAAGACTTAGGAGAGTTCAATCAGACTGTTAGAAAAAATGTTATTTTAAAAGCAGGAACTATTTCTGCGATTTTATTAGCTTTTATTTACTTAGGAATTGCATATATAGGAGCAAGCAGTTCTACACTGAGTTTTTCTTCTGGAGCAGATATATTAGCAGGAGTTGCTAACAATTATTTTGGAAGTACAGGGAACTTTCTTTTTGGCTTAGTTGTTATATTTGCTTGTCTTCCAACAGGAGTAGGTTTGCTATCTTCATGTGCATGGTATTTTAACAAACGATTTCCACGTATAACTTATAAAAAGTTTTTATTATTTTTTGTTTTATTTAGCGCTACCGTAGCTAATATTGGGTTGGAAAAACTCATTCAATTTTCTGTACCTGTATTAAACGTAGTTTACCCTATAATTATTGCATTAATTTTATTGAGCTTTATTAATAAGTATATAAACTGCGATACAATCGTTTATCGTAGTGTTGTTGGAATCATATTATTTGTTAGTTTAAACGTTGGATTGAAAGAATTTAATTCAAGTTGGGATTATATCACACCTTTTGTCACTCTTCCTTTTTCAGATCTAGGCTTTTCTTGGATTATCCCTGCCGTTGTAGTAGGTGTTATTGCTAAAGGTATTTCTTTTGCATGGAAGAAATAACATGCAGTAATAAATACGCGAAAGAAAACAAAAATTGTTTCACTCAAAAGGCATCCTATTGAAGTGGGATGCCCTTTCATAATATTGTTGTATTTTTGGCATTAGCAGCAACGTTTATTGTTTTATTACTAACGCATACGGGATTCACAAAAAATTGGAAAATCTTAGAAATGTATCTTTTCTCTGCTTCGTAATTCTTCAAACTGACTTTCTAAAACATTGGTATTAACGAGGAAATCATCAAGAAAAACTTCAAAGATTTTTGCGTTAGCATGATATTCTTGAATAATTTTCTTTTTGTTTAGTGTTTCCTTTTCGTGCTTAAAGAACTTATCAATTACTTCTAAAACAACTACCCAGGATTGGAGTTCTTCCAAGGTCTCCTTTAATTTGTGGAGATCTTGCTGAGTGATTGCTTTAATAGGTTGGTTTTTCTTTGTTATAAGTTCTTTCTTTTCTGTCATCATAACCATCTCCCTTTTTGAAATATTGTATATTTTAATTATATCTGTATTACAGATGAAAACAATATCTTTAATACAGATATTTATAATAAAAAGAGGTGATAAAAATGAGTTATAAAAATATTCGTTCCATAAGAGAAGATAATGATGTAACACAACGGCAAGTGGCTGAGTTACTAAATGTTTCGCAAAATACTTATTCACAATACGAGACTGGGAAAATAGAATGGACAGCAAGCACTTTGATTAAACTAGCTGATTATTTTGATGTTAGTGTAGATTACTTGCTTGATAGAACAAAGAATAAAGGATGTAATAAATAGAGATGAGTAAAGTAGGGCATTAATTTAATTGTTTAAGAAAACTAATTGTTTTGGAATATTTAACGATAAATATCAATTTTTACTGATCTTACTTGGAAAATTCAACTATGAAAAAATTGTAGAAAAAATGCCAAGGAGATCTATATTACGTTAGAAAAGCGAGTGTGATTTTCTTATGAAACGTGTTTTAGATGAAGATTTGATCTACGAGATTCTCTCTGCTGTAGAAGAAATACCAGAAGGTTGTGTTGCTACATATGGACAAATTGCCAGATTAATTGGCAGAGAAAAAAATGCAAGACTTGTTGGAAGAGTTCTCAGCATGTCTGAATTTTACGGAAAATATCCTTGTCATCGTGTGGTGAATCATGCAGGAAGATTGGCTCCGGGTTGGGTAGAACAAGCAGACTTTCTTCGCGAAGAAGGTGTTTCTTTGAAAGATGAAAATCACGTCGACTTGAAGAAGTTTCAGTGGGAAGACTAGTAATGATTTACTGATTTAACGATAGGTAAATATAGCTCAGGTTCTTTAACAATATTTTTGGTGTAAGAGGTTAAACAAAAGCTAGGCATATGTAGAGCTGAGAACTAAAATAAGTATATTTTTTTCAACTAGATGAAAAGAGTTCTATTTTAGTAAGTATAACTTATTGAACGGTAACTAATAATAGAGATCGTAGCTAATTAATTACATTACTGTATATTACACTTGTAAGAAATGAGAGAATTTGCTTAAAAGTGTGAAAAAGGAACAGTATAAGCTTTAATAGCTATGTTGTTCCTTTTTCAGTCAAATGGTTTAAATTGTATATTCGTTATTCCGGAAATACATTCTTCGCCAACAGTAATTTCGTGCCAGTTTTTCTGTATTATTCTTTCCGCATGTCAGGATGTTCGGTAATAATTTGCCATTCGACGCCAAATTTGTCGTTTACCTGCCCCATTGCTGGACTGAAACTGGTCTCTTGAAGAGCCATTGTTTCTTTGCCGCCTGTCAGTAAAGCAGTGAAAATTCTTTTAGCATCGGCAACTTCTTTGACATCAATCAAAATAGTCACGGTTGTTCCTGGCTGTTGAAACTGACCAGGCAAAAGATCTGCAAGCATCAGTTGGGAGTTTCCGATATTTAGATGAGCATGCATAACATTATTTTCATAGCCCTCAGGTACTTTTCCATCAAATTCTTGCGGCCAATCTTTTAATACTTCCCGAGTCTCTATTTCTGCATCGAACACTTTAGCATAAAAATCAACTGCTTCATTTGCTTTCCCATTCAACAATACATAGGGTGTAAATTGTATATTCATATCCACTCTTCCTTTCACTTTTTAGTATATTCAGTATCTCAAATGCGGAAGAAAAATACTTCTTATGGATTGCGGAATTTAAATGTATCCGATAGCAGTTTAGGTAAATTAATCAAAATGGGTGGATCTTCGGGAAGCGCTTCTCTTAGATATATATCTATCTCTTTGCTTGAATCTTTGGGAAATTGAAGAGGGTAGTCTGCTTTTCCGCGTAAGCAGTCGTCTAGTACAAAGTAACGCAATGGATTGAATGTTTTTTCAATTGAACAAGCGAGTAGATAGTATTTTCCTTTAGGAACATGAGTAAACGTATGTTGTACTTTCTTTTGCAAAGCTGTGCCAACAACTGGTTTATGATTGGGGATGGAGCTATTAAATAAACCAACAAAAGTGATGCTAGTTTGATAGCTTTTAGGATAGTGAATCGTTACAGATAATTGATAGCTATCTTCTTCTTGAATTTTTTCAGCATAATAGGAAGTGGACGTTGTATCATCATAGTTCTTTGCTAAATCATAAAGAGACTCTACTTGATTTTTATACTCACGTGGAGATAGTCCCGTTTTTTTGGCAAACATTGTAGAAAATGTTCCAAGACTAGAAAAGCCAGCGTCAAAACTGGAATCTGTGATCGAACGTTGCTTTTTTAGAAAGTCTTGCTTTGCTTGTTCAATTTTTATAGAAGATAGGTAATCAGCTGCAGAAAATCCAGTGAACTTTTTGAATTCTCTACTAAAATGGTACTTACTATAGCCGAAGTGAACTGCGATGTCCTCAATAGTAATTTCATCCGATACATGTTTTTGCATGTACATAAGAATAGCGGTCATTGTCTCTTTCATAAAAGGAAGCCTCCTATAATGGTTTCCGAATGTATCAAGAATGATATTTTATATGTAAGCGTTACCCTTCACCTAGAGTATAACAAAAAGAGAGAGTTTGATAATGAATAAAGCTTCTCATATGATAAAATAGAAAAAATGACAGGAATGAGGCACATATAAATGACAAAACATAAAATTTTTACGATGAGTGTAGCCAAAGTTTATCCGCACTATATTACAAAAGCCGAGAAAAAGAATCGGACAAAGGCAGAAGTGGATGAAATTATTCGCTGGTTAACAGGCTATAGCCAAGAAGAATTAGATGCGCAGTTAGAAAATGGCACAGATTTCGAAACTTTCTTTGCGCAAGCGCCTGAAATGAACCCGTCTAGAAACTTAATTACAGGGGTCATCTGTGGCGTTCGAGTAGAAGAGATCGAAGAACCGACGATGAAAGAAATCCGTTATTTGGATAAACTTGTAGATGAGCTAGCCAAAGGAAAACCAATGGAGAAAATTTTGCGAAAAACAGTATAGAGTAAATAACACTTTGATATAATTATATGAAGACGAATCTATTAATAGTTATACTGAAGCAAATAATATATTTTTTACTATTGTTGCTTTTATCCTACCAGCCACTTTATCATACACTCCAATAAACGAATTACTTATTGATTTAAATCTAAGTGAATACTCGTTTAAAACATTCACTGTTTGTTCCAAAGAAAAAACTCTTTAGCTTGAATGGCTGAGATATTAAGTCTAAGTGTAAAGGAGCAACTTAATGCATAATAAAAGAAATAGCTATTCTTCATCTACTGATAATGATAAGTATCTAAAAAAAGTTACTGTTGGAAAACGAAAGTCTCATAATGCGCCGATTAAATTAGTTGATTATAATCCAAACTGGGTGGATTTATTTGAGAGGGAAGCCAAAAGAATTAAATCAATACTTGGCAATAAAGTTTTACAATTAGAACATGTGGGGTCTACATCGGTGCCTGATTTATGTGCTAAGCCAATTATTGATATTTTACTGGTAGTGGAAGATTCTTCCTATGAATCTTCATACGTTCCTGTTTTAGAAGCAGTAGGATATACATTAAGAATACGAGAACCAGAGTGGTATGAACATCGCTTATTTAAAGGACCAGATACAGATACTAACTTACATGTATTCAGTGAAGGGGCACTAGAGATTAATAAGATGCTTCGATTTCGTAATTGGCTACGTACAAATCGTGAAGATCGTGAAAAATACGCTAAGGTAAAACGTAAACTTGCTCAAAATACTTGGGAAAATGTGCAAGATTATGCTGCCGCAAAAACGGAAACTGTAGAAGAAATTATGAAACGAGCGAATTCAAATATTTTGTAGTTACACATAAATTGAAAATGTATAATACGAGTAGATAGAGGAGGTAAATTATGTGTATTAGTATAGCAGTGACGAAAAAAGCTCTTTTTAATCTATAACATCGATTGAAAGGAGATATAGTATGGGATTATTTTCTATTTGTGTAGTAGATGCAGTTCATTATAATCAACAAAAGGAAGATTATAATGGACAAGAAAAATCCAAAAAATGCACAGAATTTCATAACATCTAAAGGTATATAAAGATATTCTAAGTTATACAAACATTAATAAAAATGATCATGTGTTAGAAATAGGTTCAGGGAAAGGCCATTTTACTAATGAACTATTAAAAATTAGTGGCTTTGTAACTGCAATTGAAATTGAAGACAGGTTATATAAAATTACTAAGAATATGACATCAACTTCTGACAATATTGAAGTTCTCAATTACGATATATTGAAATTTAATTTTCGTAAATATGATGTTCAAAAGATTTTTGGTAATATTCCCTTCAATATAAGCACAGATATTATCAAAAAAATTACTTTTGAGAGCCATTCAAAATATAATTATCTTATCGTTGAATACGGATTTGCTAAAAGGTTACTAGACATGCAGCGAGCTTTTGACGATGAATGTGGGATTTAAAATGCTGAGAACTAAACCGGTAAAATAGACACCCGCATATACCAACAATCACTAGGTTGATACACAGTGTCATGAGTCTATACGGATTGACAAAATGGGATTGAAAGTCGTCCACTGTCCAATTTGTTGAACGTAAGAAATTTATCTGAAACGATAAAAAAGTCAGGAGCAATATACCAAGAGTTGAAAGCATTACAAATCGGCAGACGAGTGATTGATTACTGGAGTGAATCCGGTTGCCTTTATAATGGAAGAAACGTATATATTCTCTTTTCTACACAGACCCTTCTTCAATTATTCTAGATATAATCAGTCATTTGTTATTATTCTCCAGTTTAGGTATGATGAGCTGAAGAGAAAAATAAAGTTGTTCCAAAGTAAAGGGTGAGTGGATATTATTGTTGAAAATAACCGTGACTTAAACGGTGAAACACTTCAAAGCATGGCGCCAGTTAGTTTAATGATGGCTATTTTTCTGTTGGCATATACGATATGGTTCGGATTTGCGTGGGGCTTAGTCGGTTGGATTCTTTTTACTGTGAGCTTATTTATATCCACTATTCTATTTGTAAAGAGTATACAAAATATTAAACATTCCAAATTATTTGAAGTACATGAAACAGAATCAGGTAAACGGATCGGTAAAGCCATGGGCATTCTCAGTGGTGTCAGTTATGGAATTCTATGGTTATCCGTCATTTTGTTAGTTATTGTTGATTGGTATGCACTGATTATGCCAGTAGTAACACTTATTATTGGATTACATTTCATCCCTCAAGCAAAAATTATGAATCGAACATTAGATTATTTTGTCGCGCCAATCCCCATTACAACAGCACTGATTTCTATTATTCTAGTGATTAACTCAGATTTATCATGGCAATCTGCCTTCGCTATTGCGAGTATCGGTGGTGCCATTGCAACAATAATCTATGGGTTTCATATTTTGAGTACATATCATCAACTAACCAGTCACAACGCTGCAAATAAAAATGGTAAAACGCCATAATTTAAAGTAGCAATCACAGTTTAAAGAATATAGGGCATTTTATACACAAAAATAAGGATTTAATTAATAATAAAATATTTTCTCGTTCTTTTATCTTTGTGTATTATAGAACAACATATTTTTATTAAATGTGGGTTGTGGAATTTGCTTGTATTGTCGATGATCAATATGCACTTTAAATGGTAAGTTTCTATCTTTTGGATAAACTTTTTGACGATAAGACGTGTGCTTCAATAATTCTTTCGCCTTTTGGGTGAGTGGATGAATGTATCGGAACATTAGACCATTAATCTTCTCAATAATTCAAAATTGTTATAATCAAACAAAGGGTACAGTTATGAAATATAAAAACATAGAGCAAGTCATCCATCAATTTCATCCTCACGATAGAACTGCTCGTTAAATGCATTGAATCAAAATCTGCGACCGAACAGGAGAGGTCTTAATGGAGAGAAACGAACAAAAAGAATACTCAAAAGAAGGCGCTGTTCCTGTACTGATTGACATCATTCACAACTTCGAAAGAGAACAAATAACCATATCACAAAATTTAAACAGATTAAAAAGATAACATGGACACTCTTTTTCATCAGGGTTCGTAAGTTGTACTACTTGTAATAAATAATTGCTTGTTATACGCTAAATTAAGAGTAATCCTATATCGTTTTAAATCATTCAATTTTGTTTTTTGATGAAGGGGGGATACAGTTGGAAGCTATAATTATTATATTCGTATCCGTACTTGGTGTAGCTATAGCTAGTATAACAACATTAAAAAGAAGAAAAAAGAAGGATAAATAAAAATGAAAAGAGCCAAAACAAGCAGGCCTACTGTTCATACTTCATCACACACAAAGAATTTCCGGTCCTGGTGATAATTTTGGTATTCTCTGGCATTTGCTTAACTTGTTACAACTATGTCCACTTAACCGATATAAACTTTGAATTTAAATTATCTTGTTCATACCAGTCAGACTATTATTCATTTAAAAATAATACGGAAAAATTAGCAGCGAGTACCGTCATTAAAAAGTCTATTTACCCGAATAACACATATACAATTGAATCTATTTTACTAAGCATGGACTAAAAATTGGCTACGCTTCGCTTTGTTGGGTTTGTGCGTAGTCGTTACTTTTAACCTCCGTTATTCTATAAATAACCATGAACACCTTTAAAATATACAAGTACCATTTCTGACGCTGTTTACATATAATGTAATGAATTGATCAGAAAGCTCTTTATTCCATTTCTTTCTATCTGGTTTAATACTTTTTAACCGCTTTCCTCAATACTTTTTTTGTTCATATACTTTTGATTAAAACTTCATTGAAGCTCTCAAACTTTTTGCCGTTAACGAATCTGCCTTATCAATCATTTCATTTCTTTGGGTGATCCCTCAAAAAATGATTTTTCCGGTTTCTTTATCTGGGGTATATTCTTTCTTCCAGTTAAATATCGTTGCTCCTGAAATCCCATATTCACGTGCCAAAGAAGGAACACTTTGTCCTTGTTCATTTAATTGAAGGCTCAATTCTTTTGTTTCTTGATTATATTTCTTAGCTATCATTGGACATCCTTTCATAGAATATTATTGGATTCTACAAATATGTGTCTATGAATTTAACCTAACACCATGATAAATGACAGTTTAAATTTTGCTTCTTCTAATTGTATATAGCTAATATTTTTTCTATAAGTACCGAAGTAATTATGGAATTCCTTAATTATGACTGTAGACTTTGATGTTTTCCCAGTTACTTATATTGTACTGTCCATTGATATTGCTACAATATCATACCAACCGTTTACGTTACACTGGTTTTGTTTATTCCAACCGATAGCAACAATGGTCCCACCTGATTTAAATACCATGCTATGACGTTGACTTGCTGCTATGGTATTTATTTTATTGTAACTAGGTGACAACTTAGTAACCATTTTATATCAACTACTTTCAAAAGATCATTATATTTATATTATATAAGCTTTAAAAACAGCTATTCTTTGAATTAATTAAGCGTTTTTATATTTTAATAGTATGATAAAATAAGTATATGTTTTCACTGTGCTACAATAATTTTAATAATAAGGGGGATTCCAAAATGAATGGTAAGGAAATATATAGTGCTTGGGTTAGAGCTTGGAATGAGGACATAAATATACTTGATGGTATAGTTGATAAGGAGTGTGTTGTTCACCAAGCTAGAACCGATAATAAGAAATCAGATGAGTTAAAGGGTATAGAAGCTGTAAAAAACGTTATACAATCTAGTGCAGCGTATTTTAACGATATAAGTATGACATTAGTTGTTACACCTATTGAAGAAAATAATTATGTTTCGGCAAGATGGAATTTTAAAGGAAGATACAACGGGGAAATGCAAGGTGCAAGAGCAAAGAAGGGCACAAGCATTTCTTTTGAAGGGACAGATATATTCTTTATAAAAGATGGAAAAATAAAAGACTATTGGGTTTCCTCTGATGTAATGGACTTTATGAACCAACTTGAAATGCTTTGACTTGTTTGAACGATACACGAAAGATAGCTTTTTTGAAAAGAGGACATATTGATCCCTTTGTGTAAAATGATGTGTTTTAGTTATTGTGATCATTTGAAAAAAATTCCTCCAAAAGCCTTGAAAAAAGCTCTTTGAAGGAATTTTCTTACTACTCCCATTCCACCGTAGCCGGTGGTTTACTCGTCACATCATACACGATGCGATTTACATGTTCGACTTCGTTTACAATCCGTACGGAGATGTGTTGCAATACATCCCACGGGATGCGTGCAAAGTCAGCGGTCATACCATCAATGGAAGTAATGGCGCGGATGCCGACTGTGTAATCATAAGTTCGTTCGTCGCCCATAACACCGACAGAACGGATGCCGGGTAGTACGGTGAAGTATTGCCAGATATCGCGGTCTAAGCCAGCATTTGCGATTTCTTCACGTAAGATCGCATCGGATTCACGGACGATTTCTAGTTTTTCTTCGGATAGTTCACCTAACACACGGATACCTAAACCAGGGCCTGGGAATGGTTGACGCCAAACGATAGCATCCGGCATTCCTAGTTCAGTACCTAATGCGCGGACTTCATCTTTAAACAACGTATTCAATGGTTCAATTAATTGGAAGCTCATTTCTTCTGGTAGCCCACCCACGTTATGGTGAGATTTTATCGTTTGCGCTGTTTCAGTACCTGATTCGATCACGTCGGTATAAAGAGTACCTTGCGCTAAGAAACCAATACCTTCTTCACCAGCTAATTTGATGGCTTCATCGTTAAATAAATAGATAAATTCATTTCCTATGATTTTACGCTTTTGTTCTGGATCCGTTACACCAGCCAGTTTGTCTAAAAAGCGTTTTTGGGCATCAACTTTGATAATGTTTAGACCGAATTTGCCACCTAAGCTGTTCATCACTTGTTCCGCTTCATTTTTACGCAATAAGCCATGGTCAACAAAGATACAAGTTAACTGATCACCAATGGCTTTATGTAAAAGCACACCAACAACACTAGAATCTACGCCACCTGATAGGGCAAGTAAAACTTTTTTATCGCCTACTTTTTCGCGAATAAGAGCAGTTTGCATATCGATGAAGTTTTCCATCGTCCAATCGCCTTTACATTGGCAAATATCTAAAGCAAATTCCTTTAATAAGTCATTACCGTATTCGGTATGACGGACTTCCGGGTGAAATTGTACACCATAAATTTTACGTTCTGCATTTTGAATGGAAGCAATCGGACAATCTTTACTTGTCGCTACTACTTCAAAGTCAGTCGGAAGATCTTTGACTAGATCCCCATGACTCATCCAAACGGTTTGATTATCAGGTGTAGAACTAAACAATTTAGCTTTTTCTGCAGTGATTTCGATGCCGGCTTTACCATATTCACGGTTTTGAGCTCTTTCAACAGTACCGCCGAGACGATGTGTTACTAACTGCATGCCGTAGCAGATACCTAGGATTGGGATACCTAGTTCAAAAATTTCTTCATCAATACCAAAGGAGTCGGTGTCATAGACACTGTTTGGACCGCCAGATAAGATGATTCCTTTTACATTCATTTGTTTAATTTCCGCAGCTGTCGTTTTATGACTTAACAACTCAGAAAAAACGCCACAATCGCGGATGCGTCGGGTAATGAGTTGGTTATATTGGCTACCGTAGTCCAATACAATAATTTTTTCTACATCTGCCAAATGTTCAACGTTATTCACGATAATTTCCCTCTATTCTAATTAGTTTTAAGCAAAATATTTAAAATTTGCGTAGCAATATTTTATCGATTTTATGGTAATCAGTTTTATGAAGAATTATATCTGCTCGCGATCGTGTGGGCAAGATAAATTCTTTTAAGTTTTTCAAATTAACATTTTTCCATACGGATTTTGCCATGTCAATCGCTTCTTTACGATCACCCATAGCGTATTCATAATAGTAATTTGAAGGATCTTGAAAAGCAGTGTCCAACAAGGACTCGAAACGTTCTAAGTACCAACGTTCCACTAAAGCAGGATCTGCATCGACATAAATGGAAAAATCGAAAAAATCACTAACGTAGATTTGTTGATTTGCGGGCAATTGAAATACATTAATTCCTTCAACAATCAAAATATCCGGTTGCGAGATTGTTTCATATTCCCCTTCGATGATATCATAGCTTTTATGAGAATAAAGCGGAATTTTCAAATCTTTTTCACGAGATTTTACACTGTTTAAAAATTCAATGAGTCTTTCCATATCATAGCTTTCAGGAAAACCTTTGCGATCCATAATACCACGTTCTTCTAACACGCGGTTTGGATGCAAAAAGCCATCGGTAGTAATTAGTTGCACATCTTGTTTAGGAAACAATCGTGATAGTAAGGTTTGTAATAGACGTGCTGTCGTACTTTTTCCTACGGCTACACTACCAGCAATACCTATAATAAATGGGGGGACTTTTATATAACGATGTAAGAAAAGCCCTTTGCTTAAAGTTAATGATTCGTATTCTTTCATATGTAAATGAATCATGTGACACATCGGAATGAAAACATCTTCTACATCTTGCATTGAAATCCGGTCGTTCAAACTTTTAATATTATCTAATTCTTCTTGCGTTAATGGCAGATGTTTAGGTGTATAAAAACCTTGCCATTCGCTACGAGGAATTTGATAGAAATTCATATATTCTTCCATGGTTCCTCCTCACATAACAAATAAACAGATTATTTTTTGGATCGCTGTAATTCTAAAATCAACATAAATATTTTAACACAAAAATAAAATAGCTCCTAGTTACAGTAGAAAAAAAGCAGAACTTTCATTTACTTTAAGCAAAAAATCGGTATGATAAAAGTAACAATACAAAAAAGGAAGAAAAATATGACTAATCACTATTATCAAGCAAATTCAGATACTCCTCACAATATTTCAACTTGGTCTTTTGAATTACTAGACAAAAATTTCCATTTTATCACGGATAGCGGCGTATTTTCTAAGGGTACAGTCGACTATGGCTCAAGAGTGCTTATTCAAACTTTTTCATGGCAAGACTTACCTGAGGGAAAGATTTTGGAAATTGGTTGCGGTTATGGTCCAATAGGATTGGCAATCGCCCATGCGAGTGATCGACAAATTGAAATGACAGATGTGAATGAACGAGCGATTCAACTTGCTAAGCAAAATGCTAGACAAAACCAAATTGACAATGTAGATATTCATTCTTCTGATATTTATAGCGCTGTTTATGAAAAAAATTATGCGGCTATTTTAAGTAACCCGCCCATTCGTGCTGGGAAAAAAGTAGTACATCAGATTATTGCAGATAGTTATCACTACTTACAAGAAGCAGGAACATTAACGATTGTTATACAGAAAAAACAAGGTGCACCCAGTGCGCAAAAGAAAATGCAGGATGTATTTGGCAATGCCTCAATCATAAAAAAAGATAAGGGATACTATATTATTCAAAGTTACAAGGAGGAAAAGAAATGAAGCTGACTATCCGACAGATTGCCGAAATGGCAGGCGTTTCAGTGACAACCGTTTCTCAGATTTTGAATCATAAAGGAAGACGCTTTAGCGCAGAAACACGGCAACGAGTCAATGATATCGTTGAAAAATATCAATATAAACCAGATTTTTTTGCTTCTAATTTGATTACTCGTCATTCAAAAACCATCGGCATGATTGTTCCGGATGTAACAGATTCTTTCTTTTCTAAAATTGTTGAAGGCGCTGAACGTTATACCAATCCTCTAGGTTACATGTTAGTCCTTTGTAACTCTCATCATGAATTAGAAAAAGAGATTCAATTATTACAACAGTTAGCAGATCGTTCAGTTGAAGGTGTTATTTTAGCTACCCCTAATATTTTGCCGGAAGAATATAGTGTTGATAGTGAATTTTCACAGACTATGCCTCTGGGTTTGATTGACCGTGGTATTAATCAACGCGATAATGGGCGTTTGATGGTTAAGGAATATGAAGGAGCTTATCAAGCTGTTTCATATCTAGTAAAAAGCGGGCACTATAATATTGGTTTAATTAAAGAAAATACCGATTACTATCAATTAGAAGAACGATATAACGGTTATTACCAAGCTTTAAAAGATGCCGGTATTTTGTTTAAACATGAAAATGTAGTAACGGCTGATTTAACGGTCGAAGGTGGATATTATGCTGCTCAACAATTACTAAAACAAAAGCATCTCACGGCGATTTTTTGTAGTAATGATGCTATGGCTATGGGTTGCTACCGCGCTATTTACGAACAAAACTATAAAATACCTGATGATATTTCGGTAATTGGCTTTGATGGGCTGAGCTTTTCTAAATTTATGAATCCGCCATTAACTACTATAAAACAGCCAGTGTTTGATATTGGTTTTACTGCAGCTAAATTTATTGTAGATGCTATTGAATTTCCGGAACAGCGAATTCCGAACAAAATTTTTGAAACAAAATTAATTTTTCGTGAGAGTGTAAAAAATTTAGCATCTGAATGATTTAATTTTTTGAATTGTTACAACTTAGGATTGACAATTATGAAAGCGTCTTGTATTCTAAATTCAGAAAGGGCTTTCATTTATGAGTATGTTTAGTAAACCGTTTTACTTAAATGTTTTACCTCCCTTTAAAGTATTGTATAATAAATTAAAAATCAGGAAGCGGGGTTTGTCTGAATGCGCATGGTTGATTTAATTGAAAAAAAGCGGGATGGGTACGCTTTAACCAAAGAGGAAATTGAATTTATAATTCAAGAATACACAAAAGATAAGATTCCTGACTATCAGATGAGTGCTTTTCTTATGACTGTCTTTTATGAGGATATGACTGATGAAGAAATTACAGCTTTAACTTTAGCAATGGCTGATTCAGGAGAAAAGATCGATTTATCTTCGATTGAGGGGATTAAAGTTGATAAACATTCAACTGGAGGCGTTGGAGACACAACGACTTTAGTTTTAGCTCCTCTAGTGGCAAGCGTAGGTGTGCCAGTTGCTAAAATGTCTGGTCGTGGTTTGGGCTATACTGGAGGAACGTTGGATAAATTGGAATCTATACCAGGGTTTAAAATCGAACTTTCTGACCGTGCGTTTATTGACGAAGTAAATAAAAACAAGGTAGCAGTGATCGGCCAAAGTGGTGACTTAGCTCCAGCAGATAAAAAACTATATTCCTTACGTGATGTGACGGCGACAGTTGATTCAATTCCTTTAATTGCAAGTTCGATTATGAGTAAGAAAATCGCTGCAGGTGCAGATGCGATCGTTTTGGACGTTACAACAGGTGAGGGTGCATTTATGAAAAACCTTGAAGATGCAAGACGATTGTCTCATACAATGGTTCGTATCGGCGAACTTGCTAAGCGGAAAACGATGGCGGTCATTTCTGATATGAGTCAACCTTTAGGAAAGGCGATCGGAAATGGTTTAGAGGTTGTAGAAGCCATCGAAACCCTGCAAGGAGAAGGCCCTAATGATTTATTAGAGATGTGTTATGTGCTTGGTAGCCAAATGTTAGTCTTAGGTGAAAAAGCAGAAACTTTAGAAGAAGCTCGAAGCCTGTTAGAAGAAGCTGTTTCTTCCGGAGCAGCGTTTGAAACTTTTAAAAATATGATCAAAAATCAAGGCGGTGACGAATCTATATGTAGCCAACCTGAGAAATTATTAACAGCGCCTTTTAAAATCGAGTTACCTGCTAAAAAAGCGGGTGTTGTTACACAACTTGTAGCCAATGAAATTGGTATTGCTGCCATGATGTTAGGCGCAGGTCGTCAAACCAAAGAAGAAACGATCGATTATGGTGTAGGATTAAAGTTACATAAAAAAGTTGGCGAACAAGTAGAAAAAGGAGAATCCTTAGTGACAATTTATAGCAATACTGAACAAATTGAACCAATCAAAGAGAAATTATATCAAAATATTCAGATCGGAGAAGCTGCTGATAAACCAATATTAGTCCATGAAATCATTACAGAGTAGGGGTTAGAAAAATGGAGTTAAATCGTATAATCGACTATACGCTTTTAAAAGCAGAAGCCACCCGAAAAGAAGTGCTAGAGGTGATTGAAGAAGCAAAAAAGCAACGTTTTTATGCTATTTGTATCAGTCCCAGCTGGGTTTTTCTAGCAGCCAAGGAATTAAAACGTGACCCAACAGTCGTATGTACAGTGATTGGATTTCCTTTTGGAACAAATACTTCAGAAGCTAAGGCATTTGAGACAAAAAATGCTATCGAAAATGGTGCAGATGAAATTGATATGGTGATGAATATCGGAGCGCTAAAATCTGGTATGGAAGAAAAAGTCCAAGCAGATATTCAAGCAGTTGTTGATGTAGCTAAGGATCAAGCGTTAGTAAAAGTTATTATTGAAATGAACTTATTAACCAAAGAAGAATTATTGAAAGCTTGCGAACTTGCACGAGCAGCTGGGGCTGATTTTATAAAAGCTTCTACTGGACTGTTAAAAGTAAATACTACAGTAGCAGAGGTAAAATTGCTAAAAGAAATTGTTACTCCTGAAATGGGCGTCAAAGTTTCTGGCGGTATTTATGATGAAGATGAAGCATTAGCCATGCTTGAAGCGGGTGCTAGCAGGTTAGAAATAAGTGCTAGTGTATCCATGATGACTAAAAACAATAAAATGAAGAAATTAGGAGGTGGAAGATGGCAAAGGCAAAAGAAGAATGGATAGCAGTAGCACAAAAAGCATTGAAAAAAGCTTATGTTCCTTATTCACATTTTCCAGTAGGCGCTTGTTTGGTGACTAAGCAGGAGAACATATACCAAGGTATTAATATTGAAAATGCTTCATATGGTTTAAGTAATTGTGCAGAACGGACAGCCATATTTAAGGCAGTTTCTGAAGGGGAGCGAGATTTTGAGCATTTAGTTATAGCTGGTAATACGTTACAACCGATTTCTCCTTGTGGTGCTTGTCGCCAAGTAATGGTTGAATTTTTTGAACAGGATATGCCGGTAACGCTTATAGGTGAGCATGGTGCAAAAAAAGAAATGACGGTGGAACAACTACTTCCCTATTCATTTATTGGGCAAGATTTATGATGGATTTGAAACAGTTAAAAGCTGTTTAAATTAAAAATATTTTTTAGGAGGATTTATAATAAAATGAAAAAAGCGAAATTATTTGGGATCGGTACTATAGCGATGGCTAGTGCCTTACTATTAGGTGCGTGTGGTAATGGTGGAGGTTCCGGCGATGGCGGCGGTAATGGAGAGGGATCAAATGCTCCGGCAGCTTTAATTACTGATACAGGTGGTGTTGATGACCGCTCGTTTAACCAATCTGCTTGGGAAGGATTGCAAGATTGGGGAGAAGAAAATAATGTAGAACGTGGAAACGACGGATACCAATATTTCCAATCAGGCAATGAATCAGATTATATCCCTAATATTGACCAAGCACTGAATGCTGGATTCCAGACAATTTTTGGTATTGGCTACAAATTGCAACCAGCGATCGAAGAGCAATCACAGAATAATCCGGATACCAATTTTGTTATTGTTGATGATATTGTCGAAGGGGATAATGTAGTTTCGGCAACCTTTAAAGACCATGAAGCTGCTTATTTAGCAGGGATTGCAGCTGCATATACCACAGAAACAGATAAAGTTGGATTTGTAGGTGGTGTTGAAGGTGAAGTTATTGATCGTTTTGATGCTGGTTTTACAAAAGGTGTAGAAGATGGCGCTGAAAAATTAGATAAAGATATCGAAGTGTTGAACCAATATGCCGGTGATTTCTCTGCGCCTGATAAAGGACGCTCGATTGCTCAAGGTATGTACTCGCAAGATGCAGATATTATTTATCATGCTTCGGGTGCTACAGGAAATGGCGTATTCCAAGAAGCGAAATCAAGAAACGAGTCTGGTGACGATAAAGTTTGGGTTATCGGTGTTGACCGTGACCAAGAAGATGAAGGAAATTATGACAATGATGGAGAAGAAGATAATTTCACCCTAACTTCTACATTAAAAGGCGTAGGAACTGTTGTTCAAGACTTGGCACAAAGATCTGCAGACGATGACTTTCCGGGTGGCGAACATTTAGAATATGGTCTAGATGAAGATGGTGTTGGCTTAAGTGATGGTTATTTATCAGATGAAGCAACAGAAGCTGTTGAAGAAGCTAGAGATGATGTTACAAATGGTGATGTTGAAGTTCCTGAAAAGCCATAAAATAATAGGGCTCGTTGATCGTCGGCAAAATGTCGGCGATCAACGCATTGATTTTTTCTTTCAATAAAAATAAAGAGCGATAACGTTAATGTGTTCTTGCTCCTTTTTATTGAGAGAAAAAATCTCTATTATAAAAAGTTTACGATGCGCGATTGTTTGTTTCAGAATTACTTCCAAAGGATGTGAAAAATGTGTCAGAGGAACAAGTTGTAGTGGAAATGCGCGACATTACAAAAGAGTTCGGACTCTTTAAGGCAAATGATCGGGTAAATTTGCGTTTGAAAAAAGGTGAGATTCACGCTTTACTAGGGGAAAATGGCGCGGGTAAATCAACGCTGATGAATATGTTATCTGGATTATTGGAGCCAACTTCCGGAAAGATCCTTATTGATGGTAAAGAGGTAACGATCGCTGGCCCGAATACAGCAAATCAGTTAGGAATCGGCATGGTCCACCAGCATTTTATGCTAGTAGATGCATTTACGGTAACTGAAAATATTATCTTAGGAAACGAACCTAGTCATTTAGGAAAAATTGACCGGAAAAAAGCTCGTCAAGAAATTATGGAAGTTTCAAAGCGATATGGTTTGCGAGTGGATCCTGATGCTTATGTGCGAGATATTTCGGTAGGAATGCAACAAAGGGTAGAAATATTAAAAACATTATATCGTGGTGCGGATGTATTAATTTTCGATGAACCAACTGCAGTATTGACTCCGCAAGAAATCGATGAATTGATCGAAATTATGCGTGGGTTAGTAAAAGAAGGTAAATCGATTATTTTAATTACGCATAAATTAGACGAGATCAAGTCGGTGGCGGATGAGTGTACTGTTATTCGTCGCGGTAAAGGTATTGGCACCGTGACGGTCAAAGATGTTTCCTCCCAAGATTTAGCTGATATGATGGTAGGACGTTCTGTACTATTTAAGACGGATAAGAAAAAAGCTGACCCGAAACAAAAGGTATTATCGATTAAAGATTTAATTGTTAAGGAAAATCGTGGTGTTGAAGCGGTAAAAGGTCTTAATTTAGATGTTCATGCAGGAGAGATCGTTGGTATTGCAGGTATAGATGGGAACGGACAGTCTGAATTGGTACAAGCACTAACAGGATTACGTAAAGCAGAAGGTGGCTCTGTTCAATTTAAAGGTACTGATATCACTAACCTCAGGCCAAGGAAAATCACTGAAAGCGGCGTAGGTCATGTGCCAGAGGATCGTCATAGATGTGGCTTGATTTTAGATATGTCGATAGCCGAAAATCTTGTTTTACAAAATTATTACTTGAATCCTTTTAGTAAAAACGGTGTATTAGATTACGGCAGTATCCATGAACATGCACGAACATTGATTGAAGAATATGACGTACGAACAGTCAATGAAATGGTGCCGGCCCGCTCCTTATCTGGTGGGAATCAACAGAAAGCTGTAGTTGCACGTGAAGTGAGCCGTGATCCGGATCTTTTAATAGTAGCCAATCCGACTCGTGGTTTAGATGTAGGCGCGATTGAATTTATTCATAAGCGTTTGATTAACCAAAGAGATAATGATAAAGCTGTTCTTTTAGTAAGTTTTGAACTTGACGAAATATTAAATGTATCAGATCGAATCGCTGTTATTTATGATGGGAAAATCGTTGGTATCGTAAAACCAGAGGAGACTTCTGAACAAGAACTTGGATTGCTCATGGCCGGTTCTTCTTTGGAAAAAGCTAGACAAGAACTTGCTCAACAGGAGGTAACAGCTGATGAATGATCGTAATGTAAAAATTCGTAATATTTTAGTTCCTGTCCTTTCGGTTATTTTAGGCTTAGTCATTGGTGCAATTCTCATGGCCGCTTTTGGTTTTAACCCGGTTATTGGTTATCAATCGATGATAAATGCTTCTTTAGGGAATTTAAGAAGTATCGGTGAAACTTTACGACAAGCTACACCACTGATCTTTACCGCATTGGGATTTTCAATTGCTAATTCTGCCGGCTTTTTCAATATTGGGCTTTCCGGTCAGGCTTTATGCGGTTGGGTGGCAAGTGTTTCTTTAGCGTTAGTCTTTCCTGATTTGCCTAAAATTATTTTACTTCCGTTGTGTATCATTGCGGGGGCTTTAGCTGGCGCGCTAGCAGCTGCAGTTCCAGGTGTTTTACGTGCCTATTTTGGTACGAGCGAAGTAATTGTAACGATTATGATGAACTATATCGTTTTATACTTAAGTACCTTTATTTTACAGGATTGGATGCCAGAAAGTTTTCGTTCTAGTCTGGATTCCTCAAATCGAATTACTGAAAATGCTAGTTTGAATATGGAAAGTCTTTCGACCCTTTTTGGTGGTTCACGGGTTAATGCAGGGCTGTTTCTAGCTTTATTGGGCTTAGTTGTCGTCTGGTTTATCATGAAAAAAACAACGCTTGGCTATGAAATACGGGCTGTCGGATTAAACCCAAACGCCTCAGAATATGCTGGAATGAGTAGTAAAAGAACGATTATTTTATCCATGGTACTTTCTGGGACTTTTGCCGGTTTAGGTGGTGTCGTAGAAGGGCTAGGAACTTATCAAAACTTTTTTGTACAGACAGAGTCACTTTCAATTGGTTTTGATGGATTAGCTGTTTCCCTTCTAGGTGCAGGTACATCTATTGGAATTTTACTTTCGGCACTATTATTTAGTATTTTGCAGATTGGTGGTTTAGGTATGCAAACTGGTGCAGGAGTGCCATTTGAAATTGTCAATGTTGTAATTGCCTTAATTATCTTCTTTGTTGCTATTAGTTATATTATGAGAGTGTTACTTGCTAAAATCATGCCGGATAAAAGGCAGGAAGAAGTGGTCCATAATATTGAATCTTCAACAGACGATCAGGATGGAAAAGGAGGCGGCCTATAATGTCAACGATTGGATTGATATCTTTAATTTTAACATCTGCACTGGTCTATTCGACCCCTTTGATCCTTACAGCGCTAGGTGGCACGTTTTCTGAAAGAAGCGGTGTTGTCAATGTGGGGTTAGAAGGTATCATGGTTATGGGCGCTTTCAGTGGGATTGTCTTTAATTTAGAGAACGCTGGGAGATTCGGTGGTTGGACGCCTTGGTTAGGAATTATTGTTGGCGGTATAGTAGGATTATTGTTTTCACTACTACATGCCGTAGCAACCGTCAGTTTTCGTGCTGATCATATTATTAGTGGTACAGTGGTTAACTTAATGGCACCAGCTTTAGGCGTCTTTTTAATCAAAGTTTGGTATGGCAAAGGACAAACAGATAATATTGATAGTAATTTAGGCTATTTTTCCTTTCCCGGCTTAGAAGATATTCCTGTTATTGGGGATATTTTCTTTAAAAACACCTTTTTGCCAGCATATTTAGCGATTGTTATTGCTATTATTGCTTGGTATGTAGTTTCTAAGACACGCTTTGGTTTGCGCTTGCGCTCAGTGGGTGAACATCCGCAAGCAGCAGATACTTTGGGCGTAAATGTTTATTTGTTCCGTTATTCTGGAGTTCTACTTTCGGGTCTATTAGGTGGTATGGGTGGTGCTATCTTTGCACAATCCATTTCAGGGAACTTTTCTGCAGGAACTATTGTTGGGCAAGGCTATATTTCCTTAGCTGCGATGATTTTTGGTAAATGGAATCCATTAGGTGCTATGGGTGCCGCGATTTTCTTTGGCTTTGCTCAAAGCTTGAGTATCATAGGAGCTCAGCTTCCGGTGATTTCTTCTATTCCGCCTGTGCTTTTACAAATCGCCCCGTATCTATTGACAGTCATTGTCCTTGTTCTATTTTTGGGTCGTTCTTCGGGACCGCAAGCAAGTGGAAAAAATTATGTAAAATCTAAATAAAAAGTTTAGTTAAAGGGGCGGGCTTAGGGAGCTTTTATAAGCGCCGCTTCTTTTTATAAATAAAAAATTTAAAGTAGGAGTGTTCAAATGGATTCGTTACAAGGAAAACTTAAGGAAACTACGGAATTTATTAAAAATAAAGGTGTAGGCGACGTTGAATTTGGTTTGATTTTAGGTTCAGGCTTAGGTGAATTAGCTGAAGAAATTGAGGATGCACAAACGATTAATTATGACCAAATTCCACATTTTCCAGTTTCTACTGTTACAGGTCATGCTGGCCAATTGGTGTATGGTACATTAGCTGGAAAAAAAGTACTAGCTATGCAAGGGCGTTTTCATTACTATGAAGGTTATTCGATGCAGACCGTAACTTATCCGGTAAGAGTAATGGCTGCTTTAAAAGCCCATTCTTTAATTGTGACAAATGCAGCGGGTGGCGTAAATCTAGACTTTACACCGGGAGATTTAATGCTGATTACTGATCATATTAACTTTATGGGAAGCAATCCATTATTTGGTGAAAATATTGATGAATTAGGGCCACGTTTTCCCGATATGAGTGAGGCCTATCGTTTAAGTTATCGCACAAAAGCCCAAGAAGTGGCAGAAAAGCAAAATATTCATTTAAAAGAAGGAATCTACATGGGATTTTCTGGCCCTACCTACGAAACGCCAGCTGAAGTTCGTTTTGCACGAACTGCCGGAGCAGACGCTGTGGGAATGTCAACAGTGCCAGAGGTCATCGTTGCATGTCACAGTGGCTTAAATGTATTAGGTATTTCTTGTGTGACAAATTTAGCGGCTGGTATGCAAAAAACTTTGGATCACAAAGAAGTTGTAGCAACGACTGAACGAGTAAAAATTGATTTTAAAACGTTAGTGAAAGAAACATTAAAAGCTTTATAGATAAGGAGGAATCACATGAGCGTTCATATTGAAGCAAAACCCGGAGAGATCGCAGATAAAATACTACTTCCTGGTGATCCGTTGCGGGCAAAGTATATTGCTGAGACGTTTTTAGAAAATCCAGTTTGTTATAACCAAATCCGTGGGATGCTAGGTTATACGGGCGTTTATAAGGGTGAACGAGTTTCAGTGCAAGGAACCGGTATGGGGATGCCTTCTGCTACAATTTATGCTCAGGAATTGATTGAATCTTACGGTGTTAATAAGATTATTCGTGTGGGTACCTGTGGCGCGCTTTCAGAAGAAGTCCGTGTTAGAGAACTTATTTTAGCTCAAGGGGCAGTGACAAGCTCTGCAATGATTCAAAAACATTTTCATGATTTTTATTATGCACCAATCGCTGATTTTCGTTTGTTGAAATCGGCCTATGAAATTGCTGAAAAACAAGGCTTTACTACTCATGTCGGAAATATTTTATCTGAAGATACATTTTATAAAGATGATATGACAGAAACCTTTCAATTAGCTGAATTAGGGATTAAAGGTGTAGAGATGGAAGCAGCGGCATTATATTATCTGGGAGCAAAATTTGGGGTTCAGACGCTTGCCATTTGTACCGTTAGTGATCATATGATTACAGGCGAGGAAACGACAGCACTTGAAAGACAAACGACTTTTGATGAGATGATCAAAGTTGGATTAGATACAGCTTTGAGTTAGAAAAATAAGTGTCATTTGAGATAAGTTATCTTTTATATTTTCAATAATGTAAAAGATAACTTATTTTTTATATGTTATTTTTATTAGTCAGTAAAGGTCTATATATTAGTTTATATTTGAGCTGTTAAATTTATTTTTTTATTATTTTACTCTATTATAAATAAAAAGGAGGAATGATTGATGAGATGGGTAATAAAGCAGGAAGATTTAGATAGAGTAAAAGAAGAGCACGGGAATGCTCAAAGTATTGTTGGTTATGCTGATGAGCATAAGTTGCTAACAATTCCTATTCCGAAAATGTATGCAATTTTGCTAGATGATAATGAACTAAAACTTGTTCAATTGAATATGAATATGGAAGTAAAAAATATTGACACTATTCCCATAAGTAGCATTGATGCTATTAAAATTAGTGGAACGGTAGTCAAAAAAGTGGTGGTGACAACCAAAGATACTAAAGTCAAGCTAGCTGTGAAAACCTTAGCTGTGGGTATACAAAAAGCACAAAAAGAAATGATAGAAAAATTGGGAAGTTTAGTTAAATAAGATACCATTTATTTTTCAAAAAAGTATAATCAAAAGCTATTCATATCTTATTTTTAGAAGCTATGAATAGCTTTTTTGACTTTAAACAAAATTCTAGCGATAATAGACGAAAAGGAGGTTTTCTCATGGAAAATTTTGACTTTCATGTAACAACAGATATACGTTTTGGTAAAGATCGTTTGGGTGAATTGCCTCAGGTTTTAAATAATTTTGGTAAAAATGTGTTGCTTGTTTATGGTGGAGGTAGTATTAAGAGAAATGGTTTATATGACAAATTATATGAACTGTTCAACCAAAATGATAATAACGTAGTTGAACTAGCTGGTGTGGATCCTAATCCGCGAATTGAAACGGTGCAAAAGGGAGTACAACTATGTAAGGAACATGCGATCGATGTTGTTTTGCCTGTTGGCGGTGGTTCAGTGATCGATTGTAGTAAAGCGGTTGCAGCTTGTGTTTTTGTTTCAGGTGATTTATGGGAAAATTTTGTTTTGCAGAAAAATTATAAAGGACCTGCGTTACCTATAGTGACTATTCTTACATTAGCAGCTACGGGTAGTGAAATGAACGGAACCTGCGTTATTTC
The DNA here is from genome assembly GCF_003841405.1 of Tetragenococcus halophilus subsp. halophilus DSM 20339. Lineage (GTDB taxonomy): Bacteria > Bacillota > Bacilli > Lactobacillales > Enterococcaceae > Tetragenococcus > Tetragenococcus halophilus. The sequence goes on along the minus strand of NZ_PXYA01000003.1, from coordinate 529,554 downwards.
AAATATGGATGCTCAAATAAAATTAGGTGTTCATGGAACAACCAATTTACTCCCAAAAGTTTCCTTTCTTGATCCGACAAATACATTCAGTGTAGGTGCCTATCAAACAGCTGCGGGTTCAGCAGATATTCTTAGCCATTTGATGGAAAATTATTTTAACGCTACAGAGGGTACTGAGGTACAAGACGAGATTGCTGAAGGGCTCATGAAAACTGTTATCAAGTATTTACCTGTTGCCTTAGACGAGCCGGATAATTATATTGCTAGAGCTAATTTGATGTGGGCTAGTACCCTGGCTTTAAATGGATTAGTTGGCAAAGGAAAGAAAGGTTCTTGGTCATGTCACGCAATGGAACATGAGTTAAGTGCGTTTTATGATATCACCCATGGTGTGGGGCTTGCGATGCTTACACCTAGATGGATGGCCCATATTTTAGATGAAGATACGCTACCAAAGCTTCAACGATTTGCTGAAGAAGTTTGGAATGTGAAAGAGAAAGAGCCAAAAAGAACAGCTGAGATAGGGATTCAAAAATTGTATGATTTCTTTGTTTCTTGTAATATCCCGATGACGCTTTCTGGAGTAGGAATTCAAACGGAAGAAAATTTTGAAGAAATGGGGCAACGTGCTGTAGCTCATAGTTCAATTTCAAATCAGGGATTTGTTCCGCTGCATGAAGACGACGTTGTATCTATTTATAGAGATTGTATGTCTGAATCATCATTTGTATAAGATAAAAAATGGGTCTATAATATTTAGTGTTGTTACTAAAAAAATTAGTAATAACACTAATTTTTTATATAACAAAAAAGCATTTGTTTCCTTTATAATTAAGTTGGACACCAAAATAAAAGGAGAAAACAAATGCTTCAATACAAAGATATCAAAATTAAAGATCAAAATCTAGATGTAGGCCTTAAAAACTTACTCAATATTAAGGACCCTCACATCTTTTTTTCCGCTCAAGCAGTTCAAAAAGAACCCATTCATCATCGAATGACGAATGTCTTTTACGGTGTCCTTACCTACACCCCGAAAGCTTGCGAATGTTGTGGCCTCATAAATGAAGAGAATCTTCTTATTAAACATTCGCCAAAGGCTTCGGATATTCAATTAATTCCTTATCAGGAAGTGCCCAGCGTTTTACGCTTATTTAAGCAACGATTTTATTGTAAATCCTGTCATCATACTTTTAGTGCCAGGACCTATTATATCGCCAAAGACTGTTATATTTCGCAAGCCTTGAAGTTTGCCATTGCGATAGACTTGAAGAAAAAACTATCGATGAAAGATATTGCTTTACGCTATGGGGTCTCATTTAAAACTGTGGAACGCGTATTGGATACCTTCTATCAAGGACTTAAATTCAATCCCAACCATTTACCGAAACATTTGCTAATCGATGAATTCAAAGGCACGAAGGACTGTGAAGGAGCCATGTGTTTTATCTTCAGTGACGCTCAGACAGGAAAAATTATCGATATCTTGGACGATCGCCGCAATTTCAAACTGATTGCTTACTTTCAACGATTTACTCAACAAGCGCGGAAAAGAGTCCAACATGTGGTTATGGATATGAATTCGGCTTATGGAAAAATGATCCCTCAAGTATTTCCGAAGGCCAAGATTCTTGTGGATCATTTCCACATTATCCAACAGATTTCTCGAGCTTTTAACCAGCAGCGGATTCGGTCGATGAACCAGCTGGACAAAAAGAGCGCCCAACAAATGAAGGATTATCGCAAATTAAAAAAATACTGGAAACAGCTCCAAAAAAAGCATAAAAACTTGGGGTACGACCATTTGAAACAGTTCCCTCTTTTTCGCCAAAAATATGTGACGGAATCGGAAGTTGTGGATTACTTATTAACCATTGATCCCGTGCTTAAGGCTTCTTATGATGTTTATCAAGATCTGCTTGACGCTTTTGAAAACGGCAAAGCGCAACCATTTTTCGCTATCATTGATCAACTGTCGCCTTTATTAGAAGAACCCTTTAAAAAATCCTTACGTCACCTCCAAAAGTACCGTAAAGAAATTACCTTATCTTTTACTCAACCGTATTCCAACGGCAAACTTGAAGGGAAAAACAACTTGATTAAAGTAATTCAACGGATTGCCTTTGGCTTTCGTTCTTTTAATCATCTACGTAAGCGAGTGCTTATTCAACAAGGGCTTCTTGAGATCTTATAAAATAACAAAAAAAGAAGAACCGAAGTCCTTCTTTTTATAAAGGTTTTGCTTAAACAACACTATTTGACAAAGAGCCTAAAAAATTCGCAGGGAAAATGACGTTTCCTGCGAAATTTTTTACATATTATTATAAATAATATTTTTCTTTGACTGTTAGGTCGTCGTTTAATTCATAAACGCTTGGTTTTCCGGTTGGAATTTCAAGATCCATAATGTCATCATCAGAAATTCCTTCGATATGTTTTGCTAAAGCCCGTAAGGAATTGCCGTGTGCTGCAACTAAAACAGTTTTTCCTTCGCGCAATGCAGGAGCGATTTGATCTTCCCAAAATGGCAAAGCACGTTCAAGCGTAACTTTCAAGTTTTCGCCACCAGGAATTGTTCTTGGGTCTAGATCAGCATAACGACGATCAGGTTCAGGGTCTGTTAATGGAGGCAACGTATCATAAGAACGACGCCAAATATGGACTTGTTCGTCACCGTATTTATCACGCGTATTTTGTTTGTTTAAACCTTGTAAAGCGCCATAGTGACGTTCGTTCAAGCGCCAAGATTTTACTTCTGGTACCCATAATTGGTCGGTTTCTTCTAAAATATAGTGGCAAGTTTTAATTGCGCGAGTTAAAACAGAAGTATAAGCAATATCAAATTCAATGCCCGCTTCTTTAAGTTTTTGACCGGCATCTTTTGCTTCTTCTACACCTTCTGGCGCCAAGTCTACGTCGACCCAACCAGTGAACTTATCTGCTTTATTCCATTCACTTTTTCCGTGACGTGCAAAAATTAATTTTGGCATAAAAAAATCTCCTTTAATCATTTAATTACTGAAATTTTCATTCCGATTCCATTATACACGTTTTTAGTTATTTTTTCCATTAGATTCCCAAAGCCACATGAAAACAAAATAAATATACAGTGAACATTCTATATTTAACGAATAGCAGAAATAAGCTTTGCACCATCTTCTTTACCGATAATCACTGTATTTACCATATTCAAGAATAAACCATGTTCCACTACGCCGACTGTTTTGTCCAACTCCTTAGCTAATTTTTCAGGATCATCGATTTTTTTTAAATGAAGATCGATGATTGAATGGCCACTATCGGTTACCTTTAATTGATCTTTGTCCATACGAAAACTAGGTTCATAGCCCTTTTTTTCGAACAAATGAAATAGTTGCTGCTGACCATAAGGAATGACTTCTACCGGTAATGGAAAGTTGCCTAATTTATCTACCATTTTTGACTCATCAACGATCCAAATGACTTGTTCTGTGTAAGTAGCGACGATTTTTTCAAAAAGTAAGGCAGCGCCTCCGCCTTTTAACCCCTGATAATCAGCGCTTATTTCGTCAGCGCCATCGATGATTATATCCACCTTTTCAACTTCATCGATTGATTTGATGGGTACGCCGATTTCTTCTGCTTGTTTTTTTGAAGTAGTAGAGGTGGGAACGCCAATAACATTAAGTTTTTCTTCTTTTACTTTCCGACCAATCTCTTTGATCATATAATAAGCAGTAGATCCAGTGCCAAGACCTACGATCATCCCATCTTTAACATAACTAGCTGCTTTAATACCGACAGTTTCTTTTACGTTCACGTTTATCACTCCCACATTTTTTGTAAGCTCATTTACTATCCATTATATCACCTAAATTTTAAAAATGATAGCGTTCTATAAAAATAGCTAATAAAAAAGGATGGAAAATGTTGACAAGCCGTGAAATGCGTGGTATTCTTTCAAAGGTGCTTTATAAACAGGTCTTTTGGATGAGACATGCTGACTGTATAAGTACATCTGATAAAGTATGCAGATTAAATTGTGCATTCTTTTTTATCGCAAAAAAAGAACCACCTGGATGTGTGGAACTATAAAGCAAATTAAAGGAGGGAAAATAAACAATGCCTACAATTAATCAATTAGTACGTAAACCTCGTAAATCGAGAACTAGTCAAACAGATTCACCAGCTTTGAATAAAGGATATAACAGTTTAAGAAAGAAACCGACGACTGTATATTCTCCGCAAAAACGTGGAGTAGCAATGCGTGTTGGAACTATGACTCCTAAAAAACCTAACTCTGCTTTGCGTAAATATGCTCGTGTACGTTTGTCAAACTTAATTGAAGTAACAGCTTATATCCCAGGTATGGGTCATAACTTGCAAGAACACAGTGTGGTATTAATCCGCGGTGGTCGTGTAAAAGACTTGCCAGGGGTACGTTATCATATTGTACGTGGTGCTTTGGATACTGCGGGCGTTAACGACCGTAGAAAATCACGTTCTAAATACGGAACGAAGAAGCCAAAAGAATAATAATAAATATACTGACCAATTTTTGAAAGGAGGAATTACGTATGTCTCGTAAAGGTGCTGTAGCAAAACGTGACGTTTTACCAGACCCTATATATAATTCGAAATTAGTGACACGTTTGATCAACCGAGTAATGATCGATGGTAAACGTGGTACTGCCACAAATATCATTTATAACGCATTCGATAATATTAAAGAAACTACAGGTAATGAACCATTAGAAGTTTTCGAACAAGCAATGAAAAACATTATGCCTGTTTTAGAAGTGAAAGCTCGTCGTGTAGGAGGTTCTAACTACCAAGTGCCAGTTGAAGTACGTCCTGAACGTCGTACGACTTTAGGTCTTCGCTGGATGGTAAATTATGCGCGTTTGCGTGGAGAACACTCTATGGAAGAGCGGTTAGCTAAAGAAATCATGGACGCAGCTAACAATACTGGCGGATCTGTCAAAAGACGTGAAGATACACATAAGATGGCAGAATCAAACCGAGCATTTGCTCACTATCGCTGGTAAGTCCCTCGCTTCTTTATTGTTGGTAAAAGGTATAACCATAGCAAAAAGTTAAAAGTTGAGAGGAGAACAAGCTAGAAATGGCAAGAGAATTTCCGTTAGAAAAAACTCGTAATATCGGTATCGTAGCACACGTCGATGCTGGTAAAACGACAACAACTGAACGTGTCTTGTACTATACAGGTCGTATCCATAAAATCGGAGAAACGCACGAAGGTGCTTCTCAAATGGACTGGATGAGCCAAGAACAAGATCGTGGTATTACGATTACCTCTGCTGCTACCACAGCACACTGGAGAGATCATCGTGTGAATATCATTGACACACCTGGACACGTGGACTTTACAATTGAAGTGCAACGTTCATTGCGTGTGCTAGACGGTTCAGTTACTGTCTTGGACTCACAATCAGGTGTTGAACCACAAACTGAAACAGTTTGGCGTCAAGCAACAGAATATCAAGTACCTCGTATTGTATTCTGTAATAAAATGGATAAGGTTGGCGCAGATTTCTTATATTCTGTCCGATCATTGCATGATCGTTTAGAAGCTAATGCACAACCTATCCAATTGCCAATTGGTGCTGAAGATAACTTTGAAGGTATCATCGACCTTGTGAAGATGAAAGCTGAATTTTATAAAGATGATTTAGGGACTACTTTCGAAGAAACTGAAATCCCAGATGAATATAAAGAAACAGCTCAAGAATGGCATAATAATTTGGTAGAATCTGTAGCTGATTTTGATGAAGATATCATGATGAAATACTTGGAAGGTGAAGAAATTACACCTGAAGAGTTACAAGCAGGTATTCGTAAAGCAACATTATCTGTTGAATTTTACCCAGTATTATGTGGTTCTGCATTTAAAAACAAAGGTGTTCAAATGATGTTGGATGCAGTAATTGATTACTTGCCTTCTCCAACCGACGTTCCCCCAATTAAAGGGATCGATCCGAAAACAGATGAAGAAACTGAACATCCTGCTGATGATAGTGAGCCTTTTTCATCACTTGCTTTTAAAGTTATGTCAGACCCTTATGTTGGCCGCTTAACTTTCTTCCGTGTTTATTCAGGTGTGTTGGATACAGGTTCTTATGTATTGAATGCTACTAAGGGTTCACGTGAACGAATTGGTCGTATTTTGCAAATGCATGCCAATTCTCGTTCTGAGATCGATAAGGTTTATTCAGGTGACATTGCAGCTGCTGTAGGCTTGAAGAACACTACAACAGGGGATACCCTTTGTGATGAGAAAAATCCAGTTATTTTGGAAACTATCAACTTCCCTGAACCAGTAATTCAAGTTGCTGTTGAACCTAAGTCAAAAGCTGACCAAGATAAAATGAGCGTAGCACTACAAAAACTTGCAGAAGAAGACCCATCTTTTAAAGTGGAAACCAACGCTGAAACTGGCGAAACTGTAATTGCTGGTATGGGTGAACTTCAATTAGACGTTCTTATTGACCGTATGAAGACTGAATTTAAAGTGGATGCCAATATTGGTGCACCACAAGTTTCTTATCGTGAAACTTTCCGTTCATCAACTAAAGCTGAAGGGAAATTTATCCGCCAATCTGGTGGTAGAGGTCAATACGGTCACGTATGGGTTGAATTTACTCCAAACGAAGAAGGAGCAGGATTCGAATTTAAAAACTCCATTGTTGGTGGGGTTGTCCCTCGTGACTATATACCTGCAGTACAAAAAGGACTGGAAGACGCCATGGAAAATGGTGTGTTAGCTGGTTATCCATTAGTTGACGTAAAGGCAGAACTGTTTGATGGTTCTTACCATGACGTCGACTCTAATGAAACAGCCTTCCGTATTGCGGCTTCAATGTCTCTACGTGAAGCTGCGAAAAAGGCAGATCCAGTTATTCTTGAACCGATGATGAAAGTAACAATTAGTATCCCTGAAGAATATCTAGGTGATATTATGGGACATGTTACAGCTCGTCGTGGTCGTGTTGAAGGAATGGATGCTCACGGTAATGCACAAACTGTAAATGCGTTTGTTCCATTAGATGAAATGTTTGGCTATGCAACAACGCTACGTTCAGCAACACAAGGTCGCGGTACTTTCATGATGACATTTGATCACTATGAAGCTGTACCAAAATCTATTCAAGCTGAAATTATTAAGAAAAACGGCGGAAATGCTGAATAAACTTAATAAATATTGAAATGAAATGCCACAAATACTATATTTTTTGTTGTATTTCGTGTACAATTGGTTACAATAAGGTGGGTGGAAATTCAGTGATGATTTTCTACCTATCAAATATAAAAAAATGTAATTTAGGAGGAACATTTAAAAATGGCAAAAGAAAAATACGATCGTTCTAAACCACATGTTAACATTGGTACTATCGGCCACGTTGACCATGGTAAAACAACTTTAACAGCTGCAATTACAACTGTTTTAGCTAAAAACGGATTAGGCGAAGCTTCAAGCTTTGATACAATTGATAGAGCTCCAGAAGAAAAAGAACGTGGAATCACTATTAATACATCTCACGTTGAATATGAAACAGAAAACCGTCACTATGCTCACATTGACGCACCAGGACACGCGGACTATGTTAAAAACATGATCACTGGTGCTGCACAAATGGACGGCGCTATCTTGGTAGTGTCTGCAGCTGACGGCCCAATGCCACAAACTCGTGAACATATCCTATTGTCACGTAACGTTGGTGTACCATACATCGTTGTATTCTTAAACAAAATGGATATGGTTGACGATGAAGAATTACTTGAATTAGTTGAAATGGAAGTACGTGATCTATTAACTGAATACGACTTCCCAGGTGATGATACTCCTGTTATTTCTGGTTCAGCTTTGAAAGCTTTAGAAGGCGACGAAGAATATGAACAAAAAGTCTTAGACTTAATGGCAGCTGTAGATGATTTCATCCCAACTCCTGAACGTGACCATGACAAACCGTTCATGATGCCGATTGAAGATGTTTTCTCAATCACTGGTCGTGGAACTGTTGCTACAGGTCGTGTTGAACGTGGAACTATTAAAGTCGGTGATGAAGTTGATATCATCGGTATTCATGAAAATGTTAAAAAGACAACTGTTACGGGTGTAGAAATGTTCCGTAAATTGTTGGATTACGCTGAAGCTGGCGATAACATCGGTACATTATTGCGTGGTGTTTCTCGTGATGATATCGAACGTGGTCAAGTGTTGGCTAAACCAGGCACAATCACACCACATACAAAATTCTCAGCTGAAGTTTATGTATTAACAAAAGAAGAAGGCGGACGTCATACTCCATTCTTCTCAAACTATCGCCCACAATTTTACTTCCGTACAACTGACATCACTGGTGTCATTGAATTGCCAGAAGGTACTGAAATGGTTATGCCAGGTGATAACGTAGCAATGGAAGTTGAATTAATTCACCCTGTTGCTATTGAAAACGGCACTCGTTTTTCAATTCGTGAAGGCGGACATACTGTTGGTTCAGGCGTTGTTTCTAACATTGAAAAATAACTCTATTTAGCTTAGAGATAAAAAAACTTCCCAAAAGCGTTTATTCGCTTTTTGGGAAGTTTTTTTGTTATGAAAAAGAAAGGTTATAAAGGAGCTTGTTGGCCCTAAGTCAGACAAAGTAAGGGCCATTGGCAAGGTAATTGGACTTACGTCAGTTAAAAGAAGGACCACAAATAAAGTTATTGGCCCAAACTTAGCGACAGTAAGGACCAAATAGCAAAATATTGACCCTGAGTCAGACGAAGTAAGGGTCAAAAGCATTCCTTAGTATATACATAAAATATTCTAACCATTTTTTTCAAATGCTCTGTAATTAAGGTTAGTTTTTGTTTAAAAATTAACCGTTCTTTGTCATCTAAAGGAGTATAGTTAACTCGCATCGAGGAGGTATGATTGCTAAATAAAAAAGAAGGGGCAACGAGTAAATTATTTCGTAGAAACATTTGCCAGTCATTTCTTGTTAATTTTTGGTGTCGCCAACTTAACCAATAATAAAGCCCTCCACTCACAGGAAAGAATTGCCAGTCTTGACTAAAAGCTTGTAAAGTATCTGTAAAGGCTTGACTTCTATCATGTAGATTGGTCGTTAGTTGTTGCTGTTGTGTTTTATAGTTAGATTGTGACAAAGCAGCTGTGGCGAAAAGTTGTGGTAATAAATCCGTTTTATTATCCATGACTTGTTTTGCATCAGCTAAACTTTTAACCAAGGGCTTTGGTGCAAATAACCAACCGATTTTTATTGAAGAACTGAAAATTTTAGATAAAGAGCCTAAATAAATCACTTGGTTAGGAGCTAAAGATTTTAAAGAAGGAAGTGCTTGGCCAAAATTTAATTCACGAAAGACATCATCTTCAATAATAGGTAGATGATATTTCTGGCAAATTTGTAAAACTTCTTTGCGTCGCTTCAAAGACATTGAATTTCCTGTTGGATTTTGATGATTCGGATTTAAATATAATAGTTTTATTTTCTTTTTTTGAATCAACTCTTCTAGAGCCTGGCAATCAATGCCTTCTTTATTTTGCACAACTCCTTTCAAATGAACACCTCTTGCAGCAAATAAAGGTAAAGAAAATAAAAATGAAGGGTCTTCGGTAGCAATGGTATCGCCTGGATTTAATAGTACTTGAATAAGCCAAAAAATACCTTGGGTAGACCCAGAAGTAATCAGTAGATCTTGTCCATAACCTGTAACATCTGGAAAAAAGCGTTTAGTGATTTGTTTTTTTAAAGGAATGTAACCTGTAGGCGTCATTTGTCTTTCTTCGTGTATGATCTGATCCCATGTCATAGTGGGAAATTCAAAGTCTGGAATCAAGTCATTGCTTAAATCACCTGTGTAAAGGTCCAAACTCTTTTTAGCAGCTTTTTGGTTTTTGATTTGGGTAATATAAGGATCTTCTTTTAATAGTGGACTAGAAAATAAAGCGTTCCACTGATAAATAGCGAATTGTCGGTTTCCCCATTGACCATGCGTTACGTGGGTACCACTACCTTGTTTACGCTCTAACCAACCTAAACTAGTTAACTCTTCAAAGGCATGTACTACTGTTGAACGATTTACTTGTAAAATTTGGGCTAAATTTCGTTCAGATGGCAGACGCTGCCCAGGTGTTAACTCAGTTTGCTGAATACTAGCAATAATTTGTCGTAGCAGTTGTTGGTAATAGGGCTCTTTTTTTGTTTTGTCGATTGTCCAGATAATAATCACCTTCTAAATTGGATGAGTTAAAAATAGTCCAATTGGCTCTTTTCGTCAAGTGAAACTATGCTATACTCGAGGGTAAATAAAAAAGGATGTGAAATTATGGAAAAAGTATTAACAATTGCTGGCTCTGATTCGAGTGGTGGTGCAGGTATTCAAGCTGACTTGAAAACATTTGAGGAATATGGCGTTTTTGGTTTTTCAAGTTTAACCTCTATTGTGACCATGGATCCTGATAATGGCTGGAGCCACGAGGTAACCTCTATTTCTGAAGAAATGTTAGAAAAACAGTTAATCTCTGTATTTGCCGGTGATCCAATGGATGTAATAAAAACTGGAATGATGGGTAACGAGAAAAACATAGCATTAGCTAGTCGGTATATCGATTTCTATCAAATCAAAAATGTCGTTATTGACCCAGTAATTGCTTGTAAAGGAACTGCACAAATTTTACAGCCTAAAAGTGTGGAAGGTATAAAAAAATATTTTCTTCCTCAAGCATTAATTGCTACACCTAACTTAGAAGAAGCAGGTATTTTATCTGGTTTGGGGGATCTAGAAAATATCGAAGACATGAAAAAGGCAGCATCAATCATTCATCAAATGGGTGCAAAAAACGTTATTGTTAAAGGTGGCCATCGTCTGGCTTCTGATAAGGCCTTAGATGTTTTCTATGATGGAAAAAATTATCAAGTACTTGAGGGACCGTTATTTGCAACCGATTTTAACCATGGTGCTGGATGTACTTTTGCTGCAGCCATTGCAGCCGGGATCGCTAAAGGTTACTCAGTCTTTAACGCTTGTAAAACAGCTAAGGCATTTGTGGCTGCTGGAATTGAGCATGGGGTGTCAATCAACCCCTATGTTGGACATATCTGGCACGGTGCTTATAATGAAGCAGAAAAAAGGATGGTAGCAGCAGATGAGAATAACGACTAGACATGTCGTAATGATTGCCCTTTTTACAGCACTGACAGTTATTGGCACGATGATTAAGATCCCTTTACCTACAGGTGCTTTTGTTCATTTAGGTAATGCAGTCTTACTTTTGGCAGTTTTATTTTTAGGCTATTTCAAAGGATCGCTTGCTGGAGGATTGGGCTTTGCTATTTTTGATATGTTAAATGGTTATGCTATAGAAGCGCCTTATTTTATAGTAGAAAGTTTTATTGTAGGTGCAACAGCTTATGGTTTGTTCTTGCTTTATCACAAAAAACCCACGCATATTTGGCAGATTATTATTATTGCGACTGGCACAGGAGTAGTAAAATTAATCATGACGCAAATAAAAAACATGGTTCGACAACTTTATTTGGGAATGGATTTTCCGACAGCTTTCACTACTGCAATCTTTTCCCTGCCTGCTACTGTAGTTAATGTTGTGTTAACAGCAATATTAGTTTCGTTTTTATATTTTCCCTTAAAAAGAGCGTTGGCTACAATCCTTTAATAAAAAATCCTGAAAAAATGTAGGGAGCTTGAATGCTTCCTGCATTTTTTTGAAAACTAAACTGAAAACTTTTCTTGAAAGTTAAAATTTATAGGAGAAAAAGCTTGCTATTCAAGCTTTGTCATAATATAATGTAAAAGGTGCTTTTTTCTTAGGGGAAAAAATATTCTCAATTGGAAAGAGGATCAGTCGGCTAGGAAACGAGAGGTTGCGACACGCCCGGGCGCTTTGCCACGGCCGAGTGTGACGGAGATTTTCGTGGAGCTATGTCTACTTTTAAAATAGGCGAAGGAGGGAAAATAATGGCAAAACAACAAATTCGTATTCGTTTAAAAGCGTATGAACATCGTATTTTAGACCAATCGGCGGATAAAATCGTAGAAACTGCACAAAGGACAGGGGCGGCTATTTCAGGTCCAATCCCATTGCCAACACAACGCAGCGTATACACCGTCATCCGTTCACCACATAAATTTAAGCAATCACGTGAACAGTTTGAAATGCGTACGCACAAACGTCTTATTGACATTGTAAATCCAACACCAAAAACTGTTGATGCTTTAATGAAGCTAGATTTACCATCAGGTGTAAATATTGAAATTAAATTATAATTAAAAATTGGAGGTGTAATCATGGCTAAAGGAATCTTAGGAAGAAAAGTAGGAATGACTCAGATCTTCACTGAATCTGGCGAATTAATCCCGGTAACAGCTATTGAAGCAGAACCTAATGTTGTTTTACAACTTAAAACAGTTGAAAACGATGGTTACGAAGCTGTTCAATTGGGTTTTCAAAATAAACGTGAAATTTTGAGTAACAAACCTGCTAAAGGTCATGTTGCAAAAGCAAACACGGCTCCTAAGCGCTTCATTCGCGAGTTCAAGAATGTAGGGCTTGAGGGCTTAGAAGTAGGAACAGAAATTAAAGTTGATACATTCGAAGCTGGAGACGTTGTTGACGTAACAGGAACCAGTAAAGGCAAAGGCTTCCAAGGCGTTATCAAGCGTTATGGACAAGCTCGCGGCCCAATGGGACATGGTTCTCACTTTCATCGTCATCCCGGTGGATTAGGTCCACTTGAACCCAAACACGTATTAAAAGGCAATAGTCTTCCAGGTCGTATGGGCGGCAACCGAGTAACAATTCAAAACTTAGAAGTTGTACGTGTAGATACTGACCGCAATGTCATTTTAATCAAAGGGAACATCCCCGGCGCGAAAAAATCATTGATTACTATTAAATCTGCTGTAAAAGCTAACTAATTAGATAGGAAGAAAGGAGGAACTAAGGAATGCCAAATGTAGCATTATTCAAACAAGACGGTAGCCAAAATGGCGAAGTCACATTAAATGAAGAAATTTTCGGGATTGAACCGAATGAATCAGTTGTTTTTGATGCCATTACGATGCAACGTGCTTCGTTAAGACAAGGAACACACGCTGTGAAAAATCGTAGTGCAGTATCAGGTGGCGGTAAAAAACCATGGCGTCAAAAAGGAACTGGACGAGCACGTCAAGGAACTATTCGTGCACCACAATGGCGTGGTGGGGGTATAGTATTTGGCCCAACTCCACGTTCTTATAGCTACAAACTTCCTAAAAAAGTTCGTCGCTTAGCAATTAAATCTGTATTGTCAGAAAAAGTTGCTTCAAATAATTTTGTTGTTGTAGATGCATTGAATTTTGATGCACCAAAAACAAAAGAATTCAAACAAGTATTAGAAAACTTATCGATCGATTCAAAAGTGTTGGTCGTTGTAGAACCAGAAAATAAGTTTGCATCATTATCTGGACGTAATCTATCAAACGTAACAGTCGTTACTTCTGATAATGTTACTGTATTAGATGTTGCAAAGAGTGATAAAGTATTAGCCACTCAAACTGCTCTTACTCAAATTGAGGAGGTGCTTGTATAATGAATTTACTAGATGTAATCAAACGTCCAGTGGTCACTGAAAAAACAATGCTTGATATGGACGAAAAAAAATATACGTTCGAAGTTAACACTGGCGCAAATAAAACATTAGTAAGACAAGCTGTTGAGTCAGCTTTTGATGTAAAAGTTGCAAATGTCAATATCCTCAATGTACATCCTAAACCAAAACGTATGGGTCAATATCAAGGATATACAAGAAAACGTCGCAAAGCAGTTGTTACTTTAACGCAAGACTCAAAAGAAATTGAAATTTTCTCAGCGGAATAAGCTGAACTGTTTGCATAAAAATCGAAATAGGAGGGAAATGACGTGGCACTTAAAAAGTATAAACCAATTACTAATGGCCGTCGTAATATGACAACATCTGACTTTGCTGAAGTTACTACTAACAAACCAGAAAAAACATTAATGGCGCCATTGAAAAATAATGCAGGTCGTAATAATAACGGTCGCATTACTGTACGTCATCAAGGTGGCGGACATAAACGGAAATACCGTATGATCGACTTTAAGCGTAATAAAGATGATGTTAAAGCGACAGTTAAATCGATCGAGTATGATCCAAACCGTTCCGCAAATATCGCGTTAGTTCATTATGAAGACGGAGTAAAATCATACATTTTAGCACCAAAAGGTCTAAAAGTCGGCGCAACAGTTGTTTCAGGAAGCCAAGCTGATATTAACCTTGGAAACAGCCTGCCTTTAAAGGATATTCCAGTAGGTACTGTCGTGCATAATGTTGAATTGAAACCAGGTAAGGGTGGACAATTAGTCCGTTCTGCAGGAACTAGAGCCCAAGTACTTGGTAATGAAGGAAAATACGTATTGGTTCGTTTGAATTCAGGCGAAGTTCGTATGACCTTGTCGACTTGTCGCGCTACAGTTGGTTCAGTTGGAAATGAACAACATGAATTGATCAATATCGGAAAAGCAGGTCGTTCACGCTGGATGCATAAACGTCCAACTGTTCGTGGTAGTGTTATGAACCCTAACGATCACCCACATGGTGGTGGGGAAGGAAGAGCGCCAGTAGGACGTGTAGCGCCACTTTCTCCTTGGGGACAAAAAGCTGTTGGTTTGAAAACTCGTAAGAAGAACAAAGCATCCAATAAGCATATTGTTCGTGGTCGTAAGAAGAAATAAATTATTAACTGTTTATAACATAATTTAAAAGGAGGTTCACCATGAGTCGTAGTGTTAAAAAAGGACCTTTTTGTGATGATCATTTGATGAAAAAAATTGAAGCACAACAAGGTGTTGAAAAGAAAAAAGTAATTAAGACTTGGTCTCGTCGTTCAACGATCTTCCCAAGTTTTATCGGATATACTATCGCCGTGTATGACGGACGTAAACATGTTCCTGTTTATATCCAAGAAGACATGGTAGGACACAAATTAGGTGAGTTTGCACCAACAAGAAACTTTCGCGGACACGCTAAAGATGATCGTAGAACATCAGCTCGCTAATCTGAGAGGAGGAAAAAGAAATGGCAGAACAAATTACCTCAGCAAAAGCTACTGCTAAAACAGTTCGCGTTTCTCCTCGCAAATCACGTTTAGTTATTGATTTGATTAGAGGGAAAAGCGTCAGTGAAGCTATTGCTACTTTGAAATTTACGCCAAATAAATCAGCTGGAGCTATTGAAAAAGTATTGATGTCAGCTGTAAGTAATGCAGAAAACAACTATGACTTAGAAGTTGAAAATTTAGTTGTGGCTGAAGCATTTGTAGATGAAGGACCAACCATGAAACGTTTCCGTCCTCGAGCAAAAGGTTCAGCATCTCCAATCAACAAACGTACAAGTCATATCACGGTTGTTGTATCAGAAAAATAAGGAGGGATAGTCAGTGGGTCAAAAAATAAATCCAATTGGAATGCGTATCGGTATTATCCGTGATTGGGAAGCAAAATGGTATGCTGAAAAAGAATACGCAGATTTATTACATGAAGATTTACGGATCCGTGAATTTATCGGTGAAAAACTTGCTGAAGCAGCAGTATCGACTGTAGAAATTGAACGTGCTGCAAAACGTGTGAATATTTCAATCCACACTGCAAGACCAGGTATGGTTATCGGTAAAGGCGGTTCTGAAGTCGAAAATTTAAGAAAACAATTAAATAAACTAACAGGCAAACGAGTTCATATTAACATCGTTGAAGTTAAGAAATCTGATTTAGATGCAAAATTAGTTGGAGAAGGCATTGCCCGTCAACTTGAAAATCGTGTTGCGTTCCGTCGCGCACAAAAACAATCTATTCAACGTACAATGCGTGCAGGAGCTGAAGGTATTAAAACCCAAGTTTCTGGTCGTTTAAATGGAGCAGATATTGCTCGTGTGGAAGGTTATTCAGAAGGAACTGTTCCTTTGCACACACTTCGTGCAGATATTGACTATGCATGGGAAGAAGCAGACACAACATACGGAAAACTAGGAGTTAAAGTGTGGATCTATCGTGGAGAAATTCTTCCAACTAAAAATAACACTGAGAAGGGAGGGGAATAAACATGTTAGTACCTAAACGTGTAAAACACCGTCGTGAGTTCCGCGGAAGAATGCGCGGAGAAGCTAAAGGCGGTAAAGAAGTTACTTTTGGCGAATATGGTTTGCAAGCTCTTGAATCTTCTTGGATTACAAACCGACAAATTGAAGCTTCCCGTATTGCGATGAACCGTTATATGAAACGCGGAGGGAAAGTATGGATCAAAATTTTCCCTCACAAATCTTATACAGCAAAAGCTATCGGCGTGCGTATGGGTTCAGGTAAAGGGGCACCAGAAGGCTGGGTAGCTCCAACAAAACGTGGTAAAATCCTTTTTGAAATCGCCGGAGTTTCCGATGAAGTCGCTAAAGAAGCTTTACGCCTTGCTTCTCACAAATTGCCAATTAGAACCAAGATCGTAAAACGTGAAGAAATGGGTGGTGAATCGAATGAAGGTTAAAGATATCAGAGAGTTAACCACTGCCGAAATGCTAGATCAAGAAAAACAATTTAAAGAAGAATTGTTTAATCTTCGTTTCCAATTAGCTACCGGACAATTAGAAAATACAGCGCGTATTAAAGAGGTACGCAAATCGATTGCACGCATCAAAACGGTGTTGCGTGAACAAGTAAAGTAATAATGGAAGGAGGCCATGAATCGTATGACTGAAGAAAGAAATCACCGTAAGGTTTATCAAGGGCGCGTGGTATCTGATAAAATGGATAAAACAATCTCTGTTGTCGTTGAAACAAAGAAAAATCATCCAATTTACGGCAAACGGATTAATTATTCGAAAAAATACAAAGTGCACGATGAAAACAATGAAGCCAAAACTGGTGATATCGTGAGAATTATGGAAACTCGTCCATTATCAGCTACAAAACGTTTTCGTTTAGTAGAAATCGTTGAAAAAGCAGTGATTATTTAATTACACGAGATTTTCCTATATAGATTAAATTGCTATATTTGAAAGGAGGATATACATCGTGATCCAACAAGAAAGTCGTTTAAAAATTGCTGATAATTCGGGAGCACGCGAAATTTTAACGGTCAAAGTCCTAGGTGGCTCAGGTCGAAAAACTGCGAATATCGGTGATGTGATCGTCGCTACGGTCAAACAAGCAACGCCAGGTGGGGTTGTCAAAAAGGGCGAAGTTGTAAAAGCAGTTATTGTTCGTACAAAATCAGGCGCTCATCGTGCTGACGGTTCTTACATTAAATTTGATGAAAATGCTGCGGTGATCATTCGTGATGATAAAAGCCCACGCGGAACTCGTATCTTCGGGCCAGTTGCTCGCGAACTACGAGAAAGTAATTACATGAAGATTGTTTCGCTAGCACCAGAAGTACTATAGCAGTTATTTAATATCAAAGGAGGTGCGAAACAAGAATGTTTGTTAAAAAAGGCGATAAAGTAAAAGTTATTACTGGTAAAGACAAAAATAAAGAGGGCGTCATTTTAGAAGCTCATCCAAAAAACGACAAGGTTGTCGTCGAAGGTGTTAATGTTGTGAAAAAACATCAAAAACCTTCTCAAACTGCACCGCAAGGCGGGATCTCTGAACAAGAAGCTCCGATCCATGTATCGAATGTTATGTTGATCGATCCTTCAAGCGGTGAAGCAACCCGAGTTGGCTATCAAACAGTGGACGGTACAAAAGTCCGTGTTTCTAAAAAAACTGGTGAAGTTATTGATAAATAAACAAATCAAGAAAGGAGGGGCAACTAAATGAACCGCCTTAAAGAAAAATATACACAAGATATCGTTCCATCATTAGTACAAAAATTTGACTATAGCTCTGTTATGCAAACACCAAAGGTTGAAAAAATCGTTATTAATATGGGTGTTGGTGATGCAGTATCTAATGCTAAGAATCTAGACAAAGCAGTTGAAGAATTACAATTGATTTCTGGACAAAAACCTTTAGTGACAAAAGCTAAAAAATCTGTTGCAGGCTTCCGTCTGCGTGAAGGAATGCCAATCGGCACTAAAGTTACTTTACGTGGAGACAGAATGTATGACTTCTTGGATAAATTAGTAAATGTTTCCTTACCACGTGTACGTGACTTCCATGGTGTAAGCAAAAAAGCTTTCGATGGTCGTGGAAACTACACTTTAGGTATCAAAGAACAATTGATCTTTCCTGAAGTTGACTATGATTCAGTTGACAAGGTACGAGGAATGGATATCGTTATTGTTACAACAGCAAACACTGATGAAGAATCTCTTGAATTGTTAACACAATTAGGAGTGCCATTCCAAAAATAAAAGGAGGCGAAGAAATTGGCTAAAAAGTCACAAGTTGCTAAAAATAAACAAACCGCAAAATATTCAGTACAAGAATATACTCGCTGTGAACGCTGTGGTCGTCCACGTTCTGTTTATCGTAAATTTCACCTTTGCCGTATTTGCTTCCGCGAACTGGCCTACAAAGGTCAAATTCCCGGCGTGAAGAAAGCTAGCTGGTAAAAAAGTAAACTCGCAAAAAGGAGGTAAATCATCTAATGGTCATGACAGATCCAATTGCAGATTTTCTAACACGTATCCGTAATGCCAATATGGCAAGGCATGATGTTTTAGAAGTTCCTGCTTCAAAAATCAAACACGACATTGCTGAAATCCTTAAAAATGAAGGTTTCGTTCGTAATGTTGAATATATCGAAGATGACAAACAAGGCGTAATCCGTTTATTCCTTAAATACGGGAAAGATGGTGAACGTGTGATCACTAACTTGAAACGTATCTCTAGACCAGGTCTGCGTGCTTATGTCAAAGCTGACGAAGTACCTAAAGTATTGAATGGTTTAGGCATTGCAGTTGTTTCAACTTCTGACGGTGTGATCACTGACAAAGAAGCTAGAGCAAAAAATGTTGGCGGCGAAATTGTCGCTTATGTATGGTAATTTAATAAATACACAAGGAGGTGTCTTTCCGTGAGTCGTATTGGGAATAAAGTTGTTGTATTGCCAGAAAGCGTTGAAGTTAAAATGGATGGCAACGATGTAACAGTTAAAGGACCCAACGGTGAATTAACTCGTGCATTTTCACCAGATATTAAATTTAATATCGATGGAAATGAAGTGACATTTACCCGTCCAAACGAAAGTCAGAAAATGAAAACAATTCATGGAACAACCCGTGCAAACTTCAATAATATGGTTGTAGGTGTATCTGAAGGCTTTCAAAAATCATTAGAACTTGTGGGGGTTGGATACCGTGCCCAATTACAAGGGACAAAACTTATTTTAAACGTTGGTTATTCACAACCAGTTGAGTTAGAAACTCCAGCAGGGACTACCATTGAAGTTCCAGCCAATAACCAAATTATAATCAAAGGTTCTAATAAAGAACTTGTTGGTAAAGTGGCTGCTAAGATTCGTAGTATTCGTTCACCAGAGCCTTATAAAGGCAAGGGTATTCGTTATGCTGGCGAACAAGTGCGCAGCAAAGAAGGTAAAACAGGTAAATAAACAAGTCCGCAAAAGAGTAAGACAAATCGCGGCTTAGACTAATACAGTTAAAGAGGTGACAATTGTGATTACAAAACCAGACAAAAATAAAACACGTCAAAAAAGACATCAACGTGTGAGAAATAAAATCTCTGGTACTGCTGAGTGCCCACGCTTGAACGTTTTCCGTTCTAATAAAAACATCTACGCGCAAGTAATTGATGACGTAGCGGGTGTGACGCTAGCAAGTGCCTCTACCTTGGATAAAAATATTTCAGGTGGAACAAAAACTGAGCAAGCAGAAACAGTCGGTAAATTAGTTGCTGACCGTGCATCAGAAAAAGGTATTAAAAAAGTAGTCTTTGACCGTGGTGGATACCTTTACCATGGCCGCATAGCAGCTTTAGCAACAGCTGCACGCGAAAATGGACTAGAATTTTAAAAAAAGGAGGAACACCATTCATGGCTTATATTGATCCAAATAACTTGGAAATAGAAGACCGTGTCGTTGCGATCAACCGAGTATCAAAGGTCGTAAAAGGCGGTCGTCGTATGCGTTTTGCAGCTTTAGTCGTTGTCGGTGATAAAAACGGGCACGTAGGATTTGGTACAGGTAAAGCACAGGAAGTACCAGAAGCAATCCGTAAAGCTGTTGACGACGGAAGGAAAAACTTAATCGAAGTACCAATGGTTGGCTCAACAATCCCGCATGAAGTCATTGGCTCATTCAGTGGTGGATATATTCTATTGAAACCAGCTGAAGCTGGTGCTGGAGTTGCTGCAGGTGGACCTGTTCGTGCGGTATTAGAACTTGGCGGTGTAGCCGATGTAACATCTAAATCTTTAGGCTCTAATACGCCGATCAATGTTGTGCGTGCAACAATTAAAGGATTGACAGAATTAAAACGCGCTGAAGAAGTTGCTGAACTTCGCGGCAAATCTGTAGAAGAAATTATTGGTTAGGAGGACAATTCTAATGGCTGAATTAAAAATCACATTAAAAAGCAGTATTATTGGACGTCCTCAAAATCAACGCGATACAGTAAAAGCGTTAGGATTAAAAAAAGTGAACAGCACTGTTGTTAAACCTGCGAATGAGGCAGTCAAAGGCATGGTTGCAACTATTGCACACTTAGTGGACGTAGAGGAAGTGTAACAACGATTCGATGAATCGATTTTAACTAAGGAGGTGCCAAACACATGAAACTTCATGAACTAGAATCTGCAAAAGGTTCACGTCAAGTACGCAACCGCGTGGGACGTGGTTCATCATCAGGTAATGGTAAGACTGCAGGACGTGGACAAAAAGGACAAAAGGCTCGTTCAGGCGGTGGAACTCGTCTTGGTTTTGAAGGTGGTCAAACAGAATTATTCCGCCGTTTACCAAAACGTGGCTTTACCAACGTTAATCGTAAAGAATATGCGATTATCAATGTTGACCTTTTGAATAATTTTGAAGAGGGAACTGAAGTTACTCCCACTGTTTTAGCTGAAGCTGGGTTTGTAAAAAAACAAAAAGCTGGCATTAAAGTGTTGGGTAATGGAGAAGTAACCAAAAAATTAACTGTGAAAGCAGCGAAGTTTTCTAAAGCAGCACAAGAATCTATTGAAGCTGCTGGTGGGTCAATTGAGGTGATCTGATGTTAAAACTTTTAAAGGACGCTTTTAAAGTCAAGGATATTAGATCAAGGATCTTGTTTACAATATTTATTCTGTTTATATTCCGTGTTGGAACGCATGTTACTGTCCCAGGTGTCGATGCAGCAGAGTTACAAACTATTTCTGAATTGCCCTTTATGAATATGTTGGATTTGGTTAGCGGTAGTGCGATGCAACGTTTTTCGATTTTTTCGATGGGCGTTTCGCCCTACATTACTGCTTCTATTATTGTTCAATTAGCTCAAATGGATATTGTTCCGAAATTCACTGAATGGTCAAAACAGGGTGAAGTGGGACGTAAAAAGCTGAATCAAGCGACTCGTTATATCACTTTGTTTATAGGTTTTTTACAATCTATTGCGTTAACGGCTGGTTTCCAAGTTTTTACTCAATTCGGCTTTGTTCCTAATCCTTCAATCTCAACTTATGTTGTTATTGGAGTTATTTTAACCACTGGTACCATGTTTGTTACTTGGTTGGGGGAAATGATCACTGAAAAAGGGATCGGAAACGGTGTGTCCATGCTTATTTTTGCAGGGATTATCTCTCGTTTACCTGTTTCAATCAAAGAAATAGCAGAAGATTATTTTATTAATATTAACCAAGATGACCTTTGGAAATCAATTTTATTTGTGGTTATTTTAGTTATTGCGATGTTGTTGGTCGTAACGATTGTTACCTTTGTTCAACAAGCAGAGAGAAAGATCCCGATTCAGTATACAAAACGTGTAGCAGGAGCACCAACAAGTAGTTATCTACCTTTAAAAGTGAATGCTGCTGGCGTTATTCCTGTTATCTTTGCTAGTTCCTTGATTACAACACCTAATGCGATCATTCAGGCTTTTGGATCTGCTAGAGGAGAAACGTGGTTTGATGTCATTCAAACACTTTTTGATTACAATACAGTACCTGGTGCTATTTTGTATGGTGCATTGATCGTTGGCTTTACTTTCTTTTACGCTTTTGTTCAAGTAAATCCCGAGAAGTTATCGGAAAACTTGCAAAAGCAAGGAAGTTATATTCCAAGTGTGCGTCCGGGAAAAGGAACAGAACAGTTCGTCTCAAGGTTATTGATGCGTTTAAGTACAGTGGGTTCGCTCTTTTTAGGAGCAGTCGCATTGCTTCCAATTATCGCATCCATGATATGGGATCTTCCACAATCAATAGGTTTGGGGGGGACAAGTTTATTAATTGTTATTAGTGTAGCGCTTGAAACTGCCAAACAAATAGAAGGTCTAATGCTAAAACGTCAATACACAGGTTTCATAAATTAGAGTTTTATGTAGTGTTGGGGCTTTTTCCTCAACACTGGAAAAACTTGCAGGAGGAATAAAAAATGAACCTCGTTTTAATGGGACTCCCTGGAGCTGGTAAAGGGACTCAAGCAGAAAAAATTATTGCTAAATATAATATTCCGCAAATTTCAACTGGAGATATGTTCAGACAAGCAATTGCTAAAAAAACAGATCTTGGCTTAGAAGCAAAGTCTTATATGGATAAAGGTGAACTTGTTCCTGATGAAGTAACGAACGGAATCGTTAAAGAACGCTTAGCTGAATCAGATACCGAAGATGGCTTTTTATTGGATGGTTTTCCTCGTACGTTAGATCAAGCAGAAGCCTTAGATAACATGATGCAAGATTTAAGTAAAAAGATTGACGCTGTTATTGAGATAAAGGTGCCAGAAGAGGTGCTGGTTGAGCGTTTATCTGGTCGTTACATTTGCCGCAATTGCGGTGCCACATATCACAAGATATTTAACCCTCCTAAAGTGGAAGGAACTTGTGATCGTTGTGGAGGACATGATTTTTACCAACGGGATGATGACAAACCAGAAACTGTCAGAAATCGTATTTCGGTCAATGTAAAAAATAACGAACCTATTTTGGAACATTATGATAAAAAAGGCTTGCTATATTCTATTGATGGAAATCGTGAGATTGATGAAGTTTTTGCGGAAATTCAACAAATTCTAACGAAGTAATTCTTGCTCTTTTTCGTGTTCTAGTAACTTTTTCTTGTAAATAGTTAGGCATTATGCTAAAATATATCAGTCTGACTTCTAGATTGATAGAAAATTGTTGAAAAGAAGTTAAGGTGGGAACACGACACAGGTTTCCGCCGTTTTATCGCGTAAAGTTGCGAAACAAGTACAAGGGGGTACTGTGCGTGGCAAAAGAAGACATGATAGAAATTGAAGGTACAGTCGTCGAAACTTTACCAAATGCAATGTTTAAAGTCGAACTTGAAAATGGCCATGAGATTCTTGCGACTGTTTCTGGCAAAATCCGAATGCACTATATTCGTATTTTACCGGGCGATAAGGTGACTGTTGAACTTTCGCCTTATGACTTGAGTCGTGGTCGTATTACGTATCGTTTTAAATAATTGTACTTACGTAAAACCATAGGAGGTAAGTATTATGAAAGTAAGACCATCAGTAAAAACAATGTGTGATAATTGCAAAGTCGTTCGTCGTAAAGGACGCGTTATGGTGATTTGTTCTGCAAATCCAAAACATAAACAACGTCAAGGATAATTGGAGGTGTAATAAGATATGGCTCGTATTGCAGGAGTAGATATTCCTCGGGAAAAACAAGTAGTTGTTTCTCTTACTTATATTTTTGGTGTCGGAGATACAACTGCTAAAAGCATTTTAGCAGAAGCAGGCGTTGCTGAAGATGTTCGTGTTCGTGATTTAACCAACGAACAAACTGACGCGATCCGCGCAGCTGTTGATAATCTAAAAGTTGAAGGTGACCTTCGTCGTGAAGTGAACTTAGACATCAAACGTTTGATGGAGATTGGTTCATATCGCGGTATGCGTCATCGTCGTGGTTTACCTGTCCGTGGACAACATACTAAAAATAATGCCCGTACACGTAAAGGCCCCGCAACAACTATCGCAGGCAAGAAAAAATAATTTCTAATGAAGGAGGTTAAACTTCATGGCACAAAAAAAAGTGAATCGTAAACGCCGTGTGAAAAAGAATATTGAATCTGGAATTGCACATATTCATTCAACATTCAATAATACAATTGTGATGATCACTGATCAACATGGTAACGCGTTATCATGGTCTTCAGCAGGTGCATTAGGATTCAGAGGAAGTAGAAAATCAACACCATTTGCCGCTCAATTAGCAGCAGAAACTGCGGCAAAATCAGGAATGGAACACGGATTGAAAAATGTAGAAGTAACTGTAAAAGGCCCAGGTTCAGGACGTGAAGCAGCAATTCGTTCATTACAAGCAGCAGGATTGGAAGTGGCTGCGATTCGTGACGTAACACCAGTTCCTCATAATGGATGCCGCCCTCCAAAACGCCGTCGTGTTTAATGAGTGCTGCTCATTTTGAGTTTCAAAATTATGTCATTGAACAAGACACTTTTCGTTTTGAAAGGGGTAAGAGATAAGAATGATTGAATTCGAAAAACCAAGAATCGCGAAGATTGATGAAGAGAAAGATTATGGCAAGTTTATCGTAGAACCTCTGGAAAGAGGCTATGGAACTACATTAGGAAATTCCCTGCGTCGTATTTTGTTATCTTCTTTACCAGGAGCAGCAATCACAAGTATTCAAATTGATGGCGTGTTACATGAGTTTTCAACGATCAAAGGCGTTCGTGAAGATGTCGCACAAATTGTTTTGAATATTAAAGGTCTTGCGTTAAAACTTTATAGCGAAGAAGAAAAAAAACTTGAAATCGATATTACTGGACCGGCTACAATAACTGCTGGCGATATCATCGTTGATAGTGATGTAGAGATTCTTAATAAAGATATGTATATCTGTACGGTAGCAGAAGGTACAAGATTTCATGCTCGCTTATCAGTGCAACCTGGACGTGGGTATGTTCAAGCTGACGAAAACAAAAAAGAAGATATGCCCATTGGTGTACTTCCAGTTGATTCAATTTATACACCCGTTCGTCGTGTGAATTATCAAGTAGAAAATACACGTGTTGGTCGCCGGGATGATTATGATAAGCTGACAATGGAACTTTGGACAGATGGTTCGATTGACCCACTTGACGCTTTAAGTTTATCAGCGAAAATCCTTACAGACCATTTAGAAATTTTTGTGAATATGACCGATGAAGCGAAAAATACAGACATCATGGTTGAAAAAGAAGAAACACAAAAAGAAAAAATGTTAGAAATGACAATTGAAGAGTTGGACTTATCTGTTCGTTCTTATAATTGTTTAAAACGTGCTGGTATTAATACTGTACAAGAATTAACAAATAAATCTGAACCAGAAATGATCAAAGTACGTAATTTGGGCCGTAAATCTCTTGAAGAAGTAAAATCAAAATTAAGTGATCTTGGCCTGGGATTACGTAAAGACGATTAATTTTTACGAAGGAGGGAAACCACGTGAGTTATCGTAAATTAGGACGCACATCTAACCAACGTAAAGCGATGTTGCGTGATTTAACAACTGATCTAATCATTAACGAACGAATTGAAACAACAGAAGCTCGTGCCAAAGAAGTTCGTTCTACAGCAGAAAAAATGATTACACTAGGAAAACGCGGTGATTTGCATGCACGTCGCCAAGCAGCTGCTTTTGTACGTAATGAAGTAGCTAATGTGCGTGAAGAGGATGAAGAGATTATTATTGATTCAGCTTTACAAAAGCTTTTTAATGATATCGCTCCTCGCTATGAAGAGCGCCAAGGTGGTTATACTCGCATCTTGAAGACTGAACCAAGACGCGGAGACGCTGCAGCAATGGCTATCCTAGAACTTGTCTAAAATCTACTGAAGCAATATTAGTCATTAAACTAATGGCTAGCATCACTTTGTCGATGATTTTAAGAGTGTTATGATGTTGGAAATATTTTTTTCCGAGTCTAGCTCAGCACTGCTCCCTGAATTACCAGGGAGCAGGCATTCATCATAAAGTTTTTTTTTTAGTTTCGATTTGTTATAAATCTTATAACTAATGGAAAGTAAAAGAAAACATTATGGACTATTTGTTAGAGTAATTGAAATAGTAACTTTTTTTTGGTAGTGTTAGTTAGAATCAGATAGCTTTTAATTTTTGTGAATGAATATAGTGAATTTGTCTTAAGTACTTTTTAGTCTATTTTACATAAAGGAGCAACCATGGAACCTATCATAAGTTTAAAAAATATCACATTTCGCTATCAAGCTGATCAAATACAACCTGCGCTGCAAGATTTATCGCTAACTGTAAATAAAGGAGAATGGGTAGCGATTATCGGGCATAATGGCTCAGGCAAATCGACTCTGGCTAAAACGATAAATGGACTATTATTGCCAGAAAAAGGGAATATCTCTGTGGGTCAATTGGAATTAAATGAAGAGAATATTTGGACGATACGTAAGATGGTAGGCATGGTTTTTCAAAACCCAGATAATCAATTTGTAGGTGCTACGGTTGAAGACGACGTCGCTTTTGGGATGGAAAATCAAGGTATTCCACGAGAAGAAATGGTCCCTAGAGTTAAGGAAGCTTTGGAGCAAGTCAAATTAACGGATTTTGCGGCTAAAGAACCTGCACGGTTGTCTGGTGGACAAAAACAACGAGTAGCAATTGCGGGAATTTTAGCTTTACGCCCCGATATTATTATTCTTGATGAAGCAACAAGTATGTTAGATCCTGAAGGTCGCCAAGAAGTGATATCAATTCTAAAAGAAGTTAAAGAAAAATATCAGTTAACCGTTTTATCCATCACTCATGATATTGATGAAGCAGCCAATGCGAATCGAATTCTTGTGATGCGTGAAGGACAATTGATGGATGAGGGGACACCTGCTCAGATTTTTTCTCAAGGACCAAATTTAATAGAAAAAGGATTAGATTTACCATTTCCTGAAAGGTTAAAACAATCATTAAAGGATCGTGGTGTTTCAGTGCCTGAAAAATATTTAACTGAAGAAGGGATGGTCGACTGGTTATGGACATCGTTTTTGAACAAGTAAATTTTACTTTTCAACCGGGCTCACCTTTTGAACAGCGTGTCTTATATGATATCAATATGACGATTAAAGAAGGAACTTATAATGCTCTGGTGGGTCATACAGGTAGTGGGAAGTCAACTATTTTACAGCATTTAAACGCCTTATTGAAGCCGACTTCAGGTAATGTAAAGATTGGCGAGCGAACGATCACGCCAGAAACAAATAATAAAAATTTAAAGCCTATTCGAAAAAAAGTGGGGATTGTCTTTCAATTTCCTGAATCGCAGTTGTTTGAAGAAACGGTGGGAAAGGATATTGCTTTTGGGCCGAAAAATTTTGGTGTGTCAGAAGAAGAGGCATTAAAATTAGCAAAAGAATATTTAGCATTAGTAGGACTAGATGAAAGTTATCTTGATCGTTCTCCGTTTGATTTATCAGGTGGACAAATGCGTAGAGTGGCCATTGCTGGTGTATTAGCCATGGAACCAGAAGTTTTAGTACTGGATGAACCCACGGCAGGACTTGACCCGCAGGGACGTCGAGAAATGATGGCGATATTCGAGCATTTACATAAGGCTCGTCATATGACTATTGTGCTAGTTACACATTCGATGGATGATGTTGCTGATTATGCTGATTATGTTTATGTCTTAGAAAAAGGACAGCTTGTAAAAGATGGAACACCAGAAAAAGTCTTTCAAAATGTAGAGTGGTTGCAAAATAAACAATTGAGCGTTCCTACTGCGGCTGCATTTGCTAAACGCTTGGAAAATGCCGGAATGGTTTTTGAAAAATTGCCTCTTACGGCGAGCGAGTTGGCAGATGAACTAGTGGCAAGAGGAGGACAAGCAAATGATGAATAAGCTGATTTTAGGTAGATATATCCCAGGAAATTCACTGATCCATCGTTTAGATCCTCGGGCAAAATTGTTGACCAGTTTTTATTTCATAGGAGTCATTTTTTTCGCCAATAATTGGCAAAGTTATTTACTTTTAGGTTTGTTTACACTTTTTTGTATCTATTTATCAAAAGTTGACTTTGGTTTTTTTCTACGTGGCGTCAGGCCATTATTGTGGTTGATATTATTTACTGTTGCTTTGCAAGTTTTATTTACCTCTGGTGGACAAGTGTACTGGCAGTGGGGCGTTTTTCAAATTACAGCCTTTGGGGTTCAAAATGGTATTTTTATCTTTTGCCGGTTTGTGTTAATTATATTCATGTCTACTCTACTAACATTAACAACTCCCCCATTGGAACTTTCAGATGCGATTGAATTCATTTTACGTCCTTTAAATGCAATCCATTTTCCAGTTCATGAAATTTCTTTGATGCTGTCTATTGCTTTACGTTTTGTACCAACGCTAATGGATGAGACTGAAAAGATTATGAACGCACAGCGTGCTCGAGGTGTTGATTTCAGTGAAGGAAATTTGATCCAAAAAATGAAAGCTGTCATTCCGCTGCTCATTCCCTTATTTGTGTCTAGTTTTAATCGTGCGGATGATTTAGCAACAGCGATGGAAGCTCGTGGTTATCAAGGAGGAGAGGGACGGACAAAATATCGTATATTGCACTGGCATAAGAAAGATACCATTTCTGTTTGTGTTTACGCTTTTTTAACGGCCGCTTTAATTTATTTAAGAGCTTAAAAAAGGAAATAGCCTCATAAGAAAGTTAAACTAGTGTGGTTAAGCACATAAGTTTGCTAAAGTTACGTGCTTAATTTAAGAAAAAGAGACAACAAAAGTTAATTGATTCTTTTATTGTCTCTTTTTTTATGAAGGAGGAAAAAATGGTTCGTTACAAAGCAATTATTGCCTATGATGGTACAAATTTTAGCGGTTTTCAAAGTCAAATCAACGGACGTACGGTTCAAGACGAATTAGAAAAAACATTATCTAAAATCGCAAATCAAAAAATTAAAATCAATGGATCTGGACGTACAGATGCTGGTGTACATGCTTTAGGACAGGTTATTGATTTTGCTTGGCCAGTCAAACGTCCATTAGAAAAATTACGTTTTGCTTTAGACACACAGACATCTGCAGATATTGCGGTAAAACAGATAGAGCTTGTAGAAGATAGTTTTCATTCTCGTTATCTAGCTAAAGAAAAGACTTATGAATTTCGGGTAGATATTGGGAAAGCTCGTAGCCCTTTTCGTCGGTTTTATAGTAGTTATTATCGTTATGAATTAGACTTGGGACGAATAAGAAGAGCTCTTCCTGATTTTTTAGGTTCTCATGATTTTACTTCTTTTTGTTCCATAAAAAGTGAAGTAAACAATAAAAAACGCACTATCTATGAGGCGAAGATGGAAGTTAATGACACCGGTGATGAACTGTTATTTACTTTTCGTGGAGATGGTTTTTTATATAATATGGTTCGAATTATGGTAGGGACGTTGTTAAAAATTGGCAATGGACGTATTTCTGAAGACGCAATACCGCAAATTATTGCTGCATGTGATCGTAGTTTAGCTGGTCCTACGGCTCATCCGGAAGGCTTATATTTAAAAGAGGTTAAGTACGAATAAGAAGGTTAGTAAAGATTTTATTTAATAGTCTATGAAAATAAGAGATGTACTATTTAGCGATAGTACATCTCTTATTTTTGTTACTTTGTTTAGTTTACTATAGTGTTAAGTATTGTTCTTTTTCCCATTCGGAAACAGAGGACAAAAAAGTTGTCCATTCACTCTTTTTAGCTTCTACAAAATTATTATAGATATGTTTGCCAAGTGTATTTTTAAGTAGTTCATCTTCAGATAAAGCCGTTAACGCATCATTTAGTGTTGAAGGTAAAGCATAAATGCCGCTTTCTACGCGCTCTTTTTCTTCCATGTGATAAATGTTGCGATCGATAGGTGTAGGTGGCATTAGTTGGTTTTTTATACCATCTAACCCGGCTTGTAAAAGTAAAGATAAAGCTAGATAAGGGTTAGCTGAAGGATCGACCGAACGTAGCTCTAAGCGTGTAGAAGCTCCTTTTGATTCTGGTACACGGATTAAAGGGGATCGATTTCTCCCAGACCAAGCGATGTACACAGGAGCTTCATAACCCGGAATAAGTCGTTTGTAGGAATTCACAGTAGGATTGCAGATCGCCGTAAATGATCGTGCATGTTTTAGTAGCCCAGCTAGAAAATGGTAGGCGTTACGACTTAATTGTAACTCGCCCTTTTCATCATAAAAGGCATTTTTACCGTCTTTAAATAATGACATATTACAATGCATCCCTGAACCATTAATGCCAAATAAAGGCTTAGGCATAAAGCTGGCGTGTAGTCCATGTTTTCGCGCGATCGTTTTAACGACAAGTTTAAAAGTTTGAATATTATCGCATGCTTCAACAGCATCAGCATATTTAAAATCAATTTCATGTTGCCCGAAAGCCACTTCATGGTGGGAAGCTTCAACTTCAAAATTTAATTTTTCTAATTCTAATACAATATCTCGACGACAATTTTCTCCTAAGTCTGTTGGGGATAAGTCAAAGTATCCACCTGTGTCATTTAAATCCATAGTGATATTTTCATTACTATCTAATTTAAATAAGAAAAATTCTGGCTCTGGTCCTAAATTAAAGGAAGTAAAACCTAACTTTTTCATCTCTGCCAATGAAGCTTTAAGATTTCCTCTTGGATCTCCAGCAAAAGGAGTTCCATCAGGATTATAAATATCACAGATTAAACGTGCTACTTTTCCATACTCATTTTCCCAAGGAAAAATCATCCAAGTTGATAAATCCGGATAAAGATACATATCGCTTTCTTCGATAAGCACAAATCCTTCGATAGAAGAGCCATCAAACATTAATTTATTATCTAGTACTTTATCTAATTGACTGATAGGCACTTCTACGTTTTTGATAATCCCAGAAACATCAGTAAACATTAAACGTAAAAAACGGACATTTTCTTCCTTGACTATCCTTTTTATATCATCTGCACTTATTTCTGATTTTTCCATGTGATCCCACCCTTTTTAAAGTTATCAATTATAAAAAAATATTTTTTATAATTGATAGAAGTAATATAGCAATTTTATTTTTATTTGTCAATGAAAATATGTAAGGAAATATAACACGAATCTCCAGAAATAATAAAATTTCAATAAAAAAATTAAAAAAAGATAGTTTTATGTAATGTTTAATGACATAAAACTATCTTAATTAACAAAATTATTTTGCATATCTTCTTTCGTAATACCAATCAAAGACAACAAATAAAAGTGTACAGCTGATCAACAATCCTAGGCCTAAAAGAAATCCTTGTGGCCAGTAAGTAAACTCTATAGTATGTTTTCCTTCTGGGACTTGTAGACTGACAAAAGCGTCTTGGAAGGAATCAATAGGGACTTTTTCTCCATCGATTTTTGCTTGCCAACCGCCATCATAAGGAATAGTGGTAATTAATTTTTGTGCTGTATTTGTGTCAACTTTAGCTTGAGCACTACGTTTTCCTGTTTGCATTTCAACGCTATTATTTTGAATTTTACCTACGCTTTTTTGAAAAGCATCAGTATCTAAGGTAACGACCTGTGGGTTTTGGAAAGAAATATCTTCGGTACCATAAAAACTTGCTGTAAATTCGACGGTTTGTGCTTGGTCGTAAAAACCTAAATCATAATATTGTCCATTAATGTCAATTTTACTTTCTCTTTGTTGCCCATTTACTGTGATTGTTGCTGTAGAACTTTCTAATTCTCCAAAATTTGTTGGGAATAGACTTAAGTAGGCTTGAGAGTGGGCCGGTACATTGACTTTCCAAGTGACTTCTTTAGCGACATTTCCTTCTTGTTCACTAAATTTTGTATGTGCTCCTTGATTTTCAATACTTATATTATTCAAATCAGTCACCGTGATTGGCTGAAATTGGAAGAAGTTTTCTTTTGTATCAGCTAATTGGTTCATTAAGTTTGTTTGGTTGGCCAAATTATCATTTTCAAACTGTGTCAGTTGGTCAATAGAAGGGTCGGTTAAAAAGCCTAAAGGTAATGCATTTTGATTTTCATATAATTGATAGTCATCGCTTGTATCTTTTTGTCTGAAACCATACTTGTTAATTGGTTGTTTACTTAAATTGTATTTGACTGACATTAAGCTATCCATCAGTAGCGTGTTATTAGGATAGCGAATATTTAGACTCGTTCCCCTCGAGCGGAACCCCAGCATATTCATATAACCAGAAGTGTTTCGGTTTCTAATAGATGAAAACATACTAATTCCACTATAACCATAGTTAAAGCTATCATTGGCAGAAACTGGATCAAGATTTTCTAAACGATAGAAACTATCATTTTCTTCTTTGGTTTGTTCAACGAGTTCATTGATTGCTGGATAAGGTTCTGTGTACAATTCCCGGGAAGCGTAGTTCCACTCATCTAAGATACCACGTAGCATGCTATTTGTATTAATCGTCATTTCAGCTGTTACAAATATCAGTAAAAATAGCACAGCTTGTTTAAAAGAGAATTTTTTTGTATAAAAGGAAAAAAAGATCACACAATAGACGGTTAGAAATGATAAAGTTAAAATCAATGAAATAGGTTCTAGATATTCTCGTGTTTTGCAGACTAAAAGATAAGTAAAGACAAAGGCGATAGCTAAAAAGATAAAAGAGTAAAATAACCTTCGCTCATTTGTTTCGTTTAATTTTTCCCAAGCAAATCCAGCTAACATGATTACCGTAAAGGATAATAAAAAAGCATAACGGAACAAAAACATATTTGGTGCATGCATCCCGTGCCAGAATAAATTTAAAGGAACAAAATAAAAGCTTCCTATTAGTAATGCAACCAATAGTCCGTAAAGAATTTTTTCTTTCCAAGGAATTTCCTTAATGACAAAATAAAAAATAAAAAAAGCAAGAGGTAGTAGACCGATATAAATAAAGGGAATGGCGCCATATTTAGTGGTATCATAGACTCCGATCATATTTTTGATAAAAAAGTCGAAAGCACTCGTTGCCTCTGTTTTAAGGTCAGTGATTTGTGTTAATTCTTCTCCATTGGCACGTAAATCTAATAGCGCCGGTAAGATGATGATCATTGACGCGCCGCCTGCTAATAGTGAGGTGGTAAAGTAAGGTAAAATACTTTTTTTATTGTCTTTCCAATTTTTAAATAACTGAACTAAAAAGTAAAGGAAAGAAAAAACGCCAATCATAAACCCTAAGTAAAAACTAGTGAAAAATAGCATAAAATAGCTAATAAATAAGAGTTTTGGTTTATGTTTTTGAATGAGTCGATCAATTCCCCAAATAATTAAAGGTAGGTATATATAGGCGTCTAACCACATAATAAGCTCAGATTGTGCAGTAACAAAAGACATTAGCGCATAGCAAACTGCTAGCGTTATGTGACTGCCTTTTGCAATTTTGAAACGATGGCTTGCATAGAACCAGAAACTTAATCCAGCGCTACCTATTTTAATTAAAGTTAAAAAATAAAGCGCATCAGGCATTAGTTGGTTAGGAAAAAATAACACAAGCGGGGTAAAGAGCCCTCCTAGGTAATAAGAAATTAGAGAAAGAAAGTTTAATCCTAATGATGCATTCCAAGTATAAAGAAAACTTTGTTCACCTAACAAAGCGTTGCGAAAAC
Organism: Tetragenococcus halophilus subsp. halophilus DSM 20339; assembly: GCF_003841405.1. Taxonomy (GTDB): domain Bacteria; phylum Bacillota; class Bacilli; order Lactobacillales; family Enterococcaceae; genus Tetragenococcus; species Tetragenococcus halophilus. The sequence continues at coordinate 495,806 of NZ_PXYA01000003.1, read as the reverse complement.
TGGCATGAAAATTAGAAAATTGCGAGAAGGCATCACTTGCCATAATACTTCGATCGCTGCCGGGATAGATGCCAATTGTTAGATACATTATGGCCATTACTAAAAAAGGAATAAAGAAACTTGCCATCATATACCATTTGTTTTTTTGTAAAAAATCTTTTATCATTACGAAAAGACTCCTTCAACCAGAAAATTTATCCATACTTCATGACAGTTTACCATAGAACAAAGCATTAGCTAAGCATGTATAGACAATATTTATAAAAAACGTAATTTGGCTATTCATGCAAAATAATAAGGGGAAGAAGGGAAGACATGGAGAAAAATTATCAAATCAGATATGAAATACCAAGTACTGAAAGTTTCAACCAATTAAGACGAAAAGCAGGACTTAGCGTTAAAGATAGTAAGGCAGTTGTCATTGGTCTTTCGCATACCCTGTTTGCTGTTACGATCTATGATAGAGGTTGCCTAATTGCTATGGGAAGAGTGATTGGCGATGGGGGCACTGTTTTTCATGTAGTAGATATTGCTGTAAACCCTTCTTATCAAAGAAAAGGTCTCGGTAAAAAAGTAATGACAGAAATTATGGGCTATTTAGACACTCATACATTTAAAGGCTCATATGTTAGCTTAATTGCTGATAGTCCGGCCGATAAATTGTATCAACAGTTTGGTTTTTGTTATACTGCGCCAGGTTCAGTGGGGATGTATCGCATTTATTGAGGTTAAAATAATTTTTAGTAGTAGTTAAAAGGTGGATGAAAATGAAGAAATCAATCAAAGAAAGTCATACACTTTATGCGGTGAAAGGGTACCTTCCTAAAAGACAAGAAAGTATACAGATAGGCAAGCTGGGTCATTTTGCATTTGAAAAAGGATATTACGTTTATGTAGGTAGTGCCAAACGTAATATTCGCTCAAGGGTCAATAGACATATCGCAGTAGAAAAAAAGCAGCGTTGGCATTTGGATTATCTGCGTCCTTTTTTAAAGATAGAAGAAGTCCAAACTTATTCAGGTAAAGATGGTGAATGTCAGCTTTTTGCAGGATTGCGAGAAAGAAATAATGGAAGCATTCCAGCAAAAGGCTTTGGCTCCTCTGATTGTAAATGTGTATCGCATTTATTTTATACTGAAAAAAATCCAATGCTAACTTTTCATTAAATCATTTTTTCTTAGAGATCATTAGCTTTCTTTGACAAGTAGTAGAAATTATCTTAGAATAAATGGAAATAAAACTCGTTTTCTAAAGAAAGAGGTTGCTTGATGAGTGTCGTAGGTATCTAAAATTAGCAATTGAATACAAATAAGCTAAAATTTTGGCAAGCTTATTTGTTATGCCTTTAGATACCTGAGAAAACAATGAATGTTAAAAAGGTGATGGGGCTTCCTGTCGCCTTTTTTGCTGTGAATCACTAAGATTCAACGACCAAGGGGAGTTGAAAGTAGATGATGAGCAGTACTAGGCGAGAGGAGCGAGCGTAGTTCCCCAAACCGAATCACTACGATTCAGCGACCAAGGGGAGTTGAAAGTAGATGATGAACAGTACTAGGGCGAGCGGAAGCGAGGCGTAGTGTCCTTTACTTCGAATAGCCTTTAATATTAGCCACCACAATGGAAAATTTCAAAAGTTAGAATAACTTATTTTTACGAAAACGAGTGAATTCGTTGTTTTTAGGGTATCTTATTTCCAATAAGAAAGGATATAAAAAATGAATTCAGCTTTATATGACGCAACAGAATTTACAAAAGTTAAGCAAAACGTTATTGATCGATGTATTAGTGATTATGCTAAAGAACGATTAGAAAACAAGCAACCTGCTATTAGTTATAATATGGTGCAAAAAAGGTTAACCGAGACGCAAGAAGCATTGGCAATCTTAAATTCGAATCAACATGTCCCATTTATGGGTTTGAGTCAAATTAAATATTTAACGAAGAAAATTGAAAATGGGGCTATCTTAGAAGCAAGTGAATTAACTGAATATAGCGATTTTTTACGTTCCTTTCATTTGATTGCTGCTTTCTTTGAAAAAAATCAATATCAGACGCCGACTTTATTTCGTTATGCAAATGATCTAACAGAATTTAAAAAGATTATTACGACTATTCAAGAAAAGGTCGATGGAAACCGTGTAAAAGATGAGGCTTCGCGAGAGTTAAAGAAAATCCGCGGGAAAACAGCTGATATCCAGGCAACTATTGAAAAAAGTTGTGATAAGTTGTTGAAAAAAGCGACGGCAAATGGTTGGGTACAAGAGCGACTGTTCATAAAAAAAGAGGACCGTTATACTTTACCTATTCAATCAACTTTTCAATCAAAAATCGCAGGGACGATTATTGAGCGATCCAATTGAGGAACTACCGTTTTTATTGAGCCCGAAAGTGTACGCAAGTTAAATGATCAATTAATTATTGCAAAAAGTGAAGAAACAGCAGCGGTTTATCAAATTTTAGCGACATTAACAGGAATAATCGCTGAACAAGCAACGGCGATTGGTTATTGTATAGATATTGTGGTGGAGTTGGATAGTATTTTTGCTCGGGGAAAATACAGTCAGAGCATCGATGGCAAAAAGATCGCGATAAATGATCAAGAAGAACTTATTTTCGACCAGGTAAAACATCCACTATTGCAAGATGCTGTTCCACTAGATTTGACCCTAGGGGTAGATAATCGCGGGTTAATTATTACTGGACCGAATGCCGGCGGGAAAACAGTGGTATTAAAAACGATTGCCTTGGTTTGCTTAATGACAGGATTTGGGCTGTGTGTTAACCATGGAGGAAATTCCTCCATAGGAATTTTCAAGAAAATTTTTATCGATATTGGAGACCAGCAAAGCTTGGAAAATTCATTGAGTACTTTTTCTGCCCATATGCAAAATATCAGTTATATCTTGCACCAAACAACGGACAATACTCTTATTTTATTAGACGAATTTGGTAGTGGCACAGAGCCTAATGAAGGGGCTGCTTTGGCGATTGCTACCATGGAATATATGTATAAAAAGAAAGCTATCATTATTGCTACCACGCATTATGGTGAGATTAAAGATTTTGCTTTGCAGCATGAAGATTTTCAAACGGCAGCTATGGCCTTTGATTCAGCAACTTTAACGCCAAAATATCAACTTTTACTCAATCAAGTAGGTCAAAGCAACGCTTTTTGGATTGCTCAAAAAATGGAAATTTATCCGGAAATTTTGCAGAATGCGCAACAGTATTTGGTAGATAAAAATTATACGACGGCAAAAATTGAGCGGAAAAAACCACAACGCTCTTTAAAAGAATCTTCTGCTCAGCCAGTTTTTCAAAAAGGGGATCGCATTTGGAGTCAGGAGTTAAAAGAGAGCGGCCTTTTCTATAGCTACCAAGATCATGATCATGCACAAATTTCTATAAACAAACAATTTTATACGGTGCTTTTGAAGCGTTTGACACTAGAAATATCTAGGGAACACTTATATCCGGAAAACTACGATTTAGAGCAACTCTTCATTGATTTTCATGAAAGAAAATTCAATAAAGATATTGACCGTGGCTCTAAAAAAGCACAAAAGCAACTACGCAAACAAGCCGAGGATAGGAACAAACATCGTTAATAGATTATACATTTCCTGAAAGATAAAACCGGAAACAAAGAATCATAGTTATTCTATGGTTCTTTATTTCCGGTTTTTTGTAAAAGGATAGCATAGGAATCGTAGCAACAAAATTTAAACAAGTACAAGTCGAAGGATGTTAAATACGGCAAACAATAGCAATGTACTTCCGGCTCCAATGCCTGTTATAGCGCTTGCTCTGTAGGAAATGTTTTTCATTCGTTGTATCGTAACAATTGTCGTAGCGACAAATAAAAGAGCTAATAGATGCATCGTAGGTTCTTGGAAGATAAAAGCCAAAGGGGAGAAATGGATTCCTACAATAAGACAAATCCATGGCGCAATGTAATTATCTGATTTCTTTTTATATAACAAATAAGCACCAATGCCTCCAACTAAAAATTCGATAATAACGATAATATAATACCATAAGGATAGTCCATATTCTGTTAATACACTGGCTTCTTCTTGATAAGTAAAAATTAGATAAACGCCTAATACGCCGAGTAAGAAAGAAGTAGCGCAAGCAATAATTAAATACTTCTCCCAACTCTTTTTAGGACCTTCCAATGCCCACCCAAACCAAACAAATGCAAAAAAACCATAAATAACAACTGACGTGGCAATATCTCTAAGATAATCCATTGGACATCCTCCTTAGGAAAAAGCTTGCTTAGATAAACTAGGTTTCTACATTTGATGGTGTTTTATAGCTTGCTAACATTTACAGTGTACTTATTTAACTTAAGTATAATTGACGCCTGCAAATAGTACAAGTTTTCTATGCCTATATTTGAAAGCCTTTTTATATGCGTTTGTTCATGGTAAACTATACAAAAGATGATCATTTCGAAAAATTAGACATTTTGTTTACTTAAGCCAATCGGTACGACTTCCAGTAGGTGGTACGAGGAGGTAAGAATATGAAAATCCAACGTATTGATCATGTTGGTATTATTGTCGATGACCTTGCTGATGTTAAAACTTTTTTCATTGAATTTGGGCTTAAGGAGTTGGGGGAAACCGAAGTAAAAGGCGAGTGGGTAGAAAAAATCATAGGACTTAGTAATGTAAAAGAGACCGTGGCGATGTTAGCTACACCAGAAGGAGAAACGATGATAGAGTTGGTAAAGTTTCATTCGCCTGCTGACAAAAATGGAATTCAATACCCTGGATCAAATACTTTAGGAATTCGCCACATTGCATTTGCCGTCGAAGATATTGAAGCTATTGTTGCCGATGTAAAAAAGAAGGGCGCAGTGCTTATTGGTGAAATACAAAACTATAAAAATATGTATAAACTGTGTTACATACGCGGACCAGAAGGTATCATTTTAGAATTGGCGGAAAAGATTGGTTAACTTTTTGTTGTAGACATTTTACAATTTTTATTTTAATAATAAGAAGAGTTTAATCTATAATCATAGCTAAGAAACTTTTCTGAATAGGTCAAAAGGAGGCTTTCTTATGAATCAATCGACAAAAATTGAAAATGTGATTAACTATGTTAAAGCACATGATATAGATTTTACTCATTCAAAATACGTTCTTTATGGAAGGACAGGTGCTACTAATGCTAGTCTATTTTTGTTTGGCGGGTTAGGTGCTCTGTCTATGAAACAATATATTATGGTTTTGGGTGAAAATTACCTAACGTTGATTTTGTTATCGATGAGTGGTGATTTTAAAGAAAGCTTCACAACTATTTCTTATGACGATATATTTGATATTTCTTTTAAAAAGGGCTTAATTACGAATTTATTTATTTTTCACACAGATAATGAAAAAATAAAAATCAGATGTAATAAAAAGGTTATAGGAATGCATTGGCAAAGTACAAATATGGATTCCTGTCTTAATCATCCTGCAATAGCTAAATATGTTTAATAAAAGCTTGATGTTTATAAGTTGGATATAAAAAACACCCACTGCTATAGCAAAAGTGGGTGTTTTTTGAACAATAACTTGTTATAAAGCTATACTTGCCCCAGGACCTATTGGCAATCCAAATAAGAACCAGATAACTAATAGAAGTGACCAAGTAACTAGGAATGCCATAGAATAAGCTAACATGGTAGATACTAAAGTACCAATACCTGCTTTATTATCATAACGTTGAGCAAAAATCAAAATCATCGGGAAATAATTCAACAATGGTGAAATAACATTAGTTGAAGAATCAGCGATCCGATAAGCGATCAATGTCATTTCAGGTGCAATGTCTAAATTGTAAAGCATAGGTGCAAAGATAGGAGCTAAGATCGCCCACTTTGCGGATGCTGAACCAATAAATAGGTTGATAAAACCAGCCACGACAATAAATCCTAAAACTAGCGGTAAACCAGTTAAGTGAATAGATTCTAGTAAGTCAGCTCCCGATACTGCTAAAATCGTCCCCAAATTAGTAAATTCGAAATAGTCGATCAATTGTGCAGCGAAGAAAGCTAAAACGATATAATTTCCCATAGAACTCATAGCCTCTGTCATGCCTTTTACAAAATCAGAAGAATTTTTAATTTTACCCACTGTTAGCCCATAAGCTAAACCAGGTAAAGCGAATAATAAGAAAATTGCCAAAAGCAGACCCGTAGATAAGAAATCGTTGATGGACTCTGCGCCAATTGCTTCGTCGAAACTTCTAAATACTGCTCCTTGTGGGAACATCAAAAAGGCCATAATAACAACATAGATGATTAAAACGATTAAAGAATTACGCAGCCCTTTTCTTTCAATATCGGTCAATGATTCAAAATCTGGACGATAGTCTCCTTTGTATTCGCCTAATCGAGGTTCAACAAATTTATCAGTGATCAAAGCGCCTACGATTGTGAGTACAACCGAAGAAACAATCATAAAGTACCAATTTGCTGTAATCGACATTTCATAATTAATACCTGCTGAATTAAGTGCTGCGTTTGTAATATCAACGAGTAAAGCATCAGTAGGACCAATCAGTAAGTTTGCAGAAAAACCACTAGATACCCCAGCAAAAGCAGCAGCAAGCCCTGCAAGTGGATGGCGTCCAGCACCAGCGAAGATAAGCGCGCCTAATGGAATAATAACAACATAACCTACATCAGAAGCGATGTTTGATATAATACCTGCAAATATAACAGCTGCTGAAAGTAAGAAAGCTGGAACATTTGATAATAAACGTTTTAACGTGGATACAATAAGTCCGGTCCATTCTGCGACGCCTACCCCTAACATAGCGACAAGTACAGTACCTAAAGGTGCGAAACCAGTAAAATTATCAACAGCTGAATTAAATATATGATTTAACCCTCCAGCTGAAAATAATGAAACTGCCTCTACTGTAAGGTTCTCTCCTTCTTCAGCGTCAAAGTATTCGACACTTAAGCCTGTTGCACCTGCGATGCCTGATATTACAATGACAATTGCAGCTAAAATAATGAATAACATAACAGGATCAGGCAATTTATTTCCGACTCTTTCTATCCAACCGAAAAAGCCTTTATTTTGCTGTTTTTCTATATCGTTCACGTGAACTCCCTTCTTGAAAAAAATACACAAAGATTATAAAAACTTTGTGAGTTACCAATGAGTTTACTAGTTGTTCACTGAGAAGACAAACAATTTTCATCAAAAATTAAGTAAGAGAAGGTGTTTAAGAAAATCATTATTTATAAACTTATTTTTCTCAATAAATGTTGTAAATCTGTTATAATATAATAAATATTGCGAAATATATCACAAATGTAGTTTTGCAAATAATAAAATAGAGGAGGAATAGTATGGAAATACAAGATATCATGAAAATTTTAGAAAAAGATATGAAAGTGGCTGTAATTTCAACTGTGGATGAAAACAATCAACCTCATGCACGTCATATTAATATCGGTGTGGCCAATGAAGAAGGCGTCTTTTTTATGACCAGTCCTAAAACCAATTTTTATAAGCAATTACAAAGTAACCCTAAAATAGCTATTACTGGTTTTTTAGAAGAAGATTATTTGATACAAGTGATTCGAATCGAAGGAAAAGTCCGGAAATTGGGAAAAGATAAGTTGCAAGAGGTGTTAAGTGGAAATCCTTATATAGAACAGGTCTATCCCGATGAAGATGAGCGTCAAAATGTGCAAGTCTTCCAACTTTATGAAGGAGAAGGCTTTTATCATAGCTTAACGCAAGGGCACAAGTATACATTTGAAATACATGCTTAAACTTTTAAAAGCTACTAATTAAAAAATAAAAGAGGCTGGGACAAAAGTCTCCTTAATAATAAAATATCCGAACTATAAGAGAGATCGTTTCTGCGGTTACTCGTCGCACGAATTGCGTTGCTCCTGCGATTACTCGTCGCACGAATTGCATTGCTCCTGCGGTCCAGCAGGTCCTCGTCGCAAATCCACGACAATTAGAAAATCTCATCAAATATAGTTCGGTTTTTTTCTTGTCTTTATTTATGTCCCAGCCTCTTTTAGCATTTTTTAAATAATTATACTCGCTCCACTTTTAGCTAATGGAACTGATGAAGAAATCATATATGAAATTGATGATATTAAAGTCTGTGGTGGATTTGTTGATGGTGACCGTGGTGCTGACCATAATGTTCTTATAAGCGAAGATGTGGACTGGGCAGATATCATTGAGTGGAGAACGATTGTTGTTCCTGAAATGGAATCCTATATCAGTGACGAATCGATTGAGAAGTATGAGAGCTTGGGGTATGAGAATTTCCCAACAGATAATAATCATATTATGGGCTTTAACGCATTTCAGTTAAGTGATGGTTTAGCATTCTAACTATTGTATGAAACGTGAATTATGTTATAATAGTATTGAGGTGACTTGCATGATTCAAGCTACATTACTTCAATTGTTTGAAGAACATAACGGCATTTTAACAACGGGGATGGCAAATGAATATGGTATCAATGATTCTACACTTAGGAAAGCTGTTGAACGAAACGATATTCAAAAGTATTGTCGAGGCGTTTATTTTTTAAATGACCTCTACTTTGATGATCTCTTTATGCTTCAATTGAAATATTCAAAAGGTGTCTTTTCTCATGAAACAGCAGTTATGCTGCACTGGTTAAGTACCAATTATCCATTTGTCTATCATGTATCTTTCCCCAGAGGGTATCATTTAATCTCAGCTAAGGAACAAAACATCAAGCCTTATTATGTGTCAGCAAATGATTTGACTAGTGAATATGTTGATGTGGTGGACAGTTGGGATTCCAATCCATTAAGAGTTACTAACTTGGAAAAAACAATCGTTGATATGTTGCGCCATGAAAAAGCAGCTCCTGGCATTATTGAGGAGATGTTAGATGATTATCTGAATAGAGAAGATAAAGATATTAAACGGTTAAAAGATTATGGGGAACGATTCAATATAGAAGACTTAATTAACGAAAGGGTTTTGTCCGTTGTTAAGTAAACAGAAAATGAAGAATCTTATTCGACAAAAAGCAAAAGAAACGGGATTGCCATTTCAACAATTATATGGGCTGTATGCTATGGATCAATTTGTAGCTCAATTGAGTGAAACAGAGTATTCAAAACACTTGACTGTGAAAGGTGGCTTTCTTCTTACAACGTCATATGGTTTGGAGAATCGAGCAACTGGTGATTTAGATTTTACAGTTAAAGGGCTTGACTTAAATGAAGAGAACATAAAAGAAATGGTTAATTCTTTACAAACGCCCGACGGTGAATATAAATTTGATTTTAAAGGGTTGAGGGAAACCAGAGAAGCCTTTGACTACAATGGTTATGAATTAAAGTTAATGTTTAATAATGGTAATGTTAAAATTCCACTTAATGTTGATTTAACTACTGGTGAGGACCTTATTGAAATGGATACCGATGAAAAAGTTCGTTCTGTTTTTACAGATGAAGAATATTCCATTACAGGCTATCCTGTTGAACAAATACTGACAGATAAATTTTATACGTTAATGGCTTATGGTGAAATTGACGATAGTAATTCAAGGATGAAGGATTATTATGATTTATATTTGTTGACAAAAGCAAAACTTGATATTGATTTGGATAAGGTTAATGTTGGTTTGGATAAAACGATGAATCAAAGAGATAATGCTATCGAGGCTGAAGATTATGATAGGATTTTAGAATATTTAAAACAATCGAATAAGCAAAAAGAAATGTGGTCGAATTTTGAAGTTAGTAAACCATATGCTGAAGGGATTAGCTTTGATGAAGTTATGGATCAAATTCAAGAATTTTTAGATGACTTAGTTGAAGTACGTAAACAAAATTATATTGATATTGATTTTGAAATCGATGAGATTTAGAACGGTAAAAAAGAAAGGTTGAGGGAGTCAAACGAGTAGAACCAGACAAAGAAGAAAAGTGGAGCAAAGCTCTTGTCCACAGATTTCAATCTGTGGACAAAAATAGCTAAACGTTGTGTTATGATGAAGTCGACAAAAACAAAACATAAATAACGAAAGACTGGCTGTTTTAGGTGGTCAGTATAATAAGACGAATCAGTTTATTGTGAAAAAATATTGTGTCATTGACAAGCCTGTACTAGTTTAAAACTCATTAAAAAGCCCCAGAATTGAATAGTTCTGGGGCTTTCGTTCGTTCTGTCGGTTTATTTATACAACGTAACTACTAAAGAAATGATTGGATTAAACGAATGTCTTTATAACTTATACACTCCCAAAGACTGATAGTGTCGCATTTTACATTAAAACGTACTATTATTTAATTTTTAATCAGAATGTTATGTAAAACACGTATATTTCAAAATAAGGTTATTTTTGAGGGGCAAAAAAGGGGCAGAGAGGGAGCAATTTTATCGTTTCTAAGTATATCTAAGCAAAAATTAAAGAGGGGAAAATGCTGTCATAACAACATTTTCCCCTCTTAGAACTTTTAAGAATTATACTCGCTCCACTTTTCCAGATTTCAAAGCACGAGCTGATACCCAAACTTTTTTTTGCTTGCCGTTTTCCAAAATGCGGACTTTTTGTAAGTTAGGTTTAACACTACGTTTAGTAGCGTTCATCGCATGCGAACGATTATTGCCACTTTTTGTTTTACGACCTGTATAATAACATACTTTTGACATGTGTAGTTTCCTCCTTTGCCTTGAACTAGGAGCGCTTGTTTTTTCGCTCATACTAGTTGAATTTAGCACAATTTTGCGCTGTTTGCAAGTAATATTTTCTTCTTACATTGACTTTTTCCCTGTAACATTGTAAATTAGACAAGGTTATGAAATTTTTTATGAAAATAATTGAAGGATTTAGTTATCTATTAAATTAATTCTATAGGAGTAACTTTCTACATTATATCAACTAATTTCAGTTTTGATATTATATGAATAAAAAACAGCTTTGGATTTTTATAAACTTACCGCCATTTTACTAATAGCTTGTTAAGATAGGCCATCTTCTTTTATTTAGAGGTGGGCTGTGTTAAAATATTGTAGTATAAAATGGACGGCTTGTCGGCTAAGGAGGCTTATCATGGCTGTAAAAATAAATACATCGATAGGAACCATTGAAATAACAAATGAAGTCATTGCAACAGTTGTCGGTGGTGCGGCAACTGATGTTTTTGGTATCGTGGGTATGGCTAGTAAAAACCAGCTCAAAGATAACATTAATGAAATCTTACGTAAAGAAAACTACGCACGTGGTGTTGTGGTACGACAAGAAGAAAATGGTATCGCCGTTGACGTATACACAATCGTAAGTTATGGCACCAAAATCTCAGAAGTTTCACGTAATGTGCAAGAAAAAGTAAAATATAACCTTGAAACAATGCTTGGCGTTGTTGCTAATTCAGTGAATGTTTTTGTTCAGGGTGTTCGGGTCTTGCCTGATTAAAGGCAGAAAACTAGCTGAATATTCAGCGATTGTAACTTAAGGAGGATTACCAGTGAAAGTAACGGATATTAGCGCAAGCCAATTTCAAGAAATGGTTCAAGCAGGCGCGAATCGTCTTCAAACAAATGCAGAATTTGTTAATTCGTTAAATGTATTTCCAGTACCAGACGGCGATACTGGTACGAATATGAATTTATCAATGACCAGCGGCGCTAAGGCGGTGTCTGATTCAATGTCAGACAACATAGGAGAGCTAGCTGATTGCCTTTCAAAAGGACTTTTAATGGGTGCAAGAGGTAATTCAGGTGTTATTTTATCTCAATTATTCCGTGGTTTTAGTAAGCAAATTGGGGAATTGGATGTTTTATCGGCTAATGATTTAGCACAGGCCTTTAAACATGGTGTCAATACAGCTTATAAAGCGGTAATGAAACCAGTTGAAGGTACGATTTTGACAGTTGCAAGGATTGCAGCTGAATATGGCGAAAAAAAAGCAGCCTCTTCTGATGATTGTGTGGAGGTTATGACCGCTATTGTAAAAGGTGGAAAAAAAGCTTTAGATAAAACACCAGATTTATTGCCGGTTTTAAAAGAAGTTGGTGTTGTTGATAGTGGTGGACAAGGTCTGTTGTTTATTTATGAAGGTTTTTTAAATGCACTAAATGGAGAATATGAGGGAGAAGATCCTTTTGTATCACCAGCTGCTATGGACGAATTAGTGAATGCAGAACATCATCGTAGCGTACAAGGGCAGATGTCAACAGATGAAATTAAATACGGCTATTGTACTGAAATCATGATTGAGATCGGAGAAGGCCCTACGGTAGAAAGCGAATTTGATTATGATAGCTTTCGGAATTATTTAAATGAACTGGGAGATTCTTTGTTAGTTGTCAATGATGATGAAGTAATCAAGGTCCATGTACATACAGAATATCCAGGCGAAGTAATGAACTATGGCCAAAAATTTGGATCATTGATCAAGATAAAAGTTGACAATATGCGTTTGCAGCATGAAACCATTTTAAATAAAGATGAAGAAGACGAAGCTAACGCGCAACAGCAACCACGTTGTGCCTATGCTATTATTACTGTTGCTGCGGGTAATGGCGTTAAAGAACTTTTTGAAAGTTTGGGTGCTAAATATGTGATTTCTGGTGGACAGACCATGAATCCAAGTACTGAAGATGTCATAAACGCTATTAAAGAGGTCAATGCTGATCAGGTGATCATCTTACCAAATAATAAAAATATTTTTATGGCAGCTAAGCAAGCAGCAGAAGTAGTTGAAATCCCTGTGGAAGTGGTACCTTCTAAGACCATTTCTCAAGGGATGACAGCTATGTTAGCTTTTAATGAGCGTCAGTCTTTAAAAGAAAATAAAGATGCAATGGTACAAATGCTTGATACCGTTGTTTCTGGCTCTATTACTCACGCGATTCGTGATTCGAGTATTGAAGGAATTAATATCAAAAAAGACGACTTCTTAGGTATGGTCGATGGAAAAATTGTCGTATCAGAAGCGGATATGTTAACTTCTGCTAAAGAGACTTTGAAACAAATGGTCACAGAAGATGCAGAAATCATTACCATCATCATTGGAGAAGATGGTTCACAAAAAGATGCCAAAAAACTAGAAGAAGCTGTCTTAGCAGTTGATAGTGAATTAGAAGTAGAAATTCATGAAGGAAATCAACCTGTTTATCCTTATCTTTTTTCAGCTGAATAATAAGACAACTCTAAAAAAACGTTAAAAGTTAGATAGAGGCTGGAACATTAGTCATTTCCAGCAATGAATCATAAAAGATGAGTTGTTCCAACAGTTCGCCGATTTTTTAGCGATGAGGGCGACTAAGACTGTCAGAGTAATTCTCTAGTCGTTCGGATTTGATCGTTGCTGAAATCTTTTGTTTCAGCCTCTTTTTCGAAAGTTGGTGATAAAATGTTGCAAGAACCAATTACAAAACTTAGTGGGGTAGGAGAAAAACGTGCGCAAGCCTTGGCTGACTTGGGCATTGAGACAATTGAGAATCTGTTGAACTACTATCCGTTTCGTTATGATGATATCAAAGAAAGAAATTTGGCAGAAATCAATGACCAAGAAAAAGTGACGATCAAAGGAGTCGTAGTCTCTCCTCCAGTTGTTAATCGTTTTGGTTATAAAAAATCAAGATTGCAATTTCGTATGATGCAAGATCATGATGTTTTTAGCGTTTCTTTTTTTAACCAGCCTTACTTAAAGGATAAAATCGTCCTTTCTGAAGATATTGCTGTTTTTGGTAAGTGGGATGGTAAACGTAAATCATTAACAGGGATGAAAATACTTGGCGCTAAACAAGAAGGCGATTTTGCGCCTATTTATCATGTTAGTAAAGCGGTACGACAACAAACATTAGTTGATTTGATAAAAAAAGCCTTTGTTCACTTTGGCGATCAAATTGAAGAAAATCTTCCACTATCTTTAATTGAAAAATATCGTCTAATGGAAAAAAAAGAAGCGATGTATGCGATGCATTTTCCCAATACGCCAGAAGAACATCATCAAGCGAAGCGACGTGTAGTGTTTGAGGAATTCTTCTTATTTCAAATGAAAATTCAAGGTCTAAAAAAAGAAGAAAAATCAGAAAAACATGGTATCGTCATTGATTATGATGTAGAACGGGTAAAAGCATTTACGCAAAAATTACCTTTCTCATTAACCAATGCGCAAAAACGCGTAACTAATGAGATTTGTCGGGACTTTTTACAAGCTAAACATATGCAACGCTTATTACAAGGTGATGTAGGAAGCGGAAAGACAGTTGTTGCGGCGATTGCTTTATATGCGGCTGTTACAGCGGGCTTTCAAGGTGCTTTAATGGTGCCCACTGAAATTTTGGCGCAGCAGCATTTAGCGAGTTTGAACCAATTGTTTGATCCTCTGGAAATACATACTGCGCTTTTGACAAGTTCGACAAAAGCAAAAGAAAGACAAGAAATTATTGAAAAACTACAACAAGGAGAAATCGATGTTGTGGTTGGGACACACTCTTTGATTCAAGAAGGGGTAGACTTTTCTAATCTGGGTTTGGTAATTACTGACGAGCAACATCGTTTTGGGGTCAATCAACGCCGCGGCTTAAGAGAAAAAGGCTTTCAGCCGGACGTCTTATTTATGACCGCAACACCTATCCCGCGTACTTTAGCAATTACTGCTTATGGTGAAATGGATGTTTCGGTTATCGATGAAATGCCTGCGGGAAGGCTTCCTGTTAAAACACATTGGATCAAACGTGGGCAATTGGAAGATGCTTTAAAAAATGCGCGCTTAGAATTGGAAAAAGGGCAGCAAATGTATGTAATTTGTCCCTTGATCGAAGAATCTGAAAGCTTGGACGTGCAAAATGCTGTAGAGTTATACGAAGAATTGAAAGATTTCTTTTCTCCTAACTTTGTCGTAGGCTTACTTCACGGGAAAATAAAAGCTGAGGAAAAAGAAGAGATCATGGGAGCATTTAAAGATAATGAAATTCAAGTGCTCGTTTCAACGACAGTGATTGAAGTAGGTGTTGATGTTCCAAATGCGACAACAATGCTTATTATAGACGCGGATCGTTTTGGCTTAGCGCAGTTGCACCAGTTGCGAGGAAGGGTAGGAAGAGGACAGCAAGCTTCTTCTTGTATCTTAGTGGCTAATCCTAAAAATGAATTAGGCAAAGAACGTATGAAAATTATGACTGAAACCAACAATGGTTTTCTTTTAAGTCAAAAAGATTTGGAATTACGTGGTCCTGGAGAAGTATTTGGCTTTAAACAATCCGGCCTGCCTGAGTTTGTCGCAGCTGATATTGTAGCTGACGCTAATATCTTAGAAGTAGCCAAAGATGAAGCACAAAGTTTATGGCATAAAAAAAATTGGCAATTATTACCTGAATATGCAGGCTTGCTTGCTTATTTAAAAGAAAAGGATCCAGAGAACCAGTTTTTTGATTAAAGCTTTATGCTATACTAAAAAAAGATGAATCAGAAAAGGAAAGGTGTGCAAATAAAGTGAAGATCGCAGTAGATGCTATGGGTGGCGATAATGCACCAGAAGCAATTGTTTCTGGTGTAATGTTAGCCAAAAAGGATTTTCCTGAGCTTGAATTTCAGTTATACGGAAAAGAAGCAGAAATTAAAAAATATGTAACAGATGAAAGCAATATTACGGTTATCCACACAGATGAAAAGGTAGATAGTGAGGATGAACCTGTTCGCGCGATTCGTCGCAAAAAACAAGCTTCAATGGTTTTAGCGGCGCAAGCTGTAAAAAAAGGTGAAGCAGATGCTTGTTTTTCTGCAGGTAATACAGGTGCACTTTTGGCTGCTGGTTTATTTATTGTAGGACGTATTAAAGGCATAGAACGTCCTGGTTTAATGTCAACATTACCTGTTATTGGTGAAAATAGAGGATTTGATATGCTGGATTTAGGTGCTAATGCTGAAAATAAAGCGGAACATTTGCTTAAATACGGTATTCTGGGATCTTTTTATGCAGCCAATGTTCGAAAGGTAGAAAATCCTCGAGTAGGACTTTTAAATAATGGAACAGAAGAATCTAAGGGCAGCGAAGTAACTAAAAAAGCTTTTGAGCTTTTGACTAATGAAGCTAGCATTAATTTTGTGGGAAATATTGAGTCTCGCGACATTTTAAATGGCGTTGCTGATGTTGTTGTGACAGATGGGTTTACTGGTAATGCTGTCTTAAAATCAATCGAAGGAACGGCTTTAAATATTACTAAACTGTTGAAACAATCCATTCTTGATGAAGGCGTCAAAGGAAAATTGGGCGCTTTATTATTAAAAAATGCACTTGGTGGTTTAAAAAATGAAATGGATTATTCCAAATACGGGGGCGCCGTTTTATTCGGGGTGAAGTCTCCTGTTATAAAAACACACGGAGCAACAGAACCTGAAGCAGTGGCGGCAACAATTAGACAGATCCATACGATGTTGGAGACAAAGGTCGTTGAAAAGCTAACTGAACAATTTGAAAGAGATGATGCAGCTAATTAATGTAATGAAAATGCAACTTTTGTTACAAAAATGAAAAAAGTATAGACAAACGATATAAAAAATCGTAAAATATTGGGTAGCTATTTCTTGCTATGATAACGGCGTGGAGGTGAGTACAATTGACGCGTGATGAAATATTTAATAAAGTAGCTGAAGTGATCGCCAATCACTTTGAAGTGGCAGCTGATCAAGTAAATGAATCCATGAGTATTAAAGATGACTTAAATGCTGATTCAATCAGTGTGATGGAATTTGTGTTAGAATTAGAAGAAGCATTCGGTACAGAAATTTCCGATGAAGACGCAGAACAAATTCAAACGGTTGGCGCAGCAGTTGATTATATTAATTCAAATTTAAACTAATAAACGATCGATCCTCTAATGAGGGTCGTTTTTTTATTAGGGCTTAATTTCTGATTTTTTATTGAAATAAAAAGCCATAAATTTCCCCAAAGTTTTTTGCTTTCTTATCGCACAATCATTTCATTATTTAGTAAAAATCAGTATAATGTAAGAAGGTCAAAAAAGAAAAGGAATGGAAAAATGGACAAACAGTTTTTAAAAGAATTAAAAGAGAACTTTAGTATTGTGTTCCATGATGTCAATTTGTTAAATCAGGCATTTACCCATTCATCTTATGTGAATGAGCACCGTCAACTACAATTATCAGATAACGAACGTTTAGAATTTTTAGGAGATGCTGTCTTAGAATTATTAGTTTCTAGATTTTTATACTTTCAGTATCAAGACGTACCAGAAGGAACATTAACAAAATTAAGAGCGGCGATTGTAAGAGAAGACAGCTTAGCGTCATTTGCTAAGGAATGTCATTTTGATCGTTATATCGCTCTTGGTAAAGGTGAAGAGCATTCCGGTGGGCGTCAGCGTCTAGCTTTATTATGTGATTTATTTGAAGCTTTTTTAGGCGCTTTGTATATAGATCAAGGCTTAGAAAAAGTTGAGAAATTCTTAGAGATGGTTATTTACCCTAAAGTTGTATCAGGTACTTTTTCACATGAGATGGATTATAAAACACGTCTGCAAGAAGTTTTGCAGCGTTCTGGAGACCGTATTATCGACTATCGTTTAGTTAAAGAAGAAGGCCCTGCTCATGAGCGTCTTTTTTGGATTGAAGTATATTGTGATGACGAATTAGTCGGTAAAGGTCACGGCAAATCGAAAAAAATAGCAGAACAAGATGCGGCAGCTAATGCATTAGCCGATCTTGAACGTAAGTGAGGAACCTAGGTGTATTTAAAAAAAATCGAACTAGCCGGTTTTAAATCATTTGCTGACCGTACAGTGATCGACTTTGAAAATAGGCTAACCGGCGTTGTTGGTCCAAACGGCAGTGGAAAAAGCAATATAACTGAAGCTGTACGCTGGGTATTAGGCGAGCAATCTGCCCGCAATTTACGTGGTGGAAAAATGCCTGATGTGATTTTTGCTGGTTCGGATTCACGTAAACCGTTGAATATTAGTGAAGTCACAGTAATATTAGACAATACAGACCATTATTTACCAGTGGATTATAGTGAAGTAAATGTTACTCGCCGCTTACACCGAACGGGTGAAAGTGAGTTCTTTTTGAATAAACAAGCTTGTCGGCTAAAAGATATTCAAGAGTTGTTTATGGATTCCGGGCTTGGAAAAGAGTCTTTTTCCATCATTTCTCAAGGAAAAGTCGAAGCTATTTTTGCGAGCAAGCCGCAAGAT
Source organism: Tetragenococcus halophilus subsp. halophilus DSM 20339 (assembly GCF_003841405.1). Lineage (GTDB taxonomy): Bacteria > Bacillota > Bacilli > Lactobacillales > Enterococcaceae > Tetragenococcus > Tetragenococcus halophilus. The sequence goes on along the minus strand of NZ_PXYA01000003.1, from coordinate 477,614 downwards.
CGACGAGGGATTTTTGAAGAAGCTGCGGGTGTTTTAAAATATAAACAGCGAAAAAAACAAGCGGAACAAAAGCTTTTTGAAACTGAAGATAACTTAAGCCGTGTGCAAGACATCGTCTATGAACTAGAAGATCAGATGGCGCCTTTAAAAGAACAGAGTAAGATTGCCAAGCAGTATTTATCATTAAAAGAAGAATTCACTCAAATTGATGTCGCTTATACTGTTGCTGAAATGAAGGAAGCAAAGTCTGGTTTTGAACAAGCAGCACAGCAACTAGAAAGTTTAAACGAACAGTTGGCGGCTCTTGCACGGCAAATTCAGGAAAAAGAAAGTAAGTTACAAGAACAGCGTAAAAAACGTAGTCATCTTGATCAATGGTTAGAAGAAAACAATCAGAGTCAAGTTTCTTTGGCTGAAGCGTTAAAACAAGCTGAAGGACAAAAAGAGGTATTACAAGAACGTTCAAAGCATACGCAAAAGAGCGCACAAGAATACCAAGAAAACTTAACGGAAACAAACGAAAAAATTAGCACTTTAGAAAAAGAAAAAGCGAATTTGGTAGAAAAGTTATCGCAAAAAAATGGCTTTGCCCAAACAGTTGAAAAAGAAATAGAACAAGCAAATGCGGAATTACAAAAATACCAAAAATCGACGAAAGAATTAATCGAAGAACTGCGGGCTAAATATGTAGATCAGATGCAAGAACAGGCCAATATTGGTAACGAGCTAAAATATCTTGAACGGCAATATACACAAGAAGTGGCTAAAAACCAAAGTTCTTTGGAAAAACAAGAAAATGCAAACAAAGATTACCAGCAAAAACAAGAAAGTGTTACAGAAGTAAGTAACCAGCTAGAGCAATTGCAAGCTACAATATCTGAAGAAAACAAACAATTTGCTCGTTTACAAGAAAAACAACAATCCTATCAAAAACAATATGAAGATGCACAAAAGAAAATGTATCAATTGATGGATGAAACGCGTCAAATTAAAGCTAGAATTAAATCTTTACAAGATATTCAAGAAAATCATTCTGGCTTTTATCAAGGAGTACGTGTTGTCTTGCAACAACAAAATGAACTTTCGGGTATTGCAGGAGCGGTAGCTGAATTAATTGAGGTACCATCCGATTATACTCAGGCTATTGAAACAGCTTTGGGTGCGCAAGCACAGCATATTGTGGTAGAAAATGAAGTAGCTGCTAGAGAAGGGATCACCTTCTTGAAAAGGCGCCAAGCTGGACGAGCAACATTTTTGCCGATGACTACAATCAAGCCACGACAAATATCCACTACAGCATTGAACCAAGCACAAAGTGTTAATGGTTTTATCGGCGTTGCTAGCCAATTGGTCCAGTTTTCTGCAGAATTTTCTGCGATTATGCAGAACTTATTAGGGACAACTTTGATCGCTAACGATTTAGAAAGTGCCAATGCTATTGCTCGCGCTGTACAATTTCGTTACCGAGTGGTTTCTTTGAGTGGAGATGTGATGAATGCTGGAGGTTCTATGACAGGTGGCGCGACTAAGCGTGGCAATAAGGGAAACTTATTTAGTCAGGCAAATGAACTCCAGAGTCTAAAAGAACAGGCGCAGCGCAGCGACCAAAGATTACAAACAATTGAAAAACAAGTAGCACAATTTCAAAAACAAGCGACAGATTGTCAAAAAGAACTGGAGAATTTGCGAACAAAAAGTGAATCTTCTCGTTTAGAAGAACAAGAATTACAAAGTCGTAAGAACCATATTTTGGAAGAAATTGAGCGTTTGGATAAAGAGCAGAAAATTTATGAATTTGAAAATCGTGAAGTACAAGACTTTATCAATAGTTATACAGAACAAAAAGAAAGCTTAACAAAACAGCAAGAAAATGTAGGAAAAGAGCTAGAAAAACTACAAAACGAAATGCAAGACTTAAATGAACAAGATGATTTAATAGAAAAAAGACGAGAAAGTCTTAGTCAAGAATTGTCTGAAAAAAAAGCAACACTTGCTGTAAATAAAGAACAAATAAATACACTTAAACAACAGATTCAAACAAATGAGCAATCTTTTTCAGAACAAACACAGCGAAAAGAAACATTGGAAAAGCAATTATCATCTTTAACATCGAACGTTTCAGATCATGAAGTATCCGAAGAATCTTTACAAAAGCAAATTGCATCTTTAACAGAAAAAAAAGATGAACTGCAAGTAAAATTACGTGATAAAAGAGAAAAACGTGACCGTTTGTATCAAGAAATCAATGAACAAGATGAAAGCTTGAGTCAGTTAAACCAAGAACAAAAAGAAAAATTAGCTGAAAAAACAACGGTTGAAGTAGCTAAAAATCGTCAAGAGAATTTACTAGATCATCGTCTTGCTTATTTACAAGAAGAATATCATATCACTTTTGAAAAAGCCGAAGCTGACTATCAAGCGGTAGAAAAAAATGATGAAACAAAAGAACAGATTCAACATTTACGTTATAAGATTGAACAGTTAGGTCCAGTAAATTTAAATGCGATTGAACAATATGAAGAAGTTTCTCAGCGTTATGACTTTTTGCATAAGCAAAGAGAAGATTTACTAGCAGCTAAAAATCAATTGTTTACTACCATGGGTGAAATGGATGAAGAAGTGAAAACTCGTTTTAAGGATATTTTCGAAAAAATTCGACAACAATTTAAAGTAGTTTTCCCTAATATGTTTGGTGGCGGACGTGCTGAATTATTTTTGACAGATCCTAATGATTTATTAAATACAGGAATTGAAATTGAGGCACAACCACCAGGCAAAAAATTACAGAATTTAAGTTTACTTTCTGGAGGAGAACGAGCCTTGACTGCTATTGCGTTACTTTTTTCCATTATTCAAGTACGCCCCGTTCCTTTTTGTATATTGGATGAAGTAGAAGCAGCACTTGATGAAGCGAATATACTACGCTTTGCTAATTACTTACAGACTTTTAATAATAACACGCAATTTATTATTGTAACCCATCGAAAAGGAACAATGGAAGCTTGTAATGTATTATATGGGGTTACAATGGAAGAATCTGGTGTTTCTAAAATTGTCTCGGTTCGGTTAAAAGATGTAGGAGAAAATGGACAAATTGCAGTTGAAGGGAAAGATAGTGTATGATTAAATTGATAGCCATTGATTTAGATGGCACATTGTTAGATGGACAAAAAAAGATTTCTTTAAAAAACAAAGAAGTTTTGCAAGAGGCTAGAGCACAAGGAACTAAAATCGTCATTTGTACTGGTCGCCCACTGGCGGGTATTCGTCCTTATTTAGAGGAATTGGATATGCAAGCTGTTGGGGATTACAGTATTACTTTTAATGGTGGTTTAGTGCAAAAAAATGATACGGGAGAAATTGTTGAAAAAGCAGCGATGAAATTAGAAGATATTATGGATTTGACGCACTTAGCTAGAGAACTAGATCTTCCCTTAGATATATTGTCAGATGATGTGGTGTTGTCTTTGCCAACTTCAGCTCAGCATTTATCAATTTATCCGCAGTTAAATCCGCTGTTAACTTTTCAAGCAGCGTCTGTTGAAGAACTAACAAGCAAACGTTTATATAATAAAGCTGTTGTAGGATATCATCAAGAGTATTTAGATGAGCAAATCGCTAAAATCCCAGCGATTTACAAAGATCGTTATGAAGTGATTAAATCTCGTGGCAATTTGTTGGAATTTATGCCTAAGGGAATTACTAAAGCCTTTGGCATTGCTTCTTTAGCCAAAGATCTTGCTTTTTCTCCTGAAGAAGTAATGGGGATTGGCGATGAAGAAAATGACTTGCCGATGATTGAATACGCAGGATTTGGTGTTGCGATGGCAAATGCTGTAGAACAGGTAAAAGAAAAAGCAAATATCATCACCACTTCTAATGAAGAAGATGGGGTTGCACAAGTTGTTGAAAAATATGTACTCAATAATTGAGCGCCATTAAAATTTAGGCAAAGGAGTTGAAACATAAATGGGACTTTTTGATAAGATTAAACATGCCTTTGTGAAAGATAAAGAAGAAGAAAAGCAGACAGAAGATACAACACAAGAAACCTTAGAAGACGAAAAAACTGATGAGTCAACTGAAACTGATGCTGCAAAAGGCTCTGAAACAGAAGAAGAGTTTGAAGAAACCACTGAAAGTACGGCGTTTCCTGTTGATGAGCAAGAAGAAACTGAAAAAATAGAAGAAGCGCCAGCTGACACGCAGAAAAAGTATGAAAAAGGACTAAGCAAAACACGTAAAACGTTTAAAGATCGTATGAATGAGTTGTTTGCTAACTTTCGTTCGGTAGACGAAGACTTTTTTGAAGAGGTAGAAAATACTTTAATAGGTGCAGATGTGGGCTTTGATACTTCTATGCGGATTGCCGATGAACTAAGGGAAGAAGTAAAAATCAAGAATGCAAAGAAACCTGCAGCTGTCCAAAATACTATTATTGAAAAATTGGTGGACCTTTACGAAGAAGAAGGAGAGATGGAAGTCAATGAACTTAATGAGCAGCAAAACGACTTGTCCGTTTTCTTATTCGTGGGTGTAAATGGTACAGGAAAAACGACTAGTATTGGAAAACTTGCGCATCAATATAGACAAGAAGGTAAGAAAGTATTACTAGCAGCGGCGGATACATTTCGTGCTGGAGCTATTGACCAATTGGTACAATGGGGAGAACGAACTGATGTGGAAGTAGTACGCGGAAATACCGGTAGTGATCCAGCTTCTGTCGTTTTTGATGCCATGACTAGAGCTAAAGAAGAACAAGCTGATGTTTTACTGATTGATACGGCTGGACGTTTGCAAAATAAAGTCAATTTGATGAATGAATTAGATAAAATTAAACGAATCATAAAACGAGAAAACCCTACTGCACCGCATGAAGTACTGTTGGTAGTAGATGCTACAACAGGACAAAATGCTATGAACCAAGCGCAGCAATTTAAAGAAACGACGGATGTAACAGGCTTGGTACTGACAAAATTGGACGGTACAGCTAAAGGCGGTATTGTACTGGCTATTCGCAATGAACTGCATTTACCAGTAAAATTAGTCGGACTTGGTGAAGGTATTGATGATTTAGAAGTTTTTGATCCTAATGACTTTGTCGTCGGACTTTTCAAAGGACTTTTACAAGAAGAGTAAAAACCTTTATTTTCTTTATAAAAATATAACCAATCAGCTAAGCAAGATTAATGTTTAGCCGGTTGGTTATTTTTGTAAAAAAAGAAACACTCTAGAGAAAAACCTCCTATACAATAATTATCCAGAAGGTTAAAGTCTTTTATTTCTTTACCTGTTCATGCTTAACTGGGCAGCTATTGTCGCAATCTTCACAGTGGCCTCTACCCTTGATTTGTCGATAAATGGCCCAAGCGCTAAAACCGAAGATAATAACTGATAAAATAAATGTTGACATATTATTTCCCTTCTTTCAATGGTGGAAACATTGCTGTGGGAACGAGTTGTTTTTGTTGCGGTTTTCTTACGATAAAATAGATCATTGTAAGTAAGATAATAGTTGCAGCGGCTGTGCCCATAGATATTGCGGCTGTTCCAAAAATAACGGAGCCATATTGATAAGTAATTAAAGCTACAGCATAAGCTAAACCGCACTGATAGATAACCGCCAGTAGCGTCCATTTTGAATTAGCCATTTCTCGATGGATCGCGCCTATTGCCGCAAAACAAGGAGCACATAGGAGATTAAAAACCAAAAATGAATAGGCAGCAATAGCAGTAAAGTCGCCTTGTACAAGTCCCCGAACTTCTCTTCCGCTTTCTGAAACTGAAGCTAAGTTGCCATATAAGATACCAAAAGTACCGATAACATTTTCTTTTGCGATCAAGCCAGTAAGAGTAGCTACGGCACCTCGCCAATGTCCCCAGCCTAAAGGAGCAAATAGTGGTGCGATCAATCGACCGAACGCGGCTAAGATACTTTGATCTTCTGGTACTTGTTGCAAAGTAAAATTGAAACTAGAGGTAAACCAAATAAGAATACTAGAAACTAAAATAATTGTGCCCGCTTTTTTAACAAAAGCAGTTGCGCGATTCCAGGTTTGTTGTAGTACATTTTTTACTTGTGGTAGGTGGTAAGTAGGCAGCTCCATAACAAAAGGCGCAGGATCGCCACCTAGTGCGTGTGTCTTTTTTAAAGCAATGCCGGAAAGTACAATTGCTGCAATTCCGACAAAGTAAGCCGAAGGGGCTACCCAGCTGCTAGTTGGAAAAAAAGCGCCTGCAATCAATGCGATAATTGGTAATTTAGCAGAACAAGGCATAAAAGTTGTTACCATTACTGTCACTCGTCGATCATTTTCATTTTCGATTGTACGGCTAGCCATAACTCCTGGGACTCCGCAACCTGTTGCAATCAACATAGGGATGAATGATTTTCCCGAAAGACCGAACTTACGGAAAAGACGGTCCATGACAAAAGCAATCCGTGACATATATCCGCAGTCTTCTAATATTGCTAAACATAAGAATAAGATAATAATCTGAGGTAAAAAACCTAAGACTGCTCCGACACCAGCAATGATTCCCTCTAAAATTAACCCTTGCATCCAATCAGCAACATTCCAGCTAATAAGGTAAGTTTCAACAAAGTCAGGGACGATTTCACCAAAAAAGTCGTCGGTGACCCAATCTGTACTTATCGTTCCCACGGTTTGAATGGAAAGATAATAAATTCCCCACATGATAATAGCAAAAATAGGTAAAGCTAAAAAACGATTGGTAACGAAACGATCAATTTTATCACTAAGGTTTAGTTTAAAGCCATCTTCCTTGATCATAGCTAAAGAAATCAAGCGTGTGATAAATTCATAACGTTCATTGACTAAAATCGCATCACTTTGATCGTCAAATATCTTTTCGGTAATTTGGATAATATCGTCAATTTCTTTTTTCTGTATAGAACTTAAGTTTAAACTTTCTGTCGCTAATGGATCTTTTTCAAATAATTTGATAGCATACCAACGTACTTGTTTTTCGGAAACAGTATTACCTAAAATATCACTAATTTCATCTAAAGCCGACTCTAATTTAGGATCGTAGGCAGGATAGGCGACTGTATTTTTCTCGGCTTCTTCTTGAGTTGTTTCAATTAACTTCTCTAAGCCTGTTTTTTTTAGGGCGCTCATTCCTATCACTGGTACCCCTAAACCATAGGCGAGTTTAGACAAATTGATTGTTTGCCCGTTTTTCTTTACTATATCCATCATGTTCATTCCTAGAACAACTGGAAGACCGGTTTCCAAAAGTTGCGTCGTTAAATAAAGATTTCGTTCTAAATTACTACTGTCAATGATATTAATGATCGCATCGGGTTTTTGATTAAGTAAATACTCTTGGGTAATGACTTCTTCTGGTGTATAAGGTGATAAAGAATAGATTCCAGGCAGATCTTGAAGCGCTATCATTTTACTTCTTTTTAATAACCCTGACTTGCGTTCAATTGTCACTCCAGGCCAATTTCCTACATATTGATTGGCTCCTGTTAGATGGTTAAAAGCACTCGTTTTTCCACTATTAGGGTTGCCTGCTAAGGCAAATTGTTTTTCCATTTTTAAATCTCCTTTTCTACCAAAATAAGCGAGGCTTCTTTTTTACGCAAAGTCAGCTCATATCCACGCAATGTTATTTCTACCGGATCACCTAAGGGTGCGAGTTTTCTTACATAAATTTGGACATTTTTGGTTACCCCCATATCCATCAAACGCCTTCTGACAGCACCTTCACCGTGAATACTAACGACAGTTGCCTGCTCACTAGCATTTAACTGGTCAAGTGGAACCCAAGCACTTTTTTCTTGTACTTCTTCTACAAAAATGTTTTCTAAAATAGAACGATCTAAAGCGATACGACTTTTTTGCAGAAGAATGATACCATTTTGTTGTTCAAGTTGTAACAAAGAAATTTTTTTACCAGGAACAATGCCGATTGTTTGTAGATGCTTCTTTGTATCGGGAAGCGTTGTGATATAGTGAACTTGGTAAACACTATGATATTGAACGTCAGTTAATTGTTTCATACGAGCCCTTTCTTTATTAGCAATATAGCATTTTTGAATATTGAAAATGATATTCATTATCATTAGCGTACCCCCATTCTTATTTAATGTCAATGTTTATTGATATTAAATTCACAAAACTTCTAATTTTTTATTTTATATAATTATTTTTTTTGTTCGATACAAAATTAAAGCTTCCTATTTTATTGTTTGCTATAATAGCTATAGGATATAAAAAAGAAAGGATTATTTTATGAACGTTAAACCAATTTTAACCAATAAACAATTAAAACCTTACTTATTAAAAGCGCGATACGGTGTCGAAAAAGAAAGTCAGCGCGTAACTAAAGCAGGTGATTTGGTAGCCACAGATTATCCCAAAACGTTAGGTAATCGAAGCTTTCACCCTTATATTCAAACGGATTTTGCTGAGACACAAATGGAATTAGTGACGCCTATTACCGATAGTATAACTGAACTTTTTGATTGGTTAGCGGCTATTCATGATACAGCTTATCGTTCAATGGATTCAGAAGAAATGTTATGGCCAATGAGTATGCCGCCAGCCTTACCAGAAGTTGAAGAAAATATTGTCATTGCTAAACTTGATAACTTTGAAGATGTGCTGTATCGACGTTTTCTTGCCATGTCTTATGGAAGACGTAAACAAATGGTTAGCGGTATCCACTTTAATTTTGAATTCGATGATGAAATGGTACGTAAAATGTTTGAATTACAAGATGAGTATAAAAATTACCATCAGTTCAAATCAGAGGTCTACTTAAAAGTGACACGGAACTATTTACATTACCGTTGGTTTGCCACTTATTTTTTTGCTGCTTCACCATTAAGCGGCCCTCATTACTTTAATGGACATGAACGACCAGAAGAACCGGTACGAAGTATTCGTAATAGTAAATACGGCTATCAAAACCATGATGACGTAAAAGTTACTTATCGTTCGGTTGAAGAATATGTAGCTGATATACAACAAATGGTAGAAGAAGGCAAACTTTCTGAAGAAAAAGAATTTTACGCTCCGGTTCGTTTAAGAGGAGGAAAGAGTGTAGCCGACTTAGCGAATAAACCTGTCCGTTACATCGAATTGCGCAATATTGATTTGGACCCTTACCAACCATATGGGATTAGTAAGGAAGAAGTAGAATTTTTCCATATTTTTATGTTGTTTTTATTATGGACTGATGAAAAAGCAGAGGCTGATGAATGGGTGTTTCAAGGCGATCAATTAAATGAATTAGTTTCATTAGAGTCTCCTTTGTCACAAACAGCTTGTTATGATGAAGCACAAAAACTATTAGCTGAAATTAGAAGTTTTGTTGCACAAACAGGTCTTAATGTTTCTACTGAAATTTTAGATCATTTGGAGGAAATGCTCGAAGATCCAGCTAAAACACTGGCTGGAAGAATTTACTTAGCAAGCAAAGAAACTTCTCAAAAAGAATTAGCTGTACAACAAGGTTTATCTTATTACAGAAAAGCTTGGCAAGCTCCTTATCAACTAGCCGGTTTTACAGATATGGAACTTTCTACGCAAATATTTCTATTTGATGCTATACAAAAGGGTCTGCAAGTTGAAGTTTTAGATAGACAAGATCAGTTCTTAAAATTAACTGCACAAGATCATACTGAATACGTCAAAAACGGGAACATGACTAGTAAAGATACCTACATTACGCCTTTGATGATGGAAAACAAAACTGTCACTAAAAAACTTTTACAACGAGCAGGCTTTAAGGTACCTCAAGGAAAAGAGTTTACGGATAAAAAAGCAGCTTATTCAAGTTATGAAGAATTTCGTGATAAAGGAATTGTTGTAAAACCGAAATCCACCAATTATGGACTGGGAATTACCGTGTTTAAAGACGGTACAAATGAAAAAGACTATATAAAAGCTATAGACACTGCTTTTGCAGAAGATAGTTCGGTGTTAGTAGAAGAGTTTTTAGCTGGCACAGAGTACCGGTTTTTTGTTGTTGGCGATCAGGTGAAAGCTGTATTGTTGCGGGTGCCGGCTAATGTCAGTGGTGATGGGAAACATTCGATCAAAGAACTTGTTGATCGAAAAAATGATGATCCTTTACGCGGTGAAAATCATCGTACTCCTCTCGAAAAAATTCATTTAGGACAAAGTGAACAGTTTGTTTTGCAAGAACAAGGTTATCAAATAGATTCAATTCCTAATAAAGGGGAAACAATCTATCTACGTGATAATTCAAATGTCTCAACCGGCGGGGATTCAATTGATATGACAGATGCCTTTACAGATGATTATAAACAAATCGCAGTTGAGGTAGCTCAAACGCTGGGAGCGGCTATCTGTGGGATCGATATGATTATTACAGATATTAACTTACCTGCTAGTAGCTCAGACGTGTATGGTATTATTGAAGCTAATTTTAACCCGATGATGCATATGCACTGCTATCCCTTTGAGGGAAAAGGTCGTCGATTGACGATGGATATATTGAAGCTTTTATATCCTGACTTTATTCAAAGAAAAGATCGTTAAATAAACAAGAACTTGCTGGTACTTTGTTAATACATACCAGCAAGTTCTTGTTTATTTATCAAATTTTTGGATGTGAATGGTTTGTTTACTACTATCTGCTACTTGTAAACCGGTTAAATTTTCCCACCATTGTTTCATATCCTTTTCGTAAGTAGTAGGGAAGGTATCGGCGATTTCAATCAGTGTACGATTTTGAATTTTAGCCTGTGGATAATACAAAGCTAAATTGTGTTTTAATTCACTTAATAAACTGTAATACTGAAACATCAAAAAATTCATTTCCTCTGAGTCTTCTTCATATAAAACTTTAGGTGCACGATCAAGCATAAAACCGAAACTACGCATCATAAACATGACACCCTCTAAGTGTTTACCTTCAATTGTACTAACATCCTTTAAGATATCGATGTGGGTGTCTAACGCCAAGGTCATCTCTTTTTTCAGCTGCGCATAGGTAGGGACTATCATAAGCGCTTCCTCCTTTAATTATTATGAAAAAGTTTATGCCAAAAACTTTTTTTCTCTGTTTTTTCTTGAGGAGCTTGTGCGTGCTCAGCGGTAAATTTTTCTTGAATATCAATTGTGTCTTCATTGACTGCTTTATCAGAAATGACAAGCAGACCACTGTCCGTATCTTCTTTTAAATCAGTATCAACAACGGTAAATTTTAAGCTAGCTTTCATAACCATTTGGATGTAGCTGCTTTGTAGTGATTCATTGATGTTTCCATTGATCAAAACATTAGCATTAGGGTAATCTGTCAGATGTTTTTCTAAGATTTTTTTATTCTCTGTTTCTTTCATTTGTTGAATAGACATACGAACGTAAACACGTTCACGAAAAGTTCCTAAAAACCTTTTTTGTTCATCAGGATTTACAGAAGGGGTACCGTACATCCCTTTATCTAGATGTTTTTGCACTTCGTCTGTCATCGTAATCCTCCTTGATAAATCGTTAAATCTATTATAACACAGGCAGATTCTTTTTTTAAAATACTTCACAATTTCTTGAAATTGCGTATAATAAGGGATACTTTATAAAGTAGGTGACATTAATGAAGTTAAATCGTAACAAAAACTACATTTTAGCAAACAATACGAAATTGGAAACAATGCGTCTGCTTCTTCGACCAATGACGCTTTTAGACACAGAAGATATGTATGAATATAGCAGTGATCGACAGACCACCCAGTTTGTTTTTGAAACTCACCAAACATTGGCGGATACAAAAGAGGCAATTGCTGAATATTTTATGGTACATCCCTTGGGAAAATATGGGATCGAGTTAAAAGAAACTCAAAAATTGATTGGGACCATAGATCTTAGAGTCAATATGGAATCAGCGGTTGCGGAGTTAGGGTATGTGATCAATAAAAACTATTGGGGACGTGGCTATACTGCAGAAGCCTGTGATCGATTGCTTGTATTAGGGTTTGAGGAACTAGATCTAATCCGAATAAAAGCAAAATATGATCAAAGAAATATCAACTCTGGCCGTGTAATGGAGAAAACTGGCATGACCGTTGATAGCATCATCCCTGAGGCTAGAAGAAGTTCTGGACAATCAATCACTGAAGTGACAAAAAGCATTTCAAAGACACAATGGGAAAAGTTTCATTCGTAAAAGAAGGGTTCTATTTTGGGAAAATTAGCTGTAATTTCAGATTTACATGCAGATATTAATCATCTAGATGAAGAATTGTACTTTATAAGAGATTACCTGGAAAAGTTAAATGTTACTCATGTTCATTTTGCAGGAGATGTGGCCAATAAGGTAGAAAAGACTTTAGAGGTTGTCTATTTTTTTGATCAAAAAATAGACACGACTTTTCATTGGGGTAATCATGAAATGGCAGATATTGATAAGCAGACAAATTTTGAAGATTTTAATGACCCGCATTTTTTAAATTTTCAAAGTAAGAAACTATCAGATTCAACTGTTCTTTTGGGAGTTAACGGCTGGTATGATTATAGTTTTGTTCCGCGTGCCGAGGAAAAAGAATATCGGCGTAAAAAAAATCTTTATTGGTACGATCGTTTTATTGATCGAATAGGTTCAGATCCACAAATCACTGAATATATCTGTCGTCGGTTAAAAGAAACATTGCAGACTATCCCTGATACTAAAAAGGTCATTTTAAGTACTCACTTTGTGCCAAAAGAAGACTTCATTATACAACATAGCGAAAAATATGAACGTTGGAATCAGTTAAATGCATTTTTAGGTTCCAAGAAATTTGGGGCAGTATTGGATGAATTTACTAATGTTGAACAAGTTGTTTTTGGACATACACATCATCGCTTTACTAAACAAATGTTGCAACAAACGGTGTATCACTGTCGTCCATTTGGCTACTATTATGAGTGGTATTTAACGCGTTCGTTCATTTTAAAAAATCATTTAGCGGATACTTTTAACCCGCTTAAAGCTCGGACATTACTAAAACATTATACTAACGCTTTTGCTGAGTATAAAAAGCGTTATATTCTTAATGAGCTGCAAGAAGGAATGGTTTTACTTGATTATTAAAGAAAAAGCAGGAGGTATTTATGTTTACGCAAGAAAGTTTTAAAGTTTTTGATATTACGGGTTTAGACGAACGGATGGAAGCTATTCGCGAAAAAATTCAACCGATTTTTAAAGAACTAGATGAAAGGATAAAAAAAGAGCTAGAAAAAGAATTGAATGAGACATTATTTATCCATCTTGCGCAACATCGTAGAAGGAGTGTTTATCCCCCAGCGAATACATGGTCAGCCCTTAGCAATAATAAGCGGGGCTACAAAATGACCCCGCATTTCCAACTAGGCATTTGGCCAGAATATGTCTTTATGTATTTATCAATTATTGACCAACCGCCCAAAAAAGAACAAATGGCTGATCTGCTTTTACAAAATAGTTTATTGCTGACACAATTGCCAGTTGATACTGTCATGAATACTGATCATACGAAGGATAATTATGAATATATTGCACAAGCTAATGTTAAACAAGCTTTAGAACGTTTAAAAAACGTTAAAAAAGGTGAGTTTCAAGTAGGTAGAATCATTACTCGAGATAGTGAATTGTGGCAAGAACCGGAACAAGCATTAGAATATATGTTAGCGACTTACCGTTGTCTTGTCCCATGCTATCAACTGTTACAGTTTTAATAAAATACCAGCCCATGTGATTATGGACTGGTATTTTATTAAGTACTGAAAAATTTTTGGGGTAAGCGATGAATCAATAAAACGCTAAACCATCCCGAGCAGATAGACTTGATGATTTCAGGAAATAAAAAGCCTAAAAAGCCAGTAGCAAAAGCAGCCGACCAGGCCATATCGGCAATAAACTTCAGCCAAACTGTACCAAAACAAAGGGCCACAAGAAAGCCTATAAGGTTGGCGATAATTGTCCAAAAAAAGTTATACTTTCTATACTTCATTATGGTACCAATAATGAGCGAAGTAAAAATAAAGCCAATTAAATAGCCTCCTGTTGGTCCAAATAAGGCCGCTACACCACTGGCGCCACCGGCAAAAACAGGTAGACCAATCAATCCTAATAAAAAGTAGATTAAAACTGACCAAGTACCGACTCTTCTTCCTAATAAGGTAACGGATAAACCAATAATAAACGTTTGTAAACTCCAGGGGACGACGCCAACAGGGATAATAATCTGAGAAAAAATAGCAATAATACCGGCAAATGTAGCAGCCATTAGCTGCTGATGCAAAGTTAATTTCATTCGTTCACCTTTTTCGTAAACCTATTTTTTTATTGTTAGTTAACATAAAATATAGCATATTGTTAACCTTTTGTAAATAAAGTGTTTACGAAATTACAGTTGAAAGAAGAGACATCTTATTATGTTGCATATTGTAACCAATATATGCTGTTATGACCCCTTTTTTGCTCTTTTTTTCGATAAAGCTCGATTGATTTTTCCCACTCTCAGCGAGTTTGAGATACAAGAAATAGCCCAGACACTAACATAAATAATAATAAATATTAACCAAAATTCAATATCATGCATGATATCATCAGCCCATTCGTTGTAAAACATGATTCCGATAGCAAGAGATAGCGTACATATAAAGTGTATTATAAGTGCCGATAAAAAATTTAATTTTTCAATATCAAATAAGATAGCACTGATCCCGATAAGGGCACTCATGAATAAAGTAGCTAAAATACTCTCTCTAGTAGGTGTTATGCCTTGTCTATAGAGTAATATCATTAAGTAAAAAAATGAACCATAACCAATGCCAATACAGGCATATTGAAGTATTTTTTTCAAAGGAAAACCTCCTATTTAATCCCTAGATGTTGCATTAATGATTTGACATATTTTCGACTAACATCTGTCTTCATGTTTTGAGACAATGTAGCAGTCATATTACCCGAAAAGCTATCAGACAAAGAAAGCAGATGGTCCAGATTGATGTAGGCGTGTTTTGAGATTTGGATAAAGTTAATGTTATCTACTCGTTTAGCAAAATGAACCAAGGTTTCTGAAGTGGCAAAGATTCCATCAACAGTGTAAATCAAAAGGGTTGATTGCTGAATATCAGCTAAAATAATAGCTTCAGCTTTAAGCATAATAAGCTGATCGTTTGTTTTTACAGGCAGAATTTTAGCTGAAGATAGCTGGTTTTGATACTGTTCGATATAGGCTATGAGATCTTGTATATCAATGTTTTTACTATCAGCACGAACGATAACTTCAGGTTCTGCCACAGAAAATTGTGGGTCCATTTCAAAACGACATCTAACCAAATCTAAGCCTTCTTTCTTTAAAAATTATTCTCGAAATAATGTATGGTATTTTTTGTATTTTTTAAGCCATTGAGGCAATAAAGCGACTAACAGAGCTATACACATCATAAGTATAACTAAAATGTAAGTTTGTTGAAAGGTTAATAATTCAGTAATTTTTAAACGTACGCCCATAGCCTCTTCAAAAGTTTCACCTACAGTAGGGTTATTTTTGAAAACTTCCGATAATGTAGGAGCTAATAGTATTTGTCGATATAAAGAAGCAATGTAACTTCCTGGAGTTAATTTCATCAAAGCTTGCGCAAAATGAGGTAATGCACCAATAGGAACATACGTCCCTACTAAAAAACCTGCAGCCGTTCCTACGATGGAACTAAATTTTGCGAGGGTATCTACTGTTTTTATTTGTTGTATAATCGCAAGATTCAAGGTAGCTGATAATAGCGCACTAAAAAGCATTAAAAGGAAAACATTTATCAATTGTAACAAATGAATCACTGTATGATTTACATAGTAGAAATAAGTGAACATTACAATGAATAAGATAGCCTGCATAATCATACCAATTAAAGTAGCACTAAGTAAGTAGCTCAATTGTAGACGCCTAGCCCCTATATCAGTTAATGAAAGATCATAAAAAACCTTTGTTTCTCGATCTTTAACAACTTGAGTTAAACTTGTGAGTGTTGTGGTGATTGCTGTTACTGTTAGCGTACCACTAATCAACCAAGTATCCAATAACTGATTGCTTTGCGATAGTTGGGGCCAATCCGGTGTCATTGTTTCTTTTAAAAAGATCAGGTAAAGGATAAAAGAAATAAGCGCACCTAATACAGAAAAAAACACACCCGATTTATTACGGAAATATAAAAGCAAATTACGTTTTATCAAAGCCTTCATTTAACGCACCTCGTTTCCGGTTAAATTCATAAAAGCGTCATCTATAGTTCCTAATCGAAATTCAAAACTTTGAATATATGTCTGATATTTTGTCAGTAAATGGATTGCTTGTTGTGAACTTTCGGGTGAAAATGTAATTTTATTGGTTTCTTTACAAAAAGTAGAAACTTCTAATTCATCAAATGCTTGTAGGTCCTTTTGTGATTTTAGTTGAACAGATAATAAATTATTTGCGAACCGTTGTTTTATATTTTGGGCAGAACCTTGGGTAATTAATGTTCCGTGGTCGATGATAAAAATTTTGTCTGCCTCATCAACTTCATTTAAATAATGTGTGGTTAAGACGATCGTTAAATTTTGTTTAGTTTGTAAGTCTTTTAGTAAAGCCCAAATATTTGCGCGTGTTTGGATATCTAGTCCAGTTGTGGGCTCGTCTAAAAATAGGATCTCCGGTTCGTTTAATAATGCCCGGGCGATATCTACTCTACGTTTTTGTCCGCCAGATAAATTACCGTAAGTTTGCTTAGAAAAGCTAACTAAACCTAATTGGTCGATCAATTCTTTTACTCTTGTTTTGGCAATATTGTGATATTGTTCAGCACGAATTTGTAGATTTTCTTTTACAGTTAACATATCGTCTAAAACACTGGTTTGAAAAACTGCACCAATTTTAAGCTGATTTTGATAAGAAATTTTTCCGCTTGTAGGTTGTATCAAGCCAATTAATAGCTGCATTGTTGTTGATTTACCAGCGCCATTTGGTCCCAGAAGAGCTGTCAGACTTCCTTTCTCGATGCTTAGATTTAAATGGTTGATGGCTGTTTGAGCCTTGTATTTTTTAGTGAGTTTATCAGTGGTTAGAATCATATTTATCCCGCCTTTCAAATAAAACTTAGCAGAATAAATATTATTTGTCCGTTGTTTATAGATAAGTGGTTGTTTTTACTTGCCAAGCAGTAAAATACTGAGGACAAAATTAGGGAAAATATTGATGTTGGAAAAAAATAAATGCAAGTGACTAAAGAAGCATAAAAAAAGACCAAAACTCTAATAAGAGTTTCGGCCTTAAAGTTAAAATCTTATAGCAATTGGTTGTAGTATTCAACAACTAGTGCTTCGTCAACATCAGGGGTCAATTCTTCGCGTTCTGGTAAGCGAGTCAATGAACCTTCTAATTTTTCATCATCGAAGCTAACAAAAGCAGGTGTACCTACAACAGATTCAACAGCTTCTGTGATTGCAGACATTTCTTTTGATTTTTCGCGTACGCCGATGACTTGTCCCACTGCTACATGGTAAGAAGGGATGTCCACGCGTTTACCATCAACTGTAATATGTCCATGGTTAACTAACTGACGTGATTGACGACGTGTAGTCGCTAAACCTAAACGATAAACGACATTATCCAAACGTTGTTCAAGTAAGATCATGAAGTTAACACCATGTTTACCTTCTTTAATTTTACTTGCTTTAGTAAATAATGTACGGAATTGACGTTCAGTGAGTCCATACATACGACGTAGTTTTTGTTTTTCTCTTAATTGCAAGCCGTATTCAGAGCGGGCACCACGACTAGTAGGGCCGTGTTGACCTGGTGCGTATGGGCGACGAGCCAATTCTTTTCCAGTGCCTGATAGGGAAATACCTAAGCGACGGGAAACTTTCCAAGATGGTCCTGTATAACGAGACATTAAAAAATTCCTCCAATAATTGTTTTTGGAGTAAAATAATCCGATGAAATATTCATAATTCGTGTAGTGCGCTCTTCAATCTTCACCTTTGCAGCCGCGGCTACGCAATTGAACCTAAATTAGGCGACGAACTGGTGACGAATTATTATATCTCTGCTGCATTATTTTACACGAAAGGTATTATACCTTGTCATTGCGCATGCTGTCAAGAAACTTTGGCCAAACGATCTTAAGGGGTAAATAAAATAATATTAAACCTGAATGATTTATAAATTTTTCCCAGGATCATTCAATCCTTGGCATGTGCTTTTTTCTAAAGGTTGAGTTGCTTCACCTTCTGGGTGTACAAAAAGAACGCACTTCGTGTTATTGTAAAGTCAACGAAACATAACAATAAGGAGTGCGTTCTTATGTCTTTCACTTTACAACAAAATTCTCTTACATTCAATAAGCAAAAAGCCATCTTGATCGCCAATGACGGTGGCACCTTAACCAATGACGCGGGGCTCGTCTTACTTTCGGAGTTTCTAAATCAAATTCGTTTTGATTCCCTGTTAGCGCAATACGTTCATATTCCAGAGTATCGTGCCTTCGCCCAACATGAATGGCTGGATGTCGTAAAACAATGGCTATATCAATTGATCGCTGGTTATTCTCGAGACCGAGACGCCAATACCTTACAATATGATCGCCTTTTTAAGGAAGCATTGAAACAAGAACGCCTTAGTTCGCAATTTATGATGTCTACTTTGCTTCATACCTTGACAGAAGAAAATGTTAATCAACTATTACAAGTGGCGAAAAAACTTGGCGATTTAGGCATGGACCAGCAAAACAGCCAACAACTCGTGCTTGATCTGGATTCCACCTGTTGTCCCACTTACGGAAAGCAAGAAGCAGGGGAATATATTTACCACTATGGCCTCAATGGGTATCATTCATTTGTGGCATTTGAAGGTTTAACCGGATTGGCATTAGATGTTCGCCATCGTCATGGCAAATCTTATACCTCCACCCACGCCGAAGATTATCTCGTAGAAATGTTGGCGCATTACCAACAACGTTCGAGTGATCCCACAATGCTTGTACGCGGGGATAGTGGCTTTGCCAAACCGGAAATTTATAAACAATGTGAGTGTCGAGGCGCCCATTATGTGATTAACTAAAACTTGAAACCTACTTTTCGATACGTATCCCTTGGTATACTAAGCATCTTATGCACAAAATTAACTTCAACCTGCTTGCTTGAGCTGTTTTTGTATAGAGGAAGGTAGTTTTTCAAGGAACTGTTCGATAATGTTATTTAATACGGCTTCATCCAAAACATATTCATCCGCAAAAGCTTCTTGGAATAAAACGAGTAATTGCAGAATGGCTTCCGATACAGAAAGCTCGGAAAGCTCATCAATGAGAAGATAAAATAACTCGCCAAGCGTTCGGTCGTCTTTACTTTCACGTTCTTGCACCGCTAGGATCATATAACCGATAGCTACCAGTGTCGTATGCGCAAAGATCCCGTCATAAGAAATCCCTTGGTACTTGGCTAATTTTAAGTATTGTTTGCACATCTTGAAGTAGACTTCCACCGACCAGCGTCTAGCATAGAGCTGAATGATCTCGTCTTCGGTCAGATCGATATCGGTCGAAGCTAAGACCAAATAGTCGTTTCGTTTATTGCGATTGCGAATATATACCAACTTAATGGGAAGGATTTTCCCTTCTACGACAGCTTCTACTTGGACACTCAAAAGATAGCGAGAACGACCGCGGCGTTTCTTGTTTCGTTTGAAGATTTCTTTGACATCCATCTTTTGGCCTTGATAACGGTAGTAGATCTTTTGACTACGTTTAACCATCGCTACGCAGTGGCATTTCAGGTCACGGATCTGTTGGAACATTTTGGGACTGGAAAACCAAGTATCGAATAAGACATAATCCGCATGGATCCCTTGGTTCAAAGCCGATCGAAGCAGTTCCAGTGTCACTTCCGTACCTTTACGAAGCGCTTGAGCTTTACGTTTCCCCCTATTCGTGCGTTGATCCCCGATATCAAGATCAGATTGGAGCTTTCTTTTCCCGGAGAGCAACGAAAAAGCAACAGGGACAAAGCTATTGCCATCACTCCAGCCTAATTGTAAATAACGAAATCCTTTGAAATATTTTTTCTTGGCATGGTCGTATTGTAAAGCGGCACATTCCACTTTTTTCGCATTCAAGCGAGAATACATGGAGTCATCCACGATAAACGTGGTCTTTCGGGCATCATCCGTCAATGGACGTAGGAAAGTAATGACGGATTTAGCCACTAAGATCAGTAATTTTTGCCAATGAATGTGCGGATCATTCAAAACGTTGCGAAATGTTTTATCTGAAAATGATAGCTGTTCCTTTTGCTTTTGGTAAAACCGATAGGTAGAACCGTTGGTAAAGATCGAAGCTAATAGGAACGAAAAAATAACAGAAACGGAGAAACCCTTCCTGTGCACGGCATTCGATTTTTTAAGAGCAGAAGCTACATGGAACTGATGAAAAAAATCAGACACAGAGGTAGAAATTTTTTCTGAGTTTGGCGTTGTTTGTGTTATAATTGACATGGCATGAACACTCCTTGGTTAGTGGTTTTTCGTTGATTCTATTATACCAGGATTTGAGTGGTTCATGCTATTTTTGTATAAAAAAACGTTTATTTATCAAGGGATGAACTGTATTTTTGAACTTTCAAGTTTTAGTGATTAAATTGAAAAATAACGTACGGTTGATTCATTATGCGCAACATCTTGTCCAATATACCAACGGTACGGACTACACAAAGTCCGAACATCAATATTTTAAGATGGCTTATCAAGCAGATTCTTGGGACCGATCTCGAACAGTAGCCATCAAGGCTACTCGAAAAGCCGAAACTTTACTTTTTTCCGAATTTCAATTTGTGGTGACCGATTTCGCTCATCTTTCGCCCCAAACCATTTTTCAGCTCTATCAAAAACGAGGGAATATGGAAAACTTCATTAAAGAAATGAAGACCGGATTTTTCGCTGATAAAACGGACAGTCCTTCCTTTTTAGCGAATAAGGTTCGCTTAGCCCTAAGTTTTATCGCCTATAATATCATCCACTTGATGAAACAGCTGACTTTTCCGCAAGAGAAAAAGACGACGGTGATTGACACGATCCGTTTTCAACTATTTCATATTGCTGGAAAAGTCACAGAACACGCGCGTCAAGTGCAAATTCACTTATCAAGTACGAATGTTTACAACACGCTTTTTTGGGAAGTCCTTACACGAATTCAGCGATTGAATCTCTAGTTTACTTTTCCCCTTTTCCTCTTGATAAAAAAGGCTTGGCTTTCATTCTCTAGGAAGAATTTTATCTTTTTTTAGCGTCGTTCGATCATCCCTTTCTATTCTTTATTCAAAAGCGGCGATAAAAAGGGAAAATAACATAAAAGTCACCTCGTTGAACAGTCGAATGCGTTATCCACAAATTTTTATAAATCATTCAGGTTAAATGCTATTTTTTACAAGACTTTTATCTTATTTCAATACTAGATTAGTTCAGGAGCTTATGATTTGCTAGGAAAGGGCAGTCAATTTTCCGCTCAATCATAGGTGTTTTTTTATTTCTTAGCTGGAAATTTGTAAGCGATAAAAATAGAAATATAACGATATTAGAGTAAAACTGGGTAGAAACTTCTATAAGTAGGACGTTATTTTTCACGAAATCGCTTTACAAACCCATTTTGGCTCATTAGAATAAAAAGGATGGTTAACATTAATTAAATATTAAAGGTGGGAAAGTAATGAATCCGGTATCGGCATTATTTGAAAAAATAGATTCATCAATCATAAAAAAAGTGGATTTAATTGAAAGTAGTTATATCCGTTATGCTCTTCGCGCTATATTAGCATGTCTATTTCTAACCCTGGGAACAGCTGTTGCATTTGGCACAGCAATGCAGGCTGAAGAAGTTGCAGCAGGTTCGGGTAAGTTTATCTATGCGTTTATGTTTAGTTGGTCTTTAGTGATGATTTTATATATGAATGCAGAATTAGGGACTTCTAATATGCTTTATATGACAGTGGGGGTATATCGTAAAAAAATCAATTTAAAGATAGCCACTAAAATTTTATTTACTTGTATCTTATTTAATTTGATTGGCGGTATTTTATTTGGCTATTTAATTTCATTGACAGGAACTTTTCAAGACTTATCTGCGGATAATTATATGTTTACTTCACTTATAGCTAAGTTAGAAAAATCGACGGTACAAATCTTAGTAGAAGGAATTTTTGCTAATATTGTGGTAAATACAGCAGTTTTAGTTAGTTTAAGAATGAAAGATGATGCTGGCAAAGTTTTAGCTATTATTTTTATTATTTTTATCTTTGCCTTTTTAGGATATGAGCACGTTATTGCTAACTTTCCAGCATTTTCATTGGGATATTTTGCTTCAAACGGCGCTATGGGCGCAATGACTGTAACAAACCTTGTTCATAATATCGTCTTTGCTTTGCTGGGTAATTATATTGGCGGAGGTATAGTTATCGGCTTAGTTTACGCATGGTTAAACAATACAAAATCTGATTATGTGGATTAAATTGGGCAATAAAAATTAAGAACGTAAATATCAGGGTCATTGAAATTCATTGGAATTTGTGATTAAGTATTAAATGAATATAAATTTTAGCGAAAGAGAGCTTGACCTACAAGATGAGACGGAAATTATTTGCTTTTGATATTGATGGTACCTTATTGAATTCTGATAAACTTCCTTTGGCTAGTACTATTGAAGCTTTGCAGAAACTTAGAAAAGCAGGACACTTTGTGACATTAGCGACGGGTCGTACACGTTTTCTAGCACAAGAGTTAATTTATCAATTAGAATTTGATAATTATATTCTTTGTAACGGTTCAGCCGCTTTTTTAAAACACCATCAAGTTTATAAACGTTTACTACCCAAGATGGAAATGCAACGCTTTGTAAACGAAGCCAATGACTTAGGGGTTGATACGGTTTTTGTAGGAATTGACGCTTATAAGCGGAATACTACTTTTAATTTGGCGAACATAGAAGATGCGATGCATTCAGTAGGATCTAGCGCACCTGATTTAGATCCTAATTTTCCACAAAAAGAAGATATTTATCAAGGACTAGCGTTTTACGATACATCATTGGAACATTATTTTGATGAAAAATATCCTAATTTGTCTTTTGTACGTTGGCATGAAAATGGCGTAGATGTAATACCAAAAGGCGGTTCTAAAGCGGCAACGATTCTTGAAATCGCCCAACGATTAGGTATTGAACAAAAAGACATTGTTTCTTTTGGCGATGGTATGAATGATCGCGAGATGTTGCAAGCTTCGGGTTGTGGTGTTGCGATGGGAAATGCTTCTGATGAAGTGGCTTTATACGCTGATCGTATCACAGATGACAATGACCATGATGGTATTTGGCAAGCTTTAGACAAACTGGGCTTTTTAAATAATACAGTTAGAAAAAGAGCATAAATTAATTTTAGCCTTGTAAAACGGGAGTAAATTCCCATTTTACAAGGCTTTTTTATACTTAACGAATGCAAGAAGGTATTTAGAAAAAGGGTCTTGTAACTACTTTTCTTTAATTTCACTATAGTATCTCGTGTTTGAGATGATCATGATGATGCCTAGAATAACAATACTGAAAATTTGTGATTCACCAGTCAGCATCGAATAGGCTATTAATAGTAGGATACCAACAAATATCCCGACTTGAGTGAGAGAAAATGTTTTATAAAGCGCTGTTGTCATAATATGACGTTCTCCTTCATCAGACGCCAGTAATAATTTGTCGGTATAATTTTTATCTGATGGTTGAGGCAGATTTCGTTCTGGATAAAGTTTATTTATCAGTTTTGTTGTTCGCGTAAGAAATATGATTGATACAATATAGACAATAAAAGAAAATAAGAGTACTGATAAATTAAAATAGGTGATTAGGGGTATCGCAAGGCTGACTAGCGACAATACAAACCCTATCACACCGTATATTTGAATTTCGTTGTGCTTGTTGTAGCGGTATTTATCATAGGAATCTTCATCCATATATTTTACATAATCTTTGGCCACTGTTAATAAGCGACGATACTGAAAGATTCCTAAAACAATCAAAAAAGCAGCAACTATTGTTGTTGTAATACTGACGCCTAAGTAGAAACGGTCAGTAGAAACATCTCCTCCGATGCTTCGCGCCGTGCTTGAAATGAGTAAACCAACGGCTGCTCCAATAATTAAATATAGAAACATTTTTAAAGTTTTTCTCATCTTATAATTCCTCCTCTTCAAAGATAAAGATATTTTCAATGGGTTCATTAAAAATTTTCGCCATGCGTTTAGCGATTAATAGCGAGGGAATATACTCTTCCCGTTCAATTAAGCTGATGGTTTGTCTGCTAACCTTAGCTCTTTTAGCGAGCTCTGTTTGATTGAGTCTTTGGCGTGCACGCAGCTCTCTGAGTCTAGTCTTCATACTGAGCACCTCCAACTTCAATGTAACACATATAAGTCATAATGACAAATAAATTTGTCAAAAAGAAATTTTTTTTAGTCAAAATAATACATAGAAAATGCTATGATTTTATTTGTTTATCAGATGAAATCTGAGATTTTTTTGTAAAATGCTGACAATGGTGTGTTTAACCAAGCTTTTTCAAAATTTATTTTACAAATAAGACAAAACCTTTTTTTTAAAACATAAAACGATTATAATAGGAAAAAGAAGAAAAAAGAGAAGAGGAAATTCTGTGCGAATTTTGTTTATAGGTGATGTGGTGGGTTCTTTAGGAAGAAAAACAATCACCGAATATTTGCCGAAGTTAAAAAAAGAATACGCTCCGCAGGTAACGATCGCTAATGGAGAAAATGCAGCTGGCGGTAAAGGAATTACTGAAAAGATTTATAAAAAATTTCTACAAGAAGGTATTGATGTTATCACCTTGGGGAATCATGCTTGGGATAATCGAGATATTTTTGAATTTATTTCTGAAGCAAAACGTATGATTAGACCTGCAAATTTTCCGGAACAAGCGCCAGGTAAGGGAATTGTTTTTGTTAAAGTTAATGATATCGAATTAGCAGTAATCAATCTACAAGGTCGTTCATTTATGACAGATATTGACGACCCATTTAAAAAAGCAGATGAACTTGTGAAGATAGCTGCTAAACGAACAAAATATATATTTGTTGACTTTCACGCGGAAACAACGAGTGAAAAACAAGCAATGGCTTGGTTTCTAGATGGTCGTGTTTCTGCTGTAGTTGGTACACATACACATGTCCAAACCAACGATGCACGTGTTTTGCCAAGAGGGACCGCTTATTTGACCGATGTGGGGATGACCGGACCTTATGATGCAATTTTAGGGATGAAAAAAGACCCTATTATCGAAAAGTTTATTACAGCTTTGCCTAAGCGATTTGAAGTGGTAGAACAAGGACGAAATATTTTATCCGCGTGTCTTGTTGAAATTGACCCAAGAAGTTGTACTGCTAAAAGTATTGAGCCTATCGTAATAAATGAAGACCGGCCATTTTTAGCGTAAACAGGAATAATAGAGGTGTAAGTTTTGAACCCTTTAAATAAAGAACCAGAAATCCAAGTAGCCCTTGAACAATTAGTTGATTTACTAGCTGAACATGACAGCATCCAAGAATTTCAAAAGGTTCAACAACGGGCTTTGCAAAATGAAAAACTACAAACTTTGGAGGAGCAAATAAAACAAGTACAAAAAGCGGCAGTGCAATTTGCTCATTATGATAAACCGGAAGCAAAAAAACAAGCGAATGCAGAAATTGACCGGTTGAAAAAAGAATACGAAGATCAGCCGCTAGTTATCAGTTATCGGCAGAAGCTTTTAGATGCAAATGAAATTTTGCATTATATTACCGACAACTTTGAAAAACGAGTAAATGATGCAATCGAGGAGGAAGACTTAAATGCCTCAAAAGACTAAAAACACACCAATGATGGAACAATATTTAAGCATCAAGGAGCAATACCGTGATGCCTTTTTATTTTATCGTTTGGGCGATTTCTATGAACTATTCTTTGATGATGCTTTAAAAGTAGCACAGTTACTGGAACTGACCTTGACCAGTCGAAATAAAAATGCTGAAGATCCTATTCCAATGTGCGGCGTGCCTTATCATGCAGCGACAAATTATATTGATATTCTCGTAGAACAGGGATATAAAGTGGCGATTTGTGAGCAAGTTGAAGATCCTAAAACGACCAAAGGTATGGTGAAAAGAGAAGTTATTCAATTAGTAACCCCTGGAACTTTGATGGAAGGAAAGGGCGTGAGTGCAAAAGAAAATAACTTTTTAACGGCCCTTGCTTTTGACAATCATCAATATGGCTTAAGTTATGTTGATTTAACGACTGGGGAATTATGCAGTACTACACTAGAAGATGAAGATAGTGTTTTGAATGAAGCTTCAGCCTTGCAGACAAAAGAGATTGTCTTAACTGATGATAAAATCCCGGATTCTTTGAAAGAAACTTTAAAAAACCGTTTGGGCGTGGTGTTTTCTACCCAAGAAGACGATCAGACAAATGCCGAACTTGAGTTTTTAACAGATGGGCTTTCTGTTGAGTTAGAAAAAAAAGTGACAAGTAAGTTATTACGTTATCTTTTGTTAACACAAAAACGCAGCTTAGATCATATACAAAAGGCACAAAGTTATGAAGTAGATCATTATTTAAAGATGGATCATTATTCTAAAGCGAATTTAGAGCTCAGTCAGTCTATCCGTACAGGAAAAAAACATGGCACGCTTTTGTGGCTTTTAGATGAAACTAAAACTGCAATGGGTGGCCGTTTGCTAAAACAATGGTTAGATCGTCCGTTGATTCAAAAAAGTGCGATTTTAAAACGACAGGATCAAGTAGCAAGTTTATTACAAGCTTTTTTTGAGCGAGAAGATTTAAAACAAGCACTGACGAAAGTTTATGATCTTGAACGTTTGGCTGGACGAGTGGCTTTTGGCAATGTGAATGGTCGAGATTTATTGCAATTAAAAACTTCATTAGAACAAGTGCCGGCGATTCGTAGCATTTTAGAAGGAATCGACCAAGGAGAATGGGTAGAAACGCTAAAAGGCATGGAACCTATGGAGGATTTAGTACAGCTGATAGAACAGGCGATCAATGAAGAAGCTCCGATTGCAGTTACTGAAGGCAATGTAATCAAAGACGGCTTTAATGAACAATTAGATAAGTATCGAGAAGCTATGCGTAATGGTAAACAATGGATCGCCGAACTTGAAGCAAAAGAACGTAACAAAACAGGAATAAAGAACTTAAAAGTTGGCTATAATCGAGTTTTTGGTTATTATATTGAAATTACTAGAGCCAATCTAGCTAATCTTGAAGAAGGAAGGTATGAACGTAAGCAAACATTAGCCAATGCGGAACGTTTTATTACCCCGGAACTAAAGGAATTAGAAAAACAGATTTTAGAAGCTGAAGAAAAATCTGTTGATTTAGAATACGAATTGTTTTTGGATGTAAGGAAAAAGGTTAAACAAGCAATTGACCGCCTGCAGTATTTAGCAAAAATGATCAGCACGACAGATGTATTGCAAAGTTTTGCTGTAATCAGCGAGCGTTATCAATATGTTCGACCAGAATTAAGCGATGATAAAACATTAGATATTGTAGAAGGACGTCATCCAGTAGTAGAAAAAGTATTGGGTGCCCAAGAATATATTCCCAACTCTATTCAAATGGATCAAGAAACATTGATATTGTTGATTACCGGACCTAATATGTCAGGGAAAAGTACTTACATGAGACAATTAGCTTTGACAGTGATTTTAGCTCAGATGGGTTGCTTTGTACCGGCACAGTCTGCTGTTATGCCGATTTTTGATCGTATTTTTACACGAATTGGGGCAAGCGATGATTTAATTGCAGGTCAAAGTACCTTTATGGTTGAAATGATGGAAGCTAACCAAGCTTTATCGCATGCGACAGCTAATAGTCTAGTCCTATTTGATGAATTAGGACGGGGGACAGCTACTTATGACGGTATGGCGTTAGCTCAAGCAATTATTGAATACATTCACCAACATGTGGGGGCTAAAACTTTATTTTCTACCCATTACCATGAACTAACTGTCTTGCAAGATGAATTAACTCAGTTGAAAAATATACATGTGGGTGCAGTTGAAAAAGACGGAGATTTAGTATTTTTGCATAAAATGATGGATGGACCGGCAGATAAAAGTTACGGAATCCATGTGGCAAAAATTGCTGGATTACCTGAAGAACTGTTAGATAGAGCAGATATTATTTTACAAGCTTTAGAAAAAGGGAAAACCTTGCAAAATCAGAATATTCCTAAAGAAGCTGAAGTTGTAGAAGAAAATATTGAGCAAAGTCAGCAGTTATCTTTATTTAATGAAGATAGCAAAACAGAGTCTAATGTTATCAAAGAATTACAATCCTTAGATGTTATGGATATGACACCGCTAGATGCATTAAATAAATTATATGAACTAAAGCAATCGGCCCAAGAATAGAAAGAAGGGAAAGTAATGACTCAAGTTTCGCATACCCAAAATGATGATGTCCCTTTGATAGAACAACGCTGATAGTAAAATAATGGTTCGCTTGACTTTTGTTCAAAGGATACAAAAAGAACTCCTTTTGTTTTATAATGGATTTAACGACAAATCTAAAAACAAGGAGTTCTTGCTCTTATGATACACTTAAAAAACATCAAAAATCAATTACCAAATGAAATGAACGCAATTTTTTCTGAACTGAACGTCCTGAAATGTTTACGACAAACCTCTATTTGTAAGCAAAAAGGCTATTCTCCCGCCATTATTTTTACTTTTCTTTTCAGTTTAGTGTTTAAGGGCAAGACCTTGAACCAAGTCCTCAGCGGACGTGAAGCAGATCAATATATGAAGAAAGATACCGTTTACCGTTTGATGAACGATCCGCACAATAATTGGCGTAGCTTTCTGCTTCGTTTTAGTGCTTCTGTGATCGAAAAGATCCATCGATTAACAGATCCAAGTACCCATCTACGTACGCTTGTTTTGGATGACTCAACGTTCTATCGAAATCGAAGTCAGAAAGTGCCTGGTTTGGCGCGCCTTTGGGATCATGCTTTACAAAAAGGTTATAAAGGCTATCGCATGCTAACTTTAGGCTTTTCTGATGGGTACTCTTTTATTCCTATTGATTTTGGATTGCTTTCAGGCAAAAACCAAGTCAATCAAAAACAAGCGGAAAGTGATCAAAGAACGAGTGGGGCAAAACGCTTCAAAGAAGCCCAACGATCTATGCCTGATGTGGCCATTGAGATGGTGCAAAGAGCCCTTGATCAAGGCGTTTACGCCAGTCATGTGTTAATGGATAAATGGTTTACCTCTCCTAAAATGATCGATCGTTTGCATGATTTAGGCATCCATACCCTAGGTATGGCAAAAAATGGCAAGACCCAATATTTTTATCAAAGACGTTTATATAAATTAAGCGAACTCTACCAAAAGTCAATAAAGGAATACTGTCAAGAAGCCATCATTTCCTCTATTATTGTTCAGCCAAGCAGCGGGAAGACCCCCGTCAAAATCGTTTTTGTCAAAAATCGGAATAACCAAAGTGCTTGGTTAGCCCTTATGACAGATGACCTGACTTTGTCATCCCAAGAAATCGTGAAGACGTACTCGGTTCGCTGGGACATAGAAACGTTCTTTAAAGTTTCCAAATCTCTCCTTCATTTGTCACAAGAAACCCAAACGCGCAATTATCAAGCCTTGATTTGTCATACCACCATTGTGTTCACGCGCTACATCTTATTAAGTTGGCAACAACGCTGTGCCAATGACGAGCGGACCTTAGGCGGCTTATTTTATGAACTTGCTGACCAAATAAAAGAACTTGACTGGTCGGTGGCTTTATTAGAACTAATGGACATTTTGCAAGCAGTCAGTGAAAAAGCGAGTCATAAACTACAAGACTTCATTGAAAGTCAACTGCAGCTCTGGATCGATACGCTGCCCAATTATATCAAGGCTTATCTACCGAATTTGGTGTGCGAAACTTGAGTAATGAGTGATAAAATCCTGGAATTATCCGAAAGACTCACCAATCAAATTGCTGCCGGAGAAGTTGTTGAGCGTCCAGCCTCAGTCGTCAAAGAGTTAATTGAAAATGCTATCGACGCAAATAGCACACAAATCAATATTTTATTAGAAGAGGCAGGGTTAAAAAAAATCCAAGTCATAGATAATGGAACAGGTATCAGCCCGGAAGATGCCGAGAGTGCTTTTAAACGTCATGCAACAAGTAAAATACATAGCCGTGACGACTTGTTTCGTATTCGTACGTTGGGTTTTCGTGGAGAAGCTTTACCTAGTATTGCTTCTGTATCAGAAATTACTTTTGAAACAGCGACTGAAAATGCCAGTCAAGGGACCTATCTTTATTTAAAAGGTGGAAAAATTGAAGAAAATCAACCTTCCGTATTAAGACAAGGTACTAAGATTATTGTAGAGAATCTTTTTTATAATACGCCTGCTCGGTTGAAATACGTTAAAACACTGCAGACAGAGTTAGCTCATATAGGAGATATCGTTAATCGTTTAGCTTTAAGTCATCCCAATGTCGCCTTTCATTTAGTACATGAGGGAAATCAAATGCTTTCGACTTCTGGAAACGGCGACTTAAAACAGACTATGGCAGGGATTTATGGTGTTCAGACTGCTAAGAAAATGAGAGAAATTCAAGCGGAAGATTTAGACTTTAAAATTCATGGTTACGTCACTTTGCCTGAAGTAACGCGAGCAACCCGTAATTATTTGTCCACAATTGTCAACGGACGTTATATTAAAAATTTTGCTTTAAATAAAGCGATTGTTAACGGCTATGGTTCTAAGTTAATGGTGGGTAGATTTCCGATTGCGGTCATTGAAATTGAGATGGATCCACTACTTGTCGATGTTAACGTTCATCCAACTAAGCAAGAAGTACGCTTGTCAAAAGAACAGGAATTAACAACTTTGTTGTCTAAAACAATTAACGAACGTTTAAGAGAAGAAAATCTTATCCCTAATGCAGCGGAAAATTTAGATTTTAATAAAAAGGTTAGCGAACAAGAAAAAGCACAACAATTATCCATGGATTTTGAAGAATCTACAAAGAATGAAAAAAAAGGATTAGCTTATGATAAGCAGACAGGCGATTTCTACGTAAATGAAACGGTTAATAAGCCTGTGGAAAACTTTGTGGATAAAGTTGGGGATGAAAGTGGAAAAGTTGAGGGCTTTTATGGAAATACATCGGAGGAAGCTGACATATCAACATTTTCCAGTCAAGAAAATGAACTTGATAGTGAAAATAGCTCTCTAGAAACTGTGGAAAAAGAACAAGCGTATCTGAAAAAAAACGCTCAGGAATCGATAGCGGATCATCCAGAATTTGATGTACATCAGAAAGAGAATCGTCGATTGATGGAAAAAATAATGACAGAGAAACCAACTGAAGAACGTTTTCCGCAATTGGACTATTTTGGACAGATGCATGGGACTTATTTATTTGCACAAAATACAGAAGGCTTATATATTATTGATCAACATGCGGCGCAAGAACGTATCAAGTATGAATACTTTCGCCGTCAGATTGGAGAAGTTTCCACAGACCTCCAAGAATTGTTGGTCCCCATTGTTCTTGATTACCCTAATGATGATGCTCTTCGTTTAAAAGAACAAGCTGATTTGTTAGAAGGCGTAGGGATTTATTTGGAGGAATTTGGTGCGAATAGTTTTATTGTTCGTTCTCATCCTACTTGGTATCCACAAGGGCAAGAGGAAGAAACAATCCGTGAAATGATCGATATGCTTTTGACGACAGGAGAAGTCAGTGTAAAGAAATTTCGAGAAAAATCTGCGATTATGATGAGTTGTAAACGATCGATTAAAGCAAATCATTATTTGAACGATTCGCAAGCACGGGCTTTATTAACTGATTTAGCGGCATGCGAAAATCCGTTCAATTGTCCCCATGGAAGACCTGTATTGATTCATTTTGATAATTACGATATGGAAAGAATGTTCAAACGTATTCAAGATCCACATTAATCTATAACTGTAAAAAATAGCTTATTTTATTAGGTAAGCTATTTTTTATCTTTTTAATAATAAAAAATAGAAATTTATAATTGACTTTCGTAAAAAAACGTAGTAAAGTATTCAACGTTGTCGAAAACAACACATTTGTTTTAGCTGAACTTTCGCTCAGGATATTTTTTATAAATGACTAAAATGTTGTTGACATGTAAAATATCGCTTGTTATAATAACGGAGTTGCAAATAAAACATAGTTGAAATTTTGTTATTGAAAGAATAAAGAAAATGTTTGACGATGTGTTGCTTAGATGATATAATAAATGAGCTAATGAAGCAACAAGCAGTAGACCTTTGAAAACTGAACAAAGCAAGCAAACGAACCAATGTGTCGGGCGCTTCTTTAAAAGAAGAAGCAACCAAGCAATAACGCGAACAACACGCGAGCAAAAAGTTGAAGAGCTAAGTACGATCAACGGTGTTGATCGATCAAATTCAAGATGAGAGTTTGATCCTGGCTCAGGACGAACGCTGGCGGCGTGCCTAATACATGCAAGTCGAACGCTGCTTAAGAAGAAGCTTCGGTTTTTTCTTAAGCGGAGTGGCGGACGGGTGAGTAACACGTGGGGAACCTATCCATCAGCGGGGGATAACACTTGGAAACAGGTGCTAATACCGCATATGGCTTTTTTTCACCTGAAAGAAAGCTCAAAGGCGCTTTACAGCGTCACTGATGGCTGGTCCCGCGGTGCATTAGCCAGTTGGTGAGGTAACGGCTCACCAAAGCAACGATGCATAGCCGACCTGAGAGGGTGATCGGCCACACTGGGACTGAGACACGGCCCAGACTCCTACGGGAGGCAGCAGTAGGGAATCTTCGGCAATGGACGCAAGTCTGACCGAGCAACGCCGCGTGAGTGAAGAAGGTTTTCGGATCGTAAAGCTCTGTTGTCAGCAAAGAACAGGAGAAAGAGGAAATGCTTTTTCCATGACGGTAGCTGACCAGAAAGCCACGGCTAACTACGTGCCAGCAGCCGCGGTAATACGTAGGTGGCAAGCGTTGTCCGGATTTATTGGGCGTAAAGCGAGCGCAGGCGGTGATTTAAGTCTGATGTGAAAGCCCCCAGCTCAACTGGGGAGGGTCATTGGAAACTGGATCACTTGAGTGCAGAAGAGGAGAGTGGAATTCCATGTGTAGCGGTGAAATGCGTAGATATATGGAGGAACACCAGTGGCGAAGGCGGCTCTCTGGTCTGTAACTGACGCTGAGGCTCGAAAGCGTGGGTAGCAAACAGGATTAGATACCCTGGTAGTCCACGCCGTAAACGATGAGTGCTAAGTGTTGGAGGGTTTCCGCCCTTCAGTGCTGCAGTTAACGCATTAAGCACTCCGCCTGGGGAGTACGACCGCAAGGTTGAAACTCAAAGGAATTGACGGGGGCCCGCACAAGCGGTGGAGCATGTGGTTTAATTCGAAGCAACGCGAAGAACCTTACCAGGTCTTGACATCCTTTGACCGCCCTAGAGATAGGGTTTCCCCTTCGGGGCAAAGTGACAGGTGGTGCATGGTTGTCGTCAGCTCGTGTCGTGAGATGTTGGGTTAAGTCCCGTAACGAGCGCAACCCTTATTGTTAGTTGCCAGCATTGAGTTGGGCACTCTAGCAAGACTGCCGGTGACAAACCGGAGGAAGGCGGGGATGACGTCAAATCATCATGCCCCTTATGACCTGGGCTACACACGTGCTACAATGGGAAGTACAACGAGCAAGCCAAGCCGCAAGGCCTAGCGAATCTCTGAAAGCTTCTCTCAGTTCGGATTGCAGGCTGCAACTCGCCTGCATGAAGCCGGAATCGCTAGTAATCGCGGATCAGCATGCCGCGGTGAATCCGTTCCCGGGCCTTGTACACACCGCCCGTCACACCACGAGAGTTTGTAACACCCAAAGTCGGTGCGGCAACCCTTAGGGGAGCCAGCCGCCTAAGGTGGGACGAATGATTGGGGTGAAGTCGTAACAAGGTAGCCGTATCGGAAGGTGCGGCTGGATCACCTCCTTTCTAAGGAAAAATACGGAAGGTCGACACATCGTTTGCGCTTTGTTCAGTTTTGAGAGGTTTACTCTCAAAATTTGGTTCTTTGAAAACTGGATAGAAAAACAACAATCAACACCAACCGAGAATCCGCGTTGAACACGTTTTTTAACGAAGTTTACGCACATGTTCGAAGGGCTTTGATCGCTCAAAGCAAGAACCTTCGAGAAACCCTTGACCGCAAGGTCAAGTCAGGTTAAGTAAGAAAGGGCGCACGGCGGATGCCTTGGCACTAGGAGCCGATGAAGGACGGGACCAACACCGATATGCTCTGGGGAGCTGTAAGTAAGCTTGGATCCAGAGATTTCCGAATGGGGAAACCTCGCATTTTTAATAGAATGCGGCTTGATCTGTGAATACATAGCAGGCAAGCGGAAGACGCAGTGAACTGAAACATCTTAGTAGCTGCAGGAAGAAAAAGAAAAATCGATTCCCTGAGTAGCGGCGAGCGAAACGGGAACAGCCCAAACCAGAATGCTTGCATTCTGGGGTTGTAGGACGTTTATACACGGACAGGACGGTTAGCCGAAGGCTTTGGGATAAGCCGCCGAAGCGGGTAAGAGCCCCGTAGGCGAAAACTGTCAGGTTCGTAAACGGATCCTGAGTACGACGGGACACGCGAAATGCCGTCGGAAACCGGGAGGACCATCTCCCAAGGCTAAATACTCCCTAGTGACCGATAGTGAACCAGTACCGTGAGGGAAAGGTGAAAAGCACCCCGGAAGGGGAGTGAAAGAGATCCTGAAACCGTGTGCTTACAAGGAGTTAGAGCCCGTTAATGGGTGATAGCGTGCCTTTTGCAGAATGAACCGGCGAGTTGCGCTGGCTGGCGAGGTTAAGTCTGAAAAGACGGAGCCGCAGCGAAAGCGAGTCTGAAATGGGCGTTGAGTCAGACGGCGCAGACCCGAAACCAGGTGATCTACCCATGTCCAGGTTGAAGGTGCGGTAAAACGCACTGGAGGACCGAACCCACGTACGTTGAAAAGTGCGGGGATGAGATGTGGGTAGCGGAGAAATTCCAAACGAACTTGGAGATAGCTGGTTCTCTCCGAAATAGCTTTAGGGCTAGCGTCAAGGAAGCAATGATGGAGGTAGAGCACTGTTTGGACGAGGGGCCCGTCTTGGGTTACCGAATCCAGATAAACTCCGAATGCCATTGATTGAGCCTTGGCAGTCAGACGGTGAGTGATAAGATCCATCGTCGAAAGGGAAACAGCCCAGACCACCAGCTAAGGCCCCTAAATGTATGTTAAGTGGAAAAGGAGGTGGGGTTGCTTAGACAACTAGGATGTTGGCTTAGAAGCAGCCATCATTGAAAGAGTGCGTAATAGCTCACTAGTCGAGTGACCCTGCGCCGAAAATGTACCGGGGCTAAACATACTGCCGAAGCTGTGGAAAACACCTTAGGTGTTTTGGTAGGAGAGCGTTCTAAGGGCGGTGAAGGTCGACTGAGAAGACGGCTGGAGCGCTTAGAAGTGAGAATGCCGGTATGAGTAGCGAAAGACAGGTGAGAATCCTGTCCACCGTAAGACGAAGGTTTCCTGGGAAGGCTCGTCCGCCCAGGGTTAGTCGGGACCTAAGCTGAGGCCGAAAGGCGTAAGCGATGGCCAACAGGTTGATATTCCTGTACCTGTTATCTTCATTTGAGTGATGGAGGGACGCAGGAGGCAAAAGAAAGCAGACGAATGGAAAGGTCTGTCCAAGCAGTAAATCGGAGAAAGAGTCAAAGGCTTTTTCTTGTCAACGACAAGCTGTGACGGGGAGGGAAATTTAAGTACCGAAGTTCTGGCGTCACACTGCCAAGAAAAACTTCTAGCAAGAAGGTAATGGCCCGTACCGCAAACCGACACAGGTCGTCGAGGAGAGTATCCTCAGGTGAGCGAGCGAACTCTCGTTAAGGAACTCGGCAAAATGACCCCGTAACTTCGGGAGAAGGGGTGCTGCTCTAACGAGCAGCCGCAGTGAATAGGCCCAAGCGACTGTTTATCAAAAACACAGGTCTCTGCAAAATCGTAAGATGACGTATAGGGGCTGACGCCTGCCCGGTGCTGGAAGGTTAAGAGGAGTGCTTAGCGTAAGCGAAGGTACGAATTGAAGCCCCAGTAAACGGCGGCCGTAACTATAACGGTCCTAAGGTAGCGAAATTCCTTGTCGGGTAAGTTCCGACCCGCACGAAAGGCGCAACGATTTGGGCACTGTCTCAACGAGAGACTCGGTGAAATTTTAGTACCTGTGAAAATGCAGGTTACCCGCGACAGGACGGAAAGACCCCATGGAGCTTTACTGTAATTTGATATTGGGTGTCTGTGATGCATGTACAGCATAGGTAGGAGCCGTAGAATTCGGGACGCGAGTCTCGAAGGAGGCATCCGTGGGATACTACCCTTGCATTATGGCCACTCTAACCCGCGCCACTGATCGTGGCGGGAGACAGTGTCAGATGGGCAGTTTGACTGGGGCGGTCGCCTCCTAAAAAGTAACGGAGGCGCCCCAAGGTTCCCTCAGAATGGTTGGAAATCATTCAAAGAGTGTAAAGGCAGAAGGGAGCTTGACTGTGAGAGCAACAACTCGAGCAGGGACGAAAGTCGGGCTTAGTGATCCGGTGGTTCCGCATGGAAGGGCCATCGCTCAACGGATAAAAGCTACCCTGGGGATAACAGGCTTATCTCCCCCAAGAGTCCACATCGACGGGGAGGTTTGGCACCTCGATGTCGGCTCGTCGCATCCTGGGGCTGTAGTCGGTCCCAAGGGTTGGGCTGTTCGCCCATTAAAGCGGCACGCGAGCTGGGTTCAGAACGTCGTGAGACAGTTCGGTCCCTATCCGTCGCGGGCGTAGGAAATTTGCGAGGCGCTGTCCTTAGTACGAGAGGACCGGGATGGACCTACCGCTGGTGGACCAGTTGTCGTGCCAACGGCATCGCTGGGTAGCTAAGTAGGGCAGGAATAAACGCTGAAAGCATCTAAGCGTGAAGTCCCCCTCAAGATGAGATTTCCCCTTTCTAAAAGAAAGTAAGATCCCTGAGAGAAGATCAGGTAGATAGGTTCGAAGTGGAAGACCCGTGAGGGTTGGAGCGGACGAATACTAATCGATCGAGGACTTAACCACAAAGGTTTGGATTTTCGGTGAAGCGAGAAGTTGTTTTTCATCCAGTTTTGAGGGAACCAAAAGGTTCACTCAACGTCAAGTTGTGTGGTGATGATGGCAAGAAGGAGACACCTGTTCCCATGCCGAACACAGTCGTTAAGCTTCTTAGCGCCAATTGTAGTGAGGGGCTTCCCCTTGTGAGAGTAGGACATCGCCACGCGAGATAAAGGTAAAGGATTCCAATCGCTGGAATCCTTTTTTTGTATTAAAAAAGCGTAATATTAGACAAATTGATTTAAACAAGAGAAAATGTATTTAAAGAGGGTGAGTAAATGTTTAAACAAACAAAAAATAATTTAAAAGGACAACTTTCTTCTACTGCCTATGCAGTGACACAAGAGAATGCGACAGAACGTCCTTTTTCAGGAGAATATGATGATTTTTATGAAAAAGGAATTTATGTTGACGTAGTAAGTGGAGAACCACTTTTTGCTTCAGCAAAAAAATATGATGCAGGGTGTGGCTGGCCATCCTTTTCTCAACCAATACCTGGCTCAAGCATACAGGAAAAGGCAGACTTTACTTTAGCCCAACCACGCACCGAAGTAAGAAGTGAACAAGCTGATTCACATTTGGGTCATGTTTTTAATGATGGTCCCAAAGAAGATGGTGGCTTGCGTTATTGTATTAATTCAGCTGCTTTATCATTTATTCCTCTAGCTGAAATGAAAGATAAGGGTTACAAAGATTACGTCCAATATGTTGAATAAAAATATTATTTATGATCGCTCCAATTTGGAGCGATTTTTTTATTAAGTCTTTAGACCGGGTTGAGCTCGCGTAGCGTGCGAAACAAAAAACCACCCGCTATGCGGGTGGAAAGGAAAAAGTTATACTAAAAAAATCTCTTCACTAGCGTTACAATGTAGTTGTTCAGGCTACATGGTAATGAAAGGAAGAGATTCAGTTGGCTAACAAAGCAAATAGTTTAGCCCATACAAAATGGTTATGCAAATACCATATTGTATTCACCCCCAAGTATAGAAGAAAAATTGTTTATAATCAATACAGAGCAAGTCTACAAGAGATTATCAAAAGATTGTGCAGTTATAAAGGTGTAGAAATCCTAGAAGGACATATGATGCCCGATCATGTTCACTTGCTCGTAAGTATACCACCGAAGATAAGTATTTCTAGCTTTATGGGGTATTTAAAAGGAAAAAGCGCCATGATGATGTTTGATAAACATGCCAATTTGAAGTACAAATTTGGGAATCGTCATTTTTGGGCAGAAGGTTATTATGTGAGCACAGTGGGTCTTAATGAGGCAACCATCAAGAAATATATTCAAGAGCAAGAAAAACATGATATGGCCTTAGATAAACTAAGTGTTCGAGAATATGCAGACCCTTTTAAGGGTTAGAGAGTGATAAAAACACCTCTTGAGAGGTAGCAAAAGCGACAAAACCAGTGTGGCTTGAACAAAGTGAAAGCCAGCGCCTTGAGACGCTGGCTAGTATTGGGGGCTTATAGCCCCAGAGCAAACCACCCTTTTGAAGGGTGGTTATGATTTTATATGGTTTTGTGTTATAATAAGGGAACATACGTGCAGAAAGGAAAAACTATGTACGAATATATTATCGGTAAATTAACAGAGATCCACCCAGCGTATATTGTTCTGGAAAATAATGGCGTTGGTTATCAAATTGCTGCAGGAAATCCTTATCAATATAGTAGTCAAGTTAATCAACAAGTGAAAATTTTTGTACATCAAGTCATTCGTGAAGATGCGCATACATTGTATGGTTTTAATACCCTTGAAGAAAAAAATCTATTTTTACGATTAATCAGTGTTTCTGGAATTGGGCCTAAAAGTGGTCTAGCAATTATGGCAAATGAAGATCATGAAGGTTTGATTGCAGCAATAGAATCTTCTGATATTAATTTTTTAACGAAGTTTCCGGGTGTGGGTAAAAAAACCGCCCAACAATTAATTTTGGATTTGCAAGGAAAGCTTGGCGAAGCACCAGCAACAAACCAAAATACAGACCAATCTTCCTTAGAAAATTCCGCTTTAGAAGAAGCTATGGAAGCTTTACAAGCGTTAGGTTATACTGAAAAGGAAGTTAAAAAGAGTTATAAGTCGTTAAAAGAAGAAGAGGCAATGACGACAGATGAATATTTGAGAAAAGCCTTGAAGATAATGATGAAGAAGTAATTAGCGTTTATTTGAATGAAAGGAGGGTCTTGTATGGCAGAACGGATGGGATCACCAAACGCAAGTCAGGAAGAAGAACTTTATGAAAAATCATTACGTCCCCAGTTATTATCACAATATATTGGGCAAGATAAGGTAAAAGAAGAGTTGAAGATCTATATTCAAGCGGCTAAAAATAGAGAAGAAGCGCTTGATCATGTCCTGTTATATGGCCCACCTGGTTTAGGAAAAACTACGATGGCAATGGTGATCGCCAATGAAATGCAAGTACATATACGTACAACAAGTGGCCCCTCTATTGAAAAACCGGGAGATTTAATTGCTACATTGAATGAATTAGAACCTGGTGATGTATTATTTATAGATGAAATCCACCGGCTACCAAGAGTTGCTGAGGAGATGTTATACTCTGCCATGGAAGATTTCTATGTTGATATCATGGTGGGGCAAGGTACAACAAGTCATCCGGTGCATTTTCCTTTACCACCTTTTACTTTAATTGGTGCTACAACTAGAGCGGGTATGCTCTCAGCTCCTTTAAGAGATCGCTTTGGAATTATTTCTCATATGGAGTATTATGAGGAAAAAGACTTAAAAGAAATTGTTTTACGTTCGTCCTCTGTTTTTCAAACAGAAATTGTTCATGAAGGGGCTATAGAAATTGCCCGTCGCTCTCGTGGTACTCCTCGCGTTGCTAATCGTTTACTAAAAAGAATTCGCGATTTTGCGCAAGTGCAAGCTGATGGCGTGATTGATCAAAAAATAGCGGATAAAGCTTTATCTTTGTTACAGGTGGACAATGAAGGACTAGATTATATTGATCAAAAGTTAATCAAGACGATGATTGAATTATATGAAGGTGGGCCGGTTGGTTTAAATACATTATCGGTAAACATTGGAGAAGAACGGGAAACTGTAGAAGATATGTATGAACCATTTTTAATTCAAAAAGGATTTTTAAAACGTACGCCGCGAGGAAGAGTTGCTACAGCTCGTTCTTATGAACATTTCCAATATCCTTATCAAGATAAATTTGTATAAGAGATAAAATAAAGGAGAAATTTATGCAAAAAGTTTTATTTGTCTGTTTAGGAAATATTTGTCGCTCGCCTATGGCAGAGGGATTAATGAAACAATATAGCAAAGCAAGAGGACACATATTACCCATTGATTCAGCAGGGACTAGTAGTTGGGAACAGGGGAATTTACCGCATCCCGGAACGCAAGCGATTTTAAAACGTGAAGGCGTCGATTTTTCTTCAATGCGTTCACGTCCGATAACGGATGAAGATTATTATGTATTTGATTGGATTATTGGAATGGATCATCAGAATGTAGCTGATTTAATTGCTCGGGCACCACAAGGAACAGCGAATAAGGTTCATTTATATATGGAAGTTGTTAACGGAAAACAAAAGCAAGAAATTCCAGATCCATGGTACTCGGGTCAATTTGAAAAGACGTATCAAATGTTAATGGAAGGTATGAAGCCATGGTTAAATCGGTTTAAAGAAGGGTCTTAAGGACAAGAAAGGAAGATAGGGTATGGAAAAAAAGCCTAAAGTTTTAAATAAACTGGGAAAATTTATCCAACTATATTCTGCCACATTATTAGATACTTTTTTAAGTGATGACCATGATAAACGTGTGGAAAAAGAAAAACTAGCTTATATCCAGTTAAAATTACAGGAAGCCAAGGTACAAAATAGTTTATTAGTACTCCAATTAAAAACGGAAAAAGTTGATAAATTTGAAGTACTAGTCGGATGGGTCGTTGGAAAAACGATAAATAAAGACCAAATTGCAATAAAGTTAAGAAATAATTCGCAATTAACTCGTATGATCTCATTGGACAGGATTGATAAAATCAGTATTTTAACGCCAACCGGAGAGAACGTGAAATTTGCAAGATAAATGGATGATTATCTAATTTATATTTTTTAATAACATTTTATCATAAAATCTTCACAACTATTCTTTACACTATAATCATAGTTGCAGATAAACTTAAACAACTTTTTCACTTTTCATTTAACTCCGATCCCGTTGGTTAAACGCCAACGGGGATTTTTTTATAAAAAAATCCCCCACCAAAAAGTTGATGGGGGAAAATAGATCATTTGTTAAGTCAAGCATGCTTGTTTTTATTGATTGCATACCAGATTAGACTGATAATAAAACCGATGAATGCTGGTAAAACCCAACCCATGCCGATTGCAAATAGTGGGAAATATTGTTCGCCTAATTGGATAAGTGTTTGAGCAAATCCTGTTTGACTTACAACGGCTGGTGCAGCATTTAAACCGTCAATAATGGAAGCCACTAAGGTAAATAAAGTAGTAATTTGATATACACGAGGATCGTTATTAAATAGTCGGCCGATAATGGCTAGGATAATCAATGTCATTGCTAAAGGATATAAAAACATCAAGACAGGTGTAGCTAGTTCTATGATTTTTGTTAAACCAACGTTAGCAAATAAACAAGCCATTGCACTAACTAGTATAGTAAAAAACATGTAATTTCCTTTAGGGAATAGCGCTGAAAAGGTTTCGGAAAATGAGGTGATCAAACCGATTCCTGTTTTTAAACAAGCAACAATAACGATCAACGCTAAGATAATGCTACCATAAGTCCCTAAGTAATGTTGCGAAAGTTGTGCTAAAGCAACAC
Source organism: Tetragenococcus halophilus subsp. halophilus DSM 20339 (assembly GCF_003841405.1). Classification (GTDB taxonomy): domain Bacteria; phylum Bacillota; class Bacilli; order Lactobacillales; family Enterococcaceae; genus Tetragenococcus; species Tetragenococcus halophilus. The sequence continues at coordinate 435,537 of NZ_PXYA01000003.1, read as the reverse complement.
CACCGTTTTCACTAACAGAAAATCCTCCTAGACTCATCGTTCCCATGTAAGACAAAAGACTGTAAATAATTCCCATCAATATGATACTAATAGTACCGGATTTTATCGTATCTACTGCAACTGTCGAGGGTTCTTTGATACCCCGGTTTTTTATTGCTTCTATAATTAGAATCCCGAAAGCTAATGAAGCTAATGCGTCTAAGGTATTATAACCTTCGATAAAACCACCTGAAAAGGCACCGCTCTGGTAACTAGCTTGTACTGGAGCGTTAGCAACGTCTCCTAAGGGATTAGCAAATGCTAATAGTAGTAAAATTGCAAGTAAGACTAAAAAGACTGGGTTTAAAAACTTACCAACATAATCTAAAATTTTTGAAGGCTTTCTGGAAAACCACCAAGCCGTTATGAAAAACAAAATACTAAAAACTGCTAATACTAGACCTTGCTGGTCATTTGGGATATGAGGGGCAATCCCAATTTCATAAGAAGTCGTAGCTAAACGCGGTAGCGCAAAGAAAGGACCGATGACCAAATAAAGCAAAATAGTAAAGATATAAGCATAAGGCTTATTGACTCTTGAGGATAATTCAAACACACCGCTACTTTGTGAAACCCCCATTGCAATAACTCCTAAAAAAGGTAAACCAACACCTGTAACTAACAAACCTAAGTTAGCAGCAGTGACATTTGCGCCTGCTTCCTGGCCCAAATGAACGGGGAAAATCAAATTTCCTGCACCAAAAAACAAGCCGAAAAGCATGGAACCAATGGTTAAATAATCTCTAAATGATAGCTTTTTTTCCATATAAACCAACTTCTTTCACGTTTTATAACTAACAACTTAACAAAATCAACAAGAAATAGCAATTAGAAAAGAAGAAATTTTTTTTATTTTCTAAATTATTTGTTTACAAAAAAGAATTGAAACATTAGTATTTTCCGCACTACTGCAGATTTTTGTCTCAATTCTTTTTTGTTATTTATGAACGAATTCGTTTTAAGAATTCTTGTGTTCGTGCTTCTTTTGGATGATCAAATAACTCTGTCGGCGCTCCTTCTTCGGCGATAAGGCCTTGATCCATGAAAATCACTCGATCGGAAACATCTCTAGCAAAACTCATTTCGTGCGTAACAATGACCATAGTCAGTCCAGTCTCTGCTAGATCCTGGATCGTTTTTAATACTTCACCGATCATTTCTGGGTCAAGAGCCGATGTTGGTTCATCGAAAAGCAAGACATCTGGGTTCATACAAAGAGCACGAGCGATGGCTACTCTTTGCATTTGTCCGCCAGATAATTGAGCTGGTTTAGCAGAAACAAATTGGTCCATTCCAACATTTTTTAAATGTTTTAACGCAATCTCTTTTGCTTCTTCAGGCTTTCTTTTTAAAACCGTCGTTTGTCCGGTTGTACAATTTTCTAATACATCCATGTTGGCAAATAGATTAAAGGATTGAAAGACCATGCCTAAATGCGTACGATATTTTGGTAGATTATATCCTTTTTCTAACACATTTTCGTCTTTGTAAAGGATTTGTCCATCTGTTGGTTTTTCCAATAAATTGATGCAACGTAATAAGGTGGATTTTCCAGAACCGGAAGAACCAATAATGGTTAAAACTTGTCCTTTATTTACCGTCGTTGAAATGTCTTTTAATACTTCATTTTCGCCAAAATTCTTTTTTAAGTGTTTAAGTTCGATAATCGCTGACATGTGTGACCTCCTATTCGTGACCTGTGGTGCTTTCTTCTACTTTTGTATAGGAATTGGGACTGTCCATTTTCTTTTCCATAAGACGTAATAACCCGGTAGCTGCTAGGGTCATAACCAAATAAATTGCGCCTACGATGGTAAAGGTTTGGAAAAACAGTAAATTTGTTCCAGCGGCAGCTGAACCTTGGAAGAAAAGATCCCCTACACTAATAACACTTAGTACTGCTGTATCTTTGATATTAATGACGGATTCATTGCCGATTGCTGGTAAAATATTTCGAATTGCTTGTGGCAAAATAACTTTGCGCATGGTTTGTCCATGGGTCATGCCAATTGCTTGAGCGGCCTCGAATTGTCCATCATCGACTGCAAAAATCCCACCACGTACAATTTCAGACATATAAGCCCCCGTATTAACAGATACGATCAATAAAGCCGCTACTGTTCGGTTCATATCAATTGAAAATAGTAGGGCGACCCCATAAAAGATAACCATTGCTTGTACCATCATAGGCGTACCACGAAAGATCTCTATATAGATACGTAAAATACCATTGGCAATTTTTTGCAATACAGCTAAAAGAGGACTTTCCGAATCAGGTAAAGACCGAAAAACACCTATTAATAAGCCGATTATTGTTCCGGCAATTGTCGAGAAAACCGCGATGAGCAGTGTCATACCAGCACCCTTTAAGAAAAGCGTACCGTATTGTGAAATAATATCGCCAAATGTCGCAAACAATCCACCACTAGATTCCTCCTCATCATCACTATCACTTGAAGATGAAGGTTGGTTTTCTACTGCCTGATCCATAATTTGGGTTCGCTCATCCTGAGAAATTCCACTTAAAATGTCGTTTACAGTGGACACATCAGGATCACCTTTACGCAAACCAACAGCTACCTGAACATCTTCAGGCGCGGTTTCAAAGCCTTCTCCTTCATCAAAATCGATCATGGTCAAATCGTCATTTACATTGGTTGCAGTAATCCCTTCAGGGCGTTCACTCACATAGCCGTCAATAATTCCTGAAGATAAAGCGACACGCATGGCAGAAAAATCATCTTGTGCTTGTTGTTTGTCTACACCGGGAATTTGATCAATAACAGAGTAATGAAAGGTATTTAGTTGAGCAGTGATTTTTGCACCATTTAAATCATCGAGTGATTTTGCGTCGGCATATTCACTATCTTTACGAGTTACAGTAACCAAATCTGATTCATAATATGGATCAGTAAAGTCAATTTCTTCCCGTCGCTCTTTTGTAGGTGACATACCAGCGACAATGCCATCAATTTTTCCAGATTTTAAAGCGGGAACTAAACCATCCCATTCGATCGGGACAACAACTAATTCCTTATCCATTCCTTCAGCGATTTTTTTAGCCATTTGGACATCATAACCACCTGCGTAGGAACTCGAATCACCGCTTTTAGGCACGGCTTCATTTTCATCGCTGGTTTGCGTCCAATTAAAAGGCGCATAGGATGTTTCCATTCCTACTCTAAATTGATCGTCAGGCGTTTTTTCATCTGCATCTGCAGTAATTGTACCTGCAAACAACACCATAAATAAAGAAACTAATAATAGCCAATAATTTTTCCTCATACTTTCATTCCCCCTCTTTTTTTGTGCAATATATTTGAAAATACAAGCAACGCAAAGAAAAAGCAGCCGTACTCCATGATTGGAAAACGACTGCGGACAATTTGTCAACAAACTTCTCACAAAACATAGCGCACCTTAGCTTGTGCTAAGACAGTACGCAAGCTGTTTACTTACGCCCCAACGATGATTCAAAGCAATGAAAAACCGTTTCGGCTAATTTCCCTAGACCTATTTCTACATGTTGCTTCACTCCATAGGGTTAATGAAATTTGCGACCTCTACCTGTTCAAAGGTAACTTTTATTCAAATTTTGACTCGCTCTGATTTTAGAAGAAAAAAGGGTAGTTGTCAACTGAAAATCAGCTTAAATATTAAACACTTTTATAACTTATGCCGTTTTTGGATTTTTTGGCTCACGTCCCAAAATAGCTTGTATGACTGTTAATCCAATTAAAAGACCTAAAATCAAATAAATGAGACTTGAATATTGCGTGATACCCCAGCCCCAAGTATGATAAATTAACATTGTGACCCAGAGCACAACTGCTGAAAGAACATTCAAAAGTCCAAAAACCCATAAGTTTCCATTTTCTTTACGAACAAGATAGAATATAGAAAAGTATAAACTAAGGGCTAGCCAAGCAATATTAATCAAAATAAGACCCCAATATATAAAAGCTGCTAACATAATTTTGTTCACCTCGCTTATTATTTCAATCAAAGTAATTTTATCATGTTTTATATAAGTTGTCACAAAAATTGTGAATTTTTTCATCAAATTTGCTTGGTTAAAGTCCAAGACAAACGGATGTAGTTATTGTATGATAGATAGAGAAATTGTCATTGAAAAACTTTTAATAAGTGATTGACGGGAGGAAAAGATGCCTGAACGTAGTGAAAAAGAGAAAATGATCGCTGGAGATTTATACTTTTCGGCTGACCCAGAATTAGCTGCAGATAGGAAAGCAGCCAGAAAGAAGCAGATTTTAATTAACCATGAAGATGACAGCAAACGCCGCAATCAACGGGTAAAAGAAACATTCGGTAGTGTTGGTGACTCCCTCCATGTTGAGCAAACAATTCGTTTTGATTATGGTTATAATATATCTGTGGGCGAAAATTTTTATGCGAATTACGACTGCGTGTTACTTGATATTTGTCCTATTACCATTGGTGATAATTGCATGTTAGCACCTAATGTTAAACTATATACAGCCTCCCATCCACTGCATCCTATCAAAAGAAAAAGTGGTCTAGAAGACGGAAAGCCCATTACGATAGGAAATGATGTGTGGATCGGTGGAGGCTCTGTCATAATACCGGGGGTTACTCTAGGTGATAATGTTGTTGTGGGCGCAGGCAGCGTGGTAACCAAATCTTACCCTGATAACGTAGTGATCGCTGGAAATCCAGCCAAAGTTATCAAAACAATTGAACTAGATCCAGAAGAAGCGACGCCATTAGAGCAGCAACAAGACATTATTGACGACTTAGATTGGCAAGTTGTTGAATTGTTAGAAAAAAGAATAGCAGCTGTAAGTAATATTTTACAGACAAAAACGAATGATGACACAGATTTTTTTACATCAGAACGTTATGAAAAGATATTGTCACACGTCCAAAAAGCTGTGACCAACCCTGCATATGAAGAGATCATTCAAAAGACTTTCAAAGATCTTTTGAGGCATACGCAAGAAATGGAAGAAAAATTTAGAGATTAATATTGACATTCCTTTGGAGATACGATACATTGTTCACATTAATAAGAAAATAATATCTGTAGAGCAGGGAAGTAAATTTGGATTCTTTAAAGAGAGACTCTGGTTGGTGAGAAGAGTTAAGTATGAAAAATTGAAAATGGCCTGGGAGGATAGTATGTCGATAAGTAGGCATACTCGGAGGTTCAACCGTTAAAAAGAACACCGATCTTTCAAACATGAAATGTCGGACTAAGGGAAGGTTTAACTTCTGAACAAAAGGTGGTAACACGAATATTCGTCCTTTTACTGGCTCAGGCTGGTAAAAGGATTTTTTTATTTTAATAGGAAATAACAATGACATGGTAAGTAAATAGGCGATTTTTTTACAGAAAACTCCGATAGCTGAGAAGGAGGAAAATAGCTTATTGAAAATGGCCATCGAGTGATTCATCTTTAAGTTAATATAACAAAAAGATGACGGGGCAACCGATATTTTGCTAATGTGTACAGATATGTACAGATGAGAAGAAGCTGTTTATACAGCTTAATTGAGGTGGTACCGCGCTTTAAGCGTCCTCAAGAAAACAAGGAAGAAGCTGTTTTCTTGAGGACTTTTTTTATAAAATACAAATGAATTTCATCAATGAATGAGGAGAGGATAAAAATGATCGAATTAAAAGATATATCAGTAACTTTTCGTCAAGGGAATCGAGAAATCCCTGCTGTAAGAAATGTTGATCTTTCAGTGGATCAAGGAGATGTATATGGCATTGTTGGTTATTCGGGCGCTGGTAAAAGTACCTTGGTCCGGGTGATCAACTTATTGCAACAGCCCACAGAAGGCACAGTGGAAGTGAATGGGACGGATTATACAACGTTAAAACCAAAAGAACTACGAGCTAGACGTAAAAAAATAGGGATGATTTTTCAACATTTTAATTTAATGAACCATCGTTCTATTTTTGATAATGTCGCTTTTTCTTTAAAATATGCTGGTGTTTCAAAAGAAGATCGTCGTCAAAAAGTAAATGAATTGTTGGATTTAGTGGGACTGTCAGCAGAAATCAATTCCTACCCCAGCCAGTTATCTGGAGGACAAAAACAACGGGTGGCAATTGCCAGATCTTTAGCAAATGATCCAGAAATTTTATTATGTGACGAAGCTACTAGTGCATTGGATCCCAAAACTACCTTACAGATTTTAGATTTACTAAAAAAATTAAATAAGCAATTAGGACTAACTATCGTTATAATCACCCACGAAATGCAAGTTGTTAAAGAAATCTGCAATAAAGTAGCGGTTATGGAAGATGGAAAAATTATTGAACATGGCGAAAGTATTCAAATTTTTAGTAAGCCAGAACAACCGTTGACTAAAGATTTTATTCGAACAGCAACGCATATTGACCAAGCCTTGGATACCATACTTGGGAGTACTAGTTTTTCGAAGTTGGGAGAAAATGAATGGCTAGTTGAACTTTCTTATGTAGGCGATCAAACAAGTGAACCGTTGATTGCGGAGTTATATAGCCAATTTCAAGTCATTACTAATATTTTGTATGGTAATGTTGAAATTATTCAAGATACCCCTTTAGGAAGTTTAATTGTGACCCTATCAGGGACTTTGGAACAAAGACAAAAAGCTTATGAGTATTTAGTCAATGAAGGCGTATATGTCAACGTGCTAAAACAAACCGAAGGAGGCCTTTAATATGCAAGCTATACTTGAAGAATATTTACCTAATGTCATGGAAATCCCTGATGAGTTTATTGAAGCAACGCAAGAGACCATATATATGACTGTTTATACTTCCTTAATTGCAGGTGTCTTGGGTCTGTTCTTTGGTATTTTGTTAGTTGTTACTAGACCTGGAGGGATATTAGAACAACGTGTATTTTTTAATATTTTAGATCAAATTGTCAATATTGTCCGTTCTATACCTTTTATTATTTTGTTAGCATTGTTGGTTACAGTCACACGTTTTATTGTAGGAACTTCCATTGGTGCGACTGCCGCTTTAGTACCATTGATTGTCGGTGTAGTCCCTTTTTACGCGCGACAAGTGGAAGTAGCTTTACTAGAAGTTGATCCGGGTGTAGTTGAAGCTGCAGAAGCGATGGGAACGAGTCCAATCGGCATTATTTTCCGAGTGTATTTATTAGAGGGATTACCTGGAATCATTCGAGTTTCAGCCTTGTCAATTATTAATGTGATTAGCTTGACAGCTATGGCAGGTGCTGTTGGTGCTGGGGGGCTAGGGAACTTAGCCGTTACTAGAGGTTATAATCGTTTCCAAACAGATGTGACTTGGGTCGCTTTGATTATCATTTTGATCGTAGTGTTTATCAGCCAGGCAATTAGTAATTGGTTAATCAAAAAAGTGAGTCATTAAATTGGGAGGAATGTTAAATGAAAAAAAGAAAAAGTTTGTTAGCTTTTGCTTTTGCAGCTCTTTTTATTATTACTGGGTGCAGTAGTGGACAAGGTGATTCAGAAGCAGCAGAAAGTACTTCAGAAGATACGACAGTTAATCTAGGTGTAATCGGAGCAGATACGGATGTTTGGGATGATGTAAAAGACCGTTTGGCAGATGAGGGGATAGATATAGAATATGTAGAGTTCACCGAGTATAGTCAGCCCAATACAGCCTTAGAAAACGGTGATATCGACCTTAATTCTTTCCAACATCAAGACTTCTTGGATAATTATAATGATGAACGAGGATCTGATCTGGTATCTATTGGAAATACTGTGAATGCTCCTTTAGGAATCTACTCCGAAAAAATTGAAGATGTGGAAGAACTAGAAAACGGCGCAGAAGTTTCCATACCTGATGATGTAACAAATGGTGGGCGCGCTTTGAAACTTTTACAGACGGCTGATTTGATCCAACTTGACGAAGATGCACAAAATCCGACAGTTTCTGATATAACCGCCAATCCGAAAGATTTAGAAATTACGGAATTAGAGGCATCGCAAACTGCGCGTGCGATGGAAGATGTTGATGCGTCTGTAATTAATAGTGGTATGGCAGTGGATGCCGGCCTTTCACCAAATGATGACGCGATTTTTCTAGAGCCGGTAGATGATACCTCACGTCCTTACGTGAACATCATCGCAGCAAGAAAAGAAGATGAAGACAACGAAGTCTATCGAAAAGTTGTCGATGCTTACCAATCAGAAGAGACAAAAGAAGTGATCGAAGAAACGTCAAATGGTGCAGATATTCCGGCATGGGAAGAATTTGGCAGAAAATAGGAAAGAAAATTTAGCTATCGTTTATTTTGTGACTTAGCAAGACACTATTTAGCTAGAAACAGGAAGGCAGAATAAACGATAAATGGCTTATGTTAGCTATTTGTGATTTTAGTTTTTTGCGAACCACAATTAGAAGCTACGATTCTTTCTTTAAATGGTTTAAGGCAAATTTTAGCCAGTGAGGCAAAAAAATGGCCCCAAGATACTTAAAAGAAGGGCCACCAGTGAGACAATTGGTCCATGCTAACCTAGAGTAAGGGCCAATAGTAAGCATCTTGTCCCTTAGTTTCATTACTTTTGGTCCACTAACTTGATTTGTGGGCCTTTATCAGGGGAAGTTAGGGCCAATTCTTCCTAGAAAGAACAAAATATCTGATATTATAAAAAATTCATCAACCGCTAATTTTTATTACGGTTGATGAATTTTTTTATTCAATCACTAATACACCTTCATTTAGTGCAAATGGATTTTCTTCGTTGATATGGTCATAAAAAAGAACACCGTTTAAGTGATCAAGTTCATGTTGTACAACAACTGCTGGATAGTTTTTCAGACGAATTTTTTTCTTTTCACCTTCGGCATTATAATAACGTAAAGTAATTCTTGCTTGACGCACCACATAGCCAGGGACATCTCGATCTACTGACAAACAGCCTTCACCTTCGCCTAAGCAAGCGCCTTGTACAGAGTGACTTAAAATTTTTGGATTATATAAAACATCCTTAAATTCAGGTTCTTCGACGTTAGGGTCCAAACTTGGAACTAAAACAGCGGTAATACGTTTTGAAACATTCACTTGTGGAGCAGCCAAACCAATACCACCTCGTAGTTCTAACTCTTCAGCTTTTTGGGGGTCTTGACTATTTTCTAGAAACTCCATCAGTTCATTTCCTAATTTTTTGTCTTCATCACTTAAAGGTAATGTGACTTCTTCGGCCACTTTTCGTAAAGTAGGACGACCTTCACGAATAATATCATCCATTGTGATCATTGATGACCAAACTCCTCTCAACTATATCTTCATATGTAGGTTTTCTTTGCCCAAGTGTTAGTTTAACACAAAAAAATAGTAGTGGCGTGAAAAATGTTTGCGCTAAAAAGTAAAAATTTAAGCAAAACGCTCCTCTTATGTTTAATTATTTTTTAGTTAGCGCTGTCTTTATTGGTCATATCGTGATAATCTAATTGTATAATAGTAAACAAGCATATCATATAAGGAGGTGGCAGCAGTGAAAATTATTGCTGTAGAGGATGCAGTAGGGATGACCTTGTGGCAAGATATGACTCAGATTATCCCTAAGGAAAAAAAGGGGCCACGTTTTCGCAAAGGCCATGTTATAACCAAAGAAGATGTAGCCATATTACTAAATATGGGAAAAGCTCATATTTATGTCGGTGAAAAGCAAGTTGGGATGATCCATGAAGAAGAAGCGGCACAATATCTTTTTCAAATGTGTAATAGTGAGCATTTGGTGCCTTCTGAAATAAAAGAGGGGAAAATTGAAGCTATCGCTGAAAAACAAGGAGTTTTAACAGTTGATCAAAAACGATTAGAGATAGTGAATGCAACTGGAAAAACGATGATTGCGACAAAACCAAATTTTTATTCGCTGGAAAAAGGAGAAGTTGCTGCAGGTATGCGGATTATTCCACTTGTTATGGAGGAAAACAAATTAAAGGATCTAAAACAACATATCGGAAAAAGGCCTTTACTACAATTACATCCATTTACTTTTAAAAAAATTGGCATTATAACAACCGGTAGCGAAGTCTATTATAAACGTATCAAAGATGGTTTTGAGCCGGTACTAAGAAAGAAAATTACGCCTTTTCCAGCTGAGATTATCGCAACTAAAATTGTTGATGATCAACTAGAAATGATCGAACAAGCTATCAAGGAAATGAAAAATAAGGGATGCGATATCATCTTGTGCACAGGAGGAATGAGTGTTGATGCTGATGATTGTACACCGACAGCAATACAAAATACAAGTGAGCAGTTCATTTGTTATGGCACACCTGTTTTACCAGGATCTATGTTTGCTTTGTCTTATTTAGATAATGGAGCAACTGTGATGGGACTTCCAGGAGCCGTTATGTTTTCAGCCAGAACAGTCTTTGACTTAATTTTGCCGCGTGTGATGGCTGATATTAAGCTATCTTTTACAGATATTGCTTCACTTGGTTGCGGCGGTCTGTTGTAGAAAGGAAGTCTTATATGTCACCGTTTATTATATCTATGAGAACCGCAGCTGTGTCTGGTGTTATTACTTTTTTTCTGGGCATAGTAGCTGCTAAATTAGTCATTTCAATGAAAAATGACTATTGGAAAATGACGATTGATGGTATTTTGACGCTCCCTATGGTTTTGCCGCCTACGGTTGCTGGATTTTTTCTATTATATATTTTTGGTGTTCAAGGACCTGTTGGTAGTTTTTTCTTGGAATACTTCTCTTGGAAAATCGCTTTTTCTTGGAGTGCAACGGTATTAGCTGCCATCGTAATTTCATTTCCTTTAATGTATCGCTCTGCTCGGGGAGCATTAGAACAAGTGGACAAAAATTATCGTTACGCAGCACAAACACTTGGTTTATCAGAGAGTTATATATTTTTTAAGATACAGTTACCACTTGCCACACCAGGTATTCTTTCTGGAGGGATTTTATCTTTTGCTAGAGGATTGGGAGAATTTGGCGCGACGGCGATGATTGCTGGCAATATTGCAGGAAAAACTCGGACATTGCCATTGTCAATCTATTCATCGGTAGCTGCTGGAAGAATGGAAGATGCTTATCAAGAAGTAGGAATTATTGTACTCTTTTCTTTTGTAGTCGTTGTAGCAATGAATTTAATTACTTTAAAAAGTAATAAAAAAGGAATGAAGAGGAAAAAGCTATGAGTTTGGAGATTAATATTGAAAAAAATTAAATTCCTTTACTTTAAATAGCTCTTTTTCAATGAATTCTAATCATACTGCTTTGCTAGGAGCTTCAGGCTCAGGAAAAAGTATGATTTTAAAATGTATTGCCGGCATTGAAACTCCTGATAAAGGGGTAATTAAAGTAAACGGACGTACTTTATTTGATGATAAAAAAGGGATTTACATAAAACCACAAAAACGTAAAGTAGGCTATCTTTTTCAGGATTATGCTTTGTTCCCGAATTTTACTGTTCGAAAGAACATTTCCTGTGTGAAAAATAAAGGGAATAAAAAAACAAAAGTAAGATCTCTTCTACAACGTTTTGATATAGAAGAAATTGCTGATTCTTATCCCGCAGAATTGTCTGGAGGACAAAAACAGCGAGTGGCTTTAGCTCGTTTACTGGCTAGTGAACCGGAAATATTAATGTTAGATGAACCTTTTTCAGCTTTAGATACTTTTTTAAAGGAAAAAGTAGAGATTGAAATGAAAAATTTTTTAGCTGAATTCTCAGGCGATGTTATTATGGTAACCCATAATAGAAGCGAAGCGTATCGATTATGTGAAAAGTTAGTTATTTTAGATGAAGGACAGACAATTGAAAAAGGGGATTTAAAAGAGATTTTTGAACAGCCGCAACATTTGGCAACTTCAAAACTAACAGGATGTAAAAATTTTTCCCGCATAAAGAAAATCACTGAGCATCAATTGTTTGCCTGTGATTGGGGAGTCCAGTTGAAAACTGAAAAAACAATTACAGACGATATTGGATGGGTTGGTGTGCGTGCACATGACTTTTATGATCCTTTCGACCAACAAGTAGATAATTCTTTTTCTCCTACAATGATTGATACTGCTCAGACACTTTTTGAACGACAGCACTTATGTCAAAATCAAGAGGCTAAAGAAACAATTTGGTGGAAAGTTGATAAATCACAAGCACAAGCGGCATTTTCAGGGAAATTGGCAGTACTGCCAGAAAATATTCAGTTGTTAAAAGCGAGGGAGTAATAAATGTATAGAGTAGCAGTTATCGTTTCAAGCGATAGTGCTTATGCGGGCAAACGTGAAGATACCAGCGGGAAAAAAATTGTTGAACTTTGTCAGCAAAAGGACTTAAAAATTAGTGAACAATTGGTGTTGCCAGATGATAAAGAACAACTGATCAAAGCCATGAAAAGAATTTGCGATCAAAAAAATGCCGATTTAATTTTGACAACAGGGGGCACAGGACTAGCGCCAAGAGATTGTATGCCAGAAGCTACGCAAGCAGTTGGACAAAGGAATGTACCGGGAATTTCTGAAGCAATGCGTAATTTTAGTATGCAGATTACCAAACGTTCAATGCTGAGTCGAGGAGTATCGGTCATACGTCATCAGACATTGATTATCAACCTACCGGGAAGTCCTAAAGCAGTAGAAGAATCATTAACTTATATTATTGATCAGCTGCCTCATGCAATCGGCTTGATACAGGATAGACAAAATGAAGCTTATAAACATTAGTCAACCAATGATAAAAAAAGAGACTGGAAAATTTTTCCAATCTCTTTTTTAGGTGTGTTAAAACGAACTTATATTTTTTGTAAATATAAAATTATTGTGCTGCAGTAAAACCATAATCTTCAAAAACTTTAACAGTTTCATCAGTTTGCAAGAATGTTAAAAAGTCCTTGGCTGTTTTTGCATTCTGGCTGTCTTCTAACTGAGCAACTGGGTAAAGGATAGGGTCTTTGATACTTTCTTCTGGTGCTTCATCAATCACGGTCACGTCAGCGGTCGTCTTGGCGTCTGTCTCATAGACTAAACCTGCATCTGCACTATTTTCAGCTACCCAATTTAATACTTGGGTCACATTAGTTCCCATACTGAAACGATCTTTGAGTGAATCCCATAAATCTAAATTAGTTAGTGATTCTTGAGCGTATTGTCCTGCCGGGACACTTTCTGGGTCCCCAATTGCGATTGTATCTGCATTTTTTAAATCAGCGAAGTCTTCCACTTCTTTAGGATTATTCTCTGGTGTGATTAAGACTAATTTATTTTCTAATAAGCCTATTTCTGAGTCTTTATCAATGAATTCTTCCGCAATTAATTCATCCATTTGCTGAGTAGCCGCTGAAAAGAAGATATCTGTGTCCATTCCTTGTTCAATTTGTGTTTGCAAATTACCAGAACTATCATAAGTACCTTCGATTTTTACTTTGTCATATTCTTTTTCATACATGGGGATTAATTTTTCTTCAAATGCATATTCCAGGCTTGCTGCCGCAGCTAAATGAATCGTAGTATCAGCTTTTTCCTCTGTTGTGGCTGCAGTGGCATTTTTTGAGCCATTGGAATTAGCGCATCCTCCTAAAAATATTAACCCAACAGCAGCGGTTAATCCAATTTGCCATTTCTTCATTTTTGTAAATCTCCCTTATTTTGTATTCATGCTCAGTTTATCACGATGTGTATGTAAAAAATAGCGCTTTTTCGATAAAAAGTAATTATAGCTGAATTTTTTTTATAAAAAATGTATAAAAATTTTCATGAAATTTGAAAACATTTTTCTTGCAAACTCATATCAACAGCGTACAATGACATATTGTCATATGACAGCGTGTCATAAATTCTTAGAGAAATAAAGGAGGGAACTTGTTATGCCCAATGAGACCTTTTTTAACCTCCCCAAAGAAAAACAAAAGCGGATTTTAAAAGCAGCAAAAAAAGAGTTCTCACAAAGTGCATTAAAGGATGCTTCTATTGCTAATGTCGTAAAAGAAGCAGATATTTCCAGGGGTAGTTTTTATCAATACTTTGAAGATATGGAAGATTTATATTTATATTATTTTCATTCATTAGGAAAAGATAACCATAAACAATTTCTTATTCATTTGAGACAACATCAAGGAGATTTGTTTGCTACTTTTGAAGAATTTTTTTCAAGTTGGATTCTAGAAATATTTAAAGGTGAAAATGTACTTTTTTATAAAAACTTGTTTACAAGTTTAGATCCTCGTGCTATCCATCGATTTATTACTTTTAATGAAGCAAATCAGCAGAAAGAACTACGGAAAACGAGTGATGCGGCGCATGAAAAAATGCAAGAAATCACAAAAGCGATGTTAAAAGAGATTGATCAGACGAAATTAGCGGTTGTTGATGATCAACAGTTGGAATTGCTCTTTCGTTTATTGATACATATTACTTTTTCAACCATTGCTGATGGTTACCGTCACCACTGTAAAAATGGAGAGTATGATATTCAAAAAATTAATGAAGAATTCCATTTGAAATTAAATTGGTTACAAAAAGGAATGGAAACAAACGAAAGGGGGAATCATTGATGATAAAAGTAGTAAAAAAAGCGTCTGTTGTTTCTGCTTTGTTAGCAGTTGTTTTTATGGCATTTCAAGTACTTGCTGATTTATATTTACCAAATATGACATCAAATATCATTGATAATGGTGTTGCTAAAGGAGATATAGATTATATTTGGCGAATCGGCGGTATTATGATGATAATCTCCGTCATAAGTATTATAGCAGCTTTTGGGAATGCTTTTTTCGCAACAAGAGAATCACAAAGATTAGGAAAAAAATTACGTACTGAAATTTATAAAAAAGCTGAGAATTTTTCAATTAATAAGTTTGGTAATTATGGTGCAGCTTCCTTAATTACTCGGACGACCAATGACGTAGAGCAAGTTCAAAGAGTGATGCAAATGTTTCTACGTTTAATGATTCAAGCGCCTATTATGTTGCTGGGCGCAAGCTTTCTAGCCTATCAAAAAGATGCACAGTTAACAAAGGTATTTTTAGTTGTCATTCCTTTAGTAATTGTTGCTGTCGGAGGGATTATGTATTTTGCTGTTCCTTTGTTTCGGAGTATGCAAAAAAAGACGGACCGTATTAATTTAATATTTCGCGAAGAATTAACAGGTGTCCGTGTGATACGGGCTTTTAACAAGGAAAACCATGAAACAGATCGTTTTGATCAAGCCAACCGTGACTTCACTCATACAGCGATTAAAGTCAACACTATTGTTGCTTTTATGATGCCTTTGATGACACTGATTATGAGTGGTACAAATATTGGAATTACTTGGTTTGGTGGTCAGTATATTGCTGACATGCAATTACAAGTGGGGAATATGATTGCTTTTATTACTTATGCTATGCAAATATTGATTAGCTTTATGATGCTTTCTATGATATTTGTTATGGTTCCAAGAGCACAAGCTTCAGCTGATCGGATTAATGAAGTGTTAGAAGAAACCCCTGATATAACTGACAAAAAGCAGCCGGAAGAGATTTCTTTGAGTAAAGAAGAGGCTACTTTGACATTTGATAAAGTAAATTTTCGCTATGCAGATGCGGATAGTTTGGCTTTAGAAGATGTTAATTTTAAAGCAAAAGCTGGTCAAACCGTAGCAATTATTGGGGGTACAGGTTCTGGTAAAACAACTTTTGCCAATTTATTACCCAGCTTACATGAAGTTTCTTCAGGGACAATACGTTTAAATGGTCATGATATTCGAAACATCCGTCAACATGACTTACGGGAGCTTATCGGTTTTGTCCCCCAAACAGCGGTGTTATTTCGCGGAACGATTCGAGAAAATATGCGTTATGGTAATGTAGAAGCTTCAGAAGAACAAATCTGGCAAGCATTAAAAATAGCGCAGGCACAAGATTTTGTCTTAGAAATGCCAGATGGCTTAGATAGCCATGTTGAACAAGGCGGCGGCAATTTTTCCGGAGGTCAAAGACAACGATTGGCTATCGCGCGTGCATTGATTAAAGCAGCTGATTTGTATGTATTTGATGATTCTTTTTCAGCTTTGGACTTTAAGACGGATGCAAACTTAAGACAAGCACTGCAACAAGAAATACAAAATGCAATCAAAGTGATTGTTGCCCAACGTGTAAGTACGATTATGGATGCAGATATTATTTTAGTTTTAGAAGCAGGTAAAGTTGTGGGTAAAGGTACACATAAAGAATTACTGGACAATAATAAAACCTATCAAGAAATTGCTTATTCGCAACTAAGAGAGGAGGATTTAAAATGAGTAAAGAACAAAAAAATGCAACAGAGCAAGAACCTACTCCTCTAAGGAGGCGAAAACCTAGAAATTTTTGGAAAACCGTTCGTCGTCTCATACGTTATTTGTCCAGCCGATCGATTGCCATTATATCTGTTTTTATCTTGGCTATTGGCGCCGTTATTTTTCAAATTCAAACGCCGAAAGTCTTAGGTCAAGCTACGACTGAGATATTTGAAGGGGTAATGGCCGGTGTTAAACAAATGCAGGCCGGTGAACAAGTGAATACACTTCCTATTGATTTTGACGCTATAGGACGTATTTTACTAGTGGTTATTGCAATGTATTTGACTTCAGCAGTTTTTAATTTTTTACAACAATTCATCATGACAAGAGTATCACAACGTTCTGTCTATCAAATGCGCAGAGATTTGGATCAAAAAATGGACCGCCTTCCAATGTCTTACTTTGATACGCATAGTAATGGGGATATTATGTCACGTGCGGTAAATGACATGGATAATGTCGCTGGCATGTTACAACAAAACTTAACACAATTTGTTACTAGTGTTGTAACATTTATTGGTGTTTTAATTATGATGTTAACTATCAGTTGGCAGTTAACTTTGGTAGCTTTAGTGACCGTACCTTTAAGTTTAATTGTGGTTACGATTATTGCGCCTAAGTCACAACGTTTTTTTGCTGAGCAACAAAAGCGCATGGGCCTTTTAAACGACCAAGTTGAAGAAACTTATGGGGGACATACGGTGGTTAAGTCATTTAATCATGAAGCCGCAGACCAAGAAGTTTTTGAAAAAGAAAATCAACAATTATATGAAGCAGGTTGGAAAGCGCAATTTGTTTCGGCGATTATCATGCCTTTAATGAATTTTATTAAAAATCTAGATTATGTGTTTGTTGCTATAATCGGTGGTATCAAAGTTGCTAACGGGAATATGCCTCTGGGAAATGTGCAAGCTTTCTTACAATATACGAATCAGTTCTCACAACCGATTAGGCAGTTATCTAATTTAGTAAATACGATACAGGTTACCATTGCTTCAGCAGAGCGTATTTTTGAAATCTTAGATGAACAAGAGATGGTAGACCAACCGTCTAATTTACCAGTAGAAGAAAATACTGCTTATAAAGTCCGTTTTGAAGACGTGCAATTTGGTTATAGTCGTGACCAATTATTGTTTACAGGCTTTAGTTTGGATGTGAAACCAGCAGAAACTGTTGCGATTGTGGGACCGACTGGCGCTGGAAAAACCACATTAATTAACTTGCTAGAACGTTTTTATGATGTTTCTGGTGGTAGCATTCGATATGATGGCGTAGATATTCGAGATATGTCTAAAAAAGGATTGCGTAGTAAATTATCGATGGTTTTACAAGATACCTGGTTATTTAGTGGAAGTATCTATGAAAATATCCGTTATGGTAATGATCAAGCAAGTTCTGCTGAGGTCAAAGAAGCTGCTAAGGCAGCACATGTGGATGACTTTGTCCATCAATTACCAGACGGCTATGATACAATCTTAAATGAAGATGCTAGTAATATTTCGCAAGGGCAAAAACAATTAATCACCATTGCGCGGGCCTTTTTAGCAGATCCAGAAGTTTTAATTTTGGATGAAGCGACTTCTAGCGTGGATACGCGGACAGAAACTTTGATTCAAAAAGCGATGAATCGTCTCTTAGAAAATCGTACTAGCTTTGTCGTGGCTCACCGACTTTCTACGATTCAAGGAGCAGATAATATTGTTGTTATGAACCAAGGTTCTATTGTTGAAACCGGAAATCATGACCAATTGATGGAAAAAAATGGCTTCTATGCTGATTTGTATAATAGTCAATTTTCTTCAGGAGAGTTAGCCTCATAGTTCATTTAAAAAATTCGAATGGGATTTTCTCGGCTGTAGCCGACCCTTCGAATTTTTTCTATGCGTTATCCATGCTATAATAAAGGTAGAAAAATTTGGAGGAAAAAATATGACCTTACGCGTAGAAAACTTAACAGGCGGCTATAATCAAATTCCTGTGCTAAAAGATTTAAATTTTACGATCAATGATGGAGAATTGGTTGCTTTGATCGGATTAAATGGTGCAGGCAAAAGTACGACGATTAAAGAAATTATCGGCTTACTACAGCCTCAACAAGGACGCATTGAATTAGACGGACTTACGATCAATAAAGATCCGGAAAGCTATCGGTCAAAGATTGGTTATATACCCGAATCTCCACTTTTATATGAAGAACTAACCTTAAAAGAACATTTAGAAGTTACAGCGATGGCTTATAATATTGAGGAAAAAGAAGCGTGGAAACGAGCTGAACCACTACTGAAAACCTTTCGCTTAGACCAACGTTTAGAGTGGTTTCCTGCTAATTTTTCTAAAGGAATGAAACAAAAGGTAATGATTCTATGTGCTTTTTTGGTAGAACCAAGTCTTTATATTATCGATGAGCCATTTTTAGGCTTAGATCCTTTAGCTATTCACTCATTACTGGAATTAATGCAGTCTTTTAAAGCGCAAGGTTCGTCCATTTTGATGTCTACGCATGTTTTGGCAACGGCGGAAAAATACTGCGATCGATTTATTATGCTTCATGATGGACAAATAAAAGTTCAAGGAACTCTAGGAGAATTACGTCAGAAATTTAATATGCCCCAAGCGTCATTAGATGATATCTATTTGGCGTTGACAAAGGAGGCTTAACAATGAAAGCTTTCTTTCAGGCACGCTTGAAAAAACATCAAAAGCGTATATTGCGCTATATGAAATATGTACTTAACGATCATTTTGTATTGATGATGACTTTTTTATTAGGTGGCATCGGATTTTATTATTCCAACTGGTTAAAAACACTATCTCCAGGTTATTCACTCGGTGGTTTACTTGTTTTAGTTATTTGGATTGTTTCCCTACATATGGGTCGTTTTGTGAGTTTAGCCCAACCAGCAGATCAAATTTTCTTATTACCTAAGGAAAAGCAGATGCGATCTTATTTGTCGGCGGCCTTTTCCTACAGTTGTATTTTTCCATTTGTGGTTATTCTACTAATTTTGGCTTTTACGATGCCTTTAGTCGTGGTATCTACTGGGAATTCGTTTGCGACTTTTTTCTTTTATTTACTTAGTTTATGGGGCCTTAAAATTAGTCATCTAGAAATTCAACGAATGAGTATTTTTCAGGATATGAAAAAAGCCAAAAAGAACGCTTATTTCTTATGGATTATTTTTACACTGATTATTTTGACAATTAGCATATGGTTCCAACCGATTTTGGCGACAATGATCTCTGCGATACAAATCATTTTGTTTCACAAGTTATGTTGGCAGTCGATGAATGTGGCCCTAGACTGGGAAGAAATGATTAATGAAGAACAAGATCGTCTGCATCGTATTTATCAATTCATTAACCTATTTACGGATGTACCTGAAATTGCGACTAAAATGAAACGTCGAAAATATCTTGATCCTTTATTAGCACGGATCTCTTTTTCACAAGATAATACTTATTTGTATTTATACGCTCGTCGTGTATTACGGGGTAATGAATACAGCGGCTTATATTTACGGCTAGTGATTTTAGGAGGAGTTTTACTTTATTTTGTCGCTGAGCAGTGGTTTGCTTTAGGGATCGGTGTCCTTTTTATTTATCTGATTGGTTTCCAGCTTCTTCCATTGTATCAGCAGTTTCAATATGTACCTTTAACGAAATTATACCCAGTTAAAAAAGAACAGAAACTGCTAGCTATGCAAAAATTGCTATTTTTACTTCTAATTTTTTGCGCTGTAGTATTTGCGGTTATTAGTTGGTTTTCTTTATCTGATTGGAGTGAAGGCTTAATTGCTACGTTTGCTTATCTATTAATGGTGCTTTTCTTTGTAAAATTTTATCTTCCTTATCGGCTCAAAAAAATGGATAATTAAACAATATTTTTGTAATGAAAATCGAACATACATGTGCTTGACGATATGAAATTAGCAAGCTAAAATAAGAATTACTGCGAAAAAGGAGGTAAGCTTTGATGAATATGCGTATGGATAATGATTGGCAACTACGCCCCATCAAAGGGGATACGGGAAAAGCATATATTGGATTAAAAGAACAAGACAAAATATTTATCAAACGTAATACAACACCAATGCTTGCTGCTTTATCAAAAGAAGGGATTACCCCTAAGTTGATTTGGACAAAGCGAACGGGGGACGGAGACACGCTTTCGGCTCAAGAATGGTTGGAAGGGCAACTATTAGATCCTGAAGAGATCGGTCAAAGAAACGATGTCATTGATGTTCTTTATCATTTACATCATTCAAAGTCTTTAAAAGACATGTTAAAAAAAATGGGTGGTATTATAAAACCTCCTAAAAAAATGTTGGGAGAGTATGAAGAAACTTTACCCGATACATTAGCCAAAAACCAATTTCTAGGGATGGTTGCACATTATCTTAGAAAAAATATCCCGACTTTTAAATCATCAGAAAAAAGTGTTGTTCATGGCGATGTAAACTATCGCAACTGGATTGTCTGTCAAAATTATTTATATTTGGTAGATTGGGATTCTGTGATGTTTGCTGATCCAGCTGTAGATATTGGCATGATTTTAGGAAATTATTTACCTATCTCTAGTTGGAGTCAGTGGTTAATGAGCTATGGACTGCAAAGCACTGAAGAAAACATTGAAAAGGTTTATTGGTATGCGCTACTTAGTATGCTCCAAGAAATAAAGAAGTGTTATCTTCAAGGTGATTTAAAACAAATGAATGAAGAAATTCTACAATTAAAACGAATTTATACAGGATAAAAGGGTGGATGTGTCTATGAGGACGACAACCACCCTTTTTAGAAGGAGTTAAGTATGAGAATTAGAAAACGACCGGGTGCTGCCGAGATAGTTGCTGACAATCCACAATTTGTAGTTTCTGACCCAAAAGCATGGCGTGGACACTGGAAGGAACGCTTTGGCAATGAACAAGCGTTACATATCGAAATTGGTATGGGAAAAGGGCAGTTTATTACTGAAATGGCTAAAGCTCATCCTGAGATCAATTATATCGGGGTCGATTTAGAAACAACAGTAGTATCTTTTGCCTTAGATAAGGTAAAAGAAGCTGAGCTTTCCAATGTTCAGTTGCTTCATGTGGATGGATCAGCTTTGACTGAATACTTTGCTGACAATGAAATTGATTTAATTTATTTAAACTTTTCCGATCCTTGGCCTAAAAAAAGACATGCTAAAAGGCGCCTTACTTCGCCTAAATTTTTAGCTGTGGATGAGAAAATTTTGCAACCAGGTGGAGAAATCCATTTTAAAACGGATAACCAAGGGATGTTTGAATATTCATTGGCCAGCTTTTCGCAATACGGTATGATCATTAAAGAGGTTTGGCTCGACTTACACGCAAGTAATTTTACTGGCAATGTTATGACTGAGTATGAAGAAAAGTTTTCGCAAAAAGGGCAACCGATTTATCGTGTAGAAGTGAAATTTCCAGATAGAAATTAGGGAATGAAAGAATTAAAAATAATAAATCCGAGCTATTTAATTGGATTAGAACATTTTAACTGTAGTAATTCAAGATAAGCCCATTAGTTTTTTCCAATAATTTTTAAATGTAGGAACTGTTTCTAAAAGTTGACATTATAAGGTTCCCATTTTATGATTTTTATAAGGACATAGAAATGAAGGAGAGATTAAATGAGTTTAACAGATACGTATACTTTATCAAATGGTGTAAAGATTCCTGTAGTTGGTTTCGGTACTTGGCAAACACCAGATGGAGAAGTTGCTGAATCTTCTGTTTTAGCAGCTTTAAAAGCGGGTTATCGTCATATTGATACAGCAGCAATTTATGGGAATGAAGAATCTGTGGGCCGGGGTATTGCTAAAAGCGGTGTTCCTCGTGAAGAACTATTTGTCACTACTAAATTATGGAATGCAAATCATTCCTATGAATTGGCACAAAAAGCAATTGATGCCTCGTTAGAAAGACTGGGCTTAGATTATGTTGATTTGTATCTTATCCATTGGCCTAACCCAAGCGAATTTAGAGACCACTGGCAACAAGCCAATGCAGATACTTGGCGTGCCATGGAAGAAGCTGTAGATGCTGGCAAGATTCGCTCACTAGGAGTGTCGAACTTTTTAAGTCATCATATTGACGCTTTATTAGAAACAGCAAGAATAAAACCTGTGGCTAATCAAATTTTCTTAAATCCAAGTGACCAACAAGAAGATCTTGTTGCTTATAATAAAACGCATGACATTTTAAGTGAAGCATATAGTCCATTAGGAACAGGTAAGATTTTTGATGTGCCTGAATTAAATGTTTTAGCTCGTGTTTATAATAAGACGATTGCCCAAGTTGTTTTACGCTGGAGCTTACAAAAAGGGTTCTTGCCGCTGCCTAAATCTGTACATGAAAAACGTATTATCGAAAACACACAAATTTTTGATTTTGAACTAAGTGGTAAAGATATGCAAGCAATTGATGGATTAAAAGGCACTGCTGGCGTAGGGCCAGATCCTGATAATAAATAAAAGAAAAATAACTCTGCTGTTAAAAAATTAATAGTAGAGTTATTTTTTTACTTTAGACCATTCATCGATTGTTTGGCCATTATTATCTTTTAATACTAACCAGCTGTTTGTTCCACCAAAGTAAAGGAACAAGCCAACTTCATTGACACTTTTTAAAATAATATCTTCAGTCGTAATGAAATTCTGTATTTTATCTTTTTGTTCATCACGTAATTGCGTCCCCATTCGTGCACCTAAGCCTACAGAACCGTCTTTGTTTAGGGAATAAGATGGGCGTAAATGTGCTCCTTTTTTAATAAGAAATTCATTGCGTTTTTGCCAAATAACAGTAGCTTGGCTGTGAAAATCGTCAACAAAAAATTCAATTTCACTTAATGTTTTTTTCCAACGGTGCTGCGCTTTAGCAGGCGTTCTTTTTTTCTGGGTAAAAGTAAAGCCAAATTTTTCTAAAAGTAAAAGTAATTTACCTAAATAATCATACATCTCCACTTGGCTTGGCTCGTTTACTTCTGTTAGTTCCGGTAAGCTTTTTCCTTTAGCTATATTAGTAAGGCACTGTTTTAAATCATCATTATCTAATGTTTGGGGAGGAATAATTTGAACCATAGTATCTGCAGTGGGGATATTTTTGTGATCTGGAGTGGATTGGATCGACTTGAATTTCTTATCTTTAAAAAATAAGAAAAGACCATGTTTAATATCAGTAAGTTCATTTTTATCATAAAAAATAATCACTTTGCTATCAAAATCTGTCAGTGTTAATTCAGCTTTTTCATTATCTAAAGCAAGTTCAGCATTTAAAGTCATCATCGTTGTCTCCCAAAATTGTGTTTTTCATTATTTTGTTTGTAGTATACAACATTTTTCTTATAAAAAGTAGCATAATGATTATGGAAAAAAGCTTTTTACAGCTGTGAAAGATTCTTTTTTATTTGCCGCTTTTGTTAAAGACTAGTAGACTGAAAGTATAGTCATGATGAGGAGGTTTTTGCATGGAAACTGTTACATTAAATACGGGAATCAAGTTACCTATTATCGGTAGCGGTACTAACACCTTTGGGAAAGTCGATCACGCTTATCAAGGTGAAATTAACGGTGATACCACAGAAATTCTGATGGCAATCGATGCTGGTTATCGTCATTTTGATACAGCAATTTCTTATCGTAATGAATCCGTTGTAGGAAAAGCACTAGGAGAAAGCAAAAAGGCGCGTAATGAGTTTTTCATTACCTCTAAAATTCCTGGAAGACAAGAATATTATGCGGATGAAGAAGCTGTAAAAAAGGGCGTTGAACAAAGCTTACAGGCACTTAATACGGAGTATATTGACTTGTATTTGATTCATCATCCTTGGGACAGCTTAGCGCAAATGTTGTCTATGTGGCAAGTATTAGAAGGCTATGTAGATCAAGGGAAATTAAAAGCTATCGGCGTATCTAACTTTAATGAAAAAGAGTTGGGTTATTTAGTAGAAAATGGACGAATTAAACCAGCTGTAAACCAAGTAGAATCTCACCCTGGAAATTGGAATGACGCAATTATTAATTATTCACTAGCGCAAGAAGTTGTTCCAGAAGCCTGGGGTCCTTTAACTAGAGTGAGTGATCAAGCCAAAGAAAAATTGAGTGAAATAGGCGAAAAATATAACAAAACTTGGGCACAAGTTATTCTACGTTATCAAATCGAACGTGGTGTAGTTGTTATTCCTAAATCACATAATCAAAAGCGACAAGAACAGAATCTAGAAATTTTTGACTTCAAACTTTCAGATGAAGACAAACAATTGATTAGCGCACAATAGAAAATATAAAAAAATAAAGTTATATCGATCGCTGATATAGCTTTATTTTTTTATAGAAGATTGCAAGGATTGTATTTTTCCGCTACTATGTAAGAAGTTATAAAATTTGGAGGTAAACGATGACAATTAAAGCAATTGCAATGGACATGGACGGCACATTACTTAATGAAGGAAAAACCATAAGTAGCAAAACGAAAGCGGCCTTGCTTGAAGCACAAAGACAAGGCATTAAAGTAATCTTAGCATCAGGTAGACCCACTCCTGGCTTATTCAAGTACGCAGAAGAACTGGCAATGGAGGAATATGATGGTATTGGACTTTCATTTAATGGTGCTCATGTACTGGATTATCAAACAAATGAGGTGTTGTTCGAACAGCCTTTACCATTAGAAACTTCTAAAGCCATCTTAGAGCATCTAAAGGGCTTTGATGTTAAACCGATGGTATGTCATCAAAATTATATGTACGTTAACGATGTTTTTGACAATAAAATTCATTTTGCAAATGAAGAGATCAATATTATTGAATATGAAGCAAGAGCTGGTGGCTACAAGCTTTGTGAGGTTAACGATTTAGCAGGATTTTGTGATTTTCCTTTGCATAAAGTCCTGGTAGCAGCAGACCCTGATTATTTAAAGAAACATTATCAAGAGATGATGAGACCATTTAAAGGCCAAGTCAGTGCACTTTTTTCAGCCCCTTTTTATTTTGAATTTACTGACCTGGGCGTTACTAAAGCCAAAGCAATTGCTGCGGTTTTACCTAAGTTAAATGTAAAAAAAGAAGAATTAATGGCATTTGGAGATGGTCAAAATGATCAAGCAATGATTGAATATGCTGGCATTGGGATTGCAATGGATAATGCTACAACAGAACTAAAGCAAGTAGCTGATGAAATAACTTTGTCTAATAATGAAGATGGCATTGCTCATGCCTTAGAAAAGTACCTTTCTTAGTATTACTTGACTGAAATTTTTTAAAGCTAGTAAACGAGTAAATGTGTTGCTAGCTTTTTATTTAATTGACCCAAGGTTACTATGCTAAAGTAATATATAAACATAATAGAAAAGTGACTGCTGATACTGGTGTCATAGTGTATTTTTCTTTTTTACTTTGAGATATAAAGTTTGCCAGAGTCATTAAACCCAAAGCGATTGTGATTATCCACATTAATACATAACTAGGTAAAAAGTCTAAACCATTAAATATCTTAGCATGTTTTAGAACAACTACCGCCATGAATAAGAGGATCAAAGAACTAATCGCACTTATCGCACGTAATTTTTTAGGTAAGATTTTATAATATCCGCCTAATGTAAACTCAGCAAGAGGAAATCCGAGTGTCAGTAATTCCTGAAAAATTGCCAGAGATACAAAGATGATTGCGACAATGATTGAAGATATGGTAACCAAATTGTTTTCCATGACATCACCTCTTTTACAATACGTGGATTTTAAAAAACCAAGCGAACTAAATAGCTCGCTTGGTTTTTTACTCATCTTCACTATATATTCTTTTATTTTCTACATCCGTGCGTACGATCAAAACATCGCATGAAGCGTTACGTGTGACGTATTCTGAAACAGAGCCGATAAATAGACGTTCAACTGCATTTAGCCCTGTTGCGCCTAAAATAATTAAATCAACGTCTTTATCTTGGGGGATTTGTTTAGCAACAATTAACTTAGGCGAACCATATTCGATTACAGTTTCGACTTGTTCAACACCACTGTTTTTGGCATTTTCTTTATAATCACTCAAAGATTGTTTTGCTAATTCAGTCGCTTGATCTGCTAACATTGAATCAAAGGAGTTTACATCTTGGAACGCTCTTGTATCAATCACATGTACTAACAATAAGCTTGCTTCATTTCGCTTTGCAATATTAACTGCTTTTTGAAATGCTAGTTCTGCTTCGTTGGACCCATCAACGGCGACCATAATTTTTTGATATTGTTGTAACATCACACCACGACCTTCCATTTATTTCTAATTTTATTATACCTTTTTTGCCCCAAAAATAAAAACTTAATGCATTTATGACATCTTTTTAGCGAGTAAGAAACTAAAAATTCCTG
Organism: Tetragenococcus halophilus subsp. halophilus DSM 20339; assembly: GCF_003841405.1. GTDB lineage: Bacteria > Bacillota > Bacilli > Lactobacillales > Enterococcaceae > Tetragenococcus > Tetragenococcus halophilus. Next base: position 408,863 of record NZ_PXYA01000003.1, on the reverse strand, counting down.
AAATAACTAACATAAAACATAAAAAAGCGATAGCCCACTCTAATTGGTTAAAAAAACCGACAAGTAAACATATCATACCTAGAAAAATAAATATTACACCAAAAGTTGATAGAAATGTTTTGTTCTGCGAATTTTTAGTGATTAAGGAAAAAAAGATTGTTTGTTTTATACATAATATGACTCCCATGGCAACTAAAATTATCGCCATGATAGACAGTAAAGTAATGATCATCTAATACTCCTTGCATGTGAGTTTGATTAAATTATAAGGCAAGAAACAGAAAAGGGCAACTCACGTATAGAAGTATTTAAATTGTTTTTTTGTAAAAAATAATTCTTTTTATAATATAATAACTGTATACCTTTTCATCAATATGTAATTTAAATTTTTCTTGTTTTTGTTAGTGAAGCGTATTTTATTTTAGGAATTTGTAAAACTGTGATGATAAAGGAGGTTTTAGATGAAGCGATTTGATAGTTTTGCAAGAGTAGTAAGTTTAATTGTTGATCTTATGCTAGCAGTATTAGTAATTGTTGTTTTAATTGCTATGGCAACAGCTATTTATGACATTTTTACTCATGTATTAACAATGAGTTCAATGAGCGAACTTTATTATGTTATTGAAGAAATCGCCACTTGGTTTATTCTTTTAGAAGTATTCTTAATGTTATTGCGTTATGTAAAAGAAGGTCATCATGTGCCGGTACGTTATCTTATTTTAATTGATCTTACAGCTGTTTCACGGAAGCTTTTGTTAGAGCACGGTGGAGGATTAGATGCTTTAATGTTAGCATTGGCGATCTTAATTTTAGTCCTTGATCTGTTTTTACTAGAAAAAGTGAATGCTTTTCATACACATAAATCTTCAGAAGAGGAAAAAGATCTTTTTTAATTAAAAAAGATAACAATATGAGCGTAAACTAAAAAATCCCTTATCAAAAATGATAAGGGGTTTTATTTTAAAAAAAGGGTAATATCCGTGGATGCCGTTTATTGTCCTGGAGTATTGATCCCGCAAAGTCTAAGCAGGTGGGTTCCATGGCCAAGGTCTTGAGCTACCAAATGATAAGGCGTGCTGCTGACATTGGCACCTAACGGATCCCAATATATCAATAAAAATGTTCGGTCAATACTAAAAATGGATAACTCGTACATCACAGAATTCCCAAACCTATAGTAGCATAATCTTTCAAATGTGGCAATAGACAGACTCATCAACTAGATGTGTTTATTAGCATAGTTTTTAATTTTCAACGAAATAAACACATTATCTTAGGATTTTGATGAGATAAACAGCAATTAAACATGTAATTTTGTTATTTTAATGAAACTATTTGCAATTAGTTTCATAGATTTATCATTTTTATGAGTTTAATGCAGAACAAATGACATTATTTTTTCCAATCACTTAGTTGTTTATAACGCATTGCCAATGCTTTTTCGTATTTTCCAGTAGTTTTAGGGGCGTAGTAAGTCGTGTTTTTTAGCTTATCTGGTAGATACTGTTGATCAACCCAGGCTTCTGGATAATCGTGAGGATAATGATAATCTACACCACGATTTAAATTTTTAGCTCCTTTATAATGACTATCGCGTAGATGAGTTGGCACGTCTCCAGACTTTCCACTTTGTACATCTGCAATTGCTTGATCTAAAGCTGTATGAGCAGAATTTGATTTAGGTGATAAACATAAATCAACAACAGTTTCAGCTAGCGGAATACGTGCTTCAGGCAAACCAATTTTTTCAGCAGCAAGGACTGCTTCGACGCAACGAGCGGCAGCTTGGGGATTAGCTAGGCCAATATCTTCATAACCAATAACCATTAAACGACGACAGATAATCGCTAAATCGCCTGCTTCTACCAATCTTGCTAAGTAATGCAAAGCGGCATCTACATCACTGCCACGAATGGATTTTTGAAAGGCTGAGATGACATCATAATGCGCATCGCCGCCTTTGTCATGGGTTAAGGCCTTTTTTTGAATACATTCTTCAATGATCGTTAGGGTAATGTGAATTTGACCATTATCATCAGCAGGCGTAGATTTTACAGCTAATTCGAGGCCATTTAACACACTACGTAAGTCACCGTTGGTTGCACGGCATAAATGTATTTTAGCATTTTCATCTAAAATCACAGGATAGTTTCCTAAACCACGTTCTTTGTCTGCTAAGGCAAACTCAAGCGCTTGGGCTAAATCTGTTTCTGTCAAAGGTAAAACTTCAAAAATCTGTGTTCGGCTTCTGATGGCTGGATTAATTGTAATATAGGGATTTTCTGTTGTAGCACCAATCATAATGATTCGTCCGCTTTCCAAATGAGGCAGTAAAAAATCCTGTTTGGTTTTATCTAAACGATGGACTTCATCCAATAGTAAAATGACCGTCCCACTCATTTTTGCTTCTTCAGCAACAATTTGTAAGTCTTTTTTAGTGTCAGTTGCGGCATTAAGCATGCGAAAAGCATATTGTGTTGTACCAGCAATAGCACTAGCAATACTTGTTTTTCCAGTACCTGGAGGCCCGTATAAAATCATAGATGAAAGCATTTGGGCGTCAATCATTCGACGGATGATTTTACCTTTACCAACTAAATGTTGTTGACCGACAACTTCATTTAAATTTTGCGGCCGCATCCGATAACTTAGTGGCTGCTGCATGTTTATCCTTCTTTCTTTTCTCATTACTGCTATTATAACATATGAACATCTATTACTTAATTTAAATGAGTTCATCTCAATAAAATAAAAAGGATGGCGTGAACACTATGTTTTGTGTATCATGGCATTAGGTGATAGCAATGAAAGAGACAATAAAAATTTTTGAAACAGCCTCAACAGTCGATATTGCTCGTTTTTTAGTGGGGATGTATCTTGAACATGATACTCCAAAAGGAAAACTAGGGGGATATATTGTTGACTGTGAGGCATATTTAGGTCCTGATGACATGGCAGCTCATAGTTACGGGATGAGAAAAACGCCTAGACTAAAAGCGATGTATCAAAAACCTGGCACGATTTATTTATATACTATGCATACACATTTGATTTTAAATATGGTGACACAAGCTGAAGGCATGCCACAAGGGGTGATGATCCGAGCAATTGAACCTGTAGAAGGAAAAGAACAGATGGAAAAAAGACGAGCTAAAATAGGGCGCGAGGTCTCCAATGGGCCAGGAAAATTAGTGGAAGCTTTAGGGATACCTAAAAATCTTTATGGCCAATCTATTTTCTCTAGTGATTTACATTTAGTGCCCGAAAAGCGAAAAACGCCTAAAAAAATAGCAGAGCTTCCGCGTGTAGGGATTCCAAATAAGGGAGAATGGACGGATATGCCTTTGCGGTTTGTCGCCAGTGGCAATCCATATATAACAAAAATTCGGCGCCAACAAATTGATTCTGACAGTGGTTGGCAAGAAGAAAACGATAATGACTAGTGATTGGAGGTTTGTCACAGATGAAATGGAATGAAGTAAGCGTTGAAACTGCTAGTGAAGCTGTTGAAGCTGTTGCAAATATTTTAATGGAAGCAGGGGCCAGTGGCGTAGCTATTGAAGATAGTAAGGACCTAGAAAATTTTCAGGAAGACAGCTTTGGCGAAGTGATTGACGTTGAAATGATTAGCTCTTTAAATGAAGGAGCTTATGTTAAAGCTTATTTTCCAGAAACGATCTTTGTCCCAGAAATTTTACCTGCTATTAAGGAAAGAATTGCAGAGTTACCAGATTTTGGGCTTTCGGTTGGCAAAAATGAAGTAGAGGTAACAGAAGTTGAAGAAAAAAATTGGGCTACAGCTTGGAAAAAGTATTATCATCCCGTTCGGATTTCGCGTTTTTTGACCATTAAACCTAGTTGGGAAGACTATCAAACGATAGATCCAAACGAGCAAGTGATCGATTTAGATCCAGGAATGGCTTTTGGCACAGGGACTCATCCTACGACCCGTTTAACCTTACAAGCTTTAGAGACGGTTTTGCGTGGTAATGAAACGGTTCTTGATGTAGGTGCAGGTTCTGGTGTATTAAGTATTGCAGCCAGTTTTTTTGGCGCAAAAGAAGTTGTAGCTTATGATCTAGACGATGTGGCCGTTAAAGCAGCCAAAGAAAATATTGCGCTTAATCCATCGGCAAAAAACATTCAAGTAAAGGCTAATAATTTGTTAGTCGATGTAGAGAAAAAAGCTGATGTTATTGTCGCTAACATCCTGGCCGATATTATTATTGAAATGTTACCTGATGCTTGGCGCTTATTAAAAAAAGATGGCACACTGATTGTGTCAGGGATTATCGAGGCAAAAAAACAAAGTGTGCTGGAGGCAATGCAGGTACAAGGCTTTGTTTTAGACCAAACTTTTCAGCAAAAAGATTGGTATGCTTTAACATTTAAAAAAGTGGAGGAGTAACGACCATGCAACGCTACTTTACAAATGAAAAGTACGAAAAAAAAGACACTTATTCATTAAGCGGAGAACCTTATCATCATATAACCCACGTAATGCGAATGCGAGAAGGAGATCAAATCGACTTAGTTTTTTCTGATCAAGTAACCATACATGCCAAAATCACATCGATAAATGATCAAAAAGTGTTTGTTGAAGAAGTGGCTAAAGAAAGTCAGGAAAAGGAATTACCACTTGCGATCACGATTGCTTGTGGTTATCCTAAAGGAGATAAGTTCGACTGGCTGGTACAAAAGGCTACTGAATTAGGCGCTGCAGCATTTATAGGTTTTCCTGCTAAAACCTCCGTTGTAAAATGGGACCCAAAAAAATTAAGCAAAAAACAGCAGCGATTAGAAAAAATTACGCAAGAAGCAGCTGAGCAATCTCAACGTAGTTATTTGCCGGATGTCAGTCTTTTGGCTAATGAAGGAGATTTGTTTCCTCTTTTTTCGGATTACGATTATGTTTTGGTTGCTTATGAAGAGTCCGCTAAGCAAGGTGAGACGGCTACATTGGCCAAGTTATTGCAGAATGTGTCTGTGAATGCTCAAATATTAGCGGTTTTCGGACCAGAAGGTGGTTTCACGTCAGAAGAAATTGCTATGTTTGAACAAAATCAGGCACTCTTTTGCGGTTTAGGACCTAGGATATTACGTGCAGAAACAGCACCTTTATACTTATTAAGTGCTATTAGCTATCATTGGGAACTTTTGTATAGATAAAAAACTAAAGATGCCGCCAATAATTTATAGATTGGAGGGACATCAAGAAAAGTGCCACCAATATTTTCACTGACTAGACTACATTGTTTGATATCTCGCCGATGGTATTAGAGTGAATATTTGAAAAAAGGCAAGTATTTATTGTATAATATACTTGTTAGATAGCAGCAATAAGCGCTTTTGTAAAAGAGCGTTTATTTACTTTTCTTCTTTTGTATATAAATAAGCAAAGTGTCTGGGTTAAAGACCCAGACCTTTTTAACAAGGAGGGTCAATATGGCAAAAGATAGTGTGATATCAGGAGCTAGTGTGATCAAATTAGTTTCCTATTATATGAGTGACGAACATACTGCTTTTGTAAAAAAAGCCTATGAATATGCAGTAGATGCACATAAAGATCAATATCGTAAATCAGGAGAACCTTACATCATTCACCCTATTCAAGTAGCAGGTATCTTAGCTGAGTTACATATGGACCCACATACAATTGCAGTTGGTTTTTTACATGATGTTGTCGAAGATACTGATGTGACTTTAGATGATTTGAAAAACGAATTTGGTCATGACGTAGCGATGATTGTTGATGGTGTGACTAAACTGGGAAAAATTAAATACAAATCGCATGAAGAACAGTTGGCAGAAAACTATCGAAAAATGCTTTTAGCTATGGCGCAAGATCTGCGTGTTATTATGGTGAAATTAGCTGACCGACTTCATAATATGCGTACGTTAAAACATCTTAGAGATGATAAACAAAGAAGAATTGCTAGAGAAACCCTTGAAATTTATGCTCCTTTAGCTGACCGTTTAGGGATTAGTCGCATAAAATGGGAATTAGAAGACTTATCCCTGCGCTATTTAAATCCTAAACAATATTATCGCATTGTTCATTTGATGCAATCTAAACGAGACGAACGAGAAAAATATGTGAAACAGGCAGTAGAAGAAATTCGCATTGCTACTGAAGACTTAGACATTTATGCTGAAATATATGGTCGTCCTAAACATATTTATTCTGTTTATCGGAAAATGGTTGATAAAAAGAAACAGTTTGATGAAATTTATGATCTATTAGCGATTCGAGTGATCGTTGATTCGATCAAAGATTGTTATGCTGTGTTAGGGGCTATTCATACAAAATGGAAACCAATGCCTGGTCGGTTTAAAGATTATATTGCTATGCCTAAAGCCAATATGTATCAATCGATTCATACTACAGTTATCGGCCCTAACGGTAACCCAGTTGAAATTCAAATACGAACACACCAGATGCATGAAATTGCTGAATTTGGTGTAGCTGCTCATTGGGCGTATAAAGAAGGACATACAGAAGAAATTCAGCCGGATGAAATGACAAACCAAGTCGGCTGGTTTAAAGAATTATTAGAATTACAAGATGAAAGTTTTGACGCTTCTGATTTTATGGAAGGTGTCAAAGGAGATATTTTCAGTGATAAGGTGTACGTATTTACGCCTAAAGGAGATGTTTCTGAACTACCGAAAGGTTCGGGTCCTTTAGATTTTGCTTATCATATTCATACAGATATTGGTAATAAAACTGTAGGAGCAAAAATTAATGGAAAAATGGTGCAGCTTGATTATAATTTAAAAAATGGTGATATTGTAGAAATATTAACGTCTCCTAATTCTTTTGGTCCCAGTCGGGATTGGTTAAAATTTGTTGCTACGAGTAAAGCTAAGAATAAAATTAAGCGTTTCTTTAAAGCCCAAGACCGTGACGAGAATATTGAAAAAGGGCACAGTCTATTGGTCAAAACATTACAAGAAATGAACTTTTCAGCCAAAGAGGTTCTTTCAAAAAGCAAAATCCAAGAAGCTTTAGAAAGATATAATTATCACTCAGAAGATGATTTATACGCAGCAGTTGGTTTTGGTGAAATGAGTCCGACTACTCTAGCAAATCGTTTAACCGAAGAGGAGCGGCGTCAACAACAAGCAGCAGAAGAAAAACAACGTGTACAAGATATGGTCAATAATGGTCCGAAAAAAGACACGGAAAAAATGAAGATTCGCCATGACGGCGGTGTAGTCATTCAAGGCGTAGAAAACCTGTTGATCCGTATCAGCCATTGCTGTAATCCTGTGCCAGGAGATGACATTGTTGGTTATATTACAAAGGGCCGTGGCGTTTCTATTCATAGAAAAGATTGTCCTAATGTACAAAATTCATCGCAAATGCAAGACCGCTTAATCGAAGTGGAGTGGGAAGATACAAGTAATACTAGTAAAGAATATGATGCTGAAATCGAAGTTTATGGTTACGATCGTTCGGCACTATTAAATGATATTTTACAAGCAGCAAGTTCACAAAATCATCGAATTATTAATGTAGAAGCACATTCTAATAAAGAAAAAACAGCGACGATTCGGATTACTGTTTCGATTAAAAATCTTTCACATTTACAATCAATTGTAGATAAAATTAAACAAGTTCCTGATATATATAGTGTCCATCGTTTGAAAGGATAGAGGTATGCGAGCAGTTGTTCAAAGAGTAAAAAGTGCGCATGTTACGATTAATGATAAAATCGTAGGTGAAATCGATCAAGGCTTTATGATCCTATTAGGAATTCATGAAGAAGATAGTCAGGACGATGTGGCGTATCTGGTAAAAAAAATAGCAAAATTGCGCGTTTTTGAAGACGAAAATGGAAAATTAAACTTAAGTATTGATGCAGTTGGCGGGAGTATTTTAAGCGTTTCGCAGTTTACTTTGAATGCAGATACGAAAAAAGGTAACCGTCCTAGCTTTATTAAAGCTGCGCGGCCAGAAACAGCAGTTCCTTTGTACGAAGCTTTCAATGATGGCTTAAGCCAACAAGGAATTCCTGTAGTAACGGGGGAGTTTGGCGCAGACATGCAAATTTCTTTAGTAAATGATGGTCCAGTCACTATTATTTATGATACTAGAGAAAAGACATAAGTGGGCTTAAACTAAACACTAGTGTTGATAACAAGAAACTAACCTTCTTGTTTTATCAACACTAGTTTTTTATTCTACTAATAAAACATGTATTTTTTCCGTAAAATTATTTGTAAGTGCTTTATAATTATGAGATAATAAAATGGCAGGAGGGATTTCCCTTTATATAAACGTATTTATAAATATTTATTTTATTTACAATGAAAGGAGTTTCGATGATTTATGGCAACTATTGGAAAGTTTAATCGCAGTGAAGTTAAAAAAGAAAATCAGTTATTTTCGCGTTTTAAAACTTTAGTTGAGACAGCTTTTTATGGAAATAATGTGACAAAAGTCACAAATTTGCAAAAAGCTTATCATTTAGCTACACAAGCTTTAGGAACGGTTGTTACAGATTTGCCAGTAAAGCATACTAGTGACTTAGGTTTACCTGAAGAGGCTAAGATGCTTATTTTTAATGATGGAAAAATTGTGGGAAGAACAGCAGCAGCACGTGTAGTTATTGGTCACCCTGGGGTTGATTCTGATTATTATCAAGGAATATTAAGAGAAGCACTATATCAATCAAAGGAACAAAACTTTTATACAGCTGATGTTGTTGTCGGTCTTGATGAAAAGTTCATGGTCAAAAGTCATCTGATGCTGCCAGAAGGATTTGAAAATAATCTCTATTCTTATTTATTGAATTTCCAGATAGCAAACGAGCAGTGGCAGGAACGTTATGAAGACTCTGTTTCTTATGAAGAAAATGACATCTATCTTTTTGCTGACCCTAACTGGCAACATCCAGATTTTCCTTTTGGCTTAGCTTTATTTGATCCTGAACATAATGTAGCCGCTATCTTAGGTTTACGTTACTTTGGTGAATTGAAAAAAGGTACGCTGACACTTGCTTGGGCTACTGCTCACCGGAATAACTATGTAGCTTGTCATGGAGGGATTAAGCAGTACCAACTACCCGGAGGTAATAAATATACAATGGCTGCTTTTGGTCTTTCTGGTTCAGGAAAATCAACGATCACTTTAACTCAACATGGTGGGAAATATAAGGTAGATGTTTTGCATGATGATGCATTTGTTATTGATCGAGATACAGGATCAACGATTGCATTAGAGCCTGCGTATTTTGATAAAGTACAAGATTATCCGTTAACTCATAATACAGTTGATTACTACTTAACCATGCAAAATGTCGGGGCAACAAAAGATAAAGAGGGTAAAACTGTTCCTGTTTTACAAGATATTAGAAATGGCAATGGTCGAACAGTTAAATCACGTTATGTCACAAAAAAATCGAGTAGATGCTTTAGATGAGAAATTAGATGCTATTTTTTGGATTATGAAAGATGATAGCTTACCTCCTGTAGTAAAAGTGGAGGACCCTATTCTAGCTGCAGTTTTTGGTTTAACACTTGCAACAAAACGGTCAACAGCAGAAAATGTTGTAGGCGATGTCGATTTAAGTCAGCTGGTTATTGAGCCTTACGCCGATCCATTTCGTGCTTATCCTTTAGCAGAGGACTACCGTAATTTCCGTGATTTATTTAATAAAAATAAAACTTCCTGCTATATTTTGAATACAGATGCTTTCCATGGTGAGGATATCACTCCACAAGTCACTTTATCCAGCATTGAAGAAATTATTACAGGTGAAGCAATTTTTGAACAATTCGGCCCAATTAAAGAAATGTCTTACTTGCCAATTGAAGGATACGAACTGGATTTTAATGACGAAAAATATATAAAAGATATTCATGTACGTTTACAAAGTCGTTTAGATTTTATTTTAAAAGAAAATAATACAAACGAAGGTTATGATGCTTTACCTGAAGAAACAGCAGAAATGATGCGTCATGTAATAAGTGAATTATAACTAAAGTATTAGTAAACTGATAATTAACTTTAACGGTTAATTATCAGTTTTTTTGGTGCGCTCGGCATGGGCGATAACTTGGTGGTGAAAGTCCACTACAGGCTTGGCAGTAGGAACTGTTAGCCAAAAGCAAGGGTGTCCACTGCGAAGTGGAATCTGAAGGAAGCTGGAGGCAAACACTCGCGCTGACGAACAGAAACCTCATAGGAAGGCTGGATTGGGACGGATGAGCTTGCCAAACAAAGCAAAGTCCAATACTGCCCGAACCCCATACAGTAAATGAGGCAGCGGCATGAGTGGAAGGTTATCACTCCTTACCCGAGGATATCTATCTAGCGACAGCTGTCGTAGTAATAACGAATAGATAGAAGTCAGCTGAGGTCATAGTAGGGAAAATGTACCGAAGGACCGAACAATATTCATACAAAGTATAGATTGGAGGTTAGAGGAAGCAAAGAAGACAGAAAACAACCATAAGGTTGGCAATCTACAGAGGGATAAGGTGGAACCTGAAAGCGTATGTAGATGTGTCGAGTTATCCTCTAGGAGAAATGAAAGAAATGTATCGTAAGTCTTCATCTTTGATGAAGTCCGTTGTAAGAAAAGAAAATCTTAAGACAGCCGCAACAAGGGTCCGACGTAATAAAGGAGCCGCTGGTGTCGATGGTATGGCTGTGGATGAAGTAGAAGACCACATTGAGAAGTTGTATGCGCCACTAAGGCAGAAATTGCTTCAAGGGACCTACCAGCCACAACCGGTCAAACAAGTCGAAATACCGAAACCCAATGGTGAAAAACGCCAATTGGGAATCCCATGTGCGCGTGATCGCGTAGTTCAACAAGCGATTCGACAAGTCATTGAGCCCATCATTGACCCATACTTTCTTCCACAAAGCCACGGATTTCGCCCGAATGAGGGAACACACACTGCTTTGAAGCAATGTGTCGCTTATTATGAGGAAGGCTATAAAGTGGTGGTCGATTGTGACTTGAAACAATGCTTTGACACACTAAATCATGACAAGCTCATGTATCACTTAGAGCAGTTTATTCAAGATAAGGCAATTCTCAAGGTTATTCGTAAGTTCTTGACGAGTGGTGTGATTAACCTGTCTAGCGAATACGTAGAAAGAAAGTCGGGTGCACCTCAAGGGGCGGTCTTATCGCCTCTTCTCTGTAATATTTACTTACATGAACTGGATAAAGAACTTGAGAAAAGAGGACACCAATTTGTTCGTTATGCCGATGACTTCGTCATCTATGTCAAGTCAAAACGTGCGGGCGAACGAGTGTTAAAAAGTGTGACCCGTTTCATTGAAAAAGATCTTAAACTCATTGTTAATCAAGACAAGAGTCAAGTGGGGGCACCAACGCGTTTAAAATTCTTGAGCTGTCTGATAATGAAAGTCAATGGCACCTGTCGTTTTATCCCTACCAAAGAAGCCAAGAAGAAATTCAAAGCCGAATTGAAACGTCGAACAAGCCGTAAGCGTGCGGGTGATTTTCGAACGATCATAGAGGAAATCAATCAAGTCACGCGTGGCTGGATAGGCTATTTCGGATTGGGATTTATTCGAGGTTTTATTCAAAAGGAAATTGAACCATGGTTACATCACCGCATCAGGCAGCTGATCCTCAAACGTTGGAAAGTTCCCAAAACGAAAATAACGAAGTTATTGTCTTATGGTTTAGATTTAAACGGCGCCAAGAAAATCGGATCCTCTAGAAAGAAATATTGGCGACTGTCCAAAACGTCTGAAGTTCATCGGACACTTACAAACGAAAGACTCCACCGATGGGGCTTAGTTTCACTAAGCGCCTTGGTAGAGTCTGCTTACGCAAGATATTGAACCGCCGTATACGGAACCGTACGTACGGTGGTGTGAGAGGTCGACTAGCCAATTAATGGCTAGTCACCTACTCGATTGACTAAAAAAGCGTTTGTATATTGCCACTTAATATTTATCTGAATAAATAAACTCACACTTTACAAAAAAGTGGAGAAATGTTAAGGTATACTTAATCTGAAAAACGAAGGGAGGCAAGTTGGGGTTGCAAATGGATATAGGTAAGCGAATTTATGAATTGCGAACAAATCAGAAAATGAGTGCAAAAGATCTTGCGAAGAAGGTGGGTGTATCTGCTGCGTTTATTTCAGCGTTAGAGCATCATACAACGAGTGCTTCAATTACAACATTGGAAAATTTGTGCAATGGGTTAGATGTTTCATTAAGTGAATTTTTCCAAGAGGAGGAAGCACCCTTAGATGTAGAGCTATTTCATAAATTTGCAAATATGAATACTGAACAAAAGACAGCCATTTTAAATTTAATTGAAGTTTTTTGTCCAGTAAATTCTGAAGATGAAATTAAAGAAAACAAGGAGGCTAATGAATGAAAGAAGACTATCAGGTATCAATTGAGGAAACAATAGAAAAATTTGATACGGATCAAAAAGTAGGTCTCACGCAGGAAATCGTCGATAAGCGCTTAGAAGAAAATGGGCGTAATGAGATCCAAGAAGGAAAGAAAACCTCCCCTTGGAAATTGTTGTGGAATAATATAAATGACTTAATTGTGTATTTATTATTAGCAGCTGCCGTCATCTCCTTTCTTATGGACGATTTAGCAGAGACCATTGCAATACTACTGGCTTTGTTACTTGCGGTACTCACTGGTTTTTTTACCGAGTTACAAGCACAAAAATCAGTTGAATCCTTGCAAAGCATGATTTATACTACCACCACGGTTATTCGTGATGGAAAGACGCAAACCATCGATGCAGGAAGTGTTGTCCCCGGAGATGTGCTCTTATTAAGAGAAGGTGATGCTATTGCTGCGGATGGTCGAATTATTTCTAGCAATAACTTTGCCTGTATTGAATCAGCATTGACGGGAGAATCAGAAGCGGTTGAAAAAAGCCCAGATGATATTTCTGAAGAAGAAGTACCCTTAGGCGATCAACAAAACATGGTTTTTTCCGGTACAGCTGTGACCCGTGGATATGCTTATGTTGTTGTGACTGAAACTGGTATGGAAACTGAAGTTGGTAAAATTAGTGGGATGTTGGATGAAGCAAGCGATGAAAAAACACCACTAGATATAGAATTAGATAAATTAAGTAAGGCTATTATTGTTGCGGCTTTCATTGCTGGAGTTGCAGTACTTGTTGCAGGACTTATTACTGATAAACCCTTTGTTGAAATGATCCATATCGCTATTATTTTAGCTGTTGCTGCGATACCAGAAGCAATGCCAGCAGTAGAAACAATTACTTTATCAAAAGGCATGAACACTATGGCCCAACGCAAAGCTTTAGTGAAGTCACTGCCAGCAGTAGAAACGCTAGGGGCAACTAGTGTAATTGCTAGTGACAAAACAGGTACATTAACTGAAAACCAAATGATGGCTTCTGAATTAGTACTAGGTGAAAAAACACACTATGAAGTTACAGGGGAAGGTTACGACCCACATGGTTCTGTCAAAAAAGATGGAGAAGAAATTGTTCCAGAAAATAATCAAGATTTAATGCAATTTATTCAATCGGGGGTCTTATGTAATACTGCTCATATAGATCAAAATGAAGATGGACAATATGAAGTTGTGGGTGATCCTACAGATGGCGCTTTAGTTACGCTAGGTAAAAAAGTAGGATTAGATCGTGAAGATCTTGAAAACGAAGCCTTCGAAAAAATAGCTGAAGTTCCATTTTCTTCTGAAAATAAATATATGATTGTAGTTTATGAAAAAGAAGATCAACGTCAGTTAATTATTAAGGGAGCTTTTGATGTCATTTTAGATTTAGCTGATCAGACACAAGAAACCAAAGATAATTTGCAACAACAAAATGAAATGTTTGCCGAAAAAGGCCAACGTGTTATTGCAATTGCAAGTATCGAAAATTATGATGGCGGATTGACCGAAGAGGAAATGAAAAATTCTTTGGATGGTTTAAAAATTCAAGGATTAGTAGGTATTATTGATCCACCACGACCAGATGCATATGAATCTGTTGAAAGTGCACAAAATGCTGGTATTAAGGTGAAAATGATTACTGGAGATCATCCTAAAACAGCTTCTATTATTGCTAAAGATATTGGCATAGCTGATCATGAAAGAATTATGACCGGTAAAGAAATCGATGAACAAGTAGATAATGAAAATTTTGCTGAATTAGTGGATGAAACGGCAGTCTTTGCTCGTGTTTCGCCAGAAAATAAAATGCAAATTGTATCAGCACTTAAAAAAGAAAGCGAAGTTGTTTCAATGACCGGTGACGGTGTAAACGATGCGCCTGCTTTAAATGATGCCAACATTGGTGTTGCTATGGGTATCAGAGGTACTGAAGTTGCTAAAGAAGCTTCGGATATGATCCTAACAGATGATCGTTTTGGTACAATCGTGGATTCAGTTAAAGAAGGAAGAATTATTTTTGATAATATTAAAAAATATGTTTCTTTCTTATTTGCCTGTAATATGGTAGAAATTGTCGCGATCTTCGCAAGCGTAGTCTTTTTATTGCCGATGCCGATCGCACCCTTACACATTTTATTTTTAAATTTAATTATTGATATCGCTCCTGCAATGTCATTATCTTTTTAACCAGCTGAGGATAATGTAATGGCAAGAGGACCACGTTCCAAAAAAGATAGCTTAGTCAATCGCCACTTTTTAACACGTATTGTTTTTAGTGGAGTAATTATCGGACTATCAGCTTTTATCCTATTTTGGGTATTACTAAATGGTAACCGATCAGGTGAATATCTACAGACCGCTGTATTTACTTTTATGGCAGTTGCACAATTAATGCATATTTTTAACGTTAGAAAGACAAATTCTTTCGGGATTGACCGTAGCTTTTTCCAAAATAAAGCTCTATTAGGTTCAATCGCACTATCTATTGCTTTACAATTAGTTGCAGTGTACGCGCCATTTATGAATGATCTTTTAGGTACTGAGCCTCTAAGATTTGTTACTTGGTTAGGAATTCTCGGTGCAGCTATCATTTCTACAGTTATTGTAGGGTTGTTTAATAAAATAAAATACCATCATTGATTTAAAAACCTATTTGCTTCTATAAGATAAAATATAATAAATTCCTCCTCGTTATTTAGCACCAAAGTTTGGTATAATGATTTTGACGTTAAATAAAATGCTTACAAAAAGTAGCTTAGAGGGGGAGTTTTTTGTGGAAGAAATAATGAACCTACAAAATGAATCAGATATTCGTGGTATTGCTATGGATACCAAAGAATATCAAGCAAATTTGACAGTTTCAGCGGTACGAGAAATTGCTGCAGGTATCGTAAATTGGCTAAATAAAATGGAAAAAAAAGATGAACTAACAGTAGGGGTAGGCAGAGATAGCCGCTTAAGTGGTCCTGAATTGAAAGAAGCACTTATAGAAGAACTGATCCATAGCGGCGTAAATGTTTATGATTTTGGACTTGCAACAACACCGGCCTTATTTATGAGTACGCAATTTTCACAATTTTCGTGTGATGCAGGTGTTATGTTGACTGCTAGCCACTTACCTTATTATTACAACGGTATAAAAGTTTTCAGTCAAAAAGGCGGCGCAGAAAAAGAAGATATTACTTATATTTTGTCTCATACAGAAAAAAGACAAGGAGTAACTGCTGGTAAGCTGACAGAAGCTGATCTGCTTACTGTTTATGCGAATAATTTGGTTGCAAAAATACGTACGGCCAGCTATAAAGATACTGAAAAACCATTGACTGGCTTTAAAATTGTTGTTGACGCTGGTAACGGCGCAGGTGGGTTTTTTACAGAGAAAGTTTTACAAGTTCTAGGCGCAGACACTTCAGGCTCGCAATTTTTAACACCTGACGGCAATTTCCCCAATCACATCCCTAATCCAGATAATAAAGAAGCGATGCGAAGTATTCAAGACGCTGTTTTAACAAATCATGCGGATTTGGGAGTGATTTTTGATACTGATGTGGATCGTTCGGCAGTGGTAACAAAATCAGGTGATGTATTGAATCGTAATAATCTTATCGCTGTATTAAGTCGTATTGTGTTAACCGAACATCCGGGGACAAGTATCGTTACGAATTCGCCGACTTCTGATCATTTAAAGGATTTTATCGAATCCTTAGATGGTAAACAAGTTCGTTATATTTCTGGTTACCGTAATGTAATCAATAAAGCACTAGAACTTAATCACGCAGGTGTTGATACACAATTAGCGATTGAAACCAGTGGACATGCAGCTTTTAAAGAAAATTATTTCTTAGATGATGGGGCGTATGTCATTGCTAAAATTTTAATGTTGTTGCCAAAATTACAAGAAGAAGGAAAATCTTTAGAGTCATTGATTGCTGATTTAAAGCAGCCACTTGAAACCCAAGAAGTTCGTTTTAAATTAGAGGCGGAAAATTATCGTGCATTAGGTAAAAAAATCATTGAACAAATTGTCGATATTCAAATTCCTGGATGGCAAATCGATCCTGAAAATGATGAAGGTATTCGTTTTCGCTTATCTCAGCCATATGGACAAGGATGGTTTTTACTACGTATGAGCCTGCACGAACCTTTATTGGTATTACAAATTGAAAATGATGAAAAAGGATATATTGTTCCTGTGCTAAAAAAGATGCAACAATTTTTAAATAACTATCCAGAGGTAAATCAAGAAAAATTAACACCCTTAATAGCAAATGTGTAATCCTTAAAAGATAAAATGACTCCCAGCAAAGTGAAGAATAGTCTTTGCTGGGAATTTTTTATTACAATAAGTCTAGAAATAGTGGTAGAACTTTGTTTGAAAATGAAAAGAAAAATCTATATAATAGACAGCGATTAAAGAATGGAGGGAAATGAATGGAAATTTTCCGGAAAAGACCAATTGAAAAGAATTCATTCAATACATTAAAAAGAGAATTAAAATTAAAAGATTTAATTATGTTAGGAATCGGCGCCATTATTGGGACGGGGATTTTCGTTGTAACCGGGCAGGCTTCAGCAGATTACGCAGGTCCAGCTTCCATGATTTCCTTTATTATCGCAGCTTTAGTTGTTATCTTAAATGGTATTTGTTTTGCGGAATTTGCTTCACGCGTGCCTGTTTCTGGCGGGCCTTATAGCTATATGTATGTGGTCTTTGGCGAGTTGACGGCTTGGATCGCTGGTTGGCTTTTGATTTGTGAGTATATGTTAGCTGTTTCTACCGTTGCTTCAGGTTGGTCTGGTTATTTTCAGGGATTTCTGAGTAATTGGGGAATTCAACTACCCCAAGCATTAACTGCTGGTTATAATCCAGAAGAAGGTACATATATTGATTTGATCGCAGCCCTAATAATGATTTTAGTAACATTATGGGTTACACAAGAAGCAAAAAAAGCATTGCGCTTAAACAATGCTATGGTATGGGTGAAATTTGCTGTAATTATTTTATTTGTTGCTATTGGTATATTTTTTATTCAGCCTGACAATTGGCAACCTTATATGCCTTATGGTACGCAAGGTATTTTTAACGGTGCAGCTTTAGTATTTTTTGCCTTTTTGGGCTTTGATTCGATTTCCATGGCAGCTGAGGAAGCCGAAAATCCCCAAAAAGATGTACCACGGGGAATTATTGGTTCTATTTCAATTGCAACGATTTTATATGTAGTTGTTACTTTAATTTTGACAGGTATAGTACCTTTTTCAAAATTAGGCGTTGCAGATCCAGTGGCTTTTGCTATGCGTTATATCGATCAAGGTTTTATCGGCTCTGTCATCTCCGTTGGAACGATTTTAACCTTATTAACGGTTACGATATCGATGCTTTATTCTCTAGCAAGGCTGATTTATTCTATTAGTAAAGATGGCTTGTTACCGAAATACTTACAACAGATTGATGAAAAAAGAAAGACACCTAAACATGCAACCTTTGTCGCTGGTGGCATGGGCTTGTTCTTTGCGGCCGCTTTTCCATTGAATATTTTAGCCGAACTGACAAATATTACAGCACTTACATGTTTTGCATTGATGGCTTTAGGTGTAATCCGCTTACGTAAAATGCTAGGCCCTCCTAAAAAAGATGAGTTTAAAGTTCCATTGGTGCCGCTAATTCCGATTATTTCGGTAATTTCTTGTGTATTTTTAATGTTACAGTTAGACAAAATTACTTGGACAGTTTTTATTATATCGCTTGTTTTAGGATTAATTATTTATTTTAGTTATGGTTATCAACATAGTGATTTAAATGAAAAAAAGAGCTGATGTAAAATACTCCCTGAAAGAATTAATTCTTTCGGGGAGTAACATTAAGCTCTTTTTTATTGCTCTTTTTTAGTTGTTAATTCGATCAATTTTTGTTTTAGGTCTTCTTCCATTTCGCCAAGTTCTAGTTCTGCATGACGACGGTTTTCTTTACCTTCTTTTTGAATACGTAAAGTTTCTTCGATCGTTTCTACTAAGTCATTTTGTGTTTGTTGCAAGGTGTCGACATCAACAATACCGCGTTCATTTTCTTTTGCAGTTTCGATGGCCGAAACTTTCAACATTTCAGCGTTTTTCTTCAATAAATCATTTGTTGTTTCAGAGACTTGTCTTTGAGCAGTTACAGCATCTTTTTGACGTAACAGCGTTAAAGCAATAACGACTTGGTTTTTCCATAAAGGGATCGCTGTATTGATCGAAGACTGAATTTTTTCTGCTAAAGCTTGATTTGTGTTTTGAATTAAGCGAATTTGCGGCGCTTGTTGCAAGGAGATTTCACGAGTTAAGCGCAAGTCATGTGTCCGTTTATCTAAGCGATCTAAAAATTGAGCATAATCATTTGCTATTTGCACGTCCATTTGTTCGCCTGTTCGTTTTGCTTTTTCCATTGCTTCGGGAATAGTTTTTTGTTCTAATTCTTCCATTTTAACTTCACTAGCGGCAATATAAATATTTAAAGCGTCAAAATAATCCTTATTTTTTTGATAAAGTTGTTCAAGCATCGCATGGTCATCAAGTAGGCCTTCTTTTTCCTTGTCTAATTTAACGGCAACCTTATCCACTTGTGCACCGATTTTTTGGTATTTTGCTGTGATTTCATAAATCGACTGTTTAACTTTACCAAACATACGTTGAAAAATGTTGCCCTCACCGGCACGGAGTTCGTCAGGATTGGCTTCTTGCAAACGGTACATTAGATCGTTAAGCGTATCTCCAATCGGTCCAATATCAGAAGTTTGTACTTGACTTAACATTGATTGTGAGAATTCACTCAATTTTGTTTGTGCTTTTGTCCCATAAGTTAACACCGCTTGTTGATCTGTAGCATCAATCTGATCGGCTAGTTGCTTGGCTTGCTGTTGCCTTTCTTCTGATAATTTATCAACTAAGCGAGGTGCTTGTTCTTGCGTATGTAGATCGGCGATTTCCTTTTGTTGAGTGGCTGTTAATTGATTTAAATCGGGTGTAAATGAATCATCCATTAAATCTTCTAAAGTCTTGTCAACAGAAGTTGGTTGGTTCGAGCGGTCGGACATAACAATTTCCTCCTTCAATAGTTTGAAAAACAGAAGAAGATAAAAGTTGAACTTTTATCTAGCTTCATGTTGTTTGTAATCACCGTTTTGTTTTAAACTTTGTTTAGCAATAGTCATTTCTACATCTAAATCGTCTAAATCATCAGCGACAAATTTCTGATAATCAATTGTGATTAAAGCAGCCATTTGATCGATGATTTGAATACTTTCTTCGATTTTATCATAAGTATCACGATTTTTTATTTCATGTTCGTTGATTTCCATAAATTTGTCGGTTAAATCCACTAAGTTTGGTAGATGAGTGTATAAAAAGTGGTTTGCTTCAGGCATTCTTTTAGGAGAGTCCACAATTTCTTTAAATAAAGCCTTAGCTGCTTTGATGGTATCATGACGTAAATCAACGGCCCTTAGTTTGCCACTTTTGTTCATCGTTATTTGTAAGTGATCAATTTGTTTTTTCGTTTGATTCATCGTTTGACGGAACATATCGATTTCACTGTCAGACATCCCAGCATCGATATAATTTTGCTCTCTTTTTTTTGATAGTGTAGGTAGTTCACTTTTTTTAGAATACTTCGATTTGCCCTTAAAACCATAATAGATTAAAAAGCCGCCGGCAACAAAAAACAGCAATGGGAAATAATCAAATGAGTCATTTCCAGAAAAAATGTTAAGCAAAAAAATGACTCCCAAAATGACGCCAATCCACAATGCCCATTTTGAATTTTTCATTTCTAAACCTCCTAAAATCCTTGTATATAAACGTTTTGTCTTATTTCTCTACTCTTTCATTCTATCATGATATAGTAAATAAAAGAACCCGACTTACGGTGTATTTCTATAATTTAGAAAAAACATAACTTTTTTTGTGTTAAAATATAAGAAATTGTGTAGGATAAAAAAGAAAGATTGGTGAAATAATGCTGAATTTTGACGATTTTGCAGAAAAAACGCTAACTAGAAAAGAGATATATAAAGGAAAAATCATTGATGTAGCTTTAGATGATGTAAAGCTACCCAATGGTCAAACTTCTAAACGAGAATTAGTTTTCCATGCAGGGGGCGTGGGGATTATTGCGCTAACGCCAGAAAATAAGATGGTATTTGTACGTCAATTTAGAAAACCAATGGAAAAAGTAATCTTAGAAATACCCGCGGGTAAAATTGATGAAGGCGAAGGGAAGCATCCAGAAGATACAGGAAAAAGAGAATTAGAAGAAGAAACTGGATATAAGTGTGGTTCTATGACTTTTCTTACTTCCATGTATTTATCGCCTGGGTTTTCCAATGAGATGATGTATATTTATCAAGCCAATGATATCAAAAAAACAGCTCATCCTAGAGCACAAGATGAAGATGAGCTGCTTGAGCTTTACGAATTGACATTAGCTGAAGCTGAGCAGGCTATTAAAGATCAAACGATTTGTGATGCTAAAACGATTTATGCGATCACCTGGTGGAAGTTGTTGATCGCACAAGGGAGTGTTTGACATATGGCAAAAGGACCGCTTATTTCTCGCTCGCAGTTGCGCAAACATCGTGTCGAGGACGAAAAAAAGCAAGAAGAACAAAAACAAGAGGAAGCACAGTATCATAAAGAGGAGCAACAAATTGACAATTACTATCGTAAACAATTGAAAAAAAATAAACCTCTTAATGCAACACGATCTAGTCAAAACCAGCGCTCAAGACAAATGAACAGTTTCTTGATGAAATGGATCGTTATTGTATTTTTATTATTGGTACTGGTGTTAATGATGGTTTTCTTTATATAAATTTGATGAAAAGGTAGGAAAGACATGAAAATAGGAATTATTGGTGCAATGGCACAAGAAGTAAAAGTTTTGACTGAATCGTTCAAAGAAATAAAAAAATGGGAGAAAGCTGGCGCTACTTTTTATTCCGGCGAAATGGCTGGCAATGAAGTTATTGTAGTACAGTCTGGTATTGGTAAAGTATTAGCTTCACTGACAGCAAGTCTTCTGATTCAACACTACCAAGTCGATCTTTTAATTAATACCGGATCGGCTGGCGGGATTGGTGAAGGGCTGTCCGTTGGAGATGTGGTTATCGCAGAAAAACTAGCTTATTATGATGTAGATGCTACAGGCTTTGGATATAGTTATGGTCAACTTCCAGGTGGAATGCCTCTTTATTATGAAACAGATAGTAAGCTGGTAACACAAATTGCTGATGCAGCAGAAAAATCTAATCTTTCTGTAAAAAAGGGTTTGATTGTTACGGGGGATTCTTTTATCGATGATCAAGATAAAATCCGAGAAATTTTAAGTCATTTTCCAGCAGCCTTATGTTGTGAAATGGAAGGAACAGCAATCGCTCAAACAGCTTACCAATTTGATGTACCGGTAGTTGTTATTCGAGCAATGAGCGATACAGCAGATCATGCTGCGACGCAAAGCTTTGATGAGTTTATTGATGAAGCAGGTCAACGTTCAGCTGAGATGGTGCTGACGTTTATCCGTTCTATTTAAATAAAAGGAACTATGACATAAGTTTATTGGCTAATAAAATATCCGAACTATAAAAAGATTGCTCCTGCGGTTACTCGTCGCATGAACTGCATTGCTCCTGCGGTCTAGCAGGTTCTCGTGGCAAATTCACAACGATTAGCAATTCTTAATAAATATAGTTCGGATATTTTTGTCTTATTTTTACTTATGTCACGGTTCCTTTTTTTATTACCAAATTTTCACTCGATTTTCAGTTTTGCGGTACATACCATCAGTAGATTGGATGTCAAAAACAGTAAAAAAGTCGTCTAGATTTTGTAGCTGAATATTGGCTCTTAGTTTTGCTGGTGCGTGTACATCGATAGCTAACAATAATTGTTGATATTGTTGTTTTGCTTTTGTGCGCCAAATTTTGGCCCAGTTATAAAAGAAAGCTTCTAAGTTGTTTTGATCTTCTTTTTTTGCTGCCTCTAAAGCACAACTGAGTCCGCCAGCATCTGCGATATTTTCTGAAACAGTTAATGTACCATTGACTGTACCCTCAGCAAATTGTAAACCATCAAACTCTTTGATCATTTCTTGCGCCAGTTTTTCAAAGGAAGCTAAATCTTCTTTTGTCCACCAATTGTTCATATTTCCGTACTCATCAAATTTCGCGCCGTTATTGTCAAAAGCATGAGAAATTTCATGGGCAATCACAGCACCAATGCCTCCATAGTTAGCACTTGCTGATTGTTCAAGGCTATAAAATGGTGCTTGTAAAATAGCCGCTGGGAATACAATGATATTTAAGGAGCCATTATAATAGGCGTTTACAGTAGAAGCGGCCATTTCCCATTCGTTCCGATCTACTGGCTTTTTGAATTTCTTAAAGTTAGCGAGTCTTGCTAGCTTTGAAAAATTTCGAACATTAGCAACCAGAGAGTCTTCTTTATTGGTTACTAATTGATTATAGACAGCCGGAATTTTATCTGGATAACCTACGTTAATTCCTATATTATCTAATTTTAAAATCGCCTTTTCTTTCGTTGCTTCTCCTAGCCAATCGTTTTGTTTTAAACGATCCTTATAAATAGCAATCATTGAATGAACCATATGTTCTACATCTTGTTTGGCTTTTTCACCAAAATAATTTTTTCCATAATAAAGACCAATAATTTGATCAAATTGGTTTAAAGTCAAATGAAAAGCAGCTTTTTCTTGACTGGGGATGTTTTCAATACCAGATAAAGCACGGCGATATTGGCTGGCTGCTTGACGGAAATCTTCGCTTAAGTATCTGGCATAGCCAACGACAGTTAATGCAAACATCCAACTTTTTAGTAAAGGTAAGTGACCGTCTGTGATAAAGGTATTAAAGTTTTCGAAATATTCAGGTTCGGTGATAATGATTTGATCAACAGTATCATCAAATAATTGATCAAAAGCTTGTGTAAAATCAATTTGATCAGAATAAGTAGTGACAGTTTCTCTATCCCGAGGATTGTAGATTTTTGTATAGTCAGCATTTTCTTCGGCTGTTCGCACATAAGGGACTAAGCTTCGATCAAAAGCTAGCGCTTGTTCTGCAATTGTTTCGCTTTCTGATTGGCTACATCCGGTCAAATTTAACAGTTCAACTACCATATCAAAAAAGACCTGCAATAATTTTTCACCTTGTTCACTATCATAATAGGTTTTGTCTGGTAAAATCAAAGCAGTTGGCCCCAGGTATAAGGCATGTTTTTGCGTATCCTTCATATCCGCATCGACAAAAAATTCAAAGGGTAATGGAAGTCCATCTTTTATCCAACTCGCTAATTGTTGATTAAGGTCTTGATAACTATCGATAGCATGAATCCGATCAAGCAGATCTTGGATTGGTTCGGATTTGAGCGAATTTCTTTTGTCATAATCATTTGCTAAACGATAGAAAGCAACAGCTTCCTTCATTTTACCTTCAGGGATTTTGCTTTCATCTGTACTCATTTCGTTTAATTGCTTGATTAAAAGTTGTTCAATATTTTCTGCTATATCTTGAAATCCTCCTGTAGCGGGCTTATCAGACGGGATTTCTGCAGTTTCTAACCAATCTTGGTTAACTGCTTCATAAAAATCATCTTTTATATTTGTCATGTTTAACCTCCATTCATATCATCAATTATGATACAAATAAAAAGGAGAAACAAGTTTCTTATTTTTAAGTTTTAAATTTAAATCAATGTAAGGGTCAAACGGTAATCATTTGTACTTAAGTTAGGCAAATGAGGGTCCAGTAAGGAAGCTTTTAAACTCAACTATGCAAAAGTAAAGGTCATATTAAAATAAGAAGTCCTAAATGATTTTTGCTGAATAGTTATAGTACAATGTCAAAAAGAGGGGATAGTTATGGAGAAGAATCAGTGGACTGGCTTAACAGCAGATAAGTTCAAACCGTATAAAAATTGGATCACTTCTAAAAGTGGTTTATGTGGGACAAACGCTGCTAGCGTGTTCATAGCTTTTTATCAGGATAATTTAGATGAGACGATTGTTCCAAGTTTTATTCGGGAAAAAAATAGTAAAAATAATACGCATTTAGTGCATTTTCTACGCTTATTTATTCAAAAACGGGGCTGGCCTACAATTGCTTTTCAACTAGCTCATGGACTATCAAGTTATTTTTCTTATTTTGATCTTAGTTATCGGGCGCGTGCGACCATGATCGGGGGCTGGCAACGTGTGACTAAAAGGATTGATCAAGGAAAGCCTGTAATTATTGGACTGAATAAATATTTAGGAAGTAGTTATGGCAATCATTGGGTAGTTGCTTATGCTTATAGGAAGACAGATAAGGGGCAACGTTTTGTAAAAATTCATGACAATTGGGGAAATTATCAGAAAATTATTCCCGCAAAGTGGATAAATGGGACGATTTCTTTACCTTAAACATAATGGCAAATTAGAATAAAAATATGTTAAAATAAAGAAAAAGTTTAATTGGAGGCACACATGGTCGCAAAAAATGAAGATGAATCGTTAAAAATTTTTAGTTTGAATGGTAATATTCCATTAGCAAAAAAGGTCGCTCAAGTTTTTGGCACAGAATTAGGCGAGTGCTCGATCAAAAGCTTTAGTGATGGGGAAATTTCTATCAGCATCGAAGAGAGTGTACGAGGGGTAGATACTTTTATCATCCAGGCTACTAATCGACCGGTGAATGATTATTATATGGAATTATTAATCATGATTGATGCGATGAAACGAGCGAGTGCAAAAACTATTAATGTGGTTTTGCCTTATTATGCCTATGCACGACAAGACCGCACAGCGAATCCTCACGAACCGATTACGGCAAAGTTGATTGCTAATCTTATTGTCGAAGCGGGGGCCACTCGTGTATTAACGTTAGATCTTCATACAGTACAAGTCCAAGGTTTTTTTGATATTCCTGTTGATAATTTGTTTACCATGCCTTTGTTTGCACAATATTATCGGGAAAAAGGTATGATGGATGATGACTATGTTGTTGTTTCACCCAAAAATAGCGGTGTTCAACGTGCACGAAGCTTGGCAGAGTATTTGGATACAACGATTGCAATCGTTGATCAAGGTGAGACAGAAGCAGACGAAGGTTACGTGATTGGAGACGTTCAAGGTAAGAATTGTATCCTCGTTGATGATATTTTGAACACTGGAAAAACTTTAGCCAATGCTGCAGAGCTTTTAAAAGCAAATGGCGCTAACAAGGTGTACGCATGTGCTTCTCACGCATTATTTTCTGACGGTGCAAAAGAAGTGTTGGAGCAATCAGAAATTCTTGATATTTGTGTGACCGATTCTTGTTTAACTGAAAAAGAACAACAACCTCAAAATGCTAGCTATATTACTTGCTCAAAACTGCTAGGCGAAGGTGTTAAAAGAATCCATGAAAATACGCCGATGAGTCCTTTATTTAACAAAGTAGATAAAGATTTTTTGTAAAAAAGAAACCAATGGAAAAATGTTGAATTTTTTCATTGGTATTTTTCTCAATAATGGTTTAAGTTGTAAATAAAAGAAGGTGAGAAAATGACTTATTTAGATCATGCAGCAACGACTCCTATGCATCCAGCTGTTATCGATGAAATGAGTAAAGTGATGGCAGAAACTTTCGGTAACCCTTCTAGTATCCATCAATATGGACGTAATGGGCAAGCAAAGTTAGAAAATGCCAGACAAATCATCGCGGATAGCTTGCAGGTAAAGCCGCATGAAATTATTTTTAATAGTGGTGGTACAGAAAGTGATAATACAGCGTTAATTGAGATAGCTTTGTCTAAACAAAAGCAAGGAAAGCATATCATCACAACCGCAGTCGAACATCCAGCGGTTTTGAATACAGCAAAATATTTAGAAAAAATAGGTTTTGAAGTAACTTATTTAGCAGTAGATGAAAATGGACAATTGTCTGTTGATGAGGTGAAAAAAACTTTACGTGATGATACTATTCTAGTTTCAATTATGATGGCAAACAATGAGACTGGTAATCTTTTTCCCATCGCTGAGGTTGGCGAATTATTAAAAGATCATCCAGCAGTTTTCCACACGGACGCTGTACAAGCTTACGGGAAAATTGCAGTTCATCCGAATGAATTACAGGTAGATTTGTTGAGTGTATCTGCCCATAAGTTTAACGGTCCTAAAGGGGTCGGCTTTTTATATAAACGTGACGATGTCAGTCTTCCTGTTTTTTTGCATGGCGGAGAACAAGAAGAAAAACGTCGAGCAGGCACGCAAAATTTGGCAGCTATTTGTGGAATGGCTAAAGCAATTGAACTTTTGTCCCCAGAAGTACAAAAGAGTAATCAAGAAAAGTACCAAGCTTTTTCTACTCAATTATTGAACGCTTTAACAGCTGCAGGAATTGAGTATCACGTAAATGGCGATATAGAAAATAAATTATCTCATGTATTAAATCTACAATTTGCGGGTATTTCTAATGACCTGATGTTGATGCACTTAGATTTAAAAGGGTTTGCTATTTCCACTGGCTCTGCTTGTACGGCTGGCAATGTTGAACCTTCACATGTGCTTGAAGCAATGTATGGAAAAAATTCGCCAGCCATTGGGGAGTCTGTGCGTATAAGCTTTGGTTATGGTAATACTGAAGATGAGGTAGATCGTTTTGCGCAAACGATTATCGACACTGTAGAACGTTTGAAAAGAAATACTAGAAAAACCGGATAAAAGCCCTTATAATAATGTTAAAAGTATTGATGAGGTGAAAAAATGGCTTTTCAAGAAGTAACAACAATTTTAGGCGCACAGACTAGTTATAAACTAGCCCCTACGGCTAAAAAATATACTTTGCGCGATAATGGCTTTAGTGAAACATCCAGTGGAAACTTTCAATTGATTCGTCCCCTTGAAGCGACCCCGCAGAGTAAAGAAGGACTGAAACTGAAAATTACTGTAGATAAAGATATCCAAAAAATGAAGATGTCAGTGACAACAGCTAACGGTTTAAAGGCAGTGAACATTTTTAAGATGAAAAATGAATTGTTACAGGAAAAATTTTATTTTTTGATGGATGGATTTATCGACCGCGGATTATTTGAAAAAGCTTAAAATAGTTTATTATTTAAAACTTGCAAAATAGAATTTGCAAGTTTTTTGTTAGATTTTACTATGGGAAAAATCATTTTTAATTTTATATTTTCAGGGAGTGTTTTTCGTTTTTACTCATCATGTTTGAAAACATGAGGAATAGATCGAAGCTTCACTCTCTCATATTTGTTCTTTTAATTATTTATTGACTTTAAGAATCCTTGCGTGAAATTCTTTGGGTTCTGCTGTATAATGGCAATTACTGGAAAGTTGCGACCTTCAAATCGTAGATATTTCAGAATCTATATTGAAATGATGGTGATAGCATGACTGACAACAGCAACACACGCGTTGTCGTCGGAATGAGTGGCGGAGTAGACTCGTCTGTCACAGCCCTTTTGATGAAAGAACAAGGGTATGATGTCGTTGGTATTTTTATGAAAAATTGGGACGACACAGATGAAAATGGCGTTTGCACTGCAACTGAAGATTATAAAGATGTTGCAAAAGTAGCAGATCAAATTGGTATTCCTTATTATTCTGTCAATTTTGAAAAAGAATACTGGGATCGTGTATTTGAATACTTTTTAGCAGAATATCGTGCAGGACGTACGCCTAATCCGGATGTAATGTGTAACAAAGAAATTAAATTTAAAGCTTTCTTAGATTATGCAATGGACTTAGGTGCTGACTATGTAGCAACAGGACACTATGCGCAAGTAGAAAAAGACGAAAACGGTGTAGTACATATGTTGCGCGGCGCTGATAATAATAAGGACCAAACTTACTTTTTAAGTCAATTGTCTCAAGAACAACTTGCTAAAGTGAAATTTCCTCTGGGAAACATCGAAAAGTCAGAAGTTCGTGAAATTGCTGAAAATGCTGGACTTGCCACAGCCAAGAAAAAAGATTCTACCGGCGTATGCTTTATTGGCGAACGGAATTTCAAACAATTCTTAAGTAATTACCTACCAGCGCAAAAAGGCGATATGATGACACTTGATGGAGAAATTAAAGGACAACACGATGGATTAATGTATTATACAATCGGTCAACGTCAAGGTTTAGGTATCGGCGGCGGCGGTAAATCTAGCGCACCTTGGTTTGTAATCGGAAAAGATTTATCCACCAATACTTTATATGTAGGCCAAGGTTTTGAAAATCCTGCGTTGTATGCTGACCGCTTAGATGCAAGTGAAATCCACTTCACAACTGAAGAAGTAAAACCAAAAGAATTTCGTTGTACAGCCAAATTCCGTTATCGTCAAAAAGATACTCCAGTGACAGTACGGTTATTAGAAAATGAACGTGCTGAAGTCATTTTTGACGAAGCGGTACGGGCAATTACCCCGGGTCAAGCCGTTGTTTTTTATGATGGAGATGAATGCTTAGGTGGCGGTTTAATCGATCACGCATATAAAGCAGCAAAAACATTGCAATATGTTTAATAATAAAAGGCAGGAGCGCTTCCTGTCTTTTATTATTAGCAATACAAATTTTCACAAGCTAATTCATTGCAACTTTTTTTAAAACTCACTACCATTATTTTTAGAAAATACTTTATAGGAGTGAGTCTATGTATCAAGTAATAACCATGTATGGGGACAACGAGCCATGGTGGTTTTTTGAGGATTGGCAAAATGACATTCAAGAAGAGACTAGTTTTTTGTCATTAGATGACGCAAAACTTTTCTTTCAGAAAAAATGGGATTTGATTTGCAATAATTATACATATATTAACTCTAAAACCAACTTCTTAAGTGCTTTTTGGAATGATGGTGAAGAACGTTGGTGTGAGGAATGTGATGATGATTTGCAACAGTATAAGGGTTTGGCACTATTAAAAAATTATCAACCAATTACAGTTGAAAGCGAAAGGAAATTTTATGAAGCAACTAATTCTAGCGGAAAAGCCAAGCGTTGCAAAAGACCTGGGCAGAGTATTAGGAGCTAATAAAAAAACAAAGAACTACTACGAAGGCCCTAATGTGATTGTCACATGGGCCCTCGGTCATTTATTGGGTCTAAAAATGCCAGAAGATATCAATAAAAATTGGCAGACTTGGCAAATGGAAACATTACCGATGATTCCCAAAAACATTGGGATTAAACCATTACCAAAAACTGGGCAACAATTAAAAGCGATTAAACAATTAGCTCATAGAAAAGATATTAAAGAATTTGTTATTGCAACCGATGCGGGAAGAGAAGGCGAGTTAGTAGCTCGCTGGATTCTCGAATGGGTTCATTTTGACAAGCCAGTAAAACGTTTGTGGATTTCTTCGCAAACAAATAAAGCGATAAAAGAAGGATTCAAACAATTAAAACCAGCAAAAGAATATGATGCACTTTATGAATCAGCGCTAGCTAGGTCCAAAGCAGATTGGTTAGTAGGACTGAACATTTCACGGGCTTTAACAGTGAAGTATGAAGACAGTTTAAGTGCCGGAAGGGTTCAAACACCGACATTATCTTTTGTAAGGCAGCAAGAAAAACAAATTGATAAATTTCGACCACAGACCTATTATGTCATTGAATTAGAGGTGGCTGGTCAAAAAGCAGCTCGCATACAAAAAAATCCTTATGAAATAAAAGAACAACAAGAAGCACAAAACTTGATTACACAAATGAGTCAGCATGCGGGTGCTGTAGTGTCTGTGAATGAAAAAAATAAAACAGAAAATGCGCCATTGCCATATGATTTAACTGAAATTCAACGCGAGGCTAATCAGCGGTACGGTTTTTCAGCTAAAAAGACGCTTTCTGTAGTTCAAAGTCTTTATGAAACGCATAAGGTAGTTACTTATCCACGTACTGATAGCAAATATCTAACAAACGATATGAAAAAGACGATGAAAGAGCGTCTACAGGCAATAGCGAATTTTTCCCCTGAAGTAAAAGACTATATTAAATCAGGAGCCAAGGTTGAGCAAAAAGCCGTATTTAACGATGCAAAAGTATCTGATCACTCTGGTTTAATTCCTACTGAACAAGGCGCTAATCCAGCCAAATTTTCAAATGACGAACAAAAAATTTACAATATGATTGTTACGCGTTTTCTAACTTTATTTGCTAAAGCTCATAAAAAACTGCAACAAAAAGCGACAGTTAAATTTGGTGATGAAACTTTTGTATTTACTCAAAATAAAATTATTGAAGCTGGCTGGAAAGGTCAAGAAGAATCTGAAAAAAATGTTAACAAATGGCAAGAAGGACAAAAAATTCAACCTAATTTTTCTATAAAAAAAGAATTAACCAAGCCACCAAAACCTTTGAATGAAGCGAGTTTACTGGCTAAGATGGAAAAATTTAGCTTAGGGACACCCGCTACACGAGCAGAAATTATTGATAAATTACTTCGTTCAGAGCTAATGGAAAGAACACCGAGTGGTTTGCAAGTTTCTCCTAAAGGTAAGCAATTACTTGATTTGGTAAATCCATCGTTAGTAACCCCTGATTTAACTAAGAAATGGGAAGAAGAACTAGAAGCTATTGCACAAAATAAATTCTCGAGCAAAAAGTTTTTAGCACAGATTGAAAAAGATACAAAAGAGTTAGTTAATGAAGTAAAAAACAGTCAGAAGAAGTATCAAGACTTTTCGATAACACAGAAGAAATGCCCGGAGTGTAGATCTTTCTTAAGAGAAAAAAATACGCGTAATGGTAAAATTTACGTTTGTTCAAATTCAGAATGTAGTTACCATCGTCGTAAGGATCCTAAGGTAAGTAATCATAGATGTCCTCAATGTCATAAGAAAATGGAAATTATTGAAGGTAAAAACGGGGCCTATTTCCGTTGTAAGTTTGATGGTATTACCGAAAAGATCCCAAATAAAAAAGAACAAAAGAAAAAAATGTCCAAGCAAGAAGAAAAACGTTTGTTAAAACAATATTCCAAACCAGATGAGCCAGAAGAAAGCCCACTAGCGATCGCGATGAAAGAAGCGATGAATAAAGACTAACGTTTATGTTAGGATGATGTTTAAAAGAGGCTGGGACAAAAAGCCTAACCTAACTTTGAATCACAAAAAAATCCGGGAAAGTTTGTATGAACTAACAAACTTCCCCGGATTTTTCCTTTTTCTTTCCTTATTTCTCTTTTCTTTTATGGTATTTTCGTAGATTATTCGCCATAAAGATCAGTTGGGTTTCATTTTCCACCTTAGATTGCCCACGGACAGAAAATCGAGTGAAACCTAAATTCGCCTTCACTTGTCCAAAGGCGGGTTCCACATCGATTTTACGCTGTCCGTAACGTTTCGCGCCTTCTTTTGATGAAAGCTTTTCTTTGATTTTTAATTTGTGGGCTTCATAGTCGTAGTTTATCCATAAAGACTTTTTCCCGTTTTGATAAAAAGGGTCCGTTGAGCGATAAACATGAGAAAACCTTACATATCCGGTGTTCGTTTTCTGCCGTCGAATATAATTAAAGGCGTAATACGTCCCATCGGGATGGACATAAGCATTTTCTTCTTGTATGTAGGTCCAGTTGGCTAAATTTTTTTCTGATTGAAGATATTTCCGTTTTTGCTCTTTTTCATACATGCCATATTTTACGATTCCCGTCCAAGGTGAACTTTCTAGGAATTCAAGATTCTCTTGGCTGCCATAGCCAGCATCTGCGACCACATAGGTCGAAGGTTTTACGCTCTCTGGAAAAGTATTCATAAAAGGAATCAATGTTTGGGTATCCGTTGGATTGGGATAAATTTGGGTATGCAAAACGAACTGGTTTTCTGTCGCAATTTGCACATTATAACCAGCTTTCAATTGCCCATTCATCATAGCGTCATCTTTCATACGCATAAAAGTTGCGTCGGGATCGGTTTTAGAAAAACTATTTCGTCCTTTAAACGTTTTATAATACCTTTCGTATTTCTGCTCTCTGGGAATAAAATCATTATGACATTGGTTTCGGTACTTTTTTAACTGACGACGTTTTTTCTTTAAAGAGCTGCTTTGTTCTTTCTTTGTAATCGTTTGTAATTCTTCGTTTACTTTTTCAATTTCTTCTTGTAAAAGATCATTTAACGTGAAAATTTCTTCTTTTGTAAATGCGTCGTTATTTTCTCGTATCATTTCCTGTTCGATCAAAGGCGCGATTTCTTCCTCATAAATTTTCATTTCTTTTTCTTTTAATTTAGGATAGAAGCGATCGACCGCTTTCTTCCAAACAAAAGTATACTTATTCGCGTTCGCTTCCACTTTTGTTCCGTCGATGTATACGGCCTGCCCTTCAATGAGTTTCTCTTGCTTTAAACGAGTCGAAAACGTACAGTATAAATCTTGAAGCACTTTTTTCGTTTCTTCCGAAACTCTAAATCGATTAAGCGTGCGATAAGAAACGATCGTTTGTGCCGTAAGCCATTGCATAGCTAAGTTTTCTTGCATCATTTTTTCAATTTTACGTCCGGAAAAAATGCCTTCACTGTACGCAAAAAGTAACGCTTTAAGAAGGATCTTAGGATGAAAAGCAGGTCGACCCAAGTCATTTTTGATCAACTCATAAGATCGTGTATCCAAGTCTTCCACAACTTGATGAATGGAATAAACTAGGTGATTTTCTGGCAAGAAACTTGATATTTCTAATGGCAAGACGGTTTGGTTCATGGTATAGTGGGTATACATAAGAAACGTCCTTTCTGTTTTTGGTCATGGTGACTTTAGTATAGCAGAAAAGGCGTTTCTTTTGTGTACATATGATAGAAGAAAAGTTCCGAAAAGTAATCTTTATCGTTACTTCTCGGAACTTTCTATTTAAGAAGGGATGATTTTTGTCCCAGCCTCTTTTTTAATTAATTATAATCAATAACGGCTAGATACTATTTGCGCACCAAAAGGCATTAATGCTAGACGTGCAAGTTTAAAAGATTGTCTAGCAAAAGGGATGCCAATGATTGTTATACATAAAAAGAATGCGCTTATTAGGTGACTAATAGCCAGGGGTAGACCACTTAAAAGCAACCAAATAATATTTAGTAATAAAGAAGTACCGCTATTATAATAAATAACTTCTTTACCAAATGGCCAAAAACTCATGGTAGCTAGTTTGAAACACTGCAGTCCAACAGGGATACCAATAATTGTAATAGACCATAACAAGGCAGCGAATAACCAGCAAAGCCCGCCGAACAAACCACCAAAAATAAACCAAATTAAATTTCCTAAAAGATTCATCTTTTTTCCTGCTTTCTGATAAATTTTATTTATTTTACTATAACAAATATCATGAAAACAAGAACAAAAATGACCTTTTTGCTCAATGGGTTTACAAAAAGGTCGGATGGCTTATTAAAAGAAGCTATTTAATAACTTCTTCTGTTTCTTTGTCAAAGAAATGGGCTTTGTTAAGGTTAAAACTTAAATCAACCATTTCTCCTGGTTCGTGAAAGTCACGAGCATCTACTTTTGAGATAAATTCTGTATCACCGATTTTTGTATATAACATAGTTTCTGCACCTAGTAGTTCAGATACCACCACTTCAGTGTGTACAGTAGTTTCTGGTGCGGCGTCGATAACTACTTGTTCACCGTGAATATCTTCTGGGCGAATGCCAAAGGTAATTTCTTTTCCGTTATAGCCTTTTTCGACTAACGACTTGTTACGGCCTTCAGGAACACGTAATTTTAGTCCATAGCCATCTTCAATTACGCCATTTTTTAGCGTAACATTGAAAAAGTTCATCGCTGGAGAACCTATGAAACCCGCAACAAATTCATTTATAGGAGTATCATAAACTTCTCTAGGTGTACCGATCTGTTGGACGATGCCGTCTTTCATAATGACAATTCGATCTGCCATTGTCATGGCTTCTGTCTGGTCGTGAGTTACATAAATTGTGGTAGTTTCTAGCCGACGGTGTAATTTAGCAATTTCTGCTCGCATAGCTACCCGTAATTTAGCATCTAAGTTAGAAAGAGGCTCGTCCATTAAAAAGACTTTAGCATCACGAACAATAGCACGCCCTAAAGCTACCCGTTGGCGTTGTCCACCGGATAGTGCTGCAGGTTTGCGGTCTAAGTATTCTTTTAAACCTAAAATTTCGGCGGCATTTTCTACCCGTTTTTTAATTTCATTTTTATCATATTTACGTAATTTTAAGCCAAAAGCCATATTATCAAAAACCGTCATGTGTGGATATAAGGCATAATTTTGAAAAACCATGGCAATTCTACGATCTTTCGGGGCAACATCGTTCATGACTTTGTCGCCAATTTTTAACTCACCTTCTGTAATATCTTCCAAACCAGCAATCATACGTAATGTAGTAGATTTCCCACAGCCAGAAGGACCGACAAAAACGATAAATTCTTGGTCTTTAATATTTAAGTTAAAATCAGTAACAGCAAAGTTTTCTGCATTATCATATTTTTTTCCTATATCTTTTAATGACATTTCGACCATAATTTTATTCCTTCTTTCAAATCAATTTGTTATAAATAATATAGTTGAAAGCGGTTTATAAACGCAATATAAATATACACAAAAAAGGAGTTACTTTTTGTGCATATTGTTAAAGCGCTTTTACTTGTTAAAAGTTAAAATCAACAGATAACATAAAAATAAATCATCCATCTTTTTTAAATTTGTTTTGGTCTGTTCTTGGAATTTGTCTACTTTATATTGTAGTGTGTTGCGATGCATAAATAATTCTTTGGCGGCTGAACTAACGTTACCTTGCATTTCCCAAAGTTTAGAAATAATTTTTATAAATTCTGGATTGAACCATTCAACAAAAAGGCTCTGCATTAAGTAGCTTTTACTAACATCCTGATGGACGAAAAATAAAATAGCACTTTTAGCTATGTCAAAGGATTTATCTTGGGTGTTATTATTTAATGCGTGAAGAAATAACTGCTCTTCTTCGTAGAAAAGTTGCGTAAAATCTTTTTCAAAAGAATGGAATGCGCCACAAAAAAACCGAGTATAACTATTAAAATCACTATCTAAAGCTAGAAAAAGACCTTCTAATTCTTCAGTGGATAAAGCATCTTCACTAAAAGATTCGACAATGACACCATAACTTTTACTAAGGAAAAATAAATCGACAGTATGTGGTAAAATCGTGGTTATTTCTTCTTGCAAAGATAGAAGCTCGTTTTTTTCTAAAGTATGATATTCGAATTGAATCAAACGAAAGCTTCCTTTACTTGCTGGAATAACTTCATTAAAAAACAAAGCAGCATACCAAGGATGATCATACTTTTCATCATGGAGATTATTTGTTAAGTCAGTATTAGTCATGCTTTGTAATAATTTTTCTTCGCTTAAAGAGAGACTCTCCTTTGGAATCCACAAAAAACCATGCACTACAGCGATGGATAAATAATCTTCGTTAATTGTAGGAAAAGAGTGTAAAGAGGATGTAGGATAAATTTCTTGTAGGGTTTGCTGATTCATGTTTAATCTGCCTTTCAAATATAGCCGTTTTTTTCATTGTAACTAAAAGTTGTAATTTCGCAAACAGGAATGAGTCTCCGCCTTTGAAGAACTAAGAC
Source organism: Tetragenococcus halophilus subsp. halophilus DSM 20339 (assembly GCF_003841405.1). Taxonomy (GTDB): domain Bacteria; phylum Bacillota; class Bacilli; order Lactobacillales; family Enterococcaceae; genus Tetragenococcus; species Tetragenococcus halophilus. The sequence continues at coordinate 372,876 of NZ_PXYA01000003.1, read as the reverse complement.
CAACAAATGAATTTTCCTGCTCTAAGTCTAGCAAAGTAAATAGTTTTTGTCCTAAAGACAGATAAAGAAGAGGCCAAAGCTTTGGCTATTGTCCTTTAATCTAGCAAAGTAGGGGCCAATCATTTGGCATTTGGCCCTAAGTCAGACAAAGGAAAGGCCACAAACAGAGTAATTGTCCCAAAGTTTAATAAAGAAGAGGCCACTAGTCTGTCTTTTGGACTAAAGTAAGCTCAGGAAACAGGAATTGAAGTTGGAAATTTTTCAAAAAAAGCTTGACAATTTTGTCTACTACACGTAAACTAGGCAACAACTTAAATAAATGACTTCGAACAAGAAGAGTAACTTTAGTTTTGTTTCAAGAGAGTTTCTGTCTGGTGAGAAGAAACAATGAAATTATGGTGAACCACATCTTGGAGTCGTCTTTTTGAATAAAGTAGAAAAGTCCGGGCAGCCCGTTATAGCCAAAGTTATTGATTGATGACTTACTGAGTTTTATTCTGTAAAGAATGAATAAATAAAGGTGGAACCGCGTAATTGACGTCCTTTAGCCGTTTGGCTAAAGGATTTTTTTATTTTTCGATTGATAACTTACTAAGGTCTTTTCTGTGAGGAAAAGATAAATTGGGGTGGAACCACGTATTTTGCGTCCTCTGGGTAATACCAGAGGATATTTTTATTTTTAAAGGAGAATGTATATGGAGTATTTAATTTCTATTTTTCCACAATTGCTTAACGGAATGGAAGTCACTTTTCGCTTATTTGGTCTAACGATTATTGGCTCAGTTCCTATTGGTATTATTTTAGCATTTGTATTATGTAGCCGTTCAAAAATTTTCAAGTCAATTATTCAAGTATATGTGTGGTTGATGCGGGGAACACCATTATTGCTACAATTAATTTTTGTTTTCTATGGCTTGCCTATTATGGGAATTGTGTTTGATCGTTTTGAAGCAGCACTAGTAGCATTTATATTAAACTACGCAGCTTATTTTGCAGAAATTTTCCGTGGTGGGATTCAATCAATTCCTAATGGTCAATACGAAGCAGCACGTGTGCTACGTTTAACTTACGGGCAAACTTTACGAAAGATCATTATCCCACAAGTTTTCAAGGTTACTTTACCTTCTGTTGGAAATGAAATTATCAATTTGGTAAAAGATACATCGCTTGTTTATATTCTAGGATTACAAGATGTGATGCGTATTGGAAAAGTGGCGATGGAACGAGACGTTTCCTTAGTGCCACTATTGGGTGTAGGGATTTTATATCTTCTTATGGTAGCTGTCTTTACGCTTATCCTTCGCGGCCTAGAAAAACGTATGAATTATTATCGTTAGGAGGGAAATATATGTTAGAGCTTAAAAATATAAGTAAATCTTTTGGTTCAAAAAAAGTGATTAATTCATTAGATTTAACCATACCTGACGGATCAATTTTAGCTATTGTTGGACCTTCAGGTGGCGGAAAAACGACTTTGTTACGGACGCTAGCAGGTTTAGAAACTGTAGATAGTGGAGATTTTTTATTAGATGGGGAAAAATTTGATCCAGTAAATTCAAAGCATCAAGAACAAGTAGTAGGTGTTGTTTTTCAGGAATTTGAATTATTTCCACACTTAAGTGTATTTGAAAATATTGTATTAGCGCCTAAATTGGCTTTAAAAGAAGAAAAGGACGCTTATACGAAAAAAGCAGAAGATATTGCTGCGCAACTGGGTATAGAATCGTTAATGCAGCAATACCCTTACCAATTATCTGGTGGGCAAAAACAACGGGTAGCTATTGCTAGAGCGATGGCGATGGATCCTAAAGTGCTCGCTTATGATGAACCTACAAGCGCACTAGATCCCGCTTTACGTGAGCATGTTGAACAAATTATTTTGGGGTTGAAACAACAAGGCGTTACGCAACTTGTTGTTACCCATGATATGACTTTTGCTGAAAATATTGCAGATAATTTATTAGAAGTTGAGGAAATCAAATAAGAGGAGGAAAAAGGAAATGAAAAAATTAAAGGGAATTGTTTTAGGTTTGGCAAGTGTTTTTCTGTTGGGGGCTTGTTCCTCAGGAGGAAATGAGCAAGCAGACAATGACACAGAAAATGCAGATGTGGTTATTGGGCTGGATGATACGTTTGTTCCTATGGGATTTCGTGATGACGATGGAAATTTAACAGGGTTTGATATTGAATTGGCTAAAGCTGTATTTGCTTTAAATGATACTGAGGTTGCCTTTCAACCGATTGACTGGTCGATGAAAGAAAACGAACTAAACAATGAAACAATCGACGCGATTTGGAATGGCTACACACAAACTCCTGAGCGTGAAGATGAAGTCGCGTTTTCTGATCCTTATATGAATAATAGTCAGTTATTAGTGACTTCTAAAGACAGTGGGATCAACTCAGTTGAAGAAATGGATGGAAAAATACTAGGTGCACAAGAAGGTTCTTCTGGTTACAATTCTTTTAATAATGATTCCGAAGTGTTAAAGGATAGAGTAGATAGCGAAGATGCAACACTTTACGATAGTTTTAACGAAGCGTTTATTGATTTGGAAAGTGGGCGTATTGATGGGCTTTTAATTGATCGAGTTTATGCTGAATATTATTTGAATCAAAATGAGAAGATAGATGCCTTTAACCTGATTGAAACCCCTTATGAGGATGAAAATTTCGCGGTGGGTGTTAGACCAGATGACGAAGAATTGTTACAAGAAATTAATGATGGTATTAACGAGTTACAGGAAAATGGTGAATTTGCAGAGATTTCAGAAAAATGGTTTGGTGAAGATGTTTCAATGGATTGATAAAAAAGTGAAAGAAAGTAGGGAAGAAACTTTTGTTCCCTTCTTTTTTTTTGTATAATGGTTAAGAGTGAAAGGAGGGATTATATGGCACAAAAAAAGAAACGTTCAAAAAAGCGAAAAACAAAAAAGCAGAAACATCAGCAAGAGAAATTAATGCTGATTGCTTTTGGATTTTTATTTATCTTATTTGGCGTATTTGCATTATTTCAACTAGGCTTTTTAGGAACGTTGATCGCTAATGGTTTTCGTATTATCGGCGGTAATACTTATCCCTTCCTTTGTGCTTTGTTAATCATCTATGGTTCATGGGTAATGCTTAAAAATAACGAGCCAAGAAAGGGAAAAATATCCTATGGAGGAAAAATTTTTGGTGGGCTCCTCATTTATTTAGGTGTGTTAATTTTTTTCCACGCCCAATTATTCGGCAGAATCCAAACCTCTGATCCACAATTCTTAGCAACAACTTGGCAGACTTTGGTCAGTGATATTCAAAATAGTCAAGTGAGTGCTAATGTTGGAGGCGGTATGCTAGGTGCTTTACTTTATCAGATGACCTTCTTTCTGGTTTCCAAAGTAGGTAGTTATGTAGTTGCAGTCCTTTTCGTTATTTTAGGTGCTTACTTTATAAGTTCAATGGATAGCCAACAACTATTAGAACTTTTACATGGTCTAAAAGAAAAGATACAAAAGTTAATTGAAGGGAACCCTGAGAAAAAAGCGCAAAAGCAAGCCGATAGAAAAGCAAAGAAACAAGCAAAAAGGGAACAAAAAGAACAAAAACAGGCACAAGAAAGAGAAGCTCTTTTACAGCAAGTAAAAGAGCAGGAAAAAAACCAAGTTCGCTCTCTATCTGAGGCAGAAAAATTAGCTCAAGACCAAAAAGATGAAGCCAGTGGTGAAGCAGAACAGCTAAGTTTTGTTCCTATTGATAGCTATCAACAAAGTCAGATGACAAACAAAAAAGCAGAGAATGAAAGAACAGACGAAGCTTTACCAGAAGAAGCAGAAGACGATGGTAAACCACTTGAATTTGAAATCTCGCAAGAAGTTGAGGATGAAGATTACGAATTACCGCCGTCCTCTCTTTTAACTGAAGTGAAATCGACAGATCAAAGTGATGAATATAAAAAAATTGAAAAAAATATCACGATTTTGGAAAAAACATTCAAAAGCTTTGGTGTGAACGCTAAGGTTGTTAAAGCTAGTTTAGGACCTTCTGTAACAAAATTTGAAATAGAACCAGCGATCGGAGTTAAAGTTAGTAAAATTGTTAACCTTTCAGACGATATTGCCTTAGCCCTTGCTGCTAAAGACATTCGTATGGAAGCCCCTATTCCTGGTAAATCTCTAATAGGTATCGAGGTCCCTAATGAAACTGTTAGCACCGTAGCCTTTAAGGAAATGATTGATGAAACGCCCGCTCATCCTGAGCACTTACTTGAAGTCCCATTAGGGCGAGATATTTCGGGGAAAATCCAGACAGTTGATTTGACGAAGATGCCTCATCTACTTGTTGCAGGCTCTACTGGCAGTGGGAAATCGGTGTCTATTAATGGCATTATTACTAGCATTTTAATGCAGGCCAAACCACATGAAGTCAAACTTATGATGGTTGACCCGAAAATGGTAGAGTTAAATGTTTATAACGGTATTCCTCATCTTTTGACACCAGTTGTAACCAATCCGAAAAAAGCAGCACAAGCATTACAAAAAGTCGTGAAAGAAATGGAAGAACGTTATGAAAAATTTGCGGCAACAGGGGTACGTAATATTACTGGTTATAATGAAATGATTAAACAAAGAAATCAAACTGAAGACCAGAAGTATCCGACAATGCCATTTATCGTGGTTATTGTAGATGAGTTAGCTGACTTGATGATGGTAGCTAGTAACGAGGTAGAAGACGCGATTACCCGTCTAGCACAAATGGCTCGTGCTGCAGGGATTCATATGATTTTGGCAACGCAGCGTCCAAGTGTGGATGTCATTACCGGGATTATCAAAGCTAATGTTCCTTCGCGAGTTGCTTTTGCGGTATCCAGCGGTACAGACTCGCGTACGATTATTGATTCCAATGGTGCGGAAAAATTATTAGGACGAGGCGATATGTTGTTTCTACCAATGGGAGAAAATAAAGGGATTCGGGTACAAGGAGCCTTTATTTCAGACCATGAAGTAGAAGAAGTGGTTAAATTTGTGACTGACCAGCAAGGGGCAAATTACGAAGAGAAAATGATGGTCAGTGACGAAGAGATTGCCAAAGATAATAAAAGAGAAGAATCCGAAGATGAGTTGTATGATCAAGCCAAAGAATTAGTCGTGGACATGCAAACAGCTAGTGTTTCTTTGCTTCAACGACGCTTTAGGATTGGTTATAATAGAGCTGCTCGCTTAGTGGACGAACTAGAAGCCAATCATGTTGTAGGTGCTTCAGAAGGTAGTAAACCACGTAAAGTTTTAGTAGATAAAGCGCAAAATCCGGCAGATGATAATTATCAAGGTGAACCTCAGGAATAAAAGTCATCACTAAATCTGTGTTTAAAACCGTTCATTTAAACAAAAAACAATACCTAACAGTTTCACATATAAGTGTGGAATGTTAGGTATTTTTACTAGCTAAAAGTAATGTATTTTTGTTATATAAGAAATAAGTGCAATGGAATTAATTTGTTGACATGTGTAAACTAAAAGACTATTATTTTAGCAAACAAAAAGGAAAGGAGAATGTAATATGAGACGCCAAATTATTGGTATTTCTGCAAATAATATACTGGATTCTGGCGAAATGTTATATCATTTGCCTATCAGTTATACACCGGATGGTTATGTTAAGGCGGTTCAAAAAGCGGGTGGTCTGCCTCTTGTTTTGCCAGTTGGTACAAAAGATTTAGCCAAAGATTATATTTCTCAAGTTGACAAATTAATACTAACTGGCGGTCAAGATGTTTTACCAAAGTTTTATAAACAGGCAAAGACTGTTCAAGGAAACTATTCTGAAGCGCGCGACCGTTTTGAATTAGCATTGTTAGAAGAAGCCTTATTACAAAAAAAGCCGGTATTTGCGGTATGTCGTGGAATGCAGTTAATGAATGTATTTTTCGGTGGCGATTTAAAACAAGAATTATCCTCTTTTACTAAAATTTTACATATGCAAGATCCAGTCCCTAGAGAGCAACCAACACATCAGTTGCTTACAAAAGGTAGTAGCATTTTGCAAGAAATTTATGGAGAAAAGACAAGTGTTAATTCTTTTCACAACCAAGCGTTAAACCGTCTTTCTAGTAATCTTACAGAAACAGCTCTTTGCCCTGATGGTGTGATTGAAGCAGTTGAAAATAAAAAACAGCGTCTATTAGGTGTTCAATGGCATCCAGACTTTGCTTTTGAAGCTCAACCAAATGAGATGAGGATATTTAACTATGTGGTAAAAAAATTGTAAGGAAAAATTTAATATATAGGAGAAAAATATGAAAAAAATAGGGTTGCTGTTGGGTGCAGCATTGTTTATATTGGCAGGGTGTTTTAGTACTGGAGGTAATACTGAAGAAAAAAATAGTACACAACAAGAAATTTCGGTGTCTCTTTCTGGAGAGCTTACGACTTTGGATAGCGCACAGTATACTGATGTGAATAGTTCAGACATGATTGGTCAATTAACAGAAGGCCTTTACCGTTATGATGAAGAAGGCGAGCCTGAATTGGCTTTGGCTAGCAAAGAACCAGAAGTTAGCGAAGATGGGTTAACGTATACCTTTCAATTAAAAGACACAAATTATAGCGATGGCACGCCAGTTAAAGCGGAGGATTTTGTTTATGCTTTTCAAACGGTAGTTGATCCCAAGACTGCTTCTAGTAGTAGTAATCGAATGGATATTTTTCAGAATGGCAGAGAAATTCGTGAGGGTGATAAGGAAGTAGATGAGTTAGGAGCCCAAGCTATTGATGATAGTACTTTAAAGCTGCAATTAGAAGATCCACTCCCTTTTTTACCAGAAATTCTTACAGGGACCCCTTTTATGCCTAAATCGAAAGAGTTTGCTGAAGGTGAAGGAAAACAATATGGTACGAATACAGAAAAATTTTTAGGAAATGGTCCTTTTGTCATTAATGATTGGGACGGCAATAATGAATCATGGACTTTAGAAAAAAATCCAGAGTATTGGGATCAAGATAATGTGCAAATGGAAACAATTAACGTACAAGTAGTAAAAGAAGTAGCTACGGGAACAAACTTATTTACTGATGGTCAGCTAGATTATACTTTGTTAGCTGATACGCAAGCCCAACAATATCAAAACGATGAGCAAGCTTATTTTGAACCAAAAGCTATGGTTGGTTACATCAGTCCAAACCAAAAGCGGGAAGTAACTAGTAATGTAAATGTAAGAAAAGCTATCTTACAAGCAATTGATAAAGACAATTTTGCGCAAAATATTCTATCTGATGGCTCTACACCATTAAATGGTTTTGTTGCGTCTGATTTTGCTAAAAACCCTTCGACAGACGAGGATTTTCGGGAAGAAAATGGTGATTTACTGCCTTATGATAAAAAAGCAGCGCAACAATCATGGGAAAAAGCAAAAGAAGAACTTGGCCAAGATGAAATCACTTTAGAATTGCTGTCAGCAGATGCAGCGATGAGTAAAAAGACTATTGAATATATTCAAGGTCAATTGGAAGAGACGCTTTCCGGCTTAGAAATCACAATAAAATCCGTACCATTGCAAAACCGCTTGGATTTACAAACTGAAGGAGACTTTGATTTAGTGTTTGGTACTTGGACGCCGGACTATGCGGATCCGATTGATTTTTTGAATTTCTATGATTCTCAAAGTGGACTAAATACTTCCGGTTATGATAATCCAGATTATGATAACCGGATTAGAAGAAGCTCGTACAACACTAGCTAATGATCCAGACGCAAGATGGGATAAACTACTTGAAATGGAGCGGTTGTTAGTAGAAGAAGATGCTGCTGTTCTACCATTTTACCAAGGCGCGAATGCTTATTTAAAAACAGATCGTCTTGGTGGGATACAAGTTTTTCCTTTTGGTCGGACAGTTTCCTATCGAACGACTTTTATTACAGAATAATTTTGATATGGTTAGAAATCTCAGATATTTTTATCTGAGATTTTTTTACCTAAAAAGCTGTTAAACCAATTTTTACAAATAAATAATAAGTACTTCCTCATTTTATTTTCAATTTTCTCTTGCTTTTTTAATAATTAATAATTACAATCTTATATAACTTCAGAAAAAGAAAATAATTCTGAAAATTCTCAATGAAAAAGGGGCAAGTGATGTGAGAAAGAAACATGTTTATAGTTTGTTTGCAATGAGTGCCTTGGTTCTTGCGGGATGTACAACAGGAGGAACGCAAGATTCAGGTGAAGGTGAAGGTGCTTCTGGTACTTCAGGGAATGAGTATACTTTTATTGAAAGACAAGAAATGCCAACAGCGGACTTATCACAGGCTACAGATACAGTTAGTTTTTCGGCCTTAAATAATGTTTATGAAGGAATTTATCGTTTGGACGAAAATGATGAGCCTCAACCTGCAGGTGCAGCAGAAGAAGCAGAGATTTCGGATGATGGCTTAACCTACACTATTCAATTACGCGAAGATGCAACTTGGTCAAATGGTGATCCTGTAACAGCCGATGATTATGTTTATGGTTGGCAGCGTACGGTCGATCCAGAAACAGCTTCAGAATTCGCTTATATCTATGAACCAGTTGAAAATGCAGAAGCTGTAATGGACGGAGATGCAGACTTGGATGAGTTAGGAATTGAAGCAGTTGATGATTATGAATTGGAAATCACCTTAGAAAGACCGACAGAATACTTCGACAATTTATTAGCTTTTCCAGTCTTTTTCCCACAAAATGAAGAAGTTGTGGAAGAAAATGGGGATGATTATGCACAGACAAGTGACAATCTGGTTTATAATGGACCGTTTGTCTTAGCTGATTTTGATGGCCCTGGATCAGATACTGAATGGGCTTATGATAAAAATGAAGACTATTGGGATGCAGATAATGTTTCACTAGATCGAGTGAACGTTAATGTTGTTAAAGAAGCATCAACTGCTTTGAACTTATTCCAAGATGGTCAAGCAGATGAGATTACATTAAGTGGTGAACTTGCACAACAAATGGCTAATGACCCCGATTATCTTACAATTCCTATGGCATCTACTTTTTATATGGAAATGAATCAAGATGATGAGGATTCACCGTTTAATAACGAAAACTTTCGTAAAGCAATCTCTTACTCTATTGATCGTGAAGCTTTAGTTAACTCAGTTTTAGCTGATGGATCGATTGAACCTTCTGGCTTAGTACCAAGTGATATGAGCGAAAATCCAGAAACTGGGGATGACTTTACTGAAGATGCAGGTAGCCAGATTGAATATGATCCAGAACAAGCACAAGAATATTGGGAACAAGCACAAGAAGAACTAGGTGAAGATTCGTTAGAAATAGACCTATTAGCAGATGATACAGATGGTTCTAGAAGAGCGCAAGAATTCTTACAAGAATCCATTCAAGATAGCTTAGATGGAGTAAGTGTTTCATTAAGTCCTGTACCTTTTTCTGTTCGTTTAGATCGTTCAACTTCCGGAGATTTTGACATGGCTCTAAGCGGCTGGGGAGCTGACTATGCTGACCCAAGTGCGTTCCTTGACTTGTTCCAAACGGATACGTCAAATAACCACGGGCTTTATAGTAATGAAGATTACGATCAACAAATGGATGAAGCAACTAATGAAAACGGTAATGATCCTGAAGCACGTTGGGATAATTTGGTAGAAGCTGAAAAAATTATTATGGAAGATCAAGGCGTCGTTCCATTGTATCAAAATGCTGAAGCACACTTAAGAGCAGATCGAGTAAATGGACTTGTCGCCCATCCTGCTGGTGCAATGTATGATTACAAGTGGGTAACGGTCGACGAATAGATTTTACGGTAACTTGAAAATAAAAATAGACTGAGACAACAAATAAATTATAATGTCTCAGTCTTTATTGTTAAAAAATTGCCAATAGTAAAGTCAACAGGCTTAATAAAAGTAGTATACCTGCAGGTTCTAACCAGAAACGAAAGCTGGAACGACCAACTTCTGACAATTTCATACCTTCTGTTTTTGTTTTTTTATTTCTTTTCTTGAAAGAGCGTTGAAAATTATCAAAAAATCCAGAAGAAAATACCCAAAGAAAACCGCCAATGATCAGAAAAAATAAGGTAAATAGAAATAAATTATCTGATAAAGCAGTAAGGGAAAAATCTTTTTGGATGATCGTGAGTAATATACTAACTAACAAACTTGTTAGGCTGATGATCCAAGAACTTTTTTTAAATCTCATAAGGAGGTTCCTTTCTTAACTATAAAAATAAAGATAGATTTAATGTATAAAAATATTGTTTAGAAGTCAAAGAAATAGGGGGAAAAAACGTGAACGATTTTATAAAATATTTATTGCAGCGTGTGTTTTTCATGGCAATTACATTGTGGTTGATTGCAACCATCACTTTTTTCATGATGCAGTTTTTGCCAGGGACACCTTATACCAATGCTGAAAAATTAAGTCCGGAACAAATCGCTTTATTAACTCAAGTTTCGCACATAAAAAAATAGGATAATCCATTGCCAGATCTGGGCCTGCATTGAATTCAATCGCCTTCTTGACTTTTTTAACAAAAGATACAAAAAGAACTCGCTTTGTTTTATAATTGATTTACCACAAATCAAAGACAAAGGAGTTCTTGCCCTTATGATACACTTAAAAGCCATCAAAAATCAATTACCAAATGAAGTAAAAGCGACTTTTTCCGAATTAAAGGTGCCTTCCTTTTTGCGTCAAGCTCACATCCACAAGCAAAAAGGCTATTCCGTCGCAGTCATCTTTACTTTTCTTTTTTCTTTAGTCTTTAAAGGCAAATCGCTTCATCAAGTCCTTTCTGGACGTGAGGCGGACCAATGGATGAAAAAAGATACGGTCTATCGTTTGATGAACGATCCTCACAATAACTGGCGGACCTTTCTTCTTCGTTTCAGTACTTCGGTGATCGAAAAGATCCATCGTCTGACGGATCCTCAAACTCATCTACGCACCTTGATTTTAGACGATTCTACCTTTTATCGAAATCGGAGTCAAAAAGTCCCTGGTTTAGCCCGTCTATGGGATCATGCCTTGCAAAAAGGCTACAAAGGATATCGTATGCTCACGTTGGGCTTTTCCGATGGGTATTCGTTTCTGCCTATTGATTTTAGTTTGCTTTCTGGCAATAAAAAAGTCCAGCCCACCATCTCTGTACAAGACCAGCGAACCGTGGGCACTCGTCGATTCAAAGAAGCGCAGCGTCCCATGCCTGAAGTGGCGGTTGAAATGGTGGCACGTGCCCTTGATCAGGGCATTTATGCCACGCATGTGCTCATGGACAAGTGGTTTACTTGTCCGAAAATGATCGATCGGTTACACGATTTAGGCATTCATACGATAGGGATGATGAAAAACGGAAAAACAAAATATCTCTACCAAGGGCGTTTTTATAAATTAAGCGAACTCTACCAAAAATCGACGGAAGAAGTAACTGCTGAAGCTATTCTTTCGTCCATTATCGTCCAGCCCTGTGCTGGTCAGCATCCTGTGAAGATCGTTTTTGTGAAAAACCACAGTAAACAAAGTGCCTGGTTAGCCATTATGACGGATGATCTGACGCTGTCTTCTCAAGAGATCGTCAAAACCTATTCTTTACGGTGGGATATCGAAACATTCTTTAAAGCATCAAAATCACTGCTTCATTTAGCGCAAGAAACACAGACACGGAATTATCAAGCCCTGCTCTGTCACACGACCATTGTATTTACCCGTTATATTCTCTTGAGCTGGCAACAACGCTGTGCCAATGACGAGCGGACACTGGGCGGCTTATTTTATGAACTCGCAGATCAGATGAAAGAACTTGATTGGTCTGTGGCATTGCTTGAGTTGGTCAAGATCATTCAGGCTGTCAGCGAAAAAGCAGAAAGTACACTACAAGACTTTATTGAAAGTCAACTACAACACTGGATCGATACGCTACCCAACTATATCAAGGGTTATCTACCGAATTTGGTGTGCGAAACTTGAGTATTAAATAAACAAATGGGCTTAGATCAACCAATGATCGTTCAATATGGCAACTATTTGGTAAATATTATGCAAGGTGATTTTGGTATTTCTTTCCAATTTAAAAACCAAGCAGTGTCTAGTTTATTAGGTGGTCGTATTGGTCCATCTCTTCAATTGGGAATCCAAGCTATTGGGCTTGGTACGATTTTTGGGATTGTTTTAGGAACGATTTCTGCTATGAAGCAAAATACTTGGGTGGATACTTTAAGTACGTTAGTTGCTATTTTAGGACGCTCTATTCCTAACTTTGTATTTGCTGTATTATTGCAATACGTATTTGCAATTAAACTAGAAATTTTACCAATCGCAAGATGGGATAGCTTTGCTTATACGGTTTTACCTACTTTAGCATTAGCGATGGCGCCACTAGCGGATTCAGCTCGTTTCATACGTACTGAAATGGTCGAAGTATTACATAGTGACCAAGTTGAGCTGGCAAAATCAAAAGGACTAAGTCGCTGGGAGCGAGCATTCAAACATGGTTTACGTAATAGCTTGATCCCAATTTTGACTTTACTAGGACCATTAGCAGTTGCGCTAATGACTGGTTCACTTGTTGTAGAAAATATTTTTGCTATACCGGGCATTGGAGAACAATTTGTTAAATCAATTATGACCAATGATTATCCGACAATTATGGCAGTAACGATTCTTTATTCTACGATGTTAGTGTCGATTATCTTTGTTGTTGATGTATTATATGGCATTATTGATCCTCGTATCCGTATTTCAGAAGGGAGTCGTGGATAATGGAAAATAAAAATTATACAAACGACCAAATCACACAAATTCCAACTTCTGAGTTTGAACCCTTGGAAAAGAGTACAAAAGTTGAGCGTGAAGCTATTACAGCCCCTTCACTAAACTTTTTACAAGATTCATGGCGTCGGCTAAAGAAAAATAAAGCAGCTGTTTTTTCGACGGTTTTTCTTTTGATTGTACTAGCAATATCAATAGTAACCATTTTTGCAACACCACACGATCCAAACGAGCAAAACGTAAGTTATATTAATTTACCTCCTAAGATTCCCGGGATTGATATTAATGGACTAAATGGGGTATCTGAAGTTGGTGGTCAAATGGTTGACAAATATGACGCTGCTGGCGTGCCTGATGATGTTCATTTTTATCTAGGAACAGATGGTTTAGGACGTGATCTACTAAGTCGTTTATTTATGGGTGTGCGTATTTCCTTAATGATTGCTTTTATTGCAGCAGCGCTAGATATTTTCTTTGGGGTCAGTTATGGGGTTATTTCAGGCTTATTAGGTGGTAGAGTGGATAACTATATGCAGCGAGTTATCGAAGTGTTAGCCGGGATTCCTAACCTTGTTGTGATGATTTTGATGTTAGTGGTGTTTAATCCTGGAATTTTTTCAATTGTTGCGGCAATGGCGATAACCAACTGGATTCCAATGGCTAGGATTGCTCGAGCCCAGACACTTAAATTAAAAGACCAAGAATTTGTCTTAGCAGCCACAACTCTAGGAGAAAGTAGGACTAAAATTGCTTTTAAACATATTTTACCTAATATTTCTAGCGTCATTATTGTACAAATGATGTTTAGTATTCCAGAGGCTATTTTCTTTGAAGCCTTCTTAAGTTTTATCGGGATCGGTTTAACGCCTCCTACTGCATCTCTTGGTACATTACTTAATGAAGGATATAAGACTTTCTTATTCTTACCTTATCAAATGGCCATACCTGCAGCTGTACTGTCTGTCATTATGATTGGATTTAATTTACTAGCAGATGGTTTGCGAGATGCGTTTGATCCGAAGATGAAGGAGTGATTATGGTGAAAAAAGTTTTAGAAGTTAAAGATTTAGAAATTTCATTTACCACTTATGCTGGAAAGGTTCAAGCGATTCGAGATGTAAGTTTTGATTTATATGAAGGCGAAACCTTAGCGATCGTTGGTGAATCAGGTAGTGGAAAATCAGTAACGACTCGAAGCATCATGGGGCTATTAGCTGAAAACGCGGTGGTTGAAAATGGCCAAATTTTATTTAATGATGAAGATATTTTAAAAAATTCGGAAAAACGAATGCAAAAAATTCGAGGGAAAGATATCTCGATGATTTTCCAAGATCCCATGACTTCTTTGGATCCGACAATGAAAATTGGAAAACAAGTCGCTGAATCATTATTAAAACATACCAAAGTATCAAAAAAAGATGCTTTACAGAAAGCTTTAGAGCTATTAGAACTGGTGGGAATTCCCAATGCTAAAAAAAGATTAAAGAATTATCCCCATCAATTTTCCGGCGGGCAACGTCAACGGATCGTCATTGCTGTAGCCTTGATTTGTTATCCCGAAATATTAATCGCTGACGAACCTACGACTGCTTTGGACGTGACGATTCAAGCGCAAATTTTAGAGCTATTAAAAGATATTCAGCAAAAAGTTAATTCTTCCATTATCTTTATTACTCATGATTTGGGCGTAGTAGCTAATGTGGCAGATCGTGTGGCTGTGATGTATGCAGGTAAAATCGTAGAAATTGGGACAGCTGCTGAAATCTTTTATAATCCGCAACATCCATATACTTGGGGTCTTTTAGGTTCGATGCCAACCTTGGAAGGTATAGACGATCGGTTGTATGCTATTCCAGGAACACCGCCTGACTTGTTAGAGCCACCTACCGGGGATGCTTTTTATCCTAGAAATGAGTATGCGATGAAAATCGATACACAAAAACAACCGCCCTTTTTTGAATTATCCAAAACCCATAAAGCAGCTACCTGGCTATTAGCGCCTCAAGCGCCGAAGGTAGAGCCTCCTAAAGAAATTTTGCTGCGTTGGGAAGCATTTAAAAAGAAACAACAGCCGGAAACGGAGGAAAGTAAATGAAGAACGTTTTATTAGATGTAAAAAATTTAAAACAGTACTTTAATGAAGGTAGCAAAAATGAAGTCAAAGCGGTCGATGACATTACTTTCCATATCTATGAAGGCGAAACGTTTGGTTTAGTGGGAGAATCTGGTAGTGGTAAATCTACTACTGGACGTACGATTATTCGTTTGAATCAAGCAACTGGAGGTACTATTGAATTTGACGGCAAAGACGTAATGAAGTTACATGGAAAAAAAGCGATGAATACTTTTCGTCGTGATGTACAGATGATCTTTCAAGACCCTTATGCGTCTTTGAATGGAAGAATGAAAGTTCAAGATATTATCGCTGAGGGAATCGATATTAACGGCTTGGCAAAGTCAGAAACAGAACGGAATGAACGAGTAAATGAGTTATTAAGAACTGTTGGTTTAAATCCGAACCATGGGACACGTTATCCGCATGAATTTTCTGGTGGACAACGCCAACGGATTGGCGTTGCACGAGCTTTGGCAGTCAATCCAAGGTTTATTATTTGTGACGAGCCAATTTCGGCCTTAGATGTATCCATTCAAGCCCAAGTGGTCAACTTGTTACAAGACTTGCAAAAAGAACATAATTTGACTTACTTATTTATTGCCCATGATTTGTCTATGGTTAAGCATATCAGCGATCGTATTGGTGTGATGCATAATGGTAAGTTACTAGAAGTAGGGACAAGCGATGACATTTATTATTATGGTGTACATCCTTATACTGAAAGTTTACTTTCAGCTATTCCTATGCCTGATCCAGAGTATGAACAGACAAGAACACGTATTAAGTATAAAGGAGAGCAAGATAATCCGGATACAGCACGTGAAATGTTAGAAATTGACCCAGGTCATTATGTTTATGCTACTGAAGAGGAAAAAACACAGTACCAAGAAAAACTTGCAAACAAAAAAGCTGCAAAGAAAAAACAAGCTGTCTAAATTTATTTATTCTTCAGATGGGAAGGCCAAACTTATTTTAAGGGCCTTATAAATAAGGAGGACCTAGTGAAAGTATTAAAAGCTTATAAATTTCGTATTTATCCAAATGAAGAACAAATACAATATTTTATACAGACTTTCGGTTGTGTACGTTTTACTTATAATCAGTTGTTGTATGCCCGAAAAAAAGCCCTACAAGCAGGAGATTATGAGACACGACTGACTCCTGCTCAATTAAAAAAAGACTATCCGTTTTTAAAACAAACGGATAGTCTAGCTTTAGCTAATGCTCAGCGTAATTTAGATCGAGCGTTTAAAAATTATTTTAGTAAAAGAGCGGGCTATCCTAAATGGAAGTCGAAAAAAAGTCATTGGCAATCCTATACCACAAATAATCAAAAACATACAATTTATTTTATTGGGGAAGAATTAAAGTTACCTAAACTTAAGTCTTTAGTAAAAGCCAATTTGCATAGAGAAATTTTGCGCGAAATAAAGTCAGCGACGATTTCAGCTAAAAACAATCAATTGTTTTTTGTTTCAATTCTGTGTTTAGAAAACGTGATGTCTTTACCCAAAACGGGTGAGTCTATAGGAGTTGCTTATTGTTCTGAAAACTTAGTTCAAATGTCATCTACGAATGTTTTTCTTAGTCGTAAAAGTAATTCTTACTATCAGTTGAAAACAGCTAAGAAAAGATTGGAACTTCGAGCAAAGTTAGCCAAAAAAAGAAAAGTATTGTTGAGTCAGGCCAAAAATTATCAAAAGCAAAAAAGGAAAGTCCAGAAATTGTATATGATAATTGATAACCAAAAAAACGATTATATTAACCAATTAACTTATTTCTTAGTGAAAAACTATGATTATATCTATTTGGAAAAGCATCCGAAATTCAGTGAAAATGCAAAATTTTCGGAAACTGATTGGCAACATCTTTTAAGGAAAATACAGTATAAAGTAAGTTGGTATAATAAGCAGTTGGCATTTGTTGTCCCTGACACAAAAGAAAGTGAAGAGAAGTGCTTTGCTATTGAGCAATTGGGCAGACAGCTAACTACTAGCTAAAATTATTAGGAACTGGAAGGAGCGCCAGGGATCGCCTAGGGTATAGAAAAAATCTTTATGATTTTTGTTTCTAGGAATATTGCTCACTAATTATAAAAAACCATGAAAAGACTGCCTCATTATCCTGAAGCAGTCTTTTTGCTGTGAAGCGAAAGCGAGGCGTAGTGTCCGAATTAACCGAATAGGTTTATAATCATAGAAAAATAGAAATATGTAGGTTTATTTATATACTTATAATTTAACTGAAAAACAAAGTGTTTCAAATCGTTGACACAAACCTAAATAAAGGTTATATTGGAGCCGGTAAAATAAAAATAGCCTGTTAGGTGAGGTTACTATACAGATGAATGCTACTGCCCGGAAATATCGAAAGATGCCAACGTGGTTAACAAAAATGTCCGACCTAAGGAGTTTTTAACGTAGCTGGGTTAAATCCCTAGGCTGTATTGAGCCAAAACTCAACGAAGAGGTGTGCTTTGCAAATATATACAATATCGTAAGGTAAACACGCTCTTAGTAGCGTGTTTTTTGTTATGTAACATAGAAAAGGAGGTAAATACTTTTGTAGAATGCATAGCATAATATTGAGTTTTTAGCTGGAAGTCGAGCACTGTAACTTCTCCTTAGCTTAGAGGAGGAATAAGAAATGGAAAAACTTAAGGTAAATAAAAACCAATACTATGACGCAATTTATCGAGCTGCAAAGAAAAATGATCGTAAATCATTTCGTAAGTTATTTTTACGCTTACATGATCGAGATCAACATGAGGTATTTCATCTATTATATCCTGAAAAAAAACAAATGATCGCAAATTTTTTGAGTCCGGAAGAGTTTTCAGATCTTTTTGAATGGATGACGATTGAAGATCAAGAGTATGTTGTTAGCTATTTCCCCAAGTCATTTTTAACAAAATTATTTAACACCATGCCCACAGATGATGTAGTGAAATTTTTAAAACAATCTTCCAATATAGAGCAAAGTTATCCATTGGGTTTGATGAATGAAAAAAAACGTTCGAGAGTAGAAGAGCTGTTGTCCTATCAGCTTGAAACCGCTGGATCGATAATGACTAAAGAATTCGTTTCAGTTAATCAAAATCAAACGGCAAGTGAAGTGATTGCTTTTCTTCGGCAAGTTAGTAATAAGGCAGAAACGATCTACTATATTTATGTATTGGACAATCAAGCTGATTTAGTGGGAGTTTTGTCTTTACGTGATTTGATTTTGTCACCTGAAGATGAAATTATGCAAAATGTTATGTCTAGACAAGTAGTTTCTGTTCCAGTTGATATGGACCAAGAAGAGGTTGCACGAGTCATACAAGATTACGACTTATTAGCAGTACCTGTGGTTGAAAACAACAGTACTATGATAGGTATTGTTACAGTTGATGACGTCATGGACATACTTGAAAATGAGGTTACAGAAGATTTTAGAGATATTGCTGCAATCCGTCGCAGTGATAAACCTAAAGAAGAAGGAGCACTACAAACAGCTAAAGCACGCACGCCTTGGATTGTTATTTTGATTTTTCTTGGAATGCTTAATGGCGGGTTAATCAGTTCTTTTGAAGAGACATTAGAATCGGTTGTGTTACTCGCTGCATTTATTCCTGTGATGATGGATACAGCGGGCAATGTAGGTACGCAGTCATTAGCTGTTTCTGTCCGAAACTTAAATGTAGAAAAAGATGAGAAACAAAGCCTTTGGAAGACAGTTAGAAAAGAGTTTGGCGCTGGTATATTAATAGGCATTGCCGCAGCGATTGTTATCTTCCTAGTAATAGCAATTTTTTATCAAAATGTAACTTTAGCATTTATTGTTGGCGTTTCTTTGTTACTTACTATATCATTTTCTACTGTAGTGGGTGCTGTTATTCCTGCGATTGCAGATAAGCTGCATGTAGACCCAGCTGTAGCTAGTGGACCTTTTATTACTACAATAAATGATGCCTTAGGATTAATGCTTTATTTCAGTATTGCAACTAGTTTAATACATGTTCTTTGATTTGCTCTACTTTATACTATTTTAAATAAGTTTGTAAAAATGCCTATTCGTTATTTTTGGTTTACACAATAACGAATAGGCATTTTTATTTTTCACGAAAATTTTCTTTTAACTGATAAAGTTTTGAAGGACGGCCTATGCTGGCTGGTCGTTCTCCTACTTCCTTTAAAAATCCAATTAAACTTTTTTTGAAGTTTGAATGATCAATGGAGTGATAGTCTACGCCTAGAAATTTGGCGAAAACTTTACGTGCTTCTGTAATTGTGAAAGTATCACCCAAAACTTGCAAAACTTGTGGTTCATGATCCATTTTATTTACAATGCGGTTAAAAGCTTTGATGATAATTTGACTGTGGTCAAATGCCAAGGTATCTTCTCCTAAAGATGCTTGGGTTTTTAGATCAAGAATAATTTTTGTATCGCCACTTGTAAGGTAAAGACGATTATTTTTACGTTCTAAAGAAAACCAACGTGCTTGGTTTGCATCATCGCCAGCCGAAAGTATTGCTTCTCCGATAAAAGCTAAATAACTAACGGTGATTACCCAACCTCGTGGATCGCGTTCAGGTGTACTGAAGGTATGGAGTTGCTCGATATTTTTTTCAGAAATCGTAACCCCTGTTTCTTCTTTTGTTTCCCGAATGACGCTATCGCCTGTTGATTCGTTAGGGCTTATAAATCCACCTGGTAAAGCCCATGAATTACGATAAGGATTTCCACGTCGCTGAATCAATAAAACCTTAATTTGATCAGTATTTTTGTTATAACAGAGTAAAACCATATCGACAGTAACAGAAGGCTTTTGATACATTGGGTGTTCTTGGTTTTTATACCATTCTAAAAATTCTTGCTCACTTGCGATATGTTGGTAATAATGTTTTTCTTCTTGTTTAGAAGAGAATTCCATACCTTTCCCTCACTTTAGCAAATACACAGCTATAATGTTTTGCGTTAATTCCGTTTGTATTGTAGCATATAAAAAAGTAACTTTAATAAAAAATAAAAGACATGACTAAGTTAAAGAAAAATAAGAGTATATAAAACAAAGCGATCTTTTTATTTTTTTGTATTGAGCGCAAACCTAGCCAAAATAAAGCAAGCAAAAGTAATGACCGTAAAATGAGTGTAAAGGCTATAAACAGTGAAAGCCAATTTTGTACATTCATGAAAGCATAGATTTGCGTGTAAAAGTTACAAAATAAAGTATGCAAAATAGTAAGTATAAAACTGATAATAACAGATTTTTTTTGTTTTGTGTTCATAAGAACTCCTTAAAAATTAGACTAAATACATTATAGCAAAAGTTGTTTTTAACTCAAAAAATATTTTTTAATTATAAGAAAATAAGAAATCAGCATAGAAAAAATAAAACAAGGCATGTAAAATTATGTTATACTATCAAAAGTATGAACGTGTTTTTTAAAGGAGGAACTTTTACCCATGGGGGAAAAAGAAACATTTTATATTACTACACCGATTTATTATCCTAGTGGTAAATTACATATTGGAAATTCTTATACAACAATCGCCTGTGATGCGATGGCCCGTTATAAACGATTAATGGGTTTTGATGTATTTTATTTGACGGGTGTAGATGAACATGGAGAAAAAATTGAACAAAAAGCTGAAGAATTAGGCGTAGCGCCACAAGATTATGTTGATAAAATGGCAGCAGACGTTAAAAAGTTATGGAAGACTTTAGGCATTAGTTATGACAAGTTTATCCGTACAACGGATGATTATCATGAAAAAGCTGTTCAAAAAATCTTCCAACAATTGCTAGATCAAGGTGATATCTATTTAGGTGAATATGAAGGTTGGTATTCTGTTTCAGATGAAGAATTTTTCACTGAAAAGCAATTAGAAGAAGTTTATCGTGACGAACAAGGAAACGTTATTGGCGGAAAAGCACCTAGTGGTCATGAAGTCGAATTGATTCAAGAAGAGTCCTATTTTTTCCGTATGAGTAAGTATGCGGATCGCTTGGTGGAATATTATGAAGAACACCCTGAATTTATTCGTCCAGAGTCACGAAAAAATGAAATGCTTAAAAACTTTATTGAGCCAGGATTAGAAGATCTAGCGGTTTCAAGGACTACGTTTGATTGGGGGATTCCAGTAAGTTCAGATCCTAAACATGTGGTTTATGTTTGGATCGATGCTTTAACGAATTATATCACTGCTTTAGGTTATGGTTCAGCAGACGAAACAAACTTTGAAAAATTTTGGCCGGCTGATGTTCATATGGTAGGAAAGGAAATTGTACGTTTCCATACGATCTATTGGCCAATTATGTTAATGGCACTAGGTCTTCCCTTGCCTAAACAAGTTTTTGCTCATGGTTGGTTGTTAATGAAAGACGGTAAAATGTCTAAGTCAAAAGGTAATGTTGTTTACCCTGAAATGTTAGTAGAACGTTATGGGCTGGATGCTTTACGCTATTATCTTTTGCGTTCTGTGCCTTTTGGTAGCGATGGGATTTTCACGCCAGAAGATTTTATTTCACGAGTGAACTATGATTTAGCAAATGATTTAGGTAATTTATTAAACCGGACGATAGCTATGATTAACAAATATTGTGAAGGAATTGTGCCAAATTATGCTTCTAAGGTAACACCATATGATAGCGAACTATCGACTACTGCCGCTAACGTAGTTGGCCGCTATCGTGAAGCCATGGATGATATGGAATTTAGTACGGCGCTTTCTGAAGTCTGGGTTTTAATTTCACGTGCGAATAAATATATTGACGAAACAGAACCTTGGAAATTAGCCAAAGAAGAGGATAAAAAAGCCGAATTAAACAGCGTGATGGTTCATTTGGCTGAAAGCCTTCGAATCACAGCTATTCTTTTACAACCTATTATGGTTGAAACGTCAACGAAAATCTTCAAACAATTAGGATTAGATGAAGAACCTAAGGGCTTGCAAGAATTACGCTTTGGTGAATTTCCTCATGATACTAAGGTAGTCAGCAAAGGTTCGCCGATTTTTCCACGACTAGACGCCGAAGCTGAAGTAGCTTATATTCAAAATAAAATGGCAGAAGGTAAACAAACTAACGATGAATCTGTCAAATGGAATCCAGAAGAAACTGAACTTGCTTCAGAAAAAAATAAACAAATTAAGTATGAAGACTTCGATAAAGTTGAATTAAAAGTGGCAGAAGTCATTGATTGTAAAAAAGTGGAAGATGCTGATAAACTATTACAATTCCGCTTGGCTTGTGGTGACAATCAAGATCGGCAAATTTTGTCAGGCATTGCTGAGTTCTACCCTGATCCCAATGCATTACTTGGCAGTAAGGTAGTCATTGTTGCTAACTTAAAACCGCGGAAAATGCGAGGTCAAATCAGCCAAGGGATGATTCTTTCAGCAGAAGATCCAGAAACTGGCAGATTAAAAATTGTTGAAGCGCCTAAAGGAATGCCTAATGGCGCGATTATCGCTTAGTTTAATTTTGATAAAGTCTGTATAATAAAAGGATGATTTCTCACCCTATCAAGTGGACTAAGGTAGAACTACGCAAAGAATTGAATATTAAGAAAAAGACCTCAACAAACGCTTGGAAGTTTGTTGAGGTCTTTTATATATATTAAAATTTATATTTGATACTATTTAAGCCATAGTTTTTGACTGTTATATATCATCAAAAAAATTATTTTCCGAAAAGTTTATGATAAATAACTTTGACAACTTCCATCATAAAAATTGCAGCTAATGAAAGTCCGGCCGCTATTGACCATACATCTATTCCAAAAGAATTTGGAATAGAAAAGATTGTTCGTAGTCCAGGTAAAATTGTGATGACATAAAGCGTTAAACAGAAAGCAACAGCAGCTAATACATATTTATTTGTAGTAAAACCGACACCTAAAATCGTTTGTTGATTTGAGCGCGCTGCAAAAGTTTGTAAAGTCCTAGATAAAATTAAAGTTGTAAATGCCATGGCAACCCCCATGTCAGTGCTGTACTGTAAACCGATTTGATGAGATACAATAACAGCAATTCCGATAATTGAGCCGCGAGTAAGTACGGAACGTAATGTCTCGCCAGCAAAAATACCTTCGTTGACTGAACGAGGTTTTCGTTCCATGATGCCTGGTTCTGAATTTTCCATGCCAAGTGCAATAGCTGGCAGCGAGTCGTTAACTAAGTTAACAAAAAGCAACTGCAAAGCAGTAAATGGATTGGGTAAATCTAATATAACGGCAAACAAAATCGCAATAATCGCTCCAAGATTTCCACTGAATAGATAAGCGATCGCTTTTTTTATATTATCAAAAACCGTTCTTCCAACTTCTACGGCTTTTACAATCGAAACAAAATTATCATCTGTTAAGATCATTGCGGAAGCATCTTTACTAACATCTGTTCCACTACCCATTGCAATGCCAATATCTGCCTGTTTAAGAGCAGGGGCATCATTTACACCATCACCAGTCATTGCTGAAATTTGGTTTTTAGCTTGCCATGCTTCAACAATGCGAATCTTATTTTCAGGAGAAACACGGGCATAGACAGAAATATGTTCTAGATTCTTATTAAGTTCTTCGTCGCTCATTTCATCAAGCTCTTGACCTGTAACGGCGAAGTCTCCTTCTGCCATTAAACCAATGTTTTGCCCGATAGCTTCGGCAGTTGTTTTATGATCTCCGGTAATCATAATGGTCTTCATACCAGCTGCCTTAGTTTTCCTAATAGCGCCATAAACAACTTCACGAGGGGGGTCAATCATTGCCATTAAACCAACTAAGACAAGTTCGGATTCATCATCAAACCTTAGCTTTTCTTTTGAAGATGACATTTTTTTATAGCCAAAAGCAAGTACCCGTAATGCTCGACTCGAAAAAGTTTCGTTTTGATTTATTAAATAATCATACCAATCTTGACTTAGAGGCTGTTCTTTTTCATCTACTAAAATATACTTAGCACGTTTAAACATCACATCTGGGCCGCCTTTAGTTAACATCAATCGTTCATCATTTACATCATTTAAAGTAGACATTAACTTACGGTCAGAATCAAATGGTAGTTCATCAATGCGTTGATTCGTTTCCCGAATTTTTTTACTTTCTAGCCCTTGTTTTTGCGCAAAATTGACTAAAGCAATTTCGGTGGGGTCGCCAATTTCATTTTCTTCTGTACTTACATAACTATCATTACATAAAATTGATATATCGATTAAACGTTCTTTTGCAAAGGACCATTCAGCTGACTCATTGTCATTATTTTGTGTTTTTTGACTAGGGAGGAAATAATCGACCACGGTCATTTTGTTTTTAGTTAAGGTCCCTGTTTTATCTGTACAAATGATACTTGTTGATCCTAAGGTTTCTACAGCTGGAAGTTTTCGAATAATAGCGTGTTGTCTTGCCATCTTATTCGTACCGACGGAAAGAACAATAGTCACAATGGATTGTAATGCTTCTGGAACGGCAGCAACAGCAATGGCAACGGCAAACATTAATGCTTGTAATAGCTCTTCTGTCAAGTCAGTAGGCTGATCACCAAACCAAATTCTTGCAGCTTGAACAATAAAAATACCAATAGATAGTAGTAAGATCCAAATTCCCAACTTTTTACTAAAACTATCAAGCTTACGTTGAAGAGGCGTTTGTTTCTGTTCGGCCGTATTAAGCATATCAGCAATTTTACCGATTTCTGATTTTGTCCCTGTGGCTGTAACGACAAAAGTCGCGCGACCGTTTGTCACAAGAGAGCTACTAAAGACAAGATTTGTACGATCACCAAGAGCAGCTTCTTGTTCAATCACAGCTTCTGTTTTATCTACAACTTCGGACTCACCAGTCAACATCCCTTCGTTTACCTGAAGCGAACCGTTTTCTATAATCCGTCCATCAGCTGGAATATAATCTCCTGCTTCAAGGAAGACAATATCACCAGGAACAAGTTCACGTGCAGGAACAGTTTGCTTTTCATTTCCTCGAATAACTGTAGCAGTGGGTGCCGACATTTGTCTTAATGCATCTAATGAGCTTTCTGCTTTTTTCGTTTGAACGACACTGATAATAGCATTCATTATTAAAACAATCATGATTACAATCGTTTCAATATAGTCCCCTAATAAAACCTGAATAATTGCGGCAATTAAAAGAATAACCACCATTGCGTCTTTAAAGGAGTTGAAAAATAACGCCAATACGGATTTCTTTTTTTCTTTTTCAATTTCATTAAAGCCTTCTGTTTCTTGTCGACGTTTAACTTCTTGTTGTGACAAGCCGCTTTTATCAACGTTTAATTGATCTAAAACATCTTTTTTTTCCTGCTGATAGTAGTTCATTACCATCTCTCCTCATCTTTTCCTTAATCGTTACTGTTTTTAGATGGGAGTTTGTCAAAGTGCATAAAAAAGACCTTTACCAAAGATTTCTGAATATCAAATTTCAGAAGTTTTTGGTAAAGGTCTTGCTAACAACGACAATTCACATTGTCAATAATGCCGGAGATATGAAATCTCGTAATGACGACATTATTGCCAGAGCTACTCCCCTTATGTACTTAAGTTTATGTTTTATTAGGCGAAAAGTCAATTAAAATTTTCAGTAATTAAGATAATAGTAATATTTAAGTAATAGCTCATTAAGTTTTATTCGGAGTTATTATAATAAAAACAATGCTTTATAGGGATTTCTCCTTTCCTAACTAAGAAAAACAAGGTAAAATAAGGATATTGAATAAAAAGGAAAGAAGGACAGACTTTTGAAACCAAATCCGAATTTTTACGTACAAAAAATTAATCAAATCGTTAAAGATACAGAAAAAGTTGGGGAGGATATGAATCCTAACTATGAAGAAATACGCGGACTTATTGATGAAGATAATATTGCTGAATTAACCGAAGAAAGACAATTAGAAGCAGTGGAAGTGTTTAAAGAAGGTACTGCAAAATATCGTGACCTTCTCAAAACTTTATCAAGTTTGCGGGCACCAGCGCGCGTCATGGGGGCTCATAAAAAGTTTGAACGGTCTTATCAAAATTATGTAGACGGTTGCCAAGACATGATTGAAAGCATCTCTAATGAAGTTGATGTGAAAGCTTTTGACGCTGCTGAACAAAAACAAGATGAAGCGACAGATGAAATTGCTTCTGCTTTACAAAAGATCACCAGTTTTTTGATGTAATTGTTGTCACAATGTAAATTTTATTAGGAGAAAAAGATGCGCTTAATACCTTGTTTACTGTCTGATGGAAGACATAGGTAGAGCGTTCTTTACTGGTATGTATAAATAAATTTTGGACAATATCGTTTACTTTTCATTTGTCAAATTTAGTCACATGTGTTAGGTTAACGCTAACAGATATAAAAGTGAGGGATCTTCTATTGAAAAACTAAGTCGATTTGTTGAAAGCTGCATGAAGGCTGTACCTTTTAAAAAGGGGGCAGTGTGCAGATTTTTACGGTTGGCTGGTTTTCTTTGAAGGTCTTTTTGTATGCCTTTTTTGAAAATGCCGGCCTAAAAATTGGTCAGGCATTTTTTCTTGCTTAAAAAAGCAAGTTGAGGTGATTATAATGAGTAAAATTGAAATCAAAAATTTGACCTTTGGCTTTGACACCCTAGCCGAGCCATTGTTTGAGCACACTAATTTGACCATAGATACTCAGTGGAAATTAGGTTTGATCGGAAGAAATGGCCGAGGAAAGACGACATTACTTCAATTACTATTAGGAGAATACGTTTATAGTGGGGCAATTACCCATCAATTAGCCTTTACTTATTTTCCCCAAAAAGTTTTGGATAAGACACAATTAACCTATGATTGTTTACAAACATTAGCTGTTTTTGATTTATGGGAAATCGAACGTGAGCTAAATTTATTACAAACAGATCCGGAAATTTTATGGCGTCCTTTTGCTAGTTTATCTGGTGGCGAGCAGACAAAAGTATTATTAGCTTTATTATTTATTGATGATCGTCACTTTCCATTAATCGATGAACCCACGAATCACTTAGATATTACGGCTCGCCAACAAGTAGCAAACTATTTAAAAGCAAAAAGAAATGGTTTTATTGTGGTGAGTCATGATCGTAGTTTTGTCAATGAGATCGTGGACCACGTTCTTTCTATTGAAAAAAGTCAATTGGTATTATATCAAGGAAACTTTAGTACTTATGAAGAGCAAAAAGAAAAACGTGATCGTTATGAACAGGAAGAAAATCGTAAGTTGAAAAAAGAAATCGGACGACTTCAGCAATCAGCTGCGGAGAAAGCTGAGTGGTCACGGGGTAGAGAAAAAGATAAACAAGGAAATCCTAATCAAAAAGGTAGCGGCGCCATTTATGATACGGGAGCTATTGGTGCTCGCGCAGCTCGTACGATGAAGCGATCTAAAGCTATTGTTAATCGTATGGAAGAAAAAGCTGAAGAAAAGAAAGGTTTATTACATGATATTGAAGATGTTGACTCTTTAACAATAAACTATCAACCCTCTTATCATAAGCAATTACTTAAAGTTGAAAAATTGCAACTTAGCTATACAGAACAACCGTTGTTTTCCCCTATTTCTTTTGAAATTGAACAAGGACAGCGTTTAGCGATTCAAGGAGCGAATGGTTCGGGGAAATCTTCCATTATTCAGTTTTTGTTAGATGAATTTACAGGAGTTGCTAGCGGGAAGGCAACCTTTGCTCATGACTTAAGTATAAGTTATGTACGGCAAAATTATGAAGATAATACTGGAACGCTGCAAGAATTTGCTCAGGCGCATCATTTATCTTATGAAGAACTATTGAATAATTTGCATAAATTAGGCGTGGAACGCAAAGTATTTGCCAATCGGATTGAAAAGATGAGTTTAGGACAACGCAAACGAGTTGAGTTGGCTAAGTCATTAGCGACTCCAGCAGAGTTGTTTATTTGGGATGAACCATTAAATTATTTAGATGTGTTTAATCATGAGCAGTTAGAAGCTGTTATTCAAAGTGTGCAACCGTCTATGCTAGTTGTAGAGCATGAGGCGACTTTTTTGAAAAATATTGCAACTAAAATGATTTATTTGTGATTTATATTTTATAAGCACATAAGATTGACAAACTAGTGTGGTTATCGGTAAATAAGCACATAAGTACGAAAAAGTAGTGTGCTAAAGACGCCTATAGCCCATAAAAAAGAACCAAGCGACTTTTTATCTAAAAATAAAAATCGCTTGGTTCTTAAACTTTATTTTAAAACTTAATCAAACAATACACAAACACATTCAGGAGCATAGAAGTCGCTATTGATGAGCTTTAGTTTGCCTGTTTGATCATTACGTTCAAATAATGAAAGATGATCAGATTTTTGGTGGCCGCAGACAATAAATTGTTCTGTTGGGTCTAAATTAAAATCGCGGGGGAAATCACCTTCAGTTGAAATGTTTTGAACAGTTTCTAAATTTTCACCATTATCTTTAACAGCAAAAACAGTAATCGAATTATGACCGCGATTTGAAACATAAAGGAATTTCCCATCTGAAGTAATGCGAATAGCTGCTCCTCCATTAAAGTCGTGATAGTCTTTTGGAATGGTCGATATTTTGTTTTTTTGCGTGAATTTACCTGTACTTGCGTTATAAGATAATACTGTGACTGTACTATCTAGTTCACCAAAAAGATAAGCGTATTTTCCATTTGGATGAAAAACAAGATGACGTGGACCTGTTCCTGCGGGTGCTTCAAATTCAGCAATTTCAGTTAGTTTTCCCTCATCAGATATATCATAGGTGTATACACGGTACGTACCTAAATCACAAACAGCCAAGCGTTTGTCAGGAGTTAAATTTGCATAGTGAGCGTGTGCATGGTCTTGATTTTCATGAGGGCCGGTTGGTTCGTCGTGATATATTGCATCACTAGCTTTTAACGAACCATCTGCTAAAATTTGATAGACATTTACTTCACCTTTGTGATAATTCGCCCCATACACGAGTTGGCGATCATTATCCACTGCAACATAACATAAAGGCGCACCTTCTTCTGTGACAGCATTTAAATAGTGAAAAGATGAATCATAAGCTGCAACTCCGCCCTTGTCATCAACAGTGGTTACACTATAAAGATTTTTGGCTTTACTTAGGGCTAAATAAGTAGGGCTAGTTTCTTTAGCAGCCAGTGTTAGATCCGTTAATTTTTTATTTTCCGTATCTAACTGCGCTGAATAAACTCCTTTACTTTCACCTCTGGTATAAGTTCCTAGTAAAATTTTTTCAAGCATTGTATTCCTCCTTGTCTTGTAAGTTGACTACACTTTATTTTATCATAGAATAATAAGAAAAAAATCTGTTTTATTTGTTAAAAAGCATTATTTTAAAACGGAAATCCCTTTGGCTGGTGGATGAATGTGGTATAATTTTAATTATAAAAGAAACTAGGAGGAACTTATGCATGCAACAAGGTAAAATTTTAAGCATCGGTGATCAAGCAGTTGATGAAAATGAAAAAATGCTAATCTTTTTCGGTAAAAGCGTGACAAAAGGATTGGCACCTTATTCGATTATCCAAGAGATCAACGAGCCAGAAAAAGTCGAACTAACTGTTGGAGATAAGATTTTTTTTGGTCAGCAAGAATATCAGATTACTTATGTAGGTCATCTGGTAAACCAAAATTTACAAACAATACAACATAGCTCATTTGTATTTTCCGATGACACACAAGATAAATTATCCAGCAGTGTTTATTTAACACCGGCAAAAGTACCGGATATTTCTGAAGGGATGACGATTACTTATTGCTAGAGGGGGAAGTTTGTTATGGATAAAAAAGGAAAGCGATCATTTTCGTGGTTTTGGAAATGGTTTTTAAATAATCAGTTTGTAACAGGATTGTTGATTGTTTTATTAATTTTATTAATTATCAATCTTTTTACAAAAGTTTCTTATCTTTTTTTCCCTGTAGGACAATTTTTGGCTATTGTTGCTTTGCCGATTATACTAGCTGGGATTTTATTTTATTTGCTAAATCCAATTGTTGATTTTTTCGAAAGAAAAGGCATAAACCGATATTACAGTATTATTGGTTTATTTATTCTTGTTGCAGGTTTAATTGCTTGGGGTATCATTGTAATCATTCCAGAAATACGTGAGCAGACCACTACTTTTGTTGACCGTTTACCTGGCTATATCGATACTGTTCAGGTATCTTTGGCGAACTTTTTTTCTGATCCTATTTTTGACAAGGTGCAAGATCAAATTGCTATTTCTGGTGAAAGAATTATGTCATCTATTACTGGAATGGTACAAAATATTTCGAAGACGACAGTGCAAAGTATTGGAAATTTTTTCGGCGCAGTCGCCTCAATTTTTATTGCGATTGTTACAATGCCGGTAATTTTATTTTATTTATTAAAAGATGGGAAAAAAATTGCGCCTTATTTTGTGCAATTTTTACCTACAAAAATGCGACAGCCTACTTTAAGAGTGCTAAAAGAAATGAACCAGCAAGTATCTTCTTATATTAGAGGACAGTTAGCTGTTGCTTTTGCGGTAGCCATTTTGTTTATGGTAGGTTTTTCAATTATTGGTTTGGATTATGCAATTACCTTAGGTGTTATTGCTGGCTTTTTGAATTTAGTTCCTTATATTGGTTCATTTTTAGCGATGATACCGGCGATCTTTCTAGGAATTGTTGGAGGTCCTGTACTGTTAGTTCAAGTGAATATTGTTTTTGCTATTGAGCAGCTCATTGAGGGACGATTGATCTCGCCTTTGGTGTTAGGAAATCAACTTGCTGTTCATCCAGTAACAATTTTGTTTGTATTGCTGACGGCAGGTAAATTGTTTGGCATTTTTGGGGTTGTGTTAGGAGTTCCCGCTTATGCAGCTATCAAAGTAGTGATAACAAACATCTTTAATTGGTATAAAACAGTCTCAGGATTATATACTGAAGACGAGGACCAAAAACAAGCAACAGAAGATAAAAATAAATAAAAAAGCGTTACAGTTTTCTGCAACGCTTTTTTTGGGGTCTAAGTTTAAGCAGCAGCTTTTTTCAATGCTTTCATTCCGCCAATGACATGAATGGCTTGAAATCCATTGTTGTTTAAAAACTCAGCGATAATTTCAGAGCGACGTCCAGAATGACTGAGGACGTAATAAGTTGTACTTTTATCTAATTCGCTCAAGCGATTAGGTAGGCTGGTGGTTGGTATAGAAATTGCCCCTGCCAGATGATTTTCTTTATAAGCGCCTTTATCACGAATATCCAAAATAGCAATAGATTCTTCAAGTAATGAACGGAAATCTTGTATAGCAATTGATTGCATATTATCCCTCATTTCTTTTTGGATAAACTTGATTTTAAGTGTTTTTCTTCTATGATGCAAGTTTTTGAACTAGAATACAAAAGATATGAAACTTTTCTTAATAATTACAGCAAGAGTTTAATAAGTAAAACTTGCTTTTTTTGCTAGAATCAAGTAAAGTGTACCTGTGTCTATTATAGGCATGGCCTGTCTCTTAGTTTGACGAATCACCAACGTTTTACTCAGTTACAGGAATAAGTAAAAAAAAGAGGTGAAGAAAATGGCAATTTCACAAGAACGCAAGACTGAAATCATCGAAAAGTTTGCGCGTCATGAAGGAGATACTGGTTCCCCAGAGGTTCAAATCGCTGTTTTGACTGAAGATATCAATTCATTGAATGAACATCTTCGTGAACATAAAAAAGATCACCATTCACGTCGTGGTTTGATGAAAAAGATTGGACATCGTCGTAACCTTCTAGCATATTTGCGTAATAAAGATGTTACTCGTTACCGCGAATTGATCCAAGCCTTAGGATTACGCCGTTAATCAAGTCAAAAAGAAAAGTGGGGTTCTTATGGATCTCACTTTTTTGCTGTGAATCACTGCGATTTAGCGACCAACGGGAGCTAAGAGAGGATGATGAACAGTACTAGGCGAGAGGAACGAGCGTAGTTCCCCAAACCGAATCACTGCGATTTAGCGACCAAAGGGAGCTAAGAGAAGATCCTTCAAGAGCTTAGCGGCTGTGCCGCTTAGCACTTGATGAGATTAAAGCGCGGGCGAAAGCGAGACGTAGTGTCCTTTGCTTTCGAATCAAAGAAATAGGCAGTATGGTTTGCAAAAACAATGGTGTCTTTTTTTAAAATATATTGAAATAAACTATAAAAGCTGTGAGTGTTGGCTTGATCTAACTACTAACCAAATAAAAGCACTGAATATTTTCAATGTTTTTATTTGTTTAGTAGCAAGCCCTACACACAGTGGAAAAGGAGAAGTTATGACAAAACAAGTTTTTGAAACAACTTGGGGAGGACGTCCTCTACAAGTGGAAGTTGGACAACTGGCCAAACAAGCAAATGGTGCTGTATTAGTACGATATGGTGAAACAGTAGTATTAAGTGCAGTTGTGGCTTCAAAAGAAGCTAAGGGAACGGACTTTTTCCCACTGACTATCAATTATGAAGAAAAAATGTACGCTGTAGGAAAGATTCCGGGAGGCTTTATAAAAAGAGAAGGCCGTCCTAGTACCGATGCAACTTTAACTGCGCGGTTAATTGATCGCCCTATTCGCCCAATGTTTGCAGAAGGCTTCCGTAATGAAGTACAAGTAACAAACACAGTTATGAGTGTGGAACAAGATTGTTCGCCAGCCATGGCAGCTATGCTAGGTTCTTCTTTAGCTTTGTCAATTTCTGACATCCCATTTGAAGGTCCTATTGCGGGTGTAGAAGTTGGACGTGTGAATGGTGAATACATTTTAAACCCGACAGTAGAACAACATGAAAGTTCAGATATTGATTTAACCGTTGCTGGTACTAGTGAAGCAATCAATATGGTCGAATCAGGTGCTCAAGAAGTGACTGAAGCAGATATGCTTGGCGCTTTGATGTTCGGGCAAGAGGCTATTCAAGAATTGGTAGCTTTTGAAGAAGAAGTAGCCGCAAGTTGCGGTAAAGAAAAAATGGATATTTCTTTATTACAAGTAGATGAAGATTTACAAAAAGCTATTTATAATAATTACTATGAAACCATGAAAACGGCAGTTTTAACAGAAGAAAAATTAGCGCGTGAAGATGAAATTGAAAATGTAAAAACAATTGTTAAAGAAGCTTATGAAGAGCAAATCACAGCACTAGAAGAAGAAGCTAGTGATCATCTGGCTCAAGAAGTAAATCAAATTGCTGAAGATTTAGAAAAAGATGTCGTTCGTGAACTCATAACCATTGACAAAATACGTCCTGATGGTAGAAAAGTTGATGAAATTCGTTCACTTTCTTCTGAAGTTGGTTTATTACCACGAGCTCATGGTTCAGGACTGTTTACTCGTGGACAAACGCAAGCTTTATCAGCTTGTACATTAGCGCCTTTAGGTGAACATCAAGTAATCGATGGTTTAGGTGTAGAAGAATCTAAACGTTTCATCCACCACTATAATTTCCCTAAATACAGCGTAGGTTCAACGGGCCGCGCAGGTTCTCCAGGTCGCCGAGAAATTGGTCACGGTGCATTAGGTGAACGAGCATTGTCGCAAATTATCCCAAGTGAAGCAGAATTTCCTTATACTATTCGTTTAGTTGCAGAAGTTCTAGAATCTAATGGTTCTTCTTCACAAGCAAGTATTTGTGCTGGAACTTTAGCATTAATGGATGCAGGTGTTCCTATTAAAGCACCTGTTGCTGGTATTGCGATGGGACTTGTATCAGATGGTGAAAATTATACGATTTTGACTGATATTCAAGGTATGGAAGACCACTTAGGAGATATGGACTTTAAAGTTGCCGGAACTAAAGATGGTATCACTGCTTTACAAATGGATATTAAAATTCAAGGAATCACCGAACAAATCTTACGTGAAGCTTTAGCTCAAGCTAAACAAGCGCGAATGGAAATTTTACAACAATTAACATCAACGATTGCTCAACCAAAAGAAGAATTAAGCCCTTATGCGCCGAAAATCGAAATGATGTCTATTGACCCTGAAAAGATCAAAGATGTTATTGGTAAAGGCGGCGACGTGATTAACGGTATTATAGATGAAACCGGCGTTAAAATTGACATTGATCAAGAGGGAAATGTGTCCATTGCTTCTTCAGACGCTGAAATGATTAAAAAAGCAAGTGGAATTATTAAAGACTTGACCAAAGAAATCAAGCCAGGAGAAGTTTATTTAGGAAAAGTTGTTCGAATTGAAAAATTTGGTGCTTTTGTTAATATTGCTAAAGGAAAAGATGGCTTAGTTCATATTTCGCAAATTGCAAAGGAACGTATCAATAAAGTAGAAGATGTTCTTCATGTAGGCGACGAAGTACTTGTCAAAGTAACTGAAATAGACAAACAAGGGCGCATTAATCTTTCAAGAAAAGCAATGCTAAAAGATGATGAGAAGAATGATGATAAAAAAGATAGTAAAAGTACTAAAGAATAATTGAAACTTAAAAAATACCTTATAAGCGATTTTTGTTTGCTTATAAGGTATTTTTTAAAGATAATAATAGAGATAGGGGGAATGGTAAATGCGGTCAAATTGGCAAAATAAAATTATTCAGTTCATGCGAGGAAGATACGGTGTATTTGATCCGTTAAATAAGAGGTTACTTATTTTAACAGCGGTGTTAATCATTTTTAATGTGTTTATTACGATTCCATTCGTGAATTTACTTCCATTACTGCTATTGGTTATTGTTTATTACCGTTTCTTCTCCAAACGTATTTATGTTCGTTCAAATGAAAATCAGAGATACTTACGTTGGGAAAATAAAATAAAAAACTTCTTTCGTCTAAGAAAAGAAGCTTTTCAAAATCGTAAAACATATACTTATTTTCATTGTCCAGAATGTAAGAAAGCACTGCGGGCGCCTAAAGGCAGAGGTAAGATCAAGATAACTTGTTCCCAATGTCGTCATCAGTTTACTAAAAAAGTATAAGTTATGCTTTAAATAATTACAAAAAGCTGAGATAGCTTAATATTCATTAAATGATGTTAAGTTGTCTCAGCTTTTTTACTATCGTTGTACTTCACGCCACATTAACTTTTTACCTGTTTTAGGATCTTTTTGTCCTGTTAGTTCGAAATTAAACGACTCATAAAAAGGAATTGCTTGTTCATTTTTTTGATGGACACGAATATAGATATGATTCACTTTAAAGCGATCTTCTAAATAAGTTAATACCGCTTGGAAAAGGGCATGTCCGTAACCTTTCTTTTGCTGGTTATGGTCAATCATAAAACGATCAAATAAAATCGTCCGATTTTGTTTATCTTCTGCTCCGATCATAGCAAAACCGACAATTTGGTTGTCTACACACAGTGCAATCGGTGTCCAGTCATAGGATGAATCATAAGCAGCTTCTAATAGGGATTCAGCATTATCTTCGATCAATTCTTCTTGTTCAGGTGCAACGGATAATTGGATGATTTTATGCCAATTTTTTTGCGTGACTGGTTCCAAATGATATCTCATTGAAATCGCCTCCTTTTATATAAAGTATAACAAAATAAAAAAATTTTTCTAAGGATTTAACTCAAAACAAAAAATAGTTTTGCAAAATCAAAAATTAATTAGGATTAGTATTTGAACTTTATTCACAATTGGTCTACAATGAATGAGAATGCAAAAGAGTTTGGAGGGAAATTAATGTCCGTTT
The DNA here is from genome assembly GCF_003841405.1 of Tetragenococcus halophilus subsp. halophilus DSM 20339. Classification (GTDB taxonomy): domain Bacteria; phylum Bacillota; class Bacilli; order Lactobacillales; family Enterococcaceae; genus Tetragenococcus; species Tetragenococcus halophilus. The sequence goes on along the minus strand of NZ_PXYA01000003.1, from coordinate 337,396 downwards.
TAGAGATAAAAGATTTACATGTATCCATTGAAGATAAAGAAATTTTAAAAGGGGTTGATCTTAGGCTTAATACAGGCGAAGTTCATGCGATTATGGGGCCTAACGGGACTGGGAAATCTACACTATCAGCTGCCATCATGGGCAGCCCTAATTATGAAGTTACCCAAGGAGAAATCCTATATGACGGTCAAAACGTTTTAGAAATGGAAGTAGATGAGCGTGCGCGTTTAGGCTTATTTTTAGCCATGCAGTATCCTAGTGAAATTCCTGGTATCACGAATGCCGAATTTATGAGAGCTTCAATTAATGCCAAACGCGCAGAAGAAGATCAGATCCCAGTTATGCAATTTATAAAAAAATTGGATAAGACGATGAAATTATTGAATATGCCTGAAGAAATGGCTGAACGTTATTTGAATGAAGGTTTTTCTGGCGGGGAGAAAAAACGTAATGAGATTTTACAACTTTTGATGTTAGAACCAACTTTTGCGGTTCTAGATGAAATCGATTCCGGGCTTGACATTGATGCGTTAAAAGTGGTTGCTAAAGGTGTAAATGCTATGCGAGGAGAAAACTTTGGCGCTTTGATTATTACTCACTATCAAAGGCTGTTAAACTATATTACACCTGATGTCGTACATATTATGATGGATGGCAAAATTGCTTTGACTGGGGATGCGGAACTGGCAAAACGCTTGGAAAATGAAGGCTATTCAGGCATTAGTAAGGAATTAGGTATTGAATATCAGGAAGAAGAAGCGTAAGGAGGTCAAGTGACATGAAGAAAAGTTTAATGAATCGTCTTGATGCGATTGACGTTTTTTCATCCCGTAAAAACGAACCTAATTGGATGCGCGAAATGCGACAAGCTGCGTTAAAAAAAGTAGATGAATTAGATTTGCGAAGGATTGAACGAGTGCGTTATGATCGTTGGCCGCTTTTTAATATTGACGAAAAAAGTTTAACAACAGAGCAAACGATAAGTGAGAATACTTCTGATTTTAATGAAAAAAAAGAAGGTCCTGTTTTAGTTCAACAAGATGATAATAATATTTTTGAGCAATTACCCCAAGAATTAGTAGATAAAGGGGTTATTTTAACTGATATATTTACAGCTATGCAAAAATACCCTGACTTAGTCCAAAAATATTATATGACAAGCTGCGTATTAATGGATGAAGATAAAGTAACAGCTGCTCATGCCGCTTTTATGAATGGTGGTTTGTTTTTATATGTCCCTAAAAATGTGGTGATTGAACAACCCATTGAAGCGGTTTTCCATCATAATGGTGATTCGAGTGCACATTTTTACAAACATGTATTAATCGTAGCAGAGGAAAATAGCGAATTTAGTTATCTTGAGCGGTATATGTCAGAAGGTAATGCTGCACAAAAAATATCTGGTAATATAATCGTTGAAGTGATTGCAAAAAATGAAGCCAAAATTAAGTTTTCCGGTATTGATCAATTAGGAGAAAATCTTTCTTGTTATATCAAACGACGTGGATATTTAATGCGTAATGCTTCGATTGAGTGGGCAATGGGTATCATGAATGAAGGCGACGTTGTGGGGGATTTTGATTCTGAATTGGAAGGAGAAGGTGCTCACGCAGAAGTTAAAGCCGTTGCTATTAGTGCAGGCGATCAAAAACAAGCAATCGATACGCGCGTAAGCAATAAAGCGCCTCACTCGATCGGTCATATTTTACAACATGGGGTTATCCGCGATCGCGCGACTTTAACTTTTAATGGTATTGGACATATCTTAAAAGGTGCAAAAGGCTCGGATGCGCAACAAGAAAGTCGGGTGTTGATGCTTTCTGATAAAGCACGCGGTGATGCAAATCCGATCTTATTGATTGATGAAAATGAGGTGTCAGCAGGACATGCTGCTAGTGTTGGACGAGTGGATCCTGAACAAATGTATTATTTGATGAGTCGTGGTTTAGCAAAAGAAGAAGCAGAACGATTAGTCATTCGCGGCTTTTTAAGTGCTGTATTAAGTTCAATTCCTGTAAAAGAGGTAGAAAAAGAGTTGATTGATGTCATTGAAAGGAAGTTAGATGCATGATAGATGCTAAAAGCTTGCAAGAAGAATTTCCAATTTTAGGCCAAGAAGTCAATGATGAACCATTAGTGTATTTAGATAATGCTGCTACGACGCAAAAGCCCAAAGCTGTCTTACAAACGATTGAAGACTACTATTATAAAGCTAATGCAAATGTGCATAGAGGGGTGCATTCCTTAGCAGAACGCGCTACAAAAAAGTATGAAGCAGCACGTGAAAAAGTACGCCAGTTGATTCATGCACATGAGAGAGCCGAAGTGCTTTTTACTCGAGGAACGACGACTAGTCTGAATTGGATAGCCCAAAGTTTTGGCGATGCTTTTATCCATGAAGGAGACGAAATTGTTATTTCTTATATGGAACATCATTCCAATGTAGTCCCTTGGCAGCAGTTGGCTAAAAGAAGGAAAGCTGTACTGAAATACATCCCTTTAACAAAAGATGGGTTTTTGGATATTGATGAAGCTAGAAAACAAATTACAGATAAAACGGCACTTGTAGCCATCACTCATGCTTCTAATGTGTTAGGTGTGATTAATCCAATCCAGGAATTGACACAATTAGCTCATAAACACCAAGCTGTAATCGCAGTGGATGGGGCACAAGCTGTCCCTCATATGCCGGTTGATGTACAAGCTATTGATGTTGACTTTTATGCTTTTTCAGGTCATAAAATGTGCGGACCCACAGGAATTGGTGTATTGTATGGTAAACGATATTGGTTAGAGCAAATGGAACCAGTAGAATTTGGTGGTGAAATGATTGATTTTGTACATCCTTATGAAAGCACATGGACAGAGTTACCTTGGAAATTTGAAGCAGGGACACCTAATATTGCAGGAAGTATTGCTCTAGCTAGCGCAATTGATTATTTAACCAAAATTGGCTTTGCAGAAATTTATCAGCACGAAAAAGAATTGGTGAATTATGTTTTACCGCGATTACAAGCAATTGATGGTTTGACGATTTATGGGCCGCCGGAGCCACGTGACCATACGGGCGTGATCGCTTTTAACTTAGATGGTTTACATCCACATGATGTAGCGTCCGCGCTAGATATGGAAGGTGTGGCCGTTCGCGCGGGCCACCACTGTGCTCAGCCACTTTTAGAATACTTAGACCTTGCAGCTACTACCAGAGCAAGTTTTTATCTATATAACACAAAGGAAGATGCAGATCGTTTAGTAGAGGCGATCAAAGTGACAAAGGAGTTTTTCAAAAATGGCACTTTCTAAATTAGAAAATCTATATCGTCAAGTGATTTTGGATCACTCCAGTCATCCACATAATCAAGGAACATTAGAAGATTCCAGTCAGCATACGGAATTAAATAATCCAACTTGTGGTGATGTAATTCATTTGGAGTTACAAACAGAAGAAGGTGTAATAAAAGATATTGCCTTTTCTGGGCATGGCTGTTCAATTTCAACAGCTAGTGCCTCAATGATGACGGAGATAGTTAAAGGAAAAACAATAGAAGAAGCAATGGACTTAGCAGAAGACTTTTCCTTGTTGGTCCAAGGAAAAGATGTAAAGGACATCGAAGTGTTAGGAGATGCCGGCATGCTTAGTGGCGTCTCAAAATTTCCGGCTCGCATTAAATGTGCTACGCTTTCTTGGAAAGCTTTAAAAAAAGCGGTTGAAGAACCAGGGGCTAGTGTAGCTGAAACAGGTTTTATAAAACATGAGGATTAAAAATCATCGGCCAATAGCTTATTATCATAAACACACAAGAACGTTATAGCTTGTGTGTTTTTTGTACAGGCAAAATGAAAATGATACACTGGATTTAAGGAGGCTAAGAGATGAGTGAATTAAATGATTTATTGCATGCAGCAAATAAAGTAGTATTTTTGACTGGAGCAGGTGTTTCTACTGCTTCGGGTATTCCAGATTACCGTTCAAAAAATGGATTATATGCTACCGGAGGGTCTCCAGAATATTTGTTAAGTCATGCTTGTTTGATCAACGAACCAGAAAAGCACTATGATTTTGTTATAAATAATATGATACATCCTGAGGCTGAGCCAAATGTTATTCATGAAAAAATGGCTAGTTTTACACAAAAAGGCAATACTGATATTGTTACTCAAAATGTAGATGGATTGCATTTGGCAGCGGGTACAGATCCGCAACACTTAGTTGAATTTCATGGCGATATTTCCCATGTTTACTGTCAAAAATGTGGACGTAGTGCTACTATGGAAGAATATTTAGCAAGTATGTATCATAAAAATTGTGGTGGTATATTACGTACTAATATTGTATTATATGAGGAAGCTATTGACACACAAAAAGTTGAAAAAGCTGTAAAAGCGATCAGTGAAGCTGATTTGATTGTTGTAGTGGGAACTTCTTTTGTCGTATTTCCTTTTGCCAGCTTGGTTCAATATGCTTCGCCTAATGCAACGATGGTAGCAGTTAACCGGGACCCGATTTCTTTACCAGCAAATGGAAAAATGATCACAGGTGATGCGGTAAAAGAGTTTGAACAAGTGGAAGTTGACTAGCAGTAAAAAAAGCTGTTATAAAATCATATATTTTTTCAAAATAGCCGAAAAATGTCACTTGATGTAGACAAGATGGCCTTTTTCGGCTATTTAAGTTTAACTTATTGCTTTTAGGAAAAGATAAATGATGTAAACAGTTTATAAAATTTTATCTTTATTTAGAAACCGTTTTATTTTTTGCTATAATAGATTAACTGTATTTTTAATAGTTGAAGGAGTGCTGCCCATGATAAAAAAACTTTTAAGCTGCGTAGAGGAATATAAAAAGACGACAGCACTTAGTATGTTCCTGGTTATTTTTGAATCATTTATAGAAATTTTAATTCCAACCTTGATGGCTATTATTATTGATGAAGGCATTTCACAAGGGAGAACTTCAGTTGTTTGGCAACTTGGTGTTTTGCTAATTTTATTGGCACTATTAGGATTGTTTATTGGTGCTTTATCAGGAAGATATGCGGCCATTGCATCCGCGGGTTTTGCTAAAAACTTACGTAGAACTTTATTTTTTAATGTACAAAAATTTTCTTTCTCCAATATTGATAAATTTACAGCGCCTAGTTTAATTACACGGATGACAACAGATGTAACAAATTTACAAAATGCTTATCAAATGTTGGTACGTATTATGATTAAAAGTCCGGTTCAATTTAGTTTTGCTATCATTATGTCGGCTTTGATCAATCCTAATATGGTATTGATTTTTATTGGCATAGCCCCATTTTTAGCGGGAACACTTATTTTTATCGGACGCAAAGTTCATCCTATTTTTGAGCGAGTTTTTCGAAGTTATGACCATTTAAATAATATCGTACAGGAAAATTTACATGGTATACGGGTAGTAAAATCTTATGTACGTCAAGCTTTTGAAGTACAAAAATTTCAGAATATTTCGCAAGTTGTTTATAAACGATTTTCAAAAGCGGAGAAATTACTGGCATTTAATCAACCACTTATGCAATCGACTGCTTATATTTGTATTCTACTTATTTCATGGGTAGGTGCCCACTTAATTGTTGGACAAACGATGTCTACTGGAGAATTGTCCAGTTTGTTTGTTTATACCTTTCAAATTTTAATCAGTTTGAATATGTTTTCTATGGTGTTTGTTATGTTTTTAATTTCCCGCGCTTCTGCCCAACGGGTGGTGGCAGTTATGGAAGAAGAAAGTGACTTAAAAAATAATGATGTTGCACTAACAACTGTTGTCGATGGTCGTGTTCGTTTTCATCATGTCTTTTTTCAATATCCAACGGCTTTAAATCATCGTGTACTAAAAGACATTTCTTTTTCTGCTGAAACTGGCGAGATAATTGGTATTGTAGGTGGAACAGGAAGTTCTAAGACCACACTAGTACAATTGATTCCACGCTTATATGATGTAACAGATGGGCAAGTCGAGCTTGCGGGAAGGGACGTAGGCGACTATGATATGGATACGCTTAGACAAAATGTCGGTGTCGTTTTACAAAATAATGTATTGTTTTCAGGAACAATTATGGAAAATATTCGTTGGGGAAATCCTGAAGCTACAGAACAAGAAGTTAGAAATGCTTGTATTATGGCGCAAGCTGATGAATTTATCCAGGAACTTCCCGATGGCTATCAAACTTATATTGAACAAGGGGGTTCAAATGTTTCCGGGGGGCAAAGACAACGTCTATGCATCGCTCGTGCGTTACTGAAGCAACCTAAAATTTTAATTTTGGACGATTCAACAAGTGCTGTGGATACTAAAACTGAATCGAAAATCTTGGAGATATTTAGGACAAAACTACCATATACAACAAAGTTTATTGTTGCTCAGCGGATTACTTCGGTACAAGATGCTGATAAAATTTTGGTCCTTGATAACGGAGAGATCACCGATATAGGCACACATCATCAATTATTACAAACGAGTGCTATCTATCAGGAAATTTATGAAGCACAAACGAAAGGATTTGGTGAAGTAGATGCAAAATAACAACATATTAGCACCTTTGCTACGTATCCTTATTTATATTTGGCGTGATTATAAACTAATCCTCATGCTAGTTATTCTTTTTGTACTTTTGAGTACAGGGGCTAATACATTGGGGTCTTTATTTATTCAACAAGTGGTGGACGATTATATTACGCCACTTTTGTCACAGAGCAATCCAGTTTATACTGGACTTTTAAAAATCATTTTAGTGATGGCTTCTATTTATCTGATAGGTGTCATTGCCTCATTATTGTTTAACCGTTTAATGGTCACAGTCAGTCAAGGCACGCAAAAAAATATTCGTGATGACATGTTTGCTAAGATGCAAAGTTTACCGATACGTTTTTTTGATGAAACGCCTTCAGGAGATATTATGAGCCATTACACTAATGATATTGATACGCTTCGTCAAATGATCTCTCAGAGTATACCTCAGGTTTTTCAAGCGGCAACACAAATGTTAGGTGTTTTTATTGCGATGTTAACTTTAAATGTGCCACTGACCTTTGTCGTTTTATTTACTGTTGTTTTGATTTATCTTGTAGTCAAAAAAATCGCTGGCTTAAGTTCGCGTTATTTTGTTTATCAACAACGTTCATTAGGTGAGGTAGACGGTTATATTGAGGAGATGACATTTGGTCAAAAGGTTGTCAAAGTATTTACTCATGAAGAAGCATCCAAGCAAGGCTTTGTCAGAAAAAATAATCGTTTGTTTGAAGATGCATCCAAGGCCAACCAACTAGCAAATATTTTGCTACCTATCATGATTAATTTAGGAAATTTGCAATATGTTTTAATTGCATTAATAGGTGGACTGTTATCGATCAACGGACTGATTACTTTATCTATTGGTACTTTAATTGCCTTTTTACAATTGAGCAGAAGTTTCAGTGGTCCGCTTAATCAAATTTCTCAACAGGTAAATTTTATCGTAATGGCTTTAGCAGGAGCCGCTCGTATTTTTGAATTGATCGATACAGTTCCAGAAGAAGACCACGGAAAAGTTACCTTAGTTAATGTTTACAAACAAGGAGAACAGTTGGAAGAAAGTAGTTCTCGTACCGATCGCTGGGCATGGAAACAAGTACGATCTGATGGTAGTATTCAATATACTGAAGTTAAAGGAAATATTGATTTTGCTCATGTGACCTTTGGTTATAAAGAAAACCAAACGATTCTTCATGATATTTCTCTTTATGCGTATTCTGGTCAAAAGGTTGCTTTAGTGGGTGCTACTGGTGCTGGCAAAACAACCATCACAAATTTGCTCAATCGTTTTTATGATATTGATCGAGGGACAATTTTTTATGATGGTGTTGATATTACAAAAATAAAAAAGGCAGATTTACGACGTTCACTTGGTATTGTTTTGCAAGATACAAATTTATTTAGTGCAACAGTGAGAGAAAATATACGCTATGGTAATTTGGAAGCGACAGATAAACAGGTAGAAGAGGCGGCAAAACTTGCTAATGCTCATCATTTTATTGAAGAATTATCGGATGGATATGAAACGTTAATTAGTGGACAAGAGTCCAATTTATCACAAGGACAGCAACAATTATTATCCATTGCTCGCGCTGCTTTAGCTAACAACCCGGTGTTGATCTTAGATGAAGCCACTTCTAGCATTGACACTTTAACTGAAAAACTTGTACAAAATGGTATGGATTCACTGATGAAAGGAAGAACCGTCTTTGTGATTGCCCATCGTTTATCAACCATTCAAAACTCTGATGTAATTATTGTTTTAGATCATGGAAAGATTATAGAACGAGGTACACATGAGCAACTTATCCAAAATAAGAAAACATATTATCAATTGTATACAGGTAAGCTGGAATTATCCTAATGTAGGAGTGACAGAGTAACAGAAAGGAAATTTTCTAAATGCAGTTAGATCAAGAACAAATTCGCAAAATCGGGCAAAAGCAAATTGTTGAAACAATAAGACTGCGATTACCCTACGCGGTCACATTGTTTGCTTACAATATTTCAAAAACAGATATGAGTGTTTATAGTTTATTACACCAAAATACAGCAGAAGCTGGAAACTTATGGATGACATTACGTGTTGCTGATCATCCCTTGTGGTTGAAAAATGCACAGCAAGTCTCAATTGATATTGGTTCTCCCGCTGATTTGACCCGCTTGCCCACGACTATCTCAAAGGTTTTGTCCTGTGATATGAAGACGAAAAATTGCTATCAAATGACAAACAGTGAGCTCGCGGTCTTAGAACTATTAGATAGCTGTCAACGAAATGGCTTAGTATGGGCGGTTCGTTTACCAGAAGAAATTTTTACTGCTTTTAAAAAACGTCCTTTGGATTTGCAAAAAGATTTCATGCAAGCCGAAGTTTTTTTAACGAATCGAAATAATGTCAATGCATTACTTTTGCCCTTTACAATCCCTTGCTTTCAAGCGCAGCTAGCTAAATTATACGGGAGAAATTTATTATTTTCGCAGTTTTCCCGTCATCATTTACTGAAACTTTTACCGACAAATCAATGGATCCAACCAATGTTAGAAAAAGAGCAAAAACTTTTAGATTGGCGACAACAGATCATTTATGACTATGGAGAAGATTTTTATCAGCGATGTCAACAAGCTTTACAAATTTAACTGATTTTATCACTGGGTTAAAGGAATCAAATTTTATCTAAAAAGACGATAGATAACAAATTGTCTTAATTTTAAAAACTTTTAGAAGAAAGGTTGACTTATTTTGTCAGAAGAGTTAGATTATTCAGTAAATAAACAACAAGAAACACAAAGATGAGAACTTTTTGAGACATGAGACGTTTACAGAGAGGTTTTGATTGCTGGAAGAAATCAGCGTCGTCTTCAAATATATCAGCTCAGAGTGGTAAAAATGGGAATTTTTGCTGGTTGCCTACCATTAAAAAGGGACGCGTATCGTTTAAGTAAGTTTTAACTGTACGTGGAGGTTTTGAAGCATTTTCAAAGCAAAAATAGGTGGTACCGTGGAAACGCCCTATAAAGCATAGGCTTTGTGGGGTGTATTTTGTTGTTGTAAAGTTTTTATTTTTAGTCGAGGGGGATTTTCATATGGCAAAACAAAGAGTAGAAGATTTAGATTGGAATAATTTGGGCTTTCATTATCGAGACCTACCTTATAGATTTAAGGCAGAATTTAAAGAGGGTAAGTGGCAAGAAGGGGAATTAACAACAGATGCTACCATGTATCTGTCTGAGGCAGCAGAAGTTTTACATTATGGACAAGAAATTTTTGAAGGCTTAAAAGCTTATCGACAAAAAGATGGAAGTATCAACCTTTTTCGTCCCGAGATGAATGCAAAAAGATTTGAAAATTCCGCGCAGAGAATGGCAATGGAAGCTTATCCTGCTGATAAATTTGTAGAAGCGGTCAAAGAAGTGGTCCGTGCCAACGAAGAATTTGTACCACCATATGGCACAGGGGGTTCCTTGTACCTTCGTCCATTTATGATCGGTACAGAATCGATTGTAGGTGTAGCGCCTTCAACAGAGTTCCAATTTCGTATTTATGCAACGCCAGTGGGTGCTTATGTTCAAGGTTTGACACCTACACCTTATCTGATTAGTGACTTTGATCGTGCGGCTTTTGCGGGCACAGGTCAAGTTAAGACTTCGGGTAACTATGCAGGCAGTCTATATCCAGCGATGCAAGCTAAAAAAGAAGGTTACGCGGATTGTTTGTATTTAGATCCAAGAGAGCATAAATACATCGACGAATTCGGCGGAGCTAATTTTTATGGCATTACTAAAGATGGACAATTTTTAACACCTAAATCAGATTCGATTTTGCCGTCTATTACTAAGCAATCTTTATTTGAAATTGCAGAAAAACAAGGATTAAATCCTCAAGAGACAACCATTGCAATAGAAGACCTAGATCAGTTTGTTGAAGCTGGTGCCATGGGAACAGCAGCTGTTATCTCTCCTGTAGGTTCTTTAACCTATCATGGCAAAAAGTATATCTTTAACGAAAATGAAGTAGGACCCAAGACACAAGCATTGTATGATGAACTTGTAGGGATACAATTAGGCGATCGTCCAGCGCCAGAAGGTTGGATTCAAAAAGTTGAGGTCTAAATAAAATTGATAGGAAAAGAAAACCAATAGTGCTTTATAAAATTGGTTTTCTTTTTACTAAAAAGCATACAGACAAAGTTTAAGAATTGTCAATGATGGGAAGTGAACAAATGACTCGAAAAATAGGTGTCATTGGTATGGGACATGTTGGGTCTACCGTTGCGCATGATATTATTGCCAAAGGTTTAACTGATGAAATGGTTTTGATTGATACCAATGAAGCCAAGGTAAATGCAGATGCTTTGGATTTTGAAGATGCTATGGCAAATGCAACTTTTCATACCAAGTTAATTGTCAATGATTACTCTGCATTAAAAGATGCTGATGTTGTCATTTCAGCTATAGGAAATATCAAATTATTGGAAAATAATACGACAAACGATCGCTTTGTGGAATTACCCTTTACTAGCCAACAAGCGGCTAAAGTCGCGTTAAAAATTAAAGATTCAGGGTTTGATGGCGTATTAATTGATATTACAAACCCTTGTGATGTCATTACAGCGATTTATCAAACGATGACAGGTTTACCTAAAAATCAAGTAATTGGTACAGGTACACTGTTAGATTCAGCTAGGATGAAACGTGCAGTAGGAAAGGTATTTAAGATCGATCCGCGTTCTGTTGCTGGATATAACTTAGGCGAACATGGAAATTCACAGTTTACTGCTTGGTCGACTGTTAATGTTTTTGGAAAACCGATTGTAGAAGTCGCGCAAGAGCGTCCCGTTGATTTTACTCAATTAGATGAAATTGCTCGGGCTGGAGGCTTTACTGTATTGCATGGCAAAAACTATACGAGTTATGGTATTGCAACCGCAGCTGTACGATTGGCTGATATTGTAATGCGTGATGCTAGAGCAGAACTGCCAGTTTCAAACTTTCGTAATGAATATAATACCTATCTTTCCTATCCAGCTGTGATCGGAAAAACTGGTGTCCTCGAAGCATTACAACTTAATTTAACAGATGAAGAGATTGAAAAATTGCGACTTTCAGCGCAGTATATTAAAACAAGATTTGATGACACAATGGAAACTTTACAAAATAACTAATATTTGGGAGGAAAATTATGTCAGTTGTGGAAAAGCTTTATCAAGCTTATCAAACAAATACACCTTTAAAGTTAGGTGAATTAGGCCTTAATGACAAAACAGAAGCTTATCAGATTCAAGATGAGGTGTTGCAACTTAAAGAAGAAGCAGGGGAAAAGCTAGCTGGGTATAAGATCAGCTTAACTAACCAAGAGACACAAGAACTTTTTGCTAGTGATTCTCCTTTGTATGGGGGTATGACAGATGTCACAGTAAAAAACACTGTTTCTTTAAAGGAATATAATAGTCCGCTATTAGAACTGGAACTGGTCTTTTTAGTAGATGAACCCATTTCTTCTGATGACACTGCAGAGCAGGTTTTTGAAAAATGTCGAGTAGCTCCTGGTATCGAAGTTCCGGATGGACGTTATGAAGACTGGTTCCCTAAAGCGTCTTTATATGAAGTCGTTGCCGATGGTGCAGTAAATGGCGCAATTGTCATAGGTAATCCGCAAAAATTGGCTTACTCAGATGTTGTCGCTATTAAAGCAACATTGACTTTAGATGATGATAAATTTGTAAAAGAGGGACCTTCAACAGAAGTGTTAGGACATCCAGCTAATGCTGTTATCTGGTTGGCTAAAGAGTTAGAAAAACATGGAAAAAAATTAAAAGCAGGACAATTTGTTTCTTCAGGTACCTTTGTTTTACCAGAACCACTACAACAAGGATACTATCAAGCTGAATTTGAAAATGTTGGTAGTGTGAACTTAGAAGTAACAAATTAAATAAACAACAATAAATTTTAGGAGTTGAGGGTATGAAATATCTCAGCTCCTAAAATTTGTTAAGAAGTATCATCAAGATTTCGCTGTTTCAAATTTTGTTATTCTTTGTAACTAAATTCGAAATGGCTGATTTTTGGAGATGGGTCACCTGTTATGTCTATCTCTAAAATGATTTCTTTCGTTTCTCCTTGTGTTGTTTCTTCACCCACTAAGATATATTTTTGTGGGTGATCGATATCTTGGGCGATGGTTTTAATATTTCCTGTACTTTCATCTTTTGTTGTATCACTGTCAAGTTGACTATTGTTAATGGCATCTTCGGTCATGTATTCTTCTACTTGTTCATTTCTTTCAGAAATATCAGAAAAATTCAACCAGTTTTCACCAAAAGCTTTCAAAGTCGATTCGATTGAAACATTTTGATCATTAGAGCTATTATCTGTGGTTTCAGTAGTTTCACTTATTGTCTCAGATGTTTCTGCTAAAAAGAAGTCATCATCGCGTTGGCTCAGACGTAGTAAGTAAAAAATACAAATGATAAAAAGGATGATTCCCACGATCCAAAAGAAAATATGACGCTTTTTCATAGCATCCACTCCCCAATTATGTTAATTCTATTATAACAATTTTTTTCGTTTATAGACACGTGATTTTTAATAATGAAATAAATCGTTTTATTGCTAATTTTTACAGTAATAAGAATAAGTGCTAATATAGCAATATATAATAATATTATGAATGAAAGAATGAAAACAATGAAAAATAAACAAGAAAAAGTAAGAGTAGAAAAAGATTCGCTGGGTGCAATAGAAATTCCAGCAGGTGCGTGGTGGGGACCGCAAACAGAACGTAGTCGCCGTAACTTTACTGCGGGAGGAAAAATGCCATTAGTGGTTATTAAAGCAATTTTGCAAATCAAAAAAGCAGCAGCTCAAGCGAATGCCGAGTTGGAAGTATTGGCAAATGATAAAGCAAATGCTATTGTTGCTGCTGTAGATAAGCTAAATTCGTTAGCAGATAATCAATTACGTGTACATTTTCCACTTGTAGTCTATCAAACGGGTTCGGGCACCCATACAAATATGAATGTAAATGAAGTGATTGCTTATTTGGCAAATGAACAACAGCCACAATTGAATGTTTTACCTAATGATGATGTGAATAAAGGACAAAGCTCGAATGATATTTTTCCTACAGCGATGAATATCGTTGCTTCACAATCTATTATTGAAGTGAAAGCTTCTTGTAAGAAAATGAGCCAGACTTTAGAAGAAAAAAAGCAAAAGTACTGGGATACCGTTAAAATAGGACGTACTCATTTGCAAGACGCAACACCATTAACTTTTGGTCAAGAATTATCTGCTTATCAAAGTATGCTTATGCACGATCTAAGTTTTATTGAAGAAATAGAGCCCAGCCTGCATGAATTAGCTATTGGCGCTACGGCTGTAGGAACTGGGGTGAACGCTCATTCAAAACTAGCAGAAAAAATTACAAGTAAATTATCCAAGGTGTATCAAATCCCTTTTACAGCGGAGGTCAATAAATTTTATAGTTTGTCTGCGCATTCGCAATTAAATGCTATGCATGGCGCACTAAAAACTTTAGCTGCTGATTTAATGAAAATTGCGAATGATTTACGTTTTTTAGCTTCTGGTCCAAGAGCGGGGTACGGGGAGTTAAGCATTCCAGCCAATGAGCCTGGGTCCTCTATTATGCCAGGGAAGGTAAATCCAACTCAGGCAGAAGCTCTGACGATGGCTGTAATTCGTGTGATGGGAAATGACACTACAATTTCTATGGCTAGTAGTCAAGGTAATTTTGAAATGAATGTTTATAAGCCTTTATTAATTTCCACTTTTTTAGAATCTACTGATTTACTATCGAAAACAGTCAATTCTTTTACTGAAAAATTTTTGGATGGTTTACAGGCAAATAAAAGACATATGAAAGAACTAGTTGACCAGTCATTGATGCTGGTAACAGCTCTTTCTCCTCATATAGGTTATGAAGAAAGTGCCAAAATCGCACAAAAAGCCGAAAAAGAAGGGATAACATTAAGAAAAGCAGCGCTTGCTTCTGGTAAAGTTAGTGCAAAGCAATTTGACAATTGGGTAGATGCATTGGCTATGACAAATCATGAATCTATTGACTAAATGATAGTTTTATATAAAGATACTGTTTATTTTAAATAGCGAACGTTTTGTTTAAAGCGATTTTAAAGTTTCTCTAATTAGTTGCAATTTTGTAAGTTTTTATGTTAGTTTCAGAGAAGGTTATCTTTGGTTGCCTTTTAAATAATTGGTAATCTGTAAAAGTTCCAACAGAAGTAAATGTTTTTTTCTTTATTGGAATCTTCATTATTAGAAAAGAAAGAAGAGTGGATTTATGATGTCAACAGGTATGGGGATCATGTCGATGCTTTCCCCGGTATTAACTTATGTAGCATTAGCAGCTGGAATATATGCGATCATCCGTTTAGCTGTAAAACACGCAATTAATGATACAAAAGAAAAAACAACAATCAAAACAAAAGCAGGAGCTTTCTTTACTGGTGCTTGGTTCTGGTTGATTGTTGCTGTCGTTGTGTTTATTATATCGATGGCTATGTCTATCCTTCCTTATATGGGGATGGGCATGTAGTTTTAAAAGATAAATAAAAGGCTGGAAGACGTCAAAAACGTTTTCCAGCTTTTTTATTTTCTATTTTTATTTCTTTTGGCCTACTTTTAAAAATGGCATTTTATTTCTTAAAAAGGGAACGAACCAATAGTCAAGTCCAATTTTTCCTGCATTAAAACCCGCTACTAAAATAAAGAATTGGATAAGGATAAAGGTTGGATTAATAGAGACCGTTCCTGCCAGTAAGTAACTGAAGTTCATGAGAAGTCCAAAAAAAGCTGCAGCAGTGGTTAATGTACCAAATATTAAACCTAAGCCAACTAATAATTCTCCCCAAGAAACTAGAAAATCAAATAATTCAATATTAGGAAGTACAAATCCTTCTAGAAAATCTGTATACCAAGGATAAGCATTCACTCCAGTATCATCTAGTACCGGAGATTCAACTGCACCTTGAATCATTTCTTGGGCACTAAAAGATCCAGTAGCCTTTTGCCAGCCCGAAGTTGCCCACTTAAAACCTAAATAAACACGGAAAATCGTGATAATCCCCATCGCGATTTTCGAAGTTCTTAACCAATTTAGCATAAAAGTTTCTCCTCTCAATTTTTTAAGGGTGTAGAGTTCATCCAATAATAATTATCTCTATGATAATCAAATACGAGACGAAAAATATGTATAATCATACCCTTTTTTTATATTCACTGTCAAATAGTAAGTAAACAATTAAGATAACAACCGCAATTAAATACTAGCGTTTATATCCTATAAGAAATTGACTTTTGTTTTCGTATTGTACTTTTACTAAGACTTTCCTTTGCATAACTAGTAATTTTTACTAAAACAAAGTAAAAGATAGAAATAGTATTATTGCGTTGACCACTATATATAGCAATAAGTGGTTCTTTCTATGGCCATCTAAAGGGGGCTTTTAAAAGTACGTTCTACAAAATTATTAAGCTGGAGGAAAGAAAATGAAATTATTAATTGTCGCATTAGGTGTCGCTTTTTTGATTTTTTTGATTGTTAAAGTAAAATTGAACACCTTTATTTCTTTAATAGTCACTGCTTTTTTAGTTGGTTTGGCTCTAAATATTCCATTGGATCAACTACCTGAAATCATCACTAGTGGTATGGGAGATCAATTAGGCGATTTGGCTATTATTTTTGGTATGGGTTCTATGATTGGAAAGCTGGTTTCTGATTCTGGAGGCGGATATCGTATCGCCAATACCTTGATTGACAAATTTGGAAAAAAACAGATACAGATCGCTGTGATTATAGCTTCATTTATTGTCGGCTTAGCACTATTCTTTGAAGTAGGCTTAGTTGTCTTGCTGCCTATTATTTTTGTTATTGCTAGAGAATTAGAAATTCCACTTTTGGTATTATCTATTCCGATGGCAGCCACCTTAAATATTATGCATGGATTTATTCCGCCACATCCAGCGCCCACTGCAATTTCGGGGATCATGGACGCAGATATTGGCCAAGTCATTTTATTTGGTTTAATTGTGGCAATCCCAACAATTATCGTTTCTGGACCTGTATTCAATTATTTTTTGCATAAATTCTACCCTAAAGTTTACCGTATTCAAGAAAAAATACCGGGCTTAGGTGAAGTAAAAGAATTTAAATTAGAAGAAACGCCTTCTTTTTGGATGAGTGTTAGCACAGCTATGATGCCGGTAATCTTAATCGGTATTGCGACTGCTTTGGGTGGTGTGTTACCTGCTGGTTCCACGCAAGAAATCATTGAATTTGTTGGCGAACCAGACGTTGCAATGCTTTTATCATTGTTATTTGCAATGTATACCATGGGGTATCAGCAAAAACGTTCAATGAAAGAAATTAGTACAACAATTGAAGAAGCTATTACACAAATTGCAATGATGTTATTTATTATTGGCGGAGGTGGTGCGCTTAAACAAGTATTGGTTGAAGGGGGTATTTCTGAATACATTTCTTCCTTGTTTACAGACATTAATCTTTCACCGATTTTTGCCGCTTGGCTTGTAACAGCGATTTTACGTGTAAGTCTAGGTTCTTCTACAGTTGCTGCTATGACTGGTGCAGGTTTAGTCGCTCCTTTAATCGCACAAACAGGAGTAAATCCAGCTATGATGGTACTTGCTGTAGGTGCAGGAAGTATTTTTGCCGATCACGTAAACGATGCTGGTTTTTGGATGATCAAAGAATATTTTGGTCTTTCGCTTAAAGAGACATTTTTAACTTGGACAACATTGACTTCTGTATTATCAGTTACCAGTTTAATTTGTGTTTATGGTCTTTCTTTAATAGTATAGTTGTAAAGACAGGAAAGGAAGTTTTTGTAAATGGATTATGTTATTGGAATGGATATCGGAACAACCAGCACTAAAGCTGTTTTATATGATTTAGCTGGAAATGTCATCGATTATACCAACTATTCGTATGAATTATATCGTGATGCAACAGGAATGGCTGAACAAGAACCAGAAGAGATTCTTGAAGCAGTTACTGCTAGTTTAAAAAAAGTTATCGCACCGATCAATTGGCAAAATGATAAGCTGAGAACTGTTTCTTTTTCTAGTGCCAACCAAAGTTTGATAGCTTTGGATAAAAATTTTCAACCGCTAACTCGTATTATCACTTGGGGGGGATACGCGAGCTGCAGCAGCGGCGGCAAAGATAAAAAATTCGGAGCAAGGACAGGATTTATACGAACGTACAGGGACACCTATTCATCCGATGTCTTCATTATGTAAAATCACTTGGTTAAAAGAAGATGTCCCTGAGGTTTATAATAAAGCTGCTTACTATTGCGGTATCAAAGAATATGTTCTTTACCGCTTATTCGGTATATGGCAAATGGACGTGTCGGTGGCTAGTTGTACGGGGATGTATAACATCTTTGAACTACAATGGGATGACAAAGCTTTAGCTCAAACAGGTGTATCTAAAGATCAATTGCCAAAAGTTGTGGACGCTTATGAACAGTTTTCTGGTATGAAAGAAGAATACACGAAAGTTACCGGTTGCCCACAGGACGTTACCTTTGTTCAAGGCGCTTTTGATGGCGCTCTATCTAACTTAGGTGTCAACGCCATTGATGATGGCGTAGCAGCTGTAACCATTGGAACTTCAGGGGCGATTCGTATGGTTAGCGATCATCCAGTGATCGATCCTAAAGGACGGATCTTTTGCTATGCTTTGACTAAAGAGCTATGGGTGATCGGTGGTCCAGTTAACAATGGCGGTACTGTTTTTTCTTGGGCAAAAGATAATTTATTTGATGCTGAAAAAAGTACAGCCGATCTTTTGGCCAAAGATAGTTATGATTTATTGACTGAGATTGCTGCACAAGTTCCTGCTGGTTCCGATGGCTTATTATTTCATCCCTTCTTAGGAGGCGAACGGGCACCGATATGGGATGCAAATGCGCGTGGTTCCTTTTTAGGCTTAACGCAAATGCATACAAGAGCACATATGATTCGTGCTGTTTTGGAAGGGATTGTCTACAATTTATATACAGTACTTTTGGCTTTAGAAGAAGTGTTGGGACAACCTCAATCTATTTTAGCAACAGGTGGTTTTGCTCGCTCAGAATTGTGGCGCCAAATGCTATCTGATGTTTTCGAACGACCCGTAACGATACCTCAAGCTTTTGAATCTTCTTGCTTAGGTGCTGCTGTCGTCGGAATGAAGTCTATAGGCGTCATTGATGATTTAGCTGAAGTCAAAAACTTTGTCGGTAAAACCGAAACTTACGCTCCTAATCCAGATCATTTTGAGGTTTATCGGGAACTGGTTCCAATCTATATTCGTTTAACACGTCAATTAAAAACTGAATATCAGACAATTGCTGAATTTCAGCGCAAATTTGCACAAAAGGATTTAAATTTTGATGAAAGTTAATCATCAAGATAAATTAGTTTGAACAATTTGTTGTTTGTTGGCCATTAATATAGAACTCTTTTTTTACTATGGTTTATTAGTAAGAAAAGAGTTCTTTGTTACTTTGAGGTCAAGGATAACAAGCTAAGTTCCTTAATCAAAATGAGTAATGTATTTAAAAGTAAATAATTACATAAGAACCCTATACTTACGAGCTTAAATAAATTAAATGATATAAAAAGGTTTACACTATGAGCGCTTCCTGATATCGTAAAAAATAACTTAATTTTTCAGAGAGGATGATTTTTATCGATTTACGTAAAATAACAAAACGAAGATTTTTGCTGAAAGCAACTATGGCAGTTTGCTTGATTTTTGGTTTTTTCTCTGTAAAAGTAAATGCGCAAGAAGAAGCTGCTGATACAAAGAATACGATGTCTTATACAGGCGAACCTGCTAATAATTTTGCAAGAGCCGCTGCTAGTACGTCGACTGATGTATTTAATATTGGTGATAATACGCGTCCTCCACAAGACGCCGTAGATGTTTCTTCTTATCAAGGAGAAATGACACAAAATGATTATGAAATATTGGCCCAAAATGGGGTGAAGTCTGTTATTGTAAAAACAACACAGTCTTCTAATTACACAAATCCTTATGCGCTTGAACAAATCAAATTTGCTGCTAACGCTGGTTTGAATGTTAATCTTTATCACTATGCAAATTTTGCTACTAGCAAAGAAGCGAAAGCAGAAGCAAATTATCTTTTGTCCTTTTTGCAAGAAAATGACTTAAATAAAAAGATAAAGATTTTTGCAGATATGGAAGATCCATCAACTGAAACGGTCGACATTGCTTCTTATTTAGAAGATTTTTGGGACATATTAAGTGATGATGGTTATGATAATCATGGTGTATATACTGGGGCTAGCTATCTGTATCGCAGTGCTGTAAGTGCTACGGTTGGAGCTGAGAATACTTGGATGGCGCAATATCCATATGAACCTTCTGATGATGATCTATGGCAAACAGCTTATGGTGCTTGGCAATTTAGCCCAACTGCACAAATACCTGAAGGTGATTATACAGGATATCTTGATGTTTCTACTGATTATACAGCTTTATTTGAAAATGGTGCTGGCGCTCAGCCTTTTAACTAAAAAAACTGATCATTGCCTGAGTTTTGAGCAATGATCAGTTTTTACTATCTTAAGCTTTGACTGAAGCGCTGGAAACACTGTCGGCGCTTGCTTTTTCAGAAGCTCCTGAAACACTGTCTGCTTGTTCGGATTGCGTGGTTGAAGCACTTGACGTTGCATCAACTTCAACTGTTTCGTCTTTAGCAAGTCGCTGTCCTGTTTGTTGTAAGTACCAGTCAATAATAGGTTGAAAATCTAGTACGTACTCATTAACGCCCATATAGTTTCCTGAGTCATCATGCATTGCTTGATAACTGTGTACTACATATTTATCTGGTCCATGTGTTGGTACATGGATACGAACGACATCCTGTTTGCCATGACGTAATTGGGAAAGGACCCATTTAACATTTTTATAAGTAGCAGGTGGGTGACAGTTTGCTAATGGGTTTCCAACTTGTCCTGGTACACGTCCAGCAAACATTTCTGCTTTATCCTCGGTATAATTATAGAATAAGAATTGGTTATTACTATCAGCAAAAGTCAATTCCATCGGCATAGAAGCTAGGAGTGCGTTCAATTGGTTAACAGTTAAAACACCACGGTTTAACTTCACATAAGTATCACCTTCAGCGGCGTCTACTTTTTCGCTAGCTTGTTCTACCCAATCTTCAGCGGACATATCGATACCTTCAATAGTTGTATCAATTTTACCAGTAGCTTCCAAATCTTCTTCTTCTGATAAATCTTTTTGCGGTTCGTTCATTGAAGATAAGACTTGGATAAATTTAATGAACTTTTCTAAACAAGTTTTCAAAAAATCAACCGTTCCCTGATCTTTTAAATTATTTTGCTCATCAAAAGCTTCTTTTACTTCACCTAGTAGAAATTCATTACCCGGCATGACAATTGCGTTTACGCCGGGAGCTTCTAAAATTTGACGTAAGTGTAATTGTGCACGAGACGAACCTTGATTATAATAAGACGCACCAACTAACATGACAGGTTTATTTGAAAGAGGTTGGATTTTAAAAGATAACCATTCAAGTACACTTTTTTAACCAGCGGGGATCGTATGATTATGTTCAGGAGTTGCAATGATCACGCCGTCTGCATTTAAAATTTTACGATTAAGCTTTTGAATAGATGCACTATCTGTTTGATCAAGACTTTGATTAAACAAAGGAATATCTTTAATTTCTAAGATTTCAATATCAATAAGTGATTTAAAGTGTTTTTTTATATATTGTAGTAATAAACGATTATAGGAAAAATCAGCGTTAGAGCCTACAATTCCGACTAATTTCATCATAAGAATTCTCCTTTTTAAATAGTTTCCCAATCAAAATTTTCAGCTTCTTTTTTGTGAACCTCATGGGCATTGCTCAGTTGGTTTGTAAGTTCAACAAAAACTTGAAAATCTTTGAACAAACCATCTAATTTATCTACTTGATCGAAGTCTTTCAAATCATTTTGCTCATTAAACGCTTGCAATGAATGACCTAGCAAAAATTCTGAACTAGGCATAATACGAGCTTTTAGTTCAGGTGAGTCTAGAATTTGTCGTAAATGAGATTGCGCGCGCGACGAACCTAATGTTCCATAAGAAGCGCCTGTAATCATTACAGCTTTATCTACAAATGGATAAACATCATATGAAAGCCAGTTTAAGGCATTAGTCAAAGCAGCGGGAATGGAGTGATCGTATTCAGGGGTGCTAATAATCACACCATCTGATTGTTCAATTTTTTCTGCCGCTTTTTTTACAACTTCTGGAAGACGGTTTGATACTGGTTTATTAAAAATTGGAAAATCTTTGATTTCCATTAATTCAATGGTGGCTTTATCTGAAAAATGCTTTTGCATAAATTGTAATAATTTTCGATTGGTAGAGTTATCTGAATTGGTTCCTACTAATCCAATGAAATGGTTCATAAGAAAACTTCCTTTCTGCCAAATACTATAACAATAAAAGAATACTTTGTTACACTTTTCATTATAAAACTTTCACAAGGAAAGTCAATAACTTTCCTTGTGAACTAGAAAAAAAGTAATGATAAGAGAAATTTAACAAAGATTTTTAACAATGATGTAGTACAGAAAAAGTAGCTGTATTAACTATAATAAATAGACACTACTCCCGTTTTTGCTTGATTTTTTTAAATGTTTTTGGCGATAATTTCCCCAGATCTTTCAATTTTGTTTCAATTAAATTTAAAGCTTCATTGCGATTTTCAATATTGTTTACATAGTCATATTTTTCACGATCAATTGTTAACAAACTAGCAGAGGGGTAGCCATCTGCCCACTTTTCATAAGCATAATGAACACGATGGTAGTAATCTATTAATTCTGGTTCCCGTTCTATACTTTCCATCTTTCGTCCACGCTTTTGGATTTCACTGATAGCATGCTCTGAGTCAATTTTTAAGTAAATGACTAGATCGGGCAAACCATTCCAAGGGATACCATTAACGTTTGCTTGCATTTCTTGGGATAAAGTTACATAGACATTAAAATCTTCATCGGCGATCTCTCCGTGTTCATGTAACTGCGAAGCCATCACAAAATCAGATGCTAAAGAAGAATCCATAACGGCATTTTGTTGCGTAATTGCTTGACGTAATTGTTGATAACGAAAAGTTAAAAAAGCCATTTGCAGGATAGCACCATTTGATTTTCTACTTTCTTTACCTGAGGAATAAAATTTTTCTAACATATTCAAAATCAATCCATTATTTTCAACATCTTCATAATAGACAGCGGAGTTTAAATCTTTTGCTAAAATTTTTGCTAAAGATGTTTTTCCTGCAGCAATGGTTCCCATAATATAAATCATAATTATCCCTCCTATAATACTCATTTTCTCAATAGTTCTATTCTTTTGTCTAGTAGAAAGCGCTAAATTCAAAAGTGATAAAAATTTAATAAAAAGTACCTAAAAAATAAAAATAAATTTATTTAATTTTTGTATTAAAATAAACATTTGCAAAAATTGGCTATTTATAGCTATCTTTCTTATTTTAAAATAAACTTGTTTTTTTAATTTTATTAGAAAAAGTTTAGTTACTGAAATTGTCAGACAAAAGGGATATTGACGGAAAAGTTTCAGAAAATTAAAATTGAGCTTGTCGTTTTATACGAAGTGAAACAAAATTGAATTTGAATATGGAGGGTTAGCATGAACTCGAATGAAAAGGATGCCTCTTTTTTAGGACACCCTCGTGGACTTTCTACATTATTTTTTACAGAAATGTGGGAAAGATTTAGTTATTATGGTATGCGCGCGATACTACTATACTATATGTATTATTCGGTAGCAGATGGCGGCTTAGGTTTTGACCAAAGTACAGCTTCGGCTATTATGTCGATCTATGGTTCGCTTGTTTTCTTATTAAGTGTTGTCGGCGGCTATGTAAGTGATCGTGTTTTAGGTAGTAGACGCACAGTCTTTATTGGTGGCATTATGATCATGCTAGGTCATATTGCTTTATCCTTGCCTTTTGGAAAGGCAGCTTTGTTTGCATCGATCATACTCATCGTATTAGGTTCAGGTTTACTAAAACCTAACATTTCGGAAATGGTCGGTGACTTATATGATGAAAAAGATTTAAGAAGAGATGCAGGTTTTAATATCTTTGTTTTCTCGACCAACTTAGGTGCATTTATTGCCCCACTTTTTGTCGGTTATTTGGGCCAAGAAGTGAACTTTCATCTAGGCTTTTCACTAGCAGCAATTGGAATGTTTTTTGGTTTAATTCAATATGTGCGTGGCGGTAGGAAATACTTACCAGAAGAAACATTAAAAGCGCGCGACCCTATAAAGTCAGAAGAGGTAAAACCTTTAGTACGTAAAAGTCTATTAGTTATTGCCGCAGTAGCTGTGCTTATACTGTTTATGCAATTCGCAGGAATATTAGACATTAATAACGTTATCAACTTGATTACGATTTTTGCAGTTGTTGTTCCGATATATTATTTTGTTATGATTATTAAAAGTAAAAAAATCACGACGACGGAACGTTCCCGGGTGTGGGCTTATATTCCACTGTTCATCGCCTCCATTCTTTTTTGGTCGATTGAAGAACAAGGCTCTGTTGTACTTGCTTTGTTTGCTGAAGAACGGACAAATTTATCGCTTTTTGGATTTACTATTCCTTCAAGTTGGTTTCAAACATTAAATCCTTTCTTCATTATGATTTATACCCCAATTTTTGTTTGGTTATGGACAAAATTAGGAAACAAACAACCTTCTTCGGCGAAAAAATTCACTTATGGTTTATTTTTTGCCGGGATTTCATTCTTATGGATGATGCTTCCTGGTATATTATTCGGTACAGATGCCAAGGTTGGACCGCAGTGGTTATTGATGAGTTGGGGCTTAGTGATTATAGGCGAAATGTTGATTTCACCTATTGGACTTTCGGTAACAACTAAGTTAGCTCCTAAAGCCTTCCATTCTCAAATGATGAGTATTTGGTTCTTAAGTGATGCTGTGGCACAAGCCATTAATGCACAAATTGTTCGCTTATACAGTCCTGGTACTGAAGTGCTATATTTTGGTATTATAGGTGTAATTACAGTAGCTTTTGGTGTGATGTTAATGTTTATGGTACCGCGCATTCAAAGATTAATGAGCGGCGTTAATTAAGTATTGGAGTCAAGCCAGTTAAACTAGCAGTCTTAATAAGGGCTGCTAGTTTTTTTGTGCAAACAGTGTTTAAAATGCTGGTTTGTTTAAAAATATTGAATATATAGACTTAAATGAGATATTTCTATTTTTGTATTGCCTTTGAATATAGAATTCTAGGAATATTTGTTATAATATAAAATGATTCTAAAACATATACATATTTTATAAATGAAAGAGGGAACAAGTTGAGTGTTTTTAAAGATTTTAAACGTTATAAATTCCTTGTTTTAATTGTACTTATCTTAACTTTCGCTAACACTATCGGCGAATTACTGTTACCCAAGATGATGTCACAAATTATAGACATTGGTGTTACTGATCAAAATATTTCCTATATTTTAAGACTTGGGACATTAATGATCGGTGTAACCTTGATTACTATTTTAGTTCGCGCTTCAGCGGCTTATTTTTCAGCTAAAACGTCAATGCTATTTTCCAGAGACTTAAGAAAAAGAATGTTTAATAAAGTGAATCGTATGACTTTTGATGAAACTGAATATTTTAGTATTTCTTCATTAATTACACGTACGACAAATGATATAGCACAAATCGAGCAATTAGTGTTGATGGGCTTACGTCCTTTAGCAAGAGCGCCTTTAACTTTTATTGGTGGTTTGTTTATGGCTTTTACTACCAGTGTTCGTTTGTCGATGATTGTATTTGTGAGCTTACCATTTTTAGCCGTTGTTTTATATTTTGTTATCAAAGTAGTCGTTCCTTATTTTCCTCGCTTGCAAAAAGCGTTAGATCACATCAATCTTTTGCTACGTCAGCGTTTAACGGGTCTAAAAGTGATTCGTGCTTTTTCTAGAGATAAGCAAGAAGAAGAATCTTTTGAAGACGCTAATGATAAATATTACCAAATTGGTTTGAAGGTAAACAAAGTTATGCAGACGATCAATCCCATATTGACATTGATTTTGAACTTGTCTATTGTTGCGACTTTGCTTCTTGGTGTACGCTTTGTCCAACAGGGTACGTTATCGATTGGCGCTTTGATGGCTTTTGTCCAATATATTACACAGGTATTAAACGCTGTGATCATGGTAACGCGTATGATGACTATGCTACCTAGAAGTGTTGCTTCTATTGACCGAGTTAATGCGGTGTTAAATTACCCTTCACGTTCAGTAGGGGGAAGTAATGTGTTAAATGAACCGATCACTTCTGTAAAAGCACAAGATCTGACATTTTATTATCCTGATGCGAATCTTCCGGCTTTAGAAAATTTGAACTTTTCAGTTTATAAAGGCGAGGTTATGGGGATTATTGGTGGTACAGGTTCAGGGAAATCTACATTGTTGAAGTTATTCATGCAATTTTATGATCCTTCAGAAGGAAAACTGTTGATTAATGACCAAGCAATAGACACATTGAATCCAGAAAGTGTACGCGAAAAAATCAGCTATGTACCACAACAAAATTATTTCTTTTCAGATAGTGTTCGAGGCAATCTATTTTATAGTAATCCAGATGCCAGTGATGAGAAAATGCTTGATAGTTTGGAAACGGCACAGGCAATGCAGTTTTTACCAAAAGAAGAGCCGTTAGAAAAAACAGTTGCTCGTGGCGGGCGTAACTATTCAGGGGGTCAAAGGCAGCGTTTGGCTATTTCGCGTGCTTTAACACGTCCAGCTTCATTATATGTTTTTGATGATTCATTCTCAGCGCTTGATTATAAAACAGATCATGAATTACGCTTAGCTTTACAAGGCAAACTTAATGATGCTGCAACCATTATTGTTGCACAAAGAGTTGCGACAATTCGGCATGCCAATAAAATTCTGGTATTGGAAAATGGAAAAGTACAAGGCCTAGGCTCACATGACGAATTAATGCAAAGCAATCAGATTTATCGTGAAATTGCTATTTCTCAAGGAGAAGAGGAGGATGTATGATGGCAAACTTTTATGAAAGCTATCCGACAAGTTGGCAGACTGTTAAACGCTTATTTAGCTATCTAAAAAATTATAAAAAAATTCTTCTTTTGTCGTTAACGATGACTATTATTTCTACCATAATGGAAGTTGCAGCGCCGATTGTTATGGGGTCAATTTTAAACCATGTCCAATCGGCGATGACTAGCCAAACCAGTCTTGATTTTAATTATGTGCTTCAAACCGCTTTGTTGTTAACAGCCTTATATATATTCTTGGCCTTAAGTAAAATTGTTGTTGAACGCTTATTGGTACGTTTGTCACAATCATTGATCAAGATTATGCGGACGGAAGTTTCGGAAAAAATTAAAAAAGTTCCCCTTAGTTTTTTTGATCAACATTCGACAGGAGATTTATTAAGTCGAATCACTAATGATGTGGAAGCTATTGGACGCAATGTACAACTAAGTGTGAGCCAAATCGTTAATAGCATGTTGATGTTTGTAGGAATTATTATCATGATGGTTTTCATCAGTCCAATTTTATTTTTAGTCTTTTTCATTACTGTGCCCTTAAATATTTTAGCTACTAAAATTATTATGGGGCGTTCACAAAAATACTTTCGAGCAAAGTCTGAACGCCTAGGCGCAATGGTTGGTTATGTCGAAGAAAATTTTACTGGTACAGACTTAATCAAAGCTTATAACTATCAAGACCAATCAAATGAAGAGTTCAAAGCATTTAATGATCGTTTATTTGATGTTTCTTACCGTGCTAGTTTTATGGCTGGAATACTCAATCCAGTGATGACTTTTATTGGCAATGTGGCTTATGTATTAATTGCGATTGTAGGTGGTTTGCTGGTTGTTAACGGGACGATCATGGTAGGAGATGTGCTCGCCTTTATGCAATACAGTCAAAATATCCGTCGTCCTATTGATGTGATTGCTGAAATGGCTAATACACTACAAGAGACGATTGCCTCTAGTAACCGGGTGTTTCAATTCTTGGATGCACCTGAAGAAGTTGAAAATACCAGTCATAGAATTGAAGGCCCTATTGAAGAAATCAAGCTTGATCATATCGGTTTTGAATACGAGCAAGGACAGCCGGTTATTCGCGATTTAACACTTACAGTTCAACAAGGGGAAACGGTAGCGATTGTCGGACATACAGGAGCAGGTAAGACCACGCTAGTTAATTTATTATTACGCTTTTATGATGTAACAAGAAATCAGATTTTGATTAATGGTATCGATATTCGTACTGTACCACGCGATAATTTACGTTCCTTTTTTGGCATGGTTTTACAAGATACCTGGTTAACTCAAGGGACGGTCTACGATAATATTTTATACGGAAAAGTCGATGCAACAGAAGATGAAGTCATCCAAGCTTCTAAACAAGCGCATGCGCACCACTTTATTGAAACTTTGCCTAATGGCTATCGTACAGTGTTAAATGAAGATGCAACGAATATTTCACAAGGACAGCGACAGCTTTTAACGATTGCTCGAGCTTTTGTAAGTGATCCAGATATTTTGATTTTAGACGAAGCAACGTCCTCTGTGGATACGCGGACTGAACAACTGATTCAACAAGCAATGGCAAATCTGATGAAAGGTCGTACTAATTTTGTTATTGCACATCGTTTGTCAACAATTGTTGATGCGGATAAAATATTAGTTATGGACCAAGGTGATATTGTTGAACAAGGAAGTCACAAAGAACTTCTGGCAAAAAATGGAATTTATACGGAGTTATACAATAGTCAATTTTCGGAATAAAAAACGAATGCGGGGTTACTAATGGAAAATCTGTTAGAAACATTCAATGAACGACGTGGCGATTTATGGAGTGAACTAATAAATCACTTAGGTATTTCGGTTGTCTCTCTTTTGATAGCCATGTTGATAGCTATACCCTTGGCGATTTGGGTAGTTAGGCATCCTAAAGTCGCTGAAACTGGCTTGCAAATCGCAGGTATTTTACAAACAATTCCTTCTCTGGCCTTACTAGGATTGTTGATCCCTATAGTTGGAATAGGTACGACACCTGCGATTATTGCGCTTGTCATTTATGCCTTATTACCCATTTTTCAAAATACCTACTTGGGTATTTCAGAGATTGATCCAGCTATTGAAGAAGCAGCTGATGCTTTTGGTATGTCTAAAATGCGTAAATTATTTAAAGTAGAACTTCCGATGGCACGCCCAGCTATTGTTTCTGGTATACGTACGGCTATGGTATTGATCATAGGCACTGCGACTTTAGCTGCATTAATTGGTGCAGGTGGTCTTGGAACGTTTATTCTTTTAGGTATTGATCGTAACGATATGCCATTGATTATTATTGGTACAATTTCAGCTGCATTATTATCTATTATTTTAAGTTCATTGATACGTTGGTTTGAGCGTGCAAAACCTTGGCATTCAATGGTCGGTCTAGCTATTCTTATTATTTTGCTAGGTGGCGGCGGTGTTTACTCAGCTTATGCTAATCGACAACAAACAGTCACCATTGCTGGAAAATTAGGTTCAGAACCTGAGATTTTGATTAATATGTATAAGGATTTAATTGAAGCAGAAGATGCTGATATTAATGTTGAAATAAAACCGAACTTTGGAAAAACCACTTTTTTATATAATGCAGTAAAAAATGATCAAATTGATATTTATCCAGAGTTTACTGGCACGGTCTTAGAAACATTGATTGATGACGAATCGATTGATACGCAAGGATTATCAGAAGAAGAAACTTACAATCAAGCTAAAGAACATTTACAAAAACAAGATCAACTTACGCTATTAGAGCCTATGAGTTATAATAATGCTTACGCTTTAGCTGTTTCTGATGAATTTAAAGAAGAAGAACACTTAGAAACGATTAGTGATCTTGCAAATATTCAATCAGATATTCAAGCAGGAATGACATTAGAGTTTATCGATCGTGAAGATGGCTTGCGGGGTATTGAAGAATTATATGATTTAGACTTCGAAACAAGTTCAATGGAACCTGCTTTGCGTTATCAAGCCATTGACGATGGTCGTGTCAATTTGATTGATGCTTATTCTACAGATAGTGAACTAAGGGAATATCATTTAAGTATTTTAGAAGACGATAAGGAACTTTTTCCCAAATATCAAGGTGCTCCTTTGATGAGTACAGCATTTGCAGATGACAACCCACAAGTGGTGGAGGCTTTGGATAAATTGGGTGGAAAAATTACGGAAGAAGAAATGCAAGAGATGAACTATGAAGTCAACGTGGAAGAGGAAACGCCAGCCGACGTAGCTCATAGTTATCTTACTGAAAATGGGCTACTAGAGGAGGATGAATAATGAGTACAGCAATTGAGTTTCAAAATGTTTCAAAATCCTTCGGCGATAACTTAGTCATCCCAGACATGAACCTCGAGATTAAAGAAGGCGAATTATTTGTTCTAGTGGGGACTTCTGGTAGTGGAAAAACCACTTCTTTAAAAATGATTAACCGTTTAGAAGAACCAACAGATGGCGATATCTTAATTAATGGAAAAAAAGCTAAGAGTTATCCTTTACAGCAATTGCGCTGGTCAATGGGCTATGTTTTACAACAAATTGCGCTTTTTCCTACGATGACGGTTGCGCAAAATATTGCGGTGATTCCTGAGATGAAGAAAGTTTCTAAAAAAGAAATTAATCGTTTAGTGGATGAATTACTAACAAAAGTTGGTTTAGATCCTGGAAAGTATCGTGATCGCCTACCTAGTGAGCTTTCTGGTGGTGAACAACAGCGAATTGGCATTTTACGTGCAATTGCTTCTAAACCTGGTATTGTCTTGATGGATGAACCTTTTGGCGCACTAGATCCTTTGTCGCGTACGACCTTACAAGATTTAATTATTGAGCTACATGAAGAACTCCATAACACGATCATCTTTGTTACTCATGATATGGATGAAGCTATTAAATTAGGTGATCGCATCGGTATTATGGGAGATGGGAAATTACTGCAGGTAGGTTCTCCTGAAGAACTCGCCCAAAATCCGGCTAGTGATTTTGTCTATGATTTTTTTCACTCTAGTGCGAACAAACTAGGCTATCAAATCCCTATTAGTCGTGTTGTGCAAGTCGAAGGATATACTACACCACAGGATGAAAATATTGCAGCTGTTCAATTGCAAGAAGATACCACTTTACAAAAAGCTTTTGCAGCTTTAAGTGACTATAATTATATTGAAGTCCTTAGCAAGCAAGAAGAATTTTTGGGTTATCTGTCACGAAAACAAGTATTTCACTATTTGAGTAGCCAATAGAAAATAAGCAAAAAAGGCTTTGGTCAATTGACCAAAGCCTTTTTAGTCGCCTAAAAATGAGTTTATCTTAGGTTACGATTAATGCTATTTAATAAAAAGGCAAGGGTCGAAGAAAGATAAACTGTCTCTTCCCATGCTTTAGCCTTTTTACTTGTTCAAACTTTTGATGATTGATTTTTTCTTGTTTATTACAAATGATCGTAACAATCGAGTTATTCAAATCAAGTGTTTGATAAATATTATTAAGCATCTGTTTATTGGGATTATTCTGGGTCGTGCCTTCTCCTTGCCAATCAGACATATTGCCATAAGGTAAATCAGTTATCACGATATTGACGTTTTTTAAATGGGGCGGCTTCTTTCTTGTGATATCCCAATGAAAACATTGGATGTCCTTTTTAGGATAAGTCGTATGAAATAGCTGTTTTTCTAAACGGTTGGCGCTGTTAAGCGCTTCTAGTTGCGTCTTTTCATCTTGCTTTTCATCATTGTACTGTAAATCTTTCTTTTTTTTAGACAGACCTTCTGGTGTCAGAAGATTTAAATTTTTTTGAGCATATTCAAGAGCTTTAGTATCAATGTCGCTACCGTATATATTTTTTAGGTTTTTACTGTAGCAAAAACCTAAAACTGTAAGTAAATGTCCACCTCCACAGCAAGGATCATATAAAGTTAATCCATCTGCACTGTTTAGAAAAGAGAGGCTTCTGGCCATGATTTCACTTGCGACTCTAACCGGAAAAGCGGGTGTTCGGGGCGCGTTCACCAATAGTTTATCGCTGGAGAAATCACTATAGTCTTTTTTTATCGGTTCAAATTTAAATTTCAAAAATAGACACTTCCTTATTTTCTTTTATAGCCGATATGCAATGCGCAAGCCCCAAACATAAATGTCGTATAGGAAGATTTTATTAGACCGGTATCTTGAAACATTTGTTTAAGTTCTTTAGCGTGCACAAATTTTTGTGTCGTTTGTTGAAGATAGACGTAATCCTGTCGTTTATTATGCTTTAATTTAGCAATTGTAGGAACAAGTTTAAAGTAAAGATACCAGAAAGGATAAATCAGTTTATTTTCCGGTTGTGAGGTTTCCAAACAAGCAACCATACCCCCTGGTTTTAATACGCGTTTCATTTCTTTTAACACTTGAAAAGCATCTGGTACATTCCGCAAACCAAATCCGATGGTTACTAAATCAAAAGAATCATTTTCAAAAGGAAGAGACATTGCATCTCCTTGGATCAAAGATGTTTGTGGGCTAAAATTCGTTTGCTTTAACTTATTTTTAGCTATCTCTAACATTTTTTGGCTAAAATCTAGGCCGACAACTTTCCCCGTAGGTCCTACGATTTCTGCTAGATCAATTGTCCAGTCACCAGTACCACAGCATAGATCAAGGGCTTGATCTCCAACGGATAGAGGGATTTGTTCCATCGTTTTTTTGCGCCAATGTTTATGCATTCCTAAAGAAATGGCATTATTTGTGCTGTCGTAGGTGCTTGCAATACGATCAAATAAGGCTTGAACCTTGGCCTCGGATGTTTTATTTGTACGTGGCATTTTTTCTTCCTTTCAGCGTAAGTCAATTAATAAAATTGTACCAAAACAAAGCTAAAATATAAACGAATGTGTCTGTTTTTAATTACTTATCGTTGATAAGAATTAAATAAAACTAATGACCAACAATATGATTTGGTTTAAAATGAAATTATAGGAGGAGATAATGGTATGACAAAACTAACTGGTTTTAAAGAAAATTTTTTATGGGGTGGCGCAGTAGCCGCTAACCAAGTTGAAGGAGCTTTTGATGCAGATGGGAAAGGATTATCTGTTCAAGACGTTACTCCTGATGGCGCTATGGGGCGTATTACAGACGGTCCAACAGAAGATAATCTGAAATTAAAAGCGATTGATTTTTATCATCATTATAAAGAAGACATTGCACTTTTTGCAGAAATGGGCTATAAAGTTTTTCGTACTTCAATTGCTTGGAGTCGTATTTTCCCTAATGGCGATGATAAAGAACCTAACGAAGCTGGTCTACAATTTTATGATGATGTATTTGATGAGTGCTTGAAATATGGGATTGAACCTTTAGTTACATTGTCTCATTATGAAACACCTTTACATTTGTCCGAAAAATATGACGGCTGGAAAGATCGACGAATGATTGGTTTTTTTGAAAAATATGCTCGAACAGTCTTTAACCGTTATAAGGATAAAGTAAAATATTGGTTAACTTTTAATGAAATTAACTCTGTTTTGCACATGCCATTTATTTCAGGTGGGATTAAAACACCTAAAGAAGAATTAAGTGACCAAGAGTTATATCAAGCGGTTCATCATGAACTAGTAGCTTCTGCTTCAGTGACTAAAATCGCTCATGAAATCAATCCTGAGTTTCAAGTAGGATGCATGGTTTTGGCTATGCCGACTTATCCAATTTCATCAAATCCTGAAGATGTTTTAGCAGCAAAAGATGCAGAAAATACAAATTATGCCTTTACTGATATTCATGTACGTGGACAATACCCTGGACATTTGTTACGCTTTTTTGCGGAAAATGATATCGATATTCAATTTGCAGAGGGTGATGCAGAGTTACTAAAAAATCATACAGTAGATTTTATTTCCTTTAGTTATTATATGAGCGTTGCAGCTGCAGCACATCCGGAAGAATATAGTTCTGGCGCCGGCAACGTTATAGGAGGTATCGAAAACCCTCATTTAGAAAAATCAGAATGGGGATGGGCAATTGATCCTGTGGGACTTCGAATTGTTCTAAATGATTTTTATGATCGTTACCAAGTACCTTTGTTCATTGTGGAAAATGGTTTAGGAGCAAAAGATCAATTAATCCAAGATGAAAATGGCCAATATACCGTTGAGGATGACTATCGTATTGATTATATGCAGCAACATTTAGCACAAGCTAAAGAGGCAGTAAAAGATGGCGTTGATTTAATGGGTTATACCTCTTGGGGATGTATCGATTTAGTGAGTGCATCTACTGCACAAATGAGTAAACGTTATGGTTTTATTTATGTAGATCGTAATGATGATGGTTCTGGTTCATTCAATCGTTATAAGAAAAAATCGTTTAATTGGTATAAGAAAGTGATCGAAACAAACGGCGAAAATTTATAATTTAAAAAGATATAAAAGGCGGGAAAGCTTATGTTCTCGCCTTTTTTTAAATGATAAAATAACGAAAATAATTATTTTAAACGGGATTTATTTATTGACTCTTTAAGGTTTTCGGGTAAAATAAAATAAAAGGGAAACTTGCTGCGCATTCAAATGTATGTTACAATTCTGTACGTTTTGCAGAGGAGTTGAACGTAAAGATGAAAAATAAATTTAATCTTCAAGCATTACTGATCAGCTGTCTTGCAACATTTATTTTGAGTGTAGCAGTGAAAAATGACGCAAATACTTTTGTGGCTGCACCTTTTCAATCAATTCAAGAAAGAATATCAGATGAATCCCATGATGAACAACAGCCTCAAAATTCACAGGAGCAAAGTCAGGTACCAGAGACAACGAGCACAACTTCAATGAATGAACAGCAAATGACAACGTCTTCTAGTACGACACAAAGTCCTGCTGAAAAAACAAGCGATTATTCAGAAGAGGCAAGGTCTGAAAATCAAGCGTCAACTAGTAGTAGTGTTACTGATGATTCAATAACAGAAACGACTGATAATCAAGAACAAGAATCTACTGAAGTAACAGATGAAACAACTGAAACTGAAACAAGTGAACGCTCAGATTCAAATCAAACCAGTGAAACTACAGATACAACTGAACAGACCGAAACAACAGAGTCTGTAGAAGATACTGAAAGCACTGAAGCACAAGAAGATTCTAATGTTGAATTTCCAGAAGCAAATCGTCAAGAAGAAACTGCTGAAAATACAGCAGAGCAAGAGCCAACGCAAAATTCTGCACAAGCACAAGAATAATAATATAATAAAAGACAAGTATAGACGGCAGTTTTCTATATTTGTCTTTCTTTTTTTAGATAAATCGCTGGTAAGTTTTCTACTAACCAAACGCCACTTTTTGGAGAATAAAAGGCGTAACCATCAGTGGCTGCTTTTTTTGCATACACCTGAAAAATTATAGGGGAAGTGTCATGTCGACTACCAATTTTTATTGCGGTTTCTAGCTTTTCTGATAAATGAACAAATTCTCTTCCCATCTTATTTAAACCTTCAGCTTGAATGATTTTAGCTGCAGCTTGGCTAGTTCCATGATATAAAATTTTAGGAGGTATTACAGCTTCTTGTAGCGGCAAGACGGAAACACTATGTCCATATAGCGCTCTGATTTTTGTTCCTTCAATGACGTATCTTTGTCTGGGGCTATTATTGATAATTTCTTCGATTTTTTGTCGGTCGATTTTTCGGCTATAGTGTGCATTAAACTTATTTATTAATTCATTGATTTCTACTCGTCCATATTCGTCTAATGTAATGTTAATTTTTTCAGGATGATGACGTAAAACAAGAGCCAGTTGTTTGCTTATTTTAGTGAGTTTTTCATCCATATAATCCCTCCTGCTCTTATTATTTTAGCAAAACGGAAGCTATATATCATAGTAATAACTCCTCTAAGCTAATTAAATAAGACACCGTTATATTTGTTTATAAACTTACCTTTTGTTAGAATTAAATTAATGAATGTGTTGCTGTTTTTTTAGAAATTGACAATGAAATGAAAGGAAGAGATTTCATGAGTAAAACAGGAAATATTGTAGAATTAATTGGAAATACACCTATGGTTAAATTAAATCAAGTTGTACCAGAAGACGCTGCAGAAATTTATGCAAAGTTAGAATTTTACAATCCTGGAGGTTCAGTTAAAGATCGTATCGCGCTTGCTATGGTAGAAGCAGCGGAAAAAGATGGACGTCTTCCAGCTGGAGGAACGATCGTTGAACCAACTTCAGGTAATACAGGAATTGGTTTAGCTTTAGTTGCCGCGGCTAAAGGCTATCGTTTAATCATTACGATGCCAGAAACAATGAGTGTGGAAAGACGCTCTTTGATGAAAGGCTATGGCGCTGAGTTAGTTTTGACGCCAGGTGCAGATGGCATGAACGGAGCTATCCAAAAAGCGCATGAGCTGGCTGATGAAAATGGCTATTTCCTACCTATGCAGTTTGAGAATCCAGCAAACCCTGAAATACATGAAAAAACGACTGGACAAGAAATCATCAAAGATTTTGAAGGTAAATCTCCTGATGCATTTATTGCAGGAATAGGTACAGGAGGAACTGTCACAGGTGTTGGACATGCACTGCAAAAAATAAACGAGGATGTTCAAATTTATGGTTTAGAGGCAGCTGAAGCAGCTTTGATTAAAGAAGGAATCAAAGGAAAGCATAAGATCCAAGGTATATCTGCAGGACTTATTCCTGAGACTTTGGATCGTTCAGTTTATCAAGATATAGTAACAGTATCAAGCCAGCAAGCAATCGATATGGCGCATAAAGTAAGCAATAAGGAAGGATTCTTGCCAGGAATCTCAGGCGGAGCAAATATTTTTGGTGCAGTTGAAATTGCTAAAAAATTAGGAAAAGGAAAAACCGTCGTTACTGTAGTTCCAGACAATGGAGAACGTTACTTATCTACCGATCTTTTTAAATTCGATGAGTAAACTATTGAGGTTGTAGCCTTGCTACAGCCTTTTTTTATTCAAAGTTTTGTAGGTTGAATAATAATGAAAGAGCAGAATATTATCTATTGAATATGTAAGGTATCATAAAGTTTTATTTGGAGATTTGGGGCCATAACTCTAAGTGTAAAATTTATTGAGGTTTTCTAGTGGACAAATAAACAGTGAATAACGGACAAAAGTTCGACAATCTATTATTTGAAAACGAAATCACGGACAACAGTTTAGAAAAATTCTATCTGAAACGCCAATCACGGAGAGAAGAATGGAAAAGTTTTATCTGAAAAATAAGGATATAACTTTTATTTTACTAAACCAAATGCTTCTCAACGTTTTATTCTCTATCTTTGCCCCAAATAGCCTTGAATTGCTTAGTGTTTTCCCTTGAAGACTTTATAACTCTTATATTTTAACGAATGGATAAATTTTGATATGATATACGTAAAGGAAAGGTGAGCTTGATGTCTGGACGATTGTTTCATTATAATACGTTAGGTACTTTGATGAAAGGCGGGTTTGACGGTGCTTTTACGTTTGAAGAAGTATTAAAAAATGGAGGTATCGGTATAGGAACTGTAGATCGTCTAAATGGGGAATTAGTTATTTTGGACCATCATGGTTATCGCTTTGATGTAACTGGACAAATTCATGAAGTTTGCTTGGAAGATACAACTCCTTATGCTGCAGTAGTTGATTTTATTCCGGAAAATGAAACGACTTTAAATGAGAAAATAAATAAAGAGACTTTAGAAGAAAAAATGCTAGAACAATTTTCGAGTAAAAATGTTTTTCAAGCAGTAAAACTACATGGTAGATTTAATAAAATAAAATGCCGTTCGGTGCAAAAACAAGAAAAGCCGTATCCTGATCTAGTAGATGTTGCTAGAGATCAAGCAGAATTTACAGCCGAAGATATCACCGGAACTCTAGTCGGTATTTATACTCCAGAGCTTTTTGGAACGATCTCGGCCTCAGGTTTTCATCTACATTTTATTAGTGATGACCATCATTTTGGCGGACATGTGTTAGCCTTTGAAATCAATGAACCGATAATTAAATGGCAAACAATTGATACAGTGGAACAAAAATTTCCTACTGACGATGCCACATTTATGAAGACAGATTTTGATTATAGTAGTGTATTGGAAGATATCGCTGAAGCTGAATAAATAAAATAAGGAGGCGTTTGATTATGAATAAAGTAGCTGTAGTTTTTGCGCCAGGTTTTGAAGAAATTGAAGGACTAGCGGTTGTGGATGTTTTACGTAGAGCTCAAGCAGATGTGACAATGATTGGCTTGGCTCAAGAAGTGACTGGTAATCACAATATTACGGTAAAAGCTGATCAAGTCTTAGACGAAAGCTTACAAGATTATGACATGATTGTTTTACCAGGCGGGATGCCAGGTGCTAAAAACTTAAAAGAAAATACTACGGTTATTGAAAGTTTGCAAAAAGCTTATAATAATGGGAAACAAATTGCTGCAATCTGTGCAGCGCCAATCGCTTTAGAAGAAGCTGGCATACTAAAAGATAAAAATTATACTTCTTTTCCTGATTTTGCCGACGATATTCAATCAGGCAAACGTTCAGAAATGATCGTTGTAAAAGATGGGCAAGTGACGACAAGCCGTGGGCCCGCAACTGCGCTAGCTTTTAGCTATCAACTGGTAGATATATTAGGCGGTAATAGTGATGAAATTAAAGAAGCGATGCAATATAATAAATTAGTTAATTCCTTTTTGGATAAATAATGATTGACAAATGGAAAAAAACTCGTTATATTTAAGCTAATCATTTAGTACGGAGGGTCCAATATGAGTTACGCAAAGTTTAACACTTTTTCATATAGCTGTTGTCAGACGTCGCGTTGTGGCGATGCCTGGCTGGCTTTGCGTGAACTTTAATAAGTTATTTTAAAAGTTCAAACGACATACTGGCTTTGAAGGACCCAGGGCGCGGAAATCTTAATTGATTTTCGCGCCTTTTTTTTCGTATAAAAAGAAAGGTGGCAATAATAATTGTTAGTCAAACAAGTAACACAACTGATTGGAGATACTCCTCTGATTGATTTACAAATGGAAATACCCAAGCAAAGTCACATATACGCAAAACTGGAAATGTATAACCCAGGGGGCAGCATTAAAGATCGATTAGGAAAATATTTATTTCAAAAGGCGATGAAAGAAGGAAAAATCAACCAGCAAACAACAATTATCGAACCTACTGCGGGTAATACTGGTATTGGTTTTGCTTTAGTTGCACAAGCCTATCATCTGTCAGTTATTTTGGTAGTACCCGAAAACTTTAGTTTTGAAAAACAGGAATTAATGAAAGCTTTGGGCGCTAAAATTATTCATACGCCAAGTGATGAAGGAATTAAAGGCGCTATAAAGAAAGCCCGGGAATTAGAAAAATCATTAACGAATACATTTGTACCAATGCAATTTGAAAATAAAGAGAATCCAGAAACTTATTATCATACACTAGCCCCAGAAATTGCTAAAGACTTACAAAAGCCTGTCACTGCTTTTGTGGCAGGCGCAGGAAGTGGAGGTTCGTTTGCTGGGACAGCTAAATACATGAAAGAAAAATATCCTGATGTTAAAGTAATAGTTGCTGAACCAGAAGGCTCTATTTTAAATGGAGGTCCCCCACATCCGCATAAAACAGAAGGAATTGGCGTTGAATTTGTTCCTCCTTTTTTTAAAGATGTAAATATCGACGAAGTATTAACAATTTCTGATGAACAAGCTTTTTCATATGTTAATCAAGTAGCAGAAGAGCAAGGGTTGTTTATCGGAAGTTCAAGTGGAGCTGCATTAGCTGCCAGTTTGCAAGTTGCAGCAAAACTTCCTCCAAATAGTAATATTGTAACTATTTTTCCAGATAGTAGTGAACGTTATTTAAGTCAAAATATATATCAATAAGAAAGGAGAATTCATAATGGAATTCAATACAAAATTAATACACGGTGGCACTTCAATGGATGAAACAACAGGAGGGATGTCGGTTCCTATTCATATGGCAACGACCTTTCAACAAAAAAAGATCGGGCAAAGTAAATATGATTACTCACGTTCGGCAAATCCGACACGTGAAGCAGTTGAAGAGTTGATTGCTGATCTTGAAGGAGGAGCTGCTGGTCTTGCTTTTGCTTCTGGTTCAGCAGCAATTAATACGATTTTTTCTTTGTTTTCTGCAGGTGACCATTTTGTCGTCGGTAATGATGTTTACGGTGGGACTTTTCGTTTGATTGACTCAGTGTTAAAACGTCTCGGACTAACATTTACAGTTGTTGATACCCGTGATTTAACTGCGGTTAAACAAGCGATTACCCCTAAGACAAAAGCAATTTATCTTGAAACGCCTACCAATCCGCTACTTCGTGTGACTGATGTAAAAGCTGTCACAGAAATTGCGCATGAAAATAATCTATTAAGTATCATCGATAATACTTTTAGTTCTCCTTATATCCAGCGTCCAATTGAATTTGATGTAGATATTGTTATTCACAGTGCTTCTAAATACTTGGGTGGACACAGTGATGTGATTGCAGGTCTTGTGGTTACAAAAGACGCACAATTAGCAGAAGAGCTTCGTTTCTTGCAAAATGCGATTGGTGCTATTTTATCCCCACATGATAGCTGGCTCTTACAAAGAGGGATGAAAACATTAGGATTACGAATGAGAGCTCACTTACAAAATGCTGATGCTGTTTTTGACTATCTAAGTAAACAAGAAATGGTAGAAAAAATTTATTATCCAGGGGATCCTGAAAACGAGGACTTTACTATCGCTAAAAAACAAATGAATAGGTTTGGAGCGATGATCTCGTTTGAATTACAAGAGGGTTTGGATCCTAGCGCATTTGTTGAACAATTACAAGTAATTACCCTAGCAGAAAGTCTTGGTGCAGTGGAAAGTTTGATCGAAATTCCTGCTTTGATGACCCATGGTTCAATTCCGCGCGCAACTCGTATAGCAAATGGGATAAAAGATGAACTGATTCGCCTATCTGTTGGTGTAGAAGATCCAAAAGATCTTTTAGCTGATCTTGAACAAAGTTTTAACCATTTGAAAGGAAAATAGCTATGTTTGAAACAGCTCGTTCTATTTTAAAACAAGATCCTGCGACTCATAGTGTGGCTGAAGTTATTTTTACTTATCCTGGGATGCAGGCTCTTTTTTGGCATCGTATTGCGCAATACTTTTTTCAACATCATCATCCCTTTTTAGCAAGCTTAATCAGGCGTCATAACGAGCATCGTACAGGAATATCTATTGCACCTGGCGCACAGATTGGAAAACGTGTTTTTATTGACCATGGAGTGGGAACAGTTATTGGAGATACAGTAATTATCGAAGACGATGTGGTGCTGTTACATGGGGTTACTTTAGGATCACGTCGTATTGAAGATACTGGTAGAAGGCACCCTCATATCAAACAAGGAGTTTATATTGGTTCAAATGCTGAAATTTTAGGTCCTGTAACAATTGGAAAAAATAGTAAAATTGGCGCAGGCGCAGTTGTCTTACATGATGTCCCCGATTATGCAACTGCTGTAGGTAATCCAGCGCGCATTATTGAACATAATGGTGAATAAGATGCCGCTATTTCTATACTATGCACTAAAAAAACGCCAACTACTATTTGAACAAACTATATTTTAAAGAAGGAATATCATTTGATATAGATAGATAAAAAGAAAATTGTATGTTTTTTAGTTAAAATTTCTAGTCTCTATAAGACGAGGTAAACGCATTCATGAAGAGAATTAGAAAAAAAGTAAAGTTATTTTTTCAAAAAGAAACGTTATTTAAAAAGAAAAAAATGACAAACATTTTTTTCTTTTTAGCAAAAAATATGATAGAGGAATTTAAAAAGGATTCAAAAGGCCATTAACCTTTTGAATCCTTTTCGTCTTTAAAAGTATTATCACCCATATTATCTAAAGCGTATTCGCATGCTTGCAGTACAACACTTGTAAAAGTAGTATCATTTTCTTGTGCGATTTGACTGATGCGTTCATTTAAATTTTGAGGAAATCGGATGGTTTTATTTACCGAGTCGTTTTTTTCTGATCTAACTTTAAATTTAGCCATATTCTCACCTCTATCTTTCGATTTTATTCTAAGGGGTATTTTATTTGATGTATGCACGTTGTTATAAAACGCAAAACGCATTACATGAAAATTGCAAATTGACTTTCATGGTGGTAGACTAGCTTCTAATAATTGAAAATGCATGAATCATTGCGTAAAAGATGCGCCTTTACATTAATATTTGCGCTTTCTAAGTCTAGTACTACTTTTCTAAAGAACTGTAAATATTTTTAGAATAATTATCCATTTTTTAGTTATTAGAAATCTAAGTACAATCGTTCAGTTTTTATGAGTAAGTTTTAAAACTGAACTTTAAGGAGAAAAAACATGCAAATTATCTATCATTTATCTTCGTTTTTACTTTATTACCCTTTGGTGATGTCTGTATTTTGGTTGATCGGGGCCTTGTTTTATTATTTTTTAATTGAACGTAAGCAAACAGCCATTGATTATAATAAGCAGCGTGAAGGGATTACTTTTATTGTCTCATGCTTTAATGAGGCAGAAACAATTACTGCGACTGTGAC
This sequence comes from Tetragenococcus halophilus subsp. halophilus DSM 20339, assembly GCF_003841405.1. Lineage (GTDB taxonomy): Bacteria > Bacillota > Bacilli > Lactobacillales > Enterococcaceae > Tetragenococcus > Tetragenococcus halophilus. The sequence continues at coordinate 295,117 of NZ_PXYA01000003.1, read as the reverse complement.
AAATATCAGTAAGCTTTCTTATCCGCAAAAAGAACTTATTGTCATCAATGATGGAAGTCAAGATGATACAGCTGATGTGTTGTTAAAACTTAAAGAGCTTTATTCTTTTCAATTTATTGACTTGAAACAAAATCAAGGAAAAGCCAACGCCTTAAATTTAGCCGCTAAAAAAGCGAGATATAACTATATCATGTGTGTAGATGCGGATACAATCATTGATGACCCGGCACCATACTATATGATAGATAATTTTTATACTTATGAAAATCTCGGTGCTGTTACTGGGAATCCAAGGATACAAAATAAAAAGAGTTTATTAGGAAAAATACAAACAGTAGAATTTGCTAGTATTATTGGAGGCATTAAACGAGCACAATCAATGAATGGTTATATTAATACCATTTCCGGTGTGTTTACTCTGCTTAGTAAAAAAGCGCTAGAAGATTGCCAGTATTGGGATATCGATATGGTAACCGAAGATATTGCTCTGTCTTGGAAAATGCATTTACATAATTATGTGATTGCTTATGAACCTCATGTGCTTTGTTGGATGATTGTTCCTGAAACATTACGTGGATTACTTAAACAAAGGATTCGGTGGGCACAAGGAAACCAAGAAGTATTGATTCGTGATTTTAGGAAAGTATTTAAAAAGAAGAGTCTTCCTTTCTGGTTTTTGTTTTTAGAACAATTAGTTTCAATCGTATGGGTAACTTCTATTGTTTTTACACTTATTTATTTATTGTTAAATCTAAATTTTCACTAGTGGTGCATTAATATAATCAGAATATTCAGATTTTAACTTTTTCTAAAAAATGACAAAAAAATCAAATGCTTACGCAAGGGATGACTTTTCCAGAAAAAATTTTTTCATTATTTATCTGAATACTGTTGCAACGACGACAAATGCTATTTCGTCACGTAGGAACGAGTAATACCCACAATTCTTCAAAAGGTTGAAAAAGCAGATGTTTTAATAGGCGCTTGATTTGGAACGGGGATTTCTTACTTCCTGTCTCTACTTTGAGTAAATACGTCAATAGACTGGCAATCATGGCGAGAATGATTTGATTGCTTACCCCTTTTTCACTGTATGAAAATAGCTTTTTAATCGTCATATGTTGCTTGATATGCTTAAAAAATAGTTCAATTTGCCATCTCGCTTTGTACATGTCGGCCACTTCTTGGGCGGTCACATCAAAACGGTTGGTGACAAAGCGTAATTGTTTTCCTTTTTCATCCTGAATCGTGACCAAGCGAAACGGGGAAGTTAAATAAACCTGAGTGCCTAACACTACCATTTGGTCACGCAAAATGTTTTTACTCTGAGAAGGTTCATAAGTTTCTAGGACATGAACTTTGGCATTTTTCTTCACTCTTGTGACGAAAAAGTAGCCGTCAGCTTCCATCTCGTCCAGTCGCTCGTAATCAATATAGCCACGATCAAAGATATAGGTCGCTTCCGGTTGATTGACAAAAACTTCTAAGTGATTGTCATCATGTTCAACCGCATTCGTGACTTCAAACTGATCCGGATACAAGTGTTCTTTATCCATAAAACAGAGTTTTAAGTGCAGTTTGATCCCTGCTTTGGTTGAGCGAAAGTCTGCCCAAGGGTACCGAGTGGTATTTAACGAAAAAGTGGAAGAATCCACGAGATAGAGTGCGTTTCGTTTGGTCACCGGTATTTTTGACCGTACTTTCTCCAGTAATTGGGCGAAGATCGCCCACAAAATTTCGTCATCCATCTGGGCGAGCTCACGGGAAAGCTGCGAATGACTAATGGCATCTAACGTCATGGTCTGTTGTAGATCAGGCGAAACAAACGCTGTATCTATTTCACGTAAACTTTCGCACTCATTGTCGATGCCATAGAGAAACACTTTCAAAAAGTGTTCAAAATCAAACTTTTTATGATACTTGTCGGCTTGCGAAATTTTCTCACGAATAGAAAAAGGTAATTTTTTTAAAATAATATTCGAAAACCATTTATTAAAAGCTGAAATTGTTTTATACTTATCCATGTTGTTGTCCTTTGTATTGGTCTTGGATAAGTCATCCAAGACCAATACAAAGGATTTTTTTATGGATGGAAATAGTGTGAAACATAATGAGTGAATTTAAAATGTTTCATGCACCACTAGTGCTAAATTTTATTGATTATTATTTTTACGAAGAAACACTAAACATTATTTTAGCTTCAAGTTTTGTGTTGATCACGGCAAATATTATTTTATTTTCTGTACAACTTTGTATTGATAGCCGTTATGAACGGAAAAACATGTTTTATTTCTTATTTTTAAGTTGGTACCCGCTTTTTTATTGGATGATTAATGCTATTACAAATGTTTTTGCGCTACCCAAAGCCTTAAGAAGAAAGAAAGGAGTTTATGCAACATGGAAAAGTCCGGACAGAGGCAGCAAAACACGTTAAGAAAAGTTTTGGATAAGTTAAGGGAATTGGCGCTTGTTTTTTTCTCTTTGTTATTATGGGGATTTTCTTTATTAGCGTTTTTAACTATTATATTTACTTTATTGGGCGTTGATCTATATTATGTACAATTGATACGAACGGTTTTAAAGATTACACGTTTAGACCTAATGGATTTAATTCACTTAAATCTTATCGTTGGTGCAGGTATCATTGTTTATTTAACCGTAACTTATTATTTTGGCCCGTTTAAACAAAGAGGTGGAAAAATAAAAGAAAATGAAAAAGCAAAGTAGATTTTACTTAACAATATTCTTGCTTCTTTTTAGCTTGCTCTTTTTTAATCATATAAGTGTAAAGGCGGCAGAAGAAAGTACTGAAGAGTCAGCTGAGCGTTTGGATTATGAGCCAAATTCAGTATTAGCGCTAAACTATCACAGGGTGCGTAATATTAATTGGTTAGATCGTTTTTTGATGTTTTTTTCTAATCCATATGAGTTAAAACGTTATAGTGTTTCAACTGAAGAGTTCAAGCGACAGATGAATTGGTTGATCGACCATGACGCAAAGTTTCTAACATTAGATGAGTTATTAAAATATAAAGAAGCTGGCCAATTTCCCGAAAGAAGTGTATGGATTAACTTTGATGATATGGATCATACGATATATGATAATGCTTTCCCTATTTTAAAAAAATTAGCTATTCCGGCAACAGGATTTGTTATTACAGGCCAAATTGGGAACTCGAATTTTAGTGATATGAACATGATTAATACAAAGGAATTAAATGAAATGCATCAAACGGGATTGTGGGAATTTGCCTCACATACCCATGATTTACATTATTTAGATGCTAAGAATCGTTCATTGTTAGCAAGAAAAAATTATACAACTATCTATCAAGATTTACAAAAAAGCAATCAATATTTAAAAAACGAGTGGGACATTGATAACCGGACACTTGCTTATCCTTATGGTGAAGGAAATGATACAGTAGCAAAAGCACTAGAAAACACAGGAATTCAATATGCTTTTACATTAGAAGAAAAAGTGATCACGCCCGATTTGAATGATCAATATTTACCACGTATTTTGATGAATAATAGTTCTTTTGAGCGTTTAATTGAGATATGGAAAGGATTTGAGACAAATGAAGTCGACTAAAAATATCCATCAATATGTTTTTGTTATTCTTATTATAATAACGATTATCTCACAGATTTTGCTTAATTATACTTTCAGATCTTCTGTGGATGATAATCAAATTAAAACTTTATTTTGGGTTCGTCATCTTTTTTCTTTTGGCATACCCGGGGTACTTATTTTATGGCAGGTTCAAGATACTATCTTACATTCAAAAGAAAAAGCTAAGGACTATTTATGGGGACGCATACGTTATATTTTCATCCCTTATCTTATTTTTGGTCTTATTTATAGCATGTACGAAAGTCAAGTTAATGAAGAAAGTATTTATGATAGTTTCTTGAATATTGTCATTCAAGGAAATTGGCATGGTGCATTTATACTGGTTATTTTGCAATTTACTATTTTGAATCTTTTATTAAGAAAAAGATTTCGGTATTATAAAACATTGGTAATAATTAGTCTTGTGGTCAGTGTAGTATATCTTAGTAACCAACAAATTTTCCAATATCCTTTTTTTAATAATAGTACAAATATATTAGGCTGGTTGTTCTTTTATTTTTTGGGAACCTATGTCGGTTATCATTATCATACTTTAAAAAAACTAATTAAAAATAATAAACCTATCATTGTTTTTGTTACTATATTCGCATTCTTCTTATTTACTTATTTTAATGAAGGCTATGGCGCTGAAGTGAATTTATTAGAACCAGCCTTACTTCCTTATTTTGCTTGTTGCTTTTTCTTAATATATAGTTTGGCAATGAGCTTAGTAGGCTTAAAACAAGATTTAACTAAAAAAATTGCATCCTATGGTTCGTTCATATTACTATTCTTTCCTATAATTGCTCCCTTTTTATTTTCTTTCTTTGGTTTTTTAGAGGAACAAACTGCTTTATTGTTTATTTTTGGGTTACTATTTATTTTAGGTATGTCACTTGGTGTTGCAGAAATCCTCAACCAGTATACATTGACCCGATTTTTGTTAGCAAAAGCATTTTTTACTGATGATACTAATTAATTATGGCTGATGAAAATATAGAAAAGCCTACTTGTCTTTTTAAAGAGTGAATCCTTATGCTTTATTTTAATGGAGAGTAAAACCGCTCTATGCACTTTTTTATAAAATGCAAAACGCATTACAAAAATAAGTGGTAAATCTACTTATAGTTTAGTCTTCTGGTGGCTATTTTTAAATAAAATAAAGGGAAGTTTGCAAAAAGTCCCTTCATTTATTTAATAAAGAAGGGAAGTTTTACTAATTAACCTTTATTTATTAAAAAAGGAGGCTAATTTGCTAGACTTCCCTTCTTTTAATATAAATATAATTGTTTTTTTAGTAGATTATTAATAAAGACTTGACAGATTATAATAGACCTGATACTATTCTTGATATCAAGGAAAACGATTACACAGTTTGGAGCGTTGTTATTGGATGATAAGAGAATTTCGATAAAAGATTTAGCAAAAATAACTGGTTACTCTGTTGCAACAGTTTCTCGAGTATTAAATAATAAGGAAGGAAAATTTTCGGAAAAGACTAAGGAGAAGGTCTTAGCTGCTATAGAGGAAACGAATTATGCAACTAATTCTATAGCTAAAAGTTTGCGGGTTAGGAAAACTAATACAATAGCTGTGGTTATTCCTGATTTAAGTAATTCTTTTTTTGCTAGATTAGTACAAGAAATTGAAACACTACTATTTTCAAGGGGGGTTTACATTAATTATTTGTACAACAGATAGAGAACAGGAAAAAGAAGATCAATATTTAAAGATGCTTGAAGGGAAGATGGTAGATGGTATCATAATGATTTCCGGGAATGATGACTTAGCGAGTTCTAATTATTTTAAAGGGAAACCTATAGTTTTTATTGATCGTGGAATTCAAGATGAAGAAAATATTTCGATAGTTGGTTCTAATCATTATCAAGGAGGGAAACTTGCTGCACAAAAATTATTTGATAATAAATGTAAAAACATAGCTTTTATTACTCAAGATAAGAATTTACAAATAAATAAAGAAATTTTTCGAGGCGCAAATGAGTTATTGACTAAGCAAGAAATTCCTTTAGATAACAACATAATTGTAAGCGCTATGCCAGACGATAAATTTTCAAAAACGGGAGCGACCACTTCTACTGTTACTGAATTAATACACAAGGGAAGATTTAATTACGACGGTGCTATATGTACAGACGATAGAGTTGCTGTGGGAGCTATTTTAGCCTTAGAAAAATGTGGAAAAGTAATTCCGGAAGATTTTAAGATTATTGGATATGGTAATGATCCAATTTCTAAATATTTTACTCCTGCACTTACCAGTATAAGACAAGATTATGCTTTATTGGCTAAAGAGTCAGTAAAAGAGTTATTCTATCGTATAGAAGAGGAAGTAGAAAGAGTTGCACATGCTATAACAATTCCAGTTAGTTTGGTAAATAGACAAACTACAATATAATCTTTGATATTCAAAGATTATATAAATTTGTTTATAAGGTAATCGTTTACCTTTTAGGTAATTATACTGTAAAATCTTTATAAAAGAAAGGAAGTAAGCAATGGATAATAGTAATGAAAAATCTGGTGGTAAAATGGAACGTTTAGCAGAAAGATTAATTGAGCCTCTTGGGAAATTTGCTAATAATAAGTTTTTACTAATAATGAGAGATAGTTTTATGGCTGTAACTCCTGTGATCATTATAGGTAGTATATTTTTACTTATTTCAACATTGGGTCAGGATTTATCTGGTAATGGACCGCTAATACCACAGTTAAGTAACTTTTCTGAAAGTTTAGATGTGGCTTATGGATTAACAATGAATTTTACTGCTTTATATGTTTGTATAACTGTAGCACTAGCTTATTCGAGAATGTATCAAATTGATCAAATGTCAGCAGCAGTTATTGGGTTGAGTTCGTTTCTTTTATTGAGTATTGGGCAAATTGAAGATGAACAAATAGATGTTTCTTCTTTTAGTGCAAATGGAATGTTTGTTGCTATTGTTGCTGTTTTTGCAGCAATGTCATTTTATCGGTTTTGTTTAAATAAAAATATTAGGATTAAAATGCCATCTAGTGTGCCGCCAGCAGTGGGGAATGCTTTTTCATCACTTTTACCTATGCTGATTATTATGTTGTTTTTTTGGTCTATTAGAAGTTTATTAAATGTTAACTTGGTTGATGCGTTTAATTCTTTTTTACAACCTATTATTAACGCAGGTGATAATATTTTTGCTTTTACTATTTATAAAGCTGCTAATAATTTTTTATGGAGCTTTGGAGTTAATGGTTCAGGTATGCTAGGAGGTATATTTAAACCTTTAGAGGCGCAATGGCTATTAGATAATGCGTCGTCGTTTGCTTCAGGAACAGCAATTGCAGAGCTTCCTCATATTTGGACAACTCCTTTAAATAGGATGGTTACTTGGACATCAGCAGCTTGGGGACTAATTTTTTGGTTATTTGTTTCAAAGGTTAAATATCATAAAATAATAGGTGCTGCTGCTGCACCATCGGCTTTCTTTTCGATTGCTGAACCCTTAATTTTCAGTTTACCAGTAATGTTAAACCCGTTCTTGATGATCCCTTGTATACTTTCACCTGCCATTGCAGGATTTGTTGCTTATTTAGCAACTATGTTAGGTTTTGTCAACCCTACTTTTATTGATATGCCTTTCGTAACTCCTCCTCCAATTTTAGGTTTTGTTTCGACAGGAGGTGACTGGCGAGGAGTTGTTATTGTATTAATAAGTTTTCTTATTGGAATTCTAGTTTATTGGCCTTTTTTCCGTGCATATGAAAAATATGAAATGAAAAAAGAACAAAATAAAAACGCAAGCGTTGGCGAAACAGTTTGAAAAATAGACGGGGGAATTATTAATGACAGATAAAAAATACGCAAGAAGGTTAGTCCTAGATGCTACTTTAAATACGAGAGACTTGGGTGGCTATATGACGAAAAATGGAGAGATAACTAATTTTGGAGTGATACTGAGATCTGATGTCCCAGCATGTTTAAGTAAAAAAGATGAAAAAATATTAGATCCCTATCATATTAAAACAGCTATTGATTTAAGAGGAAAAACACATTTTAACGAAGAACAAAATATATTAAGTACCATTAAAGAAATAAACTTTTATAACATCCCAATGTTAGGCGGTTTTAAGGAATTAGAAAAAATAAACATAAATCATAATGTAAATTCTTATGAAACTTTAGCTGAATTACATGAAGAAGCACTATATGAAATTTTTTCAATAATAGCTAACCACAACGAAGGGGCAACTTTTATTAATTGTAAGGCAGGAAAAGATAGAACGGGAATAATAAGTGCTTTATTATTATTATTATGTGATGTTCCTGAAGAGGATGTTATATCAGATTACGAAATTTCCTACACTTTAAACAAGAAAAAGTTTGAATTTGACGAAAAAAACCCTAGGACATCTTATTATTTATCTCCCCCTAAAAATATGGAAGATTTTATAAAGTATATTGATGAAGAGAAAGGTGGAGCTGCACAATTCTTGCAAAGTTTAGGTTTAGAAAAAAAAGAAATATTAAATATTAAAAGGCGCCTTTTAAATTAGTAGAAATAAAACTTTAGTTTTGATAAAATTTTCAAACTAAAGAAGGGGATAAGAAAACAATAAGGACTAGTTTTTTGAAGAATATTTTTAAGAAAAAGAGATAATATAAAAGATCTACGTTTCTTGTTACAAAAGTAATAAAGGCCGTAGATCTATTTTTAATGTTTATATAAATCATTTTGTTAAACAAGCGACTATAGTGCAAAGTTAGTTCTGAAAGCTAGAGAAAGTAGAGAGATCCATTTATATGTCCATTGCAATGGACAAACTCCAGGGAAACGCTTTCTGATATATACGTTAAGATAAAAATATAAGGGAGGAAGAGGAACGATGACGGCCAAAGAAAACCGGGAACAAAGTCTGTTACTCCTTCTATCAAAACAAAGAGATTATATCACTTCAAATAAATTAGCAAACGATTTAGCGGTTTCCAAAAAAACAGTTTATCGTTTGATTAAAAAAATCAATGAAAATTATCCAGAAGGTGATTTAATTTCTTCTGAAAAAGGATGGGGATATAAACTAGATTATGAAAAGTATATTTCCATGAATTTGACACAAATGGGTAATAGTTCTTCTGCTTATTCACCTGAAGAAAGACGAAATCGAATCATGGAGGAATTATTGTTATCTTCCCCTAAAGCTAAAAATGTATACGATTTATTTAAAGATTATTATGTAGGGGATTCAGTGATTTTTAATGATGAGCAAGTTATTTCGGATCAGTTAGCAGAATATCAATTAAAGTTAACCAGGAAAAATCGTACATTAGCCATCCAAGGAGAAGAAGGGAATATACGACAAGCGATAGCCGATCTCATTCAAGCCTTTAATACAGTGGATATTGATGAATTAGCGAGTGTGAAGGAATCAAGGTTGAATACGTATGACGCGTTGTTTGTGCTTAATCAAATTAAAAAAATGGAGAAAAACTTAAAAATAACGCTTCCTTATCCATATAATATTAACATTTTCTCGCATCTTTATATTTTAATCACGCGTTCAAGAAATGTTGGCTTGTTGAAAATTAATGATAGGAACATTTTGACAAAAGAAGAAAAAAAGCAATTATCACAAGATACTGCTTTGTATGAAGTTGCCAATAATACCATTGCAAATATTGAACAATATTTAAGTGAAAGTTTACCTGAAATTGAAATCTTTTATTTATATCAATACTTAGCCTATTCTCGTATGCAAAGTATTGTAGATGATACAGACAAATTTTCTGAAGAAGTAACTCAAATTACACGTACTTATATGCAAGAGATGAGTGAAAAATTAGGAATTTCCATCTTTGATACACGAATTTTTTCTGATTTAGCAAATCATATCAAACCAATGATCAATCGTTTGGAACATAAAATACGTATTAAAAATGGTTTATTAGATGAAATTAGGCTTTCGTATAAAGATATTTTTGAAAAAGTAGTCAGCGTTTCTAAAATAGTGAGTCATCAGTATCGTCTTCCCTTGATTAATGAAGATGAAAATGGATTTATTACTCTCTACTTTGCCAGAGTACTAGAAACTTACCAATTACCAATTAAAACATTAATTGTGTGTACTACAGGAGTTGGGACTTCAGAGCTATTAAAAGCAAAGGTTGAAAAGAATTTTCCCGAATTAGATGTTATAGATGTTATCGCAACTAAAAACTTGGATCAATTTCTTAAAAACTATCCAACGACTGAGTTGGTCTTAAGTACAATTAAGCTAAAACAATCATTACCTGTTAGTTCTTTATTGGTAAGTGCTATGTTAACTTCCGATGATCAAAGAAGGATTCAATACAAGATTGAGGAGATTAACCATGAAAGATGATCAATTGTTTCATATTTATCCAAAGAAAGGTTTTTCTTCTAAAGAAGAAGTCTTGGCATTTTTAGGAAGAAAAAGTCAACAATTAGTAGGTATTTCGGTAACAGAATTTAAAAATCAATTGTTAAAACGAGAAAAACAGGGAAGTATAGAAATTGCGCCGGGAGTTTTACTTCCTCATTTTGAAAGCGCCTCTTTTACACAAAGTAAGGTCTTTGTTCTTTCTTTAAAGTCAGAAGTAGAAGATTGGAATCAAGAGATACACAAGACAAAACTAGTCATAGTTATTTTATTAAAAGCTGAAGAAGAAAAAGCTATAAAACAGGAAATAGCAGCTTTTACTAGAAAATTAGCTGATGACAATTTTTTAGATGAATTAATGAACTAAAAAAATAATAATTAAGGAGACGATTATAATGAAAATCGTAGGAGTAGCAGCATGTACAGTAGGAATTGCTCATACTTATATTGCACAAGAAAAGTTAGAAGAAGCAGGAAAAAAAGCAGGGCATGAGGTACACATTGAAACAAGCGGCACGATTGGTGTGGAAAATGCACTAAGCGAAGAACAAATTCAAGAAGCAGATGTAGTAATCTTAGCGATTGATGTCAAGATTAGCGGTCGTGAAAGATTTGAGGGCAAGCGTGTGATCCAAGTGCCCACAGAAGTGGCTATAAAATCACCAAATAAATTGATTCAAAAAGCTGAAGAAGTTGTAAAAGAAGATCAAAAAAGTAAGTAGGGGTTGTAAAAATGGAAATTAGCGAAATTTTAGATAAAAATATTATTGATACAAATTTGGACGCTGCGACAAAAGAAGAGGCGATTGAACATATTGTTGCTGCATTAAAGGCAAATGATTACATTTCAGATGAAAAAGCATTTGCTAAAGATATTTATGCTCGCGAAAAAGAAGGAAAGACAGGTATTGGTAATTATATTGCGATCCCTCATGGGAGAAGTTCTGTTGTAGATAAAGTAGGGGTAGCAATCTTTATTAATAAACAAGAGATCCCTTGGGAATCGATCGATGAGCACGGTGTAAAAGTCATTGTATTGTTTGCTGTAGGAGATAGTAATGAAGGAGCTGAACAACACTTAAAATTATTAGCACTTTTTGCTAAAAAATTAGGTAATGAAAGTGTGGTAGAAAACTTACTAGAAGCTGGTACAGCTGATGATGTTATTGCCAGTTTTACACAATAGTTAAAGGAGGGAAATTAATATGGATACGATCAGGAAGTTAAATCTTAAAGGTCATTTATTAACTGCTATTTCTTATTTGATTCCAATTGTTTGTGGTGCAGGCTTTTTAGTGGCTATTGGTTCAGCAATGGGTGGAGAAAACCCAGCAGATTTAACGGGTAACTTTAGTATTTGGGATGCTCTTGCAACTATTGGTGGAACAGCTCTAGGGCTCTTGCCAGTGGTTATTTCTACAGGTATTTCTTATTCAATTGCTGAAAAAGTTGGTATTGCTCCAGGGTTTATTGTTGGATTAACAGCCAACGCTATTGAAGCCGGCTTCATTGGTGGTTTGTTAGGTGGTTTCATTGCAGGGTATATCACAATTTTGATTGTAAGGTTTTTAAAGGTACCAGAGTGGGCCAAAGGGTTAATGCCGACTTTAGTGATCCCCTTTTTAAGTGCATTAGTGAGTGGATTAATTATGGTTTATATTATCGGTACACCGATTTCTGCATTTACTACTTGGCTAACAGGCATATTAAACAGTCTAAATTCTTCTTCTATTCTTGTATTTGGTATAGTCGTAGGTCTTTTAAGTGCAGTTGACTATGGAGGGCCAATTAATAAAACTGTTTTTGCCTTTGTATTGACGCTACAAGCTGAAGGTATTAATGAGCCAATCACGGCCTTACAACTAGTTAATACTGCCACGCCTATAGGTTTTGGTCTAGCTCATCTTTTTGGAAAAGTCATTAACAAACAAATTTACACATCGACTGAGGTTGAAACATTGAAGTCCACTGTTCCTATGGGAGTTGTGAATGTTGTTGAAGGTGTTATTCCACTAGCAATGAACGACATTATTCGTAGTGTAATCGCAAGTGCGGTAGGTGGCGCTGCTGGTGGAGCGGTATCTATGACTTTAGGTGCGGATTCCACTGTACCTTTTGGCGGCGTATTAATGCTACCAACCATGTCAAGGCCTATGGCAGGTGTTCTTGCACTACTTGCAAATATTGTTGTTACAGCTTTAGTATTAGTAGTTATTAAAAAGAAACTTTCTCCAGAAGATCTTGAAGCGCAAAAAGAAATCGAAGAAGAAGACATTGATTTGAATGATATTCAAATTTCCTAAATTTGAGAAAGAAGGTCCATAGATGAATAATGTGCAATTTTCCCCATCGTTAATGACAATGAATTTGGATAAATTTAATGAAGAAATTTATTTTTTAAATAATCATGTAGATTCTTATCATATTGACATAATGGATGGTCATTATGTTCCTAATATTTCCTTATCTCCATGGTTTATTGAAGAGATACGAAAAATAAGCGATGTTCCTATGTCCGCCCATTTGATGGTGACTGAGCCTAGTTTTTGGGTACAACAATTAGTTGATATAAAGTGTGAATGGATTTGTATTCACGCAGAAGTCTTGGACGGACTTGCTTTTCGTTTAATTGGTCAGATTCATGACGCAGGGTTAAAAGTTGGAATCGTGTTGAATCCAGAAACGCCAGTTAGCACAATATATCCTTATATCTCTTTATTAGATAAAGTAACAATAATGACCGTCGATCCAGGTTTTGCGGGTCAAAAATTTATCGATTCAAGTTTAGACAAAATTGTTCAGTTAAGAGAATTACGGAACAAAAATGATTATCAATATTTGATTGAAATGGACGGTTCATCCAATCGAAAATCATTTGCAAAAATTGATAAAGCGGGGCCGGATATATATATTGTGGGAAGAAGCGGACTATTTGGCTTAACAGAAAATATCGAGAAGTCTTGGCAAACGATGATGAAAGATTATAAAGAAACCACTGGTAAGACTTATTATAAGGAATAAATTTTCAAAACAATTATTTGTATGTAAAAAAGCTGTGATGTCTTGTCATAGCTTTTTTATTCAATATATTTTTAATTTCTTTGAATAGTTAGCTAATTATGCTAAAATTTTAGCAATATCTATCGCTATTAAAATTATTCAGAAAGAAGGAACAGCTAATGAGCACAGTTACTGAAAGTATTCATTATTTAAAAGAACAAAACTGGATAGACTTAACGCATACAGTGACAGCAGAAATGCCCTATTTTCAGGCTTTTAAGCCGATTGCGGAAAAAACATTATATACAGTTAGAAATGATGGTTTTTTTGCCAAAGAGTATACTTTAGCTACCCAATATGGTACGCATATTGATGCACCTGTTCATTTTTCTGAAGGAAAAAGGCCATTAGAAGAGCTAGAGTTAAAGGATTTTATTCTTCCGATGTTTGTTATTCATAAAGAAAAAGAAGTAGAGACAAATCATGACTATATGTTGTCCGTAGATGATATTCTAACTTTTGAAAGAGAATATGGTGAGATTCCTGCAAAAAGTTTCGTTGCTTTTTCTAGTGCCTGGTCTAAACGTTGGGGTAATCCAACAGATTATTATAATTTAGATGAAGATGGACAAGCTCATACACCAGGTTGGTCAGTTGAAGCTCTGAAGTTTTTACATGAAAAAAGAGATGTAACAGCAGTCGGTCACGAAACTTTGGATACAGACCCGGCGATTGAAGAAACTCGAAATGGTCATTTGCTTGCTGAGTTATATTGGTTATCTCAAAATAAATATCAAATTGAAGTAATGAATAATCTAGCGAAAGTTCCTGCTAAGGGAGCGGCGATTTTCGTTGGTGCACCTAAAATTAAAGCTGCGCCTGGTTTCAATATCCGTGCTTTTGCGATTGTTCCAAAAGAAGATGAATAAATTTGCAGCCATCTTAAAAAATAAGATGGCTTTTATTTGCCTTTTTAGTTACTAGTATTTAAAAGATTTTCCAAAGTTATTTTACAATTTTTATTGTTTCTAATAGTGACGTTGTAAACAATTTTCTTGTTTATTGTATAACGTCATGTAGCTCATTTTAGTTAAGAAAAATAAACTGGTTATTATTTTAATTAGAGTTATTGGTATGAAAGGTTTGAAAACGATTTGCTAAGTGTAAAATTTATTGAGGTATCCTCTAGACGAATAAAAAAGAAACCGTTACTCTATTCATTGGGCTAACAGGCACTAATGAACAAAGGCGGTTTCTTATGGATTCTATTGTAACAGATTTAGTGGAAGTAATGAAGAAGGAAACGAATTTTTTAGCAAGAGAAAGAGCCATGATGATCTTTTTTACACAACTTATAGCGACCATTACCCAACTAGCTTTTCAAACGCTTGATGAAGAAATTTGTGCGCAATGTAAGAAAGAAGGCTTTCGCGTCGATCGTAAAAGCGAAAGAACCATCACCTTCTTGTTTGGTCCCGTGACCTATGTTCGTCGACGAATGAAAAATCAAGCCAATGTCATTCGTTACCCCTTAGATGAATTTCTAGGGATTCGAAAAGGTCTTCGTTATAGTTCGCTCGTCCTGCGAAACGTGGCTCAATTAGGCAGTAACATGGTCTATCGTCATGTTTCTCAAGCGATCGACTGTTTAACTTCTTGGCAGATGAGTCATCAAAATGTGCAACAATTGGTGGTTAAAACGGGAGAATTCATCCAAGCCAGAAGCACGCATGAAAGTCGTTATGACGGTGTGATCACCAAGAAAAAAGTGCCTTATTTATATCTGGAAGGAGACGGCGTAAAGATCAACGGACAGAAGAAACAATCCCTTGAAGTTCACCGTTTTCAAGTGTGTGAAGGCAGCCAGAAAGTCGGCAATCGCTCGGAAATGATTGCCCCGCACTTTGTGAGTCATCTGAATCGACAAAAAGCATACAAAGAAATGATGGCCTATCTTCAAGCCTATTATGATTTACGTCATACCATTGTCATTTCCAATAGTGACGGCGGTTCGGGTTATGAAAAAGCAGTGTTTGATGAACTGGCTTTAGGTTGTTTGCGTCATGAACACTTCCGTGATCGATACCATGTCCATCGGAAAATCAAGGAACGAATGGCTTTTGTTCCCCAACTCCAACATCGAATGATTCGAGCGATTGAACATTATGATTGGCAAGCAGTCCAGCTGGTTTTAGATACTTCGGAAAGCTTGATTGAAGAAAAGGAGGCCGAAGCGTTAGAACATTTACGTTTACTGCATCACTATCTTCAAAGAAGTTGGCCTTATTTAAAATCATTGAAAGCACGAGGAATCAGGGACCCTAAAGCTTGTATTGGCACGATCGAAAGTACCCATCGGAAAATCACCTATCGCATGAAACGCCAAGGTCGTTTGTGGACAACAACCGGCGCCCAAGCCATGATTCGTGTCATTGATAGTTTAAGAAACCAAGAATTGGAAGGTTGGTTGAACCAATACGAAGCCCTTCCGGACGACGTCGTCGCTCAAGAAAAACGTTGGCACGCTATGAAACGTTGGGTACAGAAAAAGCCTCGTTTCCAAGCTCATGAAGGTGCATTTAAAGGACAGATTGGCGAAGGAAAAGCGAAAAGTGCGCCTTTAGGCCAATTCGCCAAAGGACTGAATCAATTAATAATGACCCCGAATGTTCTCTAATAAAAACTTGTTTTTGTTAGAGAGGATGAGGGCAAACCGAATGAAAGTGAGGTTGAAAAATAACTTTGTGTCTGCCCCAAAAGACGGTTTTTTTATTCAACCTCAATAAACTTGACACATACAACGATTTGACATTGTTTGATTATGAAAGTAAAATTTGTGTTATAATGAAGTAGCGTTAGTGAAAAAACAAACAATAACTAGTAAATAAAAAGCCATAGATTATTATCGAGAGGAGTTACATAGCAATGGCAGTAGAAACAAAAAGCAGAGAATATGAATATGGATTTCATGATGATGTTAAGCCTGTTTATTCTAGTGGTAGTGGTTTGTCTGAAGAAACCGTTCGAGAAATGTCACGAATTAAAGAAGAACCACAATGGATGCTTGATTATCGACTGCGTTCACTGGAATTATTCAATAAGATCCCATTTCCTAAATGGGGGCCTGATTTGTCCGGTATTAATTTTGATGATGTTATTTATTATCAACGGTCGAGCGAAAAAAATACGAATAGCTGGGAAGATGTGCCGGATAAGATTAAAGACACTTTTGAACGCTTAGGTATACCACAAGCAGAACGTAAGTATTTAGCAGGTGCAGCGGCACAATACGAATCTGAAGTCGTTTATCATAATATGAAGGAAGAATTTGCTAAACAAGGGGTTATTTTTACTGATACAGATACTGCCTTGCGTGAATATCCTGAACTAGTTAAAAAATATTTTGCTAGTGTGATTTCTAATTCTGAACATAAATTTGCGGCATTGAATGGGGCTGTTTGGTCCGGGGGGACATTTATTTATGTACCAAAAGGTGTTCAGTGTGAAATTCCAGTGCAAACGTATTTTAGAATTAATGGGGAAAACGCAGGACAGTTTGAACGTTCATTGATTATTGTAGATGAAGGAGCTTCTATTCAATACATTGAAGGATGTACAGCACCTAATTATTCAGCGAATAGTCTTCATGCGGCAAGTGTTGAGATTGTTGTAAAAAAAGATGCCTTCTTTCGTTATACCACTATTCAAAACTGGTCGGATAATGTTTATAATCTAGTTACTGAAAGAGGAACAGTGGAAGAAAACGGTACTTTGGAATGGATTGATGGTAATTTGGGTAGTAAGGTAAATATGAAATACCCTTGTAGTATCTTAAAAGGTCCAAATGCTAAAACTTCTGTACTATCAATGGCTTTTGCTAACTATGGACAACATTTGGATGCTGGTTGCAAAGTTTATCATAACGCACCAAATACATCTAGTACGTTAATCTCAAAATCGGTTGCTAAAGACGGTGGCAAGACCGATTATCGGGGGCAAGTAAAATTTGGTCGTAATAGTAGAGGTTCCAAATCACATATTGAGTGCGATACGATTTTAATGGATGACCAATCAACTTCTGATACAATTCCGTATAATGAAATTTTAAATAATAATGTAGCTTTGGAACATGAGGCTAGTGTGTCAAAAATTTCTGAAGACCAATTATTTTATTTGATGTCTCGCGGTATTAGCGAAGAAGACGCTACGGCAATGATTATCAATGGTTTTATGGATCCAATCACTAAAGAATTACCGATGGAATATGCAGTAGAAATGAACCAATTGATCAATATGAGTATGGAAGGATCAGTTGGCTAATAGTGGTTTATAAGCCCCACAGGTTGTAAAAATGCAACTTGGGGTTTTTTATTTGAATAGTAATAACTAATTTTTTACTAGCTTGGAAAAAATAATTTTAGGTGCTATAATTAGTCTTGTGAAAAACAAAGCATGATAAGATTATTATATTTCGTTAGTAATTATACTTATAAATATTTAATTAAGCGCTTTCTGATCGTTCGTAAAGGAGATAAGAAGTATGGTATTTCAAAAGTTATTGGATAGTATAAATAAAGGGCAAGATACTGTTTTGGTTACAATCATTGAAAGTATTGGATCTACTCCTAGAAAAATTGGAACAAAAATGTTGATGAGTGAAAGAAAACATTTAGCTGGAACTATTGGAGGAGGTATTGTTGAATACGAATGCGAAGAAATGGCTAAACAGCTAATAAAAGAACAAAAAAATGCACGTCGTTCCTTTAATTTACGACCAGACGATAAAGAAGGTCTAGGAGCTGTTTGTGGGGGTAAGATGGAAGTTTTGTTCCAGTACTTACCTGGAGAAGATCCGTCTTTAAAAAGAATCTGTCAAGAAATGATTTCTCATGAAAAAAATCATCAGCCTGCATGGTTATGGTTTCCTCTTAACTTAACTTCAAAGGATTCTTTAATTTTTTATAGTGATACTACAGGCTGGCTGGGTACATACGACCAGCAAGCAATAAGTACTAAAGCAAAAAGGAAGACTGATAGGTATGAAGTTAATTTAGAAACTTATTTAGTAGAAGAATTATTCCAAGAAGGTAAGGTCGTTATCTTTGGCGGGGGGCACGTATCACAAGCATTGGTGCCTATACTGAATTATCTAGACTTTTATTGTGTTGTGGTAGATGACCGCCAAGATTATTTAAATGATAATTATTTTCCTTTAGCAAATGAATGTATTACGGCTGATTTAGAAAGAATCGAAGCGTTCGTTAGGATAAATTCGAATGATTATACGGTTATTATGACAAGGGGCCATCAATTTGATGAGGAAATATTACGTCAACTGATAGCAATCAAACCGTTTTATATTGGTTTAATGGGTAGTAAACATAAAATAGCAATGATCAGGAAAATGAAGGATTTGCCACAGAAACCCTAAATCAAATTTATATGCCGATCGGACTTGAAATAAAAGCGGAAACTCCAGCAGAGCTTGCGATTAGTTTATCTGCAGAGCTTATTGGAAAAAGAGCGGAGACAAGATAGCTTATGCTAAAACCAAAAGGAAAGGAATCTTCTCAAACAACCTATATGAATTACGCTGCGACTTCATTGCATAAGCCGCAACCGGTAATCGATGCCGTAACAAATTATTTACAAAATAATAATGAGATAACACCACAAAGAAGTTATTTAAATTTTTCTGGGCAGGATATTATATTTCAAGGGCGCGAAGCAGTTGCTGATTTTTTTCATGCAAAAGATTCATCAAAAGTCATTTTTACGCAAAATATTACCTTATCCTTAAATATGATTTTGCATGGCTTGTTGCAAACTGGAGATCACGTAATTACAACTTCTGTCGAACATAATGCAGTTATGCGACCGTTGTATCTACTAGAACAAGAAGGAGTAGAAGTAAGTTATCTTGCTTGTGATACAGCTGGAGAATTGACCTCTGAAAAGATTGAGTCAGCTTTACAAAAAAATACAAAATTGCTAGTTATGACGCATGCTTCAAATGTACTAGCTTCTGTTTTACCGGTAGAAAGATGTTTTGAAATTGCACATAAGCATAAACTTTTAACTGTACTGGATACTGCCCAAACAGCAGGTTTTTTACCTATTGATCAGCAAAGCTTACATATTGATGTGTTGGCTTTTACTGGACATAAAAGTCTTCTTGCTCTTACAGGAATTGGTGGCTTTATTTTATCAGAAAAAGCGGCACAGCAAATGCAACCATGGTTAACTGGTGGAACAGGGTTATTTTCTGATTCTGTTGTACAACCTGATATTTTACCTGATAAGTTTGAAGCAGGAACACCTAACAATGTAGGGATCCTGAGTTTAAAAACTAGTTTAGAATGGATTAAGCAAGTAGGAATAAAAAACATCCAGGAAAGTGAACAAGCATTAACTCAACAATTTTTGTCTGGACTTAAAGGAATGCCTTTAAAGATATTAGGAAATACCGACGTTACTAATAGAGTACCTGTGGTTTCTGTTGTACCACAACAGTTAGAAGTTAACGAGTTGGCGCAGTTTTTATATGAAGATTATGGTATTATCACTCGTCATGGACTGCATTGCGCCCCAAGTGCTCATAAAACTGCAGGAAGCTTTGAAACGGGAGCGTTACGCTTTAGCTTTGGTTTTGAAACGACGACGACTGAAATTAACCATTGTTTGATAGCGCTTGAAAAAATTCTGATAAAGGGAGGTAATTAAGTGGAAAACTTTCTTTCTAGCTGTACATCTGGGGGTTGCGGAGCCAAAATTGGCGCCAAAGATTTGGCTGGTTTATTACAAGAAATCCCGCGGAAAAAAGACGATCGTTTACTAGTAGGTTTTGATACTGCAGATGATGCAGCTGTTTATCAGATCAATGAAGATCAATCTCTTATTTCAACCATAGACTTTTTTTCACCTATGGTTGAAGACCCCAAAACCTTTGGAAAGATTGCAGCAGCAAATGCTTTAAGTGATATTTATGCGATGGGAGGTAAACCATTATATGCGCTAAATATTGTTTGCTTTCCAGAAAAAATGGATAAAAAATATTTGAAAGAAATGCTAACTGGTGGTGCTGAAAAAATAAAGGAAGCCAATACTGTATTAGCTGGAGGTCATTCGATTTATGATCATGAACCTAAGTACGGACTAGCTGTAACAGGTACGTTGAGTAACAGAAAGATTATCAACAATAATACACCAAAAGAAAAAGATGTATTACTTTTAACTAAACCTCTAGGGGTAGGGCTTGTACAATCGGCTGTGCGCGTAGGATTAGCAGATAAAGAGACAGAAAAAGCTGCTCTTTTTTCTATGCAGCGCTTAAATAAAGATGCTTCTGAAAAAATGAAACAATATGATATTCACGCTTGTACAGATGTTACTGGTTTTGGCTTTTTGGGACACTTGATCGAAATGGTTGAAAAAGACTATACAGCGGTGGTGGATACTAGTTTATTACCTCTTTTGCCTAAAGTTTATCATTTTGCTGAAGAATACTTGGCAACTGCAGGTGGTCAACGAAATCGAGAGTTTTTAGCAGAGAAGGTTTCATTGGCAGATATTGCACCTGCCATGCAAGAAATTTTATTTGATCCGCAGACCTCAGGTGGCTTATTAATCAGTGTGGCTGCAGACAAAGCGCAAGATTTATTGTCAGAAATACAAAAAGACGATCCGCAAGCACAAATGATCGGTGAAATTGTCAAAAAAGAGGATGCACCGATTGTTCTTTTATAAAGGAAAGGAGGAAATTTAGAATGTTAAAAATTAATGCGTTAGGAAAACCATGTCCTATTCCAGTAGTTGAAACAAAAAAGGCACTTCGAGATCGAGGAGAGCAAAATGAGTCTATCGAAGTCTCCGTTGATAATCAGGTTTCTGTGAATAATATTACTAAAATGACTGATGAGTTGGGGATTGAAACACAAATAAAACAACTCAAAGATGAATATTTTACTATTACTTTAATGCCTAAAAAAGGGCTAGATAACTTCTCAAATGTTAAAGAAGATACAGTGTTAATGATTGGAAGTAAGACATTAGGTAAAGGTGATTCAGCGCTAGGAGACTTGCTAATGAAAAGTTACATTTATTCTTTAACTGAATTAGATGATCTACCGAGCACGCTGATTTTCTTTAATGAAGGAGCCTTTTTAACCAATTACGGTTCACCTATTCTTGCTGATTTAAAAACTTTACAGGAAAAAGAAGTAACTATTTTAACTTGTGGCACTTGTGTAGACTTTTATGAATTAGAAGAAAAGGTTGCTATTGGAGATGTTACGAATATGTTTACTATCAGCGAAATCCAAATGAAAGCTGATAAAGTCGTTACATTGTAGAAATGAGGACTAATTATGGAATGTTTGTTGACTTTTTCAAACACCCACCAAGTCATGAAAGCTGAGGATGTACTTAATAAACAAAATATTTTTACAAAACCAATGCCGCTGCCTAGAGATCTGGGGGACTTTTGCGGAATTAGTTTACGTATTGACAGAGGACAGATTGAACAAGGCTGTGAAATTTTGCGATGTAATGATGTTAATTTGGATGGAATTTACGACATTATACAAAAAAATAATAAAAAGGAGTATGTTCCATGGTAAAACTAATTGATTGTTTTGAACTCAAGGATTATGAGGTTCTATCAATCATTGGTAGCGGTGGAAAAACCAGTTTGCTTATATTTCTTGCAAAAAAATATTGCCATGAAAAAGTCTTACTAAGTACAACGACTAAAATGGGTTATCCAAAAGCTAGTATTTATCATCGCTTAGTTATTGATCCTTTTGAAAACTTAACAGCGGAAATCGGCATTACTATGGCAGGAAAGGTTATTGCTAAACATGAAAAAAAGAAAATCAGTATGCCTGAGTCAGCAGCTTTTAGACAATCTTTTCCTTTGTTTGATAAGGTTTTTTTAGAAGCAGATGGCGCAAAACAACGCCCTCTGAAAGCTTGGGCTGATTTTGAACCTGTCATTGTATCCGAAACGACAACAACGATCGGAATTATCCCGCTTTGTGTATTGGGGCAGCGAACGGATGAAACAATTATCCATCGCTTACCTTATTATTTAAAGTTAGTTTCTGTTAAAAAAAATTCACCCATTACTGTACAACATTTAGCGCAATTGATTGAACATCCAGAAGGATTATTTGCTAAAGCTAGAGGAGAAAAGATTCTGTATATCAATCATGTGGAAGTGACAAGAGATCTGGAACTTGCCAAACAGATTGTTCAAAAAATGAATCCAATGTTTAAAAGGCAATTAAAAAAGATTATTGCTGGTAATACATTTTCAAATAGAGGATGGATTTTATGGGAAAAGTAGAAGAAACTGTAATAGTGATTCGTGGTGGTGGAGATATTGCAACAGGCGTGATTCAAAAATTATATCATGCCGGTTTTAAAGTAGTGATTTTAGAAACAGCTCAACCTTTAGCGATTCGGCGTACTGTAGCAGCCTGTAATGCTGTTTTTTGGGGAAAATATCAAGTCGAAGATTTACATATAGAAAAAATACAAAAAGCAGAAGAAAGTCAGTCTATCTGGCAACAAGATAAGATACCATTGTTGGTTGATCCTGAAGGGAAAAGTTTAATTTTTTTTAAACCAAGGGTGGTTGTTGATGCAATTTTGGCTAAAAAAAATCTAGGGACTAATATTGACATGGCGCCGTTCACTGTCGCATTAGGTCCAGGGTTTACGGCAGCAGAAGACGTGGACGTTGTTGTTGAAACAATGCGTGGACATAACTTAGGTCGCTTATTTTTTTCAGGAAAAGCGCTAGCTAACACTGGCGTGCCAGGGAAACTGGGCGGTAAAAGCGCAGAACGAGTTATTCATTCTCCCGCTGCTGGTAAAGTTAAACATGTTCGAAAGATCGGCAACCATGTAAAAAAAGATGAGTTATTATTTTATGTGGGGAATACGGCAGTTTATTCACCTTTAGAAGGAACTTTACGAGGAGAAATCGCCGAAGGTTTTACTATACCAAAGGGACTGAAATGTGCGGATGTAGATCCCAGACCTTCTCAAGATGTTGATTGTTTTACTATATCGGATAAAGCTCGCGCATTGGGAGGCGCTGTATTAGAAGCAGTTATGATGTATTTAAATAAAAAACAACCACTGTAGTGTCTTCTAGGAGTTAGTGAAAGGCTAGCTCTTAGAAGACACTACTTTTGTTAGTGAAGGCTATTTTCTTATATTAGCCGATATAATTGTATAGTGTATATTTCGATATATTAAAGTATTTCGCTACTTTATCGCCAGATTTAGTGATTAAAAAAGCGCCCTTATTGCTTAAAAACTGTATACTTTTAACTTTATCTTCTTTTGTCATCAGTGCCACAGGTTTACCAACTAATTTAACGGATTCTTTAATCAGTTCGTCTAATAGATCGTTAACGTTCTGCGGGATGAAGCTTGGTTCTACTTCATCTTCAGGTTCATCGGTAACAGTTAATTTATGCAAAGTATTTTCTGCTGCAAATAAAGTAGATGTGTCAAAATTTATGGCAAGAATTGCTTCGAGTTTGCCATCTTCTCCTTTATAAAACATTGTACTTGATTTTAATACTCGACCATCGCGTGTGCGGGTTAGATAATTATAATGATCCTCGATTTCTTCGGGATCTTTTTGCAGCGTTTCCAATACAACTTGAGATGGGCCATCGCCTATATGACGATTAGTTATATGACCATTTTCTATGGCGATGATCGAATGATCCGTTTTATTTTCGTCAATTTTATGTACCACGACTTCACAGTCTTCACCAAATTGTATTGCTATGGCTTTAGCAATTTGTTTTAAAAAGTTAGCGTTTTGTTCAGATAACATAAAAAACCCTCCAACTAGTATTTTATTTTCTTTTTATAATAGTATCATGTAAATTTTCAATTAACAAATATTTATGAGCTTTGAAACATTTTCAACAGAAACAAAAAAATTTTTAGATAAGCTTTTTATTTTTTAGATAACGTGCTATACTAAAGTCAATAAAAGTTCGAGCCACAAAAAATTATAGTATACAAATCGTGTACAGGAAATTTCTTGTTGGTAACAAGAATATTAGGAGGACAAATTATGTTACTGCTTGGAAATGGTCACTTAGTCACACGCAAAAAAGAAAAGGGTTTCATAAAAAATGGTGCAGTATTGATTGATGGGAAAGTAATCAAAGAAGTTGCAGATACAAAGAGTTTGAAGGAGAAGTATCCGGATGTTGAATTTATTGACGCTCAAAATGGCTTGATCATGCCAGGTTTTATTAATATGCATAATCATATTTATAGTACTTTTGCCAGAGGGTTAAGTATCAATGGCTATAATCCGAAGAACTTTTTAGACATTTTGGAGGGTCAGTGGTTTAAGTTAGATAGCGAAATGACAAATGAAACAACTTATCATAGTGGGCGAATCGCCTATTTGGAAAGTCTCAAAAATGGCGTTACTACTATGTTTGATCATCAAGCAAGTTATGGAGAAATCGAAGGAAGTTTAGACCAGTTATCAAACGCTGCTACTGAAATGGGTGTACGTACTTGTCTATGTTATGAAGTATCAGACCGTCATGGAAAACAAGCAGCAAATCAAGCGATTGAAGAGAATCTTCGTTTCATCAATAAAGTTCAAAACCAAACAAGTGATATGCAACAAGCGATGATGGGAATGCACGCTCAATTCACTCTATCGGATGAAACAATGGAAAAAGCAGTGGGGAAAACACCTGAGGGCGTAGGTTTTCATATCCACGTAGCAGAAGGTATCGCAGATGTACATGATGCCTTGCGCAAATATCACAAGCCTATTATAAATCGTTTATTTGACCTAGGTATTTTAGGTAGGCAAAGCTTATTAGGACATTGTATTTATATTAACCCTCAAGAGATGCAATTGATTAAAGATACTGACACGATGGTTGTAACTAATCCTCAATCTAATATGGGAAATGCTGTTGGCTGTCCACCAACTTTACGAATGATGGACGAGTTTGGCATTGTTTGTGGTCTTGGTACAGACGGTTTTACCACTGACATTACGGAATCATATAAGTTTGCGAACTTGATTTATAAACATACTTTAGTAGACCCAGGTGCTGGTGGAACCGAAGTTCCAGAAATGTTATTTGCAAATAACCCTAAGATGGCGAATCGTTATTTTAACACTAAACTTGGAGTAATTGAAAAAGGAGCAGCTGCAGATGTTATTATAGCCGATTATCAAGCCCCTACACCGATAACCGCAGATAATGTTAATGGTCATATTCTAATGGCGGTTAATGGCAACAATATTACAGATACAATCATTAATGGTGAGGTAAGGATGAGAAATAAAGAAGTATTAAATGTCGATGAGGATGAAATTTATGCTAAGGCAGGAGAAGAAGCAAAGAAATTATGGAGTAGAATCAATAATTAGAGGTG
The DNA here is from genome assembly GCF_003841405.1 of Tetragenococcus halophilus subsp. halophilus DSM 20339. Taxonomy (GTDB): domain Bacteria; phylum Bacillota; class Bacilli; order Lactobacillales; family Enterococcaceae; genus Tetragenococcus; species Tetragenococcus halophilus. The sequence continues at coordinate 269,667 of NZ_PXYA01000003.1, read as the reverse complement.
AAAAAAATGAGTGATGTAATGCGCCCTATATCCATTGAAGCGTTATTAGATTGGGTTATGAAAGAATACAGAAAAACAGGAACTATTTTTGGTATCCGGCAGTTTTATAAAGCGGATAAAAGTAAAAAAATATCCTTATTTAACGAAAAAATGGAAGTACCGTTTGGTCCAGCTGCTGGTCCTCAAACACAATTAGCTCAAAACATCGTTGCGGCTTATGTTAGTGGTGCTAGGTTTTTTGAATTAAAAACAGTGCAAGTGATCGACGGAGAAGACACAGGAATTGCAAAACCATGTATTTCGGCTAGAGATGAGGCTTATAACTCAGAGTGGTCAACAGAATTGCGTGTACCACAAGCTTTTGAAGAGTACACGAAAGCCTGGTTTGTTTTAAAACTATTAAGTCGAGAGTTTGATTTAGGCGATCCTGATGGTTTTATCTTTAATATGAGTGTTGGCTATGATTTGGAAGGAATCCTAACGCCAAAAATCCAAAAATATATTCATGATATGCAAGATGTTTCAAAGACACCAATTTGGGGAGAATGCTTGCAAGCAGCACGGAAATATATGGAACAATTTACACGTATTGATGAAGAATACTTGAATGAAATTAGTCCCCATGTTTCACGTTCTATAACATTATCAACTTTACATGGATGCCCTCCAGATGAAATTGAAAAAATAGCTACTCACTTTATTAAAGAACAGCAACTCCATACTTTCATTAAATGTAATCCAACTTTGCTAGGTTACGATTACGCTCGTGAAATGATGAATAAACTTGGTTTTGACTATATGGAATTTGATGATCATCATTTTGTAGAAGATTTGCAATTTGAAGAAGCAGTTCCAATGCTTAAGCGATTACAAAATTTAGCTGATAGGTTACAACGAAATTTTGGAGTAAAAATAACGAATACTTTCCCTGTAGATGTTGGTCAAAATGAACTACCTGCAGAAGAAATGTTTATGTCTGGTCGTGCGTTGTTTCCTCTGAGTATCGCTGTGGCTAAAAAACTATCTGACGCTTTTTCAGGGAAACTACAGATTTCTTATTCCGGTGGAGCAGATATTTTCAATATTAAAGACTTATTTGAAGCGGGAATTTGGCCGATTACAGTGGCTACTACATTATTAAAACCCGGTGGTTACCAGCGTATACAACAAATGTCCAATGTAATCTCTTCTTTGGAATATCCTAATTATATTCAATTAGAATTGGATAAATTAACAGAACTAGTAGAAAAATCAAAAGCTCAAGCACTTTATCAAAAACCTATAAAACTACCAATTTCTCCCAAAATTAAAGAGAAGTTGCCATTACTTGACTGTTACACCGCTCCATGTCGTGGAACTGGTGGTTGTCCTATTGATCAAGATATCCCAGCTTATTTACGCTATGTTAGTGAAGGAAAGCATTTGGAAGCTTTAAAAGTAATCGTGGATAAAAATCCGTTACCTTTTATTACAGGAACGATCTGTGCGCATCCGTGCCAGACAAAATGTACACGTCAATTTTATGAAAATTCTATCGATATTCGAGGCGTGAAGTTAGAAGCTGCCGAAAATACTTATGATGAATTAATGGCAACGATGGAAAAACCTGAAAGAAAAGAAAATGCACCAAAAACGGCAGTAGTTGGTGGGGGTCCAGCAGGTATTTCAGCCGGCTATCTTTTAGCCCGTGAAGGTTATCCAGTAACTGTTTTTGAAAAAGGTAATGATGCAGGTGGTGTTTGTAGCCAAATCGTACCAGAATTTCGTATTTCTATGGAAAGTGTACAAAAAGACGTAGATATGGCTAAGTTCATGGGAGCTGAATTTAAAACTGGAGAAGCAGCTCCAGCAATTGATTCTTTGAAAGATGCTGGCTATGAAAATATTATCTACGCCATTGGCGCTCATAAGCACAATAATCTTCGCTTAGATAAAGGTGAAGCAATTAATTCCTTAGAATTTTTAAATGATTTGCGTATTGATTCAAGACATAATGTTTATGGTGAAGATATTGTTGTAATTGGTGGTGGCAATACAGCTATGGATTGCGCTCGGGCTGCTAAACGCTTGCCAGGCGTCAATAATGTTTCCTTGGTTTATCGCCGTGATAAACGAAATATGCCAGCGGATGAAGAGGAACTTTTGACAACTTTAGATGAAGACGTGACCTTCCGTGAGTTATTGTCCCCTGTATCATTAGAAAATGGTTATCTGACTTGTGAGGTAATGAAATTAGGAAAAAGAGATGAATCCGGCCGTCAGCGTCCAGAATCAACCGGTCAATTTGTTGATATCAAAGCCTCGACAGTCGTTTCTGCGATTGGAGAAAAAGTGGATGACAGTTACTTTAATGAACTGGGCATTCAAACAGACCCAAGAGGTCGCGTGCTTGTTGATCCTGATACTTTAGAGACAAACTTGGAGCATGTATATGTAGTAGGGGATGCTCACCGTGGTCCAGCTACCATTGTTGAAGCAATTGCAGATGCTACAAAAGCTTGTAGTAGTATTTGCGAAATCCATAATAAAAATTATGAACGTGCGAATAAAAATATTGATTTACAAGAACCTCGGAGTAAAAGAGGAATATTGCTAACAGATGAAGATCCAGTTTCTCAGGCTGAACGTTGTCTGGAATGTTCGACAATATGTGAATCTTGTGTGGATGTATGTCCCAACCGAGCGAATGTTGTTATTAATGTAAATGATCGTCCACAAATCATGCATATCGACAGAATGTGTAATGAGTGTGGGAATTGTGAAACTTTCTGCCCTTATTCTAGCGCGCCCTATAAAGTTAAATTTACCTTGTTTAATAATGAAGAAGATTTTTATAATAGCACAAACCAAGGATTTTATGTGATTGATCAAGCAACAAAAACTTGCTTGGTTCGTTATAAAGATAAGGAACAGACGGTTGAACTTAATACAACAAGTAACACAGATATTGCAGATGGAATCATAGATTTAATGGAAACAGTAATTGATGATTACGATTTCTGTTTAGCTAATTAAGAGGTGAAAATCATTGGCGATGCTAATCAAAGGCGGAACGGTCGTTTCTACAAGCGGCCGTCGTCAATTGGATGTTCGGATAAAAGATGAAAAGATTATAGAGATGGGATGCGATTTAGAGGTTAATGAAGACAAAATTATAGATGCTTCTGCTTGCTATCTTTTCCCAGGATTTATCGATGGGCATACTCATTTAGAATTAGAAAATGACTTAGCGACAACTTCAGATAACTTTGTAACCGGCAGTCAGGCGGCAGTTGCCAAGGGAACAACGACTATCATTGATATGGCGACACCCGTTCGCGGTAGTTCCCTAAATAACTGTTTGAAAACTTGGAACCAAATGGCTGAAGGTAAGGCCTCTTGTGATTTTAATTATCATATGTCACTCATTGAATGGACCCCTGCAATAAAAGCAGAAGTTTCAGAAATGATTGCTCAGGGGATCACATCTTTTAAAATGTATATGGCTTATGACGCGATGCGTGCTAGCGATGCTGAACTCTTTGAAGCTATGAAAGAAATAAAAAAAGTGGGTGGTATATTAGGCGTTCATTGCGAAAACGGTGATGTAATCAATCAATTACAAAAAGATTATTTGCAAACTGGAAAAGTAGTGCCCAAATACCATCCATTATCACGGCCTAATGTATTAGAAGCCGAAGCGATTAATCGTTATCTTACCATTGCAGGCCAAGTAGGTTTAGCCGTTAACATTGTGCACTTAAGTACGAAAGAATCGTTAGAAGTAGTGAAAAGAGCGAGAGCAAAAGGACAAGTAGTGTATGTTGAAACTTGTCCCCAATATCTACTTTTAGAGGATTCCTTATATGACTTGCCGAATTTTGAAGGCGCTAAATACGTTTGTTCACCTCCTTTAAGAAAACCTACAGATAATAAAGCTTTGTGGCAAGGCGTGATCGATGGACATGTTCAAACAATTTCTACGGATCATTGCGATTTTAATTTCTCTAATCAAAAAATTAACGGTAAAGACGACTTTACTAAAATACCAGGGGGCATGCCAGGTGTTGAAACACGTCCAGAGCTAATTTATACAGCCGGCGTTATGACAGAAAAGATCAGTTTGGAACGTTTTGTTGGTTTGTTATCTGAAGATATCGCTAAACAGTTTAATATGTATCCTAAAAAAGGGGTTATTCAAATTGGCAGTGATGCAGATATTGTCATTTGGGACCCTGAACAAAGGGATGTTATTAGCGCAAAAACACAAGTAACAAATTGCGATTACACTCCTTATGAGGGTTTTGAAACGATAGGAAAAGCACGTGATGTTTTTCTTCGAGGAGATAAAGTTGCTGAAAACGGAAAAGTTTGTAAAGAAAAAATCGGAAAATTTGTTTTCCGGAAAATTAATGAATGAAATTGGAGTGAAAAGTTTGGAAAAAATCAGATGGGTTAAAAATGAAATGCCAAAAACCGAGGATCCATATTTATATTTAATGGATAAGGCGAATATGTAAAAGGCACGTGCGTTTCACAAAAGTTTCCCACAATATAATGAAACACCTTTAGCTAAATTGGATCATATGGCTCATTACTTAGGAGTGAAAAATCTTTTTGTTAAAGATGAGTCTTATCGCTTTGGTTTAAATGCTTTTAAGGTATTAGGCGGTTCTTTTGCTATGGCAAATTATATTGCCGAACGTACAGGAAAAGATATTTCAGAACTTGATTATGACACATTAACATCAGATGAATTAAGAGAAGAATTTGGACAAGCCACCTTTTATACAGCTACAGATGGCAATCATGGCAGGGGCGTAGCTTGGGCAGCTAATAAATTGAGGCAAAAAGCAGTTGTATTAATGCCCAAAGGCTCTACTCAAACACGCTTTAATAATATAAAAAATGAAGGCGCTGACGTTACGATTGAAGACGTTAATTATGATGAATGTGTTAGAAAGGCCAACGCATTGGCTGAATCTACTAAAAATGGTGTGATGGTTCAAGATACAGCATGGGAAGGCTACGAAAAAATTCCAGCCTGGATTATGCAAGGTTATGGAACAATGGCAAGTGAAGCTGATGAAGAAATGAAAGACGTTAGTAAACGCCCTACACATGTTTTTATTCAAGCAGGTGTAGGTAGTTTAGCAGGAGCAGTTATTGGTTATTACGCCAACTTGTATCCTGAGAATCCACCTAAGATAGTTGTTATGGAAGCCCAAGCAGCAGATTGTTTGTATCAGTCAGCTAAGCAAAAAGATGGAAAAATTCGTTTTGTTGATGGTGATCTAGATACAATTATGGCTGGTCTTGCTTGTGGCGAGCCCAATACAATTTCTTTTGATATTTTAAAAAATCATGTAGACGCTTTTGTTTCTTGTCCTGACTCTGTATCAGAAAAAGGGATGCGTATGTTAGGCGCACCGATTAAAGGAGATCCACAGGTTGTATCTGGTGAATCAGGTGCTGTAGGAATGGGCTTAATTGCTAGTTTGATGAAAGACCCTGAATATAAGGATCTAAAAGAATATTTAACTTTAGGTAATGATTCAGAGATTGTGTTGTTTTCAACAGAAGGCGATACGGACCCTGATAATTATAAACATATTTTGTGGAGGTAGAAAGAATGGATTTAGAAGCAATCAAAAAACAAGCACAAAATTACGAAAAGGATATGACAAAATTGCTACGTGATTTGGTCAGAATTCCGGGTGAAAGTGCTGATGAAGGAAAAAAATTACAACGTACTAAAGAAGAAATGGATAAACTCGGTTTTGATAAAGTAGAATTTGACCCGATGGGAAATTTACTGGGATATATGGGAACAGGCGAAACATTAATTGCTTTTGATGGTCATATGGACACAGTTGCGATTGGCGAAAAGAAAAATTGGCGATTTGATCCCTATGAAGGTTATGAAAATGATAGTGAAATTGGCGGATGTGGAACATCTGATCAAGAAGGCGGAGTTGTTTCTGCTATCTATGGCGCTAAAATCATGAAAGATTTAGGCTTATTGAGCGATAAATATACTGTTTTAGTCACAGCAACTGTTCAAGAAGAAGACTGTGATGGATTATGTTGGCAATATATTATTAATGAAGATAAGATTCGTCCAGAATTCGTCGTTTCTACTGAGCCAACTGATGGCGGAATTTATCGGGGACAACGGGGCCGTATGGAAATTCGGGTTGATGTCCGCGGTGTTTCCTCACATGGTTCAGCGCCAGAACGTGGTGACAATGCAATTTATAAAATGGCGGATATTTTAAATGATGTACGTGCATTAAATAATAATGGTTGTACTGAATCAACTTCTATCTATGGTTTAGAAAAAATGTTACATCAACAATTTAATTCAGATTGGCAAGAAGCACAATTTTTAGGTCGAGGAACGATAACGGCATCGCAAGTATTTTTCTCTTCACCAAGCCGTTGTGCGGTAGCGGATGGTTGTTCCGTTTCTTTAGACCGTCGTATGACAGCTGGAGAAACATGGGAAAGCTGTTTAGAAGAAATCCGACAATTGCCAGCAGTGCAAAAATATAGCGCAGACGTTGAAGTTTCAATGTATGACTATGATGTCCCGAGTTATACTGGCCAATCATATCCAATCGAATGTTACTTCCCGACATGGGTTATTCCAGAAGATCATGAGGTTACAAAAGCTTTAGTTGAAACTCATGATCAATTATATGGGGATAAACGGCAAGGACCAGATTCACAAATAAAAATGCGTGAAGTACGTCCTGTTCTTGATAAATGGACTTTTTCAACCAATGGCGTCACTATTATGGGGCGCAATGATATCCCTTGTATTGGTTATGGACCGGGCGCAGAAGATCAAGCGCATGCGCCAAATGAAATCACCTGGAAAGAAGATCTAGTTCGTTGTGCTGCGTTTTACGCAACTTTACCGACAGTTTATACGAAATAAGAAATGAGGAAAAGTGAATGGCAAATTTTGAAAACTTATTAGAAGAAATCAATAGTTACAATACCACAGATATGTTTGGAAATGATTTTATGCAGACTTGGCATAAATCAGAAGATGAATTAAAAGCAACTTTAAAAGTTGCAGATGCGCTAAGAAATTTACGAGAAAGAAATATTTCAACCAAAATTTTCGATTCTGGACTAGGCGTTTCTATATTCCGTGATAATTCAACGCGGACACGTTTTTCTTTTGCGAGCGCTTGTAATATGTTAGGTCTGGCTGTCCAAGATTTAGATGAAAAAAAATCACAAATTTCGCATGGTGAAACAGTTCGTGAAACAGCAACAATGATTTCTTTTATGGCGGATGTGATCGGGATTCGCGACGATATGTATATCGGTAAAGGTGATGCTTATATGCGCGAAGTTATTGAATCCGTAAAAGAAAGCCAAGAAGACGGAATTTTAGAGCGACGTCCTAACTTAGTTGACTTACAAGACGATACTGATCATCCGACACAGGCTTTAGCTGATTTAGATCATATCATTCATGAAGTAGGGGGGATTGAAAACTTAAAAGGCAAAAAAATCGTCATGTCGTGGGCTTATTCGCCATCTTATGGTAAACCTCTATCTGTTGCTCAGGCAATCATCGGCTTGATGACACGTTTTGGCATGGATGTGACTTTGACTCATCCAGAAGGATACGAAGTAATGCCCGAAATCGAAGAACTAGCGCAGGAAAATGCGGAAAAATCAGGTGGTTCTTTTAAAAAGACTTATGATATGAAAGAAGCATTTACCGATGCTGATGTTATTTATTGTAAAAGTTGGGCACCTTTTAAAGCGATGGAAAAAAGAACGGAATTATACAGCGAAGGTGACTTTGAAGCAATTGATGAGTTAGAAGATGAGCTATTAAAGCAAAATAGACAGCATAAAGATTGGGCTTGTACAGAAGAAATGATGGAGTTAACAAAAGATGGTAAAGCATTATACATGCACCCACTTCCTGCAGATATTACAGGCATTTCTGCAGATGAAGGCGAAGTAGATGCTTCTGTATTTGATCGTTACCGCAAGGAATTGTACAAAGAAGCTAGTTACAAACCCTATGTAATTGCTGCGATGATTTTCTTAAGCAAATTCCAACTGCCTGGACAAGCTTTAAAAGATTTGGAAAAACGGGGAAAACAACGACATTACGACGAATAATTAGCAAAAGTAGAGAAGTTTTAAGGAAATGAAAAAGATTTCTTTACTTAAAACTTCTCTTTCTTTTTTGAAATGAAATAATAAAAAATTATTGATTCAGGAGGAAAAAGATGACAAAAGTTGTAGTAGCTTTAGGCGGTAATGCTTTAGGAAATAACTTGAAAGAACAGATGGAAGCTGTGAAAAAAACAGCGGTTAATGTAGTGGATCTTATTGAAGAAGGCTATGAAGTAGTATTAGCTCATGGTAATGGTCCACAAGCAGGAATGATTAAACTAGCGATGGATGAAATGACGGCCAAAGATCCTAAAAAGTATCCTCCGGTATCTTTATCCGTTAGCGTGGCAATGAGCCAAACTTACATTGGTTATGACTTACAGAATGCTTTAAGAGAAGAGATGCTTTCTCGCAAGTTGGAAAAACCGGTTGTTACGATCGCGACTCAAGTTGAAGTAGATCCTAATGATCCTGCTTTTGACAAACCAACAAAACCAATTGGTCGTTTTATGGCTAAAGAAGAAGCAATGCAAGCTGCTATGGAAAAAGACATTGTAGTAGCAGAGGATGCGGCCGAGGTTACCGGCAAGTCGTCGCTTCGCCAAAACCCAAAGAGATCATAGAAATTGAAACAATCAATCATTTGATCAGTGCCAATGAACTAGTGATTACTTGCGGTGGTGGGGGAATTCCCGTTATAAAAGGAGAAAATAACCACTTGCAAGGAGTTCCAGCAGTTATTGATAAAGACTTTTGTAGCGCTTTGTTAGCTGAAACGATCAATGCGGATTTTTTAATCATTTTAACAGCCGTTGAACAAGTTGCTTTAAATTTTGGTAGTCCAGAACAAAAAAATCTAGCAAAAGTTTCACCCTATGAGCTACAAAAATATATTAACCAAGGACATTTTGCACCTGGTTCTATGTTGCCAAAAGTTGAAGCGGCAATGAACTTTGTCAAACAAACAGATAAAAAAGCTTTGATCACCTCTTTGGAAAAAGCAAAAGAAGGATTAGCTGGTAAAACAGGTACGCTAATTACAAGTAATTAAGGAAGAAGGTAAGAAATTGACAAAAAATATGATTAATACAAAGCAAGCACCTACAGCTGTAGGGCCATATTCGCACGCTGTTTTAGTAGGAAATCAAGCCTTTATATCAGGTCAATTAGGCTTAGATCCTGTATCAAAAAAATTACAAGCAAGTGTAACCGATCAAGCAAAACAAGCATTTAATAATCTGGGAGCAATACTGCAAGAGGTGGACTTAACCTTCTCTGATATTGTGAAGACTACTGTTTTTTTAACAGATATGGCAGATTTTGCAGCAGTGAATGAAGTTTATGCAGATTATTTCGGCGAATGGAAGCCAGCTCGTTCTTGCTTTGTTGTAAAGGAATTACCATTGGGCGGTTCTTTTGAAATCGAAGCCATAGCTATGAAGTGATGGGTCTGTCTGCCCGCTCGAAAGGAGAAGACGAATGGAGTCGAAAAAAGAATTAAACGCTCTTTATAAATATGATGCTAAACCTCAGTTTGGTGAAATCCTATCTTTAGGTTTACAACATGTAGTCGCGGCGATTGTAGGTATTGTGACCCCAGGATTGATGATTGCAGAAGTAACTAATTTGAACGAAGCCAATACTACTTTAATTTTACAAACGTCTTTAGTCTTTGCAGGAATTACTACCTTGATTCAGCTCTTTCCAATTTTTGGCCGTTTTGGCGCTCGTTTACCTGTTATGATGGGGGCTAGTTTTGCTTATGTACCTATTCTACTGGCAATTGGTGCTGAGTTTGGTATAGGCGCGATTTTTGGCGCGCAGTTAATTGGTGGTTTGACAGTGATCTTTGTTGGTCTGACCATTAAGAAAATTCGTTTTATCTTTCCACCGATCGTAACTGGTACAGTCATTTTAAGTATTGGTTTTTCCTTATTTCCAGTAGCTGTCAAATATATGGCAGGAGGAGCCGGAAATGAAGGCTACGGATCTTGGCAAAGTTGGTTAGTAGCCATTATCACTTTTGTCATTGTTTTTTACTTAAATAATTTTGGCAGAGGATTTTTGAAATTATCTTCGATGTTAGTAGGAATGATTATTGGTTATATTGTTTCATTATTTTTGGGAATGGTTGATTTTGTTCCTATAGCAAATGCCGGAATTGTACAAAGTATTTTGCCGCTTCATTTTGGTTTAGAATTTAAAGCTGTTCCAATTGCGACTTTGGTCGTGATGTATTTAGTTGATTCTGTGCAAACAATTGGGCAATTTACTGCTACAACATTTGGTGCTATGGATCGTCAGCCTACGGATAAAGAAATTTCTGGCGCAATTATAGGTAGTGGACTGGCTAACTTTTTAGGAAGCCTGTTTGGTTCAGTCCCTTGTGCAACATTTGGACAAAATGTAGGCCTAGCTGTTTCAACCAAAGCAATCAACAAATATATTTTTACTTTTGCCTCGGGTGTTTTGTTAATTGCAGGCTTTTTACCTAAAATTGCTGCTATTTTAACAACCATACCGCAATCAGTTATCGGTGGTGCAACGATTTCTGTTTTTGCTACGATTGCAATGACAGGGTTGCGCACGGTAGCCAACGAAGGACTGACACCGAAAAATACTACAGTTGTCGGAACTTCTTTAGCATTTGGGATCGGGATTGCTCTTTCAGAAGGATCACTTGCTGGTTTTCCTGCGTGGGTGACGACAATTTTTGGGAACTCTGAAGTAATTTTAACCGCAATTATTGCAGTAATCTTAAATCTCATTTTAAATAAACCAAAACCAGAAAAAATCCTACAAGAGTAAATTTGTAAAAATAATCAAAAAGGATCGTTTTTTTCTGGAAAGCTGTTATCTATTGTATATTAGTGGAGGTTTTTTATGACAAAGCAAAATGAACTATCTTATAAAATGACCTTACGGTTGAAAAAGGGTGAAATTTTTTTTGGTCCTGGCGTTTTAGATGTTTTAAATTTAGTAAATGAGAATGGTTCATTGAGTCAAGCGGCTAAAGAAATGGGAATGTCATATAATAAAGCTTGGCGTATTGTTCAAAAGGCAGAAAAATTATGGGGGAAAAAATTGATTGTTTCAAAAATTGGTGGTTTCCAAGGAGGAGGTTCCCAGCTAACACAAGAAGGAAAGAAACTTGTCAGAAAGTATGAAAGTTTTGAAAAAGAAGCTAACAAGAAAGTTAAACAACTTTTCCACGATATTTTTTTAACAGAGAAGAAGTGGTAAAAGTAGTAAAAAATATTAAAATTAATAATTAATAGATAAGAAAAGTAATAAAAAAAGGATGCTTATTTTGACTTATATCATCACAATTATATTTGCCAATAAAGCAAAGAAAATATTTTTATTTTACAAAAATATTTTTCTATATGATATAATGTGAAAAAGATCATTTAAATTAAGGGTGTGTTAAAGGTGTATTCGTTTATAGTGAATGGGGAAACGGTCAGCTGTGAAAAAGATAAAAGTCTGATGCATTTCCTACGTGACGAAATGCGACTTACTGGGACAAAAAACGGTTGTGATAGTGGTTCTTGTGGAGCTTGTACTGTACTCATTAATGGAAAGGCTTGCAAGAGTTGTCTGTTTAATTTATCAAAAGTAGAAAATAAAGAAATTACTACGATCGAAGGGATATCATCACGACAAAAGGATGTATTTAGTTATGCATTTGCTAAAACAGGAGCAGTTCAGTGTGGATATTGTATTCCGGGGATGGTTATTTCTGCGGTCGGATTACTAACTAAAACTTGAAACCTACTTTTCGATACGTATCCCTTGGTATACCAAGGATCTCATGCACAAAATTAACTTCAACCTGCTTGCTTGAGCTGTTTTTGTATAGAGGAAGGTAGTTTTTCAAGGAACTGTTCGATAATGTTATTTAATACGGCTTCATCCAAAACATATTCATCCGCAAAAGCTTCTTGGAATAAAACGAGTAATTGCAGAATGGCTTCCGATACAGAAAGCTCGGAAAGCTCATCAATGAGAAGATAAAATAACTCGCCAAGCGTTCGGTCGTCTTTACTTTCACGTTCTTGCACCGCTAGGATCATATAACCGATAGCTACCAGTGTCGTATGCGCAAAGATCCCGTCATAAGAAATCCCTTGGTACTTGGCTAATTTTAAGTATTGTTTGCACATCTTGAAGTAGACTTCCACCGACCAGCGTCTAGCATAGAGCTGAATGATCTCGTCTTCGGTCAGATCGATATCGGTCGAAGCTAAGACCAAATAGTCGTTTCGTTTATTGCGATTGCGAATATATACCAACTTAATGGGAAGGACTTCCCCTTCTACGACAGCTTCTACTTGGACACTCAAAAGATAGCGAGAACGACCGCGGCGTTTCTTGTTTCGTTTGAAGATTTCTTTGACATCCATCTTTTGGCCTTGATAACGGTAGTAGATCTTTTGACTACGTTTAACCATCGCTACGCAGTGGCATTTCAGGTCACGGATCTGTTGGAACATTTTGGGACTGGAAAACCAAGTATCGAATAAGACATAATCCGCATGGATCCCTTGGTTCAAAGCCGATCGAAGCAGTTCCAGTGTCACTTCCGTGCCTTTACGAAGCGCTTGAGCTTTACGTTTCCCCCTATTCGTGCGTTGATCCCCGATATCAAGGTCAGATTGGAGCTTTCTTTTCCCGGAGAGCAAGGAAAAAGCGACGGGGACAAAGCTGTTGCCATCACTCCAGCCTAATTGTAAATAACGAAATCCTTTGAAATATTTTTTCTTGGCATGGTCGTATTGTAAAGCGGCACACTCCACTTTTTTCGCATTCAAGCGAGAATACATGGAGTCATCCACGATAAACGTGGTCTTTCGGGCATCATCCGTCAATGGACGTAGGAAAGTAATGACGGATTTAGCCACTAAGATCAGTAATTTTTGCCAATGAATGTGCGGATCATTCAAAACGTTGCGAAATGTTTTATCTGAAAATGATAGCTTTTCCTTTTGCTTTTGGTAAAACCGATAGGTAGAACCGTTGGTAAAGATCGAAGCTAATAGGAACGAAAAAATAACAGAAACGGAGAAACCCTTCCTGTGCACGGCATTCGATTTTTTAAGAGCAGAAGCTACATGGAACTGATGAAAAAAATCAGACACAGAGGTAGAAATTTTTTCTGAATTTGACGTTTTTTGTGTTATAATTGACATGGCATGAACACTCCTTGGTTATTGGTTTTTCGTTGATTCTATTATACCAGGATTTGAGTGGTTCATGCTATTTTTGTATCAAAAAACGTTTATTTATCAAGGGATGAACTGTATTTTTGAACTTTCAAGTTTTAGTTACTAAATAAAAAACCTGAACCTTCTGAAAAAGATATTCGTAAAGGAATACGGGGGAATATCTGTCGTTGTACCGGTTATATTAAAATTATCGAAGCGATTCAGCTGGCAGCGCAAATGTTGCAAAAAGATACGCCAATTCCTGACGATAATTCCAATGGACATTTAGGTACGGACTTCCATCGTTTAGATGCAGCTGAAAAAACACTAGGTACGGGAGCTTATGTTGATGATATCAACTTACCTAATTTGTTACATGCTTCAGCAATACGAAGCGCTTATCCCCGTGCAAAAGTATTAAAAATTGATGCAACAAAAGCAAAAGAGCATCCAGATTGTGTCGCAGTTTTCACTGCAAATGACGTGCCAGGAAATAATAAAATTGGACATTTAGAATTTATTTCAGATTGGGACGTTATGATACCTGAAGGAGAAATCACCAGATATGTAGGGGATGCGATAGCTTTAGTTGTTGCAAAAAATAAAGATAGTTTAGACCAGATCAAAGAAGAAATTGATATTACTTATGAAAAATTTCAGCCAGTATTGAGTGCAGAAGAAGGCTTAGCCGAAGATGCGCCTAATATTCACCCTAAAGGAAATACATTATCTTATGAACACTTAATTAGGGGAGAGGCAGATGAGGGATTAGCAAATTCTAAATATGTTGTTTCACAACATTACTCTGTTCCTATTAATGAACATGCATTTATGGAACCCGAATGTGCGATTGGGCAGCCTGAAAAGGATGGTGTCCTTTTATGGACTGCAGGACAAGGAATCTATGATGAACAAAGAGAATGCGCACGTATGCTTGGTTTAGCTCCAGAAAAAGTACATGTCCAAGCCAAACTTATAGGCGGTGGCTTTGGTGGTAAAGAAGATATGAGTGTTCAGCATCATGCTGCACTAGCGGCGTACTTGTTACAACAACCAGTTAAAGTGTTATTGACACGTGATGAAAGTTTAATGATTCATCCTAAACGACATGGGATGGAAATGGACTTTACAACTGGTTGTGATGAAGAAGGGAATTTGACTGCTATGAAAGCAGTTATAAAAGCGGATACAGGCGCTTATGCATCACTGGGCGGTCCTGTGTTACAGCGTGCTTGTACACACGCTGCTGGACCTTATAAATACAAAAATATTGATATTGAAGGTTTTGCCGTTTACACAAATAATCCGCCAGCTGGGGCTTTCCGTGGTTTTGGTGTATCTCAAAGTGCTTTTGCGATTGAAAGTAATATTAATCTGTTGGCAGATAAAGTTGGCATTTCCCCTTGGGAGATTCGTTATAAGAATGCGGTCGCAGCTGGGGATGTTTTACCAAACGGTCAATTAGTTTCTTCAAATTGTGCTTTGAAAGAAAGCCTATTAGAAGTAAAAGAAACATATGAACAAGCTGAACATGCTGGCATTTCCTGTTTTTTCAAAAATAGTGGTATTGGTGTAGGTTTACCTGACACAGGTCGTTGTATTGTTTCCGTTGAAGATGGAAAAGTTCATATACGGACAAGTGCGGCTGATATAGGACAGGGAATCGCAACTGTAGCGGCACAAGTAGCACTGGAAGCTTTAAACTTATCACCAGATCTTATTGTTGTGGAAGGTCCAGATACACGTAGAACACCGGATTCAGAAACCACAACTGCTTCTCGTCAGTCTTTATTCACGGGTGAGGCAGTACGTCGCGCCGCTCAAAAACTACGTATTAATCTAGATATGGGGTACTCACTTAGTGATCTAGAAGGACAAGAGTATTATGATGAGTTTTCGGCTAAAACAGATGCGTTGCATTCAGATAAGAAAAATCCAGTAAGCCATGCAGGATACGGTTATTGTTCAGAAGTTGTTGAGCTAGATGAAAAAGGGAAAATAGCAAATATTGTTGCTGCTTATGATATAGGGCAAGTTGTTAATCCTCGAGCAGCTGAAGGGCAGATTGAAGGCGGCGTCGTGATGGGAATGGGTTATGCTTTAACAGAACAATTTTTAATGGAAGATGGCTATGTTAAAGCTCGTTATACTAATTTGGGATTGTTGGATGCATCGAAGGTTCCACCAATTAAAACAACCTTTGTCAAAGCGCCAGGTCTACATGAAGGCTTAGCTTATGGTATCAAAGGTGTAGGGGAGCTTGCTACGATCCCAACGGCACCCGCGATTTCAGGAGCGTACTATGCCTTTGATGGCAATCTTCGCCCGACTCTGCCTATTGAAGATACACCTTATCAAAAGAAAAAACGAAAAAAATAGTTAAGAAATGTGCAAAGAGGTGTTTGCTTGATTTCACATACTAGTGCAGTGATTATGGCCAGTGGCTTCTCAAGAAGGATGCAACAAAATAAATTATTTTTAATTTATAAAAAACAGACTTTCATTGAAAAAACAGTGGAAACGGCGCAAAAAGCAGGTTTTTTTGAAGTAATTGTTGTCATTCGTCCAGAAGATTATAAAAAGTGTAACTTTCCTGACAACGTAAGAATTGTTTTTAATAGGCAAAGTAATTTAGGCCAAAGTATGAGTGTACGTCTGGGAATAATGAATGTAAGAGGAGATCATGTCATGTTTTTGCCAATTGATCAACCACTTTTAACGGCAAAAGGGCTCCAGAAAATTGCCAATTTTGGCGATAAAAAAGCAATTGTTGTTCCTTTTTATGATAAAAAACCAAGAGGTCCCGTCTTTTTTGGAAAATACTATTTTAAAGAACTTATGCAAGTGACTGGAGATACAGGGGGACGTAGTGTTCGTGATCGACATAAAGAAAATTGGGTCTGTCTTGAATTTTATGATGAACAATTAAAAGACATTGATACTCAAAGAGAATATGCTCAACTTTTCTCAAAAAAGATTGAAATAAAGTAAAAAGTTGTTTACAATAATTCTAAAGAACAAAATAAAAAAATGCCGCACTGTCGTAACTGTCTAGAGGCAGAATCAAAAATGATTCTGTCTTTTTTTTAATAAAAAAACTTTTCACAAAAAAATTTTTATACAAGCTAATTAAATGTTGAAATTCTTCTTTTTTGTGATATAGTTAACTTAGTTAATAATGATTTTAGTTTGAAGGATAAACTTATAAGTGAAAGGACGTTGGAAGATGACATTAGCAAAGATTGTATACGCTAGCATGACTGGGAATACAGAAGGAATTTCAGAAATTTTAGAGGATCAATTTTCTAATTTAGATATAGAAGTTGAACGTGTGGAAGCAGATGATGCGGATGAGGATTTTTTTGATGATGCAGATATTTGTGTGATAGCAACTTATACTTATGATGAAGGAGAGCTACCCTTTGACTTAGAAGATTTTTATGATGAGCTACCTGAACAAGATCTTTCTGGTAAAGTTTATGGTGTTGTAGGCAGTGGTGATAGTGAATTATACCCAGATTTTTTCTGCGATGCAGCAGTGGATTTTGATAAAGCATTTGCTGAAACTGGAGCTACAAAAGGACACGAAGTCGTAAAAATAGAAAATGACGCAGATGATGAAGATGAAGTTCTTTTGAAGGAATTTGTTAAAGCATTAATTGATGCCTAGTGGTTAGTTTAGATGAGGAGGACTACAGTGTTTACAATTTCCAATTGTAGAAAGCTTGCGGTAAATGAATACGAATTTTGGGTTAAAGCACCACAAATTGCATCTAAGGCAAAAGCAGGCCAATTTGTTATTTTACGAATTGACGAATTTGGTGAAAGACTTCCGTTGACAATTGTTGATAGCGATAAACAGGCAGGTAAGATTCACCTGATTTTTCAAGTAGTTGGGAAGTCTACTGCGGCACTGGCAGAATTATGCGACGGGGATTTTCTAAAAGACCTGGTGGGTCCTTTAGGGAAAGCTACTGAAATTAAAAATTATGGAAACGTTTTACTGGTTGGCGGTGGCGTAGGAATTGCTGCATTATACCCGATTGTAAAAGAACTCAAAAAAGCTGGTAACTATGTCATAACGGTTCTTGGAGCAAAGACAGAAGATTTAATTATCTTGGAAAAAGAGTGCGAAGAGGTATCCGATGAATTATATGTTATGACAGATGATGGTTCAGCAGGCGAAAAAGGCTTGGTCACTGATGCTATGTCGAAAATTTTAACGCATCAAACAATCAATTTTTGTTGGGCAATTGGACCTAGCGTGATGATGAAATTCTGTACGCTTACAGCAGATAAGTATGATCTTCCGATATATGTTTCTTTGAACCCTATTATGATTGATGGAACAGGAATGTGTGGTGGTTGTCGTGTCACCATTTCTGATTCAATTAAATTTGCTTGTGTTGATGGTCCGGAGTTTTTAGGATCAGAGGTCCATTGGGATGAGTTTATCTCTAGGATGGCGCAATATAATGAAGAAGAAGCACTTTCATATGACCAACTTAAAAGGCAGGTGAAAGAAAATGCCTAAAAGAAGCTATACTCAAACGCCTATGGCTGAACAAGAGCCGACAATACGTAAGCATAATTTTGAGGAAGTAGCTTTGGGTTATACAGTGGCGCAAGGAAAACTGGAAGCTAGCCGTTGTTTACAGTGTAAAGACGCGCCTTGTATTAAACATTGTCCTGTTATGATCGATATACCGGGTTTTATTCAGGCGATTAAAGATGATGATATGCCTAAAGCTTACCAAATTATCAATCGATATTCGAATTTACCAGCTATTTGCGGTAGAGTCTGTCCGCAAGAAAAACAATGCGAAATGGTTTGTAAATTAGGTAAATCAAAGAAATTTGAAGCAGTAGCTATCGGTAAGCTAGAACGTTTAGTGGCCGATTGGTCATTTGAGCAATCTTCAAAAGACAAGGCCGTCAAATTAGACAAAGGAAAAGTTGCAGTAGTTGGAGGAGGGCCTTCAGGGCTAACTGTAGCTGGTGATTTAGCAAAAATGGGTTATGAAACTACCATTTTTGAAGCATTACATAAAGCTGGTGGTGTTTTGAGTTATGGCATACCTGAATTTCGTTTGCCTAAAGAGATCGTGGATAAAGAAATACAACAAATTAAAGATTTGGGTGTAAATATTCAGACAAATGTTGTTGTGGGGAAAACAATTGATATGCAAGAAGTTATGGACGAATTTGACGCTTGTTATATTGCAATTGGTGCAGGAACTCCTAAGTTTTTGGGGATATCTGGTTCAGGGCTAAAAGGTATTTATGCTTCAAGTGAATTTTTGACAAGGGTTAATTTGATGCATGGTTATGATTTTCCTAATTATGATACGCCGGTTGAAAAAGGCCGTAATGTTGTTGTTATTGGGGGAGGAAATGTGGCGATGGATTCAGCACGTTCGGCTAAACGTTTAGGAGCTGAGAAAGTAACAGTTGTCTATCGCCGTTCAAAAGATGAATTACCTGCTAGAAAAGAAGAATTTTATCACTCAGTGGAAGAAGGAATCGAGTACAGTTGGCTAACAAATCCAGTTGAATATTTAGGAGATGAGAATGGAAATTTAATTGGTGTTAAATGTATCAAAATGGAACTGGGTACTCCAGATGATAGTGGACGCCGACGACCGGTTCCCATTCCGGGCAGTGAGTTTATTATTAAGGCAGATGAAGCAGTTGAAGCTATCGGTCAAGGTGCCAATCGGGTATTATTAGACGTTTTTCCTGAATTGGACTTGAACCATTGGGGATATATAGATGCGGATGAAGAAACATGTGCTACTAGTATTGCCGGAATATTTGCTGGCGGAGACATCGTCACAGGAGCTGCTACTGTCATCTTAGCGATGGGAGCAGGTAAACTTGCAGCAAAAGAGATAAGCAATTATGTCACGCAGGAAAAGGCGAAGAATAGAGAAGGAAGTTTACAATGAAAATAATGAAAACAATGGATGGAAATACAGCGGCTGCCTATATTTCCTACGCATTTACCGAAGTTGCAGCAATATTTCCAATCACCCCTAGTTCTACAATGGCTGAAGTTGTGGATGAATGGGCTGAACAAGGAAAAGAAAATATTTTTGCCGAACCAGTAGAAGTTGTTGAAATGCAATCAGAAGCAGGTGCTGCTGGCGCTGTCCATGGTTCTTTGAAAACAGGCGCATTAACTTCAACATACACAGCATCCCAAGGTTTATTATTGATGGTTCCGAATATGTTTAAAATTGCTGGGGAACTTTTACCAAGTGTTTTCCATGTGGCTGCTCGTGCAGTTTCAACGAATGCTTTGAGCATTTTTGGTGATCATAGTGATGTGATGGCAACGCGCCAAACAGGTTTTTGTATGCTAGCTGAATCAGGCGTACAACAAGCAATGGATCTATCTGCTATTGCTCATTTAGCAAGTATTGAAGGTAGTTTACCGTTTACCAACTTTTTTGACGGTTTTCGTACTTCCCATGAGTTACAAAAGATAGAAGTGATCGATTATGATGATTTGAAAGAAATGGTGGATTGGGACCAACTAGAAGTTTTTCGTGAACGAGCAATGAATCCCAATAAACCTTCTGTTTCTGGCTCAGCACAAAACCCTGATATCTATTTTCAATCACGTGAAATGGTTAATCAATATTATGATAGAATGCCAGCAATTGTTCAAAAATACATGAAAAAAATTAATCAACTAAGAGACACAGATTACGACTTAACTACTTATTACGGCGCGCTAGATGCCACCGAAGTTGTCGTTTCAATGGGTTCAGTTGAACCAACTGTTCGACAAGCTGTCGCTTATTTAAATGAAAATGGACGCAAAGTTGGTCATCTTAACATTCATCTATATCGACCGTTTCCAACCAAAAACTTATTAGAAAAATTACCTGATACTGTTGAACGAGTGGCTGTGTTAGATCGTACTAAAGAACCAGGGTCTGATGGAGAACCATTATTATTGGATATACAAAGTGCACTTTATCAACATCCTAACCGTCCAATCGTTATCGGAGGACGTTATGGTATTGGTTCAAAAGATGTTACTCCAGATCAAATCGTAAGTGTTTATGATCATATGCAGTTACCTGCTAATGAATTAAAAGCTCGTTTTACAGTAGGTATTGTCGATGAAGTGACCAATTTATCCTTACCTAAAACTGAACCATTAGATCTAACACCAGATTCTACTTTTCAAGCACGTTTCTGGGGGTTTGGTTCTGACGGAACAGTAGGCGCTAATAAACAAGCGATTAAAATTATCGGTGACCATACAGACAAATACGCACAGGCTTATTTTGACTATGATTCTAAAAAGTCTGGTGGTTTGACGGTTTCTCATTTGCGTTTTGGTAAGGAAAAAATAGACTCTACTTATTTAGTGGAAAAACCTGATTTTGTTGGTTGTCATAATGCAGCCTATATTTATAAATTAGATCTGGTAAAAGGTCTTCGCGATGGTGGCACTTTCTTATTAAACACTGTGTGGAATGAAGAACAAGTCCATAAACATTTGCCAATTAATTTAAAACGTTATTTAGCTAAGCATCATAATAAATTCTACATTATTAATGCGATGGATATTGCAAAAGCGACTGGCTTAGGACGTCGTATTAATACGGTAATGTCGGCGGCTTTCTTTGAAGTAACAGATATTATGGATAGAAAAGAATTTTTACCATTGCTAAAAGAAGAAATTGATAAAACATATGGTAAAAAATCACAAGAGATCGTAGAAAAAAATTGGCAAGCAATCGATCAAACTTTTGAAAATCTACATGAAATTACTGTACCAAAAGAATGGGCAGAATTAGAAGAAGTACCTTCTAGATCTTCTAATGAAGAAAAAAGACCTGATTTTGTACGTAACATTGTAGATCCAATCGCAAGAAAAGAAGGCGATAGTTTAACAGTTGGTAATTTGATTGATAATGGTATGTATGATGGTCGCCTTCCTATGGGAACGGCTGCTTATGAAAAACGTGGGATTGCTTTAGAAGTGCCAGAGTGGATTCCAGAAAAATGTACATTGTGTAATGAATGCGCCTTTGTCTGTCCTCATGCGGCCATTCGTCCTTTCTTAGCTGATGAAGAGGAGATGGAAGAAGCGCCAGAAGGTTTCATTATTCGTGATTTCAAAGGTAAAGACGGCTATAAATATCGTATCCAAGTTTCTTTAGAAGATTGTACAGGTTGTGGTTTATGTGTAGAAGCTTGTCCTGCTAGTGCATTAGTTATGAAAGATTATGAAGATCAGCAAGAGCAAGCTGTTAACTGGGCATTTGCGATGACATTACGCCAAAAAGAAAATCCAATGAAGAAAAACTCGGTACGTGGTTCTCAATTTGAACAACCTCTACTTGAATTTTCCGGCGCTTGTGCAGGATGTGGTGAAACGCCATATGTTAAATTGCTGACACAACTATATGGCGACCGAATGATGATTGCAAATACTACTGGATGTTCTTCTATTTGGGGCGCTTCGGCTCCTGTAACTCCTTACACTACTAATGATAAGAGGCAGGGTCCTGCATGGAGTAACTCTTTATTTGAAGATAATGCAGAATATGGATTTGGTATGCATATTGCCAATCAAGTAAAACGTAATCGTGTTGTCCATAAAGCGCAACGTGCGCTAAATGAGAAATTAGGTTCTGAAGAAACACAAAACTTGCTTAAAGACTGGATTGACCATAAGGATGAAGGTGAAGGGTCCCAACAAAGGGCCACTAAACTGATAGCTGCTTTAGAAACCGAAAATGATAAACAACTACAATCTTTATTAAAAAATCAAGAAATGTTTGTTAAACCAAGTCAATGGTTGATTGGTGGAGATGGTTGGGCCTATGATATTGGTTTTGCTGGAATAGATCACGTAATAGCTAGTGGAGAAGATGTTAATATCTTGGTCATGGATAATGAGCTTTATGCTAATACGGGTGGTCAGATGTCTAAAGCAACACCAACTTCTGCTACAGCGAAGTTTGCTGCAGGTGGTAAAAAGACAGCGAAAAAAGATCTTGGTATGATGGCTGCAACTTACGGAAATGTTTATGTAGCACAAGTTGCTATCGAAGCAAATCAAACACAAACAGTTAAAGCAATTACTGAAGCGGAAAGTTACCATGGGCCATCAATAGTTATCGGTTATACGCCATGTATTAATCATGGATTACGTGGAGGTATGAAAAATTCAGTCAAAGAATCCAAGGAAGCTGTTGAATCCGGTTATTGGCAGTTATATCGCTATGATCCTCGACAAAGTGCTAAAGGGAAAGATCCATTACGGATGGACTTTAAAAAAGCGGACTTTAATAAGATTCCTGATTTATTGAATATGCAAACCCGCTTTACTGCATTGAAGAAAATTAAAAATGATCCAGAACTAGTTGGTCAGATGTATGATCAAACGATGAAAGATATGCAACAACGTGCTGGTACTTACGACCGGATGGGACAGATGAATAAAACAAAGAAAAAATAATTTAATTAAACTTCTTATGAAAGTTATAAAAGTCTGATGTTTTACTATTTAATTAGTAAGATATCAGACTTTTTTGATTTTTAAACCTAAGTGAACAAAGAATGTTTTCATTTTTCACTAGTTATTCGATTTATGAACAAACAGTGTTTTTCTTTTTCATTACTTGTTCAATGATTCAATAGATAATAAAAAAAAAGTCCCTTTATTTTTTTAATTCTCCTCTTTTATATTTCACATACTTTTTAAACAATTTCTTTGCATTATTATTTTGTACATATTATTATAGAGAATGGAATTACGATAATTGAAAGGAGATTAACAAGTATTATGACTGATCAAAAAATAGATGGGTGGGTTGCAGGACTCAAAGTACTAGAAGAGTGGGGCGTGCAAGACGTTTTTGGCATCCCAGCTGGCTCATTGAATTCTTTGATGGATGCTTTTGAAAAAGAACAAGAAAATATTAACTTTATTCAAGTTCGCCATGAAGAAACAGGAGCACAAGGGGCAGCTATGTATGCCAAATTCAACAACAAATTAGGTGTTTGTCTTGGTTCTGCCGGACCTGGTGCAACTCATTTATATAATGGTTTGTATGACGCAAAATTTGACAACGTTCCAGTATTAGCTATTTTGGGTCAACGTGCACTTAGAGAAGCTAATATGGACGCTTTCCAAGAAATGAACCAAAATCCATTATTTAATGATGTAGCGGTATATAACCGTCGGGTAGCTTACCCTGAACAATTGCCTAAAGTTCTTGATGAAGGTATTCGTGCAGCAATTACAAATAATGGCGTAGCTGCTGTTGAAGTTCCAGTTGACTTCGGTTGGGAACAATTAGATACAGCAACTCGTTATTCATCTGCTGAAGATTATCGCGATTTCCCTGAACTTGGATTAAATGAAGCAGATATCGATGCAGCAGTCGAAGCTTTGTCCAATGCTAAACGTCCAGTAATTTATGCTGGTAAAGGAACTCGTGGTCATTCAGAAGATGTTATTGCATTAAGCCGTAAAATTAAAGCACCTGTTGCTATTACAGGGATTAACTTTGATGACTACGATTATGAATTTGACGCGCTATTAGGTTCTGCTCACCGTGTAGGTTGGAAACCAGCGAACGAAGCATTTGAAGAAGCAGATGCAGTTTTATTTGCTGGTAGTAACTTCCCATTCGCTGAAGTAACAGGTAAATTTGATCATGTTGATAAATTTATCCAAATTGATATTGATCAACAAAAATTAGGTAAACGTCATTTTGCTGATGTTGCAATCCTTGGTGATGCTGCCACTGCTATTCGAGCAATTACAGATAAGATTGACGAAAAAGAAGATAATGGTTGGTATCAAGCAAATATTGATAATGCTGCAAACTGGAAAGCTTATATGCAAAAATTAGAAAATAAGACATCCGGTCCTCTACAACTTTATCAAGTATTTAAAGCAATTAATGATATATCAAAAGAGAATGCTGCTTATTCCATTGATGTAGGCAATACTACACAAACTTCTATCCGTCACTTACACATGACACCGAAAAACTTATGGCGTACTTCTGAAGTATTTGCCACAATGGGTAATGGTCTACCAGGAGCTTTAGCCGCTAAATTAGGTCAACCTGAACGCCAAGTTTGGAACCTATCAGGTGATGGTGGCTTTGCTATGGCTATGCAAGATGTTGTGACAGCTGTAAGATACAATTTGCCTTCTATTCATGTAATATTTACTAACGAACGTTTTGGTTTTATTCGTGATGAACAAGAAGATACAAACGATAATTATTATGGCGTTGATATTAACGACGTAGACTTTGCTGCAATTGCTAAAGCACAAGGAGCAGTAGGTTATACAGTGACTGAAATTTCACAATTAGCTGATGTTTTCGCAAAAGCAAAAGCTGATGAAGAAGCAGGACGTGTGGTATTAATCGATGCTAAAATTACTGAAGAACGTCCTCTTCCAGTAGAATCATTGAAATTAGATCCTTACTTCTTCTCAAAAAATGAAGTAGATGAATTCAAATCACGCTATGAAGCTGAAGAACTACAACCATTCAGTCATTATTTGGAAGAACATGGTTTGGAAGTTGACCAACACAAACGCTAATATAGATTAGTTAGAAAAAAGGATAGTTCTTAATAATAGGAACTGTCTTAAGTAAAGAAGCGATCGCAAATGATGTATTCATTCTGCGGTCGCTTTTTTGGCTTATTATAGAAATCATAATAAAACTAGGGTTACTTTGATAAAGCAGCTCTAGAAATTAGCAAAACTAGAGTTAGATAAGCAAAGCAGGTCGAGAAATCAGCAAAACTAGAGTTAGATAAGGAAAGTAGATCGAGAAATCAAGAAAACTAGAGTTAGATAAAGCAAAGTAGGTCGAGAAATCAAGAAAACTAGAGTTAGATAAGCAAAGTAGGTCAAGAAATAAGAGGAACTAGAGTTGGATAAGGAAAGTCTCTAGAAATAAGTAAATTTAGTATATCAAATCATGTATGTTTAAGCTTTTCTGTTCAATTGTTAAAACTAACTTAAGAAAGCTCTGTTAATATTATAATTCTCTAAGAAATTTAAAGAAAACCAGTATAGGTCAGCAAAACTCGTTAAAATAAAATTGATTAAAGGGGAGAAGTTCCCTAAAAATTAACAAGGAGGAAATGTAGATAAAATGGACGCCAAAACGAAAGTTGCTGCTGGTATTTTAGCTTTGTTGACGTTTTTTTCCGCACCGTTATTTTCACTATTTATGGGCGCGTTAGTTGTTCTTTATTTGCACCTTAAACAAAAAAGAGCAAATGCTTAGAAAAAAAAGGAAAGTCGCTTCTAAACTGAAGGCTTTCCTCTTTTTTTATTTACGTAATTCGTCTAAAAGTTGCGTCTTTGAAGCAGTTTGGTCGTCTTTTGTTTTCAAAATTTTTGCAGGAGTGCCTCCAACAACGCTTCCTGCTTCAACATCTTTGGTTACGACTGAACCTGCAGCTACAATGGCGTCTTTTCCTACACGTACGCCTTCTAAAACCACAGCATTTGCGCCGATAACTACATTGTCTTCAATCACAACAGGATCAGCAGAAGGTGGCTCAAGAACGCCTGCTAAAACAGCACCTGCGCCAACATGTGCGCGTTTACCAACAGTTGCACGTGCTCCTAAAACAGCGCCCATGTCGATCATAGTTTCTTCACCGACGACTGCGCCGATATTAATGACTGCCCCCATCATTACCACTGCATTTTTTTCGATGATTACTTGATCGCGTATCATTGCGCCAGGTTCGATTCGAGCATCGACAGTCGTAAAATCCAGCATGGGTACAGCTGATTTTCTACGATCGTTTTCAAGATAGTAATCGTTGATTACTTCTTTATTATCAGATAAAAATTGTTGAATATTATCAGCATTACCGATTACAAGGTTGCCAAAAGTTTTAACGTTATTGGTAGACATTTGTGAGATGTCGCCATTGATATAAGCTTTAACTGGTGTTTCTTTTTCAGCTTCTTTAATAAAGTTTGCAATTTCATAAGCATCTGTAAAACGTAATTCTGACATTTCATCACCCTTTTATTTTAATAAGTCACTCATAGAATACATTCCTGGACTTTGGTCTTTCAAAAATAGACCAGCTTTTAATGCGCCGTTAGCAAAGATACGGCGGGACAAAGCAGTATGTTTAAATTCGATCACTTCGTCATTTCCAGCATAAATGACAGTATGTTCTCCTGGAATCGTGCCTCCCCGTACTGCATGAATCCCCATTTCATCTATAGGATTAGAATTTTCTTTGCCGCTTCGTCCGAATACATAGTCCTTTTTCGCTTGAGAAGCATCGTTGATACTGTCAGCAAGCAATAAAGCTGTGCCACTGGGCGCATCTTTTTTTTGATTATGATGCTTTTCGACAATTTCAATATTGAAGTCATCTTCTAACGCTGGTGTTATTTTCTGCAAAGCTTCAATTAATACATTAATCCCTAAAGACATATTTGCAGAATAAAAAATTGGAATGGTGTAACTTGCTTCTTCCATTTTTTGTTTGGTATTTTCTGAAAGACCAGTCGTTGCTATAACAACAGGAAGTTTTTTTTGTACACATTGTTCAATCAGTTCAGGAACACTACTTTCATGAGAAAAGTCGATAACAAAATCGGCTGTTTCTTTAACATCTGCAAGTGTTTGATAAACTGGGAAATCCACTTCTTGTTGATTTCTATCAATCCCTGCAACAACACTTAAATCTTCGCGAACTTTTATTTCATTTTGTAATTCTTGTCCCATACGACCAAAGCAACCATTTAAAATAACGTTAAACATTAAGTTTCCCCCTTATAAAAGCCCATATTTTGTCATTTGCGTTTTTAAATTAGTTAAGGTTTCTTCTTCAGGCTCAGCTAAAGGCAAACGATAACTTAATTCGCATTTTTCTAAAAGAGAGACTGCTGCTTTAATTGGCACAGGGTTAACTTCTGAAAAAATAGCTTGAATTAAAGGAAGTTGTTTTAATTGGGTAGCACGAGCTTGTGCAATATTACCCTCTAAGAAATTATGAACCATTGTGGCCGTTTCTTTAGGCAGTATGTTGGAAATAGTGGAGATTACTCCTGATCCTCCTACAGCTAGAAGCGGTAATACTTGGTCATCATTTCCTGAATAAAGCGCAAAATTTTCATCCACTAATTGTGCTATTTCAACAATTTGAGCAATATCCGCACTGGCTTCTTTAATCCCTACGATATTTGGAATTTGTTTTAGTTCTTTTACTGTTTTGTAGTCTAAATTCATTCCAGTACGAGAAGCCACGGAGTATAAAATAACAGGTAGTTCAATAGTGTCACAAATTGCTTTGTAATGAGCGATAATGCTTTTTTTCGTTGCTTTATTGTAATAAGGAGTCACGACTAGTAGCGCATCAGCTCCTACACGTTCTGCTTCTTTTGCCAAGTGAATTCCATGCTGTGTGTTATTGGAACCTGTTCCAGCGACAACAGGAACTCTTTTATTAACTTTGTTAACAACAGCCTTAATGACTGAGATATGTTCTTCATCGTCTAATGTAGAAGCTTCACCTGTTGTTCCACAAGCGACGATGGCATTAATTCCCTCGCTAACTTGCCATTCGACTAGCTCGTCTAATTTTTTATAATCAACTGAGCCGTCTTTTTTCATAGGCGTGACTAATGCAACACCGGAACCTGTAAATACTGACAATGACGTCACTTCCCTTCAAGTAATTCAATAAATGAAAATTCAAAATTGTTTAAACTTTTTCACTATTGATTAATTGAAATTATATAATATAATAAGGACAAAATTCAATGATTTCAGTGAAACGATAACAACTTTTAATAGAAAGTGGTTTTTTATGCAGATAAAAGAAGATATCCAAAATTTATTAGATGATGTAACAAGCTATCGGCGTTATCTTCATCAAATTCCTGAATTAGGTTTAGAAGAAAAGCAAACAGCAGAATTCATTCGAGAAACATTACAGTCATTTGGTGTTAAGGACATTTATACTATGCTGACAACGGCGACGGTTGCAGTTTTTCATGGAGAAAAGCCGGGAAAAACTTTAGCTTTTCGTTCGGACATCGATGCTTTACCAGTAACTGAAGAAACTGGCGTTAGCTTTGCTTCAAAGACAGAAGGAAAGATGCACGCTTGTGGACATGATGGTCATGCTTCAGCTTTACTGGGGTTTGCCAAATATTTAAGTCAACATCCAGAAGCTGTTAAAGGTAGGATTGTTTTAGTTTTTCAACCGGCTGAAGAAGGTCCAGGGGGTGCGCAACTACTTCTTAATGAAGGATTGATTGAAAAATTTGGTATTGATCAAATCATAGGCATTCATCTTTTTCCCGAATTTCCGGAAGGAACGATTGCTTGTCGTCCTCATGCAATGATGGCAAGAAATGGAGAAATAACGATTAAAGTTAACGGTAAAAGCGCGCACGGTGCTCAGCCTCAGCAAGGTCATGACGCGATACTAGCTGCTTCAGCGATTATCCAAGGGCTGCATAGCATTATTTCGCGCAATATCAGTCCGCTAGATACGGGTGTATTAACTTTTGGCGAAATTACTGGCGGGCAAGCAATGAATATTATTGCTGGACAAGTAAAAGTTGAAGGAACAATGCGGGCTTTTAGCGACGAAGCTTATGATATAATGACACAGCGTGTGAAAGAAACCGCTGAATTTATTGCCCAAGGATACGGTTGTCATGCAGAAGTCCATTTTAATCATATGTATCGGGTAGTAGATAATGATCCTAAGATGGTAAAAGCCTTGGAAAAAGTAGCTGGAGACGATTATTTTGAATGTCAGCCTTATATGTTGGCCGAAGATTTCTCTATGTATCAACAAGTTATCCCTGGCCTCTTCTTTTTTGTGGGGACGCGTAATGAGAATAAGGGGTATGTTTATCCTCTACACAGTGAAAAAATGCAATTTGAAGAGAAGAATTTATTGCGTGCTATTCACTATTACGTACAATTGATTGAAAAATTAAATATTAAGGAGGCGGCAGATGATTAAAGAAATTAAAAATAACCACTTGTATTGGGATGGTTGTGACACTGTTGAGCTAGCAAAAAATTATGGGACCCCTTTATATGTTATCTCACAAACAGCGATTGAAAATGAATGTCGTGCTTTACAAAAACAGTTTATAAAAAAATATGATAATGTCCATGTCGCTTATGCATCAAAAGCTTTTAACCATTTAGCGATGCTGAAAATTATCGAAAAAGAAGGCTTAGGTATTGATGTAGTTAGTGGAGGTGAATTATACACAGCAATTTGTGCTGAGTTTCCTGCTGATCGTATAGAGTTCAATGGGAACAATAAATCTGATGAGGAATTAGAGCAGGCAATTGACTATGAAGTGGGTCGTATTATTGTTGATGGTAGTCAAGAATTAGATCATATTATTGCCATTTGTCGTAAGAAAGAAAAGAAAGCGAATGTTTTATTTCGAATTACACCGGAAGTGGATGTAAAGACGCATCAGTTTATTTCTACTGGGCAAAAGGATTCAAAATTTGGTTTGCCTTTAGATAAAGAATTACTGTTGCCGATTTTACAACAAGCTATCAAAAGCCCTGAAATTAATTTTTATGGCATTCATTTTCATATAGGTAGTCAGCTTTTTGATAATTCTACCCATTTAAAAGCTGCAGAAGTTGCTTTACAATTGGTTTTAATGATTAAAGAAACCTTTGATTATGAAATAAAAGAGCTTAACTACGGCGGTGGATTTGGCGTACGTTATACACAAGAGGATAAAAGGCAATCTTATGCTTATTTTCTTGATCCGCTAATGAAGCTGACAGAAGATTTTTGTTACAAAAATGACTTAAAACGTCCGACAATTGCTATAGAACCTGGTCGTAGTATTGTAGCTGAAGCAGGGATCTCACTGCATACGATTGGTAATATTAAAACTTTGCCTCATATCCGAAAATATGCTGCTATTGATGGAGGCATGACAGATAATATCCGTCCTGGTTTATATCAAGCAAGCTATACAGGAATGTTAGCTAATAAGGCATCTCAAAGGCCAGAAGAAACAGTTACGATTTCAGGAAAAGCGTGTGAAAGTACGGATATCTTAATTGAAGACATAGAGGTGCCGACGATTACATCAGGTGACATTTTTGCGACATTTACTACAGGTGCTTATGGGTATGCTATGGCTAATAATTATAATAAGCTTGCAATACCAGCTGTGGTTCTAGTCAATAAAGGTCATGCTGAAACAATTGTAAAACGACAAACGTATGCGCAAATTATCCAGAACGAACGCATACCCGATTCTTTGAAATGAGGTAATTTTATGGAAGTTCCTTTTTATAAAATGCAGGGAGCTGCAAATGATTTTATTGTTATAAATAATATGAAGTTAAGGTTATCAGATGAACAACTGGTATCTTTGACAAAGCAAGTGTGTCGTCAGCGTTTTTCAGTAGGTAGCGATGCTTTAATGGCACTTGATTTTCCGCAAGCTAATGCTGATTTTCGGATGAAGTTTTATAATGCGGATGGTACAGAAGCAGAAATGTGTGGCAATGGTGTACGTTGTATTGCACGCTTTGCTTATGAAACAGGTATTGCAAAACAACAGATGACTATTGAGACAAAAGCTGGTAATGTCGATTGCTGGCGTTTGGATAAGCGACAATATAGAGTGCAAATTAACGAACCTTCTGTCGAAAATTTTGATTTGTCATTTCCTGGAACAGACTTTTTAGTGGACTATGTGGAATTAGGTGATCCGGGCGTGCCGCATCTGGTTATCAATTATCCTCAATTAAAAGAAATTACCTTAGCAGATATTAAACCTTTAGCTAAAAAATTACGTTTGTGGGATGCATTAGACAAGGGTGCTAACGTAAACTTTTATGCATTTGACCAAAATAATGAAGTCATTTTACGTACTTTTGAAAGAGGCGTAGAAGATTTTACTTTAGCCTGTGGCACGGGGGCTGTTTCTACGGCTTATGTATTGAAAAAAAAGCAATTGATAAAGAATGATTTCATTACACTTCATGTTTTAGGCGGTGTCCTTGAAGTAGAAGAAAATAAGCAACATTTTTATCTGATTGGAGATACGAATATTGTCACTAAAGGTTACATTTGCGATGAGGATCTTGTGATTTAATAAAAATAACAGGTATTTCTTCATAAAAAATTCAATCCCTGAGTGTATAATAAAAAGAAATGAAAAAACAAGGAGAGAATAAGTAATGTTTCCGATGGGATTTTTCTTTGACCCAACTTTTATTCTGGTCATCATAGGTATGATTATTTCGATGATCGCTTCATCATATGTCAATCGGACCTTTGAACGTTATGATGCGGTAAATAGTAAGCATCAAGTGACTGGTACCGATGCTGCTCGTTATATTCTACGCAATCAAAATATTGATGATGTAGGTGTACAGCAGATTTCGGGGAATTTGACTGATAACTATAATTCGGGTAATAAAACATTGAGTTTGTCACAAGCAACTGCGCAATCGACTTCTGTAGCAGCAATAGGAGTAGCCGCCCATGAGTGCGGACATGCTGTCCAAGACGCACAAGGATATTTTCCTTTACGATTAAGAACAGCTATTGTTCCAATCGCCAATTTTGGAACCAATCTATCAATTCCTTTATTAATTGTAGGGATTTTGATTAGTGGATCGAGTGGACAAATGATTATTAATATTGGTTTGTTGGCCTTTTCCTTAGCTTTTATTTTCCAACTCGTTACTTTACCGGTGGAATTTAATGCTTCAAGACGAGCTTTGCAAATTTTATCAGAGGGTGGTATATTAACAAACGAAGAAGTTCCACAGGCTCGAAAAGTCTTAACCGCTGCTGCTTTAACCTATGTTGCAGCTGCGGTCAGTGTATTGTTGCAATTACTACGTCTGTTTTTGTTATTCGGCGGTGGCCGCAGACGCTAGAAAAATTCCCCCTTTAGAGTGTTTTTATTTGTTTTATCATGTTATTATAGGATTGTAGGAAAATGAAAAAGGAGATGAACAATATGAAAGTAACAACTAAATTAGCATTAGGTTTAAGTGTAACAGCTGCGGCTGGTATTGCTTCAACAGTATTTGTATCAGATAAAGTGATTACTAAAGTTCGTCATATTGCAAATCGTAAAAAGGCTGAACGTTTTGTAGAAGACAAATTTAAAGGCAATGAAACTTTATTAAAATTTGTTGATAATTTAGAGGACAAAGATATTGAGTCCTTCATGAAGGTAGCACAAAAAGTTAGTAGCAAACGTGATAAGGTTGCAGAGTATGGTGACAACGTAAAAAATGCTACTGAAAATGTAAAAGATAAAATTGCCGATTTAATCGAACATAATTGTTAATTATAAACTTCTGAGTAAATGGATTATTTGCTCAGATTTTTTATTTAACTGGAGGGAAAACTCATTGAAAGAATCTTTTCTAACACAAGAAAAAAAGCATTTTTTTATGAACGAAGCCATTAAAGAAGCGCACAAAGCTTTAGCTCTGGCTGAAGTACCAATCGGTGCGATTGTTGTTTTAAATGATGAGATTATTGGACGTGGATATAATAAACGTGAGACAAGCCAGGATGCATTAAGTCATGCAGAAGTCACTGCTATTAAAGAAGCTTGCAATAGCATCGATAGTTGGCGTTTGGAAAATGCGCAGTTATTTGTGACCTTAGAACCTTGTCCTATGTGTGCAGGTGCTATTTTACAGTCACGAATTGAAGAAGTTTATTTTGGGGCTTTTGATCCTAAAGCAGGTGCTTGTGGCAGCTTAATTAATTTATTAGAGGATACACGTTTTAATCATTGGTGTTATGTAGAATCAGGAGTTTTAATGGATCCCTGTGCATCTTTATTAAAAGATTTTTTCAAAGATATACGCGCCAAAAAACAAAAGAAGAAAGAAATGTTAGAAAAGGACTAGTCACATCAAGAAAAATACGATATAATATTAGTGCCGAAAGGCTAGGACAATGGGAACGTTGTGAAGGGTGTCAGATCTGGAAGGAAGCAGCACTAAGCAGCGATTCTCATGTGTCTGATTAATGTTTAAAAGATACACAGCCGAATATAAAAAAGAAACCTAGGAAATGTCCTAGGTTATTTAGTGCTATCGATTTTGCTTTGCAAATTTTTGTCAGCAGCTTGGTTAATAAAGTTGTGAATCAATATTTTGCGGGAAATAGCTCAGTTTGGTAGAGCACTTGCTTCGGGAGTAAGGGGTCGCAGGTTCAAATCCTGTTTTCCCGATTTTTAATGAAGTTACCAAAACGAAATCAGGAGCATTTTTGCTGCCTGTTTTTTTGTATCATCCAAAAAAACAGATGATTCATTTAAAATGTCACTATTTAGAACACGAGGGAGATCATGGAAAAAATACGAATATTACATACCAATGATTTACATTCTCATCTTGAAAATTGGCCGAAAATTCGTCGCTTTCTTCAGGAACGTCAAAAAGTAGAGGAAGAAGAAACGGCGATTACTGTTGATTTAGGAGACTTCTGTGATCGTTGGCATCCTTTAACAGAAGCCACAAATGGTAAAGCAAATGTTGCTTTGATGAACCAAGCGCATTATGATGCAGCTACAATTGGCAATAACGAAGGAATAGGAAATTCTAAGAGCGAATTAAACGATTTATATAGTGAAGCGGACTTTCCTGTGATTTTAGATAATCTTTTTGACAAAAGTACATTGCAGTTGCCGGATTGGGCGAATGAATTTAAGATTATGACAACGAAAATGGGTACAAAAGTGGGATTAATCGGAGCTACTGCCCCCTTTTCTTTGACTTATACGCAAAATGGCTGGGATGTACGTAACTGGTCGGATATTTTGCCTAATATTGTCCAATTTTTACAGGAAAAAGTTGATGTTTTAGTGTTACTAAGTCATTTAGGTGTTAACGACGATCAATTGATCGCTAAAGAGTTGCCAGCTATTGATGTCATCATAGGATCTCATACGCATCACTTATTTGTTAATGGGAAAAAAGTGGGCGATACTTTACTGGCGGCAGCTGGTAGATTTGGCCAATATGTTGGTGAGGTGAGTCTTTTCTTAGATGAAAGCCATCGGATAGATACATTACGTGCAAATACATTTGCAACCGAGAAAATGATATCTTATCCTGAAGACGAAGAGGAAATTTTTAATTATAACAATAAAGGAAAGAAGTTATTACAAGAAAAGAAAGTGGCCTGGCTCCCAGATAAACTGAGTGTGGAAAACCAAGAGTATTCTTTAATTGATGAGGCTTTACAAGCGGTGAAAAAAAGAGGAAAGACGCAAGTAGCTATTTTAAACACAGGTCTTTTTTTAGATGATTTATCAGCTGGAATCATTAATCAAGATGATTTGCATAAAATTTTACCTCATCCTATGCATATGATTCGCGTTACTTTAAAAGGTTCTGATCTTGTTCGGATGGTTTTGGAAATGGAGAAAAATCGACATTTTTTACGTAATTTTCCTATTCGGGGTATGGGATTTCGGGGTAAAGTGTTTGGTCAGATTGTTTATTCAGGGATACAATATGACAGTATGAATCATTCTGTAAAGTGGATGAATCAAGACATTGATCCAGAAAAATCCTATAGTTTCACCACAGTGGATCATTTCATGTTTATTCCTTTTTTCCCTACGATTGAAATTGCAGGTAAGGTGGAATTTCTTTTTCCCGAGTTTATTCGTACAGTACTAGGCAATTATCTCGCGCAAAAATATCCACTTTCATCAAAAAAATAGGTATAATATAGCTTAGGCGGTGAAAAAATGACCAAAGAAAAAGAGAATATCACAGAAGAAGTCACAGCAGTTTTATCAGAAATTGTAGAAGATGACGAAAAAGAAAAACCACAAAAAGGCAAAGAAGTCCTTCCAATAAGTGAATCAGAATTTATCATTGATAATCGTCGTTATAAGTTAGTGGCCAACTATCGTGAAGGTTTTGATGCGAGTAAATTTGGGGAAAGATATACAGACATCTTAGCAAAATACGATTATATTGTAGGAGACTGGGGCTACGAACAGTTACGCTTAAAAGGGTTTTTTTACACGAAGAATCGCAAATCTTCTCCGGACCAAAAAATTAATATGTTAGAAGATTATTTATATGAATATTGTAATTTTGGTTGTGCTTATTTTGTTGTTGAATGCGTTGATCGCCCCCATACAAAGACAAAACCCAATCGTCGACATAAGAAAACGCATAACAAGAAAAGCAAACAGGCGCATGTAGCTGAAAAAAAGACAAAAGTAGAAAAAAAGCCGACAAGTAAACCTGTTATTAAGAAAAAACAGACAAAAGAAAAACGTTCTGATGCAAAAATGGTTACACAAAAAGAAACAAAAGAATTCGTTATTCGAAAGAAAGAGGACCAATGAAGATGGCATACAAAGGATATTTAATCGATCTGGATGGCACGATCTACTTAGGTTCAGAGCCAATACCAGCAGGCAAACGTTTTGTTGAATCTTTACAAGAAAAAAAGATTCCTTTTCTTTTTGTAACGAATAATACAACAAAAAGTCCCGCTACAGTTCAAAAGCGTTTAGCAAATGAATTTGATATTTATGTAGAAAAAGATCTTGTTTACACAGCTAGTTTAGCTACTATTGATTATATGAAAGATGACGCAAAAGGGCGCAAGGTTTATGTAATTGGTGAAGCTGGCCTTATTGACTTAATTTTAGAAGCTGGTTTTATTTGGGAGGAAGGAACCCCTGATTATGTTGTAGTCGGTCTTGATTCAGAAGTAACATATGAAAAATTTACTATCGCTACCTTAGCTATCCAAAAAGGTGCCAGCTTTATCGGTACAAATTCTGATAAAAATTTGCCCACAGAGCGTGGTTTAGTTCCTGGAGCTGGGGCCTTGATAAGCTTGCTAGAAACAGCAACGCAAACTAAAGCAGTTTATGTGGGAAAACCAGAAGCTGTTATTATGGAAAAAGCCTTAAATCATATTGCTTTAACTAAAGATGAGGTTCTTATGGTAGGAGATAACTATGAAACAGACATACGTTCAGGTATCAATAATGATATCGATACATTATTAGTTCTTTCGGGTTTTACACCCAAAAGTGCTGTGCCTTTATTAGCAGTTGCTCCAACTTACGTAGTAAATAATCTAGATGAGTGGGAATTTGATCAATGAAAAAATCACAAATTTGGCTTGAACGTTTAAGTATTGGCTCTTTATTTTTGACACTTATAAGTTTTGCGGTAGCTTTGACGATCAATGCACGTTTTATTTATGTAGCAGATATTGATTATTTAAATATTTTAGATTTTGTGAATTTAAGCAAGGAAAGACTATTGGAAAATTATGATCAACTGATCGCTTTTTTAAACCGTCCTTGGGTAACAGAGTTAAATTTACCAGATTTTACAATGTCTGAAGGCGGCAAAGCCCACTTTTATGATGTGAAAAAATTGTTTCTCTTTGACTATGGCGTTTTTTTAATAACTTTTATTCCGAGTATCCTCTTTTGTCTCCACTTGCGAAAAAAGAGACGTTTTTGGCGCTTAATTCGTCCTTTTCAATGGGGTATGGCAGCGCCGGTCGCTTTCCTATCTTTGCTGGTCATTGGTTTTGATAGATTTTTCATTATGTTTCACCAGATATTTTTTACAAATGACGATTGGATGTTTGACCCGGCAACAGATCCGATTATCAATGTGCTACCGGAACAATATTTTATGCATTGTTTTTTCTTCTTTTTTATTTTGATCGAAGTTCTCTTTTTAATAATGATTATGATTGGTAAAAAAGAAGTGCAAGGAGACAGAATCCGTTAATCAATGGATTTTGTTTCCTTTTTTTTACTATGGACAAAAAATTGCGGATGTAGTTTAGGTTATTTACTTTTAATGTATTACAGTAATATAATAAAATAAGTACAGCTTTTTAAGCGCTTTACTTGTTAAAATTGAAGTCAAAAGAGAAAATGAAGTACAATTAAAAAAAGTATAAAAGAAAGAGGTGGATGATCATGCGATATCATGTAATGGAAAGTAATGATATTCGACGTAATTTAGCAACAGAAGAATACTTAATGGATACAGCGGATGTAACAGAACCTTTGTTACTGTTATATATACAAAATCCATGTATTATTATTGGACGCAATCAAAATGCTTATGAAGAAATCGATTTAAATTATTTACGTCAGCATCAGATTGTATTGACGCGTCGAGTTTCGGGTGGTGGCGCTGTTTATGATGATCTAGGAAATATTAGTTTTAGTTTTGTGACTAAAAAAGGTGACACAACTTTTGGAGATTATCGAGGCGTAACGACACCAATTCTAGAAGCTTTACGAAGTATGGGAGCCAAAGAAGCAACACCTGGAGGTCGTAACGATCTGTACATGGGAGATAAGAAATTTTCTGGTAATGCAATGTATACTAAAAAAGGAAGAACTTATTCGCATGGGACTTTGATGTATGATGTTGATTTAACGGTTTTAGATAAAGTATTAACGGTTTCTAAAGAGAAAATTGCGTCAAAAGCAACACAGTCTGTTCCTAAAAGCGTAACCAATGTCAAACCTTATTTAGCTCCGCAATTTCAAGTTCCCACGATTGAAGCCTTTCGCGATGAACTGATCTGTCATATTTATCAAGTGAACTCATTAAAGGAGATTTCAGATAAAAAATTAGAGCTGACAGATGAAGATCGTCAAGGAATCCAAAAATTAGTAGATAAACGCTATGCAAATGATGATTGGGTTTATGGACAAGCGCCTAATTTTGAATTTAATCAAAGAACACGTTTGGCTGATGTAGGTATTGTCGATGTTCATTTATCAACTGAAAAAGGGAAAATATCAGCGATTCAATTTTTTGGCGATTTTTTTGGTACAAAAGATATTGAAGGTTTAGAAGAAATACTACAGGGGGTTACCTATAAATATGAAACAATCAAGGATGCTTTAGAAGGTGTAGATGTCTCTGAATATATCTTTAATTTTTCTAATCAGGCGTTATTAGACTTACTTATGAAGTAAGGATAGAGCTAGTAATTTAATAAGAAAAATTTTCACGTCTTAAACTTTATTTACATTTAAGATTCACTGTTCTTTCATACCTTGTATGCTAAATTATGTTATAATATTTAAAATATGAGGTAGATGGATAGGGGATATTATGCGTGCTTTTCATATTTCTTATACTTGTATTTTTAATTTGTCTTCAGACGCCTAAAAAAAGTTTAGGCCGTAGGTTAGCAATTTATTATACAAGTTTTTTATATTTAGGGATAACAATATTTTTATATAATCAACAAAAAATAGATCTTTCTAATTGGCAGTCCTATTTTTTATTGCGTTTTGATGATGAAAAAAGTGCTTGGATCAGCTTATCGACAGCCCTTATTACAGTTAGTCTAACGCTTCTTTTTTGGAAGTTATTTCAGTCAGGTTACTTAAAAAAAGTATATAGTTATTCAAGAAAAAATTGGCTGATTTACGCTCTAGCGGTTCTACTTATTTTTGCGGGTTTTCTTGCTTATTCTAGTAGTCGGTATGCGATGAAAGGTATTGATAATACAAGTCTCGATCAGATTTTATTTACTATGTCACAGCCTATAAGAGGAAGTGACCCCGGACAAATTATCAACTATATTATTGATCCGCTACTTGAAGCATTTTTAATTACAGTTCCACTGGCAACACTACTTTATTTCGCAACTACATGTTCTTTTAAATTTGGCTCTATTTATCTACAAAGACAGCCACATTTTAAAACAAAAAAAGTGGTTGTTCTTGGTTTGATTGGTTTGATTTTTGGGATATTTTTAGGTGGAAAAGAGATAGGTTACGCTGATATCAGAGCATTTTATTTTGAAAATACGAATATTTATGATGAACATTATGTGAATCCGCGAGAAGTGGATTTGAAATTTCCTAAGAAAAAACGAAATTTAGTTTATATTTTCTTGGAATCTATGGAAAGTAGCTATTTTTCTAAAGAACTAGGTGGCATCCAAGAACATAACCTACTACCGAACTTTGCTGATTTAGCACAGAATGAGGGAATCAATTTTTCTAATTCGAATAAACTAGGTGGGATGTTACAAATTCCAGGTGCAAATCAAACGGCCAGTTCTATGGTGGCTCAGACTTCAGGACTGCCGCTACGTCCTTCAACAAGCTTAAATAGCTCGGAAAGTGCAGAAGAAAATAGTGCGGAATATTTCCCAGGAGCATATGCTTTAGGAGAAATTCTGGATGAACAAGGGTACAATCAAGCGCTATTGATGGGGTCTGAAGCTGAATTTGCAGGTAGAGATAAATATTTTACTCAGCATGGCGGCTATGACATCCGTGATTATCATTGGGCTGTTGACACTGGTCGTCTGCCGGAAGATTATTATGAATGGTGGGGCTATGAAGACCGTAAATTGGTTGACTATGCCAAAGAAACATTAAATGAACTTTCTCAAGAAGAGGCTCCTTTTAATTTAACAATGTTGACTGTGGATACGCATTTTGAAGATGGTTATGCAACAGAAGACACACCAGATTTATTTGGAGATCAATATAGTAATGTAATCCATGATTCAGACAGACAAATTGCACAACTACTAGAATGGATGAAAGAGCAACCTTTTTATGAAGATACAACGGTTATTTTAGTAGGGGATCACTTGACCATGGATAGTGATTTCTTTGATTCTGTTGATCCAGATTATCAACGTTCTGTATTCAATTTGTTTTTAAACACCAATAAACAAAAGGTGCGTAATAAAAACCGGGAATTTAGTGCAGTGGATATGTTTCCTACGACATTATCTGCTTTAGGTGTGGAAGTACCTGGTGACAGATTAGGCTTAGGTGTTAATCTTTTTTCCAATCAGTCTACACTTATTGAACAATTTGGTTATGAATCATTCCAAAATGAGTTGATGAAGAAATCAGATTTTTATAATGAGAAATTAATGCAAGATGATGAAGAAGGCAAGGATCGTGAGTAAACTTCGTCTATAACTAGCTTATTGTTTATTATTTGTGTTAGTATAGTAAAGGATAATTCTTACGAGTAAAGGAGAATGAATAATGATTGCAGCAAGTGATTTAAAAGCTGGGATGACTTTTGTTCAAAAAGATGGCTCTTTAATTAAAGTGCTAGAAGCTAGTCATCATAAACCAGGTAA
This sequence comes from Tetragenococcus halophilus subsp. halophilus DSM 20339, assembly GCF_003841405.1. GTDB lineage: Bacteria > Bacillota > Bacilli > Lactobacillales > Enterococcaceae > Tetragenococcus > Tetragenococcus halophilus. The sequence continues at coordinate 229,153 of NZ_PXYA01000003.1, read as the reverse complement.
AGGCAATACAGTGATGCGTATGAAATTAAGAGATGTACGTTCTGGCACGACTTATGATACAACTTTTCGTCCAGAGGATAAATTTGATCAGGCGATTATTGAAACAAGAACCGTACAGTTCTTGTATGCTATGGACCAAATGGCTTATTTTATGGATATGGAATCTTATGAACAATACGAAATTCCAACCGAAAATATTGCAGATGAAATGAAGTATTTGATTGAAAATATGGAAGTAAAAATTCAATTTTATGGCAGTGAAGTTATTGGAATTCAACTTCCTACAACGGTTGAGTTGCGAGTAACAGAAACTCAACCTTCGATTAAAGGCGCTACTGTCACAGGTTCAGGTAAACCAGCAACTTTAGAAACAGGTTTAGTCGTAAACGTACCAGATTTTGTCGGAGAAGGCGAAATGTTAGAAATCAATACGCAAGAAGGCGCCTATGTGAAACGCGCTGGTAAATAAAATTAATATTGTCATATACTGCGTTCTTAAATCAAAAATATTTTAAAATGATTAGTTTCTATGTGTCATTTATTACACATGGAAACTTTTTTATTAGGAGAAATAGTATTTTTGCAAAAAGCATTTAAGGATTAATATTTTCTTAGCTTTATTTTCTCATATTTTGTTTGAATTATATTTAAAGATAACGGTAGATATCTTTTTATTTTAGTTTGAATCATGTATACTGTAATTAATCTAAATAAGATATTCAGTTATTCTTTAGTAGTTAAGAGAAGATAGGGCAAAAACAGGGATATAACTGGACGAAATGAAAGGGTTAACATTGTTATTGTTAGTGAAGATTTAATTAGTAAAAAGGGGGCTATTTATGAGGTTTTCGTTTATGCATAAAGAAGGTGGCGCTCACCCAAATGAGCAAAAAGGGTCCACGGATACAAAACCGATTGTAGAAGCTTCAGTACCGAAAATGATGATTTATCCTATGTCTATGCATATCGGCGCGCCAGCTGAACCTATTGTTGAAGTTGGTGACCAGGTAAAAGTAGGGCAGATGATTGCAAAAGAGGGCGGTTTCGTTTCTGCACACGTTTATTCATCGGTTTCGGGTATTGTTACGGCGATTGAAAGTCGCTTACAAGCAGGTGGTAGTGAAGTTGAAAGCATTATTATAAAAAATGATTACATGTATACAAAAGCTCATCCTATCATTACTCCTGGTCACTCAAGTGAAATGTCAAACAAAGAAATCATAGATACTATCAGGAAGGCGGGCATTGTTGGTATGGGAGGTGCTACTTTTCCTGCAGCAATTAAATTAGCACCTCCTGAAGAAAAAAAGCTCGACACAGTTATCTTAAATGGTGCCGAGTGTGAGCCTTATTCTACCTCTGATCATCGAGTAATGTTGGAATATACTAATGAGGTTATTAATGGTATCGATATCGTTTCAAGCTTATATCCTGATTTAAAAAATATTTATCTTGCAATAGAAGATAATAAAAAAGATGTAAAAAAAGCGATGGAAGATGCGACCTCGGGTAATGAAAAAGTGACTGTACAAGAACTAAAAGCAATGTATCCTCAAGGTTCAGAGAAAAATCTAATTAATAGCTTAACAGGACGTGAGATTCAAGCAGGTGAATTACCAGCAGACGTACATGTCGTGTTACTAAATGTTTCCAGCGCCAGGGCAGTTTACCATGCTTGTGAGCTTGGAGAACCTTTGATTGAACGTGTAATTTTTGTTTCCGGCTCGCCTGTAAAAAACCCGCAAAATTTGAAAGTAAGAATCGGAACACCAGTGGAGTCAGTGATCGAAGATTGTGAAGGTTTTTCAGCGATACCAGGTAAGATTTTATCTGGTGGTCCGATGATGGGAAAAGCGATTAACGATTTGAGTGTTCCGGTGAGTAAAGGAATGACAGCAGTCTCTGTATTGACGCGTAAACAAGCGCAAATTGAAGAACCAAAGGATTGTATCATGTGTGCGGAATGCCTGCATGTTTGTCCAGTGAGTTTACAGCCTATTTTGATTTCGGAAGCCTTTGAACGAGGCGATATTGAAAAAGCAGAAAAATTAGGAGCGATGGATTGTATTGAATGTGGAAACTGCTCATTTATTTGTCCGTCGAATATCCCCTTATTAGACAATATCCGTGGCGCTAAAGCGGCGATTCAGGCAAAACAGGAGGGTTGAGTGTATGGAAAACACTATTGACAGGAAAAAAATAGAAAATAATTTGAAGGTTGGCCCCTCCCCACATATTCGCTCAAAACGTACAGTGGAAGGGATAATGACTGAAGTATTGATTGCTCTTGTACCACCGATTATTGCGGCCGTTTATTTCTTTGGCTGGTGGGTATTTGTTCAATTAGCAGTTGCTATTATTGTTGCAGTTTTTTCTGAATTTTTATATCAAAAAATCACCTACCAAAAAGTAACGATTCATGACCGTAGTGCCTTGGTTACCGGCACGCTGATTGGATTAAGTTTTCCGATTACAGCACCACTTTGGGTCGTGGCGGTCACCTCATTGTTTGCTATTGTCGTTGTTAAACAATGGAATCTAGGTCTAGGAAAAGGAGGTATAGGACGAAATTATTTAAATCCTGCGGTGACAGCACGTGTATGCGCCAAAATTTTCTTTACGCCTTTTTTCACAGATTGGGTTTTGCCTACCGGTTTTTTTGGAGGTCCCTACGGTGGAGTGGATGCGGTCTCTTCTTCTACGCCTTTAGAATTTGTTGGTCATGGGGCGCAAAGAGTTTCCTCTAAAGTGCCTGATTTAGGTGAACTATTTTTGGGGCTCGATTTAGGGGGCAATATTGGAGAAACATCGAAATTAGCGATTGTTATCGGAATGTTATTCTTAATTTTTCGACGTATTATCAATCCCAAGATTCCTATTTTATTTATCGGTTCAACAGTTCTGGTCATGTGTTTTTGGGGAAATTTTAATTTAGAATTTATGCTGACGCATGCTTTAACAGGAACACTTTTTTTCGGCGCAACTTACATGGCGACTGATTATAGTTCAGGTGCTTTAACTCCAGCTGGAAAAACGATATTTGCAGTGGGCGGCGGCGTTTTAACTGCTCTGATACGAATGATCTTTGATTTTCCTGGAGGATTTGGTATTGCCATCATTATTATGAATATCTGTGCACCTTTTATCGATCAAAAGCTAATGCAGAGAATTTATGGGCATCATAAACGTCCGCAGGTAAAATTCGATCGCCAAAACCCAAATCAATTGTAAAAAAACTGCGTACAAGCGGTCTTTTTCAAAAGATAAACTAGTAACGCAGCTTTTTATTTTTAATTACTTTAAGCACCTTCAACCATATCGCGCCGTTTATAACCTAAATAACCGAGGAATATGAGTGCTATACTGATTCCTGTGATGGCAAAGAAAGCAACAGGTTCAAAGCTATCCATCGGCATATGAGCAAGCCAGTTTTCGACAGCAGTATTAAAAAACCACTCGGGTAAATCTAAAATGTTGTTAAAATAGCTAAGAACAAAAGAATATCCTAGGTAGATATAAACAAATTTTCCCAATCTTGGTACCCAACCTAACGCTAAACTTGCAAGTCCCGTATAAAAGAGGACGGATGGTAAAAAGTTATAGCCAGATGTCAGAAAATCCATAAGGTCCATTGAATGATTATCCATCGAATAGATGGCTGTACTACCTAAACTACCTGCAGCGAATAAAATGCCAAGTATTTCACAAAAAACAGCTAATATTACAGTCGTCCAATAAAATTGTCCACGAGATACTTTTGTAGTGAAAAGTTGACTTAAATGTTGGCGGCTTTCTTCTACAAAGAGCTTGTTTACAATATTGATAGGCAAAATGGCGACTAAAAAAATCATGACGAGCATAATTGTGCTGGTAAATGACTCTTCGATGGAAATATCAGAAGCAGTAAACATTTGCTGTATCAGTTCATTACTTTCTATAAAGGTAGCCATATCTCCATAAATAGATCCATAAGCAGCTCCCATAATAATAAAAGCTATCAACCATGCAATAATCATACCTTTGTTAATTTTTATAAATAAACTTGGAACAGATAATAAAGATTGTTTAGCGTTTCCTCGTCCTTGTCTTTCGGGTAAATAACCTCTATCCATATCACGTTTTCCTTCAAGTGAAAAAGCTATAATAGCAGCAACTACACTAAAGATAACAGCGAAAATAAGAAGAATCCAATTATTTTCTGTAAAAGGATAAGTTAAATAAGTCCACCCCAAGGGATTGAACAAAGAAATATCGACATTTGAAACGTCAGTCCCTGCACGTATAATATATAAAAAACCAATGATTCCTAGAGAGGCACCTGTTGCTCCAGAAGAATTTGGCATGATTTGTGCCAAAATCAGAGCAATTGTTGCGCCAGTGATCCCTGCCATAGCTATAGTAGCACCAAACAATAAAGAACCTTCAGCAGAAATCGTATTGATATTAAAGCTGATCATGATACCACTGATAAAAATAGCTAATAAAACATTAATAATTATTGTTTCTATCATAGTTGCAAGAGAATTCGCTTGTCGTCCAACTTGAAATGAACGTACAAGTTCAGTTAATCCAAGATCCTCTTCTTTACGAGTATGGCTTGTTACATGCAAAGCAGCAATTATCAAGGAAAATAAACTACAAAATAGTAACATTTCATTAGCATACATCGCTCCTATTGTATAATCTGTTGCGGATTCAATCGGAGTGGGTCCTACCATAGCTACCATGGCAGGATTTTGCATCGTTTCATACATTCCCTGTAATCCTTGTCCTTTTGCTATCTCTTCAAAAGCTGGGCCAAATCCAGCTGAGAACAGGCCAATACCTAGTATCCAAAGAATGATTTTGAGCCAGTCTCTTTTGAAATATTGGAAGAGCAAGGTTAGCGTTTTATTAAATCTTTCTTGCATAGCATTTTTTTCCTTCTTTCAATGTTTATCCTTTGTAATGGCGCATAAAAAAATCTTCAAGCGTAGGGGGGACAGCTTCAAATTTTTTTACGCCTAACTTACTTGCTTCTAACAAAACTTCATCAAGATATTTATTTTCTACAGAAAATACGGCTTGATTATCTGTTTGTTGGAAGTTATGAATCCCACTTACTTCGGACATTTTGGCTACGTCTTTTTCAGTCACTAAAGTTACAGTAGGACGTGTTAAATGACGTAATTCATCAAGCGACCCTGATTCCACAATTTCACCTTGACGAATAATAGCAATTTTATCTGCTAAATGTTCTACTTCATTTAAACTATGGGAAGAAAGAAGAATGGTCTTTCCTGCATCTTTGATTTTTTGAACTTCTTCTTGGAAAATAGCGCCCTTTAATGGATCTAGCCCCGAAGTTGGTTCATCAAAAATATATAAATCTGAATCGACAGATAAAGCTGCAATTAAGCCAACCTTTTGACGGTTCCCTTTAGAGTAATTTTTAGCTTTTTTCTTTGGATCTAATTCAAAACGTTTCACTAATGACTCTCGTTTTTGTTTGTTTCCACTGCCATGAAGTTTCATAAATAAATCAATAATTTCTCCGCCGCTAAGGTTTCCCCAAAGTGATACGTCGCCAGGGACATATGAAATCCGTTTGTGTATGTCGAGACTGTCCTTCCATACATCTTTTCCGAAAATTTTTGCTTGCCCTGCAGAACGTTTGATAATACCTAGTAAAATACGAATAGTTGTTGATTTACCTGCCCCATTTGGTCCAATGAAACCAGTGACTTCACCAGCTTTCACTGAAAAAGTAACATCAGTTAATGCTTGAAACTTGCCGAACTTTTTTTGCAGTTGATTCGTCTTAATGATTTCTTCCATTTTTTATCTCTCCTTTAGTCAATCAAGATACAACTAAGATCTAACAATATATTAAAAACTATATAGTTTAAATTAGTTTTTAAAATAAGATCTAAAGGCTAAAAATAAACTGTATAAGCTTATTTGGTTTTATAATATTATATTTCAATTGAATAGTCAATAATGATGGTTAATAATAGGGTTGCTAGTTTGTGATTTTGCGTATAGAATAGAAGAAAATAACAAAAAGAGAGTGGGGACTCGTTTGAATGGTTTTGAAAAACGCAGAGAAGAAAAAGAAAAGCAAATTCTTGAAGCAACTTTTAACTTATTGAATACAAATGCAAGCCAAGAAAATATAACAATGGAAAAAATAGCTAAGGAAGCACATGTAGGAAAAACGACGATTTTTAAGTATTTTGATAGTAAGGAAAATCTTATTCGCAAGGTGTTTCAGTCTTATATAGAACAACTAATCGAAGATGCAAGAGAAATTGTCTACGACGACCGCCCTTTTGAGGAAACGTTGATTGCACTGAGTCAAAATAAGATAAATTACTTAAATAAAATTACTCAACAGTTTTACTTGGAATTAATGAACTATATAACTGAAAAAAATGATAATGAATTATCTCTTTTAATGCGACAGTTTACTAAAGAAAACCAGAATATGATGCTTGATCTATTTCATCGCGGCCGAAAAGAAGGCAAAGTTGCTTTGAAATACTCTGATGAATTTTTAATTATTTTTTTCCAAACATTGATTGAAGGAATGTCAAAACCATATGTATACGAAAGGATGAAGCCTTATACGACTGAATGGACGGAAATATTAATTAAAGGTGTTGCCCCCTAAGAATAATATTGTAAGGTTTGCAATTAAAACACAAGTAGGTATAATGAACTTATCATAAATGAGCGTCACTTTAATTTGTTAGTAGTTAAAAGTGATGTTATAGAATTATTTATAGAGATGGTGCTCTCTATAACTGCCAGGGCTGGCTGATGGCGCCTGTTATATACTAGTGTTTATTTGGATTGTAGTTAAATAAACGCTAATATATAGCAGTTTTTTTGTTATAAAGAAAGAATATACTCGCAACTATAAAAGAATTTAAATCAATATCTTCCTTGATAGTTTTCCAGTTGACGTGTAAATATTATAGGAGATTAGGGGAAAGTAACATTACAAAAAGCTTATTTATCGAAAATTGCTATAAATAATATTAATTTTGCACTTAAGAGGGGAGTAAGCAGATGAAATATCTACTACGCATTATCCTTAGTGAAAAAGCGGGGACGTACCAATTAGCAGATTACAAATGGCTTGAACAATTTTTATGGAAAAATGGCTTTTCTGGATTGACAGTCCGGCGTAGTGAAATGAATTTGAACTATCAAAATAAGCGTCGTATTAGTATACTTGAGGACCAGCAATTTAACGACTTATCGCTTATTGTTGAAACAATAGATAGTGGACAGCGGATTATGAGCGTTTTGCAAGAAATAAAAGATCACTTGAAACATGGTCAGATAAGTTTAATAAAAGGAATGGAGGAAAAAGATATGAGTACTCATGATCATTTTGCCGTAAAAGTGTATACAAAAGAAGAGAATTCATGGTTTAGAAAAGAAGAATATGAAAAGGTAATTGATTTTTTTCAAGAAAAAAATGCTATCTGGACTTCTATGACTAAGGGGATTGTTGGCTATGGGGAAGACCATGTTATTCACAAGCAAAAATTATTTGCTCGCAGTGAGCAGACACCTATTGTTATTGAATGTGTTGTTTCTTCTGAAAATCTAGATGAGCTATTACAAGGGCTAGACAGTGTTGTAGAAGAAGGCGCCATATTTACTACACCTATACATTTAATTGCAAATAAATAATTTTTGAGGAGATTTTGGCATGTACTATGTTTTACTTGTTATTTTTGGGGCACTTGGTGCAACTTCTAGATATATTTTAAGTTTCATTATTGACGCAGGACAGTTTCCTGGCGCCACATTAATAATTAATTTATTGGGATGTTTTTTACTTGCTTTTGTGACCCGTTTTTTAAGCCAGCTTCCATATTTATCCGCTAGGTTGGTATCAGCGATTGGGACTGGCTTTGTTGGTTCTTTTACCACTTTTTCGACATTTTCTTTGGAATCTGCAGAATTATTTCAAAACGGTGAATATGGCTATGCTGGTGGTTACATTCTAGCCAGTTTGTTTGGTGGTTTAATTGCTTGTATCATTGGATATCAAGTGAGTCACTGGCTGATTATTTGGAGGAAAGGAAGGGGCAAAATTGTTCGTTAACTGTCTTACGGTTTCTGCAGGGGCAGCCTTTGGCGTGCTGGCTCGTGTTCTTTCAACAAATTGGATGAAGCGTCAATGGACATATACTTTTCCATTTGCCACTTTTGTGATCAACATTTTAGGTTCTTTATTACTGGGACTACTGACTGGTTTAAGCGTTGGCTCTGTATTCTCCCTTTTAGCAGGTACTGGATTTATGGGCTCTTTTACTACATTTTCAACTTTTAACGTAGAAAATGTAGAATTACTTCGCGAAAAAAGATATAAATATTTTTTTAGTTATGTAGGAGCCTCTTATATTTTGGGCGTTTTAGCTGCTTTTTTGGGGATTATTTTGGGAAATTTATTAAAACACTAGTAAAAAATTGCCACAATAAGATAAAAAATATCAGGCATGTATGCGGCTCAGTCCATTTGGTGCCAGACATTTTTCTCATGATGCAAATGTAAATAATTTTCTTTTTCCGTACGTGTTAAGCTTTTGAAAAAAGCTTCGGCCTGTGTTGCTTGGCTTCTTGTGTCAAAGATCTCAGCGTGAATAATATTAAGCGGGCGCCGACTTTTGGGATGGGTGTATTTGGCGCCAGTTCCTTGATTGTGTTCTTTTAGACGTCGTGTGAGGTCTGTGGTATAGCCGCCATAAAAACTGTTGTCTTTACAAAGTAGTACATAAAAATATTGTTTTTTATTGTCCATAAAGTAACCTGCTTGTTTCTAAAGAATAGTTGCCGGCAGTATCATATGTAAACATCGGCGGAAGCACTTTAAAACCGTCTAATTTTCCATCTTTTATACCTTCGATCAGTAAAATATTAGCATCTTTTTCAGGTTTGGGATAGACAAATTGGATACGTTTAGGTGCTAAACGATTTTTTTTCATTAAGTCAATGATTTCTAAAAAACGTTCCGGGCGATGAACCATGGCAAAGTGTCCATTCATTTTTAATAATTTGGACGAAGTAAATAAAACCTCATCTAGATCGGTACGTGTTTCATGACGTGCTATGGCATAATAAGGGTTAGGGTTTTTACGATTTGTAGGCAGTCCCTTAAAATAAGGCGGATTGCAAAGGACTAAATCACAAGAATCGCTAGCGATTTTATTTAAGCTATCTTTTAAATCCAGCGGAAAAACCTCAATTTGTTTTTCTAAGTGATTAAGTGCAATGCTTCTTTGTGCCATATCCGCTAGCTTTTCTTGTAGCTCAATTTGATAGATTTTACTTTTTGTTTTCTTAGCGATGAATAAACCTACAGCACCATTTCCAGCACATAGGTCAACAATTTTTCCATTTTTGGGGATTTTGGGGAAGTTGGCTAACAACACCGCGTCTAAGGAAAAAGAAAAGACTTTGGGACTTTGAATAATTTTAATGCCATCCGCATAAAGTTGGTCAATACGCTCATCTTCTTTTAAACACACGTTTTAGTCGCCTCCTTTTATGGTCTACTTTGTATTATATCTTTTTTTCTTAAAAATTAAAACGAGTCCCAAATAAAAAACTTGTCAAAAGAAATTTTTTCTTGCATACTATTTTTAGAAATAAAAAAGAACATATTGAAGGAAAGAGCTCATGTTTTATATATTTATGCGTGGTCTTGTCAAAGGAATTTTATTTTTAGCTAATGGAAATGCTCGTTATGAAAATAAAAATTTGTTACCACAAGATGAAAACTATATTTTGGTTGCCCCACACAGAACCTGGTGGGAGCCGCTTTATTTAGCCGTGGCCGCGGGTCCAAAAAAGTTTGCTTTTATGGCTAAAGAAGAGTTGTTTAAAAATCCGATACTACGATTTATCTTAGTGCATGCAAATGCGTTTGCGGTGAAAAGAGACAACCCAGGGCCTAGCACTATCAAAACACCGGTAAAATTATTACGTAATACGGATCTAAGCTTACTGATGTTTCCCAGCGGAACGAGACATTCGTCTGAATTAAAAGGGGGCACGGTGGTTATCAGTCGTATGGCCAAGGTGAGAATTGTGCCATGTGTTTACCAAGGACCCTTAACATTAAAAGACTTATTCAAAAGAAAACGTGTGACAGTTCGATTTGGCGAACCGGTTGAACTAGGGGATATTAAAAAGACAGATGAAGCAGGTATGCAGATTGTCGAGCAACGTTTACAAACTGCTTTTGACCAGTTAGATAAAGAAATTGATCCTAATTTTCATTATGAAGCAAAATAGATCATAGTACAGCGCTGCAACAAGGGTGCTGTACTTTTTTGGCTTTAGATGAGCTGAAAAAGTGGTATAATAATGGGAAAGACATTTTTAGAGGTGAAAACTTTGCGATTTTTACATACAGCCGATTGGCATATTGGAAAAAAACTTCATGGCTACGATTTATTAGTCGATCAAAAAGAGATCATTCATCAGATTTTAGATATTGCACTTACACAGCAGGTGGACGCCATTGTTATTGCAGGAGATCTGTATGATCGAAGTGTCCCTAGTGTAGAAGCCTGTGAATTGCTTAATCAAACTTTTATTGAGATGAATCTAGAAAAAAAGCTACCTATTTTGGCTATTTCCGGTAATCATGATTCGGCGGTTCGCTTAAGTACGGGCATGCCATGGTACGAGCAAACTGATTTTCATCTCTATACAGATTTGAAGCAGTCTTTTGAACCGGTTGACATAGGAGACGTACAATTCTTCTTATTACCTTATTTTGAACCCATTGCAGCGCGTCTTTATTTTGAAGAAGAAAGTTTGTCTCTACAAGCTGCTATTCAAAAAATCATCGAGAAGATGCGGACAGCTTTTGATAAAAATAAAAAACAAGTACTTGTGACTCATTTTTTCATTGCTGGCAGTAGGCGTAGTGATTCTGAAACAGCAGTGGAAGTGGGCGGGTTAAATAGTATTTCCTATGAACTGGTGCAAGATTTTGATTATGTAGCTCTAGGGCATTTGCATTCAAAAAATGCTTTAAAAACACAAAATGCGCTTTATAGTGGCTCGCCATTAAAATTTTCATTATCCGAAAAAGATGATCCAAAAGGCGTATGGATCGTGGATAGTCAATCAGTAGATCCAGAATTCCATGAGCTGGTAGCTAAACGAGAGGTTTGTAGTTTACAAGCCTCTTTTGAAGAACTAACTGATCCAAGTTTTTATCAGCGAATGGATCGTAATTGTTTTTGGTATTTTCAGTTAACAGATCGTAGTGTAATTACAAATATGATGAACCAATTGCGTGCGATCTATCCTAATATATTAGGCGTTGAACGAGTCAATGGACGTCGTGAAACAAAACAACTAGAAAAAGTACAACATCGCAAAAATACGCCTTACAGTATGCTGACTTCTTTTTTTGAAGATATTACAGGGGATCGTTTAACTAAAAAGCAACGACATTGGTTGGATGAAGGACTACAACAAGCGCTGGATACAGAAAAGAGGAACGATGATGCAACCTAGAAAATTAACGTTAAAAAACTTTGGCCCTTTTTTGCATGAAACCGTTGATTTCAGTGAATTTCAATCTGCCGGTTTATTTTTGATCTCTGGTAAGACAGGCGCAGGAAAAACCACAATTTTTGATGGCATGACTTTTGCTTTATTCGGGGAGACTTCGGGTCGCTTACGTACAGGTAAAGAAATGCGTTCTACTTTTGCTCCAGCACAAGAGCTAACAGAAGTTCGCTTTAGTTTTGAACATCAGGAAATGATCTACGAAATTATACGTTCTCCTGAACAAATGGTAGGTAAGAAAAAGGGAGAAGGATTTACCAAGCAGACTGCTAAAGTTCATTTATCGATTTTTTCTACTTCAGGAGCTTTGCTTACACAATATAGTAAAAAAGGTGAAGTAGACCGCTTTATTACTGAACTACTGAATGTTAAGGCGAAACAATTCTTCCAAATTGTTTTATTGCCGCAAGGAGAATTTCGTAATTTTTTAGTGGCTTCTAGTAATGATAAAGAAAAACTTTTACGAAATTTATTTGGCACACAGCTTTATCAGCGACTAAACGAATGGTTGCACGCGCAACAAAAGAAGGTAGAAAAAGAGCTGACTAAACAAACAGATCAGTTAGAAAACTTACGGCAACAGTTTCAAGGTGAATTTGAATCTCCAGCTTCCTACCAAGAAACTTTGCTGAAATGGCAAGACGTCTTAGAACGATTAGCGCGTGAAATTGTTGAAGAAAAAAGACAACTTGAAAAACAAAAAGAAATGAAAAAAGAAGCGGAAAAAGCTTTTTATAAAGGTAAGGAAATTACCAATGCATTGGATGAGTATGATAAATTAATCCAAAAGCAAGAAACTTTAAAAGCAAAAGAATCTAAAATGGAAGAAACAAAGCAATATTTTGCCCAACTTTCTTGGATAAATGAAAAAAAAGATTTGCTCAGACAAGAAGATGATTATGGTAAAGAAATCGAAGAAATCAATCATTCCTTAAAAGATATAAAACAGCAGTTAAAGAAAAACCAAAGTGAACAAGAGGCTTTAAGAAAACAAAAAGAAGACTATGAGAAATGGCAAACACAACAAGAAGATAAGCAGTACGCTTTAAAACGTATTAATGATGAGTTGCCCACTGTTCAAAAGATCAATCAGCTGGCAAAACAAAGTGAGCAGCTTTACGCAAGTATGACACAAAGACAAAATGAAATAGATACTTTAAAAAAACAGTTAGAAAAAAACCAGTCACTAAAAGAGGATTTAAGTCAAAAAACTCAGCAAAAACCAGCTTTACAAGAAGAAAAGTTACAATTATATCGTTACGATGAACTTGTAAGACATTTTGTAGAAGCACAAGCAGAAAAAGACAGTCAAAAAACTGCTTATAAAAAGACACAAGAAGAAATAGAGCGATTAAAGCAACAGTTAGAAGTTTACCAACAGGCAGAAAAAAATAGTAAAGACCAACTAACAACAGCACGTAGTGAAAATGCCAAGATGCAGATTGCTCGTTTACAGTTATTGTTAAAAGAGGAAGAGCCGTGTCCTGTCTGTGGTTCATTACACCATGATTCTGTTTATGCTAAGCAACATAGCTATACATTGGCAGAAATTACACAAAATGAAGAGAACTTAGCCCAAAGTGAAGAAACGTATGCTCAAACATTGGAAGAAAAACAAAAAACTTCGGCAGCTCTAGAAAGTCGTAGAAAAGAACAAGAACAAATCAGCGTGAAACTGACAAAAGCGCAAGAAAATCTGCAAGAACTGACAGAAGAATGTGAAGCTACTTTAGAGATTTCCATTGAAAAAACTGAGCCAAAAGCTTATTTACAAAAATGGCAAGATAAACTAAATAAAGAGATAAAAGAAATCGAAGAAGCTGAGAAAAAGCAGAATTTATTAATAGAAGAAGCTGAAAAGACAAGTGCTAAATTGTCACAATTGCAAGAACAGTATTCAAACGATAAAGAGGAAGTAACAAAACTTTCAGCAGAGCAGGATACCCTAAAGGGGCAGCTAAGTTATCAAAATACTGAAGATCTGGAAAAACAAAAAAGTCAATTAGAAGAAGAGATAACAACCATCCAGAAAAAGATAGATCAGTATAAGCAAGAAGAAGAAAAAATACAAACGGATCTAACAACCTTAAATGAACGAAACAGTCAATATCAGCAACAAGTTCGTCGGTTACAAGAAAAAAGAAATGGGATCAAACAAAAGCTTGATCAAGCGATTCAAAAGAGTTCTTTTGTTTCATCAGAAGAAGAGATGCGTCAACTATTGCCAGAATTAAAGCAATTAGAATCTCTGCGCGAGATCATTGAACAAGATCAAAATGAACGAGAATATACAAAAAAACGCCTGCATGAACTTAAGGATTTTAAAGAAAAGGTTCGCCCGGACTTAAAAAATTTAGAGAAAAAAAGGCAAGATGCTGAAGAAAAAGAAGCATCGGTCCAAACCTCATTGATCCAAAAACAAGAAGTATTGCGTTCGAATCAAAAAATAATGGCGGATTTTCAACAGTTATATGCAACAAATCAAAATGAAATGGAAAACATGAGCCAAATTAAACAGTTGGCAGAAACGATGAATGGTGATAACCTAGAAAGACTGGGGATCGAACGCTATGTTTTACAGTCTTTTTTTGCAGAAGTCTTGGAAGTAGCCAACGTGCGTTTAAATAAATTAACACAAGGGCGTTATCAGTTCTTGCTTTCTAATGAAAAGGGCAGTTATAAAAAATCCACAGGCTTAGAAATTAGTATCTATGATGATCATGCTGGAACGAGCCGGCGAGCACATACCTTATCTGGTGGTGAAAGTTTTATTGCCGCTTTGGCACTAGCTTTATCGCTAGGCGATGTGATTCAAAGTCATGCTGGTGGTGTTTTGATTGAGACGTTATTTATAGATGAGGGCTTTGGCTCCTTGGATGAAGAGGCGCTGGAAATGGCGATTGAAGCTTTAGAAATGGTAGAAGATGAAGGAAGGATGATTGGCATTATCAGTCATGTACAAGAGCTTAAAAATCGTATCACACAACAAATGATCGTAAAAACAGATGGTAGTGGACAAAGTTATATTACTAACCGTGTAGTTGACTAAGGAAAGGAGGAAAGTAAATAATGAAATGGAGTATACCGGAACGAATTATTGAAAGAGGAAGAGAGTACTTAAATGATGGTCGTGTGCTTTCTGTTACCCCTGATCCAGAAAACCAAGTTTGGCATGCTGAGGTTTTAGGTGGAGAATTGTATCGAGTGGACTTAGATGCTAGCGCTAAAGAAGAAGATTACTGTCAGTGTTCTTACTGGGAAGAACATGGCTTTTGTAAGCATACAGTTTCTGTTGAACTATATCTAAGACAACAAGGCAAATCACGTAAGATAACAGCTGCGTCTGTGCCTAAAAGTGATAGTTTTTCAGCTTCAAAAATGTTTTCAAAAGGGCTGAACCATTTGGCACATCAACAAGATCGCTCACAGGTCCCTCTGCAAATCGAATGTCAGTTGGATAGTATAGCCACCAACCCTTATCGTGGAGAACTTGATGTATTAGGCATCTCATTAAAAATTGGCCAACATCACGGACGTAGTTATATGATAAAAAATATCTATAAATTTCTACAAGTTTATCAAACAGAAAAGGTATATGCAGCGAATAAACGAAATAGTTTCTATTTAAATCATAATGCATTTACCCAAGAAGAAAATGAATTATTACAACACTTGGCCTCTTTAGCACAAACTCAGGAACTTTTCGGTCGAACCGGAGTTTTAGTAGAAGGTAAACTAGATAAAAAGTATTTATTATTGCCTGTAGAATATGCCAAAGAGTTTATCCAAAAAATGGCTGACTTTCCTTTTGTATTTCAATTTGATGACCAAAAATTGCGAGAACTAAGCTTTTCTGAACAAACTCGAGTGTTATCGTTTCAAGTAGCTAAAGCAGAAAATTCCTTTAAATTATCGGTTTCCCATGATTTCGATAAAGTTTTTCAATACTATGGTTGGGCCTTATATGATGGAGAAATTGTGGAATTATCAACTGAACAAATGGACATCTATCTGACAATGGAACAGCTGCTTAAACGCTTAAAAGAGCCGATCATCTCTTATCCGCAAGAAGAGTTATCTGAATTATTTAAACAAGTTTTACCGCTGTTAAAAGAAATTGGAGAAGTAGAAGTTGATGATGAAGTTTACCAATATATCAGTGATGTAGACTTAGTGTTACGCTTTTATTTGAAAAAACGTAAAGGTATGATTGAACTACGAATTGATAACGTTTATGGAGATATTATCTTTTCAAGTGATTCTGCGCATCAACAAGTTCCTGAAAATCACCCTGAAGTGTTGCGCGATTATGAGCGGGAACGTCAAGCAAAAGCTGTGGTCGAACAATTAGGCTTTAAACAAACCGAGACAGGTTGGCATAAAAAAATTCCTAAGGGCGAGGAATTGTACCGTTTCTTCAACCAAGAACTGTATTATATGCGCCAATTAGGCGAAATTTATATGGGGAAAAAATTACGTGAACTCTACTTAGATGGTCAGAAATATAAGCCACATATTAATGTGAGTGAGTCAGGTTCATGGTTAGATGTTTCCTTTGATATCAATGGAATTAACCAAAATGAGGTGGATTCCATCTTACAAAGTTTAATGAAAAACGCTGATTATCATACCTTAGAAAATGGACAAGTTCTTTCACTTGATTCCGAAGAATTTCAAGAAACAAGTCAAATATTATCGCAATTACGTGACTCTATACATTCTGCGAATCAAGGCACTATGAAAGTTCCTTTAAATCAAGGTTTACAGGTGCAAGATCAGTTAGCAGGACAGGCAAACTTTAGTGAAGGCTTTCAACAGATGACTTATGATCTTACCCATCCAGAAGACTTTTCAGCGCTAGTTCCTGAAGGAGTACACGCGCAGTTACGTGATTATCAAGTTGTTGGCTTCCGCTGGTTAAAAATGTTAAGTTATTACCAATTTGGCGGTATTTTGGCAGATGAAATGGGGCTAGGAAAAACCCTGCAGGCGATCAGTTTTCTTCTTTCAGAAAAGCAAGAAAAAGGCGAAATTAAAACAGTGATTGTAGCGCCTGCTAGTTTAACCTTTAATTGGCAACAAGAAATCAAACGTTTTGCGCCTTCGCTTACTTCATTAGTTGTTTCGGGAAATAAGAGCGAACGACAAAATTTATTAGAGCAAAATGTAGATATTTGGATTACCTCTTATGCCAGTTTACGGCAAGATATTGAAGAATACCGACAATTAGCTTTAAGCTATTTAATTTTAGATGAAGCCCAAATGGTTAAAAATAGTGCGACTAAAACTGCTCAAGCACTACGTTCATTATCGATTGCACATCGTTTTGCCTTAAGTGGTACACCGATTGAAAATAATTTGGACGAATTGTGGTCCTTATTTCAAATGATTATGCCAGGATTTTTCCCAAATAGGCAACAATTCCGTAATTTATCGCAAAACAAGATTGCTTCAATGATTCGTCCCTTTATTTTAAGAAGAGATAAACAAACCGTTCTACAAGACTTGCCTGATAAATTAGAAACAAACTATTATAGTGCATTAACAGATGAACAAAAGAAAGTATATCTAGCTTATCTTGAGCAAATGCGCGAAGAAGTTTCCTCGATGGATACAGAAGACTTTAAGAAAAATCGGATGAGTATCTTAGCGGGATTAACACGTTTGCGCCAAATTTGTTGTGATCCAAGATTGTTTATTGAGGATTACCAAGGCGGTTCCGGTAAGTTGGAACAAGTAAAAGATTTAATCCAAGCAGCTAAAGAAAACAATCGTCGAATTTTACTATTTTCTCAATTTACGAGTATGTTATCTATCATTGAAGAAGAACTGGCTGATTTAGGTATAGAAACCTTCTATTTAAGAGGAAGTACACCACCTAAGGATAGGATCGAAATGGTAGATGCCTTTAATGCTGGAGAACGAGATGTGTTTTTGATTTCCTTAAAAGCTGGCGGTACTGGTTTGAATTTAACCGGTGCAGATACGGTGATTTTATATGACCTGTGGTGGAATCCAGCTGTTGAAGAACAAGCTGCCGGTCGTGCGCATCGTATAGGCCAAGAAAAAAATGTTGAAGTTTGGCGGATGATCGCTGAAGGCACGATTGAAGAGCGTATGAATTATCTGCAACAAGAGAAAAAAGAGCTCTTTAAAAATGTCATTCAGGGCAATGAAGCACAATTACAACAAATGACCGAAGACGATATCCGGTCTATTTTAAGTATTGGCGAATAATATAGACCCAATAAACTTTAAGGGCCTGTGACATAAGTAAAGACAAGACAAAAATACCCGAACTATATTTGATAAGATTCTCTAATTGTCGTGAATTTGCGACGAGTAACCGCAGGAGCAATCTTTCTTATAGTTCGGATATTTTTTTATTAAAGGAACTTATGTCACAGGCTCTTTTCTTTTTTCCAAAAAGGTTTTGCTTTTATGCCGCGACTTTTTTATAATAAAGTTTGTTGTTATCAGTTAAAATGGAGGGTGGTGTTTTGTTGAAACGCTTTTTTGGTTATTATCGACCCTATAAGTCCTTATTTATATTGGATTTTAGTTGTGCTATTGTGGCCGGAATTTTGGAACTAGCTTTCCCTATTGCTGTAAATCAGGTTATTGATAAGATCATGCCACAAAATAATTTTCGCATTATTTTACTTGCTTGTATTGGTTTGTTATTATTTTATATTATTAATACTGTCTTACAATATATTGTCGTATTTTTTGGCCATAAATTAGGTGTTTTAATAGAAACGGATATGCGTGATGAATTGTTCAAAAAATTGCAGAGTCAATCGTTTGCGTATTATGACGAACAGAAAACGGGAAAATTACTCAGTCGTTTAACAACCGATCTGTTTGACATTTCTGAAGTAGCACACCACGGTCCAGAAGATGTTTTTATAACGGTTATGACTTTGTTAGGCTCATTTATTTTAATGTTGAACATGCATGTAAAACTAGCGATTGCCACTTTTATATTGGTACCTTTTATTACGGTGGCTTTAATTTTCTTTAATAAAAAAATGACGAATGTTAATACTGAAATTTATGAGAGTATAGCAGAGTTTAATGCAGGTGTTGAAGCTGCTGTTACAGGAATTCGTGTCACGCAGTCTTTTGCAAACGAGGCTTATGAAAATACGCGTTTTACCCGATTAAGCCAGTTATATAAACGAGCAAAGTTAATGTTTTACAAAGTGATGGCAATAAGCTCTGCTTATAATTATTTAATGATTCGCTTAATTAATTTATTTGCCTTAGTTTTTGGGGCTTATTATACTATCCAGGGGCAATTAACCAATGGAGAGTTTGTTGGCTTTATCTTGCTTTCAAATGTATTTATTCGTCCTATTGAAAAAGTGAATAATATGATTGAAGACTATCCTAAAGGCATTGCGGGTTTTAAAAGGTTGACAGAAGAGCTGGATCGTAATAGTACTATCGTTGACTTGCCTGAGGCTATAGATGTTGAAAGTTTGCAAGGAAATATTTCTTATCAAGATATTTCTTTTACTTATGCTGATAATACAAAGGTGTTAGATCATTTTAATCTTGAGATTATCGCTGGTGAAACAGTTGCTTTTGTAGGAGAAAGCGGATCAGGTAAAACGACTTTATGCAATTTGTTACCCCGTTTTTATGAACCGAGCAGTGGAAAAATAACAATCGATGGCATTGATATTCAAAAGATAACTTTAGCTTCATTACGTGAACAAATTGGAACAGTCCAGCAAGATGTTTTTTTATTTCCTGGTACAATTCGTGAAAATATTATTTATGGCAAACTTGATGCTAGTCAAGAAGAGATTGAACAAGCGATTGATTTGGCTCACTTGAGAAGTGTGATTGATCACATGAGTGAAGGCTTAGATACAATTATTGGAGAACGTGGCGTTAAGTTATCGGGAGGGCAAAAACAACGTGTTGCGATTGCTCGTATGTTTTTAAAAAATCCACCCATTTTGATATTAGACGAAGCTACTTCGGCACTTGATACAGAAACTGAACAGCTTATTCAAAGCTCGTTAAATTCATTGGCCAAAGGTCGGACCACACTGATTATTGCTCATCGGTTGGCTACAATCAAGCAAGCAACACGAATCATTGTTATGAGTGAAAAAGGAATTTTGGAAGAAGGGACTCACGAAGCGTTGATGGCAAAACAAGGGCATTATAAAAAGTTATATGACGCACAGTTTCACGTTTAAAAGATCGCATAAATAAGTAGGTTAATTTTTTATTTAATAACAATAAAATTTTCAGGAAATAGACAAATGCACTAGTAATTATTAAAAAGATATGAGATAATAGAACAGCAGTATAATAGAAATAGTTTTGGCTTTATTATCACAAAGGAGTGATGCACATTGTTAACACTATATACTTCCCCAAGTTGTACATCTTGCAGAAAGGCTCGCGCTTGGCTGCAAGAACATGAAATTCCTTTTGTAGAACGTAATATTTTTTCTGAACCATTAACAAGTGATGAATTAACAAATATTTTGCAAATGACAGAAGATGGCACAGAAGAAATTATTTCGACTCGTTCAAAGGTGTTTCAAAAGCTAAATATAGATTTGGATGATCTTCCGCTCAATGAACTATTAAAACTAGTTCAAGAAAATCCAGGTTTATTGCGACGTCCTATTATGATTGATGATAAAAGATTACAAGTTGGTTTTAATGAAGACGAAATCCGGCGCTTTTTACCGCGGGATGTTCGTCAAATGGAACTACGTAATGCACAAATGATGGCAGGTTTGTAAAACGTTGAGGGAGATATTTTCCTCAACGTTTTTTTAAGGGTATAAAGAAAGCCTAAGAAAGGTTCGTTTTGAAGTTTTTTCTCTTTACATTTTAAACACTTCAGTTACAATGAACTTAGAGTATGAAAATAAGTGAGGTGTAGCTAATATGGAAATGGAGCACATCAATGAAAATACGATCCGTGTATTAATCAAAAATGAAGATTTAGCTGCCAGAGGAATCACTTTTTTAGACCTACTTGGAAACCGTAAAGAAATAGAAAAGTTCTTTTACAGTATTTTAGAAGAGGTTGACGTTGAAGAAGAATTCAAGGGAAGCGATGCTGTAACTTTCCAAGTATTACCAAAAGGCGATGGGTTGGAATTATTTATTAGTAAAAATGTTTCTTTTGATAACGTTGATCCTTACGAAGCGTATGGAGACTACTATTCTCCTGAAGAAATAACAGAATGGTTGAAACAAGAAGACCCAGACGCTTATGAAGGTTATTCACAAGATGAAATTATGGATTGGTTTAAAAATCAATTCCCTGAAAAAACGCAACAGGAAACAGTCGAACCTGAAGCTGAAAGTTCTAAACATTCCTTTGTTTTTGAAATTGGAACGTTTGAAGATATGATTCAATTATCATCTGAAATTTATTTGGAACAAGCCCAAAGTCGGCTTTATTTGTTGAATCAGGTCTATTATCTAAAGGTAGATTTTGCAGAAGAAGCAGTGGAAACAGTACAAGCAGAAAATCAATTAGCTTATTTAACTGAATTTGCTAAGAAAGTTACTATGACTCCTGATTATCTGATTGAACATGGAGAATTAATTATGGATCATGACGCTTTAGCAAAAACGCGAAAGTATTTCTTATAAGTTGAAAGTGCATTTGGACGAAAAATAAAACTATTTTTCGTCTTTTTTTATTTTTATGTAAAAGTTTTTGCAAAAAAATACGTATTTTCTTTTAAAGGAGGAAATAATGTATGCTTATTGCAAATTCTAAAACAAAGACACATATCGATGCTCGAAACTATAACCCTAAATTAGAGGGTAGTGATGTACTTTTTTGCCCTAGTTGTCAAGAACCGGTCTTTTATAAACAAGGCAAAGTAAAATTATCTCATTTTGCGCACTATTCTAATACAAACTGTAGTAGTTTTAGCGAAGGTAAGACTTACGAACATTTAGCATGTAAAGATTTTTTAAAAGAGTGGTCAAAAAGTGGTCAGTTGGAAGCCTATTTACCTGAATTGCACCAACGCCCTGATATCTTATATAAAAATATTGCAATAGAGGTGCAGTGTTCAATGCTAGCGATTGAACGTTATCTAGAACGAACCCGAAATTACTTAGCCCACGGTTATTTACCTTGGTGGCTGTTGGGTGAAAAGTTGAGTCCTAAAAATAAATTTGGCAACTTACAAAAGGCAGCTAGCTACTATCACCCAAAGAGTGGATTTCACCTATGGCTAAGTAAAGCCAAGCAAAAAGAAATCTGGTTATTATATCATATTCGTTGGCACTACCAAGTGGGCTTTTTTTATCGTCTGAAAAAATGGAAAACGCATGATTTGCCGTTTTTTAAGTTATTCAAGGTGCTGCCTCCTAAACAACCCTCTTTAGTTTGGAAACCTGAACAGTACCGTTTATTTATCTATAAAAAACTAGGGCAAAAACAGGTGAAGACGGTTCGACTACAAGAAAAATTATATATGATGGGCGCATCTTTTCAAGATTTACCTGATTGGTGTTATCAATCGAGTTGCTATCAGTTTTTCTTTGAAGATGAGTTATTATTTTTACGTTTTTGTTATTTAAAAACGAGAACTTTTTCCCAATGGTTGCAAAAGATAAAGTATTTAGAACATTCTTGGTTATATCCTTTTGCTTCTCAAAAAGCAATATTACAAGCGATTTATATAGAATGTCAGAAGTTAGCAGGAAATGGCTAGAAGCTTTTTGCAGCTGCAAAAACTTATGATAAACTTGTATCATGAAAGGTAAATAATTTTTTACCTGTAAAGTAAAGGAGAAGATGAAATGTCAGAAGCTAAAAAATTACCTAAACGAGACGAAGTGGCAGAAAATTTGACTTGGGATTTAACAAAAATCTTTAAAGATGACCAAGCATTTGAAAAAGCTTTTAGCGCGCTACAAGAAAAACTGCAATATGCCGATTCCTATAGAGGAACCCTAGGGGACGGGCCACAAGCATTTTTAGCTGCATTTGAATATTTATTAGATGTTTCTCGTCAATTAGAGACTGTCTATGTTTATAGCCATTTAAAAAATGACCAGGATACTTCAAATACAACTTACCAAGCGCTTAATTCTAGAGCAGAATCTTTGGTAACACAAGCAGATGAAAAATTATCTTTTTTTGAACCCGAATTATTATCGTTAAGTGATGAAAAGATTTGGCAATATTTTAAAGACGAACCAAAACTTGAAATTTATCGGCATTTTGTCGATCAAATCGTAGCAAATCGTGCCCACGTTTTGCCAAAAGAACAAGAAGCTTTATTAGCAGGCGCTGGAGAGATCTTTGGTGCTTCTAGCAACACTTTTTCTATTATGAACAATGCTGATTTTGTTTTTCCTGTCATTGAAGATGAAAATGGAGAAAAAGTACAGCTCTCTCATGGTGTTTATGGACAATTAATGGAAAGCACTGACCGTTTAGTGCGTGAGAATGCTTTTAAAGGTCTATATAGTGTATACAAGCAGTTTGCCAACACCCTTGCCTCTACACTGAATTCACATATTAAAACACATAATTATCAAGCAAAAGTGCGCCATTACCATTCAGCTAGAGAAGCTGCCTTATCAAGCAACCATATTCCAGAAACAGTTTATGATCATTTAGTAGATGTGGTCAATAAAAACTTAAACCTTCTTCATCGTTATATGGGACTTAGGAAGCGTTTATTACAAGTGGAAAATTTGCATATGTATGATGTTTACACGCCACTTTTAGGTGAAGCGCCTATTAGTTTTACTTATGACCAGGCGGTAGAAAAAGCGTTTGAAGCACTAGCTCCTATGGGAGAAGAGTATTTAAGTGTCGTGAAAAAGGCCTTTGATGAACGTTGGATCGATGTTGTAGAAAACCAAGGAAAACGTAGTGGCGCTTATTCTTCAGGTACTTATGATACCAATCCTTATATTTTATTAAATTGGCATGATACACTGGACCATTTATTTACCTTGGTACATGAAATGGGGCACAGTGTTCATAGCTACTTTACCCAAAATAATCAACCTTATGTATATGGTGATTATTCAATTTTCTTAGCAGAGATTGCTTCAACTACCAATGAAAATATCTTGACTGAACATCTTTTACAAACAGAAAATGACCCACGTGTTCGGGCATATGTATTAAATCACTATTTAGACGGGTTTAAAGGTACAGTCTTTCGTCAAACACAATTTGCGGAGTTTGAGCATTTTATGCACACTGAAGACGCTAAAGGTACACCATTAACAAGTGAGTTTTTAAATGAGCATTATGGAGAGTTGAATAGACGATATTACGGTGATGAAATGGAAGATGACCCAGAAATACATCTTGAATGGTCGCGCATTCCTCATTTTTATTATAATTACTATGTGTTCCAATATGCGACAGGTTTTTCTGCTGCTTCTGCTTTGTCTCAAAAAATCTTATCCGAAGACTCGAGTGCTTTGGATCGTTATTTGACCTATCTAAAATCTGGAGATAGTGATTATCCTATTGAAGTGATGAAAAAAGCTGGAGTGGATATGACAAAATCGGATTATTTAGAAGATGCGATGCATGTTTTTGAAGAACGGTTAAATGAGTTAGAACTACTCGTTGATGAATTAGAAAAATAATCAATAAAAGTGAGCCGATAGCTGAAGTTATGGGCTCACTTTTATTTACATTGTTTGCTTTAGAGATCGATAATCATTGTTGTGCGTAAGCGGCGCGTTCGATTTTATTTTTAGCCGGTCTATAAGTAATATCAAACTTATCTAACAACATTTTAAAATCCTGCTTTCCTTTTTCAGAATTTTCGACTTCTAGCTCTAATTCATAGTCATGTTGGTTGGTATACCAACTTTCATCAAGTGCTAGTAAGCCTTCATCGATCGAAAATTCTGCTCGTTTTGTTGTTAACTCAGCAAATAATATTAAGTCTTTGGCTGTGATAGCATATTCAGCTAATTTATCTGCCACATGGCCATTTGTTAAGATTTTTTGTTGATTTATCAATTGTTCTGTCTGTTCAATATTTAGTTGATCCGTTGTTTCAAGTAAGCCGACTTTTGCCGGTGTTTTTAATGTAAGTTCTCCGTAATTTGCAAATTGGCGTATTCGAAGACCACAACGATTCATTGCTAATTTTTGATCAAATGTATCAAAATAGCAATTTTTTTGTGTATGAAAATCTGTATCTTGTAATTGATAATATTGAACAATCCGGTTATAATCATCTTTTGTTAATAAAGTTTTGAATTCAATTTCGTTTTGTTGACTCATAACATTTCGCCCCTTTACTTCTTTGTACAAAAAAAATTGTTATCCGTCAATGTTTTAAGCTAAAATGAAATTTAGTATAAAAAAGATAGTAAAGCTTTTTTATCAATTATGATAGAATGGTAAATGGATGTTCGCTTGGAAATGAGGGATCGTAAATGGAAAAAAATTGGGAAAGTATACTAGCTCCTTACGAACAAGTTGTTACAGAACTTAAAGTTAAGTTACGTGGTATTCGTAAAGAATTTCGCGACAAAAATGAGCACATCCCTATTGAATTTGTTACCGGTCGTGTAAAACCTTTTGATAGTATTTTAGCTAAATCAAAGTTACGAAATATTCCTTTTGACCGATTAGAAAGTGAAATGTCAGATATTGCAGGTTTAAGAATTATGTGTCAATTTGTAGAAGATATTTATGAGGTAGTAAAAATTTTACGTAGTCGTAAAGATATGAAGGTTATTGTGGAAAGAGATTATGTTACTAACAGTAAGCAGAGTGGCTACCGTTCATATCACTTAGTGATCGAATATCCTATACAATTAGTGGATGGTCCACGTAACCTTTTAGTTGAAATTCAGATACGTACGCTAGCGATGAATTTTTGGGCAACAATTGAACATTCTTTAAATTATAAATATCAAGGTGATTTTCCAGAAGAAATCAGTAATCGTTTGATACGTGCGGCCGAAGCAGCCTATCGGTTAGATGAAGAAATGTCAAGTATTCGTGAAGAAATTCAAGAAGCGCAACATCTTTTTTCTCATGGTAAAAGAGTAGAGCATGCAGTAAATCCTAGGGAAAAAGCCAGAAAGGAGATGTATGATGACTGATGGAAAAGTAGCAATTATTCAAAATAAACAAGAAGCATCTTCTATTGCCAAAAAAAAGTTGGTCTCCCTCTTAAATGAGGCTGATTATACTATTGATCAAAACGATCCAGACATCGTTATTTCTATTGGAGGCGATGGTACATTCCTTTCTGCCTTTCATGAATTTGAACATAAACTTGATCAAATACGCTTTTTAGGGGTGCATACAGGCCATCTAGGGTTTTATACAGATTGGCGAGATTTTGAATTGGAAGAGTTGGTGTCTAATTTATCCAATAAACAAGAACCTTCGATCAGCTATCCTTTACTAGATCTACAGGTGAAATATCGCGATCAGAAAGCCCCAAAACGTTTTTTGGCACTTAATGAAGCGACGATGAAACGGGCGACTAGAACAATGGTGGCTGATGTATATATTAAAGATGAATTATTTGAACGTTTTCGCGGAGATGGACTTTCGGTTTCCACACCTACGGGTTCCACCGCCTATAATAAAAGTGTCGGAGGCGCTGTATTACATCCTAGAATCAATGCTTTTCAGTTAGCAGAAATAGCTTCTTTAAATAATCGGGTATTTCGAACATTAGGTTCACCGATCATTATTTCAGATAGCGAGTGGTTGACCATTAGTTTAGAAGAAAGCTCAGATTATATGGTAACCATCGATCGGACAACTATCCAGCATGATGATATTGAATGGATCTCATTTAAAATTGCAGATGAACGTATTCACTTTGCCTCTTATCGTCATATGCATTTTTGGCGTCGTGTAAAAGATGCGTTTATTGGAGAAGTATAAGAGAGCTAATGGCGCAAAAATAGTGTACTTTTTAAATCACTACACACCCATCTGAGATACTCTTTTAATACCAATACTTAAAAGAAAAGTATTGCTAAAGCAGCTCAAAGGGTATACGAGGAGGTGTAAATCGTATGGAATTTTGTTATGTCTATCAGAAAAAAGAGCCACAACAAGTTAAATTTTTTCTAAAAGAACAAGGAATCTCGAAAGGACTGCTTGCAAAGATCAAATTTCAAGGTGGCAAAATTTTTGTTAATGAACGGGTAGAAAATGTATTATACCCATTAAGGGCAGAAGATAGAATAAGAGTGATTATCCCGGATGAAGGTAGTCATGAAAGCTTATTGCCAGATGATACACCGATTGATATTGTTTACGAAGATGAGCATCTACTTGTAGTGAATAAACCTGCGGGGATTCCTTCAATTCCGGCACAGTATCATCCTAATGGGACCATGGCCAACCGTGTGAAAGCTTATTATCAAAAACAAGGATACAAAGATCAAGTGATCCATGTTGTTACTCGTTTGGACCGAGACACATCAGGTTTGATGTTGTTTGCTAGACACGGCTTTGCCCATGCTTTGTTAGATAAGGAATTATATAAGAAAAAGCTGCATAAAAAATATCAAGCAATTATTTCTGGTGATTTATCCACACTTAAATCACATGACTTAATAAAGCTGCCGATTTTACGAGATCCAAGTTCGATTATTAAAAGGCAGACTGGTTTTAATGGTAAGCTAGCAGAAACCGAGTATTGGCTTAAACAACACAACGAGGAATTTGCTATAGTTGATATTCAACTCCACACTGGAAGAACGCATCAGATTCGTGTTCATTTTTCAGCTATTGGTTTCCCGCTAGTAGGCGATGAGCTGTACGAAGGCGTAATGATTGACAGCATACAAAGACAGGCGCTACATTGCGCAAAATTGGAATTTATCCACCCTTTTACTAAAGAAAAGCTTTATTTTAAACAGGAATTACCACACGATATGAAAGAGCTAGAGCAAATGATTGAAATGAGGTGACAAGATTGGATGAAACACAAGAATTGGAAGAACGTTTTGCTCAATTAAGAGAGGATTTAAAAGGAAATTATTTACAGGATTTCCGTGAAAACTTCCTAGAGATGCATATTTATGAACAAAGCCAGTTCTACCAAACTTTAGAAAAAAAGCAACGTCAGCTTGTATATGCCTATCTGTCACCTAAAGAACTAGCCGATATGTTTGATGCCTTGGAAGAAGATAACGAAAATATAAAAGACTACCTAGGAGAAATGCGCGCAAATTACGCAAGTGAGATGTTAGCGCAAATGTATACAGATAATGCGGTAGATTTGTTGAATACCTTGGATAAAAAACAGATGGGTAAGTATTTAAGTTTGATGGATGAAGAAGATGCTTCAGAGATCAAAGAGCTTCTGCACTACGAAGATGAGACTGCTGGTGCGATTATGACCACAGAATTTGTCTCAATCGTGGCTAATCAAACTGTACGTTCAGCAATGTATGTATTAAAAAAAGTCGCAAAAGCTGCAGAAACAATTTATTATACCTATGTCGTAGACCAAGATAATCAATTGGTAGGGGTTATCTCGTTAAGAGATCTACTGGTAAGTGATGATGACGAAATGGTGGCTGATATTTTAAATGATCGGGTCATTTCGGTTCATGTGGGCGACGATCAGGAAGACGTTGCCCAAACATTTCGTGATTATGATTTTCTTGCTTTGCCCGTTACTGATTATGAAGATCACCTTTTGGGAATTGTTACCGTTGATGACATCATCGATGTTATCGATGATGAAGCAGCTAGTGATTATTCCGGGTTAGCTGGGGTCAATGTGGAAGAAGTTCATGAAAATCCTGTAAAGGCAGCTAGCAAACGCTTGCCTTGGTTGATTACCTTGCTTTTTTTAGGTATGGCAACTGCGAGTTTGATCAATCACTATGAAGCATTGGTTAGTGAAGCTAGTATTTTAGCTGCTTTTATTACACTGATTACAGGGACAGCAGGTAATGCTGGTACACAATCTCTTGCTGTGGCGGTAAGGAGATTAGCGTTTAATGATAACAAAGCAAAAAGCTATTTACAGACGATATTTGGCGAGGTTTTGACAGGGGTTGTAACAGGTTTTATCACTGGATTAACGATTTTAGTTATTGTTTGGATTTGGAAAGGCAATCCGATACTAGGCTTTGTTATAGGCATGGCAATGATGTGTGCGATAACGGTAGCTAATTTGGCGGGAAGCTTGATTCCTATGTTTATGGATAAATTAGGTTTTGACCCGGCGGTTGCAAGCGGCCCTTTTATTACTACTTTGAGTGATTTAACGAGTGTTTTAATCTACTTTAATATCGCAAGTCTATTCATGAGTTATTTCATTGGATAAGGCTAAAAACTCATAATAAAACAGCAAAAAGACTTCAAGACCTTTTTGCTGTTTTATTATGTTTTTAAAAAGAAACAATTTTTGTTCCGTGTGCTTCATTTACACCTATCTGACTAATAATTTCTTCGATATTTTCTGATGTAATCCCTCCGCCGGGCAAGATTGTTATACGATTGTTGGCATAATTATTTAAATCTGCTAGATGATTTATATTTTCAGTGATTGCTGTATCGCTTGGACCACCATGTGTTAGGATACGAGTAATACCACGCTCGCTTAGCCAATCGATGGCTTCATATTGCCGATCTTTTGCTATCTGATCAAATGCCATATGGAAGGTGATTTGTAAACCTGTAGCAGCTTCTATTAACCGATCTAAGGCTTCTTCATCCAGCCAATTATTTGGGGTTAGACATCCTAAAACAATACCGTCTACACCTAATTTTTTAGCTTCGATCAAGTCAGTTTCCATGATTCGTAGTTCAATGTCATTATAGATAAAATCACCAGCACGTGGACGAATCATCGTGACAAGAGAGACATCTTTTTCACTAGCGTAAGCAAAACTTTCTTCAATAACCCCTGTACTTGGCGTAGTACCGCCAACACTAAGATTATCACAAAGTTCGATTCGTTTAGCGCCATTTGCGATAGCTGCTGGAATATTTGTATAATTTTCTGCGCAAAATTCCTTTATTAACATATAATTCTCCCTTTTATTTTATTATCTATCTAGTATTCTATCATGAAATTATGCTAAAGTATGGGGATAAGGAGAAGATCATGAAGAAAAAAATAGAAAAAAGTCAAGAATTTATTCATAAATATAAAAATTTATTTCGCTGCCCCCTTTGTCAGCAAAAATTGCAAGAAAAGGAAAAAAGCCTGCGTTGTAGCAATGGTCATCAGTTTGATCTTTCCAAAAAGGGTACCTTATATTTTTTAAATCATCAGATAAAAACAGAATACCAAAAGAAAATGTTTGAACATCGACGAGTGATGATCAAAAGTGGGATGTATCAACCGTTGTTGGAGTTTTTGGCTAGCTATTGTGAAAATGAACAGCTTTTAGATGTCGGTTGCGGAGAAGGCAGTTTTTTACAAGAAATTGCTCAAACTACTGCTATTCAACCAAGTATTGGCTTTGACATCGCTAAAGAAGCTGTTTATTTAGCAACTGAGGATACTCATGATATCTTTTGGTGCGTAGCTGATTTGACGAATATGCCCTTTAATAACCAATCTTTTTCCACCATTTTAAACATCTTTACACCATCAAATTATAGTGAGTTTGCTCGTGTACTGCAAAAAGGAGGACAAATCATTAAAGTGGTGCCGCAAAGTGGCTATCTACAAGAGTTAAGAAAAGCCTTTTATCCCGATGACGATAGGAAACAATCTTATTCAAATGAACAAGTAATTGAAAAATTTAAGCAATCTTTTTCTTTAGATGCCTATAAAAGATTCACTTACCGCTTTGCTTTATCTGAAGAAAACCAGGATTCCCT
This sequence comes from Tetragenococcus halophilus subsp. halophilus DSM 20339, assembly GCF_003841405.1. Lineage (GTDB taxonomy): Bacteria > Bacillota > Bacilli > Lactobacillales > Enterococcaceae > Tetragenococcus > Tetragenococcus halophilus. Next base: position 198,747 of record NZ_PXYA01000003.1, on the reverse strand, counting down.
ATTAGAGATGTCTCCTTTAGAATGGGGCGTTTCGGACAAACAAAAAGAAAAGTTAAGGCAAAACCCATTAAAAAATATCACAGTCGATTTGGACGTGTTAATTGGGAAAAATTAGTGAAAAATATTTGAATTTTTTTACTTGAATTTATTGCATTTGCAAAACTAGTTTGCTATATTAGGAACAAGTTGCTTTTCATTGGTTTTTATCAGCATCCTGTTCTGATAAAAGTTAGTGAAAAGAGCTTCACTAACGTAACGACTCGCAGTGCTTGACACCGAGTTGCTACGTTTTTTTTGTCTTTATTTAAAATGAGTTATTTCAGCTGTCAAACACGAAAAAGTGCGTTATTATAATAGTATTAAATATTTAATGTAAAACAAGAAAAGAGGAACTTTTAGTGAATCATATCGCGTTATTTGAACCATTGATCCCAAATAATACAGGAAATATTGCAAGAACTTGTGCGGCGACGAATTCTCCGCTGCATTTAATTGAACCCTTAGGATTTTCCACAGATGATAAACATTTGAAACGAGCAGGTTTGGACTATTGGGATAGTGTAGATATTACTTATCACAAAAATCTTGATGATTTTTTAGCTACGGTAGGAGATAATCCTTTACACTTGATTTCAAAGTTCTCACATAAAATTTATAGTGACGAGAATTTTAATGATGCCCTCGATCATTATTTTCTTTTTGGCAAAGAAACGACCGGCCTGCCTGAGGAATTTATGCGTGAAAATGAAGACAAATGTTTACGTCTTCCGATGAATGATACCCATGTACGATCGTTAAACTTATCTAATACCGTCGTTGCCGTGGCTTATGAAGCTTTGCGACAACAAGGTTTTCCTAATTTGGAGTTAACTCACCACTATGATAATGATAAATTAGACTAAAGAGGAAAGGGGAAATAAAGTGAGGCTATATTTTACTAGACATGGTAAAACAGAGTGGAACGAACAAGGTCGTTTTCAGGGGATGAACGGGGACTCGCCCTTACTTCCTACAAGTTTTACGCAGATTCGAGCGCTTGGAAACCACTTAAAAGATATCCCTTTTGGCGCTGTTTACTCGAGCCCTTCGCAGCGTGCAAGACAAACAGCTGAAGGAATTGTACAGCAGTGGCAAAATTCAGTGCCTATCTACTATGACTCAAATTTAAGAGAAATGGGCTATGGTAAATTAGAAGGCAAAAGTATTGCTGAAATGCATGCGCGTTATGGAGAGACACTAAACAATATGCGCCACCATTTGGACCTTTATGACCCTACAGTGTTTAATGGAGAAACTGTAACTGCTATGCTAAAACGTATGACAAAGACGATCGCAGAAGCTGCAAATCAGTATAACGATCCTATACTTTTTGTAGGCCATGGTGCCTCGATGACTGCAGCAGTACAATTTTTGGCAGGAAAAGACACCCCTGATTTGCGTAATATGGGCGGGCTCAAAAATAATAGTTTGTCTATTTTAAAAACAAAAGATAAAAAAATCCCTTATAAATTAACTTTATGGAATGATGTTAGCTTTCTTCCATAAAGTGCTCAATCTACATGAAAGGAGCGGCTTGTTCATTGTCAGAAGATAATTATATCATTGGTAAAATTGCGGCGATTTTTTTCAGAAATCCTAATAATTTTTATAAAGTGCTTCTGGTTAAGATTACTGAAACAGACATGGATTATGGTGAAAAAGAGATCGTGGTTACGGGAAGTTTTGGTAATGTTCAAGAAGAAGAATTTTATCGTTTTTTTGGCGAACGTGTGGTTCATCCAAAGTATGGTGAACAATTTAAAGCCAATTCTTACCAAAAGGATCAGCCGACTTCTGAAACAGGTTTGATCAATTATCTTTCTAGCGATAAATTTCCTGGTGTTGGGAAAAAGACTGCTGAAAAAATTGTCGACCTTTTTGGAGAGGATGCTATTGATAAAATTTTAGAAGAACCTTCCTTACTAGAACAAATTACAGGTTTGACTAAAAAAAAGCGGGAGATGCTATTAGATACAATTCGCCTAAATTATGGTATGGATAAGGTGATTGTAGGTTTAAATCGCTATGGTTTTGGTAGCCAGTTAGCATTTACTATTTATCAAACATATAAAAATGAAACATTAGAGGTTATTGAAGAAAACCCTTATCAACTGGTTGAAGATATTGAAGGGATCGGTTTTAAAAAGGCTGACAATATCGCCGAACAGTTGGGTATTGATGCAACATCAGATAAAAGGATTCGTGCAGCGATCTTACACCAAATTTTACAACAATCAATGGAAACAGGAAATACTTATATTGAAGCTAAAAAACTACTAGAGCAAGTTTTACATATATTGGAGAGTAGTCGTCCCGTTGAAATTGATCCAGAAAAAGTTGCCAATGGTGTAATCGAGTTAGTAGAAGAAGGTAAAATCCAACAGGAAGAAACAGCCCTTTATGAAAATAGTTTGTATTTTGCGGAATGGGGCATTGCTTCATCTATCCAACGGCTCATGCAGCGGAAAAAAGAAATTAATTATTCAGAAAATAAAGTGAATAAAAACTTGCGAAAATTAGAAAAACGTTTAGGTATCGTTTATGGAGATTCGCAAGAAGCAGCCATCAAAGAAGCTATTAAATCCCCTTTATTTATCTTAACAGGTGGACCAGGAACAGGAAAAACTACTGTTATCAGTGGTATCGTACAGTTATTTGCTGAATTAAATGAAATTGATTTGGATCCTAGCCAGTATTCAGAAGAGACCTTTCCTATTTTACTAGCAGCACCGACAGGACGTGCCGCTAAACGGATGAATGAAACGACCGGCCTGCCTAGCAGTACGATTCATCGTTTACTCGGTTTAAATGGACGAGAAAATAATGCGAAAAACGCCGATCCTAAAGAGCTTGAAGGAGGACTTTTAATTGTTGACGAAATGTCTATGGTAGATACTTGGTTAGCAAATACCTTGTTTAAATCTATTCCTGATAACATGCAGGTAATTTTTGTGGGAGACAAGGACCAACTGCCCTCTGTAGGACCCGGGCAGGTTTTACATGATTTATTAAATGTTGCCGAAATCCCACAAAAAGAACTGACTGAGATCTATCGTCAGGGAGATGGTTCTAGCATCATCCCATTAGCTCACGAAATAAAAAATGGACAACTCCCTAATGATTTTATAGAAAATCAAAACGATCGGTCTTATTTTTCTTGTCAGGTACAACAAATCGAACCGTTGATTTCTAAGGTGGTTTTAAAGGCGAAGGAGAAAGGATTTACTCCACAGGATATCCAAGTTTTAGCGCCTATGTATAAAGGGCCTGCTGGCATTAATGCATTGAATAAAAAGATGCAAGAAATTTTTAACGCCAATAAAGAGGGGACAAAAAAAGAAGTCACTTTTAACGATACAGTCTATCGTATTGGTGATAAAGTGCTGCAGTTGGTTAATTCACCAGAAGATAATGTATTTAACGGCGATATGGGCGAAATTACAGGTATCATCTATGCAAAAGATTCAGAGGATAAAGTGGATGAATTAGTCATTGCTTTTGATGCAAATGAGGTAGTTTATAAGCGCAATGAGTGGAACAAGATTACGCTTTCTTATTGTTGTTCTATTCATAAAGCACAAGGCAGTGAATTTAAAATGGTTATTTTGCCTATGGTCAATCAGTATTACCGTATGTTACAACGGAATTTACTCTATACAGCTGTCACTAGAAGTAAAGAGATGCTGATTTTACTGGGGGAAACGTCTGCTTATAGTCGTTGTGTTGAACAAGTATCAACGCTACGTTTGACTGCTTTAAAAGAAAGAATCAGTGGCATCGATTCGATTTCACAAGCAATGAGATTAAAAATTTTAAGCTATGAAAATGAGCAAGAAGAAGCACCGTTTGAAATTGGCGTAAGTAAAAGAAAGAACAACATTAAAGAAAAAGATGCAACAACAAAAGTAGTGACTTCCGATTTATTTGAACAATCAGCTGAAGAGACTTCCGAAATGTTATCTGGAGAGTTAACAGAAAAAATGATCAATGAAAAAGCGATTGATCCTATGATTGGTATGGGCGATCTCAAACCATATGATTTTCAAATAAGTGGAAAATAAAAATACAGAGGCACAAGCTTAAGCTTATACCTCTGTATTTTTTATTATATTTGTTTAGAAAAATGTAAACTTTTATCAATAAAATACATGACTGGAGCTGAGATACTCATAATGATCAACTCACTTAAAGCTGTTGTTAGATAGGTAAACCAAAAAGGAAGTTCTGCAGTTAATGTCAACATTAAGGCAATTAAGAACATGCTAAAAGTAAAGAATAAAGTATTCAAAACTAAACGAGCCTTGATATTGGGCACTTTTCTTTCTAATACAGCAGTTAATAGTAACGCCAACAGGGTTTGAGCACCGCCGAAGATAACATCCAGTGGCCCTTCACCAAACAATAAGTTAAAAACGACCACACCGGCAAATACACCCCATAACAATTTCTTGTTAAAAACGACCAGATGGTTCAAGCTTTCTGATAACCGAAACTGGATTGCTCCAGAAGATAAGGGCGAAATGAAACTTAACGCTACGTAGAGTGCAGTAATAATTGCATTGGCGGTAATGACTCTTATTCTGTTATTTGTCATGTAAATCCTTCTTTCTCCAAGTTTTGATTACGCAGGATGGTTGATGAACTGCAAAATTTTTAGATCATTAAAAAAGTTCTGGCTAGGACGTAAAAAACAAAAACCACAATTTTCAACTGGCTTTTGAATAGGAGCGTGCTTCTTTTGGTTGTTTTTTTATTGTCACGATATTTGGTCTTTTTTCCTTATGAACCTTTTTCTTTCTTTTTATTACATATATCAAAAATAATAAACTATAGCCAACTAATAAAGTTGCTTGCATTCCTACAAAAACTTTTTGAATGATTGAAGGTAATTCCAGTCCCAAAAAACTTTGTAAGGTGAACTGGATAGCTGTCAATAGGGCAGAAAAACCAATTAAATGGTAATATTTCATATCAATTCTCCTCTTAAAAAGAAAGTATAACAAAATTTAAAAAAAATAGTAACTATTTTTTTAATAAAATCTTACTTTTTGTGTAGAAAGCGCTTGCATTTATTTTAAAAATATGGTATAAAATAAGTGTAAGGAGACATAAGAATTCCCAGTAAGGCAGCCGAAAAAGGAGCTGCGAGAAAAGAATTGTTGTGAATCTTAAATGAACGAAAAAGGATGTGGGAATTTGAGTTACTCCTTACTAATTGAATAGGAATCCGATGAGTGTATGAGCATATGATTGAAGTGGACATACGAACCTTCAAGATTATGTTAGAACAATTACTTTAAGAACGTTGAAAGACTTTCTCGAAAATCATTCTCATCGGATTCTATTTTTTTGCCTTTTTTTGGCTATGAGCGTGTTATAATAGACAGAAAACACTTTGGAGCAGGCGCATGAAGTTTCATTATTATCTTTTAATCAATCCAACAGCTGGGGGCGGCAAAGGTCAAAAAGTAGGAAAACAGATCATTTCGTTAATGGAAGAAAAACAACTGAAATTTACCGTCATACAAACAAAATATCCCTCACATGAAGCCGAGATCGCTAGCGAATTAACGGCTTCTGTTTTATTGAGCTGGGAGGCTAAAGAAGATAGCGTGTTTTTTCCATTACTGATTGTTATTGGTGGAGATGGTACGCTTCATCAAGTCATCAATTATCTAACAAATCAAATTCCTATTGCTTATATTCCAGCAGGTTCGGGAAATGATTTTGCTAGAAGTTTAGGCTTTTTACAATCGCCTGAAAAAATTTTAGAAGATATACTACAAACCAGCAACCCCCGCAAGCTTTCTGTACTCAGCTGCTATGAAAAAAACAGCGGTATCCATAGTCTTTGCGTGAATAACATTGGTGTCGGTGTGGATGCGGCCGTAGTGCATGCTACAAATCATTCAAATGCAAAAAAACAACTGAATATGTATAAATTAAATGCTTTGTCTTATGTAAAAACAGCCTTAGGTGTACTTTTCAGGCAAAAAGGCTTCCCAATTTCAATTGAATGTAATCATCAAAGCTATCATTTTGAACATGCTTTTTTATGTACTGCAACAAATCATCCTTATTTCGGTGGAGGGGTCAAAATAGCACCAATGGCTAATGTATATGAATCAGGTGTTGAACTAGTAGTCGTTGAGAGACTTCCGATGTTAAAAATTTTTTAGTTAATTATACTATTAGGACTTCAAAGGCATGTAAACTCAAAATATTTCTATCATTTTAAGGCGAACAGAATCCACCTAGAAACTTTTAGCAAGCAATTTTTGCAAAAAGATGGAGAGGATTCGAGTAAAGCTTCTTATGATTTTATTTTGTCCTCGCAAAAACAACTATTTTGGTTCTAACTTTTAATATTTTAGCAAAAATGTCAGCAAAATTTCCCAAATTGGGTCATTGAGCTGACATTTTTTTAAGCATGATTTGCTAAGTTTTCAATTTCGACAACTTTAAAGTCTTTACTTTCTAAATGACTGACGACTTCGTCTAAGGTTTGCTGATTGGTATTAGAAGCTAAAGTGATCATTGTTCGACGAATAAACTCATCTTTATCGATATCAAGAGTTATGCAACTTGCAATATTACTATACTTTGAGATGATTTTTGTCATATTTGCTAGATCGCCTTGTTTACCAGTAGAAGCAATAGTTAATACATAGCTTCCTTTTTCAACGTTCCATGATTGTGAAAGCATATTTAATAAAGAACTGTGGGTTAAAATACCATAAAAATAGTTGTCTTCATCAAGAACCGCGATATAAGGAAGTTCCTTAATGGTAAAGAAAACTTGAAAGAAGGAAGAACTTGTATGAATAAATTTTGTCGCATTTTTTAACAAATGAGTTACAGGTAAGGTCATATCGCCACCGTTTGCTTTGTGACGGTAAATATGCATCTTATAAATATTTCCTCGGAAAATTTTATTACTTTCATCTAATATGGGAACACAACGAAAGCCTGAATCTTCTAGGATTTGTAACGCTTCTTCTAAAGTATTGCTTTCTGTTACTGTGGTTAGATCTTGTTTTTTATATACCATCGTTTTTAATAGCATATAATCGCCTCCTTACTTTTTCTTTATAGGATACTATGATACCATAAATTAGGGAACATTTTTGTATCTTTTTTTGACACTAGTGATAATTCATGGTAATGTGTCTATGCCAAAAAGCAGTTGTAAACCTAGGAGGTAGTGTGAAAAATGAGCAAAAAGAAGACAGCACTTGCTTGTTCAATATGCGGCTCACGTAATTACACAAAATCTACCAGTGAAGGAACAGATGGACAACGTTTAGAAACGAATAAATTTTGTAAGTATTGTCATAAACATACATTACATAAAGAAACGAAATAAGTAATAAATGACCCATTTTAAGGAGGATACAGATGAAATTTTTACGTAGCGTAAAAGACGAAATGAAAAAAGTAACATGGCCAAATGGAAAACAGTTGCGCAAAGACACAGTTGTAGTGATTGAGACCTCTCTAATCTTTACTGTGATGTTCTACATTATGGACACAGGTATTCAAAGTCTATTTACTTGGATATTACAATAGTAGTTGTATTTTTAAATGAAGATACTAGCGAAACTTTTGGAAGAATGCTATAATACACACGAGGAAAACTTCGAGGAGAACTTGGGGTTTTTTTATTTTATAAGAATAAAAGGAGCCGAAAAAATGGAATCTTTTGAAAAAAGATGGTATGTGCTTCACACGTATTCTGGTTATGAAAATAGAGTAAAGATGAACTTAGAATCACGGGCACAAAGTATGCAAATGGATGACTACATATTTCGTGTAGTTGTACCAGAAGAAAAGGATACAGAAGTCAAAAACGGTAAAGAAAAAGAAGTTGTTCATAAAACATTTCCGGGCTATGTGCTTGTTGAAATGGTCATGACTGATGAGTCCTGGTATATTGTCCGTAATACTCCTGGAGTGACTGGATTTGTCGGTTCTCATGGTGCAGGAAGCAAGCCGTCTCCTTTATTGCCAGAAGAGATCAATTCTATTTTACATTCACTTGGTATGAGTACAAGAACAGTAGAGTTGAAAGTACAAAACGGTGAAACTGTAAAAATTATTGAAGGTGCGTTTTCTGGCTTAGAAGGACAAGTTGCTGAAATTGATGAAGAAAAGCAAAAATTAAAGGTAAACATTGATATGTTTGGGCGCGAAACTAGCACTGAACTTGACTTTGATCAAGTAGATAAAATTGATTAAAGATAGAAAAAACAACAGCATCGTCATGATGCTGTTGTTTTATTTCCATAAACGCTGTTCAATTAACTCGTTGACTTTCTTATTTTCATGAAGCATGCTATGGCTCGATCTATCGCCTTGAATGATAGAATAATCTACTTTGAAATCATTGTTTTTTAGCAAGGGATAAATTGATAAAGCACTAGTTAAAGGTACTGTCCCATCGCTATATTCTTCATTATTTAATTGACCTGCAATTAATAGCATCGATACATCATTTGGTATTTGGGGGGTTAATTCTGTAAAATCTTGGTATCTTCCAGATGGTTCTTCTGGCCCCTCTTTTAATAGATCCTCGATTGATTGGTAATTACTAGTATCAACAAAATCGTTAAAGGGAGCGCCGATTGCAATAAAGTTTTCGACTTCTGGCAATGTATCTTCTTGTCCATAGCTTCCCATATATCTGTAGGCACTAACACCACCCATTGAATGTCCTACCAAGTTGACTTTATCTATTTGGTAATCCTCTTTTAAAAAGCTTAATGTGCTTTTAATCCATTCAGTTTGATTCCATTCATCATTAACATTGTCTTCAAAAATAACTTGTATTAAAGGGTTTGTTTTTTCCCCGCTTAGTTCACCTTGAGTGTCGATAGAACCATCTGCATGCACCGTTATAAGCATTTCACGCTGAGCGACATTTTCTTCTTGCATGTCATTGATCATCGACTTAAACGAGTTGGTCGTTCCTTGATAGCCGTGAATAAATAGCGTGGGTGTTGCTGATTTTTTTAAAGCTGGTTGCAAGCGCTGTGATGCCTTGGTTTCGTTGCTTGCTTCAGTGGTATGATTTGTTTCATCTGATTGGGATGTATGCTGCGCTTGAGCGCCACTTGAACTTTGACATCCACCTACAAACAAGGCCAATATTAAACTGATGGAAAACAAAAATTTCTTCATTCTTGTACTCCTTAAAATTCTTTTGGTTTATTATAAGCTTATGCTGAAAAAATGCAAAGTAATTCAATCGAAAGTTTGAAAAAAATAAAGAAAGGTCTTGCAATAAAGCATATTTTTGATATACTATCTTGAGTGTGCGATGTGTATTTGTCGCATATGATAAGCGTGGGAGGAGAAATTTTTATCTCTAATTAACCACATCACGGACTTAAGGAGGTATGTCTCGTGGCAAAAAAAGTTGAAAATATCGTCAAATTGCAAATTCCTGCAGGTAAAGCAACACCAGCTCCACCGGTAGGACCAGCATTAGGTCAAGCAGGAATTAATATTATGGGTTTCACTAAGGAATTTAACGCTCGTACAGCAGATCAAGCTGGTATGATTATTCCAGTTGTAATTACTGTATATGAAGATCGTTCATTTACCTTTGTAACTAAAACGCCACCAGCAGCTGTATTATTAAAAGACGCAGCAAATGTTGATAAAGGTTCAGGCGAACCAAACAAAAACAAGGTGGCTAAAGTCACTAGTGACCAAGTAAGAGAAATCGCTGAAACGAAAATGGAAGACCTAAACGCAGCTGACGTTGATTCTGCTGTACGCATGGTTGAAGGAACTGCTCGAAGCATGGGGATCACTGTAGAATAGTTAGATCTCTGAACGTAGCTTCTCGGTTGAGTCTATGTTGAAAAACGTAGAACACGTGGGAGGTTCTACCGTTATAACCACATCAAGGAGGAATCGCATATAATGGCTAAAAAAAGTAGAAAAATGCAAGAAGCGCTAGAAAAAGTTGATACAACAAAAGCATATGCTGTTGAAGACGCTGTTGCATTAGCAAAAGATACAAGTATTGCAAAATTTGATGCAACTTTGGAAGTTGCGTATCATTTAAATGTTGACCCTAAAAAAGCTGACCAACAAATCCGTGGAGCAATTGTTTTGCCAAACGGTACTGGTAAGGACCAAAAAGTTTTAGTATTTGCTAAAGGTGATAAAGCAAAAGAAGCTGAAGATGCTGGTGCTGATTATGTGGGTGAAAGTGAATTAGCTGATAAAATTCAAGGCGGCTGGTTTGACTTTGACGTTGTAGTAGCAACACCAGATATGATGGCACAAGTTGGAAAATTAGGACGCGTTTTGGGTCCTAAAGGTTTGATGCCTAACCCTAAAACAGGCACTGTTACAATGGATGTATCAAAGGCTGTTGAAGAAGTTAAAGCAGGTCGGGTCACTTACCGTGTGGATCGTAATGGTAATATTCACGCACCAATCGGTAAAGTATCTTTTGATGATGGTAAGTTAGTGGAAAACTTTAAAGCTATCCACGATGTACTAGAAAAAGCTAAGCCATCAGCAGCTAAAGGTATTTACATGCAAAATGTTACTGTAACAACCACATTTGGTCCTGGTATTCATGTAGATCCAGCATCATTATAATAATAAAATAAAAATATTGACGCAAACACCTTTTCTATGTTAAGGTGTTTGACGTTAATAGTTAAGTTTACCGAAGACAGTAGGTGACACATCGTCGTAAATCCTACCGAGGACTTTTATTGGTGTATATCAATAGACCCTCTATGTCTGCGGTGGCATAGAGTTTTTTTATTAAAAAACTCTTCCATCAAAATCAGGAGGTGAAAGAAAAAAATGAGTGAAGCAGCTATTGCAAAAAAAGCAGAAATTGTGACTAGCGTTGCCCAACAATTAAATGCAGCAGAATCTGTTGTTTTTGTTGATTATCGTGGTTTAACAGTAGACGAAGATACACGTTTACGTAAACAGTTGCGTGATGAAAATGTTGAAATGCATGTAATTAAAAACTCTATTCTTAGTCGTGCAGCAAAAGAAGCTGGTTTAGACGGTTTAGAAGATGTTTTTGTAGGTCCGACAGCTGTTGCTTTTAGTAATGAAGACGTGATCGCTCCAGCGAAAATTATTGATGAATTTTCACAAGAAGCAAAATCGTTAGAAATTAAAGGCGGCGTTATTGAAAATAGAGTGGCTACATTAGATGAAGTTCAAGCTCTGGCGAAACTACCAGATCGCGACGGACTACTATCAATGTTGTTATCTGTATTACAAGCTCCCGTACGTAATGTGGCTTACGGACTTAATGCAGTCATTGAAAAGAACGAAGAAGATGCTGCTTAAGGGCAGTTAAAAATACTTATCATAATGGAGGAAAATAAAAAATGGCATTAAATATTGAAAACATTGTCGAAGAAATAAAAGGTGCGACAATTTTAGAATTAAACGATTTAGTTAAAGCTATTGAAGAAGAATTCGGTGTATCTGCTGCAGCACCAGTTGCAGCTGCTTCTGCAGGAGAAAGCGAAGAAGCTGAAGAACAAACTGAATTTACAGTAGAACTTACTGATGTTGGTGACCAAAAAGTGAAAGTTATCAAAGCTATTCGCGAAGCAACTGGCTTGGGCTTGAAAGAAGCAAAAGCTGTCGCTGACGGTGCTCCTTCACCAGTTAAAGAAAACGTAGCTAAAGAAGAAGCTGACAGTTTGAAATCTGCTTTAGAAGACGCAGGTGCTTCAGTAGAATTGAAGTAGTCAGTGAACATGATAAAAAAGCTAAGAAATCAATGATTTCTTAGCTTTTTTATTTTAAGCAATTACTGTAAGTCTATACTTTTTCAATTGTTTGAAATGATATATTTTTGGTTTAAATCAATAACTAAATATAATTTCTTTAATATTAAGAACAAGCAAAAATAAAAAACGTAATTCTTTTCTTTTTATATATGTATGGTGTAGGATAAATTATGAAAGAAGAGAATAAACATTGGAGGAATTGTTGATGAAAATCGCAGTTGTAGCAGCAAATGGTAAAGCAGGAAAATTAATTACAAATGAAGCTGTCAAACGTGATCATGACGTGACCGCGATTGTACGCCATAAAAATCAAACAAAGGCTTCACAAGTTTTACAAAAAGATCTTTATGATTTAACAGCTCAAGATTTAAAAAGTTTTGATATAGTGGTCGATGCTTTTGGTGTTTGGGATCCTGCAGACATGGATTTACATGAAAGCTCGTTGATGCACTTGGCAGATTGCCTGAGTGCTACGAACACCCAATTATTTGTTGTGGGGGGGCGCTGGCGGTTTGTATGTAGATGCTGAACATAAAAAGCAATTGAAAGATACTCCTGATTTTCCCAAAGAAGCACAACCAGTCGCAGCTGGAATGGGTAAAGCTTTAAAACGGTTAAAAGATCGTAGTGATGTGCAATGGATTTATGTTAGTCCAGCGGCAAGTTTTGAAGCTGATGGAGCAAAGACAGACGATTATACGATTGCTAGTAACGAGTATGCGGAAAACGATGAAGGCGAAAGTAAGATTAGCTACAGTGACTACGCTACCGGTTTTGTCGATGCGATGGAGTCAGGAAAATATAACCAAGTGCAAATTTCTATTTATCAAAATTAATTTTAAGTGATTCATAATTTAATCATTGATCATAAAAAATATGATAGAATTCGAGTTATTTTTAACGTCGTTTTCTATCATATTTTTTAATTTTAGTTTGTAATAATAAAAGAATCTCTGCTATTTTTGTTGTTGCGCATACAATTTATTATCATACATTTTAAAGAATGGATAATAAATAAGAATAGAAACGGCCAAATTAATAAAGGCAATTAACACACCACGAAAATCGCCGCCGGTCCCTAAAAATGCGCCCACTCCAACAGGAGAAATCCAAGGTATACCGGAAATGATTTTGTTGACCAAATCTACTGAAGCAGAAAAATATGAAATAGTTACATTAATGATAGGTGTTACTATAAATGGGATCATCAAATAAGGGTTATAAACAATAGGAGCACCGAAAATAACTGGCTCATTGATATTAAACAGACCTGGTAAAATCGCTGCTTTTCCTAGTACTTTCAATTGATCTGATTTGGCATTAAAAACCATCAGCAAAACCAGGCCTAATGTGCTGCCAGCGCCACCTAGAAAAATATACATATTGACAAAATCGCCAGCAAAAATATTGTTAGTGCCATTAATATTTTCGGTTAGAGCTACCAGCAAAATAGGATTAATAAAGCTGTTTTTGATAATAGCAGTACCATGCACTCCTACCACCCATAGTAAGTGAATTAGTAACATAATGACAACAATTCCTAACCAAGAACCGGTCAATCCTTTTACGAACTCAAACGGCTGAGTTAAAATCGCATGTAAATCGGTATGGAAAAAAGCTAAAATACCATTAATGATAACCATAGTAAACGCGATAAAAATTGCTGGTACTAAAGAAGCAAATGCTTTGCTAACACCATCAGGTACGCCTTCAGGCATACGAATGGTAATATTTTTTATTATACACAAGCGATAAATCTGTACCGCCAAAATGGCTGTTAAAATTCCGATAAAAATCCCCACACCGCTAAAACGTGTAACCCAACTATCAAGCGCTACGCCGTTATAGATAATTGACTCTTCAGCATTATTTTGCAGCAACTGGGCTTGTCCGTTTTGAATATCAACTTGAACAATCGTTAATAAAAATGCGAATAGCCCTAAAATTGCGCCGACAAAACTACTCATTTGTTTTGCGGTATCTTGCCGATAACTTTCTGTTAAATAAAAAGCTGTAGCCAAAGCATAAAATATCGCAATCGAGTCAATCGACATGGTTGTAACCACGCTGTAAAGCGGGGACAATTTTAGCACCGTTTGTTCAAAAAAAGGTGCTAAAGGTGGTATGATTTGTGGTAAATTATTTATAATTAAAAAGATCGAACCAACAATGGTAAAAGGAACAGTTACTACACCTGCTTGCATAATGGCTTGTATGACACGTAAATTAGCTAATCTATTAAGCGGTGGCATCAGTTTGTTTTCTAAAAATGTAAACACTACATTCATTAATTTCACCGGCTTTCTGCTGGGATTTTATTTGTTTGGATTAATTTTTGATACCAATAAAAGCTGTCCTTTTTATAACGCGCAAGCTGTTTTAATTCTTTTTCTGTTCTGTCAACATAAATAAAACCATAACGCTTGCTGATCCCTTCATGGACACTAATCAAATCGATCGCTGACCAAGGACTATAACCAAATAAATCAACACCTGCTTCGATAGCTTCTAGTGCTTGTTCAAGATGTTGTTTCAAGTAATCAATGCGGTAAGGATCATGAATTTTTTTATCTTCCGTTAAATCATCTTTGGCTCCCAGACCGTTTTCAGTGATAATGATTGGCAAATGATAGCGATCATAAAGTGTTTGTAGGGTAGTCTTAAAGCCATCTGGGTCAATCGTCCAATTAAATTGGTTTTTCTTAAGATAAGGATTAGTGACGCCCTTGTAAAAACCCCAATCCATTATATCTTCACTTTGTTGATCACTGATTCCTTCACTCATATTATTTTTGTCCATTGGTTTTTCTACAGTCATTGTTGTATAAAAATTCATAGCAATAAAATCTGGAAAATTTTCTTTCATTACAGTTTCGTCTTCGGGTGAAAAAGTAATAGAAATATTTTTTTGTTTTAAATAGTCCTTAAAAACTGTATTGTAACGACCAAAACAAGAAAAATCGAGATAAGCCCAATTTCGTACACTATTGAAATATAAGGCAGCCTGATTATCTAACGGTTTACTTGTCGCTGGATAAACCAATGATATATTAGGCACAGGCCCTATTTGTCCATTGTCTACTAGTTCATGGCAAAACTTAAAAGCGTATTTTTCTGCCATCATCAAATGATGGAATTGCTGATATTTTTCTTTTATAGGAATTTGTTTTCCTAAAATTTTTTGATCAACCAGTAGCATGATATTTGGTTCATTGATTGTTAACCAGTATTTGACCTTGTTACCATAGGCTTTAAAAACGGTTTGTGCATATTCTTTAAAGGCATCAACCGTTTTACGATTGGACCAACCGCCCATATCTTCTAAGGCTTGTGGTAAGTCAAAGTGGTTAAGTGTGACCATAGGTTGGATATTATGTGCTAAACATTCATCAATAACACTTTGATAATGATCGATACCTGCTTGGTTGATCTCTTTGCGACCTTGAGGAAAAATACGGGCCCAAGAAATTGAAAAACGAAAAACTTTGACACCTAGTTCTGCTAATAACTGAATGTCTTCTTTATAATGGTGATAATGGTCACTTGCTACTGTGAAATTGGCAATTTCATGATTATCGCGTATCCTAGTATCTTGGACAGTCAATCCTTTACCATCGTTTTTATAAGCACCTTCTGTCTGGTGTGCGCTGATTGACGCTCCCCATAGAAAATTATTCGGGAATTTATATGACATAAAAAACTCTTCTTTTTCAATTTAAAAATCTATTAATAAGTATACTAATTTCTGTGAAAAATTTCTATGATTGGACTTTAAGAATAAATGCTTGTCCTTTATATAAATTCTGAGTTAAAGATTTAAAAAAGTTCGAATAGGATTTGCTCAAATTGTGGTTTTTTTAAGCAAAATTGCGTATAATAGTAAGTAGTGAATTTTGAAAAGAGGTGGCGAATTTGGTTTATCAAGCACTTTATCGCGTATGGCGTTCGCAACGATTTGATGATGTAATTGGTCAAGAAGCAATCACTCAAACCTTAAAAAACGCGATTACGCAAAGTCAAATTTCCCATGCTTATTTGTTTACAGGACCACGAGGCACGGGAAAAACTAGTGCTGCAAAAATTCTTGCTAAAGCCGTGAACTGTCCTAATAGTGTAGATGGGGAACCTTGTAATGAATGCGAAATTTGTCGTTCAATTACAGACGGTACTCAAGAAGATGTGATTGAAATCGATGCTGCTAGTAATAACGGTGTTGAAGAAATTCGTTTGATTCGTGAGCGGGCAAATTATGCTCCCACTCAGGCTCAGTATAAAGTCTATATTATTGATGAAGTTCATATGTTATCTACGGGAGCTTTCAATGCTTTGTTAAAAACCTTGGAAGAACCCAAAAAAAATGTGATTTTCATCTTAGCCACAACAGAACCTCATAAAATTCCAGCAACCATTATTTCTAGAACTCAGCGTTTTGATTTTAAACGAATTGATACAAAAGATATTGTAGATCATTTAGCATATATTTTAGAAAAAAATGAACTCAGTTTTGAAGATGAAGCATTAAATGTTATTGCACAAGCAGCTGAAGGCGGTATGCGTGATGCTTTAAGTATTTTAGATCAAGCTATTTCCTTTAGTGATGATACCATTACATTACAAGATGCTTTAGAAGTAACAGGTAGTCTGACTTATGATATGATGGACCGTTTTATTTTAACTTGTAAACAAGAAAATACAGCGGAGTGTTTAAGTTTGTTAGATGAAATGTTAGCTTCAGGCAAGGAGGCAAGGCGGTTATTAGAAAACTTACTGGTTTATTGTCGTGACTTATTGATTTATCAAAAAGCACCTAAACTATTAGCTGAAAAAGCCCAGCATTTTACAGCAACATTTAAGCAATCTGCAGAAGAAATTTCTGCCCAACAAATTTATTCTTGGATTCATATTTTAAATCAGACACAAAATGAAATACGTTTTACCACAAGTCCTAGAATATATTTAGAAGTTGCCACTGTAAAGTTGTCTGAAGGAAATTCTACTGAAAATAGTTCTTCGGTTGATGCTACTACACAGCCAGATGATACTCAAGAGCTAGTAGGGTTAAAAGAGCAAGTAACTGCATTGCAACAGGAAGTTAATCAGTTAAAGAATCGTTTGGAACAACCGCAACAACAAGTCCAAACAAAGACACAACAGCAAAAAGAAAAAAAAACGGCGTCTACTGGTTATCGTGTGCCTAAAAAACGAGTATTTAAGGTTTTAAAAGAGGCTAGGAAAAAAGACTTAGTGAATGTCAAAGAAGTTTGGGAGGATCTTTTAGCAAGTTTGAGTGTAACACAAAAGGCGATGCTAAGAGCAAGCCAGCCCAAAGCTGCTAGTCCTAATGGATTGGTCATTGCTTTTGATTATGAAATTATTTGTAAAAAAGCAGCAAACGATCAGGATTTTGTATTAGCTGTACAAAATAATATTAGTCGTATGATTTCGGATTATGTACCGGATTTAGTCTACATTACTGATGAAAGTTGGCCTACTTTACGACAAGAATTTCTTTCTGGTCATAAAGATGAAGCAGATGAAGATGAACTGACTGAACAGGAAGAATCAGAAAGCACTACAACTGATGAACAAAAGGAAGATTTAGCGGTTTCTAAAGCGCAAGATTTGTTTGGTGAATTAGCAACTATTAAAGAAGATTAGAAAGTGAAGTGAGGATATATGAAAGGCATGGGTAACATGCAAGGCATGATGAAACAAGTACAAAAAATGCAAAAAGACATGGAAAAAGAGCAAGAAGCGTTAAATAAAAAAGAATTTAGCGGAAAAGCGACGAATGATTATGTAAAAGTCACAGCAACTGGAGATCGTACAATTAAAGATGTGCAGATTAAAGAAGATGTCATCGATCCAGAAGATCCAGAAATGTTACAAGATTTGATTGTAACAGCTGTAAATGATTGTTTAGAAAATATTGATAAAGAAACAAAACAGACGATGGGCAAATATACACAAAACATTCCAGGAATGTAAAAAATGACTCTTTGTAAGTCGATGCCTATTTTTCTGATTTGTTAATAAAGGAGTCTTAATTGTGCAATATCCAGAACCTATTGCTCGTTTGATTGCAAGTTATATGAACTTACCAGGTATCGGCCAAAAAACAGCGACACGTTTAGCTTTTTATACCATTGATATGAAAGATGAGGCAGTAAATGACTTTGCTAAGTCTTTATTAAGTGTTAAACGTGATTTAACTTATTGCAGTGTCTGTGGGAATATTACTGAAGATGACCCCTGCGAGATATGTGCAGATACAACGCGAGACCGTTCATGTGTGCTCGTAGTAGAAGAGCCTAAAGATGTGATGGCTTTGGAAAAAATGAAAGAATACCAAGGACTTTACCATGTTTTACACGGAGTGCTTTCTCCGGTGGAAGGTACAGGGCCTGAAGATATTAATATTCCTAACTTGATCAAGCGTTTAGAAAATGAAGAAATAAAAGAAGTAATTATTGCTACTAATGCTTCTACAGAAGGTGAAGCTACTGCGATGTATCTTTCACGTCTGATTAAGCCAGCGGGGATTACAGTCACACGGCTTGCTCATGGCTTGTCTGTTGGAAGTGATATTGAGTATGCTGATGAAGTGACTTTATCAAAGGCAGTAGAAGGCAGAACAGAATTATAAAAAATTGTAGGCAAAAAGGAGGAACTAGGGTGGATGGGCTATTCATAACAATTGAAGGACCAGATGGCGCCGGCAAAACTAGCGTACTTAATGAATTATTTCCGCGCTTACAATTTGCATCCGAGAAAGAAATGATCAAAACAAGAGAGCCAGGGGGCGGAAAAATTGCGGAAAAAATCCGTGATCTTATTTTAGATCCAGCTTATGGGGAAATGGACGATCGTAGCGAAGTATTGCTTTATGCTGCGGCACGTAGACAACATATTGTTGATGTCATTTCTCCGGCTTTAAATAATGGGAAAATTGTCTTATGTGATCGTTTCGTGGATAGTTCTATTGCTTATCAAGGTGCGGGTCGTCGTGTTGGGATAGAAGAAGTCGCTCAAATTAACCAGTTTGCGACAGAAGGGCTCACTCCTGATTTTACGCTGTATTTAGATGTTGATTCAGACACCGGATTAAAGAGAATTCAAAGATCTCGAGGATATCAAGTTGACCGATTGGAGTCAGAAGGGTTAGAATTTCATCAAAGGGTCCGTCATGCCTATTTAAAATTAGTTGAACAAAATTCAGCTCGGGTACATAAAATTGACGCCAGAACTGGTTTACAAGATGTAGTTGACCAAAGCTTTTCAGCAATCAGTACAGCTTACCCAGATTATTTTAAGGAGATGGTAGAATGAAATTAGTATTAGCGATCGTTCAAGATAAAGATAGTAATCGTTTGGCTAATGAATTTATTGAAGCAAACATTCGAGCGACAAAATTGTCATCTACTGGCGGTTTTTTGAAAGCAGGAAACAGCACTTTCATTATTGGGGTAGAAGATGAACGAGTGGAAAAAACTTTAGGCTTAATTAAAAAAACTTGTCAGTCAAGAAAGCAATATGTCTCCACACCTCCAATGACGTTAAATGTTTCTTTGGAAGGTCAAGTACCATATCCTGTAGAAGTGGAAGTTGGTGGCGCTACAGTATTTGTTTTACCTATTGAAAAATTTCAACAATATTGAATTGTCAAGCGGTTATCAGTAGAAAAAACAAGGAGAATTTAAATGGGAGAAGAAAATTTTTTAGCCCAAAGTCAGCCTCTTGTTTATTCGCAAATGAAAAAAAATGTAGAGCATGAGCGTTTGGCTCATGCTTATATTTTTGAAGGAGATAGTGGTTCTGGAAAACACGATATGGCGTTATGGTTAGCCAAACGTTTATTGTGTTTAAACGTCAATGAGAATCAACCTTGCGAGCAATGTGTCAATTGCATGCGAATCAACGAAGGAGAACATCCCAACGTTCAATTGATTGAACCAGAAGGGCAAACAATCAAAGTTAATCAAATACGTCAACTCCAAGAAGAGCTTTCAAAGAGCAGTTTTGAAAAGGGCACGCAAATATCTATTGTGCAAGAAGCTGATAAAATGAATCCGAGCACAGCAAATAGTTTGTTAAAGTTATTAGAAGAGCCAGTGGGTGATTCAATAGCTATTTTAGAAACAAACGTTTTAGGCCAAATTTTACCGACAATTCAATCGCGTTGCCAAATTGTTCATTTTACGCCCTTAGCAAAGGAACATTTAATCAAACGATTAGAAGAAAAAGATTTGGGGACAAATACAGCCAATCTGATTGCTAATCTAACCAATAGTTATGATAAAGCAGTTGAAATCTCTGAAGATGAATGGTTTAATGAAACTAGGAAAATCATAGCTAAGTGGTTTGATTACCTTAAAAAAGGAGATCCGCAAGCTTTTATTTTTGTGCAAAAAAAGATCACTGCTCAAGCAAAAGAAAAGCAGCAGCAAAGTATGATTTTTGCCATGCTGTTAGTTTATTTTCAAGATGAACGAAACCACTCGTTAGAAGATAAACAAAAGACACAAAGGAACAATAAAATACTTGAGTTGATTTTACAAGCGCAAAAGAAATTAGCTGCTAATGTAGCCTTTCAAGGCATAGCTGAGCAATTAGCTTTACGAATCATTGACTAGTTCCTTAAGAAAGGATGAGCAACGTGATCAATGTAGCAGGCGTTCGTTATCATAAGGCTGGCCCTATTGACTATTTTTCAGTAGGAGATGAAAATCTCTTATGTGGCGATAAAGTTTTGGTTGAAAAAGAGCATTTAAAAGCGATTGCTAATGTTGTAGTTGGCAATAAAGAAATGACAGAAAAGGATTTGCCAGATGAAATAGGATCAATCTTACATAAAGCGACTAAAGAAGAATTATCACAAGATATGAAAAATAGAATGGACGCTCAAAAAGCACTAAAAATCGGAAAGCAAAAAATAGATGAATATCGAATTGATATGAGATTAGTTGACGCTGAATATACTTTTGAACGTGATAAAATAATCTTTCGTTTTACTGCAGATAAACGAATCGATTTTAGAGGGCTTGTTAAAGAATTGGCAAGTGTTTTTAAAATGAGAATTGAATTACGTCAGATAGGTATAAGAGATCAGGCAAAAATCATCGGTGGAATTGGTCCTTGTGGTCGGCAGTTATGTTGTTCTACCTTTTTAGGGGAATTTGTTCCTGTTTCAATTAAAATGGCTAAAGATCAAGGTCTTTCTTTGAATCCAAGCAAAATATCAGGCCTATGCGGACGTTTAATGTGTTGTTTAAATTATGAAAACGACGAATACGTACAGGCTAAAAAAGAATTGCCTGATTATGGTAGGGTAGTTATGACACCTGAAGATAAGGGACAAGTCGTTGGACTTAATTTATTAAGTCGTGTGGTAAAGGTTCGTCTAAAAAGTCAACAACTTCCTGTAGAATATGATTATAAAGAATTGAAAGAAACGCTTAAAGCAGGTGATGCACATGTCGATGGATAAACGTTCTTTGTATGATGGATTAAATGAATTTGATGAAGATTTGCAAAAACTATCACAAAATTTGATGGAAATGAAGGATTCTTTACAAGAATTGGTTGAAAAAAATGCAACACTAGAGTTAGAAAATCAACGGTTAAGAGAACGTATCCATGAATTAAGTCAGCAAGATGCTAAACTTCCAGAAAAGGAAAAACAAGAACTTTCACGATCACGTTTAAATCTTGAAAAAATTTATGAAGAAGGTTTCCATGTTTGTTATGATTTATATGGTGCAAGACGTGAACATGATGAACCTTGTGCCTTTTGCTTGGAAGTTATTTACCGTGATAGTAGCAATAAATAGGAATTGACTGGATCATTTTTTGATACCCAGTCTTTTTTTATAAAAAAATTTAGTGGAGGCAAGTATTGAAAAAACAAAAAAGTTATAAAGATGAGCTAGGGAAATTATATCTTGTGCCAACGCCCATTGGCAATTTAGAAGATATGACTGTACGTGGTGTGAAAATATTAAAAGAGGCTGATTTAATTGCTAGTGAAGACACACGTAACACACAAAAGTTATTAAACCATTTTGCAATTGAAGTTGCTCAAAAAAGTTTACATGAACATAATTACAAACAGCGCATTCCCGAATTTTTGAAGTTATTAAAAAAAGGACAGACGATCGCACAAGTAAGTGATGCGGGTATGCCTTCTATTAGCGATCCCGGACAAGAATTGGTAGCTGCTTGTATTCAAGAAGGGATTTCTGTGATTTCTTTGCCTGGTTCAACAGCAGGACTAACAGCTTTGATTGCTTCTGGATTAAACGCGCAGCCTAATTATTTTTATGGTTTTTTACCACGTAGAAAAAAAGACCAAAAAGCAGAATTAAAACAATTGGCGACAATAAAGGCGACAATGATTTTTTACGAATCCCCTTATCGTTTAAAAAATACTGTTTTAAATATGAATGAAGTATTTAATCCCCAAAGAAAAGCTGTTATTTGCCGAGAGTTAACTAAAATCCATGAAGAATATCTTCGTGGAACCTTAGCTGAATTAAAGGAATATTTAACTGAAAATACACTGAAAGGGGAGTGTTGTCTCCTGATTGAAGGTCAGTCGGAACAAGAAGTCGATATATCACTGCCACAAGCCCCTTTAAAAGAACAAGTAGAACAGTTCATCGCTACAGGTCTTAGACCTAATGATGCAATTAAAGAGGTAGCTAAACAAAATAATTTAAAAAAACAAAAGGTCTATAATGCCTATCACGAATTAAATAAATAGAACAATTTGCAGGGGAACGTTCGTTTGAGTATAATGGAATTGAGGTGGGGAAGATGAACGGCTTACAATTTCCATTAAAAAATGATACTTCGCGTAAAGTTATCCATATTGATATGGATGCTTTCTTTGCTTCAGTTGAAGAAAGAGATAACCTAAAATTAGCCCAGTATCCACTCGTGATCGCTCGCCATCCTAAAGATACTGGTGGGCGTGGTGTTGTGACAACTGCGAATTATAAGGCGCGTAAATATGGCATCCATTCAGCAATGAGTGCACAAAAAGCTTATGAATTATGTCCCCACGCGACTTTTGTTCCAGGGAATCATCAAAAATACCGAGAAATTTCCCAAAAAATACGTGAAATTTTTCATTGTTATACTGATATCATCGAACCTGTGTCAATCGATGAAGCATATTTAGATGTGACAAATAATAAAATAAATAGTAGCTCAGCGATAAAAATCGCTAAATTGATTCAACATGATATATGGCAAGAAGTTCATTTAACTTGCTCAGCTGGTGTCAGTTATAACAAATTTTTAGCCAAATTAGCTTCAGATTATCAAAAACCAAGAGGATTGACGGTAGTTACGCCGGATGAAGCTGTTGAGTTTTTGCGCGATTTACCTATTGAAAAATTTCACGGTGTTGGCAAAAAAACAGTACCTAAAATGCACGAATTAGGAATTTATACAGGAAATGATCTTTACCAAAAAAGTGAAATGGAATTAATCCAGATTTTTGGGAAAATGGGATATTCTCTTTATCGGAAAGTTAGAGGTATCCATAATTCTCCTGTTCAAGTCACTAGAGAACGTAAGTCTGTTGGACGTGAGCGAACTTACGGTAAAGCTTTAACGAGTGAACAAGAATGCTTATCACAGCTAAGAATTATGGCAGAGCAAGTAACAGAAAGTTTAAAAAAAGAGCAAAAGCATGGAAAGACAGTTGTATTAAAATTACGTTATTCTGATTTTGAAACCATCACTAAACGCGCGACAGTCCAAGAATATATTTACCAAAAAGATGATATTTTTTCGCAGGCAAGTTTAATCTTTGAAGAAGTGGCTCAAGTGGAAAAAGGGGTGCGACTTTTAGGGATTACAATGACGAATTTAGACCCGTTAACGTATGAGAATATTGTCCTTCCTTTATGGGAAACAGGCGATCCTTATAAATAAATAGATAAAATACCATTTTTTCGTTATTTCGTTAAATTAGAATAGTCCAAACAAATTTTTAAAAATTGAGGTAACCGTTCTAATGAAGGAAAAAATAATGCTCTATTTACGATTCATGTGGGTATTAGATCGCTGTTTCCAAGATTTTCGTATTAAAAGGGGTCATTTGAGGAGTTTGACGCAGAAGTGAGGCTAGGCTTTTTGTCCCAGCCTCTTCTTATACGTGTTTATTTTTCATAGGCGATAATTTTTAAATTTTGCAGCTTCTTCTGGTAGTGTAGTTAAAATTAAGTATAACCAAAAATCAATTGGATGCTTTTGAAGTTGTAATTCAGCATTTAAATCAATATCGTCAAATAGTAGTTTAACTGCTTCTAATAATGGCATTACGTTGACTTGGGCTGCGAATAACCTTGGAAAGGTATGAATTATTTTAATAAAGAATTCACTCAGTAGTTGGCGTTGAGGAAATCTTCTCAAAGAATTATCTTGGTCGATCAATCGATTAGCAAAATGTTCGTTCGTTTCTCCTTTTAGCTGGTGTGCAGAATAAAACTCAGGCGTAGGTCGATCATTACAAGATGAGTAAAGTTTAGTCACAAGTTCTAATAGATTTTTGCGGAACCAATGCATTAAATACTTTTCCCATTGTAGTTTGTCCATTTGTTCAATAATGGTTGGGGAAATTAAATCGAAAAGCTCATTAGCAAGTAGAATGTCTAAAATGTAACCATCTTTAGCAGGAACCAGCATAGTAATGAAAAGGGAGGGCAAGTTGCTGAAAAAATTTTCTTGTTCTTTTTCATCAACCACAATAGGATATTTTTTCTGAGTTCTAATGTCTTCGAAATAAACCCGATTTTCTAATTTCGTCGGTCGAAATTGACTGATCAAATAATTGTCCGGCCAGGTAGAAAGGATCTGTTTTCCTTCCGCAAAAGGGTACCATTCCAACAATTGTTGAAATACTTTTTTTCCTAGAGGATTTGTAAGGACATAGTAAGCACGTGTCATTTTGCAATACATTCGATAAGGTTCCCGGAACAACATATAGCGATTTACAGCACTTATTTCGTTATATGGATAATAAAATTCTTGAATGA
This sequence comes from Tetragenococcus halophilus subsp. halophilus DSM 20339, assembly GCF_003841405.1. Taxonomy (GTDB): domain Bacteria; phylum Bacillota; class Bacilli; order Lactobacillales; family Enterococcaceae; genus Tetragenococcus; species Tetragenococcus halophilus. Next base: position 173,873 of record NZ_PXYA01000003.1, on the reverse strand, counting down.
AATCGGAGGCTTTATCTGGCCAAGGTGTATTTTTTACATGTTCTAGTAATTCAGCTATTGTAGTTAAAAAGAATTGATAATTATTAACAGTTGCATCATCATCAATAATCCCTTTTATCTCATTAAAAATAAGATCAAGTGCATCCTCTGAAGTTTTATTTGGCGTTAGTCGTTTTTTCTCTTTCTTTGTTTTTTGCATAGAAACCACCCTTTCGGCTATTTTTTTCATCATAGCATGAAGGAAAGAGAGATTCTCTCATAAAGCAAAGCAATTTTTGGCAAAGATCAAGCGTATTGTTTTAATGAATGATATTAAAAAGTGAATCATTTAAAAACAAGAGACTGGATCCTAATTAAAAGCAAAATAAAATACCGAACTATAGAAAGATTTCTCCTGCGGTTACTTATCGCAAACTTAGGGTAAGCAGCAGATCTTAACGAATATAGTTCGGATGTTTTATTAGCAAAGGAATTTATGTCCTAGCCCTATTTTAGATTAGATTTTGTTTTTTTATTTGTTCATATTGGGTATCAGCGTCATGACATTTTTCCCAGATAACTGCTTGTCCAATTTCCAATGACTTTGCTACATCAATAATTCGCTGATTGCTGCTGCCACGAAATTGTAAATTTAGATTTTTTTTACTCAATTCAAAGCGTCCATCTACTAAGATATCTATTTTTGCAAGCATCTCCAGCTTATCATCAGTATCTTGCAATAATTCTTCAAAAGTATAACCTGACCAGCTCCAGATATCTTTTTTATTACCGTAAACTTCTTTAGTATGGTTGATAACTTGCAAGCAAACTTCGGTATTTAAAAAAGGTTCCCCTCCTAAAAGCGTCAATCCTTGTACATATTCGGGTGCGAGATCCTTGATAATTTGTTCTTCTAGTTCTTGGGTGAAAGGTTGACCATAACGAAAGCTTTGGACAGCTTTATTAAAACAACCTTCACAGGCAAAAAGACAGCCACTTACATATAGGCTATTTCTTACGCCCTCACCATCAACAAAATTGAAGGGTTTATAATCTGCGATATAATTTTTACTATAGTCTTTTGCTTGCCATTCTTTAGGTTTTGGGTTACGCAATATAGTCCTCCTTTAGCAAATAATTTATTCATTTCCCATCACTAGTGGTGCATGAAACATTTTAAATTAGCTCTTTATGTTTCACACTATTTTCATTCATAAAAAAATCCTTTATACTGAGCTTGGATGACTTATCCAAGACCAATACAAAGGAACTTAATATGGATAAGTATAAAACAATTTCAGCTTTTAATAAATGGTTTTCGAACATAAATTTCAAAAAATTACCTTTTTCTATTCGTGAGAAAATTTCTCAAGCCGACAAGTATCATAAAAAATTTGCTTTTGAACACTTTTTGAAGGTGTTTCTCTATGGCATCGATCATGAGTGTGAAAGTTTACGTGAAATGGATACGGCATTTGTTTCCCCTGATCTACAACAGACCATGGCGTTAGATGCCATCAGCCATTCGCAGCTTTCCCGTGAGCTCGCCCAGATGGATGACGAAATTTTGTGGGCGATTTTCGCACAGTTACTGGAAAAAGCACGGTCAAAAACACCGGTGACTAAACGAAATGCGCTCTATCTCGTGGATTCTTCTACCTTTCCGTTAAATACCACTCGATATCCTTGGGCGGACTTTCGCTCAACCAAAGCGGGGATCAAGCTTCACTTAAAACTTTGTTTTATGGATAAAGAACACTTGTATCCGGATCAGTTTGAAGTCACGAATGCGGTTGAACATGATGACAATCACTTAGAAGTTTTTGTCAATCAACCGGAAGCGACCTATATCTTTGACCGTGGTTATATTGATTACGAGCGACTGGATGAAATGGAAGCCGATGGCTATTTTTTCGTCACAAGAGTGAAGAAAAACACCAAAATCCATGTCAGAGAAACTTATGATACTTCTCAGAGTAAAAACATTTTGCGTGACCAAATGGTGGTGTTAGGTACGCAGGTTTATTTAACCTCCCCGTTTCGCTTAGTGACGATTCAGGATGAAAAGGGAAAACAATTACGTTTTGTCACTAACCGTTTTGATGTGACCGCCCAAGAAGTGGCCGACATGTACAAAGCTCGTTGGCAAATTGAACTATTTTTTAAGCACATCAAGCAACATATGACGATAAAAAAGCTATTTTCCCACAGTGAAAAAGGGGTAAGCAATCAAATCATTCTCGCCATGATTGCCAGTCTACTGACGTATTTACTCAAAGTGGAGACAGGAAGTAAGAAATCTCCTTTTCAAATCAAGCGTCTATTGAAACACTTGCTTTTTCAACCTTTTGAAGAATTATGGGTGTTGCTCGTTCCTACGTGACGAAATAGCATTTGTCGTTGTTGCAATAGTATTCAGATAAATAATGAAAATTTTTTTCTGGAAAAGTCATCCTTTGCGCAAGCATTTGATTTTTTTGTCATTTTTTAGAAAAAAGTTAAAATCTGAATATTCTGATCATATTAATGCACCACTAGTGATTTCCCATATGCTTTACACGAGAAGCGATTTCTTTATGACGTCCATGAACCATAGGACGAGCTTGTGGGTTGCCTAGATATCCGCATGTCCTTTTAACAACATCACAAGTTTTAGGATCATGATTTCCACATTGCGGGCATTCAAACCCTTTTTCTGTTGCTTTAAAATCACCTTCAAAACCACATTCATAACAATGATCGATAGGTGTATTAGTTCCTAAATAGCCAACACGATCGTAAGAATAATCCCAGACAGCCTCGAGTGCTTTTGGATTTTGCTGTAAAACAGGGTATTCGCAGTAATGAATAAAACCACCTGAGCAGTATTTTGGATAATCCTTTTCAAAATCTAATTTTTCAAATGGCGTAGGATCCTTACGAATATCATAATGAAAGCTGTTAGTATAATACTCTTTGTCTGTGATGTTTTTTACTGTGCCAAACTTTTCGGTATCTAAACGGCAAAAACGATCAGTTAAGCTCTCACTCGGTGTGCAATAGACGCTAAAGTGATACCCATATTCGTCTCCCCATTGGTCGGTATTATTTTTAAGCTTTTTGACAATGTCTAAGGTAAAGTTTTTAGCTTTTTCATTACTTTCCCAGTTTTGTCCATAAAAAGCTGATGCTACTTCATATAAACCGATATAACCAAGTGAAACAGTTGCACGTTTATTTTTGAATAGTTCATTTACCGATTCTTCGCGCCCTAGACGTTTACCAAAAGCGCCATACATATACAAAATAGGAGCATTTGCAGGATTTGCTTGTTTACAACGCTCTACCCGATAAACTAAAGCGTCCTTTGCAATACTTAAACGTTCATCTAAAATTTTCCAAAAATTTTCTATATCGCCTTCTGCTTGCATGGCTATACGCGGTAAGTTTATCGTAACTACGCCTAAATTCATACGTCCAACATTGACCTCTTCGCCTTGCTCATTTTCCCATCCCTGTAGGAAGGAACGACATCCCATAGGAACTTTAAAACTACCTGTTAATTTAACGATTTTGTCATAATTTAAAATATCTGGATACATTCTTTTCGTAGCACATTCTAAAGCTAGTTGTTTTATGTCATAATTAGGATCTTCAGGATTTAGGTTGGTCCCACTTTTGATACTAAAAATCAATTTAGGAAAGATCGCTGTGCGCTGCTCGCTACCTAAACCGTTGATTCTATTTTGCAAGATCGCCCGTTGGATTTCTCTAGCAAACCAATCTGTGCCCAAACCAAAGCCAACAGAAGTAAAAGGTGTTTGGCCATTTGAAGTAAATAAGGTATTGATTTCATATTCTAGACTTTGCATGGCGTCAAATATATCTTTTTTTGTTTTTTTCATGGCGAATTCTTTTTGTCGTGTCGGATCTTCAATCCAAATTTTTGCTTCCTTCAAATGTTTCTGATAATTCAATTTAGCAAAAGGGGCTAAAGTTTCATCTAAGCGATCGGCAGAACAACCACCGTATTGACTGGAAGCGACATTTGCAATAATTTGTGAAATTTGCGCTGTTGCCGTTTGAATAGACTTTGGTGGCTCAACTTCAGCATTTCCAATTTTAAAGCCATTGTTTAACATGCCTTTAAAGTCAATCAAACAGCAATTTGTCATCGGAGCATAAGGTTGATAATCTAGATCATGATAATGAATGTCCCCTTTTTGATGAGCATTTGCTACATGTGGAGGTAACATTTTAAGGCCGATTGATTTTCCAACAATACCAGCAGTTAGGTCTCTTTGTGTATTGAATACATCGCTATCTTTATTGGCATTTTCGTTGACTACCGTTTTTTCTTTGCCCATTAACTGATCAATACTAAAGTTGATATCAGTTGCTTGGCTACGTTTAAAATCTCTTTGCGTTCGATAGTTGATATATTCTTGAGCTAGTTCATATTCGTGGTTTTCTAAAAGTGTATGTTCAACGATATTTTGGATCTCGTAAATTTTAACATTTTGTTGAAAACGATAATTGATTTCACTAATTACTTGTTCTACGATTCGATTGATATGTTCATAATCGAGTGGAGATAAGTTACCTTCTAGGTGCTTTTTAGCTTTTAGCAATGCATCATAAATTTTTTGTGCGTTAAAATTAACTAAACGACCATCACGTTTGATTACTTTCATATCTGAAAGTTGAGAAGATAAAGAGATACTTTGCTCACTATTTCTTTTTGTCGTCATCAAATGGACCAACTCCTTTTTTGTATTCAACTATTATCATAATTTATTTATAAGAGAAAATCAACAATATATTGTATTTAAACAGTTGATAATAAATCATATGCACTATATATTGTATATGTAATTTGTGAAAGATCATTAAATAATAGCTTCGTGCTAGTACTTATGCTGACGTTTGAAAAATCACAAAGTAAATCAATTTGTAAAGTTATTTGTTCGTTGATAAACTAAAAACATGTTACAATAAGTAAGTGTATAAAAAGGAGGAAAAAGAAAATGATCTATGTGCCAAATGAAAACAACGACCCGCGAGTTAACTTAGCTATTGAAAATTACTTACTTGATAAAATGAAAACGGATGAGCCGATTCTTTTATTTTATATCAATGAACCCTCAATTATTATAGGTCGTAACCAAAACACTTTTGAAGAGATCAACCAGGACTATGTCGATGAACATGGGATTCATGTGGTAAGACGTCTTAGTGGAGGCGGTGCTGTTTACCATGATTTAGGTAATTTAAATTATAGTTTTATTACACCAGACGATGGCAACTCTTTTAGAAATTTTGCAAGATTTACTGAACCTGTAGTAAATGCACTTCATGATATGGGTGTTGAAGGGGCTCGTCTTAAAGGTCGTAATGATTTAGTGATTGATGATATGAAGTTTTCCGGTAATGCGATGTATTCAACTAATGGCAGAATGTACGCACATGGTACTTTAATGCTTGATAGTGATAAAAACGAAGTAACTAATGCTTTAAAGGTTCGTAAAGATAAAATTGAATCAAAAGGGATTAAGTCCATTCGATCACGAGTAACTAATATTAAGCCTTTCTTGCCTGAGGAAAATCAAGATATGACGACTGAAGAATTCAGAAACGAAATTTTATTGAAAATCTTTGGCGTAGACTCTGTGGATGAAGTGAATACTTATGAGCTGACAGAAGATGATTGGAAGAATATTAAAGAATATACCAACAAATATTATGGAAACTGGGACTGGAACTATGGACACTCACCTGAGTTTAACGTTGAACGTTACGAACGTTTTTCTATTGGTTCAATTGATATACGTTTAAATGTTAAAGAAGGTAAAATTGCAAATGCTAAGATCTATGGTGATTTCTTTGGACTAGGTGATATTAAGGATGTAGAAGAACAGCTGATTGGTACTAGATATGAAAGAGAAGATTTGAAAAAAGTAGTGGACACCATTGACGTTAAGAAATACTTTGGTGATATGGAAAATGAAGACTTATTTAATCTAATCTATTCAATTAAATAAGTTATAAACAACTGTGCGGCTTTAATGGAAAGGCGGAATGTAAATGTCTACTGTTAAGATCAATCAACAAGAACTTTTTCCCATCGGTCTAGGTACATGGCATATGGGAGAAGACCCAGCAAAAAAAGGGCAAGAGTTAGAAGCTTTAAAAACTGGCATAGAACATGGCGCTGTTGTCCTTGATACTGCAGAAATGTATGGAGATGGTGGCTCTGAACTTTTAGTAGGAGAAGCACTTCAATCTTTTAACCGCAAAGATCTATTTTTGATTTCAAAAGTGTATCCTTGGAACGCTTCTAAAAAACAATTGCCTGTCAGTTTAGATAACAGCTTAAAAAGATTGGGCACGGATTATTTGGATCTTTATTTACTTCATTGGACAGGAAATGTTCCTATTGAAGAAACAATTGAGGCACTGGAAGAAGCAAAAAAGGCAGGAAAAATCAAGGCCTGGGGCGTTTCTAATTTTGATGTAAAAGATCTAGAAAAAATGTATCAAAAGGAAAATAGTCAAAACTGCCAGGTAAACCAAGTCCTTTATAATTTGGGTGAAAGAGGAATCGAGTTTGATTTATTGCCTTTTATGCAAGAAAAGCAACTTCCTTTAATTGCCTATGCGCCCATGGCTGAAGGTGATCAATTAGGAGGGCAATTGACTTCTAATGCCAAGCTAAAAGAAATTGCGCAAAACCATCAAGCAACGGTTTTTCAAATGCTACTGGCTTGGAGTATAAGAAAAGGTCAAACACTAGCCATTCCGCAATCTAGTAATCCAGAACATGTTATCGAAAATATTGAAGCAGCCCAAATTCAGTTGACAGATGAAGAAATGAAACAATTGGATAAAGAATTTCCTAAACCAACTTCTAAGCAGATTTTGTCTATTATTTAAAAGGAGTCAAACAAAACAACATTAAAAAAGCGGAGTTCAGGCAATTTAGCTAGACTCCGCTTTTTGTATACAAAATTAGTATGCTCGAGCAATCCAAACAGTATGTTTTGCAGGTTTCCCACTCACAATGTCCTTCTCTTTTTTAACAGGCGCTTCAAAAGGAATGTTACGAGTCGTAAAGCCGGTCGCTTCTTTGATTGCTTCTTCTGTTTCTTCAGTACCATCCCAACCGACTAACACAAACCCGGCAGGCTTTCCTTCTTTTTGACAATTATCAATATGAATTTTTAACTCTTCTAAGGTATCAACATTGTAATATTCATTTTCTTTTATACGTTCTTGTGCTTTTTTCAATAAGCGTGGCGTCATAGCAGCAAGTTCTTCAGCTATAAAATTATTGATTTGTTCAAATGGAACTTTTTGTTTGTCCGCTACATCACGACTTTTGACCATTACATGGCTATTTTCAATGTCACGAGGTCCACATTCAATGCGGATACAAGCCCCCTTTAATTCCCATTCATTAAATTTATAGCCTGGTGTATTGTCACTATCATCCATACGTACACGATAGCCCGCTTCTTTTAGATCGCTGAAAATTTCATCTAGTTTTTCCATAACGCTAGGATTTTTCTTCCAAGGTCCTACTGGCATTAGAACAACTTGATTAGGTGCGACAGTAGGTGGCAAAACAAGCCCATTTTGATCGCCATGAGTCATAATCAAAGCACCAATAAGGCGTGTAGAAGCGCCCCAAGAAGTCGTATGAGCATAGACGTGTTGGTTTTCTTTATTTAAATAAGTGATATCAAAAGCCTCAGCGAAATTGGTTCCCATATAATGCGATGTACCGGCCTGCACAGCTTTGCCATCTTGCATCATCGCTTCGACAGAATAGGTATCAACAGCACCGGCAAAACGCTCAGAATCCGTTTTTTGCCCCTTATAAACTGGAATAGCTAAAAATTCTTCGCAAAGTCGAGCATATTCATCTAAGACATTCATCGTACGCTTATGGGCTTCTTCTTTGGTTGCATGTGCGGTGTGTCCCTCTTGCCATAAAAATTCGGACGTACGTAAAAATGGCAATGTTTTCTTTTCCCAACGAAAAACATTTGCCCATTGGTTAATTTCATAAGGAAGATCGCGATAGGAATTAATCCAATCAGAAAATGCGTTACCAATCGTTGTTTCTGAAGTTGGGCGTAGGCCTAAAGGTTCTTCTAATTTTTCATCACCTACTTCAGTGACCCATGGAATTTCAGGAGCAAAGCCTTCCACATGATCTGCTTCTTTCATAAAAAAGTTTTGTGGAATCAACATGGGGAAATAAGCGTTACGAATCCCTTCTTTTTTCAAAAATTTGTTGAATTCTTCTTGAATATGTTCCCATAGCTCATATCCATCAGGACGAAAAATGATAGAGCCTCTAACTGCGGAATAAGCCATCAGCTCAGATTGTTGTACTGTTTGTAAATACCATTCTGTAAAGTCGTTTGTTTGTTCTGCCATTGTTTTCCTCCTTGTAAAATAAAAAAACATCTCATCCTATAAAAAGGACGAAATGTGTGCATCTCGCGGTACCACCTTTATTGATCACTTTACGCGATCCAGCTTCAAAAGGATAAGGGCTTTAACCCATCTGTTCTTGGTAGGGTTCATAAAGACAGGGGCACCAAAGTTTCAGCCGAGCTTTGATTCTCTAAAAGCGTGCCTTTTATTACTAATCCAATTTCTGATTTAAGATTAATAGGAAACAAAGAAAAAAGCAAGGGAAAATTGAGAAAAGATTGCAGGTTTTTAAGGAAATACGTATAATAAAAAAATGAAAAATGCGAGGAGAGACAAATATGCAAAATGAAATGATGCATCGGCCGGTAGTTAAAACGGAACTAGTGGATTATATGCGCAGCCAGCAAAAATCATTAACAGGAAAATTAAATATAATAGAAAAAGATGCTAACAAGCGAGGCGTTCCTATTATTCCACATGAGACAGTCGTTTTTATGGAATTTTTATTAGGACAAATCAAACCACAGCAAGTTTTAGAAATTGGAACAGCGATCGGATTTTCAGCGAGTTTAATGGCCCAATATGTGGGAGGTAAAGGTCATGTTACGACAATTGACCGTTTTGATAAGATGATTGCAGAAGCCAAAGAAACTTTCCGCTTTTTAGAATTGGAAGATAAGATCACTTTACTTGAAGGACAAGCAGCCGATATTTTACCCACGCTAAAAGGAAGCTATGACTTTATTTTTATGGATAGTGCCAAATCTAAATATATCGAATTTTTACCTGACTGTCTCCGTTTGTTAAAAAAAGAGGGTGTTTTAATGGTCGATGATGTTTTTCAAGGAGGGACTATTCTACAATCTGAAAAAGAAATTCCCCGTGGTAAACGAGGAATCCATAAGAAATTAAATCAGTTTTTAGATACTGTGAACCAGCATCCAGATTTGGCCTCTTCTTTATTACCATTAGGCGATGGGGTGATGTTAATTACTAACTCAAGTTTCGCATACCCAAAATGATGATGTCCCTTTGATAGAACAACGCTGATAGTAAAATAATGGTTCGCTTGACTTTTGTTCAAAGGATACAAAAAGAACTCCTTTTGTTTTATAATGGATTTAACGACAAATCTAAAAACAAGGAGTTCTTGCTCTTATGATACACTTAAAAAACATCAAAAATCAATTACCAAATGAAATGAACGCAATTTTTTCTGAACTGAACGTCCTGAAATTTTTACGACAAACCTCTATTTGTAAGCAAAAAGGCTATTCTCCCGTCATTATTTTTACTTTTCTTTTCAGTTTAGTGTTTAAGGGCAAGACCTTGAACCAAGTCCTCAGCGGACGTGAAGCAGATCAATATATGAAGAAAGATACCGTTTACCGTTTGATGAACGATCCGCACAATAATTGGCGTAGCTTTCTGCTTCGTTTTAGTGCTTCTGTGATCGAAAAGATCCATCGATTAACAGATCCAAGTACCCATCTACGTACGCTTGTTTTGGATGACTCAACGTTCTATCGAAATCGAAGTCAGAAAGTGCCTGGTTTGGCGCGCCTTTGGGATCATGCTTTACAAAAGGGTTATAAAGGCTATCGCATGCTAACTTTAGGCTTTTCTGATGGGTACTCTTTTATTCCTATTGATTTTGGATTGCTTTCAGGTAAAAACCAAGTCAATCAAAAACAAGCGGAAAGTGATCAAAGAACGAGTGGGGCAAAACGCTTCAAAGAAGCCCAACGATCTATGCCTGATGTGGCCATTGAGATGGTGCAAAGAGCCCTTGATCAAGGCGTTTACGCCAGTCATGTGTTAATGGATAAATGGTTTACCTCTCCTAAAATGATCGATCGTTTGCATGATTTAGGCATCCATACCCTAGGTATGGCAAAAAATGGCAAAACCCAATATTTTTATCAAAGACGTTTATATAAATTAAGCGAACTCTACCAAAAGTCAATAAAGGAATACTGTCAAGAAGCCATCATTTCCTCTATTATTGTTCAGCCAAGCAGCGGGAAGACCCCCGTCAAAATCGTTTTTGTCAAAAATCGGAATAACCAAAGTGCTTGGTTAGCCCTTATGACAGATGACCTGACTTTGTCATCCCAAGAAATCGTGAAGACGTACTCGGTTCGCTGGGACATAGAAACGTTCTTTAAAGTTTCCAAATCTCTCCTTCATTTGTCACAAGAAACCCAAACGCGCAATTATCAAGCCTTGATTTGTCATACCACCATTGTGTTCACGCGCTACATCTTATTAAGTTGGCAACAACGCTGTGCCAATGACGAGCGGACCTTAGGCGGCTTATTTTATGAACTTGCTGACCAAATAAAAGAACTTGACTGGTCGGTGGCTTTATTAGAACTAATGGACATTTTGCAAGCAGTCAGTGAAAAAGCGAGTCATAAACTACAAGACTTCATTGAAAGTCAACTGCAGCTCTGGATCGATACGCTGCCCAATTATATCAAGGCTTATCTACCGAATTTGGTGTGCGAAACTTGAGTTACTAAGAAAGCAGATGAAGTGGTTCTTTAACTAAAACAATTTGAAAAATAAGTGGCGTTGCTATTTCGAAAAATATGCAAAAGAATTTGGAAAACATTAAAAAGTAATTGACATTAATAAAAGCTTTTCCTATAATTATCTTTGTTGTCAAAACCATTGTCACAGTAGCTCAGTAGGATAGAGCATTCGCCTTCTAAGCGAACGGTCGGGGGTTCGAATCCCTCCTGTGACGTTATTAATAAGCGGTAAGCCTTGATTTATAGGTGCTTATCGCTTTTTTTGTATCAAAAATGTGCCAAATTTTCTATAAATAATATTTATAATCAATGTGTTTTATGAGAAACTGAAGGAATCAAGGCAGGTGTGAAATTGGAAGACAATAATATCTTTATGTTATGTAAAAAATTTAATAAGTCAGCTTTTAAAGAACTGGATAAAAAGTATATTGTTAGAAATTTAAAGGAATCGGAAATAGAAATATGGAAAACAATTCACTTTGATACCTATGCAGATAAAAAAGATTATCGTTATATAGTAGATGAATATTATAATAATTATTTCTCTGACAGAAAAGATGAATTTTTAAATGCTTGTAAAGTTATCTGTGATGTAAATAATAATATCTTAGGAACTTGTTTTTTATGGAAAATTAGTGCAGGACTATGGTCAATTCAATGGTTTAAAGTGATTAACCAATATGCCAACAAAGGAGTTGGAAGGCAATTACTGTCTTATGTTTTAACTGAAGTTAAACTGGACTTTCCTATAATTTTACATACACATGCAGCTAGTTTTTCTGCTATAAAGTTATATGGTGACTTTGGTTTTGAATTTTTAACCGATAATTATATTGGTTCTAGAAAAAACGGTTTAAATGACTCGTTCGACTTAATAAGAAAGAATATAAAATTAAAAGAATTTCATTTTACTTCTCTTTCTGATTCAGAAAGAGAAGTGTTAGCTTCTTTTGATAGTGAAGACTTTTAAAGTATTTAGTATATAGTTAATAAAAGAAATACTAATATGTTTTATAGACAATACTAAGCTTTTTCAACTCGCGTTAGCCGTCTTTTTTCAACTTTTCATTGACGAATTCTTTGCTTTTTGATAAAGTAAGCATGTTGTAATTGTGGGCTTTCCTACAGCTACAACCGCTCTGAGCAAGTTTTAAGTGCTATGATAGCCGCTTGGGATGGCGAGTCTAAGTTTATTATTCAAGGAGGTGCACAGGTATGTACGCGATTATTAAAACAGGTGGAAAACAATATAAAGTTGAAGAAAACCAACCGATCTACATCGAAAAATTAGATGCTGAGGCTGGGGAAAAGGTGACCTTTGATGAAGTTGTTTTAGTTGGTGGCGATACGACAAAAGTTGGTAGTCCACTAGTTGAAGGAGCAAGTGTTGAAGGTACAGTTGATAAGCATGGCAAGCAAAAGAAAGTTGTCACTTATAAATACAAACCTAAGAAAAGTTCACACCGTAAACAAGGCCATCGTCAACCTTATACTAAGGTAACGATCAATGTAATCAATGCATAATTTAAGTATAAGCAGGAGCTTACAATGATTAAAGGTACTTTCAAGCGTGACAGTTCTGGAAGGATTACTTCCTATGAGATAACAGGTCATGCAAATGCAGGTGAATACGGATATGATATTGTGTGTGCAGCGGTTTCTGTTTTAGCAATTAGCACAGTTAATGGTATTGATTCATTAGCTGGTATTGAGCCGACTGTTCAGTCAGAGGAAGAAAATGGCGGTTATTTATACGTCGAAGTTCCTTCAGACAATACACAAGAACAATCCAACATTGTGCAGATATTATTAGAAAACTTATTGCTTGGTATGCAATCTGTTCAAGAGCAATATAATGACTATGTTCAATTAGAAACAACTTAATAATTTGGGAGGTGCATCGTATGTTGATGACAATGAATTTACAATTATTCGCACACAAAAAAGGTGGCGGTTCAACAGCTAACGGACGTGACTCTGAATCAAAACGTTTGGGTGCTAAACGTGCTGACGGTCAAACTGTTACTGGCGGATCAATCCTTTATCGCCAACGCGGAACAAGAATTTATCCAGGCGTTAACGTGGGTAAAGGCGGAGACGATACTTTGTTTGCAAAAATTGATGGTACTGTACGTTTTGAACGTTTAGGCCGCGAAAAAAAACGAGTTTCTGTTTATCCAGTTGCTCAAGAAGCGTAAATAAGGACAAAACAGCTTGATTTCTAAAAATGAAATCAGGCTGTTTTATTTTTTAGAGGATTTTATTATTAGGAGGTTTTATAATGAGGGATGATGTAATAACAATTAGAAAAGCGACAGCTGAGGATGCTAGTGAAATTCTAGCGATTTATGCACCTTATGTAGCAGAAACTACGATTTCATTTGAGCAGCAAGTTCTAGAAGTTGCAGAATTTGCTACACGTATTACTAAGACTTTGCCTGATTATCCTTATTATGTTGCTCAAGATAATAAACAAAATATTTTAGGTTATGCTTATGCGGATGCTTATAATTCACGTGTTTGTTATAATTTAACAGCAGAAATTAGTATATATGTAAAAAAAGATGTTGCACATAGAGGTGTGGGGACAACTTTATATGAAGTGTTGGAAGAACAATTAAAAAGGCAACATGTGGTTAATCTGTTATCAATTATTGCCGTGGGTAATCAACAAAGTGAGCAATTTCATATCAAACAAGGTTTTGAACAAGTTGGTTATTTTCCTCATGTAGGGTATAAATTTGACCGCTGGCTAGATGTGATTTGGATGCAAAAAACACTTCAGACAAATTTATGTTACCCAGGAGACTTTATCCCGTTTTCTGAATTTTAAGAGACAATTTGTTAAGTGTATAATAGGAAAAAAGCTTTTAAAGTAAAAATTAGTTATCTTTGTTTTTCAATTAATTTAGTAGCGAGGGATATATTTATTTACACTAATTGGTAATGATGAACAAAAGAAGGTATAATAAAAAAAGATGATGTGGAATTATTGTTTGGGTTTTGAAACGAGGTGAAAATCGTGAATAAAAGAATGGAAAAAATTTACCAATACATAGCACAAAAAAATAATTCTGGCACGAAAAGTGAGCCAACGGCAGTAACTACAAGTGAAATTGCTCAAGCATTGGCTATTCAAAGAAGCAATGCTAGTAAAGATTTAAATCAGTTGGTACGTGATGAGAAAATAATTAAAACAGACAGTCGGCCAGTTAAATATTTTTTAAATCAAGATATGTCTGAAGAAAAATATGTAAAAAGCTATAAACAAGAACGGGAACCTCGAAAAAAGCAACAACCACAACATGTTCAGTCATCATTTGTTTCAAGAGAGGATATTTTCTCCAATATTATTGGAATCAACGGTAGTATGAAAAATGCTGGTGAACAAGCAAAAGCAGCGATTTTATATCCTCCTAGAGGGTTGAATTGTTTGATTACAGGTCCAACAGGCTCGGGGAAAACCTACTTTGCTCATGCGATGTTTCAATTTGCTAAAGCTAATAATGTTATTGCTAGAAATAAAGAACTCATTGTTTTTAATTGTGCCGATTATGCCAATAATCCAGAACTTTTGATGAGCCATTTGTTTGGTTATGCCAAAGGCGCTTTTACGGGTGCAGATGAAGAGAAAACTGGCGTTATTGACCAGGCTGATCAAAGTATGCTTTTTCTAGATGAAATCCACCGTTTGCCGCCTGAAGGTCAAGAGATGATTTTCTATTTTATGGATCATGGAACTTATAGTCGTTTAGGTGAAACAGGCAAACATCATTCTGCTGAAGTTCGAATTATTGGTGCGACGACCGAAGATCCTAATTCTACGCTTTTGGATACCTTTGTTCGCCGAATACCGATAAACATTCAACTACCTTCTTTTGTATCACGTCCTGCTTTTGAAAAAGTTGATTTAGTCAAGGTAATGGTTTCTCATGAAGCACATCGTATTCAACGTATGATTTCATTAACTGAAGATGTGGTTAAAGCATTAATTGGTAGTGTTAGTTATGGGAATATCGGACAATTAAAATCAAATGTTCAACTTGTTTGTGCAAGAGGATTTTTGAATCATATGCATGAAGAACAAATTGATATTACTATTGAAGATGTGCCAGAAGGGATCCGTTCAGGGTTAATTTTGTTAGCTGATAATCGAGGGACATCGACGGAGCTTTCGCAAAACCTTGAATCAAAATTAGTTATCCAGCCCAATGAAGATAGTTTGAATATTCAAGCAGATTCTTATGAATTACCTTATAATTTATATGATATTATCGGAGATAAAGCAGAGTTATTAAAATCAGATGGCATCGATCAAGAAACCATTAATCATTTTATTTCAACCGATATCAATGTTCATTTAAAATCATTTTACAAAGACCACGGTTTTTCATTTTACGCAGATAATAAGTTAAGCGAGTTTGTTGATCGTAAAATTATTGAATTAACCAACCGGATTTATACGATGGTAACCGATCGTTTGGGAAATGATTTTCAATCTAATTTCGTTTACGCAATGAGCTTACATATCAGTTCTTTTCTTAAAAAACTGCAATTAGGTGAAAAGCGAGAAGTTAATGACAATATTAGAGAAATGGTTACTGCTTATCCGCAAGAGCTAGAACTAGCTCAAGAGATCCAACAATATATTGGGGAATGGTTTAATATTTTAATTCCTGAAAGCGAGATTTACTACTTGGCTGTTTTGCTGGTTTCTTTAAGAAGTGCTTCTCAAGTGGGAAGAATAGGTGTTGTTGTAGGAGCTCATGGGAATAGTGCAGCAACGAGTATGGTGGATGTGGTTAAACAATTATTAGATATTGAACAAGTAGCGGCAGTGGATATGCCCTTGGATATGCCCCCTAAGATTGCTTTAGAAAAACTAAAGCAAGCGGTGCTCTCTGTTCATGAAGGCAGTGGTGTCTTGTTATTGGTAGATATGGGCTCTTTAGTGACCTTTAATGAAAAAATTCAAAGAGACACAGGGGTGTTTGTTCGAACAATTGATATGGTAACAACACCGCTTGTATTAGAATCTGCTCGTAAAGCTTCTGTTTTTGGCACCAGTCTAGACGACCTTTATGAATCGTTAAAAAACTTTCACGGTTACAGTTTAGATTTGCTACCTACAACTTTAACAGAAAACCATCTACCTAAAGCAATCCTTGCCATTTGTGCTTCTGGCGAGGGGACGGCTGTTCATATAAAGAAAATGATTCAAGCAACGCTTAATAAAAAACAAATGACAGATATTGAGGTCCTTACTATTTCAGCTGTGGATTTAAATCAACAATTATCTAAAATTCAACAGCAGTATCAGGTGATTGCAACCACTGGAGTAGTCGATCCGCAATTGGCAGCTCCTTTTATTACATTGGAGAACTTTATTACACAAAATACCGATGAATTGATTGATAAATTATTGTTAAATAATCAGAAGCTAATTTCTGAAGAGCCGCTATCTTTTAACGAAGTGGAGACTAAAGATGTTTGCCTGAATTATTTAGAAAAAAACTTCACTTTTTTAAATCCGCAGAAATTAATCGCACCTTTATTGCAATTTACTGAAGAAATTATGGATAATTGGCAAATCCCTAGAAAAGAACAAGGTTTTTGTATTAATTTTCTTTTACATGCAGCGGGGATGGTCGAACGAGTAGTGCTACAACAACCTTTGACAGTATCTGAAGATGAGAAAGTGGGATTGCAAAATAATTCAGAATATGAAGCACTACATCTTCAAGTAACCTCATTGAGCAGAGTTTTAAATTTAAATTTCCCTGTGTCCGAAGAGTTTTACTTATTGGAGCTAATCAAACGGCAAGAAAAAGAGTAAATATGCTGAAAATACACTAAGAGATACACTAACGACACTGTATCTCTTAGTGTATTTTTTAATTTGTTTTAAAATCCTGTTATGTAAGTAGTGTATCTTTATTTTTTGGCACATAAATTGCTTCTAAATGAATGAAGGAGGTGTGGTAACTGATAAATCAATGAAATTAAGGAGGCGGTCAAAATTTGGATATCCGTTTAGCGCGTATAGACGACCGGTTAATTCATGGACAGGTCACTACATCATGGACTAAACGAACCGATATTAATCGTATTATCGTGGTCAGTGATACTGTTGCGTTTGACCATCTGAGCAAATTCCTTTTGCAACAAGCTGCACCACCGGGAATTAATGCTAACGTTGTTACTATAGCAAAAATGTTAGAGACATATAACAGCGAGTTGTTTCAGTCGCAAAAGGTTATGCTATTATTCACCAATCCGCAAGATGTAGAAAGATTAGTGCGCGGAGGAATCGTATTGAAATCATTAAATATCGGTGGGATGCGTTTTGAAAATGGGAAGCAGATGGTGACAAATTTTGTTTCGGTAGATGAAAAGGACCAAGCTTCTTTTCATTATCTGGCTAAACAAGGAATTGAATTGGAAGTTCGCAAAGTTCCAACTGATCGCAAAATTAATTTAGTTGATTTGTTGGATAAAAAAGAAAGAACAAAACAATAAAAAATTGTAAATTAGGGGGTAAAAAAATGGTAGGAATCATCCTAGCAAGTCACGGGGACTTCGCCGATGGTATTTTGGAGTCAGCGACCATGATTTTTGGCGAACAAGAAAATGTTGCTTCTTGTGTGTTAAAGCCAAGTGAAGGCCCAGATGATATAAAGAAAAAAATGGAAGACGCTATTCACTCATTTGATGATCAAGAAGAAATTCTTTTTTTGATTGATTTATGGGGCGGTACGCCATTTAACCAAGCGAATAGTTTGTTTGAAGAACACAAAGATAAATGGACGATCGTGGCAGGCATGAATTTACCGATGGTGATCGAAGCTTTTGCTTCTCGTCTTTCTATGGACTCTGCCCAACAAATTGCAACGGCTATCATCCCTAGCGCAACCGATGGGGTCAAAATAAAACCAGAAGAACTGGCACCAGCTGGAGGTAATGATCAAGCAGCGGACGATACGGGCGCACCAGAAGAACCTAAAGGCTCCTTACCTGAAGGAACAGTTGTTGGCGATGGTAAAATAGAATATGTATTAGCGCGTATTGACTCTCGTTTATTACATGGGCAAGTTGCGACAAACTGGGCCAAGGCAACAAATCCCAACCGGATTATTGTTGTTAGTGATGCTGTTGCGCAAGATAGCTTGCGTAAAAGTTTAATCGAACAAGCAGCGCCACCAGGAGTAAAAGCAAATGTTATTCCGATCGATAAAATGATCGAAGTAGATAAAGATCCACGCTTTGGTAAAACAAGAGCTTTATTGCTTTTTGAAAATCCTGAAGATATGCTAAGAACAATTGAAGGTGGTATGGATGTTCATGAGGTTAATATCGGTTCTATGGCTCACTCCAAAGGAAAAGTTGTCGTTAATAATGTTATTTCAATGGATGAAACAGACATTGAATCCTATGAACGTATGGAAGAATTGGGCGTGCAATTTGATGTACGTAAAGTACCAAGTGATTCAAGCGGGCGCCTGAATGATTTGCTTAAAAAAGCAAAAGCTGGCTTACAAAATGCCAAATAAAAAAGTAAAGAATTAGGAGGTTTATTATGTCAGATTTAAATGCAATTCAGATGTTATTGGTCGTAATTGTTGCATTTTTTGCTGGAATGGATGGGATTTTGGACCAATTTCAATTTCACCAACCATTAGTTGCATGTACCTTGATCGGACTTGTAACCGGTAATTTAGAAATTTGTGTTATGTTGGGCGGTTCGTTGCAAATGATTGCTTTAGGATGGGCAAACGTTGGTGCGGCTATAGCTCCGGATGCTGCATTGGCGTCAGTAGCTTCTGCTATTATCTTAGTTTTAGGTGGACAACAACAAGGTGGTATCTCAACTTCAATCGCTGTTGCCATTCCTTTAGCTGTAGCGGGTCTATTTTTGACAATGATCGTTCGTACACTTGCAGTTCCAGTTGTTCATGGGATGGACAAGGCAGCCGAATCAGGAAGTTATCGTAAAATTGAATGGCTGCATATATTAGCAGTTTGTATGCAAGGACTACGTATTGCAATTCCAGCAGGTGCTTTACTATTTATTCCTGCAACCACTGTTCGTCAATTTTTGGAATCAATGCCTGACTGGTTGACTGATGGTATGGAAATCGGCGGTGGCATGGTTGTAGCTGTTGGTTATGCAATGGTTATCAATATGATGTCTAGTCGTGAAGTATGGCCATTCTTCATCTTAGGTTTTGCCATTGCGGCTGTCACTGATTTAACCTTGATCGCAATTGGTGCCATTGGTATTGCTTTAGCACTTATTTATATCTCGCTTTCAAAACAAGGCGGATCTTCTGAAGGCGGCGGTGGAAACGGCGGCTCCGGCGATCCTCTTGGCGATATACTCAATGACTATTAAGACTGGTAAAAGGAGGAGATAACTCATGGCGGAAGAAAAAATTAAATTATCAAAAAGAGATCGATTAAACGTTGCATGGCGTAATACCTTTGCCCAAGGTTCATGGAACTATGAACGGATGCAAAATGGTGGCTTTGTTTATGCGATGATCCCGGCAATTAAGAAATTATATTCAAATAAAGAAGATCGTAAATTAGCGTTACAACGTCACTTGGAATTTTATAATACGCACCCATATTTAACTGCACCGGTACTTGGTGTAACTTTAGCGATGGAAGAAGAACGCGCTGGTGGCGCACCTATTGATGATGTTGCGATTCAAGGTGTGAAAGTCGGAATGATGGGGCCTTTAGCAGGGGTTGGAGATCCAGTATTTTGGTTTACTGTTCGACCAATGTTAGGTGCTTTAGGTGCTTCATTAGCAATTGGCGGTAATATTATGGGACCAATCATTTTTTTCGTAGCTTGGAACGTTATTCGTTGGGCTTTCTTATGGTACACACAAGAATTTGGTTATAAAGCAGGTTCAGCGATTACAGATGACTTGTCAGGTGGATTGCTACAAGATGTTACAAGAGGTGCTTCAATGTTAGGGATGTTTGTGTTGGCTTCGCTGGTAGAAAGATGGGTAAACATTGACTTTCAGCCAGTAGTTTCTCGGACACCTCTGCAAGAAGGAGCTTACGCTGACTGGGACAGTATCTCGATGTCCCCAGAAGGCTTACAGTCTGCTTTCCAACAAGTAGAAGAAGAAGGAAGAGCTTTATCGAGTACTGAAGTAACGACATTACAAGACAACTTAGACGAATTGATTCCTGGTCTAGCGGGTCTATTGTTGACTTTCTTGTGTATGTGGTTATTACGTAAAAATGTTTCACCAATTATCATCATTTTAGGACTCTTTGTTTTTGGTGTTGTTGGTCACGTAATTGGCTTGCTATAATATTTTATAAAAAAAGGGGGACAAAAACAGCATTCCAAAAGTTTTTGTTTTTGGGACAGTTCTGTTTTTGCCCTATCTTTTTGTACATAAAAATAATCCATGCTAAAATTACAAGTGAGGTGGAACTGTACATGGTACAATCATTAAACACAAAAATAGATTTAACAATGGACGCGACATCTTTTGTAGGGTTAGCTAAATATGGCCAAGTTTTAATCGGAGACAAGGCGTTTGAGTTTTATAATACAAAAAATGCACAGGATTACATTCAAATTCCCTGGGAAGAGGTGGACTATGTGGTCGCCAGTGTCTTATTTAAAGGGAAATGGATTCCGCGTTATGCTATAGAAACAAAAAAAGATGGGACATTTAATTTTGCTTCAAAAGACACCAAAAAAGTTTTACGCGCTATGCGACCTTATGTTGCTTATGATCATATGGTACAAGCCAACAGTTTTTTCAAAGTAATTAAAAGAGGATTGCTTTCTTTCCGAAAGAAAAAAAAGCGTTCAAAATGAATGAGAGTATTTTTTATTAGCTCATAAGGGAAATTTATTTTTCTTATGGGCTTTTTTTCTTAATAGTTAAAATAGTTCTCTGGAATTATTGATCAATACGATTTTACTATAAATAGTCTCAGCGTAAATATGGGAAAAAAACCGCGGCTCTTATTTAAACTTCTGGCAAAAATAGCAATACATCTTTGAAAAAACATGATATGATAAATATGTGAGTAGTTGTAGGAAATATGTAGATAAAGATAAAGGAGGCAAGAGTTATGGAAAGTTTGTTGCTCACGATCGGGTTTATTGGTTTAGCGTTAGCTGTATTAACACCGCTTACTAAAATTGCCTCTCTTGTGACACTTGCTAGTTTTACTGTTTACTTTTACGCTATCGGGGTAGAAAATTGGATTCCTCTTGTGTTATTTATTTTCGGATTACTTTTAATTGTTTTCGAGATTTTCATACCAGAATTTGGAATAACGGGCGTATTAGGTGCTATTTTACTAATAGCTGGTTTGTATTGGACAGTTGGCGATTTAATGCAGACGATTCGAGATTTGAGTATGGCCGTTATTATCACAACTGCTTTGGTAGTATATCTGGCAAAAAGAGGCTACTCCTTGACGAATGTGAATAAACTGGTCTTACAAACAGATTTGCCTGCTGGTAGTAAAACTAAGACAGGTGATCAGTCACCCAACCTTTATCCAGGCCTAACTGGAACAGCAAAAACACCATTAAGGCCTTCGGGAAAAGCAACGTTTGGTGAAGAGAATGGACCTTTGTTTGATGTTTTAAGTGCAGAAGAGTTTATTTCGATTGGAACGCCTATTGTTATTGAAAAAATTCAAGGGACAAAGATTTTAGTAAGAAGTCAAAAAATGAAGGATGGAGGATAAATTTATGAATGATTTACAATTTGGGGGCGGCTTTATCGGGATAGTGATTGCTGCTATTGTTATTGTTATTTTGCTGATCATTTTCTTGCGGTTTGTACCTGTTGGATTATGGGTTACAGCATACTTTTCAGGTGTGAAGGTTGGTATCGGTACTTTGATTGGCATGCGGTTGCGTCGGGTCAACCCGCATCGGATCATTCGTCCACTAATCAAAGCCACAAAAGCCGGATTGTCACTTTCAACGAATCAACTAGAAGCGCACTATTTAGCTGGTGGGAATGTAGACAGAGTGATCGATGCATTGATCGCTTCACAACGAGCAGAGATCGATCTGGAATTTGAAAAAGCGGCGGCGATTGATTTAGCAGGACGGGATGTTTTTGAAGCAGTTCAAGTTTCTGTAAATCCTAAAGTAATTGAAACACCTAAAGTGTCAGCTGTAGCTCAAAACGGGATTGAACTTATCGTAAAAGCTAAAGTAACCGTTCGTGCAAACATTGAACGTTTAGTTGGTGGTGCTGGCGAAGATACAATTATTGCTCGTGTGGGTGAAGGAATTGTTACTACTGTTGGTTCTTCTGAAAAGCACGAAGAGGTATTAGAAAATCCAGATTCTATGTCACAAACGGTCTTGAAAAAGGGGCTTGATTCAGGAACTGCTTTTGAAATCTTATCTATTGATATTGCAGATGTAGATGTAGGCCGTAATATTGGTGCGCAATTACAAACGGATCAATCTGAAGCCGATAAGAACATCGCGCAAGCAAAAGCTGAAGAACGTCGTTCCATGGCAATTGCTCAAGAACAAGAAATGCGTGCAGAAGTGGTACAAGCTGAATCCAAAGTTCCATTAGCGATGGCCGAAGCTTTACGTCAAGGAAATTTAGGTGTTATGGATTATTACAAACTGCAAAATGTCGAATCAGATACTGAAATGAGAAAGTCTATTTCAGGTCAAGCAGATCAGTCAGAAAATGAGTGATTCTATGTTTAATTTTTTGGATTCAATGATTCAGTTTCTCTTAGATAATCTTGGGTTAATTATTGTTTTGCTTTTGTTTGTGGTGAATCTGGGAAGGAAGCGAAATTCGAAAAAACAAAGAAAGCAAAATCATAGTGATAAAAAGGCTTCTTCTTCACAAGACGGTTCTAACAAAAGCAATAGGAAAGGAGCCACAAGTCAAATGAACAAAGAGTCACAACAAGCAAAACAAAAGAGGAATGCCAATAGACAGCGTAATCGGCAAACAGAAACTGTTAATCAAAAAAATGTAGCTAAAACGACACAACAAAAACCAGAACGAATTAGACAACAACGAGCAAATGTTGCACAAACTAGCCGTGATTCTTTGAATAAACGACAAACGATAAAATCAGCCAATCAGCTTAGTTCAAAAAAGCCTAGCACAAAGAAACAGTCAAAAAAGGCTTATCTTGGGAAAAAGAATTTAGTAAATGCTATGATCTACAAGGAAATATTAGATAAACCGCTAAGTTTACGAGATGAAAATAAATAAAAATAACCGAACTATGTTTGATGAGATTTATTGTCGAAAAATTACGACAAGCTTCTACTGGAGTGTTTAAATATCTCTATTCATAGTTCGGTTATTTCGTCTGTTTATCATTTATGGATAAATTTAACTCGTTTAACTTATTAGTGAAGTTTGCTATAATAAAAAAGAACTCACACGGAAAGAAGGAAATAAATATGTCACGGTTAGCTCGTTTGAAAGAAAAGATGAGTCAAGAAGAAATAGACGGCTTTTTAATTACTAGCCCGTATAATTTACGCTATTTTACAAACTTTACAGGAACTACAGGCTTAGCGCTTGTAACCAAAGAGCAAGCTTTTTTTGTTACAGATTTTAGATATACACAACAAGCTGCTAAACAAGCTCAAGGATTTGAGATCGTAAAAAATAGTGGTAATATTTTTGCTAAAGTAGCCGAACTTGTCGAAAAAAATGCAGTGCACACGCTTGCTTTTGAAGAAGATTATATCAGTTTTTCTGAATATAGCTTGTTAGAAGAGTTAATAACTGAAAGTTCATTAGTGCCCATTTCAGGACTTCTGGAAAGCTTAAGAGAAGTTAAAGACGACCAGGAAATTGCAAGGATTAAACAAGCCTGCAGTATTGCCGATCAAGCATTTGATCATATATTGAAAATGGTTCAACCGGGAATGACTGAAATTGAAATCGCGAATCAATTAGACTTTTTCATGCGCTCATTAGGTGCTAGCGGCGTTTCATTTGAAACGATCGTAGCTTCTGGAGTACGCTCTGCTATGCCTCACGGTGTGGCAAGTAATAAGACAATTGAACAAAGCGATATTATTACACTAGACTTTGGTTGTTATTATGAAGGCTATGTTTCTGATATGACCCGGACTTTTGCTATTGGTGATCCGGGAGAACAGTTAAAAGAAATTTATCAAATTGTATTAGACGCCCAATTGAAAGTAATTGAAGCAGCTAAGCCTGGTATAAGTGGTATCGAATTAGATGCTGTTGCTCGTGATTACATCGCCTCATTTGGTTATGGCGAAGCGTTTGGTCATTCAACAGGCCATGGTATTGGTTTAGATATTCATGAAGGCCCCAATGTTTCAATGCGAGCTGATAAAACATTTGTGCCTGGAAATGTTATTACCGATGAACCTGGTATTTATTTGCCAGATATTGGTGGCGTCAGAATTGAAGATGATTTATTAATTACTTCTACTGGAAATGAAATATTAACGCAATCGCCCAAAGAACTGATTATTTTATAAATTTTTCAAGTTTTGGCGTTTGAAAAGTTTTAGCATAGCTTATCTAGTAATTAAATGATAAACTAAAAATGAAAAGCAATCCTAAAATGGAGGAATCTAAATGGCTGATGAAAAGAATTTTGTTTTAGATGCAAATCAAGAACTAGGAGAAATTGTGATTGCTCCTGAGGTGATCGAAGTGGTCATCGGTATTGCTGCTTCAAAAGTTGAAGGCGTCTATCGTATGCAAGGCAATTTTGCTAATAATGTTACTGAATTCTTAGGACGATCTACTTATGGTAAAGGCGTCTATTTAACAATGGACGAAACTGGAATTAAAGTTGATATCTATACCTACATGAAATATGGTGTTTCTGTTCCTAAAGTAGCAATGGATATACAAAACCGAGTAAAACAACAAGTCTTGTTTATGACAGATGTAGAGCTTGCTGAAGTAAATATTCATATTGTTGCAGTTATTCCAGAAAAAACGGAACAGTTGGATTTAGACGATTTTTTTGAAAATGATGAGGAAGAAAATGAGTAAAGAACTATCAAGACATGAGATAAGGAAAAAAGCAGTGCAAGCTTTATTTCCATTAGATATAAATCAATCGTTAGCTAAAAAAGACGCAATTGATGCAGCACTAGAATTAGAAAACAGTGAAATCGTTGATAAAGCGCAAGAAAATTTTGTTCCGCCATATTTAGATCTTTTAGTTACAGGGGTTTGTGAAAAAAAAGCGGAACTTGATGAAAGAATAAAAAATCACTTACGTAAAGGATGGCGTCTTGAAAGGCTATCTAAAATGGATTTAGTCGTTTTACGCATTGCTTTATTTGAAATGTTGTATGTAGATGATACCCCTAATAGAGTAGCATTGAATGAAGCAATCGAATTAGCAAAAACTTTCAGTGATGAAAATTCGCACAAATTTGTCAACGGTATTTTATCGGCAGTAAATACGGAAATTGAGGCTAGCTTGTGATGCTAGCTTCTTTTATTTAAAAGTAAAGTTATGCTAGAATAAAAAAGATGATTTGAGGGAGTGAACGATAATGGCAACATTGATAAATGGTCGACAATTAGCAGATAGTATGCAAGAACAAATGCGTTTAGAAGTTGAAAAGTTAGGAAAACAAAATGCGTTTCCTGCTTTGGTTGTTTTTTTAGTTGGGGATGATCCTGCAAGTAAGACCTATATAAAAAATAAAGAAATTGCTGCGCAAAAGATCGGTATTCATACAAAACTGGAACATTACCCCTCAGATATCAGCGAAGAAAAATTATTGATTGAAATCAAAAAATATAATGATAACCCGCATTATCATGGAATCTTAGTACAACTACCCTTACCAGAACATATTGACGAGGAGAAAGTATTACTTAATATAGATCCTAAAAAAGATGTGGATGGTTTCCATCCTATAAATATGGGAAAGCTTCTATCTGGCAAAGCAGAAGCGATTCCTTGTACGCCTTATGGTATTATGAAGATGTTTGAATCATATGAAATCAAATTATCCGAGAAAAACGCTATTGTGATTGGACGTAGTAATATTGTTGGCAAACCAATGGCGCAATTACTTTTAGCTAAAAATGCGACGGTAACCATGGCACATTCTTATACTAAGAACTTAGCAGCATTAGCCAAGCAAGCAGATATCATTGTTTCGGCCGTGGGAAAAGGAAACTTTGTCACAAAAGAATTCGTTAGAAAAGGAGCCGTAGTCATTGATGTAGGCATGAATCGCGATGAAAATGGCAAGTTGATCGGTGATGTCAAATTTGACGAAGTCGAACCTATAGCTAGTTATATCACGCCAGTGCCTAAAGGTGTCGGTCCTATGACGATTACTATGTTAATGCAGCAAACAATTCAAGCTTGTAAACGTCAGGAGTTAAGTTAGATAATGGAGTATTTGACAGTCAGTGCACTTACTAAATATTTAAAAAGAAAATTTGATGCTGATCCATACTTGGAAAAGGTATTTTTGACAGGGGAAATCTCTAATTTTCGTTTACGTCCGAATCATCAATATTTTAGTATAAAAGATGATAAAGCGAAAATTTCGGCTGTGATGTTTAAAAATGCCTTTCGCAAATTAAACTTTCAACCTGAAGAAGGGATGAAAGTGATGGTTGTCGGCCGTCTTTCTATTTATGAAACAGCAGGAAACTATCAAATTTATATTGATCAAATGCAACCTGATGGTATTGGCGCTTTATACCAGGCCTATGAACAGTTGAAAAAAAAGTTAGAAGTTGAAGGGCTATTTCAATTGCCTAAAAAAACTTTGCCTAGATTTCCTAAGCGGATCGCTGTTTTGACTAGTCCTAGTGGAGCGGTTATCCGTGATATTATGACAACTGCTAAAAGAAGATATCCTATCGCTCAAATTGTTTTATTCCCAACGGTTGTTCAAGGAGAAAAAGCAGCGGACGATGTTGTAAAAAATTTACAACGCGTAAAAGAACAAGGAAACTTTAATACAGTGATTATCGGTCGCGGTGGTGGTTCGATTGAAGATTTATGGCCTTTTAATGAAGAGCGAGTGGCTAGAGCGATTGTAGCTTGCGATATCCCTGTCATTTCTTCTGTTGGTCATGAAACGGATACTACGATCGCCGATTTAGTTGCTGATGTTCGTGCGGCAACCCCAACAGCTGCGGCGGAACTTGCTGTGCCCGTTTTATCAGAAGAAATTTTACGTATTGAAGAAAAGCAGGCGCGCTTGCAACAGGCTTATATTCGACAAATTCAGCGCAAACAAGAGCGTTTCCAACGAATACAAAACTCATATATTTTTCGTCAGCCAGAACGCTTATATGAAGCACAGTCCATTAAGTTGGATCAACTTAACCAACGTATGCATCAAAGCTTACAGCGTCTGGTTTATGAAAAAGAGAAAAATTATACACAAATAGATTATCGGTTTAAGCAAGTAGCACCTCATACAAGGGTAAAAGAAGCAAATCAAGAGGTAGAATATTTAAAAGAACGCTTAAAAAATCGAGCACAGCAAATGATGACGATCAAACAACAGGCCTTTGAGCAGACCGTACAAGCGCTAGATTTATTAAGCCCGCTAAAAATCATGGGGCGAGGGTATAGTTATACAACTAAGGATACAAAAGTAGTAAAATCTGTTCACGAATTAGCCAAAAATGATCACTTGAATATTCATTATAAAGATGGTCGAGTACAAACAAAAGTGATTGAGATTGAGGAGGATGAAGATGGCAGAGGCAACATTTGAAGAGTCTTTGGAAGAATTGGAAAAAATTGTTAATCGTCTAGAACAAGGAGATGTACCTTTGGAAGAAGCTTTAGACGCTTTTCAAAAAGGAATGGCGTTGAGTAAACAATGTAAGGAGACTTTGTCTAAGGCGGAAAAAACTTTAACCAAAATGATGACTGAGGATGAAGAAGAAAAGCCCTTTGAAGAGGAAGAACAATGAGTGTTTTAACAAGTTGGCAAGAAAGCGAATTACCTAAAGTAGAAAAACAGTTGAAAGATTTTGTTCAAACACATGCTGAAAATGAACAGTTAAAAGAAAGTATGCTATATTCCATCAATGCCGGTGGTAAGAGAATACGTCCTTTATTAGTGTTAGCTACAGTTGAATTTTTTGGGCACGGTCTTACTAAGCAGGTATATCAAGTTGCTGCTGCATTAGAGATGGTTCATACCTATTCACTTATCCATGATGATTTACCTGCTATGGATGATGATGATCTACGTCGTGGTCAAGCAACCAACCATGTGATTTTTGGCGATGCTTTAGCTATTTTAGCTGGCGATTCCTTGTTAACTGGGGCTTTTGAACTGGTTGTTGAAACTAAATTGGCTTCGCATAAGAAAAATCATTTGTTGCAACTGTTGGCAAAATCAGCGGGAGCTCGTGGGATGGTTGCCGGTCAAGTTTATGATATCCAAAGTGAGCAACAAAGTTTATCTTTTTCTGAATTGACAGCTCTTCATCAGAAAAAAACAGGTGCTTTGATTCGTTTTGCTGTGGTTAGTGGTGGAATTTTAACTGATCAGGATGAAGAAGTTTTAAATCAATTAGATGATTTTGCCACTCATTTAGGTTTAGCTTTTCAGATAAGAGATGACTTGCTTGATGTATTAGCAACAACTGAACAGATGGGCAAAAAAACGCAAAAAGACGAACTAGCAGGAAAAAATACATATCCTGGATTATTAGGAATAGAACAAGCAAAAACAGCTTTGAGCACAGAACTAGAACAAGCATATGCTATACTGGAAAATTTGTCTTTAGATGGTTTCAACCCTGGTCTATTAGAGGAGATTATTCAGTTATTTGAATTAGAAAGAGGCAAGGAATGAAAAAAGAACGTGTAGATGTTTTGGCCTTCCAGCAAGGGCTTTTTGAAACTCGAGAACAAGCGAAAAGAGGCGTGATGGCTGGGACTGTTTATACGCAGAAAAATCAGCGTTTAGATAAAGCTGGCGAGAAAATTCCGCAAGATACTGTGCTTAAACTCATCGGTGAACAATTACCTTATGTTTCAAGAGGTGGTTTAAAGTTAGAAAGGGCATTAAAAGTATTTGATTTTCAAGTAAAAAACAAGATTTTACTTGATATTGGCGCCTCCACAGGTGGTTTTACCGACTGTGCATTACAAAATGGTGCGAAGTTAAGTTATGCTCTTGATGTCGGATATAATCAGCTAGCCTGGAAAATTAGACAAGATACACGTGTTGTTGTCATGGAAAGGACAAATTTCCGTTATTGCAAACCTTCTGATTTTACTTATGGGAAACCTGAAATAGCTACGATTGACGTGTCCTTTATTTCGTTAAAAAAAATTTTACCAGCTCTTCATCCAATCCTTACAGATGAAGGGGAAGTTATGGCACTAATTAAACCACAATTTGAAGCGGGAAGAACTTCTGTTGGAAAAAAAGGAATTATACATGACCCGCTTGTTCATCAAGAAGTGTTAGCGGATATCTTAAACTTTGCCTTGCAAAAAAACTACGATGTAGAAGCTATAGATTATTCGCCAGTTACAGGTGGTCAAGGAAATATTGAATTTATTGTTCATTTGAAAAAATCAGAACAATTGGGCATCAATCAATCAGATATAAGTATTAGTCAGTTAGTTGCTAAAGCTCATGATAAATTGGATAAATAAAAAAGAAACGTAATAAATGCGTTTCTTTTTTTATGGCTTTATTATTTGTTTTAGTAAGGATGCGCGTCTCTAGCTTTTCTTATGATGTAAAATGAGCTATGATAAATACGATTTAGAAAAAATTTTGAATAAAATAAATAATTTTATCAGGAGGAGCAAAATGCGAAAAGAAGAACGACAACAGCTGATCGTTGAACTACTGGAAGAAGAAAATATTCAAAAACAAGAAGAACTAGTTGCGGCTTTACAAGCACATAATGCTGAAGTTACACAAGCTACTGTATCAAGGGATATCAAAGAATTAAAATTGATTAAAGTTCCAGCAGCAAGTGGTGGCTATCGTTATAGTATTCCTGTAGAATCAGACGAGGACATGAATGAAAAATTAAATAAACTATTAAAGAATGCTTTTGTATCGATCGATCAAATGGATAAATTTGTTAGCTTGAAAACTTTGCCTGGTAATGCTTCGGCGATTGCGAATTTGATCGATAAATGTTTTGATGGAGCCTTATTTGCGATCTTAAATGATGACGATAACATTCTAATGATCGCTAAAACAATGCAAGATCGAGAGATTTTATTTCAGAGCTTACAAAAGTATGTTCAATAAAGGAGCATTTCATATGTTATTAGAGTTGTCCATTGAAAATTTTGCGATTATAAAACAGCTACATTTAACCTTTCATAAAGGGATGACTGCCTTAACTGGAGAAACCGGTGCTGGAAAGTCAATTATTATTGATGCAATGGGATTACTAGCAGGAGGAAGAGGATCGACAGACTACATTCGCCAAGGAAAACAAAAATGTGTGTTAGAAGGTTTATTTGAACTTCCTAAACATTCGTCTTTTAAAGTTTTACTTGATGATTTAGGTATTGATCAAAGAGATGAGCTGTTAATTATTCAACGAGATATAACGAGTTCTGGTAAAAGTATTTGTCGTGTGAATGGTAGAATTGTCACCTTAGGAAACTTAAAAAGGATTGGCGCTTATCTAGTAGATATTCAAGGACAAAATGAACATCAGGATTTATTGCAAGCTGAAAAACATTTACAGTTGGTAGATAGTTTTGGTTCACAGTCTTTTAAAGATCAACTAGCAGATTATCAAAAAAAGTATGATGCATACCGTGAGTTAGAAAAAAGAGTTCGAGCCATTCAAGAAAATGAGCAATCTTATATACAACGGATTGATATGCTGAATTTTCAGAAAAAAGAAATTGAAGAAGCAGGTTTACAAATAGATGAAGAAGAAAAGCTGGTTGAAGAGCGGGATAAATTAGCAAACTTTCAAAAGATTGTGGACGCTTTTGCTAAAAGTCATGAAATTTTAGCTGGCGAATCAGGAAACAGTTTAGATGGAATAGGCGAAGCAGCTCAAGAAATCCAAGAAGTCGCCTATTTAGATAAAGAGTATGAACAAATTAATGAAAATGTTCAGAACGCTTATTATTTGTTACAAGATGCTGCTGGTGAAGTTTCTAATATCCTTGATCAGATGGAGCTTGATGAGGGGCGTTTAGAAGAAGTGAATGCCCGTTTAGAGGTCATTCGACAGTTAAAACGTAAGTACGGCGAATCCATAGCTGCTGTTTTGTCTTATGATGAAAAAATTTCGGCAGAATTAGAGCAAGTGGATGTTACCGGTAATAAATTAGAGGAAATGCAAACAGCTCTAGACCAAAAACATCAGAATGTCTGGGAAATTGCTGAGAGTTTACATACGCAGCGAAAACAAATTGCACAAAAATTAGAAAAAGATATTTTACAAGAATTGTCAGATTTGTATCTTGAAAATACGCAATTTGAAGTGCGTTTTTTTGAGGAAAAGAAAGAATTAAACAGAAATGGCCTGGATCAATTAGAGTTTTATTTAACAACAAATCCTGGAGAACCTTTAAAACCCTTAGCTAAAGTTGCTTCAGGTGGGGAGCTGTCACGTATGCTACTGGCTTTAAAATCAATTTTTTCTAAAGCACAAGAAAAAACAAGTATTGTTTTTGATGAAGTAGATACAGGCGTTAGTGGGCGAGTCGCACAGGCGATTGCCGAAAAAATTAGCGGTATTGCCTATGGGTCTCAGGTACTTTGTATTACACATTTGCCACAAGTTGCAGCAGCGGGAGATTATCAATATTTGATCAGTAAAGAAGTTCAAAGTGGCCGGACAAAGACAACGGTTCAAGAGATTGATACAACAGAAAGAGTTCAAGAGATTGCTCGGATGCTTTCTGGTGCTGAAATCACTGATTTGACTATGGAAAATGCGAAAGAGATGCTAACACAAGCAGGAAAAATTGCATAAAAAACAGCTTCTTTTAACAGAAGCTGTTTTGTTGATTTTTAATACTTACTGATTACATCACAGCTGTTACGGCACTTATTACAATTGTACCAATTGTTGCAATCAGCATAATCCAAATGACTACCTTTGTGATTTTAGAAAAAGTACTTGTGGGCTTTTTATCTCGCATGTTTATTCATCCTTTTAATATTTTAATGATAGTTTACAACCTATATTCATAGAAGACAAGAAAAGAACATGAAAAACTATAAAAGATTCTTTTTCTTTAAAAACTTTATTGTAAACCAGCTAATGACAACTGTAACTAGTATGATGATCCAAAAAGCATAGGGGTTTTTAGCAATGGGTAATCTAACGTTCATACCATAAATTCCACCAATAATCGTTGGAATCGTCAGAACGATGGTTATCGAAGTTAATATTTTCATCACATTATTCAAATTATTGGAAACAACAGAAGAAAAGGTGTCATTCATATGGCTAGCAAATTTTAATTGAATATTTGCTGAAGTTAATGATTGTTGTGTTTCTACTATAATATCATGTAAATGGTGTTTAAATGCATGATTTTTGTGAAATAATTTTGTATTAACTAAAGCCGTTAAAGTTTTTAAGTTAGCTGATGTAGCTTCATCAAAAGAAACCAGACTTTTTTGAATATCCATAATTTGATATAATTGTTCGTTTTGGGTGGAAACTTTAATTTGTTTTTCTAAGTTATCTAAATGATCTTTGGTTTGTTTTAAATAGTCATTAAAAGAAAGAACTACTTGCCGCAAAATTTCTAATAAGATATTCATCTCTGGAACGTTATCATTGGGTTTAAACTGATGATTGACTACTGTTTGAAAAAAAGGTAATGGATAGTTACTTACTGTAATAATTCTGTTTTCAGGTGTTATGATTAAAGATAACGGAAAAGTTTCAAATTGTTGAAAACCTGAAGGGCTTTTTATCTCATAAGGAAATTGAAGAAGCAAGAGTGCTGCTTTTTTCATCTCTTGTTGATTTAAGCCTTCGCTACGTGAATTTTCTTCATCATCTAAAACAGCTGATAGATAGTCTTTAGGTAGGTTATATTTATTTGTCAAAGTACTGATTTCACGAGAGTTTGGGTCTTCAACATGGAGCCACAATGTTTTTTTATCGCTTGTATCTTGTCTAATTAAGTAGCTATCATGAAATGTATAATAATAAAGCATAAACTCCCTCCTTCATTTGCTTTAACAGCTAATTATATTTTACCAGAAATTTAAAAAACAATGAAATAGCTACTTCGTATATTAAGAAAACTATTTCTTAGAAAGGATGACAATATGTCTACATTTTCACCGATTTATTTATTTTGGTACATCTTCCCAGTCATTGTTTTATTTGCATCAAAGTTATGTATATCTGTTTTTTCGCTAAATAAACGTTTCCGTTTAAAAGCTACAGATATTGCTGTACCATTTTTACTTTTTGGGATACACCAACTGTCAACGCTTAGTTTTCAGTTTTCCATCTTCCCTTATTTTTTAATCACTCTGTTATTATTAGGAATTGCTTTGGCTATATTTCAAGCCTACTTTTTTGAAGAGATTGTGTATCGTCGATTTTTTAAAATGTACTGGCGTTCAGTATTTTTATTTGCACTGGTCCTATATATCATCTTGATTATTTTTAGTATCGTCCAATTTTTTTAGTTTTTCTAAATGAAAACTTTTAAAAGTCTTTTTAAAATCTCCTATTGTCAGTCTTATTCATTTGGTAAGAAAAAGTCAAAAAAGTTCTTTAGTAATTTTAGACAAAATGTGGTAGAAAGTGGGGGATTGTGGTAGACTGTGTTTATCAGGTGGTAATTGGGGGGATAAACATGCTAATGGGTGAATTTGAACACTCAATAGACACAAAAGGTCGTTTGATCGTTCCGTCCAAACTTCGTGAACAGCTAGGGGAAAAATTTGTTGTAACACGTGGTTTAGATGGTTGTCTATTTGGCTATCCTCAAACTGAATGGGAGAAACTTGAAGAAAAATTAGATCAAATGCCTCTTGCTAAAAAAGATGCAAGAAGTTTTGTTCGTTTCTTTTATTCTGCTGCCACTGAATGTGAAATTGATAAACAAGGCCGAATCAATATTCCCAATACATTGAGAAAGCATGCAAGTCTGGAAAAAAATTGTGTAATTATCGGCGTTTCAACTCGAATTGAAATTTGGGATAAAAAACGTTGGGATGATTTTTCTGAAGAAACAGAAGAAAATTTTGATGACATTGCTGAAACAATGATTGATTTTGGCTTATAGAAAGAGGAAATAGATGGTAATGTTTCAACATTTTACAGTGCTGAAAGAAGAAACTGTAGACAATTTGGTTATCGATCCTCATGGTACTTATGTCGATTGTACTTTAGGTGGAGCTGGCCATAGTCAATATTTATTGGAACAGTTAGCTTTAGATGGCCATCTATATGCTTTTGATCAAGATCAAAAAGCAATTGATTATGCTAAAAAACGTTTGGCTCATTATGTAGAAAATGGGCAGGTAACTTTTATAAAACGAAATTTTCGTTTTATAAAGGAAGAACTTGAAAAATTAAATGTGAATAAAGTTGATGGTTTTTTTTATGATTTAGGTGTTTCCTCGCCTCAATTAGATGAAGCCCAGCGCGGTTTTAGCTATCATCAAGAAGCACCGTTGGATATGCGGATGGATCAGAGTCAAACATTATCTGCTTATGAAGTCGTAAACGAATATGATTACCAACAATTAGTAAAAATATTCTTTCGATATGGTGAAGAACGTTTTTCTAAGCAAATTGCTCGTAAGATTGAGGCGACTCGTAAAAATCAACCAATTGAAACGACAACACAACTTGTAGATGTTATAAAAGAAGCGATTCCCGCTCCTGCAAGACGGAAAGGCGGACATCCAGCCAAAAGAGTGTTTCAGGCAATTCGCATTGCCGTTAATGATGAATTAGGCGCTATCGAAGAATCATTAGAACAGGCTATTGAGATTTTAGCTATAAATGGACGCATTGCAGTTATTACCTTCCATTCTTTGGAAGATCGTATTGCAAAAAATATATTTAAAGAGTATAGCCGAGCGAAAGAAACACCGCCTGGCCTTCCAGTCATTCCAGATGACTTTCAACCTATTTTGGCTTTAGTGAATCGTAAGCCAATTTTACCGACGGAAGAAGAAATTAAAAAGAATAATCGCTCACGTAGTGCAAAATTGCGTGTAGCTAAGAAAATAAAGGAGGAGTGAAATCAATGGCAGAATTAAAAGCACAAAATGCTTCTTATGAAATGGAAGATGAATTTTCACAAGAGCAGACAAATACTCAACCATCTGATACTCCTAACCGTCCTGATGTGGTGGTTGTTCCTTTATCGCCTACTCGTAAATTGGAAAAAATTTCCCGTTTGGAGAAATTTTTAGTCGCTATTTTAGTGACGGCTTTGATCGGCCTAGGCTTACTTACGATTAGTTTACGGACAACGATAAGTGAAGTAGAACAGGACGTGTCTTCCTTACAAGAAAATGTCAGTCAAGGCCAAGCGGAAGTGACACGTTTACAACAAGAAAAAAACGAATTAACAAAAAGTGAAAGAATTCAAAAAATTGCTGAAGATAAGGGACTATCGATTGATAGTGAACATTTAAGGAAAGTGAAATAAATGCGTATGATAGAAAAAATCCGGCAATACTTTAAAAAGAAAAATTTATCTACAAGGAACAATCGCAAAAAAGTAGGAATTATTCTCTTTGCTACGAGTATTGGGTTGTTCTTTTTATTTGTAGCTCGTTTGAGCTATATTGTAGTTGTAGGCGATGTTGCCGGAGAGTCATTAGAGACACAAACAAAAAATTTATATCAAGGATCAGAGGTCGTAAAAGCCAAGCGCGGAACGATTTATGACCGCAATGGAGAAGCTATTGCAGAAGATGCAACATCATATTCTTTGTATGCAGTACTGTCTAAAGCTTATACAAATGGTGATGAAAAACTGTACGCAGAAGAAAAGAATTTTGATAAACTAGCAGAGATCATCTCAGATGCGGTGGGCGATGTTGATAAAAAAGAAACATTGCAGGTATTAAAAGAAGGATCACAAGAAAATCAGTATCAAGTGGATATCCCTAATGCGAAAAGTATCAGTTTACAACAAAGGGAAAAAATTGAAAATGCGATGGATGAACAAAATATTGCTGGTTTATACTTTACCGAACATCCATCTCGTATTTATCCAAATGGTGTTTTTTCCTCTCATTTTATTGGATATGCAGATGTCCAAAATGATGAAGAGACCGACCAAGAAAGCTTAGTGGGCCGCATGGGTATTGAAGAAGATTATAACGATGTCTTAAAAGGGAAAGATGGAAAGATTATTTATCAAAAGGATAATTATCAGAACCCCTTGCCAGGCACAGTCGCTGAGTCACAGTCAGCTGTTGATGGCAAAGATATTTATACGACTTTAGATAATAGATTACAAAGTTATTTGGAAACATTAATGGACCAAGCTTGGAAAGACATTGATGCCCAAGATTTGACTGCTGTATTGATGGATGCTAAATCCGGCGAGATTGTTTCTATGTCACAGCGACCAACTTTTAATCCAGAAACGAAAAAAGGGATCAATGATGATGATTTTGTTTGGTCAAATTTATTTGTAGAAGATAACTACGAACCGGGTTCAACGATGAAAACCATGACCGTTGCAAGCGCAATTGACAATGGAGCGTTTGACCCTGAGGAAACTTATAAACCTGGGGAAACCAAGCTAGCTGATGCTACGATACGAGATTGGGACTATGAAAGAGGATCAAAGCCTAGTTTAACAATGCGACAAGCTTTGTCCTGGTCAAGTAATGTAGGTATGGTTAAACTAGAGCAAAGAATGAAAGATAGCTGGCAACGTTCATTACAAGAATTTGGTTTTGGCAGAAGTACACATTCGGGGCTTTCTGGCGAAAAGAGTGGTACTTTGCCTGAGGATAATGTTGTCAGTCATGCAATGACCGCTTTTGGACAAGCTATTGGTGTGACTCAATTTCAAATGTTACAGGCTTTTAGTTCGATTTCTAATGATGGCGCTATGTTAAAACCACAAGTGATTGATAAAATAGTGGACGAAACAAATGATGATGAAATAGTGAATCAACCTGAAGTTGTCGGTCACCCAATTTCTGAAAAGGCAGCTAAAGATGTACGAAAATATATGCGAGATACTGTAGAAAGTGAAGAGTATGGTACAGCTTATGATCAGTATAAAGTACCTAACGAGCATGTTTCTGCTAAAACAGGTACAGCACAAATTTCTCAAGATGGAAGCTACTTACAAGGGGATTATTTATATTCAGTCGTTTTAATGACACCTTCAGAAGATCCTCAATATGTTATGTATCTTACTATGAATCAACCAGAACAAGAAGATACTGAAGTGTTACCTAGTATTGCCAATCCATTGTTGGAACGGGCGATGGACCTTAATGAGGTTGATGAAAGTGAAGATAACCAAGAAACAAGTAGTGAAAGAGTACGAGTAGAAGATTATCGTAACCTAGAAGCAGATGCTGCAGCTAGTGACGTACAAAAGAAAGGTTTGACCCCAGTAGTTATTGGCGATGGTAATAAAGTAGTGCAACAATCTGTAGACAATGGCGAACGATTGATGTCTTCAGAAAAATTATTACTTTTAACCAATGATAAAACACCAATGATGCCTGATGTTAGTGGCTGGTCAAAAGCTGATCTTGTTAAGCTAGGAGATCTTTTAGATGTTGATGTAAGCTTTGAGGGTGAAGGCTATTGTGTTGAACAAAGTGTAGAACCTTATGCTGAAATTAGTGACAATAAGTTGCATTTTGACCTAGAAGAAGACTAATAACAAAGTAACGAAATAAAAGATAAATTGATATGAGGAGAGAAAAGATATGGATTGGACAAAAATGATTCTGCCACTTGCAAGCGGCTTTGCCATTACAGTCATCTTAATGCCGTTATTTATCGGCTATTTTCAGATGAAAAAATATGGACAGGAGATTCGCGAGGAAGGACCAAAATGGCATAATGTTAAAGCTGGTACTCCTACAATGGGCGGGGTCGTTTTTCTTGTTGGTTCAATCATTACAGCTATTTGGGTTGGCCTATGGCAAAAAGCAGTCACTCCTTCTTTTTCCATACTGCTTTTTGTTTTAATTTTATACGGACTATTAGGTTTTCTAGACGATTTTATCAAAGTATTTAAAAAAAGGAATATGGGACTAACCTCTCTACAAAAACTCATTGGACAAATTGCTGGCGCATTAATTTTTTATTTTGTCTTCTTGTATGAAGGCAACGCAAATGTTCTTAACTTTTTTGGCTTAGCTGTTCCTTTATCAATTTTTTACGGTTTATTTATTATGTTTTGGTTGGTCGGCTTTTCCAATGCGGTTAATTTAGCAGATGGTATTGATGGATTGGTTTCAGGTCTTGCCATTATTTCTTTTGCTAGCTACGCTGTGATCGCTTGGTATCAAAACCAAATAGACGTACTGATCATTTGTTTAAGCGTGGTCGGTGGGTTGATAGGATTTTTCTTATATAATCGAAAACCCGCAAAGATTTTTATGGGCGATGTAGGCTCACTAGCCTTAGGCGGACTATTAGCTGGTGTTTCGATTCTTTTACATCAAGAATGGACCTTACTTTTGATAGGTTTGGTTTATGTTATTGAAACAGCCAGTGTAATTTTACAAGTGATTAGTTTTAAATTGACAGGTAAACGAATTTTTAAAATGTCACCAATCCACCATCATTTTGAAATGAACGGCTGGTCTGAGTGGAAAATTGATGGTATATTTTGGTTAGTTGCCCTTATTTTTTCAATGATTACCTTATTTATTTGTATAAATTAATGGAAAAATAGGCAGTAGAGTTGCAGGAGATGAAAAATTTGAGAAAAATTACAACATATAAAAATAAAAAAATACTTGTTCTAGGATTAGCGAAAAGTGGTGTCAGTGCGGCCAAATTATTACACGATTTGGGCGCACTTGTTACCGTTAATGATGGAAAACCGTTTGAAGAAAATCCAGAAGCACAGGATTTATTAACTTTAGGTATCAAGGTGATTTGTGGAAGTCATCCCATTGAGTTGTTAGACGAAGACTTTTTTATGATGGTAAAAAATCCGGGTATTCCTTATAGTCATCCCTTAGTTAAAAAGGCTCAGGAAAAAGAAATTCCTATTATTACTGAAATTGAATTAGCCTATCAAATCTCAGAGGCTCCTACGATCGCTATAACTGGAACCAATGGAAAAACTACGACTACCACAATGATTGAACATATATTAAACGCTGGCATGGTAGATAATAAGGCACATCTAGCAGGCAACATAGGCTATCCAGCAAGTACAGTGGCAAAAGAAGCGAAAAAAGATGATTGTCTTGTTATGGAGGTTTCTAGCTTTCAACTAATGGGCGTAGAGCAATTTCATCCTAAGATTGCTGTTCTTACTAATCTATATGAAGCTCATCTTGATTATCATGGCAGTCGTGAAGCTTATGTTGCTGCTAAATGGAGAATTCAGCAAAATATGACCTCAGATGATTTTCTGATTTTAAATTGGAATCAAAAAGAAATTAGAGAATTGGCGCAACATACGAAGGCGACAGTTATTCCATTTTCTACGCAAGAAGCTGTTGAAGGTGCTTATTTACATGAAGGAGTGCTTTATTACAAAGATTCAGCCATTCTTTCAGCAAATGAGTTGGGCGTTGCCGGTACACATAATGTCGAAAATGCCTTAGCCTCAATCGCCGCAGCAGCTCTGTGGGGTGTTGACTATCAAGTAATCGCAGATACTTTACGTTCTTTTGCAGGGGTTAAACATCGAACACAGTATGTAGGTCAAATTAATGGTGTATCTTTTTATAACGATTCGAAAGCTACAAATATTTTAGCAACACAAACAGCTTTAAGCGGCTTTGATCCACATAAACTGATTTTATTATGTGGTGGTTTGGACCGTGGCAATGATTTTGAATCTTTAATCCCTTCATTAGAAGGTGTTAAGGCAGTTATCTTATTCGGACAGACAAAATATAAATTAGAAGATGCTGCGAAAAAAGCAGGTGTTTCAACAATTCGCTTTGTTGAAGATGCTGAAGAGGCTGTACCGTTAGCTTATGAGCTGAGTCAAAAAGAAGATACGATTTTACTATCTCCGGCTAATGCAAGTTGGGATCAATATCCTAATTTTGAAGTGCGCGGTGATCATTATATAGCAGCAGTTGATCAATTAAAGAAAGAGAAAAGGAGTCCTCAATGAAAATATTAGTTACAGGCGGAGGCACAGGCGGTCATATTTATCCTGGACTAGCTTTTATCAACTATGTAAAAAAAATTAGTTCAGACTCTTCCTTCTTGTATGTAGGTGCAAAACGAGGGATGGAGAACAAAATTTTACCGCAAACAGATATTCCTTTTCTAACTTTAGAAATTCAAGGCTTTAAACGCAAACTAACTTTTGAAAACTTTAAAACGATTCAATTGTTCTTAAAAAGTATTCGACAAGCCAAAAAAATAATCAAGGATTTTCAACCAGATGTGGTCATCGGAACAGGTGGCTATGTTTCAGGTGCTGTTGTTTATGCGGCTTCCAAATTAAATGTTCCTACAGTGGTTCATGAGCAAAATAGCGTGCCAGGAATTACCAATAAGTTTTTAGCTCGTTATGTTGATAAAGTGGGTATTGCCTTTAAAGATGCAGCGCAATATTTTCCTAAAGATAAAACCGTTCTAGTAGGAAATCCTAGAGCACAGGAAATTGTTGGAATACAGCGTTCGGACTTGTTACGCGATTTTGATCTTGACCCAGAAAAGAAGACACTTTTAGTGTTTGGAGGTAGCCAAGGCGCATTAAAGATCAACCAAGCCATAGTAGCTGCAATTCCTGAATTTGCTAAAAAAGACTATCAAATTCTTTATGCTTCCGGAGAACGCTACTACGAAGAAATTAATGAAACAATTGGCATGACTAAAGATGCTTTTACCAATATTAGTATAAAGCCCTATATAAAAAATATGACAGAAGTAATGGCTAATTGTGAGTTATTAGTTGGTCGTGCCGGGGCAACTTCAATTGCTGAATTTACGGGTTTAGGTTTACCTGCTGTTTTAATCCCGAGTCCTTATGTAACTAATGATCACCAAGCAAAAAATGCAATGAGTTTAGTCAATAATGGGGCCGCTAAAATGATTAAAGACGACCAATTGACAGCTGAGAACTTAGTCGCTACCGTAGATGAAATTATGGAAGAT
The DNA here is from genome assembly GCF_003841405.1 of Tetragenococcus halophilus subsp. halophilus DSM 20339. Taxonomy (GTDB): domain Bacteria; phylum Bacillota; class Bacilli; order Lactobacillales; family Enterococcaceae; genus Tetragenococcus; species Tetragenococcus halophilus. The sequence goes on along the minus strand of NZ_PXYA01000003.1, from coordinate 132,658 downwards.
GATACACTTTTACAACAAATGGCAGCAGAATCAAAAAAACAAGGGATACCAGATGCAGCGCAACGTTTATATCAATTGGTGCAGTCAATTATTTAAAATAAAGAAAATCTAGCAAAGGAGGCGAACACTATCAGTAAAAGAGACAAGCGTGATCGTAATTCTTCAAAAGAAGTCGATAATCAAGATGAATTAACTCCTTGGCAAAAAGAACACTTGCATTATTTAAAAGAACGAGGCAATGAAGAAAAAAATTCAAAAACAAGCGAAACTAATCAAGAAACAAACTTAGAAAATCCTAAAACAGTAGAAGAAGATCCGTCGACAAAAACAAATTTTGAAGAAGCCGGAAAAAAAGAACGTGTTTCTTTTGCTGATCGACTTCCTAAGTTAAAGAGTTATCGGAATAAAAAATTACATAAACGTTTAATTACGATCGTAACGATTTTTGCCGTACCACTTCTGCTTACTCTTTACTATGTTTCGCCACTGAATAGTTTAGCTAAGGTTGAAGTAGCAGGAAATCAAAATGTTGCTTCAAAAGAAATCATTGCTTCTTCAGGTTTACAGCTGAATCAAAATCTGTGGAGTCAATATTTTGATCGAGATCAATTTACTAGAAGGTTAATTCATAACTTTCCGAGGATAAAAGACGCTAAAATCAGTTTTTCTTCATTAAATCAATTCAAAATTAATGTAACCGAACATCAAGAGGTTTCGTTATTGGCTAAAGATGGTAAATACTTTCCTATTTTAGAAAATGGACAAACTGTTCAAGAACCCCAGGAAAAAGCGGATAAAGAAAAGGTCATATTGGAAGATTTTAAAGAGCAAGATCACATTATGGCAACGATCCAAAATTATTATGAGCTACCAAAAGAAATACAGAGTGGTGTTTCCCAAATTAATTATACGCCGACTGAAGATAATGATGAATTAATCACTATTTTCATGAACGATGGCAACCGCGTGATCCTTAATGTCTCGAATATGGATCAACAGATGGAATACTATCCACAGGTTGCAGAGGAAATGGATGAAAAAGGTATAATTGATATGGAAGTGGGTATTTTTGCACGTCCTTATGATGAAAAAAATGAAGAAGATGACAAAGAACAAGAAGCTTCAGAATAAAAAATATAATTTTTCCTATAAATATCTGAATATTTTTCATTAACTTCTTTCTCAAAACGCTTGAACTATGGTAAAATTAGTGACAGTGAATATAAGGAGATTTTATAAAAATAAATATGAACGTTATTTGTTCTCGATAGTAGGTAAAAAAGTAGGAGGGAATCCCATCCATGGCAAAAACTGGAATGTATGTTGGCCTAGATATCGGTACAACTTCAGTTAAAGTTGTTGTAGCTGAATATATAGAAGGCCAAATGAACATTATTGGTGTAGGAAATGCAAAATCAGAAGGGATCAATCGCGGTATTGTGATTGATATTGATAAAACAGTTCAAGCAATTCAGCGAGCAATTGCTCAAGCAGAGGAGAATGCCGGAATACAAATCCGTAATGTCTGTGTTGGTTTGCCTGCCAATCTTTTAGAAGTTGAAAATTGTCAAGGTATGATCGCTGTTAATAATGAGTCAAAAGAAATTACAGATGAAGATGTGCGTAATGTAGCTTCAGCAGCGCTTGTCCGTTCTATCCCTCCTGAAAGACAAATTATTACGATCTTGCCACAAGACTTTACAGTTGATGGCTTTGAAGGAATCAAAGATCCTAGAGGCATGATTGGCGTACGTTTAGAGATGAATGGCTTGATTTTTACTGGCCCCAAAACAGTGATTCATAATGTTCGCAAATGTGTAGAAGAAGCAGGTTTATATATAAATGAAATGGTTATTACACCATTAGCACTAACCAGTTCGATTCTTTCAGATGGTGAACAAGATTTTGGCACGACGGTTATTGATCTCGGTGGTGGAAAGACTACAGCTGCTGTCATGCATGATAAACAATTAAAATTTACTTATGTGGATCAAGAGGGCGGAGAATTTGTCACAAAAGACATTTCTACCGTGTTGAATACATCGTTTAACAATGCTGAAGCACTGAAAATCAATTACGGAGATGCTTATCCTGAAAGAACTTCTACCAGTGAGGAATTTCCGGTAGATATTATCGGACAAGCAGAACCGGTAAATGTTGATGAACGTTATTTATCTGAAATTATCGAAGCTCGTATTGAACAGATCTTTATAAAAGCAAAAGATGCTCTTGATGAAATCGAAGCCCTAGAATTACCAGGTGGGGTCATTTTATCTGGGGGTGCAGCAAGTCTTCCAGGAGTGGTCGATCTGGCGCAAGAGATATTTGGTGTTAATGTAAAACTACATGTACCAAATCATATGGGGCTTCGAAACCCAGTTTTTACAAATGTTATCAGTATCCTGGAATATGCTGCTGAACTTGGAGAAGTTTACCAATTAACTAAAAGTGCAGTAACGGGTGAAACAACTCAAGTTGAGCAAAGTTCGCAAACTTATACCAGAGAAGCGGTTTACGAACAACCGACATATGAACCAGAAGAACCAGATTATCAAGAAGCAGATGAAGCAGAAGAAAAAGAAGGACTTGGCGATAAAGTCAAAAACTTTTTCTCGAATATTTTTGAATAACAAGCGCGAAAGGGAGATAGATTATGGAATTTTCAATGGATAATAACGTCAATGAGGGCGCAGTGATCAAAGTGATCGGCGTTGGCGGCGGTGGCGGCAACGCGGTAAATCGAATGATTGAAGAAAATGTTAAAGGTGTTGAATTTATTGCTGTCAACACAGATGTACAAGCTTTAAAAAATTCAAAAGCAGAGACCGTTATTCAATTAGGGCCAAAATTTACGCAAGGTTTAGGCGCTGGTTCCCAGCCTGAAGTTGGAGAAAAATCAGCTGAAGAAAGTGAAGATGCTATTCGCGAAGCCTTAGGCGGAGCGGATATGATTTTTATTACTGCTGGTATGGGAGGCGGCACAGGTACCGGAGCTGCTCCGATTGTAGCAGGTATTGCTAAAGAATTAGATGCTTTGACAGTCGGTGTTGTAACCCGGCCATTTACTTTTGAAGGACCTAAACGTGGTCATTTTGCGGCAGAAGGTATTGCAAAATTAAAAGAAAATGTAGATACTTTACTAATTATTTCAAATAATCGTTTGTTAGAAGTTGTTGATAAAAAGACGCCAATGCTTGAAGCTTTCCGTGAAGCAGACAATGTTTTACGTCAAGGTGTTCAAGGAATTTCTGATTTAATTACTGCTCCTGGCTATGTCAATCTAGACTTTGCCGACGTAAAAACAGTAATGAAAAGCCAAGGAACAGCACTTATGGGCATTGGTATTGCCAGTGGTGAAGAACGTGTTGTAGAAGCTACTAAAAAAGCTATTTCTTCTCCGCTATTAGAAACATCGATTGACGGAGCAGAACAAGTTTTACTTAATATCACAGGCGGTTTGGATATGACTTTATTTGAAGCACAAGATGCTTCTGATATTGTTGCTGGTGCTTCCACCGGTGATGTGAATATTATTTTAGGAACTTCTATCAGTGAAGATCTAGAAGATGAAATTCGTGTGACTGTCATTGCAACAGGCATCGACCCTACAAAAAGCGAAAAAAAGCCCGGACGCGCTTCTAGACAAAACCAAAATCAAGCAAGCGAGAAAAGACCAATTTTTGACATGGATCAAGCACAACCTAAGCAAAAAGAAGAAAATGATTTTTCTGATTGGGATATTCGAAAAGAAGAAAATGTTCGTCCCAAGATCGATGATACTCAATATGAAGAAATCGAAAAAAAAGATTTTGATACTTTCAGACGAGAAACATCAAAATCAGATGATGACGAGTTAGATACACCACCATTTTTCCGTCGTAAAAGATAAAGGGGGAAGAGCACATGATTTCTGATAACTTGCGTAAGGTTAAGCAAGAGATGCAGGATTCCTGTGCTCTTGTTTCACGTTTGCGCTCAGATGTTACATTGGTGGGTGTGACAAAGTCTGTAGATCTTGGTCAAACCATAGAATTAGCTAAACAGGGTGTGGACCATTTAGCTGAAAACCGAGTAGACCAATTTTTAAGCAAAAAGGAAAAGATGCGTGATTTTACTAATCTTTCCTGGCATTTTGTTGGTAATTTGCAACGTAGAAAGGTGAAATCAGTCATAAATGAGATTGACTTTTTTCATGCTTTGGATAGTATAAAACTAGCCAATGAAATCCAAAAAAGAGCAGAAAAGACAATTTATTGTTTTGTAGAGGTTAATGTGAGTGGTGAGTCGTCAAAACAAGGCGTTACTTCTGAAAACTTGCTGGATTTTATTGAACAGTTAAAAACGCTTGATAAAATAAAAGTTGTCGGCTTAATGACGATGGCTCCGCTAAATTCAAGTAAAAAAGAACAACATGAAATTTTTGCTAAGTTGAAAAAGTTACAAGAAACAATTCAAAAAAAGAATTTATCTTTTGCACCTTGTACCCAAACAAGTATGGGAATGAGTAATGATTTTTCAGTTGCAATTCAAGAAGGGGCAACATTTATCAGAGTGGGTACAGCTTTATTCAAGGATTAGGAGGAGGGCGTGCTATGTCATTTATGGAGAAAGTTTCAAACTTTTTCGGTTTGGAAGATGAAGAGTATACAAACAGTTATCAAACAGGGCAAAATAAATCAGTACCACCACGGCAAAGTAGTGCTGCACCGGTTAACAAAACGGTAAAGAGTCAGCCTAAAAAACCACAGCCACAAGCTTCTAACGGGCCGGCTGTTCGAAAACCAGTACAAACAAAATCACAACCTAAAAAACAAATGCAAGCAAATTCACCTACGACAAAAACTAGCAATAATGAGCAAAGTCCTAAACAACAAGCACCTAATCGATCCGATAACAATGTTGTGGCGATGAAAGCAAACCAAGTAAAGCAAACGCAAAAAAGTCAATCAGGTAAGATTATGATTATCGAACCTAGGGCTTACTCGGAAGCAATGACGATTGCTAAACATGTTATTGGTGGTGAATCGGTTCTAGTTAACTTTCGCTTGATTGAAGAGCAGCAAGCTCGTCGTATTGTTGATTTCTTAACAGGCACTGTGTACGCTGAAGATGGAGATATCAAACGGGTGGCCGATGAAATATTTTTGTGTACACCAAAAGAAGTTGAAATTGATGGTACAGCACAATCATTAGTCGAAAGTAATTTGTTTGATTTATAGCCTGGAGGAGGAAATAACATCGTAATTTATCGATTAGTCAGTTTAATAAATGATATTGCATATTTGTATACAATTTTACTTGTAGTATATGCACTTTTATCTTGGTTTCCAGGTGGTTATGATTCTGCCATTGGTCGCTTCCTACGTAAAATATGTGAACCATATTTGAGTTTATTTGACCATTTAAATTTATCACTTGGTCCTGTCAATTTTAATATAGCTTTTGCTATTATTGTTCTTCAACTGGCTGTACAAGCACTATCTCTTATTATTGGATCGATCTTTTAACGGGGAGGGAAAGTAATGGATGCAAACGTATATCAGCATTTTAGAAGCGAAGAACGCCCGTTTATTGATACCGTAGAAGATTGGATCGAACAAGTAAATATGCAGTATGCTCCAGTACTGACCGAGTTTTTGGATCCTCGACAAGCATTTATTCTAGAAACGCTTGTAAGGCAAGAATCAGAACTGAAATTTCGGTTTTTTGGAGGATATGAAGAGGCAGAAAGAAGTCGCTGTTTAATTTTTCCTAATTACTATGAACCCAGCCAAGAAGATTTTGAAATTGATTTATTTAATGTTCATTATCCTAAGAAATTTACTGTGTTGAGTCACGGAAAAATATTAGGGAGTTTGGTTGGTACAGGTATTCGAAGAGAATTTCTGGGAGATATTATATCAGATGGGGAAAATTGGCAAGTCTTTATTGCTAAAGAAATTAGCAGTTATGTTCAATTACAATTAAGCAAAATAGGCAATGTAAAAGTTCGGTTAGAAGAGCTATCTTATGTAGATATTTTAATACCCAAAGATGGATGGACCAATGAAAATACAACTGTAAGCTCTTTGCGCTTGGATAATGTAATCTCAACGGTATTTAATATCTCAAGGCAACGTGCAAAGCAGTTAACTGAAACAGGAAAAGTGAAAGTAAACTGGGCGCCAACGCAACGGCCAGATTTTGTATTGGATCTTTTAGATATTGTATCTATACGAGGTTTTGGTCGTTTGCAGATTCAAGTGATAGAAGGTACAACCAAAAAAGGGAAAATCCGCTTGGATCTAGGCGTTTTACGTAAATAAAATAAAGAGGTGTATAAAAATGGCATTAACTCCATTAGATATTCAAAATAAAAACTTTCAAACAAAAATGAGAGGTTACGAAAAAGATGAAGTCGACGACTTTTTGGATATTATCGTCAAGGACTATGAAGAAGTCGTACAAAGAAATCGAGAATTAGAAAAATCATTGAAACACTCAGAAGAAAAACTAGAATATTTCAATGAATTAAAAGATGCGTTGAATCAATCGATTGTTGTCGCTCAAGATACAGCAGACAAAGTGAAAAAAAGCGCGAATAAAGAATCTGAAGTAGTCGTTACTTCCGCTCAAAATAAAGCAGACGAATTAGTAGCCAATGCAGAAAAACAAGCAAATCAATTAACTGAAGCGGCACAAGAAAAAGCAAAAGAAATTCTAAGCGACGCAACACAAAAAGCTCGTGAATTGACTACAGAAACCAACGACTTGAAAAAGAAAACCAGGGTCTTTCATAATAATCTATCTCTGATGCTTGAAACGCAGTTAGAACAAGTAAAAAGCCCTGAATGGGATGAGATTCTTGCGCCATTTTCAAGTTATGTACAAGATAGTCATGAAGTTTTTCGTGAAATATTGGCAGAAGAACTTGACAAGGAAAATGATTCTGAAGTAAACTCAGAACAAGTAGATACTGAGCAACCTTCTTCAGAAGAACAAGACACACAAGATGAACAAGAAGATGTGTCGGTTGTGGAATCGAGCAATCGAGTTGTTCCAGTTTCCACAGAAGATCATGAAGATACAGAAGAATACGGTCGATAATAAGTAGAACAGCAAAACAGTTTGTATTTTTTAAAGCGAGTCGGTGATAGTGAAAGTCCGATAAACTCTGCATTTTGTTAGATCATCTACAAATCTTATTCCTGAACTAAAAATTAGGGGATAACGGGTAATCTCGTTAAAGATTCTAGAGGAAAATAGCAATATTTTTAAACTTTGGGTGGTACCACGACACGTTCGTCCCTTTTGGGCGAGCGTTTTTTTGTCGTACAATTTTATTTGCTAAAATAACCATAAAGGAGAATGATACTATAATGAAAATGAAAGATACACTTCATTTAGGAAAGACCAAATTTCCAATGCGCGGCAATCTACCTAACCGTGAAGGAAATTGGCAACAAGAATGGGAAGAAAACAATATTTACGAAAGACGACAAAAAATAAACGAAGGCAAGCCTACTTTTGTTTTACACGATGGCCCGCCTTTTGCCAATGGAAATATTCATATTGGTCATGCGTTAAATAAAATCAGTAAGGATATTATCATCCGAGCAAAATCTATGTCAGATTACCGGGCACCTTATGTTCCTGGTTGGGATACACATGGGCTTCCTGTCGAGCAAGTACTGGCGAATAAAGGCATTAAAAGAAAAGAAATGACTACTGCCGAGTATCGGAAAAAATGTTATGAATATGCGATGACACAAGTTGATAAACAGCGTGATGATTTCAAACGTTTAGGAGTACAAGGAGAGTGGGAAGCCCCTTATCTAACATTAGCTCCTAGCTATGAAGCAGCTGAAATTCGTGTCTTTGGTAAGATGGCCGAAAAAGGTTATATTTATAAAGGAATGAAGCCAATTTATTGGTCTCCTTCAAGTGAGTCATCTTTAGCAGAAGCAGAAATCGAGTATAAAGATATCAAATCACCTTCGATATATGTTAGTTTTCAAATAGTAGATGGTAAAGATCTTTTAGATGAAAATACATCCTTTATTATTTGGACAACAACACCTTGGACAATTCCATCTAACTTAGCAATTACGGTTCATCCAGATTTTAATTATGTACAAGTCAATGCAGATGGTAATAAGTATGTGGTTGCTAAGGACTTATTAGATGAAGTACAAGAAGTTTTGGGTTGGGATAATGTAGAAATACTACAAGCATTTAAAGGACAGCAGTTGGAAAATATGACAGCCCAACATCCTTTTTACGATCGTACTTCTTTACTTATTTTAGGAGATCATGTCACTTTAGATTCTGGTACAGGTTTGGTTCATACTTCACCTGGTCATGGGGAAGATGACTATTATGTAGCTAAGAAGTACGGACTTCCAGTTCTCTCACCGGTTGATAGCCGAGGGGTATTTACCGAAGAAGCACCAGGTTTTGAAGGAATTTTTTATGATAAAGCAAATCCCATGGTAACTGATTTATTAAAAGAAAAGGGTGCTTTATTAAATCTTGACTTTTATGTCCACAGTTATCCTCATGATTGGCGCACAAAAAAACCAGTTATCTTTAGGGCAACGCCGCAGTGGTTTGCTTCGATTGATCAATTCCGACAAAATATTTTAGATGAAATTGAGAAAGTTGACTGGATTATCCCATGGGGAGAATCACGTTTGTATAATATGATCCGCGACCGAGGTGACTGGGTTATCTCAAGACAACGTGCTTGGGGCGTGCCACTACCTATATTCTATGCGGAAAATGAAGAAGCGATTATTACCCCAGAAACGGTTGAACATGTAGCACAATTATTTGAAAAATATGGTTCTAATGTTTGGTTTGAACGTGAGGCCAAAGACTTATTGCCAGAAGGTTTTACCCACCCAGGTTCGCCTAATGGAGCGTTTACTAAAGAAACAGATATTATGGACGTTTGGTTTGATTCTGGTTCTTCTCATGCAGGTGTGTTACGTCAAAGAGATGAATTGACCTTCCCAGCTGATATGTATTTAGAAGGTTCGGATCAATATCGTGGTTGGTTCAACTCCAGTATCACTACTAGTGTGGCCGTTAGTGGTAAAGCACCCTACAAATCGGTGTTATCCCAAGGATTTACTCTAGACGGCGAGGGCCGCAAAATGAGTAAGTCGCTAGGAAATACCATTGTTCCGGATAAAGTGATTAAACAAATGGGTGCTGATATTTTACGTTTATGGGTTAGCAGTGTTGATTATGAATCTGATGTTAGAGTTTCTATGGATATCTTAAAACAAGTATCAGAAGTCTATCGTAAGATTAGAAATACGATAAGATTTTTATTAGCTAATACGAGTGATTTTGATCCAAAAACAAATAGTGTAGAATTTGTTGATTTACGTTCAGTCGATAAATATATGATGGTTCGTTTAAATGAAGTAATTAAAGAAGTACGAGATAATGGTTATGAAAAATATGACTTTTTGCACGTTTATCGTACGATTTTGAATTTCATTACGGTTGATCTATCTTCATTTTATTTGGATTTTGCTAAAGATGTCGTTTATATTGAAGAAGAAGATAGTTATTCACGTCGTTGTATGCAAACTGTATTTTACCAAGCAACAGTAGCTATTGCTAAATTGTTAGCACCAATTATTCCGCATACAGCCGAAGAAATTTGGTCCTATGTTAAAGAAGAGGAAGAGTATGTTCAATTGACAGATTTTCCTGCTTATCAAATTTATCCTAATCAAGAGGAGCTAATGGACATTTGGACTGCATTCATGAGCTTCCGTGATAAAGTATTAAAAGCATTAGAAATTGCTAGAGATGAAAAACTGATCGGTAAATCAATGGAAGCCAAAGTAACAATTTATCCAAATGAGCAGGTAAAATCGATGTTAACAGCTACAGATGCTAATATTGCTCAATTATTGATTGTTTCTCCTGACTTCTTTGAAGTTGAAGAAGCTGGTAAAAAAGTACCTGAAGATGCTGTAGTATTTGATGATGTGGCTATTTTAGTTGAAAAAGCAGACGGACCAGTTTGCGAACGTTGTCGTCAAGTAAGAACCAGTGTAGGAGAAAATGAAAACTTCCCAACTATGTGTAGCCATTGTGCTGCTATCGTAGAAGATGAACATCCTGAAGCAGTTCAAACAAGTTTTGAATAGCACTTAGAAAAATAAAGGCTTTATAAAACAAAAATTTCCGGGCAAGATCTTGTCCGGAAATTTTTTGTTTAGCTATGTTATTTTAACAAACCACGTTGACGATACCATTCATCAGGTTCCCAGATCCAATGTCGGTTATCTTTTTCAAGTAATTGATAGGCTTCTTTAGGGCCCATTGTACCGGCTGGATAGCCAGGAGGGGTTTGTTGATCTTTATCCCAAGTTTGGCGGATACGATCGACAATTCGCCAAGATTGCGCAACTTCATCCCAGTGAGTGAAGTTTGTACCGTCACCATTTAAAACATCAAGCAATAGCTTTTCATAAGCTTCTGGTGTGTTTTCGATAATATCGGCGCTATTACGATGTTCTAATTTTACTGGTTCTGTTTGAAAACCCTGGCCAATTTCCTTACCATTCATGGTTAAGGAAAAGCCTTCAGTAGGTTGAATGTAAATCGTCAAAACATTGGAATCTAATTGTTTTTGTTCGTGAGGACCGGTAATAGAATTTTTGAAAACATTCACTGGAACTTGTTTAAAGACGATATTTATACGTGTTCCTTTTTCTGTTAAATGTTTTCCCGTACGGACATAAAAAGGTACGCCTGACCAGCGGAAATTATCTATTAAAAATTTCCCAGCAACAAAGGTTTCCGTTAAAGAACTTTCATCGACATTCTCCTCATCCCGATAGCCTTTAAAATGTCGGTCCTCAATTTCACCTTCAGTATACTGTCCTCGAACAAAGTTGTTTCTTACTTCATCTTCTGAATACATACGAATAGAATCTAAAGCTTTAATTTTTTCTGCTCGTATGCCCTTTTCAGAAAAAGCAACGGGTGGTTCCATAGCAAGTAGTGACAACATTTGTAAAATATGGTTTTGTACCATATCTTTTAATGCACCGCTTTTGTCATAATAACCTGCGCGTTCTTCAACGCCTACTTCTTCAGCCAGACTGATTTGAATATTATCGATATACCGATTATTCCAAATAGATTCAAAGATCAAGTTCGCAAAACGAATTGCTGAAATATTTTGGATCATTTCTTTACCTAAATAGTGATCGATTCGGTAAATTTCATCTTCTGCAAAGACTTGGTTAATTTCTTCATTTAATTCAAAAGCAGATTGGTAATCATTACCAAAAGGTTTTTCAATAATCACCCGATGGTAACCGTTTGTATTCATCATTCCTTGAGATTTTAAGTGGGAGACAATGGTACCGAAAAAATTGGGTGACATCGCTAGATAAAAAATCCGATTGCCTTGGATATGATATTTTTCATCCAATTGATCACTTAATTCTTTCAATACATCATAGTGACTTGTATCTTTAACATTATGTGACTGATAATAAAAATGAGAAGCAAAATCTTGTGCTTCTTTATCTGATGGTTCAAAACTTGCGATTGAATCTTTAATTACTTGATGGTAAGTTTCATCACTCCATGGGCGACGTGCGGTTCCGATAACTGCAAAATCATCGTTTAAGTCTCCTTTTTGATATAAACGGAATAAAGAAGGATATAATTTACGCCTTGCCAAATCGCCAGTTCCGCCGAATATAGTCATCAATACATTTTTTGTTTCCATTTTTTGCACTTCCTCTAATAAAATTAACCAGAGTCGTTCTTAAATTTTATCAACAAATATGGTGCTTGCTGCTTTATAACTAACTTGAACGCTTTTAGCTTGCATTTTTATAGTGATCGGTCCTTCATAAGCAGCAACGTCGGTAATCGTGTATTCTTCATTAATACTTACATTAATATCGACTAGATAATCTAACAGTTCACGTTCGTCCAGGACGCGCGCGATTCGTACTTTTGTTCCTACTGGATAATCAGTAAGCTTTTCTCGCTTTTTCTCATGAACCAATTGGTTTTCTTTAGGGATCATTCCGCCATGTGGACAATGTTTTGGATGTTCTAAGTATTCGTTTAAATGATGAGCGAGCGTTTCAGAGGTTACATGTTCTAGTACCTCTGCATCGTCATGAACTTCATTCCAACTATACTTCAAATGCTCAACTAAAAAGACTTCCCAAAGACGATGACGGCGAACGAGCGAACTAGCTTTTTCTAATCCCTTGTCTGTCAGTTGGACGCCTTGGTAGGGGGTGTGTTCTACTAGGTTTTCTTTTACCAGTTTATTGATCATTTCACTGACAGAAGCTGCTGATACATCAAGTCCTGAAACAATTTGTTTGTTATTGATTTTTGATTGATCATCACCAAGTTCTAAAATTAATTTGAGGTAATCTTCCCTATTTGGGGTCATTTTTTTCATCCCTTCTGTATGAAGTTGATTTTAACAAATATTGATCGCTTTTACTACGTAAAATACTTGTATCTCTTGGAAAAACGAAAATTTTATAAAAAAAGCAAAAACGAAACATCTCCGTTTTTGCCGGTGGTCCTTATTAAGCCCAATCGCCATTACGAAAAACGGGGACAACTGTACCGTCTGCTTTGATGCCATCGATCGACATTTGATTGGAACCTACCATAAAGTCAACATGTGTTTGGCTTAAGTTTAAACCACGTTCTTTAAGTTCTTCATCGCTCATTTCAGTCCCATCTTGAAGATTGAAGGCATAGGCAGAGCCTAATGCTAAGTGGTTAGAGGCATTTTCGTCAAATAAAGTATTGAAAAAGATGATTCCTGATTGTGAAATAGGTGAAGGATCAGGAACTAAAGCTACTTCTCCAAGAGATTTAGCTCCTTCATCTGTTTCTAACAAGTTTTCCAAGACATCTTGCCCTTTTTCCGCAGAAAAATCAATGACTTTACCATCTTTAAAAGTAAATTTCATGCCTGAGATGATAGAACCTGCATAACTTAATGGTTTTGTACTTGAAATAAAACCGTCAATACGTCGACTATCAGGGGCCGTAAACACTTCTTCAGTTGGCATATTTGCAATAAATTTTTCACCCCTAGCGTTGAAACTGCCAGCGCCTTCCCATAGATGATTTTTTGGAAGTCCAATAGTTAAATCGGTTCCGGGGGCTTTATAATGAAGCGTGTCAAATTGTTGTTCATTTAATTCATTAGCTTTTGCTTCTAAAGCGTCGTCGTGTTTTTTCCAAGCAGCTACCGGGTCTTCATGATCTACTCGCGCGGTTTTAAATATTTCATTCCATAAGGCATCTACAGCTTGTTCTTTTGTCAGATCTGGAAATACCTTTTGGGCCCAGTTTTCACCTGCGGCGGCAACAACTGTCCAACTAACCTGATTTGATTGAGTTGCTTTGCGTAATTTAGCTAAACCTTTACCAGCGGCTTTTTGATAAGCTGCAACTCGCTTTCTATCAACATCAGCTAATGCACCAGGGTCAGAAGAGATAACAGAGATACGACTAGCACCTTTTCTTATCCATTCATCTGCCTGATCAATTTTATATTGAGGAAAGTTTTCAATTCGATCAAAGGAAGCATGTGCTAAAAATTCTTTTTGAATGATTTCATCTGACCACTCAACAATTACTTCAGCAGCCTTCAATTCATAGGCTTTTTTGGTAATCAGTCTTGCTAGCGGCGCTTGTTCAACATTGATTTGTAAAACAACTGTGTGAGACTGTTTTACATTAACACCCATTTCTACAATTAATTGCGCATATTTATCTAAATTTTCTTTAAATTTTGCGGAATTCATCTTTTATTCCTCCTTTATAATACTTTAATATAATAACATTAAGATATTATAGAAACAAATTATCGTCTTAATAAGATAAGTATAAATGTCTTATTTTATTGGATTTAACAGTTTTTTTAAAAGAAAAGTAACATGTAATTTTGAATTATTGGAAAAAAAATGGTAGAATGAATAAAATGATAAATAACAGTACTCGTCATTTAAGGAGGCAGAAACAAATGGCAAGAAAGAAAACGATCACAAGAGACCAGATCTTAAAAGCGGCTTATGAAGTTGTTGCAAAAGAAGGCTTCGCCAGATTTACTGCACGAAATATCGCAGCCAAAATGAAGTGCTCCACTCAACCGATTTATCTAGAATTTAAAAACATGGAAGGCTTAAAGCAAGCATTACTCAAAGAAATTTTCGACTACCTTTCTGCTGAGGTCCTTCCAAAAGAACACTCCGAGAATAAATTAGTCGACTTAGGTTTTAACTACATTGAGTTTGCCACTAAAGAAAAGAAGTTGTATAAAGCTTTATATTTAGAGGAAGGTTTAGGCGATAAATCCATTCAGAAGTTTTCTTTTGATTATTTTGTCAATCTGGTTCAACAAATTCCAGAATATAAAAATTTGCCGGAAGATAAGCTTTCTGCTTTATACGCAGGTTTTTGGATTGTAGTGACAGGACTTGCTGCTCTAACTGCTGCCAATATTATGAAACCAACGAATGAAGAAATTAAAATCTTATTAACAGAAACAATTAAAAATCTAACAACCAATAATGATGAATTAAATCAAGCTTTTTCAAGCTTTAAATTTCATTAAAACAAAAGCAAGGACATTCATTCTAAAGAATGCTCTTGCTTTTTTTATATCATTGCTTGCTGTGTTGTAACTAATTCGGAAGCAAAAGCTTTCAATTGTTGAATATCTTCTTCTTCTGCGGCTAAATCAACTTTGATTTTTTCAGTGCCTTTTTTAGCACCAGCGGTTAAAAAGGCTTCTTCAAAGCTATCTACTGCTGTAGCATAGTTTTCGTAAAAAGTGTCCCCCGAACCGCATACACCAAATACTTTACCTTGTAAATCTAATTGTAGTAAGTCTTCATAAAGATCTAGCATCTCTTCTGGGATTGTGCCTTCGTCATAAGTGTAAGCTGCAATAATACAAATATCAGCTTCTTTAAATTCTTCAGCGTCAATTTGAGTACATTCGTCAATATCTACTTCGATATTTAAGTTTTCTAAAGCTTCACAGACAATATCAGCAATCACTTCTGTGTTTCCTGTTAAACTACCATAAATAATTTTTGCTGAAGTCATATGTTTCCTCCTAATTATCGCAAGCGAAAATGTATATTTATTTTATACCTATTATTTTATTATTATAGCAAATAAAACATCTTAAGTGAAATATCTCTTTGCGTTTCATTCCTTTGAATTTGGAAAAAAAGAAGCGCGTGTGGTAAAATAAGTAAGATTTCAATAAAGGAGACAAAAATATGATTACGCTAAAATCAAATAGAGAAATTGATAGTATGGATGAATCTGGGGCCTTACTAGCGGATGTACATAAACAACTTCGGTCATTTATTAAGCCGGGTATAACTAGCTGGGATATCGAAGAATTTGCGCGAGATTACATTGAAAGCCACGGTGGAATTGCGGCACAAATTGGCTTTGAAGGATTTGAGTACGCTACCTGTACAAGTATTAATGATGAGATTTGTCATGGTTTTCCGCGGAAGAAAGCTTTAAAAGAGGGCGATTTAATAAAAGTTGACATGTGCGTTGATTTAAAAGGTGCCGTGTCTGATTCATGTTGGGCATATGTGGTTGGAAAACCTTCAGAAAAAGTAAAAAAATTAATGGAAGTTACTAAAAAAGCCTTATACCTTGGTATTGAACAAGCACAAGTGGGCAATCGTATTGGTGATATTGGTCATGCTATTCAAACATATGCTGAAGGAGAAGGCTTTAGTGTGGTACGTGATTTTGTTGGCCATGGTATAGGTCCTACAATTCATGAAGAACCAACGATTCCACACTATGGTAAAAAGGGCAAAGGACTTCGCTTAAAAGAAGGTATGGTCATTACAATTGAACCTATGATTAATACTGGAACTTGGGAAATGAAAATGGACTCAAATGGTTGGACCGCATATACACAAGATGGCGGGTTAAGTTGTCAATATGAACATAGTTTAGCGCTTACTAAAGAAGGCCCACGTATCTTGACCTCACAAGGTGAAGAAGGCAGTTACTAAAAGGAGAAGGCGATGAGTAAAAACGAAGTTGGTAACGATCAGAAGAACATTTCGAGATTTTTTAGTATTGCAAAAGAAAGAGTTAAGATATCCGAATTTACCACTTATTCAATTGTAGTGGCTTATTATTTGTTATTATCTCTTTTTCCATTATTAATTACTGTGGGAAATATTCTCCCCTTTTTAAGCATTGATCCTAGTTTCGTATTGCCATATATTCAAGAAATTATGCCAAGTACAATTTACCAATTTTTAGGTCCTGCGATCAAAGACTTACTTACCCAAAGCTCAGGTGGATTATTGTCTATTTCGGCAATTACCACAATTTGGTCTGCAAGTAAAAGTATCAACGCTTTACAAAAAGCAATGAACAAAAGTTTAGGTGTCGAACAACGTACAGGTATTGTTGCGAGAATTCTTTCTGTACTCGTTTTGATTCTTTTCTTGTTTGCAATGGTTGCTTTATCACTTATTATTGGTGCAGGGCAAGTGCTGTTGGATGCTATACAACCGATTTTTGCAATCCCTGATTCGTTTGTAAATATATTCCAAACGGTGAAATGGCCGCTTACTTTTGTTGCTTTATTCTTACTAATGGCGATTATTTATTGGATGATACCTAATGTTAAGATGAAACTACGTTCAGTTCTTCCTGGGGCAATTTTTGCGACAATTGGTTGGTTATTGTTGTCACAAGTATTTGGTTTATATGCTAGGTATTTTGCGACCACAGTAAGTGGTTATCAAATTATCGGAAGTTTTGTTGTTTTGATGTTATGGCTAAATTTTGCAGCTATGATCATTATTTTAGGTAGTGTGTTGAATGCTTCGATGGAAGAGTTTTATAATGGCGAATTGAAAGAAAGTGACAAGATTTTCTGAAGTAAAAAAGATGAATGAAAGCGAGAAAAACGAATGGGTTTCACGTTTCAATTTATATTAAAATTATTTGCGACAATGTTTTTATCAATTATCTTAACGCCATTGCTTAAATTATTGTCTTTTAAAATCGGCGCTGTCGACCGTCCTGGTGAACGTCGTATTAATGAGAAAACAATGCCCACAGCAGGTGGATTAAGTATTTTTATTTCATTTGTTGTGGCTATTGTGTGGGAATTTAATGATATGTTAGATGCAAAGCAGATTTGGCCAATGCTAATTGCTGCTTTTATTATCATTTTAACAGGTTTAGCTGATGATATCTTTGAGATAACACCAATGCAAAAAACATTAGGGATTATTGTCGCTTCTTTGGTGATTTATTTTATTGGAGATATCACTATCGATACGATTTCAATTCCTTTTTTGGGATCCTTTCAATTGGGTTGGTTGAGTTTGCCTATGACACTTATTTGGATACTGGCGATTACCAACGCCGTAAATTTAATTGACGGTTTAGATGGTTTGGCTTGTGGTGTAGCAGTGATTGCTTTAGTAACCATTGGTCTAATTAGTTATTTCTTTTTGCCAACCAACGGTGTTCCACTTGCGATTATGATTTTTTCTCTAGTAGCTGCGATCG
This sequence comes from Tetragenococcus halophilus subsp. halophilus DSM 20339, assembly GCF_003841405.1. Lineage (GTDB taxonomy): Bacteria > Bacillota > Bacilli > Lactobacillales > Enterococcaceae > Tetragenococcus > Tetragenococcus halophilus. Next base: position 115,072 of record NZ_PXYA01000003.1, on the reverse strand, counting down.
CCGGCTTTTTTCCTTATAACTTTCACCCGGCAACGGTATTTTTAGGAGACACAGGGGCTTTGTTTTTAGGATTCATGATTTCTGTTTTTTCTTTGCAAGGGTTAAAAAATGCGACATTTATTTCGGTTTTAACTCCTATGTTTATTTTGGGCGTTCCTATTACGGATACCGTTTATGCAATGTTACGTCGTTATTTTAATAAAAAGCCGATTTCATCAGCTGATAAAATGCATTTACATCATCGCTTGCTTTCTTTAGGATTTACTCATTGTGGTGCGGTACTTACGATTTATGCTTTGGCTATGGTGTTTGCCCTGATTGCACTATTAATGAATTATGCTAGTACTTGGGCAATTATATTACTTGTAATCAGTACATTATTTGGTCTAGAATTATTCATTGAACTAATTGGTTTAGTAGGTGAAAATCGACAGCCATTAATGCACACATTGAAATTTGTAGGTAATCGTAGACACCGCCAACAAATATTAAATAAGACAAAACATAAAAATAAACATGAGAAAAAATAAAAATTGGGAGTTGGTTTATTAGACTTCCAATTTTTTTATATAGAATAATTGTGGAAAAATTAATCCTTTGACAAATTTTGATTACAGATGTAAACTTGTTAAGTAAGAGAGGAGCAGACTTATGAACACATTGGTAGAACCTATTAAAATCAGCGATTCCGAATGGGAAGTTATGCGCGTTATTTGGACTAAGGGAAGTGCTGATGCAAAAACGATCAATGATTTGTTAAGCAGCTCCAAAGGTTGGAAGCTAGCGACGACAAAAACATTATTAGGTAGACTTGTTAAAAAAGATATTTTACAGACCGAACAGCTAGGTAAAAAATTTGTCTATACTGCAAAAGTTACTGAAGAAGAGACTGTTCGTAGTGCGACAGAAAATATTTTTTCACATATATGTGCTAAAAAGGTAGGAAGCACAATTGCTGATATGATTTCAGAGGCAGAATTGACGCAAGAAGATATTGACAATATCCAAGATATTTTATCGGAAAAAATGGCAGTAGCAGATATTGCTTGTAATTGTATTCCTGGGCAATGTATCTGTAAAGAATAAATAAAGAAAGGAAGCTAAAGTATGAAGCAGAAGTTTTCTATCGAAGGAATGAGTTGTGGTCATTGTGTTGCACGCGTTGAAAATGCGGTTAATGAACTACCGGGCATTCAAAAAGTAAAGATACATTTGAAAAGAAGTAATGGTACAGTTAAATTTGATGAAGGACAAGTTAATAGTGAGCAGATTGCAGAAAAAATTAACGATACTGGATATAAAGCTAAAGCAGTTTAAGGTTAAAAAATGAAGGATGTGAATCAGCATTCTTCATTTTTTATTACTTGAAACTGTAAACCTCCCAACTGCCTATGCTATAATAAATTTGATGAAAAAAGGAGGGCAGTGCAATGGAATTAAAAAAGCTTGAAGTGCCAACTTCTTCTATTACAGAAGTAAAACGCTCACCTATGGAGGTATTTGAACAAGCCAAACAAGCAGGTACTGCTGTGTATGTATTTAATAGAGAAAAAGTAGCGGGAGTCATGCTCACACAAAATCAATATGAAACTTTATTACAAGAGTTAGATGCGTTACGCAGTGAGACAAAAGATTTTTCAAGCACACCGCAAGAGCACTTTGTTGATACAGGTTTAGAAGAATTATATCAACGCTTACAGAACAGTTTAATGACAGCTTCCAGTATTTCAGCAAAAACGTTAGATGAGCGTATGGTTTCCAATGGTTTTATTACTAGGAAAACTGGGTTTGGCGGTGTAACAGATATGATCAATGAGCTAAGACAGTCTGGAAAAATTGTCTATCAATTGCGACAAAAATCAAATGATCAAAATGTTGTTGCTGAAATTATGGGTAAACAGGATAAAAGCGAGCACTTATCTGATCACTTAATAGTGGACAAAATTTATATAAAATAAAATGAGTGTAGAGACTGAAAGAAGTAAAATTGTAAATTTCTATTTCGGCCTCTTTTTTTTAAAAAGAAAAATGAGAAATTTTTGAATTTTCTACGTTTTTAGTCTAAATTATGATAGGATAACAACAACTAGAATTACAAGTTTATGTTAAAGGAATGATAAAAATGGCAGACGTTTCTCAAAGATTTAATCCACGTTTAGATCAAATCGCGGTTTCTATGATCCGTCAATTTGATGAACGTGTTTCAACGATACCCAATATTTTGAAATTAACATTAGGTGAACCAGATTTTAATACGCCTGAGCATGTTAAAGAGGCAGGAATTAACGCAATAAAAGAAAATTACAGTCACTATACAGGGATGTCTGGTGTTGCCCAGCTTAGAAAAGCAGCTGCTCGGTTTGTTCATGACAAATATAATTTATCCTATGATTTTCAATCAGAAGTACTAGTTAGTGTTGGTGTGACAGAAGGAATCGCTGCAAGCTTAATAAGTGTCTTAGAAGCTGGTGATAAGGTGATTGTACCTTCTCCAATTTTTCCCGGCTATGAACCTATTATTACCTTAACAGGAGCCCAGCCTATTTATATTGACACAAGCGTGAACGATTTTATTCTTTCACCTGAAGTGTTAGAAGAAACATTACAAAAATACGGAGATGAAATCAAAGCGATTGTGTTAAATTATCCAAGCAATCCAACCGGTGTGACTTATTCTCGTGGAGAAGTTAAAGCTATAGCTGATGTATTGAGAAAGTATTCAGTTTTTGTCATTAGTGATGAGGTATATAGTGAATTAACTTATGAAGGAGAACATGTATCCATTGCCGAATATCTCCGTGAACAAACGATTTTACTTAATGGTTTGTCTAAATCCCATGCGATGACTGGCTGGCGTTTAGGTTTGATTTTTGCGCCGGAAGAATTGACGAAACAAATTATAAAAACCCATCAATATTTGGTTACTTCGGCAGTCACTTCGGCACAGTTAGCCGCTGTGAATGCGCTGACCGACGGATTTGATGATGCTTTACCTATGAAAGAAGAATATCGCAAACGTCGTGACTTTGTTTATGGAGAGTTACATCGTTTAGGTTATGAAGTAGCTAAACCGACCGGTGCTTTTTATATTTTTGCAAAAATTCCAGAAGGTTATATAAAAAACTCGATGGAATTTTGTGTAGACTTGGCTGAAAAAGAAAGCTTAGCAATTATTCCTGGTGCTGCTTTTGGCGTAGGTGGAGAGGGTTACGTACGGTTGAGTTACGCAGCTAGTATGCAAGATTTAGAAGAAGCGATGAAACGGATTGAACATTATATGCAAAACAATAAAGTTGCGTAGTGGATAAAAGTAGAATCGAACAATTTGGTGTTTGCCTTGAGTAAATCTAAATTGTTTGATTTTTTTCTTTTTTTAAGCAAAAGGATTGTTAAAAAATATATCTTTATTTTAGGAATGGATAAAAGGACTATTGCAATAGTACATAAAATGGTATAATAGTAGGCGGCTTGGTTAGAAAGAGAAACTTATTTTTAGAGGAATAGATGAATGGTTTTCTCAGAAAAATATATCTGTTTCAACCTTGAGGTAATAGCGATAATTAGGCGGAGATGAATAAAATGGAAATTGAAAAAACAAATCGTATGAATACACTTTTTGAATTCTACGCCACATTGTTAACAAAAAAACAAATGAATTATATGGAGTTATATTACGCAGATGATTTTTCTTTAGGAGAAATTGCCGAAGAATTTAACGTGAGCCGTCAGGCTGTGTATGATAATATAAAACGAACGGAAAAAATTTTAGAAGACTACGAATATAAACTATCAATGTATTCAGATTATAGAATTCGAAGTGAGCTGTTGGATCAGCTAACTGATTATATAAAACAAAATTATCCGGCAGATGAAACTTTGACAAATTTAGTAAAAGATATTCAAGAAATCGATGAATAAAGGAAGGAACAATATATGGCATTTGAAAATTTAACAGACCGCCTGCAGCAAGCGATGAAAAAGCTGCGGAAAAAAGGAAAAATTTCGGAGTCTGATGTAAAAGAAATGATGCGGGAAATCCGCTTAGCTTTACTAGAAGCCGATGTTAACTTACAAGTAGTTAAAGACTTTACTAAAAATGTTCGTGAACGTGCGGTGGGTGCAGAAGTATTAGAAAGCTTGTCGCCTGCTCAACAAATCGTGAAAATCGTTGATGAAGAGCTGACGAAAACACTTGGCTCTGAAGCGGTAGGGCTTAATAAAGCCCCGAAGATACCTACTGTTATCATGATGGCTGGTTTACAAGGTGCTGGGAAAACTACATTTGCCGGTAAACTAGCCAATCATTTGATAAAAAATGAAAACGCGCGTCCTATGATGATCGCAGGTGACGTTTATCGTCCGGCAGCTGTAGATCAATTGAAAGTATTAGGTCAACAATTAGACGTACCAGTATTTGAAATGGGAACTGAAGAAAGCCCGGTAGAAATCGTTAGACAAGGGATGGAATTGGCTCATGAAAAGAAAAACGACTATGTACTTATTGATACGGCCGGACGTTTGCATGTTGATGAGGCGTTAATGGAAGAATTACAAGACATTAAAGACATTGCGCAACCTAATGAAATTTTACTGGTTGTTGATGCCATGACAGGACAAGATGCCGTTAATGTTGCTGAAAGTTTTAATGAACAATTAGGTATTTCAGGAGTTGTTATTACAAAACTAGATGGTGACACACGTGGGGGTGCGGCGCTATCGATTCGCTCTGTCACTGGCGCGCCAATTAAGTTCACCGGAATAGGTGAAAAATTAACTGATATGGAAGTCTTTCACCCTGACCGGATGTCTAGTCGAATATTAGGCATGGGCGACATGTTGACGCTGATTGAAAAAGCGCAACAAGATTATGATGAACAAAGAGCCGAAGAGATGGCTGAAAAAATGCGAGAAAATACATTTGATTTCAATGACTTTATTGAACAAATGGACCAGCTATCCAATATGGGCTCGATGGAAGATATCATGAAAATGATCCCAGGGATGAATCAAATGCCGGGAATAGATAATGTGCAATTTGATCCTAAGGATATGGAACGTAAAAAGGCGATGGTTTATTCTATGACGCCTGCTGAACGTGAAGATCCTGATCTGTTGAATCCAAGTCGTAGACGACGAATCGCTGCTGGCTCAGGAAATAGCGTAATCGAGGTCAACCGTATGATCAAACAGTTTAAAGAGTCTCGTAAGATGATGCAGCAAATGTCTAAAGGAAACATGGATAGTATTCCGGGCATGGATCAGATGCTCGGCGGCGGTGTTAAGGGAAAAATTGGCAAAATGGCAATGAACCGCTCAATGAAAAAAATAAGAAGAAGAAAAAGAAGAAAAAAAAGAAATAGAAGTATTTTAATGTTTTAAGAAATGCTGACACCTTTTTGTTTGTCGTGTTTAATAAAGCATGATATTATAACAGTATCAGAAAGGAGACGATGTGATGAGTACAAATAAAGATGATTTAAAAGGGAAATTCACCGAGGCAAAAGGAAAAGTAACAGGTGATAGTACTGAAGAACTAAAAGGAAAAGCACAACAAGGTCTCGGTAAAGCAAAAGACAAAGCACAAGAAGCTGCTGATAAAGCAGCAGACAAAGTAAATGAGCAAGTTGATGAAAAAAAAGATGAATCACAAGATAATGATTCTGGAAATAACGAATAATAGAGCAGAGATAACGAAATAGTCAATGGCTATTTCGTTATTTTTTAAGTTTCTACCTTTGTATTATCAAATGTTTAGATTTGACGTTGGAAAATATTCAAATTATAATACGCCCCGTTAGATCATATATATAATATTTTTAAACAATAGTTAAATTGATGCAAATGTCAAAGGAGCTTTTCTAAATGAAAAAAGCAACAGAATTTGAAAGATTATTAAAATCACTAGATGGGCAAAAATATGGTGCATACAAACGCACGCAAGGTAGGTATCAGTTCGATAACTATCAACTGTCTATTGATCATGTTCAAGTTGATCCCTATGCCCCACCAACCAAAGCACGAATAATTATTGATCGAAGTGTTCTTGATATCCCTGATGAATGGCTTGACTCAAAATATAAAAAAATTGCTGTTTCAGATTTTTTGACAAGAAACTTTTTTAAAAAATTACAGCCTTTCAATCGAGCAGTTAAAGGAGCCGGAACCAACGGAAAAGTTTTTATAGATCGTTGTGAGCAGGAAATTTTAGAAAGAACGTCGGTCTCCATTAATGACGAGTCAATAGAAGTTCGTTTTGAAGTCGGTTTACCTGCTGCTGGCAGAACAATTTTAGGAAAATCAGCGGCACACATTTTTAATAAAGTCCTGCCACAAGTTGTCAAACAGGCACTGTTTTACCGCAATCTAGATCAGAAAGCACTAAAGAAACAAGTGACATTGATGTTAGATCAAGTATATATTAGAGAAGAATTAGCTCGTAAAAGATTAGTAGCTTTTGTGGGAAATGATTCTATTTTGCCACGGCAAAGTGGTGTTTCTGATAGACCGCTAAAAGATGCGATTTTATTTACGAGTCCTGAAAATTTTGCGATTACCTTGGATCTACCCAGTGGACAAACTGTTACAGGGATGGGAATTCCAGAAGGTGTGACTTTGATTGTGGGAGGAGGCTTCCACGGGAAGTCTACGCTCTTACAAGCTTTGGAACGTGGTGTATATCATCATATTGCCGGTGATGGCAGAGAAATGGTGATCACACGTCAAGATGCTGTTAAAGTACGGGCTGAAGATGGTCGGAATATTGAAAAAGTAAACATTAGTGCTTTTATTAATAATTTACCAGCTAAAAAAGATACGACACAGTTCACCTCGGACAATGCTAGTGGCAGTACTTCTCAAGCGGCTAATGTAATGGAAGCTTTGGAAGCTCAGTCTTCTTTATTGTTAATTGATGAAGACACTTCTGCTACCAATTTTATGATTCGCGACGGTAGGATGCAGCAATTAGTTGCACCAAATAAAGAACCTATTACGCCATTTACCGATAAAGTCAGTCCCCTATATGATACATTAGGTGTATCTACCATACTTATTGTGGGTGGTTCAGGGGACTATTTTGAAGAAGCCGATCAAATTCTTATGATGGATGAATATCATCTTAAAGATGTGACAAAAACAGCCAAAGATATTGCAAATTCTGCTGGATATCAAAGGGAAAAACTGACCGATAGTCAATTTGGCGAGACACCAGTAAGAATTCCATTAAAATCTAGTTTTTCTAAGAAGGGAAAAGATGCCCGCCTAAAATCACAAGGGCAACATGCTATTTTATACGGACGTGAACCGATTGATATTTCTGGCTTAGAACAGCTTGTTGATGACAGTCAAGCCAACTGTATAGCAATGATGATTGATTTTTTCCAAAAAGAATTACTCAATGAGCAAGTGACACTTACTCAGGCAGTGGATCAAGTTTATGACTATATTGATCGTTTTGGATTAGATGCGATTTCTCCTTATGGTGGACATCCTGGGAATTTGGCTTTAGCTCGTAAGCAAGAACTTTGTGCTGCAATTAATCGTTATCGTGGATTGAAAATAAAAAGTTAATTGAAGTAAAGTTTTGATATGATAATTATAACAATTTTAAAATGAAAAAAACTTTGGTCAGATTTAAAAATCGACCAAAGCTTTTTTTGTAAAAACTATTTTGTTTATCCGTTGACTCTGCTAGCGATATCTACGACATTGCGAGCTTGCTTTTTCACAGCGGCTTCAACATCTTCTATCATGTTGCCATTGTCATCTACAGTCACTGAAGTTCCATAAGGGTTACCTCCTGCAGTGGTATATTCAGGTTGAGTATAACCAGGTGCTGCAATAATAGCTCCCCAGTGCATCATTTGAATATAAAGAGATAGAAGTGTAGCTTCTTGTCCACCATGAGCATTGTGAGCTGAAGTCATACCTGTTACAACTTTATTTGCAGTTTCACCAGTTGCCCATATTCCGCCTTGTGTATCGATAAATTGTTTCATTTGTGCAGCCATTACACCAAAACGAGAAGGAACGCTAAAGATAAGGCCGTCTGCCCATTTGATATCTTCTGAAGTTACTTCTGGGACATCTTGTGTTGCATCATAGTGAGTTCTCCAAGCAGGATTTGCATCTATTGCAAAATCGGGCGCTAATTCAGGTGCTCTAACTAAACGAGCCTCAGTACCTATGCTTTCTACTGCTTCTTTTGCCCATTGTGCTAATTGATAGTTTGTACCTGTGGAACTGTAATAAATAATTGAAATTTTTGTCATAAAAACATTCTCCTTTAAATTTGCTCGTAATTTTACTTACAATTAATAAGTTAAAACAAAAGAATAAAAATGTCAATTTATTTACTTATTTTTTGTAAGTTATTTTACAAATATTATCTTATAAAAAGTTAGCGTGTTTTGCAAAGAAAATGCATGGAGATTTTATATAAAAAAATTAGTCTGTAAAGAAAAAACTCTTTACACTATATGCAAAAGCTGTTAAACTACACTTTGTGATCAAAATTAATGGAGGTGTAAAATTGGCAGTAAAAATTCGTTTAAAACGTATGGGAGATAATAAACGCCCAACTTATCGTATTGTAGTAGCAGACTCACGTTCACCACGTGATGGTCGTTTTATTGAAACTGTGGGCACTTATAACCCATTGAGAGAACCAAGCGAAGTGAAAATTGAAGAAGATGCTGTATTGAATTGGTTAGCCAAAGGCGCTCAACCATCTGATACTGTTCGTAATATCCTTTCTAAAGAAGGAATTATGAAAAAGCATCATGACGCAAAAAACGCTAAGAAATAAGGTGACTAACTATGACAGATTTGACCGATTTGGTCTTAACGATCGTTCGTCCCTTAGTTACCCAGCCTGATCAAGTGTCAGTCGAAATTGATGAAACTGATAAATTTTTCGAGTATAATTTATCGGTTGCGCCAGTTGATGTTGGACGAATCATTGGTAAACAAGGACGTATCGCAAAAGCAATTCGAATCATTGTTTACAGTGTGAAAACTGACGATCGTAAAAAAGTACGATTGAACATTTTAGATGGCAAAGAGTAATAAAGGCAAAAATCATCACTCGATGGTTTTTGCTTTTTATTTATAAAAAAATAATACATAGAAAAAGATGATAGCACAGGAAAATGAGAAACCCATGTTGAATGAGTAGCGATAGCTCAAAGAAATAGGAGAAATGGCTATTTAGTGTTTTGTTAGTTATTTGAAATTGAATATATAAAGTTAGCTATTTAAATACGGCTAAAGGTGGATGTTTTTTGTGTGAATGTATATCATAATAAGTAGAGAGGAGGCGTCTGTATGGAGACACTTATTGCTTTTGCTATTGGACTTTTTCTTCTAGCGTGGACTATGCGAGCAAGAAGCTGTTTTTCACGTTTTATAGCACTTGTGCTTTTTATTTTTTTACTTTGGGTTTATCGGATCGAAGTTGCTAATGTAGTGGACCAAATCGGCAATATTTTTAATGTAGACAATATTTCGGAACGGTTTTACCATTTTCTAATGACCATGTGGCAAAGACTGATTCAATGGTTTGGCCAGCTGATTCAGTAAAAAATTAAACTCAATTATTTTAAACTTTAAATTTAATCAAAAAACTGCTAGTAAAGTTATTTTACTAGCAGTTTTTTAGTAAATATTATTTTAAATGCGCTTTTATCCAAAGAAGGACAATAAGACACCTGCAGTAACAGCAGAGCCGATGACACCAGCAACGTTAGGACTCATCGCATGCATTAAAAGATAATTATTTGGATTATTTTTAATTCCTTCTTTTTGCACAACACGAGCAGCCATTGGAACGGCCGAAACTCCGGCTGCGCCAATCAAAGGATTAATTTGTCCGTTGGTCATCTTATACATAATTTTTCCTATCAACACACCAGAAACAGTTCCCACTGCAAAGGCAATCAAGCCTAATATGGTAATGACAATTGTTGACCATGTTAAAAAGGTTTCTCCTGTAGCTTTTGCTCCTACTGAAACGCCGAGAATGATTGTAACAATGTACATAAAGGAATTCTGTAAGGTTTCAGATAATTTAGGAACTTGACCACTTTCTCGGATAATATTACCCAACATCAACATCCCAACCAAGGTTGTGGCCGACGGGATAAGTAAACTAACAAAAAGTGTGGTAATAATTGGAAATAAGATCTTTTCTTTTTTGGATACGGTACGCAGTTGTTCCATTTTAACTTTACGTTCTTTTTCAGTCGTGAGTAAGTTCATAAGAGGCGGTTGTATAATAGGAACTAAAGCCATATAAGAATAAGCAGCTAAGGCAATCGCAGGCAAAATATGGTCGGCTAGTTGACTTGTTACATAGATCGCTGTCGGTCCATCGGCACCCCCGATAATTCCAATAGAAGCTGCTTCTTCTGGGGACATCCCTACGACAATAGCTAAAAAGAAGGCGCTAAAAATACCAAATTGTGCTGCACCACCTAAAAGTAATGTCTTAGGATTTGCTAAAAGCGGGCCAAAGTCCGTTGATGCACCTAAGCATAAAAATATCAATGGAGGGTATATTCCTAGATCAATTCCTTGATAAAGATAATATAAAAGACCTCCTGATTCACCATTGGCTGGTTCATCCATTAATCCACTTAATGGCAGATTAACCAACAGTATACCAAAAGCAATCGGTATTAATAAATATGGTTCATACCCTTTTCGAACAGCTAAGTATAAGAAAATAAGGGAGATGATAATCATAATCAATTCCTTATAAGTCATACTAAGTATTCCTGAGCTTTGAACCAATTCGTTTACTATATCTAACATAGACTTGGTACCTCCTCAGAAATTATAGTTCAAATAAAACATCGTCTGCTTCAACAGCTTGACCTTCAGTTACGTTAATTGCTGAAATGGTACCGTCTGCAGGTGCGACAATTTCATTTTCCATTTTCATTGCTTCTAAGACAATGACTGTTTCGCCTTCTTTTACGGCTTGTCCAGCTTTTGCTTGTACTTTGTAAATATTTCCAGGCATTGGGGCAGTCACACTTTCTCCTCCTGATGTTGCTGTAGGGGCAGGAGAAGCTTGCGTTTGTTCTTGTGATTGTTGTGGCTGACTTTGCGTTTGGACTGCTTCTTTTGGTTCGCTTCGCTCGTTTTCGCTAATTTCTTCTATTGTTACTCTATATAATTTACCATCGATTTCTACTTCGTAGTTATTCATTTTCATTCCTCCATTTAATGATGATTTGTTTAATTTCTATCTCTTTTAAATTTATCAACTACTAAACTCATAATAAGTGCTACTTTTTCAGGTGGGATTGTTTCTTGTCTAGCAGTTTCTACTGGACTTTTTTCTTGACTTGCAGAAAGATCTTCTTGATTATTTGCTGGAAGGGGTTGATTATTATTTTCTTTGTCAACTAAATTTTTTACGATGGTTAAAATTCCCCATAAACCGATTAATACAGTAAATACAGCAGCCATAGCTACTATCATTAGCATTAGTCCATCGATTATTGTAAAGTTTGCCATTCTGACACCCTCTCTTTATTATATCTGCGTTACTTTAATTTTTGTAATGTCATCTTCTTTACCGTCCGCTGGTTTATTAGAGTATTTATTTTTTAGATAAGTTAAACCAACTTGCGAGAACAAAGCATAAGTTAATACATCTTCTTCAGTTTTAGCTAAATCGCCTAACTCAGCAGCCAATGATTCCATTTCTGGTTCTAAATGATCCGCTGGACGATCTGTCATGACTGTTTCATCGCCGATGATATTTTTTCGTACAGTTTCATCTACAGGAGCAGGAGATTGCCCATATTCGCCCCGAAGATAACTTTTAATTTCATTTGGCACCATTTTGTAACGTTCTTTAGCAATCACATTAAATACCGCTTGTGTACCGACCATTTGACTCATTGGTGTAACTAATGGCGGATAGCCCAGATCCTTACGTACAGCGGGAACTTCTTTTAATACCTCATCATATTTATCTGTTGCGTTGGCTTGTTTCAATTGAGAGTAAAGGTTGGATAACATGCCGCCAGGTACTTGGTAAAATAAAGCTTTAGGTTCTACATCCATCATCTTGTAATCAAAGATTCCTTCATCGATATATTTTTGTTTGATGGGTTTAAAATATTCTGCTACTTCTTCCATTGCATCTAAATCAACATTTAAGTTGTAACCATATTCTTTTAAGACATAGGCCATGGTTTCGGAAGCAGGTTGGCTTGTTCCACTTGCAAATGGTGAAATAGCTGTATCGATAATATCTGCGCCGGCTTCAACTGAAGCTAAATAAGTCATTTCAGAAGTTCCGCTAGTAGCGTGTGTGTGAATTTCAATCGGAATATCTGTTACTTTTTTCAGCTCAGTGACTAATTCTTTAGCGACTTCTGGTGTCATAATGCCAGCCATGTCTTTGACACAAATAGAATCAGCGCCCATATCAACTAATTCTTGGGCAAGTTTACTATAATATTCCACTGTATGAACAGTGCTGATAGTGTAACACATCACTAGCTGAGCATGTTTATTCGCTTTTTTGACTGCTTTAAGTGAAGTCTTCAAATTTCTAGTATCATTCAATGCATCAAAAATTCGAAAAATATCTATGCCGGCTTCAGCTGCATTGGCGACAAAACTTTCAACAACATCGTCAGCATAATTACGGTAACCTAGCAAGTTTTGTCCTCTTAACAACATTTGAAGCTTAGTATTTTTCGCTCTTTTCCGAATTTCACGCAATCTTTGCCAAGGATCTTCGTTTAAAAAACGAATAGCAGCATCATAAGTAGCGCCGCCCCAACATTCTAGAGATGTATAGCCAGCTTGGTCTAGTTTTTCAACAATGGGTAACATATCTTCTGTTGACATTCTGGTTGCCATTAAACTTTGATGAGCATCTCTTAGTACAGTTTCCATGAAATTAATGGTTTTATTACTCATTTTTTTCTTTACCTCCATTTTATTTTTATCTTGCTTAAATTACTAACGCATATAAGTTCATTCTACGGGATAATGAAACTCAGTCAACCAACATCATCGAAAAAAACACTTTAAATACATTGCTATTTATGTTTGTTTTATAGCTATATAGTTTAATAGGGAATTTGGAATCTTTTATGAATAGGATAAAATACTTTTAATGTTTTTTAAGTGTACTTTTGCTAAAAAATTATTGAAACCGGTTGTTGTGTATTTTATGATAATTTGAGTGGTTTAGCGCTGTAGCTAACATTTTTTATTAAATAAAAGGAGAGAAGGCTATGAGTAGTGAAGAGAAGAAAGGGGTAAAACTATATGGTGCCCCCTGGTATTTAACGGTTATTGTCTGTTTAATTATCCTTGGAACCATGTTTATGGGAGGACTAGGGACGGATATGCCGAGTACCTTTGCTTTAATGCTGGCAATTGGTATTCCTTTGTATGAAATCGGTCAACGGTTGCCCATCTGGAACAAGTATATTGGTGGAGGAATTCTTCTAGCATTTATAGGGATGTCTGTTATTGGTACCTATAATTTAATCCCAACGGAATATATTACATCGATTGATAATTTTACTGGTGAAACGAACTTTCTAACGTTTTATATCACTGTATTGATTACTGGTTCTGTGTTGTCACTAGAAAGAAATATATTGTTAAAAAGTTTTGCGGGTTATTTTCCGGCTATACTAGGTGGATTTGCAGGAGCTATCCTACTGGCTATTGTCGGTGGTATGTTTTTTGGTATTAGTCCAGGTGAACTTGTTACTCATTATGCGCTTCCTATAATGGGCGGCGGTAACGGTGGCGGTGCGATTCCTTTATCGGAAATTTATGCGGATATTACAGGAGAAGGAAGCGAAGTTTATTATAGTTTCGCCATTATTATTCTAACGATCGGGAATATTTTTGCGATTTTTATAGCCGCTTTATTGAACAAACTCGGACAAGCATTTCCTAAATTAACTGGAGATGGAAAAACGTTGATTCGTGGCGCTGAAGAATCTGATATTTCAGATAAAACGTACACACCAACCCTTGCCGATGTTGCCTCTGGCTTATTACTTGGTTTAGGCTCTTACTCAGTGGGGCTTTTGTTTAGTAATGTTTTATTGCCGGAAATTTTCGGGTTCCCTATCCATGAGCTAGCTTACATGGTTATTTTCGTAGTCATTCTTTGTGCCTTTGGTATTGTTCCTGAAAATGTACGTATGGGTGCTAAACGTCTGCAGACCTTCTTTACCAAACATTTAACGTTATTGATCATGGTAGGTGTGGGTGCTGATTTAGATTTGAATGAATTGCTTTCAGCCATTACTTTCTCCAATATCGTTGTTTCTTTATTTGTTATCATTGGTGCAGTTGTTGGTGCTGGGCTCGTTGGTTATCTGGTTGGATTTTATCCAATTGATACAGCTGTTACCGCTGGTTTATGTATGGCCAATCGTGGCGGTTCCGGAGACTTAGCGGTATTAGGGGCTGCTAATCGTATGGATTTAATTGCTTACGCCCAGTTATCTAGTCGTCTAGGTGGCGCGATTATATTGGTACTCGCCAGTGTCTTATTCTCCATTTTATTATAGTTGATTAGATTAAAGTTATCTATGTTAATCGTTTTTGAACAATTTTTTTAAATTGTTCAAAAACGATTTTTTTAAGTCTTTAGACCGGGTTGAGCTCGCGTAGCGTGCGAAACAAAAAACCACCCGCTATGCGGGTGGAAAGGAAAAAGTTATACTAAAAAAATCTCTTCACTAGCGTTACAATGTAGTTGTTCAGGCTACATGGTAATGAAAGGAAGAGATTCAGTTGGCTAACAAAGCAAATAGTTTAGCCCATACAAAATGGTTATGCAAATACCATATTGTATTCACCCCCAAGTATAGAAGAAAAATTGTTTATAATCAATACAGAGCAAGTCTACAAGAGATTATCAAAAGATTGTGCAGTTATAAAGGTGTAGAAATCCTAGAAGGACATATGATGCCCGATCATGTTCACTTGCTCGTAAGTATACCACCGAAGATAAGTATTTCTAGCTTTATGGGGTATTTAAAAGGAAAAAGCGCCATGATGATGTTTGATAAACATGCCAATTTGAAGTACAAATTTGGGAATCGTCATTTTTGGGCAGAAGGTTATTATGTGAGCACAGTGGGTCTTAATGAGGCAACCATCAAGAAATATATTCAAGAGCAAGAAAAACATGATATGGCCTTAGATAAACTAAGTGTTCGAGAATATGCAGACCCTTTTAAGGGTTAGAGAGTGATAAAAACACCTCTTGAGAGGTAGCAAAAGCGACAAAACCAGTGTGGCTTGAACAAAGTGAAAGCCAGCGCCTTGAGACGCTGGCTAGTATTGGGGGCTTATAGCCCCAGAGCAAACCACCCTTTTGAAGGGTGGTTATGATTATTAAACTATTCTTTAACCTATCTGTTGACCTAACCATAGGGAAGTAAGCTATTTCTAAAAATGAGATCTCTCCATGAACCCATAAAATTAATGATATTTAAAGTGATAAATTGTTCTTTAAGTGTATTTTTCAAGATAAAGATTGAAAACGATTTCCCGATACACTATTATAAGTTTGTATTTAAGTAATATTAATGAATAAGTTTATTTTTTTATTCTATAGAAAGTGAGGTATGGGAGTGGTTTTATGGTAACAATCGTTTAACAAAATAAGGAGAGTGAATTTTATGGTTAATAATGGAAAAAAAGGGTTTAAATTATATGGTGCTCCCTGGTATTTAACGCTAATCGTCTGTTTAATTATCCTTGGAACCATGTATATGGGAGGGATAGGCACCGATATGCCGAGCACCTTTGCTTTGATGTTGGCAATCGGGATTCCTTTAAATGAAATTGGCAAGCGATTACCCATCTGGAATAAATATATTGGTGGAGGAATTCTGCTAGCTTTTCTAGGATCATCTGTGATTGGTACTTATAATTTGATTCCATCAGAATATGTCACTTCAATTGACAATTTTACTAGTGAAATAAATTTCCTAACGTTTTATATTGTTGTTTTGATTACTGGTTCTGTCTTATCATTAGAAAGAAATATTTTGTTACGAAGTTTTGCCGGCTATTTTCCTGCTATCCTTGGAGGGTTTGCGGGAGCCATCTTACTAGCTATTGTCGGTGGCATGTTTTTTGGAATTAGTCCAGGTGAATTGGTTACTCACTATACGCTTCCTATCATGGGCGGTGGAAATGGCGGCGGTGCGATTCCTTTATCCGAAATTTATGCGGATATTACAGGTGAAGGAAGTGATGTCTACTACAGTTTTGCTATTATTATCTTAACGGTTGGAAATATCTTTGCGATCTTTGCAGCTGCTTTATTAAATAAACTGGGACAGGCTTTTCCGAAGTTAACGGGTGACGGAAAAACTTTAATTCGCGGAACTGAAGAAGCGGACATTGCAGATGAAGAGTATACACCAACTTTAGCTGATGTTGCTTCTGGATTAATGCTTGGACTAGGAGCTTATGTTGTAGGTCTTTTATTCAGTAGCGTATTATTACCGGAAATTTTTGGTTTCCCCATCCATGAGTTAGCTTATATGGTTATTTTCGTGGTAATCCTCTGTGGATTCGGTGTTGTTCCTAAAAATGTACGCATGGGTGCGAAACGTTTGCAAACTTTCTTCACCAAACACTTAACGTTATTAATTATGGTAGGTGTAGGTGTTGATTTAGATTTGAATGAATTACTTGCAGCGATCACTTTCTCTAATATTATCGTTTCTTTGTTTATTATTATTGGTGCAGTTGTCGGATCTGGTTTTGTTGGTTATTTGGTTGGATTTTATCCAATCGATACAGCTGTCACCGCTGGTTTATGTATGGCTAACCGAGGAGGCTCTGGTGATTTGGCAGTATTAGGTGCTGCTAACCGGATGGACTTAATTGCTTACGCACAATTGTCTAGTCGTTTAGGCGGTGCGATTATCTTAGTGCTTGCGAGTGTTCTATTCTCTATTCTGTTGTAATACACAAATAAAGCTTCAAAAGGTTTGTCTTATGAGAACCTTTTGAAGCTTTATTAAATAACATTTTCTAAAAAGCCAAAATAAATGCCTAAACTTAATAAATCAGCTGCGCCACCTGGGCTTAGATGGGTCTCTATTAGCTGTTTGTTGAATTTTTCTAAGGCTTTTTTTAAAGCAATGTTGTCTAATTCAGCTTGATGAATGATTAAACTATCTTGTTTGACCTGTTGCCAACCATCGATGCCGCCCCGATGTAAAAGGTTACTATCTTCTATCTGACTCATTACTAAAATCAAACTACGTAACAGGAATGTTTCGGTGTCTTCTGATGCGTTATGCTGGCGCAAAAAAGGTAATAATACATTTGTTAGAGCGGGATATCCTTGCATCGCTTCGCCACGTATGCCTAATGTCCCAGTTTCAATATATAATTTTTCGCCATGCGTTAGTTGCTTTTTTTGTGTCACTTGATAAAAGTCCTGCTGAGCTAAATCTTGGGTCATTTGTGCAACTAAATTTAAGA
The DNA here is from genome assembly GCF_003841405.1 of Tetragenococcus halophilus subsp. halophilus DSM 20339. Classification (GTDB taxonomy): domain Bacteria; phylum Bacillota; class Bacilli; order Lactobacillales; family Enterococcaceae; genus Tetragenococcus; species Tetragenococcus halophilus. The sequence goes on along the minus strand of NZ_PXYA01000003.1, from coordinate 97,561 downwards.
CAGCCCGACTATCTTCGGACGAAAAAGGCAGCGAATGAGTTTTCATATAAAAACCTGTGGCTCCTAATAAAACAGCTAAAGAAAAGTTAGCGCCTTTATGTGTGTTTATACCATTTGTAGCTAGTAACATATCTTTTTCGGCTTGTATCCCTGCTTTACGTAAATTATGAAAAAGATCAGTTAAATCAGCATTGTGTTGCAATCCTAATTGAAAGTACTCTTGAAAGTGAGGCGCTAAGCTTTCGATACTGTTGATAAATGTAAAAAAGTCCATGTCATTGTGAGCCCCATTGTCAAAACGATCTACAAGACCAGGTTTTGGTGAAATAGCTACTTCGTAATAAAGAGACTTTGTTGCAAAACGAGCGATTTGTGTTGTTAATGAGTTATTCAATCTTTCTTCTTTCCATTTCTTTTAGGATAAATTGCAACGAACGGTCAATATGTTCATGTGTAATCAAGGTGATCTGTTCTACATCTTGATTTTTCATTCCGCGATAAATAAGCCAGTGTTCGTTTAACGCTAAACTTCTTCTAGCTGAAGCGCGAATAGAAATATCACGGAAGTAGACAAGATAAGTTTGTAAATTCGTCACAATTTCTTTTAAACGTAACATTTGGCTTTTTTCATAAATAAATTCGTTAAAATCAGAAAAGTTTTGTAGAAGATTATCTACCTGGTCTGTTTTATTGTAATACTCACCGCGCTCTAGTAATTGTTCTAGTTCAGCAAAATCATGTTCATCCATTCGCTCCATTGCTCTGATTGTTGCTAGGGTGTCTAGGGCTTTACGTATATCGTAAATTTCATAAGCATCTTTGATACTGATCCCTTTGACGACAATGCCAATGCGAGGGACATGTTCGACTAGCTGTTCTTTTACCAGTTTTTGTAATGCAAAACGGATAGGGGTCCGACTGAAATTTAGTTCCTCTGATAGTTCTTTTTCATTGATTCTTTTCCCAGCTGGAATATCACCTAAAATAATTGTTTTACGCAAAGCTTCATAAACGGCGATTTTTAAAGGCTTATTTTGTGTTAGGTCAAGGTTACATTTTATTGCACTGACAATAGGACCCACCGTTATTCCTCCTCGAATTTTAAGTATTTCACTTAAAAGTGCTTTTTCCTTATTTTACCATAAAATAAAGTGTTGGGATAATAACTTCCTTTTATTAGTTTAAAGACAATTAGAGCTAATGAAATTTTTATATATTTTACTTATTTAACGCTTTTTAGGGCTAAGAACACGAAAAGAACAATTTTATTGCCCGTTTTGCCTACACATTTTGCAAACTTTTCCTATAATGGAGATGTGAGTAATTTTAGAGAGGAGCTTTCTATGCAGCGTTTAAATTAATCGTTATGTAAAGCACAAATCTTGTTTTGTTACTATAGCTTTCCTATAATCGCTTGATATCGTAAGGCTAAGCTTGCCGTTAGAATTTGGTTGAAATAAAAAGGTGCAATCTTTATAAAAATTAGTAAGAATATATTGCAGCTGTTAACAATTTTATTTTATTCCCAAATGTACATGTTCAAAAGGGGATGAAGGTAATGAATAATAAGTATATAAGTAAACGTATCTGGTTGGATAAAGATAAAAGAGGACTCGAAGATTGGCGTAATCTTATGGAAAAAGCAGGTCTTCAAACAGGAGAAACACTTGATTATACAGTAGGTATCTATGACGATAAAAGATTAATTGCCACAGGCTCTTTTGCTGAAAACATTATTAAGTGTGTGGCTGTCTGTAAGGACTATCAAGCAGAAAACCTACTAACACAAGTCTTAACAGCTTTGATCGAAAAAATGAACGAAAATGGATACTATCATTACTTTTTATATACTAAACCAGAAAAAGAAAACGTTTTTCGCTCATTAGGCTTTAAAAAAATTGTCACTAATGATGATGTCTTGTTTATGGAACAAGGTCCTGATGATTTTTCGTCTTATCTACAGCATTTGCAAGACAATAAAAAAGCAGGACAAGGCGCAGGAATCGTAATGAATGCTAACCCTTTTACTAAAGGACACCAGTATTTAGTTGAATATGCCGCCCAAAAAAATGACCAAGTTTATGTATTTGTTTTGTCAGAAGATCATTCTGAATTTTCCACAAAAGATAGAGTGAAAATGGTCGAAGCAGGCGTCAGTCATTTAAGTAATGTAACGGTCTTTCCTACAAGAAAATATCTTGTGTCGCAAGCGACTTTTCCGGCTTACTTTTTAAAAGATAAGGCCGAATTAACGGTAGCTAGGACACAAGCTAGACTAGATGCACAAATTTTTAAAGAAAAGATTGCGCCGGTCTTAGAGATAAATGTGCGTTATGTAGGAGAAGAACCCTATTCTAAGGTAACTGAGGTGTATAACAAAGCGATGAAAGAAGTTTTTAGTGATGATTTAACTTTAGTTATTTTGCCTAGAAAAGAGGTTAATGGCTCAGTCATTTCAGCAACCAAAGTTCGCAAAGCAATAGCAGAACAAAATGAAACGTTACTCTTAGATTTTTTGCCCAAAACGACGTATGATTATTTAGAAAAAAATTTTAGATGAGGTGAAAAAAGTGAAAGTTTTACAAAATGCAGTAAGTGGAACAATGGAGTCTAGTGATATTCAAATTACTATTCAACCTGTTGATACAACTGAAATTCAAATCGATTTGGATAGCAGTGTTGAAAAACAATTCGGTCGTAAAATCCGTCAAGTGATTACAGATACCTTAGAAAATTTAGAGATTCAAGGTGTTAAAGTTACGGCAGTAGATAAAGGTGCATTAGATTGTACTATTCAAGCACGTACGATTACAGCTGCTCATCGTGCGGCTAAACAAGAGCAATATGATTGGAAGGAGATTGACTCATGGAACGTTTAAGAAGAACGATGATGTTTGTCCCGGGCCAAAATGCGGCAATGTTAAGAGATGCGCCATTGTACGGGGCAGATTCAATTATGTTTGATTTAGAAGACGCTGTTTCATTGCCTGAAAAAGATTCCGCTCGTACTTTGGTTCATAACGCTTTGCGTACATTTGATTATAGTCAAGTAGAAACTGTCGTTAGAATTAATGCTTTAGATGCTGGTGGTGATCTTGACGTTGAAGCTATGATATTAGCAGGCATTAACGTGATTCGTTTACCTAAAACTGAAACAGCCCAAGATATTGTTGACGTTGAAAAAGTGATTACAGAAGTAGAAAAGCAAAATAATATCAAAGTAGGTACAACGAAAATGATGGCCGCTATCGAATCAGCAGAAGGTGTGTTAAATGCCCCTGATATTGCTAAAAGTTCTGATCGGCTGATTGGTATTGCCTTAGGGGCGGAAGATTATGTAACCAACCTAAAAACAGAACGTTATCCAGATGGGAAAGAGCTATTTTTTGCACGTAGCATGATTTTACATGGTGCTAGAGCTGCAGGTATTGCTGCAATTGATACAGTATATTCTAATGTTGAAAATCCTAAAGGACTTGAAAGTGAAGTACGACAAATTAAACAACTTGGTTTTGATGGGAAATCAGTGATCAACCCGCGTCAAATTCCAATCGTCAATAAAATCTATGCACCAAAAGAAGACGAAGTACAAAATGCTAAAGAAATCATCTGGGGGCTTCGTGAAGCTCAAGAAAAAGGTTCAGGCGTTGTTTCAGTTAACGGTAAAATGGTCGATAAACCAGTTGTTGAACGCGCAGAACGTGTGATTGCTTTAGCTATTGCTGCAAATATGATTAAAGAGGAGGATATTTAGTTATGGTAGTAAATAATGTTGGTAAAGATATTCCTCAAGAATATGCGGATAAATTTGGTGTTTATGAAGGAGAACTTGCTCATATCAGTGAATATCAAGAAGCAAGCCGTAACACAAAACCAGCAAAACCAAATGATGAAAAATTATTAAAAAGTATTCGAGAAGCCATTAAAAAAACCGGTGTAAAAGATGGCATGACGATTTCTTTTCACCATCATTTCCGTGAAGGCGATTATGTAATGAATATGGTTTTAGAAGAAATTGCAAAAATGGGCATTAAAGACATTTCAATTGCGCCAAGTTCAATTGCGAATGTGCATGAACCATTAATTGATCATATTAAAAATGGTGTGGTAACAAATGTTACTTCTTCTGGCTTGCGTGATAAAGTGGGTGCAGCTATCTCAGAAGGTATTATGGAAAATCCGGTAGTTATTCGTTCGCATGGAGGTAGAGCGCGAGCTATTGCTGCTGGCGATATTCATATTGACGTAGCCTTTTTAGGGGTGCCAAGTGCCGATGAATATGGCAATGCTAACGGCACAAAGGGAAAAGCTACTTGTGGATCATTAGGTTATGCCATGATCGACGCCAAATATGCAGATCAAGTTGTAGCTATTACTGATACTTTAGCTGATTATCCGAATACACCGATTAGTATTCCGCAAACAGATGTTGATTATGTAGTAGAGGTAGATGCGATTGGCGATCCAGAGGGGATTGCTAAAGGGGCAACACGTTTTACTAAGAATCCGAAAGAATTAATCATTGCAGAAAATGCAGCCAAAGTGATTACAAACTCTCCTTACTTTAAACAAGACTTTTCTTTCCAAACAGGTACTGGTGGCTCTGCATTAGCGGTAACGCGCTACATTCGTCAAAAAATGATTGAAAAGGATATTACGGCAAGCTTTGCATTGGGTGGTATCACGAATGCGATGGTTGATTTATTAAAAGAAGGCTTAGTGGAAAAGATCATTGATGTACAAGACTTTGACCATCCATCAGCTATTTCACTTGATGAAAATGATAATCATTACGAAATTGATGCGAACATGTATGCTTCACCATTGAGTAAAGGTGCAGTGATTAATAAATTAGATACAGCTGTTTTATCGGCTTTGGAAGTTGATACAAACTTTAATGTCAATGTAATCACTGGTTCAGACGGCGTTCTTCGTGGCGCTTCGGGTGGTCACTCAGATACGAGTGCTGCTTGTAATATGAGCTTGGTTATTTCACCTTTAGTTAGAGGTAGAATACCAACATTTGTTGATGAAGTAAATACAGTCGTTACGCCAGGTGATAGTGTAGACGTGATTGTGACAGAAGTAGGTATTGCGATCAACCCAAATCGTCAAGATTTAATTGAGCACTTTAAAGACCTAGATGTACCGCAATTTACTATTCAAGAGCTTAAAGATCAAGCTTATAGTATTGTTGGTCAACCTGATCCGATTGAATATGGAGATAAGACGGTTGCTTTGATTGAGTATCGTGATGGTACTTTAATCGACGCGGTGAAAAATGTCTGAGCAAGTGTTTACTGGTCCTAGCGTTTCGCTAGTCGAAATGCTCGATGCTCGTGAGATGCGCGCTAGTCGGCAGGAAGAGTTTTTAAAGCAACATTCTGAAGCTACGCTTTTGCTAGCGACGATGAATATTCCAGGAGAAGTAAAAAATTCGGCGATATTGAGTCGAGTTTTTTCACAGATGGTCGCACAAATCAAACAAGAGTTATCTTCTTATTCTATTGTTACAAGCGCTGAGTATAATCTTAAAACAGGATCTGAGTTTTATTTAGTAGCAGATATCACACCGGCAACTTTAAAGAAAAAAATGGTTGGTCTGGAAGAAAATGATGCTTACGGGCGATTATTTGATTTGGATATCCACTATTTAGAAAATGGTTTACAAAGTTTGAGCCGTCAAGACATCGGAATTTCTCCAAGAACTTGTTTAATTTGTCAAAAAAACGCCAAAGAATGCGGTCGAGAGCGCCGTCATTTGATTGAAGAAATGCAAGTAAAAATTGCAGAAATTATCGGTAAAGAAGAATAAATAGAGTCAACAATAAAGCAGCGCGTGCCTTTTTGTCACGCGGTGCTTTATTTTATGAATAATATGATTGATAGCCACTCTTATTTGAAAGCTATTGTACCGATGAATAAGGATAAGCACATAAGATCAGCAAACCTATGTGCTAAACGAGCAATAGGCACATAAAAACTTACGTTCTTATCTTGTTTTAACCCCGCTAGTTTGTGGGACTTATGTGCTAAGCGAGCAATAAGACCATAAGAATTGCAAAACGATGAGCTATTAGTCATAAAAAAATACTTATTTTTTTGTACTTCAAACAATAAATGAGATGACTATTGTTAATAACGTTAAATAAATAATATTAATCAGATAAAAATTGCGAGTAAACAACTTACGATCATTTGGAATTTGGATACGAACAATTTTATAACCAATCAAATTGGCCAAAGAAGCAATCAATGTACCTAAGCCGCCAATATTGACCCCTAAAAGAATCGACTGGTGGTACTTAGTAAAAGGTGCTAGCAAGATGGCTGCAGGAACGTTAGAAATTACTTGCGAAGCTAAAATACCATCTAATAATGTATTCACTGGACTAGTGAATGTTCTTTGTAACCAGTTAATCAATTCCTCCGATTGACTGAGATTTCCTACAATAATGAAAAAGAAGGCAAAAGTACAAAGCAAGCGATAATCGACTTTTTGGAAAAGTTGAGGCTGCCAAAATAAGATAATGATAGCAACGATGATAAAGGCTATAAGATAAGAAATTATACTAAAAACACCAGCGATCATCACGATCATTAAAAGCCCATAAATAAGTGCTTTTTGATGATCAAATGGATTGCTAGTTATTATTAAGCTGAGAGGTTCTTTCGGTATAAATTGGATAGATACCATGAGTAATACCAATGATAAAACAGCTAATAGGCCAGTTGAATAGAAAAATTCCAGTAAAGGAATATTATAATATGAATATAAAAATAAGTTTTGCGGATTGCCAAATGGGAAAAAACTACTTCCTAAGTTTGCTGCGACAATGATATAAACACTACCCAACAATACGGATTGACGGTTAGCAAGCGCCTTTGTCATTCGTAGATAGATAGGTAATAAAGTTAATATCGCTACATCATTAGTTAAAAACATTGAACTAAAAAAGCTTAACAATACAATATATCGGATCAGCTGTCGGAAAGTCAGACTTTTTTTAACTAAGATCTGACCGAAATAGCTCAAAATTCCAGTAGCGTCTAATCCGCTAATGACTAACATTAAGCCACCTAGTGTTGCAATGACTTTGAAATTAATATCTTGAATAGAAAAACGACCTAAAGTCACAGCGATAATTGCCAACAAAAATGAAATACTAAAAAGAAGATCGTTGCGGAAAAAATCAAACAAACGTTTCATTTATAAGCTCCTTGTAAATTTCCTAGTAAAACTATTCTAGCACTCTTTTCTTTAAGGTAAAGAAGGAGTAAAAATAAATGGTAAATTTTATGAATTTTATCCCAAAAAAGAAATCGAGGGGAAATGTGATTTTTCCAGATTTTCAATTGTCTGAGAAAACGCGTCTTGGAAAAGCATTGGCAAGACAAAGGTTTAACTTATCAGAAAGACAAAAAAGGAAGCTTATGGATTATGGACCCAAATGGTATTAAAATAAAATTTGAAATCGCGTCGATTATGCACGAATAACTTCAAATAATAAGAGAAGAGACTATAAAAAAAAGCTAACAAGTTGATAGAGTAAAGGCATGATTCCTACTGCATGAATTAGGCGAGCAATTTGAATCATGGCAACACTGTTCATATTGACACCATAGTCCGCTGAAATCAAGGCAATATCTGTAGCCCCAGCAGGACATGAAGCAAACAAAGCTGAAGTAAAGTCCAACCAACCTTTGCGTTTGTTTATTTGGGCATATAGATAACTGATGAAGAGGTAAATAATAATTAAAAGGGCAGCTGGAATAATGAAAGTCTCTAAAGACGCTGCGATTTCACGGGTAAAACTAGAACCTACCATTGAACCAGCTAAAATTTGAGCGAACTGTCGGATTTGGATAGGAAAGGCACTAATGTTGGTACGTAATTTAAACAATGAAGAAAATAGCAAAGACAAACTAAGTGTTCCAGCGGGGAAACCTAAAATATAACCCAGCAAGCCCCCAAATATTCCAACGAGCATAACGGTTAAAAACTGTTTTATATTTAAAGCTTGCTTCTTTGTAGCTGTTACTGTTTCTTCTTTTGTTGTTTCTTGAGATTTTTCGCTAGTAAAAAGTTGAATCCAAGCAGGAAAAAGCAATAAGACACCTATACTACGTACTAATTGCATAATGGCAACCACATGAATTTCAGAATCGAAATCTGCGGCGATTAAAGTGGTGTCCATTAAGCCGCCTGGGGTAGTTGCTAAAAGTCCAGTTAAGATATTCCAATCAAAAATGTAGGAAAAAACAATTCCGAATATAAATGTATTGATTGTTAAAAGGACTAAAAGAAGAAGCGTTGGCTTTATAACATGTTTTAAATGAATGACATCAGAACGAGTCAATTTTTGACCGATAAAAATTCCCGCAACGATTTGAGCGATGACCTTGGCCTCTTGAGGAAAGTAAGCTTTATTTGTGATTATAGAAAAAAGCATGACAGCTAGCATACTTCCAATCATAAATGGCGCGGGAAAATTTAATTTTCGTCCAAGCTTTGCGCCTATAAGTGCGACAATAAAAGTAAAAAAGATGGAGATGTCAAAAGACATCAGAATAACCTCCATTAATAAAAATTAGTTTATGACAGTTACATTATTGCTTGTCTTGTTTAATTTCTTGCAAAAGTTTTTTCATTTCATCGGTTAGTTCAATTTTTTCGAGCATATCTGGTCTGCGTTGCCATGTACGTCGCAGCGCTTCTTTTAATTGCCAAGATTCAATTAATTTGTGATTTCCATTTTTTAAAACTTCAGGCACTTCCATGTCGTTGAACACAGCAGGGCGTGTATATTGAGGATGTTCTAGTAAGCCAGTTGAATGGGAATCAGTTTTTGCCGATACTTCATTTCCTAATACTTCTGGCAACAAACGTACCGTTGCATCGATCATTACCATTGCGCCTAATTCGCCTCCAGTTAGCACATAGTCTCCGATAGACACTTCATCTGTTACTAAAGAGCGTATACGTTCATCGTAGCCTTCGTAATGACCACAGATAAATACTAAATGTTCCTCCTGAGAAAAATCTTCCGCCATTTTTTGGTTAAAGGGAGTACCTGCCGGATCTAGTAATACAATACGTTTTTTAGTTTCCGAACTCGCTTTTTTTATGGCTTGTAAATTATCATAAATCGGTTGTACTTTTAAAAGCATACCAGCACCGCCACCATAAGGATAATCATCCACAGTATGGTGTTTATTATCTGAATAATCTCGAAAATTTGAAATATTCATCTCTAGTTGTCCATTTTCTTGTGCTTTACCTAAAATTGATTCGTTCATAGGTCCTTCAAACATTTTAGGAAACAACGTTAATACATCAATCCTCATCATCTAACAGCCCTTCTGGAATTTCTACATAAACTTTTTGATTGTCTAGGTCGATTTTTTTTACGACAGAGGTAATAAATGGAATCAAGGCGTCAGCTTTATTCTTTCTTTGCACCACCCAGACATCATTTGCACCAGGCGAAAGAATTTCTTTTACCTGTCCTAATTTTTCTCCATTTTCTTCATAAACATCTAAACCAATGATTTCATAATAATAATATTCGGCTTCGTCTAATGTTGTAAGTTCAGTTTTAGGCACCATCAATATACCCTCTCGAAAACCTTCAACATCGTTAATGGAAGGGTAGCCTTCAAAAGATAATAAGTCAAAACTTTTATGTTTTCGATGACTAGCTACGGTTAATTCGATAGGTTCTTTGCTTTTTACAAAAACAGTTAATTTTGCACCTTTTTGATAACGCTCTTGTGGAGCATCGGTTTGTGAAAGCACACGAACTTCTCCTTTAATTCCTTGTGTGTTTACAATTTTTCCCACTTCTAGATATTCAACCAATATATTCCCTCGTTTCTTGTATAGTCTCATTTATTTTAGCACGCTTAGAAAGCGAAAGCTAGATTTGCTGGTTTATGTAAGAAAATACTATGGTATTTTTTTCGTTCATGATATAATAAAAGAAAAGGAGGCGCTTACAATGCTAGAAGCGTATAAAAGAATATTAGTTGCTCTTGATGGATCTAGTCAATCGGAAAAAGCTTTTAAAGAAGCAATCGAAATTGCCAAACGAAATAATGCTACTGTTTTTTTAGCTCGGATTATTAATGATGTTGAATTGACAACCAGCGCTTATGCCTTTTCTCGTCTGTTAAAAGATGAAAAACAAAACATTGAAGAAGATATGGATGATAAAGTAAAAACTGCGCAACAAGCTGGTGTAAACAATATCGAAAGAATCGTTGAAATTGGTTCGCCTAAAGAAATGATTGGTATGGATTTACCACAAGAATATGCGATTGATTTGATTGTTATTGGTTCAACAGGTAAAGGGGCGATTGCACAGGCTTTAGTAGGAGCAACGACTTCTTTTGTTGTAAACCATGCGCCTTGTAATGTGATGGTTATCAAATAATTTTAATAAGTTAAAAAGCAGTTAAGGTATAACTTGTAAAAAGTACCTTAATTGCTTTTTTGTATCTAATAAAGTATTAAAAAGATGTTTTTCTATGGTAAAATGTCTTCTAGAAAATTCAGCTATGCTATAATAAAAAGAAAATTAAAAAGGGGAATGACAATGCGTGCAGTTTTGACTGTGATCGGTAAAGATAAAGTGGGTATCGTGGCAGGTGTAAGCCAGAGTTTAGCGATATTAAATATAAATATTGTTGATATGACACAAACAATTATGCAAGATTATTTTACGATGATGATGATTTTAGATATGGATAAGCAAACTAGCTTTGACTATATACGACAAGAGCTAGATAAAACGGGGCAACAATTAGGCGTAAAAATTAGTATTCAAAATGAAGAAATTTTTAACACTATGCATAAGTTAGGTTAGGAGATAGGATATGGAAAGCAACCAAATATTTGAAACTATCCGTATGATAGAAGAAGATAATTTAGATATTCGAACAATTACTATGGGCATCTCATTGTTAGATTGTATTGATCCTGATATTGATACAGCTTGCAGTAAGATTTATCAAAAAATTACCACTTGTGCTAAAGATTTAGTCAAAGTAGGTGATCAAATTGCTACAGAATACGGGATTCCTATTATTAATAAACGGATTTCAGTTACGCCAATTGCAAGTATTGCTTCAGCTACAAAAGCAACAAGTGTAGATTGTGTGAAATTTGCTAAGGCATTGGATCAAGCAGCTAAAGCAGTGGATGTAAATTTCATTGGAGGGTATACTGCATTAGTAGAAAAAGGTTTTCAAGGAACGGATTTAGCACTGATTGAATCGATTCCTCAGGCTTTGGCAGAAACAGATTATGTGTGTTCTTCTGTAAATATTGGTTCAACAAAAGCTGGAATTAATATGGACGCGGTAAAACGCATGGGTACTGTGATTAAGCAAACTGCAGAAAAATCAGATTTAGGTTGTGCTAAACTTGTAGTATTTGCTAATGCTGTAGAAGATAATCCATTTATGGCTGGTGCTTTTCATGGTTTCGGAGAAGCTGATAAGGTAATTAACGTAGGAGTTAGCGGGCCTGGTGTTATGAAAAGAGCACTAGAAAAAGTTAAAGGAGAATCTTTTGATGTTATCGCTGAGACTGTCAAAAAGACAGCCTTTAAAATCACAAGAATGGGACAGTTAGTGGGTAAAGAAACTTCCAACCGTTTAGGTATTCCTTTTGGTATCGTTGACCTTTCTTTAGCACCGACACCGGCCGTAGGTGATAGTGTCGCTCAAATTTTAGAAGAGATGGGATTAGAATCAGTTGGAACCCATGGAACCACAGCGGCATTAGCTTTATTAAATGACGCTGTTAAAAAAGGTGGCGTTATGGCTTGTAACCATGTAGGAGGCTTATCAGGAGCTTTTATTCCGGTATCAGAAGACGCAGGGATGATTCAAGCAGTTGAAAGCGGCTCGTTAAATTTAGAAAAACTAGAGGCGATGACAGCGATCTGTTCAGTTGGCCTAGATATGATTGCAATCCCTGGTAAAACACCAGCTGATACGATCAGTGCAATGGTCGCAGACGAAGCAGCTATTGGTGTAGTGAACCATAAAACAACGGCAGTACGTATCATTCCAGCTAAAGATAAAGATGTGGGCGATCATATTGAATTTGGGGGCTTACTAGGCTCAGCACCCGTGATGAAAACCAATGATGCAAGCTCTTCTGAATTTGTCCAACGTGGAGGCCGGATACCTGCACCTTTGCATTCATTTAAAAATTAAAATGGAGAGAGTTATTTATGTGGAATAAAGAAGAAAAACAAAAAACCTATGAAATGATGATTTCACAGCAAAGTGAATTGATCAAAGATGAAAAAAATTGGTTAGCCACTTTATCTAATGCATCAGCTTTGTTAAATATGAGCTTACCAAACACTGTATTTGCAGGATTTTATTTATTTGATGAAAATGAATTGATATTGGGGCCATTTCAAGGAAATGTCTCTTGTACACGAATCCAAATGGGAAAGGGTGTTTGTGGTGAAGCTGCTGATACAAATCAGACAGTGATCGTAGGAAATGTAAAAGAGCATAAAAATTATATCGCATGTGATTCCGCGGCGCTTTCAGAAATTGTTGTGCCGATGGTTAAAGATGAGCGATTGATTGGTGTTCTTGATATTGATAGTAAAGAAATAAATGATTACGATCAAACCGATAAAAAATATCTTGAAGATTATTGTAAACAATTACTAAAAGTATTTTAAAGCAAATAAAAAGACTTGACGCTATTTTGCCAAGTCTTTCAAAAGGTATTTCGAGCGGCTATTCAATAATTACTAACCAGAGAATTGACGATATAACCAATCGAATGGTGCAAAGAAAATATCTTCCATATACTCGTCCCCCTCTGTTAAATAGAATAACATAAGTACCGATTACAGGTTCATTAGTTTTTATTACAAATTAAATAAGTTATATTTCACACATGTCATATTTGATGAGCGAATTGTTTGAAATAGTTTCGGTATATGTTATACTAATTATTGGTAGAAATACCCCTTAATTAAGGGGACGTTACGGATTCGACAGGCATAGATTGAGCTTGAATTGCGCTTTGTAGGTTGCGTCTACGTAAAAACGCTCAGTTAAATATAACTGCTAAAAATAATAACAACTCTTACGCTTTAGCTGCGTAAAACCAGCTAGCGTAGATCCTCTCGGCATCGCCCATGTGCTCGAATAAGGGTCTCAAATTTAAGTGGGATACGCATTAACTTTCCGTCTGGAAGTTAATGAAGAGCTCATCAGACTAGCTTTATAAGCGGTTTGTCACTCGACGGCTTATAAAGCGAAATTAATCGAGATGACTATGAGCGTAGATATTCAAGAGGCAATATGTCTGGACGCGGGTTCAACTCCCGCCGTCTCCATTTGGAGATTAATCAATGCTTCTGATTGCTGATTTTTCAGCTTTCAGAAGCATTTTTTCTTGTTAGTTTTTTTATGATAGAATCTTTATACGAGAAAATTATCTGTAATAATTTATAAATCAATGTATGTTAAGTGAGGTTAAAGTAATGCGCTTATGGCATGAAGAATTGGTACCATTATTACCTAGACAACAACTATTGGGGCAACACAGAGAATGTTGCGCCTTACGTGGAAAAGGGTGGGGGAAAAACCATGCGACGGTAAATTATGTTTTCAATCATTCGCCTTATAAGTTGTATCAATACCATGTTTTGGTTATGGAAGAAATCTTAAAAAGAGGATATAAACCAAACGAGCAATGGTTTGATCCTTTATACCGGGGTCAAACTTGTCCAAAATACGAAAGCATAAAAAGTTTAAAGTTGGAAAAACCGATTTATGAGGAACACGATGTTTTATATCTCCAGGATTGTTTGGATAATCTAAAAGAAAAAGGAATAGACCTAACGTAAATAAATAGATAAATATAGATAAAAATTCTTTGTTTTTTGTCGATTTTTGAATGAAAAGCTTCAAATAATTAAATGTCTATAAGGTGTCATAAAAGGTTTCCTCAATTTACAGCTAATTTAAAAAATTATATAAGACGTTGTAACAAAATTACAAAGGTTTCTCAAAGAAAGTGATAATTTATTGGTCCGTTATTTTAATTTAAGTTATACTAGTAAAAGAATGAGAAATGAACAATTATTAGTATCTTATTTAAAATGACTAGAATGTTGTGATTTGTCATAAAAATAAAATCACAAAAGATCAATAAACAAGAGGTGGCAACATGAATGTATTAATGATCGAAGATAATGAATCTGTTTGTGAAATGATGCAGATGTTTTTTGTAAATGAAGGGTGGGAAGTGACTTTTAAATATGATGGACAAACCGGAATTGATGCTTTTTTAGAGAATCCACAAAATTGGGATATGATTATACTAGATTTAAATTTGCCTGAGGTAGATGGCATGGTTGTAGCTCGTAAAATTCGCGAAGTTTCTAGTACGGTACCATTAGTGATGCTAACGGCTAGAGATTCAGAAAGTGACCAAGTGATTGGTCTTGAAATTGGCGCTGATGATTACGTAACTAAACCTTTTAGCCCGCTGACTTTAATTGCACGAATAAAGGCGCTGCATCGTCGTAGTGATTTAAGAAGTACCGCAACAACTAAAGAGGTTTCGAAAAATGATACGGAATTTGATGTAAAAACAGCACATTTTCAAATGAATACAAAAACAAGAGAAGCTTATTTAAATGGCGCAGAGATTGTTGATCTAACGCCTAAAGAATTTGATTTGCTTTACACATTAGCAAATAAGCCGCGACAAGTATTTTCCCGCGAAAAATTACTTGAGTTAGTGTGGGATTATCAATACTTTGGTGATGAACGAACAGTAGACGCTCATATCAAAAAGTTACGGCAAAAGATTGAAAAAATTGGACCACAAGTTATTCAAACGGTTTGGGGCGTTGGCTATAAGTTTGATGATTCGGGTGTTGAATAATGCGTTATTTATACCAACAGTTGCTAGCTTTCTGGATTGTGATCTTAGTGACGCTGGTAACACTAGGGATTACTTTTACCCAGATGACTAAACAAACCATCGAAGAGAACAATTACCATCAACTTTTTGGTTATGCTGATGCGGTTGTAGAAGAAATCAATGACAATATGCCGGCCAATTCATTGGAGACAGCGATTCAAAACTCATTGAATCGTTCAGAGGCGATGTTAAACCAACAAAATGTCCATTTTACTTTTATTACTGATTCTAAAGAAGTGCTCTATCCAACTAGACCAGAAAAGCAGATTTCATTTCCCTTTAATAATTTTTGGAAGCAACTTCATGCAGGACAGCAACAACAAGTAACAGCCAGTAAGAATATTTATGGGGAAGAAGAAGCGACTTCTTATGCGATGATTCCCTTTAATTTAGATAATGACTTTTATGGTGCGCTGATTGTGACGCAATCGGCTCAAAATGTAAAAAATTCAGTGACAGAATTTACCAATAATTTACTAAAAGGATTTGTCTTATCTGTCATTGTTGCTTTGGTGATTAGCTTTTTATACGCTAAATTTCTGGTAAGGCGAATCAACCGGATGAAGGAAGCAACAAAAGAAATCGCTAATGGAAACTTTGATAACAAATTACCTTCACGTCATCGCGATGAGTTTGATGAATTGGCTGAGGACTTCAATAAAATGACGGATTCTTTAAAAGAATCACAAGAAGAAATCGATCGGCAAGAAGAGCGACGTAGACAGTTTATGTCAGATGCTTCCCATGAGATGCGCACACCATTAACTACAATTAATGGTTTATTGGAAGGACTGCAATACCAAGCGATTCCAGAAGATCAAAAGGATAATGCCATTCGTTTAATGAAAAATGAAACCAATCGTTTAATTCGTTTAGTCAGTGAAAACCTAGATTATGAAAAAATCCGAACAAACCAAATTTCTATTGTAGTGAAGAAATTTGACGGAACACAAGCATTACAAACGATATTAGTACAAATGGAGAAAAAAGCCGAAGAAGCCAATGATCAACTGATTTTAGAAACAAGTGAATCAGTTCCAATTTTTGCTGACTATGATCGGTTTGTTCAAATTATTGTTAATATTATTCAAAATGCTATTCAGTTTACTGAAGATGGCGAAATTCGTATTAAGATTGAAAAGGGTTATTTAGAGACGATTGTCACGATTACCGATACTGGGATTGGTATGACTGAAGACCAAGTAAATAATATCTGGGAACGTTATTATAAAATTGATCCTTCTAGAAAAAATAAAAAATTTGGAGAATCAGGTTTGGGATTGCCAATCGTACAACAATTGGTAAACATGCATAAAGGAACAATCGAGGTTCACAGTAAGCCAAATAAAGGAACTAGCTTTGTTATCACTTTCCCTGATACTGATCCGGATAAAGAAGTCGAATAAGAAAATGCAATAAAAAATAAAACAGCCGAACTATACTTAGTGAGATTTTCTGGTTATCGTGAATTTACGACTAAAACCAGCTGGAAGCTTGGAGTAATCTCTTCATATAGTTCGGCTATTTGTTTTTATTTAAAGAATTTCGTCAATATTTATGGAGTGGAGTAGTTGCTCATTTTTACTAAATAGTAATATGCGTAATGAGTACTTTTGGACAAGTTGATGACAAAAACCTAAAAGCCATTGCATTTGTCCAACAGTCATTTGATCAAAACAGTCATGAAGGTAAATAATCGAATTTTCTTTTAACAACAAGTGTACAAATTGTAATTTGATTTTATCAATTTGAGAAAGTTCGTTTTTCTGCTTGGTAAATAACCTGGGATTAATCTCAGCTAATTTGACATAGGATAAAAGTTTTGGACGTTTGGTTTTTTCTACACCTAGAAGAATATTTTCTTTTAATGATAAATAAGGTAGTTGCTGCCAATCTCCTGTAACTTCACCAATAGTGGGCTGTGTTCGTTTGTTTTTTTGCTCTAAAAATTTCTTTTTGTAAACGTCGGTTGTTACAAGATAAAAGCCAGCAGCTAATTGTTCTACATTAGTTATTTGTTCCAAATTTATGCCTCCAAAAGTAATGAACGCCTATTGCACCGATTTGAGTTGGAAAGACTAAGAAAATAAAATTTCGCATGGTTTGACCAAGTGATATAAAAAGAATTTTTGTCCATTCCTTACTAGACAATAAAATTGTCTGAATCAGTGCCTGATTTGTACGTGGAAAACGTACGACTAAATTGTCTAGATTGTCTTGTCCAAACTGTTCAGTGATTGTATTTGTACCATGGACCATTTCAATTATTTTCAAATGTTGATTTAAAATAATTCCTACAAAAAAATGTTGAAGAAGCATTATCATAGCTGCAAAAATTAAAAAAAAGATGAATAAAGGGAAAATCATTTCTAATAAATTAAAATAAACCCAAGAGAGTGTTCTGTTACCTGAGTTTTTCCAAATCAGGTATTCTTTTTCCTTGATTATTTGACAAATAAAAAAATAAATGAAAAATAGCGCAGTAAAAAAAATAAGGGCTGCTTTTTTTACAAAATCATAATAACGTCCGATAGTTTCAGTAGGTTCTTGTATATATCCTAAGATGCTTTGTTTTTCTAATGAATAGCCAGAAGAACTCAATAAGTCTTCCATATGACTATAAATGAAAGGTAATGAAATTTTTAAACTATCAATAATAAATAATAAAAAAAAGGAAATGACTAAAAAAATTACATAAAAAGCAGTCATACGTCGATGATATTTTAGACTAGCTAAAGCAATTTTTGAAAAAGACATAATTCTCACCTTCTTGATTTTAGTATATAAAATGAGTTTGAAAAAAATATGAATAACTTATAGTAAAAAAAAGAAATCCGAGATCAATCATTGATCTCGGATTTCTTTAGTTGTATCTTACTCATTATTTTCGTTATTGTTTTCTTCTTCTAATTATTCCTTAGCTTCTGGATGATACTCTTGATAGGATTTTGATTCATATTCATCCTCAGTAGATTCATCGCCATTTTCTGAATAGATACTGGTAGATTCATCGCCTAAATCTTCCTCTTTTTTAAGCAATCGCTTATCAATATCTTTGTAATCATAATCATTAGGATCAATTGGATTAAGCCCGCTTCCAGAGTGGAAACGAAGTAAATCACCTTGTGTTACCTTATCGGAAGTTTCAAGCTGTTTATTGACCGCATCTTGTAATTCCTTAACTGTTGCTTGTTGTTCTTCTGTAGGTGATTCAATTGGCTCTCCACTTTCGTTATCATATAATGTACCTGAATAATTTGTATAATCAGGGGATACGAAGGAGCCGTCTCGCATAGCTGCTACTTCTTGGTGTTCGTCAGACAACAGATCTTGTCCCATTTGAATATAATTTTTGGTATCTACTCCCAATAAATGTAAGAGTGTAGGCATCGCGTCTACTTCACCGCCATAGGTATGATCAACGCCACCTTTATCTTGTCCAGGAACATGAATCATGTAAGGAACGCGTTGCATTTGAGCATTGTCATAATTATCCCATTCACTACTATCTTTACCTAATAATTCTGCTAGGTTTTCGTTACGTCCATCAGAAATTCCATAGTGATCTCCGTATAAAACAATGACGGAATTATCGTATAAACCAGATTCTTTCAAGTAATCGAAGAACTCTTCCACAGCTGTATCCAAATAGTTCGCCGTCGCAAAATAACCATTGATTGTGTTATCTGGTGTATCAGCAAGTGGGAAACCAGCTTCATCATTTGTAAACTCAGAATAAGGATAATGATTTGATACAGCGATAAACTTGGAATAAAACGGTTGTTGCAAGTGTTCAAGATATTGGGCAGATTGTTCGAAAAATGGTTTGTCATGTAAGCCATATTGGAATGAATTCTCATCATTGACATCATAATAATTTGCGTCAAAGAAATAATCATAACCAAAGTGTTTGTAAACTTCATTACGATTCCAAAAGTTTCCTTCATTTCCATGGAAGACAGCAGAATCATAATCTTTTGTTTGTTTTAAGATATTTGGTGCTGATTCAAAAGTATTTTTTCCACCGAATTGCGTGAAAAACGATCCTTGGTTTAAACCAAACAGTGAGTTATCCATTAATGTTTCTGCATCACTAGTTTTTCCAGCCGCAACTTGATGGAAGAAGTTATCAAAACTAAAGGTACTATCATCATGGAATAAGCTATTAATAAAGGGCATTACTTCGTGTTTTTCGCCATTTTCATCTTCTAGTTCATAATCAACTAAAAATTGTTGCACACTTTCTAAATGAATATAGATAACATTTTTGCCTTCTGCCATGCCATAATATTCGTCATTAGGCTCAGCATAGTGATCATCAACATAATCTTCAACTTCATCCATATCGTTAGGGCTAGCTTCTGCTCGAACTTGTGTTGTCTGATAAGTTTGAACAGCGTCGTAAGCTGTATAAGCGTTAATACCAAGATATTTTACTAGATAATCACGAGAGAAAGTACGGGTTAATAGACCTGAACGATCTGTTTCTGCTAAAAATAGATTTCCTGAAAAAACCATTACAGCTAGGGCTGTGACAGCTAAAGCTGTTCTAGCTCGGATGGGGCGATCGTCTAACTTGATTTTTTTCATAACAAGTGCGATTGCGATGATAACAAAATCAATAAAGTAGAAGATATCACTTACTTTTAGCAGCTCTAATGTGCTACCTGCCAATCCTCCAGCAACTTTACCGGCACCTAAAATGGTATTAATAGTAATAAAGTCAGTAAATTCACGATAATAAGCGACATTTGCAAAAAGTAATACTGTCACCAAGAAATAAATAAAAAGCATGGTAAAATACGATGCCTTGGTTCTTCTTACATATAAAGCAATGGATAATAGAAATAGCGTTGTTGCTATTGGATTAATGAGCAGAATAAAATACTGGATCGGGCTGTCGACACCTAAATTAAATTCCGTAAAATAGGCAAAGATATTTTTAGCCCAAAGTAGTATTGTTAATAGGCCAAAAAAGCCTAATCTTGTATTTAGAAGATTTGGTATTTTTACATTCTTCAAAAGTTTGTTCCTCACTTTCTGACCTGGGTCATGAAAAATTTTTCTACTGTTTTCATTCATCAATAATATTTTACTAAGCCCCGGTTTGACTGTCAATAAAATTAGGTTTGTGTAGGGCAAATTAAGTTTTTCTTATCAATTCTTTCGTGAAAGACAAAAATTGTAGGATTTGATATACTTAATTGGTAAGCAATGAATAAGATGAACAGGTGAATATATGGAAATTAAGATCACGCAACAAGCAGCAAAACGTGTACAAAATGGCTATCCCTTATTACAAGAAGATGATTTATTGGATCAAATACAAGAAAATCAATGGGTCGATTTTGTTAATAAAGAAGGAAAACGCATTGCAAAAGGATATCTTGGCGTACAAAATAATGGTGTAGGCTGGAGTTTAACTACAAAAAATTGGCCGCTTAACCATGCGTTTTTTGTTGAATTATTTTTTCAGGCAAAAGAAAAACGTCGCGCTTTTTATCGGGACAAAAAAACCGATGCCTTTCGACTCCTTAACAGTGCAGGAGATGGCCTAGGTGGGATGACGGTAGATAAATATGGTGATTTTGCCGTAGTTTCTTGGTATAATCGTACTTTATATCATAAGCAAGAAGAAATTATTTCTGCTTTTAAAGAAGTTTTTCCCGAAATAGAGGGAATCTATGAAAAGTTGCGTTTTCAAACAGATCAACCCTATTCAAACCTGCTTGCAGGAATAAAAGCTCCTGAACCGTTACATATTAAAGAAAACAATGTAAATTATGTGGTATATTTAAATGAAGGATTAATGACTGGAATCTTTTTAGATCAGCGAGAAGTTAGAGCTTTACTTGCTTCAGGCTTTGTTAGAAACAAAGATGTTTTAAATATGTTTAGCTATACAGGCGCATTTTCTGTCGCCGCTGCTGTGGGTGAAGCTAAAAGTACCACCAGTGTTGATCTAGCAAAGCGCAGTTTGAAAAAAACAAAAGAACAGTTTAATGTAAATCAAATTGATCTTGAGCAACAAATGATTCATGTAATGGATACTTTTGATTATTTTAAGTACGCCAAGAAAAAAGGTTTAAGCTTTGATTGTATTATTTTGGACCCACCGAGTTTTGCTAGAAATAAGAAAAAAGTATTCCGGGTAGCTAAAGACTATGGGAGCTTAGTTGAAGATAGTGTAGAAATTTTAAATAGGCAAGGAATGATTATTGCTTCAACCAATGCAGGCAATGTTTCTTCTAAAAAATTCCAAACAATGATTGAAAAAGCTTTGCAAGAGAAAAATGTTACTTACAAATTAATTAAAAAATTTCATCTGCCTAAAGACTATGTTATTCACTCGTCTTTTCCTGAAGGAGATTATTTAAAAGTTTATTTTTATCAAATTGAAAAAAGTTAATAGAAATGAGGGAGTTTTTTTGTTAGAGATAAAAAGTACAAAGATAGGCAACGGTCGTCCTAAAATGTGTGTACCTATTACGGGAAAAACTACAGAAGAAATAGCGGAACAAGCAAATCGTGTAAAACACTCAGTCGCTGAGATCGTAGAATGGCGTGCTGATCTTTTTCATGAAAGTGAAGAGATTGATGATATGATAGATACTTTAGAAATGATTGCAGGGATTCTTCCAGAAAAAATTCTGTTATATACCTTTCGTTCTGTTGAAGAAGGTGGAAGCCGGCCAGTCTCTTTAAAAATGTACCATGATTTGTGTTTGTCAGCAGCTAGCACACAAAAAGTTGACTTAATGGATATAGAATTTGGAAAAGTTGAGTATTTAGGACGTAAGTTTGTGCAAGATTTAAAAATTCAAGGAACTAAAATCATGATGAGTAGCCATGATTATGACCAAACACCAGAAGATGCGACGATGATTTATCGTGTTGGCGTTATGAATCAATTTGGCGCCGATATTGGAAAAATCGCTGCCATGCCTCATAATTTGCAAGACGTATTAAGAATGATGAATCTTGTTTCAAGAGTTCGAGCTTTTAATGAATTACCTATTGCAACCATTTCTATGTCAGATTTAGGGAAAGTCTCAAGGATCACAGGAGAGATTACAGGTTCTGTTCTTACTTTTGGTTCATTGGATGAAGCGCAAAGCTCAGCACCTGGCCAAATTCCTATTGATGAATTGCAATTTGTGTTAGAAACATTAAGTGTAAAAGAAAAATTTAGTACAAGCGATAATGATGAGAGGGAAGTTCATTGAGTAAGAAGAAAAAAGACAAGACGAACGCTATTCGCCTTGTTGAACAACAAAATATTTCTTATCAAGAATATGAATATGCTTGGAATGAGGCGCAGTTGAGTGCTGATCATGTAGCTGATGAGTTAGATGAAAATATTTCTCAAATTTTTAAAACTTTAGTCGTTGTAGGAAATAAAACCGGCACACTTGTTGCTGTGGTTCCTGGAGATAGAGAATTAGATTTAAAAAAGATTGCAAAAGTCAGTCAGAATAAAAAAGTTGAAATGTTACATTTAAAAGACTTAGAAAAGACAACTGGTTATATCAGAGGTGGTTGTTCGCCTATAGGGATGAAAAAGAAATTTCCTACTTATATTGACATAACAGCCAAAGATTTTGCTTCAATTTTAGTTTCAGCAGGAAAACGGGGGCTGCAGATCGAACTTGCGCCAGAAGATTTAGCAAATTTGGTAAATGGTGAATTTGCTGATATTACAGTATAAAATATGCAATGATAGAATAGTACAGAAATAAGACAATAGTAGAGTAGCTATGTGATAAGTATTTATAAAATTGGCTACTTGGGCTATTGTCTTTTTTTAATAAGTAAAGCGCATTAAGTTCATGATATTTTTTGGATTTTTCGGAAAAATTATTTGAAAATTACAAAAAAAAGGTGCGCATAAAAAATTTTTCTGATAAAATAGCAGGAAATACGGAGGAGGTATTTTTATGACAAAAATCAATGATGCAATAACCGCAGTACAAGAAACGGTCCATAATAAAGATCCACATCAGACAGAATTTTTACAAGCAGTGGATGAATTTTTATCTACTGTAAAACCCTTTTTAGAAAAAAATCCTGAATATGTGGAAAAAAATTTATTAGCGATATTGACTGAACCTGAACGTATTTTACAATTTCGTGTGCCTTGGCAAGACGATCAGGGAAATTGGCGCGTTAATCGTGGCTATCGTATTCAATTTAATTCGGCATTAGGGCCTTATAAGGGCGGACTTAGATTCCATCCTAGCGTTAACTTAAGTATTTTAAAATTCTTAGGTTTTGAACAAATCTTTAAAAACAGTTTGACCGGTTTACCTATTGGCGGCGGCAAAGGTGGGAGTGATTTTGATCCAAAAGGAAAATCAGATGATGAAATTATGCGTTTTTGCCAAAGCTTTATGACAGAATTATCCAAACATATTGGACCAAATTTGGATATTCCAGCCGGTGATATTGGTGTTGGTGCTCGTGAGATCGGGTATTTATACGGTACTTATAAACGTTTAAAACAATATGACACCGGGGTATTGACAGGTAAGCCACTAGATTTTTGGGGTAGCAAAGGGCGCACTGAAGCGACCGGGTATGGCGTTGTCTATTTTGTTAAACATCTTTTAGCGGATAAAAACGAAAATTTTAAAGGCAAAACTGCAGCAGTTTCTGGAAGTGGAAATGTGGCAATCTATGCGATTGAAAAATTACAACAATTAGGCGCTAAGCCAGTGACTTGTTCCGATTCTAATGGATATATTTACGATAAAGAAGGTATTGACTTAGATTTATTAAAACAGGTCAAAGAAGTTGATCGTGATCGTTTAACTGCTTATACTAAAAAACGCCCGCAGGCTCAATATTATGAAGCTGGCAATGTGTGGGAGTTAAAAATACCTTATGATCTTGCTTTTCCGTGTGCTACGCAAAATGAAATTGATAAAGAAAATGCAGAAGTTATCGTGGAAAATGGCGCTAAGATTGTAGCAGAAGGGGCGAATATGCCTTGTGTAATGGAAGCTAGCGAATATTTTATTGACAAAGGTATCTCTTATTGCCCTGGAAAAGCAGCAAATGCTGGAGGGGTTGCAGTTTCTGCTTTAGAAATGAGTCAAAACTCACAACGTTTGCAGTGGGAAAAAAATGACGTGGACAAGCAGTTAAATACGATTATGAAGAAGATCTATGAAAGTACTCGTGATGCTGCCCAAGAGTATGGTTCAGAAAATAACTTTATGCTTGGTGCCAACATTGCAGGATTTGATCGAGTGGCTAAGGCAATGACTGAGCAAGGTCTTGTATGATGGAATAATTACTTGAAAAACAATAATAAAAAAAGTATAGTAGTAGTGTATACATTACTACTTTACTTTTTTAAGGAGGAGGCAACATGGGACATATTTCATTTGATTATTCAAAGGTAACACCATTTGTTAGTGAACATGAACTTGACTATATGCAAAATCAAGTAACCGCTGCAGATACAGCGTTAAGAAACGGAACAGGTGCTGGAAATGATTTCTTAGGCTGGATCGACTTGCCGGAAAACTACGATAAAGAAGAATTCTCTCGTGTTAAAAAAGCAGCAGAGAAAATTAAATCAGATTCTGATGTATTAGTTGTGATTGGTATTGGAGGCTCTTATTTAGGAGCACGCGCAGCTATTGAGTTTTTACAACACTCATTTTATAATGCGTTACCAAAAGAACAACGAAAGACACCACAAGTGGTTTTTGCGGGTAATTCCATTTCTTCTACCTATCTTGCAGATCTGATTGAAATGATCGGTGATCGTGATTTTTCTGTAAATGTTATTTCAAAATCTGGTACAACTACCGAACCAGCCATCGCATTCCGAGTATTTAAAGAATTACTGATTAATAAGTATGGTGAAAAAGAAGCCAATAAACGAATTTATGCGACAACAGATCGTCAAAAAGGTGCTGTAAAAGAAGAAGCTGACGCGCAAGGCTGGGAAACTTTTGTCATTCCAGACGACGTAGGTGGACGTTTTACTGTATTAACACCTGTTGGTTTATTGCCTATTGCTGTTAGTGGCGCAGATATCGACGCTTTAATGCAAGGTGCGGTTGATGCTCGTAAAGCGTATATGGATCCAGACTTGAAGAAAAATGAAGCTTACCAATACGCTGCTTTGCGTAATATTTTGCACCGTAAAGATAAAGCTATTGAAATTTTGGTCAACTATGAACCAGGAATGCAATATTTCTCTGAATGGTGGAAACAATTATACGGTGAATCAGAAGGAAAAGATCAAAAAGGAATTTATCCATCAAGTGCGAACTTTTCAACAGATCTTCACTCTGTGGGCCAAACGATTCAAGATGGCACACGCAATGTATTTGAAACTGTTGTAAAAGTAGAAAATCCACGTAAAAGTGTTTCTATTCCAAAACAAGAATCCGATTTAGATGGATTAGGTTACTTACAGGGAAAAGAAATTGACTTTGTAAATACCAAAGCATTTGAAGGAACATTACTAGCACATACGGATGGCAATGTTCCAAATCTATTATTGAAAATTCCAGAAATGGATGAGTATACATTAGGATATACCATGTATTTCTTTGAAATTGCTGTAGGAATCTCAGGTTACTTAAATGGCGTAAATCCGTTTGACCAACCGGGAGTAGAAGAGTATAAAAATAATATGTTTGCCTTATTAGGTAAACCAGGTTATGAAGACTTGGCAGGTAAATTAAATGAACGGCTATAAATCAGTATTTGTAGTCTGTAGGAAGAAAAAAGGCGCTCATTTTGAGCGTCTTTTTTTGCATACAAAAAAGCTGTTAGCAGTAAAAGTGCTCATTACTACTAACAGCTTCAGCAAGAAGAAACAGTTGAATTCATTTGAGAGATCCTTTCTCTAGACGTTGGCTTTTTCAGCATTTAAGTTTTTAATTGCGTGTTCGATGGTTACACCGTAAGCGACATGTTGTTCATCTTTTGAATCAATTGCCATAAATTGGTTTGTGTTTGTATCAAAAGCGATACGATAAGCTAAATCTTCTTTTTTAAATGTCATTTATACATCCCTCCTTAAAATTTTTTATAACAACAACCTTTCGTACTATAACATAATTACAAAGTATGACCAAAAATTTTGTTTGACACTTAAACTATGACCTCAAATTTTTTTATAATAGAAATTGGATGATGTGTTCACTGCCATATAATAAAACGAGACTATATGCAAAGACAGAAGCAGGTTTTGCTAATAAAATAATCCAGGTAAACTTTTTAAAAGAAATTTTAGTTAAACTTGCCATTAAGCACAAAGCATCATCTGGAGCTATAGGGAAAAATATAGCTAAAGTAAAAAGACGATCAAAACGTTTTTGGTTATCTAGCCAATGAATATATTTATAGTAAGTTTTTTCATTTACTAAGCGCAAAACAAGGGGCCTTCCATATTGGCGTCCTAACCAAAAGAGTATCAGAGAACCGATACAAATTCCTATATAATTGTATAAAAAACCCTCTAATGGTCCAAAAAGTAAAACACCGGCAGCTAGAGAAATTCCACCAGGTATAATTGGAATGACCACTTGTAAAATTTGGATCAAAACAAATATCAAAGGAGCCCAAAATGTTTTTTGGCTTACAAATTCCTGTAGACTTTGTAAATCGTCGAAAATTCCTAGATGGTAAAAATCACTAGTGGTGCATTAATATGATCAGAATATTCAGATTTTAACTTTTTTCTAAAAAATGACAAAAAAATCAAATGCTTGCGCAAAGGATGACTTTTCCAGAAAAAAATTTTCATTATTTATCTGAATACTATTGCAACAACGACAAATGCTATTTCGTCACGTAGGAACGAGCAACACCCATAATTCTTCAAAAGGTTGAAAAAGCAAGTGTTTCAATAGACGCTTGATTTGAAAAGGAGATTTCTTACTTCCTGTCTCCACTTTGAGTAAATACGTCAGTAGACTGGCAATCATGGCGAGAATGATTTGATTGCTTACCCCTTTTTCACTGTGGGAAAATAGCTTTTTTATCGTCATATGTTGCTTGATGTGCTTAAAAAATAGTTCAATTTGCCAACGAGCTTTGTACATGTCGGCCACTTCTTGGGCGGTCACATCAAAACGGTTAGTGACAAAACGTAATTGTTTTCCCTTTTCATCCTGAATCGTCACTAAGCGAAACGGGGAGGTTAAATAAACCTGCGTACCTAACACCACCATTTGGTCACGCAAAATGTTTTTACTCTGAGAAGTATCATAAGTTTCTCTGACATGGATTTTGGTGTTTTTCTTCACTCTTGTGACGAAAAAATAGCCATCGGCTTCCATTTCATCCAGTCGCTCGTAATCAATATAACCACGGTCAAAGATATAGGTCGCTTCCGGTTGATTGACAAAAACTTCTAAGTGATTGTCATCATGTTCAACCGCATTCGTGACTTCAAACTGATCCGGATACAAGTGTTCTTTATCCATAAAACAAAGTTTTAAGTGAAGCTTGATCCCCGCTTTGGTTGAGCGAAAGTCCGCCCAAGGATATCGAGTGGTATTTAACGGAAAGGTAGAAGAATCCACGAGATAGAGCGCATTTCGTTTAGTCACCGGTGTTTTTGACCGTGCTTTTTCCAGTAACTGTGCGAAAATCGCCCACAAAATTTCGTCATCCATCTGGGCGAGCTCACGGGAAAGCTGCGAATGGCTGATGGCATCTAACGCCATGGTCTGTTGTAGATCAGGGGAAACAAATGCCGTATCCATTTCACGTAAACTTTCACACTCATGATCGATGCCATAGAGAAACACCTTCAAAAAGTGTTCAAAAGCAAATTTTTTATGATACTTGTCGGCTTGAGAAATTTTCTCACGAATAGAAAAAGGTAATTTTTTGAAATTTATGTTCGAAAACCATTTATTAAAAGCTGAAATTGTTTTATACTTATCCATATTAAGTTCCTTTGTATTGGTCTTGGATAAGTCATCCAAGCTCAGTATAAAGGATTTTTTTATGAATGAAAATAGTGTGAAACATAAAGAGCTAATTTAAAATGTTTCATGCACCACTAGTGGGTAAAAATATACTGTTAAAAAGATTAAAGCAAAAAAGCCACATAAAGAAATGAAGTTGATTAGTCTTCTTGATGTTGTAATACTCAATATATGCCACCTCTGTTTTCTACCACTCTAATTATAATTATAATCAGAATTATAAAAAAAGCATGCAACTAGCGACCGATTTCAAAAAAATTAGTATTTTGTTAAACCCTTCTAAAACGCAACCATTTATTAATAATTTGTTCTACCAAACTAGTTACCATCAAGCCTCCCGCAATACTTATAGCCGTAGTTGTTACAACCATTAATTTTTGAAAACCAGCGTTGGGGTCTTCCAAAGCGAAAGCCCGAACCGCTTCATAAGAAGGTCCGCCGGGAACTAAGGGGATTAGACCTGGAATATAGAAAATGATCATAGGCATTTTCTTTTTCTTTGAGAAAAAGATACTTAAACAACCAATAATAAATGCTGCGGCAAAATTAGGAAAAGCGATGTTATGAAATAATTGATTTAAATAAAAATATATCATCCAGCCTACAGCACCAGTAAAGCCACTAGCTAAAAGTGCACGACGCGGGATATTTGCTATAAAGCCAAATGCTACACTACTAAAAAAACTAAAAGAAAAATGAAGCAAAAAAGTCATGTTAGAATTCCTCCAAAAATAGACAGCACACAAGCAATGCCAATAGCAATTGCTGCAGCTACAATAATAGCTTCAGTACCACGAACAAGTCCACTAACAAGATGTCCGGCTAAAGTATCTCGTAAGGAAGCTGTAATTGCAACCCCGGGTACTAAGGGCATAACCGCGCCAATACACATGTAATCAAAACTAACGGCAAGATTTGTTTGCGTAAAGGCAAAAGCCAGTAAACCGATGACCAATGAAGCCAAGAAAGTATCAAAAAAACGTAAGTCGAAACTTTGTTTAATGAGATGTTTTGCAGAATAACCGACCCCACCTATCAATAGCGTAGGGATGAAGTTTAACCAACTGCCGCCAAACAAAATCATTAAAAACGCACTTAAAAACGCTGCACTGAGAATTTGTATCGACAGTGGAAACTCAGGAGTATTTTTATCAATTTTTTTGAGTTGCTGATAGAGTGTTGTTAAATTGACGCTTTTTTCAGCGAACTCTCTGGATAATTGGTTTACAGCTTCAACTTTTTCTAAATTAATATTTCGTTCACCTACATTTTCAATCTGGGTAGAGTGACTACTTTTCAATCCCATGAAAATACCAGTAGCTGTAACATAACTTTTACTATCAGGTTCATTTGCATTTTCAGCAATACGGTTCATCGTATCTTCTACACGATAAACCTCAGAACCACTCTCCATCATGATTTTTCCAGCTAATAAACAAGTATCTATTAATAAATTTTTGGTTTTTTCCATACTTATTCTCCTTGTCTAACAAATCAACAATAATACTTATAAAAAATACAAAAACCTCTTCCATCATTCTATCTGTTTGCCTAGGGACTTACAAGAAAGATTTTAGTGATTAAACAAGGAAGCTCATACTACTTATGTTAAATAAGTCTGTTGATTGAAATAAAAAAGGTAAGTAAAAGAAAAATGTGAATTTTACTGTAACAATAGTTGATTATACACAAATAACCGTTTTTATAAAACGTATATAAATCCCTTTAAAAAATTGTATTTGTCGGTTAAAATAACAGTATACGGGCGTAAAGAAAAAGAAGGGGGCTATGTTATGCGACATAAAGTATATACAAGAGAACATATTTTAAAAGCTGCTTATGAGCTGATTGAAAAGGATGGGTTTAGTAACTTTACAGCACGAAATGTGGCAAACCAAATGGGTGTGTCTACGCAGCCGATTTACTTAGAATTTGATAATATGGAAGATTTAAAGCAGACCTTGATCAAAGAAATCTTTGACGATCTGACAAAAAAGGTTTTTAGTGTGGAACATACTGGAGATAAAGTAATAGATATTAGTATTAATTATATTGATTTTGCACAAAAGAACCCGCGTTTATTTATGGCGATGTACCTTGATGAAAAAGGTGGCGGTAAAGCGATGTATGATCTTTCTTATCATTTTATCAAGGAAACACTTCTGCAGGAAAAAGAATATCAGAACTTATCTGAAGAATATATTGAAGCTCTTTTTCACGGTACATGGATTACGATTACCGGGCTAGCTACCTTGATGTTGTCAAAAGTTATTGTCCCGTCACGCCAACAAACGATTACTATTATAGAAAACAGTGTAAATGTTATTTTAGAAAGTAATTATGAAGATATTAATTTAAGTGGCGGAAAGAAGTAAAAAAACTAACAACCCATCTTTTTGCTTAGATAAAGGCCGAATGTATGCGCTTTAATTGCTGGCATGACCTTATCTAAGCTTTTTTATTTTTGAAAAAAAGAAATCATTTAAGTTTAACGTAGTCAAAAACGGGGTCAATAAATAAAAACAAGGCAGAAACGCTATTTTATCAACGTTTCTGCCCTGAGGGAAGGAGAGTACGGGATTTGAACCCGTGCACCGCTTTTATACGGCTCGCTGGATTTCGAGTCCAGTGCATTACCGCTCTGCCAACTCTCCGTGTCCGCAAATAGTATTTTCTCATTTTTTGCTAAAAATGCAAGGGGAATTTTTTTATTTTCTAGTAAAAATCCAATAAAATTTACAAACAAAAAAGGCACCAGAATTATTTGTTAACATAAATCGTTAGAAATCAGTCACTAGTGATCCTGGTACATTTTTGTAAGAGCTAAATAGCTAATAATTCTTCTAAATAATCAACCATACCTTCTTCATCATTCGTTTTAGTGGTAACGTCATTAGCTACACTTTTTAGTTGCTCTGTCCCATTTTTCATCGCAACGCCCCAGCCAGCATAATCAAGAAGTTCCACATCGTTATGTTCATCGCCAAATGCAATGATATCTTTTTGGTTTACTTGCATTGCTTCGGCTACTACGGAGATGGCCATTGCTTTTTGTACACCTTTTGGCACTACTTCTAAAATTGTAGCAGCTCCGCCCCAAGTTTTCACGTCAATTTCGTTAGGAAACTGTTTTGTTAAAGCTTCAGTTACAAAATTTGCAAATTCATTTTTGGTTTTAAGCATTACAGAAGTAGGGTTTGTTTTTAATTGAGGAAATAAGTTCGCTTCAGTTGCAATATCTGTAGCAAAAAAGTCCTTTTGAAAATTTTCTAGTTTATCAATAAAAAAAGTTTGACGATTTTCGGCAGCCACAAAGTCTAGATGTAAATCTTCTCTTTGCTCTAATATTTCAAAGGCAATTTCGCGAGGAACAGAATATTCCTTTTCATAGGACTACTTTTCCTTCGGTTTATGAATTAAGCTTCCGTTAAAATTAACCATAGGCGAGTCTAAATGTAATTGTTGATAATAATGAGCACTCATACGGTAAGGTCGGCCTGTGGCAATACTAACAATATGACCTTTATCTCGAGCTTTTTGTAAAACTTGAACTGTTCTTGCAGAAATCAGTGAAGCGCTATTTAACGTTGTTCCATCTAAATCAAGGGCGATTAATTTCTTTGACATAAAGTTCTCCCTTACTAATAATTTTTTTCTAGTTTACCATAAATACGCTTTTTTACAAGTGAACGTTAACAAATGTATCCTTTTCATCGAGTGAAACACGAATATTTATCGCTCGTAGATTTATTTTTGTTAAGAAATCATTGAATTGCTGAGAGAAGCTATTTATAATCAATAATTGTTCAAGGTAAAAACAGAATTTACGAGGTGTTCGCATTTTTATTGGACATGATAATTTTTAAGGAGTGAAAGAGGGAATGGAGAAGTTTTTCAAGTTAAAAGAAAATGGGACCAATGTTTCAACAGAACTCATGGCGGGAGTAACAACATTTTTTGCTATGAGTTATATTTTATTTGTAAATCCTACAATATTATCAGCGGCAGGCATGCCATTTCAGGCGGTATTTTTGGCTACTATCGTTGCTGCAATTATTGGAACTTTAGTCATGGGGTTATTTGCTAATGTACCTTACGCCCAAGCTCCTGGGATGGGTTTAAATGCTTTTTTTACTTATACAGTGGTTTTTGGTTTAGGGTATAGTTGGCAACAAGCTTTAGCGATGGTATTTATTTGTGGTTTAATTAATATCTTTATTACAGTAACAAAAATTCGTAAATTAATCATTCGGGCTATCCCTGAGACTATGCAACATGCAATTGGCGGTGGAATCGGAATTTTCGTGGCTTATTCTGGCTTAAAAAACGCTAATTTACTCACTTTTTCAGCTGACTCTGACTCGATTATTGACGCTACAGTAGAAAATGGCGAGATAATGAGCGCCGATATTAATGGAGGTATTGTTCCTGCATTATCAAATTTTGATAATGCACCTATGCTTTTAGCTTTGATTGGTTTAGTTTTAATGACGATTTTAGTCGTGGCCAATGTTCGTGCAGCAGTATTGATTGGAATTGTTAGTACGACTATTATTGGGATCTTTATGGGAGTCGTTGATTTAAGTACTATTGATTGGCAAGCGAATTCCCTAACGCAGTCAATCAATGAGTTAGGGACAACATTTGGCGCAGCTTTTGGACAAGAGGGGATGCAATCATTATTTAATGATTCAG
Organism: Tetragenococcus halophilus subsp. halophilus DSM 20339; assembly: GCF_003841405.1. GTDB lineage: Bacteria > Bacillota > Bacilli > Lactobacillales > Enterococcaceae > Tetragenococcus > Tetragenococcus halophilus. Next base: position 64,924 of record NZ_PXYA01000003.1, on the reverse strand, counting down.
CTAAAATCCCACAGGTAATTATGACCATCATTGCTTTTAGTTTATCTGATACCTTTGACACAATCGGTACATTTATAGGAACAGGTCGACGTACGGGCATTTTTTCAAAAGAAGATGAAGATGCTTTAGAAGATAGTAAAGGGATGAATACTAAGATGGATCGTGCGCTATTTGCAGATGCGGTAGCTACTTCGATTGGTTCTGTTTTTGGCACTTCAAATACCACAACTTTTGTTGAATCGGCAGCTGGAATTGGTGCTGGTGGAAGAACCGGATTAACTTCTGTTACTGTAGCGGTTATGTTTGGATTGAGTAGTCTATTTTCTCCATTAATAGCACTTGTTCCTGCCCAAGCAACGGCTCCTGCTTTAGTGCTAGTAGGAATTATGATGCTTTCTTCTTTTAAAGATATTGATTGGACTCGTTTAGAAGATGCAGTGCCTGCTTTTTTTGCCTCAATATTTATGGGGTTGTGTTATAGTATTTCTTACGGTATTGCAGCCGGATTTATTTTTTATACGATTGTAAAAATTATTAAAGGTAAAACACAAGAAGTTTCTCCTATCTTATGGGTCATTGATCTATTGTTTATCTTAAATTTTATTATTTTAGCTTTACTTTAAAATTTGGAAATGAGAAGTCTTGAAAGATTCTTTATTTCTCATAAAGTAGCGCAAGTATTTAAAATCAGAAACAACTGCTTGAAAAGAATAAAAAACCCGTTACAATAAAAAGAGTAACGGGTTTTTAGTGATTAATGTGTTTGTTTTTTATTAGGATAAGCGATTGATCCTATAGCTATAACGATGATACCGACGATGACAGAACAAATTGTCGTCAAGGTAAAATCATAGTTTGTGCTGGTTAGCGCACTGCCCAAAAAACCAACAACCTGTCCTAAAATTAAAGACCAAATAATTGTGATAAGGTAGCGCATTGCTACACCTTCTTTCAATACTTACATATTCGGTTTCAGTTTATCATAATTTAAAAACTTGTAAAGTGAAAACATTTCAACTTTACGCTTCTACTACATAATTTTTAAGGGAGACATGAAATTGAGCGCTTCACATTTAACAGCATTGTCATCTTACTCTTTATTACAAAGTACGATCAAAATTCCCCAATATGTTCAATTAGCGAAAAAAATGGGCTATAAGTATCTAGGAATTACAGATAGGAATAATCTTTATGGTGCTTTAGCCTTTGTAAAGGCTTGTCAAAGGGAACAAATACATCCGGTGATCGGATTGTTACTTGAATATTACTCCCAACAAACTCAAAAAGAGCATGAAATCTTTTTATTTGCAAAAAATAACCAAGGATACAAAAAGCTTATGCACTTATCAAGCCAAAAAATGAGCGGGACACAAGTTTTATTAGAAGGATCTTCCTTAACCGACTTATTCGCTATTTTACCTGTTGAAAATGAATTAACTGAATTACGTTTTGAAGACGAAAAAATAGCTAAAAATAGAGTGTCTGCGTTGCAAGCAACCATTGGAAAAGATCAGCTCTTTTATGGTGTTGCTTATCAAGAAGCTTTAGCAGATGAAATGAATGAATGGATGCAACAGCAAGGAGTACAAGCGGCTGCTTATCAATTGATAGATTCACTTTATCCAGAGGAAGCTTTTTCAGTAAAAGTCATGCATCATATTAAAGAAGGGGAACAAATAGAAAATCTCCAACAAGAGATGCAAGGAGTTACTGCTTTTAAAAGTTTAGAAGCAGCCGAAAAAAAAGCAGCTTGGTATGAAACAAACGCACCTCAAGCTTTGCAAAACACTGAAATGATTGCAAAAAACTGTCAGGCACAAATTCCTTTACACCAAAAATTATTGCCCCATTATCCTATAAAAGATCATAAAAGTGCTAGTCAGTATTTAAAAGAGCTGTGTGAAACAAAACTTCCTCAACGTGTTGCAAAAGTTGATGCACGTTATCAAGAACGCTTGGATTATGAGCTTTCAGTTATCCACAGAATGGGTTTTGATGATTATTTTCTGATTGTTTGGGATGTTATGGACTTTTTACATGAAAATAAAATTGTAACTGGCGCAGGACGCGGCTCAGCAGCTGGTTCTTTAACTGCTTATGTCTTGTCCATTACAGATGTGGATCCAATTAAGTATGATTTATTGTTCGAACGTTTTCTAAATCCTGAACGTAATACAATGCCAGATATTGACTTAGATATACCTGATAATAAAAGAGGAGAGGTTTTACAATATGTAAGGCAAAAGTACGGACAAAACCATGCTGCGCAAATTGCTACTTTTGGCACAATGGCTGCTAAGATGGTTTTACGTGATATTTGTAGAGTCTTTGGTCTATCTCAAAGCGAAGCAAATCGTTGGTCTAATGCCATTCCTAAGCAAATGAAAATTACTCTAGAAGAGGCCTATGTTCAGTCAAAAGCACTGCGAGAATTAGCCAATATGAATGAACGGAATAAACAGTTATTTCAAGCAGCTAAGACACTGGAAGGACTACCGCGTCATGTCTCAACTCATGCGGCAGGGGTAGTGATCAGTGATCAAGACTTATTAGATTTAGTTCCCTTACAAGAAGGCTCTGAAGGTATTTGGTTAACCCAATTTACTATGAATGATGTAGAAGAAACTGGACTGTTAAAAATTGACTTTTTAGGCTTACGTAATTTATCGATCATTGCTGACGCCTTGCAAAGTATTCAAAAAATGACTAAACAGAATATTAGTCAAAAAGACATTCCTTTAGATGATAAAAAAACGTTACGCTTGTTTCAAAAAGGAGATACTACAGGGGTGTTTCAATTTGAGTCCGCAGGTATTCGCAATGTTTTACGGCGTTTGATTCCTGAAACAATCGAAGATGTCGCAGCAGTGAACGCATTATATCGGCCAGGTCCAATGCAAAATATTGATACCTTTATTAAAAGAAAACATGGACAAGAAAAAATCGATTACCTAGATTCAAGTCTAGCGCCTATATTAGAAAATACTTACGGTGTTATCGTTTATCAGGAACAAATTATGCAAATTGCTTCGCAAATGGCTGGGTTTACTTTAGGTCAGGCTGATATTTTGCGGCGAGCGATCAGTAAAAAGAAAAAAAGTGTTTTAGATAAGCAGCGCCGCTATTTTATTGAAGGCGCACAAAATAAGGGATTTAGCAAAGAGAAAGCGAATCAAATTTATGACTATATTGAACGTTTTGCGGATTATGGTTTTAATCGTTCGCATGCTTTTGCCTATTCTTTTGTCGCTTTTCAAATGGCTTATTTGAAAGTTCATTACCCGGCGCCTTTTTATAAAGCCTTGCTACGTTCAGTCTTGCATACGCCTAAGAAGTTAAAAGAATATCTTAGCGACGCTAAAAATGCTGGTGTCAAAGTTTTAAATCCTTCGATCAATCAAAGTGCGTATTCCTTTTATTTGAACTCTTTACAAGAAATTCGTTTTGGTTTAGGAAGTATTAAAGGCATTCGTCGTGATTTTATTTATGACATTCTTGCAGAAAGAAGAGAAAACGGAAATTACGCCTCGTTAAATCAGTTTCTAACTCGGATGAATCAATATAATAGTAAGTGGTTGAAAGAAGAAAATATCCGTCCTTTAATAGCTATAGGAGCATTTGATGAGTTAGAAGAAAATCGCCGACAAGCAATTTCTCAATTAGAAGGTAAAATCCAAAATGTAGTATACAGTGGAGGTAGCCTTGATTTATTAGATATGATGGCTTTAAAAAATGAAGCACTTACTGATTTCAGTCTGGAGGAAAAATTAAATTTAGAAGAACAGTATTTAGGAATTTATCTATCTGGACATCCTGTAGAACAATTTGAGAAAATCAAACAAAGAAAAAAAGTAATCGATATTTCTGAATTTGTCGAAAATACCATTGTCAATTTGTTGATCTATGGTACTGAAGTTAGAGAAATTCGAACAAAAAAAGGTGAACAAATGGCCTTTCTAGAAGGAAACGACCCAACGGATGAAACTTCTGTAACGATCTTTCCGCGCTTGTATCGTAAAGTTAGGAATCAGCTGGTAGAAAATCAGGTCTATTATATTGAAGGTAAAGTGGAAAAAAATAAATATAACGATCAACTTCAAGTAATTGCTAATCAAGTGGTTGCAGCTAAAACATTAGCTGATACGATTGCTGATAAAACAGCTTATTTGAAGATACCGGCAGCAGCGGATCAAAAACAACTTGTCGCTAGCTTGTATGCTGTGATTAAACAATTTAGGGGCAATGTCCCTGTCATCATTTACTACGAAAAAACCGGAGAAACTCGCTTATTACCGGAAAAAAATTGGGTGACTTATACAAAAGATTTGCAGAATTCTTTAGAAGAGATTATAGGCTCAGGAAATGTTGTATTTAAATAATTTTCTGGAATGTTTTCATTAAATATTTTCATAAATCACGTTTTTTTCTTGTTTTACCAAGACATTTACTTTAATTAATGATAGAATATTAAACGAATTGAAGGTTTTAAAAGCAATCATTTGGATTTGCTATATTATACTATTAATGAGGTGAAGTAGAATATGAAGCGCATTGGAATTTTAACCAGCGGCGGAGACGCACCTGGTATGAATGCGGCGATTCGTGCGATTACACGTAAAGCGATTTTTAGCGGAATGGAAGTTTACGGAATCAATTATGGTTTTGCTGGATTGGTAGCTGGAGATATCCGTCGTTTAGAAATAGCTGATGTTGGAGATAAAATTCAACGTGGAGGAACCTTCCTTTATTCAGCACGTTATCCTGAATTCGCGACAGAAGAAGGACAGTTAAAAGGTATAGAACAGTTAAATAAATTTGGCATTGAAGGCTTAGTTGTCATCGGTGGCGATGGCTCTTATCATGGAGCGCTTGCTTTGACAAGACACGGTTATCCAGCAGTTGGTATTCCTGGTACCATTGATAATGATATTCCTGGTACCGATTTTACTATTGGTTTTGATACAGCTACTAATACTATACTAGATTCATTGGACCGTATCAGAGACACAGCGACTTCTCATGTACGCACATTTATTATTGAAGTTATGGGAAGAGATGCAGGCGATATTGCTTTATGGGCAGGAGTAGCTGGAGGCGCTGACGAGATTATTATCCCTGAACATGATTTTCATATGGATAAAGTTGCAAAACGTATTCAAGAAGGTCGCGATCGTGGCAAAAAACATTGTTTAATTGTTGTAGCTGAAGGTGTAATGGGCGCTAATGAATTTGCTGAAAAATTAAAAGACTATGGCGATTTTCATACAAGAGTCTCTATTCTTGGCCACGTTGCCCGTGGTGGTTCACCAAGTGCTAGAGATCGTGTGTTGGCTAGTAAGTTCGGTGGTTTTGCAGTTGAGCTTTTACAAGAAGGTAAAGGTGGTCGCTGTGTTGGCTTGCTTGATAATAAGGTCGTTTCATCAGATATTGTTGATACACTAGAAAATGGCAAGCATCAACCTGATCTTTCCCTTTATGATTTGAACCAAGAATTGTCATTCTGATATTTTCTTTTGATGAGATAAATTAGACATACTATTTTAAATAAATAAGGAGTATATTATTAATGAAAAAAACAAAAATCGTAAGTACCTTAGGACCTGCTAGTAATTCGGTAGATACGATCGCAAAATTGATTGAAGCTGGAGCGAACGTTTTTCGTTTTAACTTTTCTCATGGTGATCACGATGAGCATTTAGATCGCATGGATAAAGTGCATCAAGCAGTTGAAAGAACTGGAATAGACGTAGGGATTCTTTTGGATACAAAAGGTGCTGAAATCCGGACAACAGCTCAAGCTACTGAAACAGGTAAGATCCCTTTTGAGATCGGCGATAGAGTACGTATTGCAATGGATGCGGAATTAGAAGGTACAAAAGACAAAATTTCTGTTACTTATGAAGGTCTTTTTGATGATGTTCATGAAGGTGGACACGTGTTATTTGATGATGGTCTAATTGACATGCTTATTTTAGAAAAAGATGAAAGCAATCGGGAACTAGTTACTGAAGTGCAAAACCCTGGGATTTTGGGTTCACGTAAAGGCGTGAATGCGCCAGGTGTTTCTATCAGCTTACCTGGAATCACTGATAAAGATGCTGATGATATTCGTTTTGGCTTGCAGCATAATATTAACTATATTGCAGCAAGTTTTGTACGTAAAGCACAAGACGTATTAGATATTCGGGAGATTTTAGAAGAAACAGGAATGACTCATGTTCAAATCTTTCCTAAGATTGAATCTCAAGAAGGTATTGATAATATTGATGAAATACTGAAAGTTTCCGACGGTATTATGGTTGCCCGAGGCGACATGGGTGTTGAAATTCCTTCTGAATTAGTCCCTATGGCGCAAAAAAATATTATTAAAAAATGTAATGCTGCAGGTAAATCAGTTATTACAGCAACACAAATGTTAGAATCTATGCAAGAAAATCCACGTCCGACCCGTGCAGAAGCTTCTGACGTTGCTAACGCTGTTTTTGACGGAACAGACGCAACTATGCTTTCTGGCGAATCAGCTAATGGAAGCTATCCAGTTGAAGCTGTTACCACTATGGCTCGTATTGATGTAGAAGCAGAAAAATCAATGTTACAACTTGGTTCTTACCAAATTAACCAATTTGATAAAACGGATGTTACGGAAACAATTGGTCTTTCTGTAGCACGTGCTGCCAAGAATTTGGGTGTTAAATGTATCGTAGCTGCGACTGAATCTGGTCATACAGCTAAGATGATTTCAAAATATCGTCCAGATGCAGATATTTTGGCTGTAACTTTTGATGACCATACTAAACGCGGTCTGATGTTAAACTGGGGCGTTTATCCAACAGTTACAGAAAAGCCTGAAACAACGGATGATATGTTTGAATTAGCAACAAAGAAAACCTTGGAATTAGGTTTTGCTAAAGAAGGCGATTCGATTTTGATTACTGCTGGTGTACCTGTGGGCGAACGTGGTACAACAAACGTTATGAAGATCCAAATGATTGGCTCAAAATTAATTGAAGCCCAAGGCGTTGGCGATCATTCAGTAGTTGCTAATACTGTTGTAGCTAAGAATGCTGAAGAAGCTGTGGCTAAAGCTAAAGATGGAATGGTTCTAGTTGTACCATCAACAGATAAAGAATACATGCCAGCTATTGAAAAAGCAGCTGCTTTAGTTGTAGAAGAAAGTGGTTTGACTTCACATGCGGCAGTTGTTGGTGTAACCCAAGACTTACCTGTCATTGTGGGTGCTAAAGATGCTTTGAATATTATTAATGATGGTGAATTAGTAACAATTGATTCTCGTCGTGGCATTGTTTACCGTGGAGAAACGATGGCAGTTTAATTAAAATAGAACTGTTTAGTTATGATTAGTAAGTAAATAGCGGCTAAAAAGAGCAATATTTACTTCCATTTTAGAGTTTACAGGTGACGAATATTTCGTTGACAAAGATAATTTCCGTCTGTATAATAGCTCTTGTTGCTTAGGGGTGAAATAAATGAAATGGTCTTTAGCAGAATTAAGAAAAAACCAAGAAACACCGCTGCAGTTTAATGAAACACTTGACCTTAAAAATGAATTGATGACTCGAGACAAACAAATTTTAGACCTTGCACCTGTACAGGTTGAGGGTTTGGTTGTGGTAGAAAAAGAAGATTATATTTTACATTATATAGTTACAACAACTATCACTTTGCCTTCGTCTCGTTCACTTGAGCCTGTAGAATTACCAATGAATTTTTCGGTAGATGAAGTGTTTATGACACCAGAGCAGTATGCACAACTAGATGAAACAGTATCAGTTGAAGAGATATTGCTGTTAGAAAACCAGCAATTGGACTTAAGTGATTCGGTTGCTGATAATATATTACTTGAAATTCCCGTGCAAGTGCTCACTGAAGAAGAAAGAAAATATGGCACAATGCCTTCGGGCGATGATTGGGCTGTAATTTCAGAAGAAGAGTACAATAAACAAAAAGAAGCGGAAAAAGAAAAAAGTACAGATCCTCGTCTTGCAGATTTATCTTCATTATTAGAAGATTTAAAAGAAGATGACACAGATGATTAATTACCTCAAGCAAACTTTGAATAGATAGATCACACTACAAGGAGGTGTAGTAAATGGCAGTACCAGCTAGAAAAACTTCGAAGTCAAAAAAAGCGAAACGCCGTACTCATCACAAAATGACGATTACTGGATTGAACGAATGTCCAAATTGTGGTGAAATGAAAAAAAGTCATCATGTATGCGCAAATTGTGGCTATTATGATGGTAAAGACGTTACCGCAAAAGAAGAAGCATAGATTCATTTAAATAGAAAATGAGCAAAAACCTTAGGCTGACCATGGTGCCTAAGGTTTTTTGTGCAATAAAGATATTTTAAAAAGTAGTATGGGGAAATAAAAATAAACGATTAACCTTAGGCTATTTTGCCGAACTTATTTTAAATAACGAAATGTTTTTCATAAGAGCAACTTACCATCTTGATTATTATAATTTTTACCTGTTAATGGTTTAATTGAACGATAATTCCCCTGAAAATAAATAAAAAATGATTTATATTTATTTTGTTCGTTTTGTTTTTTTATAAAAACATCAATGTTATTTTAAAGAATAAATTGTGGCTGTTTTATACAATCGTTTATTGTTTGTGTTCTGACATGTAGACATTTTATAAAAAAATGAGGTATAATAGGACAAATGAAGTGTTTGTTTTTATTTTATTTATTATGTTAGGGGGCTGTTTTATATGAAGAAAAGAAATGTTATTAAGTTGGTTATGTTGGCAAGTACATTAGCGTTGGCTGGTTGCGGTGGGAGTGACAATAACGCTGAGGAAGATAATTCCGAAGGTAAAACAGAGGATGCTACAGTTAAAATTAATCAAGGAGACTATGTTTTACAAGACGGCGAAACAGTTGAAGATGGAGAAGGTTATCTAGCTCTAAATGTGGGCATTAAGAATAATACCGAAGAGACCTTACAGGTATCAGCAAGCGAATTATCGCTTTATGATAGTGATGATAATCAGATTTCTAATGCTGATATCTATACAGATGATGATGACTTTGAAATGTTTCGAGGAACAAACTTATCTGGAGGAAAAAGTACTTCGGGTTATGTAGTATTTAAAGTAGATAAAGATAAAAAATATAATTTACAATATGCACCAACAGCTTCTCAAGACGAAGAAGCCGATGCAGAAGAAGTGGAAATTGCATTAGATCCATCAGATTATAATGATCCTTCAGAAGATGTTCAAGAAGTGATGGATCAGTATATTTCTCAAGTATTTTTGGCTGATGAAAATACAGAAGATTCAGACAGTGATACGCAAGTACAATTAGAAAATAATACTGAAGAAGAACATGCAGATTTTAACCAAAGTTTTATTGATGAATTAAAAAATGAATTTGATGCTTACTCTCCTTCAGATGGTGAGCTACAAAAAGCAGTTGAAGCATTTGAAAAGACGAATCAGGAAAAAGCAAATGTTGAATATACCATGGCCTCCTTGACGCCTACTCATGCATCTGTTTATGTAAAACCAGAAGTGATTGATTTTAATAAAATTGACTTTGAAGCTATTACGAATAAATTTGTTGACGAAAACAAAGGGAAATATGACGATTATGAAAAGGCGCAACAAGATGCCGAAAAATATATTTTGCAGGAGCTTCCAGAACAACTTAACGAGGAAGATGTAGAACAGCCGCAGTATATGTCTGCAGATGGTTATAAAATAAATTTAACGCAAGAAGATGGTACGTGGACAGTCGATACTTCAGATTCAAATGATAATTATGATTATAAAGGGTTAATATCTGGTTTTATGGGAGGATTAGGTGACCAATAAAATAAAAAAGATCATCTTAATATTTGCTGTGCTATTGAGCGTTGTTATCGTCATGTTAGGGTGGAACTACTGGAAAAACTCTACAAAACATCAGGTGAAAATACTGACAGAGGCGATTGAGAAAAAAGATTATGAACAGTTTAAAGAAGTTGTTCCAAGCTTTGCTGATGGAAAGAAAATAAATAAACGGACTTTTGCGATTTTTGCGGGTAATTTTTCGGGTGAGAGTAAAAAAAGAATATAGAGAAATATGTGACTAATTCGAAAATTTTTACTCCTAAAAATCAAGACGATTGGATGAAACCCACACAATTTTTGCCATACCCACGTTATGTAGACTTAGAAATAGCAGATACAACAACGGCGACATTATCAGTTGGAAGCCATTTAGTGGAAAATAAGAATGAAAAAGCGGGGCCATTAATTGGTGCTAATTATGAAATTTCTTATGGTATTAGCAGTTCAATCTATGGAAAATCAGAAGAAAAACATAAGGAAAACCTTATTAGTGAAAATCAAACCTTTGATTTTGATGAACAACAATCTTTTGTACAAAGTAAAGATTTTCAAGAACAATTACTAAAACAAGTGGTTTCTTATTATGTATCTATGAATCAGGGAATCCAAAATGATTTAAATTTTGAAAATCTTGACGCGGCTCACAAAGACACGCAGGCATTATTGCAATATACTTTTGACGAATTACGTTCTTACGCTGAAACGATTGAACAATCCTTTCAAGAGTTTATCATGAATACCGAATCGCTTAAAGTTGAAGGAAGTGATGAGCCCACCGTCACATTTGATCTATATACAGACAATACCTTGTCTGTTGATTTAAAAACAGAAGAAGATAAACAAGAAGAAACACTATCTAATTCTTCCCATAATGCCATTGTGACATTACAATTTGATGAAGATATGGAGGAATGGCTGGTCCAGTCAATTGATTTTGAGACTTATGCTCAAGAACCAAATGATTGGCAGCAGAATCGAAAGTTTCAACTTTCAGAGGTAAATAAAGTTACTTGGCAAGAAAAAAAGGGGAAACAGGCCGATCTTTAGAACTAGCTTATAAACAGTCACTTACTTAATAAAAGAAAGAATGTTTTAGTAAAAACTAAATAATAAATCATGAAATCTCGGTGGTTTTCTTTGAATAAGACTATTTTTACGCTATAATATAAATGGTTTATTAATTTAAGTAATCTTAGGAGGACTGTAAATGGCAAAACAAGAAGTCGGCGTCGTCGGTATGGCCGTGATGGGTAAAAACTTAGCCTTAAACATTGAAAGTCGCGGATATTCCGTTGCGTTATATAATCGCACTGGTTCAAAAACAGAAACAGTTGTTGAAGAAAATTCGGATAAAAATTTAAAAGCTACCTATAGTGTAGAAGAATTTGTTAATGCAATCGAAAAACCTCGACGTATTGTATTAATGGTTAAAGCTGGTAAAGGAACGGATGCAACGATTCAATCACTATTACCTCACTTAGACCAAGGCGATGTATTAATCGATGGCGGAAATACCTTTTTTGAAAATACGATGCGAAGAAATGCTGAATTAGCGGACTCTGGAATTAACTTTATCGGCACTGGTGTTTCCGGTGGTGAAGAAGGCGCCTTGAAAGGACCTTCGATCATGCCAGGTGGACAAAAAGAAGCTTACGATTTAGTAGCGCCAATTTTAGAAAAAATTGCTGCTAAAGCAGAAGATGGTACACCATGTGTTACTTATATCGGTCCTAATGGCGCAGGTCACTATGTGAAAATGGTCCATAACGGAATTGAGTATGGAGATATGCAGTTAATTGCTGAATCATACGACTTGATGAAAAATGTATTAGGATTATCTGTTGATGAAATGGCTGATATTTTCTCAGAATGGAATCAAGGGGAACTGGATAGTTACTTAATTGAAATTACTGCTGATATTTTGACACGTAAGGATGACCAAGGTTCAGACCAACCGATTGTTGATATGATTTTAGACTCAGCAGGAAATAAAGGTACTGGTAAATGGACAAGTCAAAGTTCATTGGACTTGGGTGTACCTCTGCCTTTGATTACAGAATCTGTTTTTGCTCGCTATATTTCAGCCTTTAAACAAGAACGTGTACAAGCAAGTGAAATCTTACAAAAAACACCTGAATATTCCTTTACAGGGGATAAAAAAGAATTGCTCGAAAAAATTCGCCAAGCGTTGTATTTCAGCAAAATTATGAGTTATGCACAAGGATTTGCTCAATTGCGTGCAGCATCTGATGAGTATGATTGGAATCTGCCATTTGGTGAAATTGCCAAAATTTGGCGTGCTGGTTGTATTATCCGTGCACAATTTCTACAAAAAATTACAGATGCTTATGATAAAGATCCAGATATCGATAATCTGTTGTTAGATGATTATTTTAAAGAAATTGCGGAAAAATATCAGCAAGCGGTGCGAGATGTTATAGGCGTGGCTGTGCAAGCTGGCGTGCCGGTACCAACATTCTCCTCAGCGATTGCTTATTTTGATTCTTATCGTGCGAAAAGATTACCTGCTAATTTAATTCAAGCACAACGGGATTTCTTTGGTGCTCATACTTACGAAAGAGTAGATAAAGAAGGTATTTTCCATTATTCTTGGTATGATGAAAAATAAGAAAAAATGACGATAAAAAAAGAAAGAGATGAGTCCGTTCTAATTTTTTTTCGGACGAATCTCTTTTTTATTTTGTATGGACATGATAAACTCTGTATAGTGTTTTATTGTTAATACAGTAAATGAAGCCAAAAAAAGGAGAATAAAATTTAATGAGCGGTATTCTAATAATTGAAGACGAGAAAAATTTAGCTCGGTTTGTTGAATTAGAATTAAAGCATGAAGGTTACGATACCGAGGTTCATTATAATGGAAGAACTGGTTTAGACGCAGCGTTAAATAACGACTGGGATGCAATTTTGCTTGATTTGATGTTACCCGAGTTAAACGGCTTAGAAATATGTCGTAGAGTTCGTCAAATAAAAAATACACCTATTATTATGATGACTGCTCGTGACTCGGTGATCGATCGAGTTTCTGGTTTAGATCATGGTGCAGATGACTATATTGTTAAACCTTTTGCCATTGAGGAACTTTTGGCACGGTTACGAGCTTTATTGCGTCGCATTGATATTGAAGGAGACAAAAATTCTGGCAAACAGACGACGCTTAATTATTGTGATTTAGTTATAGAAAAAGAAAATCGTGTCGTAAGACGTGGCTCAGAAGTTATTGAGCTAACAAAACGAGAATACGAACTTTTACTAACTTTAATGGAAAATGTAAATGTTGTTTTAGCAAGAGACGTGTTGCTAAAAAAAGTTTGGGGATATCAGACAGAAATCGAAACAAACGTTGTGGATGTTTATATTCGTTATTTGCGTAATAAGATAGATCTCCCGGATGAAGAAAGTTATATACAAACAGTACGAGGTACAGGGTATGTGATGTGCTCGTGAAAAGAAAAAATAGTAAGAAAAAAGAACTTAGAAAACCTTCTTTGACGTTAAAGTGGGCTTTTGCAAGTTCTTTCTTTATATTTGTAGTCATTACCGCTTTTGCCGTTATTACATATAAAACAGCGGTTAATCTTATGTTTGAAAGAGAGCAAGAAGATGCAGAACAGACCACTTATGAGGCCGTTTCTCATTTAGCTGATGCTAATAAGGAACTAGATAGACAGACTTCTTATGAAAATTTAATTGAATTCCCTGATATAAATAGTAATTTAGAAAAAGACACTCCAGAAAAGAGTAGTTATGTATCTGAATTTGGACAAGTTAATCTGAGCTTATATGTTTATGATCTACAAGAAAAACTAGTTTTTAGGACAAGTCAAGCTGCGCTAAACTTACAATCACAAAACGCTCAAGGGCCTACACTTGTAAGAAATAAAGGGCAAGCTGCTTTCTTATTGATACAGCCAGTTTACTCAAAAGATACGCGAGAAAAAATAGGTTATGCGCAGGCCTTTTATAATATTTCTTCGTTTTATGATATTCGAAATCACTTGCTTATCACCTTGATTATATTAGAAATTCTGTTCTTAGTTGTAAGTAGTATTCTGGGGTATTTATTATCTGCTCATTTTTTAAAACCATTGAAGACACTACGTAATACAATGGAAAATATTCAAAAAGACCCTCAAACAACAATTCATGCTCCTGAACCAAAAAGTAAAGATGAACTGGCGGACTTATCAGATATATTTAATGATATGCTAGATCGGATGCGTTCTTATACTGAACAACAGGAACAATTCGTTGAGGATGTTTCACATGAATTACGTACACCTGTTGCTGTTATTGAGGGACACTTAAAGATGTTGCAGCGATGGGGAAAAGAGGACCCAGAAGTGTTAGAAGAATCAATAGAAGCAAGTTTACAAGAAATTGCTAGGATGAAAACTTTAGTTCAAGAGATGCTGGATCTTTCGCGTGCGGAACAAGTCGATATCTATTATAAAAACGAAACTTCTTCAGCTAAAGAGATTGTCTACCAAGTCTTTAACAATTTTAAGATGTTATATCCAGAATTTATGTTTACAATTGATGATGATTTAAATGAAGAAGAAACAGTGAAAATCTATCGTGATCATTTCGAACAAATTTTAATCATTATCATGGATAATGCAATTAAGTATTCTACCCAACGCAAAGAAATCCACCTTTCCATTTCTCGTAACCAAACAGAATTAGAATTGGCTATACAAGATTTTGGTGAAGGTATTACGCAAGAAAATCTCAATAAAATTTTTGATCGTTTTTATCGAGTGGATAAAGCAAGAGCCAGGGATAAAGGTGGAAATGGTTTAGGTTTATCGATCGTTAAAAAATTATTAGATAATTATAAAGGTACAATTGTAGCGGAAAGTAGTTTAGGTCAAGGAACGGTTTTTAAAATAAGTCTTCCTTTGGCTTAAATAAAAGGGCGAATTATTTACTCGGTTTTTTCTGGAAATTTTAGAAAATAATAACAAATAAACGAACTTTGAAAATGAACTGAGCATAAAAGTTCGTTTTCAAAGTTTTTCTTCATTTCATTAATTTTTATCATTGATTTTTACTCAAAGAATTGCTATATTAATAGATGTGCTTAATAAGCCAATACATTTTTTTGAGATTTATTAATAAAAAAAGTTGTTGACGAGTTTAAGAACAAATGATATTATAACAAAGGCGTTAAATTAAACGTTATTGTGGTTTAAATGTTAACCACATGTTTGATTAAATATTTTGTCTCAAACTTGCAAAAAGATATTGACAAACACTTGTCGAATTGATAAGATATAAAAGTTGCTACGGCAACAAGCAGTAGACCTTTGAAAACTGAACAAAGCAAGCAAACGAACCAATGTGTCGGGCGCTTCTTTGAAAGAAGAAGCAACCAAGCAATAAACGCGAACAACACGCGAGCAAAAAGTTGAAGAGCTAAGTACGATCAACGGTGTTGATCGATCAAATTCAAGATGAGAGTTTGATCCTGGCTCAGGACGAACGCTGGCGGCGTGCCTAATACATGCAAGTCGAACGCTGCTTAAGAAGAAACTTCGGTTTTTTCTTAAGTGGAGTGGCGGACGGGTGAGTAACACGTGGGGAACCTATCCATCAGCGGGGGATAACACTTGGAAACAGGTGCTAATACCGCATACGGCTTTTTTTCACCTGAAAGAAAGCTCAAAGGCGCTTTACAGCGTCACTGATGGCTGGTCCCGCGGTGCATTAGCCAGTTGGTGAGGTAACGGCTCACCAAAGCAACGATGCATAGCCGACCTG
This sequence comes from Tetragenococcus halophilus subsp. halophilus DSM 20339, assembly GCF_003841405.1. Taxonomy (GTDB): domain Bacteria; phylum Bacillota; class Bacilli; order Lactobacillales; family Enterococcaceae; genus Tetragenococcus; species Tetragenococcus halophilus. Next base: position 49,276 of record NZ_PXYA01000003.1, on the reverse strand, counting down.
AGAGGGTGATCGGCCACACTGGGACTGAGACACGGCCCAGACTCCTACGGGAGGCAGCAGTAGGGAATCTTCGGCAATGGACGCAAGTCTGACCGAGCAACGCCGCGTGAGTGAAGAAGGTTTTCGGATCGTAAAGCTCTGTTGTCAGCAAAGAACAGGAGAAAGAGGAAATGCTTTTTCCATGACGGTAGCTGACCAGAAAGCCACGGCTAACTACGTGCCAGCAGCCGCGGTAATACGTAGGTGGCAAGCGTTGTCCGGATTTATTGGGCGTAAAGCGAGCGCAGGCGGTGATTTAAGTCTGATGTGAAAGCCCCCAGCTCAACTGGGGAGGGTCATTGGAAACTGGATCACTTGAGTGCAGAAGAGGAGAGTGGAATTCCATGTGTAGCGGTGAAATGCGTAGATATATGGAGGAACACCAGTGGCGAAGGCGGCTCTCTGGTCTGTAACTGACGCTGAGGCTCGAAAGCGTGGGTAGCAAACAGGATTAGATACCCTGGTAGTCCACGCCGTAAACGATGAGTGCTAAGTGTTGGAGGGTTTCCGCCCTTCAGTGCTGCAGTTAACGCATTAAGCACTCCGCCTGGGGAGTACGACCGCAAGGTTGAAACTCAAAGGAATTGACGGGGGCCCGCACAAGCGGTGGAGCATGTGGTTTAATTCGAAGCAACGCGAAGAACCTTACCAGGTCTTGACATCCTTTGACCGCCCTAGAGATAGGGTTTCCCCTTCGGGGGCAAAGTGACAGGTGGTGCATGGTTGTCGTCAGCTCGTGTCGTGAGATGTTGGGTTAAGTCCCGTAACGAGCGCAACCCTTATTGTTAGTTGCCAGCATTGAGTTGGGCACTCTAGCAAGACTGCCGGTGACAAACCGGAGGAAGGCGGGGATGACGTCAAATCATCATGCCCCTTATGACCTGGGCTACACACGTGCTACAATGGGAAGTACAACGAGCAAGCCAAGCCGCAAGGCCTAGCGAATCTCTGAAAGCTTCTCTCAGTTCGGATTGCAGGCTGCAACTCGCCTGCATGAAGCCGGAATCGCTAGTAATCGCGGATCAGCATGCCGCGGTGAATCCGTTCCCGGGCCTTGTACACACCGCCCGTCACACCACGAGAGTTTGTAACACCCAAAGTCGGTGCGGCAACCCTTAGGGGAGCCAGCCGCCTAAGGTGGGACGAATGATTGGGGTGAAGTCGTAACAAGGTAGCCGTATCGGAAGGTGCGGCTGGATCACCTCCTTTCTAAGGAAAAATACGGAAGGTCGACACATCGTTTGCGCTTTGTTCAGTTTTGAGAGGTTTACTCTCAAAATTTGGTTCTTTGAAAACTGGATAGAAAAACAACAATCAACACCAACCGAGAATCCGCGTTGAACACGTTTTTTAACGAAGTTTACGCACATGTTCGAAGGGCTTTGATCGCTCAAAGCAAGAACCTTCGAGAAACCCTTGACCGCAAGGTCAAGTCAGGTTAAGTAAGAAAGGGCGCACGGCGGATGCCTTGGCACTAGGAGCCGATGAAGGACGGGACCAACACCGATATGCTCTGGGGAGCTGTAAGTAAGCTTGGATCCAGAGATTTCCGAATGGGGAAACCTCGCATTTTTAATAGAATGCGGCTTGATCTGTGAATACATAGCAGGCAAGCGGAAGACGCAGTGAACTGAAACATCTTAGTAGCTGCAGGAAGAAAAAGAAAAATCGATTCCCTGAGTAGCGGCGAGCGAAACGGGAACAGCCCAAACCAGAATGCTTGCATTCTGGGGTTGTAGGACGTTTATGAACGGATGGGAATGTTAGCCGAAGGCTTTGGGAAAAGCCGCCGGAGCGGGTAAGAGCCCCGTAGGCGAAAACAATCAAGTCCGTAAACGGATCCTGAGTACGACGGGACACGCGAAATGCCGTCGGAAACCGGGAGGACCATCTCCCAAGGCTAAATACTCCCTAGTGACCGATAGTGAACCAGTACCGTGAGGGAAAGGTGAAAAGCACCCCGGAAGGGGAGTGAAAGAGAACCTGAAACCGTGTGCTTACAAGGAGTTAGAGCCCGTTAATGGGTGATAGCGTGCCTTTTGCAGAATGAACCGGCGAGTTGCGCTGGCTGGCGAGGTTAAGTCTGAAAAGACGGAGCCGCAGCGAAAGCGAGTCTGAAATGGGCGTTGAGTCAGACGGCGCAGACCCGAAACCAGGTGATCTACCCATGTCCAGGTTGAAGGTGCGGTAAAACGCACTGGAGGACCGAACCCACGTACGTTGAAAAGTGCGGGGATGAGATGTGGGTAGCGGAGAAATTCCAAACGAACTTGGAGATAGCTGGTTCTCTCCGAAATAGCTTTAGGGCTAGCGTCAAGGAAGCAATGATGGAGGTAGAGCACTGTTTGGACGAGGGGCCCGTCTTGGGTTACCGAATCCAGATAAACTCCGAATGCCATTGATTGAGCCTTGGCAGTCAGACGGTGAGTGATAAGATCCATCGTCGAAAGGGAAACAGCCCAGACCACCAGCTAAGGCCCCTAAATGTATGTTAAGTGGAAAAGGAGGTGGGGTTGCTTAGACAACTAGGATGTTGGCTTAGAAGCAGCCATCATTGAAAGAGTGCGTAATAGCTCACTAGTCGAGTGACCCTGCGCCGAAAATGTACCGGGGCTAAACATACTGCCGAAGCTGTGGAAAACACCTTAGGTGTTTTGGTAGGAGAGCGTTCTAAGGGCGGTGAAGGTCGACTGAGAAGACGGCTGGAGCGCTTAGAAGTGAGAATGCCGGTATGAGTAGCGAAAGACAGGTGAGAATCCTGTCCACCGTAAGACGAAGGTTTCCTGGGGAAGGCTCGTCCGCCCAGGGTTAGTCGGGACCTAAGCTGAGGCCGAAAGGCGTAAGCGATGGCCAACAGGTTGATATTCCTGTACCTGTTATCTTCATTTGAGTGATGGAGGGACGCAGGAGGCAAAAGAAAGCAGACGAATGGAAAGGTCTGTCCAAGCAGTAAATCGGAGAAAGAGTCAAAGGCTTTTTCTTGTCAACGACAAGCTGTGACGGGGAGGGAAATTTAAGTACCGAAGTTCTGGCGTCACACTGCCAAGAAAAACTTCTAGCAAGAAGGTAATGGCCCGTACCGCAAACCGACACAGGTCGTCGAGGAGAGTATCCTCAGGTGAGCGAGCGAACTCTCGTTAAGGAACTCGGCAAAATGACCCCGTAACTTCGGGAGAAGGGGTGCTGCTCTAACGAGCAGCCGCAGTGAATAGGCCCAAGCGACTGTTTATCAAAAACACAGGTCTCTGCAAAATCGTAAGATGACGTATAGGGGCTGACGCCTGCCCGGTGCTGGAAGGTTAAGAGGAGTGCTTAGCGTAAGCGAAGGTACGAATTGAAGCCCCAGTAAACGGCGGCCGTAACTATAACGGTCCTAAGGTAGCGAAATTCCTTGTCGGGTAAGTTCCGACCCGCACGAAAGGCGCAACGATTTGGGCACTGTCTCAACGAGAGACTCGGTGAAATTTTAGTACCTGTGAAAATGCAGGTTACCCGCGACAGGACGGAAAGACCCCATGGAGCTTTACTGTAATTTGATATTGGGTGTCTGTGATGCATGTACAGCATAGGTAGGAGCCGTAGAATTCGGGACGCGAGTCTCGAAGGAGGCATCCGTGGGATACTACCCTTGCATTATGGCCACTCTAACCCGCGCCACTGATCGTGGCGGGAGACAGTGTCAGATGGGCAGTTTGACTGGGGCGGTCGCCTCCTAAAAAGTAACGGAGGCGCCCCAAGGTTCCCTCAGAATGGTTGGAAATCATTCAAAGAGTGTAAAGGCAGAAGGGAGCTTGACTGTGAGAGCAACAACTCGAGCAGGGACGAAAGTCGGGCTTAGTGATCCGGTGGTTCCGCATGGAAGGGCCATCGCTCAACGGATAAAAGCTACCCTGGGGATAACAGGCTTATCTCCCCCAAGAGTCCACATCGACGGGGAGGTTTGGCACCTCGATGTCGGCTCGTCGCATCCTGGGGCTGTAGTCGGTCCCAAGGGTTGGGCTGTTCGCCCATTAAAGCGGCACGCGAGCTGGGTTCAGAACGTCGTGAGACAGTTCGGTCCCTATCCGTCGCGGGCGTAGGAAATTTGCGAGGCGCTGTCCTTAGTACGAGAGGACCGGGATGGACCTACCGCTGGTGGACCAGTTGTCGTGCCAACGGCATCGCTGGGTAGCTAAGTAGGGCAGGAATAAACGCTGAAAGCATCTAAGCGTGAAGTCCCCCTCAAGATGAGATTTCCCCTTTCTAAAAGAAAGTAAGATCCCTGAGAGAAGATCAGGTAGATAGGTTCGAAGTGGAAGACCCGCGAGGGTTGGAGCGGACGAATACTAATCGATCGAGGACTTAACCACAAAGGTTTGTGGGTTTTCGGTTCATTGACGTTGTTTTTCATCCAGTTTTGAGGGAACCAAAAGGTTCACTCAACGTCAAGTTGTGTGGTGATGATGGCAAGAAGGAGACACCTGTTCCCATGCCGAACACAGTCGTTAAGCTTCTTAGCGCCAATTGTAGTGAGGGGCTTCCCCTTGTGAGAGTAGGACATCGCCACGCATTATTCCGGCATAGCTCAGTTGGTAGTAGCGCATGACTGTTAATCATGATGTCGTAGGTTCGAGTCCTACTGCCGGAGTTTTATAAAACAGTGAAAGTGGTCAAAGTACATAAATACTTTGACCACTTTTTTTAGGGAAAAATTATTTTAATTTATGACTTTTTTATTTATATATACCTTTTAGTAAAGGAATAATTTGTTTAACAAAGTCTTCTTTTGTATAAGTGTTGTCTGAAATATAAATTTCAATAAATTCAATAATACCACTGGCGAAAAAACGCAAAAAAAGCTGGAAATCTAGTTGCTGATCTTCAATAAGTTTTTGATCAATGTTTTCTTTAAGTTGGTTAATAACTAATTCTTTTAACTGTTTTTTATAGCTATTTGAATTTGGAATTTTGAATAAACGTTCAAAAAATAAACGATGTTCATTAAAGTAATCGAACCAAATTTCACTTCCCTTTTTAAGTCCTAACCCCTTTTTTCTTTCACAGATCACTTCTAATTCCGTAAATGCCTTTTTTACAATTGAATCAACTAAATCATATTTATCTAAATAGTGCAGATAAAATGTTTTCCGACCGATCTCGGCTTCTTCAGTAATACCTTTTACTGTGATCTGTTCGAAATTATAGTGATAAAATAACGTCATAAAACTTTCCTCAATGCTACGTTTGGTTTTTTTTACGCGTAAATCTTCTTTTTCCATTATTATCTCGTCCTTTTTACAACCCATTTTTCAAAGACTGTGTAATAAAACACATATCTGCTGAGATATGAATTGAAATCTATTGTTTAACTGTTATTATTTGATTATACACTTAAGAGTTATAAAACTCTAGAGTGAATTAAAAGAGTGAGGTTGATATTATGAATGAACAGAAGTTTACGTTTCCTATAAGAGAAGTAAAAACGACTGGAATCTTAAGAACACCTGATGATGTACAAGGGGCGCTTCCAACAATTGTGATAATGCATCCTATTAGCAGTGTAAAAGAACAAACTTCAAGTATTTATGCTAAACGTTTAACAGAAGATGGGTTTGCTACTTTTGTATTTGACGCAAGTCATCAAGGAGAATTACATGAAGCACCCGAATATATTGAAGTACCTTATTATCGTGTAAATGATGTAAAATGGGCGATTGACTTTTTGAATACTTTAGATGTTGTTGATAATGATCGTATTGGAATTGCTGGTATTTGTGGCGGCGGTGGCTATGCAGTTAATGCTGCATTGACCGAAAAACGTATTAAAGCCGTTGCTTCATTAACAGGAGCAAATTATGGCATGTTGACACGCGAAGGTGACATGTCTCCACAATCAGCGCTAGATAGTTTACACATGGTTGCAAAACAACGTGAAGCTGAAGCTATGGGAGCTGAAGCAGCATTTACGCAATACTCACCTAATTCCCATGAAGAACGGAAACATGCCGGCACGGAAGATATCGATATTATTCAAGCTGTCGATTATTATGAAGAACATGCTCCTCATCCAAACCGTACAAACAGATATCATGTAACAGATATCGGAGAAGTAGCAGGTTGGGATGCTACCCATTTGGCAGACGAGTTGTTGGATCAATCATTAATTATTTTTGCAGGTAAAATTCCAGGGACTTTTGGTGCTTACCGTACAGCTTATGAATTATACGATAAAGCTTTAACGACCGATAAACAACTAAAAATATTACCACAAACCACCCATTATGATATTTATGATAAGCCGGAAACCGTAGATACCATTATGAAAGACTTAACGCCTTTCTTTCAAGAAAAATTATAATATAAGTATATAAATTTTTGCTTCCCTTCAGTTTTTAAGATGAAGGGAATTTTTTTATTTGAATGATAAAAGTTCCGTAATTGAAAACATAAAATGATATGCTAAAATAAAAGATAACAAAAAGGAGTTGAAATACTTTTGAAAAAACAGAAAATTCTATTTGATCTAGATGGGACGATTATTGATTCAAGTCAAGGAATCTTTGCCTCGCTTAACTATGCAATGAAAGAGATGAATCGTAATCCTCTCGATTCAAAAACATTAAAATCATTTATTGGTCCACCTCTAGTTGAGTCTTTCATCAAAACTGGTATGACAGAAGAAGAAGCCAAAGAAGCGGTTGATCATTATCGTACTTTATATAAAAAAGAAGGAATGTATCAAGTTACGCTTTATGATGGTATACAGGAAGTTTTGACTCAATTAGCTGAGCGATACGATTTATTTCTCGCTACATCAAAACCAGAATTTTTTGCAGTGAAAATTATTCATCATTTAGAGCTTGCGGAATTTTTCGAAGGAATTTATGGAGCAGACCTAGACGGTATCCGTTCTGAAAAAAGAGCAGTTATCCATGACGCTTTAAAAGCAGAAAAAGTGGAAGAACTTTCTACTGTAGTGATGATTGGAGACCGAGCGCACGATATAATAGGAGCAAAAGAAAACAATATTGATAATATTGGCGTTCTTTATGGCTTTGGTGATAAAGAAGAGTTAGTGAATGCTGGGGCACAGAAGATAGTAGCGAAACCTAGAGACTTACTAGATGTTTTTCAATAGAGGTACAATTTTGTAGAAAAAAGATGGAATGTGGTTGACAAGTACAGTTCTTTTCGGTAAGCTGTATTTTGTGTTAAATAACTGCCGTCTTAGCTCAGCAGGTAGAGCACCACCATGGTAAGGTGGGGGTCGCCGGTTCGAGTCCGGCAGACGGCTTGGCTTGGGAACCTTGATATGTCAAGGTTCTTTTTTTACTTTCTTTGCCATTCATTCATTTCTCTATGGAAAAAAGTGACGAAAAAGGGACGACTTTTTATTTTTCAAAAAAATCCGAAAAACGTTGGGCAGATTTTTGATGAACTTGTGGGCGAACATGGGAGTAAATATCCAATGTTGTTTCCACTTTAACGTGACCGAGTCTTTGTTGTACGATTTTAGGATGCTCATTCATTTCAAGCATTAGTGTAGCCTGTGTATGACGTAGTTCATGAAAAGTTACGTTAGGAACTTCAGCACGTTTGCAAATTTGAATTCTTGCGCGCTTGATGTTACTTTTCATTAGAAAGCCACCTTTTTCATTAGAAGCAACTAATGTACTTTGAGGAAACTGATTTTGTTTGTAATCCTTTAAGAATTCGCTTTGCTGCTGTGAAAGAGGAATTGAACGCTCAGATGCTTTTGTTTTTAAGCGTCCTAATTCTTTTGTCTCTTCGTGATAGGCTTGTCTGATATAAAGGACATTATTTTTCAAATCAACATCTTCCCATTGCAAACCTAAAGCTTCTCCTAATCTTAAGCCAAACTGTAAAGCTAACCAAAAAGCCATATAACTTTGATAGTTTTTTGCAAACAATAAAAATTGGTGACATTGGTCTTTAGTTAATGTCATTTTAGGTTTATATTCTATCTTAGGTTTAGAAACACCCTGTAAAGGGTTAGCCTTTAATTCATTCCAACTAAGCATCATTTTATAAATCTGGTTTAACAAAGTATAAAATTTTATAACAGTGCCACCGGTTAAATTAAGTTCCTTTTTATTCAAAAATTTTTGTATTTCTAAGGGTCTCAATTCGTTTAATAAACGATGACCTAGTTCAGGTTGAATATGATTTTTATAATTTGATTTGGCGATTTTTAGAGCTTTAATGGACAAATTTTTTGGTGCTATTAAAGTAATATAATCATCAAACCCATCATCCAATGTTTTATTTGTTTCTTTTGAATATTCCCCAGTTAAAAATTCTTTTTTCTGATTTATCTCATCTAACTCAGCTTCTTTCTTTGTTTTTCTATGGACACCGAGATACCGTTTCCCTTTGAAATAAACTTTAGAACGGTAGGTGGCTTTAATATTTTTATGCTTTATTTTTTCAATTGCCATTTTCTTTCAAACCTTTCAAATGAATTGAAAGAGAACAGCTACATACACGCTTACCATACCAAACTGTCCTCTGTTTTTCAATTTTTATTCGTTCGGCTGTTCTAATATCCACTGCTTAAGAAAAGTATTTGTTTCTTGCACCGGGAAAACCCATTTGCGTCCAACTCTTCTTCTAATTTGTCTAAAACGTGGATCGTTGAAGAAAGTATTCATAATATGTCCTTTAGAAAAAGAAGTGATAGTGACTAAATCGTCAAGGTCGTAAAAAATTTTATTGTCATCAAACGCTTTTATTTTTAACTTAATTTGTTCGATTATTTGACTTTCCAAGGCTTCCTCATTGATTTGTATATTTAGAAAATCTATTTCAGACATTATGAATCCTCCATTTAAAAAATTTGAGTTGATTATGTATTTAGTTTTCAAAGAGCAGGTGAGTGAAAGATTAGCACTATACTTATTATTTACTGGTACTATAAGAACTACATAGCTTTAAATTTAGGAGAAAACCTCCTTTCATACTAAGTCCCGACTCGAAAGGGGATTTTGTTGCATTTTTTGGAAATTTTGTTAAACTTTTTTGTTTATTGAGAATGTTAACTTTATGAATTAGTAGAAAAGATCTCAAATAAATAGTTATTTAGCATATCTGACAAATGGAAAAAGCAGAAAAAACGTCTCTTCATTCTAAGTCCCAATTTAAAAAGTGGATTTGTTGCAACTTTGGATTTTTTTGTTTAATTATGGCGTTTTTTTATAATAAACTGTAAAGATATGAATTTGTAGGCTCTTTCGAATTGAATAACAAAATTTGTTGTGTTATTCTGCTTATATAAGGAAGAATAGTTAGCGGTTTATTTATTAAGTTTATATAAGGTGAATTTATGGAGATTCAGTCTATTGTTAATGATACTTTGTGCAACCTTTTAATAGCCAGTGATTATATTGAAAATTATCTATTAGAAGACCCGCATTTAGCTAATAACTTTGTACAAATAATAAAAAATTTAAAGAATAGATTTATCATAAAAAATAATAAGTTGTGTAACTCAGATGGCAGCGTAGCGAAGTTACCAATAGAACTATCATTAAAAAATAGAATGGGAGCTTTACAAAGATCAGAAATTGTTAAAGTTTTAAATAATCATTTTTATAGTTTTGAAATTAGAATGGATGATTCTTATGAGCATCAAAGAATTATCTTTTTTGTGTATGATAAAACTTTTCAGTCTATTATAATGACATATGGGTTTACAAAACAAAATGGAATAAAAATTACTGATACAACCAATTTTGCTGGTAACAAAACCGATTTTATTAGAAATGATGTTTATATAAATGATAATGAAGAACTTTGGAGGGGGGATGAGGAACATGCAATTAAATATACTGGATAAACTTCTACAAAAAAAACAGCCTCAGATATACGAAAAAGTTCATTCACCCCAATATGATCTTTCTACTGAGTTATTAAAATTACGTACTGAAAATAATTTATCCGTTGAAGAATTTTCAAGTATGATAGGAGTAACGGAAAAAGAATATTTAGATTTTGAATTTGGTGAGTTAAATAAAACAATCGATGAATATAATCAGCTTATAAATAGCGCTAAAAAAAAGATTGCTTTTAGGAACTATATTGGGTCTGAGCTAAAAGATTTTGTTTTAACTGGCGAAATAAGAACAAGTGCAGGTTATAAATGGCCTGAGGAGGAACAAAGTTGGGACAGAAAAGAGACTATGAATTCGAAAGGTTTAGCCTTGGTAAACTAGAATTCGCTCCGCATCCTTTTGAAAAAGGATTAACGTATGAAGCTTCATTAATTCCTGAGATAAACGAAGATAATGAAAATAGCGCTAGATTGACTATGAATTTTAAATTGTCAAATAGAGAAAATGGAAGTTGTATGTTTTATATAGAAGATACCGCTTATTTCACTATAAGTGATGAGTTCGGGGATTTTGATGTAAGAAATAAAAAAGTACAAGAAATGATAGATATAGTTACCAAAGACATTGTCAAATTGGTATATGATATATCAAGCAAAGCTTTTGACCAACCGATATCTCTTAATATTAACGCGCAAAGTTTTATTGAACAAATGGAGAACAATTGAGAATAGCCCCCCTGTCGGAATGACAAGGGGGGTTTAATAATGACTCTAACTTTTTAATAATACGCCAAATGTTTATTTATCTTCATAAAATGCTATAAAGAAGTCATCAGTGTGTACTCCTTTCCCTATTGTAAATACTTAGCAATTTCTTCGGATGTAAATGTATATTTTTTTCCGCATAAGGGACAATGCGCTTCTAGGACTTCATTGTTTGAAAATATTTCGTCCAGTTCTTCTCGTGATAAAGAAAAGATTAGTCCTAGAAACATATCTTTTGAACAGCTACAGCTATAATCAATGTCCACACTTTCTAAAAAAGTCCAATTGGAAAACAACGAAGATAATTGGTCAATAACATTTTCGAAAGTATCATGAGCCATAGCTGATTTTATTGACGATGTCGTATCCAATACATTCGTTATTACTTTCTGATTAGCAAAAGGTAAGGGTTGTATAAGTAGGACAATATTTTCTGGGTTCTTTCTACTTGATAAAGGAAAAACATAGGTGGGAAGCTGCTCGCTTTGTGTGTAATAATCTTCTATATTTTGATATAAATCATCAAAATATAACAGTGAGTGAGAAGTATGAGAAGTTCCCAGTTGTTCGTCACTCGAAGTCACACTTTGTAAGGTTCCTCCTTTGAGAGTATCGTTATTATCTAATATCTCTGCTGTTCCAGTAATATTATGATTAGAAAAAGATTCTGTAGAAAGTTTATTCATCCCTTGAGAGGACAGAAAAGTAAATGAAGTCCGCTGGTTACTCGTATCTAATGCATTTAATAGCGCTGTAATATTTAAAGCGTCGGTAAAGTATTCTTTTGAAAAATTATCTAAATTTAATTCGTTTACTTTTGTATAGATTTGGGTTCCTTTTAATAAATAGATACGTATTTGTTTATTTTCTATTACGTATTTCTTGACTTGATTTTTCATATATATCCTCCTCGTTTGTCATATTCTCATGCAATATGATAAGATTACTATAAGGTATAACGTAACGTGAGGGGCAAGAGATATGTTTAAAATAAAAAAATTTTCAGAGTTAACTGGACTGACAGTACGAACATTACAATATTACGATGAAATTGAATTGCTTACTCCAACGAGGGATAATAATGGGCACAGAATGTATTCTGCAGAAGACTTAATCAAAATAAATGAAATTATTCTTATGAAAAATATGGGATTATCTTTGGAAAATATAATAACGCAAGTGAATAATAAGGAAAATAAAAGCTTGGAGGACTCTCTTATTCGACAAGAGGCTCTTTTGAAAAGACAAATGGGTGATATACAGAATCAATTACATCAGGTTAGGGAACTCATCCAATCTTATGATGAACATAAAACAATTGAAGATGAAGCAATTCGACAAGTATTTATAGAAAAGAATCCGTTTAAAGATAAAATAAATGATATATGGAATTTAGATCTCTCTGAACCTCAAACATTGGATTATCTAAGGAATTATAGTAAGGAAATACATTTTGATGAATATTTCCAACAATTGGCAAAATTTCAAACAATGCCATACAAAGATAATAGAGTACAAAAGATAATAGAGTACAAAAGATAACAGCGAAATTTGCTCAATTATTATTTAAAAGTTACGGTAATTCATTGAACAACCAAGGGATTTCAGAAATTGCTTTGTTATATAGAAATAATCAGCAAGCCAAAGATTATTTATCAAAATATGGAGAGAAATTTAATGAATTTTTATCAGATGCTCTTAGGTATTTTGTTAAAAAGGAGAAACATTTAGAATAAATCTATTATTAATTGGACTTATGTGTGTAAAAATCTAATGGAAAATATACATATAAAGGATGTCAACTATTCGAAAAAAGTTGACATCCTTTGTTTTTTAATAAAGACTACTATACCAACGTTTATTGTACCTTATTTCCAGTTTTCCGTGTTTTTCTACCCCCCTGTTAGAGAGAGGGGGTAGATGATTGGCGCGGCTTACGCCACGCCAATCAAAGCTTGTCAGAATACGCGACTTTCACTTCGTACGTCGCGCATTCTGACAGCTTTTTTTGAAAAGACAGGCTAAATTGATTTCAATCTTAACGGTTAAACTAATTTCGTATATAAATGTATGGGAACAAAAACGGTTTTCTGTTTTAAATAAATTGTATGTAGCTATTCTCTTTTTTGGGACGAAAAAGGGACGATTTCGTGTCATTATATGTGTTTTATGTTTGTTTAAATTTTTAAAATACTGATTTAACAGCTCTTATGGTGCTAAATATCCCTTATATTTTTCAGGAATTTTCATGGTAAGGTGGGGGTCGCCGGTTCGAGTCCGGCAGACGGCTTCAATGGTAAGGGATAAACATTGGTTTGATAGTGTTTATCTCTTTTTTTGTGCCGAAAATGTGTCAAATGCTTTTTATTTCAAGTATTAGAGTAGTATTAGGTCTGACGTAGTTCATGAAAAGTTATTTTGAGGGCTACAACTTGTTTCTATGAAAGAACGCAGTTACTAAAAATCATTTTAACTTTATTAAATGAACTGTTCTTTCGAATTAAATTTGTTATGAAAAATGATAATTATATAGAACTTAATCTCGATCAAAAATGCAAACGTATTCATTTGTGCTATGATGGTTATATAAGTTAGAGGGAGTTGATTCTATGCCTATTACCACAGTGTGTGTGCCTGAAGAAGCATATAAAAAAGTGAAAGCTATGGCTGCTTTTGAAGGAATGAGTGTTTCTGAATTTATGCGCAAAACGATTTTAGAACAGGTTGAAGATTCGCAAAATTATGAAGTAGGTATTAACATTTTGAATGAGCATAATGAACGCGTTTCTCGCAAAGACGTGTTGAAAGAAGTATTTTCTAACTAATGTATATTTGAAGTTTTGACAAAAAAGCACTCGAAGAATTTAAGAATGATATGCATTTGTTTTGAGATAATTTTTTATATAATTAAATAAGCATATTGGAAGGATCCGAAACCCCATGAAAATGGATAAAGTAAAAGCTAGAAAGCAGGGCGACGTAGTTACAGTCACATTATCTAAAAAATTTAATATTGTTGAAGGACAAGAATTTTACATTACACAAGAAAAAGATGGAACAATCTCGCTTATTCCTAAAATTGGAGATTATTTTGCTGATGTGGGAGAAGAAGAATTTGTTGATGACGATGACGAATTATCCCAAAGATTTTTCACTACGGGAAGTGAATTAGATGAATGACCTCGAGTAAGAATCATTATAAAAAATGGTTATAAAACACGTTAAGAATTTGAAATATTAAAACTTTCAATTGACGTATGGTATTAAATACTTTGTAATTAATTACAGATTTGATGACTATTTTAATTATAGGAGAAGAAGAAAAGTAGCCTATGGAACAAACACCAATAAACGCTAATTAAGCGCGTAAAAAGTTTTATCGTTTATTAAAAGAAGTGAATGAGAATCATAAGGAAATTGAGATTGTAGATGAACAAAATAAAAATCATGCTGTTCTGATGAGTTTAGAAGATTGGCGCGCGATCCAAGAAACTTTGTATTTAGAAAAAACTGGAATTTTAGGTAGAATTCGAGAAAGAGAACAAGAGCCTAGTGAATTTATCGATGCCAACGATATCGACTGGAAGAAGCTTTGAGTCAGAAATAACCGCCAATATCGCACCATTTATCAATAACAGCAAAATAACCGATACCACCTTCTAACATAATAGTTGTATTACCAATAATGTATTAATCTAAAAAATTGCTTAATTAACTTTTTCTTGATATATTGGATATACCAGATATACGAAAGGTGGTAAAGCAAGTGGCAATTCGAGAAAGAAAATTGAGAAAAATCGGGAATTCAGTTGTAGTTACTTTATCCAAAGACTTATTAGAAAGCATTGGAGCAAAGGAAACTGATACAGTTTATGTTGATGAAGATAAATTAAAAGAAATTCTTGTTAAGAAAGAAGAAAAAGATGAACATCAAAAAAGATTAGAAATGGTTATGGCTAAATCTGTACAAAAGCATGATGAGTTATACAAGTCTCTGGTAACAAAATGAGCATCTATTATTTAACAGTGGAAGATATATCTAAAATGAATGCTTTTCAAATAACAAACTATTCTCCTGAAGAACAAATGGGCATCAAGGATTTGACTGCTTTAGAAATGGCTGTTCATCAACCTTCGCAGAATATATTTAATCAAGAATTATATCCTGCAATGGAAGAAAAAGCTGCTATTTTAATGATTAATATAGTCAAAAGGCATCCTTTTTTTAATGCAAATAAAAGAACGGCAATTATGGCGATCGATTCGTTTTTACAATTTAATGGATATGAAGTTCAATTTGAATTGGAGGAAGGCATACAATTAGTTATTGATATAGCTACTTATGAAACAGATGATTTTGAAAATTTAAAAGGGCATGTATCGAAGGTAATAAAATCGAAAATTATAAAATAAGGTCCAGCAGATGCTTTCAATTATAAGCGATAAACATTGATTTTTATGAGTGTTTATCGCTTTTTTGTGTCCAAAATGTGTCAAATTTATCTTTATGTGAAACTTAAGGAGAATTCTTTAGATTGTTGCGCAACCTTACTCTTACTTTCTTGTAACAGGATGATTGTCTTTAATTAACTATAGTGAGGCTATAGAGCTTGTAAAGGAAGTTCTTTGGTTGGTATTTACCGTTATGTCTTATACTAAGAGCTTAATTACTTTTGAAAATTATAAAGGAATTACTCAAATTTCCAGCTTTAAACGAGCGAAGAGAAAATAAATCGAGATATAGTACTGGGGATATAGATACTTTATTTGTTCTTTTCTTAACGGAAAAGCATAAACATTCGTTACTCTATTGTTTTAAAAGTCCTAAACTAGTTGAGTAAGTTTTCCATTTAGTTCTAGCCAATTTAATATCATGATTTTTCGTAAATTCTGAAAGAAGAAAATCGATAAAGAGTTCTTGTATGATGAGTTTTTCTTTTCGTGCTTCTTCTTTTGCGAATGCTAATATTTTCTTCGCTTCTTTTTCCTGATTATATTCCAGTAATTGAATGCCAAAATTTATGGATAAGTGTACTTTATATCTTTCTGAGATAGAAGGGCAATCTTCAGTACTTAGTTTTCTTAATACTTTGTTATAAAGTGTATAGTTTTCTGAATAATCGAATAAAAACAAAAAATTATTATAGAGCCTCAATTCATGGTTGAACCATTGCTCGCTTTCAAATAATAGGGGTTTTATATAATCCTTAA
This sequence comes from Tetragenococcus halophilus subsp. halophilus DSM 20339, assembly GCF_003841405.1. GTDB lineage: Bacteria > Bacillota > Bacilli > Lactobacillales > Enterococcaceae > Tetragenococcus > Tetragenococcus halophilus. Next base: position 33,432 of record NZ_PXYA01000003.1, on the reverse strand, counting down.
TTTCTTTTAAACTAATCACGCAAGGTAACTGATATAAGATTAAAACATATTGCGAAAGCAAGTAAAGTTCATAATATTTAGGAGATTTTAGCTTAAAATAGGAAATTTGAGTATTAATATTGATTAATTCATCACGTGTTCCATAGTTTTCTGTTTTCACTAACTCTTGGTATAAAAACTGATATTGTATGTCGGTTTGTTTTGATAAAGAAAGATATTCTTCTACAGTGATGTTAAGTTTAGATAATAATAATATAACTTTATCAAAGGCAGGAATGTATTGTTCATTTTCAAAGTTGGACAAGTTAGAGCGAGACATAACACCTGTAGCAAGCTCATTTTGTGATATCCCTTTAGACTTTCTGACCAGTTGCATTACTTTGCCATACATCTAACCCTTCCCTTTTTGTCAGTATACTAACAAATTAAAACTATTTTGACAACGTTGTTTTAAAATTTATTTTATTAAAAACTATAGATGAAAGAACGTGAGTGTAATGAAAAATGTTTCAAATTCAGCAATTATTTTATTATTAGGGACTCTACTTACCAGAACAGCAATGTTCATGAGTATTCCTTTTTTAGCGATTTACCTTGATAATGTTGTGAAGCTCTCTTCGACACAAATCGGCTATGTAATAGGCATTCAGCCATTTGTAGGTGTAATTTTTTCTTTATTTGTCGGAAAAATTATTGATTACTGTCAAATAAAAAAAGTACTGATAATTGTCCCAATAATTTGGGGAATTGTATTTATTTTATTTGCTTATACTAATTTTTTTATTGGGTTTCTTATATTAAATGGTTTAAGCGGGTTAAGCTATGTCATTTATGAGCCAGCTTGTAAAAAAGCGTTAAGTCAGTACGCGGTTACACAATCAAAACTATTTATTTTTAACCTACGCTATGCTGCAATCAATGTTGGAGCAGTCATAGGCCCGCTGTTAAGTGTTTTTCTAGGGTTTAAATATACGATCAAACCCTATATTATTTTGGGGTTCATATATATTCTTGTTGGTTTAATGAATCTATTTTTAAGAAAATCTACGGTTATAACCAATGGTAAACAAAACGATTTATTGTTCCATCCATTATGAAAAAAAGTATTTTAACCAAAAAAAGAATTTCTTTCGTTTAATTTTGTTAATAGTAGGAGTATCATTTTCCTATTTTGGTTATTCTTTATTTAATTCAACAATCTCTCAATATTTATCTCGGTTAGGTGAAAATGGGGTGGAAACTTATAGTTCGCTATTGTCGCTTAGCGCGTTAGCCATTATTATTTTTCAATTTCCTATCATTCATTTGACACGAACGATCCAGTCCAACTGTATTTTGGCTGTTAGTAATCTTTTATTTTCCAGTTGCCTATTTATAGTTAACTTATTTCCTAACTACCTGGCATTGATAACTTTTACCCTATTTTACTCGTTTGGGGAACTGTTATTAGGTTCTCGATTGGATTATACAGTGGATCAACTAGCTAATGAAAATAATAAAGCCTTGTTTTTTAGCCTAGCTGAATTAACAAAAATAGGCTCGACCATGGGACCTATAATTGGAGGTGTATTGGTAAGTTATCTAGGATGGAATAATCATATAATTATTTTTTGTATGCTAGGAATCATTACACTATTAGGTTCACCTTTATTATATTTTTCTAGACAGAAAAAAGCAGAAAGTGTTCACCCTTCATTCTATGATTCAACTTGAATAGAGGAATGGTTTCACCTTTTAGTATTTTCATTAAATATATCTAGAAAGTACGCCAATAATTTGAATGTTCAAAACTTTTAATTGATGTATGTAATTAAGTATTTTATATTGAGTTATAGGTTTGAAGACTGTTTTAACTATAGGAGAAGAGAGAGTAATTCATGGTACACGCACCGATGAGTCATAGTTCAGCGCGTAAAAATTTTTATTGTTTATTAAAAGAAGTGAACAAAACGAAAATCATGCTGTTTTGATAATTTTAGAAGATTAGCGTGCGCTCCAAGAAACTTTATATTTGGAAGAAACTGGTGTTTTAGGTGAAATTAGAGAACGAGAACAAGAATCCAGTGAATTTATCGATGCTTTCTTTTAACATAATATACAAGGTGGTAAAACAAGTGACAATTCGAAAAAGGAAATTGAGAGAAATCGGGCATTCAGTTGTAGCTACTTTGCCCAGAGAATTATTAGAAAGTATTAAAGCAAAGAAAATTGATACAGTTTATGTTGATAAAGCTCAATTAAAAGAAATTCTTGTTAAGAAAGAAGAAAAAGATGAACAACAAAAAGGGTTAGAAATGATTATGGCTAAATCTGTACAAAAGCATGATGAGTTATACAAGTCTCTGGTAACAAAATGAGAAACTATTATTAAAAAAGAAAAGGTGCTACCATTTTAATTTATGGTAGCACCTTTTTAAATTAGCTTAGTTCAATTGATATTGTTTTATTTGTCCATATTCGTCTCCGTTATTTTTTTCTGCATTACGAATATCAATATCGTTTTGCAAGTTCAAAAAGTAACGATCAGAGATACCAAAAAACCTTCCTAATCTGACAGATGTATCCACAGTTATTTGTCGACGATCATGTAAAATATCTTGAATTCTTGATATAGGAACATTAATATGCTTAGCTAATGAATATGCTGAAAGATTCAATGGATCCATAAATTCTTCTCTTAAAATTTCACTAATTTTTGGTGTTGGAATTTCGTTCATAATTATTCCTCCTATCCACGATGATAATCCACAATTTCAACATGATTAAAATCGTTTTGATTTTCTATCGAAAAACATATTCGATATTGAGCATTAATTTTAATGCTATACTGTCCTTGTCGACGCCCTGTTAATTGCTCTAGATGGTTTGCTGGTGGAATTCTTAAATCATTAACACTTGTTGCATTATCAATCATCAACAATTTGCGCAAAGCCACTTTTTGTATAGATTGCGGTAATTTCTTTGAAAACTTTTGTTCATATACTTTTTCTGTTTCCTTATCTGCAAAACTCTTTATCATACTCTTTCCTCTAGTTAAGTTTAGTTTTATTATACCTGCAATGCATGTATAAGTCAATGATGTTATATACCCAATTTCTATTAAAGTTTCCTAAAACCTATGTGAATAATTTTTCCAAGAAAATTTTTATAAAAAAATGTTTCGAAGAAGTGTGATTCACTATATAAAGTTATTGTTGTTTACAACATGAAAGAAATGAATTAAATTTTATTGGACTAATCGGTACAATTGATGTATACTCGTTTATGATTAGGAGGAATTTATATGACACGCTCTGTTGTTTTTAATCAGGAAGAAATTCTAGATAAAGCTATGCTAGTGTTTTGGAAGCAAGGTTATGAAAAGACTAGTTTACAAGATTTATTACAAGCTACAGGTATTAGTCGCTCCAGTTTATACAATACTTTTAAAGATAAAGCGAATTTATTTACTGAATGTGTGGCGTATTATCGTCAAAAAACGGCTTTTCGTAAAGAGATTTTATTGAATGCAAGTAGTACAAAAGAGGGTTTGAGAGAGTACTTTCGACAACGGATTTCAGCTGCTTACGATTCGCCCTTAGGGTGTCTAATAACAAACACAGCTATGGAAGATATTTCATTGCCTGAGGATTTAGAGTCTGAAGTAGACGCTTTAGTTCAAGATCAGTTTACAGAACTAGAAAAATTATTTTTCGATTTATTAGAAAAAGGTAAACGAAAAGGAGAGATTACATCATCAGTGGATATAAAGGCACAAGCGTTTTTATTTTTAAATTTGAACCATAGTATTAATGTCATGGCAAAAGCTGATATGGCTCGATCTGACGTTGAACATATGGTTGAAAGCGTCATTTATAGTTTGTAATAACGTTCTGGTTTTATCAAACGTTATTTTTTTAATATCATTTTGCACTGATTGGTACAAAAAAGGAGGGCTAATGTGAAAAAAACAAATAAATTCCAGAAAACCTCAAGTAATTGGACTTTAATTGGGCTTTGTATCGGCTCAGCATTGGTTGTGCTTGATGCTAATGTATTAAATGTTGCCTTGCCTGAAATTAAGACCGCTTTTTCTGCTTTAGCTACCGATTTTTTGTGGATATTGAATGCATACACCTTAGTATTTGCGGTAGGTTTATTACCTGCTGGAATTTTTGCAAGTCGCTTTGGGGGGGGAATTTACTTTTTTATTAGGACTTGTCATCTTTGGTTTTTCTTCTTTAGCTTGTGCTTTAACAATGACAGCGAAATTTTTAATTTTTATGCGAATATTTCAAGGAATTGGCGCAAGTTTGTTAGCTGTGACTGGGTTATCTCTGATTAGTAGTCAATATCCAGATAGCAAACAGCGTGGGTATGCTTTAAGTATTTGGTCAGGCGTTTCGGGTGTTGGCTTTGCTGCGGGTCCTTTAGTTGGTGGTGGATTGATCAGTTTGTTTAACTGGCGAGCGGTATTTTATATCAACATTCCCATTTGCCTATTAGTAGGAATCATTTCCTTTTATTTTGTTATTGAACAACAGATTTCTAGGAGTAAAAAAAGCTATTCGATGCTTTCACAAATTGCTGCAATATTGGGACTAGCCACTTTTATTTATACAACAATCCAAATTAGTAATACTGGCATCACACAAAATTCTATTTGGGGCTATCTTACAGCTGCCGTTATTTTAGTCTTATTACTACTTTCTGAAAGAAAAGTTGCTCATTCTACAAATAAAACAAATTTATTTCCACCCAAGCTTTTAGCTAATAATGTAGTAGATAACGGCCTTTTTGCTAGTTTTGTTTATAATTTTGGTCTATATGGAATGCTTTTTGTCTTTACACTTGTTTTCCAGCAAACATTAAAAAATTCAGCGTTAGAGACCGGACTACTGTTACTCCCTCTTACTTTGGTCGGTGCATTTACGTCCTACTCGATTGCTGGCAAGCTATTGCTAAAATATACACCGCAAAATGTCTTGTATAAAGGAATGTTTTTCTCATTTATTGGTAGCGTAATCTTACTCTATTATACAGTAAATATCCATTACGTTATTGCGGTTCTGGGCTTTATTTTCTTGAGTTTTGGTACGGGGCTGTCGGCGCCATCAATGACAGCTTTAGTTTTAAATAATGCTCCGGTAAATTATCAAAATGTATCAAGCAGTTTAGTGAATGTAGCTAGACAAACAGGGGGTGTTGTCGGGACTTCCTTATTAGGCGTGATTGTTGCTAAAGCAGCTATTGCTCCTTACACGACAATAGCTATGGCCGTTATTGCGGTTATCTTTTTATTGTGCACACTAGTTAGCAAAAATACAGATAAGATCGAAAAAGGAAAAAATCAATAAAAAATTTTACGAGAAGAGATATCAAATGAAAAAAATTTACACTTCATCTGAATTACTAACAGCAGTTAAACAAAATCAATCATCTACTTTAGAATTACAAAACTCTATGACTTTTGATAGTTCAATCATACTTCCAGAAGGAATGCAATTGATAGGCACCTCCGAAGCTACTATCTTTCTGAGTTTTACTCATAGTGATGGTTTTGCTTTAACAGGAAATAACACTTTATCCAATCTGATCATACAAACTGTTCCAACCAACCGTGCAATTTTTATCCAATCTATTCAAAAGGATTTAGGAGAAATTACGTTAAATCGTTTAACTGTTACAGGGCAAATCCAACTAATCACTCGAGAAAATACTTTAAAAGCAAAAATAATAGCTGAAAATGTTGATATTGTTGCTAGTGATAGTCGTAAATTTTCTGAGCAACCACATAAATATGGTGCTAATGTTTATCAGGGTGCTCTAACTATCTATAATTATAATAGTCATCCGGATAGTAAAATTGAAGCAAACTTAGAAGATATTTCGGTTGGAAGAGCAGGGGCGCCGGTTATTGGTTCTGGTATTTTTATCGCTGGATTTAATGAAGAAGGTGGTAGTGTACTGGTTAACAGATTGACAACTAAAGCAGTCTATACAAATGGGATGATCCCTCAAGGACAACCTAATTTAATCACAGGTGCTATTTTTATATTAACAGGTGCAAAAGCTAAACAGATTGTTAGTCAAGAAAATATTGTCACTTACGGAACGAATGATATGGTATTAGATGTGTGGGGTGTAGTTATTGATTGGTTAGTTAAAGCACCTATTCTTTCTTATGGTCCAAACGGCATTGGTTTTGTCAATTTCGGTATTGTCCATAATTTTAAAGCCAAAGATAAAATTGAAACATTTGGTCTTGGCGCACGTGGCTTCAATCAATATGATGGGACAATTGAAAATGCAACCTTTCATTCAATTATGACTCACGGGAATGGTTCAATCGGGATTCAAATTAGTAGAGCTATTGGGAAAATAACCGTTGAAAATAGCGTTGAGACATATGGTACACTTGGAGAAACTCTAGTTAAGGGTGTTCTTGTCGATCTAGCCGCGGATGGTATTAATATACAAGAGGGTGGTAGAATTAAACAACTCCATGTGGATAACAACATAGTAACAAACGGGGATACGGTAAGTAGCTATCATATAGACGGCGACATGGTTGAAACTTTTACAATAGACGGTGAAATTGTCGCCAATGGTAAAGACTCTACGCCAATGATTGTGGAAAATAATGGGTACTCGCCTACAAAAGATATTTAACTTGTATAAAATTAATGACGAAAAAGGGTAAAAGAACTATCCCCCCTTTTTTCGTTGTCCATAGTATAAGTTATTTTACCTTAAATAGTTTTTAATAAAGTGTTATAGTATATTCAAATAGAAACATATCACAATAAGGGGAGATGCTTGTGAAAAAGCTATTCACTAATTCATTTACTCTTGCAGTTATTTTATTAATAGCTTTTCGTATTTGTTTGTATTTTATTGACTGGAAGGAAGATGGAAATTTCTTGATCCTAGTCGTACTTCCTCTACTAGTTATCTGGGGAATCATTCAGGTAATTAAAAACATTTATAGGCATAAAAAATCTTCATGATTTGGTAGCTGTTACAAATAAAGTTAGAAACGTTTATTAGAAGCGTTTCTAGCTTGTTTTTTTATGTTTCAAGATAACAAAACTCAATACTAATAAAATTATACTATAAAGAATGAAGCCAAAATAAGAAAAATTTAGGCTGACATTTGTCAAAATGGGGAAAATGAAGCTTGTCATAGGAGGCGTTAAAACTAAGAGAGAATTTACAGTAGTAACGATGCCACCTAAGTGTTCTGTGGGATATTTATTTATAATTTTAGCAGAAAATCTGGGGGAAACGATACCTAATAAGAAAGAAACAACGCCTGCACTGACAAAAACTAGATAGAAATTATTTAAAAGCAAGGCAATTCCTCCTAAACTAATAAATGAACTAGCAATATTATTTAATTTTCCTATTGAAACATTGAGAAATAATTTAGTGTTTAAAGCATTGCCAAATACCATAGCAACAGTAATTAAAGCTGATAACAAAGAAATTTTTATCGGACTGGGAATAAACATTAAAGATTGATTTGTCTGGATAAAAAGAACGAAAATTGGAGTCAAACCCCCGAAAAAACCATTTAGTAAAGAAAGTTGGAAAAGATTATTTAAAATGGACTTGTTATGAAGTAATAATTTGAAATTTTTTTTGATTGTAGGTAATGTATTTTCATTATTGTTCACAGTTATCTTTTTTTCTACAGCACTCAACTCAGGATATATGAAAAAATATCCTATTCCTACGATAAAGAAAACCGAAGCATTAATATATGCTAAGGTACTTCTATAAAAAAATGATAAAAGCGTTGCACCTGCAAAAGTTGCGAGTACATTAATTAATTGTGTAGTCATACTGATTATTCCTTGTGCTTGTTCCATATCTTCAGCTTTAACTAAATTTTTGGTAAATGGAGTAACCAAAGCTGAGGAGTAGTTTCCTGCTAGGTCAGAGATAAAGTTGAAAGAAGCCATTAAAAAAAGCAAAAATAATGTATGTGGATAGTTGAATAACAAACCAATAGATAGATACATCACCGTTCGGACGAAAGAATTTTGAATAAGAAGATGGATTTTTCTTTTCTTTTTGTCAGCTAGTGTACCCAGAAAAAAACTCAACAAGATGGGTAAAGTTTCTGAAATAGAGACCATCATGACAGCTGTGTTTCCATTAGGTAACGAAGCAGCAGTCGTTAGCATTGCCGTATAAAATAAACGATCTCCTACTTTTGAAAATAGGCTAATACCGGCAATTTTTGAAAATATAGGGTTATTTTTTAAAAAAGTAAGCATAATTTTCCTCCTTTGTAGGGAAATTATGAAGGAAAGTAGTGTATAATGATCGAAAAGTAAACTTTAGTTTACTAAAGAGAGGAAGTAAGCTTTTTGTACGGGGAGACAATAAAAACTATTCGTTTAAACAAGGGGCTACCATTAAAATCAGTGTATATCGACGTTTGTTCAAAGACCAATGCGATTAAATTTGAAAATGGCGAGCGTATTTTAGCTGTCGATAAATTTAACCAAGTGCTTTCTAATCTTATGATCACAATGGATGAATTCCAATGGATAAGAAATGGCTATAAGCCACAAAAAGATGATTATTATAGCTATCGGATCAGTAAAGCTTGGAATGCAAATAATCTAGTAGAATTTGAAGAAAATGTACAGCATGCTGAAGACGACGCCATTGGAATTGAAAGAATACAATTAGCCAGTTACCGTCTTTTAAGAAGTTATAACAATCAATTAGAACCCAATAAGGAAGAATTGGAAAGTGTAGTGAACTATTTCTCTAATTTATCTTCATGGACATTAAGTGATATAAGATTTTTTGCGAATAATTGTTATGTGTTGCCTTATTCCTTAATGATTATTTTATTGCAAGAAGTATTAAAAGCGCAGAATAGGTACACATTTTATCGTAATAGCGATTTTATTTTTGCTATGGCATTAAGTAATTGTATTGATCGTATGATTATAGAAGGGGATGTAACTAACGCAATCAAAAATCTAAGGTTATTGAATAACTTAACTATCGAAATTACGATGGACGGTTTTCGACTTCTAGCAAAATACTATGAAGCAAAGGTTACTTTTTTATATCTAGATGAGATAAAGGGAGAAGAAGAGCTTTTGAATGTATTAACTACAGCTCAATTTCTTGGTAATGGACAATTGGTAGATGAGATAAAAGGACTTATAGATTAAAAAAGAGACTTTGCCAAAGTGTCTAGCTGCTTGGTTAACTATTAGTAGCTTTATTCTACGAGCTTTCAAGCAAATTATTTTATATTTTCTCAAAAAATAAAAAACTAGCATTGGTGCCCAAGAAATGGTTTCTTGCGACCAGTGCTAGAAATGATAAAGCATAAAATGAATTTTCATTTTTCAAGTTTATTTTTTACGATAAATTGTGATTATCTTCTTCTTCACTGATAGAAAAGGAAGGTTCGTTTTGTTTTTTTAACAGCGAATCAGAGAATGTTTACACAAGTGAATTTTCTATGCTGGGTCATTATTTGGCGCATGGCCAAGTTCAGCTTGAATCATCCATATATTTTTTTCGATATCTCTTTTGTAAGCAATAAAGATATCTTGTGTGGAATCATCGCCTTCTTCGCCAGAAATTTCAATTCCCTTTTGATAAAGGTCTGCTAAATAGCGATAGCCAGATACCAAAGTTTCTAATCGTTCGCTCATCGAACGATCCCAAGTACCAACTTCATCTTTGATGCCAGTGTGATCCGCAAATTCTTGTAGGGTGGAATAAGGCGAGCCATCTAAGGCAACCAAACGTTCTGCAATTTCATCTAATTGATCGTTAATTTCATCCATATAATCATCCATCATTGGATGTAATGTTAAGAATTCTGGTCCACGCATGTACCAGTGGGTTTGATGGATAACAGCCGCGAACTGACTTAAATCTGCTACTAATTGGTTTAATGTTTCTTTTGTCTTTTCAAATTTCATTGAAAATGCCTCCTCTTTTTTGTAAATTAAACACACCATCTAATTGATAATAGTTATCAACTATTCTTTACGACTTCCGCCTAACCTGCGATCTATAAATCAAAGAAATATTTCCTAGAATCACGCTCCTTTAATAAAGATAAGAAAGACAGATTATAATTATTATAATCTAATAAATATTTTAAACGATTTTATATAAAATTACAATCCTTTTTTGAAGAATTCATTGACTTATTTATTTAAAAAAATAGCTTTTTCCTCTGTACTTAAAAGCATGTTCATCCTAGTTCATGCGTTAAATTTCTTCTAAACCTTCGTAATCAAGAAGCTGAATGGTTTGTTTTTCTCTTTTAATCAATTGTGCGCGTTCCAAGGATTTTAATTTGCGCGATAATGTTTCCGGGGTGGTTCCAAGAAAAGCAGCCAATTCTTTCATCTTCATAGGAATTTTTACTTGAGAACTTTCTTCAGCTTTCGCTAAATCTAAGAGATAGGTAGCCAGCCGTTCTTCAATTTTTTCCATCGTGAGAAATTGAGTCTGCTCTTCAACTTTGGCATTTTTTTGGGCATTAATGGTTAAAAGTTTTAAACTTAATTGCGGATAATCTGTTAAAAGCGCTTGGAAGTCACTTTGTTTTAATAGACAGACTTCTGTATTTTGCAAAGCTTCACCAAAAAGATTGCTATTCTCAACGCCAAATATGGCATTTTCTCCTTCATAGCCACCAGGTTCCACTACTCGTAGCAATTGTTCTTTGCCGCTGGGGGAAAGCTGATAAACTTTTAAGAGACCTCGGGCGACAATTACAAGCTGTGGATCGTCATAAGGAGAAAGAATGGTTTCTCCTTTTTTAAAGGGAATATGTCGAACAAGCTGGTGAATCTTTTTTTGATCTTCCCAATCCAAATGATTAAATAAGGGAACTAAGGTGACACATAAATGTTCTTTTTGACTCATAATCAACCTCTTTTATTCGTCGTCATCTTCGTCTTCTTCCAAACCTTCAGTGACTTCATGCCCTAAATAACTTTGGATGACAAAGATTTGATGTTTTATCCAAGTATTTAACTTTTTCAAGAAATCTGCGATCCCCCATTTATTTTCATTTTCTGCTAGGGTAATTCCTCGAGTAATGAACAACAGCTGCGTAGCAAAGTCTTGAACAGTTTCCATCAATCGATCATTGACTGGTTCATATTTTAGACGGCCGCTTTCTTCCAACATACTATATTGAGTAAATTCTTCGGTCGTTGTGGGGATCACTTCTCCCTCATCTAACATCAAATGGTTCAATTCGTCAAATAATTGACTTTCCTGGTCGATGATTGTAGAGAATACTTCTTGCACAAAAGTTTGTTCACTGCCTTTTACATAGTAAAGCAGCTGTCTTAACTTGTTTTGTTGGATGACAAGATTGGATAGGATGTGACCGACCAAAGCACCGGCAGTTGGTGTATGATGATCGATTTCACTTTGTTTTAATTCTTCTTGATATTTTTCTTTTGGACTCATTAAGAAAGCTCCTTTGTTTTTGTGTTTTCTACTTTATAGCCGACTTTTTCGATGGTCTTTTTGAGCGCTTCGGCATTTGTGAGAGCTGGATTGATCTCCACTTTGACCTTACTTGCATTGAATAATACCTTCACTTTTTCTACACCGTTTTCCTTTTTCACTGCTTGTTCTATTTTTTGCATACATGAAGGACAAGTTAATGTTCCTAATTGAAGAATGACTTTTTCCATAATAAAATTCCTCCTTTTTTATTTCTATTGCTAGTTTAAAATAGATTGTCAGAGAAAAAATTGATAGCTATCAATTTTTATGCTTTTTTCTTCGTACCGAGTAAGAGCCTCATCCCATTAAAAATGACAATCAAAATACTTAGTTCGTGAACAAACATCCCACTTGCCATATAAATATAGCCGAAAATTAAACCAATAAGCAGCAATAAGACAGTGGCAAGTGCAATCATAATATTTTCTTGCATGTTAAGGGCGATTTTTTTCGTAAGATGGTAAGCTTTGGCGATTCTTTCGAAATTTGATTGTATCAAAACAACATCAGAGGTCTCAATTGCAACTTCTGTTCCGCCGCCCATGGCTATTCCCACATCACTTAAAGCAAGGGAGGGACTATCATTTACGCCATCACCGACAAAAGCAACTTGATGCCCCTCTTTTTGTAACTGACGAATATAATCCGCCTTGTTTTCTGGCAGTAGGTTGCCGTAGACTTTGGTGATCCCTAGCTCTTGGGCAATATTTTCTGCAGTCTCTTGGTTGTCGCCGGTTAACATGATGAGCTCTTTGACGCCCGTTTGTTTTAAATGGGCAAGAGTTTCTTTTGCACCGGGCCGAATTTGATCTTTAATGCCTATTAATAAGGATAGTCGACCATTCATTGCAACCATCACTAAAGAATGTCCCGTAGATTGCAGTTGATGAATGTCTTTTTTGATAGATTTGGAGAGGGGGACATGGTGATCTACCATTAATGACTGGTTTCCAATCAACACCTTCTTATCGGATAAAGTTGCTATAATACCTTGACCTTTAACCACGTTGGTTTGCTCAACAGAAACATAACTAGAAACGTTCGCATAATCGACAATTGCCTGACCTAATGGATGATCGGACTCTCTTTCAATGCTAGCAGTGATTTTTAAGCTTTCAGTGAAATTATCAGTATAATTTTTGACGGCAGCCACACTGGGTTTCCCCATGGTTAAAGTCCCTGTTTTGTCAAAGACAAAAGTATCTACTTTGCTAAATTTGTCGATCACTTCGCCCCCTTTGATTAAAATGCCGCTTTTGGCACCACTTCCAATTCCTGCGACATTTGAAACAGGAACACCGATCACTAAAGCGCCTGGACAACCTAAAACTAAAATGGTGATGGCTAAGCGAACATCTTGAGAAAAAATCCCGACAATAAAAGCTAAGAGTAGGACCGCTGGTGTGTAATATTTGGCAAATTTATCGATAAAACGTTCTGCATTCGATTTACTATCTTGTGCTTCTTCCACTAATTCGATAATCTTTCCAAAAGTAGTATCTTCGCCAACTCTTTTTGTGACAATTTTTAAGGTGCCATTATCTAAAAAAGTTCCAGCAAAAACATCGTCGCCTTTTTCTTTTTTTCTTTGCTGCGATTCACCGGTTACACTGGCTTCATTTAAATAACCCTCGCCTTCATCAATAACACCGTCCACAGGAACTTGAGCGTCTGTTTTTACTAACAAATGATCTCCTTTATCAATATCATCAATGTCAACCGATTCTGTGCGACCATTGTCTGTGATCTTTAGCGCACTTTTAGGGGCCATTTGAGTTAAAGAGTGAATGGCTGTCCGTGTTTTCTCTAGCGTTTTTTGTTCTAAAAAACTACCAAACAAAAACAAAAAGGCGACAATAGCTGACTCATTATATTCACCAATCAATAGTGCGCCTAAAATGGCGACACTCACTAATAAATCGATACTGATAACTTTTACCCTTAATGCTTGATAAGCTTGTAGAAAAATTGGTAGCATACCAATCACAGAAGCAATCAGCATGGCAAGCTGATAACCGAATATCCATGTGAATAAAAATTTTGAAACACCAGCCAAAAGAATCAATAGACCATTAATCAATGTCAAATGATTCTTATGCTGCATAATCCACTGTTGTAGCTTCATTTTTACATCTCCTTTCTTTGAACAACTACAGTGTAGCTAAAAAAAACGAAAAAGAAATTGATGGTTATCAAGAAATGAAACTTTAACACGTATAACAAAAATAATTGCTACAGTCCACTAAGCTGGATATTTATTGCGATCGAGGGAAGGCTTTTGAAAAGCTTACTCACTAATTTATTTATTCTTGCAGTTGTTGTATTAAGCGTTTGTAACTATAAAAACTTTCTTAAAAGTGTGAGATTCACTAGAGTTACACTTTAAATAATTTAAAAAATGAGCATAAGTTGGTCATTTATTCTTTTAATGGTAAACTATTCACATAAAGGAACGGAGGCGATTGTTTAATGAAACAAGCCATAGTATTTTTATTAGATGAATATGCTGATTGGGAACCCTCATATATTGCTAGTATACTTAACAGTGATACAACTTGGAATGTTAAGACGGCTTCAATCAAACCTAAAGTTACTTCCATTGGTGGATTTCAAGTAGATGTAGACTACTTAATAGAAAATATTCCGCAAAACATTGATCTTTTGGTTTTAATAGGTGGTAATTCATGGGAAATTACAAATTCAAGCATAGTAAAACTGGTTACTTATCATTTAAAACAAGGAAATATTGTTAGTGCTATATGCGGGGCAGTAGATTTTCTAGCACAAAATGGCCTTTTAGAGGGATACAAACATACAGGCAACACTCAATTTTTATGGACAGATTTTGAAAGTTATACGAATGCGGCTGATTTTTGTGAAGAGCAAGCGGTAAGGGACCGCAACTTGATCACAGCTAATGGTACTGCGCCGTTAGAATTTAGCCAACTGTGTTTAGAAGCGGTTCGTTTTGATGAACCAAAAGAAATCACGAAGACAATTGATTTATATAAAATGGGCTATTATGGGTATGTTGAAAAATATGGAGATCCGTTCTCGTAGCTTTGCGGTCTGATTAAGACCGTTTTTCTTTATCTTCAGACCTAATTAAACTCATATAGTTCACAAAATAATAAGCGCCCTTTACAAGGATTAGTTATGTTAGAATAATGTTTTTTCCTCCTATGTTATTTACAATCAGAGTGGTCAAATAAACAGGTGCAAAATTTGTGATTGAAAGGAAAAGAAGAATTAGGTATCACAGATATTAAATTGAATTCAGCGTTTCTTGAACTTTTAGTGATGAAAGATGAGTTTCTACCGGCCTATCTTATGGATAAAAAGTATTGGGTTACAATTTTACTGAGTGAAGTAAGTGTTGGTGAACTATTCGCATTAATTGAAGATAGTTTTTATATGATAAAAGTTTAATGAATAGTAAAAGGAAGTTGAACATGTCAAAACAGTCCTAACTTCACTTTTTTGTTGTACATTCCTTTTATTCTTGGTATTCGGGATAAATTTATTTTAAAAGCTTTTGCGAGAAGCTCTTCCTTACTTATTTTTTGGCTCTTTTAATAAACAAATGGGTAAAAAGAGTGATGAATAATAAGCTAGTAGTTAACCCCCATCCGATCGTCAGATTTGTCCTTAATGAAAATGGCAGAATCAAAATGCCTGAGCCCACGGTGGTGCTTATGGCGATTCCGATATTTTGAATCATCCGTTGTAAAGAACCGGCCTCACTTTGCATTTTTTGCGAAGATGACTGCATGATAAGCGCAATATTGGCTGGTTGAAAGAATCCAGCGCCTGCACCATATATAAATAACAAAGAAGTGACTAAAATAGGCGTCCATAACTTTGAAGTGAGTGCTAACAATATAAAAGAAATAAACATTGTCCATAAGCCAATTCTGACAAATTGCTGATGTTTTGTTCCATCATTTAGATTTCCGCTGATTTTAGAAAATACAACCAATCCGATAGGCGCTCCTAATACATACAAGCCGGTCTTTCCTGAACTAATGTGTAAAAGTTGTTCGAGTAAAAAAGGTGGTAACAAAAATATCATTGAAGTCGCAAACCCTAGAAGCGCTGTTTCCAGTAAGTCTAAAGCGATTTTACTTTTCCGATAATCTTGTAAATGAAAAAGCGGATTTTCTTGCTTTTGTTCCACTTTAATCAGCATAATGAAAACAATCATTGCACCCAGAATAAAGATTGTTCCTAAGGCTAGTTGACTTGGTTCAACGATGAAATTTAATCCGCTAAGCAACAAAACAATGGCAGTTAAGCATAAACTGGTTCCTTTATAATCGAAAGAATTGATTTTAACTGGGGAGCTTTTTATTTGTTTTAATAAAAAGAGATTAACAAATAAAGTTACTAAAACTAAAGGAATATTGATCCAAAAAATCCATTGCCAGGCACCTAAGGATAGAAACATTCCGCCGATAGATGGACCTAAAACAGGACCTAACCCAATGGCAATGCCCAACGTACCTAAGGCTTTATTAAGTTGTTCTTTTTTTACATAAGAAGTAATCAAAGCAGAGGAAGTCGCTTGTAAGGCAGCAGCTCCAATGCCTTGAAAAACTCTAAAAATAATTAGAAATAGGATATTGGGTGCTAAACCGCATAACAGTGAACTTATGCCAAATAACAAAAAGCCGAAAAATGAAATTTTCAATTTGCCTATTCGATCGCTTAGACTGCCTAAAGGCATAATAACGGCGGCTAAGCTGACTGTGTAACCTACAACACTCATTGCGGCAATATTCTCATGCGTGTTAAAAAATTGGGTGAAAAAGGGCAGTGCTACGTTCATAATCCCTGTATCTAAGGTGGATAAAAACATTCCCATACAAGCAACAAAAGTCAGGGCGTGACTGAGTTGTGGCTTTTTGCCATTCGTAATTTTCTCATTCATAAAAACATCTCCTTTGCTATTATTTGACTATAACAAAGATATATTTCGTCCTCCGCCGAATGATATAAATGCTATACTTAAAAAAAGGCAAGGAGGGAGAGTATGTCTATTTATAAGAACTTTTATAGCACTAGTGCTCTATTTGGCCATCCGACGCGTATGGCGATACTCGTGGCTTTAAGCGATGGCAAAGCCTTACCTGCAGGTGAAATTGCTAAGATGGTCAAAGTATCTCCCCAAACAACAAGTGAGCACCTAGCAAAATTAATGAAGGCGGGGTTTCTTAACCAACAGAAATCAGGGAAGTATCGTTATTATTATATTGCTAATCCAAAAGTCGCAGAAGTAGTGGAAGGAATGCTTGCGCTTTCCCCTGAGATTGAAGTTTGTTCGATGAGAGATTCTTTAGATAAAAGGGCGCTCTCTTATGCACGAACTTGCTATGGTCATCTAGCAGGAAATCTGGGAATTCAGTTAACCAAGGCGATGAACAATTTAGGTTATATTAAAGATTTAGGAAATTCCGCTTTATTAACGCAGAAGGGGTATGTGTGGACCCAAGAATTTGGTCTAACATCTACAAAAAAGTTTTTAACACAAACGATTCCTTATCATGTTGACTGGACTGAACGCAAGTTTCATATTGCGGGGCCCTTTGCTTTACAGTTAACGAAAAAATTACTTACTTTGCAGTGGTTGGAAGAAGGGACGATTCATCGTTCTGTGAGGGTTACGCCTCAAGGATATCAGGGCTTTGTCGCTGAGTTTGGATTTAAGCCTGCAGAAAAAGAATAGGAAAAAATTTGAGCCAATTCTCAGAAGCTAGACTTAAAATCTAACTTTGGAGGTTGGCTCAAATCAACTCGTGTGTTTTTTATTGTTTTTCTTCCAATCGTTCTTTTATAAATTGTTCTTTTTTATTTGTCCAATAGATAGGGTTGAGTTCATCAGTTATTTCTCCATTAAGAATTTGGTCAAATTGTGTCAGTTTTTCATTTAGAAAATTCAAGCGCGTTTCTGCGTCAGATATTTGTTGCTTTGTTTTTTCTCGTAAGCTTGTGATAATTTTATATCGTTCTGTGATCGTCGGATTTCCCTTTAGGCATAATGAAATATAATGACGAATCTGACGGATGGTCATCTGACATTGGCGTAAATAGTAGATAATAATCAACCAATTGATAGATTCTTCATTAAATTTTCGATAGCCGTGTGAGTCTCTTTTGAGATTAGGAATCAATTCTTGGTTCGTATAATAACGAATGGTGTGAACATTCATATTTAGGATATCCGCAACTTCTTGCACACTATAGAGCACTAATCATCACCCTCCAAAATATTTTTTATAAACGCTTGCTTTAGAGTTACTCTAAAGCATTACACTAAAATTGTAAATCATCAATTTTAGAAGGGAAGATGGATTATGGAATATATTCGATTAAATAATGGGGTAAAAATGCCTATGTTAGGTTACGGTGTCTATCAAATTGAAGAAAAAGAATGCGAACAATGTGTATCTAAGGCTTTAGAGGTTGGTTATCGGTTAATCGATACAGCACAAGCGTATTTAAATGAACAAGCCGTCGGGCAAGCTATTGCACAAAGCGCAGTTGCAAGAGAAGATATTTTTCTGACAACCAAAGTTTGGGTGTCTAATGCGGGTTATGAAAAAACGAAATTGTCGCTTGAAAAATCTTTAGAAAATTTGCAGACGGATTACCTTGACTTAGTATTGATTCATCAAGCATTAAATGATTATTATGGGACCTATCAGGCACTGACTGAATACTATCAACAAGGCAAAATAAGAGTGATCGGTGTAAGTAATTTTTATAGTGATCGACTTGTGGATTTAGCGGAATTTTCTACAGTTACACCTGCGATTAATCAAGTGAAACTACATCCTTTTTACCAACAAAAAGAACTTAGAAAAATAATGACAGAATATGATATTACACCCGAAGCGTGGAGCCCCTTAGCCGAAGGGAAGAATGATTTATTTAACCATAAGCTTCTGTCAACTATCGGACAGAAATATCATAAAACAGCAGCTCAGGTAACCCTTCGCTACTTGACTCAGTTAGGTGTTGTGGTTATTCCTAAAACAGTACATCCAGAACGAATGGTAGAGAATTTTTCGATTTTTGATTTTCAATTAACAGAAATAGAACTAGAGCAATTAGCTCAACTAGATAATCATCAAACGCTATTTATGGACCATCATAATCCTGAGGTAGTAAAAGAATTGACAAAACTTGGTAAAGTAGAAACTATGGATAAATAGCAAGTTAAGGGAGACTTCCCAAAATAATTGATACTTCTTTTTCATATTTATTGTAATTGTCAATATCATTCAAGAAAAAAAGCAGTAGCTA
Organism: Tetragenococcus halophilus subsp. halophilus DSM 20339; assembly: GCF_003841405.1. GTDB lineage: Bacteria > Bacillota > Bacilli > Lactobacillales > Enterococcaceae > Tetragenococcus > Tetragenococcus halophilus. The sequence continues at coordinate 14,625 of NZ_PXYA01000003.1, read as the reverse complement.
TGATAATTTAAAAGCGAGGTAGCAAAATCACATGAGTAAAGACTTTCGAGAAATTTATTTTGACAAGCAGTTAAAGCTAGAAGGGTATTATTTTGAAGGTGTCTCTCAAAGTTTTCCGAATCATTTTCATGACTATTATGTCATTGGTTTTGTCGAAAAAGGAAAACGAAATTTAACATGCAATACGTTGGAATATGAGGTAAATCCAGGAGACTTTCTGTTGTTTAATCCTTTTGATAGCCATGGATGTACACAAGTTGAGGCGTTGGATTTAACTTATCGACTAAAACTTGAAACCTATTTTTCGATACGTATCCCTTGGTATACCAAGCATCTTATGCACAAAAGTTAACTTCAACCTGCTTGCTTGAGCTGTTTTTGCATGGAGAAAGGTAGTTTTTCAAGGAACTGTTCGATAATGTTATTTAATACGGCTTCATCCAAAACATATTCATCCGCAAAAGCTTCTTGGAATAAAACGAGTAATTGCAAAATGGCTTCCGATACAGAAAGCTCGGAAAGCTCATCAATGAGAAGATAAAATAACTCGCCAAGCGTTCGGTCGTCTTTACTTTCACGTTCTTGCACCGCTAGGATCATATAACCGATAGCTACCAGTGTCGTATGCGCAAAGATCCCGTCATAAGAAATCCCTTGGTACTTGGCTAATTTTAAGTATTGTTTGCACATCTTGAAGTAGACTTCCACCGACCAGCGTCTAGCATAGAGCTGGATGATTTCGTCTTCGGTTAGATCGATATCGGTCGAAGCTAAGACCAAATAGTCGTTTCGTTTATTGCGATTGCGAATATATACCAACTTAATAGGAAAAACTTCCCCTTCTACGACAGCTTCTACTTGGACACTCAAAAGATAGCGAGAACGACCGCGGCGCTTTTTATTTCGTTTGAAGATTTCTTTGACATCCATCTTTTGGCCTTGATAACGATAGTAGATCTTTTGACTACGTTTAACCATCGCTACGCAGTGGCATTTCAGGTCACGGACCTGTTGGAACATTTTGGGACTGGAAAACCAGGTGTCAAATAAAACATAATCTGCAGAGATCCCTTGGTTCAAAGCCGATCGAAGCAGTTCCAGTGTCACTTCCGTGCCTTTACGAAGCGCTTGAGCTTTACGTTTCCCCCTATTCGTGCGTTGATCCCCGATATCAAGATCAGATTGGAGCTTTCTTTTCCCGGAGAGCAACGAAAAAGCAACAGGGACAAAGCTATTGCCATCACTCCAGCCTAATTGTAAATAACGAAATCCTTTGAAATATTTTTTCTTGGCATGGTCGTATTGTAAAGCGGCACACGCCACTTTTTTCGCATTCGAGCGGGTATACATGGAGTCATCCACGATAAACGTGGTCTTTCGGGCATCATCCGTCAATGGACGTAGGAAAGTAATGACGGATTTAGCCACTAAGATCAGTAATTTTTGCCAATGAATGTGCGGATCATTCAAGACATTGCGAAAGGTCTTATCCGAAAAAGGCAACTGTTCCTTCTGCTTTTGGTAAAACCGATAGGTAGAACCGTTGGTAAAGATCGAGGCCAATAAAAACGAAAAAATAACAGGAACCGAAAAACCCCTTTTATGGACTGCGTTTGCCTTTTTCAACGCAGAAGCCACATGGAATCGATGAAAAAAATCACTCACAGAGTTGGAAATTTTTTCTGAATTTGACGTTTTTTGTGTTATAATTGACATGGCATGAACACTCCTTGGTTAGTGGTTTTTTGGTAATTCTATTATACCAAGTTTTGAGTCGTTCATGCTATTTTTGTATCAAAAAACGTTTATTTATCAAGGGATGAACTGTATTTTTGAACTTTCAAGTTTTAGTTATCGAGCAATAAATATTTCAATTGAACGTATGAGAGAAATCATCACAACGATAACAGGCAAAGAGGAACTTGTTAAATTTACCAAGCCTATTTTGAAATTACCTAAAATCGATGAACTCTTTTTGATCTTACACCAATTGATATTGGAAAATAAAGATGGTTTGAATAGAGAAGAACTTCTTTATTTTTTTATCGACGCTTTGATCGCCCATGCCGCCGATATTAAAATAGAGGAAATTGCTTTTAGTGAAGCTTCAAAAGAAAATTTGCTTCTTGCTAAAAGCTATTTAGAAAAAAATTTCGCTTCTACTGTGTCATTAGAAGAGTTAAGTAGGCGATGTCATCTTAATAAATACACGCTTATTCGCTATTTTACTAAATATTTTGGTGTTGCCCCTTATCAGTATTTACAGACAATTCGAATAAAGGAAGCTAAAGAATTGTTATCTAACGATAAAGAGTTACTTTCTATTAGTTTAAAAGTGGGATTTTCTGACCAGAGTCACTTTACTCGTGTATTTAAATCACTCATTGGTATCACTCCGAAACAATACCAAGGTATTTTTAAACAATAGGGAGGAAAGATATGTCAACTGAAAATAAATGTGTTATTTTGATTGATGATGCTTTAAGTTTAGGGCTAGTTGCGAATACTGCAGCCATTTTAGGAATGAGTTTAGGAAAAAAACATCCAGAATTAATAGGTCCTGACACTCTTGATGGCGACCAGTTTTTACACTCAGGGATTATCTACATTCCTGTTCCAATTTTAAAATCAAATAGAGAAAGCCTTTTTGACTTACGTAATAGACTTTATCAAAAAGATTATAAAAATATTGAAACGGTAGACTTCACTAATCTTGCTCAATCTTGTAAAACCTATGAGGAATATATGGATAGGTTTCAACAAGTGAAAGCTACGGATTTACAATACATGGGCATTGGCTTGTATGGGCCTAAAAAAATAATCAATAAATTAACAGGGAGCTTACCACTGCTGAAATGAGTAGCTATAACACGTAACTTGTTTGACATAATATAAGCGTCAATTAATAAATGTTGTATGAACTATTTTTAAAAGAAGTATGCTTTACGAATATTAAATGCCCCAATGACCTAGTTAATAAAATATAGCAACCAAAGCTTTTTCTATTTAAGTTAGTGGAAATCTAAAGGGATAGCTAAAAATAGTAGAGTAACACCTACTGTGATCGAGCTAGAGAATTGTTTATTTGGATAGGATAGAAAAATATATTTTAAATCACTAGTGGTGCATGAAACATTTTAAATTCACTCATTATGTTTCACACTATTTCCATCCATAAAAAAATCCTTTATACTGGTCTTGGATGACTTATCCAAGACCAATACAAAGGACAAACACATGGATAAGTATAAAACAATTTCAGCTTTTAATAAATGGTTTTCGAATATTATTTTAAAAAAATTACCTTTTTCTATTCGTGAGAAAATTTCTCAAGCCGACAAGTATCATAAAAAGTTTGATTTTGAACACTTTTTGAAAGTGTTTCTCTATGGCATCGACAATGAGTGCGAAAGTTTACGTGAAATAGATACAGCGTTTGTTTCGCCTGATCTACAACAGACCATGACGTTAGATGCCATTAGTCATTCGCAGCTTTCCCGTGAGCTCGCCCAGATGGATGACGAAATTTTGTGGGCGATTTTCGCGCAGTTACTGGAAAAAACACGGTCAAAAATACCGGTGACCAAACGAAACGCACTCTATCTCGTGGATTCTTCCACTTTTTCGTTAAATACCACTCGGTACCCTTGGGCAGACTTTCGCTCAACCAAAGCAGGGATCAAACTGCACTTAAAACTCTGTTTTATGGATAAAGAACACTTGTATCCGGATCAGTTTGAAGTCACGAATGCGGTTGAACATGATGACAATCACTTAGAAGTTTTTGTCAATCAACCGGAAGCGACCTATATCTTTGATCGTGGCTATATTGATTACGAGCGACTGGACGAGATGGAAGCTGACGGCTACTTTTTCGTCACAAGAGTGAAGAAAAATGCCAAAGTTCATGTCCTAGAAACTTATGAACCTTCTCAGAGTAAAAACATTTTGCGTGACCAAATGGTAGTGTTAGGCACTCAGGTTTATTTCACTTCCCGTTTCGCTTGGTCACGATTCAGGATGAAAAAGGAAAACAATTACGCTTTGTCACCAACCGTTTTGATGTGACCGCCCAAGAAGTGGCCGACATGTACAAAGCGAGATGGCAAATTGAACTATTTTTTAAGCATATCAAGCAACATATGACGATTAAAAAGCTATTTTCATACAGTGAAAAAGGGGTAAGCAATCAAATCATTCTCGCCATGATTGCCAGTCTATTGACGTATTTACTCAAAGTAGAGACAGGAAGTAAGAAATCCCCGTTCCAAATCAAGCGCCTATTAAAACATCTGCTTTTTCAACCTTTTGAAGAATTGTGGGTATTACTCGTTCCTACGTGACGAAATAGCATTTGTCGTCGTTGCAACAGTATTCAGATAAATAATGAAAAAATTTTTTCTGGAAAAGTCATCCCTTGCGTAAGCATTTGATTTTTTGTCATTTTTTAGAAAAAGTTAAAATCTGAATATTCTGATTATATTAATGCACCACTAGTGATATAAACTGTATTTTATACTTTTTAATCAATCAGAGCAAACGCTTTTTGGGTCTTTAACAGATTCAAACGTACTCGGATTTTTTATGAACTTCTATTTATTTTTTAAGGGAATAGATTGACAAAGCGATAAATTAAAGTTACTCTTTAGAAAAGAATCTAATTAGATATTTTTCTAAATAGTTGATTGGAGCTAAACAAATGAGTTTTGAAGCTAGTTTTAAGGCGCTTTCGGATCCTGTGAGAAGAGAAATTCTACAAATGTTAAAAGATGGGCGTTTATCGGCTGGAGAGATCTCCCGTCATTTTGATATGACAGCTGCTACTGTTTCTTATCACTCAAGTTTCGCACACCAAATTCGGTAGATAAGCCTTGATATAATTGGGCAGCGTATCGATCCAGAGCTGCAGTTGACTTTCAATGAAGTCTTGTAGTTTATGACTCGCTTTTTCACTGACTGCTTGCAAAATGTCCATTAGTTCTAATAAAGCCACCGACCAGTCAAGTTCTTTTATTTGGTCAGCAAGTTCATAAAATAAGCCGCCTAAGGTCCGCTCGTCATTGGCACAGCGTTGTTGCCAACTTAATAAGATGTAGCGCGTGAACACAATGGTGGTATGACAAATCAAGGCTTGATAATTGCGCGTTTGGGTTTCTTGTGACAAATGAAGGAGAGATTTGGAAACTTTAAAGAACGTTTCTATGTCCCAGCGAACCGAGTACGTCTTCACGATTTCTTGGGATGACAAAGTCAGGTCATCTGTCATAAGGGCTAACCAAGCACTTTGGTTATTCCGATTTTTGACAAAAACGATTTTGACGGGGGTCTTCCCGCTGCTTGGCTGAACAATAATAGAGGAAATGATGGCTTCTTGACAGTATTCCTTTATTGACTTTTGGTAGAGTTCGCTTAATTTATATAAACGTCTTTGATAAAAATATTGGGTCTTGCCATTTTTTGCCATACCTAGGGTATGGATGCCTAAATCATGCAAACGATCGATCATTTTAGGAGAGGTAAACCATTTATCCATTAACACATGACTGGCGTAAACGCCTTGATCAAGGGCTCTTTGCACCATCTCAATGGCCACATCAGGCATAGATCGTTGGGCTTCTTTGAAGCGTTTTGCCCCACTCGTTCTTTGATCACTTTCCGCTTGTTTTTGATTGACTTGGTTTTTGCCTGAAAGCAATCCAAAATCAATAGGAATAAAAGAGTACCCATCAGAAAAGCCTAAAGTTAGCATGCGATAGCCTTTATAACCTTTTTGTAAAGCATGATCCCAAAGGCGCGCCAAACCAGGCACTTTCTGACTTCGATTTCGATAGAACGTTGAGTCATCCAAAACAAGCGTACGTAGATGGGTACTTGGATCTGTTAATCGATGGATCTTTTCGATCACAGAAGCACTAAAACGAAGCAGAAAGCTACGCCAATTATTGTGCGGATCGTTCATCAAACGGTAAACGGTATCTTTCTTCATATATTGATCTGCTTCACGTCCGCTGAGGACTTGGTTCAAGGTCTTGCCCTTAAACACTAAACTGAAAAGAAAAGTAAAAATAATGGCGGGAGAATAGCCTTTTTGCTTACAAATAGAGGTTTGTCGTAAACATTTCAGGACGTTCAGTTCAGAAAAAATTGCGTTCATTTCATTTGGTAATTGATTTTTGATGTTTTTTAAGTGTATCATAAGAGCAAGAACTCCTTGTTTTTAGATTTGTCGTTAAATCCATTATAAAACAAAAGGAGTTCTTTTTGTATCCTTTGAACAAAAGTCAAGCGAACCATTATTTTACTATCAGCGTTGTTCTATCAAAGGGACATCATCATTTTGGGTATGCGAAACTTGAGTATATAAGTATACACTTGCAGAACAAGAATACAAATTTTAAAGGTGGAGTGTTTTTAATGTTAGAAAAGAAAACGTATGATAAGCTTTTAGGTCATGCTTTTGATATTCCAGTAAAGGTAGAGTACTGGGACGGAACAAGCGAAGTTTATGGCGAAGGCACGCCTGAGACTGTGATCCAATTAAAAAAGGCGATCCCTATTAAAGAGCTAACTTCACTTCCTACATTAACTTTAGGTGAAGCGTACATGAACGGTGATATTGAGGTGAAGGGTGACCTACAAGAACTCGTTGCTTCTGCTTATCGAAGTGTAAACAGCTTTGTAACAGATAACAGTGGATTTTTGAAGTTCTTACCTAAAATTTCTCATTCAGAAAAAAATTCCAAAGAAGATGTGCAAAGTCATTATGATATCGGTAATGATTTTTATCGTCTGTGGTTAGATAAAACGATGACTTATTCTTGTGCTTACTTTAAAGATGAAAATGATACGCTTGAACAAGCGCAAAAAAATAAAGTACGTCATGTTTTAACAAAATTAAACCCGGAACGCGGAAAAACTTTAGTAGATATTGGTTGTGGCTGGGGCTCTGTACTTTTTATGGCAGCTGAAGAATTTGGACTTAAAGCTACTGGGATTACCTTAAGTCAAGAACAATATGACCAAGTTAAAGAAGAAATTAAAACTAGAGGCCTAGAAGGTCAAGTGGACGTTTATTTAGAAGATTATCGTGAAGTTGAAGAAAAATTTGACTACGCAACATCTATTGGTATGTTTGAACACGTAGGCAAAGAAAACTTACCTAAGTACTTTGAACAAGTGCAAAAACTACTTGTTCCTAATGGCCGTGCGTTGATTCATGGTATTACTGGTCAGCATGAGGGCGTAGGTAGTGATCCATTTCTTTCTAAATATATCTTTCCAGGTGGATATATCCCAAATGTTGCCGAAAACTTGACAAATATTATGAACGCAGGTTTACAATTGACAGATCTTGAACCATTAAGACGTCATTATCAAAAAACACTTGAAATTTGGTATCAAAATTATTTAGAACATATTGATACGGTTGTCGATCGATATGGCGAACCGTTCTCACGTATGTGGTCATTGTATCTACAAGCTTGTGCAGCTTCTTTTGAAGCAGGTAATATTGATGTTATGCAATATCTATTGGTCAACGGCACAAGTGGTTACGGTCTACCAATGACTAGAGAATATATGTACAAAAATTCGTAAGATAGATGTGGTATTAAAATCTAAACAAATAAAAAATTAGCCAGACAGCATGTTGTCTGGCTAATTTTTTATCTATAAATCAAGTTGCATATAAATAGAATTTCCTATTGGATTATCATTATAACTTTCTATTTCATAAAAGCCATGCTTTTTATAATTAACAATTGCTGCTTTTAAGTGAGGCAAAGTATCCAACAATATATGTTGATAACCAATTTGGCGACTTTCTTCAATAATTGTATCCATTAAATGTGTGCCGATATGTTTCCTTCTAAATGCGGGACGAACATAGAATCGTTTTATTTCACAATAGTGGTTGTCCAACTTTTTCAAACCAATACAACCAGCTAGTTTGCTGTTATAGTAAGCTAAGTATAAGCGACCATCAGGCAAACCATATTTCTTTTCTAAATTTTCTAGTTCATCACTATAATTTTGCATTGCTAAATAGTTATTTATTTGTTTATCTTGCGTGATTAACATATTCGTATATTCGTTAAATAATTTTTTTATTTCATAGGGATAATCATAGGCAGATATGATTTTAATTGCCATTTTCGCCACCTCCACTATCTATCGTAAACACTATTCGTTAAATGCATCTAAATAACAAATTGTCCCTTGTACATTTTTTAAGCTGGCCGGATATAATTCTTTAACAAAGTAGGCATCATCAGGAACAGGAAAAGGCGCTTGTATATTAAAATGACTGGCTAATTGATAACCAAATTTTGAATAATATGCTGGATGACCTAAGATACTGATAAAAGGATAATTTTCTTTTTTAGCTCGTATTTCTAGTTCTTCTAACAACATAGCACCGATTCCTTGTTTTTGCATTTCTGGTAGAACAGCAAGTGGCGCTAGGCAGAGTCCTGTGCTAAGAAGATTACTATCTTCATAAACATCTACTTCACTTAAAAGTCCATGACCGACAATAGTATTATCTTTTAAAGCAACTATTTCGAGATAATTTTGGTAAGTGGCATCTTTTCGTAAATTAGCGGCTAGTTCTGCTTCATTTCCGTAACCTTCTTCAGTATTTGTAAATGCTTTGCGAATTAAACTGTCTACCGTTTGGTAATCTGAGTGTTCAATTGTTTTTAATGTAACCATTATTTACTCCTTTATCTAACAACTTTTTGTTCATTTTACTTATTCATTCTACTAATTTTCGGTAAAAAAATAAAGCTACACAACGGTATTTTGCTTATATTTAGTCTTTGTGTTAAGTTGAATAGTATGTGAATGCGAAAATGGCGCATTATTGTGGCACTGCAAATTTGAAACTTTCAAAACTTTTGAAATTATACTAAGTAATATAAAAGATTTATATTACTTACTAAAACTTGAAACCTACTTTTCGATACGTATCCCTTGGTATACTAAGCATCTTATGCACAAAATTAACTTCAACCTGCTTGCTTGAGCTGTTTTTGTATAGAGGAAGGTAGTTTTTCAAGGAACTGTTCGATAATGTTATTTAATACGGCTTCATCCAAAACATATTCATCCGCAAAAGCTTCTTGGAATAAAACGAGTAATTGCAGAATGGCTTCCGATACAGAAAGCTCGGAAAGCTCATCAATGAGAAGATAAAATAACTCGCCAAGCGTTCGGTCGTCTTTACTTTCACGTTCTTGCACCGCTAGGATCATATAACCGATAGCTACCAGTGTCGTATGCGCAAAGATCCCGTCATAAGAAATCCCTTGGTACTTGGCTAATTTTAAGTATTGTTTGCACATCTTGAAGTAGACTTCCACCGACCAGCGTCTAGCATAGAGCTGAATGATCTCGTCTTCGGTCAGATCGATATCGGTCGAAGCTAAGACCAAATAGTCGTTTCGTTTATTGCGATTGCGAATATATACCAACTTAATGGAAGGATTTTCCCTTCTACGACAGCTTCTACTTGGACACTCAAAAGATAGCGAGAACGACCGCGGCGTTTCTTGTTTCGTTTGAAGATTTCTTTGACATCCATCTTTTGGCCTTGATAACGGTAGTAGATCTTTTGACTACGTTTAACCATCGCTACGCAGTGGCATTTCAGGTCACGGATCTGTTGGAACATTTTGGGACTGGAAAACCAAGTATCGAATAAGACATAATCCGCATGGATCCCTTGGTTCAAAGCCGATCGAAGCAGTTCCAGTGTCACTTCCGTACCTTTACGAAGCGCTTGAGCTTTACGTTTCCCCCTATTCGTGCGTTGATCCCCGATATCAAGATCAGATTGGAGCTTTCTTTTCCCGGAGAGCAACGAAAAAGCAACAGGGACAAAGCTATTGCCATCACTCCAGCCTAATTGTAAATAACGAAATCCTTTGAAATATTTTTTCTTGGCATGGTCGTATTGTAAAGCGGCACATTCCACTTTTTTCGCATTCAAGCGAGAATACATGGAGTCATCCACGATAAACGTGGTCTTTCGGGCATCATCCGTCAATGGACGTAGGAAAGTAATGACGGATTTAGCCACTAAGATCAGTAATTTTTGCCAATGAATGTGCGGATCATTCAAAACGTTGCGAAATGTTTTATCTGAAAATGATAGCTGTTCCTTTTGCTTTTGGTAAAACCGATAGGTAGAACCGTTGGTAAAGATCGAAGCTAATAGGAACGAAAAAATAACAGAAACGGAGAAACCCTTCCTGTGCACGGCATTCGATTTTTTAAGAGCAGAAGCTACATGGAACTGATGAAAAAAATCAGACACAGAGGTAGAAATTTTTTCTGAGTTTGGCGTTGTTTGTGTTATAATTGACATGGCATGAACACTCCTTGGTTAGTGGTTTTTCGTTGATTCTATTATACCAGGATTTGAGTGGTTCATGCTATTTTTGTATAAAAAAACGTTTATTTATCAAGGGATGAACTGTATTTTTGAACTTTCAAGTTTTAGTTACTTAGTTGATGGGGGTGGTGAAAGCAAAAAGTTCGGATCCACTAAAATTAAAAATGGCTTCAGTAAGACAATTGTTTTTGAAAGTTTTGTTATCGCTAACACAAGGGGTTATGATGCTAAACCCGATGGATCTGATGATAAAGAAGTCCTAAAAATGTAATATTTTGTTTAAAAAAATAGTAACAAATAACAATCGGAAAGGTGTTGTGTTTTGTGAATAAATTAAAAAAATCATTGATTTTTGGGCTATCGCCTATTTTTTTACTAGCTGCTTGTGATAATGGAGAGACAGAAAATGCTACTGAGGCTCAAGGTGATGTTAATTATAGTGAGGAAGTGGATTATACAATTACAGGGATTGAGCCTGGGGCAGGTATTACGGAAGTTTCTTACGATACAATCGATAGCTAATCTTGCTGGATGGAATCTTGAAGAAAGCTCAACTGATGGAGATAATGGTGAAATTTACGTAGATGTCTACAATAAAGTTAAGACTCTCTCTCGTAAGATCTAGTTTTTTTGTTTTAAATAAATAATCAGAAGTAAAACAGGAAGAATGAAAGAGGTAATTTAATTCGAAACTGTTTTACTCCTGTTTCTTGTTTTTGTTAAAGATGTTTAGACTTCTATCATTCCGGCATAGCTCAGTTGGTAGTAGCGCATGACTGTTAATCATGATGTCGTAGGTTCGAGTCCTACTGCCGGAGTATTTAACAAACAGCGCCTAGGATTTTGGACGCTGTTTTTTTAGTTTTATTTAATTTATCGTTAAAATTTTTGATGTTTTTTCATAAAAATGCAACTGAATTGCAATAATCTTCAGGTATAATAACAAATAGTTTGTAGAGAAGTTGGTGATTGAGTTATATGGCAGAGAAAAAACGGGATCCTTATTTTGACAATGCCAAATTTTTATTAATGATCTTAGTGGTTTTTGGGCATATGATGCAACCGTTTATTGAAAATGAACAATGGAATCATGATTTATATTATACGATTTTTGCTTTTCATATGCCGGCTTTTATTTTCATTTCAGGTTTTTTTGCAAAATCGTTTGATCCACAAAAAAAGCGCCTGTTGCAACGAATTTTCAAAGTTTATTGTACCTTATATATTCTTTCAATGGTTATATTCGCTTTTTAATCGTTTATCAGGAGCAGAGGAGCACTTTACTTTTCAACTTGACGTTCCCAATTGGTCACTGTGGTTTTTGATCAGTTCTTTTTTTTGGCAAATTTCTTTATATTTTTTCAGAAGAATACGTCCAACGGCTGGTATCACAATCAGCATATTAATTAGTTTACTTGTCGGCTATACGCCATTTATTGGTCGTGAGTTGACTTTACAGCGTACGGCTGTTTTCTTGCCGTTTTTTATTATTGGTTATTATCTTCCCAAAGGTTTTTTCGATTGGTTTAAAAACTTTAAATATAAAAAACTATTTGCAGTTGGTTTTGTCATTATTTATGCTTTAGTGAATTACTTGAATGAAGTAAATAAATATATGTTCTTTGGTTCAAAGCCTTATGATGATTTCTTAAATTTCCCAGAATGGGCTTTTTAGTGCGTATTGTTACCTTTATGTTAGCCATTATTGGCATGTTGGCTTTCTTTTCTTTGGTACCGACTAGAGAAACTAGTTACACTAAAGAAGGAAATATACACTAATTGCTTATCTCTTACATGGTTTCTTTATCAGAGGAATGCGCGCTTTTGATTTAGAAAATATCCATTTAGGTTTTCCTGGTTTTATCGTATTAGCCCTAGCCAGTATTTTACTGACTACTGTACTTGCAAGTGAACCTGTAGGAAAAGTTTATAATAAAATTGAACGTTACTTTTTGGGAAATAAGAACAAGACTAAACCAACCTACAACGGATAGTAGTTGTCTTTACTAAAGGGAAAGAGTAGAATAAATAAGTAAGTTTTAAAAGGAGATGAAAGAATGGCTGAAATAACAAATGAATTAACAGCAAAATTTGCTGCAGAATTTAAAGAAAATGATAAGCAACAAGTAGCACAAAATGCTGTAGTTAAAAATGGTATTACCAATTCAGCGGAAAATATCGTGGCTCAAAGCATAATGTACCTGTATTTTCAATTGATTTAAAAACAGGAAATGTATCTAATCAAAAACAATCAGGTCGTTGCTGGATGTTTGCAGCGCTTAATACTTTTCGTCATAAGATTTTAGATAATTTTGATTTAAAGACTTTGAATTATCCCAAAATTATACGAATTTTTGGATAAGTATGAAAAGTCCAATTATTTTATGAAAACATTTTAGCGACAGCAGACCAAGAAGTAACAAGTCGTAGGGTAGCCTTTTGTTAGAACACCTCAACAAGATGGTGGACAGTGGATATGATGTTTCACTTTTTAATAAGTATGGTGTTGTCCTAAAGCAGCGATGCCTGAAAGTAGTAATTCTTCGAACTCTCGTGACTTGAATAATTATTGAACAAAAACTTCGCAAAGATGCAGCAACTTTACGTCAATTAGTAGCTGATGTGCTTCTGCAATGATATTCAAGCTAGCAGAGAGATATGCTACAAGAAGTGTATAATATTTTTAGCTATCTCATTGGCACACCGCCGACTACTTTTGCTTTTGAATATCGTGATGAAAATAGGAATACCATATTGATCGTGATTAACACCGAAGTCTTTTTATGATAAATACGTAGGAGTAGATTTAAATAACTATGTTCCTATTATCAACGCACCGACAGATGACAAACCTTATAATCAATCTTACACAGTAGAAATGCTAGGTAATGTCGTAGGTGGCAAACAAGTGAAGTATTTAAATCTTGATATGGATACCTTTAAAAATTAGCGATGCACAATTAGAACAAGGTGAATCTGTTTGTTTGGTTGTGATGTAGGTCAATCTTCGAATAGACAAAACGGTATCATGTCACTTGATACTTATGACATGAACGAGTTATTGATGTTGACTTTACGACTACAAAAGCACAGCGTTTAGACTATGGTGAAAGTTTAATGACCCATGCAATGGTATTAACCGGCGTAGATATTGTCGATGACAAATCTACGAAATGAAAGTTGAAAACAGCTGGGGCGATAAAGTCGGCGATAAAGGTTTCTTTGTAGCAAGCGATGCTTGGATGGACGAATACACTTATCAAATCGTTGTCAGAAAAGATCTATTGACTGCTGAACAATTAAAAGCTTACGAAAAAGAGCCAACTGTTTTAGCACCGTGGGATCCTATGGGCGCATTGGCGTAAAAACTGATTTAGAATAAAAATTAAAAGCCAAGCGTTTCTTCAGTTGCTGAAAGAAACGCTTGGTTTTTTAACTTTATGAATAGCACAAAGAAAGCAAAAACTAATGTTAAACCTATTCTGATCACTCAAAGGAAGCAGAAAACGCTGTTGAATCTGCTCCAATAAAGCTCACTGATCTTGCTTTTTAAAAACAACAAAGTGGAAAATCATCGCTAATAATTGAAAAGATAGAGCGGTCAAAGTGACGCCAACCCAACCAGCTTGTCCCCACATTGTTGTTCCTAGGAAAGAACCAAGTGCGCCTCCTATAAAATAAGAAAACATGAACACAGTGTTGTTACGATTGCTGACTTGTTCTCCTAAATTCTGTACTCGAGTTTGGTTAGCTACTTGACCAAATTGATTGCCGATATCTAATAAAATAATAGATAGAATTAACGGAAGAATATGCGCAGCAAAAAAGTGTAGAATAATAAAGCTAACTGTCTGCATGATAATTCCCATCCACACGATCGTTCGTTGTGCGTATTGATCGGATAGTTTTCCGACAAGTGGTGCTGCTACAGCTCCGGCTAAACCAAAAATAGCAAGTATTCCTGCTTCAAAAGTTCCCCAATTGTAAATAGGACTACTAATATAAAAAATTAGCGTAGACCAAAGATTGAAAAAGTTCCGAACATAAAAAATCCGGAAACAGCTGCTTCACAAAGGACTCTTTGTTTTTTATTAATAAAGGGATACTTTTCAATGAATCCATATAAGAAAGTGTGGCATTTTTAACTGGATCTTTTGGCATTTTAAATGTAAGTAAAACGGTCAACAGGATAATCAATAGTGGTGCAATGAGGTAAATAGAACGCCAAG
>NZ_PXYA01000002.1 GCF_003841405.1 Tetragenococcus halophilus subsp. halophilus DSM 20339 | reverse complement strand
CAACAAATAAAAGTAAAACAATTACAGTGAGCAGATTTGTCATTTAACTTCCTCCTTTAATTTCTACGTATAATGACAAGTCCGTCAAGGGAAGTAAAGGTTCCTAGTGACCATTCTTCAACAGTACACTCTAATGAAAATGCGTGTGAAAGATTCATTAGTGACGGTTTCATTATAAACGGACACATATCGAATGTCTAATATTTGTTCTTGTATTTAGTAAGTTAGCAACTGTTAGCTATTGAAAAGTTGTGCTATAGTAGATAAGCATGCAGTAAAGGAGGCATTTTTTGTGGAAAAACAATCCAATGATTTAACAAAACAGTTCATTTTTTTACTGGCAGCAACTTGCGGTATTGTGGTTGCTAATATGTATTATGTCCAACCAATTGGCACACAAGTCGTTGAAAGTTTTCAGGTAAGTACCAGCTCGATTGGCAGTGTAACGATGCTAACACAAGTAGGCTACGCCCTAGGTTTACTATTCATTGTTCCTTTAGGAGATGTTTTAAATAAACGAAGGCTCATTATCTCAATGGCTGCCCTATCCTCCTTATCATTATTAGGCGCTTTTTTTGCGCCAAATTTTCAATTATTTATCCTGGCGGCCTTTATTATCGGATTACTTTCAGTAGTCCCACAAATTATTATTCCCTATGGCGCAGTATTAGCTGGACCCGAAAAACGGGGCCAAGTCATGGGAAAACTTTTGAGTGGGCTCTTGGTAGGAATTTTATTATCACGCACGTTTTCTGGTGTCGTAGCTAGTTTTTTGCCTTGGCGTTCTATTTACCTCATTGCACCACTATTGATTATCCTGTTGACCGTTTTACTTACATTTAAAATGCCAAAAGATCCAGTTAAAAATGCCACACTTTCTTATATGGATTCATTGAAAAGTATCCCTTTATTAATAAAAAAACAAAGAGTCCTTTGTGAAGCAGCTGTTTCCGGATTTTTTATGTTCGGAACTTTTTCAATCTTTTGGTCTACGCTAATTTTTTATATTAGTAGTCCTATTTACAATTGGGGAACTTTTGAAGCAGGAATACTTGCTATTTTTGGTTTAGCCGGAGCTGTAGCAGCACCACTTGTCGGAAAACTATCCGATCAATACGCACAACGAACGATCGTGTGGATGGGAATTATCATGCAGACAGTTAGCTTTATTATTCTACACTTTTTGCTGCGCATATTCTTCGTTAATTCTATCTATTATTTTATTAGATATCGGCAATCAATTTGGTCAAGTAGCTAACCAAACTCGAGTACAGAATTTAGGAGAACAAGTCAGCAATCGTAACAACACTGTGTTCATGTTTTCTTATTTTATAGGAGGCGCACTTGGTTCTTTCCTAGGAACAACAATGTGGGGACAAGCTGGTTGGGTTGGCGTCACTTTGACCGCTCTATCTTTTCAATTATTAGCGATGATTTTCCACTTTGTTGTTTTTAAAAAGCAAGATCAGTGAGCTTTATGGAGCAGATTCAACAGCGTTTTCTGCTTCCTTGAGTGATCAGAATAGGTTTAACATTAGTTTTTGCTTTCTTTGTGCTATTCATAAAGTTAAAAACCAAGCGTTTCTTTCAGCAACTGAAGAAACGCTTGGCTTTTAATTTTTATTCTAAATCAGTTTTACGCCAATGCGCCCATAGGATCCACGGTGCTAAAACAGTTGGCTCTTTTTCGTAAGCTTTTAATTGTTCAGCAGTCAATAGATCTTTTCTGACAACGATTTGATAAGTGTATTCGTCCATCCAAGCATCGCTTGCTACAAAGAAACCTTTATCGCCGACTTTATCGCCCCAGCTGTTTCAACTTTCCATTTCGTAGATTTGTCATCGACAATATCTACGCCGGTTAATACCATTGCATGGGTCATTAAACTTTCACCATAGTCTAAACGCTGTGCTTTTGTAGTCGTAAAGTCAACATCAAATAACTCGTTCATGTCATAAGTATCAAGTGACATGATACCGTTTTGTCTATTCGAAGATTGACCTACATCACAACCAAACCAAACAGATTCACCTTGTTCTAATTGTGCAATCGCTAATTTTTTAAAGGTATCCATATCAAGATTTAAATACTTCACTTGTTTGCCACCTACGACATTACCTAGCATTTCTACTGTGTAAGATTGATTATAAGGTTTGTCATCTGTCGGTGCGTTGATAATAGGAACATAGTTATTTAAATCTACTCCTACGTATTTATCATAAAAAGACTTCGGTGTTAAATCACGATCAATATGGTATTCCTTATTTTCATCACGATATTCAAAAGCAAAAGTAGTCGGCGGTGTGCCCAATGAGATAGCTAAAATATTATACACTTCTTGTAGCATATCCTCTCTGCTAGCTTGAATATCATTTGCAGAAGCACCATCAGCTACTAATTGACGTAAAGTTGCTGCATCTTTGCGAAGTTTTTTGTTCAAATAATTATTCAAGTCACGAGAGTTCGAAGAATTACTACTTTCAGGCATCGCTGCTTTAGGGACAACACCATACTTATTAAAAAGTGAAACCATCATATCCCACTGTCCACCATCTTGTTGAGGTGTTTCTAACAAAAAGGCTACCCTACGACTTGTTACTTCTTGGTCTGCTGTCGCTAAAATGTTTTCATAAAAATAATTGGACTTTTCATACTTATCCCAAAAATTCGTATAATTTTGGGATAATTCAAAGTCTTTTAAATCAAAATTATCTAAAATCTTATGACGAAAAGTATTAAGCGCTGCAAACATCCAGCAACGACCTGATTGTTTTTGATTAGATACATTTCCTGTTTTTAAATCAATTGAAAATACAGGTACATTATTGCTTTGAGCCACGATATTTTCCGCTGAATTGGTAATACCATTTTTAACTACAGCATTTTGTGCTACTTGTTGCTTATCATTTTCTTTAAATTCTGCAGCAAATTTTGCTGTTAATTCATTTGTTATTTCAGCCATTCTTTCATCTCCTTTTAAAACTTACTTATTTATTCTACTCTTTCCCTTTAGTAAAGACAACTACTATCCGTTGTAGGTTGGTTTAGTCTTGTTCTTATTTCCCAAAAAGTAACGTTCAATTTTATTATAAACTTTTCCTACAGGTTCACTTGCAAGTACAGTAGTCAGTAAAATACTGGCTAGGGCTAATACGATAAAACCAGGAAAACCTAAATGGATATTTTCTAAATCAAAAGCGCGCATTCCTCTGATAAAGAAACCATGTAAGAGATAAGCAATTAGTGTATATTTCCCTTCTTTAGTGTAACTAGTTTCTCTAGTCGGTACCAAAGAAAAGAAAGCCAACATGCCAATAATGGCTAACATAAAGGTAACAATACGCACTAAAAAGCCCCATTCTGGGAAATTTAAGAAATCATCATAAGGCTTTGAACCAAAGAACATATATTTATTTACTTCATTCAAGTAATTCACTAAAGCATAAATAATGACAAACCAACTGCAAATAGTTTTTTATATTTAAAGTTTTTAAACCAATCGAAAAAACCTTTGGGAAGATAATAACCAATAATAAAAAACGGCAAGAAAACAGCCGTACGCTGTAAAGTCAACTCACGACCAATAAATGGCGTATAGCCGACAAGTAAACTAATTAATATGCTGATTGTGATACCAGCCGTTGGACGTATTCTTCTGAAAAAATATAAAGAAATTTGCCAAAAAAAAGAACTGATCAAAAACCACAGTGACCAATTGGGAACGTCAAGTTGAAAAGTAAAGTGCTCCTCTGCTCCTGATAAACGATTAAAAAGCGAATATAACCATTGAAAGAATATATAAGGTACAATAAACTTTTGAAAATTCGTTGCAACAGGCGCTTTTTTTTGTGGATCAAACGATTTTGCAAAAAAACCTGAAATGAAAATAAAAGCCGGCATATGAAAAGCAAAAATCGTATAATATAAATCATGATTCCATTGTTCATTTTCAATAAACGGTTGCATCATATGCCCAAAAACCACTAAGATCATTAATAAAAATTTGGCATTGTCAAAATAAGGATCCCGTTTTTTCTCTGCCATATAACTCAATCACCAACTTCTCTACAAACTATTTGTTATTATACCTGAAGATTATTGCAATTCAGTTGCATTTTTATGAAAAAACATCAAAAATTTTAACGATAAATTAAATAAAACTAAAAAAACAGCGTCCAAAATCCTAGGCGCTGTTTGTTAAATACTCCGGCAGTAGGACTCGAACCTACGACATCATGATTAACAGTCATGCGCTACTACCAACTGAGCTATGCCGGAATGATAGAAGTCTAAACATCTTTAACAAAAACAAGAAACAGGAGTAAAACAGTTTCGAATTAAATTACCTCTTTCATTCTTCCTGTTTTACTTCTGATTATTTATTTAAAACAAAAAAACTAGATCTTACGAGAGAGAGTCTTAACTTTATTGTAGACATCTACGTAAATTTCACCATTATCTCCATCAGTTGAGCTTTCTTCAAGATTCCATCCAGCAAGATTAGCTATCGATTGTATCGTAAGAAACTTCCGTAATACCTGCCCCAGGCTCAATCCCTGTAATTGTATAATCCACTTCCTCACTATAATTAACATCACCTTGAGCCTCAGTAGCATTTTCTGTCTCTCCATTATCACAAGCAGCTAGTAAAAAAATAGGCGATAGCCCAAAAATCAATGATTTTTTTAATTTATTCACAAAACACAACACCTTTCCGATTGTTATTTGTTACTATTTTTTTAAACAAAATATTACATTTTTAGGACTTCTTTATCATCAGATCCATCGGGTTTAGCATCATAACCCTTGTGTTAGCGATAACAAAACTTTCAAAAACAATTGTCTTACTGAAGCCATTTTTAATTTTAGTGGATCCGAACTTTTTGCTTTCACCACCCCCATCAACTAAGTAACTAAAACTTGAAAGTTCAAAAATACAGTTCATCCCTTGATAAATAAACGTTTTTTTATACAAAAATAGCATGAACCACTCAAATCCTGGTATAATAGAATCAACGAAAAACCACTAACCAAGGAGTGTTCATGCCATGTCAATTATAACACAAACAACGCCAAACTCAGAAAAAATTTCTACCTCTGTGTCTGATTTTTTCATCAGTTCCATGTAGCTTCTGCTCTTAAAAAATCGAATGCCGTGCACAGGAAGGGTTTCTCCGTTTCTGTTATTTTTTCGTTCCTATTAGCTTCGATCTTTACCAACGGTTCTACCTATCGGTTTTACCAAAAGCAAAAGGAACAGCTATCATTTTCAGATAAAACATTTCGCAACGTTTTGAATGATCCGCACATTCATTGGCAAAATTACTGATCTTAGTGGCTAAATCCGTCATTACTTTCCTACGTCCATTGACGGATGATGCCCGAAAGACCACGTTTATCGTGGATGACTCCATGTATTCTCGCTTGAATGCGAAAAAAGTGGAATGTGCCGCTTTACAATACGACCATGCCAAGAAAAAATATTTCAAAGGATTTCGTTATTTACAATTAGGCTGGAGTGATGGCAATAGCTTTGTCCCTGTTGCTTTTTCGTTGCTCTCCGGAAAAGAAAGCTCCAATCTGATCTTGATATCGGGATCAACGCACGAATAGGGGAAACGTAAAGCTCAAGCGCTTCGTAAAGGTACGGAAGTGACACTGGAACTGCTTCGATCGGCTTTGAACCAAGGGATCCATGCGGATTATGTCTTATTCGATACTTGGTTTTCCAGTCCCAAAATGTTCCAACAGATCCGTGACCTGAAATGCCACTGCGTAGCGATGGTTAAACGTAGTCAAAAGATCTACTACCGTTATCAAGGCCAAAAGATGGATGTCAAAGAAATCTTCAAACGAAACAAGAAACGCCGCGGTCGTTCTCGCTATCTTTTGAGTGTCCAAGTAGAAGCTGTCGTAGAAGGGAAAATCCTTCCCATTAAGTTGGTATATATTCGCAATCGCAATAAACGAAACGACTATTTGGTCTTAGCTTCGACCGATATCGATCTGACCGAAGACGAGATCATTCAGCTCTATGCTAGACGCTGGTCGGTGGAAGTCTACTTCAAGATGTGCAAACAATACTTAAAATTAGCCAAGTACCAAGGGATTTCTTATGACGGGATCTTTGCGCATACGACACTGGTAGCTATCGGTTATATGATCCTAGCGGTGCAAGAACGTGAAAGTAAAGACGACCGAACGCTTGGCGAGTTATTTTATCTTCTCATTGATGAGCTTTCCGAGCTTTCTGTATCGGAAGCCATTCTGCAATTACTCGTTTTATTCCAAGAAGCTTTTGCGGATGAATATGTTTTGGATGAAGCCGTATTAAATAACATTATCGAACAGTTCCTTGAAAAACTACCTTCCTCTATACAAAAACAGCTCAAGCAAGCAGGTTGAAGTTAATTTTGTGCATAAGATGCTTAGTATACCAAGGGATACGTATCGAAAAGTAGGTTTCAAGTTTTAGTAAGTAATATAAATCTTTTATATTACTTAGTATAATTTCAAAAGTTTTGAAAGTTTCAAATTTGCAGTGCCACAATAATGCGCCATTTTCGCATTCACATACTATTCAACTTAACACAAAGACTAAATATAAGCAAAATACCGTTGTGTAGCTTTATTTTTTTACCGAAAATTAGTAGAATGAATAAGTAAAATGAACAAAAAGTTGTTAGATAAAGGAGTAAATAATGGTTACATTAAAAACAATTGAACACTCAGATTACCAAACGGTAGACAGTTTAATTCGCAAAGCATTTACAAATACTGAAGAAGGTTACGGAAATGAAGCAGAACTAGCCGCTAATTTACGAAAAGATGCCACTTACCAAAATTATCTCGAAATAGTTGCTTTAAAAGATAATACTATTGTCGGTCATGGACTTTTAAGTGAAGTAGATGTTTATGAAGATAGTAATCTTCTTAGCACAGGACTCTGCCTAGCGCCACTTGCTGTTCTACCAGAAATGCAAAAACAAGGAATCGGTGCTATGTTGTTAGAAGAACTAGAAATACGAGCTAAAAAAGAAAATTATCCTTTTATCAGTATCTTAGGTCATCCAGCATATTATTCAAAATTTGGTTATCAATTAGCCAGTCATTTTAATATACAAGCGCCTTTTCCTGTTCCTGATGATGCCTACTTTGTTAAAGAATTATATCCGGCCAGCTTAAAAAATGTACAAGGGACAATTTGTTATTTAGATGCATTTAACGAATAGTGTTTACGATAGATAGTGGAGGTGGCGAAAATGGCAATTAAAATCATATCTGCCTATGATTATCCCTATGAAATAAAAAAATTATTTAACGAATATACGAATATGTTAATCACGCAAGATAAACAAATAAATAACTATTTAGCAATGCAAAATTATAGTGATGAACTAGAAAATTTAGAAAAGAAATATGGTTTGCCTGATGGTCGCTTATACTTAGCTTACTATAACAGCAAACTAGCTGGTTGTATTGGTTTGAAAAAGTTGGACAACCACTATTGTGAAATAAAACGATTCTATGTTCGTCCCGCATTTAGAAGGAAACATATCGGCACACATTTAATGGATACAATTATTGAAGAAAGTCGCCAAATTGGTTATCAACATATATTGTTGGATACTTTGCCTCACTTAAAAGCAGCAATTGTTAATTATAAAAAGCATGGCTTTTATGAAATAGAAAGTTATAATGATAATCCAATAGGAAATTCTATTTATATGCAACTTGATTTATAGATAAAAAATTAGCCAGACAACATGCTGTCTGGCTAATTTTTTATTTGTTTAGATTTTAATACCACATCTATCTTACGAATTTTTGTACATATATTCTCTAGTCATTGGTAGACCGTAACCACTTGTGCCGTTGACCAATAGATATTGCATAACATCAATATTACCTGCTTCAAAAGAAGCTGCACAAGCTTGTAGATACAATGACCACATACGTGAGAACGGTTCGCCATAT
The DNA here is from genome assembly GCF_003841405.1 of Tetragenococcus halophilus subsp. halophilus DSM 20339. Classification (GTDB taxonomy): domain Bacteria; phylum Bacillota; class Bacilli; order Lactobacillales; family Enterococcaceae; genus Tetragenococcus; species Tetragenococcus halophilus. The sequence goes on along the minus strand of NZ_PXYA01000002.1, from coordinate 796,232 downwards.
CGATCGACAACCGTATCAATATGTTCTAAATAATTTTGATACCAAATTTCAAGTGTTTTTTGATAATGACGTCTTAATGGTTCAAGATCTGTCAATTGTAAACCTGCGTTCATAATATTTGTCAAGTTTTCGGCAACATTTGGGATATATCCACCTGGAAAGATATATTTAGAAAGAAATGGATCACTACCTACGCCCTCATGCTGACCAGTAATACCATGAATCAACGCACGGCCATTAGGAACAAGTAGTTTTTGCACTTGTTCAAAGTACTTAGGTAAGTTTTCTTTGCCTACGTGTTCAAACATACCAATAGATGTTGCGTAGTCAAATTTTTCTTCAACTTCACGATAATCTTCTAAATAAACGTCCACTTGACCTTCTAGGCCTCTAGTTTTAATTTCTTCTTTAACTTGGTCATATTGTTCTTGACTTAAGGTAATCCCAGTAGCTTTAAGTCCAAATTCTTCAGCTGCCATAAAAAGTACAGAGCCCCAGCCACAACCAATATCTACTAAAGTTTTTCCGCGTTCCGGGTTTAATTTTGTTAAAACATGACGTACTTTATTTTTTTGCGCTTGTTCAAGCGTATCATTTTCATCTTTAAAGTAAGCACAAGAATAAGTCATCGTTTTATCTAACCACAGACGATAAAAATCATTACCGATATCATAATGACTTTGCACATCTTCTTTGGAATTTTTTTCTGAATGAGAAATTTTAGGTAAGAACTTCAAAAATCCACTGTTATCTGTTACAAAGCTGTTTACACTTCGATAAGCAGAAGCAACGAGTTCTTGTAGGTCACCCTTCACCTCAATATCACCGTTCATGTACGCTTCACCTAAAGTTAATGTAGGAAGTGAAGTTAGCTCTTTAATAGGGATCGCCTTTTTTAATTGGATCACAGTCTCAGGCGTGCCTTCGCCATAAACTTCGCTTGTTCCGTCCCAGTACTCTACCTTTACTGGAATATCAAAAGCATGACCTAAAAGCTTATCATACGTTTTCTTTTCTAACATTAAAAACACTCCACCTTTAAAATTTGTATTCTTGTTCTGCAAGTGTATACTTATATACTCAAGTTTCGCATACCCAAAATGATGATGTCCCTTTGATAGAACAACGCTGATAGTAAAATAATGGTTCGCTTGACTTTTGTTCAAAGGATACAAAAAGAACTCCTTTTGTTTTATAATGGATTTAACGACAAATCTAAAAACAAGGAGTTCTTGCTCTTATGATACACTTAAAAAACATCAAAAATCAATTACCAAATGAAATGAACGCAATTTTTTCTGAACTGAACGTCCTGAAATGTTTACGACAAACCTCTATTTGTAAGCAAAAAGGCTATTCTCCCGCCATTATTTTTACTTTTCTTTTCAGTTTAGTGTTTAAGGGCAAGACCTTGAACCAAGTCCTCAGCGGACGTGAAGCAGATCAATATATGAAGAAAGATACCGTTTACCGTTTGATGAACGATCCGCACAATAATTGGCGTAGCTTTCTGCTTCGTTTTAGTGCTTCTGTGATCGAAAAGATCCATCGATTAACAGATCCAAGTACCCATCTACGTACGCTTGTTTTGGATGACTCAACGTTCTATCGAAATCGAAGTCAGAAAGTGCCTGGTTTGGCGCGCCTTTGGGATCATGCTTTACAAAAAGGTTATAAAGGCTATCGCATGCTAACTTTAGGCTTTTCTGATGGGTACTCTTTTATTCCTATTGATTTTGGATTGCTTTCAGGCAAAAACCAAGTCAATCAAAAACAAGCGGAAAGTGATCAAAGAACGAGTGGGGCAAAACGCTTCAAAGAAGCCCAACGATCTATGCCTGATGTGGCCATTGAGATGGTGCAAAGAGCCCTTGATCAAGGCGTTTACGCCAGTCATGTGTTAATGGATAAATGGTTTACCTCTCCTAAAATGATCGATCGTTTGCATGATTTAGGCATCCATACCCTAGGTATGGCAAAAAATGGCAAGACCCAATATTTTTATCAAAGACGTTTATATAAATTAAGCGAACTCTACCAAAAGTCAATAAAGGAATACTGTCAAGAAGCCATCATTTCCTCTATTATTGTTCAGCCAAGCAGCGGGAAGACCCCCGTCAAAATCGTTTTTGTCAAAAATCGGAATAACCAAAGTGCTTGGTTAGCCCTTATGACAGATGACCTGACTTTGTCATCCCAAGAAATCGTGAAGACGTACTCGGTTCGCTGGGACATAGAAACGTTCTTTAAAGTTTCCAAATCTCTCCTTCATTTGTCACAAGAAACCCAAACGCGCAATTATCAAGCCTTGATTTGTCATACCACCATTGTGTTCACGCGCTACATCTTATTAAGTTGGCAACAACGCTGTGCCAATGACGAGCGGACCTTAGGCGGCTTATTTTATGAACTTGCTGACCAAATAAAAGAACTTGACTGGTCGGTGGCTTTATTAGAACTAATGGACATTTTGCAAGCAGTCAGTGAAAAAGCGAGTCATAAACTACAAGACTTCATTGAAAGTCAACTGCAGCTCTGGATCGATACGCTGCCCAATTATATCAAGGCTTATCTACCGAATTTGGTGTGCGAAACTTGAGTGATAAGAAACAGTAGCAGCTGTCATATCAAAATGACGGGAGATCTCTCCAGCCGATAAACGCCCATCTTTTAACATTTGTAGAATTTCTCTTCTCACAGGATCCGAAAGCGCCTTAAAACTAGCTTCAAAACTCATTTGTTTAGCTCCAATCAACTATTTAGAAAAATATCTAATTAGATTCTTTTCTAAAGAGTAACTTTAATTTATCGCTTTGTCAATCTATTCCCTTAAAAAATAAATAGAAGTTCATAAAAAATCCGAGTACGTTTGAATCTGTTAAAGACCCAAAAAGCGTTTGCTCTGATTGATTAAAAAGTATAAAATACAGTTTATATCACTAGTGGTGCATTAATATAATCAGAATATTCAGATTTTAACTTTTTCTAAAAAATGACAAAAAAATCAAATGCTTACGCAAGGGATGACTTTTCCAGAAAAAATTTTTTCATTATTTATCTGAATACTGTTGCAACGACGACAAATGCTATTTCGTCACGTAGGAACGAGTAATACCCACAATTCTTCAAAAGGTTGAAAAAGCAGATGTTTTAATAGGCGCTTGATTTGGAACGGGGATTTCTTACTTCCTGTCTCTACTTTGAGTAAATACGTCAATAGACTGGCAATCATGGCGAGAATGATTTGATTGCTTACCCCTTTTTCACTGTATGAAAATAGCTTTTTAATCGTCATATGTTGCTTGATATGCTTAAAAAATAGTTCAATTTGCCATCTCGCTTTGTACATGTCGGCCACTTCTTGGGCGGTCACATCAAAACGGTTGGTGACAAAGCGTAATTGTTTTCCTTTTTCATCCTGAATCGTGACCAAGCGAAACGGGGAAGTGAAATAAACCTGAGTGCCTAACACTACCATTTGGTCACGCAAAATGTTTTTACTCTGAGAAGGTTCATAAGTTTCTAGGACATGAACTTTGGCGTTTTTCTTCACTCTTGTGACGAAAAAGTAGCCGTCAGCTTCCATCTCGTCCAGTCGCTCGTAATCAATATAGCCACGATCAAAGATATAGGTCGCTTCCGGTTGATTGACAAAAACTTCTAAGTGATTGTCATCATGTTCTACCGCATTCGTGACTTCAAACTGATCCGGATACAAGTGTTCTTTATCCATAAAACAGAGTTTTAAGTGCAGTTTGATCCCCGCTTTGGTTGAGCGAAAGTCCGCCCAAGGGTACCGAGTGGTATTTAACGGAAAGGTGGAAGAATCCACGAGATAGAGTGCGTTTCGTTTGGTCACCGGTATTTTTGACCGTACTTTCTCCAGTAATTGGGCGAAGATCGCCCACAAAATTTCGTCATCCATCTGGGCGAGCTCACGGGAAAGCTGCGAATGACTAATCGAATCTAACGCCATGGTCTGTTGTAGATCAGGCGAAACAAACGCTGTATCTATTTCACGTAAACTTTCGCACTCATTGTCGATGCCATAGAGAAACACTTTCAAAAAGTGTTCAAAATCAAACTTTTTATGATACTTGTCGGCTTGCGAAATTTTCTCACGAATAGAAAAAGGTAAATTTTTGAAATTTATGTTCGAAAGCCATTTATTAAAAGCTGAAATTGTTTTATACTTATCCATGTTGTTGTCCTTTGTATTGGTCTTGGATAAGTCATCCAAGCTCAGTATAAAGGATTTTTTTATGGATGGAAATAGTGTGAAACATAATGAGTGAATTTAAAATGTTTCATGCACCACTAGTGAGTTTATATAAGCTCGAGAGGAGATAGAAAAGATGGATATCGTGGTACTTGCAGGCGGTTTGAGTTATGAAAGAGACGTGTCTTTATCTTCAGGTGGAAAAATAGCAACAGCTTTAGAAGAAAAAGGTCATAGCGTTTTACTGTTAGATATTTATTTAGGCATGGATGCAAATAATTTCGAAGAATCCTTACAAAAGCAAACAAAAAATAATAAAAACAGAGACTATTCTATTGGTAAAAAAGAACCAGCTTTAGAAAATTTAACTAAGTTCAGTCAACAACAAAACGACTTAGTTGGAAATAATGTCATTTCTATTTGTAAAAGTGCTGATTTTTGCTTTTTAGCATTACATGGCGGTATTGGCGAAAATGGAAAACTACAAGCCCTTTTTGATATTTATAATATTAAGTATTCAGGCAGTGATTATAAGAGTAGTTTATTAGCGATGGATAAAGAAGTTTCAAAAAAATTGATGGTATCAAATCATATATTAACGCCTAATTGGGAAATGATCGATTCATTCTATCAAAGAAAAATTTCTGCTCCTTGCGTAGTAAAGCCGATTGATAATGGTTCAAGTATTGGCGTAGAAATGTTAGAAGAAGATACTCATTTAGATGAAGCAGTAAAAGCAGCTGAAAAGTTTCAAAGTAAAATAATGATTGAAGAAAAAATTACTGGAAGAGAGTTTTCTGTAGGTATTTTAGGTGACTCTGTTTTACCTGTCATTGAAATCATCCCTAAACACGGTTTTTATAACTATGAAAATAAGTATCAAGAAGGTGCAACTACCGAGATTACTCCTGCAGAAATTTCTGAGGAATTAACAAAAAAATTGAGCGATCTAGCCCTTTTAACCCATAATACTTTAGGATTGTCCGTTTATTCTAGAATCGATTTTATGGTAACTTCTGAATTTAAGATCTATTGCATTGAAGCCAACAGTTTACCTGGAATGACACCTACTAGTTTACTTCCACAAGAAGCTGCAGCTCATGGTATTCATTTTTCTGATTTATGTGAGAAAATCGTCCAATTTTCCTTAGATAAATACAATGTATAACTTCTAAAAAAGATAAATAAAACTAGCACTCGATTTCTTGTTAAGTGCTAGTTTTGCTACTTTTTTATAATTTACAATTCAATTGTGCTTTCTAAGGAATGAAAACAAAGGCAATTATTGAAGAAAATAACAATTTAAAATATTTTCATTATAGAAAATATAAAATTAAACATTACTATCGCTTTAATAATTGGTTTAGCATTGCAGAGTTTATTTATTCTCATTAATGTAAAAAAACACAAAAGAAGGGAAATACGCTATACTTCCCTTTACTCTGCCAAAAAAGAAGGTTAGCTCCTTATACTTCCCTTCTTTTTACACAGAAAGAAGGCTTGTTTCTTGTACTTCCCTCCTTTTTATTAAAAATGAAGGGAAGTTTCGGTTACTTCCTTACTTTTTAGCTATATTCTCAAATCTTTCTTATAATTCTTACACATCAACTTCCAAGAAAATAGGTGTATGATCTTGCCGTTTTCCTGAATCGATCATTTCAGAAGTGATTACTTGATTTTTTAAACGGTCACTAACTAAAAAGTAATCAATTCTCCAACCAGAATTATTAATCTTACTTGTTTTTACACGTTGCCCCCACCATGAATAGTGCCCTTCAATATCACCGTGAACATAACGAAATGTATCCGCAAAGCCATTATTTAATAATGTTGTAAAATTAGTGCGTTCTTCATCTGTAAATCCGGCGGAAAAATGGTTCCGATCGGGATGGGCCAAATCAATTTCTGTGTGAGCCACATTGTAATCACCAGAAGCAATCACCGGTTTTTGTTCATCCAAAGCGACTAGATATTCTCTATATTTTTCATCCCAAGCTTCTCGTTTTTCTAAGCGATCTAAATTACCGCCAGCATTTGGCGTATAAACTTGGGTCACAAAACAGTTTGGAAATTCCAATGTGATAATGCGACCCTCTTGATCCATGGTATCGGGAGCTCCGATTTCTGGAAAAGTAATCGTTGGTTCAAGCATATTTTTATATAAAAACATCGTGCCAGCATAAGACTTACGGGCAGGTTCTTCTGAGCTTCGCCAAGCGATCTCATAATCTGGCAGTCTTTCAGCTAAAATATCTATATGTTTTTGAGTGGGTCCATTAGCAGATAATTTAGTTTCTTGAATGGCGATCACATCTGCATCATACTCAGCGATTGTGTCTAAAACATCTCTTGATAATTGAGCACGATTTGAATCACTTGTTAAAGCAGCGTTTAAAGAATCAATATTCCACGAAATTAATTTCACGATTTTTCTCTCCTGTATATAAAATTTTAAAAAAACTTTATTTACATATCATACTAACACGGGACATCAATTGATTACACTTTGAATCATTATTTATGCTTTTTTTTAGGCTCACTTTTTCGTTCTTCGACTAGTTCTTCCACTAATTTATCTCTAGCCTCATATATATTATCATCGCCAAAATCTGTGATCTCAGACGTATCAATATGGTATCTTCCAGCTACATCGCCGTAATATTTGTTATAACGCAATTTGAATTTTTGGAAAATATAATTGACGATCACACGTAAAATGGCGTAAATAGGAACCCCGAAAACCAGTCCGAATAAGCCCAATAAATCTCCCATAATGAGTAAAATGATAATAATAGTTAATGGATGGATATTTAACTGTCTTCCCATAATATTCGGTTCGACAAAATTGCCTTCCACAAATTGAACCACAATCCATACCACAATTAGTAAAAACACTTCAGTCCATGAAGTAAGTAACGCAATAATAAACGCCGGGATAAATGTTAATGTTGGGCCAATGTAAGGCACAAGAGATAAAATTCCTCCGGCAAGGCCTAGGATACCACTATATTCTAGTCCTATAATTGTAAATCCAATAAATATCATTACACCATTTGCCACCGCAATAACTAGTTGCCCTTTGATATATGACCCTACTTTAACATTGATCTCAGTTGCTACGCGGATCAAATCTGCACGCCATTTAGGAGGCGTTACAGCTAGCACCCCGTTTGTAAATTTTTCAGCATCTTTTAATAAGAAAAACAAAATAATAGGGGCAATCACAATAGTCATCACCACACTCGTAATACTTGTAACTACGGAGGAAAACCGGGTAAGCCCTTCTGATACATAATTTCCTATATCTGCACTAAAACTATCGACAAACCCTTCAACTTGAGAAATTACATTATCTGCGATCTCGTTGCCAGAAAAATCATCGACGAAAGTTTTGACAAAATCAATGAAATTATCTATAAAAAGAGGAAATGTTTCGGTTAGTGTTGAAATTTGATTCTCTAATAAGGGAATAACAAGAACAATGCCACCTGCCAACAATAAAAGTACACTTGCATATAAGATAACAATTCCCCAAACTCTTTTGATCTTATGCCGTTCCATAAAATCGATTGCCGGGTTAAATAAATAATAAAGTAACAAGGCAATAATAACCGGCATAAGAATATTAGAAATGATAACGGCTAATGTTCCGAAAATAAAATCCAGTTTGGTCATTGTAATAATAAAAATACATAATAATAAACCGACAGTAACGGTATATAAAACATTACTCCCGCCGAGAAACTTAATCCAGCGTGTATTTTTCATTCTTTGCACTCCTTTTAATTGAAAACGATCGTCTTTTTTAACATCATGATTTTAGTATGATAATAATTGTTACTATTTCCAAAAACCATAACATAATAAATAGATAAATTCATATAATTAAATGTAACATGAAAAAGTGTTATATTAATTTTAAAAGGAAAATTTTTGTTTAAAGGAAGGAAATTTATCGTTGTTATTAAGTAAAGAACAATACAAAAAGTTTCTATGGCCAGTACTTGTAGGCCTCATTTTATGGTCTTGCACACCGCTACGTCCAGTAGCTTTAACTACTTCAGCTTGGCAAATGTTTGCCATATTTGTAGCTACAATCGTCGGTTGTATTACACAACCTTTACCTATCGGAGCAGTTTCTATTATTGGTTTTGTCGCTGCCACTTTGACAAGGGTAATTGATATTGATACAGCGGTTGCCGGGTTTGGTAATAGCAGTATTTGGTTAATTGCGATGGCCTTTTTTATTTCACGAGGATTTATTAAAACAGGGCTTGGAAAAAGAATCGCGCTTAATTTCGTCTCCTTATTTGGTAAAAGAACACTGAGACTAGCTTATTCAATTATTGGTGTTGATTTAGTTTTAGCTCCAGCAACACCAAGTAATACAGCACGTGCTGGCGGCGTCGTTTATCCGATTATTAAATCCTTGGCCGACGCATTTCATTCTAGTCCAAACGATGAAAGCCGCAAAGATATAGGGGCTTTTTTGATGTTTGCAGAATTTCATGGTGATACCATCACTTCAGCTATGTTTTTGACTGCTATGGCTGGAAACCCACTGGCACAAGCATTTGCCAGCGATGCTAATATTAACATTAGTTGGATAACTTGGTTTTTAGCTGCTTTACTTCCAGGCATTGTTTCTCTAATAGTTATCCCTTTTTTTATTTATAAAATATATCCGCCAAAAATCAAAGAAACGCCTAATGCTAAACAATGGGCGGATAAGCGGTTAAAAGATATGGGGACATTTTCTCTTCCAGAAAAAATGATGAGTATAATTTTTATCTTAGCACTTATCTCATGGATGACCAGTAGTTTAACTGGCATAGACGCTACCTTAACAGCCTTTATTGCGTTAGCTTTATTATTACTCACAGGCGTTTTAAACTGGCAAGATGTTTTACAAGAAACGGGGGGCGTGGAATACGCTAACCTGGTTCTCTGTTTTAGTTATGATGGCCACCCAATTAAATGAGTTAGGATTTATTCCATGGTTTAGTCACTTAATCGTTTCTAATCTAGGCAATATGAATTGGTTCCTTGTTTTATGTTTATTATGTGTGATTTATTTTTATAGCCATTACTTATTTGCTAGCGCAACAGCCCATGTTAGTGCAATGTATGCAGCTTTACTAGGTGTAGCTTTAGCAGCTGATGTCCCGGGGCAACTAGCAGCATTGATGCTTGGATTCTTTGGTAGCTTGGTTAGCTCTACGACCCATTATTCATCAGGACCCGCACCGATTTACTTTGGTTCAAAATTTGTGACCCAATTTGAATGGTGGAAAATGAACTTCATTTTAGGGCTCGTTTATATTATCATTTGGCTTGGTGTAGGAACCGCATGGACCAAAATTATCGGCATTTGGTAAGACTTTTATAAAACATAATCTCGAATCGCTTGAGAAGCGCCATGTTCGTTGTTATTACAAGTTACGACCTCGGCGCTTTCTTTAACTTTCTGTGGTGCATTACCCATAGCCACGCCGACCCCGGCCAAAGCTAACATAGGAATATCGTTAAAATTATCTCCAATAGCCATAGTATGAGCTAAAGAAATGCCATAATGCTTAGCAACTTCAGTCAATGCTTTTTCTTTAGAAACTTCTTTTGCTGTGAGTTCTAAATAGTTATCCTTAGATAAATAAAACGAACTATATTTTAATTCCAAGCTTTGTAAAAATTCATATAACTCTTGAATTATTTCTGCCTCTTCCACTAATAACAATTTATGAATGGACACATTTTCTTCTAATAACAGTGTTTGTAAGTTATGTTCTTTTGGTGTTTCATTGGTAATTGATGCTTCAATATCAACCCATTTGTCCCATTTATCCGTAAGCCATTGCTTACCTGAATATAAATTGATCGATACTTGTGGAAAATATTTTTTTATCCCATTTAACACCAATTTTGCTTCTTCTTGCTCTACCAAATGTTCATTGATTGTTCGATAACTATTTTGTGTCCCTTCCAAAATAAGTGCACCATTATAGCAAACAATAGGATTCCTTCCTATATCAAGTTCTTCAGCTAAAGGAAACATACCAAGAGGAGACCTTGCAGAAGCTAAAACAAAGGGAATTTCTTTTTCTTTCAAGTATTGTATACTCTCACTTAAATTTTCATCAGCAAGGTGCTGATCGTTCAAAATTGTGCCATCAATATCACTCATCACCAGTTGGATTTTAGGAAAATTCATCAATAAAAAACCTTTCTTTTTTTATACTTTTTTGTTTCTTTCATTCCTACTGTAACATGATTAAGAACACAAAAAAGATGGAAACAAAATTTCATAAAAAAACCAGGAGCTATTCTTGAGACCAGTAGCTCCTAAGCCTTACTGCTTTAATTTTGTTAAAAAAACGGAAATACGCTCTAAACCTGCAAGCATTTTTTCTTCTGGCTCTCGAGCGTAGCCCATACGAAAGCATTTTTCTAAATCAAATACAAAACCTGGCATTAGTAATACACTTTTTTCTTCAATAATCTTTGCACAAAATTCTTCTGAGGATAAATTACTTTCGAAATAAGGCAAAGCGACTGTTCCGCCTTTAAAAGGTGCGTAACTTAATTTAGGCTCTCCATCTAGCCATTTCTTAAATAAGGCCGCTCTTCTTTGTGTAATTTCCATATTTCGTTGTTGTACGGCATCTTTGTGTTTTAAAGCAAGGGATGCGACATATTCATCGATACCGCCATTACTGATCATGGTATAATCACGATAAACATGTACATCTTGCATAAATTTTGCATCACGACAAGCAATCCAGCCTAAACGGACTCCTGCCATCGCAAAGGCTTTGGACATACTGCCTAGACTGATTCCTTTTTCGTATAAGTCAGCGACAGAAGCTGAAAAGCCCACATCATGAGTCAGGCCTCGGTAGGCTTCATCACAAATTAAATAGGAATCATTTACTCTGGCGATTTCTACCATTTTTTCCAATCTTTCATCCGTCATAACATCTCCGGTTGGGTTATTCGGATTATTAAAGACAATCGCCTTGGTTTGAGGGGTAACCAAAGCAGCTAATTTATTTAAATCAAGTACATACCCGCTTGCTGTTTTTTCCAAAAACACGTAGTCCATCTTCGCGCCAATCGATTCTGGCACAGAATAAATTTGCTGATAAGCTGGCAGTATTGCCACTACATGGTCACCAGGTTCAACGACCGTCACCATGGTGAGGTGGGAAGCCCCTACTCCACCATTTGTTGAAATCACCTGTTCTTTTTGTATTGTTTGATATAAACTGGCAATTCCCAAACGATATTCAGGACGTCCTTCAATTGACCCGTAATTTAGTTTCAAGGAAAATAGGTCTTCTTTCACTTTTTCTTCGTCTTCTCCGGTTATTTCCAACAACTCATTGATAGAAAGCGGCATAATTGAGGTGCTTGTCAGATTATAGTCAACCGTTGTTTCATATTTTGATAGCCAACGTTCAACACCAAAGGGTTTAATATACATTCTTTCACTTCTTTCCTTTTATTATTAATGTAATACTTTACTTAAAAAATCAATCGTGCGAGGATTTTTCGGATGATCAAAAAGTTCTGTCGGCAATCCTTCTTCCACGATTTTCCCTTCGTCCATGAATAAAACACGATCGCCAACTTCTTTGGCAAATCCCATTTCATGGGTCACAATCACCATTGTCATTCCTTTTCTAGCTAGATCTTTCATTACCTGCAAGACATCTCCAATCATCTCAGGATCAAGGGCGGAAGTTGGTTCGTCAAATAGCATCACGTCGGGTTCCATCGCCAAAGCACGGGCAATCGCAATCCGCTGCTTTTGTCCTCCTGACAAGGAACTGGGATAGGCTTCTGCTTTATCTGCTAGCCCCACTTGTTGCAACAAGCGCATACCATTTTCTTTTGCCGCGTCTTCTTTTTTCAATCCGGCCTTGACCGGAGCAAGACAGATATTTTCCATTACCGTTTTATGCGGGAATAAATTAAAAGATTGAAACACCATGCCTAGCTTCTCTCTTACTTTAAAAATATCAGTTTTAGGGTCTGTCAAATCGATTCCTTCAAATATAATAGATCCTTCTGTTGGTACTTCCAATAAATTTAAGCAGCGTAAAAAGGTACTCTTTCCCGATCCAGAAGGACCAATAACTACGACAACTTCCCCGTTTTGAATGGTTGTATCGATACCGTTTAATACTTGGTTTGTACCAAAAGCTTTGTGTAAATTCACAATTTCCATTAATTCCGACATATCATTTCCTCCTTAACCTTTCGCTGATCTTTCAAGCCTTTTTTCAAGGAGCGAAACTAGCCATGAAACAAACCACGTGATCATAAAGTATATAACTGCTGCAATAAATAAAGATTCCATTGTCCGATAAGTCGCTGCTTTGACCGTGTCAGCCACAAACATTAACTCTGATACAGCGATCACTGAAAGTAAAGATGTTTCTTTGATCATTGAGACAAATTCATTTCCTAAAGCCGGTAAGATATTACGAACTGCCTGTGGCAAAATGATCTCTCTCATGGTAATTCGTCGGTTTAAACCCAAAGAATAGCCAGCTTCCATTTGACCACTATCTACTGCGTTAATCCCGGAACGAATAATTTCAGCAACATAAGCACTGGAATTAATGGCCAATGCAATACATCCTGGAATTAAACGCGCAAGATTGATATCCCAAACATGAATCGCCGGAATTGTCAAAATAGCGGATAGTCCAAAATAGAAAATAAAAACTTGTAGCAAGGCTGGCGTCCCTCGTAATACTTGAATATAGAAAAATGCGATGGTATTGATAAACTTATTGGAAGAAAGGCGCAGCATCGCAACAAAAACTCCCAGTAGTGTCCCCACAATCACACAGACGACTGCAACGCCAATAGTCGTAGCCGCTCCTTTTAAAAACAATGGTCCATAGACTTCTAAGGTATTTCGTGAATCCGTATCTCCTGCTTGCGCCACTTCAATATTTTTTTCTAATAAATCGTCTATTTCGCCACTTTCTTGCATCTCAGCGATAATTTGATTGACTTCTGTAATTAGCGCTTGGCTTTCCTTTGGAAAAGCAATCGTTTGCGCTGTTTCCTCTTCCGGCACTTCAATGTCAATATCTGCAATAGTCAAATTCGGGTAGGTATCTAAATAATTACGAGCAGATAAATAACCAACAACCCCTGCATCTACCGTTCCTGCATTGATTTCGGAAATCACTTCAGGTAATTTTCCTAAAGCAACAGGTCGGGCTTCTTCAATATAATCATTTAAAATTGTTTCTTGTGTCGAACCTTTTTGCGCAGCGACTTCCTGACCTGCTAAAGATTCAATAGAGTTAAAAGTATCCTCTTTATCTTTCGTCGTTAAAATCACAAAGGGTAAGTCATGATAACTATCAGAAAAACTAACCACTTCTTCTCTTTCCGGTGTCGGATTAAAACCCGCTAAAGCCATATCGAATTCGCCTTCTTGTACGCTTGGAATTAATCCATCAAATTTCATGTTGGTACTTTCTAATTCTACGCCTAGTTCTTCAGCAATCCTTTCGGCAACGTCGATATCAAACCCGACAATCTCTTCTTGTCCGTCATTCATTCGGATATATTCTTTCGGCGGATTATCCGCAGAAGTACCGACAGTTAATGTGCCACTATCTAATACATTTTGTAAGGAATTGTCTTCTTGTGCTTGTACCGTTGTTGTAAAAATAAAAAAAATAGATGATAGAAGCAATGTCACTCCTAATAAAAGCTTATTTTTCATAGGATCCTCCTAGCTTTTTGCTTTTGTATAAATATGCAATTTGTTTAGCATTTATTCCACCATCTTTTAAATAATTTACAATTAAAAAGTCTAATTTTTTTGAATTTTTATGCACCGCTTTATTTTATTACGACAAAAAAAGATTAAATAAGCGTTATGTAAGTAATCACTTATTTAATCTTTTCATTGTTGATTGTATTTTTTTAATTATTTAATCGCTTGATATTCTACGTTTATACCACGTTGAACCCCAGGTCTTTGAGCAATACGATCTGTCCATGCTTTTAAGTTTTTATATTCTTTAGCTTTTAAAAACTCGTCAGCATCTCCATATAATTCGCCTTGGACAAGACGTCCGTACCATGGCCAAATAGTCATATCAGCAATCGTATATTCATCACCCATAATAAAATCTTTATCTGCCAAATGTCTATCAAGTAAATCAAGCTGTCTTTTGGTTTCCATTGTATAACGGTCGATTGGATACTCTTGGGCAAATGGTGCATAATAATAAAAGTGTCCAAAACCACCTCCTACAAATGGCGCTGCTCCAGTTTGCCAAAATAGCCAATTCATAAGTTCTGTTCTTTCAGCGAGTGAATGAGGGATGAACTTATCAAATTTGTCAGCTAAATATAGCATAATGGAAGCTGATTCAAATACTCGGATAGGTTCTTCGTGTGAATAATCCACCATCGCTGGAATTTTAGAATTTGGGTTAATTTTGACAAAATCACTACCAAACTGATCTCCTTCGCCAATATTAATTTTATATAAATCGTATTGTGCATCTTTCACGCCAGCTTCTTTTAACTCTTCCAACATAATTGCAACTTTCATCCCGTTCGGTGTCCCTAATGAATAAACTTGTAACGGTTGTTCTCCTACCGGAAGTTTTTGTTCAAATCGACTCCCTGCTACTGGTTGATTGCCAAATTGATTTTTCTCGTCCTGATTCCATTCCCATATTTTTGGAATTGTATAATCTGACATATTACCCCTCCTTGTACTTTTAGTCTATCGACTATTAAATATATTTTAAACCAAGAAGCTCTTTATAATCAACTTTTTCAAAAGGATACTGGTTTTACTTATAAGCCTTGATAGTCTTTAGCTATTTTACAGACATCTTCAATTACCATATAATAAGTATAATTTCCAGATATTATATTGAGAAAAATAAAGGAGTTGTAGCAATGTTAAATATCAAATACGATGTAGTGGGTTCTTTTTTACGTCCTGAAGAAATTAAATCTGCACGTGCTCGCTACTTCAATAGTGAAATCAGTCTAGAAGAATTAAGAAAAGTAGAAGATCAAGCAATTACAGATTTAGTGGAAAAACAAGTGAAACATGGTCTGAATTTCGTTACAGATGGTGAGTTTCGACGTAGGTGGTGGCATCTTGATTGGTTAAAAGAATTTGATGGTTTCTCTACAAAGCACTTTGATAAAGTAATCAACGGCGTGAATAATCATATCGAATTGGGCTATATCCAAGGAAAAATCTTTTACGATAAAAATAAACATCATCCAGAAATCGCAGCTTGGGACTACCTACATCAATTAGCAAATAAATATGAGGGCATCGAGGCAAAAAAATCTATTTCTGGGCCTAATATGATTTTAGTTGACCATTATCTACAATTAGGTATTAAAGATACACCTTACTATGGCGACGATATTGATGCGGTGATCGAAGATATTGCTATAGCTTATCAAACTGCTATTCAAGATTTATATGAACATGGTTGTCGTTATTTACAAATTGATGATACTTCATGGACTTATCTAATTGATGATGAATTCATGAAAAAAGTATCTTCACTCGGTTATACCAAAGATGAAGTATTGGAATGGTTTAGAAAAGTTTCGACAAAAGCCCTAGAAAATAAGCCTGCTGACATGACGATTGCTACTCATTTCTGTAAGGGAAACTTCAAAGGAAATCCACTATTTGCAGGTTCTTACGACTCAGTTGCGGCAGTGATTAGTACCATCCCTTATGATGGCTTCTTTGTTGAATACGATGATGAACGCTCTGGGTCTTTTGAACCCTGGGCAGTTTTAAAGAAAAGTGACGCTACTTTTGTCGCAGGTTTAATCTCAACGAAAAATCCTCGCCTGGAAACACACGATGAAATTAAAGAGCGTTTCCTAGAAGCCAAATCTGTCGTAGGTGATAATATTGCTTTATCCCCACAATGTGGTTTTGCTTCAGTTGAAGAAGGAAATTCGATTGATGAAGAAGTACAATGGAAAAAAATCGATCTTTTAGTTTCTTGCCAAGATTTTCTATAACTTTATCAGTGTATGACAAGTCCAATATACTTTTTCTAAAAAAGCTTTTCAATTGTTGTTCTTTCCATCCTCTGTTAGACTGATTTTAACAGAGTTGATATTAAATTTTACACTTGCTAAGTTTAATATACAACTTATTAAATAAAAATGGAGGGATTAGCTTGCGTTTAGAAAATCATAAAGTTATCTCGCTAGTCGATCATGATTTTGACGATTTAGAACTATGGTATCCAGTTCTTCGCTTGCGTGAAGAAGGTGCTCAAGTAGATTTAGTTGGACAAGAAGCCAAACAAACTTACATTGGGAAAAATGGTGTTCCAGCTGAATCTGATTATGCTTTTGCCGATGTTAACCCTGAAGAATACGATGCAGTTATTGTACCTGGTGGATGGGCGCCGGATAAACTTCGTCGCTTCCCTGAAGTTAAAGAGATTGTAAAACATATGAAAGATAACAATAAAGCTATTGGTGAAATTTGCCATGCTGGTTGGGTATTAATTTCATCTGGTATCTTGGAAGGAAAAACAGTCACAAGTACACCTGGAATTAAAGACGATATGACAAATGCTGGTGCAACTTGGGTCAATGAAGCTGTTGTTACCGACGGACAACTTGTTTCAAGTAGAAGACCTCCTGATTTACCTGACTATTTGCCAGAGCTGATTAAAGTGATGGAAAAATATCATCGTTAAAATACAAATATCTCAAGCTAAAAAGCCGGTTCTAATTCAAATAGAACCGGCTTTTTGCTGTAATTCACAGCGATTCAGCGACCAAAAGAAAGCTGAAGTTGTTGAAGAACAGTACTAGATAATCAGTTGGCCATGCAGTTAAGTGCTATTTCATCTTATATGATTTACTGTAAAGAACTGTCGATAACTGAATGAATGAACCATTACTGGATGGAGCATGGGTTTATTTTAAAAAATGGAGCTCCAGCTGAAAGTAAAGAAATATTTACAGACACTTCATCAAAATTTCAACTTTTTCTTCACATCAATTTTTAAACTGCCCCCCTCTTGTACTCGATATTGTGCAACATTTGATCTGCAAGGTCTTTTGCATATGCCTTATCCACTTGCATCGCATGTTTTGTTTTATAACAATACAATGCTTCTGCAATTAAGGGATGATACTTTGTAGAAATATGCGTCAACCCCCATTTACCACCTTGCTGCTTTGAAAGATATAAACCATCTTCTAGAAATGCCAGTACTCTACACAAATTTAGCACCATATACATTGGTTCATTGACTATATTTTTTCTAGCATTTTTTATATCACACCAGATACTATCTACATAATCTTTTGTTGGTACTTTACCAAACACCTCTTTAATCGGTTCTCCATATAAAACAATTCCACAATGATTTATCATGGTAAAATGAGCTGCAAGATCCTTATCTTTACCTTTCATATTTTCTATATACTTTATTGGATTATGTTTATACTGCTTAACATGCATTTGAGAAAAATGTAATTCAAAAGGCGTTGGATAAACAAATGGATGGCAGTATTTTCTTCGTACAACACTAAATTCCAGTCCCTTTGCTGGTCCTTGTTCGTTTAATTTCATTACATCATCCATAAATTTTATTTTTTGGCTATTCGTGATATTGTTTTCGACTATGATAATTAAATCAATATCGCTCTTTTCTGCATTAAAACAATTCATCGCCATAGAACCATGTAAATATACGCCCGTTAAATGGCTATTAAATACCTCTTTACACTTAGCAGAAAATTCATCAATTAAGCTTTGATAATACAAATAAAGGTCCGCTCCTTTAAAAAAAAAATTGTTTAAAGCATATAATCGTAAATCTTTGATATATTATTTTTCATATCTTGAAAGCAATTTTTCTTTATGAGCTAGCATAATCCTTTCCAAGGAAATATCATACTTATCCGCTATTACAAAAATATTATCTAATACATCTCCTAATTCTTCTATCAAATTTTCTAACTGTTCGTTGTATGCAGAAGTTTTCTCATCTGGTCTATCACGTCCAATTTCTAATGTCCTAATCGCTCGACTGACCTCTCCAACTTCTTCAGAAAGAAAGTTAGAACGTATGAACGGACCATACTGATACCATTTCCTTTGTTTATAAAAATCGCTAATAAATAACTGATACTCACGAATATCCAAATTTAACACCTACTTTTTAGTTTTTTACAATCTAAATTTTCTTCTATGATATACTATTTTTAATGGAAATAGAAGGGAGTTTTTATTTGAATATCACGGTATACAGCGGAGCAAACAGAGGAAACCAAGCGATTTTTGAACAATCTGCTATTGAATTAGGAAGGTGGATCGCTAAAAACAATAATACACTGGTTTATGGCGGCGGAAAGGCAGGTTTAATGGGGAGCTTAGCTGATACAGTTCTTCATTCTGGCGGTAAAGCTATTGGTGTTATTCCTATATTTTTAAAAAATAGAGAACTGGCACACCAAAATTTAACGAAATTATACGTCGTTGAGTCCATGTCTGAAAGAAAAAATAAAATGGCTTCCTTAGCAGAGGCATTTATCGCTCTACCAGGTGGTCCTGGAACTCTGGAAGAAATTACTGAAATGGTTTCTTGGGCAAGAATTGGACAAAATCCCAATCCATGTATTTTTTATAATGTAAATAATTACTATGGTGCAATTAAAAACTTTTACGACAATATGGTAATAAATGAATTTTTAACAAAAGAAGACCGCAGCAAAATTTTTTTCTCCTCTTCTTTTGATGAAATCAACTCCTTTATAGAAAATTATGAGCCTCCTTTAGTCAGACAATATTAAAGAATAAATTATAAAAATGAAGACTGCTTCTCTTTTATTTTATAGGAGAAGCAGTCTTCATTTAGTCAATTGTTTTTTAAAATCAACTAAAACTTTTACGAACTGTTGTGGTTGGTCTTGGTGGATATTATGCATTGATTTAAAACCATCGATCAATTCTGCACCTTCTATGAGTTCTGTTGCATAAGTAGCATCTTTTTCATCCATTGCTGAAAGTAAAATGCCATTATTATCATAGTAACTTGGGGCACTTTCATTACTTGGGGCAACATGAAGTAAAGTTGTCGGGACGCGAATACGAGACAAAGTTTCGGCTTGGTCAAAGTTATCAAACCATGAATAATTATAAAAAGCATCGCCAAAACGCAAATCATATTCCCCTGTCCCATCTTGTATATTAGCAGTTAAGTCATAGATAAGGTTCACAGCTAGTCGAGGCGGATAATACCAAATACGAGGAAGCTGATTCGGATATTTTTTCATGTAAGAAAAAGCAGGTTTTTTTACAATCTTTGCCCAATTGTCTTTTCCATTTTTATTAAAAAAAGTTTGCATGTAATCATGCTCAAGACTATATTTTGTATAATTTTTTTTCGTCTCTTGATACAAGAAATCATGGTTAACTTTAAACCCTTTACCTGCATAAGTATTTTCTGCACGATTTGGTTCGGTTGAAAAAAAGGGCGCATCTTCAATCACAACACCTAGCACATTTTCCGGAGAATTCGCAGAAAGCCAGGCAGTTAAAAGACCACCGGAAGAATGTCCCGAAATAATAACAGGTTTTTTGATCACATTTTCGATAAACCAAATAAGATCATTCCCAATAGCATTAGCAAAATATTTATTGGGATCCTTACTGGAGCCACCATGTCCATAATAATCTACTGCATAAATGTGGTATTCTTTGGCTAAGGCAGGAAGGACTTTTGCATAATCTTCCCAAGATACCATCTGACCATGTAATAGTAATAAAGGTGTATTATTGCTGGAATTTTCTCCATAATTTAAAACAGATCCATCCGGTAAAGTTACTTGTTTTTCATGCATATTTGCTTGTTTGATAAGTTTATCCTTCTTTTTATCATAATTCATATTTTGATAAGCATAAAAAAGAAGTAAGATAATAATTATCGCTAAGATAAAAAATAAAATTGTCATTTTATCCCCCAAAAAAATTTTTAGTTCTCTTGCATATTATTTCGGATAAAAATGATCCAATAAGTCTTGCATTGAATCCATAAAAGTATCGTCAGTCACTAATGCTATTCCTTGCGTTTCATCTCCTAAAACAACCAACTGGCTAGCTGTTTTTAAGCTGAATATTTCTCTTGCTTTTTGGGGAATAATAATTTGTCCTTTTTCATCTATAGTAACTGTACCAAAGAAATATTTCCCTCTTGGAGCAATTGGCATTACTGAAGTTTTTCCATCATAATGTAGTAAATCGTCAATAGTTATGTTATAAAAAGCTGCAATTGCATCACACTTGATAATATCTGGAATGGTTGCACCCTTTTCCCATTTTGCGACTGTTTGTCTAGAAACGTCGAGCTTTTCTGCAAATTCTTCAATTGTCAGATCACAACTTTTTCGTAAAAAAATTAAATTTTTATGGATGTGAATTGACTTATTTACATATTCCGTCATACCCTTACACTTCTTTCCTAGCTTTAGTCTAAATTAACTAAAACTTGAAAGTTCAAAAATACAGTTCATCCCTTGATAAATAAACGTTTTTTTATACAAAAATAGCATGAACCACTCAAATCCTGGTATAATAGAATCAACGAAAAACCACTAACCAAGGAGTGTTCATGCCATGTCAATTATAACACAAAAAACGTCAAATTCAGAAAAAATTTCTACCTCTGTGTCTGATTTTTTTCATCAGTTCCATGTAGCTTCTGCTCTTAAAAAATCGAATGCCGTGCACAGGAAGGGTTTCTCCGTTTCTGTTATTTTTTCGTTCCTATTAGCTTCGATCTTTACCAACGGTTCTACCTATCGGTTTTACCAAAAGCAAAAGGAACAGCTATCATTTTCAGATAAAACATTTCGCAACGTTTTGAATGATCCGCACACTCATTGGCAAAAATTACTGATCTTAGTGGCTAAATCCGTCATTACTTTCCTACGTCCATTGACGGATGATGCCCGAAAGACCACGTTTATCGTGGATGACTCCATGTATTCTCGCTTGAATGCGAAAAAAGTGGCGTGTGCCGCTTTACAATACGACCATGCCAAGAAAAAATATTTCAAAGGATTTCGTTATTTACAATTAGGCTGGAGTGATGGCAACAGCTTTGTCCCCGTCGCTTTTTCCTTGCTCTCCGGGAAAAGAAAGCTCCAATCTGATCTTGATATCGGGGATCAACGCACGAATAGGGGGAAACGTAAAGCTCAAGCGCTTCGTAAAGGCACGGAAGTGACACTGGAACTGCTTCGATCGGCTTTGAACCAAGGGATCCATGCGGATTATGTCTTATTCGATACTTGGTTTTCCAGTCCCAAAATGTTCCAACAGATCCGTGACCTGAAATGCCACTGCGTAGCGATGGTTAAACGTAGTCAAAAGATCTACTACCGTTATCAAGGCCAAAAGATGGATGTCAAAGAAATCTTCAAACGAAATAAAAAGCGCCGCGGTCGTTCTCGCTATCTTTTGAGTGTCCAAGTAGAAGCTGTCGTAGAAGGGAAAATCCTTCCCATTAAGTTGGTATATATTCGCAATCGCAATAAACGAAACGACTATTTGGTCTTAGCTTCGACCGATATCGATCTGACCGAAGACGAGATCATTCAGCTCTATGCTAGACGCTGGTCGGTGGAAGTCTACTTCAAGATGTGCAAACAATACTTAAAATTAGCCAAGTACCAAGGGATTTCTTATGACGGGATCTTTGCGCATACGACACTGGTAGCTATCGGTTATATGATCCTAGCGGTGCAAGAACGTGAAAGTAAAGACGACCGAACGCTTGGCGAGTTATTTTATCTTCTCATTGATGAGCTTTCTGAGCTTTCTGTATCGGAAGCCATTCTGCAATTACTCGTTTTATTCCAAGAAGCTTTTGCGGATGAATATGTTTTGGATGAAGCCGTATTAAATAACATTATCGAACAGTTCCTTGAAAAACTACCTTCCTCTATACAAAAACAGCTCAAGCAAGCAGGTTGAAGTTAATTTTGTGCATGAGATCCTTGGTATACCAAGGGATACGTATCGAAAAGTAGGTTTCAAGTTTTAGTAAATTAAAATAATAATAAAGCAAGCAACCACACTTTACAATTATTGTTAATTCAAGTTAACTAATTAATTGTTCTAAAAATAATAAAAGAGCGTCTAATAAAAAATAACTTGACCTTTACGTTACGTAAAGCCTTATAGTCAAAATTGAAAGGAGGACAAATAATGTCGTATACCATTAAAGACATCGCTGATATGGCCAATATCAGCACAAGAACACTTCGATATTACGATCAAATCGCTTTATTAAAGCCGACAACAATTTCAGCTTCAGGGTATCGCCTTTATGGAGAAAAAGAAATTGATCGTTTACAACAGATACTTCTTTATCGTTCTTTGGGTTTAAAATTAGCACAAATTCAATCCATATTGGATGATCCAACATTCAATACGCTAGCTGCTTTAAAAGAACACCAAAGTAATTTAGAAGAGGAAAGAGAAAAGATTAACCAATTACTAACTACCGTTAAAAAAACGATCCAGTATACAAAAGGAGAAATTAATATGAACACAGCAGAAAAATTTGAGGGATTTAAAAAAGAACGTCTAACTGAAAATGAAAAACTATACGGAGAAGAAATTAGGGAGAAGTATGGCGAAGAAACAATTGAAAAATCTAACAAAAAATTCATGAATCTTAGCAAAGCAGATTTCCAAAAAATGCAAGAAGTAGAAGATGAACTATTCGAAAAACTAGATCAACTAGCTATTTCACAAGATTTAATTTCACAGGAAGCTAAAGAAGTATACAGCTTGCATAGACAATGGCTTATGTATTCCTGGTCAAACTATTCAGCAGAAGCACACAAAGGTTTAGTAGATATGTACCTTGCCGATAACCGTTTTGTCGATTATTACAATAACCGCGCAGGAAAAAATGTCGTTTCAATTTTACATGATGCCATTGTTAAGTATGCTAAAGATTAATACAAAAGTATGATAAAATTTTTACTATCTTAAGGCTAGAAACGATCAAACATTCAATTGGAAAATGATCGCAATTCTTTCTATTATCGCCCTTGTACATGCTAAAAAACGACTTGATATGAACTATCAAGTCGTTTTTTATACGAAAGTTGTTTAAAGTTCTTCTACTTTTTCTGAAAGAACTGGGGTGTCTTCCACAATTTTCTGAGCTAGTGTTGAATCTGAAACAGTTTGTTGCGCAAACGCATTGGGAACAAAAGCAAATAAATTTAATAATAAAAAGACAGCTAAATATACTTTTACGACACCAAACGCACCACCTAACCAGCGATTTAAAATATTCAACAAAGGTAAGCTGGCCAAAAAATTGAGCGACGATCCTATAATACTCCATAAGATTCTTATACCAATAAATAAAATCACAAAAGCAAGTGCTTGATAATAAAATAACTCTGAATTTCCACCGCTTGAGCCGGGAAAAGGAATCCATCGTAAATATGGAGATAGTCTATCAAAATATAAATACGAAACAGCAATCGCAATAATAAAACCGGTTAAGCCGACAACTTGTAATACCAAGCCACTTCTCAGCCCAATAAAGAAACCACCGACTAAAATAAGTAAAATGAGCAACGTTAATATCATTCTAGTTTCTTCCTTTCCTATTTATTGCCAAGGCATTCATCTCTTCTTTTTAAACTTTTATTTCTATGAACCACATTTTACATGCTTATACTGTTATTATGACAAAAATCACAAATTTTTATAGTTTTTATAATTTAATACGGACGTTACTTTTACTGAGTTAGGACCAACAACGAGACTTTTAGCCCCTTCTTAAACTAATTTAGGGCCAATAGCATCACTTATGGCCCTTCCTTAGGTCAACCTTAGGCCAAGCAATCCACTTATGTCCCTTATTTCAGCTACCTTTGGACCAATCGTTTTGCCTTTGGTCTCTCACTAGCTAAATCTAGGGCCAATCATCCTACTTCTTTTTCTTAATAAGTGCAGATAGATTATCCCAATCCTGATCAATTGTTTTTTCTAAATCACGATTATAAAGCATTGCAGCAGGATGATACATTGGATAAATATAATAATTTTCTTCTGTTTTCTCATAATTCTTGCGGTCTTTTGATAACTTATAGATCGGTTGTTGAAGCGTTTGTCCATGGTAATTAGAGACGGTATACTGATTTCCTAATAAGCGATTCATTGCGCTATTTCCCAATGTAACAATAATCTTAGGCGCTATACTCTTTATTTCAAAATCCAAAAATGGCGCGAAAAGTTTGATTTCTGTTTTATTAGGCGTTCGGTTCGGATAGCTCTTTTTTTCCTCCCTGCTCTTATTCGTTCTTTTCTTTACACTATAAGGTCGACTTTTAACTACGCTTGTCATGTAAATATCTTCTCTATGTAAGTTAATTTTTGCAAGGGCTTTATCCAAACCTTTTCCCGCTTGACCGCTAAAAGGGATTTGCGTTTTAATTTCTGTTTGACCAGGCGCTTCAGCTACGAGCATAATCGCAGCATCTTCTGCTCCTCTACCAGGTAAAAACCCTTCTAATTGAAACTTTTTGCTTTGCTCCATAATTTCTTTTTTTAATTTAGTTGGATACTCCATTTTAGATACCTTCTTATTTACTACTTATTTTTATTTTCATTTTTAGTGTCAAAACAACATAAACTATACAAACTATTCCACCTAAAGCAATATCTACCCAATATAATTAAACAAACCAACCTATCATAGCTTCTTCTAATATACAAAATAAACTATGAAAATCTCATTTGTTATTTTAATAAAGCATAAAAAAGCCCTCATCACACAGACAAGGACCTTTTACTATACCATTTATTTATTGCCGAATTACCACCAGTTGTTTTGCGCTCTAAAACTCATGGCTTCTGCCATAGAACCATAACGACTAGTACCGTATTCAATCATACCTTTAGTTTGTTCTTCTACACTACCAGTTCCCCAAGATTCTTTTGTTTGGCCTAAACCTTGATATCCAAGTGGGTTCACTGCATTAGGGTTACCGCCAGATTCTGGCATTACAATAGTGCTCCACATTTCTTCTGTACCACCTGCTGCTAAGAATTGATCTTTTGTAGATCCACCATTAGAACTTGAAGCTTCTTCTGCTGCTGGTTGTTCTGCTTGTGCAGGAGCTTCTTCTTGAACTGGTTCTTCTACTGGTTGTTCAGGTGTTTGTTCTTCTTCAACCGGTTGTGCTGGTTCAGCTGCTTGCGCTTCTTGAACAGGCGCTTGTTGTTCTTGAACGGGTGCTTCTTGTGCAGGTGCAGGCGCTTGTTCACCATTACCATCTGTTGGAATCGTTAATTCTTCGCCAACATAAATCATATTTTTATCTTTAATGTCATTGGCTTCGACGATAGAATCAATTAAGCTTTTGTCTCCAACATATTGCTTAGAAATTTTACCTAATGTATCGTCTTGTTGAATTGTATGAATTTCATCTGCATTTGCACTTGTTGTACCAACTGCGAAAACAGTTCCTGCTGTTAGTGCTGTTCCTAGTAATAATTTTTTAAGTTTCATTAAATAGTACCTCCAAGATTTTTTAACTATGTGGTCTTTCCACGCTCATTAATTTACCATAAATTGAGTTTTCGTGTGTTAAGCGTCAATAACATTTCATTACATTTATAACGAAATGAAAACAAATTGAAATATTTCAGTATATAAACATTGTCAATTCAGCATTTCCCACATATCTACCTATGTAGTTTGTATCTTTTTTTCCAATGAAAAAAATTATTTTTTTTAGAAATTT
This sequence comes from Tetragenococcus halophilus subsp. halophilus DSM 20339, assembly GCF_003841405.1. GTDB lineage: Bacteria > Bacillota > Bacilli > Lactobacillales > Enterococcaceae > Tetragenococcus > Tetragenococcus halophilus. The sequence goes on along the minus strand of NZ_PXYA01000002.1, from coordinate 770,176 downwards.
TCCTTTACAAAGATAAAAATAAAAGTTTTTACGGCAAAAAAATCCTCACTAAAATCATTGCAATGAGGATTTTTATTCATTCCTTTTCATTCATATACTACCCATTTTCACTTCAATAACAAGCTAATCAACCAACCGACAATGGCCAACATTATAATATAGCTGATGAGTGTATTAGCGATACCCATACGAAAGCTCCAAATATATAACGCTAATACAATTGTTGCGACAATAATTGCTGCTATAGTAAGCCATGCGGGCATTTTTAAAACAGCTAAACCGCCAGCGATTAGTACGGCACCACTTACTATTAAACTCAAGAAATCGGATTTTAGAAACTCATTTACTGGAAATTCGACAAAACCCCAGGCATCTACAATTAAACCAACAACCACCATAGTCCAGCCTAGTATCTGTAGTCCCATTATATTCACCCCTTTCATTTTTTAAATCCAATTCTTTTTGAATGAATATTTTATAAATTCATTCATTTAAGTTTAAAATAATTCACCACTGTTTTTAGTGGCGTTTATTTGTTTGCGCTAAGTCCATCCACGATCATATCAGCCAATATTTCTAAAACTTGCGGATAATTATTTGTTCTAATTTCCTCTTTATGATTATCAACAACCACTAGAGCATTAAACAAAGCTAATGTAGTCTTCCTATCAATATCTTGTCGAAACTCGCCGCTTGCTTGCCAACGTTCAATATTTTCAATTAAAAAACTATAAACCAAGCTATCTTGCCAAGCATTTTTATTTTTATCATGATTTGTAATTAGTTGACTCACTTCGGAATTTCGATACCACTCTGCTAAAATCGGATTTTGCTTACTCGTTTGAATGATTGTCGTGATAAATTGCTTGATGATTTCCTTTGGTGGTTGTCTTGTATCGATTTGTGACACAATTTTATATTTAGCTGCTTCATTTTCTGCTTGATAAACTTCATAGAAAATCTCTTCTTTAGAGGAATAGTACTTATAAAACGTCCCCACTGCCACATTTGCTTGTTTTGTTATTGCTGCAATATTCGTTTTCTTAAAGCCTTGTTCTAAAAAGAGCTCTCTAGCTGCAGCAAAAAGTGTCTGTTCTTTATCTATCTGCATCCAATTTTCACCTCTCAAACAATGAATGAATTATTTTTATAATCATTCATTATAATACATTCTTTCTAAGGATTTGTCAATGCGTAAATATAAAAACTACCCGTGTTACATTTTTTTAACCTTTTAGCTGTTATAACTTTATTAAAATAAATGATTTCAAAATAAAAGACCAGAAACAATTTTGATACTGTCTCTGGTCTTTTATAACATTTATTAAGTAAGGCAAAATGATTATCGCTTCATCTGTTGGATCACTGCTTGCGTAAATTGGCTTGTTGTAGCTGTTCCCTTTAAATCGTGTGTAAAATTTTCCGGCTTACTTAATACCTCATTCAAAGCGTGCCGAATATTGTTACTTTCCTTTGTTTTTCCTAAATAATCCAACATCATACAACCACCTAAAATAATCGCAGTAGGGTTGGCTAAATTTTTACCAGCAATATCTGGCGCAGAACCATGGACAGCTTCAAATATCGCCATGTCATCTCCAATATTTGCGCCAGGAACAAGCCCTAAACCACCGATAAGTCCTGCCATTTCATCAGATAAAATATCTCCATATAAGTTTTCTGTCACTACCACATCAAATTGGTATGGATTAATCACTAATTGCATCGCCATATTATCTACTAGAATTTCTTTAAACTCAATCGTTGGAAATTCCTCTGCAATTTCTCGTGCTATTTCTAAAAACATACCATCAGAAAGCTTCATGATGTTGGCTTTTGTCACGACTGTAACACTTTTCCGCTTGTTTTCTTTGGCATACTCAAAGGCACGACGGATAATTCGTTCAGAAGCTTTTCGAGTGATCATTTTTATACTATGCATTTCGTCATCAGAAACTTTTTTCTCTACACCTGCATATAAATCTTCTGTATTTTCTCGAAATAAAACTAAATCCAAATTTTCAAATAATGTTTCTATAGTACCGATAGATTGCACCGGACGGATATTTGCGTATAAATCATATTTTTTTCGTAAACTTACATTTACACTACGAAAACCTTTGCCTATAGGGGTAGTCATAGGCGCTTTTAAAGCCACCTTGTTCTTTTCTAAACTTTTAAAAACACCATCCGGGATAAGCGTTCCCGTTTCTTCATAAACGTCTTCTCCTGCATGAACAATATCCCAAACAATATCAGCACCTGAGGCATCAATTACATCCATTGCACTTTGTGAAATTTCTTTACCGATCCCATCTCCAGTAATCATTGTTACTTTCATATGCTAACCTCTTTCTTGAAAATTTTACTTTCCACGTACTTCTATATATAAATAAATCTTTTCTCACATAAAGCCGATAAAGCCTAACCAAGCAGAACCAATAACTAACCAAATAAATAAGTAAACCAGTCCCATAATAAAGCATATTTTCCACCATTCCTTTTGCGTCACATAGCCTTCGCCAAAGAGAACAGCTGCAGGTCCGCTAGCATAATGTGTCGTAGCTCCGCAAATGTTAGTAACATAAGCCAGCATTAAAGCGGCAAATAAAGGCGGTGTCCCAGAAGCTAACGCAACCCCTAAAAAGGCTGGATACATCGCTGTAACATGTGCTGTTAGACTGGCAAAGAAATAATGGCTGTAGAAAAATGCTAAACAAAGGGTTATAAAAATCGCAACCCAGCTCCACCCAGTAACCGCAGAAGCAATCGCCTCACTAAACCAAGAGATAAAACCGAGTTCATTTAATTGTCCTGCCATCATCACCAAAATAGCAAACCAAATTAAGGTATTCCACGCGCCTTTTTCTTGTGTGATGTCATTCCATGCCAAGATTTTAAGTATTAAGAGCAATGAAATCGCAATTAACGCGACAGTCACCGCGCTTAAAGCAATAAATTGTCCGGATATCCATAAGATAATAGCCAGAATAAAAATCCAGGACATATTTTTTTCATCAAACGTCATTGGACCCACTTCACTTTTCTTTTCTTTAGCCCAACTTGGCGCACCAGGTGTTTCTTTTATTTCAGGCGGATAAATTTTAAATAAAATAAGTGGAATCACAATTAATGACAAAATGCCCGGAACCAAAGCGCCTAAAAACCAGTTCATCCAAGTAATTTCAATGCCAAAACCAGCGGCTAATTCTTGTGCTAAGGGCTTAGTTGCTCCTGCTGTTAAAAACATCGTCGCTACAATAGTATCTATATGATAAAGACAAGTAATCAAAAAAGCCCCTAGCTTTCGACGGGTTCCATCTTGTGGTTTTGAATCGTATATATCCGCTAATCCTTGAACAATGGGTAACATTACACCCCCAGTTCGCGCAGTACTGCTTGGAATAGCAGGGCCAACAACAATATTTACTCCCATCATAGCATAAACCAAACCAATCGTTTTCTTCCCAAAACGTTCAATTAAATTGTAGGCAATTCGGTGTCCTAGCCCGGTTTTGATAATCCCTTTAGATAAGAAAAAAGCTAAAACGATCAACCAGACGCTTGTACCTGAAAACGCGTCCAATGCAGTTTCTGTACTTAATGGGCCAACCAATATTGTTACTGTTAACCCTATTAAAGCTACTGCGCCCATCGGTAAAGGCTTCAAAATAATGGCCACAATTGTAGCAATAAATATCGCTAGCATTTGCCAGCCCTCTACTGGCACTTCTTCAGGCCTCCAAGGGAAAAACCAAATGATGAAACCAACGACTACAGGAATCATTAAATGAATAAAAAATTGCCTGTTAAATTTTGAATCTGCCATACTTTCAAACCTACTTTCAGTTAGTTTTGCTCATACTTAAGCAGTTACCTTTTTATATCATGCTCTAATAAATTGCCGATTTTATAAGCTGCTTTTTCACAACAATGTTTACTATTATTCCATCGGTTCTAACTATTGAAATTTAAAACTACTTTTTCTATTTTAGCAAATGATTGCGCTGTAACATTAGCTTTTTCTGTTATAAGTCTGTCACGTTCATGGAATCCTTCTTAAAAAAAGACTGGAAATCCCCAGTCTTTTTTGTATGTGTGCCAGGCATGGCATTTATCTAGCTAGTGAAAGTCTAGTCACGGGTAGTTACCGCCAAGTGTAGCGAGCCACAAGCCGAAATCAGCGATGATGGGGTGAAGGAAGTGGTGGCGCAAATCTCTTGAACCTACGCACAGGAACTTGATGAGGCTAAATGGTGGATAAGGCTGCATATCAAGCCGAAGTCCAAAAGGTAAACGTAAAACCAAGACAGTAAATCAAGAGGTTGTGGAGAGAAAGATAAGTGTCTTACCCTGGGAGATCTTACGGACGTTTGCGAACGGTCGAAAAAGGTTTGTCGTAAGAAGTCAGCCGAGGCCATAGTAGCTATGATATTACATGTAGTGAAGGGCTGAATGTTTGTATAGTGTGAATCGCTAGAAGAAAATATCCAAGCAGTCCGGAAACGAGGATACCCTAGAACGGTAGAACGTAACTATCGATGGGAAAAGTAGTGAGGACGATCTTGGATCCATCTACACCTAGAGGAGGAACAGCGCATGAGATTCATTGAAAAGATCACGAGCCAGCAAAACATGAGACAAGCCATCGAGCAGGTCAAAAAGAATAAAGGCGCTCCGGGTGTTGATAAAATGACAGTCGACGAACTTGACCATTATTTCTATCAACACGGACATTCCCTTGTTCAAGAGATTCGATCGATGACTTACCGTCCGAAAACAGTCAAACGAGTTTATATCCCTAAGCCCGATGGAAAACAAAGACCTTTAGGGATTCCAAGTGTCGTGGACCGTGTGGTACAACAAGCAACCGCGCAACAGCTGAGTCGCATTTTCGATGTTCACTTCAGTGAAAGCAGTTATGGTTTTCGTCCCAATCGAAGTGCACATCAAGCGATTGAAAAAGTTCTTGATTACTTGAATGAAGGTTATGAATGGCTCATTGATATGGACATTGAGAAATATTTTGATACGGTTCATCATGATAAATTAATCTCGACCCTTAGAGAACGGGTCAAAGATAGAGAAACGCTTCACTTAATACGTGTTTTCTTAAAAGCAGGGATTATGGAAAATGGCTTTGTTCGTCCGAATGAAACGGGCGTTCCGCAAGGCGGACCTTTAAGTCCCATTTTAGCGAATATTTATCTGGACAAATTGGATAAAGAACTAGAAGCAAGAGGACTCTATTTTGTCCGTTATGCGGATGATACGGATATCTTTGTCAAAAGTGAGCGGGCAGCCAATCGTGTAATGAAATCTATTACGAGTTGGATTGAAAGAAAGCTTTTCTTACGAGTGAACGTCACAAAAACCAAGGTGGTACGACCGACACAGAGTCAATTTTTAGGGTTTACCTTCTGGAAGAACCAGAAGGGTTGGCAGTGTAAACCGAGCAAAGTCAGTAAAACAAAGCTCTATGATAAAACGAAAGCCATCCTTAAAAGAAAACAGGCTGTGTCACGACCCTTAGCGGTGACATTCACGAAACTCAACCAAACGATAAGAGGCTGGATCAATTACTACCGTATCGGGAATATGAAAACCTATCTAGCAAAGTTTGGGCAATGGTTACGACATAAAGTCCGAGTGATCATCATAAAGCAATGGAAACTGCCACAACGAATCTATACGAATCTACAACAATTAAACCGATTATTCAAATGCCATTTTACCAAAGAAAATATTTATAAGGTGGCAAATTCGAGATTAGGTTGGTATAGGAAATGTGGCATGGACGTCGTCAATTTTACCCTAAGTCCGAAAGTTTTAGCCATAAAGAAAAAGGATCGACCTGGATTGGTCAATCCTTTAAATTACTATCTTAATCAAGCGTGAAAACAATACAAATGGAGCGCCGTATACGAGAACCGTACGTACGGTGCGACGGGAGGGGCGGAAATCTTATTTCCCCTCTACCCTATTCTATTCCATTTGGTCTACGTAGATCATGATTCGTTCATTCTACAAAAAGAACAATACCAAAAGACCGACAGCGACGCAATAATAGGCAAAATATTCTAATTTTCCTTGACGCATGACGTTCATGAATAATTTCAACCCAAAATAGCTAGCAACAAAGGTAGTAATAAATGCCAGCAAGTATGGTGCCCATAATTGGCCCATTGCCGGATCTTGAACAATTTCAGGAATTTCAAGAATACCTGTCCCCAGGCTTACGGGAATATAAAGAAGGAAAGAAAAGCGCAAAGCAGTCTCTTTTTTCATTCCGACCAACATAGAAGCAACAATTGTAGCGCCCGATCTACTTATCCCTGGCGTTGTGGCCACTGCTTGTGCAAGACCGACAATAGCAGCATCTTTTGCTGATAGATCCCCATCTTGTTTACGTCCTTGTAGATTACGAATCAACCAAAGGAAAAGTGCCGTAATCAACAAGGTAATCCCAACAACATTTGTTCCACTTAACACCTCACCAAGGACATCTCCAAACAATACACCAATGATCCCAACTGGAATAGTCGCTATAATAAGATAAACGACAAACATAAAGTCACTTTTAACGGTTTTATCTCCTTTAAATAAAAACTTCCAAGTATTCACGATTAAACGTACGATATCTTGCCGATAAATTAGCATAACTGCTAGCAAAGAAGCAAAATTCACAAAGATTTCAAAAGAAAGTCCCCTAGCTTCAATGTTAAACAACTCTCTTGCAATAATTAAGTGTCCACTAGAAGACACCGGAATAGGTTCGGTAACCCCCTGAACAATCCCAAGAATAAAATACTGGAACAATGTCCACAAATTAGTTAAAGACGCCATTTTTAATTCCTTTCTTCTTACATGTCTTAGATAGATTAATCAAACAATCTAATGATATTGTACTTTATTTGAAATTCGATATCACTAGGCAATTGCATAAATTAAAAAAATATAAGTAAAACACAATATAAGAATGAGGTAACAAACTAAAAAAAGACAAATCGATGCAAACTCTTCAATTTTAGAAGAGAACATTCGATTTGTCTTCGTTTCGGACATTTTCTATTTTAGAAATTGTCGTTCATTTAATACTAATTTATTCGTGAAAAACTTACTAGGTTTATGCAGTTACCCATTGGGAAGCGCCAGCTGTATCATATAATTTTTGTGCTGCTGCGTCTTGAACTTCTTCAGGAGCATTGGCAGCAGGGCTACCTTGATATTCTGCTGGTGCTACAGAATCCCATGTAGTTTGCAAGAATTGGTATTTACCAGATGCGCCAGAAGATGGGTTAGTTGCATGGATATCTCCACCTGATTCACGTTGCGCGATTTGTTTCAAATGGTCGTTAACTTCAACAGATGAATCACCAGAATTGTCTGCTTCTTCAGTAGCAGGTTCTTCCGCTTGTGCTGGTTCTTCTACTGGTTGTTCCGGTGTTTGTTCTTCTTCAACCGGTTGTGCTGGTTCAGCTGGTTGCGCTTCTTGAACAGGGGCTTGTTGTTCTTCTTGTACTGGTGCTTCTTGTTGTACAGGAGCTTGTTCTTGTCCACTATTTCCGTCTGTTGGAATCGTTAATTCTTCGCCAACATAAATCATGTTTTTATCTTTAATATCATTAGCTTCGACGATGGAATCAATTAAACTTTTGTCTCCAACATATTGTTTAGAAATTTTTGCTAATGTATCGTCTGTTTGAATTGTATGAATTTCATCTGCATTTGCACTTGTTGTGCCGACTGCGAAAACAGTTCCTGCTGTTAGTGCTGTTCCTAGTAGTAACTTTTTAAATTTCATGAGTTAATACCTCCAAGATTTTTTAACTACGTGGCTACCAACCACGATTGCTAATTTAACATACAGAGAGGCTTTGTGTGTTAAAGGGAAATAACAATTCATTACTTTTATGACAATGCGAAAACAGATTGAAAAATTTTCTTTTCTTACATTTCCAAAACACCATGAAATCAATCTTTTGCTATAAGACCTTCATCAACGAATTCCTTCATTTTTCTTCATTCATTACTGAAATTTTTTATTGACATAGGGAAAAAGCCTAATATAAACCCGATAAAAATAAACTTTTTCTTCAATGATTGAACTATTTCACTACGGTAAATAAATAATCTCCATGTTCTAGTTGCTTTTCATCAGTAATGAATATATCGGAGCTTTCACTTATATTGCTAATAACAATCGGAATATCTATTTCATAACCCTTTTGTTGTAGTTTATCTATTTCAAAAATGATCAATGGTTGCCCAGCTAAAACTTCATCTCCTTCTTGAACTAATTTTTCAAATCCTTCTCCTTTTAACTCGACTGTATCTAATCCAATATGAATTAAAATTTCTGTTCCCAATTCTGTTGTCAAACCGATCGCATGCCCGGTTTTAAAAACCATACGGATTGTAGCATTCGTCGGAGCATAGACTATTCCTTTTTTAGGTACTATCGCAATTCCTTTACCCATAGATCCACTAGAAAACACTTTATCATTGACTTCCGATAAATTTTTAACCTCTCCATTTAATGGACTAGCAATAATATCTTGCTTACGACTTTTTTCAAGTTCAGCATTGTTTAGCGTTTGGTTTTTATTTTTCTTTTCAATACTATCTACTGAGGAGTCTAACTGTGGTGTTTTCATAAACATTTGAATAGCAAAAGCAATGACTGTGACCAAAATAAACGAAATCACACGATGCCAGAAGTTCATCGTAAGTTGACCGCTATCGGTAATATAATTAGTAATAGAAAAAACACCTAGACCGCCTATACGATAAACAACTACATCAAAAAATCCAGTATATGCTCCTCCTATTGCACTAGAAATCAAGGCAATAATAAAAGGTTTTTTCATTGGTAATAATAATCCATAGATACCTGGTTCTGTCACCCCAAATACAGAAGCAATCGTTGCAGGAATACCAATATTTCTAACGTTTTTATCTTTATTTTTTATGATAATCGCTAGTAAAACACCTAATACACCAAAGCTTGCACTTCCTGAATTAGACAAAATTGGTGTAAATCCTTGTTCGGTGAGTTGCAATATACCAATAGGTGCTAAACCCCAGTGTAGACCAAACATCACTAACAACTGCCATAATCCACCGATCAATGCACCAAAAATTGTTGGACTGATTTTATAAATTGCCATAAAGATTAAACCGATCAAATCAGAGCCCCAAGTAGCTATAGGACCAATAACTAAAATAGCTAATGTCGCAGTAACTAACACTGTAAAAAAGGGGGTTAAAAATGAATTAACTACCGAAGGAATAATTTTTTTAAATCCTTTTTCAACTTTTGCTCCCAACCAAATTGCTAAAATAGCTGGAATCACAGTAGCATAATAGCCTCCAGGTGGTAATAAGACAGGAATACCTAGAAAAGTTGTAAATACATCTGCGCTAAATTGCGTTCCTTCAAACAAAGTATAAAGCGGCGTTCCCTCTGCCATGTCACTCAATGAAGGATATACTAAAGCAAAAGCAATGGCCAAAGCCGTATAAACATTCATACGAAACTTCTTAGCTGCAGTTAGTGCAATAATGACAGGTAGAAATTGAAAAAAGCCATCTCCGACCGCATTCAACACTGCATAAAAACCACTATTTGCTTCATCTAATCCAAAAACACCTAGTAAAGCAACTAAACCTTTAATCATTCCTGTGGCACTTAGCACTAGGATGAATGGTTGAAAGATACTAGAGATCAAATCAATAAAATTATTAAGTAACTTTTTTTGCCCATTTTGTTTATTAGTGTTTGACGTTTGTTCACCGTTGATATTAGAAACATTCAGAATTGCTTCGTAAACTTCACCAACGTCACTTCCAATAACCACTTGATATTGCCCACTTGCTTTCATTACAGTCACAATCCCTGACAAATTTTTCAGGTATTCTGTATCCGCTTTGCTTTCATCTTTTAAATAGAAACGCAGGCGTGTCATACAATATTGTAATTGCGCTACATTACTTTCTCCTCCTATATGTTCAATAATATCCTTTGCCAACTTCTTATAATCTTTTGCCATTATCTTTCTTCCCTCATTCATCGTAGTTTCATTAGTCTTTCTTTTTATGCAACTTTTAAATGTCACCTTCCTTTATTTGCTCCCATATTTCATAAAAAAAAGCCTAAATAAGACAAACAAAATCATAGCATAACACAGCTAATTTTGTCTTGTTTAGACACTATTTCTTGGAAATAAAATCCCTTCTAATGCTTTCACGTTCACCCTATTTCATCTTTTAAAATGCCATATAGATATTCATCGCCATAACTGCCGTCTTTTCGCGCGATATGTTGACGTAATTTGCCTTCTAATCGCATGCCAATTTTTCTTAAAACAAGATCAGAAGCCGTATTAGCGACATCACACCAAGCGATAATACGACGATATTCTACTTCTTTACATAAGAACCTAATTACGGCATCTGCTGTCTCAGTCATCAATCCTAAGTTCCAATAATCTCTGCTTAAAACATAAGCAATACCGCATACTTCAGCTTTTTCCTCAACAGGGATAACTGAAATCATACCAACCAAATTTTCTTGATACTCAATTCCCCAACAATAATAATCTAATTGATCATAAGAGTGAACAATCGTTTTCAAGTATTCTTGGGTAATTTTTTCAGATTGGTGTGCATACCAAGTAGTATATTTTGCTACTTTTTCATCACTCGCCCAGTTGTTAAACATCGAGTGACAATCTTCCAGTTTTAATCTGCGCAAATTTAATCTTTTCGTTATTAATTGTTGTGTACCCATATGATTCATATGCTTGCCCTCCTGAAAATTTTCTCATTTATTTTATACACGTTTTCTGTGATTATTTTTTTAAGTTTACCATATAAAAATAAACTTGTTTATATTAAAAGAAAAAACGCCTTTTCTGTGATCCCCACAAAAAAGACATTTTTTAATTTATTGCGTAAGAAAATTTTCAGTATAAAGAGGTTGGTTATCTTCGTTAAAATCAACGCCAACTCCTAGCTCAGAAAAACCATCATTGACAATATTCTTACGATGGCCTGCAGAATTCATAAGCCCTTGATGAGCAAAAATGCTGCTGGTTTGTCCTTGAGCTAAATTTTCACCGGCACTCATAAAAGTAATACCGTCTGCTTGCATCCGATCAAATGGTGATTGACCTTCTGGGTTGGTATGATCAAAATAATGATTTTCTGCCATGTCTGTACTATGTTTCCTAGCAGTTTGTCTTACCTCTTCATTCCAATCCAATACATTTAACCCTCGTTTTAAACGTTCAGCATTCGTGATATCAAACAATTGATATTCAAATCCTTCTTTTAAATCGTCACTAGCCTCTGCGTAAGGAGAACTTTTTTCTGTTTCTAATGGCTCCTTTACGATTTGCATGGCTGTCACTTCATCATTTTCATGTATGTCGTAAAAAATCGTTACATAGTTGCCGTCAATGCGATAAATATCATATTCTCCGTCATTATTTGTCTGCATATTAAAACCACTGTGGCGGATTGCATTTTCCGCTTCACCTAGTTCTTCATGAACTTCTGATTTTGTTGTCCCCAGAGCAATATCATTTTGCGCCGCCACTAAATCTTGATTGGTGTATAGTCCTTGAACTGTATCTTGCTGATCATAAGTAACCATCAAAAAATTTTGATAATTGTCATGATAACTCGACCATTGCAGGCCGTATTCGTTGGTCGTTTCGCGCGCAGGTTCTCCAAGGCTTTCTTCTAGCTGTTCTCTTTGGTCGCCGATTTCAATATTACCTATTGAAAAAGTTTGCGCTTCAGGTTGCGAGAGTTCTAATGCTTTTGTTTGGCTTTGCTCGTCAGTTTCTTCATTTCCAGTGATCGAATCATACAGCGATACTGCCTGTTCTCTCATAGAATTAAAGTTTAACCCCTGATCAAAAACTTGTGTGGTAAAATTTTCTACAGGCTCTTCCCAAAGAGGTTTAGTAAAAAACGCAATGAGAACGATCACTGCTAATTTCGCTAATTTTTTAAAAATAGTTCCTCACCTTCTACTATTACAAATCGATCCATCTTCTCAAAAATACTTTGTCACTTACTATTATACCTTATTTTGTATTTTAACCTTTAATGTCTACTTTAAGGCAATACTTTTCATTTTGAATTTACAGTTTTCTATAGGATATTAATAAAATATAAATAAATCAGAAGCGTTATCAAAACAAATAGTGTCGATTACGTTTTTCTCCGCTTTTTTGCCTGAGACAAATGCCAAGCAACAGCAAGAAGCAACTGACCATATGACTGTTTATCCTCCTGTTTACCGCCATACAAGACTTGCTCATAACTTGAAGTCAAATAAATAAAAGTCTGTTGAAATTCAGGATAGTTTGCTTCAAAGATTTGTGTATAATGGCTTAACGGCTGTTTGGAAGCTCGAAAGACAAATTTTTCGGCCTTTTTTAATAAAATAGGATAGACTTTTAAAATATTGGCCTGACTAATCTTAACAAGAAAGAAAATATACAAATAAAAATACCAACGCCATAATATATAGATAAATCCACAAGAGATAACAAACAAAAGAATAAAAAGAGCGTTTTTCACTACAGGAGAAATGGCAAAAGAACGATGATTTGCTGGTGTCTCTGTAGTACTAGTGCTTATCATACTGCTGTCTTCTTCTGTGGTGCTGCTACTTTCTTCTGTCGTAGTATCTGATGTTTCTTGAGTTGTTGTACTTTCTGAAGAAGAACTCTCTGTGGTTTCAGAAGATGTAGTCGTTTGTTGTAAAGGCTGACTAAATGTAGGCGTCGCTTCAAAAGGCAACCAACCGTATCCCTCAAAATAGACTTCCGCCCAAGAATGAGCGTCACTGTTTCGTACGACAAATTGGTTTTCTTTTACTTTTTCGCCGGCAGAAAAGCCTTTAGACCAACGTGCGGGTATTCCCACAACTCGTAACATCACCACCATCGCAGAAGAAAAATTATCGCAATAACCCACTTGAGAATCAAACAAAAAGTGATCCACATAGTCTTGATTTTCTGTAGGAAAACCTGCATCAACTTTAGAATAACGAAAATTTTCTGAGTACTTCAAGTAATCTTCTATAGCTGTAACTTTTCCTATTAACGTCTCCTCTTCAGCTGTCAATTCTTCTGCCAAGTCTACCACTCGTTGAGGTAATTGTTCAGGCAGCTGTAAATAATCAACTGCCGTCTCAGGTGTTGACAAAGAAACATCTGCTAGTTCTTCTAATGTATAATTAAAATCTTGCCAAGCTAGTTGAAATGAACGAGATTGTTCGCTATTTTGGAAGTCAACACGCTGGGTTTCTTGGTTCACAAACAGCTCAGTGGACGGTTCTTCAAGCTTGATTTGTTTATTGCCATAAGGTAAGGGAACATAAGAATCCATAACTTCACGATTAAAATTAATTTCCTCTTCTTCAGCAAATGCTGCCTGATAATCAGCATCAAACAAATCAACTTCTTCTCCACTATAAGAATCTATCCGTGTATTGCCAGGTGCTGGACTTTCCCAACCAGATCCTGAATAGTAAGTCTTACTATCTATTCGCCAATAATGGGGTGATTGTTGTTGGGCTTCAAAAACAACTTGATTGTCATCTAATAAAGGACCGCCTAACGTTTCATCATCTTCGCTGAAGCCACTTCGCGTTAAGTTACCAGCTCCGGTTTCTTCGATAAATTGATAAAATCCTTTTTCATTTAGATAGTTTCTAAACGTAGCACTAGGAGCAAGCATTCTTGTTTCTATAAGATCACTAGGAATCCCCCATGTAATTAGTAAAAATGTAGCTAATAACGTAGCAACGATAAGAAAATTTCTTTTATTTTTCTTATGAACAAACAAAAAACGATGCACCAGCCCAAAACTAGCAAATAGTACAATCTCTAAAGGTAATTCGATATCATTATAAATAATTAAAAACAACATGTAGCCAATAATAATGAGGTAACTGATTACTACACGTTCGTATTCGATGAGCAGTTCTGCTAGTAAACTCACGATTAGAAGGACTAAACTAACAGCAATTTCTTCTGGAAGATAACCAATCCTTCCATCTAAAAATAATCCACTCAAATTTACTATACGTTGCCAAAAAACATTTGCCCATGTCACCGAAAACACTAAGTTTTGCGAAAAATTTAAAAACAATCCCCCACATAATATAAAAAAATAAAGAGGAAGTTTTATAAACCATTTAGAAAGTAATCCCGCAACTAAACAAAAAAGAGCAATAATCACAAGATTCTGACTAAATAAGCTTTCCATATGGTAAATCTTTAAAAGTTGGTAAAACGCCAATGAAAAGGTAAGAAAAGAAAGAACCATTGGAGCTATTTTGTCATAAATTCTTCTACGCATCGCCTCACTCCTTCAGTTGTTGCAACAGCTGCTGGTAATCATACACTTGAACCCAACGACTGGCAGAAAAAACTTCTGCTTGCTGGTTCATTTCTGGAATAAAATGGATGATCTGTTTTTTTCCAAAATCAGGAAGTTCAACTTCCTCATTTAAAGGTTGAATAGTTGAAAAGTCCTCTTGTGTTAAATTAGTTGAGCTAGCTCCTTGTTCTCCTAAAAGGACAAATCGCGCTTTATCCTTTTGAAACTCTTGCCAAAAAGAATAAAATAAACTTAACATAGCTTCAAAGGAGGCGCTATTCTTGCCGTAAAATAAAAAAATAGTTTCTATTGGTTGTTCTTGTTCGTATTCGCGTAAAACTAATTCTTGCTGCTTACTTGAAAGTTTCCAATCAATTTGGTTTAGTCGATCTCCTGATTGATAGGGCCGAAATTTCTTAATTTTAAAGGAAGGTTCGCCAAAATTTTGTTTATTAAGTATTAACTGTTTTTGAAAAAAATTTGCCGCTACTTTTCCTAAAGGATGAACAGCCGGCAATACCAACCAATGTACCGTAAATGAATTTGTGCTTTCTTTTTTTAACCAACTAAACAAATCGGAAGCTGTAATATGCATCGTCTGTTTTTGTACGATACCACGTGTATAGGGTTGCCAAGTTATCTGTAATGACTTTTTCTGACCATAATAAAATGAATAAGTAAAATCTTCTAAATACTGAGGTGAAGACACTTTACAGACCATTAGCCAGAGTAATTTTTTTGGCTGTTTATTCATCGTAATTTCTACTGGAACTATTTCGTCTACATGAGCCAATAGATAATGCGACGCTTTAAATTCAAGATTTTGAAGACTTCCTATTAGGCTAAAAACCTCTAATAAAACCACCAATGTAGAAAACAGAAGTAAGGTCCATGCAGTGTCAGAAGGAAAAGCTAAAGCATAACTAACAAATAATAAATAGACACATAAAAAAGCTAAAAAGTGCCAAGTTTGCTGAAGGTATTTCATCTTCTCACCTGCCGTATAGGTACAGGCACTTCCTCTATCAATTGCTCCATCACAGAGTTAAGCCGCTGTTCATCATAATAGCCACCTTCTAATCGTAATCGATGACCAAATGTCGCAGGTAAAATATTTTGTAAATCCTCAGGCGTAACATAAGTTCTCCCTTGTGTTAATGCATAAGCGCGTGCCCCTTGAATAAAAGCTGAACTTCCTCTAGGACTAATACCTAAAACAATTTCTGGATGATTACGACTAGCAGTAATGAGTTCTAGCCCGTATTTAGCGACTTGCTTATCCACATATACCTGAGCAACGATATTTTTTAGTTCCTCAACTTCTTCTGATGTAATCACTTGATTGATTTCAACTTCTTCTTGCTGAGGTTTTAACATCAAATTTAATTCATCATCAAAAGAAGGATAACCAATCGATAAACGAAATAAGAAACGATCTAATTGTGCTTCTGGTAAAGGATACGTCCCTTCAAATTCAATCGGATTTTGCGTCGCTAGAACAAAAAAATGTGAAGAAAGTAGGTGGGTATGATTATCAATAGTTACTGCTCTTTCTGACATGGCTTCTAAAAGAGCTGCCTGGGAGCGAGGCGTCGTCCGGTTGATTTCATCTGCCAATAAAATTGTAGTAAAAATCGGACCTTGTCGAAATTCAAACTGATTCGTTTGTGAATTAAAAATGGTCACTCCTGTAATATCACTAGGCAACAAGTCTGGGGTAAATTGAACGCGTGAAAACGTACCACTTATTGCCTTAGCTAATGTTTTAATCATCATCGTCTTACCTACGCCTGGAACATCTTCAAAAAGAACATGGCCTCCTGCTAATAAAGCAGCAATCGTTAGCCGAATAGATTCCCGTTTGCCAAAAATGACCTTTTCGACCTCATCAATTAAACGTGGAATTTTACCTGTTATTTCTTCTTGCATAATAACACCTTCTTCCTTACGAAAAAATAGATCTCTTCTAGTCTTTTTATTATACTGTATGAACTAGGGTTCATGTCAAACGCTTTCTAAAAGTTTAAGAATAAAAAACACACCGAACAAAAAAAGTGCCGGTGCGCTTTTACGTCTTCTATTTTTTCCTATCTTCTTCGGACAAACGCCAATCCAATTTAGGTCCTACAGGCACGATTCCATTAGGATTAATCGTTGGATGGCTTCTGTAATAATGATTTTTAATATGATAAAAATCTACTGTCTCTTTAATTCCTGGATAATTATATAATTCTCTGGTATAGCGCCATAGATTTTTATAATCTGTCAACGCATGGATATTACATTTAAAATGACCAAAGTAAACACTATCAAAACGAACGAGTGTGGTAAACAAGCGCCAATCAGCTTCTGTTAATTGATCACTTACTAAATATGGCTGTTGGCTCAAACGTTCTTCTAGTTCATCTAAAACAGTAAATAAATTTTTAACTTCCTGTTCATAAACTTCTTGTTTTGTCGCAAATCCTGTTTTATATACACCATTATTTACATTGTTATAAACTTTATCATTGATCGCATCAATTTCTGCTCGCAGTTCTTTAGGATAATAATCGCCAGCTTCAGCTCCGATATCGTCAAAAGCTGAATTGAACATTCGCATAATTTCGGAAGATTCGTTGCTAACGATTTTATTTTGTTTTTTGTCATATAAAACAGGAACTGTGACACGACCACTATAGTCTGGATCTACATGGGTATAAATTTGATACAAATAATCCGCGTTGATTATCGGATCTTTAATAACGCCTTTATCTTCTGCAAAAGTCCAACCGTTTTCTCCCATATATGGGTTTACGACAGATAGCGGAATCATCTCTTCCAAACCTTTTAACTTACGCATAATTAACGTACGACTTGCCCAAGGACAAGCTAAAGAAACATATAAATGATATCTATCTGGCTCTGCTTTAAAGCCACTTTCGCCTGTTGGTCCTGCGCTACCATCTTTGGTTACCCAATTACGAAACTGCGAATCACTACGAATAAAACGCCCACCTGTACTTTCGGTATCATACCATTGATCGTACCACTTGCCATCTACTAATAATCCCATAATAATCTCCTTTCCTCTCTTTTCTTTTATTATAGCGATTTCCTTGGTCAAATCCCAAAAAATCGTCTTATTTTTATTAGAATTGAAAAAAGTTTATAAAAAGAAACTAACGTTTTTTGCGTACTAGTAAATAAAGCCCTGTTAGGAGAGGATATTATGCGCAAAAAGAGTCATAAACTACAATGGTTGGAAGAAATGAACCATCGAGGTGAATTAACAAAAGAAGAAGCAAATGTTTATCACCGATCGAAACTTGGCCACAAGGGGGAAACGGATTTTGATAAATTATGTTCTTACTTTTTAGACAAACCTTTTTCCATTATTAATGATATAACATTAAGTTATCAAGAAAATATTTTGCAAATGGACAAAATAATCGTCAACGATCACACGATTATCCTTATTGATATTAAAAATTATCATGGACAATACACTTACGTTAATAATGCATGGTATACACAAAAACTTTTACCTCATGATATTTATGAACAGCTGCGTCGCGCTAAGAGAATCACCAAACGTTTGTTGGATGACTTTCATATTAATATGAAAGTTGAAGGTGTCTTGATATTTATAAATCCCCAATCAGAAATTACGATCAAAGACGAAGTAACTGAAACAACATTAACCTACGAAAAAATTCCCCTATGGTTAATGAATTTAAATGAGAATTACCGAAAATGTCCAGCAAACGGTTGGCACACTGTGATACAAAATCATACCATCCCTTCCTACCGGACTGATTACATCTGTTCAGAAAAAAGACTAGCACAATTAAAAAAAGGCATTCGATGTCAAAACTGCGGCAGTTTTCATATGATACAAAAACGTTATACCTTAAGTTGCGCTTCTTGCAGCTTTATTGAACCAAAAGAAACAGCCTATGCTCGAACAATTTGTGAATATGGCACAATTATGCATAATCGTTCACTCAAAAGATCAGACATACTAGCATTTGTGGGTGATGACTATAAAGAAAAATATATTAAAAATCACTAGTGGTGCATTAATATGATCAGAATATTCAGATTTTAACTTTTTTCTAAAAAATGACAAAAAAATCAAATGCTTGCGCAAAGGATGACTTTTCCAGAAAAAAATTTTCATTATTTATCTGAATACTATTGCAACAACGACAAATGCTATTTCGTCACGTAGGAACGAGCAACACCCATAATTCTTCAAAAGGTTGAAAAAGCAAGTGTTTCAATAGACGCTTGATTTGAAAAGGAGATTTCTTACTTCCTGTCTCCACTTTGAGTAAATACGTCAGTAGACTGGCAATCATGGCGAGAATGATTTGATTGCTTACCCCTTTTTCACTGTGGGAAAATAGCTTTTTTATCGTCATATGTTGCTTGATGTGCTTAAAAAATAGTTCAATTTGCCAACGAGCTTTGTACATGTCGGCCACTTCTTGGGCGGTCACATCAAAACGGTTAGTGACAAAACGTAATTGTTTTCCCTTTTCATCCTGAATCGTCACTAAGCGAAACGGGGAGGTTAAATAAACCTGCGTACCTAACACCACCATTTGGTCACGCAAAATGTTTTTACTCTGAGAAGTATCATAAGTTTCTCTGACATGGATTTTGGTGTTTTTCTTCACTCTTGTGACGAAAAAATAGCCATCGGCTTCCATTTCATCCAGTCGCTCGTAATCAATATAACCATGGTCAAAGATATAGGTCGCTTCCGGTTGATTGACAAAAACTTCTAAGTGATTGTCATCATGTTCAACCGCATTCGTGACTTCAAACTGATCCGGATACAAGTGTTCTTTATCCATAAAACAAAGTTTTAAGTGAAGCTTGATCCCCGCTTTGGTTGAGCGAAAGTCCGCCCAAGGATATCGAGTGGTATTTAACGGAAAGGTAGAAGAATCCACGAGATAGAGCGCATTTCGTTTAGTCACCGGTGTTTTTGACCGTGCTTTTTCCAGTAACTGTGCGAAAATCGCCCACAAAATTTCGTCATCCATCTGGGCGAGCTCACGGGAAAGCTGCGAATGGCTGATGGCATCTAACGCCATGGTCTGTTGTAGATCAGGGGAAACAAATGCCGTATCCATTTCACGTAAACTTTCACACTCATGATCGATGCCATAGAGAAACACCTTCAAAAAGTGTTCAAAAGCAAATTTTTTATGATACTTGTCGGCTTGAGAAATTTTCTCACGAATAGAAAAAGGTAATTTTTTGAAATTTATGTTCGAAAACCATTTATTAAAAGCTGAAATTGTTTTATACTTATCCATATTAAGTTCCTTTGTATTGGTCTTGGATAAGTCATCCAAGCTCAGTATAAAGGATTTTTTTATGAATGAAAATAGTGTGAAACATAAAGAGCTAATTTAAAATGTTTCATGCACCACTAGTGATAATATCTGTTTAATTTACCAAGTCTAGATCAAATGGATATATCAATAATCCGATGATACAACGATTGATAAGGCCTACTATCAACTATTCCATATCGCAGAAAAAATACATCATTGATCACCCAAATTAGTTATTCATAGAATTTTAAAATTCATTCAAATTCATTAAATACACTATCTTAATGATTAAATTGCCAAGGAACTGCTGTTTTCTGTAACACTTCATTTAATTCTTCGACATTTTTTTACCTTTAGTTCTCATCCATTCTCTAGCTGCTTTTTCTCCTTCTGTTACAAATACTTCTACACCATCCGCCCATGTCGCACGGCCGCATAATACGCCATTAAAAGTGGAGCCTCCTTTTTTAGCGAAGCGCAACGTTTCTTGAAACATATCAGCAGTAACACCTGCACTTAAAAAGATAAAAGGAAGAGTAGTTGATCGCGCTTGTTCTTCAAAATATCCAAGAGCTTCCTTTTGTGTGTAAGCTGACTCTTTTTTGGCATAGCCTTCAACATAAGCCATATTTACGGGAACTTCTACTTTTAATACATCGACACCGTAACAAGACTTCGAAAATTCTTTCATTGCTTCATTAACTTTATGCGGCTTTTTTAAAGCAAATTCTTTTGTGCTATTATCGGGATCAAAAGCATCATAAGTAACTAACTCTAAGAAAAAAGGTATCTCTTCGGTTTGACACTCTGTGCCGATTCTTTCAACAAAGGCTTGTTTTTGTTGATTAATTTTCTCAGTTTCATCCACATCGTAATAAAGTAAAAATTTACAAGCATCTGCGCCTTGATCTTTGAGACGTTGGACAGACCATCCAGGTAAAAGATCAGGCAATCGTCCAGGAACCGTTGTATCATAACCCGTTTGTTCATAAGCTAACAACTCACCTGCATTAACATCTTTGACCTTAGCTGCTGACAAACCGTACTCCGGGTCCAATAAAATTGCTGAAGTATACGGCGTTAACTCAGAAGAAACGATTTCCTTAAAGTTTTCAATCTGTTTAGTAGTTACTGGTTCATCTTGGAATTTATTTATCATTTTTTTTAAAGCACC
This sequence comes from Tetragenococcus halophilus subsp. halophilus DSM 20339, assembly GCF_003841405.1. Classification (GTDB taxonomy): domain Bacteria; phylum Bacillota; class Bacilli; order Lactobacillales; family Enterococcaceae; genus Tetragenococcus; species Tetragenococcus halophilus. The sequence continues at coordinate 749,263 of NZ_PXYA01000002.1, read as the reverse complement.
TCGTTGGTCGATTGCTAAGGCGCTAATAATATGATTTTCATCGCTTAATTTCTTCATATATTTTTGTTTATCCATCATTTCGTACCTCTTTTAATTAAACTTCTTTTACTTGAACTCGTTTTATTAATGCTGAATAATTTTGCATATTCACATGCCCAGTTCTTTTTTCCTGCGCGTTCAGCATTCCCAATACATTCCCGTGTTTTAATATCTCCTCATCACTTTGTTGCATCTCTAGAGCTTGTGTTAATCCCGCAACAGTGGCGTCACCTGATCCTACTGGATTAGTTACATCAATTTGAGGAATTGTTACTTGATAAAATGTATTAAAATGTTTAACAAATGCGCCATCCGCCCCCATTGAAACAACAATCCATTCGACCCCATTAAATAAAGGATTTGTTAAAACATGTTTTAAACTTTCTGAATCGTTTTCAATTGATTTTCCAAGTAAAGCAGCCAATTCTTCAATATTAGGTTTAATTAATAAGGGCTTTGCTTTACTGGCTAATACTTTTTGCAAACTAGTACCCGAACTATCCAACACTACGGGCTTGTGTTGCTTATTACACAAACTGATCATTTTTTCATAGTAATCCTCTGGCAGCCCAGCAGGCAAACTACCTGAAAAAGATAATATGTCTGCTTGCGTGATTAAGTGTGCAAAATATGATAAAAAACGTTCTTCTTCACTTTCTGAGATTATTGGTCCTTTTTCTAAAATTTCCGTTTGTTTTCCTTCATGCAATATCGCAATACAATTACGCGTTTGACCATTAATTGTAAAAAAGTCATGGGAAATTTTATTATTTTCTAACTCTGACTGAATAAATTCACCTAAATGGCCGCCAATCATGCCACTTGCTAAAACATTCGCTCCAGCTTGCTGCAAGACTCTAGCAACATTTAATCCTTTACCTCCGGCTGTTTTTGTTGTATTGGTGACACGATTCACTGTATCCAACTTGAAATTTTCCAAAGGATAGGAAATATCAACTGAAGGGTTCATTGTCACAGATATAATCATATCTTTACCTCCTGATATTTTTAATGAAAAAGTGCAGCGGCTTCATACAAGCTGGGCGCTACAGCTATAGTTCTTCTCTTATCTTCTTCGTCTGGCGTTACCCAATCTGGTATCATAATCACATTGATTCCAGCCTGTATAGCCGCCTCGACTCCACTTTTGGCATCTTCGAATACTACCGTCTCTTCTTTGCTTGCTTGAGCTATTGTTAAAGCACGCAAATAAATATCTGGGGCCGGCTTATTACTACAGACTTCTTCCCCACTGATAATTTCACAAAAAAAGTTTTCAATTTTTGCTATTTGCAATACTCTCATCGCCACTTTTTTTGAAGAAGAAGTAGTAATGTAGCATTTCTTACCCTTTTCATTTAACTCTGTTAAAAAATCTAACGCTCCCTTTTTTAAAGATAAGTGACCTTTTTCAATAGCTAGCTGAAAAAGAGCCATCGATTCATTAAAAATTTTTTGGCCTAGTTTTTTATCACCAGTTAATTTCTGTAGCTTATAAACTGTATCGTCAAAACCTCTTCCGATATAACGTATATGCTCTTTCATGCTATAAGAATAGCCATATTTACTTAGAACTTGATATCGTGTTTCATAATAAAGCTTTTCAGTATCAAATAATAAGCCATCCATATCGAAAAAGAAGATCTCTTTTTGGTGTTTTAACTCTTTCATTAATCGTGATATTCTCCACGATTCCATTTTTCGATAAACTCATCAAAGAAATGAGAATCTTCTTGTTCAGGACGATTTTCTTCTATCTGGTCGATTTTAGCAATCAGTTGTTTATTTTCTTCCGTTTCTTTATATTTTGCCTCAATGAAAGCTTTGATTGTATCGCAAATCAAAAATTCACCAGATATTTTCCCTCCAAATCCAATAACATTAGCATTTAATTCTTCTTTAGCATAAACTGCACTAGACATATCACGGACCAGAGCAGAACGAATACCAGGAACTTTATTTGCTGCAACATTAATTCCAACGCCTGTACCGCAAATACATACTCCCAAGTCAGCATCTCCATTTGCTACGGCTTCACCTACTTTTTTCCCGTAGATTGGATAATGTGTGCGAGTGTAATCATAAGCTCCTACATCTAATACTTCATATCCTTCATCTTTCAAAAAGTCTGATACAGCAATTTTAGTATCTGTCACAATATGATCATTACCTATTGCAATTTTCATGATTCAATCCCTCTTTCTTTACTTTATTTTTATGCCATTTTGTTTAACATATCAACACGAACTTGATGTCTTCCACCATCATAACCTGCTTGTAAGAATTCTTTGACAATGTTTTTTGCCAAAATTGGACCTGTAACAGCAGAACCTAATGTAATTAACCGGCAGTTATTATGTTTACGTGTCATAAATGCAGAACGTTCGTCAGAAACTTCAGCTGCTATTATTCCTTTAACTTTCGTAGCTGCCATAAAACTACCAGCTCCGTAGCCATCGATCTCAATCCCTAAGCTATCCTCATCTTTTAATAAATCTTGGGCAATAGCTAAAGTTGACTCAACAAAGTCACTAGCAGCTTGTTCACTTTTGTCGACTACTTCATATCCTTCATCTATTAAATACGACTTAATTGTGTCTTTCAATTCCATCCCTTGCTCATCTGAACCGATTACAACTCTCATCTTACTTCCTCCTTCATAATTTTTTCAAGTTTCAACTACAATTATAAAACTAAAACAATCAGATGTAAACAATATCATCGTAAATAATGCTTAACTTTGATTGAATATTATTATTGACAAACAACGAAAACGGTTTAAAATGATAGTAGAGTGTTCGTTATAAACATAATCGGACTTTTACGAAAGGAGGTTTTCAATGATTACGTTCGATAATTTATTTACAAAGACACGTATTTATATTTCAAACAAGAAAAAAAAAGGAGATGTATTTACAGAAGTTTATGAAGATTTATTAAAGCAGGATTGTGTAACAAAAGATTTTCTGGAAAACTTATGTGAACGGGAACAAAATTACCCCACGGGGATAGATTTAAAACCAATAGATTCAGGACTTCCTAATATAGCTATTCCCCATACTGAGAGTCAATTTGTTAAAACTAGTGGAATCGTTCCAATAAAATTAAACCATCCTGTAGACTTTTATAATATGATTAACCCAGAAGAAAAGATTCCTGTTTCATTTTTATTTATGATATTAAATCAAAATGGGCAAGAACAAACAGGACTACTTGCTTCCATCATGGATTTTATTAATTCATGCGATAAAAATGAATTAGATGCTTTTTTTCAAATGGAAGATCCTGAACAACTATTTAATTTTTTAAAAAATAATTTTAGAGGAGTAATTGCAAATGATTAAAATTTTAGCTGCTTGCGGAGCCGGAGTAAACACCAGCCATCAAATTAAGAGCGCATTAGAAAACGAAATGAAAAAAAGAGGCTATCAAGTCTCGGTGGATACGACTATGATCAAAGACATTAATCAAGACAAATTAGGTCATTATGATATTTTCGCACAAATTGCTAACACTGACCTTGGTTTTGATGTTACCATCCCTGTTGTTGATGCTGGCGCTATCCTCTATCGTGTTCCTGCAATGGCAGAACCTGTTTACCAAGATTTAGAAAATAAAATTAAAGAACTCAATGGAAAGTAACATGAATGAAAGGAGGTGGGGCATAACATGGATTTTATTATAGATATAGCCAATAAAATTTTTCAACCGCTAATTGATTTAGGTGCAGCACCAATGATGGCGATCGTTTTAACACTTATCGCCTTGCTTTTTAAGGTAAAACCTTCTCGTGCACTAGAAGGTGGTTTAAAATTAGGGATCGCCATTACTGGGATCGGCGCAATTATTGACATGTTGACCAATGCATTCTCAGGAGCTATGGAAGACTTTGTCGAGCTTACTGGACTTTCTTTAAATATCACTGATGTCGGCTGGGCGCCACTAGCAACAATTACCTGGGGATCACCTTACACACTTTATTTCCTATTAATTTTAGTTATTGTAAACGTTATTATGCTTATATGGAAAAAAACAAATACATTGGATGTTGATATTTTTGATGTTTGGCATCTAGCTTTTGTTGGGCTATTTTCCATTTGGGCCGGTGCTAACTTGTTGATCGCTACAGTGTTGGTTACTTTTATTGGTGTTTTAAAAATTATCAACGCCGACTTAATGAAACCAACATTCAATGATTTACTAAATGCACCGGAAAGCAGTGTAATGACAACGACACATATGAACTATATGATGAATCCTATCATCATGGTTTTTGATAAAATTTTTGATAAATTATTCCCTTGGTTGGATAAATATGATTTCGATGCCGCTAAATTGAATAACAAAATAGGTTTTTGGGGATCTAAATTTGCCATAGGGATTTATCTAGGTATTTTTGTGGGATTACTTTCTGGACAAAGTGCAACTGAAATCTTTGAATTATCCTTTACTGCCGCTGTCAGTCTAGAACTATTTTCACTTATTGGTCAATGGTTTATCGATGCTATCGAGCCCCTTTCACAAGGGATTACTGATTTCACTTCCAAACGTTTAAAGGGACGCACTTTAAATATTGGAATAGATTGGCCATTTTTAGCTGGACGTGCCGAAATTTGGGCAGCAGCAAATGTTTTAGCCCCAATTATGTTACTAGAAGCAATGATACTGCCTGGAAATGCCCTACTACCACTAGGAGGTATTATAGCTATGGGTGTTACTCCTGCATTACTTGTGGTAACTCGAGGTCGAATTATAAGAATGATTGTCATAGGTGCTATTGAGTTACCTATATTCTTATGGGCTGGTACCTTAGCAGCGCCTTTTGTTACTAATATGGCTAAAAACATTGGTGCCTTTCCCGAAGGTGTGGCTGACAGTCAATTAATTTCTCAAACAACCATGGAAGGTCCAATAGAGAAATTTTTAGGCTATCTTGTAGGTAACGCTTCACAAGGACAAGTTGAATTTATGATTTATGCAGCTCTTGCTCTTATTGCTTATTTATTAATTTTTATGTGGTATAGACGTGAAATGCGCAAACGTAATGCAGCCTATGCAGCTGAAAAAAATTCAAACTAATTCTTTATAAAAAGCTCACAAATTGCTGGTAAATAAAACAGCAATTTGTGAGCTTTTTTTACTAAAAATAGTATTAAACAATCACTGGGACTTCTTTTTCTATTTTTTGATGAGTATTATAACTATCTTGATTCATTACTACAGCCGTCACATTACGCAAACTATAATAGGTATAAAAATCTTCTTTTTCTATTTTTGATGAGTCAAGTAACAGATATTTATTCACAGAGTTATTTAAAGCAATCGCTTGTGTTTGTCCTTCCTCAATAGTTGCTGTCATTATCTCGCTTCCTTTAACCGCATTAGAACTAAAAAAAGCGTGATGAAAATGCATATCTTGTAAAGCTTTGTTTGTTATCTCACCAAAAAAAGCTTGTGTTAAATCACGCATCTCTCCCCCAGCTAAGTAAACCTTAATATTTCCCGTTTTTTTTCTTAAAGTTTGGAATACTGGTAAACAATTAGTTACCACTCGCAGATTATCAAATTCCATAATATCCGCTAATAATTCAATTGTCGTTCCAGGTCCTAAATAAATTACTTCCTCTTCATGCATCAATTGAAGTGCTTTTTGGGCAACTTCTCGTTTCTCATTTTTATTAATAATTTGTTTATCAGCATGTGAGAGTTCCTCGGGACGATATATATTTAATGTTTGAGCCCCGCCATGTACCCTTTTTATACGTCCCGCTTTCTCTAATTCGGTTAGATCTCGTCTCACAGTCATGTCGGAGACTTCCAACTTATTCACAATATCATTAACTTTGATCGCCCTTTTTTGATCGACTAAATCAACAATCGCATCCAAACGCTCTTCTTTTAACATTAATTTACTCCCAACTATAATTCTCTTTAGTCTACATTTTACAAAAACAAACAAGAATTTAAAACAAAAATAAACATTTTTAAAAGAAATTTATATAATTATTAGCAGATTATGCTTGATTACTTAACAGACTAGAAAAATATTAGAACAAGAAGCACTTCAATAGCTATTAGAACTTCATAAGAAAATGACAATGAAAAATTGGTTCAATTGATTCAATTTTTTGATCTTAGCTGGTTTAGATAAACTAGAAACAAGTTATTTAATCCTTATTTTCAACAATTACCATCTTACTATACACAATTAACTAAAGTGCGTGCTTAGGTTATTGAACAACAAAATAAATTATTAGTGGTATCGCCCCACTTGGAGACATTCCTCAAGTATGCGAATCCTTTATTAGATCGTATCCGTCGATAACATTGTATACAAAGTCTCTCAATGAAATAAGGTGCTAGTTGAAAATACTATATCTGAAAGAACAGATGTAGCTAAGATTATAAACTCTTCTAGTCTTAATCTTGAATGATCTTTAAAAATGGGAGGAATATTCTAAGCTTTATTACTCCACGACCTTCGCAAGCTTTTGAAGTATATATAAGGACATTATAAAAAAATTGGTCATTCAGCGCTGGAAGTTCTTTTTTTGTATGGCTTGAGCAAAAAAAAAGCTGTGTGGACCTTTAATATTGAGTATATGTTTAAGCACTAGTGGTGCATTAATATAATCAGAATATTCAGATTTTAACTTTTTTCTAAAAAATGACAAAAAAATCAAATGCTTACGCAAGGGATGACTTTTCCAGAAAAAATTTTTTCATTATTTATCTGAATACTATTGCAACGACGACAAATGCTATTTCGTCACGTAGGAACGAGTAACACCCACAATTCTTCAAAAGGTTGAAAAAGCAGATGTTTTAATAGGCGCTTGATTTGGAACAGGGATTTCCTACTTCCTGTCTCTACTTTGATTAAATACGTCAATAGACTGGCAATCATGGCAAGAATGATTTGATTGCTTACCCCTTTTTCACTGTGTGAAAATAGCTTTTTAATCGTCATATGTTGCTTGATGTGCTTAAAAAATAGTTCAATTTGCCATCTCGCTTTGTACATGTCGGCCACTTCTTGGGCGGTCACATCAAAACGGTTGGTGACAAAGCGTAATTGTTTTCCTTTTTCATCCTGAATCGTGACCAAGCGAAATGGGGAAGTTAAATAAACCTGAGTGCCTAACACTACCATTTGGTCACGCAAAATGTTTTTACTCTGAGAAGGTTCATAAGTTTCTAGGACATGAACTTTGGCGTTTTTCTTCACTCTTGTGACGAAAAAGTAGCCGTCAGCTTCCATCTCGTCCAGTCGCTCGTAATCAATATAGCCACGATCAAAGATATAGGTCGCTTCCGGTTGATTGACAAAAACTTCTAAGTGATTGTCATCATGTTCTACCGCATTCGTGACTTCAAACTGATCCGGATAAAAATGCTCTTTATCCATAAAACAGAGTTTTAAGTGAAGCTTGATCCCCGCTTTGGTTGAGCGAAAGTCTGCCCAAGGGTACCGAGTGGTATTTAACGAAAAAGTGGAAGAATCCACGAGATAGAGTGCGTTTCGTTTGGTCACCGGTATTTTTGACCGTGCTTTTTCCAGTAACTGTGCGAAAATCGCCCACAAAATTTCGTCATCCATCTGGGCGAGTGCACGGGAAAGCTGCGAATGACTAATGGCATCTAACGCCATGGTCTGTTGTAGATCAGGCGAAACAAACGCTGTATCTATTTCACGTAAACTTTCGCACTCATTGTCGATGCCATAGAGAAACACTTTCAAAAAGTGTTCAAAATCAAACTTTTTATGATACTTGTCGGCTTGAGAAATTTTTTCACGAATAGAAAAAGGTAATTTTTTTAAAATAATATTCGAAAACCATTTATTAAAAGCTGAAATTGTTTTATACTTATCCATGTTGTTGTCCTTTGTATTGGTCTTGGATAAGTCATCCAAGCTCAGTATAAAGGATTTTTTTATGGATGGAAATAGCGTGAAACATAATAAGTGAATTTAAAATGTTTCATGCACCACTAGTGATTAAAAATATATTGAATAAACATTTCGAACCAGAAAAAAATTTTGGTAAAAGACATATACGTTATGTCAATAAAGGCTGTCAATTTCCTTATTGGTTTGAAAATAAATCAGACTACTTCGAAAAACTTGAACAAAGAAAGTATTGGAAGTAATGATGATAAAACTATACTAAGCTCTTCCGGTGGTAAAAGCATCGGAAGAGTTACTTTTTTACTTGGTATAATTTAGGATCAGCAATTTTTTTAAATTTTTAGGTTTAATTTAAGGTCAATGACTTGGATCTTGGCCTTTTTTCAGGCTAACTTTGGGCCAATAAAGCAATTGTAGGCCCCTCCTTAAGCCAGCTTTGGGCCAAATACTTAACTTACGGCCCTTTCTTAGGTCTACTTTGGGCCATTTGCTTTACCATTGTCCTAAACTTAGTACTACTTTGGGCCAACTGCTTTGCCTTTGGACTTTATTTCAGCTGACTTTAGGCCAATAAACTATAAACTAATTTATATTCTCTTAATCATGCTCTTCATGCCATTTTTTGATATATTCCAATTGTTTTTTGAAACGGTCTTCTTTTCCTTCTTCTGTTGGAAAGTAATATTCATGACCTTCTAATGAAGGAGGCATCGTCTTCATTGTCGACAATTTATCTTCTTGTTCGTGTGCGTATTGGTAATCTTTTCCATAGCCTAGATCCTTCATCAAGTTAGTAGGAGCATTTCTGACTTGTAAAGGAACGGGCTCATTGACAGAATCTTTGATATCTTGTTCGACATTCAACCGAGCTTTATACACAGCATTTGATTTAGGAGCAAGCGATAAGTAAATCACAAGTTCTGTCAAATGAACGTCACACTCAGGCATTCCTAAGAATTGACAAGCTTGAAAAACATTTACAGCAACGTTTAATGCATTGGTATCTGCTAATCCGACATCTTCACTTGCAAAACGAACGAGACGCCTGGCAACATAAAGGGGATCTTCTCCGCCTTCGAGCATACGCGCTAGCCAGTAAATCGCTGCATTAACGTCGCTGTTACGCATCGATTTATGCAAAGCTGAAATAATATTATAATGCTCTTCCCCGGATTTATCGTAAAGTAGTGACTTTTTGTTGATAATTTGTTCCAAAGCTTCTGTCGTTATAGAAATACTGTTGCCATCTTTTTCACCATTTAAAACTGCCATTTCCAATGTGTTTAAAGCATTTCTTGCATCGCCATTAGCAAAACGAGCAATAGCTTCTATCGCATCATCATCAATTGTTATTTGATAGTCACCAAAACCATCAGGATTTTTGATAGCTCTTTTTAATAATTCAACAATATCAGAAACAGTTAGTTCCTTTAAAACGAATACTTTACAACGTGACAGTAAAGCAGAATTAACTTCAAAAGATGGATTTTCCGTTGTTGTACCTATTAGGATAATACTTCCTTGTTCTACATAAGGTAAAAAGGCGTCTTGTTGCGCTTTATTAAAACGATGAATCTCATCTACAAAAATAATCGTTTTTTCGCCGTAATCACGATTCGTTTCTGCTTCTTCCATCAAATCCTTTATTTTTTTAATTCCACTATTTACTGCACTGACCGTAATAAAATTTGTTTTGGTTTGTCGTGCAATAATTTCTGCTAAGGTGGTTTTTCCGACACCAGGGGGTCCCCAAAAAATCATAGAAGATACTTGATCTTGTTCAATAATTTCACGTAAAATTTTTCCTTGGCCCAATAGCTGTTCTTGCCCTACAAAATCACCAATTGTTTTAGGACGTACTCTACTAGCTAAAGGGGTTGTGCTTTTCCGATTTGAAAAAAGTGATCCTTGTTCCATCATTGCTCACTCCTCATAGAAAAATCCAATATCATCCACTGTGATATATCCAAAATAATTCTCTAATTCTTTTTTCTCCATTCCATATTTATAAAAACCAAAGGTAATCGTTTCATCTGCTATAACACAAGTTCCTGGGACTTTCCCCTCTACAGAAGATAGGCCGGATGGTGCATCAATAGCGTACGTACGAGCTTGTTTAACCGCATTTATTTTCTCTATAACTTTTAACGCCTCGCCTTTTACTGGCCGGTTTAATCCAATACCAAATAAAGCATCAACGATCACTGTTCCCTTGGTAAAATCAACTTCTGCCAAATCCGTTTTAATCATAGCCCCATATTCTTTCGCTATTTTTTGCTGCAGACGATTTTGGTCAGAATAATGATCAGGATTTCCTACTAGCAAAATTTCCACTTGAAATCCTTCGTTATGTAAAATTCGTCCTACTGCTATACCATCGCCGCCGTTATTTCCACCTCCGGCAGCGATAACGATAGTATCTTTTTTAGTTATCCTTTGTTTCATCTGCACCACAGTTGCACGCGAAGCACACTCCATCAACACAATAGAGGCAACGCCCTTTTCATTTATGACTTTGTTTTCGTATTGGTACATTTCGTCTGCCGTTAAGGTTTTCATTCTCTTCATCTCCTTTATTTTTATCCTATCACGGCCATAAGTTAAATGCCAAAAAGAGCCATTTAATTCACAAATTTGAACAATTGTTTAGAAACAGATACCATAGAAATATAGGATACGTTTTCAATTTAGGAAAGGAGCGATTTTTATGGATACAACTTATAACCTTCGTGGCCATCAAATCAATAAAGATATGAAGGCTATCGCACTATCGCATCCAGAAGCTCTTGATTATGAGCCTTTATCAAATTCTGTTTTGATTTCTTACGCCGGATACGATCGAGGACAGATGGCAACACCGATGCCTGATAGTGTAAAAAACCGTTATAAAGCTGTTTTAGAACTTCCGATCGATGATATTGATCAAAAAAGTGGAAAAATCCGAGCAATGTTTGATCGTCTATACCCTGATAATAACTATCATATTTTTGATGAAGATGATTTCAAAAAAACACATGATTTTATCGAAAAGTACAAAGATAGTCATTTTGTGGTTCATTGCGATGCCGGCGTAAGCCGCAGCTCTGCTACAGCTTTAGCGATTGCCAAAGAATTAGCCCCTGAAGATTATCAAAAATTACTTAATTTAGGTATTTATTTCCCCAATGTATTGATTTATAGCTACTTAGTAGAAGGTAAATTTAATGACAAACTATATAAAAAATATAGTAAGCAATTACATCCTTGGGGATTATTTTAAAAAAATGCCGCATTCTCAATTTCGAGAATGCGGCATTTTTCATATTTAATCTGCGGATTGCAGTGCTTCTAACATGTCGATATTTTTTAATTTCCTATGGATAACAAACATTAGAATGAAAGTAATCAATAGTGTAATACCGGCAGATAAAATGAAGTTAGAAAGCTGTAAGCCAGAACTAAACATTGCTTCATCTGGAGGTAGTGTCTGCATAATAAAGCCATGTAAGTAATAACCCACAACATAGCCGGCTAGAATCCCTAAGATAGAAAGTAGGATAGTCTCCCGATAAATATACATCGTAACTTCTCGATCGTAAAATCCTAATACTTTGATCGTGGATAATTCACGGATACGTTCGGAAACATTGATATTTGTTAAATTATAAATAACCACCAAAGCAAGTAAAGTAGCACAAGTGATCAATACTAATATCACGTTATTCAAACCATCGATCACATTATCTATCTGTTCGCTAATCGCACTAGATTGAACTACACCTTGAACACCATCTAAATCCATAAATGAGGATGATTGTTCATCAATGTTATCTTGTGTCGTATTATTTAAGGTTACCAGATAACCATTAGGATCACCAGCAGAATCAAAAGAGTTTTGATAAGCTTCTTGATTCATATATATATAATGTCCCATATACATTTCAGTAACACCGGCGACTTTTACGCTATGACTTTGTCCGTCTTCATCATCCAAGCTTACAGTATCACCTTTTTCGGCCCCTAGTAAATCGGCCAGTTTTTCAGAGAAAATGGCCCCATCATCAGGCAAGGATAATTGTTTTTGTGACTGACGATTAATTATTTCAACATCTTGATTAAAGGCTTTTTCATCATCAGGAACTAACATTGTAATATCTTGTGTGTCATTATTTTCGCCAGCCCGTACATTTAATTCCTCATAATGCACGTCAGTATCATTACTGATGTCAGATTGATCTAATTTTTCATCTAATTGTTCTTGTTCATCATCAGATAAATCATCAGTTTTGCTAACAATTAAATCGTATTTAACTAAATCATCAAATTGATGATCCACAATACCTGTTAAAGAATCCCTGATTCCAAAACCCGTGACCAATAATGCGGCACACCCAGCTACGCCAAAGATCGTCATAAACATACGTTTTTTGTACCGGAATAAATTACGAGCCGTCACTTTATAAGTAAAGCTCATACGATTCCAAATGGGTGTAATACGTTCCAATAAAATTCTAGAGCCTTTTTTAGGTGGTTTAGCGACTAATAACTGTGCTGTCTTTTCTTTTAGTTCCCGATTTGCCACTAGATATGCCGGTAAAGTCGTACATATTATCGCAATTCCAAAACCGATGAATGTATAAAAGGGTGAAAAGTTTAGTGTGACTTGGTCAAAAGTAGAAGAAGCTGCATATGCTTCAAAAATAACTGTCGGTAGTAATGTATGACCTAAAGCTGTTCCTATTAATGCACCAAGGGCACTAGAAACGATGCCATACACAACAAATTTCTTCTTAACATCCCAATTACTATAACCTAGCGCTTTTAATGTTCCTGAATTAATGCGCTCCTCATCTACAAAACGCGTCATTGTCGTTAAACTTACTAAAACTGCAATAGCAAATAAGAATACTGGGAATATATTAGATAAAATGTCCACCCGTTGAGAGTTTTCTAGATATTGCTTATAACCTGGATTCCCATCTTTACGGTCTTCAAAAGTATAATCCGGTGCTTCTAAGTCATCAAGTTCATCTTGAGCGTCTCTTAAGTCTTGCTCTTTATCAGGTATCTCTTCATCTGCTTCTTGTTTTTGATCTTCATAGTCTGCTTTGTTTTCTTCGTATTCTTCTTGTTGATCAGCTAATTCTTCTTGCGCTTGGTCAAGTTGTTGTTGGCCTTGAGCTTGTTCATTCGCCAAATTATTTTTGGCTTGCGTCAATTCTGCTTCTTTATTTCTGAGTTCTTCTTCTGCAACCGCTGGGTTTTGTGCTGTGGCAACAGACGATCTTCCTTGCTCAAGTTGTTGTTGACTATCGTCAATTTGGCTTTGCGCTTGTGTAACCTCTTCATCTAGTTCTGCTTGATTATCATCGATTTCGGCTTGTGCGTCTTGGATCTGGTCTTTGGCATCTTCTAATTGTGATTGGGCGTCTGCTAATTCTTGTTTTGTATCATTTATTTCGTCCCAGCCGTCATCTATTTCTTTTTGTTGATCTTCTTTAACGTCATTTAAACGTTTTTCATCTTGATCTGCAAATAACTCTTCCACAGATTTTTGATGCTTACGAATCAATCGATCATAATTATCGCTATAGGCATTTAAATTTTGTGTATCAGAAAAATCCATTCGAGCGATCATATAAACATCAGAATCAAAGTTTTCTTCTGGTACCACACCATAACTGTCTAACTGTCCTGTACCAACTGTGGTTTGCCCAATGTTTGATGTTTCTGTGATTTCACTGGATTTAACAAAACCTACAACTTTATAAGAAGTTCTATCTAGAATATCTTGTGCAGATTCTTCGTTATCATCGGAGTCTTCTGATTCCTCTTGACTGAGCTTGATTTCATCCCCTATTTTATAATTCCCTTGTTGTTGGTAGTCTAAAACAATTTCGTTTTTATTTTGGGGCATGTTTCCTTTGACAACTTCATATTGTGAAAGATCTTCTGGTGCCGAAAAGATGCGCATACTTGTATCCGTATCTTTAACTGTCACATCTTCTAGATAACCGTATTCTACCTCGTCTAGTTTATCAGCTTTAGCTAAAAGATCTTGATCAGAATCATCTAACCCCCAGGTCGAAGTCAGCGTCATATCAGCTAAATTCGTTTGATCGTAAAAATTCTCAGCTGTAGCTCGCATATCAGGACCCGTAACTTTTAAGCCTACAAAGGCAAATGTTCCCAAAGCCATTAAACTTAAAATGGAAAAAAATCTTCCCCAAGAACCGGTAACTGATCGCCTAATGTCTTTCCAAAGTTTTTTCTTGTGCATCCTTTTCACCTACCATTCAATAGCGGCAATATCGCTTGGTTGTTCATTTGTTTCAACTTCGTTGATCTTAGCGTCGCTCATACGAACAACACGATCAGCAATAGGTGCAATTGCCGAATTGTGCGTGACAATAATAACTGTTGCGCCTTGTTTTCTACTGCGATCTTGCAAGATCTGTAATATTTGTTTTCCTGTTTGTGAGTCTAGTGCTCCGGTAGGCTCATCGCAAAGTAGGATTTTGGGGTTTTTGGCAATTGCTCGAGCAATTGAGACCCGTTGTTGTTCACCACCAGAAAGTTGTGCAGGAAAATTATCGATACGGTCATTCAAACCGACCTCTTTTAAAACATCTACAGCCTCCAGAGGATCCTTTGCAATTTCTGAAGCTAACTCTACATTTTCTTTAGTGGTTAAATTTTGCACCAAATTATAAAATTGAAAAACAAAACCCACCTCATGACGACGATAAGTGATCAAATCTTTGTCAGAATACGCAGAAATATCTTTTCCGTCAATCATCACTTGGCCGCTAGTATTGGTGTCCATACCCCCTAAGATATTCAACAGTGTAGATTTTCCTGCTCCAGAGGCGCCTAAAATCACTACCAACTCTCCTTTTTCAATCGAAAAAGTTAAAGCATCGTTGGCAATAATTTCTGTAGCACCTGTTTTAAATTTTTTCGTACTGTCTTTTATTTCAATGTAAGACATCTAAAAGCTCCTCCTTATATGAACAACTTGTTGAGTTCCATATAGTATTATAGTATGCTTACAGAAAATTTTCTATAAACAACTTGTATTTTTTTGTCGATTTAAGTAATTAATTATACATGATGTTGATTTTAGTTCCATTTCCATTGTACACTATAATCAAAAGAAGGAGATAGCTATGCAACGCAATACACAAACAAAGAATAAAATTAAACAAGCACTGGTCCAACTGCTTAATAAAAAAAAATTAGAAGAAATTACCGTAAGTGATATTACTCGTCATTCACAAATTAATCGAGGAACTTTTTACCTCCATTACCTAGATAAATATGATTTAATTGAAAAACTAGAAGAAGACATTTTAACAAATATTCAGCAAATATTTGATCAGCCTGTTGAAAAAGGAGAAGAAAATCCCTTAATTCCGGATAGATTGATTCTCAATGCGCTCTATTATGTAAAAGATGATTTAGCTTTTATTAAAGCTTTAGTAGAGGAAAATGGGGACCCTAAATTTGTCTCTACTTTTAAAAAATTATTAACCAACACTGTAAAAAAGTACATAGCTCATGAAAAAGATCAATTAATGATTGAAAAGATTCCAAATGATTATGCCGAAGAGATTTTACTATCAAGTACAATTTCTATTCTTTTGCTATGGATGAAAAAAGGAGGTGAAGAATCTCCAGAGCTGCTTTTAACTTATATTAATTATGCTCGAGATACTTCCCCCACTGAATTATTGCAACCTTAAAAAGAGGCTGGGATGAACAATCCCAGCCTCTTTTACTTTTTTGTTATTCCACTCTAGGTTCGCGATTTTCTTCAATGTTTTCAACACTTTCATTGACACTTTGAGTGGCTTTACTAGTTTGTTGTGAAATATAATGTCCAGTCGTTTTTCCAGCGCTTGTTACTTTATCTTGCACAGTTTCGCTTTCTTCTTCATATTGTTCTTGGGTTTTAATATCTACAACATTTACATTAACTTCAACCACTTCTAAATGAGTCATTTCGCGAATGTCTTTTGCAATTATACGTTTGATTTCTTCATAAATATGACGACTGTCTTTGCCGTATTCAACAACCACATCCATATCAACAGCGACTTGTTTTTTCCCTACTTCCGCATTGATTCCTGTGGTAACGTCATTAGTATTCACTAGTTTTTCAGCAATATTTGAGAAAAAACCACCATTAATTGTTAACAAACCATCAATATTATCCATCGCGTAACCAATAATTTTTTTAACGACTTTTTCTGCAAAAGTTAACTCTCCAGAAATATCGTTTATATTTACTTTATTTTCTTGTTTTTCCATCTTGACATCCCCCTAATCTTCTATCTTCTAGGCCCTTTGAAACGATCAAAAAAACCAATTTGGTTCAGATAAAGGCCAATAAATGCTCCTATAATCGTACACACAATAACTAACAATGTTTTTGCAAAACCAATCGTTAGCAGAAGAATTGCCAAAATCAATCCAATTCCACCGCCAATGATTCCATCACGATACCGCTGTAAAAATTCTTGCATTTGGCAACCTCCTTTATGTTACACGCGCTTCTTTTTTTTCTTCAGGTTTTCGATAATTTTCAAGATATACATCTGTCTTGATGTTTTCGGTTGTTCCCAACAGTGAAGATACTTCTGTTTGAATCTCATCCACTAATTCATTTTGCTTTTCCGGAATCGCCATCGCTTTTCTCATATAACCTGCAACTTTGATCCGAATCTTTTTCTTATACATCTTCACTTTTATGCTGGGGTTTTCAACAAAAGGTTCTTTATTCACAATTTGCAGTACGAAATTTTCTACTGCCTTTCTTTGAATTTTTAATGAACCTTGTTCTTGTTCTAAAATTAAATTATTTTTCTTTTTAGGATAAAAAATTGTGATAATTAATAACAAGATCGCTAACACAGACAATAAGATACTTAACCAGAATAACGTTTGCTGCATATACATACCAATCCATGGATAGTCATACATTGAAATAAAACGTATCGGTAGTTGCACAGCATCTTGATTTTCTATCAACACAAAAAAAGATATGAAAACCAAAAGCAACAACAGGATGCTGATTAAGCTTTTACCTAGCTTACCCATAGCTTCACCCTCTCTACCAACGATACGAACTTAGCAAAAAGAATACTAAAACTTCCTAGCTACACACGCTCGTTGAATTCAGTGATAAATCGACCTTTATTTTAGTTATCTGATTCATCTGAGTTATCCGATTGTTTTTCATCAGATTTTTTATCTTGTTCAATTTCTTCTTTTGTTTTGATATCTTCTATATGAACATTTACTTCAACTACATCTAGATGAGTCATTTTTTTGACTTGTTCTGCAGCCACTTTTTTAATTTGTTCATAAATTTTTTGAGCGTCTTTACGATATTCAACAACAACATCTAAATCTACAGCAACTTGTTCTTTGCCGACCTCAGTCTCGATACCGTTTGTTACATTGTCTGAATTTGAAATACGCTCAGCCATATTTGAGAAAAAGCCACCGTCAACTTGTAACAAACCGTCAACTTGTAACAAACCGTCAACTTTTTCCAAAGCAATACCAATGATCTTTTGGATTACTTTATCTTCAAATGTTAACTCCCCTGAAACTTGTCCGTTTGTTTCTTTTACTTCACTAGTTGGAACGTTTGTACCTTTTTGATCTGCCATATGCTTTTTCCTCCTAATTTTTATTCGTTGTTAAAAAACAACCTTACATATTTATAATAAAACAAAGCTCGAAAAAATTAAATTAAAAAGCCTTTTTACTCTAATAAAATAATAAATAAATTTAACACGCTTTATTTTATTTATTGACAAATATATATGAGTCATATATATTTTATTTATATCATATGATACGTAATAAATAAAGAAAGGTGTGTATTAATTGAAACAAATCTATCGTTTTAACGAAGGTAATGCTGACATGAAAGATCTTTTAGGAGGAAAAGGAGCAAATCTAGCAGAAATGACCAGCTTAGGTTTACCTGTTCCCGCGGGGTTTACCATTACGACCACGGCCTGTGTACAATTTTTAAAGCAAGAAAATTATTTTGAACAAAATTTGAAAAAAGATATTTTGGAAGCGATTCATCAGCTGGAAAACGAAACTGGAAAATCATTTTTAACGAATGAACCTATACTGTTAGTCTCTGTGCGTAGTGGTGCGAAGTTTTCTATGCCGGGAATGATGGATACTATTCTTAATTTGGGTTTAAACGATATTAAAGTAAAAGCTTTTGCCAAATTAACGGATTCTTCCTTTGCTTATGATTGTTATCGCCGTCTCATACAAATGTTTGGAGATGTAGTCTATGGCATAGCTAAGGAAAGTTTTGATAAAATCTTAGCAAAATATGAAGCGTCATTTTCTAAGAATGCGACAGATTTTTCCATCATAGAACAAGAAAGAGTAATAGAAGCTTATAAAGACCTTTACTATATTCAACAAAAGGAATTCCCGCAAGATCCTATAGAACAACTCTTTATTGCAATCAAAGCGGTTTTTCACTCATGGGAAAACCCACGAGCAAAAGTTTATCGGCAATTACACGACATCCCGTTTAACCTAGGAACCGCTGTAAATATACAAACGATGGTTTTTGGTAACAGTGGGGAAGAAAGTGCGACAGGTGTAGCTTTTACTCGGAATCCGGCCACTGGTGAAAAGAAATTATTTGGTGAATTTTTACGTAATGCTCAAGGTGAAGATGTCGTTGCAGGAATACGCACACCGCAACCGCTAAGTGAACTAAAAAAGTTACAACCAAATGCTTATACAGATTTTATTCATTATGCAGAAATATTAGAATCACGCTATAGAGATATGCAAAATATTGAATTTACAATTGACAAAGGACAGTTATTTATTCTGCAAACAAGAAATGGGAAGCGTACTGCACAGGCAGCTTTATCTATCGCCTTAGCACTAGTTGAAGACAAGGTCATAACTAAAAAAGAAGCTCTTTTACAAGTGACACCTACTATGGTAGAACAGTTAATCCATCCTGTATTCGATCCAAAAGCACTAGAAGAAGCTAGCTTGTTAGCTGAGGGACTCCCCGCAAGTCCAGGAGCTGCAAGCGGTCAAATTGTATTTACAGCAGAAAAAGCTAAAGAATTTCATGAAAAAGGGAGAAAAGTTGTTTTAGTACGTCAAGAAACTTCTCCAGAAGATATTGAAGGAATGGTTGTAAGTGAAGCAATCGTTACTTCCAGGGGCGGAATGACTTCCCATGCTGCTGTGGTTGCTCGTGGCATGGGCACTTGCTGTGTAGCCGGATGTGAAGCATTAACTGTAAACGAAGAAAATCTAATGATTACTTGTGATAATCAAGTATTGACAGAAGGCGATATTATTTCTGTAGATGGTTCTACAGGTAGGATCTATCAAAGTAAACTTCAAACCGTTACTCCTATAAGCAATCAAAAATTACAACTTTTATTAAGTTGGGCAGATGAACAAGCTGATTTGTCAGTACGTACTAATGCTGAAACATTACAAGACTTAACAGCGGCGATCGATTTTGGCGCCTCTGGAATAGGTCTAGCACGCACGGAGCATATGTTCTTTGGGGAAAACCGAATTTTAGAGATGCGTCGTCTAATTTTAGCTGAAGATGATCAGGAATTCGAAGTAGCTCTACAACGATTACTTCATTTTCAGCAAGATGATTTTTATCATATGTTAGAAATAACAAATGAAAAACCTATGATCGTCCGACTTTTAGATCCACCTATGCACGAATTTTTACCAAAAGATGAACAAACGATCGCCGAATTGGCTGCTAGTCTTAATAAGTCTCCAACAAAAATAAACAAACAAATCAACCAACTACACGAAACCAATCCTATGTTAGGTCATCGTGGCTGTCGTTTAGGTATTACAGAAGCGAGAATTTATCAAATGCAGGTTGAAGCAATTTTTACAAGTGCTATTCAATTAAATCAAAATGGTTACAATGTGAAACCCGAAATAATGATTCCGTTGATTGCAGAAGAAAAAGAACTAATTGAAGTGAAACGATCTTTGCTGCAAACGATTGAAGATTTATTTAAAAAATATGATGTAACACCCTTTCCTTTTGAAATCGGTACGATGATTGAATTACCTAGAGCTTGCATGACAGCCGATCAATTAGCTAAAGAAGCAGATTTTTTCAGTTTTGGTACAAATGATCTCACACAAATGACCTATGGTTTCTCACGTGATGATATTGGTAAATTTTTGTCTATATATAAAGAAAAAGGAATTTTACCAGAAGATCCTTTCCAAAGCTTAGATCAAACAGGTGTTGGCCAGTTGATTCAAACAGCCGTAACAAAAGCTCGTCAAACAAAATCTGACATGAAGATCGGTGTATGCGGAGAAGTTGGCGGAGATCCTCAATCAATCGCCTTTTTTCAACAAATTGGCATAGATTATGTTTCCTGTTCAGCTTATCGAATCCCTGCTGCTCGCTTAGCTTGCGCCCAAGCAACGCTCAATGATTGCCGATTCGCTAAAGTTACGCTATGATAAGAGTAGGTAAAAAAACAAGGGAGGTGTTGCCTTGGAATTTTCTGCTCGACAAAAGTTGATTATCGACATTGTTAAGGAGAATGAGCCAATCACCGGAGATAACATCGCTGCAAAGCTCAATCTCACTAAGCCCACATTACGTAATGATTTATCGTTATTAACGATGACAGGTGTATTAGATGCCCGTCCCAAAGTCGGTTACATTTATTCAGGACAAACAATTGAGCCATTACTATTTGAAAAATTATATACCAAAAAAGTCGATGATATTATGATTCCAGCCGTATTTATTAAGCAAGACACATCATTAAAAGAAGCGATTACTGATTTATTTATGTATGACGTAGGTTCTTTGTATGTCGTTAATGAAGGTAAACGATTGGTCGGCCTTCTTTCAAGAAAAGACCTTTTACGCAGTGTTTTGACAAACAGTGAAGAGAGTATTCCAGTAGCGGTTGTAATGAGCCGAATGCCAAATATTGTCACGATCACACCAGATAAGACGATTTTGTCTGCTGGTAGTAAGCTAATGCAACAGCAAATTGACTCGCTTCCTGTTGTTGAGAAAGGAACAAACGATAAAATCATTGGTAAAATTACCAAAACACGTATCATGAACCATTTTATCGAAGAAGGGATTAAGGTGAAAGCACACAATGAATAACAAACATTCACTAAAATTATTTATTATCTCAGATTCCATCGGAGATACAGCCCAAAAAGTCACTAACGCTGTCCTTGCCCAATTTCCAGAATTAACCAATATCGAAACGCAACGTTTTGCTTTTATCGACTCTAAAGAAGAACTGATTAAAATCTTAGGAGACGCTCTGCAGGAGCACGCAATTGTTGTTAGTACTTTAGTCAAAGATTCTTTTAATGAAACCGCACAAGAATTTGTAAGACGCACTTCTTTAAGCTATGTCGATTTCATGACTCCTATGATGGAATTGATCCAAGGTAAGACAGGTCTTGTGCCTAAAGGTGAAGCTCGCGCCCAGCATAAATTAACGCCTGATTATTTTGAAAAAATAGAGGCCATTGACTTTGCTGTGAAATATGATGATGGACAAGATCCAAAAGGCTTTTTTAAAGCAGACTATATTATTTTAGGCCCTTCACGTACGTCAAAAACACCTTTAAGCATGTATTTAGCTAACAAATCATATAAAGTAGCCAATCTGCCTTTAATACCAGAAATCCCCTTACCTAAAGAGATTTTTGATGTTCCAAAAGAAAAGCTAATTGGCTTAGTAGCAACACCTGAGATCATCCAACGCACACGTCAGAAGCGCTTAAACTCACTTGGCTTAGGTGGTAGTACGTCTTATACCGATGTTACACATATTAAAGAAGAAATGGATTATGCGCAAAATATTTATAATCAATTAGACGCAAAAACAGTACAGATTGATGATATGTCGATAGAAGAGATCGCCGAATTTATTACTCGTTTGCAAATTAATCGATAGACACAATTTTATAAATAGGCAGCTTAGTCAAGGTTAATCAATGACTAAGCTGTTTTTATAAAAGTTAACTTAAAGATAAACTTCTTATTCTGTTAGTATAATTGATTTTCGTATGCTAGCGACTGACTCTGCTAGTTTTTCCTTTTCCCAAGAATTCAAGGAAACAAGTAATTTCTTTTCTACACCCTCTTTTCCCAACACACACGGAATGCTATAGGCACAAGGCTTTGCAAAATGATATTCATGTCCAGTCATTGGTACACTCACAGGAAAAATACTTTTTTCATCCAATAAAATACAACGTGCAATATCAATTGCCGCTTGTGCAACAGCAACGTTGGTCACCCCGTTTTTGGCAGCAAAAACATCATAAGCCGCTTGCACTACCTTTTCTTTTATCTCTTCAGCTGTAAGTAAGGCTACCTCAGGAAAATAAGTACTCAGTTTATCATAAGAAATGCCAGCAATTGTTAAATGGCTAAGTACAGGAAAAGCAGCAAACCCGTGTTCACCCATCATATAACCCGAAACAGACTTAGGATCTACCTGATAGCGCTGACCAAGCAGCTGGCGTAGCCTTGAAGAGTCTAGCATAGTTCCAGTGCTTAAAAGTAAATTTCTAGGATAGTCATAAGTCGCTGCAATATAAACGATTGTATCAGCCGGATTTGTAATAAAAATTAACATCGCTGATTGCGTATTTTGTACAATATTTGTCATAATCTCATGAATGATCGGGAGGTTTTCAGTAAGTAACTCTTGGCGATCTGCGGGAATTTCACCGTTTGGATAGACATGGGTAGCGGCAACAATAACAATATCTGCATCCGCTAAATCTGTATAATCTCCTATATGAACTGCAATGTTTTTTCGAGACAATAGACCAGCAGCATGCATTTGATCTAACCCTTCTCCCCAAGCAACTTTATCTTTAGGATCAAGCAAAACAATCTCTCCAAAGAGCTCTGTTTGTAAAGCAGTTGCTAACACGCTAGACCCTACATGCCCCACCCCAATAATCGCTAATTTTTGTGTCTTCATTTATTTCTCCTTAATATAGCCTAATACATGTTTTTTAGTTCAACAAAGCTTTAAACTGAGACTATATGTATTTTTTTATAAGTATAACAAAAAGCAAGCGCCATGTATCTTATTTTTAACAGCTATTTATTAGCAATGAAAAAATAAAATACATGAGCTTGCATTTTAATCATTTTGTTCAATAATTTGTACCATCGTTTTTGTCTGTTCTAATTTCCCTAGTATTTCATCATAGTGCTTACTTGCGTAGGCAGAAAATAACACATCAACAGTATATAATTGTACCAGTAAAGAGTTTGTTGCCGAACTTCTTAAAGGAGCTTCACCACCATCAGCTGTATGTAACAATACATCAGAAATCGTGGCCAATGTTGAATGTGCTTTACTTGTCATACATACTACTGAAATCCCTTTGTCTTTTGCTAGTAAAGCTAAATTGATAACTTCTTGCTTTTCCCCGGAATTAGAAACTAGAAAAACCCAGCTGGGGGCTTCATTGGTTACGATCACTGTTGTAAGCAAATGATAGTCTTTACTATAAATCACTTTTTTTCCAATCCGTAAAAATTTCTGGGCAAAATCATCAGCCACGATGCCCGAAGCACCAATTCCATAAGTAAATATAGCGTCTGTTGATTCGAGCAAATTAATTACTTGTTCGATCGGATTCACTTCAAGATCCTCACAATTTTTTTCTAGACCATCAGTCATTTTTAACAATAATTTTTGTTTAATTGTACCAACATCTTCATTGGGAACAATATCTGTATATAAATCTTCTTCGATAGTTGTTTGATTCGCAGAAAGTTTTAATTTCAGGTCTGTGAATCCTTCTAAACCTAGTGAATAACATAATCGTACAACGGTCGCCGGGCTTGTATTAGAAGCTTGTGATAAAGCTTTAGCGCTCATATAAATGACCTTTTCTGGTTGCTCAAGGATCCATTCTGCTAATTTTCTTTCTGCTTTTGACAATTTATTCAAATGATATTGCATTGTAAACAAAATATTCATCTCTTTATCCCTCAACTTATCCTGCTAAATTTACACCTTAGTAATGCCTTTGATTGGTTAATCATTAGCCACAAACGCTGTAATTTCTTTAAAACGTTTAGTCTTCATAAAATCAGTAATTTCCTTACCGTTTTTACGTTCATCTACTACATCAAGTAAGGATTGTAGCTGCGCGTAATCTGCTGAAGTTTGTGCTTTTTGATTTGCTTTCATATAACGGTATTTCGAATCGACCATATCCACTAATTTACTATTATTAGCTGCTTGATCATCCTTTTGACTATCAAAAGCTAGCGTTGCTATCAGCCCATATTGTCCTGTTAAAAAGTGATCCCCTATAAAATCATTAGGGTCTTTCTTTTTATCAACAACTGGAGAATTCTTTGTATTCGTCAGTAGTACAACAGAAGTGTGATTAACTGGATCGATCACAGTTAATGTCCCAGTCCAACCAGTATGACCGATAGTACTTGAATTAGCTAAAGGAGAAAAGGCCCAAGAATATAACTGTTGCCCTTTACGACGCCAACCTAAACCAAAACTTGGATCAGTATCTTTAGCTTTAATAAATTGATCCATTGTATCTTCAGAAAAGAACTGTTGATTTCCATAACCGCCTTTATTCAAAGTAATTTGAGTTAATACTGCCAAATCTTTTGCATTAGAAAACAGGCCGGCATGTCCACTGATACCATCCATTGAATAAAAAGCCTTTTCGTCATGCACTTCTCCTTGCACTGTGTTTTTTCTAATATTATCAAAATCAACCGCCCCATCTCGCGTATTTCCATGTAATTCGGTTGCAGCGATTTGTTCTTTTGAAAAATGATGTTCCAAAGGCTTAAAAGTCGTATGCTGCAAGTTTAACGGTTGATAATAATTTTGCTTCATATATTCATCCAAGCGTTGCCCTGTTACTTCTTCAATAATAAACCCAAGTAACATATAGTCCACATCTGAATACATTGTTTCTGTACCTGGTGTATACTCCAAAGGCGTAGCAATGATTTTTTCCATAACTTCATTTCTATCTTGTGTATACAGTTCTTTATTAGCATCCGGAGTCGTTTGATCCTCTGCATCCGGGTCATAGTTTTTATTATGATACTGTGGATCTGCTGGAAATCCTGCTTGGTGCTGTAGTATTTCTTTAATCGTCAAATCATCTTTTCCTTTAATTTCATCTGACCTTTTGTCTTTAAAATCTGGGAAAATTTCACTAACCTTTTGCTCAATGTTTAATTTTCCATCTGAAACTAATTTTTGGATAGCGTAATTCGTTGCATACATCTTCGTATTACTGGCCAAATCATATAAGGTGTTTTTCGTAACTTGTTGACTATCCTTTTGTGGTCTATCTTGTTGATCATAGGCATTTACATTGCCATAAGCACTTGATTTAATGATATTTCCATTTTTTGCCACCACTAATTGAGCCGAGGTAAAACCATTTTTTATTTCAGCATTAATCAGTTGATCGATCAACTTAAAATTATCATCATCAGTGTATTCTTTTGTATTATCCTTTAAAACAGGGTAAGGAATTTTTATATTCATTGTTGCCTTATTATTGCTAGCAACTCGGCTGACTTGTAAATTGTTATCTCCATTTTTAGTAAAATCTGAGATATCGATCTGCTGCCATTTTTTATTCGACAAATCAGCAAATATTTCCTGGCCATTGACATAAATCTTGAAGGCTTCTTTATCGTTTGTTTTTATTAATAACTGTCCTTGCCCTTTATATCCATAAAATGTCTCCATTTGATTTGTTAAAAGAGAACTATCAAAGGCTTCATCAGTTGCTGGGATTGGATAGCTTTGACTAAGTTGATACGAACCTTTAGGACTACTAATTTCTCTCACATCCGTTTTGTCTTCTAGTACGCATGCACTCATAAAAAATAAGATACAAAACATTACACTAGACATCATAATTTTTTCCAACACTTTTTCATATTTAGATACCTTCCTTCGTTTTCGTATCCGATTTCAAAAGTGATAAAAGTGAAGCAATCGTTTCGTTAAATCAAAACGATTGCTTTTATTTAAACTAAATCCAATAATTGCTGAGACGATTCGATTTGATAGTTAGCTTGTGATTGATCGATATTAAATTGTGGGCTCTTTAAAGCTGCTACAGTCAAATTTGCTCGACGAGCAGCTTCAATACCAAATGTCGAATCTTCGATAACTAAACAATCACTAGGGCGCAGTTTAAGACGAGAAAGTGTATATTGATAAATTTCAGGGTTAGGTTTGCTACGAGCAAACATATCACCACTGGTAATCAATTCAAAATATTCTTTTATTTGGTTGACTTCTAAAATTCGATAAATATTTTCCAAAGGACCAGAGGATGCCACAGCCATACGAATATTTTTACTGGCCAACTTATCCAGAGTAGGTAAAATATCAGGATTAAACATTTCTTGATAGTCCATCGGATAATGCTGACGAAATTCTTTGTAAGCTTGTAATAACTCTGTACGCTTATCAATATCTTCTGGAAATAACTGTTCAAACATATCGTAGGCATTGGAACCTACGAAATAGTCTTGCACTTCTTGGGCAACCGACACGTTATTTTGTTCAAAGAAAGCCGCACGTCGTTTCTGATAAGCTTTCTCTGAGAAAACAATAACACCATCTACATCAAAAATAACTGCTCTTCTCATATAATTCTACCTTCCCGAATATCTTCATTAGTACCAAAGAAGTAAGTCAATACAAAACCACCAATATAACCTGCAATTAAACTGATGACATAAACAAACCATCCACCTTCAGCAATCAAAGGAATCAAAGCTAAGCCACTTGGCCCAATGGAAATTGAGCCAACACCGCCAAGCAAACCAACAACGGCGCCGCCAATCCCACCACCTAAACAAGCAGTGATAAATGGACGGCCTAAAGGCAAAGTAACACCATAAATTAAGGGTTCACCAATACCTAGAATGCCGACTGGTAACGCACCTTTTATCATCTCAGTCAACTTTTTATTATTACGACAACGTAACCACAAAGCAAATGCTGCCCCAACTTGTCCTGCACCAGCCATTGCTAAAATGGGTAATAAAGAGGTACTACCATAGGTCTCAATCAATGATAAATGGATCGGTGTCAATATTTGGTGAAGGCCAAACATAACCATTGGTAAGAATAAAGTACCCAATACAAAACCAGCAAAGCCACCACCTACGCCTAGAACCCAAGTAATACCACCTACAAGTCCATCAGAAATCCATCCTGCTAGAGGCATAATAAAGAAGATTGTAACGATACCCATAGCAGCTAAGGTAAGTACTGGTGTGACAATAATGTCAACTGTATCTGGCACTACTTTATGCAACCATTTTTCCACTTGCGCCATCAAAAAAACCGCTATAATAACGCCGATTACGCCACCTTGACCTTCTGCTAAAGGTTCACCAGTAAAAATGTTAGGAAGTGGCATGTCTTCACTCATTCCAGTTAGCATGGTGACACCGCCAATAACACCACCCAAGCTGGGTGAAGCGCCAAATTCGCGCGCAGCATTAATCCCTACATAAATCACTAGATAAGTAAATACACCACTTTGAATAATCGAACCAACACTTACGATATTGACCCAAGCATCACCAGAAACTGTTCCAGCTTCTAGCATATTTGTTAAAACCGAAGCAATTCCACCGATGATCCCAGCACCAACAAAAGCTGGAATTAAAGGTACGAAAATATTAGCAATTGACTTTAAAACCTTTGACCAAGGCTTTTGATTTTTCTTTTTTACTTCCGCATGAACTTCTTCTGCTTTGGCGTTAACATCTTCTTTCCCGCTTGTACTAGTTGGGGGCTCTTCCACAGCTGTGCCATCCGGACGTTCTTCTCCCAGTTCCACACCAGCCATATCAGCCATTTTTTGGGCAACTTTACTTACAGTACCTGGTCCAAGTACAATTTGTAGCGTTTCGTCTTCGACAACACCCATTACACCGTCAACAGCT
Source organism: Tetragenococcus halophilus subsp. halophilus DSM 20339 (assembly GCF_003841405.1). Taxonomy (GTDB): domain Bacteria; phylum Bacillota; class Bacilli; order Lactobacillales; family Enterococcaceae; genus Tetragenococcus; species Tetragenococcus halophilus. Next base: position 721,286 of record NZ_PXYA01000002.1, on the reverse strand, counting down.
CTTAAGCCATCAAGGTCTACCTTGCTGCCATCGATCACACCCATACGAATACGTGTCATACAGTTAACAATTTTATTCACATTATTTACACCGCCGACATATTCATAAATTTCTTCTGCTAACTTTGTTACTTTATCTGCCACTTTTTCTTCCTCCTTTTTAAAGTGTATTTCTTACAAACCCATTACCCGCAACTAATTTTTCTGCAGCTTCATCTTTTTTTACCCCAGTTAAAATCATAACAATAGCAAGTTTGACATTTTCATCTGCTTGATAAAAAGCTTTATCTGCTTGTTCATAGCTACACTCTGTTGCTTGCATAATAATCCTTTTAGATCTTTCAACTAATTTTTCATTGGTCGCCCGGACATCTACCATTAAATTCTTATAGACCTTGCCAATACCAATCATCGATGCTGTTGAAAGCATATTTAATACTAATTTTTGCGCTGTACCTGATTTCAAACGAGTAGATCCGGTTAAAACTTCTGGACCGACTTCAACTTCGATAGGAAACTGCGCATGCTGACTAATTTGCGCTTTATTATTACAAGCTATTGAAGCTGTGGTCGCACCAATTTCTTTTGCGTAATCCAAACCACCAATGACATAAGGTGTCCTTCCGCTGGCAGCGATTCCCACTACAAGATCATTTTGTGATAACGAAGCTTGGCTTAAATCTTTTTTTGCAAGTTCTTTGGAATCTTCTGCTCCTTCAACGGCAACAGTCATAGCTTTTATTCCACCGGCGATCAACCCTTGTACCATTTCGGGGGTTGTTCCAAATGTTGGGACACACTCTGCTGCATCTAAAACGCCTAGGCGTCCACTTGTACCAGCACCAATATAAAATAGTCTTCCTTTTTTATTGAATGCTTGGATAATTTGTTCGACAACCTTTTTAATTTGTGGTAGTGCTTCTTCAATAGCCAAAGGAACTTTTCTATCTTCATCATTCATCGTTTGTAAAACTTCCATGATATCCATATCATCCAAAGCCATCGTTTTTTGATTTCTAGTTTCTGTCGCTAATTTTTCTAATTCACTCACTAGATTTTTCTCCCTTCCTTTAGTTCAAACCGACATCCTGAGTCGATATAATCAATTAAGTTACGGTCTTTTTCTATTACCTTAGCTAGCACATTTACCTTCTCATCAGCAGGTAAATCATCTTTAGTAATTTGTAATTCTCCCATATAACGCAGATACTTTTTATTATCCACAGTTATGCTACCTTTTTCTCGTGATTGAATATTTTCAGTTTCAATGATTTCTTGATTATTTTTCCGCGCCTCTTGACTTCGCACCACATACTCCGCTTCATCGATCCGATTTGTATGTTCACCCAAGAATAAGGAGTGATAATTTTTCGTCAGCAAATCAATTTCAAGTAACATTTTTTTATGTTGGAAATAAGCAATAAACTGTTCCCTTGCTTTTTTTGTAAGTCCACCATCTCCAATATAAACTGCATCACAATCATAGTTGTAAAACAAATCAAGGGTTGCTGCCAATGGATGTTGCCGTCGATGGATTTCTAAGCTAGGAAGGTGGTCATGTAATGGCCCCCGCAGATTTTCATCCCCTGGAACAAAAGCAACGATCTTAAAACCGTAAGCACGCCATTTATGGTTTACTCTTTGTAAATAGTCTCTTGATAAGCCTGTCTCCGGACGTGGATAATAATTATGCCATAACTCCATATTCGTAAAATCCGCTTGAAGAGAACTTAATTCGGCTACATCTTCGTCTGTTAAAGTTGATGCATTCAATCCCACCTGCATGTGTCTTGAAATAGCTGCAATCGTTTGATTATCAACGCCATAATCCATACGTACGCCTGTAACGCCTAATTCTTTTAACTGGTCAAAAGCTTCCACTTGATTAAAATCGGTCGCTAAATACTGTAAGCCATCACTTGATACATCCGCCATTAATTCCATTTGAAATTGCTGAGTTAATTCACCAAGTTGTTTTAAAGTATAAATAATTTCTTCTGGGTCATCCTCTGGAATATGCAAAGAAGTAAAAATACGTGTAAAGCCTGCACGATTCATGGCTTCAATATACTGTTGCTTATTTTTTGATAACCCTTCTCCCAAGAAAACCGAAAATCCTAGCATCATTTACACCATCCTTATTAATTCGCTTTCATTATATCTTAAAAGAAACAATATTTCAATAAATAAAACAGTAATTGTGTTATTTCGAAATATTGTTTCTTGAAAATTAGTAAAATAATCATTAATCAAACAAAAAAACCAGCTAAACAACACTTCTGTTTAACTGGTTGATAAAATACTTTAAAGGGGTAACCAATTTAAAACCCGTTGAATCCAATCGTCCCAAAATAACCAATCATGTTCACCAGGGCCATCTTCAAAAACCACATCATAGCCGCTCTCTCTCATTTTCTTAGTGGTATAAGCACTTGCTTGATATATTAAATCTTCAGTACCACATGTAAGATAAAATTTAGGCGCTTGTGATCCATCTAATGTCTCAATCAAATGTATCAAGTCATTTTCCGAGCCTTTGATTTCCTCTAAAGGACCAAAAATTCCTTCCCAGTATGCTTTACTTCTTATTTCTAGTAATTGGTTTATTCCTTCAGCAATCGTTAAACCGCCTGAAAGTGAAGCAATTGCTGCAAAATTTTCAGGTTTTTTTAAACCCAATTTTACAGCGCCATAGCCACCCATTGATAAACCCGCTGCAAATGTTTTGGCTCTTTTTTTCGTTAGTTGAGGGAATAATTCATGACAAATATTAGGTAACTCTTCAGCAATAAATGTCCAATACTTCATATCATAGGTAGTATCTGTATACCACCCTAAATCAGTAGAAGGCATAATCACAGCTAAGCCCTTATCAGATACGTAACGCTCAATTGCTGTTCGTCTTTGCCATACACTATGATTACCATTCATACCATGCAGTAAATAAAGTACTGCTACATCCTCAGTTGTTCCTTTAGTACTTGTTCCAAAGGTTTTTTTGGTTTCTTGTGGTAAAATGACATCCAACATCACTTCCATTTCTAACACATTGGAAAAAGCATTTACTTGTAAAAGAGCCATTATTTTTTCACGTCCTTTATTATTTATCATTCATTGTAGCAGACTTTGCCTAAAATCAAAAAGATCCTATTGAATAAAACCAATAGGATCTTTTGATCATTTTGTATTTTCTTGCAAAGCTTTAACTTTATCTGTTTTTTCCCAAGGCAAATCAATATCGGTTCTGCCGAAATGTCCATAAGCAGCTGTATCCTTATAAATAGGACATCGTAAATCCAACATCTCAATAATGCCAGCTGGTCTTAAATCAAAATTCTGCCGTACAACTTCAATTAATTTTTCTTGACTAACTTTAGAGGTTCCAAAAGTATCAATTGAAATAGATACAGGTTCAGCCACCCCAATAGCATATGCCAGTTGCACCTCAGCTTTATCAGCTAATTTTGCTGCAACAATATTTTTTGCAATATAACGGGCAGCATAACTTGCCGAACGATCCACCTTTGTAGCATCTTTACCGGAAAATGCACCGCCACCATGACGCGCATAGCCACCATAAGTGTCTACAATAATTTTTCTTCCGGTCAAACCAGCGTCACCCTGTGGTCCACCAATGACAAAACGACCGGTAGGGTTAATGAAATACTTCGTTTGTTCGTCTAAAAGTTCATTAGGAACGACTTCTTTAATGACTTTTTCAATCATATCACGTCTAATTGTTTCATTTGCAACTTCGTCATCATGTTGTGTACTAATAATAATCGTATCTACTCTTTTGGGTTGATCATTTTCATCATATTCCACAGTAACTTGTGATTTTGCATCCGGACGTAAGTAGCTAATTTCTGCTTTTTTTCTTAATTTTGCTAAATGAGCGACGATTTTATGACTTAATGAAATAGGTAAAGGCATCAACTCGTCAGTTTCGTTAGTCGCAAAGCCAAACATTAAGCCCTGGTCACCAGCTCCGATTGCATTAATACGTTTTTCTCTATCTTCTCTTGCTTCTAAAGATGTATCCACACCTTGTGCGATATCTTGTGATTGTTCATCAATTGCAACTAAGACCGCTACATTATCGCCATCAAAGCCATATTCTGGACGATTATAACCAATATCTTTGATTGTTTGACGTACAACCTTTTGCATATCAACATATGCCGATGTAGAAACTTCCCCAAAGACCAATACCAAACCTGTTGTAACAGATGTTTCACAAGCAACGCGTGCCATTGGATCCTGCGCTAAAAGTGCATCTAAAATAGCATCACTGATCTGATCAGCAATCTTGTCTGGATGTCCTTCTGAAACAGATTCAGAAGTAAACAAACGCCTTTCTTTCACGATGATTCCCCCTAAAATAATTTTTCGGTTACAAGGCATCTTCACTTGATTTTCAAATGAATCCTTTCGGGAACTTGCAACGGTCTGATTCTAATAGATAATAAGAACGATCTATCCTCACTTTTTGCCAAAATGAGTTGAAACCGAAACTGTCAGCAAAAGTCCTCAAATTAACTTAAAAAAAAGCATCCATTACTGAATGCTTCGATGATCCGTACGGGATTCGAACCCGTGTTACCGCCGTGAAAGGGCGGTGTCTTAACCTCTTGACCAACGGATCGCTGATACGGAGAAGGAGGGATTCGAACCCTCGCGTCGCGTAAACGACCTACACCCTTAGCAGGGGCGCCTCTTCAGCCACTTGAGTACTTCCCCAAAACCAAAAAATATTGATTTTCATGGGCCTAAATGGACTCGAACCATCGACCTCACGCTTATCAGGCGTGCGCTCTAACCAACTGAGCTATAGGCCCTTATTATAACTACAACAAAAGCGGGTGACGAGAATCGAACTCGCGACAACAGCTTGGAAGGCTGTGGTTTTACCACTAAACTACACCCGCCTTATATATTGATGGATCGAGACAGAATCGAACTGCCGACACACGGAGCTTCAATCCGTTGCTCTACCGACTGAGCTATCGATCCAAAACGGTCTGGACGGGACTCGAACCCGCGACCTCCTGCGTGACAGGCAGGCATTCTAACCAGCTGAACTACCAGACCCGCTTTGTTGTAAATATAATAAGTACTTGCATACAAAGTACAATTGCGGGAGCAAGATTTGAACTTGCGACCTTCGGGTTATGAGCCCGACGAGCTACCAGACTGCTCCATCCCGCGATAATAAAACTAAATATTATTATAATATTTGTAAATAATTTTAGCAAAGGAGGATAAGGGATTCGAACCCTTGCACGGTTTTACCCGCCTGACGGTTTTCAAGACCGTTCCCTTCAGCCGGACTTGGGTAATCCTCCATAACCCCAAGACGCATGGTCCGTACGGGATTCGAACCCGTGATACCGCCGTGAAAGGGCGGTGTCTTAACCTCTTGACCAACGGACCTTTATTTAATAAATGGGCCTAAATGGACTCGAACCATCGACCTCACGCTTATCAGGCGTGCGCTCTAACCAACTGAGCTATAGGCCCAAGCAATAAACACAACAAGCGGGTGACGAGAATCGAACTCGCGACAACAGCTTGGAAGGCTGTGGTTTTACCACTAAACTACACCCGCATGACGGTCTGGACGGGACTCGAACCCGCGACCTCCTGCGTGACAGGCAGGCATTCTAACCAGCTGAACTACCAGACCAATTTTTGTTGTATCTTCAATACTTGAAAAACAAGTATAATTGCGGGAGCAAGATTTGAACTTGCGACCTTCGGGTTATGAGCCCGACGAGCTACCAGACTGCTCCATCCCGCGATAATAAAACTAAATATTATTATAATATCTATAAATAATTTTAGCAAAGGAGGATAAGGGATTCGAACCCTTGCACGGTTTTACCCGCCTGACGGTTTTCAAGACCGTTCCCTTCAGCCGGACTTGGGTAATCCTCCATCAAATAAATAAAATGATAATGACGCAATGGACCTTGTAGGACTCGAACCTACGACCTGACGGTTATGAGCCGTCTGCTCTAACCAACTGAGCTAAAGGTCCAAGCTCTTAATCAAAATCGCGGTGGAGGGGATCGAACCCACGACCTCCCGGGTATGAACCGGACGCTCTAGCCAGCTGAGCTACACCGCGAAAACCATTTTATCAAATGACATGGAGCCTAGCGGGATCGAACCGCTGACCTCCTGCGTGCAAAGCAGGCACTCTCCCAGCTGAGCTAAGGCCCCTTCATTAAAATCCATCGGGAAGACAGGATTCGAACCTACGACCCCTTGGTCCCAAACCAAGTGCTCTACCAAGCTGAGCTACTTCCCGTTACGCGCCCAGAAGGATTTGAACCCTCAACCTTCTGATCCGTAGTCAGACACTCTATCCAGTTGAGCTATGGGCGCATATTTTGTTCAATGCCGAGGACCGGAATCGAACCGGTACGGTAATTACTTACCCCAGGATTTTAAGTCCTGTGCGTCTGCCAGTTCCGCCACCCCGGCGTGGTTTTGGCATCAAGCGGAAAACGGGATTCGAACCCGCGACCCCCACCTTGGCAAGGTGGTGCTCTACCGCTGAGCTATTTCCGCAACTTGTCGGATGCCGGCTAAAGGACTTGAACCCTCGACCCTCTGATTACAAATCAGATGCTCTACCAACTGAGCTAAGCCGGCTTTTTCCTACATGCGGGTGAAGGGACTTGAACCCCCACGCCTTGCGGCGCTAGATCCTAAATCTAGTGCGTCTGCCAATTCCGCCACACCCGCTGATTTTGTGAAATGAGTCGTACAGGATTCGAACCTGTGACCCTCTGATTAAAAGTCAGATGCTCTACCAACTGAGCTAACGACTCAATGGAGGTTATAGGGCTCGAACCTATGACCCTCTGCTTGTAAGGCAGATGCTCTCCCAGCTGAGCTAAACCTCCGCTTGCTGCGTGGCGATGTCCTACTCTCACAAGGGGAAGCCCCTCACTACAATTGGCGCTAAGAAGCTTAACGACTGTGTTCGGCATGGGAACAGGTGTCTCCTTCTTGCCATCATCACCACACAACTTGACGTTGAGTGAACCTTTTGGTTCCCTCAAAACTGGATGAAAAACAACTGCTTCGCTTCACCGAAAATCCAAACCTTTGTGGTTAAGTCCTCGATCGATTAGTATTCGTCCGCTCCAACCCTCACGGGTCTTCCACTTCGAACCTATCTACCTGATCTTCTCTCAGGGATCTTACTTTCTTTTAGAAAGGGGAAATCTCATCTTGAGGGGGACTTCACGCTTAGATGCTTTCAGCGTTTATTCCTGCCCTACTTAGCTACCCAGCGATGCCGTTGGCACGACAACTGGTCCACCAGCGGTAGGTCCATCCCGGTCCTCTCGTACTAAGGACAGCGCCTCGCAAATTTCCTACGCCCGCGACGGATAGGGACCGAACTGTCTCACGACGTTCTGAACCCAGCTCGCGTGCCGCTTTAATGGGCGAACAGCCCAACCCTTGGGACCGACTACAGCCCAGGATGCGACGAGCCGACATCGAGGTGCCAAACCTCCCCGTCGATGTGGACTCTTGGGGGAGATAAGCCTGTTATCCCAGGGTAGCTTTTATCCGTTGAGCGATGGCCCTTCCATGCGGAACCACCGGATCACTAAGCCCGACTTTCGTCCCTGCTCGAGTTGTTGCTCTCACAGTCAAGCTCCCTTCTGCCTTTACACTCTTTGAATGATTTCCAACCATTCTGAGGGAACCTTGGGCGCCTCCGTTACTTTTTAGGAGGCGACCGCCCCAGTCAAACTGCCCATCTGACACTGTCTCCCGCCACGATCAGTGGCGCGGGTTAGAGTGGCCATAATGCAAGGGTAGTATCCCACGGATGCCTCCTTCGAGACTCGCGTCCCGAATTCTACGGCTCCTACCTATGCTGTACATGCATCACAGACACCCAATATCAAATTACAGTAAAGCTCCATGGGGTCTTTCCGTCCTGTCGCGGGTAACCTGCATTTTCACAGGTACTAAAATTTCACCGAGTCTCTCGTTGAGACAGTGCCCAAATCGTTGCGCCTTTCGTGCGGGTCGGAACTTACCCGACAAGGAATTTCGCTACCTTAGGACCGTTATAGTTACGGCCGCCGTTTACTGGGGCTTCAATTCGTACCTTCGCTTACACTAAGCACTCCTCTTAACCTTCCAGCACCGGGCAGGCGTCAGCCCCTATACGTCATCTTACGATTTTGCAGAGACCTGTGTTTTTGATAAACAGTCGCTTGGGCCTATTCACTGCGGCTGCTCGTTAGAGCAGCACCCCTTCTCCCGAAGTTACGGGGTCATTTTGCCGAGTTCCTTAACGAGAGTTCGCTCGCTCACCTGAGGATACTCTCCTCGACGACCTGTGTCGGTTTGCGGTACGGGCCATTACCTTCTTGCTAGAAGTTTTTCTTGGCAGTGTGACGCCAGAACTTCGGTACTTAAATTTCCCTCCCCGTCACAGCTTATCGTTAATAAGAAAAAGCCTTTGACTCTTTCTCCGACGTACTGCTTGGACAGACCTTTCCATTCGTCTGCTTTCTTTTGCCTCCTGCGTCCCTCCATCACTCAAATGAAGATAACAGGTACAGGAATATCAACCTGTTGGCCATCGCTTACGCCTTTCGGCCTCAGCTTAGGTCCCGACTAACCCTGGGCGGACGAGCCTTCCCCAGGAAACCTTCGTCTTACGGTGGACAGGATTCTCACCTGTCTTTCGCTACTCATACCGGCATTCTCACTTCTAAGCGCTCCAGCCGTCTTTTCAGTCGACCTTCACCGCCCTTAGAACGCTCTCCTACCAAAACACCTAAGGTGTTTTCCACAGCTTCGGCAGTATGTTTAGCCCCGGTACATTTTCGGCGCAGGGTCACTCGACTAGTGAGCTATTACGCACTCTTTCAATGATGGCTGCTTCTAAGCCAACATCCTAGTTGTCTAAGCAACCCCACCTCCTTTTCCACTTAACATACATTTAGGGGCCTTAGCTGGTGGTCTGGGCTGTTTCCCTTTCGACGATGGATCTTATCACTCACCGTCTGACTGCCAAGGGTCAATCAATGGCATTCGGAGTTTATCTGGATTCGGTAACCCAAGACGGGCCCCTCGTCCAAACAGTGCTCTACCTCCATCATTGCTTCCTTGACGCTAGCCCTAAAGCTATTTCGGAGAGAACCAGCTATCTCCAAGTTCGTTTGGAATTTCTCCGCTACCCACATCTCATCCCCGCACTTTTCAACGTACGTGGGTTCGGTCCTCCAGTGCGTTTTACCGCACCTTCAACCTGGACATGGGTAGATCACCTGGTTTCGGGTCTGCGCCGTCTGACTCAACGCCCATTTCAGACTCGCTTTCGCTGCGGCTCCGTCTTTTCAGACTTAACCTCGCCAGCCAGCGCAACTCGCCGGTTCATTCTGCAAAAGGCACGCTATCACCCATTAACGGGCTCTAACTCCTTGTAAGCACACGGTTTCAGGATCTCTTTCACTCCCCTTCCGGGGTGCTTTTCACCTTTCCCTCACGGTACTGGTTCACTATCGGTCACTAGGGAGTATTTAGCCTTGGGAGATGGTCCTCCCGGTTTCCGACGGCATTTCACGTGTCCCGTCGTACTCAGGATCCGTTTACGGACAAAACTGTTTTCGCCTACGGGGCTCTTACCCGCTCCGGCGGCTTTTCCCAAAGCCTTCGGCTAACATTCCCATCCGTTCATAAACGTCCTACAACCCCAGAATGCAAGCATCCTGGTTTGGGCTATTCCCGTTTCGCTCGCCGCTACTCAGGGAATCGATTTTTCTTTTTCTTCCTGCAGTTACTAAGATGTTTCAGTTCACTGCGTCTTCCGCTTGCCTGCTATCTATTCACAGAACAAGCCGCATTCGATGAAAAATGCGAGGTTTCCCCATTCGGAAATCTCTGGATCCTAGCTTACTTACAGCTCCCCAGAGCATATCGGTGTTGGTCCCGTCCTTCATCGGCTCCTAGTGCCAAGGCATCCGCCGTGCGCCCTTTCTTACTTAACCTGACTTGACCTTGCGGTCAAGGGTTTCTCGAAGGTTCTTGCTTTGAGCGATCAAAGCCCTTCGAACATGTGCGTAAACTTCGTTAAAAAACGTGTTCAACGCGGATTCTCGGTTGGTGTTGATTGTTGTTTTTCTATCCAGTTTTCAAAGAACCAAACAAACGACCCAAAATCGATCGTTTATGGAGCCTAGCGGGATCGAACCGCTGACCTCCTGCGTGCAAAGCAGGCGCTCTCCCAGCTGAGCTAAGGCCCCCTACGGGTAGACCTCTCAAAACTGAACAAAGCGCAAACGATGTGTCGACCTTCCGTATTTTTCCTTAGAAAGGAGGTGATCCAGCCGCACCTTCCGATACGGCTACCTTGTTACGACTTCACCCCAATCATTCGTCCCACCTTAGGCGGCTGGCTCCCCGAAGGGTTGCCGCACCGACTTTGGGTGTTACAAACTCTCGTGGTGTGACGGGCGGTGTGTACAAGGCCCGGGAACGGATTCACCGCGGCATGCTGATCCGCGATTACTAGCGATTCCGGCTTCATGCAGGCGAGTTGCAGCCTGCAATCCGAACTGAGAGAAGCTTTCAGAGATTCGCTAGGCCTTGCGGCTTGGCTTGCTCGTTGTACTTCCCATTGTAGCACGTGTGTAGCCCAGGTCATAAGGGGCATGATGATTTGACGTCATCCCCGCCTTCCTCCGGTTTGTCACCGGCAGTCTTGCTAGAGTGCCCAACTCAATGCTGGCAACTAACAATAAGGGTTGCGCTCGTTACGGGACTTAACCCAACATCTCACGACACGAGCTGACGACAACCATGCACCACCTGTCACTTTGCCCCCGAAGGGAAACCCTATCTCTAGGGCGGTCAAAGGATGTCAAGACCTGGTAAGGTTCTTCGCGTTGCTTCGAATTAAACCACATGCTCCACCGCTTGTGCGGGCCCCGTCAATTCCTTTGAGTTTCAACCTTGCGGTCGTACTCCCCAGGCGGAGTGCTTAATGCGTTAACTGCAGCACTGAAGGGCGGAAACCCTCCAACACTTAGCACTCATCGTTTACGGCGTGGACTACCAGGGTATCTAATCCTGTTTGCTACCCACGCTTTCGAGTCTCAGCGTCAGTTACAGACCAGAGAGCCGCCTTCGCCACTGGTGTTCCTCCATATATCTACGCATTTCACCGCTACACATGGAATTCCACTCTCCTCTTCTGCACTCAAGTGATCCAGTTTCCAATGACCCTCCCAGTTGAGCTGGGGCTTTCACATCAGACTTAAATCACCGCCTGCGCTCGCTTTACGCCCAATAAATCCGGACAACGCTTGCCACCTACGTATTACCGCGGCTGCTGGCACGTAGTTAGCCGTGGCTTTCTGGTCAGCTACCGTCATAGAAAAAGCATTTCCTCTTTCTCCTGTTCTTTGCTGACAACAGAGCTTTACGATCCGAAAACCTTCTTCACTCACGCGGCGTTGCTCGGTCAGACTTGCGTCCATTGCCGAAGATTCCCTACTGCTGCCTCCCGTAGGAGTCTGGGCCGTGTCTCAGTCCCGGTGTGGCCGATCACCCTCTCAGGTCGGCTATGCATCGTTGCTTTGGTGAGCCGTTACCTCACCAACTGGCTAATGCACCGCGGGACCAGCCATCAGTGACGCTGTAAAGCGCCTTTGAGCTTTCTTTCAGGTGAAAAAAAGCCATATGCGGTATTAGCACCTGTTTCCAAGTGTTATCCCCCGCTGATAGATAGGTTCCCCACGTGTTACTCACCCGTCCGCCACTCCGCTTAAGAAAAAACCGAAGTTTCTTCTTAAGCAGCGTTCGACTTGCATGTATTAGGCACGCCGCCAGCGTTCGTCCTGAGCCAGGATCAAACTCTCATCTTGAATTTGATCGATCAACACCGTTGATCTTACTTAGGTCTTCAACTTTTTGCTCGCGTGTTGTTCGCGTTTATTGCTTGGTTGCTTCTTCTTTCAAAGAAGCGCCCGACACATTGGTTCGTTTGCTTGCTTTGTTCAGTTTTCAAAGGTCTACTGCTTGTTGCCGTAGCAACTTTTATATCTTATCAATTCGACAAGTGTTTGTCAATATCTTTTTGCAAGTTAGCTAATTTTTATCTTAACTTTCTATTTATTGATTTGAAACTCTCTTTTCATTAATCAAATAAAACAACATTGCTTTTTTCGACGACTTGATAATCTTATCAAAACTGCAAACGTGCGTCAATCATTTTTGTAAAAAAATGAAAAAGTTTTTCACTATCACAGCCAACTAATAATATATCAATAACTACCCTTTAGGTCAATCATTATAGCCTATAATTTTCTTTATAATCAAGATAAATCCCGTGCAAAGCTTTTTTGTTTCTCACATGTTTCCATCATAAAAAAATACGGCTATAAAAGCCGCATTTTTTATTATCGCATGGTTGGGAAAAGCAAAACATCCCGAATCGACTGCGCGTCTGTTAACAACATAATTAAACGATCAATTCCAATGCCCAAACCTCCAGTAGGGGGCATACCATATTCCAATGATTCTAAGAAATCTTCGTCCACGCCATGTGCTTCCTCATTACCAGCAATACGTTCTTTTTCTTGTTCTTCAAAACGTTTACGTTGATCGATTGGATCATTTAATTCAGTAAAAGCATTAGCAAATTCATGATTTACTATAAACAGTTCAAAACGATCAGTAAAGCGAGGATCATCTTGGCTCTTCTTAGCTAGTGGAGAGACTTCTACCGGGTGGCCATAAACAAAGGTCGGTTGTTGCAAGTTATCTTCTACGAATGTTTCAAAAAATTCATTGATAATATGACCTACGCCCATTGCGTCTGTAATCGCCACTTTATGTTTTTTAGCAAGTTCTCTTGCTTGTTCCAATGAAATATCTTGCCAGAAGTCAACTCCTGTATATTCCTTAATCGCATCGACTATGTGAAGTCGGGCAAAATCTGTCCCTAAGTCCACAGTTTGCCCATCGTAAGAAAGTTGCGTTGTTCCTAGTACGTTTTTAGTAACATTTCGGATAATACCTTCTGTTAGGTCCATAACATCACCAAAATTTGCATAAGCTGTATAGCACTCCAACATAGTAAATTCCGGATTATGGGTTGTATCGATCCCTTCATTACGGAAGACACGTCCGATTTCATAAACTTTTTCCATTCCGCCTACAATCAAGCGTTTCAAATGCAACTCTAAAGCAATACGAAGATATAAGTCTATATCTAAAGCATTATGGTGTGTCACAAATGGACGTGCTGCAGCGCCTCCTGCCTGATTGTGTAATACAGGTGTTTCAACTTCTAAATATCCACGATGATCTAAATAGCGTCGAATCTCACTAATAATTTGACTACGTTTTTTAAACCGCTCGAAACTATCGCGATTACTGATTAAATCTAAATATCTTTGGCGATAACGTTGTTCAACATTTGTCAACCCATGATATTTTTCTGGTAAGGGACGTAAGGCTTTCGTTAAAAGTGTAACTTTTTCAGCCTTAACTGAAACCTCACCCGTGTTTGTTTTCATTATTTCACCAGTAACACCTAAAAAGTCGCCCAAATCGGCTTTTTTAAAGATATCATAGTTATCTTCGCCGACTTCATCTTTGCGGACATAAATCTGGATCTGACCTTCTCGGTCTTGCAAATGGGCGAAGCCAACCTTACCCTTGCCTCTTTTTGAAACCATCCGCCCTGCAACGCTAGCTGCAAGTCCTATCTCATTCAGTTCTTCTTTCGTTTTATCATCAAATTCTTCATGAATTTCATTTGAACTGTGGGTGCGGTCGAAACGATGGCCAAATGGATCTATCCCTTTTTCTTGTAGTTCTTCCATTTTTTGCCGGCGAACCAGCATTTGATCATTTAATTCATCTTGGTTTTCATGTTCTCCTGCCAAAAGTCTTCCTCCATTCTCTGATAGCTTTCCTTTTTATAATGCCAATGATAAGAAAAAAAAGCAAGCCGAAAAAGAAACATGGCTTGATTTTTTCACAAATTAGCTATTTTTCATTAATTTCTAACGTTGATTCGAACAATAATTCTTTAGGATTCTTCTGCTGCTTCTTTTTTAAGTTCTACCAAATCTTGTTCGCTAAAGTAATACTTATTACCACAAAACGAACAAACAGCTTCTGCCCCATGGTCTTCTTCAATCATTTCTTGAATTTCTTGTGCACCTAATGAAATCAATCCTGCTGCAAAACGTTCTTTAGAACAATCACATTGAAATTGAACTGGCATTTCATCAAGAATAGCTACCGTTTCGTCTGCAAAAATAAAATCTAAAATTTCTTCTGGCGCTTTTCCTTCGTCCAACATAGCAGAAATATTGGGCAGATGTTGTAAACGTTCTTCTAAAGCATTCACTACTTCCTCGGATGCACCGGGCATCATTTGTATCATAAAGCCTCCCGCTGTTTTAATAGAGTCATCAGTATCAACCAATACACTCAATCCCACAGAAGAAGGAATTTGTTCTGATACAGCAAGATAATAAGTGAAATCCGCCCCAATTTCTCCTGATACGATCGGCGTTTGCCCAGAAAACGGTTCTTTTAAGCCAAGGTCTTTAGTTACTGAAAACATCCCCCGCGTGCCTACCGCACCACTAACGTCGAGTTTACCTTGTTCATTTAAAGGCAAACTAACATGAGGATTTTGGATATAGCCTTTGACGCTTCCGCTACCATCACTTGTTACAATGATCGCGCCTGCTGGTCCATCTCCCTCAACACGAACAGTTATGGTGTCCTCACCTTTAACTGTACTCCCTAATAATAGGGCACCAACTAAAGTACGTCCTAACGCAGCTGAGGATGTATTCCAAGTATCATGATTCCTTTGCGCCTGATCCACAGTTTGAGTAGCATTCATCGCATAAGCCCGGACAAAACCATCGTAAGCCATTGCTTTTACTAAATAATCTTCCATTGTTCCTTTCTCCTTTTGGTTCAATTGCACACAATCATTCCTTATGTTTATTTAAGTATCTTACTAATAAATATTACAAGACGCAATTTTTATGTTTGCACAAGGGAAAAGCTGTGATGCTAACACCACAGCTTTTATTGTACAATTATTCATCTGTCTTATCTGAATGATCATCTTGTTCTTTTGATGAAGATTCATTTGATCCTTGGCTATTGTCTTCATTAGCCGCTGTAGAATCTTCCTCTTTATCATTCACCCGACCTTGTTCTTCTTTCTTTTCCAAAGTACGTTTTGCTTCTTCATAAGATCGGCCGTTTTCACTTGGAAATTCGCTTTCTTCCTCATAAGATTTTGGCATTTCGCCTGATTCAAATAATGATTTGATAGCTTTAGCATCAAGTGTTTCATATTCTAACAGTTTTTCTGCTATCAACTTATGCTTATTGCGATGAGATTCGATAATTTCACGTGCTTTATCATGACCATCATTTACGATTTTACGCACTTCATCATCGATTTCATAAGCAAATTGTTCAGAGTAAGACTTCGTTTGCCCATAGTCACGACCAACAAATACTTGATTGCCTCCTTCATATTGAATCGGACCAAGTTTGTCACTCATACCGTATTGGGTAACCATACTACGAGCGATATTTGTCGCCTGCTCAAAGTCATTAGAAGCCCCCGTTGATTGAGAGTCAAAAACAATTTCTTCAGCAGCACGACCACCTAATAGGCCTGCAATTTGTTCAGTCAAATCGTCTTTTGTCATTAAGTTCTGATCTTCTTTGGGCAAGGCAATCATATAACCACCCGCACGACCACGTGGAATAATCGTTACTTTGTGAACGACCCGTGCTCGACTCAATACTAGACCAACGATGGTGTGTCCTGCTTCGTGGAAGGCCACCATTTCGCGTTCTTTTTTATTAACGACATGATCTTCTTTAGCGGGTCCTGCAATAACACGGTCTTCAGCTTCATCAATATCCGAAGCATCGATTTTCTTCTTACCGCGCCTTGCTGCAACAAGCGCTGCTTCATTCAATACATTTTCTAAATCTGCACCTGAAAAACCAGGCGTTTGTTGTGCTACAACTTTCAAATCAACATCGTCAGTTATCGGTTTATTGCGGGCGTGAACACGTAAAATAGCTTCACGGCCTTTAACATCTGGACGTCCAACTAAAATTTGACGGTCGAAACGACCTGGACGTAATAGCGCTGGATCCAATACATCAGAACGGTTGGTGGCAGAAATGACAATAACTCCTTCATTTCCTTCAAAACCATCCATTTCAACTAACAATTGGTTCAACGTTTGTTCTCGTTCATCATGGCCACCGCCCATGCCAGCACCACGTTGACGAGCGACCGCATCGATTTCATCGATAAAGATAATAGCTGGCGCATTTTTCTTCGCTGTTTCAAATAAGTCCCGAACACGGCTTGCCCCGACACCTACAAACATTTCAACAAAGTCTGAACCAGAAATAGAATAAAATGGTACGCCTGCTTCACCAGCTACTGCTTTAGCTAGAAGTGTTTTCCCAGTTCCTGGAGGGCCTTCTAAAAGAACCCCTGCAGGGATACGTGCGCCTAAGTTAGAAAAACGTCTTGGATCTTTTAGAAATTCAACAACTTCAACTAATTCTTGCTTTTCTTCTTCAGCGCCAGCTACATCAGAAAAACGAATCTTATTCGCTGATTTATCAGCTTCTTTGGCTTTGGATTTGCCGAAATTCATCATTCGGCCGCCTCCACCGCCTCCACCGCCTCCGCCACCTTGTTGGCCCATCATCAAATAAAATAAGCCAAAAATAGCTATTACCGGTAAGAAACTAAAGAGAAGCGACATCCAAATGCCACTACTTGATTCTTCTTCAATAGAAGTTTGTACATCATTTTCATCTGCTAAATTAGTGATTTCACTCAAAGTGGAATCATTCGGCAAAACAACTGTGGAAAACTGTGTGGTCGTTGACTCTGTTGAACCTAATACAGCTAATCCACCATTATTATTAACCGTTTTTTCTTCTTCATACTCTCCTGTAATTTGGTAAACACCATTTGTTGGTTGAACATTAAAAGATTTAACATCGCCAGCTTCTAATTGTTCAGAAAAAGTAGAATATTGTATTTCCGGCGTTTCATCGTTACCATCGCCTAGGAAGAAGTAAACAACCATCACCATGGCCAAAATAATCAGCACATAGTATAAGGTGTTTCTTGCTGTCCCTTTATTATTCTTGTTCATGCGGCCCCTCCTTGCCAGTTTGTCTTATTTTGACCTTTTATATTGTAGCATATCTTTCTTTGTTTTGGTCAAACTTTTGTTTCATATATACTTGGTTTTAATACTCCCACGTAAGGTAGATTGCGGTACTGTTCTGCAAAATCCAAACCATAGCCTACCACAAATTCATCAGGAACATCAAATCCAATATAATCCGCTTCAATATCCACAACACGACCCTTAGGTTTATCCAAAAGCGTAACAATTGCAACAGAATTCGCTTGACGATATTTAAATAAATCCACCAAGTAACGAAGCGTACGTCCGCTGTCAATAATATCTTCTACAATCAACATATCGCGTCCCTTTACGTTTGTGTCTAGGTCTTTTACGATTTTCACCTCTCCAGATGAAACCGTCGCATTACCGTAACTTGACACATCCATAAAATCAAGTTCTATATATGTATCCATTTGACGTACAATATCAGCCATAAAAGGAATGGCACCCTTTAATACACCCACTACAAGCGGTTGTGTATTTTTATATGCTGCTGTAAGCTCCTTGCCTAGTTCTTCACAACGATTATGGATCTCTTCTTGTGTAATCAAGATTGTCTCAATATCTTTTTCCAGCATTTGCTTCTCCTTCCAGCTTTAGCTTTTGGTACCTATAAAGAAGTACGTAGTGTATTTTAGCAGTTTCTTTTGCAATACACAAATAAGAAAATACATGAGGTAATACGCCTAAAACTTTTCCTTCAAAGTCAGTTACAACCCATGCTTTTTCACGTGAAGCTGGCGAAACTTTTTTATCAATAAAAAAGCGAGAAAGCTTTTTATTCAACTGTTCGTTCAACTGAATACGATCGCCTGCTTGTCGTCTGCGCAATTGCACTCTAGTAGGAAATTCTAACGTTAAATTTTGGCGATATTCTAACCAAAATTTGACTTTTTCGGGAATTTTCACTTCATCTTTAGGAAAAAAACCCAGCCACTCGTTTTCTGATAAAAATAAGGATTCACCAACAGACAACTTATAAGACTCATTCTTATCAAAAACAACTTGGCTTTTACGCAAAAATAATTGGTCATAATTTTTTTGAAATTGCCAAGTTTGATCAATATCAATTTCCCAGTTCGCTTTTTCTTTTACTAAAAGTTTCATCAGTTGTTCTATTTGTTTAGCGCTAATAGTTAAATTATAATATTGTCGTGCTTTTTTCGCCAATTCTTGCCAGAAAAAACTTTGCTGAGCTGTCGAAAACTTCAAGTAAGCATGCAAATTGATTTCAAATTCATTATGATTTTCTGTCGTAATCGTTTGATACCATTGTTTTTGCTGATCAGTAATAACTTCTTGCGCAGCCTCGATCTGGCAAGAGAGTCGCTGAAAGTGTTGTAAAGTTTGCTTATTCTCTTTTTTTAACAGTGGTATGACTTGATGTCTAATTCGATTTCTTTGCATGTCAAAAGAAGTATTTGTTTGGTCTTCAAAATAGTCAATTCCTTCTTGTTGACTGTAATTTAAAATTTCCTCTTTTGAAATGTGTAATAGAGGTCTGATCAATGCTTGACTTTTACCAAAGGATTGATTTGCCAATATGCCTTTAGCTGAAAATAAATTCCCGTCTCTTACCATTTTCATAATCATAGTTTCCATCTGATCGTCACTATGATGTGCTGTAGCAAGCACTTGGTAATGGTAATCATCCATAATTTCTCTAAAAAAATTATAACGAAAAGCTCGAGCTTTTTCCTCCATACCACTAGTTGGTGAATGTTTCCAAGAAGTAGTATAAAACAAAAGCTGATGTTTTTGACAGTAGGTCCTTAAAAAACTTTCTTCTTCATCAGAAGCCTTACGTAATTTATGATTCACATGAGCTACCCCGATAGTGAAGTCGCTTTTTTTCTGCAATCTTTCTAAGATATGTAGCAGCACCATAGAATCAACACCTGTAGATACTGCAACCAAGATCCGTTCGTTAGCTTTTAAAAGTTGATTTTCTTCAATAAAGGACTCAACTTGTGATAAAAGCATTTAAACCACCTCACTTCAACTCAAAAATCTCCTGAAAAAAGAAAACAGACATAAAATCCACTACTTTTAAGCAGTGAATTTTAGTCTGCTATACTATTTAGTTTCTGCGACCACCACGACCCCCGCGTTTTCCTTCTGTGTTTCTTCTTAAAGAAGACAGACGATCGTCACTTTCTTTTAGGAACGAATTCATTAATGCATCGAAGTCTTCTTTTTCATTTCCAGTATCTTGTTTACGTGTTTGTGTTTTTTTCTGAGCAGGACGGTTTGAAGAATGCCCCCGTTCGCCTTTGTCTTCTTTTGGCTTATCTTCTGCTTTACGAATAGATAAACCAATTTTCCCATCATCTCCAATGGAAGTCACAAGCACAGTAACTTCATCACCTACTGATAACACGTCATGAATATCTTTAACAAATCCATTTGAGATCTCACTGATATGAACAAGGCCTGTTTTTTTATCCCCTAAATCAATAAATGCACCAAAATTTGTAATCCCCGACACTTTTCCCTTTACTTTTTCTCCAACTTCGATTGACATAAAAAAATTGTTCCTCCTAAAATTTACCATTTCTAAAATAATTATCACTTATCTCATACTTAAAAAGCACTAAGGCTTCGCTATTTGTAGCCTATATCTTATTTAAGGATATGCAAACCTAAGTTCCCTCTACTTACATTTTAGCATATACTCCTTGCCGTTGGCACGTTTTTTGTCTTTTATGTAGATATGTCTATGCTTTAAAAGCTAATTGGATTCATCCGTTTCCTCATCACTTTCATTGGCTACACCAGACTCATTTCCTGGAAGCGGAAAAACGATTTCATCATCGTCTGAGTATAAAAAGCGACTTCTGGCGATTTTTGCAACATAATCTTCATCTTTTAGCAAAGAGACATCACTTTTTAAATCCTCTTTTTGTTTAGCCACTTTTTTTTGCTTAACTACTGTTTCTTCTTTATAATCTTCTAGTTTTTGCAAACGAAGGTAGTCATTAAACAAAGATATGCCCACACTTAAGAAAATAATAGCAGCGACAACAAAAATCGCCATTAAACGACGTCGTCTAAAGATAATTTGGCGTTGTTCTTTTGCATATTTTGCATATTGTTTTTTGGCATATTCATTGTCTAAGACTTTTACTTTTGATTTTTCTTGCTTGTCCACTCAAACCGCTCCAGTCTTCTCCTTAGTTGACCTTTATTATACCAACATCCTCTATGCTTGTCTAACGCAAATTAGTTAAATTTTTCTTTCGTCAGAAACGATCTCATACATTTCTTGTGCATCTTCTTTTTTCGTTGATTCATGCAAAGCATTGACCTTCAATTCAATCGTTCGATTACCAAATTGAATTTTTACTATATCACCGATTTGAACATTGCTACTTGACTTTGCTAAATTTCCATTGACCTGAACGCGACCTTTATCGGCCACCTCTTTGGCAACCGAACGTCGTTTGATCAATCTGGAAATCTTTAAAAATTTATCTATTCTCATTTATTTTTTCCTCCGATACGTAAAATCTTTTTCCCAAAAGGTAACAACAACCACTCCCGTACAGTAAACAAATCAAGCATAACAGCAGCTTTTATAAATACACCCGCTCCTAATAAAACAGCCAACAAGCTTAAAATAAAAGCAAATAAGCGAGTGTCCAATGCCCCAAAAGTTAAACGAATGACACTAAAAAATAACAGTAAAGTAATGAGCATTAAAAAAAGACAACTGATTAATTTCCAAGCAAAATGCCGTTCTTTTTTAAAACGATTGATACTCTTTTTTTCCGCTTTTGTTAAAGACCACAAAACCGTAAATAATCCTAAAAGTGTTGCTAAACTGGCGCCCAACGTCCCTAAATAAAACACCAGTATGCCAGTAGCTAAAAGTTTTACTACAAAACCCTTAGCGGCTGCTTTTAGTGCTTGAAAATATACACCTTGGCTTTGTGCAATGCTTTGATAAGCCTGAACTTCTGCCATCAGTCCTACAGCCAAAACAAATGCCATTAATGTCGTATTTCCCAAAGAATCTTTAAATAAAGCAAAGTTTAAATACGGAACTAATACCGCTAGCCCACAGGAAGCTGCGCCAGCTATCGCCGAGGTAAAACGTAGATATATTTTAGCAGACATGACAAACTTCTTTTGGTTATTTTGTATGATCAATTTTGTTAATGCCGGTAAAAAAGTAGCACTTAAAGCTGTTGCAACAACTAAACCTAGTTGAACAAGCGGTTGCCCGCGATCATAGATTCCTTTTGCTACTTTAGCGCTTTGTTCAGCTAAACCACTGCTGGTTAATGAATTAACGATTAAAAATGAGTCAACCAACTGAAACAAAATTAACATACCACTGTAAACAGACACCAAACCGCCTTCAACAAAAAAGCGTCTAATCAACCTACTCTTTTTAGGAATACGTGGTAGAAATAATTGTGGACGTAAATGAATACCATAAATTTTTCGATCGTAATAAATCAAGATAAGCCACGCCACCAAACCACCTACAAAAGCACCTGACATTGCAAAAGCGCCTGTTTGATAAATGGACAAAGAAAAACGAATAAAACCAACCGCCGACAATAAAATAATCCCTACTCGTAACAGTTGTTCGATTACTTGCGAAACTGCTGTAGGTACCATTAACAAATCTCCTTGAAATAGTCCACGATATAAAGATAAAGCTGGCATCAATAAAAAGGTGAAAGAAGCGACTCGGATGACCATTGCCAGTTCTGGATCTCCCATTGAACTGGCAAGACCACGGCTAAATAAAAAAGTTATCGCCCATAAAATAAAAGCGCTCCACCACAGCAAAGAATAACTTTCATCCAAAATACGCCGTTTTTCTTGCGGACCTGTTTGTTCAGCTACTAATTTTGATAAAAATTGTGGGAAACCCGTCAACGCAAAAGTCATGGCAATACCATAAATAGGATACACTTGCTGATAAACATAGAATCCTTCATCACCAACTATATTCTGAAAGGGAATGCGATAAATCGCACTGAGTACTTTTGCGATAAAAGAAGCAATGGTTAAAATAAGTGCTCCTTCCATCATTGTTTTCATCTGGTTGCGAATCGCTAATCCCCCTTTCTACTAACTTATTGGTTTTGGCTTTGTAATTGAGTCTGGTATCCTTCTTCACGTAAAGCTTTAATAAATGACTGTAATTCTTGTATCCAAACCATTTCTTGTGTTTGTGCAGGTATAGTCAGTTTAATTTGCATTTGTTCTTTTTCAACACCCATTGTAGCTTTCAGTTTAGTCGAAGAAAGTGCAGAAAATAATTGTTCTACAGAAAACTTATTCGTACCAATTTTACTTAAACTAACTACCAAAGTTTGATCGACTTTAGTTATTTTCTCAACTAAAGCACGATCAGCGTTCATCTTCATTTCGCCTATTGATAATAAATGAGCGACTTCATCAGGAAATTCTCCAAAACGATCTAATAAATCATCTTGTAATTCATCAAGACTATCTGTACTGTCCAATTCACGTACACGTTTATAAATTTCGATTTTTTGTCTTTCATCAGCAATATAATCAGCAGGAATATAAGCATCAATTGCAAGATCGATTTCAGCTGCTGTTTTTTGCATTTGGGTATTTTTCCCTTGTTTTCTTGTCACAGCTTCTTCTAACATCTGTGTATACATATCAAAACCAACAGAGTTGATGAAGCCATGTTGCTGAGCACCTAAAAGATTTCCAGCGCCGCGAATGGATAAATCACGCATAGCAATTTTAAAACCTGAACCTAATTCAGTAAAGTCTTTGATCGCCTGTAGCCGTTTTTCACTTACCTCATTTAATATCTTTTGTGGTTCATACATGAAATAGGCATAAGCCACTCGGTTCGTTCGTCCTACGCGTCCTCTTAATTGATAAAGCGTGGAAAGCCCCATATAGTCCGCGTTTTCAACAAATAATGTATTGACATTAGGAATATCTACCCCTGTTTCAATAATCGTAGTAGTGATTAACACATCATATTGTCCATTGATAAAATCAAACAGCGTATTTTCCAGTTGAATTTCTGTCATTTGACCATGAGCATAACCAATTCTAGCGTCAGGTACTAATTGTTGAATTTCATCAACTTTTCTTTCAATACTTTCAACTCGATTATACAAATAAAAGACCTGGCCACCCCGAGCGATTTCTCTCTGGATAGCTTCTCTGATAGCTCCTGGATTGGCTTCCATAACATAAGTTTGGATAGGATAACGGTTTTCTGGAGGTGTTTCAATTACCGATAAATCTCGTACACCTAACATCGACATATGCAACGTCCTAGGGATCGGTGTTGCTGTCAAAGTTAGCACATCAACTTGTGCTCTTAGTTGTTTCAACCGTTCTTTATGCTTCACGCCAAAGCGCTGTTCTTCATCAATCACTAATAAACCTAGATCACTAAACTGAACATCCTTAGATAAAAGACGGTGTGTCCCTACAACAATATCAACTTGTCCCGTATTTAATTGTCTAATTGTTTCGTCTTGCTGTTTTTTAGTACGGAAGCGACTTAATAATCCTACATTTACTGGAAGACCTGCAAAACGATCGATCATAGTCTCATAGTGCTGTTGAGCCAATATAGTCGTTGGAACTAAAATAGCAACTTGCTTACTTTCCTTAATGGCTTTAAATGCCGCCCGCAATGCAACTTCTGTCTTACCAAAACCAACATCGCCCACTAACAGGCGATCCATTGATTTTTCTTTTTCCATATCACGCTTAATTTCTTCGGCACTACGCAATTGGTCATCAGTCTCTGTATAAGCAAAAGCATCTTCAAACTCTTTCTGGTAGGCATCATCGGGGGCAAAAGCGTAGCCTTTTTCAGCTTCTCTTTGTGCATATAATTGAATCAAATCGTCAGCAATATCTTCAATTTGGTTCGAAACTTTTTGCTTCGTTTTTTCCCAAGAGCTTCCACCTAATTTATTAATTTTAGGCGACGCATTTTCTGAAGCAACATATTTTTGTATTAAGTTTAACTGTGACACAGGAATAAACAGCTTGTCATCATTTTGGTATAAAATCGTCATGTAGTCTTGATGTATACCATCAACTTCTAAGGTTTCAATACCCAAATATTTACCAATCCCGTGATTTGCGTGAACAACATAGTCCCCGGGATTTAACTCATTGTAGCTTTTCAAGCGTTCAGCATTGGACAAAGTTTGCTTTTTCGCTCGTTTTTTCTTTACTTTTTGGAAGATCTCTTTTTCCGTTACGACGACAAGCTGGTCTTGTGGCAATTCAAAACCGCTTTGCAAACTCCCTTGTACGATTTGCGTACCTTGTAAAAGCAACTCATCTGGCTGTGTTTCCACTGCGTAAATTTCGTAGTCGCGAAAATCTTGCGCTAATTTTTGCGCACGTTGTTCATCGCTGACCAAAAACACAACCGTTTGATTTTGTTTTTCCCAACGATCCATTTCTGCTTTAAGAAGACCCATTTGACCAAAAAATTGTTGCATTGGTCGATATTGAAAGTTATGAATTGCTTCAAACCGGATATTTCCCATTCCCTTTTGAAATAAAGAGAAAAATGTCGCAGCAAACTTCGTTTGTTGAAAAATAGGTTGCAGCTTTTGTCCAAAAGTCTGTTCAGGAAATACACGTAACTCCTCTATCTTTTGCGTCTGCCATTCTGCTTCTTCTTGTTCAATCTGACGATTCGTTTCTAAAATACGAGCGTAATCATCAACAAAAAGAAGCGCATCATTTTGGAAATAGGATAGTATATTTGTTTGTTCTGGATACAAAATATCCGCATACATCCCAGGGGCTTCTCCAGGAACACCTTGTTTCCAAGAAGCAATCAATTGTCCAAAGTAATCATTTAAAAAGTCTATATTGGTTTGTTCTGTAGTCACAGACAAACGCTTATCCAATAATTCCTGTAATTGTATACTCCCATTTTCCAAATCTTTTTTTGAAAAAATAAGTTCAGTCGTCGGTAAAATCGTAACTTCTTCTAGATTTTCTAAGGAACGTTGCGTTGCCACGTCAAAATAACGAATTGAATCAATTTCCACATCAAACAGTTCAATTCTTACCGGATGAGGTGTAGTCAGAGGATAAATATCTAAAATACTACCACGAATACTAAATTCACCTGGTTTTGCGATCATCGATTCTCGTTGATAGCCCATCAAAACAAGTTGTTGCGCTAGTTGTTGCCAATTAATTTCTGAGCCAATTTGCCAATGAAAACGATAGCTTTCCCATAACTCGGGTGTAGGCAGATATTTACGCAAGGCAGCTGCAGGTAATATGTAAATACCTGTTTTATTCGCCGCAAGTGCATTTAGTGTCGTCACTCGCTGTGCCCTTGTCTCTGGTGATGAAAATGCCATTTCAGCTGAAAGAACTTCATCTACCGGAAATATATATACGTCTTCTGTTACTTGCATCAAATCTTCTGCTAGTTGGTTAGCATAGTAAAGGTTAGGTGAAGCGACGATGATTTGTTGCTTAAATTTACGATAAGCACTAGCAATAGCTAATGTTTTCGCCGAATTTGCTAGTCCGGTGAGCAATTGTCGCTGACGATGTTCTTTGATTGCTTGATGCCAATCTTTAACGAGCGGCATTTGAGTGACTAATTCAATTAAATCCATAAGTTCCCTTTACTCCTTTTATATCTAATTCTCATTTAATTAAAGCGATTCATCACCTGAGTAAAATTATTCGTTTCGATAAAATAATCTATTGCTTCTTTCGCTTTATCAATACTTTCAGTCATGACCGCTTGTTGTTGTTTATTAAACGGCTGTAAGACATGGTTAACAACTGTGGTGTGTTCTTGTGGATGTCCTATTCCTATTTTCAAACGGCCAAATTCATTAGAGCCTAAATGTGAAATAATGCTTTTTATACCATTATGACCACCAGCGCTTCCTTTTTGTCGTAAGCGAATTTTTCCTACCGTCAAATCCAAATCATCATGAACTACTATAAGTTCTTCTTTATATATACCAAAATAGGTCATCAAAGGTCCTACAGCCCTTCCTGAATCATTCATATAAGTCTGCGGTTTAACGAGCAATATCTTTTCACCGTTCACAAAAAAATCAGCTACTTCTGCCTCAAAAGGATTTTTCTTAAAAGTAACCTCATGTGTTTTTGCTAAGCGCTCTACTGTCATAAAACCGACATTATGTTTTGTGTTTTCGTATTTTTTCCCTGGGTTCCCCAGTCCTACAATCATTTTCATTGATGAGACTCCATTACTAAAAGATTTTTAAGACAACAAAATGCTGGACAAATATTTCATTGTCCAGTTTCAGAATTATTGTATAAATTATAACATAAACAAAGCTTTTTCGCTTAGAATCAAATTTCTTTGACATTTTTTTAAATATTTAACGTAACCGCTTGAAACACTTATCACACAGCAATCACAAGTCTCTCAAAAACTAGTACAGATAAACAAACTTGTTATAATGTTTTATAAATTGAATGACAAAAATGTCATAAAATGTTAGTATAAATACATAGTTAAGTTTTTTACAACAAAAATTTGGAAGGAATGATACACCTATGGTTGCACAAACAAATAAAAAAGGACACCAAAAAGTTATTCTCGTTGGAGATGGTGCTGTAGGTTCAAGTTATGCCTTTGCTCTAGTTACGCAAGACATTGCCCAAGAAGTTGGAATTGTCGATATTGATAGCAATAGAACAGAAGGAGATGCCATAGATCTATCAGATGCGCTTGCTTTTAACGCACCTAAAAAAATCTATTCAGCTTCTTATGAAGACGCTCATGACGCTGACCTAGTAGTTATTACAGCAGGTGCACCACAAAAATCTGGCGAAACACGTTTAGATCTAGTAAATAAAAATTTAAAAATCAATCATGACGTTGTGACTCAGATTGTTGATTCTGGCTTTAATGGTATCTTTTTAGTCGCTGCAAATCCTGTTGATATTTTAACTTATGCCACCTGGAAATTTTCTGGTTTTCCAAAAGAAAAAGTTTTGGGTACCGGTACTTCCTTAGATTCGGCACGTTTCCGTCAAGCATTGGCAGGCTTAATGGATGTTGATGCTAGAAACGTACACGCATATATCTTAGGCGAACATGGTGATTCAGAATTTCCTGTTTGGTCTCACGCTAATGTAGCTGGACTACAAATTTATGAGTGGGTAAAAAACAATCCTGAGATTGATGAAGAAGCAATGGTTAACTTGTTCTTTAGTGTACGCGATGCCGCTTATACGATCATAGAGAAAAAAGGCGCTACTTTCTACGGCGTTGCTGCTGCATTAGCACGGATCACAAGAGCCATTTTAAATGATGAAAATGCTGTACTACCACTTTCTGTTCATATGGATGGTGAATACGGTCTAAACGACCTATATATTGGTTCTCCTGCTGTTGTTAACAAAGCAGGCGTTAAACAAATTATCGAAATTCCTTTAACAGATGGTGAAAAAGATCGTATGGCAGCCTCTGCTGAACAGTTAAGCAATATTTTAAGCAAAGCATTTGAACAATTCGAAGAAAATTAATTTTCGTTCTTTTAACAAACAATTCATCTCATCGGGAACGGCTCTATTTCGAGCCGTTCCCTTTTTTGCTGTGAATCACTACGATTTAGCGACTAAGAGGAGCGAAGAGTAGTTGATGAACAGTACTAGGGCGAGCAAAAGCGAGGCGTAGTATCCTTACTTTAAGTATTAAATTATTATTAGTTTTAATAAGAATTGGTTCGATTTTTCTTACAAATATGCTATGGTATGAAAAAGAATTTATTTAGTTTAAGGAGCTGACAAACTGCATGTCACGTTTAGATAAACGTTCGAAGATGAAAAAGTCGACCCGTACGATTCTCATTGGTTTACTTGTAGTACTCATTGTGGCAATTGGGGGGTATGCTTATCGTAGTATGCATTATTCCGACCACTTTTTACCTGATACCTTCATTAATGGCACAAAAGTAAGTAATTTAACGGCCCAACAGGCCAATGATGTATTACATGAACGCTATGATGCCCAAGAATTTACAATAGAACAAGATGGCAAAGAATGGAAAACACTGAAAAAAGTCGATTTAGGACTAGAAACGGATTTTTCTGATGAGCTAGAATCCATGATCAATAAGCAAAACAACTGGCAGTGGGGCCTTTCTTCTTTATCAACTAACAAACAAAAATTATCTCTTAATACAGCCGCCTTTGATAAACAAACACTTAACCAGCAAACAAAATCAATTGAACAAGAATTGGCTGCGGTCAATGAGAACCGAACACAAACTGAAAATGCTAAAATTGATAAAGACGACGACGGTTTTGTCATCGAGCCGGAAAAACAAGGAGATGAGATCGATAGCAAACAAGCTAGCGAAAATCTTCAAAAAGATGTTTTAGAAGGTAAAAACGAGCTAGAATTGAACAGCTATCAAAAAGAACCTGAGGTCACTTCAAATGACGAAGATTTAAACAAAAAACTCGATCAGTTAAATAGTGTAGCTCAAATAAAGGGTACCTATAAAATTAACGGGGAAGACGTTGAAATTCCGCAAGAAAAAATTATGGATTGGGTTGAATACAACGACGAAGACGGAAAAGTTGATGTAAACCAAGAAAAAGTTCAAGCATATGTGGAAGAACTAGGCGATAATTACAATACAAGCGAAAATGACACAGAATTTGATAGTACGAAACAAGATGAAGTAACAGTCGAACCGGGAACTTTAAGTTGGACGATTGCTACAGATCAAGAAACAGAAGCATTAAGTGAAAATGTCTTAGCAGGCGAAGATTTTGAACGCTCCCCTATTGTTGAAGGTAGTGCTGATCCAAGTGAACCCTTAGTTGATGATACTTATGTAGAGGTCGACTTAAAAAATCAACATATGTGGTATTATAAAGACGGGGAAACTGTTTTAGATACAGATATCGTTTCTGGGAAACCAAAAACTAAAACACCGTCTGGCGTGTTTTATGTTTGGAATAAAGAAGAAGATGCTACTTTAACAGGGGAAGATTATGAATCTCCAGTTGATTTTTGGTTACCTATCGATTGGACAGGCGTTGGTATTCATGATGCAGACTGGCAGCCAACTTTTGGCGGTGACCGCTGGAAAGAAGGCGGCTCTCATGGTTGCATCAATACGCCACCTGATGTAATGGAAAAATTATTTAATGACATCGATGTAGGTACACCTGTAGTAGTTATTTAAAAAAAAGCATAAAAAAAGAGAGGCAAAAAACCTCTCTTTTTTTATGCTTCAATAGAAGTGTATACTTCTGAAACATCATCATCTTCATCTAATTTGTCCAGTAAATGCTCAAATTGCTCTTTTTTCTTACCTTCTAATAAAACCGTTGTTTGTGGTACCATTGTTAACTCTGCTTGTGCCAAGTTAAATTCTTTTTCCAAAAAGTCCCGTACTTCAGTAAAATCTTCCGGAGCCGTATAAATCTCAAACACTTCAGGAGAAGTGAGTAGATCCTCACCACCTGCTTCTAAAACTTTTTCTAGCATGTCGTCTTCACTTACATCCAAGTTTTCTCTTTCGATGGCAATATAGCCTTTACGATCAAACATATAACTCACTGAGCCTGTTTCACCTAAACTACCGCCATTACGATCAAAAGCAACTCTTACATCCGTTGCCGTGCGATTACGATTATCTGTTAGAGTTTCAACTAAAACCGCAACACCGCCTGGTCCATAACCTTCATAAGTTACTTCCTCGTAATTAGCTCCATCTGTACTGCTAGTTGCCTTTTTGATCGCACGCTCCACATTATCATTGGGCATGTTCGCAGACTTGGCCTTATCCATTACCATTCGTAAGGATGAATTTGTATCTGGATCAGGCCCACCATTTCTAGCAGCCATATATATTTCACGAGATATTTTTTGAAAGATTTTTCCTTTTTTAGCATCTTGTGCATTTTTTCTGCCTTGAATATTATTCCATTTACTATGTCCTGACAAAAAGATCTCCTCCTTGTAAAAAATTGGTTAGACATGTACAAGCCAACTTTTGTATCCTTATATATTATAACTGTTTTACCCCTGTTTTTACAAGACACGCCTCTTTTTTAGCTTCAGCACTAACCAGCATAATAAAACAGCAGTTAAAGCGCCAAAAGAATCCAGCATTACATCTTGAAATAGCGGGGTCCGATCTTGCGTTAACATCTGATGAAACTCATCCATTCCCGCGTAACCTGTAGCCGATAGCCAACTAAAAAAAACAGCAAATCCGACAACTTTTAATTTGGGTAATAGACTTAAGAAAAAACTACCAGCTAAAAGAAAGTAAGTTACAAAATGAGCTAATTTACGTATAAAA
Source organism: Tetragenococcus halophilus subsp. halophilus DSM 20339 (assembly GCF_003841405.1). Lineage (GTDB taxonomy): Bacteria > Bacillota > Bacilli > Lactobacillales > Enterococcaceae > Tetragenococcus > Tetragenococcus halophilus. The sequence continues at coordinate 690,698 of NZ_PXYA01000002.1, read as the reverse complement.
AATTCCACAAAAGAAAAATAACCCTTTTCTTCGATGCTTACTACATCATCTGCATATTTAAATGAAATATTATTCAATTGATCTTTAAAGGGCTGGTTTTTTAAAACATTTTCTAATAAAGAAATTTGTGATTGTGTTTCATAAGTTTGTGACGAGCTATAAAATAAAACAGCCATGATCAATAGCGCAAGTATAAAATACAAATTCCCATTTTTCCTAGATTTTTTTAACATCTGCTTTCCCCCAATGTCTTATCATAGCACCTTATGGGTAATTAAAAAACTTTTTTTGTAAATTTTTTTAATCTAGGAAAATTCGCAAAAAATATTTAGCTGTTGCTTTCAATAAGATAAAAAACCAGTACAACTTCTCTTAAGCGTTAAAAGTTCTAAAGCTAAAAGAAATTACACTAGTTTTTATACTTAGATCATATTCACGTTAAATACTATGGCTTTTTCAAAACTTTCATTGCTTAGCTGTTTAGATGCTTTCATACTAGGCAAACAGTTAAAAAAGGCGCTGCTATTGAAAAAATAACAGCGCATATTAATTATTCTATTCAGGATTGCTGCTTGCAACTAGCCCACCAGCAAGGTTGTTCATATCTGGTTTATCCGCTTTTACGATTAATTTTTCGTTAACAAAAGCCATTTGTCCAAGACGACTCATCTCTCTGCCGTAACCAGAACGTTTCACACCACCAAATGGTAACTCAGGTAAAGAATATCTGAAATTGTTAACAAAAACCATGCCTGTTTCAATTTGTGAGGCAACTTCGGCACCATGCTCACTATCGCCAGCAAACACAACGCCTCCCAAACCATAGGAGGAATCATTTGCCAATTCAATAGCTTCTTGTTCAGTGGAGACTTTATAAACAACCCCAATTGGACCAAACATCTCCGTTGTATAAGCAGGGTTGTCTCGATCAACATTGGTTAAAATCGTTGGCATAAAGAATTGTCCAGGCAAATCGATCGGTTCATTACCATAAACAACCTCAGCACCTGCTTTTACAGCTTCATCGACTTGTTTTTGTAGGTCTTCTTTTGCTTTTTTTGTATTCATTGGTGCAAGTGTAGTATTTGGATCTAATGGATCTCCTGCTTTTACTTTACTAAAGTTTTCTTTTAAGCGTTCAACAAATTCATCGTACACATTTTCCATTACAATAAAACGTTTTGAGGATGTACATTCTTGTCCAGTATTGTATAAACGTGAACGCCAAGCAATATCTGCAACATCATCCATATCAGCGTCATCTAACACAACAAATGGATCCATACCTCCAAGTTCCATCGTCGTTTTTTTCAAGTTTTTACCTGCTGCACTAGCTACAGCTTCGCCACCACGTTCTGAACCTGTCAAAGCAGCACCTTGTACGCGTGGATCTTCAATAGCTGCAGTTACTTGATCATAAGTCAAAAACATGTTAGTAAGAGAACCCTTAGGAGCGCCTGCTTCAAGAATAATATCTGCCATCATTTGGGCAGAAGTCGGTGTATTAGAAGCATGTTTTAAAATCATAGGATTTCCTACCATAAAATTAGGCGCAAATACCCGCATAATTTGATAATAAGGGAAGTTCCATGGTTCCACCATCATCAAAACACCTGTAGCATGGTGCTGGATTTCAGCTGTTCCTGTGGCAGTGGTTTCGATTTCTTCAGGTTTTAACATTTCTTCTCCGTGGTCTGCAAACCAGTCGGCAATAACTGCGCACAACTCTACTTCACCTTGTGATTCAGTCAGTAATTTTCCCATATCGATGGTACAAGCTCGCGCTAATTCATCTGCTTTTTCTCTTATCTTAGATGCAATATTGTGTAAAATTTCTCCACGTTCTTTTACCGGTTGTTTTTTAAATTCTTCATATAAATTTTGTCCTGTTTTTAAAGCTTCTTCTAACTGTTGATCTGTAGCATTAGGGTATTCTTTTACTAATTCATTTGTATATGGATTTACTGTTTGGTATGCCAATCCAATACCTCCTTGATATTTTTACAAACCGTTTCTACAACAAACTCATTTCCTTGCGACAACTAAAACAACTTACCGAATACTCCCAGCAAGAACAAACGCTTACAATTTTACTGGCTGTTAAGAGCCTACATTTACCAAGTCCAATCAAAAAAACATAATCGCTATCATAATTAGACCTATTTTTCAAATTTTACCAATTTGAATAAAGGGCTATTATTACATAGCTTATAACAAGCAAAATACGAAAAGAATCTTAACTAGACCTTTCCGTCATTTCCACTAATACAAAGATAACATAAAATACATCCATTTTGAAAAAAATAGCTTCATTAATTTCCGTTAAATAACACATTACCTTTTAAATAATATATATTTCTTATCTATACTTTTAATAAATCGGGGCTCAACTCTTGAAAGTTAAGCCCCGATTAAAAAACAAATATTAAAATCAATATCTTTTCTTTTTAGTTTTATTTTTTAAGATACATAGATCATTCTGCGCTTATCACTTGCCAATCAGAAGGTAAATCAAACTGGTTATCTTGTCGAATAAACTCATGATTATTTCCGGCCATAGCAAACAAGGTTTGATAAAAGTCATTCTTATAAACCCATTCTGTTGTTTTTATGGTAAGTTGCGCTTGGTCCGCATCTTGATTGATATGATTTTTTACATCTTGACTAGCTGTGGACTTTGGTTCATCCATCTCTTCCGTTTGATATAAATAAACTTTTTCTGTTCCATCCCCTAAAGGCTTATATAATAAAGCATCTGTATCTTGTCCTTTGACAGAAGATACTAAATTAAGCGTTTGGGTGCTAGTTTCTTGGGCCATACCAAAATGTTGATTGAAATTAGCTACGATCAAACCAATACTTAGAATAAAAAGAAAAGCAAATACAAAAGAAAGGCTCTGTTGCCACTTTTTTTGCGCTAAAATAAAGAAAAAGGCTGTTGCTGCTGCACTTAAGATAAGAATGATAAAAATCATAGGTGGGCCTCCTTACTTTTTGGCGTTTTCTTAATAAAGAAAGTTAATCCAAAACCAACAACGCAAAACAAAATAGCTACTGCAAAGGCAGCTTGATACCCTGATAAAGTAGCATCCAAAGCTTGCTGTCCGTAAGCTAGTGGTGTTTTTTCTGCCACACTTTCTTTAGGCAAATTGTTATTTGTTACATTGGTTAATACACTAATTAAAATAGCTGTTCCGATAGAACTAGCTACTTGACGAAAGGTATTATTGACGGCAGTTCCATGACTAATTAATTTGGCTGGTAAGGAGTTCATCCCAGAAGTTGTTACAGGCATCATTACCATGGAAATACCAAACATCCGTACGATATATAAAACAATAATGTAAGCAGCAGGCGTCGTCTGGGTTAAAAACGCAAATGGTGCAGTTGCACAAGTTAAAAGAAACATACCGATAGTTGCTAAACGTTTAGAGCCATATTTATCAAAAATTGAACCAGTAATTGGGTTCATCACACCAATAACAAGTGCGCCAGGAAGTAATATTAAACCCGACGTCAGTGCTGATTCTCCGCGAATATTTTGGATATACATGGGCACAACCATTGAAACACCGATCATTGCCATATTGGTTACACCAGCAAGAATAGCAGCTAAGGTAAAAGTTGATGATTTAAACACACGTAATTCCAATAATGGATTTTCAATATGCAATTGACGCCAAGCAAAAAAGATTAAAACAATAGCACCAAGTCCAATAAAACCAATCACTTCAAAACTTCCCCAACCGTTATTTCCAACGCTAGAAAAGCCATAAAGTAATGAGCCAAATCCTATAGTAGATAATACTACTGATAGAAAGTCGATTTTAGGATTGGAAAGCGGGATCACACTGCGCATTAAGAAAAAAGCTAAAATCAATACTAAAATCACAATAGGAATTACAATACCAAATAATTGACGCCAAGAATAATGATCGATGATCCAACCAGAAAGCGTTGGACCTAAAGCTGGTGCCAACGCGATAACAATTCCTACCATCCCCATGGCAGCACCGCGCCGTTCAGGCGGAAAAATAGTATACATAATATTTTGTAATAATGGCATAGAAATACCTACACCGGCAGCTTGTATAAGTCTGCCCATTAATAGTACTGAAAATACAGGTGCTGTAAAGCAAATAATGCTTCCAATCAAAAAGACAAGCATTGCAAATAAATATAAATTTTTCGAATTAAATTTATTGATCATCCAAGCTGTAATAGGGATCATAATCCCATTTACTAATAAAAAACCTGTCGTCAGCCATTGTACATCTGAAGCAGTAATATCAAAGGCACGCATCAAGGTAGGAAAAGCAGTATTTAGTAATGTTTGGTTTAATACTGTACAAAAACTGCCCACCATTAAAATCGCAACAATGATTGAACGATTATAAGGTTTTCCATGGATATCAACTGGTTGTTCATTTCCCATAGTTCTCTTCCTCTCTATTTTTTCAACTTAACTACTTTATTCTTTTTCTCGAACTTTGTCAACTAGTTTGACAATTATGTAATCTAAGTTACAATACAGATAATCATACGAAAAAAAGAAGGTATCTTATGGCAAATTCCTTGAAAGACCTATTAATCAGCGACGATTTATTAATCGGCATTAGTGAATTAAGCAAAATGAGTGGCACTTCTCCTAGACAATTACGTTATTGGGAAGAAAAGGGCTTGATCACCTCCATTGTAAAAGAGGATCAATCTTCTCCTCGCAATTATCGTTTACTAACAGTGATCAAAGTTGAATTAATACAAGATTTTTTAAACGAAGGTTTCACCTTGAAAACAGCAAACGAAAAAGCAACAACCTATCTTAAAAAAGTATCCCACATTCGTAAAGTTTTTTCTCAAACGATTCGAGATGTAGAAGTAATCAAAGATCGTTACACTATTTTTACTATTGGTGATTTTGAACCAAATAATGAATGCATGGTTATTATCTACGATGACATTGAAGAAAAGCTTACTTACCATCTTTTTGATAGTCAATCTTCGGTTGATTACCAACAATTGGTTTAAATAAAAACAACCATAAAAAAATAAGCAAACTTGTCTATAAATAGACAGATTTGCTTATTTTTTAATATTTCTAAGTTAAACATCATTTTAATGATATAAATCAAAACGCCCTTTTGCCATAACTTCTTTCAAACCGCCTGTTTTCAACAGAGAACGATTCATAATCATTTTCTTCATAAATGAAGCTGGGTAACCTTTAACATCTGTGCTTCCAACGTAACCAAAGGCATGTGTATTGCCGATAGAAGCGACGGATCCAAGATTTTTGTAAGTAAAGTTTTTAGTCGCTTCTCCTTTAGCTTGTTGCATAATATTTTTAGCGGCCTGTTCACCCATTTGTAAAGAAATTTGTCCTGTTGTAGGGTAAGGACGTTCACTTTCTTTATCCATAACAGCTGCAACATCACCTATAATATAAATATTATTGTGATCAGGATCTGTCAAATCATCATTTACCATCACGCGACCCCGTTTTTCGCTAAAACCAGACTCGCCTATTACATGGCTTCCGCTTACGCCGGTCGTCCAGATGATTGTTCCAGCTTCTAACTCTTTATTTGTATCATTATTACTATAAACAACTCGTTCTGGTTTTATCGCCTTAATCGGACTAGAAGTTAATAGGTGAACATCCCATTTATCTAAATAATCTAAGCAGTATTGCGTCAGTTGATCGTCAAACTGCGGAAGGATGTTGGCCACGGCTTCAATACAGTAAATTTCGATTTCTGAAGGATCAACATCAGCTATTTGAGCATAACGTTTTTTACCATCATGCAAAGCACCTACCAATTCAATTCCAGTAAAACCAGCACCACAAACGACAAGGCGCAGATATTTTTTATCTTTTGTTTCTTTATATTTTTTCATCATCGCTTGAATGTGATCATAAACTTTTTCCGCAGTTTCCACATCGACCATTTCTAAAGCATTTTCTTTCGCACCAGAAATACCAAATGTTTCTGATTCAAAGCCTAATGCAACGACTAGATAATCATAATGTAGTGGCTGATTGTTCTTTAACTCAATCACTTGTTGGTCTGGATCCACTTTTTCAACCTCATCTTGAATAAATGTCGTAACTTTTGGATCCACAACATCCTTGATAGGATAGATAATTTTTTCTTTAGGTTGATTCCCTGAGGCAACCTCGTGTAAATCTGTTGCCTCGTAATGGTAATCATTATGATCAACTAAAGTAACGTGCAGTTCACTTTGTTTTTGCAATTCACGTAGAGCTCTTAGGCCTGCATAACCTGCTCCTAAAATCGCAACTTCCTTCATGATATCTCCTCTTCTTTCTCTTTTTTTATGCTATAATTATCCCTAATAAATAGGTGATTACTTGTACAATTGATCCTACAGCAAGAATCTTGACCGCGCAAGGAAATGTTTGGCTTTTAACTTGCTTTTGCAAAAAAAGTTTGACCTGGCCATAAACAAAAGGCACCACTAAAAATGATAGCAGCACAGTCCAAGGAGCCAAGCCCAAAAGAAATGAAATTAAAATTGCCACAAAAGCAACGACATTCATTCCAGCAAATAAGCGTAATGCATTGATTTTTCCTATGTAATGAACTAATGTATAGCGCTCATTTTTTTCATCTTCTTCTTTATCACAAGTATTATTGGCTAACATTAAGTTGGCGATCCACATTGTATTGGGCAATGCAATAACTACGATACCTAAAACTTCCGAAAAATTCCACTGAAATGCTTCAAACGTATTGATATACACACAAATTAATGAAATCATAAAGCCCATAGTAACGCCGGAGAAAATTTCGCCTAGCGGTAAACTTGATATCGGTCGAGGTCCAGATGAATAGAAAATCCCGACTAAATAACAAAATAAGCCCATCCACAAAAGTGGCCATCCAACAATATAAGCTAAGGCAATGCCGATAAGTGCAGATATAACAATCATCGTAACCATCAAACAAAAGACAAATCGTAAAGACAGATTTTCCCGGCCGATAATGTTGGTTTTTTCTCTGTAATCATGACCTTCTTTGGCATGACGGTAATCATTATAGTTATCTAAGATATCCACAGCCATATTAAAAATAAACATGGCCACAAAATAAATAACCACATACCCTAGATGGATTATGCCGTAATGATAATAACTATAACAAAGCCCGATCAAAAAAGGAAGCACACTTGCTGTTTTAGCCTTCATTTCCACCAGCTCTAAAAATATAGGAATTGACATTTTTTATCCTTTCTTATTTTTTTCAGCATAAAAGTAGCCTTTTTGTTCAATAATAAGTTAAAATAGTTCTGTTATTATCAAACGTTGAAAGGAAACGTACAAATGCTATCTTACTGGAACGATTATCCCACGATTCAAAATAAACTCCAAATCGTTTGCTCACTAATTGAAGAACAACTGCAAGTACGAAATAAGGAGATGCAAGAAACACTAACCGACTTTGCAAAATCAGGAGGTAAATACTTACGTCCAGCCTATTTTCTTTTATTTGCAGATTTAGGTGATACATCTAAACAAGATCAAGAGCAATTGCTACAGATCGCTGCCTCAATTGAAATTTTGCATATGGCAACATTGATCCATGATGATATTATCGATGATTCTCCTTTGCGGCGAGGAAACATTACGGTTCAATCAAGATATGGCAAAGATATTGCCGTTTACGCTGGCGATTTGTTATTTACGCAATTTTTTGACCTGCTCACAAAAACGATGAATGGCTCGCAGTATTTAGCTATTAATGCAGCTTCTATGAAACGTTTATTACTCGGTGAATTAGATCAAATGCATGCGCGTTTTAATAAGCAAGAAACCGTTGATGATTATTTACGTAGTATCAATGGAAAAACAGCAGAATTATTTTGGCTGGCTTGTGTGCAAGGCGCTCACTTTGGCAAGGCCGACGAAAAAACCGAAGCTTTAGCGGGACAAATCGGTCGCAACATCGGCATTGCTTTTCAAGTCTATGATGATATTTTAGATTATACCGCTGACCAATATGAATTACAAAAGCCCATTTTAGAAGACCTGGCCCAAGGAGTCTATACCTTACCACTGATATTTGCTAAAAAAGAACATCCAGAAGCATTCATGAAATACTTAAGCAAAGAAAACGAACTTTCTTTAGAAGAAGCACAGAAAGTAGCAGAGCTAGTCGTTACTTATGGTGGCGTACAAAAAGCTAAAGAGTTTGCGCAAGATTATACCAAAAAAGCACTAGAAGACATTGAAAAATTAGCAGCAGGCCCAGCTAAAAAGCAAATTACTCAGCTAACAAAACAATTATTACAACGTACATTCTAAGGAAAAACTCTGACAAATTTCTACCACATTTTTGTAAGAGTTTTTCTATAACTTCTTTTTTCCAAACAAGAATAACTTACCAAATTTTAATTTATTATCATTATACCTTAAAAAAACCTCAAAATACTATTTTTCATCCCAGTAAAATACTCTATTAAGGAACTTTTTAAAGTACTTATTCTAAACAAAATTATTATTAGAAATTAATTAAAAAAATTGATAGAATTTTCTGGCATTTACAATCAAAGATTGCTATAATACTAAAATATAACACTAATAGAAAAGAGGAATGTTAATTGAAATCCTTTGAACTAAATGATATCAGCTATCTTTCTGTCCCTTTGCCAGATGATATAACACGGGCAAAAGAAAATGGAGACTTTACTCTTGCGGAAGAATTAATTCATCAAAAACTTCATTTTGACAAGACGAGCCAAACAGTAAAACAACGTTTAGAAGGCGAGTTAGTTGTTTTGACTGCTTTAAAAGAAGATCAGTTTCCTTACAACCAACAAAAAGCCCAAAAAATGCTGGAAGAAGCTTTTATAAATGTAAAACCTGAGGAGACAAAGGAACTTATACGTACAAATAACGTGGAATGGATTTATAAAAAAGGTCAAATATATTTTCATCGTCGCTTTATTGAAAACTTAGTCAAAACACGACGTGATTATTATCAACGTTATCGCTATGAAGAAGAAAATAGTATCGATAATGAACGACAAACAGAACTAGATGATAATATTACAGAAATGAAAAAGCATGATCATCGAAAAGCCAAGATTCGCTTAAAACAATCTATTACTCCTAAAATAGCAATATCTGCCCAGGAGGCGCCCTTTCTTGCTCATTTACCTTTACCAAGAAATAACAACCATATAAAGCATTCGGAAATCTTGTCTACAAAAGGGGCTGTTTTAGAAGTTGCTGATACTAACGCTTGTCAACGTACGATCGCCTATCAAACAGAAAGTCATGAGGATTTATTTTTTGAAGTAGAACATAGTTATGAAATTGAAGCAAACTATTACGACTTGTTTAAAGTTATGGAAACGCAAAAAGATTTTCCTAGAGAGCTTTCCAAAGAAGAACAAAAAATGTTTCAAAACGAACTAGCAGAAAAAAGTCCTCATATTTTATTTACGGATTTTTTGTATAAACTTTTAGCCGAACTTACAACAAAAGATATGACCTTACTTGAAAAGGCTTATAAAATTTATGAGTTTGTAACAACACAAGTCAATTATTCTTATATGAAAGAATACTTCACAATTCCAAATATTAGTGAATACTGTGCAATTAATCAAAAAGGCGACTGTGGTGTACAAGCAATTTTATTTATTACCTTATGTCGTATGGCGGGTATTCCAGCAAAATGGGAATCTGGCTTATATATTTCAGAATATACTCAAGGTCCCCATGACTGGGCAAAGTTTTATCTACCAACAATCGGTTGGGTTTATGCAGATGCTTCTTTTGGGGGCAGTGCCTATCGTGGTCATAACACGGAACGTTGGAAATATTATTTTGGTAATCTTGATGTATTTCGTATGCCAGCAAATGATGATATCCAAGCAGATTTTTCTATAGTAAAAAAACAACTACGAGCAGATCCAATTGATAATCAACGAGGAGAATTTGAAACGGGTCAACGAGGGTTACGCTTTAATGAATTAGATTGGGATGTCACTTTATTAGGGTTTGATTTTTTATAAGATCATTTAAGGAGGAGTTTCAATGAAAAAGAAAATCATATTAGCTTGTGCTAGTTTTATTATAGGAGTTGTTCTTGTTGGTTGTACAACAGGAAATAATACAGAAGGTGCTAATAGTTCAGATAACGACGCACAAACTGTACATTTAATGGAAGAAAACGAAGTGGCCTCTATGAATACACTCGTTACACAAGATACTGCAAGTATTAACGCTCAAGTCCATGTCTTTGAAGGATTGTATAATATCGATCAAGATAATGAAATTGTCCCAGCAGTCGCAGAGGATATGCCCGAAATTTCTGAAGATGGTAAAACCTACACTATCCAATTACGTGATGATGCCAATTGGAGCAATGGCGACCCTGTAACGGCAGATGATTTCGTTTACGCTTGGCGTCGGCTTGCTAGTCCAGAAAATGAAGCAAATTATATGTTTTTGCTTGACGGAACCGTCGCAAATGGCTCAGAAATTATTAATGATGGTATGGATCCGGAAAAATTAGGTGTCAAAGCAAACAATGACAAAGAACTGGAAATTCAATTAGAAAAACCGGTCCCTTATTTTACATCTCTTATGACTTTCCCACCATTTTTCCCACAAAATGAAGAATTTGTGGAAGAGTACGGGAAAGAATATGGAAACGATAGTGAAAAAATCTTATCAAATGGCGCTTTTACCATGGAAAATTGGGATCAATCTTCCATGGAATGGGATTTAGAAAAAAACCCAGAATATTATGATGCGGATAAAGTCAAATTAGAGAAAGTCAACGTAGATGTGATCAAAGAAACTGCTACAGCTTTTAATTTATTCCAAAGTGATGAATTAGACCAAGCAGAAATCTCTGGAGAACATGTTAAACAAAATGAAGATAATCCAAATCTACAAAAGGTACCGGATTCAAAAGTGTTTTATTTCAAAATGAATCAAAAATCAAACGATAAGGATACTATTTTTGCTAATGAAGATGTTCGCAGAGCTGTTGCTTATGCGATTGATAAAGAAGGTATTGTTGACGATGTATTGGCGGATGGTTCTAGCGCTAGCTATGGTTACATTCCAAAAGATTTTGTAAAAAATCCAGAAACAGATGCTGATTTTCGTGAAGATGCTGGAGATCTGATGGAAACAAATGAAGACAAGGCCAAAGAACATTGGGAAAAAGCCAAAAAAGAAATTGGCGATGAAATTACCATCGAATTGTTAACATCAGATGAAGATGCTGAAAAGAAGGTTGCAGAAACCGTACAATACCAATTACAAGAAGCACTGCCTGGCTTAAATTTGGAAGTCAAATCCGTTCCTTTGAATAATTCGATTGACTTAACACGTAATGGAGAATATGAACTTGCTATGGGTCGATGGGGACCCGATTACCAAGATCCCATGACTTATTTAGAATCCTTACGTTCACCAAACAACACCAATTATGAAAGTGATAAATACGATGACCTTTTGGATAAAATTACTAGTGACTACGGAAACGACCCAGAAAAACGTTGGCAAGCGATGATTGATGCAGAAAAAACATTAGTAGAAGAAGATGCAGCAATTGTTCCTTTATATCAACAAACACGTTCTTTATTAGTTAAGGATAATTTGAAAGGTATTTATTACCCGAATTTTGGTGCTTCTACAATTTTTAAATATGCCACATACAATTAGGAACTTCAGAAAACAATCGAATAAAAGCTAGTGATTACTATATAAGCAAAAGCCACTGAAAAAGGCGTTACATTCTTTTTCAGTGGCTTTGTTTTAATAAATATAAGTATCTTCAGCATCTTCTTCATAGATTTCTATAACTAACTTATGGGGAAGACAGATACTTGTTTCACCAGGCTCAGAAATCCAACCGGTGTTAACAGCAATTTGGTCTGGGCTGTTATCTTCTTTTACGCGCGCCTGCCCGTCTCTAACTTCGACAATATTATATTTGCCATCTGCTGGATGATAGGTTTTTTGAACAGCATTGTCCTTATTCAAGGAAAAACGATCGACTTCCTTTCCGTCAATACGAACGATAGCAGATTTTTCAGTCGCTTCTTCTGCTTGGCCTTGATTTTGGTCTTGCTGAAAATAAAATATAACAATAGGCAGAAAAGATGCAAGCACTAATATAGCAATAATGATTACGTCGCCTATTTTCATGTGCGCTTTATGACTAAATGCTTTTAACTTTTTCTTTTTAAACAATGTGCACACAGCTCCTAGGTAATTAAACATCAGAAAAAATCAGAAAGATCAATAACTATCTGTCCTACAAGTTATCTACTTTATAATCAAAATTAATACCAATGCATTTACCCATATAATACTTGCCATAAGCTACAAAATCAATTATCCCCAATACAACTTATGGAGGATTTAAACATCACACAACGCACACTTCACTCATAAAAATCATTATGTGAACTATTCACCTGACTCTTCAGATTGAATCTCTTTACCTTTTGAATCAGTTGTTTTTTCTAAAGCCTGCAGATTATCCTTCATCACAGAAATATAATCTTCTCCATTATCCATTTGTTCATCTGTTAAACTTTCCAATGGATTCAATACTTCTAGTTTTACGCCAACTTCATCAGATAAAGTTTTTGCTATTTTGTCAGATGCATTTTCTTCAAAGTAAATATATTGAATATCATTATCCTCTACATAATCTTTTAGTTCTGCTAGTCGTTCTGGGCTAGGTTCTTCATCTGGAGACAAGCCTGAAATAGACACTTGGTTTAGGTCGTATGCATCAGCCAGATAGCCAAAAGCCGCATGCTGAGTAACAAAACTTTTTTGCTGCGCATTGGCTAAACTATCTTCATATTCTTGATCTAATTCTTCTAATTCTTTTACATAATTTTCTGTGTTTTCTTTAAAAGTCTCTTTTTTATCCGGATAGGCTTGGCTTAACTGCTCATTGATAGCTTCCACTTCCTTGATAGCCAACTTCGGATCTACCCAAGTATGGGGATCATACTCATGAGTTTGATCGTGACCTTCTTCTTTTTCATGACTATCCTCTGCAGTTGTCATTAATTCAATATCTTCGGTTCCTTTTATAATTTCTGGATTACCATCTTCCCAACCTTCAATAGTATCAGTCACCCAAGTTTCCATGTTATCATCGTGATAAACAAATGCATCTGCATCTTGTGTTTTAGCAATTTGCTGGGCAGAAGGTTCAAAATCATGTGGTTCCGTACCTGCTGGAATCAATAATTCTACGTCACCTTCATCTCCAACAACATTTTGTGTAAAATCATATATTGGATAAAATGTGGTAACAATTGAAAGTTTTCCATCATCTGCATTATTATCACTACCTTCGTCATTACTACAAGCAGCTAATGCACTAGTGGTAAACAAAGTTATTACAGCTAACAAAATTTTCTTCTTCATTTTCCAATCCTCTCGTATAAATTATTTATTTTTTATTTCGTTTATATGCATAAATAATTTTTAGTGCACGTTTTCTTGTTTTAATATTAGGACTTTTCATCCGACAATATGCACTACTTAAATCCGTTTTTTCCATTCTCCACCTCTAAACAAGCTTATAATTGTTACGCTTTTATTATTTTATAAACCGAAATTATTTCGATTTGCCATTAAACAATTTAGCAAAAAGAACACTCAATGTCAATATAAAAAAACATGAAATTTCTTTCATGTGACTGTTCATTCCTATTTATCACTTTCATTCTAAAAGATAAATAACAAAAGGAGGCCAGAAAGCATCTCTTTCTGGCCTCGCAGAGAAAAGAAATTTCATCTTTAAAATTTCCCTTCATCGATTGCTTTTAATTTTTGATAGCGTGTATTGCTTTTAGCCAATTCTTCTGGTGTTCCCGACATTTCCAACTGTCCGTCTTCAATAAATATGACATGCCGCATTTTTTCGATTCCTTGCAAGTGATGCGTAATCCAAATAATCGTTTTATCTGTTAACTGTTCAAAGAAAGTATCAATCAATGCTTGTTCTGTAATCGGGTCTAAACCAACTGTAGGTTCGTCCAGTAATACAATAGGAACATCTTTTAGTAAAATTCTCGCTAGTGCCATACGATGTCGTTCTCCACCCGAAAAGCGTAGACCTGCTTCATCTACCATAGTATTTAAGCCATCAGGAAGCTCTTCTACCAATTTTTTTAAGCCAACCCGTCTTAATACCTCCCACACAGCATCAATTGTTGCTTGCTCATTGCCAATACGTAGATTATTTAAAATCGTCGTATGAAATAGATAAGGCGTTTGTTGAATGACGCCAATATACTCTGAAATATCATCACCCATTTGCTCAGTAGAAAGATTTGCTAGTTGAACATTTCCACTTGTTGGCGTTAAATCCCCGCGAATCAATGAAGCTAAAGTACTCTTTCCTGAGCCACTGCGTCCTAAAATAGCTAATTTCTCACCTTGAGGGATCGTTATATTCAAATGATCTAATATTTTCCGATTATTTTTTTCATAGCGAAAAACAAGATCTTCAATTTTGATATCTAAGGAACCTTCTAATGCTTTTTCAGTAGATTGCTCTGTCATTGTCGGTAAAGCATTTAATCGTTTAATAGAATCCTTATAAATATTTGTTTCTTGTGCAGCATCAGGCAAAGTACTAAAGGCATCTACTAAAGGAAAAACACTTAAAACAAAAGCTGCAATCCAATTTGCTGCGCCTCCGTGATTTCCAGGAAATTGTTGACTGGTCCAAAATAACAAGGCCACAACAATAATGCCCATAATTACTTGCAGGAAAAAGTCACGACGTCGATTAAACTTTTGTAAGCCTGCTTGTGTGTCTTGTAATTGTTTTTCTGATCGGCCATGCCAATTGACATACTCATGTCCACGTTGACTAAAAATCCAATCAGAAACCCCAATAATATTATCTGTTAGTTCAGTATAAAGCTCATTTTTTAATTGTTTTTCTCTTTCTTGTCTTGCGCCATTGACAACAACCGACCACAAAGGAAGCACAATAATCACACTAAAAAGTAACAAAGCCATTAAACAAGCAAAAGGAATAGAGAATACCCCAAGTGCAATAACAACAAAAATATATAAAATCCAGGCAATGATTGTCGGAAAAATTGTCCGTAAATAAAGATTTTGAATATGATTGATATCTTCAGCTAATAGTCCTAAAATATCTCCTAAAGAATAACGGTTTTTGAAAAAAATCGCATCTTTTTCTAAGGTATTATACAATTTCAAACGTAATTGTGAGGTCATCTTTAAAACCCAGTTGTGACTAACTAAACGCTCAATATAGCGAAAAACCGGACGCCCGATTCCAAAAGCCCTTGTTAAAACAATGGGAACATAAATAAGTAATATATTTTCTGGAATAGAAGCAGCCCGACTAATTAAAAATCCTGAGGTAAACATCAAAGCACCTGCACAAAAGAACGTCATAAATCCTAATACCAAAGCCACAATCATCGTCTTTTTATATCGTTTTAAAAAGGGACGTATCCAACTGTCTTTAGCTAGTGCTTTAAATAAAGGAATATTATGCATGTTCTTTCCCCCTCATTTGTTGTGACAGACGATAAAAATAACCCTTTTTAGCAGATAATTCGCTAAAAGTTCCAGCTTCAACAATTTTTCCTTGATCAAGTACAATGATTTCATCCATCTGAGCCATCCAGTGCAGCCGGTGTGTTGCAAAAAAGACCAAACGATCTTTCATTAGAGGCAACATTCTTTCTTTTAATTCGACTTCTGTCTCAATATCTAAGTGGGCTGTCGGCTCGTCAAACATTAAAACCTTGCGCTTTTTATCCAAAAATGCCCGTGCTAATGCAATTCGTTGGGCTTGTCCCCCGCTTAGCCTGCGAGCGCCACTTCCTAACTGTGTCTCTAATCCTTCTGGTAGTTCAGCTACTAACTCGCTCAAGCCCGCGACTCTTACCGCTTCTAAAATATCTGCTTCACTTGCTTCTGGTGTATAAAAAGCCAAATTATCTTTTAAAGATAGTTGAAAAACGTAGGGGTCTTGCGGAATATAAATCATTTGTTTTTGCCACTGTTCTAAAGCAAAATTCGCAACCCTTTGATCACCTAGCTCAATTTTTCCTTCCGTTGGTTGTAAAAAACCACTTAAAGTATTAATCAAAGTCGATTTTCCAGAACCACTCATTCCTATAATACCAATCTTCTTTAAACCCTTAACAGAAAAATCTGCGGACAATACCGTTTTCCCCTCATAAGAAACTGACACGCCTTCTAAAGATAAACGACTATTTTCATCCCATGTTTTTAAATCAATGGATTCTTGTTTCATTTCTGCTTCATTAAGTACATTATTAATAGCAGTCATTGCATTTTTACCATCTAATGTCGCATGATAATCATTGGCAAACTCTCTAACAGGTAAAAAGTATTCAGGCGCTAACACTAACACTGCCAGGGCCGGAAAAAGCGGAATCAGCCCATTGATTAAACGTAAGCCAAGCATCACAGCAACGATTGCGACCGCTAAAGTAGTAAAAAAGTCGAGCGCAAAAGTTGATAAAATCCCCATTTTCAGAGTACTCATGGTTGATTTACGAAATTCTTCACTTGTATTGTAAATACTTTTCCCATACTTCTTACTCAAGCCAAACATCTTCAAGGTATCCAGGCCACGCAATGAGTCAATAAAATGATTTGATAAAAGTTGAAAAGCTTTGTACTGCTTATCCGCTTTTGCTTGTGCAGCATAGCCTAAGACAATCATAAAAATAATAATCAGAGGAAAGATCAACAATAATATCACACCAGATTGAATATCTAGGTAAAAAATAACCGCTAAAATAAGCCACGGAATGATCATCATATTCATCATTTTAGAAAAAATAAGATGAATATAATTTTCTACTTGTTCAATCCCATCTAATGCCATTGTTGTCATATTTCCTGAACCTTGTTTTTGCACGATCTTTGGACCCACGCGAAAAACTTTTTCTAATAACTGTTTACGTAGAGATACAGCTTGCTCGCCTGCATAACGATCCAACAGTTTATCCCGCAAAAAGCTAATACCATGTCGAGCAGAAAAGATAATAATAAAACCACAGATTTCAAACAATTGGTCAGTGATCTTTCCACCATTCCATAAATGTGTAATGGCTGCTGACAACATGTAAGTTTGACCAATGATAAAGAGAGCTTGCAAAACTGCAAGCCCTGCAAGCATCCCCATAATCTTTTTACTATTTGGTAAAACCATTACGGCTTTATCAATCATTCACCATACCCCGCGATCTCAGTATGTTTCACTCGTTTTCTAAATATATAATACGTCCAAGCAATATAGGCTAAAATAAAAGGTAACAGACCAATAGCAGTATAACTCATAATTTTAAGTGTATACGGCGAAGAGGAAGCATTGGCGATCAATAAGTCGTGAGCAGCGTTGGTTGAACTGATCAATACACGTGGGAACATACCCGTAAATAAAAGAGCAACTAAAGCGATGAGCGTAAACCCACTTGTTAAAAATGCAGTTAATTCCTTGTTTGTATAAGAACAATAATTCGCCGCTACAGTTAATAAAACAATCGCTGCTAATAAACTTATAGTTGAAACAGGATGTAATGTGAAAAAGTCCGTTTGGAAATACATTAAAACGGCAAAGACAACCAATCCAACATATAACACCCAATACAATGTTTGCGCATATTTTTTAGCACGTTCTCGGATAGGGCCTGTCGTTTTCAAAGAAATATAATTCATCCCATGTAAATAACATAGTAACAATAAAGCAATACCGCCCACAACAGAAAATAAATTAATATAGTCAGTAAAACGCGCCATCATATCGCCGTTAGCATCCATTGGCATTCCTTGAATCATACTGATAAACAAGATGCCAAAGAAAAAAGGAACAATAAAGCTACCTATTGCTAGTGTCCAATCCCAAATCCATTTTTTATTTTCCGGCATTCCACTACGAAACTCAAAAGAAACACCCCGAATAATCAAACCTGCTAAAATGATAAATAAAATCAAATAATAGCCGCTAAATAAAGAAGCATACCACATAGGAAATGAAGCGAACATCGCTCCTCCTGCAGAAATTAACCAAACTTCGTTTCCATCCCAAACAGGTCCAATGGTTTGTATCACTTGATCTTTTTCTTGATCATTTTTTGCTAAGGTTTTTACTGACATCCCAACACCAAAATCAAAACCTTCTAAAAAGAAGAAGCCAGCAAATAAGACACCGATTAAAATAAACCAAAATAATTGTAGACTACTCATTAAAAGCACCTCCGTCAAAAGGATCAGTCGCAGGTTCTTCTTTTTCTTGTTCTTCTTGCACATCTGGACCCTTACGTAACTCACGAACAACTAAGTAGATCATAACAACTGCTAAACCGCCAAATAGCAAGAAATAAACAATATTAGAAAATAATAATGAAGCTGGGGTCACATTGGGAGACACGCTATCTTGAATTTTAAACATACCATAGACGGTCCAAGGATAGCGACCAAGTTCAGTAACTAGCCATCCACAGGTATTGGCAATAAAGGGAGTAAAGGTCATTAAACCGACGACCCATAACATCCAAGGTTTCTTATAAAGGGATGGATTTTTCTTACGCGTGAAAAATAATCCCAATACAGAGACCAACAACATCAACATACCAAAGCCTACCATAATACGAAAGCTCCAAAACATCGCATTAACAGGTGGGAAGTAATTATCATCTCCATACTCTGCCGTCATCGATTCATTAAGTGAATTCATCCCTTCAACGCCCCCAGAAAGGCTATGATAAGATAAAATACTTAAAACATAAGGTACGTGAATACCAAAGACTCGTTTATGTTCGGCTTCATCCATCCAGCCAATCACCGTCCAAGAAGCTGGATCATCAGAATCCTCATATAAGCCTTCTGTTGCAGCAAATTTCATCGGTTGGTCTTCAACTAAGGCTTGCATCTGCATATCTCCAGAAATTAATATGCCTAAAGAACCAAATAAAGCGACACCTAAACCAACACGCAATGATTTTTTAAAAATACTTGTACTTAATTCGCTCAAGGAACGTTGTTTTAATAAACGAAATGCAGACATGCCGGCAATCAAAATCCCACCCATCAAAAAGGCAGCTAAAATGACATGAGAAAATTCATACCAAACTTGTGGATTTTTGATCAATGCACCAAAATCGTTCATCTCTGCCCGTCCATTACGGAAGGTAAAGCCAGTAGGGTGCTGCATAAAACTGTTGGCAACCAAAATCCAAAAAGCCGAAAGAATTGAGCCTAGCGTCACTAACCACATGAAAGAGACATGCAATTTTGGCCCTACTCTTTGCCAGGTGAACATCCATAAACCTAAAAAGGTGGATTCTAAGAAAAAGGCCAATAATGCTTCTACAGCTAGGGGCGCACCAAATATATCCCCTACAAAGCGTGAATAATCTGACCAGTTCATGCCAAACTGAAATTCTTGAATAATTCCCGTTACAACACCCACAGCAAAACTTAATAGGAAAATATTTCCCCAAAATTTTGCCATCTTTTTGTAACTTTCATCCTTTTTTGTCACATATAATGTCTCCATAATTGCAACGAGCAAAGCCACTCCAATGGAAAAAGGTACAAAAAAATAGTGAAAAATCGTTGTCATTGCAAATTGGAACCGCGCCAATGTAACAATATCCATTTTTACTCCTCCAATACTTTCATTACTTAATATCTTTTATAAATAAATGCAAAAAACCTTATACAGTATACTCGCTTATTTCTTGTATGACAACAAGTTTATTCAATTTAATCATATGCTTTTTTGCGCGAAATGCAATTATTCTGCTTATTTTTTCACTAAAAATATTCTCATAGAAAAAGACGAAAACCATTATACAAATTAATCAATAAAACAATAAGAATCACGGCTTCAAAAACCCTAGAAACTTGTTTAGCCGAAATCAATCGACTAACCTTTGCACCAAGAAACCCACCAATGATTGCCGCTGGAATAACATAAAAAAGTATAGATAAGTCATAAAGAGCAAAACCCGTAGTCAAAGTAATCGTCCCTAGCTTGGATAGTTGTGAGAAAAAAATCGTACAAATCGAATAAACAGTTGCCTCTTTGATCGTCACACCAAACATTAAGATCAAAAGTGCCACATTAATCGGACCGCCCCCAATGCCCAATAAACTAGCTAAAAAGCCTAAAATAAGGCCACAAATCAAATACCAAATTCTACCCCTTAAATAGAATTTACCAAAATTGAAATGATTATAAAAGAGCGCAAAGAGTAAAGTTATCATAGTCAAAATAATTTGAAGCAGGTGCACACCTGTCCCGCTTGAAAAACTATTGAGGAAAAAATCAAATGTATGATTCCCAAGAAAGCCGCCCGAAATCGATCCACCCGCAATCCAGAGGACAAAACGCCATGAAACACTAGCGCCAGCTCTAACTTGTCGCACTGTGGAAGTAATAGACATGACAAATACAGCAACTGAAGAATAAAAGGAAACAGCCCCTACAGGATCTGCTGCAATAAAGTCCAGCACAGGTTTAATGATTACGCCACCGCCCATACCAGAGATAGCACCTACTGTGTTCGCCAAAACAATGACTAAAAAATAAACAAAACCCTTAAACATCGTTTTTCCCTTTCTATTTTTACTTATATTCACATAATACCCTCAATAAAAAGAAAAGCAAACATTCACACAAAATACATAAACATGTATATAATTACATTTTTAAGTAGAAAAAACCAACATGTGTGGATAACTAAACTAAGGGATAAAGCTTGTTACTTCCAGCTTTAGAAGAATAAAAGTAAATAGTTTTCCACAGAAAAATGGTTTATTTCAACTTCATCATGGCAATATCACCGCTTTTTTACCAATTTGAAATTTTTTCCAATCTAAATTTTATGATACCTTCGCACAGAGGTGATGATATGTTTGATATTCTATTAGAAAAACAAGATAAAATTATATTCCGAGTGTTCCAGTATTTACAGATAAAAAATCCTTGCCCGCTAAAAGAAATTGCGTCTCATTTAGGACTTAGCTTAAAATCTTTGAAACGTTATATCTTTATTTGGCAACAAAACGAAAGTAATGTTTCTATGGGGATTTCTTTTTATATAAAAGGGCCGAAAATCACAGCAATCTATTCTCCAGAAGATGCTAATCTGTTTTTAAGTTCATTGTTAGCACGAAGTTTTTCTTTTCAAATACTAGTCAAAATAATAGAAAATCCCTTTTGTACATTCAAAAAATTAGAAGATGAGTTTTATCTGTCTAAAGCCACTATGCAACGACGTATGCAAAAAATGAAACCGCTGTTATCCAGTTATGATTTAACCGTTTCTTTCACATCTGCACCTACATTAAAGGGAAACGAATTACAGATTCGATACTTCTTCCTATTAGTATCTTTGTTATACGATCCACCTTTTACATATAGTAAGCAAACGTTATATGAACGTTATAAAGAAGTACAGCAATATCGAACTAGTCAGGGCTTTCTCCTTAGTAAAGCTGTATTCACGCCCATAACTAAGTACTACCCGATCCCATTTCAAATAAACGACACTAGTCTATTATTTCTATGGAAACAATTCTCTGGTATAGAAAATATTTGGTTAAGGCCTTCATTGACCAGCGGCTTAGATTTTGCTTTGCATGCTCATACAGCATTAAATGAGTTAAAGCTTATTTCTTTATCTCAGAAACTCCATCGCTTACATAGTTTATGCGACCTTTACTCGGGTAGTTTCTTACTTACCTATAATCCTTTTTTCTTTGTAAAAGATACTAAAAGACTGACCCAAAGTTTTACAAAGCTTTTACCAAATTATCGGCAAATATTAACCACCCATCCAGAGTTACCTTATTTTTATGAAAAGCTATTACAATATGAGTCTTCCAGCAAAAATAGCAGCCAAATCATTGCTGAAGACTAAAAAAGCCGGGATACAAAAATGCGCTGTATCCCGACATAGTACTCCTACACTTTATTATTTCGTTAAACCGATCAAAATACCACCGGCAGCTACCAAGATTAAACCACCAATCGTTAGTTTTAATTCTTTTGAAGTCCTTGATTCTTTAAGGAATATAAGTCCCCCAAGGGTATTAACAATGACGTTCATTTGGGATAAGGTAAACCCTACTGCTACACCATTTACTTTATTGGAAAGTAAAATACCAATATTTCCGATCGCAAAAGCGGCACCTGCAGCAATATTTTGAAATGACTTCTTGCTGAAAAGCTCTGGTTTTTTATCAAAGAAGAAGCTAAAAGCCATTGCACCGATTGCCATACCGATTCCTTGCGGGAATAATACATCCCAGCCGTTAAGATCAGCCATACGTGGAATAACATTGTATGTTACTTGACCAATCGTTGATAAAACTAAAACAAAAAGTCCTCTTTGCATAGCCCCTTGTTTACTACTGTTGTCGCCTTTTTCTCTATAAGCGGTAAAAAATACACCAAGAATAATAACGATTAAGGCACTGATCCCATATACATAGTCCATAGTGCTTGTCCATTCATGGAAGTAAAAAATTCCGAATAAAGTTACTCCGATCAATTGCATGCCGGTTGAAATTGGCATTGCAGCTGACACTCCGATAATATGAAAACTTTCAATTTGTGTAATTTGACCAAAAGCCCAGGCTAACCCACAGACAAATGAAGCAAGTATTAAATGCCATGACCACACAGGTTGATGGAAAAATAAAACACCAATAGAAAAGATCAATGCCCCTAGAGACATTCCCATTTGTTGATTTGAAGTTTTTCCACCGATTGTTTGTAAAATTAAGGGTTGAATCCCCCACATTACTGCGGGTACAAGCGCAAGTAAAATATTACCCATAAATAAAAGACCTCCCGTTATTTATACTTATTTTATTTTTCAAAAAATGTTCCACAAGTCATGCTAACGCTTTTGAAATAAAAGAAATCGAGTAGGTGACTAGCCATTAATTGGCTAGTCACCTCTCACACCACCGTACGTACGGTTCCGTATACGGCGGTTCAATATCTTGCGTAAGCAGACTCTACCAAGGCGCTTAGTGAAACTAAGCCCCATCGGTGGAGTCTTTCGTTTGTAAGTGTCCGATGAACTTCAGACGTTTTGGACAGTCGCCAATATTTCTTTCTAGAGGATCCGATTTTCTTGGCGCCGTTTAAATCTAAACCATAAGACAATAACTTCGTTATTTTCGTTTTGGGAACTTTCCAACGTTTGAGGATCAGCTGCCTGATGCGGTGATGTAACCATGGTTCAATTTCCTTTTGAATAAAACCTCGAATAAATCCCAATCCGAAATAGCCTATCCAGCCACGCGTGACTTGATTGATTTCCTCTATGATCGTTCGAAAATCACCCGCACGCTTACGGCTTGTTCGACGTTTCAATTCGGCTTTGAATTTCTTCTTGGCTTCTTTGGTAGGGATAAAACGACAGGTGCCATTGACTTTCATTATCAGACAGCTCAAGAATTTTAAACGCGTTGGTGCCCCCACTTGACTCTTGTCTTGATTAACAATGAGTTTAAGATCTTTTTCAATGAAACGGGTCACACTTTTTAACACTCGTTCGCCCGCACGTTTTGACTTGACATAGATGACGAAGTCATCGGCATAACGAACAAATTGGTGTCCTCTTTTCTCAAGTTCTTTATCCAGTTCATGTAAGTAAATATTACAGAGAAGAGGCGATAAGACCGCCCCTTGAGGTGCACCCGACTTTCTTTCTACGTATTCGCTAGACAGGTTAATCACACCACTCGTCAAGAACTTACGAATAACCTTGAGAATTGCCTTATCTTGAATAAACTGCTCTAAGTGATACATGAGCTTGTCATGATTTAGTGTGTCAAAGCATTGTTTCAAGTCACAATCGACCACCACTTTATAGCCTTCCTCATAATAGGCGACACATTGCTTCAAAGCAGTGTGTGTTCCCTTATTCGGGCGAAATCCGTGGCTTTGTGGAAGAAAGTATGGGTCAATGATGGGCTCAATGACTTGTCGAATCGCTTGTTGAACTACGCGATCACGCGCACATGGGATTCCCAATTGGCGTTTTTCACCATTGGGTTTCGGTATTTCGACTTGTTTGACCGGTTGTGGCTGGTAGGTCCCTTGAAGCAATTTCTGCCTTAGTGGCGCATACAACTTCTCAATGTGGTCTTCTACTTCATCCACAGCCATACCATCGACACCAGCGGCTCCTTTATTACGTCGGACCCTTGTTGCGGCTGTCTTAAGATTTTCTTTTCTTACAACGGACTTCATCAAAGATGAAGACTTACGATACATTTCTTTCATTTCTCCTAGAGGATAACTCGACACATCTACATACGCTTTCAGGTTCCACCTTATCCCTCTGTAGATTGCCAACCTTATGGTTGTTTTCTGTCTTCTTTGCTTCCTCTAACCTCCAATCTATACTTTGTATGAATATTGTTCGGTCCTTCGGTACATTTTCCCTACTATGACCTCAGCTGACTTCTATCTATTCGTTGTTACTACGATTTCTATCGCTAGGCAGACCTCCTCGGGTAAGGTGCGATAACTTTCCACTCACGTCACCGCCTCATTTACTGTATGGGATTCGGGCAGTATTGGACTTTGCTTTGTTTTGCAAGCTCGTCCGTCCCAATTCAGCCTTCTTATGAGATTCCTGTTCGTCAGTGCGAGTGTTTGCCTCCAGCTTCCTTCAGATTCCGCCTCACGACGGACACCCTTGCTTTTGGCTAACAGTTCCTACTGCCAAGCCTGTAGTGGACTTTCACCACCAAGTTATCGCCCATGCCGAGCGCACCAAAAATTTCGATGCATATAAAAAAGCATCGAAGCTACTCAGCGCTTCAATGCTTTTGCTATCTTTTAAATAACAATGTTTACAAAATGTAAGTTTAAATACACTTTTATTTAATGATCATTTTTTACATCCTCTCGGGAGCTTGCAATCCCAATAAATGTAGGTCCTCTTTTAACAAGACTGTTACCACATATACCAAAGCTAAGCGAGCTTCTTGTTGTTTGTCTTCAGCTAAGATTCTAGTATTCCCATAATATTTATTAAATGCTTGAGACAACCTAATTGCGTGTTTAGCTACAACAGAAGGCTCGTATTTATCTGCCGCTTCTAAAACCATCTCAGGATAACCTTGAATAAATTTAACAATCTCCCAGCTTCCTTCATCATCTAAAGCATAATTTTTATTCTTATCTGGGGTAAACCCTGCTTTTCTTAATATACTCATTGCGCGAGCATAAGTGTATTGTACATAAGGCCCAGTTTCACCTTCAAAACGTACTACTTCTTCTAGAGTAAAATCAAATGTATTCAAACGATCATTTTTTAAATCATGAAAAATAACAGCCCCTACACCTACTTGCTTGGCTATTTCTTCTTTATTTTCTAAAGAAGGATTTTTTTCAGCAATTTGATTTTGTGCTGACTGGATCGCATCATTTAAAACTTCTTCTAAAAGAACCACTTTACCTTTACGTGTAGATAATTTCTTACCATCTTTTGTAATTAATCCAAATGGAATATGGATCATGTCATCTGACCAATCATAACCCATTTCTTTTAATGTTGCTTTTAATTGTTTAAAATGATAACTTTGTTCATTTCCTACCACATATAAAGACTTCGCAAAGTCATAAGTACGCTTACGATATAAAGCAGCTGCCATATCCCGCGTAATATAAAGCGTACCGCCATCACGTTTTTTAATTAAAGCAGGGTTAAGATCATAAGCAGACAAATCAACGATTTCAGCGCCTCGGTCTTCTTTCAATAAATGTTTTTCTTCCAACAATTCAACAATTTCATCCATCTTATCTTCATAAAAAGCTTCCCCTTTGTAAGAGTCGAAAGTTATTCCTAACATATCATATATCTTATCAAATTCTTTTAGCGATTCTGAGCGGAACCATTTCCATAAATCAACAGCTTCTTGATCGCCATTTTCTAACTTCCTAAAAGCAGCTCTTCCTTCTTCTTCCAATGCCGGTTCTTCTTCAGCTTTTTCATGAAACTCAACATAAAGATTCAATAACTCCTCAATGGGGTTATTACGTACTTTTTCTTCTATTCCCCATTTTTTATAAGCTACGATCAACTTACCAAATTGGGTGCCCCAATCACCTAAATGATTAATTTTAACAGGCTGATAACCAACTTTTTGCAAAATAAGTGCAATTGAATTTCCTATTACCGTTGAACGAAGATGCCCCATAGAAATAGGTTTGGCAATGTTAGGTGAAGACATATCAATAGGCACATTATCGTCATTGCCTATATTAAAATCACCATAATGTTCGCCTTGTTCGATCACTGTTGTTAATACATCATGAGAAACTTTTTTCTTATCCATGAAAAAGTTTATATAAGGGCCTACAACTTCCACCTTTTCAAAAGCAGTATCGTCAATTTGTTCAGCTAATTCACTGGCGATTTGTTGCGGGGCCTTACGATAAATCTTAGCCAAAGAAAACGTAGGAAAAGCCACATCACCATGTGCTGCTGACTTAGGGTTTTCTAGTAGATACTCTACTTGATCAAGTGTTAAATCATCGTGTACGACATCAAAGATTATTTTTGCTACAACTTCTTTATTATTCATTTATATCCTCCAAATTTCTTTATTATTTTCCACAAAAAAAGCCTCTAGCATTTTAAACGCTAGAGACGAGATTTCCCGCGGTACCACTCTTATTGTTTGTTTTCAAACCAACTCTATCTGGTAACGGCAGACTCCGTTTGCTAAGCAAAATTTCACAAGTGCGTTTCCCTTTTCATATCCATTCGGCTTCCACCATTTCCGAACTCGCTTATAAGAACTTTGAAAAGATAATCTCTTGATCTCTAATTTTTTATAATATTTAGGAAGATTATAACAAACTTTCTTATCTTTTACCAGTATGACTTCTTTAACAACCTTTTCTATTAAGAAGTCGCATAATCATTTTTTTCCATATTAATATGAGGAATACCATCTTCTAAGTATTCTTCCGATACTGCTTCAAACCCAAACGAAGTATAAAAATTATATAAATAAGTTTGTGCCTCAATATGCATTTTTCCCCCGGGAAAATAAACTTGGATCCATTCAATTATTTGTCGCACCAACTCTTTGCCTAGACCCTTCCCACGTTCTTTCTTTTTAACAAGTACTCGACCGAAATGAACCAAATGTTCTTCAGAATAAACACGAGCATAAGCAAGTAAGTTAGCTTGTTCATCCTCTAACCAAAAATGATAGGCTTGCATATCAATAGCATCAATTTCTTGATACGGACAAGCTTGCTCCACTACAAACACAGCCACTCGGTTTGCCATTAAGTAATGGTATTGATGAAGAGTTAATTCAGAAAACTTTTTTATCTTTGTCTGCAAACTACACACTCTCTTTCTAAGTAAAATCAAAGCGTTATCTCTGGTTGTTGTTTTGTGATTAGACCAAAAGTGGTTTCAATGGATAGGTATTGCTTTAGCCTACTTTGTAATAACTGAATGGCCTGTTTGTGTTCAGCTTTACGTTCAGGGTTTATATTTTCCATCACTAGTGGTGCATTAATATAATCAGAATATTCAGATTTTAACTTTTTCTAAAAAATGACAAAAAAATCAAATGCTTACGCAAGGGATGACTTTTCCAGAAAAAATTTTTTCATTATTTATCTGAATACTGTTGCAACGACGACAAATGCTATTTCGTCACGTAGGAACGAGTAATACCCACAATTCTTCAAAAGGTTGAAAAAGCAGATGTTTTAATAGGCGCTTGATTTGGAACGGGGATTTCTTACTTCCTGTCTCTACTTTGAGTAAATACGTCAATAGACTGGCAATCATGGCGAGAATGATTTGATTGCTTACCCCTTTTTCACTGTATGAAAATAGCTTTTTAATCGTCATATGTTGCTTGATATGCTTAAAAAATAGTTCAATTTGCCATCTCGCTTTGTACATGTCGGCCACTTCTTGGGCGGTCACATCAAAACGGTTGGTGACAAAGCGTAATTGTTTTCCTTTTTCATCCTGAATCGTGACCAAGCGAAACGGGGAAGTGAAATAAACCTGAGTGCCTAACACTACCATTTGGTCACGCAAAATGTTTTTACTCTGAGAAGGTTCATAAGTTTCTAGGACATGAACTTTGGCATTTTTCTTCACTCTTGTGACGAAAAAGTAGCCGTCAGCTTCCATCTCGTCCAGTCGCTCGTAATCAATATAGCCACGATCAAAGATATAGGTCGCTTCCGGTTGATTGACAAAAACTTCTAAGTGATTGTCATCATGTTCAACCGCATTCGTGACTTCAAACTGATCCGGATACAAGTGTTCTTTATCCATAAAACAGAGTTTTAAGTGCAGTTTGATCCCTGCTTTGGTTGAGCGAAAGTCTGCCCAAGGGTACCGAGTGGTATTTAACGAAAAAGTGGAAGAATCCACGAGATAGAGTGCGTTTCGTTTGGTCACCGGTATTTTTGACCGTGTTTTTTCCAGTAACTGCGCGAAAATCGCCCACAAAATTTCGTCATCCATCTGGGCGAGCTCACGGGAAAGCTGCGAATGACTAATGGCATCTAACGCCATGGTCTGTTGTAGATCAGGGGAAACAAACGCTGTATCTATTTCACGTAAACTTTCGCACTCATTGTCGATGCCATAGAGAAACACTTTCAAAAAGTGTTCAAAATCAAACTTTTTATGATACTTGTCGGCTTGAGAAATTTTCTCACGAATAGAAAAAGGTAATTTTTTTAAAATAATATTCGAAAACCATTTATTAAAAGCTGAAATTGTTTTATACTTATCCATGTGTTTGTCCTTTGTATTGGTCTTGGATAAGTCATCCAAGACCAGTATAAAGGATTTTTTTATGGATGGAAATAGTGTGAAACATAATGAGTGAATTTAAAATGTTTCATGCACCACTAGTGATTTTCCATATAAAAAACTAAATTTGTAGTATCTTCTGTAACTTGTACGCGAGCACTATCTCGCCAAGCCCAACAACGACTAATAATAGACTCAGAATCTTTATACACTACTTCTCCTGTAAGTGCTTCTTCTGTCCTTTCTTCACTAATTGGAACAAATATTTCTCCTCCTTGTGCAATCGTTAGTTCAAGATCTCCTTTAAGAAAATCTCTATCTTCTCCAGCAACAGGAAAAGCCCACTCTAAGGAAACGGAATTATAGATATCTACTACAGGATTAATTGATTTGACACCATTTTGTTGCTTAGCACGCTTCAACAAATTTTCAACAGCACAACGTGCGCCTTTTTTAGTTTTAAATCTTTGATAAGCCGTTCGCCAATCTTTGATAACCGGATTTGCACTGATAGGATCTTCTTCTACCCATTTTATTGCACGTGAATTTGCTTGTTTTAAAAGATCTTTAGGCATATTTTCGTATGAACGATTACTCACGTCATCTGCTAATAAAACGGCAATTTCTGTTTCTGGGAAAAGCTCCCAGAATGAATCTCTCACAATAAATTTTTGCTTCATATTAAGTTAACTCCTTTGTCATATTTTTCATTAATCGTACAATAATAATGTTGAATATTCAACATTATTATTGTACTGTAGTAAAAAGAGGTGGAATTTCAATGCTAAATTTGGTAACTACATTAAATAAACAAGGGTTGTATTACGAATTATATCAACACCAAGAAATCTTCAGTAACGAGGATGCCTTAGTTGTTAAAGCAAAAAAGGGTTTCTCAGGTACTGAAACAAAAAGCTTATTTTTAAAAGATTCCTATGACAAATATTATATCTTTTTCACTTTCACAACAAAAAAAGCGGATTTTAAAAAAATTCACCAATTAACAGGAAAACGATTAAAAATTGTTGCAAAAAATGAAATGGAACAGACAACTGGACAAAGAGCTGGCGCTGTTTCCCCGCTAGGCTATGATTCAAACATCACGATCATTGTTGACGAAGAGTTATTTAACCAGGAGAAATTAGTTTTGCTCCAGGTAGACCAGACCAAACAATGGTTATTTTAGCAAAAGATTTGCTTACTATTATCGGTTTATTTAAAAATAAATACTACATTTATCCCAAGGAGTGAAATCATTGTCTCAAATTTTACGAGAAATAGGAAACATCGCACGCGCCTTAGACTATATTAGTAATGTTGAATTTAAAGATATCCATTTGAATAAAGGGCAATACCTTTATCTAAGTAGAATTTATGAAAACCCAGGTATTATCAATGATAACTTAGCCAAGTTAGTCAAAAATGATCGCACAGCTGTAGCTAAAACAGTAAAACATCTTGAACAGGAGCAGCTGATTTTAAAAAAAGCTGATTCAACAAATAAAAAAATTCGATGCCTTTTTGTCACACAAAAGGGAGAAAAATTACATGATTATCTGCAACGAGAAGAGAAATATTCAAGTAAACAAGCATTAGCTAATCTTTCCTTAAAAGAACAAAAGCAATTATTGAACTTATTGAAAATAGTGAGCTCAAATGTTTCATTCGATTGGGACTTTGTTCGGCAAGGTTATAAAAGAAATTACGAATAGAACTGTTTTATTCTTGCTAATTAGAAAACTCATCTACATTAGTAAAAGAAAGTTAGAGTAGCAAGTTATAAACTAATATAGATTATCTAAAACCTTTTATTACAAAAAAACCAGCAACTTTTTTACGAAAGTACTGGCTGATTTTGTTAATATAATCATTAAAAATTTATTCTCAATTGCGTCACTGCAATAAAGTACTAAATTAAAAAAACTTGGGTACCTTTATTTGAACACCCAAGTTTTTTTAATAATCAACTAGCTACTAGCATTGAAATAATCAAAATAAGTAAGTTCAAAACACCTAAAACAATTATTGGTTTACGCATAAATTTTATCCAAGTAGAGTAATTTACTTTTGATACTTCCAATCCACCCATTACAACACCCGAAGTAGGCGTAATTAGGTTAATTAAACCACAACCAGAGGCAAAAATCATAACCATCACATCTGGACTTAAACCTATGTTATTTGCTAATCCACCCATAACAGGAATAGAAACATAGGCCAAACCTGAAGTAGAAGGGATTATGAAAGATAGACCTAAATACAATACATAAGCACCAATTACGAATAAAATTGGAGAGAAATCTTGTAATAACCCTGCAGCTTTATCCAAAATAAATAGATCTAAATAGGTAGTAGACATTAATACTGAAGCACCACGCGCTACTACGATAATTAAAACAACAGATAACATATCTTTACTACCTTCAACAAAAGAATCTACTGTTTCCTTCTCAGAGAATCTTCCAACAATTGCACAAATTAGACCGATAATGAAGAACCACATTGCTAAATCTCCAAAATACCAATCGCCGAAACTTTCTCCTGTTAAAAAGGAAGTCCATCCATCAAAAATCGTAACCCCAAAATCTCCCCAAGGAATCAACGATACAATCATAACTAGAAAACAAAATGCAAAAATAGATAAAATAATTTTATGACGTTTCGTAAAAGTCAAATCTTTTTTATCTTCTTGCCCGAAGTTTTCTTTCATATCCTCTTGTTCTTGCAATGAAAGAATTGTTGAACCCTTGTCTTCTTTTACTTTTTTAGCGTAACGCATCACAATAAAAATGGAGTAAGCAGTAGAAACAGCCCAAAGCATAAATCCTATCAATAAAATGACCCCTGTGTTAGGCTGAATACCGATTCCCCTCAAAGCATCCATTGCTACGCCTGTTGAAAATGGATTAACAGTTGAGCCAATTACCCCTGAGCCAGAACCGAGTAACACAGTACCTACAGCAACAATTGTGTCAAAACCTGCCGCTACTAGCGTAGCAGTTAATAAGCTATAGAAAGGAATTGTTTCTTCAGCCATACCATAAGTAGATCCACCAATTGAAAATAATACCATTAAAATAGGAATTATAATTAATTCATTTCCCTTTAACTTTTTTACCACCATTTGTATGCCAGATTCAAGTGCGCCCGATTGAGTAACAATATTCAAAAAACCACCTAGCACTAAAATAAACACACTAATTTCAATTGCATCACGGAAACCATTGAATGGAGCCATCACAATATCTGATATTTTAGCGCCAACTACTTGATTAACCGTCTCGCCATCGACCGTCTGCGGAGAAAATGTCTGACCATTTAGTATTATTGTTAGTATACCTAAAGCAATAAGAATAATAAATAAAATACTAAATGACGATAATTCTTTTCTTTTCTTTTTTTTTGCCATTTTATTTTTCACAGTTAGAGACTGTGTCCGACCTTCTTTCTTTTTAATTTGTTAGTCGTTCAACAAAAAAAGTACTGTCTAAGAAAATCAACCGTTTATGATTATAGCGAATCAGTTTTGATTGAACGAGCTGTTTAATTATGCTACTAGTGGTCTCCCGAGTTGTACCACTCATTGTCGAAATATCCGTAATCGTCACCGGAGAGGCAAGTTCTATTTCGCCTGTCCGTTGATTCCGTTCTGCTAAATCACTAAATAAAATTGCAAGAGAAGTAATAACACGATCATAAGTATTACTTATTATGCCCTTTTGAATTTTCATATTTTTAGTTTTTAAGGCCTCAGATTGTATCTGTAAATATTTGACTAATTGTTTCGCATTATTACTAAGAAGTTTCTCAAAGAATTTTACTGGTATAATAACGACTTCAATATCCGTTTGCGCGATTGCTGAAAAAGTATAAGTCTCATCATAAAACAATCCAATTAAGGGAAACAGTTCATCGCTAGGTATGAACTGTAAATACATGAATTCCCCGTTGATGTCGGATTTTTCAATTCTAATTGTACCTGAGTTCAAAAGATAAAGATGAGACCTGCTATCTCCTGGACTATACAATACTTGCCTTTTCCGGTAATTTCTCACTAAACTATTACGCTGAATCAAATTAATTTCTTGATCAGAAAAATATTGAAAGTATTTATTATATCTCGTAATCACTTCTTCTATCTCCATTTTAACTCTCCTAAAAAGCTTTTATTTAGTTATAACGGTACCGATAGTCTCATTTTGTTCCATTTTACCTAAATTTTCTAAAGATGTAATTATCGCTTGTTTTTCCGGGTTATTATTCGCAAACGAGATAGCAGCTTCAATTTTAGGTAACATACTACCTGGTGCAAAATGACCTTGTTCTTTATATTCTTCTAATTCTGCAACTGTTACTTGTTCTAATTTTTTCTCATTTTCTTTGCCATAATTTATATATACATTATCTACACCTGTTAGAATGATAAAAGTATCAGCTTGAACTAAATCAGCTAGTTTTTCTGAAGCAAAATCCTTATCAATAACAGCTTCTACGCCTTGCAAAGATTTTCCTACAACGGGGATGCCACCACCACCACATGAAATCGTAACAACATCACTATTTACTAGCTTATTAATTGTACTTGCTTCATGGATATCAGTGGGTTTAGGGCTAGGTACAACTTTACGCCAACCTCGGCCTGCATCTTCTTTAAAAGTTGCTCCAGATTTCATTTCCTCATCTGCTTCTTCTTTAGTTAAAAATGGGCCTACTGGTTTTGACGGATTTTTAAAAGCGGGGTCATTCTCATCAACAACAACTTGTGTTAACACGGTAGCAACCTGTTTATCAATCTCTTTCTTAGCTAGTTCGTTACTCATAGCATTTGACAACCAATAACCAATGCTACCTTGTGTCATAGCTACACAAGTATCTAACGGCATAGCTGGATTCTTTTCACTATTAGCAGCTTGTTGTTGTAATAATAAGTTACCTACTTGTGGTCCATTTCCATGTGAAATAATCAAATCATTACCAGCTTGGACTAATTGAACTAAATATTTAGAAGTTTGAACCAACGCTTCTTGTTGCGCTTTCGCGCTGGCATCATCTGAAAGAATCGCATTTCCTCCTAAAGCTACGACAACTTTTTTACCCATAATTATTATGTCCTTCCTTTCCTTTAATAAATAAAAATTATTAGTAAAAAATAGTCTGCAGTTAACATTAATTAAACTATATAATAACCACAAACTATTTTTTACTTTTAAATTTAAAACAGTAAAACGTTTGCTTATTTACACACGTGGGATAAATAAATTACCTAACGTTGCAGCCATGATAGCTTTAATTGAATGCATTCTGTTTTCTGCTTCTTCAAATTGTCGTGCATATTTACTTCTAAATGCTTCATCAGTAATTTCCATTTCATCAATTCCATAATCCTCAGAAACCATTTTTCCATATTGTGTTTTAGTATCATGAAAAGCAGGTAAGCAATGGAGAAGGATTAAATTATTATCTTGGTTACCTGTTTTTTGGATCATATCCATATTAATTTGATAAGGTTTCAATAAATTAACTCGTTCTTCAAATTTGTCTTCTTCACCCATAGAAACCCAAACGTCAGTATATAAAACATTTGCATCTTTAACACCTTTTGCTACATCATCAGTAACCATCAATTGTGCGCCCGATTCTTTAGCAAATTTTTCGGCATAATTTACTACCTCTTGTGTAGGTGAAAGTTCTTTAGGTGAACAGATTCGTACGTTTACTCCTAAAATTGCCCCTGTTACTAAAAGACTATTTGCTATATTATTACGTCCGTCACCAACATAGACAAGAGTAATACCTTCTAATTGTCCAAAAGCTTCTTTAACAGTCATAAAATCAGCGATCATTTGAGTAGGATGCCATTGATCAGTTAATCCATTCCACACGGGAACACCAGAATGTTGTGCTAACTCTTCGACTGTGTCCTGACTAAAACCACGAAATTCAATACCATCAAACATGCTACCTAATACAATTGCAGTATCTTCAACAGATTCTTTCTTTCCTAATTGAATATCATTTGCACCTAAAAATTCTGGATGAGCCCCTAAATCAATAGCTGCAGTTGTAAATGCAGAACGTGTCCTTGTTGAATTTTTTTCGAATAGTAACGCAATGTTTTTTCCTTCTAAATAATGATGCGGTACGCCACGTTTCTTCAAATCTTTTAAATGCAAACTAAGATCAATAAGGTACTCTAATTCTCCACGAGTAAAATCTTTTTCAGCTAATGAGCTACGTCCTTGAAATACTGATGTCATTATAAACTCTCCTGTTCTTTATTTTGTAAGGTCTTCACGATATAAAGGCATACTCATACAACGAGGACCGCCACGTCCACGCACTAGTTCACTACCATGAATATAATTTAATTTTACCCCTGCTTTTTCTAACGCTTTGTTAGTTACCGTATTACGGTCATATACAACCACTTCCCCTGGAGCAATTGTTAAAGTGTTTGAACCATCATTCCATTGCTCTCTTGCAGCAGCAGTAACATTGCCATCACCACAACGAATTAATTGTACAGAATCACGGTTTAAATATTTTGCTAAAATGTGTTCCAATGTGTCCTCTTCTCGCACAATATTTAATTCGCCATCTGCTTTTGGTGTAATTGAATAAACTTCTAACTCACCTTCAATTTCTGGATGAATTGTAAATTTATCATAATCTATCATCGTAAAGACAGTATCTAAGTGCATGAATTTACGATATTCACCAATATTAAAGGCTAAAACGCAATTGAAACCTAATTCTTGTTTAAAAATATTTTTTGCTAGTTTTTCAATAGAAGCAGCTTCTGTCCGTTGAGAAATTCCTACGGCTAAAACGTCTTTAGAAAGTACTAATTCATCACCACCTTCAATACGAGTTGTATCATTACGATCATAAACTTTAGGGACTTCATTGCCTGCAAAACGTGGATGGTATTCAAAAATATACTGCCCATAGATAGCTTCTCTTTGTCTTGTTACCGAATACATATGGTTTAAAGAGACCCCGTTACCCATTGTAGCAAAATTATCTCGAGTAAAATATAGATTCGGCATTGGATCAATTACAAATGGATAAGCGCTTTCTATCATGTCAGCTAAACCTTCAAATTGGTATTCTGGCATTTCAACCTTTTGAATCCCGGCAACCGTTTTATCAATCAACTCACGATTATCTTCAGTTGCAATCAGCATTTCTCTTACTTTTTCTCTTACCGCATGACTACGAATACCTGCTTCATCTAAGTATTGATCAATGAATTGTATACGAACTTCTTCACTAACCAATGACTCCGCTGCCAAATCTTCCAAATAAACAACTTCTACTCCTTTATCACGAAGCATGCCTGCAAAATGGTCATGCTCCTTTTGAGCCTGTTCTAAAAATGGAATATCATCAAATAGTAGTCTTTCCAAATAATCAGGCATTAAATTTTCCAGTTCTTTCCCAGGTCTGTGTAACATAACCGTTTTAAGCTTTCCAATTTCTGAAAAAACATTAATTGGCTTACTCATAACTTAAGTCCTCCTCTTTATTTAACTTACAACATAAGGATAATAAATTATCCAATCACCAATTGTGAAATATTCAGCAAATAAAAAGGAAATTATACAACGTTATTCAATTATTAGTATATTTTCAACGAAATAGAATGCGCTTTTTTTTAAAATGCAAATTTTTGCTGTATATTTATCATTAATTTTTCATTTTATACATAATTTTTTTTATTCTTTAATTTGAAACGCTTGTTCACTTTAATACAATCGTTTCCCACTAGCTCATTTAACTACACTTTATAAGGAAAAAATGTGTAGTACTTGTTATAATAATAATAGAAGATCTAAAATTAGTTAAGTGAAGGTGGTGAACAAATGAACCGTACACAACGTCAAGCTATCATAAAAAAAATTGTTACTGAAAATGAAGTTTCTACTCAAAACGAATTATTAAGCCTACTTGAAAAAGAAAAAGCTCTTACTACACAAGCAACCATCTCTCGCGATATACGGGAATTAAATATTACAAAAGTAGAAGATAATAGTGGAAAATCATATTATCGTATATTAAACAATTCTGTTTTAGGCACAAAGAAGAAGTCAGAAGAAGAACGTCTGAGCGATATTATTATGGAAACTGGAGTCTCTTTAACTCAAATAGAATTTACCAACCTACTAACAGTCCTTCCTGGCAATGGTAACGCGATTGGTGTTTTAATCGATAAAGTTCGTGTAGAAGTTAATAGCAAAATTGTTGGCTGTATTGCTGGTGATGATACCATTTTAATACTTTCTAAAAATGAAGAGGACGCTCGCATGGTGAATGAATACTTTCAACAATATTTATTTCACGTTTCTTAATAAAAATATTATTAAGTAGTCCTTTAGTTTTATTTTTGATATAATTAATATGAATTAAGATACATTAAGAGGTGAAAAAATTGCATAAAAATGAACGGCAAAGTTTAATCAAACAAATAATTAGTCAAAATACAATTCGGACTCAAGAAGAGTTATTACAGCGACTACAAAAAAAAGATATAACTATTGCACAGGCAACTATTTCTAGAGATATACGTGACTTAAAAATAATTAAAACAATTGATGAGAAGGGAAAACCTAAATTTGTACTATATGATACTTCTTCCTTACAAAAACAAGGAGAAACGGAGAAATTAATTAGTATATTTAATGATATAGTTACTAAGATCGAACACGTTCAATTCCTAACTATTGTCCACACACTTCCTGATAATGCTTCCTTATTAGCGTCGATGATTGATGAGATACATTTACCTGAAGTAAAATGCTCCCTTGCTGGTTTTGATACTGTTGTTTTGATCGTTTCAGATGAAACTCGTGCTATAGAGATGGAGAATTATTTCAATTCAATCTGGCAAAAACAAACAAGAGAACAAATAGGAAACTAAAAAACAACAGGCAGCAAAAATTAAGCATGCCTGTTGCTTTTTAGTTAAGTAAACTTTTTAACTTTGTTAAATTACTCTTTGGAATTTTGCCTGAAATCAAGTTTTTGCACTCTAGGTATCCCTTCGGTTTCCACCTAGGTAGTACTTAGGTTTTAACTTTACATGTTATTTCCTATGCTATAGCTAATAAAAACCAATTGGTGTAGCAGTTTCCTGTAACACTTCATTCAGTTCTTCTATATTTTTTCTTCCCTGAGTTCGTATCCATTGTCTAGCAGAGTCTTCACCTTCTTTTATAAAGTTTTCAACCCCATTTGCCCAAGTTGCACGTCCGCATAAAACACCATTAAAAGTGGACCCAGCTTTTTTTGCAAAACGTAAGGTTTCCTGAAACGTTTCTGTACTAACACCTGCACTTAAGAAAATAAAGGGTAGCTGACTGATATTGCTTTGTTCTTGGAAATACTCACAGGCTTCTTTTTGCGTATATGCGGTTTCTTTTTCGGTATATCCTTTTACATAAGCCATATTAACCGGTACTTCAACCTTTAACACATCCACTTTATAACGATCTTTTGAGAATTCCTTCATAGCACCATTTACTTTATGTGGTTTTTTTAGTGCAAACGCTTTGCTTTTATTGTCCGCAATAGAAGCATCATAAGTGATTAACTCTAAAAAGAAGGGAAGTTCTTCAGCAATACATTCTGCTCCAATACGTTCTATAAAAGCTTGCTTTTGTTCATTGATTTCAACTGCTTCATCAACATCGTAATAAAGTAAAAACTTACAAGCATCTGCTCCATGCTCTTTGATTCTTTTAACAGACCAAGAAGGTAAAAGACGAGGCATGCGACCTGGAATCTCAGGATCATAACCAGTTTGTTCATAGGCTAATAATTCTCCTGCATGACGATCTTTTACTCTTGTGGCAGGTAACCCATATTCTGGATCCAATAAAATCGCCGAAGCATATGGGGTCAATTCAGAGGCTATAATTTCTTTGAAATCTTTTACCTGTTGATCCGTTGCTTCTTGCGCTTGAAACTTATCCATCATCTTTTTCAATGCACCTCGCTGATCAATTGCAAGAGCACTAATAATATGGTTTTCATCAACTAACGGTTTTAATGCTTTCACTACTACATCCCTCACTTAAACCTTTTTTATTTGGATCTGGTCAAACAACACCCGATAATTTTGCATATTCACTTGTCCAGTCACTTTTTCTTGGGCATTTAACATGCCTAACACATTGCCGTGTTTTAATACCTTTTCATCACTTTGCTTATAATCTAAAGCTTGAGCTAGACCTGCGAGCATAGCATCTCCTGAGCCTACAGGGTTTACTACTTCGATTGGAGGAATCTTTACTTGATAAAATGTATCGTAATGTTTAGCAAATACACCGTCTGCCCCCAAGGAAACTACAACCCATTCAATACCATCAAACAAAGGTGACATAAGCGCTTCTTTTAAGTCTGTAATTGTATTTTTTACATTTCTTCCTAGCAAAGCGGCTAGTTCTTCTCTATTGGGTTTGATTAATAATGGTTTGATTTGACCTTTTAAAGCATTTTGCAAAGCCCTACCTGAGCAATCTAACACCACAAGTTTATGTTTCTTATGGCATAAATCTATCATGTCTTTATAATAATCATCAGGTAAACCAGCAGGCAAACTGCCGGAAAAAGTTAGCATACTGGCTTGTTCAATCATCTGATCAAAATGACTTAAAAATCCTTTTGCTTCATCATTAGTAATACTAGGCCCTTGCTCTAAAATCTCTGTCTGTTTTCCTTGATGTAATATGGCAATACAATTGCGAGTCTCTCCCTCAATCATGAAGAAATGATGGCAAATGCCTTCATTACTAAGTTTTTCTTGGATAAAGGCGCCAAAATGTCCCCCAACTAGACCGCTTGCTAGAATATCTGCACCGCTTTGATGTAATACTCTAGTAACATTCAATCCTTTTCCCCCTGCGGTTTTGGTGACATTTATCACACGATTGACAGTATCCAAATGTAAAGTTTCCAAGGGATAAGAAATATCAATCGAAGGATTCATGGTAATAGAGATAATCAATCTTCCAACCTCCCCAAACATTTTTATTAATCGTGATATTCCCCTCTTTCCCACTTTTCAATAAATTCATCAAAGAAATGAGGATCTTCTTGCTCAGGATGATTTTCTTCTACATGATTAATTTTAGCAATCAATTGTTTATTTTCCTCTGTCTCTTTATATTCTGACTTAAGAAAAGTTTCGATAACGTCGCAAATCAAAAACTCACCTGTAATTTTTCCACCAAAACTTATCACATTAGCATTTAACTCTTCTTTTGAATATATTGCGCTTGTCATATCGCGTACCAAAGCGGAACGAACGCCAGGTACTTTATTTGCAGCATTAGCGATGCCCACACCTGTACCGCAAATACATACACCAAAATCCGCTTCTCCACTAGCAACAGCTTCTCCTACTTTTTTCCCATAGATAGGGTAATGGGTGCGTGTAAAATCATAGGCACCTACATCTAATACTTCATAACCCTTGTCCTTTAAAAAATCTGAAACCGCAATTTTTGTGTCTGTCACAATATGATCGTTTCCTAATGCAATTTTCATAAATAAGTCCTTCTTTCTTTAAAGATGTTTATGCCATTTTATTGAGCATATCAACACGAATTTGATGTCTTCCACCGTCATAGCTTGCATTCAAAAATTCTTTCACAATATTTTTTGCTAGATCTTTTCCTGTAATTTCAGCCCCGATGGTAATCAAACGACAATTATTGTGTTCTCGCGTCATAAAGGCTGATCGTTCATCAGAAACTTCAGCAGAAACCATCCCTTTAACCTTGGTTGCCGTCATAAAACTTCCGGCACCATAGGCATCTATAGCAATACCTAAACTATCTTCATTTTTTAACAAATCTTGTGCCACGGCTAAAGTTGCTTCAACAAAATCAACTGAGGCTTGTTCACTTTTATCAACAACTTCATAACCTTCTTCCAATAAATAATCCTTAATATATTCCTTTAGTTCCATCCCCGCTGAATCTGAACCGATTACAACTCTCATCTTATTTCCTCCTTCATATTATTTCTTAATTCAGTTTCATAATAAAACATAAATAAACATTTTTCAACATAAAAAGTTTTAAAATGTTTATTTTATTTTATTTTTTGTTGACAAACAAAATAATTTATAATAAGAATTGAAAGCGGTTGTATTTAAACATTAACAAACGAAAGAAGGATATTGATGCCATCATTTGAAACTTTATTTACAACAGACCGTATATATATCTCAAATAAGACAACTCAAAAGGAGGTATTTGCAGAAGTTTATCAGGATTTACTAAGACAAGATTGCGTAACAGAAGATTTTTTAGCGAATCTACTAGAAAGAGAGCAACATTATCCTACTGGCATTAGTTTAGCGCCAATTGACCCTGAACTAGCTAACATTGCTATTCCACACACAGAAAGTCAGTTTGTTAAAACAAATGGGATTATACCAATTAAGCTAATCAGACCAGTTAACTTCCACAATATGATTGCACCAGAGGAAGAATTAGATGTTTTGTTTTTATTTATGATTTTAAACCAAAACGGACAAGAACAAGCTGGGCTACTCGCTACAATTATGGATTTCATTAACTCATGTGAAAAAGATGAATTAATAAACTTTTTCCATACAGAAGACGCTATCGAATTATTCAATTTTCTAAAAAACAATTTTAAAGGGGTAATTACAAATGATTAAAATTTTAGCGGCTTGCGGTGCTGGTGTAAATTCTAGTCACCAAATCAAAAGTGCATTGGAAAATGAAATGAAAAATCGTGGTTATCAAGTAAAAGTCGATACCACCATGATCAAAGATATTAATCAAGATAAATTGAAGAACTATGATATCTTTACCCAGATCGCCAATTCGAATTTAGGTTTTGACATTGATATTCCTGTGGTTGATGCTGGACCGATCCTTTATCGTATCCCTGCAATGGCCGAACCGGTATATCAAGAACTAGAAGATACAATCAAAAAACTTGATAAACAGTGATTAGACAGGGGGACATAGTATGAGTGCTATTATTGAAATAGCGAATAAAATATTTCAACCACTGATTGACCTAGGTGCAGCACCGATGATGACCATTGTTTTAACCTTAATTGCTTTAGTCTTTAAGGTTAAACCTTCTCGAGCATTAGAAGGTGGGCTAAAACTTGGCATTGCCATTACCGGAATCGGCGCAATTATTGATATGTTGACAAGTTCATTTTCTCAAGCTATGGCAGATTTTGTCGCACGAACAGGCCTTTCTTTAAATATTACCGATGTTGGTTGGGCACCTTTAGCAACAATTACCTGAGGTTCACCTTACACACTTTATTTTCTATTAGTTCTAGTTATTGTAAATGTCATTATGCTTATATGGAAAAAAACAAATACGTTAGATGTTGATATATTCGATGTTTGGCATTTAGCTTTTGTTGGCTTATTTGCTATTTGGTCGGGGGCAAATTTATTAATAGCTACAGCCTTAGTTGTTTTCATTGGTATTTTAAAAATTATCAATTCCGATCTGATGAAACCAACGTTCAACGATCTATTAGATGCACCTGAAAACAATCCAATGACTACGACTCACATGAACTATATGATGAATCCAATTATCATGGTTTTTGATAAAATTTTTGACAAAATATTTCCCTGGTTGGACAAATATGATTTTGACGCAGCCAAATTAAACAATAAAGTTGGTTTTTGGGGTTCTAAATTTGCTATAGGTATTTACCTAGGTATATTCGTAGGTTTACTTGCCGGTCAAAATCCAACCGAAATCTTTGAATTAGCCTTCACGGCTGCAGTAAGTTTAGAGTTATTCTCCCTTATTGGTCAGTGGTTTATTGATTCTATCGAACCTCTGTCACAAGGGATTACTGATTTTGCTTCCAAGCGACTAAAAGGACGCACGCTAAATATCGGACTTGATTGGCCTTTCTTGGCTGGTCGCGCTGAAATTTGGGCAGCAGCTAACATTTTAGCACCAATTATGCTATTAGAAGCTGTAATACTTCCTGGAAATTACTTATTACCGTTAGGAGGTATCATAGCCATGGGGATTACCCCGGCATTACTTGTGGTAACCCGAGGTAGAATCATCCGTATGATCGTCATTGGCGCCATTGAATTACCTGTATTTTTATGGGCTGGTACCTTAGTAGCACCATTTGTTACCAATATGGCTAAAAACATTGGTGCTTTTTCCCGAAGGCGTTGCATCTAACCAATTGATCTCTCAAACAACAATGGAAGGTCCTATGGAAAAATTCTTAGGTTATCTTGTTGGGAATGCTTCCCAAGGAGAGATCGAATTTATTATTTATGCAGTCCTTGCACTTATTGCCTACTTATTAATATTTATGTGGTATCGTCGTGAAATGAATAAACGAAACGCAGCTTATGCAGCTGAAAAAAGTGAAAGTTAAAAGCTATTTAAAACGCCCGGTCTTCTGACATATACGTCAAAAGACCGGGCGTTTTATTTTTGTTAAAGGAGTTCAAACAATCACCTGTACCTCTTTTTCCACTTTCTGATACATGTCGTAATCATCTTGATTCATTACCACGGCTGTAACATCACTTAGATTATAATAGGTATAAAAATCTTCTTTTTCTACTTTTGATGAATCAATTAGCAAATATCGATTTACCGAGTTATCTAAAGCAATCGCTTGTGTCTGACCTTCTTCTATTGTCGCAGTCATAATTTCATTTCCTTTGACTGCATTAGAACTGAAAAAAGCGCGATGAAAGTGCATATCTTGTAATGCTTTATTCGTTATTTCTCCAAAAAAGGCTTTCGTTAATTCTCGCATTTCTCCACCTAGCAAATAAACCTTAATATTCCCCTTTTTTTGTCTTAAGGTTTGAAACACTGGTAGACAATTAGTCACTACACGTAAGTTCTCAAAGTTCATAATCTCGGCTAACAGTTCTATGGTGGTCCCTGGACCCAAATAGATTGTTTCATCTTCTTGGATCAACTTAAGCGCTTTTTGGGCAATTTCTTTTTTCTCACTTTTATTAATAATTTGTTTATCAGCATGTGATAATTCTTCTGGACGATATACATTTAAAGTCTGTGAGCCACCGTGAACTCTTTTTAAACGACCCGCTTCTTCTAATTCAGTCAAGTCTCTACGCACAGTCATATCAGAAACCCCCAACCTATCTACAATATCATTTACTTTAATCACTCTTTTTTGATCGACTAAGGCAACAATTGCATCTAAACGTTCTTCTTTTAACATTACTTTACTCCTCACGTTTTCCCTTTAATGTATATTCTACAAAAACAAACAAAAATTGAAAACAAAAATAAACATTTTTAGAACAAATTTACATAATTATTGACAAATATTGATTCATTGCATACTATACTAGAAAAGTACAAAGTAAGGAGGGGCTTATCTTAATGACTATACGAACTTTACAACAAAACGATAATGAACAATTAGCTTTATTAATCCAAACTTCCTTAGCTTCTTTAGGATTAGATAAAGCAGGTACAGCTTATTATGATCCCCAATTAAAATATTTATCTTCTTATTATGAGCAACTTTCCGATGCTTGCTACTGGGTAATCGAATATCAAAATAAAATTATCGGTGGCATTGGTATTGCTCCACTAGAGGCGATGTCTAAAGTTTGTGAATTACAAAAATTATATATTGATAGTAACTTTCAAGGACAAGGTCTATCTAAAAAGTTAATGGATACTGCTTTAGATTATGCATATAAACACTATGAAGCTTGTTATCTTGAAACACATACAACATTAACAAACGCTTGGCATTTATATGAAAAATACGAATTTAAACAATTAAAACAACCCTTAATTAATAGTGAGCACAATGCTATGGATCTCTGGTATTATAAAGAATTAAACTG
Source organism: Tetragenococcus halophilus subsp. halophilus DSM 20339 (assembly GCF_003841405.1). Taxonomy (GTDB): domain Bacteria; phylum Bacillota; class Bacilli; order Lactobacillales; family Enterococcaceae; genus Tetragenococcus; species Tetragenococcus halophilus. The sequence goes on along the minus strand of NZ_PXYA01000002.1, from coordinate 645,930 downwards.
ATAACTTATCTCTTCTGACTAAATATTGAAGCTATTTTTCCTTTAATTTGTCTAACCATTCAGTAATACATATGCTGATTTTCGTTTGCTGTGCCTTTTTTGTAATTGTTGCACTAGAATCACCCTTTTGTGCGCCATATATTCCAAAACCAGCATGATTGCCTCCTTTTATTTCAATATAGTCTGTTTTCTCTGGTAAGTAGTTTTTCCCCTTTTGATATTTTTCCCAGTTTAGCACCCCATCTTTTGAAGCAGTAATAGAAAGAACAGGCAAATTTGTATCTTGCAAACTTCCTTTCTCATCTGGATAGCTGGCTAAAAAAATCATACCTGCTACTTCTTTTGGGTGTTCTGCTACAAAGCGACTAGCGATTACTCCACCAAGGGAATGACCGGCTAAGATAAAAGACTGGTTTGGATGGTCATCCATGATTGGTTGTGCAGCATTTTTTGAAAAAACAGCTAGATTTAAGGGCATATGTAATACATAGACACTATAACCTGCTGAAGCGACTTGTGAGGCCCACTGACTATAACTCTCAGCCGCGACAAAAGCGCCAGGATAGAAGATAACCCCTAGTTCACTTGACTTGCCATCAGAGTAAAGATCATAGTCTTTTTCATGTGTTGCTTGTTCACTTTGCTTCTGTGCTACTTCAGAAGCTGTGTATGTACTTTGATATACGTAAATGGCACCAGTGCTAAATAAAATAATCCCAGTCAATAAAATAATTCCTATGATCTTTTGCCATAATGCCCATTTTTTCATAAAATTATACCCCCTTCTCCATACTGTTCCTGCTCATACGAATCTTTTTTTTATAAAAAATAAACCCAGATATGATGTTTAGCTAAGGCATCCTACCTGGGTTATTCTCTACGAAATCACTTTATTTTTTTTCAACATCTTGCAAGAATTGTATCAAATGCTCAAAATAAACTGGCGCATTATCCACCATATGATGGTGTCCACCATTTGGAGTTGTAACAAAACGTGCATACGGAATTGTTTCAGCCATTCGTTTGCCAACAGCTAATGGCATCGACTCATGTTCTCCATAAGTGATGAGCGTAGGCAATTGAATTTTATGAATATCTTGACTGCGATCCCAACCAGCTAATTTGCCTGTTACCACAAACTCATTATCTCCTTGGAAATAATTATAAACTTGTTCACCTATTGTTGAAGTCAAATGACGAATTGCTGGAGGTTGTTTACGATCAATATAGTCTCGATTTAACCTATCAATCAATTCTTCATACTGTTCGTTAAAATCATTTCTAGCTTCACAATCTTGCAAGAACGCCAATTCTTCATCAGTAAACTCTTTTGCACGAATCGCATTGATATTATCCATATACTCTTGGATATTATCTGTCATACTCGAAATAATAATTCCTTTCAAATGCTGAGGATATTTTAAGGCATATTCTTGTACCAATGCGCCGCCCCATGACTGTCCAATCAAATAAAAATCAGTTAAATTAAGTTTTTGCCGAACCTCTTCGATCTCGTCCACAAAATAATCCATGTGTAAAAATTTGTCGATGTTGTCTTGTTGCGTAAAATCGGGTTGATCCGAGTACCATGAACCCAACTGATCATACATCGTCACTTGTACATTTAAATCACTTAGTTTTTCAGCAAAATTTTCATAATACTCATGGTTACCACCAGGGCCTCCGTGTAAACAAAGGAGTTTTATATCACCGCCAGCATTATCTGTACGCGTCCATAAATGATAACCATTATCCAAAGTAAGAATCGTATTTCCTTCACGTACCATTTACTCACCTAATTTCTATAAAATTTGAGATATTTGTTAGTATAAAACAACGTTACAAAACTATCATAACACTAATTGAAATGAACTGGCAAAAAAGTTTTTTTATGGATATTTAACGCTATTTTATCTCAAAATGGGCTTAAAAAAAGCACCAGCAAGATGCTGATGCTTTAAATCTATTAAATTCTTTATCAAATTAATCATTTGACCCAACTTGAACCAAAAATTAATCGTAAACGTTGATACAATAAGAAATTGATTAACGTTTTGAAAATTGTGGTGATTTACGAGCTTTCTTGTGGCCTGCTTTTTTACGCTCTACCATACGTGCATCACGAGTAAGTAATCCAGCACGTTTTAAAGCTAAACGAAAGTCAGGGTCTACTTCTAAAAGAGCTCTAGCAATACCATGACGGATTGCACCAGCTTGCCCTGCATAACCACCACCGTCGACATTTACAAAAGCATCATATGTGCCATTTGTTTCAGTAACGCCGAAAGGTTGGTTAATTACTTCACGCAAGTCAGCATGTGGAATATAATCTTCAACATTTTTTTTATTTACAGTAACTTGACCAGTTCCTGGTACTAAGCGTACACGGGCAACTGCATTTTTACGACGGCCGGTGCCGATATATTGTGCTTGTGCCAATAAAATTTCCTCCTATTAGATTAAGTTTGTAATGTCCAATACTTCTGGTTTTTGAGCAGCATGTGGATGAGTTGCTTCACCATAAACATGTAACTTCATTCCTTGAGCGCGGCCTAAAGAATTTTTAGGAAGCATACCCTTCACAGAAGTTTCAATCAAACGACGAGAATTCTTAGCACGCATTTCACCAGCAGTAGTTGATGTTAAACCACCTGGATAATGAGAATGACGGTAATATTTTTTATCAGTCGCTTTATGTCCTGTTAATTTCACTTTATCTGCATTAATTACAATAACATTATCACCTGTGTCCACATGAGGTGTATAAGTTGGTTTATCTTTTCCGCGAAGGATTGATGCTGTTACAGTAGAAAGACGTCCCAAAGGAACATCAGTTGCATCAATTACATACCATTTGCGATCTACTTCGCTTGCTTTAGCCATATATGTTGTACGCAAGATTTTTTCCTCCAATTCAATTTCGAATGTTTGACATACACTTGAGTTTCCGGGGCTCTCGTGGGGCAAACAATACCATTTAATATAATACCTATAAAAGAGCTTAAAGTCAATGTTTTTCTCTCAATAATAAGAAAAAATTGTAAATAAAGAAAAGAAACCTACGACAAGCGGTCATAGGTTTCATGAAAAATGATTTTAATAAAGTTTATTATCTATTCCGGATCATTACCTGGTGCATAACCAAGATGTGCTTGTATCATCCAGATATTCTTTTCAATATCCGTTTTATGCGCAATAAAGATATCTTGAGTACTATCGTCGCCTTCTTCACCAGAAATTTCAATCCCTTTTTGATAAAGATCAGCTAAATAACGATAACCAGATACTAGCGTTTCTAGTCTTTCAGACATTGAACGATCCCACGTACCGATTTCATCTTTGATACCAGTATGATCTGCAAACTCTTGAAGTGTTGAGTAAGGTGAACCATCTAATGCAACCAAACGTTCTGCGATGACGTCTAATTGATCATTGATTTCATCCATATAGTCATCCATCATCGGATGCAATGTCAAAAATCCGGGGCCTCTCATATACCAATGAGCTTGATGAATAACTGCTGCAAACTGACTTAAATCGGCTACCAATTGATTCAATGTTTCTTTTGTTCTTCCGAACTTCATTTACAATTCCTCCTTCTTTCTCAATACATTAAGCATAATATGAACCAATAAAAAAGTAAAATAGATTCCATTATTTGAGAAAGGTTCTCAAATAACAACCTTATAAAATAATAGAAATACGGTTTTTTTGCGTAATTATCATTAGAAAAGAAAGGGAGGAAAAAATATATGTTTTACTTTTTATTGGGAAGCTGTCTAGGTTCTTTTTTATGCGTCATTGCTGAACGCATACCTATTAAACAACCGTTTATTATAAGTAGGTCACACTGTGTACATTGTAAGCGAACGTTAAAATTTTGGGAAATGATTCCGATCATCTCATTTCTATTACTAAACTTTCGCTGCAGAACGTGTCATAAAAAAATTCCAATAACTTACTTTGTTACTGAAATCTTATATGGCCTGATTTTCGTATTTAGCTTTAACCAATCAACAACACTAGAATGTATTATCACTTTATATTGGCTAACAATCGCTTTATTACTTTCATTGACTGACGTCTATTACTTAATTATCGAACCAAAAATTTTTTATCCAACACACTTTATTTTAATTGCTTTATTACTATACTCCCATGCTCATTTTTATTGGGAAAGCCTTTTACTTTATTTATTTATCTGCATCATTATCGCTTTATTTTTGCGAAATTCGATGGGTATGGGTGATTTACTTTTACTCTTATTTTGGATCCCTTGGCTTACGCCTCTTGAGGTGTCACAACTCTTATTTTTCGCTAGTTTCACTACCTTGATAACTTATTGGTTTATTTCTATTACAACTTCACACGAAATAAAAAAGTTAAAACTACCTTTTGTTCCTTTTTTAAGTCTGAGTTTATTTATAATTCATTTTTTATAATAAATGAGATTTGCTTTTTAAAACGAAAAAAAAGCTGACGAAATTTCGTCAGCTTTAACTTTATTTTACATGCTTACTGCAAAATCTGGTGTGAAGTATTGTGTATCTCCAACTTTCACAGTATCACCTGGTTTTGGTGCATGGATGAATGAACTTCCACCCATAGAAATTGCTACGTGATAAGTGCTTCCTTTAGAGCCCCAGAATAACAAATCTCCTGGTTTTGCTTGGCTAGCAGAAATTTGAGGACCAGCATTTTCTTGCGGTACAGTGTAACCACCAATATCTTTACCTGTTACTTGTTTATAAACATATTGTGTAAAGCCTGAACAGTCAAAACCGTCTGGTGTTCTTCCACCCCACACATATGGTGTGCCCATATGTTTTTGTGCTTCAGCCAAAATTGCTGAACTATCAGCGTTTGCAGAAGGTTCTGGTGTTTCTTCAGTTTCTTCTTTTGGTTGTGATACATCTGTTGGTTGAGAAGCTTCTTGGTTTCCAGAGTTACCTTGATTATCGTTATTAGGTGTTTCTGGTTCAGAACTTTCTGGTGCTTCTGGTTGAATATTTTCTTCAACCGGCGTAGAAGGTTCTGGTGCTTCTACTACTTCTTCAGAAGTTTCAGTAGTTTCTGGTACTTCTACTTCGCTTGATTCAGCTGGTACTTCTGCTTCTTCACTTTCTTCTGTCGTTGTTTCCTCTGTTGCTTCTGGTTCTTCAACTGTTTCTTCAGAAGTTTCAGTAGTTTCTGGCTCTTCTACTTCGCTTGATTCAGCTGGTACTTCTGCTTCTTCACTTTCTTCTGTCGTTGTTTCCTCTGTTGCTTCTGGTTCTTCAACTGTTTCTTCAGAAGTTTCAGTAGTTTCTGGCTCTTCTACTTCGCTTGATTCAGCTGGTACTTCTGCTTCTTCACTTTCTTCTGTCGTTGTTTCTTCTGTTGCTTCTGGTTCTTCAACTGTTTCTTCAGAAGTTTCAGTAGTTTCTGGCTCTTCTACCTCGCTTGATTCAGCTGGTACTTCTGCTTCTTCACTTTCTTCTGTCGTTGTTTCTTCTGTTGCTTCTGGTTCTTCAACTGTTTCTTCAGAAGTTTCAGTAGTTTCTGGTGCTTCTACTTCGCTTGATTCAGCTGGTACTTCTGCTTCTCCTGCAGGAGCTTCAGTTTGCTCTGCTTCTTGAGCAGCTGCTTTATCAGCTTCTTGTTGAGCTTCAGCCTGTTGACGTGCTTCTTCAGCGCGTTGTTGCTCTTCAGCGATGCGTGCTAATTCCGCTTTTGCTTCATCTTTACGTTTTTGAAGATCTTCTTTTTCGTCATTTTTAGAAGATTCTTGTAAAGCTAAATCAGCTTTTTTATAATCTAAATCTGCTTGGCTTTGTTGCAATTGACCTTTTTGTTCTTCTAAAGCTGCTTGATTAGCTTGAATTTCTTTTTGCTTCTCATCATTTTCAGCTTTTTTATCTTCAACAGCTTTTTTATCTTCTTTTTGTTGTTCTATTAAATCATTATTAGCATCTACGATCGTGTTCATTGCTTGTACACGTCCGAATGCATCTGTTAATGAATCAGAATTTAAAACTGCATCAACAATATTGGTATCTGAACCATTCACTTGTACATCACGAGCTTGTTCACGAATTGCTTCTTCGCGTTTGTCGATACGCTTTTGCAAATCAGCAATTTCATTTTCCAATTGCTTAGATTGCTCATCCAATTCTTCTTGCTCTGCAAGCAAGTTTTGTGCCTTTTCATTAATACCAGAAATTTCTCCTTCTAATGAATCAATTTCTGATTGAACGCTTGCTTGTTTTCCTTGCAAGTCATCAATTTCTTTACTTTTTTCTTCAATTTGCTGGTCAAAATCATCAGCCAAGACTACGCTTGGAGCTGCAACTGCAGCAAGTGTTAATGAGCATGATAGTAACGCCGTCAATACACGTCTCTTCACTTTTCATTCCTCCAACTTTAACTTTATTATATAATTGCTTAAGAAGTATAAGAATTCTTAAACTCTTTTTCACCGATAAAATGATTGTAACACAGCAATATGACATTACAATAAAAGAATTGTTACAAATATATTTCAATTCTGAAATATATTTTAACCATTCGTCATAATTTTGACTTAAAAAAGGTGCTACTCCCAGCGGAATAGCACCTTGACAATGTAATAAATAATGAAAAAGAATAAAATATTAACTAATAAAGTTGGACCTAAAAAGTTTGTAGCAAAAAAAACAGGGTTGATTATCGATAATTTAAAAACGACTTGTATACCCGCCGCAGCTAATTCATAAGCTGTTACCAAAATAATCCAGCCAAAAAACATAGTAAAGATATTTTGATAAAGAAGATCGTATAATAGATACATCCCCCAAACAGCTAACGGTAAACTAACCGCATAAATCCCTAAGACACCTATGTAATATAAATCAAAGATAGCCCCCAGGATAATAGTTGTTGTTATCATATAATGTTTTGAAAATTTTGGAACACAAAACATCAATATCAATAATAGTAAATGTGTCTTCCAAATATTAGCCTCACTACTCCAAGCCAAAAAGGTACGAGTCAAGTGACTATCTAATAACATAACCAAAAAGAAAATCGGAGCTGCCACATATTGTTTTTTAACTTTATCCATATTAGTCTTCACCTACTGTGCGCTCGATGATTGTAACAACTGACACATCATTAACATCAGCTGCAGGTTGAACATAAACTTTTCTATCTAAACCAAAATCATCAGGCTCTGCCTCAATGACTTTTCCAACATTCAGATCTGACGGAGAATTACCACCAAGTCCAGATGTTTGCACTGTATCATCTTCTTTAATATCACTTTCACCAGTCAATTCCTCAACAACCAATGCTTGATTACGCCGATCATAGCCTTTTAGCAAACCAAAAGCATCTCCATCTTCAGTTGTTATTCGAACTGGGAAATGATTACTCGTCTGGTTATCAGAAGTTAATAATTCTACTTTTGAAGAATGTGCGTTAACTTCAAGAACACGACCAATTAAGCCATTTCTGGCCATGACAGCCATATTGTCGCTGATCCCTTCTTCTGAACCTTGATCAACAACCATCATATCTTGCCAAGAATCTGGTGAACGCGAGATAACATTAGCCGGTTTTTTTTCATAATTTGTCAGCGTTTCATTCAAATCTAATTCTTCCTTTAAATTCGAAATCTCTCTTTTCTGACTTTCATTTTGCTGAACAACTTCATCGTAATTATCGATTTTACCCTTTAAACGCTCATTTTCTTGATAGGTAACAAACAAATCTTGAATAGACGCCACACCATTTTCAAACCAACGCACCGGGGTATACAAAGTTTTATCAACCACAGCAACAGTATCATTGACAATTACTTGCGCAAAAGAAGTTTTTTGGGCAACAGCACGTCTAGCCATAGTGATACTTAAAACAGTAACGATAATAATTACGATAATTAAGGTAATAATAATATTTTTATTTGGATTAAATTTTTTCACAAGTGCACCTCAATTATTTCAAACTCAATGGATAGATTGTACCACTAAATAGCGCTAAACAAAAGATAACTAGACACTCTTAACTTTTTTTAAACTATTTTTATAGAAAATAATGTGTTATATTTATCATTCATCTTTGCTTTGAATAACAGCAATAATTCCTTTTGAAAAAGTAACTTCTGCTTGACTTCCAATAAACTCATTACTTGCATAAGAAGTTGGGTATAGCACTTGTTGATTATCCAAGGTATACTTACTTTTAGTTAACGTTAGATCAGAAACCGGTGTTAGACAGCAATAAGCTAAGTATTGCTTGTCAACTTCCTTTGTAATTGTATGCTCTCCTGGTAGTAAAAAGGCAATTGTATTTTGTCTATCTTGTAAATAAATATTTTGACAATATTTATTAAATCGCGGTTCTAATACTATCCATAAATTTGCTAAAAAGTGATCAATTCTTCCACCGGTTGAGCCAACTATTGTAATTTTAGCATTTGGATATTCTTTTAAGACCATTTCTAAAGCTAGCTGTGTATCTGTATCGTCCTTTTCCACGGGGGAAGTTATTACTTTTTTAGCTAAATCAAAAACATCCGTTTGCTCTTGTGAATCTAACGAATCAAAATCACCAACAGCAACATCTAGAGGCAATCCTTTTTGTTGTAAAAAAAAGCTTCCCCGATCAACGCCGACATACAAATCATAATTTGTCTTTATATCTGGCCACTTAGAAATTGGACCTCCCGCTGCTAGTAAAATATTCATTATTCAACCGCTTCTTTCAAAAGTTGAATTTGTTTTTTAGGTTGTTCTGCACTGTAAATATAACTACCAGCAACAAAGACATTTGCGCCTGCTTCTTTACATTGCTTTGCAGTCTCAGGAACAATTCCACCATCGACTTCTATATCGTATTTATAACCGTTTTCAGCCTTTAACTTAGCTAATTGCTCAATTTTGTAAAGTGTTTCTTCAATAAAAGATTGACCGCCAAAACCCGGGTTAACTGTCATAACAAGTATTTGATCCACCATAGATAACACATGATAAATAGAATCAACAGATGTGCCAGGATTGATAACCACTTCTGCTTGAACATTTTTATTTTTTATCATTTGTAACGCGCGATGAATATGGGCTGTCGCTTCAGCATGCACACCAATGATATCAGCTCCTGCCTCAGCAAAGTCATCTATATAACTTTCCGGATTTTCAATCATTAAATGCGTATCTAATGGTAATTTAGTTACAGGTCGAATCGCTTTGATCGCATCTGGGCCAAATGTAATATTAGGTACAAAGTGTCCATCCATGACATCTACATGAATATAATCTGCACCATTTTCCTCTACTAGTTCAATATCCCGTTGTAAATTTGCAAAATCAGCGCTTAAAATAGATGGTGAAATTTTCATCTTTATATCCCTACCTTTTCTTTTTATAAACAGGTTTTCTATTTTTTATTTCATCTAAAAAATACACATAATTATCATACCTACTTTTAGCAATATCATTTGTTTCTACTTGTCGTTTAACCTCACAGTCAGGTTCGTTTAAATGCAGACATTCCCGAAAGCGACAATAGCTTGAAGCCTGGACAAATTCGGGAAACTGTTTTGCTAACTCTCTTTCTGTAATTGTAGAAAAATTAATTGCACTAAAGCCCGGCGTATCAGCAACTAATCCGTCTGCAACAGGAAGTAATTCAACATGACGAGTTGTATGACGGCCACGTCCTAGCGCATCAGAAATTTCTGCTGTTTCCAAGTTTAACTGGGGCATTAAACGATTTAACAAAGCAGATTTTCCTGCACCAGACTGACCAGTAAAAACAGTTAAACATTTAGGAAATAAATTTTGTAAATTTGACATTGCTTTTTCTTCGGTTGAGACAATAACTGTGTAACCTATTTTCCTATAGGTCGTGGCAATTTCCTCAATCAACTCAGGTGCTACCGATAAATCAGCCTTACTTAAATAAATGAGCGGTTCAATATCTTCATACTCAATACTTATCAGAAAACGATCCAATAAAAAATAAGAAAATTGAGGTTCAGTTAAGCTTATTACGATAACACTTTGATCGACATTTGCCACCGGTGGACGTAACAATTTATTCTTTCTTGGCAAAATTTCAAGTAAATAGCCTTCTGTCAAATTTTCACTTTCAAAAACAACATAATCACCTACTAAAGGAGTGATTTTTCGGTTGCGAAAATTTCCGCGAGCTCTTGTTTGATAAATTTCACCTTCTGAATAAATATAATAAAATCCACTTAGTGCTTTTTGGATTTGTCCTTTCAAAAATCCTCCTCCTTTATCTTTTTAATCATATTGTATCATATTAACTGTCTATTATATTTTATTTCATTCAAAAAAAGACGCTAGAAAAAAGAAAATTCTCTTCTTCTAACGCCTTTTTAAATGAAAAATCAAATCCATCGGGAAGACAGGATTCGAACCTACGACCCCTTGGTCCCAAACCAAGTGCTCTACCAAGCTGAGCTACTTCCCGTTACGCGCCCAGAAGGATTTGAACCCTCAACCTTCTGATCCGTAGTCAGACACTCTATCCAGTTGAGCTATGGGCGCATATGCGCATATTTTGTTCAATGCCGAGGACCGGAATCGAACCGGTACGGTAATTACTTACCCCAGGATTTTAAGTCCTGTGCGTCTGCCAGTTCCGCCACCCCGGCGTGGTTTTGGCATCAAGCGGAAAACGGGATTCGAACCCGCGACCCCCACCTTGGCAAGGTGGTGCTCTACCGCTGAGCTATTTCCGCAGCTTGTCGGATGCCGGCTAAAGGACTTGAACCCTCGACCCTCTGATTACAAATCAGATGCTCTACCAACTGAGCTAAGCCGGCTTGTTCCTACATGCGGGTGAAGGGACTTGAACCCCCACGCCTTGCGGCGCTAGATCCTAAATCTAGTGCGTCTGCCAATTCCGCCACACCCGCTGATTTTGTGAAATGAGTCGTACAGGATTCGAACCTGTGACCCTCTGATTAAAAGTCAGATGCTCTACCAACTGAGCTAACGACTCAATGGAGGTTATAGGGCTCGAACCTATGACCCTCTGCTTGTAAGGCAGATGCTCTCCCAGCTGAGCTAAACCTCCGCTTGCTGCGTGGCGATGTCCTACTCTCACAAGGGGAAGCCCCTCACTACAATTGGCGCTAAGAAGCTTAACGACTGTGTTCGGCATGGGAACAGGTGTCTCCTTCTTGCCATCATCACCACACAACTTGACGTTGAGTGAACCTTTCGGTTCCCTCAAAACTGGATGAAAAACAACTGCTTCGCTTCACCGAAAATCCAAACCTTTGTGGTTAAGTCCTCGATCGATTAGTATTCGTCCGCTCCAACCCTCACGGGTCTTCCACTTCGAACCTATCTACCTGATCTTCTCTCAGGGATCTTACTTTCTTTTAGAAAGGGGAAATCTCATCTTGAGGGGGACTTCACGCTTAGATGCTTTCAGCGTTTATTCCTGCCCTACTTAGCTACCCAGCGATGCCGTTGGCACGACAACTGGTCCACCAGCGGTAGGTCCATCCCGGTCCTCTCGTACTAAGGACAGCGCCTCGCAAATTTCCTACGCCCGCGACGGATAGGGACCGAACTGTCTCACGACGTTCTGAACCCAGCTCGCGTGCCGCTTTAATGGGCGAACAGCCCAACCCTTGGGACCGACTACAGCCCCAGGATGCGACGAGCCGACATCGAGGTGCCAAACCTCCCCGTCGATGTGGACTCTTGGGGGAGATAAGCCTGTTATCCCCAGGGTAGCTTTTATCCGTTGAGCGATGGCCCTTCCATGCGGAACCACCGGATCACTAAGCCCGACTTTCGTCCCTGCTCGAGTTGTTGCTCTCACAGTCAAGCTCCCTTCTGCCTTTACACTCTTTGAATGATTTCCAACCATTCTGAGGGAACCTTGGGGCGCCTCCGTTACTTTTTAGGAGGCGACCGCCCCAGTCAAACTGCCCATCTGACACTGTCTCCCGCCACGATCAGTGGCGCGGGTTAGAGTGGCCATAATGCAAGGGTAGTATCCCACGGATGCCTCCTTCGAGACTCGCGTCCCGAATTCTACGGCTCCTACCTATGCTGTACATGCATCACAGACACCCAATATCAAATTACAGTAAAGCTCCATGGGGTCTTTCCGTCCTGTCGCGGGTAACCTGCATTTTCACAGGTACTAAAATTTCACCGAGTCTCTCGTTGAGACAGTGCCCAAATCGTTGCGCCTTTCGTGCGGGTCGGAACTTACCCGACAAGGAATTTCGCTACCTTAGGACCGTTATAGTTACGGCCGCCGTTTACTGGGGCTTCAATTCGTACCTTCGCTTACACTAAGCACTCCTCTTAACCTTCCAGCACCGGGCAGGCGTCAGCCCCTATACGTCATCTTACGATTTTGCAGAGACCTGTGTTTTTGATAAACAGTCGCTTGGGCCTATTCACTGCGGCTGCTCGTTAGAGCAGCACCCCTTCTCCCGAAGTTACGGGGTCATTTTGCCGAGTTCCTTAACGAGAGTTCGCTCGCTCACCTGAGGATACTCTCCTCGACGACCTGTGTCGGTTTGCGGTACGGGCCATTACCTTCTTGCTAGAAGTTTTTCTTGGCAGTGTGACGCCAGAACTTCGGTACTTAAATTTCCCTCCCCGTCACAGCTTATCGTTAATAAGAAAAAGCCTTTGACTCTTTCTCCGACGTACTGCTTGGACAGACCTTTCCATTCGTCTGCTTTCTTTTGCCTCCTGCGTCCCTCCATCACTCAAATGAAGATAACAGGTACAGGAATATCAACCTGTTGGCCATCGCTTACGCCTTTCGGCCTCAGCTTAGGTCCCGACTAACCCTGGGCGGACGAGCCTTCCCCAGGAAACCTTCGTCTTACGGTGGACAGGATTCTCACCTGTCTTTCGCTACTCATACCGGCATTCTCACTTCTAAGCGCTCCAGCCGTCTTTTCAGTCGACCTTCACCGCCCTTAGAACGCTCTCCTATCAAAACACCTAAGGTGTTTTCCACAGCTTCGGCAGTATGTTTAGCCCCGGTACATTTTCGGCGCAGGGTCACTCGACTAGTGAGCTATTACGCACTCTTTCAATGATGGCTGCTTCTAAGCCAACATCCTAGTTGTCTAAGCAACCCCACCTCCTTTTCCACTTAACATACATTTAGGGGCCTTAGCTGGTGGTCTGGGCTGTTTCCCTTTCGACGATGGATCTTATCACTCACCGTCTGACTGCCAAGGGTCAATCAATGGCATTCGGAGTTTATCTGGATTCGGTAACCCAAGACGGGCCCCTCGTCCAAACAGTGCTCTACCTCCATCATTGCTTCCTTGACGCTAGCCCTAAAGCTATTTCGGAGAGAACCAGCTATCTCCAAGTTCGTTTGGAATTTCTCCGCTACCCACATCTCATCCCCGCACTTTTCAACGTACGTGGGTTCGGTCCTCCAGTGCGTTTTACCGCACCTTCAACCTGGACATGGGTAGATCACCTGGTTTCGGGTCTGCGCCGTCTGACTCAACGCCCATTTCAGACTCGCTTTCGCTGCGGCTCCGTCTTTTCAGACTTAACCTCGCCAGCCAGCGCAACTCGCCGGTTCATTCTGCAAAAGGCACGCTATCACCCATTAACGGGCTCTAACTCCTTGTAAGCACACGGTTTCAGGATCTCTTTCACTCCCCTTCCGGGGTGCTTTTCACCTTTCCCTCACGGTACTGGTTCACTATCGGTCACTAGGGAGTATTTAGCCTTGGGAGATGGTCCTCCCGGTTTCCGACGGCATTTCACGTGTCCCGTCGTACTCAGGATCCGTTTACGGACAAAACTGTTTTCGCCTACGGGGCTCTTACCCGCTCCGGCGGCTTTTCCCAAAGCCTTCGGCTAACATTCCCATCCGTTCATAAACGTCCTACAACCCCAGAATGCAAGCATCCTGGTTTGGGCTATTCCCGTTTCGCTCGCCGCTACTCAGGGAATCGATTTTTCTTTTTCTTCCTGCAGTTACTAAGATGTTTCAGTTCACTGCGTCTTCCGCTTGCCTGCTATCTATTCACAGAACAAGCCGCATTCGATGAAAAATGCGAGGTTTCCCCATTCGGAAATCTCTGGATCCTAGCTTACTTACAGCTCCCCAGAGCATATCGGTGTTGGTCCCGTCCTTCATCGGCTCCTAGTGCCAAGGCATCCGCCGTGCGCCCTTTCTTACTTAACCTGACTTGACCTTGCGGTCAAGGGTTTCTCGAAGGTTCTTGCTTTGAGCGATCAAAGCCCTTCGAACATGTGCGTAAACTTCGTTAAAAAACGTGTTCAACGCGGATTCTCGGTTGGTGTTGATTGTTGTTTTTCTATCCAGTTTTCAAAGAACCAAACAAACGACCCAAAATCGATCGTTTATGGAGCCTAGCGGGATCGAACCGCTGACCTCCTGCGTGCAAAGCAGGCGCTCTCCCAGCTGAGCTAAGGCCCCCTACGGGTAGACCTCTCAAAACTGAACAAAGCGCAAACGATGTGTCGACCTTCCGTATTTTTCCTTAGAAAGGAGGTGATCCAGCCGCACCTTCCGATACGGCTACCTTGTTACGACTTCACCCCAATCATTCGTCCCACCTTAGGCGGCTGGCTCCCCGAAGGGTTGCCGCACCGACTTTGGGTGTTACAAACTCTCGTGGTGTGACGGGCGGTGTGTACAAGGCCCGGGAACGGATTCACCGCGGCATGCTGATCCGCGATTACTAGCGATTCCGGCTTCATGCAGGCGAGTTGCAGCCTGCAATCCGAACTGAGAGAAGCTTTCAGAGATTCGCTAGGCCTTGCGGCTTGGCTTGCTCGTTGTACTTCCCATTGTAGCACGTGTGTAGCCCAGGTCATAAGGGGCATGATGATTTGACGTCATCCCCGCCTTCCTCCGGTTTGTCACCGGCAGTCTTGCTAGAGTGCCCAACTCAATGCTGGCAACTAACAATAAGGGTTGCGCTCGTTACGGGACTTAACCCAACATCTCACGACACGAGCTGACGACAACCATGCACCACCTGTCACTTTGCCCCCGAAGGGGAAACCCTATCTCTAGGGCGGTCAAAGGATGTCAAGACCTGGTAAGGTTCTTCGCGTTGCTTCGAATTAAACCACATGCTCCACCGCTTGTGCGGGCCCCCGTCAATTCCTTTGAGTTTCAACCTTGCGGTCGTACTCCCCAGGCGGAGTGCTTAATGCGTTAACTGCAGCACTGAAGGGCGGAAACCCTCCAACACTTAGCACTCATCGTTTACGGCGTGGACTACCAGGGTATCTAATCCTGTTTGCTACCCACGCTTTCGAGCCTCAGCGTCAGTTACAGACCAGAGAGCCGCCTTCGCCACTGGTGTTCCTCCATATATCTACGCATTTCACCGCTACACATGGAATTCCACTCTCCTCTTCTGCACTCAAGTGATCCAGTTTCCAATGACCCTCCCCAGTTGAGCTGGGGGCTTTCACATCAGACTTAAATCACCGCCTGCGCTCGCTTTACGCCCAATAAATCCGGACAACGCTTGCCACCTACGTATTACCGCGGCTGCTGGCACGTAGTTAGCCGTGGCTTTCTGGTCAGCTACCGTCATAGAAAAAGCATTTCCTCTTTCTCCTGTTCTTTGCTGACAACAGAGCTTTACGATCCGAAAACCTTCTTCACTCACGCGGCGTTGCTCGGTCAGACTTGCGTCCATTGCCGAAGATTCCCTACTGCTGCCTCCCGTAGGAGTCTGGGCCGTGTCTCAGTCCCAGTGTGGCCGATCACCCTCTCAGGTCGGCTATGCATCGTTGCTTTGGTGAGCCGTTACCTCACCAACTGGCTAATGCACCGCGGGACCAGCCATCAGTGACGCTGTAAAGCGCCTTTGAGCTTTCTTTCAGGTGAAAAAAAGCCATATGCGGTATTAGCACCTGTTTCCAAGTGTTATCCCCCGCTGATAGATAGGTTCCCCACGTGTTACTCACCCGTCCGCCACTCCGCTTAAGAAAAAACCGAAGTTTCTTCTTAAGCAGCGTTCGACTTGCATGTATTAGGCACGCCGCCAGCGTTCGTCCTGAGCCAGGATCAAACTCTCATCTTGAATTTGATCGATCAACACCGTTGATCGTACTTAGCTCTTCAACTTTTTGCTCGCGTGTTGTTCGCGTTTATTGCTTGGTTGCTTCTTCTTTCAAAGAAGCGCCCGACACATTGGTTCGTTTGCTTGCTTTGTTCAGTTTTCAAAGGTCTACTGCTTGTTGCCGTAGCAACTTTTATATCTTATCAATTCGACAAGTGTTTGTCAATATCTTTTTGCAAGTTAGCTAATTTTTATTTTATTTTCTTTTTTTAAAAAGAAATGTCTTATTATTTATTAACTTAAAGATAATGGCTTGCCTGAAGACAAAATATAATATACCAATAAAATAACGATCCGTCAACAACGAAATGTCTTTCTGCCAACGTTTCTAGTTATTTCGCTTTCTTTTATTTTATAGCTGACTTTTGTTCGTTTCCAATAAAAAATTTGGTTAAAATTCCTTCTTTTTGAATAACAATGTTCGCTTTTTTTAAATTCTTGTACAAATAATTTCTATTATTCTCTAAAGAATAAGTATAAATTTATCAAATTGTTTCGTTTTTTGGTAAAATGTAATTAAGAATTACCTTTAATTATAAAAGGAGGGCTCTAAATGAAAATATTAGTTGCCGATGATGATAAAGAAATTGTTGAATTATTAAGTATCTATTTACACAATGAAGGTTATGAACCCATTGTAGCCTACGATGGGAAAGAAGTACTCTCCAAGATACATACTCTTTCTGATATAGAACTGGTCATTTTAGATATTATGATGCCAGAATTAGATGGAATGCAAATTGTTAAAACATTAAGGAAAGAGTCGCAGATTCCAATCATATTATTAACCGCTAAAACTACAGATATGGATAAAATTAAAGGGTTAGTCGCTGGTGCCGACGATTACGTGACAAAACCATTCAATCCATTGGAAGTTATGGCTCGTGTTAAATCCTTACTAAGGAGAACACAAACACAAATATCTTCAGAACAACCTGATATTTTAGAAATTAGTTCACTGGTTATTAACCGGGACTCTCATGAAGTAAGAACCATTGGTGGAAAAGAAATTCAGTTAACTGCTTTAGAATTTGGTATTCTTTACTTGTTGGCTTCACATCCAAATCGCGTTTTCAGTGCTGATGAAATCTTTGAACGTGTTTGGAAACAAGAAAGTGTCGTCTCGGCAAAAACAGTCATGGTACATGTGAGCCACTTGCGTGATAAAATTGAAGAAGCCACTGGAGGAGAAAAAATCATTCAAACCGTATGGGGAGTTGGCTACAAGATCGATGCGAAATAAAAAAGAACCAAAAAACAAAGTTATTCTTACCTCAAAAGAAATTAGTGAATTATTCGTTGAAGCAATCGTTACAATTATTTTGTTGATTATTGTTAATATAGCAATATCGGTGATGCTTTCTTCTATAATAAGTAATACACCAGCTTTAAACGAAGCAGTTTTTGAATCACGAACGAGTTTTGTAAGAAATCTTAATACAGATATCTTTCTTAGTGGAAAAAATATCTTAATTCCTGTTTTACTTATCTTAGATATTATTTTCTTATATTGGCGGTTAATTCGTCGTTACCGTCAAATGCAACAACGTCATATTATTAGCGAGCTTCATTATATTGCAAATGGAAATTACGGGCATCGTATTCCTTTTGAACTACGTGGTGACCTAGCACGTTTAGTTGATAGTATTAATGGTTTAGTAGATAGTACAGTAACAGCTATTGAAGAAGAGCGGCGTATTGAAAAGTCAAAAGATGAATTGATAACAAATATCAGTCATGATATCAGGACACCTTTAACTTCAATCATAGGTTATTTAGGACTGATTGAAGACCGACAGTATCATTCAGAAGAAGAGCTATTAAAATATACTCATACTGCTTTTGTTAAAACAAAGCAGATGAAATCTCTGGTGGATGATTTATTTGAGTATACTAAAGCTCGCCAACCAAGCAGTCCGGTCAACTTAATTACCTTTGATATGGTTCAATTAATAGAGCAACTAGCCGCTGACTTTGAACTTGAAGCACGTAATAAAGGGATCATCATTGAAACAACTGCACAACCTCAGCAACTTGAAATGGAAGGCGACACAGAAAAACTAGTCCGTGTATTCAATAACTTACTTTCAAATGCTTTAAAATATGGTGAAGGTGCTGATAAAATAGTTATCCAACTTGAAAAAACGGGCACTGAAGCTGTTATTTCAGTGAAAAATAATGGTAAGATGATTCCCAAACAATCATTAGATTCTTTATTTGATCGCTTTTATCGCGTGGAAGAATCACGCTCACAAGAAACAGGTGGGACCGGCTTAGGATTAGCTATTGCTCAAAGCATTGTTGCTTTGCATGGTGGTTATATTTATGCCAAGTCTAATCCCGATTGGACTTCATTTATTATCCATCTACCGTTAGTTGGTAATAATCAATCTTCTAGTTGACGAAACAATTTTTTTCAGCTATGCTAAAAGCGTCATATCAACAAGCAAAAAACCTAGTATATCGTTTATTCTTTTCAGAGAGCTGATGGTAGGTGTGAATCAGTAAAGAAAAACGGTAGAATCCAGTTTTTAATGTTTCTTTTAAAAAAAGAACCTGCACTCTTTGGTTACAAGAGTCAAGTGCGGCAATTTAGCCGAACTTGGGTGGCACCGCGAAGCAAACTATTTCGTCCCAAGCATACTCGCTTAGGATGAAATAGTTTTTTTATTTTATAATTTTTAAGGAGGAAAAAATATTGTTAGATATTAAAATGATTCGTGAGAATTTCGAACAAGTAAAAGAAAAATTACAAACTAGGGATGTTCCAGAAGAAACGCTAACCGAATTTCTCCGTTTGGACAAAAAACGCCGTAGTTTGTTAGTGGAAACAGAAGAAATGAAAAAGAATCGTAATAATGTATCCGAAAAAATTGCGCAAGCAAAGCGTAATAAAGAAGATACTTCTGAACAAATCGCTGAAATGCGTGAAGTAGGTAGCAAAATTAAAGCGTTGGATAAAGAGATTGCAACAATTGACGAAAAATTAAACACCATCGCTACAACTTTACCTAATCTCCCTCATGACAGTGTACCCGTTGGAAAAGATGAAGAGGACAATGTCGAGATTCGCAAATGGGGAGCTTCTCAAACTTTTTCTTTTGAACCTAAAAATCATTGGGAGATTGGTGAAAACTTAAATATACTCGACTTTGAACGAGGAGCAAAAGTTTCTGGTAGCCGTTTTGTTTACTACAAAGGACTGGGCGCTCGTCTAGAACGTGCACTATACAATTTTATGTTAGACCAACATGTATACCAACAAGGGTATACAGAAATGATTACTCCCTATGCAGTCAATAGTCAAGCGATGTTTGGTACTGGCCAGTTTCCTAAATTCACTGAAGATGTCTTTCAGTTAGAAGATAGTGGCTTAACTTTGATCCCGACAGCTGAAGTTCCTCTAACAAATTACTATAGCAACGAGATTTTAGATGTAAGTCAATTACCAGTCTATTTCACTGCCTTAAGCCCAGCTTTTCGTTCAGAAGCAGGAAGTGCTGGCCGCGATACTCGAGGCCTGATCCGTTTACATCAATTTAATAAAGTAGAAATGGTTAAGTTTTCAGATAGCCAGCATTCTTATGATGAGTTAGAAAAAATGACAGCTGACGCAGAATCTATCCTACAAAAATTAGGACTTTCTTATCGAGTAATGACTTTATCTACAGGAGATATGGGCTTTTCCGCAGCAAAAACTTATGATCTTGAAGTATGGATTCCAGCACAAAATACTTATAGAGAAATCAGTTCTTGCTCAAACTGTGAAGATTTTCAAGCGCGGCGTGCAATGATTCGTTACCGCGATACAGAAGGTAAACTCCATTATGCACACACATTAAACGGCTCTGGTTTGGCAGTAGGTCGTACAGTAGCTGCTATTTTAGAAAATTATCAAAATGAAGATGGTTCTGTAACAATTCCTGAAGTTCTCGTACCTTACATGGGCGGCATGACTAAAATTGGATAAACACAAAAGACGCGACAACGTTAATTATTTTGTCGCGTCTTTTAATTATTATATTAAATTGAATTATTGTTCTACTGAATAGTTGGGCGCTTCTTTTGTCACTTGAATGTCATGAGGATGGGATTCTCTTAAACCATTACCGCTCATTTGAATAAATTGAGCATCATCGCGTAAAGCTTTTAAATCCGCTGCCCCAACGTAGCCCATACCAGATTTTAATCCACCTAACATTTGAAAAATAATGTCAGATGCACTACCTTTATAAGCAACGCGCCCTTCAATACCTTCTGGAACTAATTTATTTGCTTCATTGACACCACCTTGGAAATAACGATCACTTGAGCCTTTTTCCATCGCACTTAATGAGCCCATACCTCGATAAGCTTTAAAACGTCGACCTTGATAGATTTCAAATTCACCTGGCGATTCTTCTGTTCCTGCAAGCATACTACCCAACATTACCGCATAACCACCAGCAGCTAAAGCTTTTACAATATCACCAGAAAATTTAATTCCTCCATCTGCGATAATTGTCTTACCGTACTTACGAGCAACAGAAGCTGCGTCATAAATCGCAGTCAATTGTGGTACGCCTACACCAGCAACAACCCGGGTTGTACAAATTGAACCAGGACCGATGCCTACTTTTACCACATCGACGCCAGCATCATACAAAGCTTTTGTTCCTTGTGCTGTTGCCACATTACCAGCAATTAAAGTTGTTTGAGGGAATTCTGCACGGATTTCCTTAATTTTACGCAGTACACCTGAGCTATGACCGTGCGCTGTATCGATGACGATAGCATCAGCACCTGCTTCTAATAGGGCTTGGGTTCGTTCAAAGGTGTCACTAGTGATCCCGACAGCTGCCACAGCCAACAATCTTCCATGTTCATCTTTAGCCGCATTAGGAAATTGGATCACTTTTTCAATATCTTTTATTGTAATTAACCCACTTAGGCTACCTTTATTATCAATAATAGGTAATTTTTCAATTTTATGAGCCTGTAAAATTTTCTCTGCATCTTTTAAAGAAGTGCCTTCAGGAGCTGTGATCAAATGATCCTTGGTCATAATTTCGCCAATAGAGATTGAATAATCAGTAACAAAGCGTAAATCACGGTTGGTCATAATCCCCACTAGTTTTCGGTTTTTCATCGTTTCTACCACTGGTATACCACTAATTCGATAACGACTCATCAATTCTTCTGCTTCAGAAACTGAATGCTCAGGTGTTAAAAAGAAAGGATCAATAATTACGCCACTTTCAGACCTTTTTACTTTTCTTACTTCATCGGCCTGTGCTTCAACCGACATATTTTTATGAACTACGCCAAGTCCGCCTTGTCTGGCCATAGCAATAGCCATATTACTTTCTGTTACAGTATCCATACTGGCACTTAAAATCGGGATATTAAGCTGAATATTTTTGGCTAATTTTACCTTCATGTCAACATCATTGGGTAACACATGACTTTCTTGCGGGACAAGTAATACATCATCAAATGTTATCCCCTTTTTTTCAAACTTAGTTTCCCAATTAGTCATTTGTTATAACACTCCTTTATTTAATAAAATCAATATATTTTAATGAAAATAGCAAAAAACACGCATGAAGTCAAGCTTCACAATAAGAAACATACTATGATATAAGAAAAAGACAAAAATACCCGAACTATATTTGATAAGACCCTAAATTGTCGCAAGCTTACGACAAGAACCTTAAAACACAAGGATCGTCTCATTATAGTTCGGATAATTTATTAAAAGGGTTTATAATGCAAGTTTTTTACTTATTTTTAGGCATTGATAAACTGCCAACGATATTGTACTTCTTCTTTAGATAATAGCGAAGTAACAATGAAGCACCACCAATGATAACTAAAAAGAACGGATCTAAAACCGGATTGATCACGTCTGGAAGTAAGGCTGATAAAAAGATCACAGCGGTCCATACGAAAAAAGAACCTATTAAAATCAATATCGATTTCCATAATTTAGGACGCTTGCTTTTATCCGCTCCTGGTCGTTCATATTGATACATATATTTATACATCAAGTAAAAGACCCAACCACCAACCATTGCCATTAATATTAATGTGACAATGCCGTAAACTTGGTTGTTTTGTGAAGACAGCACTCCTATGATTCCCATCATTAAACCAAATACCCCTAAGATAAGCAAGGTATTATCTACCCACATCAAAACAGGTCTGGAACTTTCAACTTTGGTAGGTTCAGCTAAAATAGCTTCCGTTCGTTCTGAGACTGTTCCGTAAAGTTGCCGCGCGGTTCGACCGTCTTTTTGCTCTTTTACCAACACTGGCAACATTTCATGTAAAACTTGTACTTTTTCTTCTTCTGGTAAATTCGCAGCATCAAGTGCTTTGTTTAAATCAAAAATATATTGTTGGTTTCTTTTTGTTAGTTGCTTCTCCCATTCACGGTTTTGGGCAACGTATTCTCGCAGTTTTTCTGCTTCCATGTTCGTCGTTTCTCCCTTCTTGCCTGGTAAACAAGCATTTGACAAGAATTATTTTAACATAGTTTATTTATAAATTGGCAGTTTATTATACATTAAAACGGAATAACATGACATCACCGTCTTGAACAACATAATCTTTGCCTTCAAGTCGAACACGACCAGCTTCTTTTGCTGCATGCATACTTTCATACTTATCAAGATCAGCAAAAGATACCGTCTCAGCACGAATAAAACCACGTTCAAAATCCGAATGAATAATACCTGCTGCTTGTGGCGCCTTAATTCCCTTATGGAAGGTCCAAGCACGAACTTCGGGTTCCCCAGCGGTAAAGTAGGTTGCTAGACCTAATAGATTAAATGATGCGCGGATTAATTGATCTAAACCACTTTCCTTAATACCTAAATCTTCTAAAAATTCTGCTTTATCTTCATCATCTAATTCAGCAATCTCTTCTTCAATTTGAGCACAAACAGTAATAACTTCAGCATTTTCAGTTGCAGCAAAATTTTGTACTTTTTGAACATATTGATTACTTGTTGGATCTTGAACATCATCTTCTGCCACATTAGCCACATATAAAACAGGTTTAGCCGTCAATAAGAATAGGCCCTTAACAATCGCTTGTTCATCTTCTGAAAATTCAATTGTACGAACAGATTTTCCTGCTTCTAAAACCGGCTTGATTTTGTCTAAAACTGCTAATTCTGCCATCGCTGCTTTATCTTTTGTCTTAGCTACTTTTTCAACACGGTTATATTGTTTATTAACAGATTCTAGATCAGCCAAAATTAGTTCTAAGTTAATTGTTTCAATATCAGCCAAAGGATCAATTTTTCCATCAACATGAGTAATATTGTCATCATCAAAACAACGTACTACATGACAGATAGCATCTACTTGACGTATATGACTTAAAAATTGATTTCCTAACCCTTCACCTTGACTTGCACCCTTAACAATACCTGCAATATCAGTAAATTCAAAACTTGCAGGAGTTGTCTTTTTGGGTTGAAATAAATCCGTCAAACGTTGCAAACGCCAATCAGGCACTTCGACAATTCCTACATTAGGATCAATCGTGGCAAATGGATAGTTCGCTGCTTCTGCACCAGCTTTTGTAATTGCGTTAAATAAAGTAGACTTCCCTACATTAGGTAAACCTACGATTCCAGCGGTCAATGCCATCTAATTTCACTCTTCCTTTTTCTTTTCTATAACTTTTTTCATTTTCTTTTCAAATTCACGGCGTGTCATCATAACAATATGTCCGCAATTTTCACATTTTATTTTAATATCAGCGCCCATACGGATAATTTGCCAACGATTTGTTTGACAAGCATGAGGCTTTTTCATTTCTACAGTATCCCCTAGATCATACATAAGCATTCTCCTTATTATTCTTCATCAAAGTGAATATTCAAAATGTCCAAGATACGTGTTAAATCATTTTGAGACAAATAATCAATCTCAATTTTCCCTTTGCCTTTTTTCTCTTTAATCTGTACACTCGTTCCGAACTTATCCATTAAACGGTCTTCACTTTCTCGTAGATAGTAAGGTTTTTCTTTAACCACACGAGGTACTTTCTTTTTATCTTTTGCTTCATTTGCATCGACTACTAACTGTTCTAGTTGTCGTACGGTCAAGTTTTCTTTTACACAACGGTTAGCAAGTTTTAGCATCTGCTCTTTGTTTTTTAACCCCAGTAAGGTCCGGGCTTGGCCCATCGATAAGCGATCTTCTTGTACCATTTCTTTTACTAGTTTTGGCAAAGTTAAAAGACGAAGGTAATTCGCTATGTAAGGACGACTTTTTCCCAAACGTTCAGCTACTTCAGCTTGTGTTAAATGCAGGTTGTTCATTAACATTTCATAGGCTTCAGCTTCTTCTAAGGGATTCAGATCTTCCCTTTGTAAATTTTCTAGAACAGCTACTTGCATCATTGCTTCTTCGTCAAAGTCACGAACGATCGCTGGGATCATTTCTTTTTTGGCCAATTTGGAAGCACGGAAGCGGCGCTCACCGGCGATAATTTCATAACCTTTTACCTTTGATTTACGTACAATGATTGGTTGAAAAACGCCTGATTTTTCAATCGAATTTGCTAGTTCTTGTAATGATTTTTCTTCAAATGTTTTTCGTGGTTGGTAAGGGTTCGGCCGTAATTCATTCAAGGATAACTCAACAATTTTTTCCGTTGCTTCGACCTCTTCAATATCCGAAAGATCTTGAAACAAGGCATTTATACCCTTACCTAAACTTTTATTTTGCTTTTTCACGAGCCAACACTTCCTTTGCTAGTGCTTGGTAGACCTCAGAACCTTTAGAACGTAAGTCATAATCAACAATTGATAAACCATGACTGGGTGCTTCAGATAAACGAACATTTCTTGGGATAATCGTTTGATAAACTTTTTCTTGGAAATAACGACGAACCTCTTCTACAACTTCTACCCCTAAATTGGTACGGGCATCATACATTGTCAATAAGACACCTTCAATCTCCAACTCAGGATTAAAATGCTTTTGTACTAAGCGAACAGTATTTAACAGTTGACTTAAGCCTTCCAAAGCATAATATTCACACTGAACAGGTATCAAAATGCCATCACTTGCTGTAAAGGCATTAATCGTTAAATGCCCTAGTGATGGTGGGCAATCAATTAAAATAAAATCATATTGTTCTTTGAGTTCATCTATCGCTGTTTTTAAACGTGACTCTCTAGCCATCATCGCTGTTAGCTCAATCTCTGCGCCAGCTAATTGAAGCGTTGCTGGTACGACATCCAAATTGGCACGGGAACTAGGTAAAATTGTATCTTCTAACTTAATTTCATTAATTAACACATCATACACATCTTGTGCCACATCGGGTTTTCGTATACCCACGCCGCTGGTGGCATTTCCTTGTGCATCAATATCTACTAGTAAAACTTTTTTACCTAGGTAAGCTAGACAAGCACCTAGGTTAACCGCTGTAGTCGATTTTCCTACGCCACCTTTTTGATTAGCTACGGAAATAATACGAACCATTAAACTTTCCTCCTCTGTTAGAAGCTGATAAAAGAAGGTTTTCCTCCCATCACTGCCTTTATAATTTTACCTTATAGGTTTTTTATTCGGTAAGCCAGGTTTTCTTGGATATTTTTTAGGGGTTTCTTTTGTCTTTTCAATGACCAAGATATTTCGCTCATCTTGTGTGTTAGGTAAATACGTTTTCTTATCTTCTATGAATTTACCCCCTAAAGTTGCTATTGCTTTTTTGGCCTCAGTCAATTCTTCTTGACTTTTGGCAGCCTTTAAAGCATAAAAATACCCATTCTTTTTTACAAGCGGCAAACAAAGTTCACATAAAACATCCAGACGTGCAACTGCTCTTGCAGTTACATAATCATAAGAAGATCGATTTTTCAAATCTTGGCCAAAATTTTCTGCTCGATCATGAAATAAATAAACTTCTGTTAGCCCTAGTTCTTTAACTAATGTATGCAAAAAATTGATCCGTTTATTTAAGGAGTCAACAATGGTTATTTTTAATTCAGGAAAAACAATTTTTAAGGGAATACTAGGAAAACCTGCGCCAGAACCGATATCACATATAGAGGCCTTTTTATCCAGATTGACTGAAAAAGCTAACGCCACTGAATCATAAAAATGCTTTAAATAGACCTCATTTTTATCCGTTATTGCAGTAAGATTTATTTTCTGATTCCATTCTATCAAAAGCTTATAATAATGTTCAAATTGCTGTATTTGTTTTTGTGACAACTCAATATGATGTTGATAAAGCTTTTGTTGAAATTCTTCAGCTAACATAGGATTTCCTTTCTCTTGTGAAACAGAAATGTTTCACGGACTATCCTCTACTGTAACGCAAAATAGCTAGCTATGCAATAGTTTGATAGTCTTTTACAAAAGCTTTTTACTTTTTTATAACAAAAAAACACTACCATCAACTGTCTAAAAGTTATTCCTTTTAATCGAGTAGGAGACTAACCATTAATTGATTAGTCGACCTCTCACACCACCGTACGTACGGTTCCGTATACGGCGGTTCAATAATTTAAGCTTTTATTTCTCAAGGATTTCAATGAAATCCTTGAGTTTCCATTGTTTGAACTTTTCTTTGCTGAAGATTCTATTTAGAAGTTTTGATTTTGAAATTCGCCAATACTGTTTCCGGCTATTCGCATACGTCATGGCCTCTTTATGAGAGGCCCCTCTTGCCTTCAGTTGGCGGTATTTCGTATCGACTTTCTTCCATCTTTTCCAAATCAAGGCTCGCAACCTATGTCGTAAGTATTCCATCTGTTTAGCTAGGAAAGTTTTTAGTTCTCCGTCTTTATAGTATTGAATCCAACCTTGGGTGTACTGATTGATGGTTTTGATCATCTCATCTAGCGTGCCCACCCTTTTTCGGTTCGTCAATCTTTTCAGCGTTCTTTTGAACTTTTGTTTGGCCGACGCTGTGGGTCGGCTCTTTACTTTCCCTTATCTTTTCTCATACGATAGCTCAGGTATTCTAATTGATGCGCCTTAATGATTTGGCTCTTTTCTTGATTCACCGTCAATCGTAATTTCTTTTCCAGGAATTGGGTAATACTTTCTTGGACTCTCTGAGCGGCCCGCTCGCTTTGGACAAAGATAATAAAATCGTCCGCGTATCGAATAAACCGATGGTTTCTTCTTTCGAGTTCCTTGTCCAATTGGTCCAGATAAACATTGGCTAAAAGAGGAGAAAGCGGGCTCCCTTGGGAGGCTCCTTTTGAAGTTGGACGAAGAATTTCGCCCTCCATTACTCCTGCGTTTAAGAAATTCCAAATAAGTTGGAGAACGGCCTTTTCTTCGATGTACCATTGCATACGATGCATAAGTTTCTGATGGTTAATCGTGTCGAAATAGCTCTTTAAATCACAGTCGACAACCACGTCATAGCCTTCTTCATAATATTGGCCTGCCTTCGCTATTGCTTGTTGACAGCTTTTTCCAGGTCTAAACCCATAGCTGTTTTCCGAAAAGGTCGGGTCGATCAAGGGCGTGATGACTTGTAAAATCATTTGTTGTACTACGCGGTCCCGTACGACGGGGATGCTCAATTTTCGTTTCTTGCCGTTTCCTTTAGGAATTTCCACACGTTTTGTTGGTTGTGGGCGATAGGTCCCTTCTCTCAGCTTTTGTACAAAGGGACGACGATACTTGTTCAAATGAGATTTGATTTCAGATACCGTCATATCATCGATTCCCGGTGCTCCTTTGTTCTTTTTGACTTTCTCGATCGCTCGATCTATATTCATTGAGCTGACGAGTTCGTTCATTAATGGAAAGCCACTTTGGTTCATCATCTTATTGTCGTGCTCCCTTACGCGCTCCTCATTTCTTCTTTTGCTTCCAGCTTATCCTTCCACGAGTGAGCTACCTACCGGTCTTTACCACGGTATTGGCTGCGGTCCTGGTGAGCACGTCCACCTCCTTGTTTACTTCAAAGTTATTATTGTTCAGTCCTTCATATCCATAGGATACTACTATGACCTTGGCTGACTTCTGCCTATTCGTTGTTACTACGATTTCTATCGCTAGGCAGACCTCCTCGGGTAAGGTGCGATAACTTTCCACTCACGTCACCGCCTCATTTACTGTATGGGATTCGGGCAGTATTGGACTTTGCTTTGTTTTGCAAGCTCGTCCGTCCCAATTCAGCCTTCTTATGAGATTCCTGTTCGTCAGTGCGAGTGTTTGCCTCCAGCTTCCTTCAGATTCCGCCTCACGACGGACACCCTTGCTTTTAGCTAACAGTTCCTACTGCCAAGCCTGTAGTGGACTTTCACCACCAAGTTATCGCCCATGCCGAGCGCACAAAATAAATACACTTGCATTAAAAACAAGTGTATTTATACTATTCATTCTTTGCTTTATACCAAAAATGTTTGTACAAAGCAGCATAACGGCCACGATATTTGTCTTCCCAAGGTTTTTCTCTTCCGCAAAAGTGTAAAAAAACACTGTTGCGGCTAACCCAGTCTAAATCCCATTCTCCCATACTAATTGCATCATAAGTAGCATTCTTTCTTACATCATAATTATAAATTTCATCTGGAATAGGCAAAATTTTATTTCCATATAAACCATTTAAAATATCTTGATCAGGTAATAAAAGATTGTATTGATTTTCTTTAATAAAATGAAAAATATCCTCTGCTTGAACCTCTTCTCGTGCTTTTTTCGCATTAATTAGTAAAACACCTGAGTTATAATACCCTTCAGCCTCGTAAGTCTTTAATCGTACTTGATTGATCATTTTCGTCATATTTGTCAGCTTTTTATGGCTTGCTGCTGCATACAAATACTCTTTAAGATCAAGCTGATACAAATCTGAGAAGTCATTAATACAAAGAATATCTGCATCTAAATAAAGAATTTTATCTACACTACAAGGAAGAAATTTATGTACCATTAATCGATAATAAATGGTTTCTGGATAACGTGAGGAAACCGGAGCATATTCAAATAAAGAATCATCGCCAATTACAAGCGGGACATAGTTCATACCCCACTGAGTACAAAAACTCTTTATCGCTTCATTTTGTTCTAGTAACTTTTTTTGTAAAACATAAACTGTAAATTGATGACTAGCATCTGTATTTTGATAAATAGAAAACAATGTAGTCTTCATTTGCTCAACAAATTGATCATCAATTGAAAAAAGTAAGTTTATCTTCATTACTTATCTCCTTGGCTCTAAAATCAAAATTTAGCTTCATTTTAATAAGCATTAGCAGCTAAATACGTTTCACGTGAAACAAAAATTTATTCAACACTTTTCATTACTTATTTTTATCTGCTTAAAATTAAAAACAATAAAAGATACTTGGGTTCATTCCCAAGCACCTTCTATTAGTTTAAAGAATCCCATGGTGTCAAGTCTTCTTTTTCCTTAGAGGCAACATGTTTGTCTTCTTCTTGTAAATATTGATTTTGAACAACTACCTCATATACATACTCATCAAACCATGCATCTGACATTATAAAATAGCCTTTATCGCCGGTTTTATCCCCCCAGCTATTTTCAACTTTCCATTTCGTAGGTTGACCATCCACAATATCTACACCAGTTAATGTCATCGCATGACTGACTTCAGCATCACGTGTTGCTAAGCGCTCTGCTTTATCTAATTGGAGATCTGCTGCAAAAAGTTCTCCTTTTTTAAAGTAATTTGGATCCAAGATACCTTCTTTTCGATCCATATCCCTTATTACATCACAACCAAACCAAACTGTTTGCCCATCTTTTAAAGAAGCAATAGCAGCTTTTTTCATAGCAGTTAGGCCAACGTTAGCTAACTCAATTTTTTTACCGTCAAATATATAATCCTGATTTGGCAGACCATAATTTTTACCGTATTCATGATCAGGCGCATCAATTAAATCCGTATATTGATCAAAGTCAACAGCTACATAATCAGTAAAAAAGGTTTTTGGGGTCAGATTACGCACATTATGATAATTATTATCTTTATCACGATATTCAAAATCAAAAGAAGCTGGAGGTTGCCCGAAAGCATAAACTAACATCCGATAAATTTCATTTAAACATTCTAATTTATAAGTACGCAAATCCGCTTCATGGCTAGGCGTGATCACCATTGTCTTCATATGAGCAATAGCTTTACGTAATTTCAAATTGATTACTCTAGAAATCTCTGCTGTTTTATCGCTATTATAGGTTTCTGGCATCGCACTCTGCGGAATTAATCCATATTTATTGATCAAAGCAGGACCGTTCGCCCATTGGCCGCCATCTTCATCGCCCCATTCAAGCATTGCTAAATACTCACGATCATCTTCTGCTTGGTCAATCAAACGAATAGCCCATTCTAGCATTTTATTGGCTTTTTCTAGGCGATCGTAAAAAGACAGATAGTTCTGTGAAAACTGAAAATCTTTTAACTGATATTTTTTAGCAAAATCATGGCGCAATGTATTTAAAGTAGCAAATAACCAACAACGTCCGCTTTGTTTTTGATGAGTCACTTCTCCAGTTTCTACTTCAATAGAAAAGACTCGGTTTAACGCTTTTTTTGCAGCAAAATTTTTACTAGCAGCATCCACACCGTTTTCTTGAACAGCACGAGCGATTACATTGCTAGCTGGTACTTCTTTTAAATCATTGGAAAAATTAGATAAATCTGTAAGAGTCAAATCTTTCGTCATCTTTTCACTCTTTTCTACTTATTATTTTTAATACTGAATAAAGTCTATCATTGTCCAATAAAAAACACAAAACCCACAAATGTCAGAGTTAGACATTCATGGGCATAGGTTTATTTAGCGTTTTTCTTTTTATGACGTTGGCTACGACTACCCACTTCACTCGTTGTTTCTGCTTCATTCTTTATTTTTTCAGCACTTACATCCTGAGTTGGATTATCTTTTACCAATAATTTCAGATGATAACGCTCATGATAGCGAACGCCCTCTTTAACAAAATCTCCGCCTACAATAAACAAACCCACCGGATCTAATGCTTCTTTTTGATGAATTGTCCCAATTTTTTCTAAATCCCGATAGCTTGTACCGATTTGTAGTTCATATTGATCTTCTTCTACCTTTTTCAAGTAATAGTAAGGGTGCAAGGTATTTTTCATAAGTAAAAAGCCATCGCTGTTTGTTAAATTATTTGTAGGTATCTTATCTTCACTGATCAAAGTTTGGATATTTTCTTCTAGTTGTAATTCAAAATGAACGACAAAGTCTATTGCCACTTCGCTTGTATTCGGCATCAAATTGTGTGAAATTTGATTATCACCTTCGATATTAAAGACATCTTCTGGTAAATACTTAGCAAATAATCGCGTAACATCACCCTTAACATTTTTGTCAAAAAAATAGTAGATGAAATTTAAAACCACAAAGTAAAGCAAAATAACAAAAACAAGAAGATATAAACTAAATTGAATATAATTTTGATTAACCCATAGCCCATACACGATACGTAAAATATAAAGTGTAGGAAATAGGCTTAATATCGTATACGCACGATTTAAATACTTCGGACTAATGTTCAAATACCACAAAAACTTATGAAATCCATTAATAATATCTAATAGAAGCGTCATTGTTCATCACCTTCTTCAGGTGTCTGTTGTTGATTTTGTTGGTTATCAGGCACGTCTTGTTGATTTTGTTGCTGACCACTCTGTTCCTCTTGTTCTTGTGGTTCATTTCCTTGTTCTGGCGTATCTTGCTGATTAGGAGATTCCTGTTGATCTCTTGCAGGTTGTTCCCCATTATCTGGCGTTTGTTCAACGGCTGAACTTGATTGCGTTCCTTCTTGTACACCTTCATCCGAATTTGCAGAACCCTCTTCAAGGTCGTTATCCGTTTCATGTGTTTGTTGTAAGCTACTATTTTCGCCTTCATTCAAAGGTGCTGTATCGGAGGTTTCCATTGTTCCATCTGTACTTACAGAACCTTCTGTAGTGGTTTCAGTAGTCGTTGTCTCTGTTTCTGCCACTGGTTGACGATAACTCCTTCCATTTACAACCCCTGTAGCCGTTGCAATGATAAGAGAAAAAGTCACCAGCGCAAATGGCTTTAGAATCGGTGGTAGCTTTTTCATGTAAATGTTCCTCCTTTATTTCTTTCATTATAGCACCCAAAGATTATTTTTTTCTTACGAATATTTGAAGAATTTGTTTATTTCATGAAAAATAACAAAATAATAAGGGTTTGCTAAATATTTTAATTGAATGCCATTTATTCAATTTTCCATATAAACAGCAATTTATCCACACTTATATCACCGAATGAAAACTATCAATGAACCAAAGATTTAGTCGATAAATTGATTGATTATGTCACGATACATGGAAAAACGGAGCTGGTCCCTATAATAACTAAAAAATAAGGAAACCGTCCACCACAAAGTAAGATGATTTCCTAAAGAATCAAAAACAGTTGAACAAAAATAACTGAAAATAGAAAGGATGTTTCCTGTCTTTACTGGTCTAATACCGGGTAATCGAGAAGCAATATCTGAGCAAGAGGAAAACAAATATTGGAAATTCTTAGAAAAAGAGGATTAGAACTGATTTTTAAAGCTTTATCTTCCTTTCGTTTCCATTTCATCTATAAAAATGTATTACTAATACGTATATCCATCGAACCAATGCTTTGTTTTATTAGCAAATTTAACAAGTAATAACATGGTAGGAACTTCTATTAAAACACCAACTACAGTTGCTAATGTCGCACCAGAATTTAACCCGAACAAAGAAACCGAGACAGCTACTGCAATTTCAAAAAAGTTGCTTGTTCCAACCATTGCCGCTGGTGCTGCTATAGAAAATGGTAACTTACATGCTTTCGCTCCTCCATATCCAAGGAAAAAAACAGCGATGTTTTGAATAATTAACGGAATGGCAATCAATAGAATATGAAAAGGATTGCTTATAATTTGATTTCCTTGAAAGGAAAAAATAATAACTAACGTTAATAACAAACCTACTCTTGTTGTTCCGTCAAACTTATTTTCAAACGTATTTTCAAAATAATCTTTCCCTTTATTTTTTACTACGTACTTTCTGACAATAATTCCCAACACAAGTGGGATTACAATAAATACAAAGATTGAAAGAAAAAGAGTTCCCATCGGTACAGAAACATTTCCTACGCCTAATAAAAGAGCAACGATAGGCGCATATAAAAAGAGAACGATAACATCATTAATAGAAACTTGTAATAACGTGTATGCTGGGTCCCCTTTGGTTAAACTGCTCCATACAAAGACCATTGCTGTGCAAGGGGCAGCGCCTAAAAGGACGGCTCCAGCTATGTATTCTCTACCTAACTCGGGGCTTAAGAATGGTCTAAATACAACTAAAAAGAAGAAAGCAGAGATTGCAAACATGGTAAAAGGCTTGACTAACCAATTAATTGTGGTTGTTAACATGAGTCCTTTAGGTTTTTTTCCCGCATGTAAAAGACTACTAAAATCTATTTTTAACATCATTGGAAAAATCATCAGCCAAATCAAAATTGCTGTGGGGATGGAGACATTATAGTATTCAAATTGATTCAAAAATTCAGGAATAGCTGGTATAAACTGACTTAATAAAACCCCTGCGATCATAGCAAGTGCCACCCAAAGGGACAAATAACGTTCCCATAGTCCCATACCGCCACTTCCTTGTAAAGTCGGTTCTTGTGCTACATCATTTTTCATGTTTTTTTCTCCTTTAAACAAACGATTCGGTTAAAAATCTAGGATTCTAAACTAAAATATTATGCAAAGCTGCACCAGTAATTTCTTCTGGATGCCATTTGACTACAGCTTAACAATTACTGGTTGATAGCGTTGCATGTCTCTTTACTTTCATTACTAGAGGAACAATCACTTTTTTCTATTGTATGACAACGGCATTCTTCAGTATTTTGAATCAAGTTTTGAATAAGGTTGGAAAGAAACTTCATATTCTCTTCATTCAATGAATAATTATGCCAAGTCCCTGTTTTTCTAGTTTGTACAATACCTGCGTTGATCAATACTTTCATATGGTGCGATAGTGTAGGCTGAGTAAAGTTAAAACGTTCTAATAAATCGCATGCGCACATTTCACCGCAAGATAACATATCTACAATCTGTACCCTTTTCGGATCACCTAAAGCTTTAAAAACATTCGCAGTTAATCCATAATCCATTTTCTTCCCCTCCATATATAGAAGTTTTTCTATATATAATATAGATGTTTATCTATCTTACGTCAATAGTTATCATAAAAAAGCTCATGAGAGAAAAAAGACAATATAAATTTCTTTACTCACAAGCTGAAAATTCGATAACCCAGCAGGTAAAGATTGGTCAGATTTTCAACGTGTTAGAGATGAGATTCGAGCAGTCATAGAGCAATTTAAATTACGACCATAATTGATAGATTCGGATACTTAACATAACTTGTCAAACTGATCTTATAAATCATCGCGTTCATTTTTATCAGGCTAAAAGAAGTTAAAAAGATTAAAATACCAAAATAATAATGGATTACTGAATATTTTTTCTGTAATTTATTGCATCTTTTCTGCGAATGTCAAAAATAGTTCTTAAGTTTACTTTCCCCCTATCGGAAAGTAATCTTTGGACATTTTCTAATTGATGGACCATTTCCTCACCACTTTCAAAATCACCAAAATAAAGCTCATATATTGCCAACCAAAATTTTAGCGTGATTTTTCCTTCTAAATCAAGCTGGTGTTCATTTATTTTTAAAATAATGATTCCAGTATTTTCCTTGGGGATAGAAGTGTTATTATTAGGAATTCTTTTCCAAAATATGAATCAACTATTCTCAATCACTTTATACGGAGGCGTTGTTTCATTTTTCATTGGTTTTTCATTAGCTATCATAGAAGTGAATAATATGGTTTACTTACAAAAAACGATTACAACGGAATTTCTTGGACGTGTCATGTCCATTCTTACTACAGCTAATCGGGCTCTTTTGCCCATCGGCTCTTTAATTTATACTTTTTTATTTGATAGTATAACGTTTGGCTCGTATATATTTATGGGAAATGGTGTTTTGTGTATTATTTTTGGTTTTTTGGTTTTTCCAAGGGTAGTGAAATCAGTGAAAAAAGATCATTTATTTACTAAAACTTGAAATATAAAAAGTACACATTAAGCCTATGGTATCAAGCAAAAGGACGATAAATTTCATTTCAAGCAACCTTTTTTAACTGTCTTTGTGTTGATTGAGGTAGTTTTTGTATAAACTGACTCATGATGTTATTTAAAGTTTCTTCAGAAAGGATCATCTCGTTCGCAAATACTTCCTTAAAAAGCTCGAGAAGTTGGACGATAGCTTCTGAAAAACTAATATCAGATAGTTCTTCAATCATCAAATAAAATAACTCGCCCATCGTTCGTTCATCGGCTTGTTCACGATGTTGGACAGCCAGAATGAGATAACTAACGGCGACTGTAATGGTATGCGCAAAAATCCCATCATAAGAAAGCCCTTGGTACTTGGCTAGACGGAGATGTTGTTTACAGATTTTAAAATACACTTCGATCGACCAGCGTTTTCCATATAGCTGAATGATTTCATCTTCGTTCAAAGAAAGATCGGTTGTAGCCAAGACAAGATAATCATTCCGCTTGTTGCGATTTCTCACATACACAAGCTTAATTGGAAGTATCTTACCCTCCAATTCAGATTCAACACAAACAGAAAGAAGATATCTTGAACGACCTCTTCGCTTTTTCTCTATTTGAAAAATAGTCTTTACATCGACCCACTCGCCGTGATAGCGATAATAGACTTTTTTTGAACGTTTCACCATACAAACGGCATGAAGGTTGAGTCCGCGCAAAGCATGAAACATTTTCGGGCTTGAAAACCACGAATCAAAGAGCACATACTTTGCCTGTATTCCTTCTTTTAGAGCAGCTTGAAGAAGCTCTATGAGTACGTCGGTTCCTTTGCGTTGTGCTTGTGCTTTTCTTCTCCCAGCGTGTGTCCGATGATCTATTTTCTCTACTTCACGTACTTTCTTACTTGCGGACAAAAGGCTAAACGCCACAGGCAAAAAGGTATTGCCATCGCTCCAACCAAGTTGAAGAAAACGAAAGCCTTTCTTGTTTTTGTGGTCAGTATGATCGTATTGCCAACCACAAAGCTCTACATTTTTCGCATTCAAACGCTCATACATGGAATCATCTACGATAAACACTTCTTTACGATCCTTTTCTGTCAACGGACGAATGAAAGCAATGACCTGTTTGGATAAGAGAATCAAGAAGCGTTGCCAGTTAATTTTCCCATTGTTTAGTAGGTTGCGAAACGTTTTATCTGAAAATCCTAACTCCTCCTGATGAAGTTGGAAGTCACGGAAAGCAGAGCGATTGGAAAAGAGGGTGGTTACAAGGTAGCGAAAAAGCACGAGAAAGTTCACTCCTTTTTCCTTTTGTGCATTCGATTTTTTCGCAATAGTGGATACATTAAACCGTTGGAAAAAAGTATCAATGGAGGATGAAATTTCGTTTTTATTTTGGTTGTTTGATGTTATAATTGACATAGCATGAACACTCCTTGGTAGATGGTTTTTTAGTCAATTCTATTTTACCAATTTGGAAAGGTTCGTGCTATTTTTATTAGAACAATCTTAGTTATATCAAGCCTTTAGTCGGGTTTTCGGTGTTTCAAGTTTTAGTTATTTATAAAAAAACATAATTAAAACAGTGAAATAGCGGAGGGTTACTAAAATACGTAATCCTCCGCTATATACTTCTAAGTTATATCTTTTTCATTATTTAATATCAAATAAACGTGCTTTTTTGATATCTTCAATTGTTTGCGTGCCGGCTAATTGCATTACTCGTCTTAGATCATTCTCAAAGTATTCAAAAACGGATTGGACGCCTTTCCATCCACCTAGGGCTAAGCCGTACAAGACAGGTCTTCCGATACCTACAATATCCGCACCAGCAGCAAGAGCTTTAAACATATGTTCTCCGCGACGAATACCACTATCAAAAACAATGGGCGCACGACCTTGAACTGCTTTACTAATGGATTCTAATGCTTCAAAAGAACCTGGTGCACCATCTAACTGTCTGCCTCCATGATTTGATACCCAAATACCATCAGCTCCAGCTCCAAGCGCTGACATCGCATCTTCTGGCGTTTGTATTCCTTTGACAAATACGGGCAAGCCAGAATACTCTTTTAAGAAGTGAACATCATCTGTACTAATTTTTTGCTTAGATTGCGCATAGATATTATTTAGCGACATATTTTTTGCATCACCTTTTAAATAACGAGAAACAATGGGCATGCCAAATGGGTACACAAACTTGTTACGGTCATCTCTGTCACGGTTCCCACCTAAAGTTGCGTCTGCTGTTAAAATAATGGCACTGGCACCATCGGATTTAGCTTCATCAATAATGTTTTTATTCATTTCATCATCTTTTGACATATAAATTTGGAACCAACGCTTATTATCTTTTAGTCCTTCTTCTATTTCAGAAAAACTAGCGCCAGAATAAGCGCTAATGGACATAATAGAACCACCAAACTCTGCGATCCCTCTTGCTGTTCCAGCTTCTTTCGTTTGATGTGCTAGCCCATGAGCGGCAATCGGCGACATAACAAAGGGAACTTTTAATTCTTGACCGAAGATCGATGTACTCGTTTCCGGGAATTCAACGTCTGCTAACACACGAGGTAGTATGCCTTTTTTATCCCATACTTTCGTGTTTTGTTGTAAAGTAAATTCATCCCCAGATGCTCCTGACATATAATCAAAGCCGCCTTTAGGAACCACTTCTTTCGCCTTTTCTTCTAGTTCATAAGTATTGATCACTTCGACTTCATTTACATTACTTGGCGCATCATAACCGCCGTTATTTACGTCTTCTTTATTTTCTTCTGTAATATCTTTTTTTGTCATTTATAATTTCTCCTTCTACAAATAATTTAATTTAAAAAAACACATTTAGTAAAATCTCGGCAACTGGGGAAATCAATACCACAGTAATACCGGTTACAACAATAGATAAACTTGACATTGCGCCTTGCACTTCTCCCATTTCAATTGCTTTTGTTGTACCCATAGCATGCGCTCCTGAACCAAGCGCAATCCCCTGAGCTACTGGATCGTTAATTTTCATCAGTTTAAACAGGCCCGGAGCAATCGCAGCTCCTAAAATACCAGTGAAAACAACCACGGCAACCGTCAATGATTCAATGCCACCTAGAGATTCTGAGACACCTACGGCAATTGCTGTAGTAATTGATTTTGGATAAAGTGTTGCAAACAAATCACCATTAAATGATACAAGTAAGCAAAGAGCTAAAATCAAAGCAGTATGTATCAATACCCCAGAGATAAGTCCTGTAAGTATGGGAATATAATTATCCTTTAAATATTGAAAATTATTTTCTAATTTTATTGCTAGACAAACAGTAGCAGGCGTGATCCATATACTTATAAATTGCCCACCATTATCATAGGCTGTCAAAGGAATACTAAAGACCAATTAGAAAATGATTACACAAACAATCGCAAAAATCAATGGTGTAAAAATAGCAAGTTGCCATTTTTTATGCAATTTTAAACCCATGAGATAGAAAAAAAGAGTTAAAAAAATCCCAAAAAAAGGATCATTAACAAATTCCTCAAGCATTTTCTTCTACCTCCTTTACAGAAGCACTTTTTTCAGCCTTATTTTTTATTTTTTGCACTATAATACCCACTAAAGTTAAAACAGTAATTAAAGAAATAAAGATAATGATTAAAAGCCGCCCCCAAATTGAAGCTAAAATATCTAAATGAGACATTAAACCTACGCCGGCTGGAACAAAAAAGATCGCCATATTATTAGTTAAAAAATTTCCTACATCAGCAACTTTTTCCATCTCTAACCAACCAAAGTGTAAGGAAAAAAATAATAGTACCATGCCAATGACACTTCCAGGAATAGCAATGGGAATAAGTAAGGATAAAGCTTCTCCTGCAAGCGCAAACAAAAAGATCAAAAAAATCTGTTTGATATACTCCACAAAATTCTCCTTTCTTATTTTTACCAAAACAATTAAAAAATGAACAAACTTTTCGTTTTTCTGAAAGCAAATAGCTAAAGATGTTTTTAAATCAGCTTTGTAATCGCTTTTTTTAAGCTTAGATTCAATATATCATCGAACAACTTCTTTGTGAAATATAGTTTTGTTATGCTATTATAAATAAAATTTATAAGAAGGTTAAAAACGATGAAAATACAAGACTTGGTTTACTTTAAACATCTAGTAGAAAGTTCTAGTTTTACTAAAACAGCCGAAGCTTTTTATGTCTCCCAGCCCTCAATCTCTCTTTCTTTGAAAAGATTAGAAAATGAGTTTAATACAAAATTAATTACACGTGATCGCTCAAAAAGAAGTTTTCATTTAGAAGCTGCCGGAGAAATCTTATATAAAAATTCAGGCAAAGTTATTGATTTATTAACAGCAACCAAAAAAGAGATGGCTAATATTGAAACAAATACGGTTCAATTAGGTTTTTTACCAACCATCGGTGGTGCTTATTTATCAGACTTGCTTCCCTCTATGAATCAATTTATTGCAAATTTACAATTGGTTGAAGAAGAAAGTTCAAAAATCATGATGGACTTGTTACACGAGAATAAGTTATCAATTGCAATTAGTGGCAGTGATTCTCCAAACGTTGAAGAAACTTGGCTAGAGCAGTACTTAATAGACGAACGCCCTTTACAAGTATGTGTAGCGCCAAACCACCCCTTAGCTAAAGAATCTTTGGTTACAGCTGAAATGCTTTCAGACTATTCTTTTATTAGTTTAGATGAAGAATATACACATTATGCAATATTCGATCATTGGGCAAAAAACAATCAGATTAATTCCAAACAAATCTCTTATACAAAAGAAATACAGACAGCGGGGTCATTCATTGCTTCTGGCATTTCTGTAGGAATTATGGTTGATTTACTAGTCAAAAATCGTACAGATATTATTAGCTTACCTTTAGAAAATGCGCCAAAATTTTATATTAACCTAATCATAAATAAAAATGCAGCTATAAACCCGCTGCAAAAGGAATTTAATCAAAAGCTACTTGATATTGCTATGCAACAATCTGAAGAAGCTTTTTAAAAGGCAGAAATTTAATACCTAGAACTTTAAGTGTTTAGATAATAAGAAAAAGCACCTAAATAATTAAACAAACTATTTTTCGAATAAGAAAGCTGCAGTTTCTGAGTCATAGGGTTTTTCTCCGATTTTTTTAAATCCTAATTTTTCATAAAAACGATGGTTCCTTAAAGAATAGGCAGGCGTTTCAACCTGCCATTTTTTCTCAGGAAATATTCTTTCAATTTCAGACCAAGTTGCTGTGCCAATCCCTTGGTTGATAAAATTTGATCGAATACAAAAATAGTCTAATTGACCATTTTTTATATCAATACTAAGGAAACCTACGAGTTGTTTATTGGATAAATAAATAAAATAATTATTCACATGAACGTTTTGCAGAACTTTACGCGCTAGCGTTCCGTCCGAATAGCCAGGCGGTCCGAATTCAGCTCCTTTACCAAAATATATTTCAGCATCATAATTAAACGCATCCGTCATAATTTCAGTAACTAAAACTGCCTCTTTTTCTATACTTTTTAAATAGATTTCCATTTTTCTCCCTTGATACCAATCCTTAGCTTTTTAATATTTCTTTAACTTGCTCATCTTTTAATTGCGGAAAACTTGCATAATAAGCGCCAACCCCGCCTAAGAAATCATCAGGGGCTTTTACAGCGTAAACTTTATCCACTGTTTGTTTTAACTGTTCGTATATTGTTTTAGGGATTACTGGAACAGCAACGCTTACACTTTTGGGTCCCGCCTCTTTTACAGCTTTTATTGCCGCAAACATCGTTAAGCCCGTTGCAATACCGTCATCAACAATAACGACATTTTTATCTTTTAGCGTGCTATCTTTTAAACTTTCTCTATAAAGCGTTCGTTTACGTGCCATTTCTACTCGAATGAAAGGAATTTCTTTTTGTACCCATTGTGCATGGAGTTTCTCAACATAACCATCTCCTAAAATAGGTGTCCCACCTTCTGCAATAGCACCAATTGCATATTCAGGATTGGTTGGATGACCAATTTTCTTTGCTAAGATAATATCCAATGGCGCACCTTGTTTTTTAGCTATGATTTTTCCAAGAGGAATGCCACCTCTAGGTAAACTTAAAATGACGACATTTTTAACATCCAATAAACCAATAGCCTCTGCCAGTTGCTCACCTGCATCCATCCGGTCTCGAAATAACACAGCAAAACGCCCCTTTCTTAGTATAAAAGCTTTAGCAAAAAATTCCTCTTTCAAACTTCAAGACAAAAAGCTGCATCATTTTGTTATTTAACACTTAACAGAAAGTTTCCTACATTCAATATAATTAGGCATATTTATGAGCCATTTTTCCTGCGACCGCTGCAACTAACGCACCAATCAAATCATCAATAAAAGTATTTACTCGCCCTTCTTTTTCAGTATCCAATTTTCGAATGACACCACTTTTTACACGATCAAGATAACCAAAGTTAGTTACACCAATCGTTCCATAAATACTTGCAATACTTACAGCAAGTGTTTCATCTACTCCAAAAACGCCCGCATCATTTTCAATAATCTTTTGTAAAGGTTGGCTTAATTTTTCTTGGGTTGCTAAACGATCCAAATCTAGCGCTACCATCGCATTATTCAAAACTTCTCTTTTATGCAACACATCAACCGTTGCTGTTTCAAATTCAGTTAATTTTGCTTCAGGAATAAATTCATAAGCTACATCATAAGCCATTTTAGCAAT
The DNA here is from genome assembly GCF_003841405.1 of Tetragenococcus halophilus subsp. halophilus DSM 20339. Classification (GTDB taxonomy): domain Bacteria; phylum Bacillota; class Bacilli; order Lactobacillales; family Enterococcaceae; genus Tetragenococcus; species Tetragenococcus halophilus. The sequence goes on along the minus strand of NZ_PXYA01000002.1, from coordinate 603,991 downwards.
ATCTTGGTAACTAATATCTCGTTTGTTCAGTTCTTGTTTAACAAATTCATAAGCTTGCGTATCTGGATATTTAAATGTTTCTTCTCTCATACATTTCCCTCCTACTTTTCATTATACTAGGAAAACAAGTGTTTTTTCCAAAGAAAACTTTTATATGAGCTAAACCATTACTTTCTGATATAAAAAAACTTACTGCTCTATATTATACAGAAACAGTAAGTTTAAAATTATTAAATAGAAGAATGTTTTGCAACTTTTCCTTCTTGAATGTACACCATCAAAATACTCAAATCAGAAGGATTCACACCGCTAATACGACTTGCTTGCGCGATGGTTTCGGGATGAATTTTTTGTAATTTTTGCTTCGCTTCTGTAGCTAAACCATCAATGGCCTCATAATCTATATTTTCAGGCACGCGTTTGGCTTCCATTCGTTTTAATTTATCAACCTTGGTCATGGCCTTATTAATATAGCCTTCGTATTTAATTTGGATTTCAACTTGTTCAACTTCTTTATCAGTTAGCTCTTCATTCCTTGCTATAAATTGCAATAAATCTTGATAACTTACTTCTGGACGGCGTAAAAATTCATTGGCTAATACGCCGTCTTTTAAAGGCGCTGAACCTTTTTCTTCTAAGAAATCTCGAACTTCTGCTGGTTTAATACGGATCGATTTTAAACGTTCAATTTCTTGTTCAACCGCTGTTTTCTTCTTCAAGTATACTTGATACTGATCTTCTCCAACAAGACCCATATCATAGCCTTTTTGAGTCAAACGTAAGTCCGCATTATCATGACGTAATAATAAGCGATATTCTGCACGTGATGTTAATAAGCGATAAGGTTCGTTGGTTCCTTTGGTCACTAGATCATCGATCATAACGCCAATATAACCGTCACTACGCTTCATAATAAATGGTTCATCTTCTTGTATTTTTAAGCTAGCGTTAATTCCTGCTATTAAACCTTGTCCTGCCGCTTCTTCATAACCACTCGTACCATTTGTTTGACCAGCAGTAAATAAATTATCAATAACTTTCGTTTCTAAAGTAGGACGTAATTGATAAGGCAGCACAACATCATATTCGATAGCATAACCTGTGCGCATCATTTCTGCCTTTTCCAAACCTTCAATGGAATGAAGAACATCGGTTTGAACACCTTCAGGCAAAGAAGTCGAAAGACCTTGAACGTAAATTTCTTCTGTGTCAGCTCCTTCAGGTTCTAAAAAGAGTTGATGTCGTTTCTTATCAGCAAAGCGAACAATCTTATCTTCAATCGATGGACAGTATCTTGCGCCAACTCCGTCAACAATACCAGTAAACATGGGTGCACGGTCTAAATTCTCGCGAATAATCTGATGTGTCCCTGGATTAGTGTAAGTTAGCCAACAAGGAATTTGTTCTTTTTTATAAATACTATCTGGCGTACTAAAACTAAAATGGTTAGCTGCCTTGTCTCCTGGTTGGATTTCCGTTTTTTCATAATCGATAGACGACGATTTTATACGAGGGGGCGTGCCTGTTTTAAAGCGATCAATCTCCAATCCTAATTCTTCCAAATGATCTGCTAAACTGATAGAAGGTTGTGAGTTATTAGGTCCAGAAGAATACTTCAATTCCCCAATAATAATTTCCCCTCTTAAAGCAGTTCCAGCTGTAATGATTACTGCGTTAGCAGCATAACGTGCGCCAGTTGCTGTCACCACACCTTTACAAACATTATCTTCTACAATTAAACGTTCAACAATACCTTGTCTTAAAGTTAAATTTTCTGTTTTTTCAATTGTATGCTTCATTTCTGTAGAGTAAGCATGTTTGTCTGCTTGTGCCCGTAAAGCTCTTACTGCGGGCCCCTTTCCTGTATTAAGCATACGCATTTGAATATATGTTTTATCTATATTTTTGCCCATTTCACCGCCTAAGGCATCAATTTCTCTTACAACGACACCTTTAGCCGGACCGCCAATGGAGGGATTACATGGCATAAAGGCCACCATTCCCAAATCTATTGTTAACAGTAATGTTTGCTTTCCCATGCGACTAGCTGCAAGAGCAGCCTCTACTCCAGCGTGTCCTGCGCCAATAACAATTACATCATAGGAACCAGCTTGATATTCTTGCATTACGTTTTTCCTCCTATTTTCCTAAACAAAATTGACTAAATAGCTGCGTAATTAATTCATCTTGCACACTATCACCAACAATTTCTCCTAAATAATCCCAGCAACGTGTCATATCAATCTGTACAAGATCTACCGGCATCCCTGCTTTAATACCTGCAATCACTTCATCTAAAGCAGAAGAAGCATTTTCAAGCAATGAGATATGTCGTGTGTTAGACAGATAAGAAGCATCTTTATCTTGGGTTTGGCCACCGAAAAATAAAGCAGAAATTGCTTCTTCTAACTGATCCAACCCCTGGTTATTGGTAACAGAAACTTCAAACATCGGGTCACCTTGCAGCAGATCATTTAACTCATTAAGATCTAATTGTGGTATTAAATCTGTTTTATTAAGCAGAATGATTCTTTTACTACCTTTTGTCATTTCAAGTAATTGTCTGTCTTCTTTTGCCAAGGGTTCACTTTGATTTAAGACTAGAAGCACTAAATCCGCTTCACTCAATGCTTTACGACTTCTTTCAACACCAATTTTTTCAACGGTATCTTCAGTATCACGAATACCAGCTGTATCAATCAATTGAAGCGGTACGCCTCGGACATTGACATATTCTTCAACGACATCTCTTGTCGTTCCCGCAATTTCTGTAACAATTGCTTTTTCTTCTTTTAATAACTGGTTAAGTAAACTAGATTTGCCGACATTAGGACGACCGATAATTGCAGTATTCAATCCTTCTCGTAAAATCTTTCCTTGCTGCGCTGTTTCCAACAAGCTTTGTATCTGCTGTTTAACTTGTCCTGCTTTTTCTAATAATAATTGACTTGTCATTTCTTCAACATCATCATATTCAGGATAGTCAATATTCACTTCAACTTGCGCTAGCGTATCTAATACTTCTTGTCTTAAAGTTCGAATCAAACGAGATAAGTCGCCATCTAGTTGATTTAAAGCCACATTCATCGCTTTATCTGTTTTTGCCCGAATTAAATCCATCACCGCTTCAGCTTGTGATAAATCAATTCTGCCATTTAGAAAAGCTCGTTTGGTAAATTCGCCTGGTTCAGCTAAACGTGCACCAGTTCTTAAGAGCAATTGCAAGATCTGATTAACGACAATCATGCCTCCGTGGCAATTGATCTCGACAATATCTTCTCTAGTAAATGTTTTAGGTGCACGCATTACAGATACCATTACTTCATCTAGGGTTTTTTCAGTTTTAGGATCCACGATATGACCATAATGAATCGTATGACTAGACGCTTGAGCTAATGCATCTTTTGCTTTAAATATACCATCTGCTACAGAGATAGCTTCTTCGCCACTCAAACGAACAATACTAATTGCTCCTTCACCCGGTGGTGTAGAAATCGCTGCAATTGTGTCAAATTCTTGCAATACTTCTGCCACGTTTCTTCCTCCTATGTATCATTTTTTATCGTATCAATCGCACAAAAAAAAGTGCCCACTCCACCCATTTTTCTACATGGATAGACTTCGCACTTTGACTGCTTATCTATAAAATTATGGCTTTAGATTAGCATAATTTAGTGATGTTATCAAGCATTCTGATTTTTTACTAGAAACTTTTGCCATTAACTTAAAAAAAAGCTAAAATAAGATTAACAATAAGGAGAAAAGAGGGTTCATTATGGAACATGAAGAACGCGTCGAACGGATTTTATTATCTACTGGAAATGTCAACAAACCTTATATCGTAAGAGATCTGGTTTTTGTTGCAGAAAGATTTACCGTTGATATTTTTGACCCTGATTTTGATCCAAATGAAGCTTTAAAAGAAGTCGGCTACCAATTAAAAGAAAAAGCATTTGCTTATGGAGCAAATGCCGTCATCAATTGCCATTTCGAACATGAAAGAATCAATGGTGATAACGGTCCCTTCTTTGAAATTTTTGCCTATGGCACTGTCGTTCAATTTACCCAATCAACGATTGGTGGATAAAAAAAGAAGCTGTCGAAAATACAGCTTCTCTTTTTTACCAAAGTAATAGCTCTGATAAGAATGATCTAGGTAAACTATACTTAAAAATAGAAATGAAGTCAAACGCCTATTAATAAAATGTCCTATTAATTATGGTTCATAACAAAAAACGCTTCTCTTATGATCAAATTATAGACATAAGAAAAGCGTTCAATATAAGTTTTTCAGAGATAAATTGACTTAATAGTACTTTTTAGCTGGTTCAACAACTAAGTAACGATAAGGCTCGTCTCCTTCAGAATGAGTAGTAACGTAACTTTTTTTACTTAAAACAGCATGGATGTGCTTTCTTTCAAATGCTGGCATAGGTTCTAAAAATGCTGGCATACCTGTACGATCTACTTTTTCCGCTGTTCTTTCAGCCAAACTTTCTAAAATATCTTCACGTTTTTGTCGGTAATTTCCTACATTTACCACGATAGGAAGTTTATCTTTAGCAATTCGATGAATATATACTTGAGCCAAATACTGCAAAGCATTGAGTGTTTTACCATGTCGTCCGATCAAAAGACCTTTTTTAGAAGTATCTAAATCAAAAACAATTCTGCCAGCATCCCGGCTAGTTTTTATCGTTGCTGGTGCATTCAATTCTTTAGTTATATCTGTTAGATAAATGCCCAACTGTGTTAGTGCTTCTTGATCATCTAAACCTTCAGATAGTTTTTCTGCTTGTTCAGCTTCCTTATCTGAAACTTCTTCCACTGTCTCAATTTCTTCTGACGATTTTTCATTATCTGCTTCTGTTTCGTTTACTGTCTCAGAATTATTTTCAGTTTCTTGTTTTGCCATGTATTCTAATGATACTTGCGCATTCTTTTTACCTACACCTAAAAAACCTTTTTTACCTTCTTCAATAATCGTAGTTTGTACTTCATCTTGAGTCACACCAAGTGCCTTTAACCCATTTTGTATCGCGTCTTCCACACTTTGTCCTTCATAAATTGGCATAAATAACTCTCCTTTCTGGATTATTTACGTTTTTTATGTCGTTGTTTTTTACCTGGATACTTAGTTTTTTCCAACTCGCGTTCACGTTGTTTTGCTTGACGCTCTGCCTCTTGACGTTCACGACGAATTTTAAATGGATTGTTGATCAACAATGTTTGTCCAACCTGAAAAGCATTTGAAATAACCCAATATAACGATAAAGCACCCGGCAAATTTGTTGCCATAACCAAAATCATTATCGGCATCACATAGTTCATGATCTTAACACTAGAGTTAGGATTTACTTGACTCATACTTGAAAGATATGTACTTAAAAAAGTAAAAATCCCGGCAAGAACAGGTAATATATAATAGGGGTCAGGCTCTCCTAGTACGCGAAGCCATAAAAAGCTTCCCTCTCTTAACTCTGGTACGCGAGAGATCGCTTGATAAACTGCCATAAGGATCGGCATTTGTACTAAAAGTGGTAAACATCCAGCATAAGGGTTTACCCCATGTTCTTGATACAATTTTTGTTGCTCTTCACGTAATTTCTGTTGTGTTTCTGTATCTTTTGAAGAATATTTCTCTTGTAATGCAGTGATTTTAGGCTGCACTTCCTGCGTTTTTCGCATACTTTTCGTTTGAAAGTTCATTAGTGGGAATAAAATAATCCTTACAATTATTGTAAATAAAATAATCCCTATGCCACGGTTTCCTCCAAGAGACAACCATTGGATTACTTGAGCAAAAGTGTAAACAATGTAGCGATCCCAAAAACCAGTACTTTCAGATGTCACTTCATTTGTCATAGCACAAGCGGATAAAAATACCACTAATGAAATAAGTCCTAAAATCAGTAGTAGACGTTTTCTTTTTTTCACTGAACAATTTTCCTTTCGTTTATTTAATAATCTTCGATAACTTGAAGACATGTAATAAATTCGAGTACACTTCCTTGGAAGATAAATTTGAAACGGACGGACGTGCAATAACAAGAAAATCAAGCGAAGGATCGATCCTGTCTTTCATTTCATAGATACTTGCGCGAATCTTACGTTTAACAGCGTTACGTGTAACCGCATTTCCTATTTTTTTACCGACAGAAATTCCTACACGAAAATGAGGTTGCTCTTTCACTAATACATAGACTACAAACTTTTTATTCGCATATGATTTTCCATTTTTAAAAACATATTGAAACTCTTTTTCTTTTTTTACGCGATAAGACTTTCTCATGTCCTTTTCATCAATTCCTTCTATTCTAGCTACTCACTTCTAAATAATACCATAACTTGCAAAGATGAATCATCCCTTATACAAAAAACTTTGTATAAAAAAGAATAAAAAAAACCACTGAAAGCTCAGTGGCTTATGCAGAAAGAACCTTTCTGCCTTTACGACGACGACTAGCAATGACGTGGCGTCCGTTTTTTGTGCTCATACGTTTACGAAAACCGTGAACTTTTTGGTGTTTACGTTTATTAGGTTGGTATGTTCTTTTCATCTATTCCACCTCCATCAAGGTTTCTAATTTAAGTCTATACGACATACTTTGATAGTATATCGACTATCTGCCTATTTTGTCAACAAAAAATCCTATTTTTCTTGCTTATTATTGAATTTTTTCACCTTAGTTATCCACATTTTTTTGTTTACAAACTTGGGATAACTAAAAATTTTTAGTTATCCACATATAAAAAGATCCTCATGAATTTCCCCAGTTTATACACAACTAAACATATCTGGAAAAAGTTTTCCACAGCTGCGAACAACTTTGTGGATATATCTCATAAATGCTTTTACATCAACAAGTTTTTTCCGCTTATTTCTGTGGAAAAAAAGTGGAAAAGAGAAAATGCCCACAAAAATATAAAGCTGTGGATAATTAATTTTGCACCTTGGGAATTTTTCATTTATTTTTTTTGTGCACAGTGTGGAAAAAATTATTTCCCTTTTTCTTTTATAGCTGTGGAAAACTTTTAAAATCCATGATAAATTAATACTATCTCGATTAATTTATTATAGGAGGATTTGCTATGCCATCTCTGGAAACAATATGGAAAGAACTGCAAGATAGTTATAGAAAAGAGATGAATCCAGTGAGTTATAATACCTGGATTGAACCTGCAAAACCTATTTCATATTACGATAACCAACTAATTATCGAAGTTCCCACAACAGTTCAGAAAAATTATTGGGAAAAAAATTTAGCTGGAAAAATTCTTGAAACTTTCTTTATGATGAGCGGAGAAGAAATTCTTCCTACTTTTGTAACGCCAGATGAAGCAGAGCGTTATAAGCAAAAAGAAGTAGAACCTGAAGAAGAAACACCCAAAGTTCCTGAACATAAAACAATGCTCAATTCAAAATATACTTTTGATACCTTTGTTATTGGTAAAGGTAATCAGATGGCTCATGCTGCTGCTTTAGTTGTTGCTGAAGAACCGGCTTCTATCTATAATCCTCTCTTTTTCTACGGCGGTGTTGGTTTAGGAAAGACCCATTTGATGCAGGCGATTGGTCATCAAATGCTTGTGACTCACCCTAATGCCAAGATTAAATATGTTTCGAGTGAAAATTTCACTAATGACTTTATTAGTTCTATTCAAAATAATAAGATGGAAGAATTTCGGAATGAATATCGTACAATGGATTTATTACTTGTAGATGATATTCAATTTTTAGTTAATAAAGAAGGTACACAAGAAGAATTTTTTAATACATTTGAAGAGTTATACAGAAATAATAAACAGATCGTATTAACAAGTGACCGTTTACCTAATGAAATCCCTACCTTGCCACAGCGACTTGTCTCGCGCTTTGCTTGGGGGTTATCAGTAGATATTACCCCGCCAGATTTAGAAACTCGGACTGCTATCTTACGTAAAAAAGCAGAAGCCGAAAATTTAGAAATTCCAGACGATGCTTTAAGTTATATTGCCGGTCAAATTGATTCTAATATTCGAGAACTAGAAGGAGCTTTAGTGCGAGTCCAAGCTTATGCTGCCATCCAAAGTTCTGATATCACAACTAGTTTAGCAGCGGAAGCTTTAAAAGCGCTCAAAATCGGAACAAATTTAAGTCAACTTACTGTTGAACAAGTACAAGAAGAAGTTGCTGATTACTACCATTTGAACGTTAGTGATTTAACCGGCAAAAAACGTACAAAAAGTATTGTTGTCCCTCGTCAAATCGCTATGTATTTATGTAGAGAATTAACAGATTATTCCTTGCCTAAAATCGGAGCTGATTTTGGAGGGAAAGATCATACAACTGTTATCCATGCTTATGAAAAAGTTCAAAAATTAATGGAAGAAGACGAAAAAGCACAATCAGAAATTAAAGAGATAAAAAATCACTTGATGCAATGATGTGTATAAATGTGGGAAAAATCAAAAAGATATCCACAACTTTTCCACAGGTGGAAAAGTATTAATTTCCCTTGTTTTTTATAGTTATCCACAATATTCACTGCTCTACTATTACTGCGATTTTTTTATTAATATAATATATAAAGGAGTGCCTATTTATGAAAGTAACATTAAACCGAACAGCTTTTACCCAACAATTACAAACAGTACAACGTGCTATTTCTACCAAAACAACGATGCCTATACTTACAGGAGTAAAAATTGATTTGGCTAATAATGGTTTAACCCTAACAGGAAGTAATGCCGATATTTCAATTGAATCTTTTTTAAGTTCTGATGATGAAAAAGCTAAAATGAACATTGAAAGTACGGGAAGTATTGTTTTACAAGCACGTTTTTTTAATGAAATTATCCGGCGATTGCCCGAAGATCATGTTACTTTAGAGGTTTTGGATAATAATCAAGTAGAAATTACTTCTGGAAAAGCAAACTTCTTGGTTAATGGACTAGACTCAGAAAGTTATCCACATTTACCAGCAGTAGATCGACAAAGGGAAATTCAATTACCTGCTGATATGTTAAATAAATTGATTAACGAGACGGTTTTTTCTGTTTCGCAACACGAAAGTCGTCCTATTTTAACCGGGGTTCATTTTACACTACAAAATAATCGTTTATTGGCTGTAGCGACTGATTCACATCGTCTCAGCCAACGAACTATCCCATTAGAAAATGACACAGAGGAATTTGATATTGTTATTCCAGGAAAAAGTTTGGTTGAATTATCTCGCTCCTTAACTGATGAAGAAGATACAGTTAAAATTAGTATCATGGAAAATCAAGTCCTATTTGAAACCGAAACGATGAAATTTTATTCACGTCTGCTTGAAGGAAAATATCCAGATACAGACCGTTTAATCCCATCTTCTTTTAATACCGAAATTGAATTTGATGTTTCTGGTCTTTTATCAGCTATTGAACGGGCTTCTTTACTTTCTCATGAAAGTCGTAATAATATTGTTCGCCTGCAAATTACAGAAAATAGTGTTGTTTTACATGGAAATTCACCAGAAGTCGGTAAAGTAGAAGAAGATTTAAAATATGAAAAAGTTTCTGGTGATCCATTAGAAATTTCTTTCAACCCTGATTATATGAAAGATGCATTACGTGCTTTTGGAAATACAACAATACGGATTTGCTTTATTTCAGCTGTTCGACCTTTTACCTTGGAACCTACAGAAGGTCAAGGTGATTTCTTACAACTGATCACACCGGTACGGACCAATTAATAAAAATATACTTTTTAACTTAAGAAGGGCTTAGATTAAATTCTAAGCTCTTCTTTTTGTTTTAGGCTGAAATTATCTAAATATGTTAAAACTTCTGAGAAACAAAATTAGAAGGATTTATTTGTTTTATTTGTTAAAAAAGGGTATAATATAAGTATATGTCGAAAAGAAAATCGAGGGATAAAATGAAAGAAAAAATCATTTTGAAAACAGAATATATGACGCTTGCTCAATTACTGAAAGAACTCGATGTCATTTCGAGCGGTGGACAAGCAAAATGGTATTTACAAGAAAATACTATTTTTGTTAATGGAGAAATTGAAAATCACAGAGGAAGAAAACTTTATGCTGGAACAATGATTGAAATACCTGAAATAGGTACTTTTTTTATGACAGAAAAGGGCACAAAAGATGCGTCTAAATAATCTACATATTAAAAATTTTCGTAATTATGATGAATTATTGGTAGATTTTCATAAAAATGTTGTTATTTTTTTAGGTGAAAATGCTCAAGGTAAAACGAATTTGCTGGAGAGTATTTATACACTAGCTTTAACTCGTAGTCATCGAACCAATAACGAACAAGAACTTATTCAGTGGGAAAAAGATCAAAGTTTTATTAAAGGCAATATTCAAAAAAAATATACAAGTGTTCCAATTGAGTTGTTTTTGACTAAAAAAGGTCGGAAAACAAAAGTTAATCATATGGAGCAAAAAAAGCTTTCTAGTTATATTGGCCAGTTAAATGTCATCTTATTTGCACCAGAGGATCTTTCTTTAGTCAAAGGTAGCCCACAAGGAAGAAGAAAATTTTTAGATATGGAAATTGCTCAGATTGATTCTGTTTATCTTTACGAGTCTACGCAATATCAAAAAATATTAAAACAACGAAATCAATATCTTAAACAACTGGCTGAGCATAAACAAACTGATAAACTATACTTGGACATTTTATCGGAGCAATTGATTGACCACGGGAGTAAAGTGCTGTTGGCTCGTCAACAGTTTGTCAAACGTTTGGAATTTTGGGCAAACCAATTGCATCAAAAAATTACTCAATCAAAGGAAGAACTAACGATTGAATATCGTTCGAGTATCCCTGGAGATCACTGGAATGATGAACAAGCAGTTAAAAAAGCTTACACCCAGGAAATTGAAAAAACAAAAGATAAAGAACGTTTACGACAAATTACACTAGTGGGCCCCCATCGGGACGATTTATCTTTTTTAATTAATAAAAAAGATGTACAAACGTTTGGTTCTCAAGGACAGCAAAGAACTGCTGCCTTAAGTGTAAAGTTAGCAGAAATTGATTTGATAAAAGAAGAAACAGGAGAGTATCCGGTTTTGTTACTAGATGATGTGATGAGTGAACTAGACGATTCCAGGCAACTACATTTATTAGAAACAATTGAAGGGAAAGTTCAAACTTTCTTAACAACGACAACACTAAAACAAGTAAAAGATAAAATGTCTGTAGAGCCTGAAATTTTTTATATCAACCAAGGACAACTAGAAGGAGAAGATGTATAAGTGGCAGAAGAAGATAAGAATATGCGTGAACAAGCAGATTTATACGATGCTAGCCAGATACAAGTTTTAGAGGGGCTAGAAGCTGTAAGAAAAAGACCGGGAATGTATATTGGTTCTACTAGCTCTGAGGGGCTCCACCATTTAGTTTGGGAGATCGTAGATAACTCAATTGACGAGGCCCTTGCTGGTTTTGCTACAGAAATTCAGGTTATTGTTGAAAAAGATAATAGTATAACAGTAACAGATAACGGCCGTGGGATTCCGGTAGATATTCAAAATAAGACGGGTAGACCCGCGGTAGAAACGGTGTTTACGATCCTTCATGCTGGCGGAAAATTCGGCGGTGGTGGATACAAAGTTTCTGGAGGACTACATGGTGTTGGTTCTTCAGTAGTTAATGCCTTATCTAAAAAACTAGAGGTAAAGGTTTATAAAAATGGTCAAATTTATTATCAAGAATTTCACCGTGGAAAAGTTACGGGAGATTTAAAAGTAATAGGGGAGACAGAATTACAAGGCACGGAAGTTCATTTTGAACCTGATTCAGAAATATTTAATGAAACTGTTGAATTTAGTTTTGATAAATTGGCAACTCGAATTCGTGAACTTGCCTTTTTAAACCGTGGTTTGCATATTTCTATTGAAGATCGTCGTCCAGAAGAACCCGTAGTTAAAAATTATCATTACGAAGGCGGAATCAAAAGTTATGTTGAACATTTAAACGCTAGTAAAGATGTTTTGTTTCCTGAACCGATATATTTAGAAGGGCAACAACAAGATATCAATGTGGAAGTATCGATACAATATACTGATAGTTATCATACAAATTTGATGACATTTGCTAATAACATTCACACCTATGAAGGTGGTACACATGAAGCCGGATTTAAAACAGCATTAACTCGTGTTATTAATGATTACGGACATAAACAAAAGTTAATGAAAGAAAATGATGATAATCTTTCCGGTGAAGATGTTCGAGAAGGTTTGACTGCTGTTGTATCAGTTAAACATCCAGACCCACAGTTTGAAGGACAAACAAAAACCAAATTAGGAAACTCTGAAGTACGTACGGTCACTGATCGACTATTTTCTGAGCATTTTGCTAAGTTTTTGATGGAAAATCCTTCTATTGGTCGTCGAATTGTAGAAAAAGGAATGCTAGCATCAAAAGCTAGACAAGCTGCTAAGCGAGCTCGGGAAGTCACACGACGTAAAGGCGCACTTGAGATCAGTAACTTGCCTGGGAAATTGGCAGATTGCTCTAGCCGAGATCCAGAAAAAAGCGAACTATTTATTGTCGAAGGAGATTCTGCTGGAGGCTCTGCTAAACAAGGACGCAGCCGTGAATTTCAAGCAATTTTACCTATACGAGGAAAGATATTGAATGTTGAAAAAGCAAGTATGGATAAAATTTTGGCTAATGAAGAAATTCGTTCGTTATTTACCGCGATGGGTACTGGTTTTGGCGAAGAATTTGATGTATCTAAAGCACGTTACCATAAATTAGTTATTATGACAGATGCTGATGTGGATGGCGCTCATATTCGTACACTTTTATTAACGTTGTTTTATCGTTATATGCGGCCCGTTGTGGAAGCAGGGTATGTGTATATTGCACAACCACCGCTATATGGGGTTAAACAAGGCAAAAACATTCGCTACGTACAACCCGGTGAACATGCGGAGGAAGAACTGCAAGAGGTCATCGATTCTCTTCCTCAAAGTCCTAAGCCATCTGTTCAACGTTATAAAGGGCTTGGAGAAATGGATGAACATCAGTTATGGCAAACAACAATGAACCCAGAAAATCGCTTAATGTTGCGTGTAAGTATAGAAGACGCAATTGAGGCGGACCAAGTTTTTGAAATGTTGATGGGCGATCATGTAGAACCTAGACGAGCTTTTATTGAAGAAAATGCTCATTATGTACAAAACCTTGATATTTAAATCGTAAAGGAGGAAAAATTTTGAGAGATCAAGAAAATCATGTTCATGATATTAATTTATCAAGTGAAATGCGCGGATCCTTTATCGATTATGCGATGAGCGTCATTGTAGCCAGAGCGCTGCCTGATGTTCGTGACGGGTTAAAACCAGTCCATCGACGAATTTTATATGGTATGAGTGAATTAGGGGTTACACCGGATAAACCGCATAAAAAATCCGCTCGTATCGTCGGAGATGTCATGGGGAAATACCATCCTCATGGCGATAGTGCGATTTATGAAGCCATGGTAAGAATGGCACAAACTTTTAGTTATCGCTACGTTTTAGTTGATGGGCACGGTAACTTTGGTTCTGTTGATGGAGATGGCGCCGCGGCAATGCGTTATACAGAGGCTCGTATGAGTCGTTTATCTGTTGAAATGTTGCGTGATCTTAATAAAGATACCGTTGACTTTATTGGAAACTATGATGATACAGAAAAAGAACCCGAGGTATTACCTGCCCGTTTCCCTAACTTATTGGTTAACGGCACGACAGGGATTGCTGTAGGTATGGCAACCAATATTCCTCCGCACAACCTAGGTGAAGTCGTTGCAGCTATCGATCGTTTGATTGAAAATCCAGAAGTAACGACAAATGAATTAATGGAAGTATTACCTGGTCCAGATTTTCCTACAGGCGGTTTAGTGATGGGAAAATCAGGTATCCGACGTGCTTATGAAACAGGGAAGGGTTCAATCACTGTAAGGGGTAAAGTAGAAATTAGCGAAATGGCTAATGGTAAAGAACGTATTTTGGTTACAGAATTACCTTATATGGTCAATAAAGCTAAATTGATTGAACGAATCTCTGAACTTCATCGAGATAAAAGAATTGAGGGCATCACCGACTTACGTGATGAGTCTTCACGTGAAGGAATGCGAATTGTTGTTGATGTAAGACGTGATGTGAGTGCTTCGGTTGTTTTAAACAATCTGTATAAAATGACTGCTTTACAAACATCTTTTGGTTTTAACATGTTAGCTATTGAAAATGGTGTTCCTAAGATTCTTAACTTAAAACAAATCTTAGAAGATTATTTAGAACATCAGAAAGATGTTATTACTCGTCGAACAATTTTTGAAAAACAAAAGGCTGAAGCTCGAGCTCATATTTTAGAAGGTTTACGGATTGCTTTAGATCATATTGATGAGATTATTGCAATTATTCGTGGTTCTGAAACAGATGCTCAGGCTAAAGAAACGATGATGGCGCAATTTAAACTATCTGATCGTCAGTCTCAGGCGATTTTGGATATGCGTTTACGCCACTTAACTGGTTTAGAACGAGATAAAATCGAAAATGAATATCAAGATTTACTAAAACAAATCGAAGATCTAACTGATATCTTAGCTAGACCCGAACGAGTGATTGAAATTATTCAAACTGAACTACATGAAATCGAACAACGTTTTGGCGATAAACGTCGTACGGAATTGTTGGTTGGTGAAGTTTTAAGTTTAGAAGACGAAGATCTAATTGAAGAAGAAGAGATCGTTGTTACCTTAACCAATAATGGCTATATTAAACGTGCAGCTAATAGTGAATTTAGAACACAAAATCGCGGCGGACGCGGTGTTCAAGGTATGGGAATTCATGATCAAGACTTTGTTACCACCTTGGTATCTTGTTCTACGCATGACAATTTATTGTTTTTTACTAATGCAGGAAAAGTTTATAAGGCAAAAGGATACGAAGTACCAGAATATGGACGTACAGCTAAAGGAATCCCCGTCATTAATTTCTTAGGTGTCAATTCCAATGAGCGGATTCAAACGATTATTGCTTTACCAAATGAATCAGAAGAAAGAAAATATCTTTTCTTTACAACGAAATATGGTGTAGTAAAACGTACTTCAGTAGAATCCTTTAAAAACATTCGTAGTAATGGTTTAATTGCTATAGGCTTAAAAGAAGACGATGAGCTGGTTAATGTTTTAAGTACCAGTGGAGATGACGTAGTAATCATAGGTACTCATAATGGCTATTCTGTCACCTTTAAGGAAGAAGCAGTTCGAGATATGGGACGTACTGCTAGTGGAGTTCGAGGGATTCGTTTAAGATCAGAAGACTATGTGATCGGTGCTTCTGTTATTAAAGAAGATGACGAGGTATTGGTTATTACAGAAAAAGGTTACGGTAAACGTACCAGTGAAGATCAGTATCCAGTAAAAGGCCGTGGTGGTAAAGGGATAAAAACAGCTAATATTACTGAAAAAAATGGTCCATTAGCAGGTTTAACAACCGTTTCAGGCAATGAAGATGTTATGCTGATTACCGACAGAGGTGTTATTATTCGCTTCCATGTTGATGATATTTCACAAACAAGCCGTGCAACATTGGGTGTTCGTTTGATGAAAATGGAGGATGACGCCAAAGTTGTTACTATGACAACAGTAGATGCAAAAGAGTTGGAAAAAGTTGAAGAAGAGTCAATAGAAGAGTAAGTAAGATTAAAAATAAATAAAGACAGTTTAGTAGCAAAAATCAACAAAAGTACAAAAATAAAAAAAGCTTTTGTTGATTTTTTGCGTACTTAACTGTGTACAACAAATTCTAAATAATCAAGACGAAATATCTTGCGTAACTAGACAAATACGTGTATAATTTTACTTCGTGAGTAGTCTTAACGGACAACTCTCTCTGCTCCTAGAAAAAAGGAGCCAAAGACCATAGGGAGGTGAAAGATCAATGGAAAATACGAAGTATGAAATTTTGTACATTATTCGTCCTGACATTGATGAAGAAGCAAAAACAGCTTTAGTAGACCGTTTCGATACTATTATTACTGATAATGGTGCTGAAGTGATTGAATCTAAAGACTGGGAAAAACGTCGTTTTGCGTATGAAATGAACGGATACCGCGAGGGCATCTATCACATCGTTAACGTTTCTTCTCCATCAACTGCAGATGCGGTTAATGAATTTAACCGTCGTGCAAGAATCAGCAACGATATCATTCGTCATATGATTGTGAAAGAAGAAGAATAACGTGTTTCACATGAAACAATAACGATGAGGAGATGGTAATTTTGATTAACAACGTTGTACTAGTAGGAAGATTGACAAAAGACCCTGATTTACGTTACACCTCTAATGGCGTAGCAGTTGCTACTTTTACTTTAGCCGTGAATCGTACATTTACGAATCAAAATGGTGAAAGGGAAGCGGATTTTATTAACTGTGTCATTTGGAGAAAGGCTGCGGAAAATCTCGCAAATTTAGGACGTAAAGGCGCGTTAATTGGCGCCACTGGAAGAATTCAGACAAGAAATTACGAAAATCAACAAGGACAACGTGTTTTTGTAACTGAAGTTGTGGCAGAAAATTTCCAATTATTGGAACCTCGTTCTGTCAGTGAGCAACGTCGTTCTGCTGATAATGACTCTGTTGGTGGCAATCAATCGAACTTTGGGAACAGTTATAATCAAACACAAACATCTCAAACTCCTGAAACACCTAATTTTGATCGTGATAACAACGATCCTTTTGGCGGATCATCAATTGATATTTCAGATGATGATTTACCATTCTAATAAATTGATAGGAGGGAAATAGAATGGCTCAACAAAGAAGAGGCGGACGTAGACGTCGTAAAGTAGACTATCTTGCAGCAAATCACATTGAACATGTAGATTATAAAGATATTGAATTATTAAAAAGATTTATTTCCGAACGTGGTAAGATTTTACCTCGTCGTGTCACAGGTACTGGTGCAAAAAATCAACGTAAGTTGACAATTGCTATCAAGCGTGCACGTATTATGGGCTTGCTACCTTTCGTAAATGATGAAATGTAAAAAGTTGATCCGAATGACATTTTTGTCATTCGGTTTTTTTATCATCTATCTTATTTCTGTAAATCGCATAATAAAATAGTTTATGATAAAATGGAAAAGAGTAGAAACGTCCAGATAAAAATATTTTTTTATAAAAGTTAAGCGATTATTTAGTTTTGTTAATTGGATTTTGAAATTATAAGGAGCCCTGTCTATGACTGTGATCGGCATTATTTCTTTGGATAATTATGACGATATCATTGATAAAATGGATGATAAAAATATTTCTTTATTGAATACATTAGTGACAACAATGATTTCTGACTGGGCGAATGAATATCATATTTTTTACAAACGAGTAAATACGGATCGCTATTTTTTTGTCGCTAGTATGAATGAATTTGAACAGATTAAAGAAAAAAAATTTGATATTTTACAACGACTAAAAGAATCAAATACAAATAGCGAATTTGTACTAACGATGAGTATGGGAGTAGCATACGGTCATAGCTCGATGGAAAAAATAGGCGAAGTTGCCCAAAACAATTTAGATATGGCCTTAGCACGAGGCGGCGATCAAGTTGTATTAAAGGATGCTGACTCGCAAGCAAAGCCGCAATTTTTTGGTGGACAAACAGAAGGTACCATTCGCCGAACGCGGACACGTTCACGAGCAATGAGCACTTCTTTAAAGAAAATTTTTTCTGAAAATAAAAAGATTTTTATTATGGGACATCGTTATCCAGATATGGACGCTATTGGTAGTGCTTTTGGTGTAGCTGCTTTAGCTCAGTTTAATCAAAAAGAATGCTATGTGATCATTGAACAAGATGAAGTAACAGAAGATACTGAGCGTTGTTTAACAGAAATAAATAAACACCCTGAAATAGCTAAGTTGATCTTTTCTGGAAAAAAGGCACTAGAGTATATTGATGATGATAGTGTGTTGGTTATGGTGGATTATAATCGACCGTCGCTTTCTATTTCAAAAGAGGCGTTTGAAGCCTTTGATAAAATTATGATTATTGACCATCATCGACGTGGTGAGGAGTTTCCAGATCATCCTTTACTTACTTATGTTGAGCCTGCTTCGTCTTCAGCGAGTGAGTTAGTAGCAGAATTGATCCAATTTCAATCAAATAAACGAAAAAAAGTACCTAAATTTATTGCTGGTTTATTATTATCAGGGATTTATGTCGATACGAAGAGCTTTTTTACTCGAACAACAGCACAAACTTTTCAAATGGCAAGTTATTTAAAAAGTCATGGTGCTGATTTGACATTGGTACGCTATTTGTTGAGTTCAGATTTAAATTCATATCTACAAATGAGTGAACTGGTAGCACGTAGTGAATATATAACCAAAAATATTGTTGTGGCAGCAGCTTCTGAAAATGAAATTTATGATAATGTCACAGCTTCTAAGGCAGCAGACACTTTATTGTCTATGAATGATATCGAGGCAGCCTTTGTTATAACAAAACAGTTTGAACATGAAATTTCTATCAACGCAAGAAGTTCTGGTGGTGTAAATGTTCAACGGATTATGGAAAAATTGGGTGGTGGTGGTCATTTCAGTAATGCCGCAACTCAAATTAAAGATCAGTCAATGAAAGAAGTACAAAAAAGTTTAATTAATGAGTTAAAAAAATTAGATGACAAGGAGTGAGAAAACGATGAAAGTTATTTTCTTACAAGATGTAAAGGGAAAAGGAAAAAAAGGGGAAGTAAAAAATGTTCCCAATGGTTATGCGCAAAATTATTTAATAAAAAATAACTTAGCAAAAGAAGCAAATCAAAAGAATGTAGCTGCAATGCGCGGTAAAGAGCAAGCTCAAGAAAAAGAAGAAGCTGAACAACTACAAGAAGCTCAAAAAATAAAAGATGATTTAGAAGATGAGAAAACGGTAGTAGAGATTACAGCTAAAGCCGGTGAAGATGGTCGTCTTTTTGGTTCAGTCCCATCTAAACAAATTGCACAAGCTTTAAAGAGTCAATATAATATTAAAGTGGATAAAAGAAAAATTGAATTAAAAGACCCTATTCGCTCAATGGGTTATACAAACGTAGCAGTTAAGTTGCACCCTGAAGTAACAGGCACTATTAGAGTACATGTAGTAGAAGAATAAGAAGAGGCAGGTCTGGTAATGAGCAGATCTGCCTTGCGTTTTCAAAAGAATATTCGTATGTTTGTAAACGAAGGTATTTAGGAGAAAAAAATATGAATGAAGTTTGGCAAGATCGTATCCCACCACAAGATATAGAAGCGGAACAAGCTGTATTGGGTGCCATTTTTCTTGATTCGGATGCGATTATTGAAGCAATGGAATTGCTAGAACCCAGCAGTTTTTATCGTAGGAGCCACCAAATTATTTTTCAATGTATGTATCAGCTTAATGAACGTAATGAAGCGATTGATTTAATTACTTTAAAAGCTGAAATTGAAAAAACAAATGATTTAGAAGATGTCGGTGGTATCAGTTATTTAACCGAATTAAGTCAAGTTTCACCTACTTCATCAAGTGTCTCTTATTATGCTAAGATCGTTGATGATAAAGCAATTTTACGGCAGTTGATTCAAACAGCCAATAAAATCGTAAGTAGCGGTTTTGAACAAAATGAAAATGTACAGGAAATTGTAGAAGATGCAGAAAAAAGCATCATGGAAGTTTCTGAGAAAAGAAACAGTAATGGTTTCCAATCAATCGCAGATGTTTTAAACCAAACGATCGAAAATATAGACGAATTGGCTCAAAATAATGAAGAAATTACTGGTTTGCCTACGGGTTATCAAGCATTGGATAAAATGACGGCTGGTTTACAAAAAGATGAACTATTGATTATTGCAGCTCGTCCTGCAGTAGGAAAAACTGCTTTTGCTTTAAATATTGCTCAAAACGTGGGTACAAAAACCGATAATACGGTAGCTATTTTTAGTTTGGAAATGGGCGCTGAATCGTTAGTTAGTCGGATGCTTTGTGCAGAAGGCTCCATTGATGCGAGTCATTTACGTACTGGGCAATTGACAGATGAAGAATGGCGTAATTTGATCGTAGCAATGGGTAGTTTATCTAAAGCAAGTATTTATATCGATGATACACCGGGAATTAAGGTTTCTGAGATCCGTGCACGTTGTCGAAAATTAGCCCAAGAAAAAGGAAACCTGGGCTTGATTTTAATCGATTATCTGCAATTAATTGAGGGTTCAGGTAGAGAAAGCCGTCAACAAGAAGTATCGGAAATTTCTCGTCAATTGAAAAAATTGGCAAAAGAATTAAACGTTCCAGTTGTAGCTCTTTCACAATTATCTCGTGGTGTGGAACAAAGACAAGATAAAAGACCGGTTTTAAGTGACATTCGTGAGTCAGGTTCGATCGAACAAGATGCTGATATTGTAGCCTTCTTATATCGTGATGATTATTATCAACGTGAAAATGATGAAGAGGAAGAAGAAGAAGCAGGTAATGACAATGTAATTGAAGTTATTATTGAAAAGAATCGGAATGGCGCGCGAGGGACTGTCGAGTTACTATTTATAAAAGAATATAACAAATTTTCTTCTCTTTCACCGCGAACAGCATTTGAGTGATTAATTGGCTATACCAATTTATATACGTAAAGAATTATAGTTGTAAGTTTTTTTAATAAAAAGGCTTGCAACTATTTTTATTAACTTGTATTGTATTTATATACAACAATACCAATTTTACTTTTTGAGGGAGCGTATATAGATGTCAGGAGTAAACTATTATAGTTTGTTAAAGGAAAATTTTGAAAATAAAGAAAATGTAATCACTGAACTTATCAATTTAGAAGCAATTTTACATTTACCTAAGGGAACTGAACATTTTATTAGCGATGTACATGGCGAATATGCTGCATTTGATCATGTATTACGCAATGGTTCTGGAAGTGTTAAAGAAAAATTGGCCGAATGCTTAGATAAAAAAACAGTGGATATTGATGAATTGGCTACTTTAATTTATTATCCAGAAGAAAAAATTAAGTTAGAAAAAGAAAGAAAAACACAAGAAGAAGTAAAAAAATGGTATGCACAGCAAATTCAATTATTGATCACTGTCGTTAATTATACTAGCCGTAAATATACTCGCTCAAAAGTCCATAAAGCATTACCTTCTCGTTTTAGCTACGTTATTGAGGAATTACTGACAGAAAAGCAACAAGAAAGTGATAAACAAGCTTATATTCAAGCAATTATAGATAATATTATTCAGCTAAGGCAAGCAGCCCCCTTAATAAGTGCTTTATGTTACGTCATTCAACGTTTTGTTGTAGATCATTTACATGTAGTAGGAGATATTTATGATCGAGGACCAGCACCAGACATGATCATGGAACGTTTAATTCATTATCATTCAGTGGATATTCAATGGGGAAATCATGATATTATTTGGTTGGCAAGTATGGCCGGTTCACCACTTGCTCTTATTAATGTTTTACGTATTTGTGCAAGATATGGAAACTTAGCAATTATCGAGGATCGTTATGGTGTTAATTTACGACCTTTAGTAGAGTATAGCCATAAATATTATCAGGTATTAGATAAGTTTTCACCTAAATTAGAAGATGAAACAGATTTTTCTGCTGCTGAAAAAGATAGTCTGAATAAAATTCAGCAAGCAACGGCTATATTACAGTTTAAATTAGAAGGTCAATTGATCAAGCGTCGACCTGAATTTCTCATGGATGAAAGAAGTATGCTAGATTTTATTAATTATACTAACTCAACAATAAGTCTTCAGGGTAAAATCTATTCATTAGTTGATTTCAGCGGACCTACAATTGATCCTGATAATCCTTGTGAATTGACAGGGGAAGAAGAAGAGCTAGTAAAAAATTTGTTACTTTCATTTCAAAACTCTGAACCTTTACGACGTCATATGGATTTTTTGATGGAAAAAGGGAATATGTATTTATGCTATAATGGGAATTTATTACTTCACGGTTGTATCCCGCTTCATCAAAATGGAGATTTTAAATCACTGAGAATTGGGCAGACACACTATTCTGGGAAAAGCTTGTTGGATTTTTTTGAAGCACAAATCCGATATAGTTATGCACATCCGGAGCTTTCTAATGATTTTTCGACTGATTTATTATGGTATTTATGGACAGGAGAGTGTTCTTCTTTATTTGGTAAAAAAGTTATGGCAACTTTTGAACGTTATTATATTGAAGACAAACAAACCCATCATGAAGAAAAAAATGCCTATTATCGGTTAAGAAATCAAGAAGCAGTCTGCCAAGAGATACTAAAAGACTTTGGTTTGCCGATAACAGGACATATTATTAATGGACATACGCCAGTAAAAGCAAATCAGGGAGAAAATCCGATTAAGGCTAATGGTCGAATGTTAGTCATTGATGGCGGTTTTGCCAAAAGCTATCAGAAAGAAACTGGCTTAGCTGGTTATACATTATTATCAAATAGTTATGGATTACAATTAGTGGCACATCAACCATTTTCTTCGGTAAAAGAATCTGTTGAACAACAAAAAGATATTCTATCAACAAAAAGGTTAGTAGAACGAGTCGAAAATCGTACAAGGGTATCACAAACAAATATTGGTAAGAAATTGATTCAGGAAAAAAAGGCCCTTGAAACATTATACGAAAACTATGATTTTTATTAAAATCATAGTTTTTTTCGTTTTTTATAAGATATTTTTATTATTTTTTTATTAATGTTCGTTTTTTGACTAATGAAAAAAGTTTTAAAAGATAAATATTCGATTTTTTCATTGTAATAATAGTGGGATGTTGGTACAATAATTCAGGAATGAAAAATAGCAGTCGATAAGCTAGGCCGTTGCTGTTTATTTTTTGTTTACTCAAGTTTCGCACATAAAAAAATAGGATAATCCATTGCCAGATCTGGGCCTGCATTGAATTCAATCGCCTTCTTGACTTTTTTAACAAAAGATACAAAAAGAACTCGCTTTGTTTTATAATTGATTTACCACAAATCAAAGACAAAGGAGTTCTTGCCCTTATGATACACTTAAAAGCCATCAAAAATCAATTACCAAATGAAGTAAAAGCGACTTTTTCCGAATTAAAGGTGCCTTCCTTTTTGCGTCAAGCTCACATCCACAAGCAAAAAGGCTATTCCGTCGCAGTCATCTTTACTTTTCTTTTTTCTTTAGTCTTTAAAGGCAAATCGCTTCATCAAGTCCTTTCTGGACGTGAGGCGGACCAATGGATGAAAAAAGATACGGTCTATCGTTTGATGAACGATCCTCACAATAACTGGCGGACCTTTCTTCTTCGTTTCAGTACTTCGGTGATCGAAAAGATCCATCGTCTGACGGATCCTCAAACTCATCTACGCACCTTGATTTTAGACGATTCTACCTTTTATCGAAATCGGAGTCAAAAAGTCCCTGGTTTAGCCCGTCTATGGGATCATGCCTTGCAAAAAGGCTACAAAGGATATCGTATGCTCACGTTGGGTTTTTCCGATGGGTATTCGTTTCTGCCTATTGATTTTAGTTTGCTTTCTGGCAATAAAAAAGTCCAGCCCACCATCTCTGTACAAGACCAGCGAACCGTGGGCACTCGTCGATTCAAAGAAGCGCAGCGTCCCATGCCTGAAGTGGCGGTTGAAATGGTGGCACGTGCCCTTGATCAGGGCATTTATGCCACGCATGTGCTCATGGACAAGTGGTTTACTTGTCCGAAAATGATCGATCGGTTACACGATTTAGGCATTCATACGATAGGGATGATGAAAAACGGAAAAACAAAATATCTCTACCAAGGGCGTTTTTATAAATTAAGCGAACTCTACCAAAAATCGACGGAAGAAGTAACTGCTGAAGCTATTCTTTCGTCCATTATCGTCCAGCCCTGTGCTGGTCAGCATCCTGTGAAGATCGTTTTTGTGAAAAACCACAGTAAACAAAGTGCCTGGTTAGCCATTATGACGGATGATCTGACGCTGTCTTCTCAAGAGATCGTCAAAACCTATTCTTTACGGTGGGATATCGAAACATTCTTTAAAGCATCAAAATCACTGCTTCATTTAGCGCAAGAAACACAGACACGGAATTATCAAGCCCTGCTCTGTCACACGACCATTGTATTTACCCGTTATATTCTCTTGAGCTGGCAACAACGCTGTGCCAATGACGAGCGGACACTGGGCGGCTTATTTTATGAACTCGCAGATCAGATGAAAGAACTTGATTGGTCTGTGGCATTGCTTGAGTTGGTCAAGATCATTCAGGCTGTCAGCGAAAAAGCAGAAAGTACACTACAAGACTTTATTGAAAGTCAACTACAACACTGGATCGATACGCTACCCAACTATATCAAGGGTTATCTACCGAATTTGGTGTGCGAAACTTGAGTTGTTTACTAAATAGTCCAAAAAGAAAGAGGTATTCATATGTCTTCAGTAGTAGTTGTAGGAACACAATGGGGCGATGAAGGAAAAGGAAAAATTACTGATTTTTTGAGTGAAAATGCAGAAGTGATCGCACGTTATCAAGGTGGCGATAATGCCGGACATACGATTAAATTCGATGATGTGACTTATAAGTTGCATCTAATTCCTTCTGGTATTTTTTATAAAGAAAAAACAAGCGTTATCGGAAATGGTGTAGTGGTAAATCCCAAATCACTTGTAGAAGAATTGAATTATCTAAAAGAACACGGTGTATCAACAGAAAATTTACGAATCTCTGATCGTGCACACGTAATTTTGCCATATCATATCAAGTTAGATCAATTGCAAGAAGATGCTAAAGGCGCTGATAAAATCGGTACGACAATTAAAGGAATTGGGCCAGCTTATATGGATAAAGCAGCTCGTGTTGGTATAAGGGTCGCTGATTTGCTAGATAAGGATATCTTTAGTGAACGTTTGAAAATTAATTTAGCAGACAAAAATAGACAATTTGAAAAAATGTATGATGACCATGCAATGGCTTTTGAGGATATTTTTGAAGAATTCTATGAGTACGGTCAACAAATCAAGCAATATGTAACAGATACCTCTGTCATTTTAAACGATGCTTTGGACCGTGGGAGACGCGTACTTTTTGAAGGAGCACAAGGCGTTATGCTGGATCTTGATCAAGGAACTTATCCTTTTGTTACCTCGTCAAATCCAGTTGCTGGAGGAGTGACAATCGGTAGTGGCGTGGGCCCTTCTAAGATCGATAAAGTTGTGGGTGTATGTAAAGCTTATACTTCTCGTGTAGGCGACGGTCCTTTTCCTACAGAATTATTCGATGAAGTAGGCGATCAAATCAGAAAAGTAGGACATGAATACGGTACAACGACTGGACGTCCTCGTCGTGTTGGTTGGTTTGATTCGGTAGTTATGCGTCATTCGCGTCGGGTTTCTGGTATTACCAATTTATCATTAAATTGTGTGGATGTTTTAAGTGGTTTAGATACAGTGAAAATCTGTACGGCTTATGAATTAGATGGGAAGTTAATCTATCATTACCCTGCTAGTCTAAAAGAATTAAACCGGTGTAAGCCTGTTTATGAAGAATTACCTGGTTGGTCAGAAGATGTTACAAATTGTAAAACATTGGAAGAATTGCCTGAAAATGCACGAAATTATCTTCGTCGAATTTCAGAACTTGTAGGGGTAAGAATTTCTACTTTTTCAGTGGGTCCCGATCGGAATCAAACAAATATTTTAGAAAGTGTTTGGTCACAAATTTAAAATAACTTAAAAAACATCAGAGAAAATTTCTGATGTTTTTTTATAAACGTAAAAAGCTTAATTTATTTGAGAATATAAGGTATAATAAAGAAAAGTTAACGCCAAAGGAGCGAGAATATGTTTCAAATTATAACAGATGCCTGCTGCGATTTATCGGCGGACTTGTTAGATAAGGATAAAATTGCTTACATACCTATGTTTGTTGAGTTAGAGGGGAAAGAATATACTGATGATCTTGGAAGAACTTTTGATAATTCATGGTTTTTAGATCAATTAAAAGAAAATAAACATCCAAAAACTGCACAAATTAATGTTGGTAGGTATATGGATTTTTTTAGACCCTATGCAAAAAAGGGAATATCTATTTTATACGTTGGCTTTTCATCAGGTTTAAGCGGCTCTTATGAAAGCAGTCTAAATGCAATTGAGTTATTAAAAGAAGAATATCCTGATTTTACGGTTACTAGCTTTGATACCAAAACTGCTAGTTTAGGCTTGGGGATGTTGGTAATGGAAGCAGCTCGTTTACAAAAAGAAGGTAGGACTTTAGAAGAGACCGTTCAATGGCTAGATATATGCAAAGAGCATCTGCGTTCCTGGTTTACTGTTGATGATTTGAAACATTTGGTGCATGGCGGTAGAGTAACCAAAGCACAAGCAGCGATTGGTGGTTTGTTAAATATTAAACCCATTCTTAATGTAGATGAGAAAGGCCAATTACAAAGTGTTGATAAAGTGCATGGACGTAAAAAAGCTTTGCAGAGAATGGTAGATGAAACAATTGAAGACCTGGATTTATCTATAGTTAACCATTTTTATATTGCTTATAGTGGTGATGAAAAAGCTTTAGAAAAAGTTAGTAAACAATTAAAACAACACTACCCAGAAACACCAATTACACGCTTTTCTTTAGGTCCTACGATTGCTAGTCATACAGGCTACGGTTGTGTAGCATTATTTTCAACGGGAAAAACAAAAAGATTTTAAAAAACAAGCCTCTCCAAATTCAATTGAAGGGGCTTGCTTTACTTTTATCGCATAATTAAGCATACAGTTGGTCCACACGTTCTTGTACAGCTTCATTTTCTAAAAATTCATCGTAAGTAGTATCCATGCGGTCAACGACACCTTGGTCTGAAACTACAATGACACGATTGGCTAATGTTTGTATAAATTCATGGTCATGGGAAGTAAAAAGCAATGAACCTTTAAAGTCTATTAGACCGTTGTTTAATGCTGTGATCGATTCTAAGTCTAAATGATTTGTAGGATCGTCTAAAAGTAACACATTAGCTTTAGTCAGCATAAGTTTAGATAATAGACAACGAACCTTTTCACCACCAGAAAGGACATTAACTTTTTTGTTAACTTCTTCACCAGAAAATAACATTCTTCCTAAAAAGCTTCGTAAAAAGGTATTATCATCTTCTTCTTTATCCGCATATTGACGCAACCATTCTAAAATAGTTAGATTGCTATCAAATTCATTACTAGCATCTTTTGGCATATAAGTTTGGCTTGTTGTAACTCCCCAACGCACGGTGCCTGTATCAGGTTTAGTATATCCGGTAATGACGTTTAATAAAGTGGTAGTTGCAATATCATCTTTAGCGATAAAAGCAACTTTATCATTTTTATTTAATGTAAAGGAAATGTTGTCTAAAATTTTCTTGCCATCAATTGTGACACTAACATTTTCTACTTGTAACAAGTCATTACCAATTTCACGTTCGGGTTTAAAACTGATAAAAGGATAACGACGAGAAGAAGGCTGAATATCGTCTAAAGTAATTTTATCCAACATTTTCTTACGCGAAGTTGCTTGTTTTGATTTTGAAGCATTTGCACTAAAACGAGCAATAAATTCTTGTAATTCTTTGATCTGCTCTTCTTTTTTAGCGTTGGCTTGCTGTTGTAATTTTGTAGCTAATTGGCTGGATTCTAACCAAAAATCATAGTTACCAACGTACAATTTAATTTTTCCATAGTCTAAATCAGCCATATGTGTACATACTTTATTTAAAAAGTGACGGTCATGAGATACGACAATTACAGTGTTTTCGAAGTTAATCAAAAATTCTTCTAACCAATTGATTGATGGAATATCCAAACCATTTGTTGGCTCATCAAGCAGCAAGACATCCGGTTTACCAAATAGTGCTTGGGCCAGCAATACTTTTACTTTTTGTCCTTCAGTCAATTCACTCATCTGAACTTGATGCATTGTATCAGGGATATTTAATCCTTGTAAAAGTACAGCTGCTTCTGATTCAGCTTCCCATCCGTTTAATTCGGCAAATTCAGTTTCTAATTCTGCGGCATGTATACCATCTTCATCTGTGAAATCTTCCTTCATATACAGTGCGTCTTTTTCTTTCATTACATCATATAGACGTTTATGTCCCATAATAACAGTTTCGATCACCGGAAACTGTTCGTAATCAAAGTGGTTTTGTTTTAGTACAGCCATCCGTTCATTAGGCCCCATGCTAACAGTACCTGTGGATGGTTCGATTTCCCCTGATAAGATCTTTAAGAAAGTAGATTTACCGGCGCCATTAGCACCAATTAAACCGTAGCAGTTTTCAGGAGTAAATTTTAAATTCACGTCATCAAAAAGTTTGCGACCAGAAAAGTGCAAACTCACATTATTTACAGTAATCAATAAATTTCCTCGCTTTTTTCGTATTGGCCATTGTGGCCCTCAAGTTATTATAGCGATGAAACTGAAGTGTTTCAAGTCTGTGAGATAGATATAACGATTTTACAGTTAGTCTTAATATCTTATTAAAAAAGAACGAACAATTTAATTGTCCGTTCCATTTATTATCTTCTTGGCCTTCTACCTCTCTTACTTGTTAACCAGTAAATGACACCGCCAATGATTAATAACGGAATACCAAATTTAAAGACAAGATATAAAACGCCTGTGGCTAGGGATAAGAGTATTTTCAGTACTAAGCTGGCTAAGACCAATCCGCCAATGATGATTAGAATATTTAAGAAATTTGAACGACTTTTCATAATATGTCCCTCCTATTTTTCATACTAAGAATAGCAAAATTTTTTTAAGTTTACATCCGCCTCAAGCAGTAATTTTATTGAAAACTATCTAAGGAGAAACGATATATGAATAACAATTTAAAAAATACATCTATTCATAAATTTATTATACCGTTTTAAACTTGCTGTTTCACGTGAAACTTACGCTCTAGTTTGTCCATCGCCATAAATAATATATTTTATACTTGTTAAGGCTTCTAATCCCATAGGGCCTCTTGCATGTAATTTTTGTGTAGAAATACCAATCTCAGCGCCAAAACCAAAAACGAAACCGTCAGTAAAACGAGTAGAAGCATTAACATAGACTGCTGCTGCGTCTACTTCATTTAAAAATTTTTGAGCAGTAAAATAATTATCGGTTACGATAGCTTCTGAATGTTTTGTATTGTATCGATTGATATGGGAAATAGCTTCCTCAGAAGAGTCTACTACCTTGATAGCTAAGATATAATCTAGAAATTCAGTGGACCAGTCTTCTTCTGTTGCTAAAGTTGCAGAAGGAAGATAATCACTAGCAATTTCGTCTGCTCGTAGTTCAATACCAAGTTCTATTAAGCGTTCTTCTATCGCTGGTAAAAAGAAAGCGGCCACTTCTTTATGAATCAACAGCGTTTCACATGCATTACAAACAGAAGGACGCTGCGCTTTAGCATTGGCTACGATATCTGTAGCCATATTTACTTGCGCGTCTTTATCAATGTAAATATGATTATTACCTGTGCCTGTTTCAATAACAGGCACTTTTGCGTTTTCTTTGACATGCTTGATTAAACCTTCTCCGCCTCTAGGGATCAAGACGTCTAGAAAATCAGTTAATTGCATCATTTCATTAGCCGTTTCATGAGTTGTATCATCAATAAATTGAATTGCGTGAGAAGAAAACTGACTTTCTTCTAATGCCTCTTGTAAGATACTGACTAGTAATTGGTTAGAATAAAAACTTTCTTTACCGCCTCGTAAAATAACGGCGTTGCCCGATTTAAAACATAAACTGGCTGCGTCAGTTGTTACATTGGGACGTGATTCATAGATAATACCGATAACGCCAATAGGCACTTGTTTTTGTCCAATTGTCAAACCTTCTTCGTTTTTCCACATATGTTTAATAGTGCCAATCGGATCGTTTAGTTGAATGACCTGACGTATGCCTGTAGCCATCGCTTCAATTCGTTCTTCTGATAGCCGCAGGCGATCTTTCATTACCTCTTTTATCCCATTTTCATCTGCTTGTTCAAGATCTTTTTGATTGGCTTGTAAAATTTCTTCTGTGTTATTTTCGATAGCGAAAGCCATATTTTCTAAGAGTTGATTTTTTTCTTTTGTGTTTAAAAGAGCTAATTGAGTAGCTGCTTCTTTTGCTTGTTGTCCTAATGTTTGTAAATCTGTCAAATTGATTCCCCCTTAAACAAAGTACCAACCTCTGCACCTTTTAAAATATCAAAAATAATCTTAGGTCTTTTACCATTTGCTAATACCATACTACCATTCACATCCAAAACGCGTTTAGCTGCTTTAAGTTTACTAGACATGCCACCTGTGCCAAACTGATTGTTACTAGCGCCTGCTTGTTTCATTAATTCGTCATCAATTTTTGTAATTCGACGATAAAGTTTTGCTTGTTTATTTTTCAAAGGGTTATCAGAATAAAAACCGTCAATATCTGAGAGCATAATGAGTAACTCAGCCCGCATTAATTCACTAACAATGGTTGAAAGTCGGTCGTTATCTCCAAACTTTGTTAAATGATCCAATTCATCAACTGCTACCGTATCGTTTTCGTTAATAATAGGAATGATTCCCATAGCCAGCAGTTCTTCTAAAGTGTTTATTACATTATTACGGCTTTCGGGGTACTCTATAATATCTCTTGTTAAAAGAATTTGAGCTGTTTGCTGGCTGTACACTTGAAAACGTTGATTATAAATATCCATTAATTCTGCTTGCCCCACAGCTGCTACGGCCTGTTGTTGCGGAATTGAAAAAGGTCGTTGGTTTAACTGCAGTTGGTTTAATCCTACGCCGATAGCACCAGAAGAAACCAAAATAACCTCTTTTCCTCGATTCTGCAAATCAGTCAATACAAAAGCTAATTCATCAATACTAGCTAAATTTATATTGCCATTTGGGTAAATCAAGGTTGTTGTCCCCACTTTGATTACGATACGTTTTGGATCTGTAATTTCCTTGTACATAATTTTCTCCATTTTTCTTTGGTTACTATCTATTGTACTAACAAATAAGCTTTTCGTCATTTATTATACAAAAAATATTAGAGAAAATTTAGATTCGAAACTTATTTTGTATAGCTTTAATAATTGGAAAAGACAGAAAAATCAAATAGCTTTGTTTATTTACAAAAAAGTTATCAGAAAAAAGTATCAGTTGAGCCAACAGAAGAATAATAAAAAAGAAAGCTAGAGACATCTCCAGCTTTCTTTTTTATTATGATTTATATTCTTCTGTATCGTCCCAAGTTTGTACGGTTTCAGCTTTGATTGCATTATGCCAGTCAAACACATCATACCAAATCGTATGTTTCTTTTGGTCCATTTCTTGGATTTTTTGAACATCTTCATCAGATAACTCGAAATCAGCAATTTGGCTATTTTCAATAATACGTTTTTGATGAGTAGATTTTGGAATGGTGATTACATCTTGTTGGTAATTCCAACGTAAAATAATTTGAGCAGCGGTTTTATCGTATTTTTCTGCTAATTGATTTATAATTGGATCATTTAATGCTTCACCGCCACCTAATGGAGACCAGGCTTCTAATTGTATGCCAGTCATTCTTGCCATTTCGTGAATTTCTTTTTCTTGATTTAATGGATTGTATTCCATCTGGTTAATTGCTGGAGTAATGCTAGCATGATCAAGCAAATCTTGTAATCGTTCATTATCAAAATTAGAAATTCCAATAGCACGGATTAAACCGTCTTTGTACAATTTTTCCAAAGCATGCCAAGTGTCAATATAACGACCATCCACTGGCCAATGAATCAAATATAGATCGATATAAGTTAATTGTAATTCATGCAATGTATCATAAAAAGCACGTATCGTGGAATCATAGCCAGCGTCCCCGTTAAATACCTTTGTTGTAATAAATAAATCTTTTCGATTGCCGCCGGTTTCTTTTAAACCTTCACGGATTCCTTTGCCAACGCCAGCTTGATTACCATATTCTTTAGCAGTATCGATCAAACGGTAACCATTTTTGATTGCTTCAGTAACTGAGTTTTGTGCAGTGTGATTGTCTGTTTGCCATACTCCTAAACCAAAGTAGGGCATTTTTACCCCATTATTTAAAGTAGTCGTTTCATCTAAAATGTTTTTTGTCATTTATGTGATACCTGCCTTTCTTTTTTATTTAATTTTATCCTAACGCGTTGACTGAAAACTTGCAAAGATAAGCTTGTTTTATGAAAAAGTAATGCTTTTTTTGCTAATTCTTGAGAAATTTTTAGAAAACAATAAGACATTCAGTTTTTTTATCGAGATATGGTAAAATAGGCATAGTCTTTATGGAGGTTTTTTATGGAAAAAAGAGGATTTAAAGTAGTGACAGATTATAAAGAAAAAGAAATTCATTTACCACAACGAGCGACCCATCATTCTGCAGGATATGACTTTGAAGCTGCAGAAGAAGTGGTAATCCCAAGTATTTGGAAACAGCTTTTAACAAGGAAAATCAATGATAATCCAACAACAGAAAAAAATATTAAACCTGTTTTGGTGCCTACAGGTATCAAGGCGTATATGATGGAAGACGAATTTTTACAACTGGCAAATCGGTCCAGTAATCCATTAAAACGTTTTTTACTTGTGGCAAACGGTGTGGGTATTATTGATAGTGATTATTATAACAATTCAGAAAACGAGGGGCATATTATGTTCCAGTTTTCTAACTTTGGTTTAAAAGATAGGGTAATAAAAAAAGGGGAACGAATTGGCCAAGGGATTTTCTTGCCGTTTTTAAAGGCGGATCAAGATCAAACAACGCATGACCGTACAGGTGGGCTAGGTTCGTCTGACTAAGTAAAATAAAAAGAAGGGAAAATATGGCAAAAAAGGTAAAAACACAATTTGAATGTCAAAATTGCGGTTATATTTCACCTAGGTATCTAGGCAAATGTCCTAATTGTGGTAGTTGGAATTCGATGGTAGAAGAAAAACTACAAGACACTACCGATCGCAGGAATCGAACAACACTGACAGGTAGCAAGATGCAGCCGACACTTTTAAAAGATGTTGTTCCTAAAAAAGAGCCACGAGTAAAGACATCTCTAGATGAATTAAACCGTGTCTTAGGTGGAGGTGTGGTTCCAGGATCGATGATTCTATTAGGCGGGGATCCTGGTATTGGTAAGTCCACCTTGCTTTTACAAGTATCGCAACAGTTAGCAGCAACCGGTGGAACAGTACTTTATGTCTCCGGAGAAGAAAGTGCAGAACAAATCAAATTACGAGCTCAGCGGTTAGGCGATGCCGAAAATGATTTTTATTTATTTGCTGAAACGGGTATGCAAGATATTCGAGAAACAATTGAAAAGCTGCAACCTGATTATGTGATCATTGACTCCATCCAAACGATGACACAACCAGATATATCAAGCGTGGCCGGAAGTGTTAGTCAAGTTCGAGAAACTACGGCCGAGTTATTAAAAATTGCTAAATCAAACGAAATTGCCGTCTTTGTGGTTGGCCATGTGACTAAAGAAGGTTCTATCGCTGGGCCTCGTATGCTAGAGCATATGGTGGATACGGTATTGTATTTTGAAGGGGATAAGTACCAAAGCTTTCGTATTTTAAGGGCAGTAAAAAACCGTTTTGGTTCGACCAATGAGATCGGCATTTTTGAAATGTATGAACAAGGCCTCAAAGAAGTAAGTAATCCTTCACAGGTTTTTTTAGAAGAACGATTAGAAGGAACTAGCGGATCTGCCATTGTGGTTGCGATGGAAGGAACGCGTCCTATTCTAGTGGAAATACAAGCTTTAGTTACACCAACGATGTTTGGAAATGCTAAACGAACGGCTACTGGCTTGGATTTTAATCGAGTTTCTTTGATTATGGCTGTATTAGAAAAACGGGCAGGTCTACTTTTACAAAACCAGGATGCTTATTTAAAAGCAGCTGGTGGTGTAAAATTAAATGAACCAGCGATCGATCTAGCTATAGCTATTAGTATTGCTTCAAGTTATAAAGAAAAAGGCACAAAACCTACTGAATGTTTCATTGGAGAAATTGGTCTTACAGGGGAAATTCGTCGCGTGAGTGCTATTGAGCAGCGCGTAAAAGAGGTTCAAAAATTAGGTTTTGAGAAAGTATATATACCAAAAAATAATTTAAGCGGCTGGAAAGCGCCAGCTGACATCGAGGTTGTTGGTATAGCAACACTTGATGAAGCATTAAAACGTATATTTAGGTAAAAATAGACAAACGGAGAGATGTATATGCAAAAACGAGTAATTACTGTTTTAATGGTTTTTGCTGGCGCAAGTTTGGGGATTTCTTCCTTACCCTTGGCTTGGGAAACGATTGGACAGCAGCAAAATGAATGGTTAAATAATAATATTACCAATAGTTTGATCGGAGCACTTATTTTTTATTTATTTTCATTATTGGTAGTTAATTTGATTTCAACAGGAATTAAAAAGGTCGAAAAATGGTTAAGCGGATTTAGTTTAACTTATCTTTTATTTGGTGTCATGGGGACAATTTTGGGGTTGATTATTGGTGTGATCGTCTCAGTTCCCTTTTATAATTGGGAAGTGCCTTTTGTTAATAGCATTATCCCCTTTGTGCTGATGATTTTATTTGGCTATTTTGGCTTTCAAATCAGTGTGACAAGAATCGACGAATGGAAAAAACTTTTTGCACCTAAGGGAAAGAAAACTGAACAGCAAACACAACAATTACTTGATCGCAAGGTAGAAGATAACTTTCATAAGTATAAAATATTAGATACTAGTGTCATTATCGATGGACGTATTTATGATATCGCGCAAACGGGCTTTATTGAAGGCGTACTTTTAATCCCTAACTTTGTATTGGATGAACTGCAATATATTGCTGATTCTGGAGATAGTTTGAAACGAGTGCGGGGACGACGAGGCTTAGATATTCTCAATTCTTTGCAAAAAGAAGATGAAATCTCTGTTGAAATGTATGATGGTGATTTTGAAGATATTTCAGAAGTGGATAGTAAGTTATTAAAATTGGCTAAATTGTTAGATGGTATTGTGGTAACCAATGATTATAATTTAAATAAGGTTGCTGAATTTCAAAATGTCCCTATACTAAATATAAATCAGCTAGCAAACGCGGTTAAGCCGGTTGTTATTCCTGGAGAGTCTATGGAAGTAATGATTGTAAAAGCTGGTACTGAGCGTCAACAAGGCGTGGCTTATTTAGATGACGGTACAATGGTAGTGGTAGAAGAAGGTCAACATTATATGAACGAACGATTAAATGTGACTGTAACGAGTGCGCTACAAACAGCTGCTGGACGTATGATTTTTGCAAAACCAGCTCATGCAGGAAGAGGAATCGATAATCAGGGACAAAATGATAAAACTAATAACAAGTAAGTAAAGGCGGGCTAGATAGTCGTCAGGCTTTACTAATCTGTCATTTAAATGTACAATTTTAGCTGAATAGTTATATTTATATTAAGCAATAAGCGACTAAGATTTAAATAGAAGAGGAAGATGAAAATGACAAAAGTACGTGTAAGATATGCACCGAGTCCAACAGGCCATTTACATATAGGAAATGCTCGGACTGCTTTATTTAATTATTTATATGCACGTCACATGGATGGCCAATTTATTATTCGGATTGAAGATACAGACCAAAAGCGTAATATTGAAGATGGTGAACAAAGCCAATTAGATAACCTTGCTTGGTTAGGCGTTGATTGGGATGAATCTCCGGAAAAACCAGGTGATTATGGTCCTTATCGTCAATCAGAACGTCAAGACATCTATTTACCGTTGATTGAGCAATTATTGGCTAGTAATCGAGCATATAAATGTTATTGTACCCAAGAAGAATTAGATGCTGATAGAGATGCGCAAAAAGCTCGCGGAGAAATCCCTCATTATAGTGGTAGATGTGCTCATCTAACAGCAGAAGAGCAGGCTGAAAAAGAAGCACAAGGTATCGTGCCTGTTGTTCGTTTCCGTGTACCTAAAAATACTGAATATCGTTTTAACGATATGGTTAAAGGCGAAATTGTTTTTGAATCAGATAATGTCGGTGGCGATTTTATTATTCAAAAAACCGATGGTGTACCTACTTATAATTTTGCTGTGACGGTAGATGATCATATGATGGGAATTACCCATGTTTTACGTGGGGACGATCATATTGCCAATACACCAAAACAAATGATGGTTTATGAAGCTTTTGGTTGGACCCCCCCTAAATTTGGCCACATGACTTTAATCATTAATGCAGATACGGGCAAAAAATTAAGTAAACGAGATGAATCGATTTTACAATTTATTGAACAGTATCGCCAGTTAGGTTATTTACCTGAAGCAATGTTGAATTTTATTGCTTTACTTGGTTGGTCCCCTAAGGGCGAAGAAGAAATTTTTTCAAAACAAGAAATTATTGATATGTTTGAGTCAAGTCGTTTGAGTAAATCCCCTGCTTCATTTGATGCTAAAAAATTAGAATGGATCGGAAATCACTATATTAAACAGTTAGACGTAGATATCTTAACTGATTTGTGTTTACCTTATTTACAAGCAGATGGACGGGTAGAAAAAGATCCTAGCCCTGAACGCCTAGAATGGGTGAAAAAATTAGTTGCTTTGTATCAACCACAAATGAGTTATGCTGCGCAAATTGTCGATTTGACTTACCTATTCTTTGGTGAACATCCGGTTTTAGATGATAAAGCTAAAGAAGTATTAGCAGGTGAAAGTGTGCCAGCTGTTCTTAGCGCATTTAAGGCACAATTAGAACAACTAGAAATAGTAGATGCTTCTACTGTTAAAAAAGCAATTAAAGAAGTTCAAAAAGAAACAGGTTCGAAAGGAAAGAATTTATATATGCCAATTCGAATTGCAGTTTCTGGAGCGATGCATGGTCCAGAGTTACCAGACACTGTTGAACTATTAGGTAAGCAAACAGCATTGGCACATTTAAATGAAGTATTGTAAACACAATGAACAGACGAAGTATCATCGTTTTTTTCACAGAGAGACGGCTATTTGCTGCAAGGCGGTCAAAAAAAGGTTGAGAAATGCACCTGTAAGTGGCTTTGGCAAAACCAAAGACGAGTAAAGCTCGTTACGCTTTTAATGAGATAATAAGTAAAGAAAGTGGAACCACGCTTGTAAGCGTCTTTCGAATAGGTTATGTAACCTACTTGAAAGACGCTTATTTTTAACAATTTAAGTAGAAAGGAGCTTTTAGATGATAAAAATATTCAATACTTTGACAAGAAAAAAAGAAGAATTTCAGCCAATAACCGCTGGAAAAGTTAAAATGTATGTTTGTGGACCAACTGTCTATAATTATATTCATATAGGCAATGGCAGGAGTACAGTTTCTTTTGATACGATTCGTCGTTATTTGGAATATCGTGGTTATGAAGTTAACTATGTATCAAATTTTACAGATGTTGATGATAAAATTATTAGAGCTGCTAAAGAGTTAAAAATAAGTACACCTGAAGTTGCTGAACGTTTTATCAAAGCTTTTGAACAAGATACGACAAAATTAAATGTAAAACCAGCAAATCATCATCCACGAGTCGTTAATTATATGCAAGCAATTATTGATTTTATTCAAGTTTTATTGGATAAAGAATATGCTTATGTTGTTGATGGAGATGTTTATTATCGTACACGTAAATTTTCAGAATATGGCCGCTTAAGCGATCAATCAATCGACGAATTAGAAGTTGGTGCTAGTAAGCGGACTGGTGTAGAACAGCAATTAAAAGAGGATCCTTTAGATTTTGCTTTATGGAAAAACGCGAAAGAAGGAGAAATTTCCTGGCCAGCTCCTTGGGGAGAAGGTCGCCCTGGTTGGCATATTGAATGTTCTGTTATGGCAACACAACTGCTAGGCGATACAATTGATATTCATGGTGGTGGACAGGATTTAGAGTTTCCGCATCATGAAAATGAAATTGCGCAAAGCGAGGCCAAAACCGGTAAAACATTTGCTAATTATTGGATGCATAATGGATACGTGACAATTGGTGAAGATGACGAGAAAATGAGCAAGTCACTAGGAAATTTTGTAACTGTACATGATATTTTGGATAAGATGGATCCACAAGTAGTTCGTTTTTTCCTATCTACTACGCAATATCGTCGTCCTATTCGCTATAGCCAAAAAACACTAACAGAAGCAAATAATAATTTACAACGCTTAAAAAATACTTACGAGAATGCTGTTTTTCGCTTAAATGATGCCATAAGTAGTTTAAATGATGATAATAACAAAAAGGACGAATTCAAGCAGTTAATTGATCAGTTTATTATAGAAATGGATGACGACTTTAACGCAGCAAATGGTATTACAGTTGTTTATGAAATGGCTAAGTGGATGAATCGTTATATTGAACAAAACACTGTTTCTTACGAAGTGTTAAAATATGCTTTAGATCATTTTATAGAAATTCTTACTATTTTCGGTGTGGAATTTGAAGAAAAATTAGCTGATAAACAAGTGGAACAATTGATTTTAGAACGTGATGAAGCTCGTAAAAATAAAGAATTTATTCGTAGCGACGAAATCCGAGATCAGTTGAAAGAACAAGGAATTGTTTTGGAAGATACGCCACAAGGAACAAGGTGGAGAAGAAAAACATGACAGATTATCAACAATTAAACGGTCTGGCACTAGCTTATGTTGGAGATGCTATTTACGAAGTTTATATCCGTGATCATTTGATAGCTATAGGAAATACTCGCCCTAACCAACTCCATCGTTTAGCAACTTCTTATGTATCGGCCAAGGCACAAGCTTTTTTGATTCAAGAGATGTTAGACGAGCAGATATTAAAAACAGATGAAGATACTTACTATCGACGGGGACGAAATAGTAAGAGTCATACAAGCGCTAAAAATACAGATGTTAAGACTTACCGTATGTCGACTGGTTTTGAAAGCCTAATGGGATATTTACATTTATCAAAACAAACGCAGCGTTTGGAAGAACTGGTTACATGGTGTATAAAAAAAATAGAAGAAACATAGCTTAATAATAAAAAAATTTAAGGCAAATGATGATTTTCTCGTTTTTTCAGCAATTAATGAGAATTCAAAGATAACGAGTCGATATGGAGGTTAAAAATGAAGAAAACAAAAAATAAAGCGAAAAATAAAAAAGTTACACGTGAAACAAAAGATCAACCTGAGACTAATGAAACAGATTTTGTTTTTGGTCACTATGCAGCTCAAGAAGCTTTGAAAAAGGCAAGGGGAAATAAGTTATTCCTGTTAAAAGAAGCAGGAGGAACTAAAATTGAAGAATTAAAAGTACTCGCAAAAGAACATTCTGTCCCTGTAAAATGGGTACCTAAACAAAAATTAGATCAAATGAGTGAAGGCGGCGTTCATCAAGGTGTTGTACTGGCAATAACACCTTATCAATATTTAACGTTGAACGAGCTGATTGAGCAGAGTAAATCTCAACCATTTTTTGTTCTTTTAGATCATATTGAAGATCCGCACAATTTCGGTTCGATTTTAAGAACAGCAGATGCTTCAGGTGTAGATGGTATAATTATTCCTAAGCATCGAGCTTGCGGGATTACCCCTACTGTTGTTAAAACATCGACAGGAGCGGTTGAATATGTGCCTGTAGCTCGTGTGACGAATTTGACACAAGCAGTTACTGAATTAAAGGAAAAAGGTTTTTGGATTTTTGGCACAGATATGAACGGGACTTCTTATCATGAATGGAACGCTAAAGGAGCCATCGGATTAATTATTGGTAATGAAGGACATGGTATGAATACAGGATTGAAAAAACAAGTGGACGAAACGCTGACGATTCCTATTACAGGTCATGTACAAAGTTTGAACGCTTCTGTGGCCAGCGGTATACTAATGTATGAAGCTTTCGTGAAGCGAAATGAGTGAGAAAGTATGAAAAAACCATTATTAATTGTTGACGGTTATAATATGATTGGCGCTTGGCCTGAACTTGTACAGTTAAAAAATAAAGATTTAATGGAAGATGCGCGGGAACAACTGTTACAGTCATTATCCAATTATGCTAAATATGAAAAGTTAGCTGTTATTGTCGTTTTTGATGCTCAATTTGTTCCTGGGGTTACTAAAAATTATGCGAGATATCAGCTGGAAGTTGTTTTTACTGAAGAAGGGGAGACAGCTGATAGTTATATTGAAAGGATTGCTGGCAAGCTTAATGATATAATGACGCAAGTTTCAGTAGCTACCAGCGATTTAGCAGAACAATGGGTGATTTTTTCACAAGGAGCCTTGAGAGTCTCAGCTAGGTAATTATATAAAACAGTCAAAAAAACTGAAGAAGCAATCAAACGTCATCAAGAATCCATAAAATATACGGATTATCGACGAAATTCACCTTGGGATGAGAAACAGTTAAAAAAATTAGAGGAAAAATTAAGAGAATTAAGTTGAATATTTTGTAAAAAGTTGCGTAGGTAAATGAGAGACGATAACTTTTTTCGATGATACGCTCTTTTCATTGATAATAAATGAAAGGAGCTTTTTTTGATGGGAAAAAATTTAATTGTACAAGCAAGACAAGGAGATGGAGAAGCCTTATTAGAACTATATTATCGTTATCAACCTATAGTTCATTCGGTAAGAGCAAAATTTTTTCTACATGATTTTGATGAACAGGATTGGTTCCAAGAAGGGTTGATCACATTTAATCACTGTTTACATGCGTACAAAGGTGATACAGAAATAACCTTAGGTGGTCTTTTTAAACGTTCCTTTGAAAATGTGATCGTTAGTTTAGTACG
This sequence comes from Tetragenococcus halophilus subsp. halophilus DSM 20339, assembly GCF_003841405.1. Taxonomy (GTDB): domain Bacteria; phylum Bacillota; class Bacilli; order Lactobacillales; family Enterococcaceae; genus Tetragenococcus; species Tetragenococcus halophilus. Next base: position 563,216 of record NZ_PXYA01000002.1, on the reverse strand, counting down.
AAAAAAATGTGCATATAAAAGAAAAAACGCAGAAGGTAATGTTTCATTTGATCAAAAGGTCTTTCAAAATGGAGGAATAAAACCCATTGAACATCGTTCATATACAGATGATCCTTTAGAACAACTGCTTGTACAAGAAACTTTAGAAGAAAATACTTCCTTATTAACGAATTTAGAAAGAAGAGCTTTTTGCGGTTTCTTTTACGGAGATGCACCAACGCCATCAAAACAAAAAAATGCTGCTTTGCGTAATGCTTATGACCGTTCAAGAAGAAAAATCACGCAAAAATTAGTCTTATATAAGAAGTGATTTTCTATTGAAAAGCTATTGTCAAATTTTTAGATTTTGTGGTATACTTTAAGTTTTAATCATTTTGTGGTATAATAGGTGTTGAGGTGAATGTAATGCCAACGACTCTAGCAACGATCAAAAAAGCCCTGGAAGAGCATATTGGCAGTAAAATTATGTTGGTGGCTCAGACAGGAAGAAAGCGTCAGACTCAACGTCGAGGCGTTTTGGCAGAAACATATCCAGCAGTTTTTGTCGTAGATTTAGATCCAGAAGAAAATTCATTTGAAAGAGTTTCTTACAGCTATTCAGATGTCTTAACAAAAGCAGTAGAAATTGAGTTTCTTGATGCAGTTTAATTAAGAAACATAAGCATTTTAATTAAAAATAAATTTTTTATAGGAAAAAGTAGTTAATAAAAACTACTTTTTCCTATTTTTTACTCTTTTGTTGTTTCAGAATCTGAGTTTTCAGCGTCTGTTTCACTATTGTCTTCGTCTGTTTCAATAGGCAAACCTTGCTCTTGACGTAGCAGATCACGAATTTCAGCTAAGTAATCCTCTGCAGCTGGAGCTTCTTCTTCTTCTTGTGTAAGTTTAGCTTTATTAGCAGTTTTGACAATTATAAATAAAATAAAACCGGTAAGAATAAAAATAATCACTGCGCTAACGATCTCACCAAATTGAAATGTTACGCCAGGTACTGGAGACCAATCAAGTACGGATAGGGAACTTTCAAGATCTCTTGTGCCTGTAATGGCAGCTACAAACCAGCCAATCAGCGGTGTGATTAAGCCTTCAACAACCTGAGTGACAATAGCAGTAAAAGCACTACCAATAACGACACCCACAGCTAAATCTAATACATCCCCAGCTAGAATAAACTCTTTAAATTCTGAAAAAATTCTTTTCACATTTACACCTCCAATTTTGCTTATTTTAGTATAACGAAACGAAATATTTTTTTGAAATAAATTGTTTTTTAAAATTTAACATTAAATTCTTCTTTATTCGTTAAATTGAATTTTCTTTTCTCGAGCTTGTGTATGTTATAATTATTTTTAAATAAAACATAGATTATCTATAATTTAGACTAAGGAGTATCAAAAATGGCCATTTCATTACAGCCAGGTGTAAAATTAACAGTTATTCCAACAGAAAAGTTTAAAACTGTTCGTTTATTTGTACGTTTTTCGACTAAGCATCAAAAAGCGGTTGCAAGTAAGCGGGCATTACTAACGAACTTGTTGGAAACCAATAGTTTTAACTATCCTACTCAGACAAAATTAAGTGAAAAACTTGCTGATTTGTATGGCGCAAGTTTTGGGTTAAATGTCAGCAAAAAAGGAAATATCCATCAAGTGAATTTAATGATGAATTTGGTAAATGGCAAATACATTAATGAACAGGATATTTTTTCAGAAGGTATAAAATTTATTCAAGAAATTTTGTTTCATCCCAATATTAAAGAGGGCGCCTTTGATCAAGAGACTTTTCAGCGTGAAAAAGAAAATATGATGGATTATTTAGAAAGTATAAAAGAAGATAAACAAACGCTAGCTGCTTTACGTTTACAGGAGCTGTATTTTGCAGAAGATATTGATCAAAAAACACCAAGCTTTGGAACAAAAGAAGATCTAAATTCTTTAAGTGCTTATGATTTAGTGCAAACTTATCATGAAATGATGACACAAGACCAAATTGATATTTTTGTTGTAGGAGATATTGAAGAAGAAAGGGCAAAAGAAGCAATCCAATCGTTACCTTTTAGTCCTAGATCATTACTTCAAACAGAAATATTTTATAAACAAGGGTTAAAAGCAGAAGTACAATCAGAAGTATTATACGAACCTGTAGTTCAAGCAAAATTAAATTTAGCTTATCAGACATCTATTTATTATAATGATCAGAAACGTTTCTCTTTATTAGTGTTTAATGGTTTGTTTGGTGGATTTCCGCATTCGAAATTATTTATCAATGTACGAGAAAAAGCTAGTCTAGCTTATTATGCTTCTAGCACGTTTGATTCATTTCGTGGAATCGTTACGGTACAAACAGGAATTGACAGTAAAGACCGTAGTCGTGTACTTTCATTAATTGAGAAACAATTAGAAAGTCTGAAATCAGGTGATTTTACTGAAAGTGAGTTGCAACAGACAAAAGTTATGCTCAAAAATCAATTTTTACTTTCTTTGGACAGTTCTCGTGGCTTAATAGAAATTGCTTATTTAAAACAATGGTTTTCAGAATTAGTAGAGGATGAAAAAGAATTTGAACAGAAGATTATGGCAGTAAGCAAAGAAGATGTGAAAAAAGTTGCAGTAGATCTTCAATTACAAGCTATTTTTACCATAGATAAGGAGGTAGCTCATGAATAAAAAAGTTTATTCTACTCTTAATGAAAAATTATATACAGAAGTTCTTGATAATGGACTGACTGTATTTATTTTACCTAAAAGAGAATTTCACAAAACTTACGGGCTATTTAGTACAAATTATGGTTCTATTGATAACGAATTTGCTTACCAAGGGGAAAAGCGCAAGAAAGTACCCGATGGTATTGCACACTTTTTAGAGCATAAAATGTTTGAAAAAAAGGAAGGCGACATTTTTCAAGAATTTGGACGCTTAGGCGCTTCTGCTAATGCATTTACTAGTTTCACTAAGACAAGTTACTTATTTTCTGCTACTGATCATATTAAAGATAACTTATTGACTCTACTGGACTTTGTTCAAGCGCCTTATTTTACACCAGAGACTGTTGAAAAAGAAAAAGGGATCATCGCACAAGAAATCCAAATGTATCAAGATAATCCAGATTGGCAATTATTTTTTGGTCTTTTACAAAACCTTTACCCGAAGCATCCACTGCATATCGACATTGCAGGCACCGTTAATAGTATAGACAAGATTACTGCGGATGATCTTTATGAATGTTATCAAACTTTTTATCATCCAAGTAATATGATCCTTTTTGTTGTAGGTAATATTGATCCTCAAGAAACAATGTCTTGGGTTAAGAATAATCAAGCTGAGAAAAACTTTACTGATATTCGTGAAATTTATCGATATTTTCCCCAGGAGACGACATTTGATATTAATAGCTATTCTTCTAAGACAATGTCAGTTAGCCGGCCTAAAGCCACTCTTGGCGTAAGAGGATTTCAAGAAAATCTACCCAAAGGAGATAAAGCGCAATTACGCTTTCGAACAGCAATGAATTTGTTGTTACAATTGCTTTTAGGAAATACAAGTAAAAACTATCTACGTTTATATCAAGAAGGTATTATTGATGATAGCTTTGGTTTTGATTTTTCGTTAGAACGCAGTTTTCATATGGCGGATTTTTCTAGCGATACAGGGCGTCCTGAAGAGTTTTTGCAAGAAATTGAAGATATTCTTTTAAATTTTGCTAACGAAGAAGAAGTTAATGAGGAAAACTTAGAGCGCCTTAAAAAGAAAATGTTAGGGAAGTATTTCCAATCACTTAATTCTTTAGAGTTTATTGCAAATCAATTTACACAAGATCTTTTTGGGACATTGACTTTATTTGATTTACCAGAGATCATTCGTTCAATTCAACTGCAGGATTGCCTTGATGCAGGGAATTATTTACTAAAAAAAGAAGCTATGGCGAGATTTTGTTTAAAACCAGAAAAAGAAGTTTAAAATTTATTTGAAGGTAGAGCAATTATTATCTTTGCCGGGCTTTTTTATGGTATTCTAAAAGTAGATTGATAAAAAAAGACTGGAGTAGATGTAAGCGTGGGCAATGAAATCATAATTGGTGAAAGATTGCGGCAAGCCCGTTTGGCAAAAAACATCAGTATCGATGAGCTGCAACAAAAAACAAAAATTCAGAAACGCTACCTTGAAGCGATCGAAAAAGGCGATTTTGAAGCATTACCGGGTACTTATTATGTACGTTCATTTATTCGGCAGTATGCACAAGTTGTCGACGAAGATGGTGATTTTTTAGTCGACATTTATGACGAAAAAGCTAGCTTCGAGCCAGAGGGAAAACGGGCGGAACCTGAAACTGTACAAGGTTCTAGAAAAGCGTTGCATGAGGGGAAAACTCGTGATAAAAAAACACGAGATTACTTACCGGTGGCCTTATTAGGCATTATTGCGTTTATGATTGTAGGTGTAATCGCTTATGTGGCTTGGCAAGATCGTAATTCTGATCCTGTGATCGGACAAACTGCTACTTCCATGGAAGTAGATGGCTCTGTTACAACCGAACAAGATTCCTCTACAAATGAAGAAAGTTCAACGTCAAGTCAGACTGAAACCAGTTCTTCTGAAGAAGATGAAATGGAAATTGCCATGACAGATTCAACTCAGTCACAAGCAACGATCCAAGTGACTGACGCTGAAGAACCTTTAGAACTAGAGTTTACGGCAAAAAATGGTCGTGCTTGGGTTGGAGTTTCTGTTAACGGTGACTATTCTTTACAAGAAACATTGGAAGCAGGACAAAATGAAAGCACGACGATACCAGAGGGAACGGAAAATTTTGTGGTAACCTTAGGTGCTAGTGCGAATATTGATCTTAAAGCAAACGATAAAGAAGTAGATTTTGATGATCCTGATTATGAAGCGTTGCAGAAAAATTTGAATTTTGAGGTAACGTATCAAGATTAAAAAATAAAGGAAAGGAATGTATCACTGATTTTATCAGAGATGCGAGGGTTATAAAGTGAATTTACCAAATAAACTTACTGTTATTAGAATGTTAATGATCCCCATTTTTATGGTGGTAGTTCTTGCGCCGTTAGATTGGGGAGTATTATCTTTAGGGAATACTCAACTAGCTGTAACCAATTTAGTGGGAGCGGTGATCTTTGCTGTAGCAAGCTTTACTGATTGGCTTGATGGAGAGATTGCGCGTAAACAAGGACTAGTGACAAATTTTGGGAAATTTGCCGATCCATTAGCCGATAAAATGTTGGTTATGACAGCATTTGTTTTATTAGTTGAACTAGGCAAGGCCCCGGGCTGGGTTGTCGTTATTATTGTATGTCGTGAATTGGCGATCACCGGTTTGCGTTTGCTGATTGTTGAACAAAATGGCAGTGTAATGGCCGCAGCATGGCCAGGAAAGATTAAAACAGCTACGCAAATGTTTGCTATTATCTTTTTATATATTAATAATATACCGTTTAATCTCATCTCTTTACCATTAGGAGAAATCCTGTTATATGTTTGCCTGTTCTTCACTCTATATTCAGGAGTGGATTATTTTGTTAAAAATGCCGGCGTATTTAAAGGTTCGATGTAAATTATGAATAAAAAGTATAAACGAATGGGCAAACGTTGTGAAGATGTTTGACCATTCGATTTTTTCTTTAAGCGAAAAATTTAATTATTTTAAAATGGAAACCAGACTTTTTGCGTACTTAATAGTAGGAGCGAGAAAAATGAAAGCAGAAATCATAGCAGTAGGCACAGAAATTTTGTTAGGACAAATTGATAATACGAATACAACTTTTTTAGCGGAAGAATTAGCTGGATTAGGAATTGAAGTTTATTATCAAAGTGTTGTAGGAGACAATCCTAAACGCTTGGAAGAAGCATTGGAGCTAGCGGACCAAAGAAGTGATTTAACTGTTTTGTGTGGGGGATTAGGTCCTACAGACGATGACCTAACAAAACAAGTTACAGCAAAACATGTGGGACAAGAGTTAGTGACAGATGAAGGGGGTTATCAAAACTTATTAGTATTTTTTGAAAAACGAGAACGACCAATGACAGAAAATAATCGCTTACAAGCTTTAGTTTTCAAAGATGGAGAATCTTTACAAAATAGTAATGGTTTGGCTGTAGGGATTTTTTATCAAACACCGACAGGTAACTCTTATTTGTTATTACCAGGGCCACCTAATGAATTAAAACCGATGTTTTTTAATGAAGCTATTCCTTTATTACAAAATCATTTTCAAACAGATGAACAGTTAATTTCGCGCGTGTTGCGTTTTTATGGCATTGGAGAATCAGAACTTGTTACTAAATTAGCAGACCTAATCAAACATCAAAGCAATCCAACGATTGCATCATATGCTAAACCTAATGAAGTTACCTTGCGTTTGACTGTTAGCACCACAGATAAAAATGATGGAAAACAAAAACTGGATCAAATGGAAGAAGTAATATTAGATCGTGTTGGTGATTACTTTTATGGTTATGGAGAAAATAATTCTTTAGTAGAAGTTGTTGTTGAACTATTAAAGAAACAGAAAAAAACTGTAAGTGCAGCTGAAAGTTTGACTGCAGGTAGTTTTCAAGCAATGTTAGGTAGTGTTTCTGGTGTTTCCGAAGTTTTTCCTGGTGGTTTTGTTACTTACTCAGAAACCACCAAGGAACAGTTACTAAATCTTGATTCGAAAATGTTAGAAAAATATGGAACGGTTAGTAAAGAATGTGCAGAAGCGATGGCAATACAAGCGAAAAAACTAGCCCATAGTGACTTTGCACTTTCTTTTACAGGAGTAGCCGGACCGGATTCACTAGAAGATCAAAAAGCAGGGACAGTTTGGATAGGTTTAGCAACTGAAGAAGGTGTGGAAAGTTATTTATACCACTTTACTCGTAATCGGAACTATATTCGTCATAGCGCAGTCATGACTGGCTTAGATTTATTAAGGAAAAAATTAATAAAATAAATACGAATATTTGTTCGCTTTTTTCTTGCTTTTTTTTGAAAAAAACGCTATGATAGGTATACAATTAAATGAGTACACAAGTAGTTTTTATCATATAAGGAGGTTTATCTTAATTGGCAGATGACCGCAAAGCAGCACTAGATACTGCATTAAAAAAGATTGAGAAAAATTTTGGCAAGGGCGCTATTATGAAGCTAGGGGAAAAGGCTGATCAACAGATTTCAACTATTCCTAGTGGCTCACTTGCATTAGATGTCGCATTAGGAGTTGGTGGTTACCCACGTGGCCGTATCGTAGAAGTGTATGGTCCTGAAAGTTCAGGTAAAACGACCGTTGCTCTTCATGCTGTAGCAGAAGTTCAAAAGCAAGGGGGAACAGCTGCTTTTATTGATGCAGAAAACGCCTTGGACCCACAATATGCAGAACACTTAGGTGTTAATATTGATGAACTATTACTATCTCAACCGGACACGGGCGAGCAAGGATTAGAAATCGCTGATGCCTTAGTTTCAAGTGGCGCTGTTGATATTGTGGTAGTCGATTCAGTCGCAGCATTGGTTCCAAGAGCAGAAATCGATGGCGAAATGGGCGATACTCATGTTGGTTTACAAGCACGTTTGATGTCTCAAGCATTACGTAAGCTATCTGGTTCGATCAATAAAACCAAGACAATTGCGCTATTTATTAATCAAATCCGCGAAAAAGTTGGTGTTATGTTTGGTAGCCCGGAAACTACGCCAGGTGGACGCGCATTAAAATTTTATTCTACAGTGCGTTTAGAAGTTCGACGAGCTGAACAATTAAAATCTGGTACGGATATTATTGGTAACCGCACGAAGCTTAAAGTCGTAAAAAATAAAGTTGCTCCCCCATTTAAGATAGCACAGGTAGACATTATGTACGGAGAAGGTATTTCACAAGTAGGTGAATTATTGGATATGGCCGTAGAAAAAGATCTTATTGACAAGAGTGGTGCATGGTATTCTTATAAAGAAGAACGGATTGGCCAAGGACGTGAAAATGTGAAAAAATATATGAAAGAACGTCCAGAAATGGTCGCTGAAATATCAGCGCTTGTTCGTAAAGCTTATGGGATTGATGATTCTGAGTCAGCAGAAGAAGGACAAGAAGAACTTCCTTTAGAGGAAAATTCATAAGAATAAATATTTTTACGCTTTTTATGGGAAATATTTTTCCATAAAAAGCGTTTTTGTCTTGTTAAATAACAATGTGAAAAAGCGATTAATTAATAACTCTCACTTTTTAAGTTGACACTCCTTAGTACAAACATTAAAATTAAACTGTGTGTATTACACACATATGCAAGTAGGCATATTGGTAATTTATTTGTAAGTACGTTTATCAAAAAACTACAAAAGATGAAAATATAGAGATAGTCTGGAGGTGATTTACCAATGGGATTGAACATTCTCCTCGCTATCATCGGTTTAATTGTCGGGCTTTTATGCGGAGTTTTTTATACAAAATATCGTCATCAAAAAGAGATAGACGGTGCCAGTCAAAGTGCTGATAGCATTTTGTCTAGTGCAAAAAAAGAAGCAGAAACTCTGAAAAAAGAAGCGTTGTTAGAAGCTAAGGAAGAAAATCAGAAATACCGGTCAGAAATTGAAAGTGAGTTGAAAGAAAATAAAAGTGAATTAAAATCGCAAGAAAATCGCTTACTGCAAAGAGAACAATTACTTGATCGAAAAGATGATTCTTTGGAGAAACGTGAACAATCATTGACGGATAAGGAAAATAACGTTAGTGAGAAACAACAATTAATTGACGAGCGAGAAAATGAGATTGAAGAACTTATTCAAAAACAACAAGATGAATTAGAAAGAGTCGCTGCGCTGACAAAAGATGATGCAAAAGATATGATCATGAAATCAACAGAAGAAGAATTGGATCATGAATTAACTGTAATGGTTAAAGAATCAGAACAGCAAGCCAAAGACGAAGCGAATAGGAAAGCCAAAGATATCTTATCTTTAGCTATTCAAAGTTGTGCTGCCGACCAAGTTTCTGAAACGACAGTTTCTGTTGTTACTTTACCAAATGATGAAATGAAAGGGCGTATTATTGGTCGTGAAGGCCGTAATATTCGAACACTTGAAACATTGACAGGAATTGATCTAATTATTGATGACACACCAGAAGCGGTTGTATTATCTGGCTTTGACCCAATTCGTCGAGAAACGGCGCGTGTGGCCTTGGAAAAATTGATTCAGGATGGACGTATCCATCCAGCACGTATTGAAGAAATGGTTGAAAAGGCTCGCAAAGAAATGGATGCTCGTATTCGTGATTATGGTGAACAAACCGTTTTTGATCTTGGAATACATAGCTTACATCCAGATCTAATTAAAATTTTAGGACGGATGCACTTTAGAACAAGTTATGGCCAAAATGCTTTGAATCATTCTATTGAAGTGGCAAAATTAACTGGAGTATTAGCTGCTGAACTGGGTGAAGATGTTCAGTTAGCTAAACGTGCAGGTCTTTTGCATGATATAGGAAAAGCATTAGACCGTGAAGTTGAAGGATCTCACGTACAAATAGGAGCTGAATTAGCTACTAAGTATAAAGAGGATGCTGTTGTTATTAATGCAATAGCTTCTCACCATGGAGATACAGAAGCAACTTCTGTTATTTCTGCTTTGGTGGCTGCAGCAGATGCGCTTTCTGCGGCTAGACCAGGCGCAAGAAGTGAATCCTTAGAAAATTATATTCGTCGTTTGGAAAACTTAGAAAATATTTCTAACAGTTTTGAAGGAGTTTCTTATAGTTTTGCTGTGCAAGCAGGACGTGAAGTACGTGTTATGGTTAAACCTGAAGAAATAACCGATATGGATGCGATCCGTTTGGTTCGTGATATACGTAAAAGAATTGAAGACGAGCTGAATTACCCAGGTAATATTAAAGTTACTGTAATAAGAGAAACTCGAGCGACTGAATACGCGAAATAATAAAAACAAAGGAGCGATCTATTAAATAGACCGCTCCTTTGTTTTTTTATATTTTTCTTCTTCTAGCAAAATCTACAAAACGAAACTTATCCAAGCGATGAATAGATTCTGTATATTCAAAACAATGCGTATCTTCTAGATAAACTAGACTTCTCACAGTAACTACATGGCGATCTTCCGGATGTAAGTCCATTAAATCACGGAGTTCTTTATTTACCGGGTCAGCGGTTATTTCCTTTTGCGCATAAGCAATGTCTAATCCTAATTCATTTTCAAAGTAATCATAGATGGAATCTTGTGCTTTTTCTTTAGGTAATTGTGGAATAACATCACTAAGAAGATAGTCCTTATCTAAGATCACTACTTCCTCATTTATTTTACGTTGACGGACTAGTTTCCACACTTCTTTGGCTACTGGCCAGCCAGTGATTTCATGCAATTTTATAGATACGGCAATTTTTCTTAATTCCACCACTGTTGTCTGACTAGAAATATGCTGATTCGATTGTAATTCTTTAAAACTCGTTAAACCAGAGATCGGAAAATCCAGGCGATGGATATCTAAAACAATAGAACCTTTTCCTTGTTTTTTCTGAATATAGCCAGCATTTCGTAATAGATTTAACGCTTTACGTACAGTTTCTCTGGAAACATCATATAATTTAATCAGCTGGTTTTCACTTGGAAGCAGAGAGTGGGGCGGGTATTCTTCAGATAATATCTTTTGCTCCAAATCTAGAAATATCTCTTTAAACTTGTTCATTCGAAACATTGCCTCCCTTTTTGTTTATTATAGGTGTAGAAAAAAGGAAAAGCAATTTGTTATTTTTCTAATAGTTCGTCAACTGTAAGCTCGCTTAGTTGTTTTACACGAAGATCTGCTTGGTATAAAGGCTCTGTTGTTTCGACACCTACAGCAAACATGCCGCAAGCTTTAATGCCCTCAATTCCTGCTTGTGCGTCTTCAAATCCGACGGCTTCTTCTGGCGCAATGTGTATGGTATCGGCAGCACGAATAAAAATTTCCGGGTCAGGCTTACCCTTAGTTAGTTGGTCTGGATCAACAATTGCATCAAAAGCATCAAAAACTTCTAATTTTTTTAAAATAAATGGTGCATTTTTAGAAGCTGAAGCAATTACACAAGGAACTTGTTTTTCTTTAGCGGCATCTAAAAATTCTTTGAAACCAGCTAGTAAATCTTGCGGACCTAAATCTTGTAGTAATTCTACATAGTGTTTATTTTTTTCTTCTGCTAGTGTTTCTTTTTGTGCTATAGAAAAATCATCTTTTTTTCCACCGTAAGCTAAGATTTTATCTAATGATTCCATTCGGCTTACACCTTTGAGTTGCTCATTAAAAGCCAAATCAATTTCGATATCTAATGCAGCAGCTAAATCTTTCCAAGCCATGTAGTGTAGTTTAGCAGTATCAGTGATGACGCCATCAAGATCAAATACAAATCCTTTTTTCATTACTCTCTCTCCTCGTTAATAAGTTATCGTTGTCTGTTCATTAGCAGGTAGCTCAACTTTTTCATGGTTAATTTCAACAAAAGTAGTTTGTGTTGGTGTAATTGTGATCGTTTCATGTGAAACAAAAATAGTAAAATCAATGCCACGAATGGTTATAGAAAATTGAATACTTGACCAAGATTGCGGTAAATTTGGTTCAAAACTAATGATATCCTTACGAATGTCTAGCCCGGCAAAGGTAGTTAGTGGTATATACAAGGTCGCTGCCATGACACCAGCATGTATCCCCTCAGCAGTAGTACCTCCTTGGATATCACGATAATCTGAGTATAATGCTTCTTGATAAAGTTGCCATGATAAATCTTGATCGCCAACCATAGCAGCCAGTTGAGCATGTACAACACGGGATAAGGTTGAACCATGTGAAGTACGTGCTAGATAATAATTAAGGTTCTTTTGGACATAATCGGCAGGCACTTGATAGTCTAAATCTTTTAGTATGGTGGATACTTGTTCTTTAGAGAAATTATAAAATATCATCAAACTATCCGCTTGTTTAGCTACTTTATAATCATCAGCTGACTTTCCTTCAGCGTTTAATATACGATCCATTCGATAAATATTACCGTATTCCTGTTTATAATGCTGCCAGTCTAAATCTTTTAACCCAAAGTAACCGTCAAATTGTGCTATAACTCCCTTACTGTCAATTTCTAAGGATAATTGATGTTTGATCTCATCCATTTTTTCTAGTAATTGATCGTTCACACCAGTTTTCTTCTGAATCGTAGCAAAATCTGTTGTTGAGAATTCATTTTTTATTTGGGCAATTTCTTCAAATAACCATACTACCATCATATTTGTATAGGCGTTGTTCTTTAAGCCACTTTCTTTGGTTTCAGGATAGCTTTCATGAAATTCATCAGGCCCCATTACATGATCAATATCATAACGCTTGGTTGTTGGGTTATAGACAGCTGCACTTTTCCAAAAATGAGCGATTTCTAAAAGCATCTCTAAACCGTAATCTTTCATGAAACTTATATCACGTGTGTTGTGCCAATAAAGCCATATATTATAAGCGATCGCTAGAGAAATATGTCTTTGTAAACGGCTGTTATCTTTTTTCCATGTTCCACTAATTGGGTTTAGATGTAGGTCTTGTGATTGTTCAGAACCATCTAGGCTAGATTGCCAAGGGAACATGGCTCCTTGATATCCATCTTCTTTTGCCCTTTTTTTTGCCATTTCTAATCGGTTATAACGATAGAGCAATAGCGGTTTGATTATTTCCGGAAAATGAAGAATATAAAATGGGAAGATAAATAATTCATCCCAGAAAATATGTCCACGGTAAGCTTCCCCATGCAAACCACGAGCAGCTACAGAGGCATCTAATCCTTGATTACCTTTAGGAGATGCAGAAACTAATAGATGATAAGTGTGCAGATTTAATAATTTTTGCGACATCAAATCCCCCGTAATGTGAATACCAGCTTTTTCCCAGAGATTTTCCCACGCTTTGTTAGAAGCTTGTAAGCATTCGTTAAAGCTTGGCAAAGTAACTGTTTGTAGATCGATATCAGCTATTTTGGCTTCTTTTCTATATTGATTAACAAGTACGGTTTTTTCAAAAGTATAAGTCTTTTGTTTTTTTACCGTTAAGGGTACTTTTTGCATCACTTTATCCCTATGTTTTTCAATTACTAAATCATCTAGTGAGTGCTGGCAACCACGTAATTTTGCCTGTTGACTGACAGTAATATTTGAAGTATTTGTTTTTGCTAAAAGAGATACCACGTCTTTATCCGCTTGTAGCTTACTAACTTGTAGATGACGACTTGATAGACTACGATAACGCTCAACATTGTAGTTGTAAACATCACCATCAGCTTCTGAGATAAACGTTACTTCACCTGAAAAGTTAAGTGGCGTAAATGAATAACTTACCGCATACTGATGAACATTTTCCATATTGGCAATTTTTTTCGTTTGAATGGCAATTTTTTTACCATCGTCTGATTGAAGGGTGTAGTAAAAAGAGAGTAGCCCGTTTTTTAAATTAAGCTGTCGTTTCATATATAAAATTTGGTTATTTTCAATATCGATACGTTGGTCATCGAGGACTAAATACATCTTTTGTAGGTTAGGCGCATTAACAAAATCTTCATTATAAATCGTTTTATCAGCAACCTGGGAACCAACTTCGTTATAAAGACCTGCCAGATAAAGCGCTGGATAATTATTGTCGCTAATTTCCATTTCTGGTGTAGTGCCGCGTAGACCGATAAAACCGTTACCAACGGTTAATAAAGATTCTTGAGAATATTCATTTTTTCCTGGATTGTAACCATAATACTCAATATTCCAAGGAATTTGCTTTGCTTTTGTGTCGAAATCTGTTGCCTTGCCGCAAACAAATGGGCGATTTGTTTCTTCAGTTAAATATTGTGCTAATTCGAAGGTTTGTCCATCTTTTTCAAAGAGGATCTCTTGGTCTATCGTTCCTCCTTCAATGGATTGTGTTTTAATTTCTTTTGTTAAATAGGACAGACATTCATTTAAAGAGGCGGATAAAATTTCAGTGTTACCATTTGGCCAATGAACTACCCATTGTCCTGTTGTTTCTATACGAATATGATACATGGATACTCCTCCTAACTTGTCTATACATGCAATTTTATTATAACGAAAAATGAAAGCTTTTACAATGATAAGAAGAAACTTTTTATGAGCTTATAGCCGAAAATATATCTTGAGGAAAAATAACGGGCTAATTGTAATGAAAGCCCATTTTCCGACAATCTATTACTTTAAAAAACAGAAGTATTATAAAATAAAATGAATAAAACGCTTGCAATATAAAATATCACAAGGTATGATAAAGTTGTAGTTATACATGTATATACAATTTTCGCTGAGGAGGAAGTCTTATGGGCAAGTACGAAGAAGATGCCAAGCGACTGTTAAAAGAAGTTGGCGGCAAAGAAAATATTAATGCTGTTACCCATTGTGCAACTAGAATGCGTTTTGTTTTGAATGATCCGGATAAAGCGGATCAAGAAGCAATTGATGATATTCCTAGTGTAAAGGGAATGTTTACCAATGCTGGACAGTTCCAGGTTATTATAGGAAATGATGTAGCTACTTTTTATAATGATTTTAAAGAAGCTTCAGGAATAGAGGGTACTTCGACTGAAGATGCTAAATCAGTAGCTAAAAAAAATCAGAATCCATTACAAAGGGCAGTCGGTGCTTTAGCTGAAATTTTCGCTCCTATTATACCCGCTATTATTGTCGGAGGTCTTATTTTAGGTTTTCGTAACATTTTAGAGGGCGTGGATTTTGGTGGAGCTACAATTGTTGATCGTTCTACTTTTTGGACCGCTATTAATGATTTCTTATGGTTACCAGGAGAAGCAATCTTTCAATTCTTACCTGTAGGGATTACCTGGAGTGTTACCCGTAAAATGGGAACTACGCAAATCTTAGGTATTGTCCTAGGTATTACCTTGGTTTCCCCGCAGTTACTTGATGCCAATGAGGTTGCCTCCACTGCTGCTGCGGATATTCCTCAGTGGGATTTTGGTTTTGCCCAGGTAGATATGATTGGTTACCAAGGACAAGTTATTCCAGCAATGTTAGCAGGGTTCTTACTCGCTTATCTGGAAATATTTTTCCGTAAGCACATTCCAGAGGCTGTTTCAATGATTTTTGTCCCGTTATTTGCCTTATTGCCAACTATTATTGCGGCTCATGTAGTCTTAGGTCCTTTTGGTTGGTGGCTAGGAAATATTATCTCAAATGTTATATTCGCTGGTCTAACTTCGTCTGTTAGTTGGTTGTTCAGTTTTGCCTTTGGCTTACTTTACTCCCCTCTGGTTATTACCGGCTTACATCATATGTCTAATGCCATTGACTTACAATTAATTGCTTCTGAAGTGACAAGCCATACGACAAGTTTGTGGCCGATGATCGCTTTATCTAATATTGCGCAAGGTTCAGCGGTTTTAGCTGTGATTTACTTGCATCGTGGCAATAAGAAAGAAGAACAAGTTTCCATTCCCGCCATGATTTCTTGTTACCTAGGTGTTACCGAGCCAGCGATGTTTGGGATTAATTTAAAATTTATCTATCCTTTTGTCGCCGCGATGATTGGTTCGGGATTTGCCGGTTTATTTAATAACTTTATGGATGTACGCGCAAATTCCATTGGAGTTGGGGGCCTGCCGGGAATTTTAGTTATTAACAGTCAAATTGGTGGCGGCTATCTAGCTTTTGCAATTTCGATGGTCATCGCTATTGTTATTCCGTTTATTTTAACAGTGGTCTTTAGAAAACGTGGCATTTTTAATAAAGAGGACCGTGAAGATTCAACAGCAGAATTAGCGGCTGTTGGCGCGACAGCTGGTGATATTGGCCTTTCTTCTTCTGAAGAGGACACTGCTGCTTCTTTAACGGATACACAAAAAGTAACTGAAAAATTATTTGCACCAGTTTCTGGCGAGTTACTTAAGATTACAGCTGTTGATGATCCTGTCTTTTCTCAAAAAATGATGGGAGATGGTTATGCAGTAAAACCAACAGAAGACCAAATTTATTCTCCAGTTGCTGGGACGATATCTAGTGTATTTGAAACAAAACATGCTATCGGTATCTTAACTGATAGTGGCGTGGAAGTGCTTGTTCATATGGGCTTAGACACCGTTGAACTAAAAGGTGCGCCTTTTACTATCAATGTAAAAGAAAATGACCAAGTCAGCTCTGATACACAACTTGCTACAATGGATAGAAAAGCGGTGAAAGATGCTGGTAAACAAACGGATGTTTTAACAGTATTTACAAACGGCGATAAAATTAATTCTTTTGCCCTTGTAGGAGAAGGAGAAGTCACTGCACAAGAAGACCTAGGAGAGATCGAAGTTTCTTGAGTAAATAAGTGTAAAGTGTATTTTGAAAAAGTGTAAAACCAACGACTATAAGTTGGTTTTACACTTTTTTCTTTTTTCTTTGTTTTTTAACTGTTATTTGTGTCTATACAAGAAAAATTTGCTATGATAGAATACAACATGACTATTTCGAATGGGTGGAAAACATGGAAATAATTGAAAAAGCACCGGCAAAAATCAATTTAGGCTTGGATGTATTGTATAAAAGAGAAGATAATTATCATGAGTTAGAAATGGTTATGTCAAGCGTTGATTTGGCTGATCATTTAAGTTTTGAGCCTTTATATGAAGATCAAATTGTTATTGAATCTAATAAAGCTTTTTTGCCGAGTGATCAAAGAAACAATGTCTATCAAGCGGCTGCTATAATAAAAAAACGTTATGGTATTGCTGCAGGGATTAAAATTACGATTAAAAAAAATATACCAGTCGCTGCAGGTCTTGGCGGCGGTAGTACTGATTGCGCTGCAACTTTGCGTGGGCTAAATCGTTTATGGAAGCTAGAACTTTCCATGGAGGAAATGATTGATATAGGTATGCACGTTGGTACCGACGTTCCCTACTGTCTATATGGCACCACATCTTTTATTGCTGGCAAAGGTGAAATCGTCAATGTATTAAAGCCAATGTCTCCATGTTGGGTTATTTTGGTTAAACCACAATTAAGTGTTTCAACCAGAAAAATTTTCCAACAAGTGGATATGACACAAATTACACATCCTAATATGAAAGAACTTGCTTCGGCAATTTTAAGGCAGGACTATTCAGGGATGTTGAATTACATGGGTAATAGTTTAGAAGATATAACGATTCCTAAACATCCAATTATTCAACAAATCAAATCGCGTATGATGAAATTTGGCGCCGATATTGCTTTGATGAGTGGGAGTGGACCTACTGTATTTGCATTATGTCAAAAACAAAGTCGTGCTAAACGTATCGTAAACGGGGTAAAAGGATTTTGTGATGAAGTATATATGGTGCGAACACTACGATGAAGGCTGGGATTTCCCGGCTTTTTTTATTGAAAAAGTAATGATTTAATCTATTAACTTTTGCTTGACGAGCAATAAAAGTTTTGATACATTAAAGCTTGTTAATAAATCGTAATGAATACGTTTTGTATCCCGTTAAATAACTAGGGAGCATAAAATAAAAAATTTAACAATAGGTAATCATTCAATTGATTGGAGAAAATTTATGGTAGAAGGAGGAAAACAGATGCGTTATATCGAAGTAAAAGATTTAACTTTTTACTATGATGAAGAGCCTGTATTAGAAGACGTTAGTTATCAAGTAAGTGATGGCGAGTTTGTTACTTTAACAGGTGAAAATGGCGCAGCTAAATCAACGCTAGTCAAAGCAACACTTGGGTTATTAAAACCTGAATCAGGTAGTATCTACATTTCCCCTAAAAACAATAAAGGCGGAAAACTTAGTATCGGTTATATTCCCCAATTGGTAGCTTCGTTTAACGTTGGGTTTCCTAGCACGGTTTATGAATTAGTAAGTTCCGGGCGTTATCCTAAAGGTCGTTGGTTCAAACGTTTTACTGATATAGATAATGAACACGTACAAAAAGCACTGGAAGCTGTTGATATGTGGGAAATGCGAGATAAACGTATTGGCGAGTTGTCTGGTGGACAAAAACAACGAATCAGTTTAGCGCGAGTGTTTGCTACAGATCCTGATCTTTTCATTTTGGATGAACCGACAAATGGAATGGACGAACAATCCCGTGCCAATTTTTATCGTTTATTACAACATAGTGCACATGAACATGATAAAGGCGTACTTATGATTACCCACGATCATGAAGATATTAAAGAGTATGCTGATCGTCAAATTCATTTGGTGCGAAAGGAGGGAACCCAATGGCGCTGCTTTCATATGAGTTCATGAGAAGAGCTTTTTTAGCTGCTCTTTTTATTGCTGGGATTGCGCCGATGCTAGGAGTATTTCTAGTTATTCGCCGACAGTCTCTTATGGCTGATACCTTGTCTCATGTATCATTAGCAGGAGTAGCTTTTGGTTTCTTTCTTAACTTAAATCCTACATTTACCACCATGGTCGTTGTGGTTATCGCGGCTATTTTACTAGAGTATTTGCGGATGGTTTACCGAGGGTATTCCGAGATTTCTATTGCTATTTTAATGGCAGGAGGCCTTGCAGTCGCTCTTGTATTGATGAATATTACCGGGGGAAACTCCTCTGCTAGCATTCAATCTTATCTATTTGGATCCATCGTAACAATTACGCAACCCCAAGTTATTTTCTTAGGTATATTGTTTGTTTTGTCCTTATTGTTATTTCTCTTATTTAAACGTCCGATGTACGTTTTAACTTTTGATGAGGAGACAGCCCACGTGGACGGGTTACCTATTCATTGGATGTCTATGCTATTTAATGTATTAACAGGAGTAGCAATTGCAATTATGATCCCAATTGCAGGAGCATTGCTGATTTCAGCTATTATGGTTTTACCAGCTGCGATTAGTATGAGGATAGGAAAAAGCTTTAATGCGGTAATTTTAATCAGTGTGTTAATTGGACTTGTGGGAATGTTGAGTGGCTTAGTTAGTTCCTTTTATATCGACACACCACCTGGCGCTACGATTACCTTAGTATTTATTGCTTTATTTTTAGTCGTAAATGCGATCAAAAAGCTCTATACCTTATTTCAACGTGAAAAACGGTTAAAAGAATAAAATTAACAGGGAACAAAGATGTTCTCTGTTTTTTATTGTTTGCATAAATCACGAACAATTTCTAGAAAAACTTAAAAAATACTCGCTAATTTCCAAAAAAAACTATATAATTAAAACGATTAAATGAAAAAGGAGTTGAATGAAGTGAAAGTTCGTCGTAGTGAACGATTGATCGATATGACCCATTATTTATTAGAGCACCCGCATGAATTGATTCCCTTAACGTTTTTTTCTAAGCGATACGAATCAGCTAAATCATCTATTAGTGAGGATTTAGCAATTGCTAAAAAAATATTCAAAGAAAGAGGAACTGGAATTTTAGACACCATCCCTGGTGCTGCAGGAGGTGTTGTTTTTGTTCCTGTGATTGAAAAAGAAGAAGCTAGAGAATATATTAACGCTTTGGCTAAACGTCTATCTGAGCAAGATCGTTTGCTACCCGGAGGCTATATTTATTTAACTGATTTATTAGGACAACCTCAATTGTTACGACAGGTTGGGCGAATTATCGCTTCAAAATATATCAACGAAGAAGTTGATGCGGTAATGACCGTTGCGACAAAGGGCGTGCCCATCGCTCAAGCTGTATCCTATTATTTGAATGCTCCTTTTGTTATTGTACGCAGAGACTCAAAAATAACTGAGGGTCCTACTGTTAGTGTCAATTATGCTTCAGGTTCTTCTGAGCGTATTGAAAAAATGGAATTATCTAAAAGAAGCTTAGCCAGAGGATCTCGTGTTTTGGTTGTTGATGACTTTATGAAAGGCGGCGGTACAATTAATGGTATGCAGGGTTTGATCGATGAGTTCGATGCTGAATTAGTGGGCGTTAGCGTTTTTGCTGAAGCAAACTTTAAAGGAAAAAGAGCTGTTACAGACTACAATTCACTGTTATATGTTAAAGATGTGGACACACAAACGAAAACAATTAAAGTCGTTCCTGGGAATTATTTCGAAAATTAAAAGTATTGTAGAATGGATTAATTACAAAATATATTTATAAAATAATAGGAGATAAATTTAATGAGTGAACAAACTTTAGTGATTATAAAACCTGATGGGCTAGCTCGTCGTTTGCTAGGACGTATTATTCAACGGTTTGAAGATAAACAGCTACAAATTTCTCAAATAAAAATAGAAACTTTATCTAAAGCGCAGTTACATGAACATTATCATCATTTAGTAGATCAGCCGTTCTTCCCTCGGCTTTTAGATTATATGATGGAAGGTCCAGTCTTGTTGATGGTGGTTAAAGGAGAACAAGCAATTTCACAGACTAGAAAAATCGTTGGCGCGACTGATCCTTTAGAAGCAGAAATGGGCACTTTACGTGGTGATTTCGGTGTAAATAAAACGAGGAATTTGATTCATGCTTCCGACTCAGTAGATACAGCACAAGAAGAAATTGCTCGTTTCTTTGGATAATTAAAAATTGGTCTAGCTGTAATTTTTACTCATTGGTTGAAATGTCTAAGCAAGTGGGCTACACTTAAACAAGCAAAAATTAAAAATGGAGTGAGACAGGTGGACGAACGTTACGCAATTATTTTAGCTGCTGGTAAGGGTACACGAATGAAATCAAAGCTATATAAAGTACTACACCCAGTTTGCGGTAAACCCATGGTCGAACATATTATGAATCGTGTTGAAGAAATTAATCCCAATGAAGTTGTAACGATTGTTGGTCATGGAGCTCAAGAGGTCAAAGCACAGCTGGATACACGGAGTGAATATGCTTTACAAGCTGAACAATTGGGTACAGGTCATGCGGTAATACAAGCAGCTGATTTTTTGAAGGGGAAAAAAGGCACAACGCTAGTTATCAGTGGGGATACGCCGCTTTTAACGAGTGAGACTTTGGATCAGTTATTTGAATATCATCAAGGGAAAAATGCTTCCGCTACGATTTTAACAGCACACGCTGATGATCCTAGTGGTTATGGTCGGATTTTACGGGATCGTGTAGGTATTGTAGATCGAATCGTTGAGCAAAAGGACGCTTCGACAGAAGAAGCACAAGTAAAAGAAATAAATACGGGAACTTATTGTTTTGATAATGAGTTGTTATTTGAAGCTTTAGATAATATCACCACAGATAATGTTCAAGGAGAATACTATCTAACAGATATCATCGAAATTTTAAAAGAGCAAGGACATATCGTTGCTGCTTATCAGACAAGTGATTTCGAAGAATCTATTGGCGTTAACGATCGGGTTGCTTTGGCGCAAGCTAATAATATTATGCGTAGACGGATCAACCGTAAACATATGCAAAATGGTGTATCATTCATTGATCCGAATACAAGCTATATTGATGATGGTGTAAAAATTGGTGCTGAAACTATCATTGACCCCGGTGTTTCCTTAAAAGGCGAAACGGTCATTGGAGAAAATTGTGTCATTACACAAAATTCACAAATCACGGATAGCAGGATTGAAGATGGTGTTACTGTGAAGTCTTCTACGATTGAAGAAAGTATTGTGTATTCAAAAGCAGATGTGGGTCCTTATGCTCATTTGCGTCCTAAAACCGAAGTTAAGCAACAAGCTCATATAGGTAATTTTGTTGAAATCAAAAATGCAACTATCGGTGAGAAGACCAAAGTAGGCCATTTGACCTATGTTGGTGATGCTACATTGGGTAAAGAGATCAATGTTGGTTGTGGTACAGTCTTTGTCAATTATGATGGTAAAAACAAACATCATACGACGGTTGGAGATCACAGTTTTATTGGTTCAGCAGTTAATTTAATTGGCCCTGTGAATATAGCTCAAAATACTTGCTTAGCTGCGGGTTCAACAATCACTGATGATGTTTATGAAGACGATATGGCAATTGCACGTGCTCGTCAAGTAAATAAAGAAGGGTACGCAAAAAGATTACCATTTTTACAATAAAAAAGAGACTGAAATGTTAGGTATTGTTAGTAATGATATATGAAAAAATTCAATTAGTTTAAGCTTGATTTGTTCGCTTCTTTTCTTGTAGCGTGTCTAGTGCATTAAAATATTTTTTCGTTATTTGGTAGATATTTACTATAAAAGACCCCTATTATTTCGGTCTCTTTTTGTTATGCGCTTTAAGAATATTATGTTAATGTCTTGTCTTCACCGGCTATAAACATTATAATGACAACGTAAGTAAACTATTTAAGACGAATAAACGGTTCGTTGGAAGGTATAGAAAGTGGAGGTCCTCATGTCTAATCAATATTTTGATCCAAGATTAAAAATTTTTGCATTAAATTCAAATGAACCTTTAGCAGAAAAAATTGCGGCGGCTATAGGAATAGAACTAGGAAAATGTACAGTAAAACAGTTTAGCGATGGTGAAATCCAAGTTAACATCGAAGAAAGCATCCGAGGAGCAGACGTATATATTATTCAATCAACAAGTAGTCCAGTAAATGATAATTTGATGGAGCTTTTGATTATGATCGATGCTTTAAAACGAGCAAGTGCAAAGACCATAAATGTGGTAGTGCCTTACTATGGTTATGCGCGACAAGATCGTAAAGCCCGTGCGCGTGAACCAATTACGGCTAAATTAGTGGCTAATATGATCGAAAAAGCTGGCGCTAATCGTGTAGTTGCCTTAGACTTGCACGCTTCTCAAATCCAAGGTTTTTTTGACATCCCTGTCGATCATCTGATGGGTGCTCCTTTAATTGCGGATTATTTTATTGAACATGGAATTAAAGGTGACGATGTAGTCGTTGTTTCTCCTGACCACGGCGGGGTAACACGAGCACGTAAACTAGCAGAGTTTTTAAATGCGTCCATTGCAATTATCGATAAGCGTCGTCCTCGCGCAAATGTGGCAGAAGTAATGAACATTATAGGCGATGTTAATGGAAAGACATGTGTGATTATCGACGATATGATTGATACAGCGGGTACGATCACGCTTGCGGCAAATGCGCTTAAAGAAGCTGGCGCTACAAGTGTTTATGCTTCTTGTACACATCCTGTATTATCCGGTCCTGCTTTAGATCGTATTTCAGATTCTGCTATTGAACATTTGGTTGTTACAGATTCTATCAACTTACCAGAAGAACGTAAAATTGATAAACTAGATGAAATTAGTGTTTGCGATTTAATTGCAGAAGCGATCAGACGTATTCATGAAAGTAAACCTGTCAGTCCTTTATTTGAAAAAAAGGTTGATTTATAAATAAAAAGTCCCAGTTTTGGGGCTTTTTTTGTTATAAAATGTTTTTTAACAGATGAATGTCTAAAAGACAATTGACAGTCACTATCCACTATGGTAGCCTTTTCATTGTATATTGTTAATAATGAAGTTGGAATGTTATCCATATGGAGCATAACCTACGATTATCCCTATTTAGAATTCAAGGGACGATTGTAGGTTTTTTTATTTTTTAGACTGAAAGGAGGAAAGAAAAACTTCATTGTGAGCAAATAGATATAGGAGGAATTGAAAATGAAAAAATTGTTAATAAAATCTAGCATTGCTTTATCTTTTGTTATGTTATTATCCGCTTGTCAAAATGAGGCAAATACTCAAGCAAACCAAGCGGCACAAACTACAGAATCTACAGAGGAAACTTCGAATCAAGAGGACGAATTAACCTTGTATATTGTACGTCATGGAAAAACGATGCTAAATACTACTGATAGAGTGCAAGGCTGGTCAGACGCAGTATTAACTCCTGCTGGTGAAGAAGTTGTCACAAATGCTGGTGTTGGCTTAAAAGACATTGATTTTCAAAACGCTTATTCTAGTGATAGCGGACGTGCTATTCAAACAGCAGATTTGATTTTAGACGAGAATGAGCAAACAAATGAAATACAAGTACAAAAAGATAGTGGCTTGCGAGAATTTAACTTTGGGACATATGAAGGCGATTTAAATGATAGCATGTGGCAAGATGTGGCCGATGAACAAGGCGTGACTTTAGAGGAGTTTCAAGCAAATATGGATCCAGAAGTTTTTGCTGATAGCGTAGCAAAATTAGATAAAGAACAGATGGAAGAAAATAATGTTGAAGAAGAAATTAACTGGCCAGCAGAAGATTATGAAACAATCTCTGATCGTTTAACAAATAGTTTAGATCAAATTGTAGCAGATGAAACGCAAGAAAATGGATCTGGAAATGTTTTAATCACTTCCCATGGATTGAGTATTACTGCTTTATTAGATACATTATTCGATGGTTTTGAAGCACCAGCGGATGGCTTGGATAATGCAAGCGTCAATATTATTAAGTATAAAGATAATGACTACTCATTAGAGTCAGTTAACGATATGAGTTATGCCGAACAAGGAGAAAAAGCACAATCAGATTGATTTTATTTACCGGTTAGAAAATGTGTTTATTACTTGTTCAATGATTCAAACTATAATAACAACAAATAAATTTCTTTTTTTATATATAATAAAATTGTTAGCGGTGTTTTTTTGGTAAAAATATGTTACCCTATACATGTAAGTAATTAAATAGAATCTGCTCACAAAGGGGAGTCCATATGGGCTGAGATTGAGTGTTACTCTCTAAACCCTTCGTACCTGTTTCGACCATTCGAACGTAGGAATTGTGACGAGTTGAAGTATATATACTTCTCCTTTGTGAATTGTGAAGATTCTAAAGGAGGAGTATTTTTTATGCATTCAAACACAAAAGTTTGGATAGAAGGAACGATTATTGCTGCATTAAGTGTGATGTTATCACTGATACCTACAGATGCGGGTACAACTTTTACCTTATCTTTAGGTCAAATCCCTTTAGTTGTGTACGCACTACGTCGTGGTACACGCCCTGGAATACTTGCGGGACTTATTTGGGGGTTCCTGCATTTTCCTTTAGGCCAGGTAATTTACCTAAGTATTCCCCAGGTGTTAATTGAGTATATTCTAGCTTACCCATTTGCAGGCTTGGCTGGCATTTTTGCAGCACGACTTCAGCGATCGCTTAAAGTAAAAAATCATGGGCAAGCTCGCTTTAGTATTATTAGTGCTTGTTTAGTAGGTACTTTTGCTCGTTATTTCTGGCATTTTGTGGCCGGATATATTTTTTGGGGTCAGTATGCGATGTGGGGGTTATCACCAGTCATTTATTCCCTAGTGATTAACGGCGTCAGCGCGCTGTTAACTTCTTTGGCTGCTATAGTTATTTTGTTGATTCTTGAAAGAGTATTTCCAAGCGTATTTATACCCAAAGATCAATTGTCTAT
Source organism: Tetragenococcus halophilus subsp. halophilus DSM 20339 (assembly GCF_003841405.1). GTDB lineage: Bacteria > Bacillota > Bacilli > Lactobacillales > Enterococcaceae > Tetragenococcus > Tetragenococcus halophilus. Next base: position 537,966 of record NZ_PXYA01000002.1, on the reverse strand, counting down.
CGGTGGGAATTAACTGAAGAGGTTTTATCTATATGAGATATAAAAAGGTAAGAAAGCTAACTTATTTAGCAATTATGATTGCATTAGATGTTGTTTTGTCGCCTATTTTACGTATTGAAGGAATGGCGCCTATGTCCAGTGTGATTAATGTATTTGCGGGTGTGTTGATGGGCCCACTGTATGCTACGACTATGGCTTTCATCTGTGGTATTATACGTATGGCATTTTTAGGTATTCCTCCTCTTGCTTTGACAGGAGCAGTTTTTGGCGCTTTTTTAGCAGCTGAACTTTATCGTATCTTCCGAAATATTTATGCTTCAATGGCAGGAGAAATTATTGGGACCGGTATTATTAGGTCATTATTATCTTATCCTGTGATGGTAGTATTTACCGGGGCGAGTAACCAATTCTATTGGTTCATTTATACACCGCGTTTTTTAGGCGCTGCTGTATTAGGTTCAATTGGTGCTTGGTTTGTATGGAGAAAAGTAAAAGATCTATCCGTTGTTCGTCAAATGAAGTCTCTATTTAACTAGAAAAGGATGGTTAGATGAAAGATATTGCAGAAATGGCCACAGAAGTATTTCCATTAAAACAGGCTTCTCTTGTTCATTGTATTACGAATAATGTCACCATAGAAACTATGGCTAATGCATTGTTGTATGTTAATGCACAACCAATTATGACCTCAGATGTTAGAGAGTTTCCTGTACTTTTAAAAAAAATAGATAGCTTATTGTTAAATTTGGGTAGTTTATCAGAGGAAAGAGAGCAATCACTTTTAACTGCTGCGAAAATGAGTTCTAAACAAATACCATTTGTCGTTGATATAGTGGGTGTAACGAGTGCACCTACTGCTTATCAGCTGTCAAAACAGTTAAGTAGACAAAAGCCTGATGTTATAAAAGGAAATATTTCAGAGCTTCGTGCTTTTTGTGGACTAAAAACGACAGGTAAAGGCGTTGATAGTAGTATATCAGATCAAAATGATGATGAACTTGAAGAGTTGGTAAAAGCATTAAAACAAGAAGATTTAGCTACTACTTATCTTGCCACCGGTAAAAAAGATATTATTGTTACAAAGGATAACACATGGATTATGGAAAATGGTGTGGACAAGCTGCAACGTTTTATCGGAACAGGCGATGTATTAGGAGCACTGATTGCAGCATTACTAGGAATACAATTTAATGCTGAATCGGCTGTTCTTTTAGCATTAAGTTATTTAAATATTTGTGCAGAGCGTGCTAGTGAAAAAATAACATCTAATACAGGTTTAGCAGATTTCCGACATGAAACGCTAAATCAACTATCGTTATTAGGAAAAGAAAATAAGCATTGGTTTAGACAAACAAGAGGAGAAAAACGATGAAAATAGATACGAGTTTATACTTAGTGACTAGTCGTTACGGCGAAAGTGAGTCAGTTTTTTTACAAAAGATCGAAGAAGCCTGTAAAAATGGTGTGACATTAGTACAATTAAGGGAAAAGGAGCTTACAACAAGTGCATATTACAGCTTAGCTCAAAAAGTAAAAAATGTAACAGACTACTATCAAATTCCATTGATCATTGATGATCGAGTTGATATTTGCTTAGCGGTTGACGCTTCTGGTGTACATATTGGTGATGATGAATTGCCGACAGAAGTAACAAGACAGCTTATTGGAGATAAAATTCTGGGGGTTTCTGCTAAGAATGTATCTCAAGCACAAGAAGCACAAATGAGCGGTGCGGACTATTTAGGCATTGGTGCGATGTTTTCGACTACAACAAAAAAAGATGCACAAACGACCTCATTTGAAACTTTACAACAGATCACACAAGAGATATCAATTCCAGTAGTTGCTATTGGCGGTATCACTGAAGAACGAATCACTAATTTTAATCACATAAATATCCAAGGGATAGCTGTAGTCAGTGAGATAATGAAAGCTAGTAATATTGGAGAAAAAGTAGGACAAATGAGGGCGAAATTTACACAATTGGAGGGAAAGTAGATGGAAAACCAAACGCCACAAGTTGTAACAATTGCGGGGTCAGATTCTGGTGGTGGCGCAGGTGTTCAAGCGGATTTAAAAACTTTTCAAGCTAGAAACGTTTTTGGTACAAGTATCCTTGTTGCGTTAACGGCGCAAAATACTAGGGGTGTACAGGAAAGTTGTCCTGTTGCTTGTTCTTTTGTTGATGCACAATTTGCCTCTCTAGATGTTGATTTTCATATCCGAGCGGCTAAAACTGGGATGTTATTTGATCAAGAACATGTACAAACGGTTGTTAATAATTATAAAAAATCTTCTTTTGGTCCTTTGGTGGTAGATCCTGTGATGATAGCAAAGGGTGGTCATCCACTATTACAAAAAGAAGCGGTGCAAACGATTAAAGAAGAGCTTATACCACAAGCTTATGTTATTACCCCTAATTTACCGGAAGCTGAAGCATTAACAAAAAGCAAGATAAAAAGTAAAAAAGAAATCAAAAAAGCAGCATTGTCTTTACAAAAAATAGGTGTAAAAAATGTGATTATTAAAGGTGGACATGCAGAGGATGAAGAAGCTACAGATTTCGTATTAATGGAAAATGAAACAGCTTTTTGGCTTAGTGCACCTCGTCTTCAAACAAACAATACTCACGGGACTGGAGATACCTTTTCTTCTTGTATCGCAGCAGAATTAGCTAAAGGAAAATCATTTAAAGAAGCAGCTATTACAGCTAAATCATTTATTCAAGGTGCTATAGAAGATGGAATCAGCGTTGGACACGGACACGGCCCTACCAACCATTGGGCGAAATTAAGTGAAAAAATTACTGTCAAAAAAGAGAAATGATGATAATAAGAACGACGGGAAAGCATAAACCGCTTTTTTCGTCGTTTAATCATTTTATGACCATGGTGTGATTGTCAATGTTTATAATTCCCAATTTTTTTTATTGATATCAAGGTCCCAAGTTCTTTGGGAAGAATAATAAGTTAAATGTCCAATAAGTGCATCATCTTTAAACGTAGGACTCCCCATACGAATATGAGTGTCTCCTACTAAAAATAACGGGATCTGATATGTTCTATCTTGGAACTCCGTTTGTTTAAAAGAAAAAACCAAACCTTCTTTCATAAAGTCACTCAACGTTTTGACAATATTGAGAGGTAGAGGCTCGACTGCCTTACTTTTTTGAAACAAAGAACGTCGTGTATTTAAGGTTCCTGAAGTTAGAAGGGTAATTTTTTGTGCTAAGACCTGATGAAACTCATCTAAATAACGATAGTAAACCTTAGATAAATCGTCTTGTAATTCAAAATAAGCAAAGTTATTTTGTAACTTATAAAAAAAAGGTGAATGAAGATGCGTCTTCATATGACCAAAATACAATAACTCTGAGATTTCAGTGGGGGTTAGTTCTTTTAACATCATAACATCAGTAAAATCAATCCATTTATTAGTACCAACGACTCTTTTTTTATCAACTGCTTGGAAATAATTATCGACGGCTTGCTTGCCGCGAATAGTTTTCATTGCGGTGTGAGCTTCATATTCACCCCGTTCATTTGAAGGATCTAACAACAATAGGTTTTTAGGGCGGTGAACAATAGCCTGATGAAAATCAGCAGTAGAAAAACCTTGGGTCAAAACAGCATTACTGATATTGTCAATATGTACATAGATAAAATCAGCCATTATGCAGATCCCTCCTTTTTCCTTGCTTCTCCTAATTATATTTTACAATAAATTTTTGAAAAATGCTTGTTTCGTTTCTTTTAAATGTTTATTACACTAAGTAATATATAGTAACTTGAGCGAGTTGAAAATATCATTTATATTGTAAATAACAGGAATTTTTATTGACTAACAAAAAATAGGGGGATTTATGTGGCGTTTAAAAAACTGTATGTTTCTGAATTCGAGAAAGTTCGTCCGATTCTTACTCAAACAAAATTAGTTTTCCCTTTTTATAACACACATTCTCTTGCTCAAAAGAACATGTTTTATGCTATTTATAAACAAGATTGTTGGGCTATAGAAATACAAAAGCAAGTTGTTTTTTTTAGTATGAAGCTATCAGAAAGGCAAATGAAAATTACAAATATTTTATGTAGTGAACCTAGTCAAATTTCTTGGTATGCTATTTTACAAAAAATCGAATGCTTTGCGCGTAGTTACTTTACTTCTACTATTCACTTAACATTTTCTGCGCAAGGACCGCTGTTTGAGTGGTTATTAGCAAATAATTATCAGCCAGATAAACAAGGATTAACTAAGAAATTATGTTATAACACTGCTTTGGTTTTAAGTGGTGGTGGTGCACGAGGGGCTTATCAAATTGGTGCTTGGCGAGCATTAAAAAGATTGAATATTTCTTTTTCTATGATCACTAGTACCTCTGTAGGAGCATTAAATGCTGGGCTCATCATGATGGATGATGAAAATATGGCGAGGCGAATTTGGTATAAGATCAGTACTGAACAAATTCTAGCTTTTCCTAAAGCAGCAGATGATAACCATTCGTTTAAACAATTAAGACAGCAACTACGCTCTCTTGGGCTATCGGCAGTTAAAGACAAGGGAGTTAGTACTTTACCACTGCAGCGTTTGTTGCAGCAAAATTTAGACGCAAAAACGCTGCTAGCTTCCTCTATAAAATTATATATTTGTACTACACGGTTACGGGGCCTAAAAGAAAAAGTGGTTGCTGTCAAACCAACAACAGATGCATGGAAATGGTTGACAGCCTCGGCAGCTTTTTTCCCTGCCATGCAACCGATGAATATCAAAGGTGAAGACTATATTGATGGTGGATATCGTAATGATTTCCCACTAGATGTTGCTCTTTTAAAAGGGGCCAAAGAGTGTATTTGTATAGACGCCCAAGGTCCTGGAATCCGTAAAAAAAATATAGCTACAGAAAATATACCAACAATTACGTTACGTTCTCCTTGGTCATTAGGCAGTTTTTTGATATTTGATAGTCACCGTTCAAAAATAAATGAACAATTAGGGTATTTAGAAACCATGAAATATTTCCACTTTTACACTGGTTTCTGGTATACTTTTACTACTGAAGTAGATTGGCAGACAGAATGGCAAGCATTTATTGTAACCTTATCTTCGCAAAAAGTCAGTTGGTTACAAGACAAGGCATTTTGGCAGAAATTTTATAAGCTATACGAAAAAAAGATCCCTTTAGAAAGAGCCGGAGAAGCTTTTGTTGAACTTATTGGTCGTTTTTTAGAACTTCCGCCAAACAAAATTTATACAAAATCACAATTTTTAGCGGCTTTAGTTGAAGGCAAAGAAAATGTCACCCAGCCCTTTGAAGTAACACTATCTTTTATAGAATGGCTTGAAATTTTTCATCAAAATTATTCCTTACTTTCAAAAAAGAAGCAATTTTTGCTTTTTGAAGAACTTTTAGAAAAGGGAATAAAAATACCTGAAAGTCTTATTGAAAAATCGGCGGTATTATTTGTTGCAGTGAAATTTTTCTCTTTTTTGAAAAAGAAAATAGCAAAAAATGCGTAGTTATTAATGAATATCAAATGAAATGAGGGAAGTATATGGCAAAAGATTTTTCCTATGAAATTTTAGAAGAGATTGCGGTCCTCTCCGAAAACGCCAAAGGTTGGCGTAAAGAATTAAATATTGTCAGTTGGAATGAACGTCCACCCAAATTTGATTTACGTGATTGGGGTCCTGACCATGAAAAGATGGGAAAAGGAATCACGTTAAGTAACGAAGAATTTGAAGCGTTAAAAAAAGCAGTAACTAATATGTAAGTTAAAAATTTTTACTTATTATTTTTGAAAATAGTGCTTCAACTAAAAAAGTGTTATACTAACGTTTAGTTCTTGTACTTCTTAGAGTAAAGTTATTCTTGAAAGTTGCAGAAAAAAAGTGCAAAATAGACGTTAAGCAAGACAAGAGGGAAAGGACGTCATTATGACAGAGCGGGGATTATTGATTGTTTTATCTGGTCCTTCCGGTGTCGGAAAAGGAACAGTTCGCAAAGCAATATTTGATAGTGAAGATAATGACTTTCAGTATTCAATTTCTATGACCACTCGTAAACAACGGATTGGAGAAATTGAGGGAGAAGACTATTACTTTCGCACAAAAGAAGAATTTGAAGATATGATTAAAAAAGGACAAATGTTAGAGTACGCTGAATATGTAGGTAATTATTATGGGACCCCCTTACCTTATGTGCAAAAAACTTTGGATAAAGGAAAAGATGTCTTTTTGGAAATTGAAGTTCAAGGCGCTTTACAGGTTAAAGAAAAAGTACCTGATGGTGTATTTATATTTTTAACGCCGCCAGATTTAGCGGAATTACGTCTGCGGATTACTGGACGGGGGACTGATTCAGAAGATACAATTGATGAACGTATGAAAGTTGCACGTGAAGAAATAGAAATGATGGCTTCTTATGATTATGCGGTTGTCAATGATGAAGTACCTAAAGCAGTAGAAAGAATAAAGAGTATCATATCCAGTGAACACTTCCGGGTGGAACGTGTCATTGCAAAATATAGAAAAATGTTAGAGGAGCTGTAATATTATGATGTTAAAACCTTCAATTGATTCTTTATTAGAATCAATTAATTCTAAGTATTCCTTGGTGTTATTAGCTAGCAAACGTGCTCATGAATTAGATGCTGGCGCAAATCCGACTTTAGATAATTTTGATTCAGTTAAAAATGTTGGTAAAGCATTAGAAGAAATTGACGCCCAAACAGTGATTAATGATCCTAACCCTGAACTAAAACGGGCAAGAATTCAAATGGAAGCAGAAGAAAAACAAGCGCAAAAAGAACAAGAACAAAAAGATTTAGAAAACCGGGTGCGTGAAGATAGCTAAACTTCACTTGTTGAGGGATCGTGACTTAAGTAAAATAAGACAAAATAGCCGAACTATATTTAATGAAATTTGTTGTTTGTTGTGTATTGACGACAAGAACCTATCGAAGGTTAGCAACAATTTCTTTATAGTTCGGTTATTTATTGTTAAAGATTTTTATTACAGTTCCCTTTTTAAGAAATAAATAAGCAAGTAAAAGAAAAATAGGGCTAAACGTTAATTTTATCAGTTAATAAAGACAAACATCTGTAATTTTAGTAAAATAGACCAGAAAGGAGAAATCGCATGCCATTATTTGCAGAAGTTATTGTGGATGTACCCACCATGCAAACCGATCAACCATTTACTTATATAGTACCAGATGAGCTATTGGACGTCATTGAAGTTGGGATGCGTGTAGAAGTTCCTTTTGGCGATGGAAATCGCCATATCCAAGGCTTTGTGACTGCGCTGAGCCAAACAAGTACATATGAAGAAAAACTTAAACCAATTATTCGAATGTTGGATTTGTCTCCTGTTTTAAATCAAGAATTACTAGCTTTGGCAGATTATATGAAAGAAACAACTTATGCTTTTAAAATTACTTGCCTACAAACTATGTTGCCGAGTGTGATGAAAGCTGAGTACCAAAAAAAAATCGTGCTAAAGGATCCTTCACATCCAGCCAAACAACAGTATTTTTTAGAAAGTAATGAAATTGATTGGCAAGAAGCAGAAGAAATGGGCATACTCCGCCAACTGAAAAAATTACGGGAAGAAAATATTGTTGAACTTCGTTATGTGGTCAAAAAGAAAAACAAGGTAAAGAAAATCCGATATGTTAATAGTCTTTTGACACCAAGGAATGCAGCAGGTATTTATCAAGAAATCGACAACCGAGCGGCTAGACAAAAGCAGTTAGTTGAGTTATTAGAAAATAACGCTCATCAACCGACAGCTTTTTTTACAAAACAAGGCATTTCTACAGCTGTATTAAAGCAGGGAGAAAAGAAAGGTTGGTTGTCTTTTGAAGAAGTAGAGGCTTATCGCGATCCTCATCAAGGCAAAGTCTTTAATAAAACATCCGCCCTGTCGTTAAATAACGAACAACAACAAGCGGTAGATAAAATACTTGCGGCTGAAAAAAAAGCCAAAGATGAAGTTTTTTTGCTAGAAGGAATTACAGGTAGCGGAAAGACGGAGATCTATTTGCAGTCAATTTCAACAGTATTGGCTGCAGGCAAGACAGCCATTATGCTGGTGCCAGAAATTGCTTTAACCCCTCAAATGGTAGAACGTTTTAAAAGCCGTTTGGGAGATGCTGTCGCAGTATTGCACAGTGGTTTGAGTCAAGGGGAGCGTTATGATGAATGGCGTAAAATTGAACGTGGAGAAGCTCAAGTTGTAGTAGGTGCTCGTTCAGCGATTTTTGCGCCCCTGGAAAATATTGGTATAATTATTGTCGATGAAGAACATGAATCCTCTTATAAGCAAGATGAAGCGCCGCGTTATCATGCCAGAGATTTAGCAATATGGCGTGGGAAGTATCATCATTGTCCTGTAGTGTTAGGTAGTGCTACACCGTCTTTGGAATCTCGCGCTCGCGCGCAAAAAGATATCTATCACTTGCTTTTATTGAGTAAACGGGCGGATCCGGCAGCAAATTTACCAAGTATAGAAATTGTCGATTTAAAAAAAGAATATGAAAGAAAAAATATGAGCAATTTTTCAAAAGAATTACAAACAAAAATTGCAGATCGCTTGGAGAAAAAAGAACAATCCGTCTTAATGCTGAATCGTAGAGGGTACTCTTCTTTTGTCATGTGTCGAGATTGCGGTTATGTCCTTCCTTGTCCGAATTGTGATATTTCTTTAACCTTGCATATGGATACCAAAACCATGCGCTGTCATTACTGCGGGCATGAAGAAGGTATTCCCAAGCATTGTCCAGAATGTGGCAGTAATAAAATTCGTTATTATGGGACAGGAACGCAAAAAGTACAAGAAGAATTGCAAGAATTATTTCCAAGTGCCCGGATTTTAAGAATGGACGTTGATACTACGCGACGCAAAGGCGCACACGAACGGATCTTACAAAAATTTGGCGCACAAGAAGCTGATATTTTATTAGGGACACAAATGATCGCTAAAGGTTTGGATTATCCTAATATCACCTTAGTTGGCGTTTTAAATGCTGACACGGCTTTAAACTTACCGGATTTTCGTTCAAATGAACGTACCTTTCAGTTGTTAACTCAAGTAGCCGGGCGTGCTGGGCGGGCCGAAAAAGCGGGAGAAGTGATCATCCAGAGTTTTAACCCTGATCATCATGCGATTGTTTTAGCCCAAAAACAAGATTATGAAACATTCTATAAGCAAGAGATGTTTTTGCGACATCAAAGTGGATACTCCCCGTATTATTTTACGGTAAAAATTACTTGTAGCCATCAGGAAGAACAAATAGCTGCCAAAAAAATGTTTCAAATCGCTCAGGAATTAAAAACAGCTTTAAGTTCTGATAGTATTATTTTAGGCCCTACGCCTGCCTCTATTGCGCGAGTAAAGAACCGTTATCAGTATCAAATGATTATAAAATACAAAAAAGAGCCTGCTCTTTCTCAGATGTTGAAAAAAATCCTTGATAATTCGCAAAAAGACCAACGTAAGAGTTTATATGTAGCAATCGATAATGAACCAGTAAACTTTATTTAAAGGAGAATCCAAATGACAAAAATTGTATTTATGGGGACGCCGGAATTTTCTGTTCCTATTTTGGAAGGTTTGGTAACTGCTGGCTACGAAGTGCTAGCCGTTGTTACTCAACCTGATCGCCCTGTAGGCCGTAAGAAAAAGATTGTCGCCTCTCCTGTTAAAGAGAAAGCTTTAGCATTAGGCATTCCTATTTTACAGCCAGAAAAAATAAGTGGATCAAAAGAAATGGAAGAAATCGCAAGATTGCAGCCTGACGTTATTGTTACAGCGGCATTTGGTCAATTTTTACCTGAAAAATTATTGCAAATACCCCAATATGGCGCATTGAATGTTCATGCTTCACTATTACCTAAATATAGAGGAGGCGCTCCTGTTCATTATGCGATCATAAATGGTGAGCCTAAGACAGGCGTGTCCATTATGGATATGGTGAAAAAAATGGATGCTGGTGGTGTCTATGCACAAGAAAGCATACCAATCACATCATCTGATGATGTGGGAACAATGTTTAAGAAATTAAGCTTGCTGGGATGTGACTTATTACTTGAGGCTTTACCGCAAATTTTGGATGGGTCCTTACATTCTGTTGCACAAGATGAAAAACAAGTGACTTTTGCACCTAACATTAAGCCAGAAGAAGAAGCGATCGACTGGCAACAAACAGCAACTGAAATAGATCAAAAAGTCAGAGGAATGCGACCTTGGCCGATTGCCTATACCACTTATCAAGAGAACCGCTGGAAGATTTGGAAGGTTTCTCCTGTAGAAGAACGAACAAATGAAAAACCCGCTACGATTGTTCGAAATGAAAAGGCTCAATTATGGATCGCATGTGGGCAGCAAACGGTTCTGGCAATTGAAGAATTACAACCTGCCGGAAGAAGTAAACAAAAGATTGCCAACTTTTTAAACGGTGCAGGTAAAAACATAGCTCTTGGAGAACAGGTGGGACAAAATGAGTCATGATGCGAAAAAGACTGTTCGTTTTGCGGCCTTACAAGCGCTAGAAAGAATTCAAAAAGGCGGTGCTTATTCTAACTTACTTTTAAACGAAGAAATTAAAAAAGGGCAACTGAGTGCTAAAGATAGCCGATTGTTGACTGAACTTGTTTATGGAACTGTGAGTCGCCAACTATTGCTGGAGTTTTACTTGAAACCCTTTATTGCAAATGCAAAAAAAATAGACGCTTGGGTAAAATTACTTTTAGAATTATCGATATATCAGCTGTATTTTCTTGACCGAATTCCTGATCATGCGATTTTAAATGAAGCGGTCGATATTGCCAAAGTTCGTGGAAATGTAGGGATTGGTAAGTTTGTTAATGGTGTGTTACGTAATATTAAACGGCAAGGTTTACCGGATACTGCGACAATAGATGATCCAATCAAACGTTTAGCCACACAAATTTCTATGCCACAATGGCTAACTAAACGATTAGTAGAAGAAATAGGTATGGAACAAACCAAACAATTAGGAATCTCCTTATTTTCTCCAAGTCAAGTAAGTTTAAGAGTAGATACACGTAAAATGACGCGAAAACAGGCCATAGAAAATTTAGCCCAAGAAGGAATCGAAGCTATAGAAAGTACTATTTCTGAATATGGTATTATAGCAAAGAAAGGTTTTGTCGCAAAAAGTCAGTTGTTTCATGATGGCTTATTGACGATTCAAGATGAAAGCTCTATGCTGGTAGCACCAGCTCTACAAATTGAAAATAAGCATCAAGTACTGGATGCCTGCGCTGCTCCAGGCGGGAAGACTACGCATATTGCTTCATTTTTAGCTGCGCAAGAACATGGACAAGTCACTGCACTTGATATTCATAAACAAAAAGTACGGTTAATTGAAGAAAATGCTATTCGAATGCATGTTGAAGATGTGGTAAAAGCTAAGGAGCTAGATGCTAGAAAAGTAAATGATACATTTGCTCAATCTTCATTTGATCGAATTTTGGTTGACGCGCCTTGTTCTGGCTTAGGCTTGATGCGTCGTAAACCAGATATAAAATATGTAAAAAAACCGGAAGATTTACAAAGTTTAAGCGCGATTCAGTTAGAGATTTTGGAAAGTGTTGCTCCAAGCTTAAAACCTTCAGGAATATTAGTTTATAGCACATGTACGATTTTACCAGAAGAAAATCAAGAAGTGGTTAAACAGTTTTTACAAAAACATCCTGAATTTGAATTGATACAAGTGACTGTGAATGAAAAACTAAATGCTAGTTTGAAAGAAAAAATGTTAACAATATTTCCGCATCAATATTATACGGACGGTTTTTTTATCAGTTGTTTACGGAAAAAAACGATGAGGTGAAGGAATGGAAATCAGTTTTCAAAGCGACGTAGGAAAAATACGAAATACGAATCAAGATTACGTTGGTGTATTCGAAAACAAAAAAGGCTATACGCTTGCGATGTTGGCTGACGGTATGGGCGGTCATCAAGCTGGTGATGTTGCTAGTAAAACGGCAGTCAATGAAATTGGAAGACAATGGGAAAAAAATAAAATCACAGACAGTGAGAAAGCCGCTAAGTGGTTAGTTAAAACAATTCAAGAGGAAAATGCTGCGATCTATCAAGCTGGCCAAGCGACACCTGAATTCGCTGGTATGGGGACTACAATTGAAGCAGTCGCTGTTTTTGAAGATGATTTTACTGTTGCCCATGTGGGAGATAGTCGGATTTATACTTTACTTGAAAAGCAATTGATTCAACTAACAGAAGACCATTCTCTGGTTAATGAGTTAGTCAAAACAGGTGAAATTTCAAAAGAGATGGCTGCCAATCATCCACAGAAAAATATTGTGACACAATGTGTTGGAATGCCGGGTACAATTGAAGTAGATGTATCCTCGCATCTGATTGATGCTAAAGATTATTTGCTTTTGTGCTCGGATGGTTTGACTAATATGGTGTCTGAAGAAGAAATTGCTCAACTTATTTTAAAGAATCCGAACGCTGAAGAAGCGGTGGAAAAAATGATTGATGCTGCCAATGATCGTGGGGGCCTTGATAATATTACTGCGCTTATGATCAGCTTTGGAGGTGTTGCTGATGCTTGATATTGGCAAGAAACTGAGTGGTCGATATCTAATTAAAGGCAACGTTGGCATGGGCGGAATGGCCAATGTCTTTTTAGCTGATGATTTGATTTTAGACCGAGAAGTTGCCATTAAAGTTTTGCGTTATGATTTTCAAAATGATCAAGACGCCATTCGTCGTTTTCAAAGAGAAGCGCTAGCCGCCACCGAGTTAGTCCATCCCAATATTGTTTCCGTTTATGATGTAGGAGAAGAAGACGGAATGCAGTATTTAGTTATGGAATATGTTAAGGGAATGGATTTAAAACGTTACATCCAGACGCATTATCCTATGGACTATTCGGCTGTTATCAACATAATGCAGCAGATCCTTTCTGCAGTTGCTTTAGCCCACGAGCATCGAATCATCCATCGGGACTTAAAACCGCAAAATATTTTGCTAAATGACGAAGGCGTGGTAAAAATCACTGACTTTGGCATCGCGATTGCCCTATCAGAAACATCGATCACGCAAACAAATAGTATGTTAGGTTCAGTGCATTACCTTTCACCTGAACAAGCAAGAGGGAGTATGGCGACAAGTCAATCTGATATTTATGCTATTGGTATTATTTTATATGAGATGTTGACAGGTAGTGTGCCTTTTGATGGTGAATCTGCAGTCACTATTGCTTTAAAACATTTTCAAGATGAAATTCCTTCATTGAGAGAACGTGATGAAAGTATACCGCAAGCGCTGGAAAATGTAGTGTTAAAAGCAACAGCTAAAGAACCTACAGATCGTTATAAAACGGTTGAAGAAATGAGTAAAGACTTAGAAACAGTTTTATCGCCAGAGCGTCAGAACGAAGCAGCTTGGCATCCGCAAGCAATGAACAATGACACAAAAATAATAACGCCAATTACAGATAACCCTCTCTCTAATAATGAAGAAGAAAATACAGAAGCTGCTAAAGCAACTGAAGAAGATGAAAAGAATAAAAAACCTAAGAAAAAGAAGAAAAAATGGTTAATTTTTTTAGCGATTTTTGTTGCGATACTCGCTATGATCGGCTTGGGCACGTATCTTTCTTTGGCTGGTTCAAGAGACGAAGTAGCTGTGCCAGAAGTCGCCGGTCTTACGGAATCCGCGGCTAGAGAAAAACTACGCGAAAGTGGGGTACAAGCGGCTGCTCAGACAAGAGAACATCCTAGTGATGATCAAGAAGAAGGACGGATCGTTAAAACGAGTCCCCAAGAAGGCGCCGAGATCAAGCAAAGCCAAGAAGTGGTTTTATATATCAGTTCTGGCAGTCCAGAAGTAGAAATGGATGATTATACAGAACAAACTTATGAAGACGCACTAGACAAACTAAAAGAATTAGAATTTAAAGAAAGTAATATTTCTTCAGAGGAAGAATTTAGTGATTCAGTCCCAGCAGGACAAATTATTAGTCAAACGCCTGATGAAGGAGAAGAAGTGGTGCCGGAAGAAACCGAAGTATCATTTGTTATAAGTAACGGTCCTGCGCCGGTATCTATGGTTAATTTTATTGGCAGTACAGAAGATGCAGCTAGAAGTAGCTTGCAAGGGATGGGTCTAGAAGATAATTCAGTAGAAATTCAGCAAAGTTATAGCGAGCAAGCAAGCGGAACGATTATTGACCAAACGCCAAGCGAAGGTGAAGAAGTAATCCCCTCAGATACACCTATTGTTTTTTCTGTAAGTGCTGGACAAGAGCAAGTTGAAATTCCTGATGTAAAAGGAGATTCTGAAAATAAAGCAGAAGAAAAACTGGAAGACGCTGGTTTTAAAGTGGAAAAGGAAGAAGAATTTGACGATTCTGTTGATGAAGGAGATGTTATCAGTACAGATCCTTCGGCTGGTTCTACAGAAGATAAGGGTAGTACAGTGAATATGGTTGTTTCAAAAGGTGAGGAAGAAGAGCCTGAGACAAAGAAATTTACGGTGGATGTAGAAGCTTCCTTTAAAGGTAACGACGACAGTGAAGATAGCAATAGCAGTGAAGATACTGAAGATAGTGAAGATGAAAAAGATCAAGGCTCATCGAGTCAGACAATTACGGTCTGGCTTACAGATACAGATCATGATAATGAGCAATATGAACAGATTGTTTTAGACTCAGAAGATGATAAAGAGACAATTAGCGTCCCTGTTACCGTTGAAGAAGGCGACCAAGCCACAATTGCTGTGCAACGTGATGATGAAGAAAAGGTTAGCCGTGAGGTAGATGAAGCTGAAACTGTACAGGTACCTTAATTTAGATAAAAGACGAACGATAAACAAATATCGTTCGTCTTTTATTTTTTGCTAAGTATTTGATAATAACAAGACCTTATCCTTTCCAAGTAAGGAAAAATTCGTTATAATAAAGGTCAATAATAGTCAAAGGAGGGTCACGAGCAGATGAGTCATCAAAATACTTCTGATATGATTGAAGCTTATTTAAAGAAGATTCTGGAAGAAAGCGAGATGATTGAAATTCGTCGCGCTGAGATGGCAGATTTATTCAATTGTGTACCTTCACAAATCAATTATGTCATCAATACACGTTTTACTGTACAACGAGGTTATACCGTTGAAAGTAAACGAGGTGGTGGTGGCTATATTCGAATTGAAAAAGTTCAAATTTCTAATTATCACCAATTTTTAGAACAAGTGAACCAATTATTTGACCAATCACTCTCAGAAAAAGATGGAATAGCAATTATTCAGAAATTATATGAAGAAGGGATTCTTTCTAGAAGAGAAGGTAATTTATTATTAGTAACAGTTAGTAAAGTAGCTTTAGGAAAATCAGTTAAAGAAGAAAACATACGAGCAAATATTATGCATGGCGTACTAGAACGATTGAGCTATGAATTATAAAGATAGGAAGTGAAAAATTATGGACGAACTATTTACTCAGCGTGCTAAAGAAGTATTACAAATCGCCCAAGAAGAAGCAAAACGTTTTAAACATCAAACCGTAGGATCAGAACACGTTTTACTAGCCTTACTAATTGAACCCAATGGTATTGCTGGGAAAACATTACGTGAAATGAATGTTAATGAAAATGATATTCGCGAAGAAATTGAACACTTAACAGGTTATGGCACGATGACTAGTTATCCGGTAAGTGGCTATTTACCTTATTCGCCAAGAGCTAGACAAATTTTTGCCTATGCAGGTGATGAAGCGAAGCGTTTAGGCTCATCACAAGTTGGTACAGAACACTTACTTTTAGGCTTATTACGTGATGAAGAAATCCTAGCTTCACGTATTATGTTGAACTTAGGCCTAAGTTTAGCGAAAATGCGTCAACTCTTAAAGAAAAAAATGGGTGTGAACCAAAATAAAAGTGCAAATGGTGCAAACCGACGTCGTCCAGCTCAAGGAAGACAGCAACAAGCACAAGAAGGCACGCCAACCTTGGATTCACTTGCACGTGATTTAACAAAATTAGCACGCGAAAAACGTTTAGACCCTGTTGTTGGTCGTAATAAAGAAGTGAAGCGTCTTATTCAAATATTAAGTCGTCGTACCAAGAATAATCCTGCCTTGGTAGGTGAACCAGGTGTTGGTAAAACAGCGATTGCTGAAGGTTTAGCGCAAAAAATTAATAATGGCGAAGTTCCGCAAGATATACAGTCAAAACGGCTAATGATGTTAGATATTGGTGCATTAGTTGCTGGAACAAAGTATAGGGGCGAGTTTGAAGATCGCATGAAAAAAATTATTGATGAGATTTATCAAGATGGACAAATTATTTTGTTTATTGATGAATTACACACTTTAATTGGTGCTGGAGGAGCAGAAGGTGCCATCGATGCTTCTAATATCTTAAAACCAGCACTTGCTCGTGGCGAGTTACAAACCATTGGAGCGACAACTTCTGATGAGTATCAAAAATATATTGAAAAGGATTCAGCATTAGAACGACGTTTTGCTAGAGTACAGGTAGACGAGCCAACACCTGATGATGCAGTAGAAATCTTAGGAGGACTACGGGCTCGCTATGAAAAGCATCATAACGTTGAAATTACTGATGAGGCATTACGAGCTTGTGTTCAGTTTTCTGTTCGTTACATTAATGGAAGACAATTACCGGATAAAGCAATCGACTTAATGGATGAGTCAGCAGCTAAAGTTCGTTTGGACCAGTCGGATGAAGTTTCAGAAACAGCTGTCGTTCAAGATCAATTGCTGGAAGTGACAGAAGAAAAAGAAGCAGCGATTAGAAATCAAGATTTTGAAAAAGCAGCTAGTTTGCGCAAACAAGAGCAAGCACTGAACAAACAACTTCAAGAGGTATCTTATAAAGAAGCTAAAGCAGCTTCTGGTTTTACCGATAAAGTGACAGAAGAAGATGTTGCCGCTGTTGTGTCACAATGGACAGGTGTACCGCTAGAGCAAATGGAGAAAAAAGAAAGTCAACGTTTACTAGATTTGGAAAAAGATCTGCATGAACGTGTTGTCGGACAAGATGAAGCAGTAAATGCAGTAGCTCGTTCTATTCGTCGTGCTCGTAGTGGATTAAAAGATCCAAATCGTCCAATTGGTTCTTTCATGTTTTTAGGACCAACAGGCGTTGGGAAAACTGAACTAGCTAAAACATTGGCTGAATCAATGTTTGGTGAAGAAGATGCTTTGATTCGGTTAGACATGAGTGAGTATATGGAAAAATATAGTACGAGTCGTTTGATCGGTTCACCTCCAGGTTATGTTGGTTATGATGAAGGAGGTCAATTAACCGAAAAAGTTCGTTCGAAACCTTATTCTGTAATTTTACTTGATGAAGTTGAAAAGGCGCACCCAGAAGTCTTTAATACCTTATTACAAGTATTGGATGATGGTCAATTGACAGATTCAAAAGGACGTTCTGTTGATTTTCGTAATACGATCTTGATTATGACCTCAAACATCGGTGCTCGAGAAATACGTGAAGAAACAAATGTTGGCTTCAATGTAGTAGATGTTAAACAAGATCATGAAGCTATGCAAAAACGTATCCTAGAAGAATTGAAAAAAGCATTCCGTCCAGAGTTCTTGAACCGCGTTGATGAAACCATCGTGTTCCGTTCGTTAGAAAAAGATGAAATCCATGAAATTGTAAAAATTATGAGTAAATCTGTTGTTAAACGTATGGAAGAACAAGATATTCAACTTAAAATCACACCGGCAGCTATCGATGTGATTGGCGAAGCCGGGTTTGATCCGGAATATGGGGCTCGACCGATTCGCCGTGCTTTGCAAAAAGAAATTGAAGATCGCTTAAGTGAAGCGTTGCTATCTGGAGAAATTTATTTCGGTAGTCGTGTCACGATAGGTGCTTCAAAGGGTAAAATTACCTTGAATGTAAAAGAGCCAAAGAAAGAACAAACATTGCAAGAAGTATAGTTGACTGAATAAAGATGTTGGCTAGCACGTAGGAAGCTGAGCTCCCTACGTGCTTTTTTAGGCTCATAGAATAAAATTTTTATTCAAAAAAGCTATTTTGCTTTTTATTTAAAAGTTCTTTATAATAAATAATCGAAAATAAATGATAGGAGTAAAAAATGACGTCAGTACTTTTTGATTTAGACGATACATTATACGATCAGTTAGAACCGTTTAAAAAAGCTGTCCAAAAAAATTTTCTTTTTCCTACTTCTCAAATAGAAGATTTGTACTTATTTAGTCGAAGCTTTGCCGATGAAGTATTTCCTTTGACGCATACAGGAGAAATGAAGCTAGAAGATATGTATGTTTATCGTATGCAAAACGCGTGTGCACAATTTGGTATGCAATTAACATCAACGCAAGCACTACGATTTCAAGAGGATTATAAATATTTTCAAGGACAAATAGAACTGTTTGCAGACGCTAAAAGGGCACTTTCCTATTGTACACATCATAATATTTCCCTTGGATTAATTACTAATGGACCGACTAACCATCAATGGACAAAAATTCAACAATCGGGATTGTTACATTGGGTTTCAGCAGGAAATATTTTTATTTCTTCGACTGTAGGTTTTAGTAAGCCGGATATTCATTTATTTGAGTATGTAGAACAAAGTATGGGGCTAAGTAAAAAAGAGACCTATTATATTGGCGATTCCTATGAAAATGATATAGATGGTGCTAAAAACGCTGGTTGGAAAGCCATTTGGTTTAATCACCGGGGGCGTAAAAAACCCCAATCACAGTTTGTGTTTGACCAAGTATTAAAGCGAAAGTCTTCTTTATATGAAACGATCCAAACCTTGTAGAAACATCATCTTTTTGCAGTTTTGCTAGTTTAGTGTAGTGCGAAATTGCGATCTTTTATATAGATTATGCGTAGCTTAAAGATAGTTAACTGAAAATAATAAGCATGCTCGTGAAGTGTTACACTTATTGTGTTGGAAAACAAGCTAGCTTGTGATAGCATGTGAAAGAGGAGAGAGCATATGATTGAAATAATTGCAACAGTAGAATCTGTTTATCAAGCAACTGAGATCTTACCTAGTGTTGATACCATTATCTTTGGTGAAGAAAAGTTTGGGTTACGTTTACCCTACTCTTTTTCAAAGAGTGAACAAAAGGAACTTGTGGCACTTGCTCATGAAGCAGGGAAACAAGTAATGGTTGCTGTTAATGGGATTATACATCCAGATAAAATGAAAGATATCCCGAAATATCTGCGTTTTTTAAAAAGCATTCATGTAGATAAAATATCATTAGGCGATCCTGGAATTATTTTTGTAATGCAACAGCAACCTGAACTGGCGCTTCCTTTTATTTATGATGGACAAACTCTAGTAACTAGCGCCCGGCAGGTCAATTTTTGGGGGAGAAAGGGCGCTAACGGTGCTGTTTTAGCGCGTGAAGTTCCCTTTATAGAAATGAAAGAAATGGCAGTCCATTTAAATATTCCAACGGAAGTATTAGTTTATGGCGCTACTTGTATCCATCATTCGAAGCGTTCACTTTTACAAAATTATTTTCATTATACTAAACAAGACGAAGTAGAGGACAAATCACAAAATCTTTTTTTATCTGAAGAAAAACGTGAAAAAACTCACTATTCAATTTATGAGGACAACCACGGCACCCACATTTTTGCCAATGATGACATTTGTTTGATGAATGAGTTACCTGAACTGGCGGCAAACGGTTATCAAACTTGGAAACTTGATGGCATATTTACTCCTGGACAGAATTTTGTAGAAATTATTCAATTATACGATACTGTTAGAAAAGAAATTGAAAAAAATACTTATACTACAAGGCAAATAGCTCACTATGCTTCTCGAGTGAATCAACTACATCCAGTGCATCGAACATTATCCACTGGCTTTTATAATATAAATCCAGAAAAGATCAAATAAGGGGTAATAAAAGTGACGATAAAGCAAATATTAAAAAGACCAGAAATTTTAGCGCCAGCTGGCACTTTGGAAAAATTAAAGACTGCAATTAACTACGGAGCGGATGCTGTTTATATTGGAGGAAATGCTTATAGTTTACGGAGTCGAGCAGGTAATTTTTCTTATGAAGAGATGACAGAAGGGGTTCGTTTTGCTAATAACCATAATGCAAAGGTTTATGTAGCAGCGAACATGATAACACATGAAGCTAATCAAGCAGGCGCTGGGGATTTTTTTCGAAAAATTCGCGATATAGGAGTCGCAGCTGTGATTATTTCCGACCCAGCTTTAGTTGAAATTTGTATTACTGAAGCACCAGGGCTAGCTGTTCATCTTTCTACACAAGCGTCTGCAGCAAATTATGAAACATTGGAATTTTGGCGCAATGAAGGCTTGGAGCGTGTTGTTTTAGCACGTGAAATTTCAATGAAAGAAGTGGCAGAGATTCGTCAGCATACCTCAGTTGAACTTGAAGCTTTTATTCATGGTGCGATGTGTATTTCTTATTCAGGTCGATGTACTTTATCCAATCATATGTCAATGCGAGATGCTAATCGTGGCGGATGTTCGCAATCTTGTCGTTGGAAATATGACTTATTTGATCTGCCTTTTGGTACAGAACGTAATTATTTCACTGAGAGTAAGAAATCAGAAAAATTTTCAATGAGCGCTGTAGATTTATCAATGATAGAACACTTGCCTGATCTTATTCAAAATGGCGTTGATAGTTTGAAAATTGAGGGGAGGATGAAATCTATTCACTATGTTTCAACAGTAGCTAATGTTTATAAAAGGGCGGTTGATAGTTACATGGCTGATCCAAAACACTATAGTTGTCAACAAGAATGGATTGATGAGTTATGGAAGGTTGCGCAGCGTGAGTTATCCACTGGATTTTATTATCATATACCGACAGAAAATGAACAATTATTTGGTCCACGGCGAAAAATTTCACAATACAAATTTATTGGTGAAGTGATTAGCTATGATAAAGATACACAAATTGCTACCATAAGACAGCGTAATGTTTTTAATCTAGGGGATCGTATTGAGTTTTACGGACCAGGAATGCGTCATTTTACCCAGCAAGTGGCAGAAATGCATAATGAGCAAGGTGAATCAATTGGACGTGCACCGCATCCTATGATGATACTAACAATGCCAGTGAAACAAGCAGTACAAGTGGGAGATATGATAAGAAAACAAAAGTAGTGGTGAACATACTACGATTTTATTAGAAAAAGAGGAATTTTGTTATGGATATAGAGATTCATAGGTTACGGCATATAGATAGCACTCATTATAAACTACTCTTAGAGGCGGATCCTTCTGAGAAAATCGTTGAAGATTATTTATCGCGTGGTTTTTGTTTTGCGGCGCAAAAAAAGCAAAAGTTGCTAGGGATAATTCTATTATTACCGACTAAGCCAAAGACCTTAGAAATTGCGAATATAGCTGTACAAAAGAGTTTCCGTGGACAAAAAATCGGGCAACAACTTATTTTATTTGCCCTGTCTTTTGCTAGGAAAAATCAATATAAGCTAGTGGAAATTGGGACAGGTTCGACCGGTTTTGAGCAACTATACTTATATCAAAAGTGCGGTTTCCGTATGACATATATTGCGCGTGACTTTTTTATTAACCACTATGCAAGGCCTATTATTGAAAACGGCTTACAGTTGAAAGACATGGTGCGTTTAAGTCAAACAGTTCAGTATCTTGACGGATAGATGCGGGAGTGATAGCTTTATTCTTAGACAGAAAATATCAGAGGAGGATACCATGGAAACATATGATTATATCGTCGTTGGCGGCGGAAGCGGTGGCATTGCCTCTGCAAATCGCGCTGGTATGCATGGCGCTAAGGTATTACTAATTGAAGCCGATGAGGTTGGCGGGACTTGTATCAATGTTGGTTGTGTACCTAAAAAAGTAATGTGGCAAGCAAGTGATATTTATCAAACCGTCCAAAGAGATGCACCAAGTTACGGTCTTCAAGTAAAGGATAAAACTTTTGATTTTAAAACCTTGGTTAAAAACCGAAGAGACTATATTGACTTTTTACATGGTGCTTATAAAAGAGGTTTTGATAATAACGGTGTAGAACTATTAAAGGGATATGCACAGTTTATAGATGGTCACACAGTTGAAGTAGAAGGCAAGCAATATACAGCTCCCCATATTTTAATCGCAACTGGGGGACACGCTACTAGCTTAGATGTTCCAGGTGGTGAATATGCAATTGATTCAGACGACTTTTTTGACTTAGAAGAAGCTCCTCAACATATGATTGTTTTAGGAGGAGGCTATATCGCCGCTGAACTTGCAGGGGTAATTAACGGGCTAGGAAGTAAAGTTTCCTGGGCTTTTCGTAATGAACGTCCTCTTAGAAAGTTTGATGCAATGTTAGCTGATAATCTAGTACAAGAATATGAAGAAGAAGGCGTGTCTCTTTATAAAGAAAGCGTACCTTCAGCTATTGATAAAAATAGTGAGCAGTACACTGTTACTTTTGAAAATGGTGCAAAAATTACAGGAGACTGCGTATTATTTGCTGGAGGAAGGAAAGCCAATGTGCAAGGTTTTGGCTTAGGCAATACCGAGGTAAAACTAGATGAACGGGGTTTTATTCAAGTAGACAAGTACCAAAATACAACAGCTGATGGGATTTATGCTATTGGTGATGTGATCGGTAAATTGGAGTTGACCCCAGTAGCGATCGCAGCTGGACGCCGACTTTCTGAACGTTTGTTTAATGGTCAAACTGAACTTTACTTAGATTATAACTTTGTTCCTAGTGTTGTATTTACACATCCGCCTATTGCTACAATCGGTTGGAACGAAGATCAAGCACTGGAAAAATATGGTAAAGATGAAATCAAAGTATATCGTTCACGTTTTACTCCAATGTACTTTGCATTAAATGACTATAGACAAAAATGTGAAATGAAACTTGTTTGTTTAGGAAAAGAAGAAAAAATTATCGGTTTACATGCTATAGGAGTAGATGTAGATGAAATGCTGCAAGGATTTGCTGTTGCTGTGAAAATGGGGGCAACTAAAGCTGATTTTGATAATACAGTAGCTATCCACCCGACCGGAGCTGAAGAATTTGTTACAATGACTTAAACTTATAAAACAATAAAATTCACCAAGGACTTGAATAGTCATCTCAAGTCCTTGGTGAATTTTTTAGCAAAAACAAAAAAGTTTCACGTGAAACTTTTTATGATAGATCACCTACTAATTTGTTCGAGTTAACAGTGTTTCTGTAAGTTGATATAAAGTGACTTTAGTATTCTGGGAATCATTGGGTAGATTTTCAATTTTTTTTAACGCATTTTGCGTGTAGGTATTTGCTAGTTGTTGAGCTTTAGCTACACCGCCCAATTCGTTAACTAACTGGTACACTTTTTGTTTATCAATTTGTGTCATTTGTTCTTTTTTTTCTAACAATGGGACTAATTGTTGGCGATCTGCGTGTAAAGCATAGATCAATGGTAAAGTATACACGCCTTGCTGCACATCCTTTAGTACCGGTTTACCAAGTCCCTCTCCATTTTGAGTATAGTCCAAAATATCATCAATGATTTGAAAAGCCATCCCGATTTGATGGCCAATGTCTGAAACATTTTTGGCAAATAATTGACTACTTCCACTTTCAAATGCACCAACGGAACAACTTAAAGCAAATAGTTCTGCTGTTTTTCCTGAAATATTTGCTAAATACTCTTCGACGGTAATTGCTAGATTATAATGATCTGCCATTTGTCCTAATTCGCCAGTTAAAATATTTTCCATACTGCTCGCATTTTTTTGCAAGCTACGTAAAGTTCCAGTATAGCCAGACATCAATTTAAAGCAGGCCACAAAAAGATAATCTCCAGCGTAGACAGCAGTATTATTGTCAAAAGCTGCACTGATTGTTGGCAGGTTCCGTCTTAAAGAAGCGTCATCTACAATATCATCGTGAATCAATGTAGCTGTGTGCAACATTTCGATAGCAGCTGCCAGTGCGATAGCTTTATTTCGATCTTGTTTGGGACCAAATTGTGAAAAAAGAAGTTGATAAGCTGGACGTAGTAATTTACCTCCCGCCCCGATCATCTCCAATAAAGCTTTTCTAACGGATTTATTCTTCAGTTGGATGGAATCTTCCATTAGTTTTAAGGTTTCTGTTAATTCAGATTGTAATTGTGGATAGTTATTCCATATAGGGTGAAGTTTCATAGCTAGCTCCTTTGTTTCAAAAACAATCCGCAATAAATAGTTAATACATCGACCATTTTTCCTGCGTCTGTTGTTCATGTTCATTTTGAAAGCGTCGTAAAGTGTCGACGCGTCTTAATAAATAATTTGCAGCGATACCAATAGCAATTCCTGATAAGATACCTAAAAAAGATAAGATGGGTAAATAAAGTAGGACGCTCCATGTTTGAGCAATAAAAGAGGCGGTAAGAAGTTGTCCGACGTTATGCATAAAGCCTCCTGTCGCACTGATACCGATAATGCTAACATATTTCGGACCTATTTTTTTAACCAACAGCATGCCAAAGTAACTCAGCATTGCACCGCTCATGCTATATAAAAAAGTTGAAAGGGTCCCCCCTAAAAGAGTGGTCAAAATTAAACGTAAGCAAACCAGCAAAAAACTATCTTTTTTTGACATCGTAAATAAGGCAATTATTGTAATTAAATTTGCTAAGCCTATTTTAGCGCCAGGTGCAAAAGCAAACGGGTAAGGGATCATATTTTCGATAAGACCGAGAACTACCCCTTGGGCAATCAAAAGTGATATAAAAATGATTTTTCTCAAATGACTCATAAAGTAACGATCAGACGAATCGTCATTGTCCCTCCTGTCTTGTTGTTAACCCCTTTATCAACCGTCTCTTTTAGATTGTAATTTTTTATCTTATATTTTATCCTGAATGATTTATAAATTTTTCCCAGGATCATTCAATCCTTGGCATGTGCTTTTTTCTAAAGGTTGAGTTGCTTCACCTTCTGGGTGTACAAAAAGAACGCACTTCGTGTTATTGTAAAGTCAACGAAACATAACAATAAGGAGTGCGTTCTTATGTCTTTCACTTTACAACAAAATTCTCTTACATTCAATAAGCAAAAAGCCATCTTGATCGCCAATGACGGTGGCACCTTAACCAATGACGCGGGGCTCGTCTTACTTTCGGAGTTTCTAAATCAAATTCGTTTTGATTCCCTGTTAGCGCAATACGTTCATATTCCAGAGTATCGTGCCTTCGCCCAACATGAATGGCTGGATGTCGTAAAACAATGGCTATATCAATTGATCGCTGGTTATTCTCGAGACCGAGACGCCAATACCTTACAATATGATCGCCTTTTTAAGGAAGCATTGAAACAAGAACGCCTTAGTTCGCAATTTATGATGTCTACTTTGCTTCATACCTTGACAGAAGAAAATGTTAATCAACTATTACAAGTGGCGAAAAAACTTGGCGATTTAGGCATGGACCAGCAAAACAGCCAACAACTCGTGCTTGATCTGGATTCCACCTGTTGTCCCACTTACGGAAAGCAAGAAGCAGGGGAATATATTTACCACTATGGCCTCAATGGGTATCATCCATTTGTGGCATTTGAAGGTTTAACCGGATTGGCATTAGATGTTCGCCATCGTCATGGCAAATCTTATACCTCCACCCACGCCGAAGATTATCTCGTAGAAATGTTGGCGCATTACCAACAACATTCGAGTGATCCCACAATGCTTGTACGCGGGATAGTGGCTTTGCCAAACCGGAAATTTATAAACAATGTGAGTGTCGAGGCGCCCATTATGTGATTAAATTGAAAAATAACGTACGGTTGATTCATTATGCGCAACATCTTGTCCAATATACCAACGGTACGGACTACACAAAGTCCGAACATCAATATTTTAAGATGGCTTATCAAGCAGATTCTTGGGACCGATCTCGAACAGTAGCCATCAAGGCTACTCGAAAAGCCGAAACTTTACTTTTTTCCGAATTTCAATTTGTGGTGACCGATTTCGCTCATCTTTCGCCCCAAACCATTTTTCAGCTCTATCAAAAACGAGGGAATATGGAAAACTTCATTAAAGAAATGAAGACCGGATTTTTCGCTGATAAAACGGACAGTCCTTCCTTTTTAGCGAATAAGGTTCGCTTAGCCCTAAGTTTTATCGCCTATAATATCATCCACTTGATGAAACAGCTGACTTTTCCGCAAGAGAAAAAGACGACGGTGATTGACACGATCCGTTTTCAACTATTTCATATTGCTGGAAAAGTCACAGAACACGCGCGTCAAGTGCAAATTCACTTATCAAGTACGAATGTTTACAACACGCTTTTTTGGGAAGTCCTTACACGAATTCAGCGATTGAATCTCTAGTTTACTTTTCCCCTTTTCCTCTTGATAAAAAAGGCTTGGCTTTCATTCTCTAGGAAGAATTTTATCTTTTTTTAGCGTCGTTCGATCATCCCTTTCTATTCTTTATTCAAAAGCGGCGATAAAAAGGGAAAATAACATAAAAGTCACCTCGTTGAACAGTCGAATGCGTTATCCACAAATTTTTATAAATCATTCAGGTTTATTTTAGCATAATAAAAGATGCTGTGATTTATATTCTTTTAAAAATGGCTGGAACTTTTTAGAGGTCCCAGCCATTTTTATTTTATTTTTGCCCGTATAATGATTTAGGAGTACCATAGCGCCATTTTCCTAATGTACGTTGTAACCATGGAATGACCCAGTGATCTAATCCCAGTGCGCGTCCGGAACCATTCATTAAGGCAAAGGCTACGGGGATAAACCAGATATTTACCCAGTAGAACATTCCTGATAAACAAAAAGTTGCTACAAGAATAATTGTTGCTCCACTAAATAACCAAGTAAATAAACCAGCCATTAAACAAAGGGCAATACCGATTTCCACAAAAACCATCATTTTTTGGAAAAACATCGCAACTTCCATATTAGGCATGATTATCTTCATAATATTCATAAACCATTCTGGAGAGTTTTCGATGACCGCCATAGGTTCTTCTCCATAAGCATAACTTAAACCAAAAATGGTGTTTCCTGCTTCAACGGCTGCGTCGGCACCTGCGTCAGTTGCGCCACTAGCTGCATCAGCTGCTTCGCTTGCACCAGAAGCTGCATCTGTTAATGATTGATAGTCCCATGTCCAAGGAAATACACTGTCTCCTTCAAACCAGGAGCCTTCACCAAACCAAGTACTTGGAGTAAACCACTTGCCGTCACCTACAATTTTCTTGAAGGCTTCTAAAAACCAAACTAAACCATAAAACACACGTAAAGGAACGCTCCACAACACATTGCTGTTACGCGAAGTATGGCCACGGGCTACATTACGGTCGTCTTTAACACGGAAAAATTCATGCATGATGTATTGGAACATGTAATATCCTGTACGAATATCAAAGAAATATTTCAAATTGACGATATGTTTCATTATCATAGCAAGAAAGCCGCTTAAATGGATCTTATCAAAAAGATTAGCGACACCCCACTTAGCTCCGACAGAAACCATAAAACCTTGGTAATTTCCCTTAAATTTAGGGCTTTGTCCACCGTTTATTGAACTGATAATATGCGTCGCAGCTGTGTGTCCAGTTTGTTCGGCTGCTTGTACGATTTGTGGTGTTGGTGTGTTGGAGAATTCTTCATAATAAACTAAATCCCCTACAATATAAATATTCTTATCTTCATAGCCTTTTGCTTGCATATATTCATTTGCAACTAAGCGATTCCCACGAGCTGTTTCTAGTCCGAAATCAGCAGCATCTGAAGTTCCTTTGACACCTGCTGTCCAAATTAGTGTATGAGTAGCAACTGTTGATCCGTCTTTTAATTTGATATGATCAGGACTTACTTCAACAATCGGTGAATTTATCATGATATCTACATTTTTCTTTTTCATATAACGTTCTGCTTTTGCTGCGTCACTTCGTTTCAGCATGTTTAGAATCGTTGGCAGAGCTTCAACAACTTTTAAGTTAATTTCACTAGGATCTAACTTATTATCTTTGGCAAGTCGTTCTTTCCAATCGACTAGCTCACCGATCATTTCGATACCAGTAAATCCAGAGCCACAAACGACAAAGGTAAGCATTGCTTTTCGAAGTTTGGCGTCAGGTTCTAAAGCAGCTTTTGCTACAGTTTTTTCTATATGTTCACGAATGCGCAAGGCATCTTCAAAAGACCAAAGGGTAAAACCATTTTCTTTAACACCAGGTGTACCAAAATCATTTGGTTCACCGCCCATACCAATAATTAAATGATCAAAAGGGTATTGTCCATTTTTGGTTTGAACGGTTTTTGTATCTTTGTCAATGTTAGTCACAGTGTCTGTTACAAGTTGCACATTTTTCTTACGACAAAAAAGACGTTGTAAATCATACTGGATTGCATTTGGCTCAACCCTTGCAGCAGCTACTTCATGAAGTTCAGTCATCATTGTATGGTAAGAATGACGGTCGATCAAAGTGATCGAGACATCATCATTTTTTTTAAATTTTTTAGCCATAAATTTTGTAGCTGAGACACCTGCATAGCCTGCACCAACAACAACAATATTTTGCTTAGCCATTGGAAATCTCTCCTTCAATAAATGAAATAATAATTACATAATCGTTCTCATTATATAGTTAAATTCTTCATTTGTCTAAGACTTTTTTAAAAATTTCACAAAAAAATTTTCTTATTTATATATTTTCACGTACAAAAGCAGAAGAATTTTTACTATTTTTTCGCAGATTTTTAAAGAAACGGTTGACTTATTTCAAAATTAATATAAAATGTTAAGTGAATCACAAACTTCTTTGTGAAAAATAATATAAGGGTAAGGTGGGTAAAAAAATGGAAACAAGAAAGTTTATGACAGGGGTTGCTGCATTAGCATTTTCTACAATTGTTTTAGGTGCATGTTCAGCAGATGAGGCCAACGAAGGAAACGGGGAAGATGCTTCACAAACTACTTCAACTGAAGAAAGTGCTGATTCATCTGAAGAGACTGAAGTGGTATCAGGAGCTTCATTGCAAGATGGTACTTATTCATTGAAAGAGCTAAATGACGATAACGGATATCACGTTGAATTTTCGATTACCACAGAAGATGGTGAAATCACAGAATCAGATTATGATTATGTGAATGAAGATGGAGACTCAAAACAAGATGATGAAGAATACAATGAAAATATGAAAGAAGAATCTGGAGTTTCTCCTGAAGAGTTTATTCCACAATTAAATGAGAATCTTGTAAGTGAACAAAATCCAGAAAGTGTTGAAGTTGTGTCAGGTGCAACACATAGTGCTCATGCTTTCCAAAATTACGCTCAACAATTAGTACAAGCAGCGCAAGAAGGAAATACTGATGAAATCGAAATTGATAATGGCGCTGAACTACAAGATGGCACTTATAATTTAGAAGAGCAAAACTATAATAACGGCTATCGTGCAGTATTCTCAATTGAAGTAGAAGATGGTAAGATTACTGAATCAAACTTCGATAATGTAGATGAAGACGGTAATTCTAAAAAAGATGATGAAGAATACAATGAAACAATGAAAGATGAATCAGGGGTTAGTCCAGATGAATATATCGACACTTTAAATGATGAATTTGTTGAAACAATGGATGATGACGAAGCTGCACCTGGTGATGTTGAAGTTGTATCAGGAGCAACCCACAGTTCTGAATCATTTATTCTTTATGCTGAGCAATTAGTAAATGCTGCTGAAAAAGGTGACACAGATACAATCGAAGTTGATAACTTTGTTGAAGAATAATTGTTGAAGCAAGTTAAAAAGGGGTTGGGACATTATGTTTCGACTCTTTTTTGCTGCGAATCACTACGATTCAACGACCAAGAGGAGTTGAAAGTAGATCCTTCAAGGCCTTAGCGACTTGTCGCTTAGACCTTGATGAGATCGAAGCGTAAGCGAAGTGATGAGCAGTACTAGGGCGAACGAAGGCGAGGCGTAGTGTCCGAATTATTTTGCAGGAGTAAATTGTAGTAAATAACTAGCTAAATTTATTAACGATCTTTTCATTCTGGGAAAAACAGGCTATGATAAGTAAATGAAGAGAAAGTGGAGGTTATTATGAAAAGAAAAATAGGCGTTCTTCTTACACTTTTTGTTGTATTTATCTTTAGTGCAGCTTGCAGTAGTGAAGAAGAGACTGATCAGTCAATAGAAGCTTCATATGCTCAAGGAATGAAAAAAGAACCTTATACACAAGAAGAATTTTTACTAGGAACGTACACACGTATCCGTGTTTTTGATGAAGATAAAGAAGATGTATTACAACCTGCTTTTGATCGGATTAAAGAGTTAGAAGGTAAGATTACAATTAACCAGTCTGGTTCTGAAATTGATGAAATTAATGAAAATGCAGGGGAAAAACCAGTAAAAGTATCAAAAGATATCTATGATTTATTAAAACAAGCACGTGATTACAGTGAGGAATCTGACGGTGGTTTTAATTTGATGATTGGTGCGATTACACAACTTTGGCGCATTGGTTTTGATGATGCTCGTAAACCGTCACAAGATGAAATTGATGAAGCACTAAAACATGTGGATTATAACGATATAGTCTTTGATGATGATGAACAAACAGTTTATCTAGAAGATGAGAATGCAATTATTGACTTGGGTGCGATCGCTAAAGGCTATATAGCTGATGAAGCAGTCGCAGTGCTAAAAGAACATGATGTGAAGTCAGCCATCGTTGATTTAGGCGGTAATATTTATGTTGTTGGTCATAGTAATCGTGGAGAAAATGAAGATTGGACTGTAGGAATACAGGATCCTAATGACGAACGTGGCTCTGTTTTAGGTTCGATCAAGGAATCTGATAAAACAATCGTTACTTCGGGAATTTATGAACGCTATCTGGAAGTAGACGGAGAAAGTTATCATCACCTTTTTGATTCTGAAACGGGCTATCCTTATGATAATGATATTGCCAGTGCAACGGTTATCACTGATAAATCGATTGATGGCGATGGTTTGACTACAGTTATCTTTGATAAAGGGGTCAAAGATGGTTTGCAATATATAGAAGATAATACACCTGAAGGTACTTCAGCGGTTTTTGTGACAAAAGAAGATAGGGTGTATATGACAGAAGATATTGAAGATAGTTTTGAGTTGGACGAAGACTCGGGTTATTCCTTAGGTGGTAGAAACGAGTTACAGTAAATAGTGGTTTAGGAGTAGGATATGTCTTTAAAAGTTTTTTTGAAGTTGTTGAAATTAAGACAAAGGTAGCTAGCATATTTCCTTTTATTATGGGGATTCTTTTTTCAATTTCTTACTTTCAAGAATTTCATTGGGGATACACATTATTGTTTTTCATCGGAATGATCATTTTTGATATGACCACAACGGCTATCAATAATTATATGGATTTTAAAAAAGCGCAATCTCAGACTTATAAATATCAAGAAAATGTGATAGGACGAGAGCGATTATCAGTTGTAAAGATTCAACGGATGATTTTATCTATGCTAACAGCGACCTTAGTCATTGGCTTGATTTTAATTGTCCAAACGGGTTGGTTGATGCTTGTTATGGGGGGCGTTGTGTGTTTTATCGGTGTTTTTTATACTTATGGTCCGATTCCATTATCTCGCATGCCGCTAGGAGAATTGTTTAGCGGGGTAACTATGGGCTTAGGCATTTTTGCTATAACTATTTATCTTAACACTATTGAACAAAAGGTTTTTTACCTTACACTTGATTTTACCGAGGGAAATTTTTCACTTTCAGGACAACTATGGGGAATCTTAGCTCTGATTTGGGCTTCTCTTCCTTTAATTTTTACGATCGCCAATATTATGCTTGCCAACAATTTACGCGATATAAAGACAGATGTTAAAAATCATCGTTATACCTTAGTATATTATATTGGAAGTGCTAGCGGAACACTGCTATTTCAAGGATTAATGTATGCTTGCTATGTGACGATTGTTATTGGTTTGATTTTTGGTATTTATACTTGGCCAATTCTCATCATTTTTCTTACTTTTCCTAAAATTTCTCGTAATTTAAGGGAGCATGAAAAAAGTCTGCCTCAGCCAAAGAGTTTTGCTTATGCAATCAAAAACATGGTCTTATTCAATAGTAGCTATGCACTGGGATTATTACTTTGTATTTTTTGGCGAGTAATGTAAAAACAAGCAGCTGAATGCTACTAGTGTGTTCAGCTGCTTGTTTTTAATAAATAGCTTCTAAACTAATTTCACCAGAAGAAAGAGTTTTAACCCCTTGGCTGGTCTGGACGATCAGTTCTCCAGTATCAGAGATTTCTGTAGCCTTCCCGCTATAAGTGACCCCTTGTTGCTTAAACTGCACTCTTTTACCTAATACAAATGATTTTTTACGATAAATATTGATATATTCTTTATCAGGTAAAGCCTCAAGTAATTCAAAAAAGTATTGCCAAATTAATTGAATCAATTGGTTGCGTGTTATAAGAGGAGCTTTTTGAGAAAAAATAGCGCCAGCTTTTGTCTGTATATTTTCAGGGAAACTTTGGGCGGGAATTGAAAAATTAATACCACAACCTAAGGTTACATGTTTAATACGTCCAGTTTCAAAATCACTGGTTGCTTCAGATAAAATACCGCAGATTTTTTTCCCGTCTAAATAAATATCATTCACCCATTTAATTTGTGTTTGTTTCCCCGTGTAATGGTCGATTGCTAAACTCACAGCAACGGCAGCCAAAATTGTATATTGGGGTAATTCTTCAAAAGTTTGGTTGGGCGTTAATAATAAACTCATATAGATTTGTCCAGCAGGTGAAAAAAATGGTCGACCAAAACGGCCATGTCCTCCTAGTTGTTTTTCTGCAATGAAAAGAGCGGGTGTTGGTTGTTGGGCCATAGCGGCAACTTTAGCATCATCCATTGTTGAATTAGTTTCTTCTTTAATAAAGATGGAGGACGTCGGCAAAGCTTGGCTACTTATCAACTCTTTTTCAAGAACGTCTGAAGTTAAATAGCGATATCCATTAGGGAGATGCTCAATCTGATAACCCATTTTTTCTAATTCTCGTACAGCTTTCCAAACAGCCGTACGAGAAACTTCTAAGTTGTTGGCTAGTTTTTCACCAGAGATAATTCCCTTATCCTGTCTCAGAATAGTTAATATTTGTTGTTTGGTTGAACCCATGAGTACAAACCTTCCTCTATAAACTTTTTTACTAAGTATATCGATTTAAAAATGATTACACAATCAAGAAATGTCATTATAAAAAAGTTTATCCAAAACCTTGACGAATATATTGGAATTATGTATAATAAATAGATGCAAAAACTATCTGAAAATAATGAGCAGGAACGAAATATTGTCCGTTCCGGCTTGGGAATAAAGAAACAAAAGTAGAAACTCATGAATATGTTGTTCTATTTTTGGTTTTTTTTTGCCTAAAGTTCGCAAAAAATGCTTGATGTTACTCAAATTTAACATTTGTAATCAAAATGTAACATTTTAGATAGCTTTTTTGGAAGACTTTTTAAGGGGTGAACAACTTGGCTGGACACGTAGTAAAGTACGGAAATTATCGTGAACGTAGAAGTTTCTCACGAATCAGTGAAGTACTGGAATTACCGAATTTGATCGAAGTTCAAACTGACTCTTATCAATGGTTCTTAGATGAAGGATTAAGAGAGATGTTTGAAGATATATTGCCAATTGATGACTTTAATGGAAACCTTTCATTGGAATTTGTGGACTATGAATTAAAGACCCCAAAATATACAGTGGAAGAAGCACGTTCACATGACGCAAATTATTCTGCGCCGTTACAGGTTACATTACGCTTGACCAATCGTGAAACAGGGGAAATTAAGTCACAAGAAGTATTTTTTGGTGATTTTCCGTTAATGACAGAACAAGGTACTTTTATTGTTAATGGGGCAGAGCGAGTAATTGTTTCTCAATTAGTCCGCTCTCCAGGCGTCTATTTTAGCAGTAAAGTAGATAAAAATGGTAGGGAAGGTTTTGGTTCTACTGTTATTCCTAACCGTGGTGCATGGTTGGAAATGGAAACAGATGCTAAAAACATATCTTACGTTAGAATTGACCGTACGCGTAAAATCCCTATGACTGTTTTAGTTCGGGCTTTAGGTTTTGGTTCTGATGATACGATTTTAGATATCTTCGGAGATAATGATTCTCTACGTAATACGATTGAAAAAGACTTACACAAAACAGCGACGGATTCAAGAACAGAAGAAGGATTAAAAGATATTTACGAACGCTTGCGTCCGGGTGAACCTAAAACAGCGGATAGTTCAAGAAGTCTTTTAAATGCTCGTTTCTTTGACCCGCGTCGTTATGATTTGGCTGCTGTGGGTCGCTATAAGATGAATAAAAAATTAGACTTGAAAACACGGTTATTAAACCTCACTTTAGCCGAAACATTGGCTGATCCTGAAACTGGTGAGATTATTCTGGAAAAAGGAACAGAAATCACCAATCAGATTATGGAAGATACTTTAGCTGAATATATCGATAATGGTTTAAATACTGTTACTTATTATCCATCCGAAGATGGTGTTGTAACTGACCCAATGAATATTCAAGTATTTAAGGTGTTTTCTCCTAATGATCCTGATCAAGATGTAAACGTGATTGGCAATGGCCTACCTGAATCAAATGTTCGGACGATTCTTCCAGCAGATATTGTTGCTTCAATGAGTTACTTCTTTAATTTAATGGAAGGTATCGGGATCACAGATGATATCGACCATTTAGGAAATCGTCGTATTCGTTCTGTAGGTGAATTATTGCAAAATCAATTTCGTATCGGACTAGCTCGGATGGAACGTGTGGTTCGTGAACGTATGTCTATTCAAGATACAGATACATTGACACCGCAACAATTAATTAACATTCGCCCGGTGGTAGCTAGTATTAAAGAATTTTTCGGTTCTTCACAGTTGTCACAATTTATGGATCAAACCAATCCATTAGGCGAGTTAACGCATAAACGACGTTTATCTGCTTTAGGCCCTGGTGGTCTGACACGTGACAGAGCTGGTTATGAAGTAAGAGACGTTCACTATTCTCACTATGGTCGGATGTGCCCGATTGAAACACCAGAAGGACCTAATATTGGTTTGATCAATAGTTTGGCTTCTTATGCAAAAGTTAATCGATATGGTTTTATTGAAACACCTTATCGTCGCGTTGATCGTACAACAGGTCGTGTGACTGAGCAAATTGATTATTTAACAGCTGATATCGAAGATAACTATGTAGTAGCACAAGCAAACAGTCCATTAAATGAAGATGGAACATTTGCAGAAGATGTTGTTATGGCTCGTGCTACAAGTGAAAATCTTGAAGTTTCTACAGATAAAGTCGACTATATGGACGTATCTCCAAAACAAGTCGTTTCAGTAGCTACAGCTTGTATTCCGTTCTTGGAAAATGATGACTCAAACCGTGCTTTAATGGGTGCAAACATGCAGCGACAAGCAGTGCCGCTAATTAATCCACGTTCGCCTTGGGTAGGTACTGGTATGGAATATACTTCAGCACATGATTCAGGCGCTGCTCTGTTATGTAAAGCAGCTGGTATTGCTGAATATGTAGATGCAACAGAAATTCGCGTACGTCGTGATAACGGTGCATTGGATATTTATCATATTACAAAATTCCGTCGTTCTAACTCAGGAACAAGTTATAACCAACGTCCTTTGGTTCAACAAGGTGAAAAAGTTGAAAAAGGTGATATCTTAGCTGATGGCCCTTCAATGGAAAATGGCGAAATGGCATTAGGTCAAAACGTTGTTGTTGGCTTTATGACCTGGGAAGGTTATAACTATGAAGATGCGGTTATCATGAGCCGTCGTTTAGTTAAAGATGACGTTTATACTTCTGTTCATATCGAAGAATATGAGTCAGAAGCTCGTGATACGAAATTAGGCCCAGAAGAAATCACACGTGAAATTCCTAATGTTGGTGAAGATGCATTAAAAGATCTTGATGAAATGGGCATTGTCCGAATTGGTGCTGAAGTCCGTGATGGAGATCTTTTGGTCGGAAAAGTAACACCAAAAGGAGTCACCGAATTATCGGCAGAAGAACGTTTATTGCATGCTATATTTGGTGAAAAAGCTCGTGAAGTTCGTGATACTTCACTTAGAGTGCCTCACGGTGGCGGCGGAATCATTCACGATGTGAAGATCTTTACTCGCGAAGCTGGAGATGAATTATCGCCTGGAGTGAATATGCTCGTTCGGGTTTACATTGTACAAAAACGTAAAATTCAAGAAGGCGATAAAATGTCTGGTCGTCACGGAAATAAAGGGGTTGTCTCTCGTATTATGCCCGAAGAAGACATGCCTTTCTTACCAGACGGAACACCAATTGATATTATGTTAAACCCACTAGGTGTTCCATCTCGGATGAACATCGGACAAGTATTAGAATTGCACTTGGGAATGGCCGCTAGACAATTAGGTATTCATGTAGCTACGCCAGTTTTTGACGGAGCAAATGATAGTGATGTTTGGGAAACTGTGGAAGAAGCAGGTATGGCAAAAGATGCTAAAACAGTGCTATATGATGGACGTACTGGTGAACCGTTTGATGGTAGAGTTTCTGTAGGCGTAATGTATATGATCAAATTGGCTCACATGGTTGATGATAAATTACATGCTCGCTCAATTGGCCCTTACTCATTAGTAACGCAACAACCACTTGGTGGTAAAGCACAATTTGGTGGTCAACGCTTTGGTGAAATGGAAGTTTGGGCACTAGAGGCTTATGGTGCTGCTTATACCCTACAAGAAATCTTAACCTACAAGTCAGATGATGTAGTAGGACGGGTAAAAACCTATGAAGCCATTGTCAAAGGGGAACCTATTCCAAAACCAGGTGTTCCTGAATCCTTCCGTGTGTTAGTTAAAGAATTGCAATCACTTGGATTGGATATGCGCGTTCTAGATAACGAAAATGAAGAAGTAGAATTACGCGATATGGATGACGAGGACGATGATTTAATCACTGTAGATGCCTTAGAAAAATTTGCTGAAAAACAAAATGCTGAAAAAGTAGAAACAGATGCTGCAAGCAAAGAACCAGAAAAGAAACAATTGGATGAAGAAAACAATCCAGCAGATGCTCCTGTAGATTAATTAAAATCATCTTTTTAGAAGAAACAGGGTTGCTATTTATAAAAATATTTTTATAAATAGCTGTCCGTTTTTTCAAAGTTACTTACATTTTCTGATCGAAGTTGCGAATTGAAATGGAGGGAACCCTTTTTGATCGATGTAAATAAATTCGAAAATATGCAAATAGGCTTGGCTTCTCCCGAAAAAATTAGAAGCTGGTCTTATGGCGAAGTCAAAAAACCTGAGACCATTAACTATCGTACGTTAAAACCTGAACGTGAGGGTTTATTTGATGAGCGTATTTTCGGTCCTACAAAAGACTGGGAATGTGCTTGTGGAAAGTACAAGCGAATCCGTTATAAGGGTATTGTTTGCGATCGTTGTGGGGTAGAAGTAACACGTTCAAAAGTTCGTCGTGAACGAATGGGACATATTGAACTAGCTGCTCCTGTATCTCATATCTGGTACTTTAAAGGTATCCCATCTCGTATGGGGCTTGTTTTAGACATGAGTCCACGCGCATTAGAAGAAATTATCTATTTTGCTTCTTATGCTGTTATTGACCCAGGTAATACCAGCTTAGAAAAGAAACAATTGTTGACTGAGCGTGAATATCGTGAAAAACGCGAACAATATGGACAAGAATTTAACGCTGCAATGGGTGCTGATGCGATCAGACAACTATTGGAAAGCGTAGATTTAGATAGTGAAGCAGATGAACTAAAAGAAACCTTGAAAACTGCTTCGGGTCAAAAAAGGACAAGAGCTATTCGCCGTTTGGATATCTTGGAAGCTTTCCGTACGTCTGGAAATGAACCAAGCTGGATGGTAATGGACGTTGTCCCAATTGTACCGCCAGATTTACGACCAATGGTACAATTAGAAGGTGGACGTTTTGCTACTTCTGATTTAAACGATTTATATCGTCGTGTTATTAACCGTAATAACCGATTGAAACGTTTGTTGGATTTAAACGCACCTAATATTATTGTTCAAAATGAAAAACGTATGTTGCAAGAAGCAGTTGACGCTTTGATCGATAATGGTCGTCGTGGTCGTCCTGTTGCAGGACCAGGAAATCGTCCGTTGAAGTCTCTTTCTCATATGCTAAAGGGAAAACAAGGACGCTTCCGTCAAAACCTATTAGGTAAACGGGTAGACTATTCTGGACGTTCAGTTATCTGTGTTGGACCATTTTTGAAAATGTATCAATGTGGATTGCCAAAAGAAATGGCAATAGAATTATTTAAGCCATTTGTTATGAGAGAATTAGTTAAACGTGAATTAGCTTCTAACGTAAAAAATGCTAAACGTAAAATTGAAAGACAAGAAGACGATGTGTGGGACGTATTAGAAGATGTTATTAAAGAGCATCCTGTACTATTAAACCGCGCACCTACGCTTCACCGTCTAGGTATTCAAGCTTTTGAACCTGTATTAGTAGAAGGACGCGCTATTCGTTTGCATCCTCTAGCTTGTGAAGCTTACAATGCTGACTTTGACGGGGACCAAATGGCTGTTCACGTACCTCTAAGTGAAGAAGCCCAAGCTGAAGCTCGAGTAATGATGTTAGCTGCTCAACATATTTTGAATCCAAAAGATGGAAAACCAGTTGTTACGCCATCACAAGACATGGTTTTAGGGAACTACTACTTAACATTAGAAGAAGCAGAACGCGAAGGAGAAGGTATGATTCTTCGTGACATGAACGAAGCAGTCACTGCTTGGAAAAATGGCTACGTTCACTTGCATTCTCGTGTAGCAGTTGATCCTGAACGTTTAGGTGGTAAGCCATTGACAGACTTCCAAAAAGGTCGTTTGATGGTGACAACTGTTGGTAAAATTATCTTTAATACCATTATGCCAGCAGAATTCCCTTACTTGAATGAACCAACTGATTTTAATTTAACCGTGCAAACGCCGGATAAATACTTCATTGATGCTGGGACAGATATTCCTGCTCACATTAAAGAGCAAGATTTGATAGAACCATTCAAAAAAGATAATTTGGAAGATATTATCGCTGAAGTTTTTAAACGGTTTAAGGTAACCGAAACTTCACGTATGCTTGACCGTATGAAAGATCTAGGTTATAGTCATTCCACTCATGCTGGTATTACGGTTGGTATTTCTGATATTACTGTTTTACAAGAAAAAGAAGAACTTATTAATGAAGCGCACAAACAAGTTGCTACTGTTTCAAAACAGTTCCGTCGTGGTTTGATTACTGATGATGAACGTTATGAACGAGTGATTGATATTTGGAATGAAGCCAAAGATAATATTCAATTGAAATTATCGAAATCTCTTGGTAACCAAAACCCAATTTATATGATGTCTGACTCGGGTGCCCGCGGGAATATTTCTAACTTTACCCAACTTGCTGGAATGCGGGGCTTGATGGCAGCTCCAAGTGGTCAGATCATGGAATTACCGATTATTTCTAACTTCCGTGAAGGCTTAACTGTTTTGGAAATGTTCATTTCTACTCACGGTGCACGTAAAGGTATGACTGATACAGCCTTGAAGACTGCGGACTCAGGTTACTTGACACGTCGTTTAGTGGATGTAGCACAAGATGTGATTGTTCGAGAAGACGATTGTGGAACAGATCGTGGCCTTGAAATCGAAGCGATTAAAGAAGGTAATGAAATTATTGAGCCTTTGGAAGAACGTCTCGTAGGTCGTTATACAAGCAAGGCTGTTTACCATCCTGAAACTGGGGAAGTAATTGTTGAAGCCAATGACTTAATTAATGAAGTTGAAGCTAAACAAATTGTAAATGCTGGTATTGAAAAAGTAACAATTCGTTCAGCATTTACTTGTAATAGTAAGCATGGCGTTTGTCGTCTTTGCTATGGACGTAACTTGGCTACTGGTAATGAAGTAGAAGTTGGGGAAGCCGTAGGTACTGTTGCTGCACAATCTATTGGTGAACCTGGTACCCAATTAACAATGCGTACTTTCCATACTGGTGGTGTTGCTGGTGATGATATTACTCAAGGGCTACCACGTATACAAGAAATTTTTGAAGCACGTAACCCTAAAGGGGAAGCAGTGGTCACTGAAGTAACAGGAGAAGTTACTGAAGTAGCTGAGGATGCCGCTACTCGTACAAAAGAAGTTACAGTTACTGGCGAAACGGATACACGGACTTATACGGTGCCGTATACTGCACGTATGAAAATTTCTGAAGGAGATCACATCCATCGTGGAGCACCGTTAACAGAAGGTTCTATCGATCCGAAACACTTATTGCAAGTGCGTGATGTACTTTCTGTAGAAAATTATCTGTTACGTGAAGTACAACGTGTTTATCGTATGCAAGGGGTAGAAATTAGTGACAAGCACGTTGAAGTTATGGTCCGTCAAATGTTGCGCAAGGTTCGTGTCATGGATCCAGGGGATACAGATATTCTACCTGGTACTATGATGGATATTGCAGACTTTAGAGATCAAAATTATAATGTCTTAGTTACTGGTGGCATTCCTGCAACTTCTCGTCCAGTACTCCTTGGTATTACGAAGGCTTCTCTGGAAACTAACAGCTTCTTATCAGCTGCTTCCTTCCAAGAAACGACTCGTGTGCTAACAGATGCTGCAATTCGCGGTAAACAAGATCCACTTCTTGGTCTAAAAGAAAATGTTATTATTGGTAAGACTATCCCAGCTGGTACCGGGATGCCTCGTTACCGTAATATGGAACCTAAAGAAGTAAATACAGCTAGCGAAAATGTTTATAGTATTTCTGATATTGAAGCACAAATGGCTGCAGAAGATGCATTAAATGAAACACAAAGCTAATGTGAATAAAAGATACACTTTGTAATTACTGCAAAGTGTATCTTTTTTGGTGCGCTCGGCATGGGCGATAACTTGGTGGTGAAAGTCCACTACAGGCTTGGCAGTAGGAACTGTTAGCCAAAAGCAAGGGTGTCCACTGCGAAGTGGAATCTGAAGGAAGCTGGAGGCAAACACTCGCGCTGACGAACAGAAACCTCATAGGAAGGCTGGATTGGGACGGATGAGCTTGCCAAACAAAGCAAAGTCCAATACTGCCCGAACCCCATACAGTAAATGAGGCAGCGGCATGAGTGGAAGGTTATCACTCCTTACCCGAGGATATCTATCTAGCGACAGCTGTCGTAGTAATAACGAATAGATAGAAGTCAGCTGAGGTCATAGTAGGGAAAATGTACCGAAGGACCGAACAATATTCATACAAAGTATAGATTGGAGGTTAGAGGAAGCAAAGAAGACAGAAAACAACCATAAGGTTGGCAATCTACAGAGGGATAAGGTGGAACCTGAAAGCGTATGTAGATGTGTCGAGTTATCCTCTAGGAGAAATGAAAGAAATGTATCGTAAGTCTTCATCTTTGATGAAGTCCGTTGTAAGAAAAGAAAATCTTAAGACAGCCGCAACAAGGGTCCGACGTAATAAAGGAGCCGCTGGTGTCGATGGTATGGCTGTGGATGAAGTAGAAGACCACATTGAGAAGTTGTATGCGCCACTAAGGCAGAAATTGCTTCAAGGGACCTACCAGCCACAACCGGTCAAACAAGTCGAAATACCGAAACCCAATGGTGAAAAACGCCAATTGGGAATCCCATGTGCGCGTGATCGCGTAGTTCAACAAGCGATTCGACAAGTCATTGAGCCCATCATTGACCCATACTTTCTTCCACAAAGCCACGGATTTCGCCCGAATAAGGGAACACACACTGCTTTGAAGCAATGTGTCGCTTATTATGAGGAAGGCTATAAAGTGGTGGTCGATTGTGACTTGAAACAATGCTTTGACACACTAAATCATGACAAGCTCATGTATCACTTAGAGCAGTTTATTCAAGATAAGGCAATTCTCAAGGTTATTCGTAAGTTCTTGACGAGTGGTGTGATTAACCTGTCTAGCGAATACGTAGAAAGAAAGTCGGGTGCACCTCAAGGGGCGGTCTTATCGCCTCTTCTCTGTAATATTTACTTACATGAACTGGATAAAGAACTTGAGAAAAGAGGACACCAATTTGTTCGTTATGCCGATGACTTCGTCATCTATGTCAAGTCAAAACGTGCGGGCGAACGAGTGTTAAAAAGTGTGACCCGTTTCATTGAAAAAGATCTTAAACTCATTGTTAATCAAGACAAGAGTCAAGTGGGGGCACCAACGCGTTTAAAATTCTTGAGCTGTCTGATAATGAAAGTCAATGGCACCTGTCGTTTTATCCCTACCAAAGAAGCCAAGAAGAAATTCAAAGCCGAATTGAAACGTCGAACAAGCCGTAAGCGTGCGGGTGATTTTCGAACGATCATAGAGGAAATCAATCAAGTCACGCGTGGCTGGATAGGCTATTTCGGATTGGGATTTATTCGAGGTTTTATTCAAAAGGAAATTGAACCATGGTTACATCACCGCATCAGGCAGCTGATCCTCAAACGTTGGAAAGTTCCCAAAACGAAAATAACGAAGTTATTGTCTTATGGTTTAGATTTAAACGGCGCCAAGAAAATCGGATCCTCTAGAAAGAAATATTGGCGACTGTCCAAAACGTCTGAAGTTCATCGGACACTTACAAACGAAAGACTCCACCGATGGGGCTTAGTTTCACTAAGCGCCTTGGTAGAGTCTGCTTACGCAAGATATTGAACCGCCGTATACGGAACCGTACGTACGGTGGTGTGAGAGGTCGACTAGCCAATTAATGGCTAGTCACCTACTCGATTGCGCTCGGCATGGGCGATAACTTGGTGGTGAAAGTCCACTACAGGCTTGGCAGTAGGAACTGTTAGCTAAAAGCAAGGGTGTCCGTCGTGAGGCGGAATCTGAAGGAAGCTGGAGGCAAACACTCGCACTGACGAACAGGAATCTCATAAGAAGGCTGAATTGGGACGGACGAGCTTGCAAAACAAAGCAAAGTCCAATACTGCCCGAATCCCATACAGTAAATGAGGCGGTGACGTGAGTGGAAAGTTATCGCACCTTACCCGAGGAGGTCTGCCTAGCGATAGAAATCGTAGTAACAACGAATAGGCAGAAGTCAGCCAAGGTCATAGTAGTATCCTATGGATATGAAGGACTGAACAATAATAACTTTGAAGTAAACAAGGAGGTGGACGTGCTCACCAGGACCGCAGCCAATACCGTGGTAAAGACCGATAGGTAGCTCACTCGTGGAAGGATAAGCTGGAAGCAAAAGAAGAAATGAGGAGCGCGTAAGGGAGCACGACAATAAGATGATGAACCAAAGTGGCTTTCCATTAATGAACGAACTCGTCAGCTCAATGAATATAGATCGAGCGATCGAGAAAGTCAAAAAGAACAAAGGAGCACCGGGAATCGATGATATGACGGTATCTGAAATCAAATCTCATTTGAACAAGTATCGTCGTCCCTTTGTACAAAAGCTGAGAGAAGGGACCTATCGCCCACAACCAACAAAACGTGTGGAAATTCCTAAAGGAAACGGCAAGAAACGAAAATTGAGCATCCCCGTCGTACGGGACCGCGTAGTACAACAAATGATTTTACAAGTCATCACGCCCTTGATCGACCCGACCTTTTCGGAAAACAGCTATGGGTTTAGACCTGGAAAAAGCTGTCAACAAGCAATAGCGAAGGCAGGCCAATATTATGAAGAAGGCTATGACGTGGTTGTCGACTGTGATTTAAAGAGCTATTTCGACACGATTAACCATCAGAAACTTATGCATCGTATGCAATGGTACATCGAAGAAAAGGCCGTTCTCCAACTTATTTGGAATTTCTTAAACGCAGGAGTAATGGAGGGCGAAATTCTTCGTCCAACTTCAAAAGGAGCCTCCCAAGGGAGCCCGCTTTCTCCTCTTTTAGCCAATGTTTATCTGGACCAATTGGACAAGGAACTCGAAAGAAGAAACCATCGGTTTATTCGATACGCGGACGATTTTATTATCTTTGTCCAAAGCGAGCGGGCCGCTCAGAGAGTCCAAGAAAGTATTACCCAATTCCTGGAAAAGAAATTACGATTGACGGTGAATCAAGAAAAGAGCCAAATCATTAAGGCGCATCAATTAGAATACCTGAGCTATCGTATGAGAAAAGATAAGGGAAAGTAAAGAGCCGACCCACAGCGTCGGCCAAACAAAAGTTCAAAAGAACGCTGAAAAGATTGACGAACCGAAAAAGGGTGGGCACGCTAGATGAGATGATCAAAACCATCAATCAGTACACCCAAGGTTGGATTCAATACTATAAAGACGGAGAACTAAAAACTTTCCTAGCTAAACAGATGGAATACTTACGACATAGGTTGCGAGCCTTGATTTGGAAAAGATGGAAGAAAGTCGATACGAAACACCGCCAACTGAAGGCAAGAGGGGCCTCTCATAAAGAGGCCATGACGTATGCGAATAGCCGGAAACAGTATTGGCGAATTTCAAAATCAAAACTTCTAAGTAGAATCTTCAGCAAAGA
Source organism: Tetragenococcus halophilus subsp. halophilus DSM 20339 (assembly GCF_003841405.1). Lineage (GTDB taxonomy): Bacteria > Bacillota > Bacilli > Lactobacillales > Enterococcaceae > Tetragenococcus > Tetragenococcus halophilus. The sequence continues at coordinate 493,381 of NZ_PXYA01000002.1, read as the reverse complement.
AAAGTTCAAACAATGGAAACTCAAGGATTTCATTGAAATCCTTGAGAAATAAAAGCTTAAATTATTGAACCGCCGTATACGGAACCGTACGTACGGTGGTGTGAGAGGTCGACTAATCAATTAATGGTTAGTCTCCTACTCGATTTGGCAAATGATCGTTAAGAAGTTTTGACAAGCAAAATTTAAACATGCTAGGATATTTTATAATTTCGGCAAAGTAGTTTTAAAAAGGCATTTTAATTAATAACAGTTGAGGAGAAATTATGATGTGTGCTATTAATAAAAAAGATATTCCATTTACAGTAGATCATGTAGGAAGTTTTTTACGCCCAGAACGTATTAAAACCGCCAGAAAAGATTTTTTTAATGGTGATATAAGGAAAAAAAAGTTACGAAATATTGAGGATAAAGAAATAGAAAAATTGATCGAAAAAGAAAAAAAGGTTGGCTTATACGGGATTACGGATGGGGAATTTCGTCGTACTTTTTGGCACTGGGATTTTTTAGAACATTTAAATGGCATAGAAGGTTATACTGCTGAGCATGGACGTAACCAGAAACTTCTTGCCCAAGCAGCTCCTGATTATCATATTCGTGTTATTGATCGGGTTTCTTTTAATAAAGATCATCCTTTTTTAAATGATTTTGCCTTTTTAAAAGAAAAGTTAAGAAAGGATGAAAATGTTATTGCTAAAACTTCTATTCCCAGTCCGAATATGATTTTGCGCCAAGAGTTATTAGCAAATGATGATACAACAAGAATCCATCACATATATCCGGATTTGACTGACTTTTATCATGATTTGGCACAAACCTATAAAGAAGCTATTAAAGCTTATTACGAGAAGGGTTGCCGTTATTTACAATTTGATGACACCAACTGGGCGTTTCTAGCGGACGCTGATAAAAGAAAAGCATTACAAGAACAAGGGATTCATCCAAAGAAAGTAGCTCGAATTTGTAGGGATATTATTAACGAAGCTTTGGAGGATAAACCCAAAGATTTAACACTGACAACCCATATTTGTCGAGGAAACCATGCATCTTCTTGGTTATTTTCAGGTGGCTATGAACCAATCGCTGAAGAATTGTTTGCCACAAATTATGATGGCTTTTTCCTAGAATATGATTCAGAGCGTGCGGGTGATTTTGCTCCCTTACGTTATTGGAATAACAAAGACAGTAAAATTGTTTTAGGGCTAGTAACTTCAAAATTTCCGGAATTAGAAAGTAAAGAAGAAATAAAAAAAAGAATTAAAGAAGCCACAAAGTACGTTCCATTAGAAAAGTTAAGTATCAGTCCGCAATGTGGTTTTGCTTCCTCTGAAAAAGGAAATCGTCTGACTGAACAAGAACAATGGGAAAAAATTAAATTGTTACAAGAAGTCGCTGCAGATGTTTGGCGAATATAAAAATTAGTAAGGGATATAAAAAAGCAAGGCTTGACAAGTAAAATTTAAACATGCTATTATATCAACATTATATAAAATTCCCGTGATTTAGAGAGTAGACTTTAAACTTTCTCAGAGAAGCGCTGGTAGGTGAGAAGTGCTGATGGTAAGAAGTTGAAGATGACTAAGGAGGAACTTTTGGCGATAAGTAGCTAGAAGCGGAAGGTTCTACCGATAAAAAGGACAGCCGATAAAGTAAGTGTTGGTTTGAGCGTTTAAAAGGTGGTACCGCGGTAAAGTCGCCCTTTTGTCAGTATTATGCTGGCAAGAGGGCTTTTTTTATTAATAATGTTGAGGAGGAGATCATATGAGTACTTTTGAACAAGTAGAAATTCCATTTACGGTAGATCATGTTGGAAGTTTTTTGCGTTCAGAACGTTTAAAAACAGCCAGAAAAGATTATTTTAATGAAGAGATAACGAAAAAAGAGCTACGAAATATTGAGGATAAAGAAATAGAAAAATTGATCGAAAATGAAAAAAAGGTCGGCTTACACGGAATTACTGATGGGGAATTTCGTCGTGGTTTTTGACATCTGGATTTTTTAGAACATCTTAATGGTGTGGAAGGTTATGTTCCTGAAGGGGGTTATAATCAGCAATTTCATGGGCAAGCGGCCCCTTCTTACAATATTCGTGTAACCGACCGAATTTCTTTTAATGAAAACCATCCATTTCTAGAGGATTTTATTTTCTTAAAAGAGAAAGTTGGAGATGATAAAAACACAATTGCTAAGGCTTCTGTACCTAGCCCTAATATGATTTTACGTCAGGAGTTATTAGCAAATGACGGTACAACAAAAATTTATGAGATATATCCTGATTTAAAAGACTTTTATCATGATTTGGCACAAACTTATAAAGACGTTATTAAAGCTTATTATGAAAAAGGATGTCGTTACTTACAATTTGATGACACCAATTGGGCATTTCTAGCGGACGCTGATAAAAGAAAAGCACTACAAGAACAAGGGATCGATCCTAAAAACATTGCTCGAATTTGTACCGAAATCATTAATGAAGCCTTGGAGGAAAAACCCAAAGATTTAACACTGACAACCCATATTTGTCGAGGAAATCATGCTTCTTCTTGGCTATTTTCAGGCGGTTATGAGCCAATCGCTGAAGAATTGTTTGCCACAAATTATGATGGTTTTTTCCTAGAATATGATTCAGACCGTGCGGGTGATTTTTCTCCTTTACGTTACTGGAATAACAAAAATAGTAAAATTGTTTTAGGCTTGGTTACATCTAAATTCCCGGAATTAGAAAGTAAGGAAGAAATAAAAAAAAGAATTAAAGAAGCCACGGAGTATGTTCCACTGGAAAATTTAAGTATCAGTCCACAATGTGGATTTGCTTCAACAGAGGAAGGTAACCGTCTGACTGAACAAGAACAATGGGAAAAAATTAAGTTGTTACAAGAAGTTGCTGCCAATGTTTGGAAATAACAAAAAAGAAAGATAATTCAATAAAAAACTGAATTATCTTTCTTTTTTTATTTGTACACGCTAAAATGCAAATAGATGAATTATAGTAAGGTGAAGAGCAATGAAGAAAATTTTGATTGTAGAAGATGATAATGATATCAATAACTTGTTAAATGACTTACTCGAAACTGATTATGACGTAACACAAGCTTTTGCTGGGTCCGAGGCTAAGCGACTTTTAGTGGATGAAAGTTTCGACCTTATTTTGTTGGATTTGATGTTGCCAGGAGTTAGTGGTGAAGAATTAATTGCTGAAATTCGTTTAACAAATGTTACGCCAATTATTGTTATCACTGCCAAAAATGAGCCTAGTGTTTTATCTGAAGTATTTGAAACAGGAGCTAATGATTACATCGCTAAACCTTTTAATACCGTTGAAGTAACAGCCAGGATAAAAAATCAGTTGCGAAGTCGTACAATCGATGAAACTAACGGTACTATCTTAACAGTAGGCAAAATTAAAATGAACGATGAAACCCATGAAGTTTATTATCAAGATCAGTTGATTTCATTGACGCAAAAAGAATATGAATTATTAAAATGTTTTTTACAACATCCTAAAAAAGTATTTACCAAGGCAAATTTATATGAAACGATCTGGCAAGAACCTTATTTTGGGGATGATAATACTATTACAGTCCATATTTCTCGTTTACGTAATAAATTTCAAACGTTTACGGAAGCAGAAGTTATTAAAACTATTTGGGGTGTAGGCTTTCAACTAAATACTTAGTCAATTTAATACTTTTGTAAGATTTACGACAAGATTTTGAAAGTTCTCCTTACTAAGGTAAAAGTATACTCAAAAAAGCTAAAGGAGAGTAAGTATGGAAAACCTACTGAGCACTCATGCTGTGACAAAGACTTATGGTAAACAAAACGCTTTGCACAATGTTTCCATTCATGTCAGGTCTGGAGAAGTATATGGACTGGTTGGCAAAAATGGTGCAGGAAAATCGACTTTATTTAAAGTAATAATGGGCCTTGTGGTACAAGACAGAGGCGAGGTGTCGATTTATGATCAACCTTCTATCGAGAATTTAGAAGGTTCTCAAAAAAATATCGGTTTTATGTATGGTTCACAGTTTTTTCCTTATCTAAATGCTCGGGAAAATTTAACTTATACTTGCAAACTTAAAGGAATCACAGATAAAACAGAAGTCGATCGTGTGTTGAAATTAGTCGAATTGGATAAAGTGAAAAAGAAAGTTAAAACATTTTCTATGGGGATGAAACAACGTTTAAATATTGCCAATGCTTTAGTTGGTAAGCCTGATTTAATTATCATGGATGAGCCGATCAATGGTTTGGACCCTCAAGGTATTGCTAGTTTTAGAAAGTTAGTGCAAAAATTGAACCGTGAACAGGAAATTACTTTTTTACTATCTTCACATATTTTGGGAGAATTAGGGATCATGGCCACACGATTTGGCTTTATTCATGACGGTGAGTTGTTAAGTGAAATTGATCGAAAAACTTTATTAGAAAAAACAGAGGACCAAGTGATTATCAAAGTAGATAACCCAGAAAAAGCGGCCTATCTATTAGAGGAACAGCTGACTCCTTTAGATTATGTAGTTAATGGTGATAAGGAAATTATTCTTTCTGACCATATTGATGAAACAAATAAAATTGCAAAAATTTTAGTAGATGGTGGGCTTGAATTATATAAATTGACGCCCCATCAACAAACTTTGGAAGAGTATTATCTTTCTCTTATTCATCAAGGAGGTCAAGAAAATGTTTAATTATATTAAAGCGGATCTTTATCGGATTTTTCATAAACGGAGTAACCAATTATATTGGTTGATTTTGGCAGGTTTATTTTTAACTTTTGTCATTTTTGGCTCGACAAATGCTAATTTTGCCGATAATAAAAGTGAACTTACAGAGATGTATTTTTCCGTAGCAGTGATGCCTCTTACTTTGTTTGGTTCTTTGGTCATAAGTCCTCAGTTTTATTATGCCGTGTATTTAGATGAGCTTAATAACAAAGGGTTTGTCCGTTTATTTAGTTCTGGGTTGCGTAAAAGCGAATATATTGTAGCAAAAATTATTAGTTCGCTAGTTTATATGCTTGCTGTATTCCTCTTTTTAGCAATTGCCTATCTTGGCGGATTTGCTATACTTGCATTATTAAATAATGGGGCGCCCTTTTTTACAATGAGTCAAATTGAAGTTTTGCTTAGTTTAGTCGCCTATCTAGCTTTATTTACAATTGCTTTTTCTTCATTGACTAATATAATTACTTTGAAATGGCAGGGTGGCAATATTCCGTTATTTCTATTTTTCATTATTTCAAATGGTATTCTAGGGAATCTTATTAGATGGATAAATCATGCACGCGTTTTACGTAATTTTAATTTTAGTCCTTATTTACTTTCGACAAATACTGGAAAACTACAAGCGGCTTTGAGAAATGGAATTTTTTATGGGCAACAAGGGCAACCCGCTAATCGACCACCAAGTGCACAAGCAGCTCTGAAAACGATAGATTCCATTGGCTCACAGCCTTTTATTATTATAGGTATTTATATTATTGTAACGACGGTTATTTCATTTTTTATATTGAAATGTTCGGATGTCAAAGATAATTAGTAGGTGAGTTTTGTGATATGGATTTTGTACATTAGTATTGGAATTAACTTATTGCTTATCTTAGCTTGGATTTTTTACTATCGTGAATTAAAAGATATGATTTTACAAGTCAAAGCAATTAAGCAAGGAAATTCTCGTACTCCTTTGAAAAGAGTTGGTGTATCAAAACGTCATCTTCAACTAGTAGAAGAAGTGAACGAATTGGTAGACTCTTTTAACCAAACCTCAAAAGAAAATAAGCGGATGGCTAAACAAAGCAAGGAAATGATTGCTTCAATTTCCCATGATTTTAGGACACCGTTGACCTCAATGATCGGATATATACAAATGATGGATACATCCGAAATGAGTGCACGTGATTTAAAATATTTAACCATTATTGAAGAGCGCACGCAGCTGATTTCGTCTCTTATTGACGAATTTTATCTGCTCAGTTTGTTGGATGCCGATGACTATAAAGTCCAAGAAGAAGCAGTTAATCCTATTACACTAATTCAAGAACAAGTGGCGCAGTATTATGAAGAATTAACAGCTGCCTTTGATGATATTAATATTGATTTAACAGAGGAAAGAATTGTGCTTCAGACAAGTCGCATTGATTTTGAACGCATTATACAAAACCTGATTAAAAATGCCTTTACTCATGGTACACAGTATTTTCATATTCGTTTAGAAAAGCAGGAAGAACGACTACGCTTTGTTTTTGAAAATAAGATACTAGAAGATCAAAAGATGGACGTTACTCGTTTATTTGATCGTAACTATCAGAGTGAACCAGCACGTCAGAGAGATAGTTCAGGACTGGGTTTAGCTATTGCCAAGCAGTTGTCGGGAAAATTAAATTTTTCTTTGAATGCGCAATTACAAGGGGATTTATTACAATTTTATTTGGATATTTACTTAGATTCTTGGAAAATTCGAAACTTTTAAAATAGAAATATGTATCAAAACAGATAAACACAAAATGCTTATCTGTTTTTTTGCATACTTTTAAAATTTATTGCACCACCAATTAAATTAGCATTATTTTGATAATAACAGCTTCTAACTTCAGGAAGTATTTCGGCTACGCCTTTTTATTTAAAGTAGAACCACCTTTTAAATTAAAATATCAATTTATTTCTTTTATTATATTAGTAGGTTATCACCTTGACATTTTCCTCAGTCTTGTCTATACTATTCACAAATCACATGTAAAGCAATGATAGAGAAGAGTAGCTGTTGCATTTGTTAAAAGAGAACCCGGGTGGTGAGAAAGGGAGCAAATAATAGACAGTGAAGATGAACTCTGAGCTTTTTATTCAGTTGACGCTGAGTAAACGGAAGTAGCAGCCGATATACTGCCGGGTATCTAAGGTACCGTTGAGGCATTGACTGTAAGGTTTATGCAAATAAGGGTGGTAACGCGAAAGTCTTCGTCCCTTTGTTTATCATAAATGGTAAGCAAAGGGATGGAGATTTTTTTATCTCTAAAAAATTTTTAGGAGGAAGCTAAAATGGCAGAAGTAGAAAGTTTTACATTGGATCATACAAAGGTAAAAGCACCATATGTGCGTTTGATTGGAAAAGAAAATGGTAAAAAAGGTGATGTTATTTCTAATTATGATCTACGTTTCTTACAACCAAATGAAAAGGAATTACCAACTGCTGGTATGCACACAATTGAACACTTATTAGCTGATTTACTACGCGATCGTCTAGAAGGTATTATTGATTGTTCTCCTTTTGGTTGCCGTACCGGTTTTCACTTAATCATCTGGGGTGAATATTCAGCAACAGAGGTTGCCCAAGCATTAACTGAATCTCTTAAAACTATCGCTTATGAAACAAAATGGGAAGATGTGCAAGGCGTCGATATTACTAGCTGTGGTAATTACCGAGATCATTCACTATTTTCTGCAAAAGAGTACGCTAAACTTATCTTAGAAGATGGCATTAGCGACGATCCTTTTGAACGTCATGTAGTTTAGGAGGTATTGTTGATGTATTTTCCTGAGTTAAAAGAGAAGGTTGTTTTAGTCATCGGTGCTTTTCAAGGTATTGGAAAAAGCGTGTTGGAGACTTTTCAGAAAGAAAAAGCTACCGTTATTGCTTGTGACATTGCCTTTGAAGAAGTAAAATTGACGAAAACTGCTACAGATTTTTATAAAATGCATTTGGATATTTCCGAAGAAGAAGAAGTTATCCAATTAACTCAGCAATTAGAAGAAAAACACTTAGTACCTGATGTACTTGTTCATGTAGCGGGAATATCTACTGTAGATTTTCTCACTGAAAGCCAGACTACAGATTTTGATAAAGTACAAGCGGTGAATACACGCGGTGCTTATCTTACTAGCAAATATGTAACAGCTTTAATGCAAACTCACAATAATCATGGCCGGGTAATTTTTGTTGCTTCACAGGCCGGGAAAAATGGCTATAAAGGGATGTCTGGTTATGTAGCATCGAAGCATGCAGTCTTAGGCTTATGTAAAACTTTAGCCTTGGAAGTTGCGCCTAACAATATCTTGGTGAATGCTGTTTGTCCCGGAATTGTTGAAACGCCGATGAAACATAGGGAGCGTGTTGAAGGCGGAGAAATTCGGGGGATGTCTGCCCAAGAGGTACTAGAAGAAGATCAGAGTCAAGTGCCATTGGGACGTACTGGCACTACACAAGATGTAGCTAATGTTATTTTATTTTTAGCAAGTCCATTGTCTAGTTATATGACAGGACAAGCAATTAATGTAACTGGCGGTATGACGATGAACTAAAGTACGAAAAAAAGCGGTAATTTGATATTTCCGCTTTTTTTTATAAAATTTTTTAAGACGTTTTTTTGTTTGCTCTAAAAAGAAGGCAACTAATGAAGACTTCCCTTCTTTTTATGCAAAATCAGTGGAAGTTTGTTTGTTTTTCCTTCATTTTAAAGATTTTACGTAAGCAACATAGGATAAAGTTAGTTTTTTTGTTCTTGTTGAGTTATTTAAAAAACAACCGTTATGGTTTTGTAAACATTAGAGGAGTTTTTTATGAAGAAAATGTGGATAGGGTTTATTATTGTATCAATGTCTGTTGTAATAACTGCTTGTGGCAATAAAGAAAGTAATGTAGAACAAGATGACTCGGTTATCCGAGTCGGATCAGTTGGTGCGGATGCAGATATTTGGCGATTTATTGCAAATTCAGAGGCTGCAGAAAAAGCTGATCTTGAAATTGAGGTAGAAGATATTGAAGATGGTGTAGCCAAAAATACCGCGACGGCAGATGAAGATATTGATGCCAATGCTTTTCAAACAATTGGCTATTTAGAAAGTTTTAATGAAGATAGTGCAGAAAAGTTGGTTCCAGTAGCTACGACATATGTAGAACCAGTAGGTATTTATTCGGATAAATATGATAACCTTGATGAAGTAGAAGATCATGCTGTTGTTGCTATAGCTGATAATCCAGCTGATGGTGCTAGACAATTGCGCGTATTAGAAAAAGCAGATTTAATTGAATTAGATGCAGATTTTGATGATGGTGTTGGTACAACCGATGATATCAGCGCAAATCCTAAAAATTTAGAATTTGAGCTGATTGATGATTGGACAGGGCCACGTATTTTACAGGATGTGGATATGGCTTTAATTGGAAATACAATTGCTCTTGAAGGCGGGTTGAATGTTTTAAATGATGCAATTTATCGTGAAAAAGCAGATGAATCTAATCGTATCAACCTAAATGTTATTGCTGTGAAAGAAGATCGACAAGACGAAGAACAGTTGAAAAAGTTAGGGAAATTATACCATGATCCTGAGATACAAGAATATATTGATGAGGAATTTGATGGGACAAAAGTAGAAGCTGACTTATCACTTAGCGATGTTTGGGATGATTAAACTAGACATATTTTTTTAAGCGTGTTAAACTTTTTTAGTTGAATAATTTTACAGTAAAACTGTGGACAATTTTGTTCACAGTTTTTTTACGGGTTTTAGATTTTGTACATAGATAGGATAGGATAAACATTGTTGAAATTAGTTAATATCTCGCAACAATTTGGGGATAAAGTATTATATGAAAAACTAAACTTGCAAATAAATACTGGAGAACATATTGGTTTAATCGGTCAAAATGGCGCGGGTAAATCTACATTGGTTAAGATTATTACTGGTGAAGTTTTGCCTGATGAAGGTTTTATTGAATTACCAAAAAACCAAAGTGTTGGATACTTAGATCAATATGTGAGAGTTGACGAACAGTTAACGATTTATGAGTTTTTAAAACAAGCTTTTGCAAAGGAACTAGCAATTGAAGAAGTAATCAGTGAGCTTTATGAAAACTATAGCCAAACGTTTGATGATCTTTTATTAGAAAAAGCGGGAAAATTACAAACGAAATTAGACCAAAGCGAATTTTACCAGATGGATGTTTTGATCCAAGAAATGGCTGCTGGTCTTGGACTTGATGTCTTGGGTTTAGATACTTTATTGAGAAATTTAAGTGGCGGTCAGCGTTCAAAAGTTATTTTAGCTAAATTATTGTTAGAAAAACCGGATATATTGGTATTAGATGAGCCAACAAATCATTTAGATGATAAACATGTCCAGTGGCTCACTGCATTTCTACAAAATTTTCCAGGGACTTTTTTAGTGGTTTCGCATGACCAAGAATTTGTAAATGAAATTACCACTCATATTGCTGATATCGAGTTTGGAACGCTAACGAAATATACAGGAAATTTAGCTAAAGCGTTAAAACAAAAAGAAGCTGACCACGAAAATTACATGAAACGTTATGAAGCTCAAAAAAAGCAGATTGAAAAAACAGAAAACTATATACGTAAAAACAAGGCTGGATCTCGCTCTAAAATGGCTAAAAGTCGTGAAAAGCAATTAGCTAAAGTAGAACGCCTAACGCCACCCACAAATCAAATAAAACCCCATTTTAGTTTTCCCTATAAAGAAATTGTTGCGACTTTTGCGGTAACAACACAAGGGTTAACTATCGGTTATGAAAGACCCTTATTAAATTCTATTGATTTAACGGTTCGCTATGGAGAAAAAGTTGCTTTAAAGGGATTTAATGGGATTGGTAAATCGACCTTATTAAAAACATTACTGGGTGAAATACCTGCTTTAGCTGGTGAATTCCATTACCCGGCCAACACGAAAGTGAGTTATTTTGAACAAGAGCTAGTCTGGGAGTCACCTCTGCAAACACCCTTGCAATACCTAGGGAATATTTTCCCTAATGCTTCCAACAAAGAACTGAGAAGACAGCTTTCACGCTGTGGTCTTAGCGATCAACTGGTGCAAGAGTCACTTAAGTTACTGAGTGGTGGCGAACAATCAAAGGTGAAATTAGCACAACTAACTTTGCAGACTAGCAACTTTTTAGTATTAGATGAGCCAACCAACCACATTGACCAAAAAACTAAGGAGAGCCTACAGGAAGCCCTAGGTAATTACCCAGGTACTGTCTTGGTTGTTTCTCACGAGCAAGAATTTTATGAGCCTTTTGTAGATCGAGTGATTGATATAGAAAAACAGGATAAAGATTAGGCCGAAGTCGTTTTACTTAGATAAAACAAGCGAGTCAAAAGTCTGTTAAAGTTTAATAGTTTTTAATTCATCTGATTGATTGTCTGCACTACGACACCTATAAGTACAAATATAAGACCTAAAACAGCGATAATCCCTTTTTTAGAGACTTTTTTTCGTCGATTTCCGTGTCTATTGGCAGAAGTTGGCTGGTTTGATCTTTGCCTCATTTTTTCCTGCTTAGCCAAACTAGGTAAAAACAGCGACATAAAAAGAAAAATGATGCCAATCGTGGTAATACCAATGGCAAAGACAGTAGGTTTATTGATTTTTAAATGTTCTAGTAAAAAAGTAACAACTGGGTTATCTAACAATTGTGCCTCTGTTGCTTTTTGGCTTGTTTCAGACGAAGTAAGATTGGTTAAAATCAGATCTGATTGATTATTTACTGAGTTTGTGTCTATCTCTTGGGCCGAAGCTGTCACACTGAAGGTAAACATACAAAGGAAAAACAAGTAGATTGTGGCAAACAATTTTTGTTTAATTTTCAAAATAAGTCTCCTTTATTACAATGAATTGATTTATAATTTATCTCGTTTATTTTATCATATTTTTTATTTTCTGAATAAAAGTTTATCATACATCAAAATATTTGAGACAAAAATTATCATTCGTTATAATAGAAATAGAGGTTGAAAGAGACCTATACTGAATAAGGAGGAAGAAAATTATGAGTAAAATTGCAGCAATTATGACAGATTTTGTTGAAGATATCGAGATAACTTCAACTAAAGAAGCATTAGAAAACGCTGGGAATGAAGTTGTGGTTATTAGTGATAACGGAAAAGATCACGTAGATGGCAAACAAGGTTCCACAATTTCAGTTGATCAATCCATTGAAGATGGAGATGTTTCTTCCTTTGATGCATTACTAATTCCAGGAGGATTTTCTCCTGACCAATTACGTACAGATGATCGTTATGTTGACTTTACTAAAAAATTTGTTGAATCTGGCAAGCCTGTATTTGCCATTTGTCATGGACCACAAATCTTTATTCAAGCTGGTGTGGCTAAAGGTAGAACAATGACTGGCTTTACATCTGTTCGCCCTGATTTAGCAAACGCTGGGGCAAATGTAAAAGATGAAGAAGTGGTTGTCGATGACAACTTGATTACTAGTCGAACACCAGATGATTTAGATGCATTTAACAAAGAAATCGTTAATGCATTAAAATAATAAAGTGATAAAGCAAGGGTTCTTTTTCGAATCCTTGCTTTTTTTACAAGGTGGGTATAAAAATGACATTAAAATTTGTTTATCAAGATATTACTAAAATGAATGTAGATGCCATTGTAAATGCTGCTAATAAACAATTACAAGGAGGTAGCGGCGTGTGTGGCGCTATTTTTGAAGCAGCTGGCTGGCAAAAGTTACAAACTGAATGTGACCAATTAGCCCCAATAGAAACTGGAGAAGCAGTTGTAACATCTGGAGGTAACCTTCCTGCTTCTTATATTATTCATACGGCAGGTCCTATTTATCAAAAAGAAGGTAAGGATGCTTCTGAATTATTGGCTGCAAGTTATCATAATAGTTTAAAAAAAGCAGTTGAAAAAGATTGTGACAGTGTAGCCTTTCCTTTAATTTCTACAGGGGTCTATGGCTTTCCAGCTGATGCAGCGGTAAAAACTGCTGTGAAGACCATTCGACAGTTTCTTGCAAAAAATGAACTTATTGTCTATCTGGTCTTCTTTGATGAAGCTTTGTTTACAAAAAGTCAGGAGCTATTCCAGTAATATCATAAATGAATAAAATAATATAAAATTATCTAGGTTGAAACTTATGTTTCAGCCTATTTTTTAATTCCAAAATGAAATTAAGTAAACTTTTTAATGTTATTTTTTTCACATTAAAAGAATCAATGATCTCACGCTGCATAATTTTCTCCATAAAAGTTGGTTGCTAATTTCATTGTTAAGTAAGCGCTTTTAAAATATAATGAAAATTGTCAAGGAAATGACGTGTGCACATAAAGATTATTCTTTGTTCGTTATTTTTTAAATGAAAAAATTTGGAGGGAAATAGGATGAGAAAGATTAGAGTTTTAGTCGCTTGTGGGGCTGGGATAGCTACATCAACAGTTGTGACACAAAAGGTAGAAGAATTGCTCAAAGAAAATGGGATAAAAGCCGATGTAGATCAAATAAAGATCTCACAGGCAGCTGGAAAACAAGACGGCGCCGACATGCTGATTTCTACCACAGTATTACCACAAGAATATGATATTCCTGCCATTAAAGCAATGTCGTTTTTAACTGGCGTGGGTACAGAAGAGACTGAAAAGGAAATTATAGATACAGCTAAACAAATTAGCTGACATTTCTTGAAAGGAGCACAATATCATGGGAGCTTTAATGAACGCTGTACAAGCGGTTTTAGATATGGGACCGAGTGTTATGTTGCCTATTATTATCTTCATTGTAGGGTTGATATTTCGGGTGAAAGTTACTAAAGCAATAACTTCTGGTATTACAGTAGGAATTGGTATGATCGGGATTAATTTAGTGATAGATTTACTAACCAATACCGTTGGTCCTGTTGCCCAAGCTATGGTGGAACGCTTTGGGTTAAATTTAACAATTATTGACGCTGGTTGGCCGGCAATTTCATCCATCACGTGGGCGCAACCTATTGCAGGATTGATGATCCCTATTATCTTAGTGGTTAATTTAGCTATGCTTGGTTTGAAATGGACGAAAACTTTAAATATAGATATTTGGAATTATTGGCATATGTCTGCAGCGGCAGCAACTGCCTATATTGTTACAGGAAGTATTATGATGGGGATTTTAGGCGGTATTTTGTATACTATCTTTTGCTTGATTATTGCTGATAAGACAGCACCAAAAGTACAAGAATACTATGGTTTAGAAGGTATTAGTTTTGCTACTGGTTCGGCAGCCGGCTATGCTGTATTTGGAATCCCAGCTGCTTGGCTCATTTCTAAAATACCAGGTCTAAATAAAATTAATGTAAAACCTGAAACTATTCAAAGGCGATTTGGCATTTTTGGGGAACCAATGATTATGGGCGTTATTATCGGGGCATTTTTAGCTATTCTTGGAGGCTATGATATTTCTGGTATCCTACAAACAGCTATGACAATGGGCGGTATTATGTTATTGATGCCGCGTATGGTAAAGATTTTGATGGAAGGACTTATTCCTATTCAAGAAGGCGCACAAAAAATGTTAAAAAGCCGTTACAAAGATCGCGAAATTTTCCTTGGGATGGATGCCGCATTAGCAACTGGTTCGCCTGCAGCTTTATCGACGGGTCTTTTAATGGTACCGATTACTTTATTTATAGCAGTAATTTTACCAGGTAATCATGTTTTACCATTTGGAGATTTGGCAACGATTCCATTTTTTGCGGCGTTAATTGTACCTGGACGTAACGGAAATATTGTGCATTCAGTCTTAGCTTGTACTGTTGCCGTGGTATTTGGTTTATATATGGCTACCAATTTTGCCCCAGTTATCACGCAAATGGGTGAAGGTATCGTAGAGTTTCCAGAAGGAGCTGCTCAAATCAGTAACTTAGATACTGGCGGTAATATTCTAAACTGGATTATCTTAAAAGGCTCAGAATTATTCAATAGTGTATTTTAATTGAAAGGTCGGAAAAATATGCAAGCAGCAGAAAACACGCAACAAAATAAAAAAACAATGAAAGCTGTAACAAAAAAAGAGGCCGGATATGACAAAATGTCTCTTGAGGCACTAGAAATTCCAGTTCCTAAAGAAGATGAAATCTTGATTGAAGTTGCTTATACAGGAATTTGCGGTTCAGATATCCATACATTTAAGGGTGAGTATAAAAATCCAGTAACCCCAGTTGCTTTAGGACATGAATTTTCAGGACGTGTCGCTCAAGTAGGAGAAAACGTTATGAAATTTAAACCTATGGATCGTGTAACGAGTCAAACAACTTTTTATGTTTGCGGACAATGTACTTACTGCAAAAAAGAACAATATAATCTTTGTCCTTATCGTAAAGGCATTGGTACTCAGCAAAATGGATCTTTGGCAAAATATGTTATCGCCAAAGAAAAATATGCGCATAAATTACCAGAAAATTTAAGTTACGAAGGAGCAGCTATGTCAGAACCTTTGTCATGTTGCGTCCATGCTATGTATCAAAGAAGCCCCTTAGATCTTCATGATACAATCCTAGTTATGGGACCGGGGCCTATTGGTCTGTTCTTAGTTCAAATTGCGAAAGAGATTGGCGCAACAGTCATTGTTACTGGGATCTCAAAAGATAGCGAGCGCTTAGAATTAGCACAAAAATTTGGCGCAGACGCGATCGTTGATACCCAAACGCAAGATTTAACAAAAGTCGTCAACCAGCTGACAGATAATGTTGGTGTAACTAAAGTTTATGACGCTTCAGGCTCAGCTGTAGCCGTTAATCAAGCTTTGCCTTTAATGAAAAAAGGCGGAGACTTTGTTCAAGTCGGTTTATTTAAAGATAAGTTTGAAAAGTTAGATGTAGAAACGATTATTCAAAGAGAGATTCATTATATTGGAAGCCGATCACAAAATCCATATGACTGGCCAATTGCCTTACATTTATTAGCTAAAGGTGCCATTGACGTTTCTACCATGGTAACAAAAAAGTTTCCTTTAGAAGAATGGCGAACAGCTTTTGAAAGTGTGATGTCAGGAGATGAGGTTAAAGTAATGATTCAATCAGGAACAAGTTTTAGCTAAAAAATGAGTCAGAAAACTTCTGACTCTAATTTATTTATAAAATAGAGAATATATTTCGAAGGGGAATTCAAATGGAATTAGATGCAAGAACCAATCAACTATTTATCGAGATTTTAAACAACCCTGACGAAACTAGCACTTCTTTGAAAAAAAGACATGATCTAACTCGTTCGCAATTAAGTTATTCGCTACAAAAAGTTAATGAATATTTAGATGAATTAAATCTAGATCCAGTTACCCGAACGACTAATGGTCATTTTATTATAACAAAAGAAACAGCAGAAGAATTTGTTCAAAACAATTCGCAAATCACCAAGGATACGTATTTATTACCAGAAGAACGCGTTCAATTATTGATCTTAATGCTTTTATCAAAAACTGAACCCTTATCGATGAACCATTTTATTGTCGAATTGAATGTTAGTAAAAATACAGTTGCTAGAGACCTTAAAGAAGTGGAGCCACATTTAGCCAACTATCAATTATGCTTAGAATATCTGCGTTCAAAAGGTTATCGTATCAAAGGGGAAGAATGGAATCGTCGTCAGTTATTAACTGACACAGTGAATACGATTAATCAATCTATCAATAATGAAGCACTTTTGAAACAATATGGTGATATCACGCAGTCACAATTAGCAGAATATAAAAAGAAAGTCAGCGTACTAGAAAAACGCTTGAACTTACGCTATTCTGACGATAAGGTAAATACTTTGCCAGTGTTGACTCTGCTGTTAGATCGACGCATTATAAGAGGAAAAAAGATTAATTATGATTTTGAATTAGACTATGTTGAACTACAAGAAACCAAAGAATATAAGGTGGTTAAAGAAGTATTTTTCCCAAAATATAAGAAAGAGATTAATGAAATTATCTATTTTACCTTACTTTTTTTATCGACGATGCTAACTCAAGTAGATGTTTTATCCAAAGGGCAGTTTGAAACGATGCAATTAGCCGTTTTAAATATGATTGATCGTTTTGAAAAAGTTGCTCAGGTAAGCATCGACGATAAAAATGAGTTGCTTAAACAGATTATGCTTCATATGCGTCCTGCTTATTATCGTATCAAATATAGTATGCACTTATCAGAAGTTGATATCACAAGACAACAAAGTCGAGAAGTTTCTTCTATTTTTTACTTGGTAAAAAAATCAATCAGACCGCTTGAAGATTTTTTAAAAAAAAGCATTTCAGATACAGAAATTTTTTACTTAGCCTTATTTTTTGGCAGTCATTTATTAGAAAATAATAGTTCTTTATTACGCAAAAAAGATCCCACTGCGGTGATCGTTTGTACAAATGGTATTTCAGTTTCCTTACTTATGGAACAAACATTGAAGGGAGTTTTTCCTGAGGTAGATTTTGTTTCTACGATGTCATTACGAGAGTTTTACGCTCAAGATGTTGAGGTAGATCTGATTTTTTCTTCAGTTCCTTTAGATATAGACAGAAGGTATTTTTTGGTAAAGGATTTTTTGACGGATAAAGGAAAAATGCAGCTACGGCAAAGAGTAATGAATGAGACAGTGATCGGCTTAGATGAGACATCACTGGCTGAAAAAATTGTTGCTAATGTGCTTCAGCAAGCAGAGGTAGACGATAAAGAAAAACTGTTTTTTGAAATATTGAAACTTTTAAAAGACAATACTTCAGAAAATGCTGTAATTGACAATGAGGCAAATCATTTTGATCAACTGATGCCGAAAAATGGCTTAATTATAGAAGAAAACGAAGTATCGTGGCATGAGGCTTTAGAACGACTCAGTCAGCCTTTAATCGAAGAAAAAATGATTGAACCACGTTATTTAACTGCTTTAAAACAAGAACTGTCAGAAATTCCACCCTATATTGTTTTTCGCAATCAACTAGCTTTACCACATACAGAACCAGAAAAAGGGGCACGTGGTGTCGCTATGTCCTTTGGAATTTTTAAAAAAGGAATTGTTGCCAAAACCGGTGAAACTATTCATTTTATTGTGCTTTTAGCTTCAAACAATAAAGAAAAACACGTTGATGCTTTATTAGAAATCATGGATTTAGCAGGCCGTGATACGGTTTTATCTGATTTGTTAGCATGCAATGATAAAAGTCAGGTGTGGCGGTTGTTACGCTTATATAGAATTAATTACTGGGGGTAAGTCAAATGGAGAAAAGGGTCACGGATTATTTAGAGTATTCCCCTATTTTGTTAGGAGTACAGTATCAGGATAAGAAAGAAATTTTTGACGCGGTGCATCAGTTAGTTTTAGAAAAAAATTGGGTCACAGAAGATTTTGCAGATAAAATTTTGGAAAGAGAAGAAACTTTTCCTACTGGAATTGAACAAGGAGCATTTGGTGTCGCTATTCCACATACGGATCCTGAGTGGGTAAAAGAGGAATTCATTGCATTAATTATTCCTGATCACTCTGTTTTATTTCAGCGGATGGATGACGCCAAACAAGATGTACAAGCAGATTTTATTTTTATTTTAGGATTAAACCAGTCGCATGAACAATTAGCGATGTTACAAAATTTAATGCAATTAATCCAAAATACGGAATTGCTGCAAAATTTATATAAGCAAACAAATCCCAATGAGCTACTTTCACTTTTAAAACAATACAATTTTTAAGAAACGCTTAAAAACACCCACAGATAGTTAAGTCATTGATATTCTTAACTATCTGTGGGTGTTTATTTTTTTTCAATGCAAAATAATATAGGGGGGTCATTTTTTTGGTTAATAAATTGGTAACGCAAAACGTTATATTGATCTTGAGGTAAGTTCTGACAGTAATGATCAACCATAGTTAGCTCTTCTTTTCCACCAGCGTGTCCATAATAAGAAACTATTACAATTCGTCCTTTATCAGATAAATGTTTCAGTAAGATATCTAAAGCTTTTCTAGTAGTAGCAGGCAGGGTAGTGAGCGTTTTGTCACTTTTTGGCAAATAACCAAGATTGAATATAGCTGCCTTTATAGCTTCATCTTCAGTAAGATAATTTTCTATGTGTTCATGTCCATCCTGAATTAATTCTGTATGTTCCATAAGTTTGTTATCTACTAATCGTTGTTGTGTTTTTAATAAAGCTTGTTTTTGAACATCAAATGCATAAACTTTACCGTTAGGCTGAACAGTTTGAGCCAAAAACAAGGTGTCATTCCCGTTTCCCATAGTAGCATCTACAACATGATCGTAATCTGTGAGAATTTCTTTTAATAAAGTATGGCTAAATTGTAGTGCATTTTGTAACATAATTATCTCTCTTTTCAATTCTATCCATGCTATAGTTGTTTCTTTTGCAAAACACGAATGAGTCGTTGTTTGCGATACATGGGATAAGTAAATAATAGCCAGGTCAAACTTTCACAATAGCCACCTAAGATGTCTGATGGAAAATGAACACCTAGATATATTCTGCTAATACCGATGAGCAAAATAAAAATAGCCAGTAGCCCTTGTAAGCTAAGGCGCCAAACTTTTGATTGAATAAATAATGGGACCAAAAGAAGCAAGGAGCCATAAAACACCATGCTTGCAGTTGCGTGGCCACTAGGAAAACTAAAGCTAGTTTCAACGACTAAATGTTCTAATAAAGGTCGTTCGCGGCTGAAAAATAGTTTTAATAAAGGATTGACGATGATTGCGATGATAACAACGTTACTAGCTAACCAAAGAGCATCGATATATTTTTTTCCACGAATGAGAACCAAAAAAACCGCTAAAAAAAGTAGGGCAATGCTAACTGAATTACCAAATTGGGTAATCCATAAGAAAAAACCATCCCAATTTGGAGAAAGACTACGAACAGCAGTAGTAATTGTGTCATCAAAGGGTTCTAACCATTCAGGATAAAACTTTACGACATAACTCAAAAAAGCAAAAATGAGGAAAGTACAGCTAGCGGCAAACTGCATATATAATTTTTTGTGCATATAAACTAAAAGCTCCTTATTTTTTTAACAAAAACAGTATAGCATAACTATAAAAACAGTCTAAAATTAAATGGAGTAACTTAGAAAATTTTTTATATTACAACTAGATTAAAAAAATATTACATTCGTTTTTTGTTTTGCCTATGAAAAATATTACATGTATAATTGTTATAAATGTAAAAGTTTGGAGGAGAGTAAATGAGATCGTCTTTGACACGAAAAGAGCGCCGAAAATTTCAGGAGCGCATGAGTTTATATGGGAATTTTAAAAAGGGTGCGGCAGTTGTTGGAACAACTGTTACAGCTGTTTCAATGGTTACACCTTTATTACCGCTAGATAACGTCTTTGCTGAGGAAGCAGATAGTAGCGTAGTAGCATCTTATGAATCAGAAGATGGGGCACAAGACTTTCAAAGTCAAACAGATGATCAAACGGTTGAAGAACCAAGTGCTGAAGCTGAAAATAATGTAACGCAAGATAACAGTGTAGAAGCTGGGGATGTCGAACAAGCAGAAGAACCAGCTGATAATGAAGTAGCCTATGACCAAGCTCAGCAATTTTCAACAGAAAGAGAAAATTCGCAAGATCAAGTTCAGCCACAAGAAGAAGGAGAAGAACCAGAAGAGGATCTTCAACAAGAAGAACAAACATCAGAAGATGAAGAACAAGATGCTGAAGCAGAAGAAGATCTTCCAGAAACTCCGGAAGAAGAGGCAGAACAATTACAAGAAATTGCTGGGCAACATCCAGGAGATCAAGGACCAGCAGAGGCGTCTACTTTTTCTGCACAACTTTCGCCGGAACCTTCTGCATTTATTGAAGAGTTTGCGGCACATGCAGCGCCTGTTGCCGAAAGTAATAATTTGTACGCGTCAGTAATGATAGCACAAGCTGTCGTAGAAAGTGGTTGGGGTTCAAGTGCTTTATCACAAGCTCCTAATCATAACTTATTTGGGATTAAAGGAAGTTATAACGGACAGTCTGTAACGATGCCTACCCAAGAGTATATTAATGGTAGATATGTTACAGTTGACGCGGCCTTTCGTAAATATCCTTCATATACTGCATCGTTTCAAGATAACGCTGCTTTATTAAGTACAAGTTTGTACAGCGGCGCTTGGAAAAGTAATACAAATTCATACAAGGATGCTACAGCTGCTTTAACAGGTCTTTATGCAACTGCACCGGACTACAATACCGTATTAAATGGCATCATTGAAAGTTATGATTTAACTCGTTTTGATTCAGGAAACGATGGTGGAATGATTGATACTGGTACGGGCGGTAACGAAAACACCGACGAAAATACTGGTGAAGATAATAACTCTGCTAACGATGATAATTCATCGAATAGTAACTCGAGTACTTATACAGTGCAAGCCGGAGACTCTGTCTGGTTGATCGCTGATCAAAACGGGATTACGATGAATCAATTGCGTGACTGGAATAATATCCAAAATGATTTTGTTTATCCTGGTCAAGAATTAACTGTATCAAAAGATGGCAGTTCAGATGATTCAAATAACTCAAATGGTACCGGAAATTCTGATAATAATAGTAATTCATCAAATAATGGTTCAAGTACTTATACAGTAAAAGCCGGGGATTCTGTCTGGTTGATCGCTGATCAAAATGGCATTACAATGAATCAATTGCGTGACTGGAATAATATTCAAAACGATTTTGTTTATCCTGGCCAAGAGTTAACCGTATCAAATGGTAGTAGTTCAAATAATTCAAATAGTAATAGCTCAAGTAATTCTAATAATTCTTCAGGTGGAAGCTATACAGTAAAAGCTGGAGACTCTGTTTGGCTAATCGCTGATCAAAATGGCATTACAATGAATCAATTGCGTGACTGGAATAATATTCAAAACGATTTTGTTTACCCTGGCCAAGAGTTAACCGTATCAAATGGTAGTAGTTCAAATAATTCAAATAGTAATAGCTCAAGTAATTCTAATAATTCTTCAGGTGGAAGCTATACAGTAAAAGCTGGAGACTCTGTTTGGCTAATCGCTGATCAAAATGGCATTACAATGAATCAATTGCGTGACTGGAATAATATTCAAAACGATTTTGTTTACCCTGGACAAAAATTAACTGTATCAAAGGGTAGTAACTCTAATAATTCAAATAGTAACAGTTCAAGTAATTCTAATAATTCTTCAGGTGGAAGCTATACAGTAAAAGCTGGAGACTCTGTTTGGCTAATCGCTGATCAAAATGGCATTACAATGAATCAATTGCGTGACTGGAATAATGTTCAAAACGATTTTGTTTATCCTGGCCAGAAACTTACTGTGAGCAATGGTTCTTCTACATTTAATTCATCTAACAACAGTGGATCATCAAATACTCAACATAAAGTTAAGAGTGGAGATAGTTTATGGATGATTTCGCAAGAATATGATATTTCAGTGAGTCGTTTGAAGTCTATTAATAATTTAAATTCAGATACGATTTTTATCGGTCAAAATTTAAAAGTAAACTAAACTATTCTTTAAAAGTAAATGGAAATAAAACACGTCATTTGACGTGTTTTATTTCCATTTAACGATTATAATTGAATTTATGCCACTTTTTTGATACTATGTATACAGTCTATGAACATATGAAACAAAACTACTGTGGAGTAGTAAAAAGTTTTTCTTTTTAGAGAGTACATGGTTGGTGTAAATGTGCAAGAATACTTTTGAACTTGCCTTTTCGTGTAGTTTAAAAGCACATAGGGCGACGGCCGTTAAAACGTTTGAGGCTGATTTTTTTCAGTAAAAATAGGTGGTACCACGCTTATTGCGTCCTATAGAAAGCTTATAGCTTTCTATGGGATTTTTTTATTTTTACAAGGAGGAGAGATTTGTGAAAACTTACGATCACAAAGCTATTGAAAAAAGATGGCAAAATTATTGGGAAAAAAATAATACATTTGTTACAACAGAAGATGAGCAAAAACCCAAAGCTTATATTATGGACATGTTTCCTTATCCATCTGGGCAGGGTTTACATGTAGGCCATCCAGAAGGTTATACTGCTACAGATATTTTAGCGCGTATGAAGCGTAGTCAAGGATATAATGTGTTGCACCCAATGGGGTGGGATGCTTTCGGACTCCCTGCTGAACAATATGCACTAGATACAGGAAACGACCCAGCAGAATTTACTAAAAAAAATATTGAAGTATTCCGTAAACAAATTAATTCTTTAGGTTTTAGTTACGATTGGGCACGAGAAATTAATACAACAGATCCTGATTATTATAAATGGACGCAGTGGATTTTTACAAAGTTGTATGAAAAAGGCTTGGCTTATGAAGCTGAAGTGCCTGTGAATTGGGTGCCAGAACTTGGTACAGTTATCGCCAATGAAGAAGTCATTGACGGAAAAAGTGAACGAGGCGACTATGATGTTGTACGTAAACCAATGCGACAATGGATGTTGAAAATTACCGCTTATGCTGATCGTTTATTAGATGACCTAGAAGATTTGGACTGGCCGGAAAGTATCAAAGAAATGCAAAGAAATTGGATTGGACGTTCTGTAGGGGCAAACGTACAATTTAAAATAAAAGATACAGACGAAACATTTACTGTATTTACAACACGGCCTGATACACTGTTTGGTGCTACCTATGCTGTATTTGCCCCAGAGTTGGATCTTGTTAAACAAATTACGACAGCTAAACAAAAGGAAACTGTAGATCAATATATTGCAGAGGCTGCTAAAAAATCTGAATTAAGCCGTACGGATTTAGCTAAAGAAAAAACGGGTGTTTTCACTGGTGCTTACGCAATCAATCCAGTAAATGGGAATGAAATTCCTATTTGGATTGCCGATTATGTTTTATCTTCTTATGGAACTGGAGCTATTATGTCTGTTCCTGCTCACGATGAACGAGATTACGAATTCGCTAAGAAATTTAATCTAGATATCGTTCCTGTATTAGAAGGTGGCGATATAGAAAAAGAAGCCTTTACAGAAGATGGTCCTCATATCAATTCTGGATTTTTAAATGGCTTAAATAAAGAAGAAGCTATTGAAAAGATGATGGCTTGGCTTGAAAAAGAAGGCTTAGGTCAAAAAGAAGTTAGTTACCGTTTGCGTGATTGGCTATTTTCTCGTCAACGTTATTGGGGTGAACCAATTCCTATTATTCATTGGGAAGATGGTACTACTTCTGCCTTGTCAGAAGACGAATTGCCATTAGAATTGCCAAAAGCTGCCGATATTAAACCAAGTGGCACGGGCGAATCGCCTTTAGCTAATGTAACAGATTGGGTTAATGTGACAGATCCAGTAACTGGGAAAAAAGGCCATAGGGAAACAAATACTATGCCACAATGGGCAGGAAGTTCTTGGTATTTCCTACGTTTTGTAGACCCACATAATAAAGGCGCTCTAGCAGACTATGATCATTTGAAGAAATGGATGCCGGTAGATGTTTACATTGGTGGTGCTGAACATGCAGTATTGCATCTGCTTTACGCACGTTTTTGGCATAAGTTTTTATACGACATCGGCGTAGTACCAACGAAAGAGCCTTTCCAAAAATTGTATAACCAAGGAATGATTTTAGGTACAAATAATGAAAAAATGTCAAAATCACGAGGTAATGTTATTAACCCTGATGACGTTATTGAACAATATGGCGCGGATACATTACGTCTTTACGAAATGTTTATGGGTCCTTTAGATGCTTCTGTTGCTTGGAGTGAAAACGGCTTAGAAGGTAGTCGTAAATTCTTGGATCGTGTATGGCGCTTGTGTGTTGATGAAGACGGAAAAATACGCGATCGTATTACCACTATAAATGATGGTTCATTAACAAAAGTTTATAATCAAACGGTTAAAAAAGTCACCGAAGATTTTGCAGACTTACGCTTTAATACCGCAATTTCCCAATTAATGGTATTTGTAAATGAAGCTAATAAAGCTGATTCACTTTATTATGGTTATATAGAAGGTTTTGTGCAATTACTCGCACCTGTTGCTCCTCATTTGGGCGAGGAATTATGGGCAATTCTTGGTAATAAAGGAGGCATCTCTTACGTTTCTTGGCCAACTTATGACGAATCTGCTTTAGTTGAAGATCAGGTGGAAGTTGTTTTGCAAATTAACGGAAGAGTTAGAGCTAAAGTCCAAGTTCCGGCTGAAGCGACAAAAGAAGAACTGGAAGAATTAGCTAAAAGTAACCCTAACATTCAAGAACATTTGGCAGATAAAACGATTCGTAAAGTAATTGTGGTGCCTAATAAAATTGTTAATATTGTCGCAAATTAAAGAACAATAAAAAAACGCAAGAATTCAACATAAGTTGGTTCTTGCGTTTTTAAATATAATGAAATAAAACAAGAAAAGAGGAAAATCGTAATGCTGATTGAACAAAAAAGAAGCTAGAAAAAGTTTCTAGCTTCTTTAGTTACAATTTAATTTTCATTTTATTCGGCAGCTTCGTATTTGACATCAATATTACCATTTACTGCTTTTGAGTAAGGGCAAATACTATCTGTTTCTTGCAAATACTTCACAGTATCTTCTTTAGAAACACCATCGATTTTACCGATAATTGTTACTTCTAAATGAAGTGTAGTATGATCGTCTGGCAAATCTCCGTATAAAGTTACTTCTGCACGAATTGAACGATCACGGTCACCTAAACCGTCACGATCTAATGGGAATTGGATCGCTCCATTAAAGCAAGCAGAAAATCCTGCAGCAAATAGTTCTTCTGGGTTAGTGTAACCTTTTTTATTTGTTCCAGATGTTTTTACTTCAAAATCACCATTTAAAGATCTGCTAACACCTTCGCGTCCGCCTTCGTTAATTACTGTTGAAACAGACATTTTGTTGCTCATGAATTAACACTCCTTTTGTGTTTTTATGTTACAACTTCACTATAGTATAAAAAACAAAAGAAGAGAAATAAAGTGCTTATAAATTAGCAATATCATAAATGCGAGGAAAATAAAAAATACTCTTAGCTTTTAGTCCAAGAGTATTTTAATAAGTCTATTTTTTTGCACGTGCTAATCCTAGAAATAAAGTGGAAGTAGCCACAATTGGGAAAAACCACATTAATACAAAGCCATAAGGAACGGTAGAACGAGTATAATTTTCAATGGTTCCTTGTGCAAGAATAGCCGCTAAAAATTTCCAAGCAAAATAAGCAACTAAAAGAATAACGATAGTACCGATGAAAAATAGTAATTTTTTGTGTTTAGCAGACATGGAAACGCTCCTTCAACTTATCTATACATTGATTATACAAGAAAAATTGCATAAAAATAAAGGCATACTCCAAAGAAAATAAAAATGTAATAAAAATGAAATAATTAGTTTTCGTTGGATTCATTAATTAGACGTTTAATGATATCAAAATCACCTTCGTAAGTGACTTCTGTTCCGCGATATTTCATCATCTTTTCAGTTCCTTTACCGGCAACGATGACTGTATCGTTTGCTCGTGCTTGTTTAAAAGCAGAAGTAACAGCGCTGGCGCGATCAAGCTCTAATTGAACATCAGTATCAGGATTTGTAATGGCAGTTTTTATTTCTGCAGCAATATCAGCGGGATCTTCAAAATCTGGATCATCACTGGTTAATATAGCAATGTCTGCATATTCTGATAGTGCTTTTCCAATATCAGGTCGACGAGAAATAGCTTTTCCTCCTGCACTACCTGTGACAATGATAATTCGTCCGTTAGGCCTTAGTTCTTGCGCAAATTGACCGATAGAATGAATGCTCAGATAATTATGAGCATAATCGA
Source organism: Tetragenococcus halophilus subsp. halophilus DSM 20339 (assembly GCF_003841405.1). GTDB lineage: Bacteria > Bacillota > Bacilli > Lactobacillales > Enterococcaceae > Tetragenococcus > Tetragenococcus halophilus. The sequence continues at coordinate 466,864 of NZ_PXYA01000002.1, read as the reverse complement.
TAAAAATGTAAGCTCCATTTGCTTTTTCCAGTAAATTCATACGGCCAGGTATTTGAGTTAATGGTAAGCTTTCTTGGCATTTTTGTTTTGATACATTTGCTAATCCGCAAGCTAAAATAGCCGCTGTAGCATTTTCGTGGTTAAATTGCCCAAATAAAGCTATCTTATAGTCGCCACTAATACTTAGCATATCATTGCTTTTCGCTTTTAAATTAAAACTGCGAGCCTCTTCTTTATTTGATAAAAGGTAAGTTCCTTCATTATGTCCATAAGTGTATAAAGGAATTTGGTGATCGTTACAAGTTTTTTCTAAGATATCAAATTGATCACTTTCATGGTTGATCACCATCTGTTTACTATTTAATAACAACTGCCTTTTACAATTAAAATAATCTTCAAATGTTGGATGCTCGATAGGGCTGATATGATCTGGGCTAATGTTTAAAAAGATCCCAGTTTCAAAGGTAAGGTTATAAACCCTTTTTGTTTTATATGCTTGTGACGATACTTCCATTACTAAATGTGTTAGTCCATTTTCACAAGCAGTAGCCATCTGTCGATATATATCAAGTGCTTCAGGTGTTGTTAATTTTGAAGGAAGAAGCGTTGTGCCATCTAGAGTGGTTTCTTCTGAAGAGAAGAGCGCCACTTTTTTGGCAAATGCATCATCCAATATTTTTTTAATGAAGTAAGCTGTTGTTGTTTTTCCTTTAGTACCTGTAATTCCGATTTTATATAATTTATCTTGAGGATTATGATAAAAAGCTTGTGCCACAATAGCCATGGCTTTGCGAATATCAGTAACGATTATAGCTTGTGCTGATGTATCATATTTTTTTTCAGAGACATAGACGTTTACGCCTTTGTCCACGGCATCTTGTAAAGACGCTACTTTAAAATGGAGTCCCTTGCAAAAAAATAAGGTTTGTTCTGCTAAATCACGGGAGTCATAAGACAGATAAGTGAATTTTTGATCAGTTAGTTGCTCTTTGCTGCTTGGTTCTTTTAATAAATTTTTTTCTGCTAATAATTGATAGAGCCCTTTAAGGGTTATGGAATACATAAGTTACACACACCTTGCTTTCTGGTAAAAAACTTCTCAACCATTATAGCACAGGAGAAGAAAAACCGGTATTTTTGATAAATTTTTTTAACAAAAGAAGTCGTTTTTAAAAATCATTTGCGATTGCTGGTGTTTCGAATTAAAATAAGGATTATGTATGAAGAAAGTTGGAGAAGATAATCATGATGAATAATAAAGACCCCGAAACACCAGAGTTAACAAATGAAGACAAGATGGCTCGCGGTTCTGCATGGATGACAATTGGTAATATCGGTTCACGCCTTTTAGGTGTCATTTATCTTTTACCTTGGATTTATTGGTTAGGTGATGATGCTTTACCCGCAAATGCGTTATTTGGAATGAGCTATAATGTTTATGCCTTATTTTTAATGATTTCAACTGCAGGTCTTCCTTCTGCGATTGCCAAGCAAGTGTCTTATTATAACTCGATCAATGAATATAGAGCGAGTCAGAAGCTTTTTATACGGGCTCTGCAATTGATGTTAGGGCTGGGCGCAGTTTTTGCAATTATTATGTATTTCGCGGCACCTGCTCTTGCACGTTATGCTGGAGGTGGAGTAGAATTAATTCCTTCAATGCGCTCTCTAAGCGTGGCAATTTTAGTTATTCCGTTAATGAGTGTAATTCGTGGCTACTTTCAAGGTTTACAAAACGTTGCTCCCTACGCTATTTCGCAATTAATTGAACAAGTAGCTCGCGTTGGTTATATGTTGTTAGCTACTTTTGTTATTATGCGCTTAGGAAGCGGTGATTATGTTGCCGCAGTGACACAATCAACTTTAGCTGCTTTTATTGGAGCATTAGCTAGTATTGCTGTGTTGCTTTATTACTACAAAAAAGAAAAAGGACATCTGGATGTCTTAGCAGATATGAGTCCAGGAAAAGTCAAAGTTAATACAACAAGGTTACTACTTCAAACTATTAGAGAAGCTGTACCGTTTATTATTGTAGGATCGGGAATTACCATTTACAAAATGGTCGATCAATATACGTTTATTCGTACTATGTCTGGTTTTACAGAATATTCTGGTCAACAGTTGAAATCTTTATTCGCCTTGTTTAGTAGCAATCCAGACAAATTAGTAATGGTAGTCATCGGTCTTGCCACTTCTTTAGCTACGGTAGGGTTACCTTTAGTAACTGAAGCTTTTGCAAAAAAAGATCGCCCTGCTTTAGCAAAACTCGTTGGTAATAATTTACAATTGTATACCTTTGTTATGTTCCCATCGACATTTGGTATGATGCTGCTAGCTTATCCGCTGAATACTTTATTTTATCAACCGAATCGTTTAGGAGCTAACCTTTTGATTGCCGTTAGTTTTTCCGGCTTATTATTAGGATTATTCATGCTCACTTCAAGTATGCTGCAGGGGATTTATAAAAATTCTTCAGCTGTGCTTTACTTTATTATTGGTCTAGCTGTTAAATTTTTAACTCAATACTTAAGTATTTATATGTTGGAATCTTACGGTCCGGTCGTTTCTACCATACTTGGTTTTGGGGTGACTTGTTATCTTAACTTACGTAAATTACAGAAAGAAACTGGATTTAACGTTAGTCTAACTTTTCGACGGGTAGTATTAATATTTATGCTGTCTATGGCTATGATTGTTTTTGCTGCTATTGCACGCGGAATTTTTGGGATGATCTTTACACAAGAACGTAAAGTTCAATCTTTTATTTTGATTTTAATTGTTGCAGTCATAGGTGTAATAACTTATCTGTATATGACGCTGAAAATCCGCTTAGCTGATAAATTTTTAGGAGCAAAAATGGCTTCATTACGTCAAAAATTAAGAATAAAATAAAATAGACATAAATAAGTTCGGAAATCGTTTTGGTTTTCGAACTTTCTTTTAAAAGGAGGATAAAATTTGCGCTTAGATAAATATTTAGCAAATATGGATGTGGGTTCAAGAAAAGAAGTGAAGCAACTGATCAAAAAGAAACGAGTAGCTGTTAATGGTAAAACTGAAGTTTCAGATAAATTTCAAGTCAATGAAAATGAGGATCGTGTCACTTTAGACGAAGAGGAAATTATTTATCAAAAATACTTTTATTATATACTCAATAAACCTGCTGATGTTATCAGTGCTACGGTAGACGATTTTGAATTAACTGTTTTGGATATTTTTTCTGATCAAGATTTTCGCTCAGATCTTTTTCCGGTAGGTCGCTTAGATAAAGATACAAAAGGACTGCTTGTAATAACAAATGATGGCGCACTTTCACATCGTTTACTTTCTCCTAAAAAACATGTAGAAAAAGAATATATCGCTGAAGTTAAAGGAGTTATGACGACAAGAGATATTAAACGTTTTGCTGAAGGTTTAAAGATTGACGGCGATGAACTTTGTTTACCTGCTGAGTTGACGATCGAACAAGTAGATGAAGAAAATGAAGAATCGACAATACGTTTGGTACTATATGAAGGTAAATATCATCAGGTAAAACGGATGGTTCATGCTGTCGGGAAAGAAGTTACTCATTTAAAACGCATCCGCATGGGGGCATTGTACCTTGATGATCAGTTAGAGGCTGGAGATTACCGAGAACTAACCGAAGAAGAAATAAAGCTACTTGAAAACAAATGAACTATTTTTTACCAAAGGCCTGGCTTAGCTATTACCTCGATTTGTTCCTGAGTAAATGGGTGAAGGAATTTTATTTTGTAGGCATGTAAAGCTAGGCGCTTTTCTTCTTTGTTTTGATATAGTGGATCACCTACAACTGGGTGTCCTATACTTGCTAAATGAACACGTATTTGATGTGTTCTGCCTGTGGCGAGGCTACAATAGACTTCACTGGTCTGTTTGTACACTTGATGGACTTTTACATAGGTAATGGCAGTTTTACCCTGGCGTTCACTTATGATACGCTTGCGTTTATCATGGCGATCACGACCAATTCTTTTATCGATTGTACAGTCCTGTGTTAGCTTGCCCCAAACGATTGCTTGATAGTTTCGGTAGATTTTCTTTTCTTCTAGGAGTCTTCCTAAAATAGGGAGAACAAGGGGACTTTTAGCGAACAAGATAGCGCCAGACGTTTCTTTGTCCAGGCGATGAACGACATAAGGTCGTTCATTTTTTTTACCTAGGTAAGCACTTAGGTCATTTAAGAGCGTAGCTGTTTCATCGGGTTGGTTAGGATGTGTTTTCACCCCGCTAGCTTTATTGACAACAATTAAATGTTCATCTTCATATAAAACTTCGATATTTTCTTTTGATCCAGCTTTTACTGTTTGATAATTATAATCATCTTCTTCAATTCGCAAGGTAATCATATCATTAGCATGCACCATTTCATGAAATTTTATCGGTTGATGGTTACACCAGACATTTTTACGTGTTCGCAGAAAATGACGCACTTTTCGAGGAACAAGCCACTGGGTTTCTAACAATTCACGAAGCGTTATTGTTTTTTGAAAAGTAGGTAAAGTGATTGAATATTCCATTGATTTTCTTCCTTTCGCTTCATTATTGTATCATGTTTAATGCTTTTTTAATAAAAAAATAAGCAAATCCGCTAAGATAAATGATAAAATGTATAAGATTCATCAGTAAAAATACAACTCGAGCAGTATTGGAGAAAAAGGGAATTATGCTACACTTAACACCAGGAGGGAAAAGTAATGGATTTTCAGCGCTTTTTTAGTACGATAAAAAAATATTTATCGTCATTTTGGGCATGGCTGAAACCATACCTTGTACAGTTTCATCACTGGCGCAAGAGAATTTGGAAGAAATATCATGTCAATAAAATATTACTACTACTTGGGTTGATTGTAGTCTTAGTAATGAGTATCTATCTTTTTTATATAGCGAAAACGACCAAAGTACAAGAATTAAAAGCTGGTTTACAAGAAGAAACAGTGATTTATGATAAACAGGAAAATGAAGCAGGGAGTGTTTCTTCGCAAAAAGGGACATATATTGGCGTAGAAGATATGTCACCTTATGTAGTAGATGCAGTAGTTTCGACTGAAGATCGTAATTTTTATCAGCACCGCGGTTTTGATATCAAAGGAATTGCGCGTGCGGGATTGCGCATGGTTATTAGAAGAAATGCATCTGGTGGTGGAGGTAGTACAATTACACAACAATTGGCTAAAAATGCCTATTTATCGTTAGATCAAACTTTTAACCGTAAAGCTAAAGAGTTATTTTTAGCAATTGAAATTGAGAAAAATTATAGTAAAGATGAAATCATGTCTATGTATTTGAATAACTCTTACTTTGGTAATGGCGTATGGGGAGTGCAAGATGCAGCGCGAAAATATTTTGGTGTTGATGCTGCTGATCTTACATTAGGAGAGTCAGCAACAATTGCTGGTATGTTAAAAGGCCCATCTTTGTATAATCCTATTGACCATCCAGAAAATGCAAGTAATCGACGTGATACAATTTTACAAGTAATGGTGGATAACAATAAAATATCAAAAGAAGAAGCACAACAAGAAGAACAAGTCGCTATAAGCGATTTAGTCAATGATACTTATCAACAAGAGGATGAAGGTTACCAGTATCCTTATTACTTTGATGCTGTCATTGAAGAAGCAGAAGAAAAGTATGATATTAAGGCAGATGACTTAATGAATCGTGGTTATAAGATTTATACTGATTTAGACACGAATTTTCAAAATGGCATGCAAGAAGTATACGACAATGGTAACAACTTTCCAGCTGATGCTGAGGATGGAACAATGGTGCAATCAGCTTCGGTGGCTGTTGATCCTAATACTGGCGGTATACAGGCCATGGTTGGGCGTCGTGGGGAGCATACATTTAGAGGCTTTAATTTTGCTACAGATATGAAACGTTCTCCTGGTTCGACGATTAAACCATTGAGTGTTTATACGCCAGCTCTTGAAGCGGGCTATATGCCAGATAGCACATTAAAAGATGAACCACAAGATTATTATGATGCCAAAAATTTCAATGGCGAGCATGAAGGGGATGTTCCTATGTACGAGGCAGTTGCTCGTAGTTTGAATTTACCAGCTGTCTGGATGTTACATGAACTTGGAATAAATAAGGGATATAACAAAACAAAAGAATTTGGGCTTGAACTAACTGATTCAGATAAATATTATGGATTAGCATTAGGAGGTTTGGAGTATGGCACTTCACCGGTACAAATGGCAGGAGCTTACGGCTCATTTGCTAATGGCGGTACCTTATATACGCCTCATCTGATCACAAAAATTGTGGATGCTAATGGCGCTGTAATCGTTGATAATACAAAGCCTAAGGGAGAAAAAATAATCTCTAAAGAGACATCTAACGAAATGACAAGTATGCTTTTAGGAACATTTTCTAATGGTACAGCCTCCAGTGCTAATCCTTATGGATATACTGTCGCAGGTAAAACTGGTACCACCGAAACAGACTATGATCCCGACCAAAATAAAGACCAATGGATTGTTGGATATACGCCTGATACTGTAATTTCTACTTGGCTTGGTTTTGAGGAAACGGATGAAGAGCACAACTTTAGTGGTACTAGTGGTGACGTTGTAGGTCAAATCTTTAAAGCGCAGGCGGAAAATATGTTGCCTTATAGCAATAATACACAATTTGATGTGGCCGATGCTTATGCAACTGGCGGGAAAGTAGAAGAGTCTTCTGAAACAGAAGAAGATTCTGAAGATGAAGGTGAAGATGGCTGGAAACAAAATGTTGACCAGTTTACCGACGATGCAAGACAAGGAATGAATGAATTTGGCGAACGTGTTAAAGAAGGCGGCAAAGAACTGATTCAGGGCTTTAAAGAGCGCTTTAACTAACAATTAGCCAATCAATGTTGAACATGTTACAATAAAATAAATAAAGAAAAAGTGAGGAAAATTTTTATGGCAAATATTTATGATACTGCGAATCAACTGGAAAGAGAAATTCGAGAATTGGAACAGTTCCAAGACTTAAGTGGTTCTTTTGCTGAATTGAAAAAAAACGAAGAAGCTTATCGTTTATTTAAGGAATTTCAAACTTTTCAACAAGAATTACAAGAAAAGATGTCACAAGGCGAAGATATGACAGACGAAGACGCGCAAAGAGCACAAGAATTAGCGCAACAAGTTCAACAAGAGCCTTTAATTAATGACTTGATGCAAAAAGAACAAGTTTTCAGTACAACGATCAATGATTTGAATCGCATTATTATGACGCCTTTGAGAGAATTATACGAAAGTTAGTAAAAAAGGTTTTTGAGGGATTGCCTCAAAAACCTTTTTTTATAATCTTGTTTAAAAATTGTTATGGCTAGATAAATTTAGCAAAGTTAGTTATTATGGATGCAATTGAGCTAAATATTTTTTGATCTTGCCAAAGGTTTCTTTAGCTTCAGTTTCAGTAAAGCCGTAAAAAAGTGTGTGCCCGTTTTTAAAAAATGTAATTTCAAAACTACCTAGTTGCATTTTTATTGCAATAGGATTCTTTTGATAAGTAAGCTTTTGATCTATACATAATCCTTCTATCTCTTCAAGACTAAGAAAAGGAAATGTAGTTTGAAACACTTCCCCACAAGTTTCGGTCAATTCTGAGGCACTGGTATGACTTTGTTTTTGATTACACATCAAACAATCTGTTTGTTTATTTACTTGAAAAGAAGAAACTTTTAAGGGCCATGATTCGACCATATGTAGGGTATGAAAATTTTTTAAATCTCCTACTAAGTATTGTAAACAAAGTGAAATTTGGATGCTTGAAATCAATGGAACTATTGGCGTTATCACACCGATAGTATCACATCCCTTTTTTTCTAATTGATGTAATTGAGGGAAAACACAGGATAAGCAGGGACCTTCGCTGGGAAAAAGAGGCATCACTTGTCCTGAAGTACTAGCGACAGACGCAAAGATAAAAGGCAAATTAAAAGCCAAACAGTAATCATTGATCAATCGTCTTGCTAAATAATTGTCTGTACAGTCTAAAATCAAATGAATTTTTTTATGCTGGTGGAATAAGGCACTATCAAATCGTTCTTGATAAACGTCAATTCTTGCTTTAGGATTGATTTGAAGAAGTTTTTCTTTTGCAGCAGTTACTTTTGCTTTTTGAGCTTGAGCGTCTTTTGTTGTAAAAAGCGTTTGCCTTTGTAAGTTAGTTTCTTCAACAATGTCTGGATCAATTAAAATTAAATGTTGTACGCCGGTACGAATCAACTGTTCTGCAGCGTAAGTACCTAGTGCGCCACATCCTACAATTAGAATAACCGCTTGTTTTATTTTTCTTGTCCGGCTAAGCCGATTTGGTCAACACGTATTTGGCGATCGTAACGGTTCATTTTGAATCCCTCGTTTGTTAAGTATTGAACTTCTTTTTTTAACATAGCATATATTTTTAGAAATGCAATCTTATTAATATCAGATAGGAGAAAAAATTATGGATAAACTAACCCATTTTAATACGCAAGGTCATGCGAATATGGTTGATGTCGGCGATAAAGAAAGGTCTGTGCGAAAAGCTAGCGCTCAAACAAAAGTAATCATGAAAGAGGCAACCTTACAAAGAATTAAAGATGGTAAAGTAAAAAAGGGAGATGTGCTAGCAGTTGCACAAACTGCGGGCATTATGGCAGCTAAAAAGACTAGTGAACTGATTCCGATGTGTCACTTATTACCTTTAGAAAAAGTGAATATTATTTTTGAAGATAATGAAAAAGATACACTAACAATTACTGCTATGGTTAAAATGTCAGGAAAAACTGGCGTGGAAATGGAAGCGCTGACTGCTTGTCAAATTGCTGCACTAACCATTTATGATATGTGTAAAGCAATGGAACGTAGTATGCAAATTACAGATTGTCATTTGTTAGAAAAAGAAGGTGGAAAAAGCGGTCATTTTGTATTTAATAAACAATAAAAAAATATTGTTTAAAAAAAATCTTTTTTGGATTATAATAGTGATCCTGAATGATTTATAAATTTTTCCCAGGATCATTCAATCCTTGGCATGTGCTTTTTTCTAAAGGTTGAGTTGCTTCACCTTCTGGGTGTACAAAAAGAACGCACTTCGTGTTATTGTAAAGTCAACGAAACATAACAATAAGGAGTGCGTTCTTATGTCTTTCACTTTACAACAAAATTCTCTTACATTCAATAAGCAAAAAGCCATCTTGATCGCCAATGACGGTGGCACCTTAACCAATGACGCGGGGCTCGTCTTACTTTCGGAGTTTCTAAATCAAATTCGTTTTGATTCCCTGTTAGCGCAATACGTTCATATTCCAGAGTATCGTGCCTTCGCCCAACATGAATGGCTGGATGTCGTAAAACAATGGCTATATCAATTGATCGCTGGTTATTCTCGAGACCGAGACGCCAATACCTTACAATATGATCGCCTTTTTAAGGAAGCATTGAAACAAGAACGCCTTAGTTCGCAATTTATGATGTCTACTTTGCTTCATACCTTGACAGAAGAAAATGTTAATCAACTATTACAAGTGGCGAAAAAACTTGGCGATTTAGGCATGGACCAGCAAAACAGCCAACAACTCGTGCTTGATCTGGATTCCACCTGTTGTCCCACTTACGGAAAGCAAGAAGCAGGGGAATATATTTACCACTATGGCCTCAATGGGTATCATCCATTTGTGGCATTTGAAGGTTTAACCGGATTGGCATTAGATGTTCGCCATCGTCATGGCAAATCTTATACCTCCACCCACGCCGAAGATTATCTCGTAGAAATGTTGGCGCATTACCAACAACGTTCGAGTGATCCCACAATGCTTGTACGCGGGGATAGTGGCTTTGCCAAACCGGAAATTTATAAACAATGTGAGTGTCGAGGCGCCCATTATGTGATTAAATTGAAAAATAACGTACGGTTGATTCATTATGCGCAACATCTTGTCCAATATACCAACGGTACGGACTACACAAAGTCCGAACAGCAATATTTTAAGATGGCTTATCAAGCAGATTCTTGGGACCGATCTCGAACAGTAGCCATCAAGGCTACTCGAAAAGCCGAAACTTTACTTTTTTCCGAATTTCAATTTGTGGTGACCGATTTCGCTCATCTTTCGCCCCAAACCATTTTTCAGCTCTATCAAAAACGAGGGAATATGGAAAACTTCATTAAAGAAATGAAGACCGGATTTTTCGCTGATAAAACGGACAGTCCTTCCTTTTTAGCGAATAAGGTTCGCTTAGCCCTAAGTTTTATCGCCTATAATATCATCCACTTGATGAAACAGCTGACTTTTCCGCAAGAGAAAAAGACGACGGTGATTGACACGATCCGTTTTCAACTATTTCATATTGCTGGAAAAGTCACAGAACACGCGCGTCAAGTGCAAATTCACTTATCAAGTACGAATGTTTACAACACGCTTTTTTGGGAAGTCCTTACACGAATTCAGCGATTGAATCTCTAGTTTACTTTTCCCCTTTTCCTCTTGATAAAAAAAGCTTGGCTTTCATTCTCTAGGAAGAATTTTATCTTTTTTTAGCGTCGTTCGATCATCCCTTTCTATTCTTTATTCAAAAGCGGCGATAAAAAGGGAAAATAACATAAAAGTCACCTCGTTGAACAGTCGAATGCGTTATCCACAAATTTTTATAAATCATTCAGGTTAACAAAGTCAATAAAGTCCCTAATTTCTTCTTCAGTATTATCAGTTTCTATATAAAAGATAGTCTTAATCTTTGAGAATCCCTTTTTAGCATTTGGATCTTTTTCCCGTATAACTATCAGAGTTAATCTCGCCCTCCAAGTCAACTTTGAAAGATTTTAACTGAATATTTTTAGATTTAGCAAAAGTTTTTGCTACGGTTGTTAAACAAGTTCCTAATGAATTTAATAACGTTTCTACTGGATTCATGTCAGCATTCGTGCCACCACTAGATTTTGGCTCATCTACAGTAAACTAAAAATTTCTAGATTTACATGATACTTTTACGCCACTTTTTAATATTACTTTTGTTGTCGTTGTTTCAATAGCCATTTATTCCTCCTTTACGTATTATCTATCTTCTATAAGTATAATACCAAATTTTTTAATTTATAAATAAATTAGCTGAATGAACCGCTAGCTAAAAGAAAAAATTAATTATGATATTACGCACGTTTTTCAATAAATTTAAAGGATATCATATTCAACATAATGCTATTTCTAAGAAAACATTATTTGATGCGCAAAAAAGTCTAGAAAAATATCGAATTTATTTGTTTTGTGGCTGGATATTCCGTCTTCTTCAATGTACAATCAAAAGCTACTTAATATGATATTATCGAACGAACGAAACATGCAATGTAATAAGGATTAGATAAATAGGGACAGTCATATTTTAACTACCTACACTATTTGTCTGAAAAATTAAAAAATATGAACTATTCTTTTTGAAATCGCTTTTATATTGGGCCAAAAATGTTAGAATGAAGTTGAAAGGAAATAATGAGGTGACCAATATGCAACAAGAAATTTGGCAGCGATTTATTAATGGAGACGAAGAAATTTTAGATAGTTTGCCAGAAAAAATTGCTGATTCTTGGCAAACATGTTATATGAACCAAGTAGATCCTTATCTTCATAAACCGCGTAAAGTAATGACAGCACAAGAGCTAAAAAAGCAACGAAGAAAACATCAGGAATTAATTCAACTAGTTAAAAAAGAAGTCGCTGAATTGCAAAATTGCTTAGAATTGAAGTTACCTTTGTTCGTTCTAACGGATGAAGTTGGAAATATATTATGGCGTGAGGGTAGCTATCGTTCAAAAGATTACGCCAATGGTATCTTTTTCCAAGAAGGTAGCGGCTGGTCAGAGTTAGGGGTAGGGACAAATGCGATTGGTTTAGTACTAAAAACTAAATCACAAGAATGGCTTACCCTTGATGAGCATTACTCTGTAGCTTCTAGAAGCTGGAGTTGTGCTGCTTCACCGATTTTTGATGAAGAAAATCAACTAATTGCTGTACTTGATATTTCTACATATCAAAATAGCTCGTCAAAAGATGCCTAATTGCCGTTAAGAGTTGTCACACAAAAAATAACCAATACAATTGTCTATCATTATTTAGAGCGCAAGAATAGTTTGCTTCGTTACGTGGCTAAGTATTCAGAAGATGACCTTTTGTGCGATGAACATTTCCGTATTGTTTATATTTCTGATAAATACACAGATAAGTTCCCGATCGGTGATGATATCCGAAGTTATTTAAATGGTCAGTCGACTTATAAACAAGAAGAAATTTATGTAGATAAAGAATTAGTGGGTTACCGGTTTTTACTCCAAGATTTCTCATCAGAACAGAACAGTTTTTACTATCCTGGAATTTCGAGCCAAAATGAGAAGTATCAGAAGTTTTTGAAGAAAGTAGTTATGTTTGCTACCAGTGACCTACCGATTCATATTTATGGAGAAACGGGTAGCGGAAAAGAAATTATTGCCGAAACGATTCATCATAATAGTTCGAAAAAAAGTGGTCCACTTGTAGCTCTTAACTGTGGGGCATTGAATGAAAACTTACTAGAAAGCCAGCTTTTTGGCTATGCTCCAGGCGCTTTTACCGGCGCAGATAGTAAAGGCCATACAGGAAAAATTGAACAAGCTGACGGAGGTTCACTGTTTTTAGATGAGATTGATAATATGTCGAAAAAAATGCAGACCGCTTTGTTGCGTGTGTTGGAAGACCAACAGGTAACGCGGATCAATGGTTTACCAAAAAAGGTCGATTTTCGTTTAATTACTGCAAGCAATCAGGATTTAAAACAAGCTGTTGTTGAACAACGTTTCAGAGAAGACCTATTTTATCGTATCTTTGTCGGACAATTAGCAATTCCACCGTTACGTGAGCGTTTGATAGATCTTCGTCCGTTAATCCAAGAGTTTTGTACGCAGAAAAATTGGAGGATTAACTGGCAAGAAGAGATCTTTCAAGCAGCAAAAAATTATTCTTGGTATGGAAACGTACGTGAGTTTAATAACTTTTTAGAACGGCTTTACGTTTTCTATTCATCAGAACAACCTTCCAAACAAGATATCTGTGAATTGATTGAAAGTGGAAGCTTACAGGTAACTGATGCCAAGGCAAATAACGAGAAACAAGAGATCGAAAATGCTTTAGAAAAAGAAAAGTTTCATATATCAAATACAGCTAAACGACTAGGCTTTTCTCGGGCAACACTCTATCGAAAAATGAAAGCACATAATATGAAGTAATTTTGACCGCAAACGAATGAGGATTATTCGTTGTTTGCGGTTATTTTATGTGAGACAAGCTGAAACAATATGTTTCAGCTCTAATACAGTTAAATCATCGTCTATTTTTATTAAAAAAATTGTGAAATAATCACTTGGACAAAACCTTATTTTAATAGTTTTTTAAATTTTTTAATAGAAATTTAGCACTTATTTGTGAAAAAGAAAATTTGTTTTAACTCCCTTTTTGCTTGGCACAAAAGTTGCGTTTATATAAATGAAAGGTGGTAAAGGAGTATTGAAATTTTAACAATTTAGCAAAAGGAGGTTTAGCAAGAATGGCAAATTATGATTTGGTTGTCATAGGCTCTGGTCCGGGTGGTTATGTAAGTGCGATTAAAGCAGCGCAAAAAGGGAAAAAGACAGCAGTGATCGAGGAAAAAGATATCGGCGGTGCATGTTTGAACGTAGGATGTATTCCATCAAAAAGTTATTTAACGCATGCACAGTGGATTTTATCTGCAGAGCAAGCTAATCAATATGGTCTACAGGTCAATAAGGAAACACTTGATTTTGCTAAAATGGTCCAGCGAAAAGATCAAGTTATACAAACTTTACAAGGGGGAATCAAACAGTTATTTCAAAAAAATAAAGTCGATTATATCGAAGGACTAGCTTCGTTTGATCAAGAGCAACAACTGTTTGTAAACGGAGAAAAAATTAGCTATACAAACCTACTTTTAGCTTGTGGGAGTCATCCATTTATCCCCCCAATTAATGAAGTTGATAAAGCAGATTATTTAACAACTGACACGTTCTTTAACCTGGAAGAATTACCAAAAGAATTAACAGTGATCGGTGGTGGTATAGTTGCTGTTGAATTAGCATTTGCCATGAAGCCTTTAGGTGTGAAAGTAAATTTAATTGAAGTTGCTTCGGATATTTTATTAACAGAAGATAGCGTAGCTAGACAAACAATTAAGAAGAAATTACAGCAAATGAAAATCAACGTAACTGTTCAAGCCAAAATAGAGAAAGTGAAAAAAGATGCTGTTGTGTTGTCAAATGGAACAAAAAAGTATTTTGATCAGTTATTAATCGCTACTGGTAGACAAGCAAACTTGGAAGTTCCGCAGCAGTTAGATTTGGAGTTGGATGAAGTAGGACACTTTGTTAAAGTAGACCAGCACTATCAAACCAGTAAAAAGGGAATTTATGCTATTGGAGATATGATAGGAGGTTTTCAATTAGCACATGCTGCAAGTGCGGAAGGATTACGTGTAGTAGAAGCATTCTGTGGAGGAGAAACCTATCCAGTTGATCAAAATATGATCCCACGTTGTTTATATACTGACCCGGAAGTTGCAAGTTTTGGTTTAGGTGAGGACGAGGCAAAAGAAAACCATGATGTGACCATCAAAAGCTTTCCCTTTTCCGGAAATGGTAAAGCGCTAGCTTCTGCAGAAACAGAGGGTTTTGTCAAAATTATTAGTGAACAGAAGTACCAGCAAATTTTAGGCGCAGTGGTAGTTGGCAGTCATGCAACAGAAATGATTCACACGATTTTAGCAGTCAAGGAATCTGAAGGAACTGTTGATGAATTAGCTGACATAATTTTTGCTCATCCGACATTATCTGAAGCTATTGGGGAAGAAGCAAACAGTATCATTGATCAAGCTATTCACGGATAAGAGGAGGAATTTTATATGAAAAAAATAAATAAAGAACGTGCAAAATGGATATTGCAAAGGATGGAAGATATTCGGCATTTTGAAGCTTCGGTTAAAGAACTTTTCGCAGATGGCAATATTCCAGGTTTTGTACATTTGTATGCAGGCGAAGAAGCTATTGCGACTGGTGTTTGTGCCCATTTATCAGAAGATGATTCAATTACGAGTACACATCGTGGTCACGGACATTGTATTGCTAAAGGCTGTGATTTAAATGGGATGATGGCAGAGATCTTAGGTCGAAAAACTGGTTTGGGTAAAGGTAAGGGTGGTTCCATGCATATCGCTGATATCGATAAGGGAATGCTTGGTGCCAATGGTATTGTTGGTGGCGGTATAACTTTAGCAACTGGTGCTGGATTGCGTAATCAATATTTGAAAACTAAAGATGTTGCTGTATGTTTCTTTGGTGACGGAGCATCCAATGAGGGAAGTTTTCATGAAGGTTTAAACCTTGCTTCTATTTGGAAACTACCGGTTGTCTTTGTTAATGAAAACAATATGTATGGTGAAGGGACGCCGCATCAATACGCTTCAAGTACTGAGACAATTTCAGAACGAGCAGTTGCTTATGACATCCCTGGTGAAACCGTCGATGGTAAAGATGTTGTTGCCGTATATGAAGCAGCAGGAAAAGCTATTGATCGTGCTCGTAAAGGGAATGGGCCTACATTGATTGAATGTTTGACCTATCGTGATAATGGGCACTTTGAAGGAGACGAACAAAAGTATAAAGCACATGAAGGAAAAGAGAAAGAATTAGCTGATCGTAATTCTGTTGAAGAGTTTAAAGACTACGCCCTTAAAGAAGAATTATTAAGCAAAAAAGATATGGAAACTATCAATAAACAATCGGAAGAAGACATACAAGCAGCAATTAATTTTGCTGAAAATAGCCCAATTCCTGAACCAGATTCATTGTATGAAGATGTTTTTGCTGAATAATTAATAAAGGAGAGAGTAATATGGCTAGACAAATTACTATGATGAAAGCAATAAATGAAGCTTTAGAGCAAGCAATGGATAAAGATGAAAATGTATTTTTGATTGGTGAAGACCAATCTGGTGGAGCTACAGTTGAACACTTAGAAGAAAATGAAGATGCCTTTGGTGGTGTTTTTGGAGTAACTAGCGGGCTGATGGGGAAATTTGGTCGCCAGCGAGTGATGGATACGCCAATTGCTGAGAACGGTTATATGGGAGCGGCTGTCGGCGCTGCAGCTACTGGATTACGTCCTGTAGTGGAATTAATGTTTAACGACTTTATTGGTTACTGTCTTGATACCATCTTAACGCAAGGCTCAAAAATGCGTTATATGTTTGGCGGTAAAGCTAAAGTTCCCTTAACTATTCGCACGACTCACGGGGCTGGTGCAGGAGCCGCGGCTCAACACTCCGGTTCATATTATGGTTTATTTGGTTCCATCCCGGGAGTTAAAGTTGTTGTTCCATCAAATGCCTATGATGCCAAAGGTTTAATGCTTTCGGCAATTGAAGAAGACAATATGGTCGTCTTTTCAGAAGATAAAACCCTTTTAGGGACTAAAGAAGACGTACCCGAAGACTATTATAAAGTAGAAATTGGCAAAGCTAAAGTAAAACGTGAAGGTACGGATCTAACCATTGTTACAATCGGAAAGATGCTTTATGTCGCCTTAGATGTAGCCGAAAAATTAGAAAAAGAGAACGTGTCTGTGGAAGTCATTGATCTTGTGACAGTTTCACCTTGGGATCAAGATACAGTGATCGAATCAATTAAGAAAACAGGTCGCTTAGCTATAATTGACGAAGCCAACCCACATAATAATACAGCGACTGATATTGCTTCAGTTGTCGGAAATAAAGCATTTGACTACCTCGATGGTCCTATTAAATGTATCTGCGCACCAGATACTCCCGTGCCATTTGCCTCGAATTTAGAACAGCTGTATCTTCCTAATGCAGATCGTGTAATGGATACAGCTTCCGAAATTATTGAGGATTTAAAACAATAAAGGAGGCGAAAAAGTATGGCAACAGAAATTATTATGCCGACATTAGGTTTAACGATGACAGAAGGTACAGTAGATACTTGGCTGAAAGGTGAAGGAGATCAAGTTGAGAAAGGAGAAGCGGTATGTACAATCAGCTCAGAAAAGCTCAGCCATGATGTTGAAGCACCAGCAGAAGGAACACTTATAAAAATATTAGTTCCTACTGGTGAAGTAGCTCCTTGTAAAGACGCCATTGGTTTAATCGGCGAGCCAGGTGAAGAGGTTTCTTCAAAAACTGAAAAAAAAGACACAACCGAAGAAACTCCAGAAGAACCATCAGACAAAAAACCTGAACCTGTAAAACCGAAAGAGGAAAAAGCAAAGGGCGATCGGATTTTCATTACTCCGTTAGCTAGAAAAGTTGCTAAAGAACAAGGTATCGATTATTCTCAAATCAATGGCACGGGTGGCAATGGACGGATCACGCGACGTGATGTCGAAATGTTCGAACCTCAAGAAGAAAGTGTAGCAGCTACGACAACGACATCAGTAGGCACTGGTTTAACTGGTATGAGGAAAACGATTGCTCAACGCATGACATCAAGTCTACAAAATACTGCTCAAGTAACAGTTCAACAAAAGGCTGACGTGACTCAATTGATGGCTTTTAGGAAAGAAATGAAAGAAAATGCTGGGATACCATTAACAGATGGACAAATGAGTATAACCACTTTATTATCCAAAGCAACAACTTTAGCATTACAGGAAACCCCTAAAATGAATGCTTTATATCATGATGGAAAATTAGAAGAATTTGCTGAAGTTCACTTAGGTATGGCAGTGGCGCTAGATGAAGGACTGATTGTTCCAGTGGTAAAAAATGCCGATAAAATGACACTGACTGAGTTAGGAAAGACTTTAAATGATCGAATCGAAAAAACAAAACAAGGAACGTTAGAGAGTGAAAATTATAGCGGTTCGACATTCACCATCACTAACTTAGGAAAAGGCGGCGCAGAATACTTTACTCCTATTTTGAACCCGCCAGAAACAGGAATCTTAGGCGTTGGATCTATGTTGAATGAATTAGTACTTGATGAAAAAGGTCAAGTTGTCCAAAAACAAAAACTACCTTTAAGCTTAACATTTGATCACCAAGTAATTGATGGTGCTCCTGCAGCTGACTTCCTTTCTAGAGTGGTTGAATATTTGGAAATGCCGTATTCGTTGATTTTATAATTTTAGTAAAGAAAAAGTTCTCAATGGTTTTCTAAATCTAATTATATTTATTCAAAACCTAGTATGGCTCATTTTTTTAATTTGCTCTCTTTTTAGAAAAATGAGCATACCAAGGTTTGAATAATTTTTAGTATAATTTCTAAATTTTTCAGAAATATTATAATAGAAAATTTAGATGAGCGGTTTTTGATTTAAAATAATTGTGTAGTTTTTAATAATTTTAGAATTAGGATATTCCTGCACAAACAAACCTAAACTTTCATATTTTTAAAATTTAGGTTATAGTATGAATTGTAAATAATAGTTTCGATTAACCTCGTGGGGACTTGGTATAATCGTAATATTCATTATTAGAAATAAGGTAATGAATCGTTTTGAGTAATTTATTCATACAGGCGATCATAGCTACTTTATGTTTCTTTACATAAGGTGGCTTTTTTAGTTTATAACTAAAACTTGAAAGTTCAAAAATACAGTTCATCCCTTGATAAATAAACGTTTTTTTATACAAAAATAGCATGAACCACTCAAATCCTGGTATAATAGAATCAACGAAAAACCACTAACCAAGGAGTGTTCATGCCATGTCAATTATAACACAAACAACGCCAAACTCAGAAAAAATTTCTACCTCTGTGTCTGATTTTTTCATCAGTTCCATGTAGCTTCTGCTCTTAAAAAATCGAATGCCGTGCACAGGAAGGGTTTCTCCGTTTCTGTTATTTTTTCGTTCCTATTAGCTTCGATCTTTACCAACGGTTCTACCTATCGGTTTTACCAAAAGCAAAAGGAACAGCTATCATTTTCAGATAAAACATTTCGCAACGTTTTGAATGATCCGCACATTCATTGGCAAAAATTACTGATCTTAGTGGCTAAATCCGTCATTACTTTCCTACGTCCATTGACGGATGATGCCCGAAAAACCACATTTATCGTGGATGACTCCATGTATACCCGCTCGAATGCGAAAAAAGTGGAATGTGCCGCTTTACAATACGACCATGCCAAGAAAAAATATTTCAAAGGATTTCGTTATTTACAATTAGGCTGGAGTGATGGCAACAGCTTTGTCCCCGTCGCTTTTTCCTTGCTCTCCGGGAAAAGAAAGCTCCAATCTGATCTTGATATCGGGGACCAACGCACGAATAGGGGGAAACGTAAAGCTCAAGCGCTTCGTAAAGGCACAGAAGTGACACTGGAACTGCTTCGATCGGCTTTGAACCAAGGGATCCATGCGGATTATGTCTTATTCGATACTTGGTTTTCCAGTCCCAAAATGTTCCAACAGATCCGTGACCTGAAATGCCACTGCGTAGCGATGGTCAAACGTAGTCAAAAGATCTACTACCGTTATCAAGGCCAAAAGATGGATGTCAAAGAAATCTTCAAACGAAATAAAAAGCGCCGCGGTCGTTCTCGCTATCTTTTGAGTGTCCAAGTAGAAGCTGTCGTAGAAGGGAAAATCCTTCCCATTAAGTTGGTATATATTCGCAATCGCAATAAACGAAACGACTATTTGGTCTTAGCTTCGACCGATATCGATCTGACCGAAGACGAGATCATTCAGCTCTATGCTAGACGCTGGTCGGTGGAAGTCTACTTCAAGATGTGCAAACAATACTTAAAATTAGCCAAGTACCAAGGGATTTCTTATGACGGGATCTTTGCGCATACGACACTGGTAGCTATCGGTTATATGATCCTAGCGGTGCAAGAACGTGAAAGTAAAGACGACCGAACGCTTGGCGAGTTATTTTATCTTCTCATTGATGAGCTTTCTGAGCTTTCTGTATCGGAAGCCATTCTGCAATTACTCGTTTTATTCCAAGAAGCTTTTGCGGATGAATATGTTTTGGATGAAGCCGTATTAAATAACATTATCGAACAGTTCCTTGAAAAACTACCTTCCTCTATACAAAAACAGCTCAAGCAAGCAGGTTGAAGTTAATTTTGTGCATAAGATGCTTAGTATACCAAGGGATACGTATCGAAAAATAGGTTTCAAGTTTTAGTTTATAATAATAGTCTATAAAATGGTTCCTAATATTCTTTTGTTTTTTAATCATATTCTGAATAGTAAAAAATAAAATCATCCTTGCTCGACTATTCCCTCTTTTTTGAATTTTATCTTTATGTTGTATTGTGCCTGATTGATAAGTGCGTAAATCAATCCCCACATAAGCATTCATTTGTTTATGCGTGTCAAAGCGACGAATATCGCCAAGTTCTGCAATTAACAGTGCAGCTGTGAGAGGGCCAATACCAGGAATACTTTCTATATATTTAAATTCTGTACATGTCTCTGCAAAGTGGATGAGTTCATTCGAGATTCGATCTTTTTGTTGTTTTAAACTTCGAATGGTTTTTAAGCGATATTTCACTTCTTTAACCATAAAACTATCTTCCTCAACTACAGAATAAGCTTCTTTAGCAATAAATTTAAGCCACAAGGCTTTCTCTTTGGCTTGCTTTTCGGACAGTTTTTTTCCTGTCTGCTTTAAGATATAATTTTTAATCTTTGTTGGAGAAGTTTTCTGAACAGTGTCCGGGTGAGTATATTTATCCATAATATTTAAAACAAAATATGTCATATTACTGCTATAAATTTTTTCTAGCCCTGGAAATACTAGTTGTAATTCGCTGTGTAAATAGTTGCGCTGTACTAACAAGTTCGAATGGACCTCATCATATAGTTTAGAATACATGCGTAATTCATTATAGTTATTTGAATGACAAAACGTTTTAGATCGTTTATTTGTCAGATGAGTTTGAGCTAATTGATGGGCGTCATTTTTATCGCTTTTTCTTTGACGCATAGTGGCTATTTGTAATTTTGCTTCTAAAGGGTTTAAACAAGAATAAGAAAAATTATTTTTTGTGAAAAAATGTTCCCAACATTTTGAATATACACCTGTAGCTTCAAAAACAACCTCTACTTGGTTATTTTTTAAAAATGGTAATAATTTATCAAATTGTTCGGGGGTGTGGACGATCTCCCTTTCTTCGATACAATATTCATTTTTATAAACCACCATATAACTTTTCCCTTTACTAACATCTAAAGCCATTATAAACAAAGTAATCCCTCCTCAATAAAAATCTTGAAGCCTCACTAATCCATGCTTTTTTACTTTCCTATACACGGTTTCAACGAACCAACATACTTCAAACAAAATGGACATAGTTAGTGAAGGAGACCTGTTTGACATACGGGTTCCATGGCCCTATCGTGTTGGCGGTCTTTACTTCACTTCTACTATATAAAAAATAGTAGTGTAATACCACCGTCGTGATATTACACTACTAATCTTAGTATGTTTGACAAAGAGCCTATTATAATGAACCTTAGTATTCGCTTAGGCCCATTATAGTTCAACATTTTTACTTCAAAATTTATACTAATTATGATTTGTTCACTCTATTTTATTAGAAAAAGAACTTGTATATTAATACACAAGTACTTGAGTTATCAAAATACCTCCACCAAATATTAAAAGAAATGTTACAACTGGCCAAACAAACCTTAACCAGTGTGAATACTTCATATTAAGCATTTGTAATGTTGCCATAACAAGACCAGTTGGTGCTAAGAATAGCATAGCATATTGACCAAATTGATAGGCTGTTACAATCACAAATCTTGGAATATTAACCGCATCAGCTAAAGGTGCCATAATCGGCATTGCAAGAACTGCTAGACCTGAAGAGGAGGGCACGACAAATCCCAAAAAGAAAAAGATAAACAACATAGTAATAATAAATAACGGACCGCTCATATTTTTGACTAAGTTTATTGCAAAATACAGTATGGTATCAGATATCATTCCTTCATTTAATACAAAATTAATTCCTCTAGCAAGTCCGATGATCAGAGAAACTCCAACTAAACTAGAAGCTCCTTTTGTAAAAGAATCTACCGCTCCTTTTTCACCAATGCCATTTTTTCCTGTTGCGGCTAGAATCATAATAAATATCGTAAAGCTCAAAAAAGAAGCTGCCATGGTTGGAAATCCCCATCCATTAGACATAACTCCCCATATCATAATTGGAAATGTAGCGATAAATAATAGTAAAATAAGTTTTCTTCGTTTTGTAAATTCACTTTCTACATTGTTATTATCGGACTCTATTGCCCACTGTTCATTAAATGATTCATGATCTTCATAAGTATATGAGAAAGTAGGATCTTTTTTTATCTTTTTACAATACCAATAAAGGTAAGAAACTACAAATATTGCACCTACAATGCAACCAAATGTACGCCAACCTAGTCCTTGAGTAAATGTAGTACCAGCAGCGTTGGAAGCAATAACTACTGAGAAGGGGTTGATCGTTGAGAAACTCGTTCCTACCGAGCTAGCTAGAAATATTGCACCAACACAAACGATTGAATCATATCCCAGCGCAATAAAAATAGGTACTAAAACTGGGTAAAAAGCTACTGCCTCTTCTTCAATTCCGCAGAGAGTCCCCCCCAAAATCATTAAAATAGAAACCAAGGAAACTAACAAAAATTCATGCCCTTTTGTTTTTTTTGTTAAAGAAAACAATCCTGATTCAAAGGCACCACTTGCTCTAATAACACCGATTAATCCACCTAAAACAAAAATAAATACCATAATGTCTACAGCTTCTATTGTACCCTGGACCATACTTTTAGGAATATCGGTTATATTTGCGGGTTGTTGTTCGAGTCTTTGATAAGTATCTGGAATAGAAACAGATTCAGTAATTCCACCAGAACGAAACTGCTCTATATCAATTTTAACTCCTAGATTATCTAATGCTTCCTGTGTAGCGGGTACCTTATCTATCTCACCTGGTTGTTCTATTTTTAATTGAGTGCTTGAAGGAATATAAGAAAGTTTTGAGTAACTACCTGCTGGAACAAACCATGTTGCTATTACAGCAACTATTGTTAATATAAATAAAATAACAAAGGCACCGGGCATTTTTAATTTGAATTTTTTTTTTGCCATCTCAAACACCTCATTTTTATAAAAAATCTTTACCACACACATAATTAAAAAGTGGTTTAAAGACACTTTTATGCAAAACTTATTAAGTCATTTTCACATACGGAGCTAATCCTCCAAAATGTTCACTAAACCACTCTTTATATTACTTAACTGCCAACTATTTTTTTATTATAGTTCCAGTTTTACCAGCAAGAGCATCATCTAAATTTTCCAAAGATGTAATAATCGCTTCTCTATCTTTACCTTGCGTTACAAAATCTAAACAAGCTTCTATTTTGGGTAACATACTTCCAGTTGCGAATTGTTTTTCTTGAATAAGATCTTTTGCTTGTTTACTATCTATTTCTTGAAGAGCTTCTTGATCTGATTTCCCATAGTTCATATAAACATATTCAACAGCAGTTAGAATAATTAGCTTATCTGCAACTATATTGTCAGCCAGCAATGCACTGGAACGGTCTTTATCAATTACAGCAGATACACCTTTTATATTTCCACCTTCAGATTTTAAGACCGGAATACCACCTCCACCGCCGGCGATAACTACATTATTGTTGTTAATCAAACGGTTGACGCTATCGATTTCAATAATATTTTTAGGCATAGGTGAAGCAATAACTTGACGATATCCTCTTCCTGCATCTTCTTTAAAGATATAATTTTTTTCCTTTTCAATCTTTTCCGCCTGTTTTTTACTATAAAATGTCCCAATTGGTTTGGTTGGATTTTTAAATGCAGGATCGTCAGCTTCAACCTCTACTTGTGTGATTAATGTGACTACATCTTGGGTAATATTTTGTCTATTTAGTTCATTTTGTAAACTTTGTTGCAGATGATAGCCTATATAACCTTGACTCATAGCCCCGCATTCAGGAAAAGGAAATGCGGGACCTTGATTATGTTCATTCGCGTAATTCATTCCTAAATTAATTGCACCAACTTGCGGTCCATTACCATGACTAATGGTTATCTTATGGCCTTGGGAAATAGCTCCCGCCAGCGATTTAGCTGTGTTTTTTACAAGATTTAATTGTTCTTCTGGTGACTTTCCTAAGGCGTTTCCCCCGAGTGCAATTACAATTTTAGCCATAGACTTGATCTCCTCTCTTACTCACCTAATGTTGCAACCATAACTGCCTTGATAGTATGCATCCGATTTTCAGCTTCTTTAAATACAACCGAAGAGCTACTTTCAAATACTTCATCAGTAACTTCCATTTCACTCAAACCAAATTTTTCTTCGATTTCCCTACCAACTTCTGTTTCGTTATTATGGAAAGAAGGCAAGCAGTGTTCAAAGATTACATTTTGATTATTAGTCATTTCTAGCATTTTCTTATTTACTTGGTATGGTTTTAGTAATTTAATTCTTTCTTCCCATACTTCATCAGGTTCTCCCATAGATACCCAAACATCGGCGTATATAACATCAGAATCTTTAACTCCTTTTTCGATATCATCTGTTATTTTAATTGTTGCTCCAGTTTTCTTAGCAATTTTTAAAGCATTATCTACTAAGTCTTGCGAAGGATATAATTCTTTAGGAGAAACTAAATGATAGTTCATCCCCATTAAAGCGGCTCCAATCATTAAAGCATTCGCAACATTATCTTGCCCATCACCTACGAAAGTGAAATTTATTTCGTTATAATCCTTTTTTAAAGCTTCTTTGGCTGTTAAAAAATCGGCAAGAACTTGTGTTGGATGGTCCTCATCAGTTAGCCCATTCCATACTGGAACTCCAGAATATTTAGCTAAAGTTTCAGCCGTACGTTGTGAAAAGCCACGATACTCGATACCATCGTATACGCCACCTAGCACACGTGCAGTATCTTTAGCTGTTTCTTTTTTTCCCATATGAGAACCACTTGGTCCAAGATATGTAACATGAGCTCCCTGATCATATGCGGCAACTTCAAAAGAACAACGTGTGCGAGTTGAATCTTTTTCAAATATTAAAGCAATATTTTTTCCTTTTAACTTTTGTTGTTCTGTACCTGTATACTTTGCTGCTTTCAAATTTTCAGCTAAGTCTAACAAAAATTCCATATCGTTTGATGAAAGTTCCCTTAGTGTCAAAAAATTTTTGTTCCGTAAATTATACATTTCCATTCCTCCTAAATTTTTAATACAATTATATTCTAAAAGCTATCTTCACCAAACTTCACAGTACGTCAACTTTTTTGTTCAAAATATTACATTTTTTTATTTTTTTATGATTAAATTGTATTATAGGAGATGATATATAATGTTTTATAATTCACAAAATTTCAAACAAACTCGCTCACGAAGGATAATAACTGCTGCTTTATGCATATCTCTAGCTTCTCAAGTTAATTTTCAATTATTTTCTCATGGATTTATTATTTCTTTAGCTCCGTTAATTATGTCAGTGTTTTTATATTTCAATACAGATTTACATCCCATAAAATTAATGTTGTCCATCAGCATAGCTTCTCCCTTTTTTCGTGGCTTACTCTTAGCAATCAGTAATGAAAACAATCAAAATGCTATATTAACTTTTATCTTAGCTGATATTGCATTTTATTTTGTTTACAGCATTTTATATTACTTTTTATACTGGCAAAGCGAGAGTACTACAAACAGCTTTTTCTTGTTGACAATTATTATTTGTGACTATTTTTCTAACATCGTAGAGACTGGTATATTGGAAGGGTTTACTAATTACAGCTATCGACTATTCCAAATCTTATTTTTAATTGCTTTGATCCGTAGTCTCCTTGGTTCCATTACTTCGTTTTTATATCATTATTTCAATTTAATGCTCAGCAAAGACAGTCACGAGCGCAGATACTATCACTTTGTTTGGATAGCAGCGTCTGTTAAAAATGAACTTTATTTTATGCAAAAAAATATCGATGCAATGGAAAAAATTATGAAGAAAGCTTATTTACTAAATAAGAATTTGCAAGGAAAAATTGAAAATGGCAATAAGCACAGTACCACTGCATTACAAATTGCTCTGGATATTCATGACATAAAAAAGGATTCTCAGAACATTGTTCAAATTCTGACTAATTACTTCAATGATTCAGAGGGTACAAAGCCAATGAAATTTAGTGAAATTCTACGTATTGTTACCAGATATTCTCAAGAGAAAATCCACGAAAGGCATAGCAATATTCTAATTAGTACACATAATCATGTAGAAATGCTAGTACCTAAGTATTTTTATTTGGTTTCTGTTCTTTCAAGCTTAATTTTTAATAGTATCGATGCTGTGAAAAATATTCCGGAAGCCAATATCACCATTTTATGTCAAGAAGAATCAAAGGAAATTATCATAAATATTATTGATAATGGGAGCGGGGTAGACGACGAAATAAAAGAATTGATATTTCACCCAGGCTTTACTACTAAATACAATAAAAAAACAGGAGACACATATAGGGGATTAGGACTATCACGCGTTCAAGCGATTATCAAAGAACAATTTGGTGGCGATATAGAAATCCAATCAACCTTCAAGCAAGAAACTAATTTTAAAGTTATTTTAAATAAACAACTACTATCAGAATAGAGAGGCTAATAACAATGAATTTTTATATTATAGATGATGACATTTCTATTTTAGTGATGTTACAAAAAATACTTGAAAAAAACACTGATTATTACGTAATAGGAAAGGCTACAGAAGCTGAAAAAGCATTAACTGACATTTTACTTTTAGACGTTGACGTAGTATTAATCGATCTATTAATTCCTAACATGTCAGGAATTGAATTGATGAACCGTTTAAAAATATCAAAAAATTATTTGCACTTCATTATGATTTCTAAAGTAACTGACAATTCTCTAAAACAAGAGGCTTACGAAGCGGGCGTCGAATTTTTTATCAATAAACCTATTAATGTAATTGAACTTCAAACAGTCGTAGAAAAAATAGTACAAAATATAGACTTGTCACAAAAATTAATTAATATTCAATCTTTGATAGGCGAAAACAGTGAAAATAGCAGTTCTTTTAATACAAATGATTCCAGAAAGCAAAAAGTTCTTTCTATTTTACGTCTTCTTGGAATCAATTCAGATGCTGGGACCACAGATATTTTGGTAATTTATGAAATTATTTCCAGTAAAAACCTGTACTTTAATCAAATTGATATTTGTGAACAATTAAACATAGATGCTCGAGAGAAAAAAATTATTTTTCAAAGGATCCGTAGAGCTATTAAACACGGATTAACTAACTTAGCTAATCTGTACTTAGATGACGCGCAAGATGAAATAATTACGGAGTATGCAAATAGTTTATATGGATATAAAAATATACGTAATGAAATGCAGTTTATTAATGGATATAGAGATGCCGGTGGGAGAGTATCTTTGAGACACTTTCTTGATGGTCTAGTTCAAGAAACTGATAATAATTAATTGTTAGTTTGCTAAATTATAGTTATTGGAGGATATCGTGAGAAATTTTACAGAAGATGAAAAAGTGACTATTTTAAAAGATCTTATCGCTATTAAAAGCGTAAACGATAATGAAACTGAGGTTGCTGAATACTTGACGAAACTACTAGAGAAATATGATATTCACTCTAAAATTATCGAAGTTTCTCCAAATCGCTCCAACTTAGTAGCTGAAACTGGTTCAGGAAATCCTGTTATCGCTGTTTCAGGACATATGGACGTGGAACGAGTGATATGAAGTCGGGTTTAGCTGCTTTAGTTATTGCCATGATAGAAATCAAAGAAAATAATTTATTGAAACAAGGGACTATTCGTTTGATGGCTACAACTGGCGAAGAGGTCGGTGAAGCTGGTTCACAAAAATTTTTTGAGGATGGTTACTCCAAAGATATCGATGCTTTAGTCATTGCCGAACCGTCTGAAGATACCATTGTAAACACTCATAAGGGCTCCATGAACTTTAAAATTACTTCTACTGGCCAATCAGCCCATAGCTCTATGCCTCATTTAGGACATAATGCTATTAATCAATTGATGGGATATCTAACAAAAGCTAATAAAATTTTTAATGAAGATCGTCGCGAGAATACTACACTTGGGAAACTTGTTATGAGTCCAACTATTTTTAATGGCGGAAACCAAGTAAATTCCGTTCCAGAATACGCCCAAGCAGAATTAAACGTACGTACTATTCCCGAATTCGATAATGAAGAAGTTAAAGCTATCTTTAATGAGTTAGCTAATAAGTATAATAGTGAACGTCATGAGATTGACGTCGACATTATGATGTCCCTAAACAGCGTGTTCACTGATTCTGATACTTTGATTACAAAATTAGCTCAATCATTAGGAAATAAGTATTTTGGAAGTCAACCAGAAATAAAATCTTCTCCTGGGGTTACTGACGCATCAAACTT
The DNA here is from genome assembly GCF_003841405.1 of Tetragenococcus halophilus subsp. halophilus DSM 20339. Lineage (GTDB taxonomy): Bacteria > Bacillota > Bacilli > Lactobacillales > Enterococcaceae > Tetragenococcus > Tetragenococcus halophilus. Next base: position 438,353 of record NZ_PXYA01000002.1, on the reverse strand, counting down.
ACTTGTAGATAAACCAAATAACTTCAATTTTATTTTCTATGGACTCGGTCTAACAAGTATGGCTCATCAAACAAATGAATACGTTAAAAAAGATGTTTATGTTAAATTTGCAGATTTATACAAAGACTTATTCATTGATTTATCCGAAAAACTATAACTTCGTTTTCTTATCAATTAAGCCTGAGTCACCTTGCATAAGTGGGCTCTACCACTGTGCCTAATTTCACTAAGCATAGTGGTAAGTCTTTTATTAAGTCTTTAGACCGAGTTGAGCTCGCGTAGCGTGCGAAACAAAAAACCACCCGCTATGCGGATGGGAAGGAAAAAGTTATACTAAAAAATCTTTTCACTAGCGTTACAATGTAGTTGTTCAGGCTATATGGTAACGAAAGGAAGAGGTTCAGTTGGCTAACAAAGCAAATCGTTTAGCCCATACAAAATGGTTATGCAAATATCATATTGTATTCACCGTCAAGTATAGAAAAAATTATTTATAATCCATACAGAGCAAGTCTACAAGAGAGTATCAAAAGATTGTCTAGTTTGTCCTTTCCGTGATGAGATGATTCACGTTGAACATTGGAACACTCTCAGAGTCATGGCAAGAACCTTGCAGCTAATTTGTTTACAACGTATATTGTGTCTTATGAAACCTTGCCTGACCAATAGGATCAAACCTTTGAGTATTTGGAACATGCAGTCAATTGGGATCATACTTGCGTTGGTTCTGTTGCAAAGTTTTAAATAAAGAATAAAATCCCTTACGGTATCTATGATTTAAGCTGTTATTCCCATTAATACCTTGATTTCAGTAGACACCGAAAAGCCGAAGAGCGTTCCATTTCTTCGGTTCTTTTTATATATTCCTCGAATGGTCTCCATGCCCTTAATCGTGGAAGAGGCTGTACGGAGACTTTGATAAAATTTATTTCGTCGTTTAATAGGTCGATGGTCTTGTTCTATTAAATTGTTAAGATACTTCACAGTTCGGTGCTCTGTCTTAGTATATAAACCCACACTCTGTAACTTTCTAAAGGCGGAGCCAAGAGAAGGTGCTTTATCGGTCACAATTGCTTTCGGCTCACCAAACTGTTTATGGAGTCGTTTTAAGAAAGCATAGGCTGCTTGCGTATCCCGTTTCTTTCGTAACCAGATATCTAAGGTTAAGCCGTCCGCATCAATTGCACGATAAAGATAATGCCAACGTCCCTTAATTTTGATATAGGTTTCGTCCATTTTCCATGAATAGAAGGATTGTCTATTTTTCTTCTTCCAAAGATAATAGAGGACTTTGCTGTACTCTTGCACCCAACGATAAATCGTAGTATGACACACATTTATTCCACGATCATATAACAATTCCTGAACTTCACGATAGCTTAGATTGTAACGCAGGTAGTAACCAACAGCGACAATAATGACGTCTTTTTTGAATTGTTTGCCTTTAAAATGATTCATTACTCTGTCCTCTCTGTCTTTTTTCTCAATTTTACACTAAAATAGATTTTTGGGAAAACTTTGCAACAGAACCATCGTAACTTTTTTTGTATGGAAACGCATTTTTACACATGTCTAAATTTAAACTGTTGTAAAAATAAATATGTGGAGGTAGAATAGTTTATCGAGAAAAACATTTTTGGAGGGAATAAATGAAATATGATTTGACGAAAAAATCAACCAAAGGAGCGCAAAGAACTTTAAGAGCATTTTCGGATGCGATGTATAAGCTACTAGCGGAAAAATCGTATGACGATATTAGCATTAATGAAATTTGTAAGATTAGTAATTTTCCGCGGGCAACTTTCTATAACTATTTTGAAGATAAAAAAGATTTATTGAATTATTGTTGGTTATTATTCAAAGAAGAAAGCAATATTGAGCAGTATCATGACGTTGCTGACGAAAATCTTCAAGAATATATATTGGGTCAAATCTTTGAGGCCATGGATCAGCATCGGGAACTATTAACTCAATTAGCAAAGCATAATGCTAATAATAGTTCGATTGTGAGCAGCATTTATGAGTACTTTAAAAACGAGGCTATTACGATTTTAAAGCAAGATCTAAAAAATCAAACTTCGAAAGTACCACTAGAATTAGTAGCAAAGCATTATAGTAATACGATTTTGTTGGTACTTAAGTGGATTTTCATCGAAAATCATCCATTGTCTAAGAGAGAAGCGATGGAATATGTTGATGAGTTACTAGGGAAATAAGCATTAAGAGAAGAGTGAATTGATTAATTATAGATAGGAGAGAAGAGTATGAGTAAGTATATCAAACAAAACATTGCCAAGTTTGTGACTTGGATTATCGTTTTGATTTTAGGAATCGTAATGTTACCTAATATTTCTAGCTTAGTAGCTGAAAAAGGTCAAACCAAAATTCCGGATACGGCTAAAAGCCAAGTTGCTAAAACCATCCAAAAAGATTGGGGCCACAAAATTAGCAATACGCGCCAGGTCGTTTTGGTCTTTAATAATGGTGACCAAGCCTTAACCCATAAGCAAAAAGATCGTATTAATGACACTATTGATAAAATCAAAGATAATAAATCTAAGTATGATATTAAAGGAGTTACTGCTCCTAACGATAGTGAGGCAACTAAGAAGCAATTAATTTCAAAAGATAAATCAACCCAGATAGTGCAACTAGATGTAGGTAAGCGGGATTCAGTGCGGAAGATGAATCAAAAGCTGGTTAAAGAAGTTAAGACGAGCGGAGTGAAAACTTACGTAACTGGTAGTGATATCTTAAATGATGATTTCTCGGTAGCCATTGAAGAGGGTCTTAAAAAGACTGAAGTTATTGCCATCGTCTTCATTTTGATTGTGCTAATTCTAGTCTTCCGTTCCCCAATTGTTCCTTTAATTTCTTTAGGAACTGTTGGACTATCTTTCATCGTCGCTTTATCAGCAGTGATGAATTTAGCTAAATATGCAGGATTTACGATTTCAAACTTTACCCAAGTTTTCATGGTCGTTGTTATGTTTGGAATCGGGACGGATTACAATATCTTACTCTATAACCAATTCAAGAATGATTTGATTGAGGGGATGGATAAAGAAACTGCCACGAAGCATTCACTTAAGGTGGCAGGGAAAACGATTCTTTATTCAGGAAGTACCGTTCTATTAGGATTCTTGACTTTAGCATTGGCTAAGTTTTCCATTTACCGTTCGGCAACGGGGGTTGGAATTGGGGTTGCTATTTTACTACTAGCATTATTGACCGTTAACCCCTTCTTTATGTCACTACTCGGGAATAAGGTATTCTGGCCTAGTCATAATTCAAAAGAATCAAATCACAGTAAGTTGTGGGATTGGCTTTCAGGACACTCAGCTAAAAATCCATTGATTGCTTTAGGCATCATCGTAATTTTAGCAATTCCAATGCTGTTAACTTATAACAATAAACTTAATTATGATACAGTCGTTGAACTACCAGCTAATTATTCTGCTAAGCAAGGATTTAAGACGGTGCAAAAGCACTTTAGCAAAGGAACAGCGGAACCTACTACCATCTATATCAAGAGCAGTCACAAGCTTGATAATGAAAGTGATTTAAGAGTTATTGATAACTTAACCAACCAAATTAAAGGTATTGATGGAATCAAGACGGTTGCATCAGTTACTCAACCAGGTGGCGATAAGTTAGATCAGCTTTATGTTAATGATCAATTGAAGACGTTGACTTCCCAAACAAGCAAGGCTCAAGCGGGCTTAAAAGAACTTCAAAAAGGTTTAACTGGTGGAGATTTTGATGCTAGTCAACTTGAAGATATCGGTGCTAAGGCGACCTTAATTGGGCAAGAGTTGAAGAGTATCCAATCAACTAGTGGTAGCTCTGTAAGTGGTCAACAATTGATGACGGCCTTACAACAAAAGATGGCAGCGGCTGGTCAACCATTATCACAAACACAAATGACGATTCTTTCTGGAGCAGCTAGCCAAGAAATGGCTTCAGTAAGTTCAATGCAAACTCGCCTTCAAGCAATTGCCACTTATACCCAAGCAATCGGTAATGATGCTCAAACTCTTGGAAATGAACTTAAGGAACAACAACAAAAAATGGCAACCGCTGGTGGCAGCGTTGGTAAACTAAATGACGGGCTATCTGAATCCAATAATTACTTGAAAGAACTTCAAGATTCATCTGCATCTAACACATTATTTGTGCCTAAAGCAGTGTTAGAAAGTGATACATTTAAAGATTCAGAAGATGTCTACTTATCTTCAAATAAAAAGGCCGCTAAGATCACGGTGGTCTTAGATTCAGATCCATTAACTGCTAAGTCGATTAAAAAAGTTGAAAGTCTGCAAACGATGATTAACAACAATATCAAGGGAACCTCATTGAAGAAAGCTTCCGTTTCGATTGGCGGTCAGACTTCTGAAACTTCTGATAAATCAAGTATTGCTAATCAAGATTTCTTACGTAGTGCAGTAATTATGTTAGTTGGCATTACACTTGCATTGATGTTAGTAACGCGCTCTATCTTACAACCATTCTATATCATTGCTTCATTGCTACTAGCATACGTAGGTGGACTAGGAATTACACGCTTTATTAGTAGTACATTCCTTGGGGAAAATCTATTAGGATGGAATGTACCTTTCTTCACCTTTGTAATGTTGGTTGCCCTTGGAGTAGATTACAGTATCTTCTTGATGATGAAGTACCGTGAATTTGATAACGAGGATGCTGGAGATCGAATTGTTAAATCAGCAGGAATTATTGGAACGGTGGTAATTTCAGCTGCAATTATCCTAGGGGGAACATTTGCTGCCTTAATTCCAGCAGGAGTTCTGACCTTGACACAAGTTGCTGTTGGGGTAATTAGTGGTCTGGTTATACTAGTCTTCTTAATTCCAGCAATGAATAGTAGTTTAATTCGTTTAACTTATCCAAGAAAAAATTAATCATAAAGTCGTAACTCAATTTGGGGTTACGGCTTTTGGTTCTGTTGCGAAGTTTGAAAATCAAACGCGCCCTCTCTGAACTCTAAATATCTTAGGCTGTTATTCCCATTAATACCTTGATTTCAGTAGACACCGAAAAGCCGAAGAGCGTTCCATTTCTTCGGTTCTTTTTATATATTCCTCGAATGGTCTCCATGCCCTTAATCGTGGAAGAGGCTGTACGGAGACTTTGATAAAATTTATTTCGTCGTTTAATAGGTCGATGGTCTTGTTCTATTAAATTGTTAAGATACTTCACAGTTCGGTGCTCTGTCTTAGTATATAAACCCACACTCTGTAACTTTCTAAAGGCGGAGCCAAGAGAAGGTGCTTTATCGGTCACAATTGCTTTCGGCTCACCAAACTGTTTATGGAGTCGTTTTAAGAAAGCATAGGCTGCTTGCGTATCCCGTTTCTTTCGTAACCAGATATCTAAGGTTAAGCCGTCCGCATCAATTGCACGATAAAGATAATGCCAACGTCCCTTAATTTTGATATAGGTTTCGTCCATTTTCCATGAATAGAAGGATTGTCTATTTTTCTTCTTCCAAAGATAATAGAGGACTTTGCTGTACTCTTGCACTCAACGATAAATCGTAGTATGACACACATTTATTCCACGATCATATAACAATTCCTGAACTTCACGATAGCTTAGATTGTAACGCAGGTAGTAACCAACAGCGACAATAATGACGTCTTTTTTGAATTGTTTGCCTTTAAAATGATTCATTACTCTGTCCTCTCTGTCTTTTTTCTCAATTTTACACTAAAATAGATTTTTGGGAAAACTTTGCAACAGAACCTGTATGTGTCAAGTTTATTGAGGTTGAATAAAAAAACCGTCTTTTGGGGCAGACACAAAGTTATTTTTCAACCTCACTTTCATTCGGTTTGCCCTCATCCTCTCTAACAAAAACAAGTTTTTATTAGAGAACATTCGGGGTCATTATTAATTGATTCAGTCCTTTGGCGAATTGGCCTAAAGGCGCACTTTTCGCTTTTCCTTCGCCAATCTGTCCTTTAAATGCACCTTCATGAGCTTGGAAACGAGGCTTTTTCTGTACCCAACGTTTCATAGCGTGCCAACGTTTTTCTTGAGCGACGACGTCGTCCGGAAGGGCTTCGTATTGGTTCAACCAACCTTCCAATTCTTGGTTTCTTAAACTATCAATGACACGAATCATGGCTTGGGCGCCGGTTGTTGTCCACAAACGACCTTGGCGTTTCATGCGATAGGTGATTTTCCGATGGGTACTTTCGATCGTGCCAATACAAGCTTTAGGGTCCCTGATTCCTCGTGCTTTCAATGATTTTAAATAAGGCCAACTTCTTTGAAGATAGTGATGCAGTAAACGTAAATGTTCTAACGCTTCGGCCTCCTTTTCTTCAATCAAGCTTTCCGAAGTATCTAAAACCAGCTGGACTGCTTGCCAATCATAATGTTCAATCGCTCGAATCATTCGATGTTGGAGTTGGGGAACAAAAGCCATTCGTTCCTTGATTTTCCGATGGACATGGTATCGATCACGGAAGTGTTCATGACGCAAACAACCTAAAGCCAGTTCATCAAACACTGCTTTTTCATAACCCGAACCGCCGTCACTATTGGAAATGACAATGGTATGACGTAAATCATAATAGGCTTGAAGATAGGCCATCATTTCTTTGTATGCTTTTTGTCGATTCAGATGACTCACAAAGTGCGGGGCAATCATTTCCGAGCGATTGCCGACTTTCTGGCTGCCTTCACACACTTGAAAACGGTGAACTTCAAGGGATTGTTTCTTCTGTCCGTTGATCTTTACGCCGTCTCCTTCCAGATATAAATAAGGCACTTTTTTCTTGGTGATCACACCGTCATAACGACTTTCATGCGTGCTTCTGGCTTGGATGAATTCTCCCGTTTTAACCACCAATTGTTGCACATTTTGATGACTCATCTGCCAAGAAGTTAAACAGTCGATCGCTTGAGAAACATGACGATAGACCATGTTACTGCCTAATTGAGCCACGTTTCGCAGGACGAGCGAACTATAACGAAGACCTTTTCGAATCCCTAGAAATTCATCTAAGGGGTAACGAATGACATTGGCTTGATTTTTCATTCGTCGACGAACATAGGTCACGGGACCAAACAAGAAGGTGATGGTTCTTTCGCTTTTACGATCGACGCGAAAGCCTTCTTTCTTACATTGCGCACAAATTTCTTCATCAAGCGTTTGAAAAGCTAGTTGGGTAATGGTCGCTATAAGTTGTGTAAAAAAGATCATCATGGCTCTTTCTCTTGCTAAAAAATTCGTTTCCTTCTTCATTACTTCCACTAAATCTGTTACAATAGAATCCATAAGAAACCGCCTTTGTTCATTAGTGCCTGTTAGCCCAATGAATAGAGTAACGGTTTCTTTTTTATTCGTCTAGAGGATACCTCAATAAATTTTACACTTAGACAGAACCTAAAGATCTAATGATGATAGAGTTGACACAGCATTCCGGTTGGCCCCCTTTTCGTATGCACATCATAACCACCCTTCAAAAGGGTGGTTTGCTCTGGGGCTATAAGCCCCCAATACTAGCCAGCGTCTCAAGGCGCTGGCTTTCACTTTGTTCAAGCCACACTGGTTTTGTCGCTTTTGCTACCTCTCAAGAGGTGTTTTTATCACTCTCTAACCCTTAAAAGGGTCTGCATATTCTCGAACACTTAGTTTATCTAAGGCCATATCATGTTTTTCTTGCTCTTGAATATATTTCTTGATGGTTGCCTCATTAAGACCCACTGTGCTCACATAATAACCTTCTGCCCAAAAATGACGATTCCCAAATTTGTACTTCAAATTGGCATGTTTATCAAACATCATCATGGCGCTTTTTCCTTTTAAATACCCCATAAAGCTAGAAATACTTATCTTCGGTGGTATACTTACGAGCAAGTGAACATGATCGGGCATCATATGTCCTTCTAGGATTTCTACACCTTTATAACTGCACAATCTTTTGATAATCTCTTGTAGACTTGCTCTGTATTGATTATAAACAATTTTTCTTCTATACTTGGGGGTGAATACAATATGGTATTTGCATAACCATTTTGTATGGGCTAAACTATTTGCTTTGTTAGCCAACTGAATCTCTTCCTTTCATTACCATGTAGCCTGAACAACTACATTGTAACGCTAGTGAAGAGATTTTTTAGTATAACTTTTTCCTTTCCACCCGCATAGCGGGTGGTTTTTTGGTGCGCTCGGCATGGGCGATAACTTGGTGGTGAAAGTCCACTACAGGCTTGGCAGTAGGAACTGTTAGCCAAAAGCAAGGGTGTCCACTGCGAAGTGGAATCTGAAGGAAGCTGGAGGCAAACACTCGCGCTGACGAACAGAAACCTCATAGGAAGGCTGGATTGGGACGGATGAGCTTGCCAAACAAAGCAAAGTCCAATACTGCCCGAACCCCATACAGTAAATGAGGCAGCGGCATGAGTGGAAGGTTATCACTCCTTACCCGAGGATATCTATCTAGCGACAGCTGTCGTAGTAATAACGAATAGATAGAAGTCAGCTGAGGTCATAGTAGGGAAAATGTACCGAAGGACCGAACAATATTCATACAAAGTATAGATTGGAGGTTAGAGGAAGCAAAGAAGACAGAAAACAACCATAAGGTTGGCAATCTACAGAGGGATAAGGTGGAACCTGAAAGCGTATGTAGATGTGTCGAGTTATCCTCTAGGAGAAATGAAAGAAATGTATCGTAAGTCTTCATCTTTGATGAAGTCCGTTGTAAGAAAAGAAAATCTTAAGACAGCCGCAACAAGGGTCCGACGTAATAAAGGAGCCGCTGGTGTCGATGGTATGGCTGTGGATGAAGTAGAAGACCACATTGAGAAGTTGTATGCGCCACTAAGGCAGAAATTGCTTCAAGGGACCTACCAGCCACAACCGGTCAAACAAGTCGAAATACCGAAACCCAATGGTGAAAAACGCCAATTGGGAATCCCATGTGCGCGTGATCGCGTAGTTCAACAAGCGATTCGACAAGTCATTGAGCCCATCATTGACCCATACTTTCTTCCACAAAGCCACGGATTTCGCCCGAATAAGGGAACACACACTGCTTTGAAGCAATGTGTCGCTTATTATGAGGAAGGCTATAAAGTGGTGGTCGATTGTGACTTGAAACAATGCTTTGACACACTAAATCATGACAAGCTCATGTATCACTTAGAGCAGTTTATTCAAGATAAGGCAATTCTCAAGGTTATTCGTAAGTTCTTGACGAGTGGTGTGATTAACCTGTCTAGCGAATACGTAGAAAGAAAGTCGGGTGCACCTCAAGGGGCGGTCTTATCGCCTCTTCTCTGTAATATTTACTTACATGAACTGGATAAAGAACTTGAGAAAAGAGGACACCAATTTGTTCGTTATGCCGATGACTTCGTCATCTATGTCAAGTCAAAACGTGCGGGCGAACGAGTGTTAAAAAGTGTGACCCGTTTCATTGAAAAAGATCTTAAACTCATTGTTAATCAAGACAAGAGTCAAGTGGGGCACCAACGCGTTTAAAATTCTTGAGCTGTCTGATAATGAAAGTCAATGGCACCTGTCGTTTTATCCCTACCAAAGAAGCCAAGAAGAAATTCAAAGCCGAATTGAAACGTCGAACAAGCCGTAAGCGTGCGGGTGATTTTCGAACGATCATAGAGGAAATCAATCAAGTCACGCGTGGCTGGATAGGCTATTTCGGATTGGGATTTATTCGAGGTTTTATTCAAAAGGAAATTGAACCATGGTTACATCACCGCATCAGGCAGCTGATCCTCAAACGTTGGAAAGTTCCCAAAACGAAAATAACGAAGTTATTGTCTTATGGTTTAGATTTAAACGGCGCCAAGAAAATCGGATCCTCTAGAAAGAAATATTGGCGACTGTCCAAAACGTCTGAAGTTCATCGGACACTTACAAACGAAAGACTCCACCGATGGGGCTTAGTTTCACTAAGCGCCTTGGTAGAGTCTGCTTACGCAAGATATTGAACCGCCGTATACGGAACCGTACGTACGGTGGTGTGAGAGGTCGACTAGCCAATTAATGGCTAGTCACCTACTCGATTTTCGCACGCTACGCGAGCTCAACCCGGTCTAAAGACTTAATAAAAAGCTTTGGAGTAGCTCTCCTCCAAAGCTTCAAAAGGGCGATATGCGGGATTCGAACCCGCGCGTGACGGATCCACAAACCGCTGTGTTAACCAAGCTTCACCAATATCGCCGTGACATTATATAGTACAGATATAATTCTACCAGTAATCCGTATTATTTCAAGATGTGTTTTCCTAAGAGGCTGTCTAAAATCTCTTGAGTAACAGTGCTAAAAACGTCAAAACAACCATTTGCAGACTGGTGGTTAATTGACGCTCACAACTTTTCCAAAGTCGCCGACAATTCTCTAACCAACTAAAGGAACGTTCAACTACCCAACGTTGGGGCATGACTTCGAATCGATGCAACTCACTACGCTTCGCAACCTGCACGGTTGCGTTTAAATTACTTGCCACATCGAGCTGAAAATTAACGCCTGAATAACCACCATCGACTAAGACATTTTGAACCTGGCGTAAATGCATGGCATGTAAAGCGATCATTGCACTGGCCCCGTCTCGATCAGAGACGTTCGCTCGCGTCATGTGAATGGCCTGCGGAAAACCATTGATATCAACTGCCAGGTGGCGCTTAATCCCCGAGATTTTTTTACCAGCGTCGTAACCTTTTGTTGTTGCTCGTTGTACTTGGATGTCTTAACAAAAAGTATAAACTGTAATTATTAGTAAGTATATTAGGCCACTAGGGTATACCCTAGTGGCCTTACTTGTCTGCATGAACTGCGGACAGCTACCAAAAGTTCAATAGCGTTGTCAAAATTAGATGATAATTATCAATCGATTAGAAATCAGAGGCACATAAGGTAGGGCCAGTTGGCTTGAAAATTAAGAGTGGGATTAAATTCCCGTGTCAAACCAAAAAGCGCTTAAAATGCAAATATGAGCGTTTAAAGATATTCTACATAGAAGATCGTACCGCGAGAGTTTGCTACCGGTGCACGGTCACGCTACGGGCTGCCAGAAATTTGCTTTAAAATAGTCGAAAGTTAATTAAAGTCATGCTATAATGTGGATATGAAAAAGGAAGCCTTGCGCTAACAAGACTTCCTACGCAAGCCGCTTCAAAGGCGGTGGCATTAGTTAACTAAACGATACTGTCGTCCCGTAACTCGCCAAAGTTATGATCGGGGCGGCTTTTTTATTTGTGGTGCTTGTCGATATAGCTGAGAAGCGCGATTAAAAACGTGCCAAACAGTAACATCAACGAGAGTGTCTGGAAGACGCTCATTGACTGTGAAACCTTCCTGAAGATTATTCCATGTTCCCATAGACCTCACCTCGCAAGGGAAAAGACAGCCACCGCCCTTAAAACTTCTTGCTTAATCTATTATACAGGTAAATGGGGATAGAACAATGTTATGCATAATCAGATTTCTTTAATTTTTGAGCCATAAATAGCCAAGCTACTAACGAAAACAACAGGACTATCAACACCGTTATGTAACTCGTGTTTCCGTGATAGGTTAACGAACCGTTATTATAATTAACAATTTTCAAGAAAGCAGTAATTGGATAATAGTCTTGCAGATTTTGCCCAGCTATAAAGACGCCAACAAAGCCATAAACAAAGGCGATAACCACGTTGAGATAAGATGAGGATTGCCGAATAAACAAAATCAAGATTGGTAAGACAGCGATAAAAACCCCTAAGCTAATACCAGTTAACTGAATCATTGCGCTCAAAGAATGGTACACGGGTTCACTTTTATGGGGTAAGAAAAGGAAGATCAAGTATGTTAAGAGCGCGTTTAAAGCTGCAAACGCCAAATTGATTAAGCATAAGACAGCTAATTTGCTAACATACAATTTATTAACAGGAACAGCGCAAGTAATGTTATTCTTTAGTGCTCCAGATATATGCTCAACATTAATTAAATAGTTACTAAAGATAACAATCATTGCCGGTAAGACTAAACTAAAACTATCCCAAATAACGATATTCATAAAATCAGTGTAATTATAGAGTGAATGTTCATTGCCACTGTATAGTTGAAATATTGAAAGTAGATCAGTAAAGATAAGGGAAATGAAAAATATGAGTAAGACGTCACATCTTTTAAGTTGTGACCTTTATTTTTATATGCTATAATGACAGCAATTATAATAAGTCATAACTTAGGATTAAAAGTTAAGGAGATTTAGAAATGAAAATTGGTTATGCAAGGGTAAGCACACAAGATCAAAAGTTAGAAAATCAAACAGATGAATTGCAAAAAGCTGGTGCAGAAAAAATTTATCGAGAAAAATTCACGGGGACGACGACGCAACGTCCAGTTTTTAATGAACTTCTTCAGACGTTCAATGAAAATGATATGCTTATCGTGACAAAATTAGACCGTTTTGCTAGAAATACTCGAGAAGCTTTAGAAATTATACAAATGCTTTTTGAACGAAACGTCAAAATTCATATTTTAAATATGGGGATCATTGATAATACGCCCACAGGGCAACTAATTTTCACTATTTTTAGTGCTTTTGCGCAATTCGAGCGGGATATGATTGTTTCACGCACTCAAGAGGGAAAAAAGTACGCAAAACAGCACGATCCTCATTTTAAAGAAGGACGTCCAAAAACTTATTCTGACGAACAAATTCGATTGGCTTACGAATTAAGACAAAAAGGAATGACCTATAAAATGATTGAACGAAAAACAGGCATTAGTGTAAAAACGCAACAAAGACGATTTAAAAAAATATCAGTATAATAACACAATATAGCACGGCATATTATGTTATATTTAGCAATAAAATGATATAGCATACGATGGCATAAGATAGTATAGTGCCTTTAATCGAAGCTAAATAAACGAGAAAAGGTATTTTTATATAAAAGCATATTGTATCATTTCATATTATGATATGCTATAATACAATATGCTTGAAAGGAGGAATACAATGGAAATTATTACTTTTTCTGCTACCAAAGGCGGTGTAGGAAAACAACCCTAACTTTTAACTATGGGGAATGGCTATCTGACAAAGGGTATAATGTTCTACTAATTGATAGTGACCACCAGTGTAGTTTAACGCAGACATACGATGTTTATCGAGATCATGGGACAATTGCAAATATCTTTACTAATGATGCCAAAAATGTTGAACTCATAGAGATACACAATAATTTGTCTTTATTACCAGCATCAATGAGTTTAGATATTGTTAATAACGATATTCAAACGAAACCTAATAAAGAACTTATAATGTACATGTGGTTAGCAGATCATTACGAATACTATAAACAGTTTGATTATGTTTTAATTGATTGTCACCCCGATTTTTCAACCATTACACAAAATATGATTGCCATTGCAGACTATGTATTTAGCCCAGTTGAGCCTAGTGAATACGGATTTACTTCAAAGAATAATCTAGAATTAAGATTGCGACAACTAAAAAAAGAAGTTATTCGGGTTGATACTAGAGAAAGCTTTGTAACAGCTGAACTAAAATTTCTTGGTAATAGAATTAAACATAATACAAAATCTTCACGTGAGTTTATTAAAGCAATGAAAAAAGATCCAAGAACGTTAGCTTTTATTCCTGAAAAAGAGCTATTTAATAAGTCGACATTAGATCACACCCCTTTAAGTACTATGAAGAAAGATCAAGAAACGTTATCTAAACATAAGCATTTTTTCAAGGAAATCAATCAAATTTTTACTACGCTAAGAAAATCATGACATATCATATCATGAAATAGCATATTATGGTATGCCATTGTGTAATATAACTTAAAAAGGAGAGAGAGTATGGCATTTGAAGATAAAGCAGAGAGTATAAAAGAAAGTTTACCTAAAAAAAATATTTCAAGAGATCGTGAACCAAGAATTTCAAAATCTTATACATTAAAGAAAAGAGTTGCAGAAGAACTAACGAAAAAAGCAGAAGAAGAAGAAATAACTGCTTCAAGATATTTAGAAAAATTATTACGTAAAGAATTTAATCTTTAAAACGGTTGTAATGAAGGTAAAAATAAATGGAATGAAAGCCAATGGTTTATTTTAGAGAAAATAACTTTTTAGAAACAGATCAAGGCATGACTGAGGATGAAAATGAGGTCTTTAAACAAGTTGGTAAATCCAAAAATAATTCAAATCAAAATAGAAAAGAGCTCTTAAAACAAGCAAATAAGAAACCAGTCAGTGTGATCGCAATACAGATGTAATTGTAGAAGTTTTAGAATGAGCAAATAGCGTTTGTGAAAATTGTCATCAACACCCCTTTTTATAAGAAAAAATTTAATACCTTTTTCGAGAGAGGGGGGGCGGGAAAGACACCGTAGAAAATGCTATAGTTATTTGTCCGAATTGCATGAAAAGAATATTTTGCTGCAAAAATAACAACTGTTGTAACTGGAATAATAATAGAAGATAGTAAAGTATTAATTGCTCAACGAGTCGAAAATACTGAACGGAACAGCATATGAAGGAGAAACTTTCGAAAAGGGATTACATAGGGAGCTTTATGAAGAACTGAAAGTAACGCAAATATTCAGAAGTTTTTGGGGAGAATGTTTAGCAAAACGATTTCAATACTTATAGACTTATGTCTTATATTAGTAACTAAAACTTGAAACCTACTTTTCGATACGTATCCCTTGGTATACCAAGGATCTCATGCACAAAATTAACTTCAACCTGCTTGCTTGAGCTGTTTTTGTATAGAGGAAGGTAGTTTTTCAAGGAACTGTTCGATAATGTTATTTAATACGGCTTCATCCAAAACATATTCATCCGCAAAAGCTTCTTGGAATAAAACGAGTAATTGCAGAATGGCTTCCGATACAGAAAGCTCAGAAAGCTCATCAATGAGAAGATAAAATAACTCGCCAAGCGTTCGGTCGTCTTTACTTTCACGTTCTTGCACCGCTAGGATCATATAACCGATAGCTACCAGTGTCGTATGCGCAAAGATCCCGTCATAAGAAATCCCTTGGTACTTGGCTAATTTTAAGTATTGTTTGCACATCTTGAAGTAGACTTCCACCGACCAGCGTCTAGCATAGAGCTGAATGATCTCGTCTTCGGTCAGATCGATATCGGTCGAAGCTAAGACCAAATAGTCGTTTCGTTTATTGCGATTGCGAATATATACCAACTTAATGGGAAGGATTTTCCCTTCTACGACAGCTTCTACTTGGACACTCAAAAGATAGCGAGAACGACCGCGGCGCTTTTTATTTCGTTTGAAGATTTCTTTGACATCCATCTTTTGGCCTTGATAACGGTAGTAGATCTTTTGACTACGTTTGACCATCGCTACGCAGTGGCATTTCAGGTCACGGATCTGTTGGAACATTTTGGGACTGGAAAACCAAGTATCGAATAAGACATAATCCGCATGGATCCCTTGGTTCAAAGCCGATCGAAGCAGTTCCAGTGTCACTTCTGTGCCTTTACGAAGCGCTTGAGCTTTACGTTTCCCCCTATTCGTGCGTTGGTCCCCGATATCAAGATCAGATTGGAGCTTTCTTTTCCCGGAGAGCAAGGAAAAAGCGACGGGGACAAAGCTGTTGCCATCACTCCAGCCTAATTGTAAATAACGAAATCCTTTGAAATATTTTTTCTTGGCATGGTCGTATTGTAAAGCGGCACATTCCACTTTTTTCGCATTCGAGCGGGTATACATGGAGTCGTCCACGATAAATGTGGTTTTTCGGGCATCACCCGTCAATGGACGTAGGAAAGTAATGACGGATTTAGCCACTAAGATCAGTAATTTTTGCCAATGAATGTGCGGATCATTCAAGACATTGCGAAAGGTCTTATCCGAAAAAGACAATTGTTCCTTCTGCTTTTGGTAAAACCGATAGGTAGAACCGTTGGTAAAGATCGAGGCCAATAAAAAAGAAAAAATAACAGGAACCGAAAAACCCCTTTTATGGACTGCGTTTGATTTTTTCAACGCAGAAGCTACATGGAACTGATGAAAAAAATCAGACACAGAGGTAGAAATTTTTTCTGAGTTTGGCGTTGTTTGTGTTATAATTGACATGGCATGAACACTCCTTGGTTAGTGGTTTTTCGTTGATTCTATTATACCAGGATTTGAGTGGTTCATGCTATTTTTGTATCAAAAAACGTTTATTTATCAAGGGATGAACTGTATTTTTGAACTTTCAAGTTTTAGTTAATTACTTTTTTACTGGAACACTGGTTGACTTCAAAACGAATTTTTATTTCACCATATTTTTTACTACCGGTGAGTTATTTCGTGTTAAAAGAAATTTATCTAAAGAAAAAAAGAAGCGATAGTTGTGCTGAAAAATTATTATTGAAATATATAACGAATCATGACTTTCAATCAAACGGAATATAAGGGGCGTTTTCAGTAGTAATCACCATATGTTTAAAAGAAAGACACAGGCGTAAATAAAGGAAACCGAGGCTGGGACAAAAAGCCTAACCTAACTTTGATTAAGTTATAGTGTTAAAAATGCACGATTTTACTTGACTATTCTTTTATAAGTTTTATAATTAAATAAACAAAATTTTTTTGCAAGAAAAAATAAAATTTAGCATAGCGGTTTTTGGTTAGTTTTTTTATCATAGTCGAACATTTTAATGAAAGCGTTTTATAGGTGGTGTGTGATGAATTCAAAAGACGTCACAGGAGTGATATTGTGCGGTGGAAAAAGCCAAAGAATGGGGTTTGATAAAGCACTTATTCATTTTAAGGGGCATTACGTGTTGGAAGAAACGGCGATGTCTTTAAAAAAGATTTTCCCTAATGTCTTGTTAGTAACTGATCATAAGCGAAAGTTTCCCGCTCAATTGCTTGCTAACCATGTATTTTTAGAAGATGAATTTATGCAAAAAGGTCCCTTGGGAGCCCTAGTCACTGCATTAAGACATATTGACACGCCCTATTTATTTTTAGTTGCTTGTGATATCCCTAGTATCACTGTGACAAAAATCAGATGCTTACTTGAGTCTGTTGAAGATGAACAAGTGATATTATTTTCGAGCGAGAAACTGGAGACTTTGTTTGCTTTTTATCATCGTAGCTGTTTGTCACAATTCGAAAAACAATTAGCGACGGACAATGGAAAGATAAGAACGGCTTTTGATTGCTTAGATGTAAAAAAAGTCAAAAAGAAAAACATTGATATTGTAAATATCAATTATCCTGAAGAGCTAATTTATTGGAGACAAAATGACTGAGAAAGGGATAGGTATATGAATAGTTATTCGATTGAAGAAACAATGACTGCTTTTGCTAAAAAAGCCAAAACTAAAAGTCAGTTAGCATTTGTGAAATTATTCTTATTAGGTATTATGGCAGGTGGTTTTATTGCTCTTGGTTACTTAGCTTTCATCCGTGTTTCAGGAACAACGCCAGAAGAATGGGGAAGTTTTTCTACCTTACTAGGCGCGATGTTGTTTCCCATTGGTTTAATTGCTATTACCTTTGTAGGTGGTGAATTGGTAACAGGAAATGGCATGACAATGACGTTTGGTCTTTTAGAAAAAAAAGTATCTGTCTTAAATGTCCTTAAAAATTGGTTGTTGGTTTTACTAGCAAATATCGTCGGTGGTGTATTAGTTGCCTACTTTTTCGGTCATATTGTGGGTCTAACTGAAGGTGATTTTGCAACAAAGACTTTGCAAGTCGCCTTGGCAAAAACGGCGGACAGCCCTCTTGTTATGATTGTCTCAGGAGTGGGATGTAATATATTTGTTTGCATGGCTGTATGGCTAGGAGCTATGAGCAAAGACTTTGTTGGAAAAATTTTTGGATTATGGTTTCCCATAATGATCTTTATCGTCTGTGGCTTTCAACACGTTGTAGCGAATGCATTTATTTTACCTGCTGCCTTTTTTGCTGGAGCAGATATATCACTTATTGATATGCTCAAAAATATTTTCTTTGTATTTATAGGCAATGAAATTGGTGGCGCTTTATTTTTAGCCGTTCCTATTTATTTAACTAACCATGACCCTAAAGAGGCGTCGGAAGTAGCTGAAACTATACAAGAAACAACAGAAGAACGGGTGATTTAAGTGAGTGATAGTTTTTATGTGCCGAATTTGTTACAAATCGGGTCAACTGGAAGAAATAGTGGAAAAACAACGATTGCAAAACAAATCATTGAAAATGAAAAAAAGACGCATACAATTGTTGCCTTAAAAATTATTACTATTAGTGGAAAACGAGGCGTATGTCAAAGAGGTGCCGTTGGTTGTGGTATATGTACAAGTATTTCCTCTGGTTATGAACTCGTAAAAGAACAACATACACAGGGAAAAAAAGATACGATGCAATTGTTAAAGGCTGGAGCTGAAAAAGTTTATTTATTAAAAGCCTTTGAAGATCATTTGCAAGCAGGCTTTTTGGATTTTTTAAAACAAATACCAGCCGATGCAATGATTGTTTGTGAGTCTAATTCTTTACGAAAATACATAAGGCCAGGATTATTTATTATGATGGATAATCAAAAAAAGAGAGTAAAGCCCACAGCGCAAGCTGTTTATGAATTTTCTGATGAAATTTTTGATTCGTCAATGAAGACCAAAGAGATAGGAATAAAAAATACAATAAATGGAAGTTTTTGGGAAATAAAAGTTCCTCAAAAACTTTAAAAGAGGTTGATAAAAATGACAGTATTGTCCGTAGATAGAAAAATGGAAATTATTGATTATTATAATAAAAACCCAGAGCAAATATTAAATATGCTAGTTGATATGCAATTTGAATCAACAGATGGTTATATTGATCAACAGACAGCACGTTTTGTAGCAGAGGAATTAAAAATCACTGAAACGCGCATATATGAAATGATCACTTTTTATTCTATTTTAAAAGAAATACCGCAAGCAAGGTATGTTATCAAAATTTGTAATAGTGCACCTTGTCAATTTTCAGGTGGAACCTTTATTCGCAATGCCTTGAAAGAAATATTAGGTACCGAAGAAAACGAGACAACAGATGATGGTCTGTTTATGTATCATGGTATACCTTGTTTTGGCGCTTGTGCACAGGATCCTATGATCAAAATTAAGGATCGTGTATTTGCTAATCTGTCGATACCAAAACTGCAAACGTTAATTATAGATCTAAAAGCTGGTAAGTACCCGGATTTATATAGCGAGGGAATTAAAAAATGACAAGTAAAAAAGTTTTAACAACACGTTTTGAAAAAATGAATGATCCAACAGACGTACAAAATTATTGTGCTTTATCTGGTTATGAAGGTTTAAAAAAAGCATTGAAGATGGAAAAAGAGAACATTTTAGAAGAGTTAGAAATCGCTTTATTACGAGGTAGGGGTGGAGCTGCTTTTCCTCTCGGGAAAAAATGGCGGCATTTGTTTTATTCACAAGGTAGTCCCAAATATATTGTCTGTAATGCAGACGAAGGAGAACCGGGGACATTTAAAGATAAAGCATTGTTAGATTTTGATCCGCTTGCTTTGATTGAAGGTATGACAATTGCTGGTTATTTATTTGATTCACCACAAGGATACATTTATATCCGTGGTGAATACCGTCATCTTCATGATCGGTTAAATGAGGCTCTGAACAACGCCCGACAGATGAAGCTGTTAGAAAAAAATATCTTGGGAATTAGTGGTTTTGATTATGACATACGAATTATTTCTGGCGCAGGTGCTTATGTTTGCGGTGAAAATTAGGCATTATTAAATTCAATTGAAGGAAAGACGGGGCGACCACGTGTGAAACCACCACATTTGGCTGATGTGGGATTATATTTAAAACCAACTTTGGTTAATAATGTTGAATCTTATGCATGTGTGCCATATATTTTGCGATATGGTGGAGAAGCTTTCAAATCATTAGGAACACAAGACGGTGGGGGAACGAAATTAATCTGTCTAACCGGACATGTGAAAAATCGAGGGCTTTATGAAGTGAATCTTGGTACGCCTTTACAAGAAATTTTATATTCAGAAGAATACGGTGGTGGTAGCAGTACAGGTCGTCCCTTAAAATTTATACATTTCGGAGGGCAATCTGGGCCTATTGGCAGTGTTGATCAATTAGAAGATTGTATATATTCTTATGATGGGATGTGGGATGAGGGCCTGTCTGTTGGTTCCGGTGCAATTGTAGTTATGGATGACAGTGTTAGTATCATTGATTATCTTACACAAGTCGCTGCATTTTTTGCCCATGAATCCTGTGGGAAATGTACACCCTGTCGAATTGGTACCTTACGTATTTTAGAAATGTTAGAAAAATTTCAACAAGGAATGGGAATGCCTGGCGATATAGAACGTTTCCATGCCATGTTAACCCATGTGACACAGTTATCTGCTTGTGGTTTAGGGCAATCTGCTTCTACAGCGATTTTTAGTGCTATGCAAGCTTTTCCTGAAGAATTTGAGCAAGTAATTGATACAAAGGCAGAAAAAGTACAGGAGGTAATGTGGTAATGATGTCAACAGCCCCCACTGCAACAGTAACACTTTCAATTGATGATCAAGAAGTGACAGTCCCGAAAGGTACAACTTTATTAAATGCGGCAAAAGAAATTGGGGTTGAAATCCCAACTATGTGTCATTTGAAAGAATTAGCTCCTGATGGGTCTTGCCGTATGTGCGTTGTTGAAGTAGAAGGTGGTCGTAAGGGTGGTTTAGTTACTGCTTGTACTGCCCACGCCCAAGAAGGAATGTTTATTCATACAAATAACAAAAAGGTATCTGATTCTAGACGTTTTGTCCTAGATTTACTTTTGAGTAATCATAAATTAGAATGTTTTAGCTGTGCCCAAAATGGCGATTGTAAATTGCAGGATTATTCGATGGAATATGGTTTAACTGATACGAGTTTTGCTGGAAAACGACAAGCGCCAAATCAAATTGATGATACAAATCCCTTTTTCACTTATGATCCAGAAAAATGTATTATGTGCCGAGCTTGTGCCCGCGTTTGTCAACTGCGTCAAGGACGAGACGTGATCAGTATTTCTAATCGTGGCTTTGATACAAAGATGTTGCCTTGCTTTGGTGAAGATTGGAAACTGTCTGATTGTGAATCTTGTGGGAATTGTGTCTCAGTTTGTCCAACAGGTGCATTATCTGTAAAAGATTCTGTGAATTTCAGAAAATGGGAAACCTCCAAGGTGAAAACGACTTGTCCTCATTGTGGAACTGGTTGTCAAGTGAACCTTTTAGTAAAAAATAACGTTATTGTAGGCGCAGAGCCTGCCAATGGACCAGCCAATAAAAATATGCTTTGTGTAAAAGGAAAATTTGCTTCCTATAAATTTGTTGCTTCTGGTGACCGATTGCAAACACCATTGATCAAACGAGAAGGAAAATTTGAAGAAGCAAGTTGGGATGAGGCGCTTGAATTAGTTAGTAAGAAGTTTAAATATTTAAAAAATAATTACGGTCCGGATAGTTTAGCTGGTTTTTCTTGTTCTCGTTCAACCAATGAAGATAATTTTATTTTTGAAAAAATGGTGCGTACTGCTTTGGGTTCCAATAATGTGGATAATTGCGCGCGTGTATGTCATTCAGCCTCTGTTCATGGACTAGCAAATACTTTGGGAAGCGGTGCAATGACAAATACGATCGAAGATATTACAACTGATGTTGATGTAATTATGTTAGTTGGTTCAAACCCTACTGAGGCGCACCCTGTGATTGGCTTACAAATTCGTCAAGCAGTACAAAATGGAACAAAATTAATCGTTGTGGATCCAAGAAAGATTGATTTAGTAAAAAATAGTGAGCTACACCTACAAGTTAAAGCAGGAACGAATGTCGCTTTTGCAAATGGTATTATGAACGTTATCCTTAACGAAGGGTTAGAAGATGAGAAATTTATACAAGAACGGACAGAGGGTTATGAAGAGCTTAAAGAACTTGTAGCTGACTATACCCCGGACGTTGTAGCAAAAATTTGTGAAATTGAAGAAGAAGATTTAATTCGCGCCGCAAGACTATATGCGAATGCTAAAAAAGCTCCAATTATATATTGCTTAGGTGTTACCGAGCATTCTACCGGTACCAAAGGCGTAATGAGCATGTCTAATATGGCCATGCTAGTAGGTAAACTTGGACGACCTGGTTGCGGAGTGAATCCCTTACGTGGACAAAATAATGTGCAAGGGGCCTGTGATATGGGATGTTCTCCTTTTGACTTTCCAGGTTACCAAAAAGTTGCCAATGAAAAAATTAGGCAAAAATTTAAAAAAGCTTGGCAAACGCCACTTAGTTCAAATACCGGCATGACTTCTACTCAGGTACTACCGGCAGCTGCAAAAGGAGATGTTAAAGGACTTTATATATTTGGTGAAGATCCAGTCGTTACAGACCCGGATGTTTCTCATGTACGAGACGCATTAAAAAAATTAGACTTTTTAGTTGTACAAGAATTATTTATGACTGAAACTGCTAAATACGCTGACGTTGTTTTGCCTGGCGCGGCTTTTGCTGAAAAAGATGGAACATTCACGAATACAGAACGTCGGATCCAACGTATTCGTAAAGCAGTGGATGCACCAGGTGCGGCTCGCGAAGATTATAAGGTCTTTTGCGATATTGCAAGTAAAATGGGTTATCCTATGCATTATGAGCATCCTAGTGAAATAATGGATGAAATTGCTTATTTAGTCCCTAACTTTGCTGGTGTTAATTACAAACGACTGAAGCAAGAAAATGGATTGCAATGGCCTTGTAAGAGCTTGGATGATCCTGGCACACCAATTATGCACGTAGGAGAATTTGCGCGTGGAAAAGGTTTGTTTAAAGCAATTCCTTATCAACCCGCACAAGAGTTGCCAGATAATAAATATCCGTATCTCATGTCTACTGGACGAATGTTGTATCATTACAACACTCGCTCTATGACTGGCAGAACACCAGGGATTAATGAAATCTCTAATAAATCTTACATTGAGATCAACGCTGAAAGTGCGACACAATTAGGTATCAATCATGGAGATAAAGTAAAAGTTTCTTCAAGAAGAGGTTCTATTGAAACTTTTGCTAAAGTGGGAGACCGTGTTCGAGAGGACTCAGTATTTATGACTTTTCATTTTCAAGATGGAAATGTTAATGAAATTACGAATGCTGTATATGATGATATTGCGATTATCCCAGAGTATAAAGTTTGTGCCGTATCAATTGAACCGTTGAAAAATAAAGTAAGCGAAAGTCGATAAAGTTAGGAAAGAAGGGGTTTTTGTGTTAGAACTTGCAGAAGCAGTAATGCGTTTGAAAGAAAATTTTCGCAAACAAAAACTTACTGAGGTTATTCCCCTAAGTAAAAGCTATGGGCGTATTGCTGCTTTTGATATTCCTTCTCCTATCAATGTACCCAATTTTTCAAAGTCAGCGATGGACGGTTATGCATTATTTGCAGAAGATACAATGGCAGCAAAGCAAGAAAAACCAATAAAACTATCAGTGATTGCTAGTGTGTATGCTGGAGATGATACAACTAGTATAAGTGCTGTAAGAAATACTTGTGTTCGTATTACAACTGGGGCAAAGATACCGCCAGGTTATAATGCTGTGATTAAACAAGAAAACACGACAAATGATGACAATAGACAAATAACAATATTTACCGAGGTAATACCTGGTGAAAATTATATAAAAGAGGGTGAAGATTTAGTTGCCGGAGAGCTTATAATACAAGCGGATACAATAATAGATAGTGAAAATATCGGTACGTTGGCAGCTGTAGGTATTACAAAGCTAAACGTGTTAAAAAAAATACGTGTGGGGCTAATCGCTACGGGTAGTGAATTGCTTTCTCCTGGTGAAAGGTTGACAGCTGGAAAACTTTATAATAGCACTGTTTATACTTTAGCTTCTTATATTGAACGTTACAACGGTACTATTGTGTTTCAAGAAAAGTGTCCGGATGATCCTATACGTTTTTCTCAAATTTTAAAACAATATGCAGGAAACTTTGATGTTGTTTTAACTACAGGCGGTGTATCAATAGGTGATAAAGATTTTCTCCCTCAAGGGATTAAAGAGTTAGGAGCAGAGGAAATTTTTCATTTTATTAAAATGAAACCGGGGACACCAGTGATGGCTTCTAGATGGCAAGATACAATTATTTTATCTCTTTCAGGGAATCCTTTTGCAAGTCTTATAAATTTCCACCTTTTTTATTGGCCGTTACTTGCTTATTTTTTTCAAAATAAACAATTTTTATTAAAAGAATATGATGCAGAAATTGCAAGTGGTTACCGAGAAAAAAGCAAGTTGACACGTTATATTCGAGCAAAATTAAATAATGGAAAAGTCACTTTACCAGCTAAGAAAAAACATTTAATGACGGGTTCTTATGATTGTATTGTTGTACAGCCGGAAAATAAAAAACTAGAGCCTAATTATTTTGTGAAGATATATCTTTTACCTCGATAAATTATATAAAAATATCCGAACTATAGATAGAAAGACATTCCAGCATTTTGGCAGGATTAGTCATAAACTTACGACTAATCGAAAGTCTTTTTAAATATAGGTCGGATATTTTTCTGTATTTACTTAGCTTACAGTGTATTTTATTTCCAAAATTGATACCATTTTTTATTTTTTTGTTGTTTCAAAGAAGACAATTCTGTTTCCAGTGTTTCTTTCTCTTGTTGGATTGCTTCACTTTGTTGTAACTGCTTTTGCAATTGTGCTAACTGTTCATCTTTTTGTTGTAATTGTTCATCGTATTTTTCTTTATCACTAGTATTTTCTTCTTTTGGTGCTTCAAGGGATAAATATTGGTGTAATTCTTTGATTAAATTCTTATCTTCGGCGTTTAATTGTTGCTGTTGATCAACTAGTTTTTGCAATTGATCAATTTGTTCATCTTTTTTACTTAACTGTTCAACAAGGTAATCAAAAGATGGGTTAACTTGATTTTCCTCTTCTTGCTCTTCCTCTTTGTTTTCTTTAATATCGTCTCTTAGGTCATCAACAATTTTTTGAATCCCTGAATGACGTAGATAGATTGTGTTATTTTCTTTAAAGTAATCTTCTTCTGGTAGTTTTTTGTAGCGATAAATTATTTTATCACGAGATACATTTAGTTCATTTGCTAATTGCGTTAAAGTTTTTTCTGTTTCCTCTGCCATATTGTAAGTCCTCCATTATTACACTACTTCCTCAGGTATAACCTAAGGTCTGCCTAGGTAGATTTTAGCATACTTTTCGCAAAAAAACGACGATTAATTTACTATAATTTTAATTAAGATAACCATTTAAAATATTGAGAAACTTTCTGAGAACTTTTTTATGGTGTATAAGATAAAATATACTAAACAGTTAAATAGAAGTAAATTCTTAGGGTTTCTTAGAAATAAGTAGAGTCTATAAATATCTTGCAAAAATTCACTATTCTCTACTTGTATAATTTTTAGCGGGCAAAAAGCGAAAATTTGTTCGCTTTTACTGACTTCTAAATAAAAAAATGCTAAAATAAAAGGCAAAAAGGAGGGCGCTAGTATGTTGCGTTTTATCCATTGTGCGGATTTACATTTTGATCGTCCTTTTGAGGGACTTCACTTAGTTGCAAGTAAAACCAAGGAATTACCTAGGGAAAACGAACAAGTGCTTGCTAATATTGTAAGGCTTGCTATCGAGAAAAAAGTTGATTTTTTACTTTTTGCAGGTGATACTTTTCATCAAAATCGACCTACCTTAAAAACTCAGCAACAATTTTTTCAACAAATGGAACAGTTAAATAAAGAAAATATCCCAGTTTATATGATTTTTGGAAATCATGACTATTACGAAGAAGAACGTTATTGGTTTGACTTTCCTTCGAATGTATATTTGTTTAAAGAAGAAAAAGTTCAAACGATCAGTGGACAAACGAATACAGGTGAACAGTATTTTATCAGCGGATTTAGCTACTTAGGTCCACAGCTCAGTCAGAAAAAAGTTAATGAATTTCCTATGAAGCAGACAGATTATCATATAGGCATGTATCATGGGGATATGTCAAGTGAGTATTTTGCGCCTTTTCAATTGCAAGAAATGAAAAATAAAAATTATGATTATTGGGCGTTAGGGCATATTCATGTGCCGACGATTCTTTCTGAAGAAGCTGCAATTATATATGCAGGTACTCCCCAAGGACATACCCAAAAAGAGGAGTCGACCGGTGTTAACTATGTCATGATAGATCAAGGGCAGGTTAATTGGCAAATAGAGGACGTTTCTGCGGTGAAGTGGGAACAAAAAGAAATTTCTTTAGCAGGGATTAGCCAGCAAAAAGCTGTATTAGATAGAATAATCGAGACCTTTCAAATATCGGAAAGAAAACTAGTTAAGCTACGTCTAAAGGATACTGGCCTTTTACCGACAAACTGGCTACAAGAAAAAGAAATTCTGGAGCTACTTGATTATGTTAATGATTATTTGGACAAATATCAGTTTAAACAATTAGTTTATCAGGTAGATGTAGTCGAAGAACTAGCAGCTGAAAAAATTGTGCTACCAGCCGATAAAAAGTTATTAGAGCAGTTGTTGGCCACATATCAACAAATCGATAAGTATAATGAAACAATCAACGAACTTGTATCTTATCCTTTAGCCACACAAGCAATATCGATGGAACAATTACAGGAAGAAACTTTTAAACAGATACAGGAAAAACTAGAAAGTGAATTTAGTTGGAGGAAGCTAGATGGAATTAAGGAAAGCTGAAATTGCGGGATTTGGACACTATCGTAATCAGATATTTGAGTTTTTACCTGGTAACCAACTTTTTTATGGTAGTAATGAAGTAGGTAAATCAACGCTCTATCAATTTATTTTAGCTATGTTGTTTGGTTTCCCCAAAAAAGGTAGTAAAAAAAAAGATTATACGCCACGAGATGGTGCGGCTTATGGTGGGCGGCTTTGGGTAAGTATTGAACCGTATGGTGATGTTTTAATTGAACGTTACCGTAAAGTTAACCGAGGAAAAGCCAAATTATTTATCGGTGGAGAAGAAAAAGATGAAAAAATCTTGAATCAGGTTTTGTCGCCATTAAATAAAGACGTCTTTCAAGATGTCTTTACCTTTCAACAAGAACAACTCTCACAAATTGATCGCTTACAAGAAAAAGAATTGCAAACATCGTTGATTTCCTTAGGTATTACTGGAAGTCAACAATTGATGGGAAAAATACAGGAGTATCAAAAAGAAAATCAACAATTATTTAAGCCTCGCGCTAAAAAATTGACTTTAAATCAACAATTAAAAGATTGGCAAGACTTAAGGCAGACAATTCAGCAACAAGAAGCTGAAGAGGAAAACGTGCAAAAAGCCTATCAAAAAATTTCGCAATTTGATCAAGAGTTACAAAGTTTATCTGATGAACAAAAAAAATTGAAAGTTAAAGAAAAAGATTTAAATCAAAAAAAGTCACATTGGTCATTATATGAAGAATGGAAAGAGTTAGAAAAAGTAAAAGAAAGTCGTGTCTCAGAAAAAGAACAAAAAGAATTGCAACGCTTTTATCATGAGTATCAAAATCTTACTGAAAAAATTCAAAAAAAAGAAGATGAATTAGCTCAGCTTGAACAAGGACAAGAAACAGATCGTTACTTTTTTTATTTAGACCATGAAAAAGAGGTGCAAGATTTATTACAGTTAGATGTTCCTATTATACGCTTGCTCGATAGACAAAAGGAGCTTTTCCAAGAAAAAGAAAACGTTGAACAAGTATTTTTTAAATTAAAGCAAAAATGGGGCTGGACAGAACAACAGCCACCACAGGCTTTGCCATCTTCGATCGATTCTTCAATTGATAAACTAGAAAAGCTACATGAACAAATACGACAAAAAGAAACACAGATTCAATGGTTAAAAGAAAGAAAACAGCATGTTGAAAAAGAAATTGATCAGTTAGAAGAAAAATATCCTGACTTAATAAGTACTACGAAAAATAAAAAAAATTATTCTCCCTTAATTTTAACTTTTGGAGGAATAATTGCTCTCTTAGGTTTATTTTTATCGTTCCCCTTTAATTTGCTTGCTTTTATTGTTGGTCTTACCTGTGTGGCTGCAAGTTTGTTGAAAAATTATCAGAAGAAAAAGCCTTTTACTGATGTTAAACCAACTTGGCAAGAAAAATTATTGCAATCAGACGCTTATTCAGAGGAAATTTTAAATGAAGAAGAAGATTTAAAGAATTCACAACAAGAAGCCCAAAAAATTGATATGATGTTACAAACAACTTTGGGTCATGAAAATATTGAACAGAGTTGGCGGTCCCTGCTAGAAAGTTATCAAAAAGACCAAGAGGAATATCAAAGAGTGGTACTAGAAGAATCTTCTTTGCAAAGTCAGTTGGCAGTGGTCAAAGAGCAAAAAATTGATTTAGAAACTCGGTTCCAGTTTTTAGCAGAATGGTTACCTTTAGCTGACAAAAGTTTACAAGAAAAACAAGATATCGTGAAAAAATTTGCCGCTCAGATGCAAGAAACTAAAATGTCACGCTTGCAACAACCGAGCACTTTACTGGCACAGCAATTAAAACAAACAAAAGAAGAGCGAGATGAGTTATTTACCAGCAATGCTAGCTTACTGGAGACAGTCGGTTTAGAGCAACCGACAGAAATTCCACTATGGATAAAGCAGTGGGAAAACATGCAAAAAAAATTGAATAGAAAAGAAGAATTGGCTGCTATTTTGCGTCCCATTTTTCCTGAAGATATAAATTATGATCAACTAACACAATATTTAACAAAAAACCAAACCAAGCAAGAAGAAAATCAAGAAACGATTAACCATTTACTGGAAGAAAAGCAGCGTTTACAGTTGCAAGTTGAATATTTACAAAAAAATGGTACTTTGGATATGCTTTATCAAGAAGAAAGTCGTATGCTATCTGAGATACACGAGACAGCTTTAAGGTGGAGCACTAATCGTTTATTAGTTGCTTTTTTGAGTGATTTGGCGACTGAGCTGTCGGAACAACAATTACCACAATTGTTGAAACAAGCTTCATATTATTTTTCTTTATTGACAAATGGAAGTTATAAAAAAGTAACTTCGATAGAAGGGGTCATAAATGCTGTTTCAGATGAAGCAACATTTGCGATTTATGAATTATCAACAGGTACCAAAGATCAGTTGATTATGTCAATTCGTTTTGCTTATCTCTTTATGCAAAAAGAACGTAGTATTTCTCCGGTTATTATTGATGATGGTTGGTTACATTATGATAGTCTAAGAAAAGAAAATCTAGCTAAATTACTTAGTGAATTCGGTGATAACTATCAGGTAATTTGCTTGTCCTCTGATAAAGAAATGGTAAGCTATTACCAAGAACTAAAACAAACTGTTATTAAATTTTAAGTAAAGGATGTGAAAAAGCGATACTTGTAAAACAAGTATTCGGCAATTGCAATGAAAAAAATACGAGATTTGGTTGTAGACGAAGATTTTCAAGGATTTGTATTAATCAAAAATGCAGACGTACGTACTGCTAAAAATGGAAAAACCTTTATTGCTTTTACCTTCCAGGATACTTCAGGTTCAATTGATGGAAAATTTTGGGATGCCTCTAGCGAAGAAATACAACGCTTTGAAGTTGGACGAGTTGTTCACTTAACTGGAAAAAGAGAAGTTTACCAAGGCAACCCTCAGGTAAGAATTTATAAATTGCGTTTAACAAACCCTGAAGAACCTAATGATCCAAACTTATTTATGGAACGTGCTCCTGTAAAAAAAGAGACTATGGAAGAA
The DNA here is from genome assembly GCF_003841405.1 of Tetragenococcus halophilus subsp. halophilus DSM 20339. Taxonomy (GTDB): domain Bacteria; phylum Bacillota; class Bacilli; order Lactobacillales; family Enterococcaceae; genus Tetragenococcus; species Tetragenococcus halophilus. The sequence goes on along the minus strand of NZ_PXYA01000002.1, from coordinate 408,577 downwards.
GAGATCAATCAAGTACTCTTTGAAATTACTAATCCTCATTGGAATCGTATCGTTCGTTTTCTGTTAAATAAATATAAAAGAGAGTTTTTTGAATACCCTGCAGCAAAGAAAAATCATCATGCTTTTGTTGGAGGCCTAGCTTATCATACGACAACGATGTTGCACCTAGGTAAAAGTTTGGTAAAAGAATATCCGCAATTAGATGGAGCATTGCTTTTTGCTGGAATTATTTTACATGACTTAGGTAAAGTGATTGAACTAAGTGGTGCTATGTCCACAGAGTATACAGTAGTAGGAAATCTTGTGGGACATCTAGTTTTAGTAAATGAAGAAATCACTAAAGCTTGTTTGGCGCTAAAAATCGATGAAAGTGCGGAAGATATTGTGGTATTACGTCATATGGTATTAGCTCATCATGGTCAATTAGACTATGGTTCTCCAGTGCGTCCTCGAATAATGGAAGCTGAAATCTTGCATCAAATTGACAATATTGATGCATCGATGCAGATGCTGACAAATGCAATTTCTAAAACAGAAGCAGGGGATTATACAGAGCGTATTTTTGGCATGGATAATCGTAGCTTTTATGTGCCTAAAAATTCTGAATAGACATAATAATAAAGACCTAGGTAAAGTAACTCTGTTGAGTCTGTACCTAGGTCCTTATTTTTTACAAGTTTAAGTTATTCATTACTGGAATCTTCAGCTTCAGTTGCTTCAGTTGATTCTTCTGTAGCAGAATCTGCAGTACTGTTAGATCCCTCTTGGTTACCTTCAGCTGCATCAGTAAACTGCGTTAAAATGTCACTGAAAGCTTCATCTTTTACTTTTACATTGGCATCTTGTAGTTCTTCGCCAATCACTTTTGTCGTAAATTCTTGGTCGTTTATTTTATTATCTGTAGCAACGTCTTGAATTTCGTCTTTATACTCATCCATATCGTCGCCTTTATCTTGGTTTTTGTTCATTTTTAGAATATAGTAGCCACTTCCATATTCTGATTCTACAGCAATTGGATCAGTAATTTCTCCGTCGTCCATGCCCCAAGCTTCTTCTTTTACTTCGTCAGGGACTTCTTCAGCTGGAGTTGTGGAATCAAAATTTACTTTACCATCGTCATCTTTAGAAGGAGCAATAGAATTTTCTTGAGCAATTTCGCCAAAATCAGCATCATCTTCATCCACTTGCTCTTTGACGTCATTAGCATCATCTTCAGAATTAACAGCGATTAGTTGCGCTTCAACTTGTGGATGATAAGAATCCCAAGCTTCTTTTAGATCTTCATCAGTTAAATCGACATGATCCTTTAATCCTTCTTGTAGTGCTAAGCTTTGTTTATATGTTTCTTCTAGCTCTCCGCGACTCATTTGTGAAGCTTCTAATTGTTGTTCTAAGGTGTCTTCATCTCCAAAAGTATCTTTGATTTGCTGATCTACCTCATCATCAGAAACTTCATCGCCGTATTTTTCCATAAATACTTGAGAGATTATCATGTCTAATACAATTTGTTGATTATTTTGATCGGTCTTTGCTTTATCATAAAAATCGCCTACAGTGATTTTATCGCCCTTCATTGTTGCAATCTCATCATCAGTGTCTGAATCTCCTCCAGAACAAGCTGCTAAGCCAAATACACCCAATAAACAAGCCAATGATAAAATCATTTTTTTCTTTTTCATGTTTGTATACACTCCTGTTATCTATAAATTAAATATTAACAGGAATTACTATATCATAGTTCTTTTTCGATTGGAAAGCTTTGTCTAAAACTTTCCAATAAAATTCAAATAATCTACACAAACGACTTTTAATTTTTATCCGCTGTGGCGTTACTGGACATATCAGCAGAAAAATCAGCAATGTGTGTCTGTAACTTTTCTGCTTGCTCATTTGCTCGTTCAATCCGTGGTTCCGCTTGAAATTGAAAAGCTTCAATATCTTTTTGTAGAGAATCCATAACAGAAGGAATGGTTTCTTGGATTGTTTTTTGGGTATGACTCATTTCTGTTCCAAAGTTTTTAACACTTTCTTGGAATTCTTTTGCTGAGTCAGCTGCATCATCCAATGAATCACTCACTTCATCTACATAATCTTTTAATAATTGTTGCGTCTTTTTACCACTTCGAGGAGCCCACAGTAGTCCACCTAAACTACCGGCACAAGCACCAAAAAATAGCCCTTTTACAAAATTTTTTATCATATTAGCTCACCTGCGCTTTGATTGTTTGAGCGATTTGCGTCATTTCTTCTTTACTGCGTTGTTCAGAATGATCACCGAAATGTATCGAAAAATCATCATCTTTTCCGTAACGAGGAATTAGATGTACATGAGAATGGAAAACCGATTGATAAGCAATTTCTCTATTATTGTTGAGAATATTAATTCCTTGCATTTTTGGAAAAGCTGATTGTAATGCTCGAGCAATTTTTGGAATCCGTGTAAACAAGTCGGCTGACAATTGCTCATCGTACTCGAAAATATCACCAACATGTTTTTTAGGGATAACTAAAGTATGCCCTTTAGTAACTTGTGACATATCTAAAAATGCGTAAACTTTATCATCCTCATATACTTTGTAACTAGGGATTTCTTGATCTTTGATTTTACAAAAAATACATTCATCCATATGATGTAACCTCCTTTTTCTCTTATTCATACTGTACCATATTTTTTTATGGGATAACATAAATTCACCATTTTTACTATTAATGCAGAAAAAGACGCAATTTATATGTTATTAGTTGAAAGAAAACGGATTTATCAGTACAATGGTTTGAGAAGAAACAAGGGGGAAATAAAAAGATGTCAGTTCTTACTTTAGCAGATGCTGCAAAACAAATGACAATAGCTATAAGAGTAAAAGATCGAGATAAGATGATTGCATTTTATAAAGATACGATTGGTTTTGCTTTAAAAAAAGAAGAGAATACTCTAGCAATTATGGGAGTAGAAGAAAACGAAAGGCAATATTTATGGTTGGAAGAAAGCCCGCGGGCGGCAGAACATTTCGGGGAAGAAAAAAAACTAAAGCAATATACAATAGCAGTTTCTAATGCAGAGGAATTAAGTGATGTATACTATCGATTAAAACAAGCATCATATCCTGTCGTGCAAACATCATATGATGATAAAGCGTACATACTAGTGGATGATCCGGAAGGCAATCGCTTAGAAATTATTGCAGATATGGATGAAAAACAAGTAGAAAATGACGAGCAACTTTTAGCTTTGTCTACAAAAAAAGTGTCTAAACTGTCTCAAGCTACTTTATTGCAACAAATACAGTTGAATGTCACTGTTCCAGAAAAGGAAATAGATTTCTTACAAAACAATCTAGGATTTTACCTAGGTAATAATAATTCTACGACGCATTCATTTAAAAAGTCCGATCTTGAGATTGTTTTACACAAATCTGACAGTCAGCTAGTGGATATCGACAGTGCTGAAGTTTTAGGTCTTGAAATTATTCGTTTTGTTGTTACTAGCGATGTATTAGAAGGTATTCAAAAACATTTAGCTAAAATAGGAAAAGGTTTTTATATTGATAAGAAAAAAACAATTCTTACTGTTTACGATCCGGCGGGGATCGAATGGTGGTTTGTTCTTAAAAATGACAAGTAACACGCGTATTTTGCGCGTGTTTTTTACTAGGAAGGCTCAAAAGGGGAAAACAATGTATCCAAAAACGGAAGAAAAAATTATCGAAGGTTGGCAGGAAAGTATTTTCCCAGGTGTTGTTTATCGCTTTATTGAGGGAAAAAAGAAAGAAACGAAGGTGCTAGGAAACGCAGCAATCATACCTCAAGAAGAAAAAATGACACAAGAACATCTATTTGATGTAGCTTCTTTAACAAAAGTTATATGTACTACCACCGTCATACTCCGTTTATTAGAAGCCGGAGAAATTTTTTTAGAAGATCCCGTACAAAAATATTTACCACAATTTCCCGATAGAAGATTGAACTTACGTCATTTATTGACCCACACTGCTGATATTACTAGTTGGATTAACCAACGAGATCAGTTAACAAAAAGTGAATTAAAACAGGCCTATCTTTCTATACAAGCAGGAGATAAGTTAGGAAAAGAAGTAAAATATACTGATAGCGGCATGATTTTATTAGGTTTTATTTTGGAGGAGATTTATCAAGAAAATGTTAGTACGATCTTTCAAAAAGAAGTATTAAGCCCGTTAAAGATGACAAATAGTTATTTTTCTCCTATTCAAGGAACTAAAATTGTAGCTACAGAACAATTAAAGTCTGGAAAAATTTTAAAAGGAGAAGTTCATGATCCTAAAGCTCGAGTTCTAAAAGAACATGCAGGTAACGCTGGGCTATTCACTACGATAGATGACCTTGAACGTTTTGTACAAGTTTATTTGAATAATACAGAATTTTTAAGTGAACAAACAATCAATGCTTTATTAAAGGATCATACACCGTTAAAAAATGGTGACAGAAGTTTAGGATGGGATCTGAAAAATAACGTTTTATTTCATACTGGATATACCGGTACTTTTTTAGCTATTGCCCCTTTAAAAAAGCAAGCCTTTATTTTCTTATCCAATCGTATTCATCCTAGAGATTGTAAAACAACTTATGTAAAATACCGTGATGAATTAATTAGCACTTACTTAAATGAAAAAGATTTATTCAACATGTTATAATAAAATAAAAATAATTTAAACGAGGTGTATTTATGGAACCGTTGTTTATGGAACCAGTATTTCAAGAAAAAATATGGGGAGGAAATTCTTTACACTCAGCGTTTGGCTTTGATCTTCCAAGTGAAAAAATCGGTGAAGATTGGGCTATAAGTGCTCATCCCCATGGTGTTAGCAGGGTACAAAATGGTCCATTTAAAGGGCAAAAACTTGATCAGCTTTGGCGTGATCATCAAGAATTGTTTGGTAAGCAAGAAGGTGATGTTTTTCCTCTTTTAGTAAAAATTTTAGATGCTGCAGATGATCTATCGGTGCAAGTACATCCAGATGATAATTATGCTTTAAAACATGAAGGCGAGTTTGGAAAAACTGAATGTTGGTATATTATAGACGCTAAACCGGGCGCACAGATCATCTATGGCCATACTGCCAAAACACGTGAAGAATTGGCACAAATGATTGAAGCAGGACGTTGGGATGATTTGTTGCACAAGGTTACTGTAAAAAAGGGTGACTTTTTTTATGTACCCAGTGGCACTATCCATGGCATTGGCAAAGGGATCATGATTTTAGAAACTCAACAAAGTTCGGACACTACTTACCGTGTCTATGATTATGATCGTAAGGATGACCAAGGAAATCGTAGAGAGTTACACATTGGTCAATCAGAAGATGTAACGACAGTTCCAGCACGAGAAAATACCTTGAATATTTCAGAAAATAAGCAAGGAAGCTCCTCTGTTATTACCTATTTACAAACAGAATTTTTTAATGTCTATGAATGGCAAGTTCACGGTTTTTTAAAGTTAAAGAAACAGGCCCCTTATACCTTAGCTACGGTTACAGAAGGTTATGGTAAATTAATTGTAGAAGATAAGACCTTTGAACTAACAATGGGAACAAGTTTTATTTTGCCTAATGATGTTGAAAGTTGGGAACTTCAGGGAGAAGCTACGTTAATCGCTTCTGAACCAGGAGAGAATGTGTAAAAACAAAAAAATTACCTCGGTGAATTAATAAATGTACAATTTTCGCCGAGGTGATTTTTTGTTTTCAAAGACTAAAATAACGTGTTATATTAAAATTAAATCGTTTTAGTTTTAATTGTTAGATTATCTGTTAAGGTATATGCTTTTTGGTAAATATTAATTGTTAAAGGAGCGCCTTTTTTTAGTTGGAGTTCAATTTTATCAGAAGAAACTTGGATAAATAATAAACAAGCTCGGTAATTAATATGAAAAGCATAGGATTGCCAGGTCTTTGGCAATATTGGCGCAAAACTTAGTGTTTCATTGAAAGTTTTCATTTGGGCAAAACCATGTACTATAGCAAGCCAACTACCAGTCATAGACGTAATATGAAGACCGTCCTGCGTGTCATTGTTATAATTATCCAGGTCCAAGCGCGCGGTTCGTTCATACAACTCTAAGGCTTTGTCGGCTTTGCCGATTTCCGCTGCTAAAATAGCGTGTACACAGGCAGATAGGGAAGATTCGTGGACAGTCATTGGTTCGTAAAAATTAAAGTTACGTGTTTTTTCTTCTAGACTGTATTGGTCACCAAAGTAATATAAACCTTGTAAGACGTCAGCTTGTTTGATAAAACAGGAACGTAAAATACGATCCCAGGACCAGTGTTGGCTTAGCGGCAATTCATCAGCTGTTAAAGAATCTTTTGTCATTAGCTCTTTGTCTAAAAAGGTATCATGTTGTACAAAAATCCCTAAGTCTTCATCAGTAGGAAAATACATATAATCAATTATATTTTGCCACTTCTTCTGTTCTTCTTTGGCTAATTGAAGCGATGTTTCATTTTTAAATTTTTGATAGTTATCTAAGGTATATTGTAGTACCCAACTAGCAATTTTATTGGTAAACCAATTATTATTTACATTGTTTTCATACTCGTTAGGTCCAGTCACACCATGAATCATATAAGCCTTATTTCTTTTAGAGTAATGTACTCTATCGGCCCAAAAGCGCGAAATAGCAATAAGAACTTCCAACCCTTCGTTTTTTAAATAAGAAGTATCACCTGTATAGTTAGTATAATTATATATAGCATAAGCAATTGAACCATTACGGTGAATTTCTTCAAAAGTGATTTCCCATTCATTATGACATTCAACACCGTTAAAAGTTACCATGGGGTAAAGAGCACCCTTTAACCCAAGTTTATCAGCGTTATAATAAGCTTCTGGCAATTGTTTATGCCGGTATTTTAGAAGATTTTTTGTTACTTCCGGTTGAGCTAGCGCCAAATATAAAGGAACGGCAAAAGCTTCTGTATCCCAATAAGTTGCGCCGCCATATTTTTCCCCAGTAAAACCCTTAGGACCAATATTTAAACGTTCATCTTCACCATAATAAGTAGAAAAAAGCTGGAATAAATTAAAGCGAATCCCTTGTTGAGCTGCTTTGTCGCCTTCAATAAGGACATCAGAGAGTGCCCAGCGTTTATGCCAGGCCTTTTCGTGTTCAGCTTTTAAAGCAGAAAAATCGCTACCAAAAGATTGTAATAGTGTTTGGGCATGGCTGATTTGTTTTTCTTCTGTTACATCACGGCTTGTTACTACAACAACTTCTTTTTCTAAGCGGGCAATTTCACCCGTAGCTAGAAAAAACTCAAATTCATTACTAATAGCCAATGGTTCTTTTCTTGTTTTTACAGGAGTTAAATTATGCCTCATACTTGAAGTAACAACAAATTGTCCAACGTCAAAAGGATTTTCGATGGTTTGTACTGTTAAAAAACTTGCTTTATCTGTGATCTTTTGATTTCGTTTTTGCCAAAACATCTCCTCATAATTACTATCTTCATTTTGTACATTATTATCTAACTTTGAAATGACATAAATTTTCGCTTGTCCTTTTAAGACTTCAGCTTTCATAGTGATACATGCAAGTTCCTTTTTGGTGATACTTACAAAACGTTCAAAAGAAAATTTTACCTTGGTATTACCGATGCTAACAGTGAAATGACGATAAAGAATACCATCATACATATTTAGCTCTATATAAAAATCTTCATAATCACAGCTAGCCAGATCAATTTGTGTACCATTAACATAGAGATCTAGCGCAATAAAGTTTATCGCGTTAATGACTTTTCCATAGTAGTCAGGGTAACCATTTTTCCACCAACCAACACGTGTTTTATCTGGATACCAGACACCGGCCAGATAAGTCCCTCGGTGATGGTCTGCGCTGTAATTTTCTTCAAAATTCCCACGCATACCCATATAACCATTCCCGATACTGGTGATAGATTCATGAAGTCGTCGATTTTGTTGGTCAAGTTTAGTACTAGTAATTTTCCAAGGATGAATATCTAAAGTTGAGTGTATTTTTTTCATAGGGAGCCCTCCGTTTATTGGTTCATACATTTATTGTAATTGAAAACGATTTCAATAGTCAATAAAATTTATAGTAAAAAAGATATGCAAGCATACAAAGCCTACATATCTTCCTTATTAATCTAATTCAAACAGTTCATCTTTGGCATTTACTGCTTTTTCTTCTACACTTGGAAACTCTTTTTCTTCTGGGAATAGGACCATCAAAGTATCAATTTTTTCTTGTTCTTTTAAATAGGCGCGATCCATTCGAGCCAAAAGCGTATCGCTTTGTACTTTATCGTCAACATCTACAAATACTTCGAAACCTTCTCCTTTTAATTCTACGGTATCGATACCAAAATGCAGCAGCACTTCTTTGCCATCTTTTGTTTTTAGTCCAATAGCATGTTTTGTTGGAAAGACATTGGATACCGTTCCTTCAACGGGAGAATAGATATCATCTGAAGAAGGTAAAACAGCAATGCCAGGGCCCATCATTCCTTGCGAAAAGACCGGATCTTCAACCTTTGATAATGGTACTAACTGTCCATCGGCGGGACTAAATAAAGCGGTTTTTTTCTTTTTTAAAAAAGAAAACATAATTAAAACTCCTCTCGGGTATTAAAATATAAGAACCTTTATACTACCTATTAACAGTATAAAGGTTCTTATATAATAAAAAAAGTCTTTTTAATTAAGAAATAGCCTGGCGAGCTTGTTCACCATATTTATTTACTAAAGCAGTGTCAATTAAACGCTTGGCTAATATCTCGTTTCTTGCCAGAATTGGACCATGGAAATAAGAGCAAAAAACATTGCGGTAATGAGCGCCTTCAGTTTGATCTTTTCCGTTATTTCCATAACCTTCAATAATTCTGCCCAGCGGTTTTTCATTTTTTCCTAAGACTGTATAGCCGTTGTGGTTTTCAAAGCCAACATAACTTTCATCGAATTCATCATTATAAATTTTGATATCTCCGATAAAGCGATTATTATCTTGACTTAAGGTATAGTGGTCTAATGCAGAAATGCCTTGAATTTTTTCTCCGTGAGCGCCGGTGTAGTAATGACCTAAGAGTTGATAACCACCACAAATTGCCAGCATCACGCCATCATTTTCGATATATTCAGTCAAACTTTCTTTTTTTGTTTGAATATCTTTTGAAACGATATACTGTTCAAAGTCTTGACCGCCACCAAAAAATACTAGATCGTAGCGCTTAGGGTCGAAAGGTTCGTGGATACTGACGATTTCAGTAGTTAAACGAACACCTGAATTTTGTGCTATGTAGCCAAGCATCAAGATGTTTCCATTATCGCCGTAAGTATTTAATAAATTGCCGTATAGATGTGCCATCTTTAATTGATAATCAGCCACGATCCATACCTCCTTTTATATATCCCATATCTGCTAGCTTTTTACGTAATTGTAAAACAGCAGTATAGGTTGATAGAATATAAACTTGTTCGCTGGGTAATTGTTTGATCTGTTCAATGACCTCATCTAAATTCTGTGTTTCTGTAATTTTATCTTCGGAAATACCTGCTACTTTTAAACGTTTGGTCATATCTTCATGACGTTCCCCGCCGGAAATTACTTTTGGTATCTCTGTATTGCTAAAGGCTTCGTAATTTCCGTCCCAAATCCAACTAATATCTGTACCATCGGCATAATTAGCGTTTAGTAAAGAAACAAGAGAGAAATTATAAGGCGATAAACCAATCATATCAATGACTTGATTTAGACCAACGGGATTTTTAACTAAAACCAAGGTACATTTTTTACCGTCAATATCTACAACTTCCTGACGGCCAAAAACTTTTTCGTCAAAACCAATTCCCTTACGGATTTTTTCTGGTGCAACATGGTAATATTCAGCTACAGCGGTTGCCGCTAGGGCATTATATATATTATACATACCACCGACTTCTAATTTATAATCGTTATTGTCGATTGTAAATTCTGCCGAGGTATTAGTCATGTTTCGCAAGTCTGTTAACTTATAATCTAATTGGGGTCGTGTAAATCCGCAATTTGGGCAATAGTATTTACCTAGGTTTGCATAGGTAATCATTTTATAATGTAGAATGTGTTGGCACTTAGGACGCAAAACACCATCCGTATTGTAATGTGCCATTTGCTCTTTATCAGACTCATGGTCAAAGCCATAATATTTTCTAGGATTTGTTGTTTCAAGTGAATTAAAGATCGGTGAGTCACCGTTGGCTAAAATAGTGGCTTCTGGCGATTTTGCTGCACCATCGACAATTAACTGATAAGTTGTATAAATTTCGCCATAGCGATCCATTTGATCGCGAAAAATGTTTGTAAAGACAAATAATTCTGGCTTAATATAGTCAGTGACCTTACTCAAACTTGCTTCGTCAATTTCTAAAACAGCAAATTTCTTCTGTTCATTTTTAGGGTTAGCAGAAAGAAAAGTAGAAACAATTCCTTGTACCATATTGGCGCCTGTTGGGTTGGTTAATACATCATCAAATTCTTGTTGTAAAATATTAACTGTTAATGCGGTTGTTAACGTTTTGCCATTTGTACCAGTAACAACAACCACTTTATAATCACTGGCCAAGCGATCTAAAATAGCTGGATCAATTTTTAAAGCTAATTTTCCCGGTAAACTTGATCCGCCTTTAGTAAAAGTTTTTAAAAACCATTGCGAACTCTTTCCTACAAAAGAAGCAATATAACTTCGAAATCCCATGTCAAACCTCCATCATATAAACATAAATTCAATTTATCATACCACAACTTAAAAAAAAGATTAAATCAATTTTCTTGTTCTTAAGAATAAGTGAAAATTCTTTGTCTGTTATTGGTTGCAAAGGCGTAAGAATTTTTGTGTAGGTCTTTTTTTTATTCGCTAATATCTAAACAGTTAAAGTATAAATGATTATAAAAAAAGCAAATAAAAAGCCTAAATAAGTTTAGTCAGGCCTTTTACTTTTGTGTAATGCATTAGCCAATAATAATTTTTTCAGTAGGATAACGATAACCTGAATCATGAGGATTTTGGGGAATAAACAACATCAGGGTATACAGCATGCTTACCCGCCCGATAAACATCAAACCTGCAATGACCAGTTTTCCGATGGTAGACAAGTCACTTGTAATACCTAAAGATAAGCCTGTGGTACCAAAAGCAGAGGTGACTTCAACAATGATAGAAATCAAGGAAACATCTTCAATAGCAGTTAAAAAAACGACACAACTAAAGCACATGATAAGAGAGAGCATAAAAACAGCTATGGATTTACGAATGTCTTCTTTATTGATATTACGTCCGAAAATATGAACATGAGCTTTCCCTTTCAAAAATGAATAAATGTAAAGGCCGATAATCATGATTGTGGTTGTACGAATGCCTCCTCCTACTGAACTAGGGCTACAACCAATGAACATTAGCATAGCGAAAACAATTAGACTTGTCGTTTGAAAACTATCCAAGTCATGAATTTGTAGTCCGCCATTTCTTGTTGTAACCGCATAAAACATACTATGGATACCTTGTCCGAGCGTACTCATATTAGCGAATAGATGGTTTTTTTCTAAAAGAAAAATGACTATACTTCCTCCAATAAACAATATTACTGAGGACAATAAGGCAATTTTAGTAAATAGAGAGAAACGAAATTGCGAGAGTCTAGGTCTTCTATGAAACTTATACGCAATCCATTCTTTAACGTCTACTAAAACTGGAAAGCCAATTCCTCCGATAAAAATTAAAAACATAATTGTTAATAAAAACAAGAAGTCGTTTGCATAAGGAGAAACTGAATCACCTGTAACGTCAAAACCAGAATTTGTCACTGAAGAAACAGCTTGATAGAAGCCGTAATAAAATGCATCGGTCCATGATGTATAGTACTCATTTAATTTTAAGTATATGCTAAAGCCAATACCGCTAATTATCTGCACGCCTAAAATAATAACGAAAGTCGTTCGGATTAAACGAACAATACCGCTTAAACGTGGTTGATTCATATCTGTCATAATTAATTGTCGCTGTTTCAAGGTAACTTTTCTCTTTGAAAGAATAAAGAAAAAAGTGGAAATCATCATAATACCCAATCCCCCTACTTGGAAAAGGATTTCTAATAGAATAACACCTTGTTCATTAAAAACATCTGTGACTGAAAAAGTTGATAATCCGGTCACGCTAATTGTACTAACTGCCATAAAAAGCATGTCAATAAATGATACATGGGAGCCAGGCTGGCGAAAGATAGGCAGGTAAAATAAAACAATTGCAATCAATGTCACTAATAGGTAATAAGACACAATAACTTGCACAGAAGAAAGCTTGTGTTTAAGAAAAAACCTGCTCTTTTGTAAAGTATCTCGTATGAAAAGTTTTATTGACATTTTAAAGACTCCATTTCTAATAGATTACGCATAGTATAACAAAAAAGATACTGTATTCCAGATAGTTGAATGATAAAATATAAAAAAGAAAAAATTCAAAAGTTTTTTAAGAGAGAAGATGTTTTTTCCTTATTGTTTTAGGCTATGTTATACTAACATAGTATAATAATATAAAAAATAATAAATGAAATTTTATCAAAATCAATAAGGAGTTTACACTTTGAAAGAATTTATAAAAAATTGGGGTCCTTTTTTTCTTATTTTAGCGATTTTTTGGGCATTGTATATATTTGTGGTTACGCCTGTTTCGGTAAATGGTCATTCTATGGACCCGACGTTAGCTGATGGACAAAAATTGATAACTTATAAGTTATCTAATATTGATCGTTTTGATGTTGTAACGACTAAAGAACCTGATGACTTAGATAAATTGGCTGTTAAAAGAGTGATCGGCTTGCCTGGTGATCGAGTTCAGATGAAAGACGACGTACTTACGGTTAACGGCGAGCAAGTAGATGAATCATATTTGAAGCCTTATCAGCAAAAATTTGCTGACGATAAAATGCAATCGGAGTATAGCTATAATCCAGCTTTTCAAGATATTGCTGCAGGTGCAGCTAGTTTTACGAGTGACTTTGTTTATAAAGTTCCTGAAGGTCAATATTTTGTCTTAGGCGATAACCGTTTGATTTCTAAAGACAGCCGCGCGTTTGGCTTTGTAAATCGTTCTTTGATCGAAGGCGAAGTAGTTTTTCGTTATTGGCCGCTGAACGAAATTGCTATTATAAATAACTCAAGTTTCGCACACCAAATTCGGTAGATAACCCTTGATATAGTTGGGTAGCGTATCGATCCAGTGTTGTAGTTGACTTTCAATAAAGTCTTGTAGTGTACTTTCTGCTTTTTCGCTGACAGCCTGAATGATCTTGACCAACTCAAGCAATGCCACAGACCAATCAAGTTCTTTCATCTGATCTGCGAGTTCATAAAATAAGCCGCCCAGTGTCCGCTCGTCATTGGCACAGCGTTGTTGCCAGCTCAAGAGAATATAACGGGTAAATACAATGGTCGTGTGACAGAGCAGGGCTTGATAATTCCGTGTCTGTGTTTCTTGCGCTAAATGAAGCAGTGATTTTGATGCTTTAAAGAATGTTTCGATATCCCACCGTAAAGAATAGGTTTTGACGATCTCTTGAGAAGACAGCGTCAGATCATCCGTCATAATGGCTAACCAGGCACTTTGTTTACTGTGGTTTTTCACAAAAACGATCTTCACAGGATGCTGACCAGCACAGGGCTGGACGATAATGGACGAAAGAATAGCTTCAGCAGTTACTTCTTCCGTCGATTTTTGGTAGAGTTCGCTTAATTTATAAAAACGCCCTTGGTAGAGATATTTTGTTTTTCCGTTTTTCATCATCCCTATCGTATGAATGCCTAAATCGTGTAACCGATCGATCATTTTCGGACAAGTAAACCACTTGTCCATGAGCACATGCGTGGCATAAATGCCCTGATCAAGGGCACGTGCCACCATTTCAACCGCCACTTCAGGCATGGGACGCTGCGCTTCTTTGAATCGACGAGTGCCCACGGTTCGCTGGTCTTGTACAGAGATGGTGGGCTGGACTTTTTTATTGCCAGAAAGCAAACTAAAATCAATAGGCAGAAACGAATACCCATCGGAAAAGCCCAACGTGAGCATACGATATCCTTTGTAGCCTTTTTGCAAGGCATGATCCCATAGACGGGCTAAACCAGGGACTTTTTGACTCCGATTTCGATAAAAGGTAGAATCGTCTAAAATCAAGGTGCGTAGATGAGTTTGAGGATCCGTCAGACGATGGATCTTTTCGATCACCGAAGTACTGAAACGAAGAAGAAAGGTCCGCCAGTTATTGTGAGGATCGTTCATCAAACGATAGACCGTATCTTTTTTCATCCATTGGTCCGCCTCACGTCCAGAAAGGACTTGATGAAGCGATTTGCCTTTAAAGACTAAAGAAAAAAGAAAAGTAAAGATGACTGCGACGGAATAGCCTTTTTGCTTGTGGATGTGAGCTTGACGCAAAAAGGAAGGCACCTTTAATTCGGAAAAAGTCGCTTTTACTTCATTTGGTAATTGATTTTTGATGGCTTTTAAGTGTATCATAAGGGCAAGAACTCCTTTGTCTTTGATTTGTGGTAAATCAATTATAAAACAAAGCGAGTTCTTTTTGTATCTTTTGTTAAAAAAGTCAAGAAGGCGATTGAATTCAATGCAGGCCCAGATCTGGCAATGGATTATCCTATTTTTTTATGTGCGAAACTTGAGTAAATAATTAAACTTTTGGCTAAATTAATTAACAAATTTGAAAGGTAGTTGTAGTTACACTTTGCTTTTTTACGCTTTCTAGTCGAAGGCGTATTTTTTTGTCAAAAAAAGAAAAATGAAGTGAGAAAATAACTTTGGTTCATAAAGAAAAATTCGCTATAATGAAAGAGGAAAGAGGCGAAAAAATGACAGATTTAAGAAGTATTTTAGCTGAAAAATTCGGATTTACTAGCTTTCGTAGAGGTCAAGAAGCTATTATTCAAAAAATTTTAAACCAAGAAAATGTACTTGGAATCATGCCAACTGGAGGAGGGAAATCTATATGCTATCAGTTACCGGCGCTTTTATTGGATGGGTTGACACTAGTGATTTCTCCTTTAATTTCTTTAATGAAAGATCAAGTAGATAGTTTAAATGATATGGGGATACCAGCTACGTTTATTAATAGTTCGCTTTCTTATTTAGAGATAAATCAAAGACTAGATGATACAAAAAAAGGTCGCATTAAGTTGTTGTATATTGCTCCAGAACGTTTAGAATCAGAGGAATTTTTACGTTTATTAGAAACCGTTCAAATTGACCTTTTGGCAGTTGATGAAGCTCACTGTATTTCGCAATGGGGTCATGATTTTCGTCCTAGTTATCTGAAGTTAGCACAAATGATTCAATCGTTAAAGCAACTGCCGACAGTTGTAGCCTTGACAGCTACGGCCACACAACAAGTTGCACAAGATATCTCTCAATTATTGTCTATACCAGAACAAAATCAAATCAATACTGGTTTTGCTCGGGAAAATCTAGCTTTTCAAGTGGTTAAAGAGCAAAAAGATAGTTATTTGTTTACCTATCTAAAAACAAATAAAAATCAATCAGGAATTATTTATGCGACAACCAGAAAAGAGGTTGAAAGACTTTATCGTTTGCTAAGACATAATGATTTTTCTGTGGGGATGTATCATGGGGGCATGGATAAAAAACAACGAGCAAAAAGTCAGGAAGACTTTCTGTTTGAGCGCACGCAGGTTATAGTAGCGACAAATGCTTTTGGAATGGGAATCAACAAAAGTAATGTGCGTTTTGTTATCCATGCTCAGATACCAGGAAATATTGAATCTTACTATCAAGAAGCAGGGCGTGCAGGTAGGGATGGATTAGCAAGTGATGCTATCTTATTGTATGCCCCCCAAGATCTACAAATTCAACATTTTTTCATTGAACAATCCAATTTAACCCATAGCTATCAACAAAATGAATACGAAAAACTAAGACAAATGAATCAATATGCCCACACCCAAATGTGTTTACAATGTTACATTTTACGGTACTTTGGGGAAAATGGGCAAAAATGTGGTAAATGTAGTAATTGTTTGGATGAACGTGAAGCAGTTGATATTACTCTTGATGCGCAAAAAATATTATCTTGTGTGAAACGTATGGAGGAACGCTTTGGTAAAACTATGGTGGCAAGAGTTTTGACAGCTTCAAAGACTAAACAAGTAAAGGATTGGCACTTTGATCGGCTTACCACCTATGGATTAATGAAGGGATGGTCACAAAAAGAAGTCGTTAGTTTGATTGATTATCTGACAGCTGAACAATATTTAACATTGAGTAAGGGTGAGTTTCCTAAGTTAATCGTTTCATCAACAGGTATTGATGTTTTACTAGGTAAGCAAAAAGTATATCGTAAACAAGCAGCTGTAAAACAGTTAGCAGATAACGACGAGTTATTTGAAAAATTACGCGCTTTACGCTTGGAACTAGCTCAAGAGCAAAACTTGCCGCCCTATATTATTTTTTCGGATAAAACATTGCAAGAATTGGCACAGAAAAAACCCAAAACCCCCGTTGAATTTTTACAGATCAAGGGTGTAGGGCAAAATAAGTTGGATAAATATGGTGAACAATTTATCTCCTTATTAAAAGGAGAAACAGTTTAAATAAAATGAATAATTAGCACTCTCGGGATTTGAGTGTTAATTATTTGACCATTTTTGACTAAGGTTGTATATTGTAATTGTAAGGAAGTTAGAGAGCTTCCGATAGGATAAATCGAGATTGAAAAATCCCGTTTTACAAAAGAAACTGCCAATTCTTTTGTAATAAAGAAAAAGAAAGGAAGGATTATTTATGGCAAACTTAATGTCAAGAAACAATGATCTTATGAACATGAGAGATGACTTTTTCGATAATTTCTTCTCAAACTTTATGGGAAACGATAATTTTCAAGTCGATATCAAGGAAAAAGATAATAACTATGAAGTAACAGCAGACCTACCAGGATTTGATAAGTCAGATTTGAATGTTACCTATGACGATGATATTTTGACAATTGAAGCAAGTCGTAATGATGTAAGTGAAGATAAAGATGAAGAAGGCAATTTCCTACGTCGAGAACGTAGTAGCAGTTCTTTCCGTCGTCAATTTATGTTAAAAGGAATTGATGAAGATAAAATCGATGCTTCATTTAAAGATGGTGTCTTGAATTTGGAATTACCAAAAGCACCAGGCAAAGATGAAGATAAAAAGAAAATTGATATTAAATAATTGAATATCAGTAATGAAAGTTAACGCTGAAAGAAGAGAACACACGAAGGCTTTTGCACTAGTCTTCACGTGTTCTCTTTTTTATTTAATACAAGTTCTTGAAAATATTATACCTGAATGATTTATAAATTTTTCCAAGAATGATTCAATCCTTGGTATGCTCATTTTTCTAAAAGTTTAGTTGCTTCACCTTTTGGGTGTACAAAAAGAACGCACTTCGTGTTATTGTAAAGTCGACAAAACATAACAATAAGGAGTGCGTTCTTATGTCTTTCACTTTACAACAAAAACCATTAATGTTCAATTCTCAAAAGAAAATTTCTATCGCCAATGATGGGGGCGCCTTAACCAATGATGCCGGAATGGTATTGGTTGCCGAATTTTTAAAGAAGATTCATTTTGATCAGTTATTAAATGAACGGATTTATATCAACGATGGCCGCAAATTTTCACATCATTCCTGGCTAGAAATCTTGAAACAATGGCTTTATCAATTGATTGCGGGATATTCACGCGATCGAGACGCCAATAAAGTGCAATACGATCGCCTCTTTCAAGAAGCGCTTCAACAAGAAAACCTTAGTTCGCAGTCCATGCTTTCGACCTTTCTGCATACATTAACGACAGAAAATGTGTCGCAACTTTCACAAGTAGCCAAAGACTTAGCGGATCTATGGTTAGACCATGACAATACACAACACTTAGTGCTCGATTTTGATTCGACGGCTTGTCCCACCTACGGGGAACAAGAAGAAGCCGAGTTTATCTATCACTATGGCATCAATGGCTATCATCCGTTTGTCACTTTTGAAGGATTGACCGGGCTTGCTTTAGATGTTCGCCATCGTCACGGAAAATCCTATACGTCTACCCATGCCGAAGATTATCTCGAGGAGATGTTAGATCGATATCAGCAGCGATCCAGTGATCCTCTGATCATGGTTCGTGGAGATAGCGGATTTGCCAAGCCCGAAATTTTTTCCCATTGCGAAGACCGTCAAGTCCGTTATGTGATCAAACTCAAAAGCAACGCCCGTTTGCTCGACCACATTCAACATCAAGTCCTTTATCAAGATGACACCGATTATACGAAAACCGAACAGCAATATTTTCTAATGGACTATCGGGCTAACAAATGGCGACAATCACGTCGAGTCGCCATGAAAGCCACTCGTCTTGCCGGGTCCTTACTTTTTAGCGATTTTCAGTTTATCGTTACAAACTTTGAGAATCTCGATCCCAAGACGATTTTTCAACTCTATCAAAAACGAGGGAACATGGAAAACTTCATTAAAGAAATGAAAGGCGGCTTCTTTGCCGAAAAAACAGATAGCGCTTCGTTTACCGCCAATCAAGCGCGTTTAGCCTTAAGTTTTATGGCTTACAACATTATTCACTTGATGAAGCATCTAACCTTTCCTTCGACAGAAAAAGCGACAGTGATCGATACCATCCGTTTTAAACTGTTTCATATAGCAGGCAGAATGACGGCGCATGCACGACAAATTCAAATCCATCTTTCGAATACGAATGTTTATGACACTTTATTCTGGGACGTTCTTGCCAGAATCCAGCGACTGAATCTATAAAAATGAGAAAAAAAGAAGAAAAAATAGCGTCTTGATTTTCGCCTTAAAGACATTCTAGGAAGAAGTATGTTCACTTTTAGATATAGAAAGTTGTCCAGCACCGTCATTTGCCAAAAAAGGCAAAGAAATGATTCAATAACATCAAAAAGACGCTTTCATTCGGCACGAAAGTTATCCACAAGCTTTTTAGAAATCATCCAGGTTATAGCAAGTTTTATAAAAATTTGGCTGAAGTTTTTTATTTTTTAGCGTATAGTAGTCAAATAAAGGAAAATGTAGGCGTATAAATAAAGAGGTATCTGGGAAATTATGTTTTTGACGGGACATCTCAAATTGGGTAACTGCTAGCAGTTAATTGTTATTAACAATATAGGGAGAGTTGAATAAAATGAAAGAAAACAATGTTGAAATCAAAGTAAATGAATCTTTATCAGTAGAAGAAGTGGCGGCTGTTTATAAAGAAACTGCCTTTGATAAGCCGCTTGAAGATAAGAATAGGTTGCAAGAGATGATAAATCATACGCCTTTAGTTTTTAGTGCGTGGCGCAATGGGATTTTGTTAGGTTTTGCGCGTTGCTTAACAGATTTTGAGTACTTTTGTTACTTAAGTGACATTTTAATTTTACCAGCTTACCAAAAGCAAGGAATTGGAAAAATTTTGGTCGATGAGATGAAACAATACCTAGGTAGCAAAACGACAATTTCCTTAAGGGCAGATGAAAAAGCTTTGGGTTTTTATAAGCAACTCGATTTTCAGCCCACAGATAAGATGTATCGCATACATAGGGAGGGCTAGCGATGATAGAAATTCGAGATAAGGAAAAAATTACGGTAGAAGACTTGATAGAAATTTTTGCTCATTCGGGAATTAAGCGACCGGTTTACGATCAAGCAAGGATTAAACGAATGTTAGATAATGCTAATATTTTGTATACTGCTTGGGATAATGCTAAATTAGTAGGTGTACTCCGTGGTGTTTCTGACATGTCTTACTGTACGTTTGTATCAGATTTAGCTGTTTTAAAAAGCTATCAAGAACAAGGCGTTGGTACTAAATTATTGTCTACATTGCGAAAAAATCAGGGAAAAAATATTTCAATTGTTTTAATATCGGCAGTTAGTGCAAGTTCTTTTTACTCTAAAGTAGGTTTTGAACAAGTAGAAAATGCATTTAAAAAACAAAGACGTTATTAATTAAGATATAGCTGGTTATAATATAAGAAAGTAAAAGGGGAGCACAGTGCTCTTCCTTTTTGTTTAGTTAAATTTCAAAAGGCTAGGGCTGTAAAAATCATTTGTTTTCAAGTATACTTTTAGTGGGAAGTATACGGAGGATGAGAAGATGGCACAACTATTTTTTAAGTACGGCGCGATGAACAGTGGCAAATCAATTGAGATCTTAAAAGTTGCTCATAACTATGAAGAACAAGAAAAACCAGTTGTTTTGATGACAAGCGGCTTAGATACACGGGCAGGTGTTGGGCAAATTTCTAGCCGAATTGGCTTAGAAGAAAAAGCACTGCCGATATTTGAAGAAACAAATGTTTACGAGCTTATTGTGCAACTGGAACCCAGACCGTACTGTATATTGATCGATGAATCGCAATTTTTAAAAAAACATCACGTTTTAGAATTTATGAGGATTGTAGATGAATTAAAGATTCCAGTGATGGCCTTTGGATTAAAAAACGATTTTCGTAACGAATTATTTGAAGGCTCTAAATATTTATTATTATACGCGGATAAAATCGAAGAGATGAAGACGATTTGCTGGTTTTGTCATAAAAAGGCAATCATGAATTTACATTTTATAGATGGAAAGCCAGTATATGAAGGAGAGCAAGTACAAATTGGGGGAAATGATGCATATTATCCTGTTTGTCGTCATCATTATTTTCACCCAGAAATCGAGTAAAGGAGAATGTTAAGTGTATTACGATCAATTACAAAAGATTGAAGATCGCTATCAGGAATTAGGCGAATTAATGAGCGATCCAGATGTGATCGCAGACACCAATCGTTTCATGAAGCTGTCTAAAGAAGAAGCGGATTTACGTGAAACAGTAGAGGTTTATCAACGCTACAAGAAAGTAGAAGAAGATATTAGCGAAGACGAAGAAATGTTAAGCGAAAATTTGGATGAAGAAATGACTGATTTAGCCAAAGAAGAATTAGCAGAGTTAAAAAAAGAAGAAGCAGAACTACAAGAACAAATCAAAATTCTGTTATTACCTAAAGATCCTAATGATAATAAAAATATTATTATGGAAATTAGAGGGGCAGCTGGCGGCGATGAAGCCGCACTTTTTGCTGGCGATTTATTTGATATGTATCAACGCTATGCAGAATCACAAGGTTGGAAAGTAGAAGTGATGGATGCTAGTATTACCGGTATTGGTGGCTATAAGGAAGTCATTATGATGATCACTGGTAATAAAGTGTATTCGAAATTAAAGTATGAAAGCGGCGCTCACCGTGTACAACGTGTGCCAGAAACTGAATCACAAGGCCGCGTGCATACTTCAACTGCAACAGTGGTTGTGATGCCAGAAGCTGAGGAAGTGGAGTTAGATATAGATGATAAGGATATTCGCACGGATATTTATCATGCTTCCGGTGCAGGCGGACAGCACGTCAATAAAACGGCATCTGCTGTACGCTTAACACATATTCCAACAGGTATTGTGGTAGCGATGCAAGATGAACGCTCGCAAATTAAAAACCGCGAAAAAGCAATGAAAGTTTTGCGTGCACGTCTTTATGATAAGTATGAACAAGAAGCTCAAAATGAGTACGATGCCAATAGGAGATCAGCGATCGGATCTGGCGATCGTTCCGAGCGTATTCGTACGTATAATTTCCCGCAAAATCGAGTGACTGATCATAGAATCAATTTGACTGTTCAACAATTAGATAAAATTTTAGATGGGGACTTAGAAGAAATTATCGAGGCTTTAATTTTATATGACCAAACTTCGAAATTGGAAGAGTTGCAAAATGAGTAAACAAACGTATCAAGAAGTCCTGAATTGGGCTTCTTCTTTTTTAGAAAATCATGGTAAAGAAGGTTATGCGATTTTCTATGTGTTTTTAGCTCGTAAAAAATGGACAAAAACAGATTGGTTGTCACACATGAAAGACAAAATAACACAAAAAGAATACGATCAATTACAAATTGACCTAGAGCAGTTGCTAAACGATTATCCCCCACAATATTTACTTGGTTATGAAGAATTTTATGGACGAAGTTTCAAAGTCAATTCTAATACATTGATCCCACGTCCAGAGACAGAAGAATTAGTTGAATGGTGTTTACAAAACACTGTTAAGCAAAAAGAAGAAGCACTCCAGGTAGTGGATGTAGGTACTGGCACTGGAGCTATTGCGGCTACTTTAAAATTAGAACGACCTGCATGGCAGATAAGCGCTGTGGATATTTCAAAAAACGCTTTGGAAGTAGCACAGGTGAATAGCGATTTGCTTGAAGCAAAAGTAGAATTTTACCTAGGTAATACCTTGGAGCCTATCAAACACTCTATCGATATTCTGATTGCCAATCCGCCTTATATTAGCCAAGACGAATGGTCATTGATGGATACAAGTGTTCAACGTTATGAGCCTTCCATCGCTTTATTTGCTGAAAATGAGGGCTTAGCTGTTTATCAAAAAATTGCTGAACAAGCGCAAGAAAAGCTCACTAAAAAAGGAAAAATATTTTTAGAAATTGGTTTTAATCAAGGAGGGAAAGTAGAAGAAATTTTTCAAAGGAGTTTTCCGCAAAAAACAATTCAGCGGAAAAAAGATTTATCAGGAAATGAACGAATGTTACTTGTGCACTAGTTATCCACAAGTTTGTGGGTAACTAGTGATTCTATAAAAATTATTTCGGAAAAAAGGCGAATAATACAGAAATTATAGCTATTTTCAAGTTATAAACAGATAAATACACAATAAGATGTCACTTTTTCCACAGATTGTGTATAACTTAACCGGAATTGTTGATAACTTGGTGTTGATAAAAAGAAAGGGTGTGGATAAACTGTGGAAATAAAAGAAACAAAACATTGGACAGTTGATGAGATAGGTGAAGCGGCGCAAAAGTTGAAAAAAGGTGGCTTAGTAGCTTTTCCAACTGAGACTGTTTATGGTTTAGGCGCAAATGCAATGAATTCAGACGCAGTTTCTGGCGTATTTGATGTTAAAGGAAGACCTCATGACAATCCGTTGATTGTCCATGTGAATAGTTTTGAACAGGTAAAAGATTATGTCGTTGCGTTGCATCCTTATGCGCAAAAATTAGCTGATACTTACTGGCCAGGTCCGCTGACTTTAATTTGTCAAACAAAAACAGATTTATTTGCCAAAGAAGTCTCTGCAGGTTTACCCTCGGTTTCTTTCCGCATGCCAGATAACGAGGCTACTTTAATGTTACTCAAAAAAGCAGGCGTTCCCGCGGTAGGACCTAGTGCTAATACCTCGGGCAAACCTAGTCCTACAACTTATGAACATGTTTATCATGATTTACAGGGCAAAATTGATGGAATTTTAGATGATGGTGCAACAAAAATTGGGGTGGAATCGACGGTAATTGATGTTAGTGACCCTGAGCAAAATCCAATGATTTTACGTCCGGGCGCTATTACTAAAGAACAAATCCAACAAGACCTAGGGATTGAGGTTAGCTATGATAAGCATCTATTAGAAACTTCTGAGACACCTAAATCACCGGGAATGAAGTATAAACATTATTCACCCGATACAAAAGTTCTAATGGTAAAAAAACAAGATTGGCCAGCTGCTGTTCACTGGGTAAAAGAAAATAATCTATGTGCAGGAGTGCTGGCTGGACCAAGAATATGTGATGAAGTTCGCGCAAATACAGCAGCTACTTTTTCTTATAGTGATGATAGTATGCTAGCAGCTACTAGAGGTTTATATGCGGGCATGCGTGCATTAGATGAAGGACAATTATCTTTAGATGTTATTTTGGTCGCTGTTTTGCCTGAAGAAGGTTTAGGCCTAGCTTATATGAATCGCTTAAAAAAAGCTGCTGCTCAAAAGTATTTTGAAGGTTAAAAGATTTCTTAATTTTCCTGTGATACAATATTGTAAGAAAGTAAAAGGGGTGTTCTTGATATGGCTATAAAAGATTTTGATTTTGAGATCGGCACTGCAATTGAAAACGAAACTAGGCGTCAGCAAGATAATCTGGAATTGATTGCCTCAGAAAACATTGTTTCCAAAACGGTAATGCAAGCTCAAGGAAGTATTTTAACGAATAAATATGCAGAAGGGTATCCCGGACGTCGTTATTACGGTGGTTGTGAATTTATAGATGTCGTTGAAAATTTAGCGATTGAACGGGCGAAAAAACTATTTGGTGCCGAGTTTGCTAATGTTCAACCACACTCTGGTTCGCAGGCCAATACCGCGGCTTATTTGTCATTGATTGAAGAAGGAGATACTGTTTTAGGAATGGATCTATCTGCAGGTGGGCATTTAACACATGGATCACCGGTAAATTTCAGTGGTAAAACTTATCATTTTGTTAGTTACGGTGTTGATCCGACAACTGAAATTATTGATATTGAAGATGTTCGCACTTTAGCGCATAAATATCAGCCTAAACTGATTGTTGCTGGAGCCAGTGCCTATTCTCGTTATATTGACTTTGCGGCTTTTAAAGAAATTGCGGACGAAGTGGGTGCCAAATTGATGGTGGATATGGCTCATATTGCTGGTTTAGTTGCTAGTGGGCTTCATCCTAATCCGATTCCTTATGCTGATATTACGACGACTACCACACACAAAACATTACGAGGACCTCGTGGTGGTATGATTTTAACAAACGATGAAGCACTTGCAAAAAAAGTCAATAGTAATGTATTTCCTGGTATTCAAGGAGGACCTTTAGAACATGTAATTGCAGGAAAAGCTGTTGCATTTAATGAAGCACTGGATGATAATTTTAAAGCATACAGTCAACAGGTACTAAATAATGCTAAGGCAATGGAAGCCGAATTTAACCAAGCTGCAAAAACACGTTTAGTGTCTGGTGCAACAGAAAATCATTTACTTTTAATTGATGTGACCGACTATGGTATGACAGGAAAAGAGGCTGAGCAGCTTTTAGATTCTGTGCATATTACAGTAAATAAAAATGCCATTCCTTTTGAAAAATTGAGTCCTTTTAAAACAAGTGGTATACGTATAGGGACACCTGCCATCACTAGTCGTGGTTTTAAAGAAAAAGAAGCGGCGGAAGTCGCTCGTTTGATTATAAAAGTTTTAGAAAATAACAAAGATCAGGCAGTGCTTAATGAGGTCAAAGAAGCTGTTGCAAAACTGACTGAAGCTCATCCAATTTATACGCATTAAGTTGTATATTAAAGGCAATTTCTTTTGATGCATTGCTTGTATACTGCTTTTAGATTACAATAGAGAAAAAATAAAGGGGCCTTAAAAAATGGGAAAATTTCAAGTAATGGAACATCCATTAATTCAACATAAGTTAACAATTATACGGGAGAAAAACTGTGGTACAAAAGTTTTTCGAGAAGTTGTTGATGAACTTGCAATGTTGATGGCTTACGAGATTTCTCGTGATATGCCAACTGAAAATGTTGAAATTGAAACACCAATTGAACTATCAACGCAAAAAACATTAGCTGGTAAGAAAGTGGCTATTATTCCAATTTTGCGTGCAGGTTTGGGTATGGTAGATGGTATTTTACAACTTATCCCAGCGGCTAAAGTAGGGCATGTTGGTTTGTATCGGGACGAAGAAACATTAGAAACTCATGAGTATTTTGTCAAAATGCCAGAAGATATCGATAGTCGCCAACTATTGGTGGTTGATCCTATGCTTGCCACAGGAGGATCAGCGATTATGGCGATTGACTCTTTGAAAAAACGTGGTGCTTCTAATATTAAATTTGTTTGTATCGTTTCTGCTCCGGAAGGGGTTAAAGCCTTACAAGAAGCTCATCCGGATATAGATATTTACACAGCTGCTTTAGATGATCATTTAAATGAAGATGGTTATATTGTTCCAGGATTAGGTGATGCGGGAGATCGTTTATTCGGTACGAAATAGCAATAAAAAAGAAGCTGGAATTCCAGCTTCTTTTTTATTGATCTGTTGGTTCCATCTGTTTGTAGTTAATGATAATGACACCGTTCTTTTCGGAGATCAACTCCTGATTGGAACTTGTTTCATCAATGGCAATAACGGCTGAGTTTTTCAGTTGCTTTGTAATTGTGCCTGTTTCCGGCTGATTATGTACTTGAAATTTTACGTGCTCGTTAACTGAGAATTCTTTGCCTACTTCTGATGGGTCAATAGACGAATCAAACTTACCAAATGCTGCCATATATAAAACCTCCTTATATTTATTGTAACATAATTTTTGGAAATTTTCAGATAACATAATTTTAAAAAATTAGCTTTACAAACAGTAAAAAATTCCTTATAATTTCATATGTATTTTGCCAGCTTAGCTCAGTTGGTAGAGCAACGCACTCGTAACGCGTAGGTCGCAGGTTCAAGTCCTGTTGCTGGCATTTAAATTATGCGATAGACACTGTTATATCAGCGTTTATCGCTTTTTTTGTACCAAAAAAGTGCTAAATGCTTTTTTATTTTTAATAAAAGTGAAAAGTCATCTTTAAAATAAATTCTAAACTTTTTTTGAATGTCTGGGTACAAAGCTTTCTTTTATCACTGTTTACCTCTATAATGAAGAAAGTAATTTTTATGAAAAGAGAGAGCAGATGGAAAAAAGGAACCTTTTTAAAAATGACAATAAAATCGATTATGGCGTAATTCTACCAGTATTTTTATTATGTTTGGTTGGCTTAGCTTCTTTATATGTTGCTTCCTACCACGATCCGATATCAAATAGCAATCCTTGGAATGACGTATTTCAACAGTTGCTTTGGTATGCTGTAGGAGTAATTGCAGTAATAATTATTATGCATATCAAGCCTAGACAGCTTTGGACAATAACTAAATATGCGTATGCAGCGGGTTTAGCTGTCATGGCATTATTGGTGCAATTTTATGATGAAGACATGCAAAGAGCCACAGGGTCTAAAAACTGGTTTAGTCTAGGTCCTATTACAGTACAGCCGGCTGAATTGATGAAAATTGCTATGATTTTGATGTTAGCAATGGTGGTTACTAAACATAATGCTTCCTATCAACAACGTACTTTAAAATCAGACGGTATATTGATCGGAAAAATGCTAGCAGTTGTAGCTCCTGTATTATTTTTAATTATGTTACAAGATGATTTTGGCTCAATGTTAGTCTTTCTAGCTATTTTTGGCGGTATATTTTTGATGTCTGGTATTTCATGGCGGATTATCATACCTGTAATTGTAGTCTTTTTAGTGATCAGTGTAGGTACGATTGCCCTTGTAGTAAGTGACGGGGGTCGAGAATTTCTGTCTGATATTGGTTTGTTTTCTCAATACCAATTTGCGCGAATAGATTCTTGGCTAGATCCGTTTCATGATGTTCAAGGAGACTCTATGCAAGTAGCTTCTGCCATGATGGCGATTGGTTCGGGTGGTTTATTTGGTAAAGGATTTAATACTAGTGAAATCGCTGTGCAAGTGCGTGAATCTGATATGATCTTTTCTGTTATTGGAGAAAATTTTGGCTTTATCGGAAGCGCGTTTGTTGTCTTATTGTATTTTATTTTAATCTATCGAATGATTCGTGTTTGCTTTGATACAAATAATGAATTTTATTCTTATCTGGCAACCGGAATTATTATGATGATTTTATTCCATGTGTTTGAAAATATTGGAGCAAATATTGGACTATTGCCTTTAACGGGGATTCCGCTTCCATTTATCAGTCAAGGGGGCTCTGCACTTTTGAGCAATATGGTAGGTGTAGGCTTGATTTTAGCGATGCGTTATCAGGCAACAAATGAAGCTTAAGAAAGCAGGAGGTTAACTATTGTTAACGTTGTATGGGTATCCTAAATGTAGTCGTTGTAAAAATGCAAAAAAATGGTTAGAAGCACAAGGTAAAGAAGTTACATTTGTGGATATGATTAAAGAAGTCCCCTCTAAAGAACAACTAGAGAAGTGGATGAGAGAAAGCGGTTTGTCCCTTCGTCAATTTTTTAATACAAGTGGGCAAAAATACCGGGCTTTAGGCTTGAAAGATAAGATAGATGGGTATACACTTGAAGAAGCTTGCCAGGTGCTGTCAACAGACGGTATGCTGATCAAGCGTCCGATTTTAGTAAAAGATAACCATTTCTTAGCGATCGGATTTAATGAGAATGATTATGAAGGAGTATTTACATTATGGAAAAGCAATGTCTAAAAAAAGTTGATAATTTGTGGGTGCTGTTTAACGGAAAAGAATACGTTATAGGTTTGACAAATGAAGCGCAAGATGAACTAGGAAATATTACATTTGCTACTTTTCCTAAAGCAGGCCAAAACTATGCAAAAGGTGATACCTTGGTTGAAATTGAAGCAGAAAAAGCAACAAGCGCTCTTACTAGCCCTTTATCAGGAACGGTTTCTTCTATCAATGAAAAAGCAGATGAAAATGTAGATGTGTTAAATGACGAAGACGAAATGAATGCTTGGATTCTTAGTTTAAAAGATGTCGAACAATCTGAATTTGATAATTTATAATAATTAAAGTAAAAAGCTCTTGAAATCAATATTAGATTTCAAGAGCTTTATTATTTTTATTCTTCAGAATCTTCGTCGCTTTCACCGATAACTTCTGGTTCAGCTTTTTCCGTTTCTTCTTCTGGTTCTTCTTCAACTTCTGGTTCGTTAATCGAAGCTATTTGTTCTTCCGGATCATTAACAATCGTATAATCTTTTGCGACCGGAATATCACTGATATTAATAGAATCACCGATTTCTAGATTAGAAATATCTACTTCGATGTTTTCAGGTAGTTTGTCTGGTGTAGCTGAAACATTAGCACTGTATAATGTTTGAGTAAGAACACCACCAGCTTTTACTCCGCTAGCTTCGCCGACAAGGTTGATTTCTGCTTCAACTTCTTGTTCTTCTGTCATGTTTACAGATAGGAATTCAACATGGATAAGATCTTGAGTAAATGTATCTGCTGAATAGTCTTGAACTAAAGTATTCACTTTTTTACCATCGATATTCATTGTAATAACTGAGTTTAGTCCATTTTCACGCAATACTCTATCTAGTTCTTGCGCATTAACAGAAATTGGTGTACTTTCGATTTGATAACCATTAACGATTGCAGGTATTCTGCCTTCATGACGCAATTTATTTCTGATTGAACGTGGACGTACAGCTCTTTTTTCTACTTCTAATGCAACTGCCATAACTTATTTTTCCTCCTAAATTTTGTGTTAAACAATATTTTTCAAGCAAATATTGGTTACTCAAATACTGAGATGATAATACATGATCGATAAGTTATATAAAAAGGGGCAACTGAATACACAGCTACCCCTCAGACAATCTTTCATAACTTTCTCCACCAGGTCTTAACGCTGTGTGTAGTGAGAAACTCTATTTACTTATGTTATTACTTTAAAAGAAAATTCTAAATAAGTCAAATAATTGATTAGTATTGTAATTTCAAACGATTTATTATTAAATATGGAAAGTAAAAGCGATTTGGCTTTCCATGTTTGAAGACTTAGAGAGTGTTTATTGACGTGATTTCACAATTAGCGTACGATATTCTTTAGTAAAGATACAAGGGTACAGTTTGGGTCAACGGTTTAAATTACAAGAATAGCGAATTCTTATAGATTTTATAAAAAGAAACGAAAGAAGGCAGCATGATGACAGAACATAAACCGATTATTATTGGCGTTACAGGTGGCTCTGGTAGCGGGAAAACAAGCGTTAGTCATGCGATTTTAAATCATTTTCCAAACCATTCAATTATGATGCTTGAACATGATTCTTACTACAAGGATCAGAGTGACCTTCCTTTTGAAGAAAGGTTAAAGACCAATTACGATCATCCATTTGCGTTTGATACAGATTTATTCATTGAGCACTTACATAAGTTATTGAATTACGAAGCAGTGGAAAAACCGGTTTATGATTACGTAGCACATACGCGCAGTGAGCAAGTTGAAATTCAAGAGCCAAAAGAAGTTATTATTTTAGAAGGGATTTTGATTTTAGCAGATGAACGTTTGCGTAATATGATGGATATCAAGGTTTATGTGGATACTGATGATGATATTCGAATTATTCGACGCATTAAACGCGATATAGAAGAAAGAGGACGAACACTGGATTCGGTGATCAACCAGTATTTAACTGTCGTTAAACCGATGTATCATCAGTTTATTGAGCCAACGAAACGCTATGCTGATGTCGTGGTACCAGAAGGTGGCCAGAACCACGTGGCTATTGATCTTATCAATACAAAAATTGATACGTTTTTAGGAAATTAATTGGTGATTTGTCGTTTTTTATGGTAAAATGTATTATGCGATGAGCCGAGAAGCCGACATTTGTCGGTACCTCAAACAGCGGCATAAGAGTATACGCTCACCTGCCGGATTGCAGGATGCCGGGTAAATGTTTTTGTGGAAAGACATTTCCTACTAAATAAGTACTGTAAAAGACTGTTGTTTAGCTATCTAAGCTGTAACAACGGTCTTTTTTTATGCTTAAAAACGTCTGCAATTTATTGCTGAAATAATTTAAAGACTTGAATAAGGTTGGTACTACAAGGAAGGTAATTTTTTCCTGAACTCATAATTTATAGAAAGATTGTCATAAATTTAATCTTTTGAAAAAAACATTTAATATTAAGAAAAAGCATTCATATGATACTATATTCAAAAATAGGTATTGTTGGACGACTTTGTCACCTTATTTTTGTGAATATGTAAAAAGTAGATTTTTTGAACAATAAAATAATTGTACTAGCAAGTTCATCATGGAAAAAGAAAGGGTGTCTCTTTGGAAATTACCTACAAGCCTTCGTAAAATGCGAATGCATTAAAGATTATAGCCGTAATGGCCATGATCGTCGACCATACTACATTTTGGTTAGTGCCCAGTGACACATTGTTCTATGTTATTTTGCGTATGATTGGCAGACTTGCAGCGCCTATTATGTGTTATTTAATTTCAGAAGGTTACTTTCATACGTCAAATAAGAAAAAATATCTAAAAAGATTATTTATTTTTGCCTTAATTTCTCATTATCCTTATATTTTATATTTCAATTTGACCTCTTTTCAGACAACAAGTATTATTTGGGGCTTGTTCGCTGGCTTTTTAGCATTATCAATTAGTCAATCAAAGGTAATGCCTCTGGGATTGAAGGTCTTTTTTATTTTGCTTTGTTGTTTAATGTCATGGACAGCGGACTGGAATTATATTAGTGTGTTATGGATTTTAGCTTTTGGCCTTTTTAGAAATAATTTTTCTTTACAAATGACAAGCTTTATTTTGGTTGGCATACTCTTTTATGTTTTACCAGATTTTTCAATCCTTGATCCTAATTCTATTTTTCGTTTAGGAATCTTATTGACACTTCCGCTTTTTACAATGTATGACGGGACGTTAGGGAAAAAGTCTTTTCTAATGAAGTGGAGCTTTTATATTATCTATCCAGGTCATCTTCTGATTTTATACGTATTAAGATATTATATCTTTTGAGGAGGTATTAGAAATTGAAAAGAAATAAAAAAATCATCTTAGGATTAATGCTAGTTATCATGGTGGCTGCAGCTATTAGTTTTCTTATTTTTAATAATGTAGTTAATCCTTCGACAGATCAAACCGAAACTTCCACATTTGCTAATAATTCCTCAGAAGAAGCAAGTTCCACGACAGACACTTCCCAAGAGTCTTCGAGTGAAGAACCTGCTCAGCAAGAAGAAAATCCTTATGAGGGCGAGTTTGAACTTCCTGTCAAAAACGCTTCAGGGTTTGCTCCAATTGATTTAGATGTAAAGAGTGAAGCAGACGATGATGCCAAAACACAAGAAACACTTACACCTGGGACAGCTTTTCGTATCTTACAAGAAGAAGGAGACTGGTGGGAAGTTGAAAGCGATGAAGCAAAAGGATGGGTACAACATCAGTACGCTTTTATCAATTTACCTGACGTGGTGCCTTCAGCGGTTTATAATAATACTAATACTTATTCGTCTTTATATCGGTCTTCAGGTATAGACATTCCTGAGGTTACGAATACTTCTTTATATGATGGTAAAGCTGATAATGAAAGATTGCAAAAAGAAGAATTTGTCATACCTGTTTTATATACAACTGCTAAAAAAATAAACGATGCTCAATCTCAAGCTTTAGAAAACGATGAAAGTTTACTTATTTACGAAACTTATCGCCCGCATAATGCACAGAAAAAGGTATATGATCAACTGACAGAATTAGCGGATGAAAATTCAACAGTAAAAGCTGGAGCTGATACTGCACCGTGGGAAATGTTCTGGTTTATTCATGACGATGTATCTAACCATCAAAAAGGCTATGCTATTGACGTCAGTTTAGCACAGATTGATGAACAAGAAACTGAATTTTATGGTGATTATTCTGTAGATGTAGTGAAAGGTTATACCGAATATGATATGCCTTCGCCTATGCATGAACTTAGTGTGGCTTCTGCTGTTTTTACAGCTCCAGTCACGGCATTGGATCCTGATGCTTGGAAAGAGGCAGAGCTACGTTCTGAAATGAATCAAGCAGCGCTGTCACTACAAGACTACTTTGTCAATGCAGGTATGACACCACTAGCTTCTGAATGGTGGCATTTCAACGATCTTGAGGCTAAGGATCAGGTAGAAGATCATGAAAGTGATGGAGAATACAGCATTACAGATGTACTTAGTAGCCAACCGTAGTATTAAAAGTTATAAAAAAGAAAGTAAAGGATGCACTAGTAATGCGACTGATTATTGATGGAGACGGTTCTCCTGTGAAAGAAGAAGTCATTTACTTAGGGGAAAAGTTTCAATTAACTGTTTTGATCGTGACAAGCATAGATCATTATACGAATAAGGAAGAACCTCCCTTTGTTCATTTTGTTTATGTCGACAAAGGCGCAGATCGGGCGGACTATGAGATTATTAAATTGGTAGAACCTAATGATATTGTGATCACACAAGACTATGGTTTGGCTTCTTTAGCACTGCCTAAAGGCGCTCGTGTATTTCATCATTCTGGCGAAGAATATAAAAAAGAAACGATCGATATTTTATTAAATAAACGATATATGAGTGCCCAGATGCGTAAGGCAGGCAAAAAAACTAAAGGACCCAAAGCTTTTACACAAAAAGACCGTGAACATTTTTTTGCGGTGTTGGATGAAGCCTTAAAAAAAGAACTGAGTCGGTAAAAAGAGGATATGAAAAAAATATGTTCGCTTTCTACATTTTGTGCTAAAATATATAAGAAATAACTTAAAAGTGATACTCAAATACAGGAGGAAAAGCCTTGAGAATTATTTTATTATACGGAGGACAAAGTGCAGAACACGACGTGTCGATCCTTTCAGCTTTTTCTGTACTCAATGCAGTTTATTATAACTATTACCAAGTCCAATTAGTTTATATCACAAAAGATGGTCAATGGGTCAAAGGTCCGTTGCTTAACGAAAAGCCAGAGTCAGAAGAAGTACTCCATCTTCATTGGCAAAACGAGGGAGACACTGCTCAAGTTATCCAAGCTTGTCAAATTAAAGAAGATAATGCTATTGTACTGCCTATTCTTCATGGACCAAATGGTGAAGACGGGACGATTCAAGGCTTCCTTGAAACAATTGATATGCCTTATGTTGGCGCAGGAGTCATGACTAGCGCAAGCAGTATGGATAAAATCACAACCAAATATATTTTACATGCAGTAGATATTCCGCAGGTACCTTATGTTCCTGTGTTGAAAAATCAGTGGAAAGAAAATCCTAAAAAAGTTTTTGAGCAATGTGAAGGAACATTGCTTTATCCAATGTTTGTTAAACCAGCTAATATGGGTTCTAGTGTTGGGATATCAGAAGCTCATAATCGAGAAGAACTGCAAGAAGCTTTGATTGAAGCTTACCGTTATGATTCACGTGTAGTGATTGAGCAAAGTATAGAAGCACGTGAGATTGAAGTGGCTATCTTGGGTAATGAAGATGTACGAACAACATTACCAGGTGAAATTGTTAAAGATGTGGCGTTTTATGATTATAATTCTAAATATATTGATAACAATATAAAAATGCAGATTCCGGCAAAAATTCCTGAAGAGGTTCAAGAAAAAGCACGTCAATATGCCAAAAGAGCATATACAACTTTAGGAGGCAGTGGATTAAGTCGCTGTGACTTCTTTTTGACTAGTAAAAATGAACTGTTCTTAAATGAATTAAACACTATGCCTGGTTTTACACAATTTAGTATGTATCCTTCTTTGT
This sequence comes from Tetragenococcus halophilus subsp. halophilus DSM 20339, assembly GCF_003841405.1. GTDB lineage: Bacteria > Bacillota > Bacilli > Lactobacillales > Enterococcaceae > Tetragenococcus > Tetragenococcus halophilus. The sequence continues at coordinate 374,321 of NZ_PXYA01000002.1, read as the reverse complement.
GGGAAAAAACAGGGTTGCCTTATGGGGATTTGATTGAAGAGTTGATTCAGCTTGGTTTGAATCAGTACAATCAAAAGAAAAAATTACATGTCGATGTAGATGAATAAATGTAAAACAAGGCACACAAGTAACAATTTTGTAGTGCCTTGTTTTTGTATTGCTTTTTTATCTATCGATTGAAATTTTTAGCTTGATTAAAAATGATTTTAATTAATACCGTTTAGTGATATCAAGATGAACAAGACAAAGTAAAGAACTACGAATAACAATTATATTAAGGAGAACATATGGATCTAACGATTAAAGAAATTGCAGAAGTCTTGGGAAGCTCTCAAACTAGCGAACAAAAGATTACAAATGTTGAATTTGATAGTAGAAAAATAACCACAGGAGATCTCTTTGTTCCTTTAAAGGGAACACGAGATGGCCATGAGTTTGCTGCCTATGCCCAAGAAAGTGGCGCGATTGCTACACTTTGGAGTGAAGATGTATCTGAAGCACCAGCAGGTTTATTTGTATTTTTTGTGTCAGATACCAAAAAAGCTTTCCAAAAATTAGCTAGTTACTATCGACAAAAACTTGCGCCTAAAGTTCTGGCGATCACAGGAAGTAACGGCAAAACAACGACTAAAGATATGACAGAAGCAGTTTTGGCGCAAAAGTATCAAACGTATAAAACACAAGGAAATTATAATAACGAATTGGGTTTGCCTTATACGATTTTACACATGCCTGAAACAACAGAGATTTTAGTCTTGGAAATGGGAATGGATCACGCAGGTGATTTAACACTTCTTTCTCAGATAGGCCAGCCAGATGCAGCAGCGATTACTTTAATCGGTGAGGCTCATATTGAAAGCTTGGGCTCACGAGAAGGTATTGCAAAAGGCAAAATGGAAATTGCTGCTGGTTTAAAGAAAGACGGTGTATTGTTTATTCCTGTAGATGAACCTCTATTATCTCCACTTATTCGTCCTTTAAATCAAAAAGTAGTAACTTTTGGTTTAAAAGAAGGGATGGTTCAAGCTGAGGTATTAAATACTACAAAACAAAGTACAGAGTTTTCCATTGATGGAAAAAACTTTTTGATTCCTGTTATTGGAAGCTATAATGTCAAAAATGCCTTGGTTGCTTATAGTTTTGGCCATTATTTTGGCCTAAGTAATGAAGAAATCGCAGCGGGTCTAAAGAATTTTCATTTAACCAAAGATCGTACGCAATGGAGTAAAGCCGCTAACGGAGCGGATATCCTAAGCGATGTATATAATGCAAATCCCACAGCGATGGGGTTAGTGTTAGATAGCTTTGCTGAATTAACATTGCCAGGCAGAAAGATTGCTGTATTGGCAGATATGCTTGAATTAGGAAAAGATTCTAAACAAATGCATCGCCAAATGGCAAAACATATTGGTGATTCCTTGGCCGAAGTTTATCTATACGGTTCTGACATGGAGGCTTTATATCAGGTATTAAAAGATAGCAATAAAGATGTTTTTTATTTTACTGAGGATAGAAAAAAAGAAATGATAGAAGCTATCAAAAGAGATATTCAAGCGCAAGACTCGGTGCTTTTAAAAGGGAGTAATGGTATGGGATTGGCAGAAGTTATCACGGCTTTACAAGAAAAGTGAAATGAAGCTTGCAAACTTGCTGAAAGTTTCAAATTATGCTATACTAATGGACGTGCCGAAAGATGAAGTATATATTGAAATAACTGATAAACAACGCTACCTTTTATAGGTTAAAAATAGTAAAATTCGTCAGAATAAATTCAAATGAGGCTAAGACAAAAAAAGAGTATGTTTTGTCCTAGCCTTTTCTAATGCCTTCAAGAAGCGGTTTTTCGGTAGAAACGATGCTTTAAACCTTATTTGGGGACAGGTTTTAAGTGATCACAGAAAAAAGCAGACGCTTCACAAAAGTGAAAAGGAAAAAGTAATCTTTTTCATGTTTTTTAAAGAGGAGGATTTATTTGAAGTTTAAAGAATTAAATTTGTCACAAGAATTATTGGATGCTGTGACAAAAATCGGTTTTGAAGAAGCAACGCCGATACAAGCAGAAACAATTCCATTAGCGATGGAAGGAAAAGATGTCATTGGCCAAGCGCAAACAGGTACGGGGAAAACAGCTGCCTTTGGCTTGCCTATGTTAGACAAGATAGATGGTAAAAAGAAACAAATTCAAGGCTTGGTCATTGCACCTACACGGGAATTGGCAATTCAAACCCAAGAAGAGCTATTTCGTTTAGGAAAAGAGAAGAAAATTCGGGTACAAGCGGTTTATGGTGGAGCAGATATTGGCAGACAAATTCGTCAATTAAAAGATAATCCACAAATTGTTGTAGGAACGCCCGGACGGATGCTTGATCATATCAATCGTCGTACATTAAAACTTTCTACAGTTGAAACGTTGGTTCTAGATGAAGCAGATGAAATGTTGAATATGGGCTTTTTGGAAGATATTGAAAAAATTATTGCCCAAGTCCCTGAACAACGTCAAACATTGTTATTTTCAGCTACAATGCCTAAAGAAATTAAAAGTATTGGCGTAAAATTCATGAAAGATCCCCATCATGTTCGAATCAAAGCTAAAGAAATGACAGCCGATTCCATTGACCAATATTATGTAAAGGCAAAAGATTATGAGAAATTCGATATTATGACGCGTCTTTTTGACGTTCAATTGCCAGAACTAACACTTATTTTTGCCCGCACCAAACGCCGTGTTGACGAAATCGCACGTGGACTGGAAGCCCGTGGTTATAAAGCAGAAGGGATCCATGGAGATCTTTCTCAACAAAAACGGATGAATATTTTACAATCCTTTAAAAAGGGTCGTTTGGATATTTTAGTTGCAACTGATGTAGCCGCAAGAGGCTTAGACATTTCTGGGGTCACTCACGTGTATAATTATGACATTCCTCAAGACCCAGAAAGTTATGTGCACCGTATTGGAAGGACTGGCCGCGCTGGTAAAAGCGGGATGTCAGTGACTTTTGTAACGCCCAATGAAATGAATTATTTGCACGTTATTGAAAACTTAACGAAAAAACGTATGACATCTATGCGTCCACCTTCTGATAAAGAAGCGTTCAAAGGTCAAGTTTCTCAAGCGGTAGAATTAATTGACGAAAAGATGAACGAAAATGGCTTGGATAAATACACTAAAGATGCTAGTGAATTGTTGGAGCATTATTCAGCTCAAGATTTAGCAGCATTATTATTAAAGACGTTAGCTAAAGATCCTGCGGAATCAGTGCCAGTAAAAATCACACCAGAACGTCCGTTACCTAAGGGTAAATCAAATAAAGGACGTCGGAAGAATTACTCGCGCGACCGTAATAATAGTAATGGTAATCGGCGGAAAAATAATAATGATTACTATAAAAAGAATAATAAAAACCAAGGAAACAAAAATAGTTATCCTAAAAAAAGCCGACGTGGAAACGAAAAGAAACAAGATTTTGTGATTCGAAACGGTAAGGGTTAAGAAAAATGATTGAGAAATTTAAATTTCTCAATCATTTTTTTGTTTTCATATAAATATATATAGTTTTTCAAAAAAGTTTGATAAAATAAGTGTAAATTCTAAGAAAAGGGAAAATGAGATGATTTATGGTATTGGGCTAGACGTGGTCGAATTAGCACGTATTAAAACAATTATTAAAGAAAAACCAAAGTTGATTCAACGTATTTTGACTGAAAATGAACAACAATTATTTTCACAGCTATCCACCAAACGACAAGTTGAATTTTTAGGGGGACGTTATGCTTGTAAAGAAGCATTTTCTAAAGCTTGGGGTACTGGTATTGGAAAAATATCTTTTCAGGAAATGGAGGTTTTATCCAACGCGGTTGGAGCGCCAGTCGTCACTGCTTCACCGTTTGAGGGAACAGCGTTTGTTTCCATTACTCATACTGATGACTTAGCTTTGGCACAAATTATTTTGGAAACTTAGCCTGCAAATAAAAAGTCAATAGGAAATTAGACTTTTAGGCAAAAAGTTTTGTGCAGAAAATTAAGCAGCACAAATAGAACCATCGATTTTGCTGGTTTGAAAAGAGGAGGTATGTGAAAAAAATTACTGGGAAAGAGCATTTAAATATTCTTTGACTCTTCCGTAGTAAATGCGAAGGAACTTATTCGCCCCTGCCGTCATGTAAACATAATAGGGCTTCCCTTGGGCTCGCTTTTTATCCAGAAATTGATAGACGGCATCTTCTTGGGGTTGTGTCTTGATCAATACGTCCATGACTTGAAACAACGTTTTACGTAAGGTGGAAGAGCCTCTCTTAGAAGCACGGACTCCCTTTTGTTCATAGGCTCCCGATTGATTCACACCTGGATCAACGCCCGCAAATGCCGTGATGGCGCTTTTATGAGTAAATCGTGTCACATCTCCGATTTCAGCCATCAACTGAGGACCGAGAGAAGGGCCGACGCCTTTCATGGCCATGACGATCGTGTACTCTGGGAGCTTGGCTGCCGTTTCATTCATCAAGGTTCGGAGTCCCTCTACGGTGATGGAAGCCGTGTTTAATTGTTCGACCGCCTGCTTTACTAATTGGTGAGTCAAAGGGTCTTTAGGAAGTACAGGAACAAGCTTCTTAGCGCCTTCATAAATTTCTTTCGCTTTTGTTGGATTGAAGTTGTACTTCTTGCGTTGACACCAATTTTGGTAATGGTCGATAAAAGCCGGGAGCGTCTTTTGACGAACGCAGTCCACATGCCAGTAAGTCGTGACAAAATCTACCCACTTCTGGTGTCCGTTATTGCGAGCAGGACTACTAAAGTAGGCGTTGGCTCCTGGATAGGTTTGATCGAGGACCCCAATCAAGTTGTTTTTCATAGCGGTTTTATGCTTCATATAAAAGTCAAACTGTCGGTTCATGGTTTTTAATTGATTCCGTATTTCGTTCATAGGTCCATACTGTTTCAATTCTGGCCAACTGTCAAGAGCATAGCGGGCGATCTTTAATGCATCGGTCTTGTCTGACTTTACTTTACGAAGAGAGGGGGTTCGAAAATCTTTGATCAGTTTAGGATTAACGGGGCTGATAAAGAGGTGGGCTTGGGAAAGCTCGTGGACGAGGGGTTCATGATAACGCCCTGTATGTTCCAGAACGATACGCGTTTCTCCTGGAACGGATTGAATCTGTTCAATTAAAGAACGGATCTCATCGGAGGTGTGGTGAACTTCAAAGGGGGAAGAAACCACTTCTCCAAAGGGGCGAAGAATAGCTACCATGCTTTTACCCTTAGCGACGTCAATACCTACAGCGTTTCGATTCATAAATTCGTCACTCCTTTAAAAAAATTGCAATGGATAAAGACCCGTTTGACTCATTGCCTATTCAATCTACTGGGGTGTGACACGAACGTACTGTAGGACAGCAGTTCAACCTGCATAAAACGAACGCTGCAAATGAGGTGCGGGTTATCAGTCTAAATTACGGACGCTAAGTCCAAGAAAGAAAGTCGATATACCCGATTGCCTCCTCATTATAACAGCTTAAACAACGAGCTGGATAAAAGAACCTGTTCATCAGGTCTTATAAACCATAAATATATTGTAGTAGAAAGAAGGAAATGAATTTTGGTTATTTCATATCACCGTCCAACAAAAGCAGTGATCGACTTAAATGCTATTTGGCAAAATATCGTACAAGAAAAGCAACGTCATCCAGAAAAAGAAATCTTTGCTGTAGTTAAAGCAGATGGTTACGGACACGGTGCGGTTTCTGTTGCGAAAGTTGCTTTAAAAGCTGGCGCTCAAGGATTTTGTACTGCTACACTTGATGAAGCTATAGAATTACGCCATAGTGGGATCACACAGCCCATTCTTATTTTAGGGATTATTTCTCCGGCTGATGCAGCATTAGCTGCAGCTTATCACTTATCTGTACCAGTGGCAGAGATCGAGTGGTTGAAAGAAGCAGCTGTATACTTAAAGGACAGTTCTTTAACACTACATTTACATATTAAAATAGACACTGGCATGGGTCGAATCGGTTTTTTAAATGCAGAAGAAACAACACAAGCACTAGCAGTTATTGAAAAAGAACAGAACTTTTATTGGGAAGGTATTTTTACGCATTTTGCTACGGCTGACCAAGAAGATGTACAATATTTTCAAGCTCAGAGCCGTTATTTTAATGAGATACTAAATACATTACCTTATCAACCTAAGTATGTTCATACGGCCAATAGCGCAACTGCTATGTGGCATCAGGACATAGGGAATATGGTTCGTTTGGGTATAGCAATGTATGGGTTAAATCCTTCCGGAACAGCACTTACTTCTACTTATCCTTTAGTCCCAGCCCTCTCTCTAGTTTCAGAGATTGTTCAAACAAAAAAATTACCTAAAGGCTATGGTATTGGTTACGGTAAAACTTATGAAACAAAAACTGAGGAATGGATTGCTACCATACCGATTGGTTATGCCGACGGGTTTACTCGTGATCTACAGGGATTTCACGTACTGATTAACGGTGAATTCTGTGAAGTTGTAGGACGTGTATGTATGGACCAAATCATGGTACGTTTGCCGGAAAAAGTAAAAGAAGGTACAAAAGTAACCTTAGTGGGAAAAGATGGAACAAATGAAATCACCTTGCAAGATATCGCTACATATAAAGGTACAAATAATTATGAAGTGGCTTGCTTAATTTCAAATCGTGTACCAAGAGAATATGTAGAAAAAGGATGAAGTCTATGATAAAACGTGGAGAGATTTATTACGCAGATTTATCTCCAGTTGTAGGGTCAGAACAAGGCGGTATTCGTCCTGTTTTGGTTATTTCCAATGACTTGGGTAATTATTTTAGTCCAACAGTTATTGTGGCTGCAGTAACCGCGAAAATGGAAAAAACGAGTCTACCTACACATATCGGCATTGAGAAAACGACGAAAGGTTTAGATAAAGATTCGGTTATTTTATTAGAGCAGATTCGAACGGTGGATAAGTCCCGTTTAAAAGAAAAAGTATGCATTTTAGAAGAAGAAACAATGGAAAAAGCGAATGAGGCATTAAAAGTTAGTATTGGCATTGATGTAGTTGTTAATGAAGAAGGCCTCAGTACATAAAAAAGCAGGTGAAAACTTGGGATATCTCGTTGTCGTTCTTATGATTGGATTATTATTGTCATTAATTTTTAAACAAATTTGGCAATTTTTCTTTAAAACAAGAAAGCAAGGGGTTTATGGTTACTATTTGCTGGTGGAAAAGCAAAAGGAAAATAATTTAGGAAAATTCTATGGCATCTTTCAGCAAGGAGAAAAAGAGTATCAACTTGAATTAGCATTTTCTTTGTACATACATTTACAAGTACCACAAAGAGGATACTTACATGCTGAAAATGGCAAAGTATTAACATTTAAAACAGAGGAGTGATTGATGTGAGACATCGGATCGGATTTTATGGAGCAGGAAATATGGCTCAGGCAATTATTGCAGGTTTAGTTGCTTCTAATATTTATAAGAAAGAAGAAATTTTTGTTTATAATCATCGTTATGAACCAACTTTGCAAGAAGTAGAAAAAAAGTATGGTATTCAGGCAGTTATAGATGAAAAAGAATTGTTTGAACAAACGGATGTGGTTATTTTAGCAGTCAAACCAGCAATTTTGCTTCAGATACTTCCTCGAATAAAGGCATATTTACAAGAAGAACACCTTCTTGTATCAATTGCAGCTGGGATTAGTATTCAACAAATTGCCGAGTTAACTGGGCCACATAAAATCATTCGTGCAATGCCCAACACCCCAGCCATGGTCAATGAAGCGATGACTTCTATTTCGCCAAACGAACTTGTTTCTGACAAACAGATACAAATTGTTGTAGATATATTCAACAAATTTGGGAAGGCCAAAGTCGTTTCAGAAGAGGTTATTGATGCTGTTGTTGGTGTTTCAGGTTCAGCCCCAGCTTATGTTTATTTGTTTATCGAAGCTCTAGCGGATGGTGCGGTAGCAGAAGGATTGTCCCGAGGCGATGCTTATGAATTTGCCAGTCAAGCTGTTTTAGGAGCAGCCAAAATGGTGGCAGAAACCGGGAAACATCCAGCAGAATTAAAAGATATGGTCACTTCACCTAAAGGTACAACGATTGCAGCAGTTCAATCCCTGGAAGAAAGCAACTTTCGTGCTAGTGTTATGAAAGCTGTTCAAGCTGCTGCTAATAAAAATCGTGAGATGAGCAAAGAAGACTAAAATACAAAAAAAGAAACCAAGCTACTTTACATTCAACTGTTGTGTTAAATGTAAAGTAGCTTAGTTTTCTTTTTATTCTAGTATTAACTTTTGCTAGTACGACTGGACGGATCTAGTTGGTGTTCAACTAATCCTAATAACCAATCAGTTAAAATTGACATTAAAGCGGTTGGTAATGCACCAGCTAAAATGATGGCGGCACCATCAGTTGCGTTCGTTCCACGAACAATAATGTCACCTAATCCACCTGCACCAACAAAAGTACCGATGGCAGTGATTCCAATCGCGACCACTAAAGCATTTCGAATACCTGCCATGATCACTGAAATAGATAAGGGCAATTCGATCATATACAGTCGCTGCCAGGCCGTCATCCCCATTCCTTTGCCTACGTCCAGCGCGTTTTTATCTACTTGTGTCATGCCTGTGTACGTATTTTTAATAATCGGTAATAGAGAATATAAAAATACGGTAATAATAACTACATTGACACCTAAGCCAAAGGCAAACATCAAGATAGATACCATAGCTAATTGGGGAACAGTCTGGATGATATTTGCGACTCGAACGACCCAACTAGCTAATGTTGTACGTCTTGCGATGATAATACCAATAGGTATACCAATTATCGCAGCAAAGATCACTCCATAAATCGAGATTAAGAAGTGACGAATAAATTGAGAAAAAACGTAACTTCCATTTTCTTGAAAGTAATAAATAAATTGTTGCATTAAATTCATTTGACTCATATCCATTTTCCATCACTCCTCATCTTCAAAATAATTATGTTCTTCTAGGAAACGTTCGGCCACAATCGATGGTTCAACCAGGTTATTATCTGATTGATAATTCATTTCTTGCATTGCTTCTGTATCAATTTTACCAGCGAGTCGATCGAGGGCATCTTTTACTTCCGGATCCCTTTGGGCTAACTCATCATTTATAATTGGAGAAGCATCATAAGGCGGGAAGTATTGGCGATCATCTTCTAACATCACAAGATCATAACTTGCAACCCGGCCATCGGTTGAATAGCCTAATACAACATCCATTCGATGCGCAGCTAGAGCGTCATAAACTAAACCAATCTGCATTGGATAGATTTGGTCAAATTCAAAACCGTATTCTTGCGTAAATCCTGGGTAACCGTCACCTTCACGTGTCATCCATGCTCGGTCAGCACCCACCGTCAACTCATCAGCGACGTCTTCTAAGTCACTGACTTTTTCTAAACCGTATTCTTCTGCTGTATCTCTACGCACTAAGAAAACATAGGTATTATCAAAACCATAAGATGCCAACCAGTCCTGATTGTAACGTTCTTTAAACTCTTTTTGTACAAGGTCCAATGCCTTATCTGGATTTTTTTCTGGCGGCAGAAGTAAGGTGGAAGCAACATCGGTTCCAGTGTAGCGAGCGGCAGATATATCAGCATCTTCATTCATCATCGCTTCATGATTAATATTCGTTGTTCCTAAGTTATTAATAATGGACGTTTGTTTGTCTGTATAATGCTCGACCATACCTGCAACCATACTAGCTAAGATCTGTGATTCAGTGGTGATACCACCAGTAATCGCAACTGTATCTTCAGATTGATTTGAGGCTAGACCAGGAAAGGAACAGCCTGCTAATAAAAGTAGTCCACCTAAAAATAAAATAAAACTTTTCATTTTTTTCATTGTTCGCTTCCCCCCCTTAATGAAATTGGAGTAAGGAATGTTTCTAATTTTTCTAACAAGTAATCAACAATTATCGCTAGTAAAATCGCAGGAACGGTACCCCCAATGATTAGTTCTGGTTGGTAATTGTCCAGACCACTAAAGATTAGGACCCCTAAACCGCCAGCGCCAATATAAGAAGCAAGTGTTGCCCAAGCAATAACATAAGTAGCTGCTAATCGTACTCCAGCCATGATAGTAGGGACTGCAATTGGCAGTTCTACACTTATAATCGATTGGATATTTGTCATGCCCATGCCTTTTGCTACATCTACGTAGTTGGGATCTACATTTTCCATACCGATATATGTATTACGCAAAATCGGCAATAGAGAATAAATAAATAGTGCAACAATTGCAGGTGCTCGTCCTACACCAAGAAATGGGATCATTAAAGTAAGTAGAGCTAGTGCTGGGATAGTTTGTAAAGCACTGGCAGTACTGATCACGATACCGGCGATTTTGTTGGTTCTTGTCAATAAAACGCCTAAAGGAATTGCGACTAAGGTACCTAAAAACAGTGCCATGAATGAAATAATAATATGTTCAAATAGGTTACTCATTAATTGTGAACCATATTCTGAAAAGAAGGCTTGCATAATCTAGACCTCCTCTGTATCTTCTGGCTTAAATGACTCGACAGCATCTCTAATCGATTGTTCTTCTCCCCATAAGACATCGTAAATGATATCGACTAATGAAGCACGAGTTAATATACCGACAACGCGATTTTTATCGTCAACGACAGGGACATACTTCAGTCCACGTTTTAAAATACGTTGTAATGTGTTACGTAAAAGCGTATCTTCTTTTACAGATGAGACGTCTGTTTTTATGATATCACCAACGCTCATTGTACGATCGCTTCTTCGATTAATTGTTTCAATATCAATGAAACCTTTTAAAATTTCGCGATTGTCTGTTACTAGTAAAGTATCTACTCTTTTTTCGCGCATCAAGGTAATCGCTTCTTGTATTGATTTTTCGGAAGTGATTGTAACGGCAGTTGTCATTACATCTTTAACTAAAGTATTATCGGGTTGAGCTTGCATCAAACGATCTTCGCCTAGTAATTCTTCAACAAATTCATTGGCTGGACTTTGTAAGATATTTTCTGGCGTGTCATATTGGATGACTTTTCCTTCGCTCATAATGGCTACATGATCAGCTAGTTTTAAAGCTTCATCCATATCATGAGTTACAAAGATGATCGTCTTTTTTAACCGTTTATTTAAATCTTTAATTAAATCCTGCAAAGAGTCTCGTGTAATCGGATCTAAAGCACCAAACGGCTCGTCCATTAAGATGACATCTTGGTCGGCTGCTAAAGCTCGTATAACGCCGACACGTTGTTGTTGTCCACCGGATAATTCATGTGGATAACGGTCTAACATTTCCTCTGGCATTTCTACTAGCTTAATCAAGCGTTCTGCAGTTTTATTTCGATCATCTTGTGATGTTTTTAATAACTTAGGAACCACTGTGATGTTATCTCGAATAGTCATGTGAGGCATGAGCCCAATGTTTTGGATAACATATCCAATTCTGCGACGAAGTTCTACTGGATTAATATCTGTAACGTCTTGGTTATCGATCAAAATTTTTCCTTTTGTGGGGTCAGTCATACGATTGATCATTCGCATAGATGTTGTCTTTCCACTTCCACTTGTGCCAATTAAGCAAACCATTTCTCCTGTTTCGACTATAAAGGAGATATCGTCGACGGCTTTTTTGCCACCTTTATAGATTTTTGATACATCTTGAAATTCAATCAAATTTTCCACCCTCAAACTTTTTTTATTTGTTACTCTATATTATATAATATGCATAAAACTTAAAAAAATACAACAGTTAAGTTCAAAAAACAAACATTTGTGTCTTTTGGAAATGATAAAATGATTGATTTACGAACGAATAAGCGATATATATTGTAAATAATTTGCTTGAAGCTTATATTTAGTAAGAAATATGCATAAATAAGATTTTGACTAAAAGTAACATTTTTTATGGACAAAGTTACAAAGAGAATAAGACTTATACTACCGCATCTTTTTTGGCTGTTATACAGAAGAAATATATCTTTATTATAACACAATTCTATAAATAGAATGGCAAGCTTTGAAGCAAGGAAGAAAAGTGCTAAAATGTAAAACAGATTGTGTAGAAAAGAGTGAAAACAATGTTAACTACAGAAGATTTTGATTTTGATTTACCTGAAGAATTAATTGCGCAAACACCATTAGAAGATCGTACAAGTTCTCGTCTATTAGTATTAGATTCAAAGACTGGAAAATTGCAAGATAAGCATTTCTATAACATTATCGATGAGTTACATCCTGGAGATGCGCTGGTTATGAATGATACAAGAGTATTACCTGCTCGTTTATATGGAGAAAAAGAAGAAACAGGCGCACATCTTGAAGTTTTATTGTTAAATAACACTGAAGGTGACGTTTGGGAAACGTTAGTAAAGCCTGCTAAACGAGCCAAAGTAGGCACCCAAATTACTTTTGGCGATGGTCGTATAAAAGCGGTAGTGGAAGAAGAACTAGACCATGGTGGACGAATGATTCGTTTTAGTTACGAAGGTATTTTTTTGGAAAACCTAGAAGCTTTAGGTGAAATGCCACTGCCTCCTTATATTAAAGAAAAGTTAGATGACCCGGAACGTTATCAAACCGTTTATGCTAAAGAAAATGGATCAGCCGCGGCGCCAACAGCTGGATTGCATTTTACCCAAGAGTTATTAGATAAGATCCAGCAAAAAGGGATCGAACTTGTATATTTAACGCTACATGTTGGATTAGGCACTTTTCGTCCTGTGAGCGTTGAAAATATTGAAGATCATGATATGCATAGTGAGTTTTATCGCTTAACAGACAATGCAGCAGATCGTTTGAATCAAGTAAAAGCGCAGGGCGGAAAAATTGTTGCTGTAGGAACAACCTCCATTCGTACGCTTGAAACGATTGGAACAAAATTTAATGGAGAGATTAAAGCAGATAGCGGCTGGACGGATATCTTTATCACGCCTGGTTATCAATTTAAAGTTGTTGATGCTTTTTCTACCAACTTTCACTTACCTAAATCCACACTTGTGATGATGGTCAGTGCTTTTGCTGGTAGAGATAATATTTTAAACGCTTATCAACATGCGGTTGACGAGCGTTATCGTTTCTTTAGCTTTGGCGATGCGATGTTTATTAAATAAAATTAAAATCAAATGTTTTCACATTTATCGATAAGATGAAGGGAAGACGTTTGGTTTTTTTATTTCTCGTTGTGATATTTGTATGGGCAAAAAAAAGACAGCACATGATAAAGTGCTGTCTTACTAGCCAAATGTTTATAATCATTTTATTTACTCTTTAGGCAAGCTGTCATAAAACGCTGCTTTGGTAGCGTAGATATAAGGCATTAACCAAAGATAACCAATTCCTAAAGTAAGGAAAGAAAGAATATGCCATCCGATAAAACTTAAATCTAAGAAAAATAATTTTGCTTTAAAACCGTCCATTAAATGTCGACTAGCAGTAATAGAGTCAAGGTAACGAGGAGTTTCTCCTGTTTTTTCATAAGTATCATAATAGATAAAATAACTTTGTGAATAAGAATAGCCTTTAATGATACCAGGAATGACAAGCAATAATGTCCACAAAAATTGGAATATTGCCGTCAGCAAGTAAATAACAAGAACTGCTAAAGCGTAGGGAGCGCGAAAAGTTCGGAAAACATCCCTAAATGGACGAATAATTTCCTTTTTTCCCCGTAAAATATCCAAAAATGTCCAGCTCATAGCTACGGTAAAAAAAGTAGTGATAAGCCCTGAAATAAATCCCGAAGAACTACCACTCGATCCATCAGAACCAGTATTATAAGCAGTTGGTTCATTTATAGCTTGGAAGTTTTGGCTGAGAAATAATATAGCGGGTATCGTGATAATTGCAATTATAGCAAATGTAATCAGTACGGGAACTAAGTTCATTAACACACTTTCTTTCCAGCGCCCCTTTAGCATTTGTCTAGCTTCAGCACGTAATTCAGCATTTGATTTCATAAAAACCCTCCTTTATCTGTTTAGATATTGTTATCTTATAAATAGTATAACAGAGGGCGATAAAAAGCAAAACTAAGAAGTATCAATAGTCTCTTTGGATATTGCAAAATCTTGTTTTTACCTTTATGATAAAAGGTGGTTTGTAAATATTTTGAAAGTTAAGGGTATTTTTTAACTGATAAACTTAAGAAAGTAGGGCGAAACGATGACACAACCCGCCATTAAATATCGATTGATCAAAAAAGAAAAGCATACTGGCGCTCGCTTAGGCGAATTAATTACTCCGCACGGAACTTTTCCAACACCAATGTTTATGCCAGTAGGTACACTTGCTACAGTAAAAACGATGTCACCAGAAGAATTAAAAGAAATGGGCGCTGGTGTTATTTTAAGTAATACTTATCATCTATGGTTACGTCCAGGAGAAGATCTTGTAGCCGAAGCAGGTGGTTTGCATAAGTTTATGAATTGGGATCAACCTATTTTGACTGATTCCGGAGGGTTTCAAGTATTTTCTTTAGCTGATATGCGTAATATTGAAGAAAAAGGCGTTCATTTTCGTAATCATTTAAACGGCTTAAAGATGTTTTTATCTCCAGAAAAGGCAATTGATATTCAAAATAAATTGGGTTCAGACATTATGATGAGCCTTGATGAATGTCCACCTTATGACGAAAGCTATAACTACGTGAAAGATTCTATTGAACGCACTTCGCGTTGGGCAGAAAGAGGATTAAAAGCTCATGCTAATCCTCAAACACAAGGCGTGTTTGGCATTGTTCAAGGGGCAGGTTATAAAGATTTACGAAAACAAAGTGCGAAAGACTTGGTGAGCTTAGATTTTCCAGGATATTCTATCGGGGGATTATCTGTAGGAGAACCTAAACAAGAAATGAATCGTATGTTAGAATATACAACGCCTTTGATTCCTGAAAATAAACCTCGTTACTTAATGGGCGTGGGCGCGGCCGATTCTTTAATCGATGGTGCCATTCGTGGCATTGATATGTTTGATTGTGTATTGCCTACTCGGATTGCTCGTAACGGGACTTGTATGACTTCAAAAGGTCGTTTGGTTGTAAAAAATGCAAAATTTGCACGAGATTTCCGTCCGATCGACGAACAATGTCATTGTTATACATGTCGTAATTATACGCGGGCTTATGTGCGGCATTTATTAAAATGTGATGAAACATTTGGTATACGCTTAACGACTTACCATAATCTTTATTTCTTATTACACTTGATGGAACAAGTTCGTCAAGCGATAAGAGACGACCAGTTACTTGAATTTCGGGAACAATTTTTTGAAGCGTACGGATTTAATGAAGAAAATGCGAAAAATTTCTAACTTTCTAGAAAAATACTAGTGAAAAGTACTTGCTTCTGATAAAGTAGAGAATGAAACGATAAAAGTTGAGGTGAAAAAATAATGGAAATACTTATAATGCTGGTACCTATCATCATTTTGATGTATTTTATGCAACGTTCACAAAAGAAACAGCAAAAAAAACGTCAAGAGGTATTAGATAGCATGCGTCCAGGCAACCAAGTGGTAACAATTGGTGGCTTACATGGCGTAGTTTCAGAAATTGATGATGACAAAAAGACAGTGACACTTGATTGTGAAGGAATCTTTTTAGAGTTTGACCGTGCGTCTATTCGTACAGTAAAACCAACTTATAGTGAAGAAACAGCACAAAGCACTTCAGTGCCTCCTACAGATAACACACCAGAACCTTCAGAAGAGGCAAATAATGAAGATAGAAATGCTGAAGAACAATCGCAAGAAGAAAAAGACGAATCACAAGAATAGTTGTTTGAATAAAATCATAAGATTAAGGGCTAGTATAGCACTAGTCTTTTTTTTATAAAAAAACCTGTATAAACAAAGTGGAAGGCTTTGTTTATACAGGTTTACGCATACTATATTTTTTTATGTCAATGTTTCTAGCCTGACACCAATTTTCGGGATTCCCAGATAAAATTAAAGGAACGGATGTTAAATCAGAAGTTTTTAAGGCACCACTCATCGTATAAAGGGTTTTTAATTCATTTTTCCATTGTTCGATAAGTTCAATGGTTGCTTGGCAACCATTGGTCAATAGGTAATTTAAAATTGTAGCAGAGATGCCTACCATCTTTGCACCAAAACAAAGAGATTTAAAAATATCAAAGGCATTTCGAATTCCGCCGGATGCGATCAAATTAAATTCTTGGGAAATTTCATTTGCTTCTAACAAAGACTCGACTGTTGTTTGACCAAATTGGTCTAAATAATTAAATTCTCTTTTTTTTCGACGAGCATTTTCGATTTGTGTAAAACTGGTACCGCCGCTACCCGCGATATCAATAGTTCTAACGCCTGTTGCCAGTATTTGATTAATCGTCTCCCTGCTCATACCAAAACCGACTTCTTTGACAATAACCGGAACTTCAATATGCTCTACGATTTCTTCTAGTAAAAAAAGCCAGTCGGCAAAATCGCGATCTCCTTCAGGCATTACAAGCTCTTGAGGAGTGTTCAAATGAATTTGTAAAGCATCTGCTTGAAACAAATGAACTGCTTGTTGCGCGCTTTTTAAAGAAGAACCAGCGCCTATATTAGCCAATAAAAAACCATCAGGAAATTCTTTTCTAACAATAGAAAAAGAATCTTTGGTTTCAGGTGTTTTTAAGGCGGTAGAAACCGAACCTGTAGCCATCATTAAATCAGTTTCTCTGGCGACAATCGCTAACTGCTGGTTGATTTTTTTCGTCCATTCGCTGCCTCCAGTCATCGCATTAATAAAAAAAGGACTAGAAAACTCACGTTGGAATAATTCAGTACGAATAGATACATCGCTAAAACGATTTAAAGTAAAAGATTGGTGAACAATTCTTACTTCATCAAAGTCATTATGATGTGGTTTGTGGAATGCTTTTGCAAGTGAAACATGTTCATCTTTTCGGTTCATTTGGGTCCTCCTCGATAATGGTAAACATGTAAAGGTAATGGTATAATGTCTGCTTTTTCCCATTTGCTCATTAAAGGCAGAATTCCTGTCTTTTGATCGGCGATCACAATGCCACAATCACCGCCACCTGCGCCCGAAGATTTTGCTGCGCCACCACAATTTTCCGCTAGATCACACAATTGTTTTAAAGCGGGGGTTTCAATTACAACATTTGTTGCTTTAGCCAGGTTTTGCAGTAATGTCCGATTTTTTCTAATCATTTTTTTTATTTTTGTCACATCATCTTTAACAAAACCATCCATTAAATCTTCTACACAATGATGACTATCAGTTAAAAATTGTTCATAATTCTTTTGTATATCGTCTTTATCTTCTTTGGACTGATTCACCTGATCGACTAAATCAGAAGTAGAGGCTGGACTACCTGTCCAACCAATTAATAAACGCATATTTTTAGGAGACTGTAGCGGTTGAATAGAAAGTTTTGGCCAATCGCTTTTAAGTAGATCACTGATTTTCCAGGTTTCTTGTCTTTTTTTTACCCACTGATGATCAAAGGTTGAAAAAGCTAACCAACCGCCAAAGCAACTAGCAGCAATATCACCACAAGAACCGTTTCCTTGAACAGCGAGGTGAGCTAGGGCGGCAATTTTAAATTGCATCAGTGGATCCATTTGCAAGTCATAAAACAAATTAAGTGCTTTAACTGTTCCTACTGTAACTGCACCGCTTGAACCCAAACCGTATTTGCGCCCACTAGAATTATCAAGTTCACTAGTAACTTTTAAATGATAAAAACTTAATAAAGTCCCTTGTTCCTTAGCGTAGCGTTCTGTTAAACGTATAGCAGCTAAAATATAATGGAAAGGATTTTCACGATGGTCTAAAACCAGTTCGCCCTCTCTTCTTGTCCAGCGTATAGGTAGGTCGCTATACTGCTGGGATTGAATACTGCCGTTTTCTGTTGCACTTTCGATAGTTACATTAATAAATTGGTCTACAGCTGCTATGATCGCCAGATGACCCGGTTCAACAACAGCGTATTCGCCTGCGATATACAATTTTCCCGGGGTAGAGACCTCAATCATTTTGCCACTTCCGTTTCTAAAGTTTCCATTCCTTTTCCTGCATAAGCCATCACTAGTTGTTCTACAGGAAATTCTTTTTGCAACTCATTATAGATCTTTTGGCTATCTTTTTTTTGACAAAGAACTTTTACATTGGGACCTGCGTCCATAGTAAAATAACAATCTTGACCCGCCTGACGCATGTCATGTACTTTGTTCATTGCTCTTAGACTATCAGGTGTCCAATAAGTAAAGGGTGGAGAAGCCGCTAGAGTCGTCGCGTGCATTTTTAAACAATTACTTTCGGTTACTTCGCCTAAAGCTTGAAAGTCGTGTTCAATAATGGCTTCTCTTGCTTTTTTTATATCTACATCAACGTTTTTTACCCAATCGGTATAATAAGTTGAAGTGCCTACTGTACGTTGCATACCATTTCTACTAGAAATATCTTTGGCTTTATCATTAATAAGGATAAAAATCATCGCCAATTCATCTTCCCAATGGTTAGACGGTACAGGAAAAGCGTAGGAGTTTTGGTCAGAATCTCCTTTTTCCCATTCGACAAATCCGCCATAGATGCTTCGGCAAGCAGAGCCAGACCCCTTTCTAGCCAAACGGGATAGCTCTTTATCGGAAAGGTTAAGTCCTAAAGCATCGTTACAAGCACCGGCTAAAGCAGCTAAGCCACTGGCAGAAGAAGCCAGACCAGCTGCTGTGGGGACAAAATTTTGACTTTGAACAATGGCATATTCAAAAATCTGGCTTTGTTCACGAACTAAGTCTAAAAACCGCCTAACTTTTTCTGTAGACTTTTCGTCTTGCAATTGACCATCAAGATAAAAGCTGTCAGCTGTATACTCCTTAGAAAAAGAAACACTTGTTTCAGTGTAAAAAGCATCTAATGTTAAAGATAAACTATTATTCATAGGTAAAATCAACTGTGGATCTTTTTTGCCCCAGTATTTAATTAGCGCGATGTTAGTAAATGCTCTAGCTTTTCCATTATGCATATTGGTAAACTCCTAATCCTTGTATCCAGCTTTCTTTTATGCCTCTTTCTTGTAAAAGTTGGGCTAATTCTTCAGCTTCTTCTTTTGTTTTAGCTAAGGCTAAAAAGCACCCGCCGCGGCCTCCACCGGTTAACTTTGCTCCTAAAGCACCGTTTTCTAAAGAAAATTGAATCAAATCATCCAACAATTTATTGCTGACTGTTAATGATCGTAAATGATTTTGTGCTTGGTTCATAACTTCGCCTAAAATTTCCGGTTGGTTCATAATGATGGCTTCTTTTGCTCGTTCAGTTAATAAGCCCAGTTCTTCAATTGCATGACTCGTTTGCTTATGAAATGTTTTTAATCGTTGGGAGACAGACTTAACAGCTGCTCTTGTTTGGCCAAGAACCCCCGTATCAGCCACAAGTAAGTAAGCGTCAATATTCATCGGAAAGGTAGTGAATTGTTTATGCTCAAAAAAAATAGGTTCCTTGCTGCTAGCAGCCGCAGCATCCATTCCGCTAGGATTACCGTGTGCAATTTTTTCAGCATAATCAGTAAAGGATAGTAAAGTTTCTTGATCAAGATACTGTTCTTTCCAAGCAAAAAAAGCACGCGTAATGGCAATAGCAACGGCAGCACTTGATCCCATGCCCCTGGCAACGGGAATAGTGCTATTGATATTTAACTGAAAATTAGGTGTATGTAAATAAGTTTGTAATTTATAAGTTAGTTCTTTGATACTTTGTAGATTTTCAGGAGCGTCTGTTAAATAACCTATATAATAACGTGACATTAAAAAGTTTCTAGGCGCTTGTTGCACAGTCACATGAATCTGCGTGTCATTAAAAGGGAGAACAATAGCTGCTTTGTCATAAACAGCAGAGTGTTCCCCAATTAAAATGATTTTTCCGTTTGATCGACCGTTTCCCTGAAATAACATGTTGTCCCTCTTTCTGTTTTCATTTTTTATCCTTTAAACATTTTACTAAATTAATAGGTTCTCGTTAAGTAATCAAAACGTTTTATAAGAAAAAAAGTCAAATCTTAAGGTTTTTTAGAGGAAAAAAGCTAGAATATCCTAATTAACAATCCTAGTTTGGATGCTTATTATAAAGAATTAAACCGGCGTTACGCTGCATGGTATGAAAATTATAATCATAGTTCTAAAATCCAAATTAATGGAGAGCAATTGAATTTTGTAGAAAGTTTGGAGATATCTCAGCAAGTTTTGTCGATGATTAACGTGAAGTTCGCAGAAATACGAGGTTCATAGTGAACATTTTATTTTGTGAAAAAAAGTTATAATATTCCTCCTTTTTCACAAATAAATTTTTATAGATAATTTTTCTATGATTCAAATCCTTTGATTTAGTTTTTCATGTGAATTTCCTTGCAATTCTTTAGGTTGTGCAAAAAATATTGATAGTTCTTATCTTCACAATCTTGATATATTATATATGTAAAATAAGGGAGGAAAAATAGATGGCAAAAACAGTAATTATAGGAACGAATCATGCAGGTCTAGCAGCAGCAAATGCTATTTTAGATAATTCAGATCAAGAAGTTGTGATGATTGAGCGTAATGAAAATTTTAGTTATTTAAGTTGTGGCACTGCTTTATGGGTAGGTAAACAAATTGACGGTGTAGACGGCTTGTTTTATACGAATCGGGAAGATTTTGAAGCTAAAGGCGCTAAAGTACGTACACAAACAACTGTTGAATCTATTGACTTTGATGGAAAAGTGGTTCATGCCATAACACAGCAGGGTGATAAGGTCGAAGAAAGCTATGACAAACTAGTTTTAGCTACAGGATCCATTCCTATCTCTCCTAAGGTGCCTGGTCGTGAATTAGAAAACATTACCTTTATGAAAAAATATGAAGAAGGTCAAAATATAGACCAAATGTTTGAAAATGAAAATGTGAAAAATATCGCAGTTATTGGCGCTGGCTATATCGGTGTAGAAATGGCAGAAGCTGCTAAACGTCGTAATAAAAATGTATTGTTATTTGATGCCTTAGACCGTTGCTTACCTAATTATTATGATACCTGGTTTACTGATGATATGGACAAAAATTTGGCTGATCATGGTATTGAATTGCATTATGATGAGTTGGTTAAGGAATATAAAGGTTCAGACAAAGTGGAACAGATCGTGACTGAAAAAGGCGAATATGACGTTGATTTAGTGATTAACGCGATCGGTTTTTTGCCTAACAATCAATTGGCAAAAGATCATTTAGAATTGTTTGTAAACGGAGCTTATCTAGTAGATCGTCACCAACAAACAAGTGACCCCGATGTTTATGCAGTAGGAGATTGTGCGACTGTTTATTCAAATGCTTTACAAGGAACGACTTATATTGCTCTAGCATCAAATGCTCTACGTACAGGCATTGTTGCTGGTGAAAATATTGCGGGTAATCCGGTAGAATCTCCAGGAGTTCAAGGATCAAACGGTATTTCAATCTTTGGACATCATATGGTATCAACTGGTTATTCTGTGGAATCGGCAGCTAAATTTAATTTAGATGTTAAATATACAGATATTGAAGACACACAAAAACCAGAATTTATGAAAGAAAATGACTCGGTAAAATTACGTATTGTCTATGAAACAAGATCTCGCCGTATTGTAGGCGCACAAATGTCTTCTACAACTTCAGATATTTCTATGGCGATTCATATGTTCTCACTAGCAATTGAACGCCAAGTAACGATTGACGAATTGGGCATGCTTGATTTATTCTTCTTACCACATTTCAACCAACCATATAATTATATTAATAAAGCCGCTCTAGCTGCTGAATAATAATGAACTAAAATTAAAAGCTAGTAAGTAAGAGGAATGACTACCTTCCTTCTTACTTACTAGTTTTTTTGTTCAAATTTGGGATTAAAATTTTATTTAGAAGAATAAAAATTTCCTTCATGCATTAGTATTCTTTTTTCCGGTATGCGAGCTGCAACTTGCGCACTACATACAGCATCAGTGAAAACAAAGCTGGCTGTATCACCGACCTCGGGCCATTGTTTCTGTCCATTTTCATCAAGAGGTGTAAGATTATTGGTAATTAAACTTAAACTTTGTCTTAAAGCTTGTTCATTACTTTTTCCAGTATAATCACAATAATTACGTAGTTTTTCTACTACATCTCCCGATACATAAGGACTCCACGAATCATAAAAGCCATCACAACCTATACCAACAAAAATGTCAGCCTTTTGTAAGGCTTCGATAGGTAAGAGCTTTTTCTTCATACTGATAGGAATGGTTGTAAGAATCTGAACTGCGTGTTCTTGTAAGCGTGGATAGATGTTTTCCCATGCTTTATTTGACAAATCGCATAATCCAAAAGCATGACTAAAGCCTGTTTTTCCTTTAAAATCTTGTTCTTCAACCATGTCCAACCACTTATCCATTGTATAATAGCCTAATTGGCCAGGATCATGAAAATGCATATCAACATCTACTTGGAATTCTTTGGCAATGTCCATCGTTATTTGTAAAGAACGTTCAATATCCTGATCGATTCCTCCTGGGTCTAAAGCGCCCAACATGCTTGCTCCTGAATTTAATGCTTTTCTTAACAAATCTGGCATTTCAGGATGGGCAAGTAGACCATGTTGCGGGAAAGCGATAATATCTGCTGTTAAATATTTTTCATATTTTTTCAGTGCTTGTTTAACACCTTCAAGATTTTTTAAACCGATGAAAGGATCAATATTAACATGGGTACGGATGTGGTCTACTCCGCTAGCCAAATATTTTTCTATCATTGTAGAAGCTCGCTGCTCAGTGGTTTCCGCTAATTCTGTTAATTCTTCTGCTTCTAATTTTAAGCGGTGTGCTAAATTTTTGCTAGGTATACAAGCTTTCCAAGGCAAGGATAGGTAGGTTTTATCTAAATGGTTATGCATATCTTTGAAGGCTGGTAAACATAGTTGTCCTTGCATATCAATACCAGCTTCTTCTGAGTTTTGCTTAGTCGGTATGATTTGTGTAATTTTTTTGCCGTCAATTCTTAGATCAAATAATTCTGTCTTTGTCTGCAGTCGATGTCGGTTATCAAAGTATTCTCCGGTTTCTAAGCGCACATTTTTTAATGTTTTCATCCACGGTAAGCTCCTTTCAATGCAATATCTGTTTGATAAATGATTTCACCAGCAGAAACTACTGTTGAGATAGGACACTGGCGGGCGATCATGTGAGCACTACTTACGGCATCTACTAAGATAAGATTTGCTTGATCACCGATTTTTGGCCAAACTTGTTCTCCCTGTTCATTTAAAGGCGTAATACCACCACTAGCATATCTTAAAGATTGACTGATCTGGTACTCGTCGATATAACCGCAACGTTCAATAAATAAATTTAATTTTTGAATCGTATCGCCCGTACCAAAAGGAGACCAGTGATCGGTTAAACTATCGTGACCAAAGGAAACCGTGACACCATTGTCGTATAATTTTTTAACTGGAAGGGTAAGATTTTCATCACTAATAACCACTGTGGTGGTGACATCTACTTTATTTTCGGCCATTCGTTGCATTAATTCATCTAATTCATTGTCACTAATACCTGCTAAAGCAAATGCATGACTGAGAGTGACTGGCTGAGAGAATTTCTTTTGCTCAATAAAGTCTAAGATGCGATGGATTTCAAAAGCGCCTAGCGTATCACGGTCGTGTAAATGCATATCAATGCCAACATTGTATTTTTTGGCTAAAGCAAAAGTTGTTGCTAAAACCTCGCCAATATTGCGGTCCAAAGAAGCAGGATCTACACCACCAATGTGAGTCACACCTAATTTTAATGCATCCTCTAAGATAGTTAGAAATTCTGAACCATTACGTAGCAATCCATGCTGAGGAAAAGCAACGATTTCATAAGTAATCTGATTTTCATAGTCCTGTAAAACACGCTTAACCAATTGTACATGTTTCGTTTTAATCTGCGGGTCTACATTTACGTGCGTACGGATATGGGTGTGCCCGAGCCGAATATAATGTTGTATCATAGTATGGGCACGTTGTTCAGCAACTTCTAATTGTTCTGGCAATAATGTTTTTTCTTCTTCTAAACGAGTATAGATACCATTCTTTGCTGGAATAGGGGCTTGCCAACCATTGCCAAAATAAGTTTTGTCGATATGAATATGCATTTCACGTAAACTAGGGAGTAATAGCTGCTTTTTAGCATCTATCGTGACATCCGCTGATTCTTGTAAATGAGGACCGATTTTGGTAAAGTGACCTTCCTCTATTAATAGGTCTGTTATTTCAGTGTTTGTTTTTATCACTACTTCATCTTTTGTTTGGTAACCAGTTTCTAGTCGGGCGTTTCGGATCAATTGTTTCATTTTTTCACTCCTTAAAAATTAGTTTATTTATTGTTTCTATCTTTTAAATCATATATACTTATACAAATTATTAAAGAAAGAAGTGTTTGCCATGAATATTGCTGAATTTCTGAAATTACCAATGGCGCATAACTTTAAATTACTCACTGGGGATGATCTAGGGATGGATCATAACATTACGGGGGCTAATATCTTGGATAATCCTAAAGCAGATGATTGGCTGACAGCAGGAGAACTGATTATTACATCAGGTTACTTTTTCTATGAAAACTATGCCCAGCAAAAACGTTATTTCCAACATTTTCAGGAATTAAATATTGCCGCAGTTTGTATTAAAACAGGGCAGTTTTTTAAAGAAATTCCGAGTGATCTTATAAAACTTAGTCAACAATTGGAGATTCCTTTGATTGAAATACCTTATGGGATTGCTTTTTCAAAAATTTTAAAGATGATAATGAATCAATTATCTTCTGATTTAGCAAGTGAACAACAATTTACATTAGATATTTATTCGCAATTTTTCGAATCTTCTTTAAATAATGGCGGTATCGATTATATTGCCAAAAAACTCAGAGCAATTGTGGAAAATCCTGTCCTTGTTACTACATCTAATTGGGAAGTTTTGTCTTTAACAGGTTTTGAAAATGAATTACGTACTAGCTTAATGAAGCAAGGAAAAGCGTATCATTTCCCGAAACAAAATTTGCAAAACCTTCCTAAAAATGTAGAGCAGTTACAACACCCATTTTATCGTAAATTATATAAAAACGGGCAAGAAATTTTATGTTGTGTTATGCCGATTTTTTTTAATCAAATTAATTATGGTTATATTATTGTTTATTTAACGAATCGTTCGCTAGTGAATACGGATCATATTGCCTTAGAAAGTTGTACCATGTCTATTGCTTTAGAAGTCGCTCATCAAATTGAAAAAGAACGAGTGAACAATCAAGTTTATCGTGATTTCTTTGCTCGTTTATTTGCAGAAAAAATAACAGACGTTGAAACTTTAAGGTCTTTTAATATAGATATCAACGTAGAGCTGGAATATTCTGTTTATATTATTTCTGTGTATTTTCCCAAACTTACGGATAAAACACTTTTTGAACAACGTAAGTACGAAGAACAGGCGATGCAGATGTTATTGTCAGCTCTACATCGCTATATTCAAAATAATTTCTTAGATTCAAATGTGTTTAAACAAGGGAATCAATTGATAGGACTACTAGGTAATGCAAAAGAGACAAAAAAGGCTGCCATTCAAGCTGAACAAAGTAAAGTATTAAAAAGATTGTTGAAGTACTTAAAGCAACAAATCAATCGGACATTACACTTTTCGGTTGTAGTAGGTTCTAGTCAGTCGGTTTTATCCGTTGCTAAAAGTTATTCTGAAGCAACCAATATGTTAAAAACAATCGCTGCAAAACAAACTGGGATTCATTTTTTAAATGAATTTTATCTAGATACCTTTTTATCAGAACAAATTTCTACTCAAGCTGCTGCCGAATTTTCTGCGCATTATTTATACAAACTTATTGCTTATGATCAAAAGAATCAGCTAAATTTACTACAAACTTTAGCAAGTTATTTAGCTAATCACCAAAATATTGCAGTTACCGCAAGAAAGCTCTATATTCATCGCAACACATTGATATACCGTATTGAACGCATTGAAAATATTTTGGCCATAGATATTACTGAACCTAATATTGCCTTGTCGTTACAACTAGCGTTAAAATTTTATCAGGAAAACGAGCTAGAGTGATCACCAGAGCTTATGTCATAAGTAAAAATATCCGAACTACATTTGAGAAGGTCTGCTTATTGCAGCAACAATCTTTTGTTCGTTCGGATATTTTATTGCTTAAGATGCTATGTTACCATCCGACTTATTCTTTATAAGCCCATTTCAGATTATAACTTGGTCCGTAGGCATGCCAGTGTAAGTCTTTAACACTTGGATTTACTAAAGTAGAAAGACTTCTATTGTAGATAGGAGCGATCACTGCATCTTGGTTAATTAGTATATCTTGTGCTTCAACAAAATCATCAAATCGTGCTTCTTTATCAGCCGCATGATCTTCTCTTGTATCTTGGATTAACTTATCATAATCTTCATTACTGTAAGTAACGCCTCCTAAATCACTGCTAGACATAAAGATACGCATTACTGTTAGTGGGTCACGGTAATCAGTTCCCCAACCTGCTAGTTCTAAATCATACTCTTTGTTGGAGTCGCGATCTACGCGAACAGTAAAAGGAACTTGTTCAACAGTTATTTCTAGACCAGGTAAGTTATCTTGTAGTTCATATTGGAAAAATTCCGCATTTTTCTTAGCTTCTTCGGTGTCGTCAGTTAAGAAACCAAGTTCTACTTTATCAACACCAAGTTCTTCTTTCCCTTTTTCCCAAGCTTCTTTGGCTTTTTCAGGGTCATATGATAGATAATCATTTCTTTCATCTGCTACTTCAGTAAAATCTTTTTTACCATCAGGAGCTTTAGTTTGCCCTTTTGGAATTAAGTGATCCGTTGGGTTTGAATCATCTTGTAGTATATTTTTTACAAAGCTCTCCTTATCAAATGCTTGGGCAATCCCTTTACGAATATTTTCATTATCTAATGCATTCTTTTTGCCATCGCGCTCACTATTCATTTTCAAAAAGAAAGTGGTAAATTGTTCGACGGATTCAAACGATGGATCGTCTTTATAGGTTGGGATGTATTCACTGCTTAGTTTATCAATCATATCTAAAGCATCAGTCGTATATAAATTAATTGCTGTAGAAGGTGTTTTTACTACAGTGACATTTGCTTTGTCTAATTTGACTTCATCTTTATCCCAATAGCTCTCATTTTTTTCATAACCCCAATCGTCACCAGAAGCGCTCCAATCACTTAATTTAAATGGACCATTATAAATTAAATGATCTGAGTCAGTAGCATATTTTTTCCCTTGGTTTTCTACATATTCTTTATTTTGCGGATACAATACTGGGTAAGCTAGTAGTGACTTGAAGTAAGGAACAGGCCGTTCTAAGGTAAATTCTAATGTTTTATCGTCAATTGCTTTGACACCTAATGTGTCAATATCGCCATCTTCTAAGTTGATTTCTCGGGCATTTTTCACTACATCAAAAAGCACATCAGCGTTGGGTGCTGCATATTTTGGATCTGTGATTTTTTGAAAAGCAAAGACAAAATCATCAGCTGTAACAGGGGTGCCATCAGACCACTCGGCATCATCTCTTAAAGTAAATGTATAGACTGTTTCATCTTCGCTGATTTCAGGTTCTTCTGCAGCAACTCCTAGTTGCAATTCATCATCTGGTCCTAAAACATAAAGACCTTCAAAAACTTGGCTCATAGCCAAAGTTGAAGTTGTGTCACCAGCTTGACTAGGCTCCATTGTAGAGATAGCTGCTGAAGAACTTAATTCTAAATCTTGTTGGGCATTGTTACCTTGGGTGTCTTGGTTTGTTGAATTTCCTTGACAAGCTGTTAATAGTAATGTAGCAGAAATAGCGCCTAATAATGTTAGTTTTTTTGCTTTCACTTTCTCATCCCCCTTTTTATAAATAAATAAATAAATTTCTGAATCGTCAGATAATTTTTAATATTTGTAATTGCTAATTTACCATAATCGATAAAAGAAGAAACCGTCAAAAGTTACAATAAGAACTATCTGTATTTGGTCATTTTGAACAAACGGACTAAATACAGAAAAAGAAATTGGGGAATTAGCGAATAATAAAGAAAAATAGTATAAATAATTGACGTAGATAGGGTTATATGGTATAGTGTTTAAGTTGAGAAATGGAAGTAGAAGCACCCGCTTCTCGCCTTAGTGACAGATGTGGCTGGGCAGAATAGTTTTTACACAAAAAAGTTCGTTAGAGCTTAGTGTGGATACGTGCGGGTTCTTATAGAAGAACTCGTTTTTTTATGGTGATTTTCAATAAATCTTTCTTTCTCTCAAAAAACTTGGAGGTGAATGACCATAGCAAAAGATATGATGGTTAACGACGGCATTCGTGCACGTGAGTTGCGATTGATCGATCAAAACGGAGATCAACTTGGCGTCAAAACAAAAGCGGAAGCGATGGAGATAGCTGAACAAGCAAACTTAGATGTTGTTTTGGTAGCACCAAAAGCAAAACCACCCGTTGCGCGAATTATGGACTACGGAAAATATCGTTTCGAACAACAGAAAAAAGCACGTGAAGCTCGTAAAAAACAAAAAGTGATCAACGTAAAAGAAGTCCGCTTAAGTCCAGCGATCGATGAGAATGATTTCAATACGAAACTACGTAATGCACGTAAGTTCCTTCAAAAAGGCGATAAAGTGAAAGCTTCTATTCGTTTTAAAGGACGCGCCATTACCCATAAAGAAATTGGTCAGGAAGTCTTAGATCGTTTGGCTCAAGAAACAGAAGACGTTGCAACAGTTGAGCAAAAAGCGAAAATGGATGGTCGCAGTATGAATTTGATGCTTGCGCCTAAAAATGACAAGGAAAAATAACTTGCTGAAAGATTAATTAACAGTCAGGTTATATAGATTTTGAGGAGGAAATTAGTTATGCCAAAACAAAAAACACATCGCGGATTAGCTAAACGTGTAAAGCGTACTGCTAATGGCGGTTTAAAAAGACATCGTGCGTTTACAAGTCACCGTTTCCACGGTAAAACCAAAAAACAACGTCGTCAATTGCGCAAACCAGCAATGGTTTCAGCTGATGACCAAAAACGCATCAGCCAACAAATAGCTAAAATGAAATAAGTTTTGCGCAAATGTCGCATATCCATTTAAATGAAAGAACTACTTAGGAGGAATTAAACATGGCACGTGTTAAAGGTGGAGCAGTAACTCGTAGACGTCGTAAAAGAACGCTAAAATTAGCAAAAGGTTACTACGGAGCTAAACATACTTTATATAAAAAAGCAAAAGAACAAATGATGAGATCGAATAGTTATGCATTTCGCGATCGTCGTCAGAAAAAACGCGATTTCCGTAAATTATGGATTGCGCGTATTAATGCAGCAGCTCGTATGAATAATATTAGCTATTCAAAATTGATGCATGGGCTAAAAGAAGCTGGCATCGATGTAAACCGTAAAATGTTAGCAGATATTGCAGTAAATGACGAAAGTGGTTTTACTGCCTTGGTAGAACAAGCAAAATCTGCATTGAACGACAACTAAATGATAATAGGGTAGAGGGGAAATAAGATTTCCGCCCCTCCCGTCGCACCGTACGTACGGTTCTCGTATACGGCGCTCCATTTGTATTGTTTTCACGCTTGATTAAGATAGTAATTTAAAGGATTGACCAATCCAGGTCGATCCTTTTTCTTTATGGCTAAAACTTTCGGACTTAGGGTAAAATTGACGACGTCCATGCCACATTTCCTATACCAACCTAATCTCGAATTTGCCACCTTATAAATATTTTCTTTGGTAAAATGGCATTTGAATAATCGGTTTAATTGTTGTAGATTCGTATAGATTCGTTGTGGCAGTTTCCATTGCTTTATGATGATCACTCGGACTTTATGTCGTAACCATTGCCCAAACTTTGCTAGATAGGTTTTCATATTCCCGATACGGTAGTAATTGATCCAGCCTCTTATCGTTTGGTTGAGTTTCGTGAATGTCACCGCTAAGGGTCGTGACACAGCCTGTTTTCTTTTAAGGATGGCTTTCGTTTTATCATAGAGCTTTGTTTTACTGACTTTGCTCGGTTTACACTGCCAACCCTTCTGGTTCTTCCAGAAGGTAAACCCTAAAAATTGACTCTGTGTCGGTCGTACCACCTTGGTTTTTGTGACGTTCACTCGTAAGAAAAGCTTTCTTTCAATCCAACTCGTAATAGATTTCATTACACGATTGGCTGCCCGCTCACTTTTGACAAAGATATCCGTATCATCCGCATAACGGACAAAATAGAGTCCTCTTGCTTCTAGTTCTTTATCCAATTTGTCCAGATAAATATTCGCTAAAATGGGACTTAAAGGTCCGCCTTGCGGAACGCCCGTTTCATTCGGACGAACAAAGCCATTTTCCATAATCCCTGCTTTTAAGAAAACACGTATTAAGTGAAGCGTTTCTCTATCTTTGACCCGTTCTCTAAGGGTCGAGATTAATTTATCATGATGAACCGTATCAAAATATTTCTCAATGTCCATATCAATGAGCCATTCATAACCTTCATTCAAGTAATCAAGAACTTTTTCAATCGCTTGATGTGCACTTCGATTGGGACGAAAACCATAGCTGCTTTCACTGAAGTGAACATCGAAAATGCGACTCAGCTGTTGCGCGGTTGCTTGTTGTACCACACGGTCCACGACACTTGGAATCCCTAAAGGTCTTTGTTTTCCATCGGGCTTAGGGATATAAACTCGTTTGACTGTTTTCGGACGGTAAGTCATCGATCGAATCTCTTGAACAAGGGAATGTCCGTGTTGATAGAAATAATGGTCAAGTTCGTCGACTGTCATTTTATCAACACCCGGAGCGCCTTTATTCTTTTTGACCTGCTCGATGGCTTGTCTCATGTTTTGCTGGCTCGTGATCTTTTCAATGAATCTCATGCGCTGTTCCTCCTCTAGGTGTAGATGGATCCAAGATCGTCCTCACTACTTTTCCCATCGATAGTTACGTTCTACCGTTCTAGGGTATCCTCGTTTCCGGACTGCTTGGATATTTTCTTCTAGCGATTCACACTATACAAACATTCAGCCCTTCACTACATGTAATATCATAGCTACTATGGCCTCGGCTGACTTCTTACGACAAACCTTTTTCGACCGTTCGCAAACGTCCGTAAGATCTCCCAGGGTAAGACACTTATCTTTCTCTCCACAACCTCTTGATTTACTGTCTTGGTTTTACGTTTACCTTTTGGACTTCGGCTTGATATGCAGCCTTATCCACCATTTAGCCTCATCAAGTTCCTGTGCGTAGGTTCAAGAGATTTGCGCCACCACTTCCTTCACCCCATCATCGCTGATTTCGGCTTGTGGCTCGCTACACTTGGCGGTAACTACCCGTGACTAGACTTTCACTAGCTAGATAAATGCCATGCCTGGCACACATAATAAAAAGAGGTCTATTCATTGGAATAGGCCTCTTTACTTTAAAATAAAGCTTATGAAAACCTCGGCAGTCCTTAGGTATCACCTAGGTAAACCATTGGGAATATTAAACGATTATTGGGAAATGAGCATAAGTTGATATTATTAGATCATTGGTAAATCGCAACGTTTGTTTCAATTAGGATCTTTATCGAAACTTTCGTGTAAATGAAATGAACGGTTGTAAAATTTGAGTCCGGTTGTGATCAAAAATGCAGAAAAAGCGCCCAATAAGGATCCTAAAGCAATTCCTATAAAGCGATATTGTAATAAAGAAGGTACATCTATTTCTTTAGTTAAACTGGCCAACAGTAAAGCCATAGGTGTTGTAAAAAAGGCAGAAAGACCATAATTCGTACGTACTGCGATTTGTGACATTGTAAAAAGTGTGATGATTATGAAAATTGTTTCTAAAGTTGTTAAAGGAGTATACAAAAGTACAGCGGCAATTCCGATACCGATCACGGTTCCTAGGATACGTTGGATATTGCGTTGCAAAATAGCTCTTAAGTTATCGCCTTGTAAAATAGCTGCACAAGAAATAACCATCCAATAAGGATTTTGTAACTGTAAACCGGCACTTAAGTAGACAGCTAAAAATAACGTTGAACCATAAAAAATACCATCGATAAAAACGCCAGGGTCTTCGTAAACGTGTTGTGAAATAGATTTTTCCTCTAAAATTTCTGGCGCTTCTTTTTCCGCAAAGTGTACAATAATAGCCATAAGCATAGCAATAACAGCACCCAATATATAATAACTACATAAAATAGGAACTTGATTAAAGGGAACGTTGATATTTGTCCCCATAGCTGCAACTAAAATACAAAAAAATACCCCGGGTTTTTTGATATCATAAAGTCGGAAAAAAACTCGGCCAAAAAAAGCAATCAATCCAATAATGATGGGTGTAAACCAGCTAGCAGAAGAGGTTAAAATACCTGCTGAAAAACTTGTTAGGATAAAAAGAGTGATGGCTATGAAACGATGGAGTAAGTTTTTTAAAGGGATGTTTTCATAATACATCAGAATAAAAATACCTAAAAAGCCAAAACTTGCAATAGACATATTGTGTGAAAAGTATCCAATAAAAAATATAAAAGTCATACAAAGAATTGTTCCGAAAAGTTGCACTGCGTTGATTTTGAGTTTATGTAGATGCAATAAATCTTTGAAAAAATTATTTTTCACTATATAACCACCTCGCTATAAGAATAACATAGATCTGACATTTTATGTTTAGAAAAGGAGGAATAGGCAAAATAACAAAGGCTTGAGTTTTTTCCTATAAAAGGAAAACTCAAGCCTTTGTTATTTCTTCTAACTTTTTAACACGTCCGCCGATTTTATCCGCGAATTTTTCGGAATCTTTTTTTGTATAAAACACCAATAGATTTCTAGGGGTTTTATCACGTGTTCGGCGACCCTCTTTAGAAATGTATCCATGAAAAACTTTGACTACATACATAAAAAGTCCTCCCTTATTCTAATGTAACCTTGATTATACGAAAGACTAGCAGAAAAGCAATAAAAACGCTCACATTTAATAAAAATATTAAAATTTTATTTAACCCGCCTACGAGAGTTCGTATATTTAAGCAAAGCATTAAAAATCAGAAGAGCTAATTTTTTGATAGTTCGTAAATATTTGATGAAAATCAGGATAATCCTTTTTTAAACGTATAAAATGATTCGTATTTTGTTCTAAAAAACAATGCTTGCTGCTTCCAGTGGTTACTATTTGATCTTTTTCATTGGTTATTGTATAAGAAAAATCTAATCGTGTACGGTTATATTTTGCAACTAAAGGATCGATCCGTACTTGTTCTCCATAGTGGAGCATGCCCTTGTATTGACAGTCAACTGCTAATACAGGAACGATAATCCCCGCTTTTTCCATGTCTTGATAAGCAAGCCCTAAATATTCTAATAAACCAACTCGAGCTTCTTCAAACCAACGAATATAATTTGAATGATGAACAATACCCATTTGATCTGTTTCATAGTAATGAGGCTTACGGTAATAGCCAGGATACATATTCTCACCTCTTTCTTATTATAGTCTAAAATTTTTCTATTTAAATTACAAGAAAATAAAAAGGAAACTTTCAGTAATAATCTTGCTAAAAAGCTTGACTTTTCAAGGCTTTTCTTGTAATTTAAAGCTAATACAAAAATGCCTGAGAAGGAACAAACATTTAGTAAAAAACTTTTTAGAGAAAAACTATCTTGGCTGAAAATAGTTTAAGTGAATACTAGATGTAAAGACATTCCGGAGGAGAGCGAGCCAAAAGCCGTTCCGCTTAAACGAGCGTTATTCGTCAAAGGAAAGCAAGACTTTCAAAATTAGGTGGTACCGCGACTGATTCGCCCTTGTAAAAACAAGGGCTTTTTTATTTGCTGTGAATCACTACGATTTAGCGACCAAAGGGAGCTGAGAGTAGATGATGAACAGTACTAGGGCGAGCGAAAGCGAGGCGTAGTGACCGAAGTAACCGAATCACTACGATTCAGCGACCAGAGGAAGCTGAGAGTAGATCCTTCAAGGCCTTAGCGACTTGTCGCTTAGACCTTGATGAGATCGAAGCGTAAGCGAAGAGATGAACAGTACTAGGGCGAGCGAAAGCGAGGCGTAGTGACCGAAGTAACCGAATCACTACGATTCAGCGACCAAAGGGAGCTAAGAGTAGATCCTTCAAGGCCTTAGCGACTTGTCGCTTAGACCTTGATGAGATCGAAGCGTAAGCGAAGAGATGAACAGTACTAGGGCGAGCAAAAGCGAGGCGTAGTGACCGAATTATTTTTTTATCGGTACGAGTTTTAGGAGGAAAAACAATGAGTTATCAACGACCAAAAGGTACAAATGATATTCTACCTGGTGAATCGGAAAAATGGCAGTTTATTGAAGATACAGCACGTAGTTTGTTTAATAACTACCAGTATCAAGAAATTCGTACGCCTTTATTTGAACACTATGAAGTGATTTCAAGAAGCGTAGGAGATACAACGGATATTGTTTCTAAAGAAATGTATGATTTTTATGACAAGGGCGGACGCCATATCACTTTGCGTCCAGAAGGGACAGCGCCTATTGTGCGTGCCTATGTTGAGCATAAATTATTTGGGCCTGAATATAGTAAGCCTTATAAGGTCTTTTATATTGGACCGATGTTTCGCTATGAACGTCCACAAAAGGGTCGCTTGCGTCAATTTCACCAAATCGGCGTGGAAGCCTTTGGATCGGATAATGCGGCAACGGATGTTGAAACAATGGTTATGGCCTTAGCGTTTTTCAAACAGTTGGGAATCCAACATTTGCATTTGGTTATTAATACCTTAGGCGATAAAGCGACTAGAGAAAACTACCGTCAAGCACTAATTGATTATTTTTCTGCCTATGAAAATAAACTAAGTGAAGATTCTAAAAGACGCTTGCATGAAAATCCTTTACGTATTTTAGATAGTAAAGACAAGGCGGATAAAAAATTGGTAGCTGACGCGCCTTCGATTTTGGACTACTTAAGTGAAAAAGCACAAGCGCATTTTACTCAGGTTACTACAATGTTGGATGCGTTGGAAATTTCCTATGAGATTGAGTCAACAATGGTGCGTGGCTTGGATTATTATACCCACACTATTTTTGAAATTATGAGTGATAACCCTCAATTAGGTGCACAATCCACCCTTTGTGCTGGGGGTCGTTATGATCAATTGGTAGAAGAATTAGGCGGCCCCGATACGCCTGGTTTTGGCTTTGCTATTGGTATTGAGCGGTTGTTACTAGTTCTTGAAAATGAAGAAGTCGAACTACCTGCGTTACATCAATTGGATGCTTACGTTGTTAATATCGGTGCATCAACCAATACTGAAGCTTTGAAAGTTACACAGGCAATACGTGATGCGGGTTTTTCTGCTGATCGTGATGTAATGGGACGTAAAGCAAAAGCGCAATTTAAATCAGCTGATAAACAAAGGGCTAAATTTGTCTTTACTTTAGGTGAAGATGAATTAAACGCTGGGATGATCAATGTAAAATCAATGGCAAGTGGAGAAGAAAAACGGATTCCACTAACTACAGTTTATAATGATTTAACACAAATTTTTGATGAAATGAACTAAAGGAGAAAAGAGCATGGGAAATAGAACCGTTTATTGTGGTCGAGTGTCAAAAGATAATTTGGAACAGCCAATTACATTACAAGGCTGGGTACAAAAAAGAAGAGATTTGGGCGGCGTTATTTTTATTGACCTACGGGATCGAGAAGGGATCGTCCAAGTAGTATTTAACCCGAAAAATTCACAAGAAGCTTGGGAAATTGCGGACAGTTGTCGTAGTGAATACGTAATAGAAGTTACCGGTATTGTAAAAAACCGGGGCAAAGAAGCGATCAACCCTAATATGCAGACGGGTGAATTCGAAGTGATGGCTAGCAATATTACAATTTTAAATAAAGCAAAAACGCCTCCTTTTTCAATTGAGGAAGATACCAAAGCAGGGGATGATATTCGCTTAAAATATCGTTATTTAGACTTGCGAAGAACTAATATGACTAGAAATTTGAAGTTGCGATCAAAAACAACGCGAGCAATTCGCCACTTTTTAGACGATCATGAGTTTTTAGATATTGAAACGCCCTTTTTAGGGAGATCGACGCCAGAAGGAGCTCGTGATTATCTAGTGCCTTCACGTGTACATCCGGGCCACTTTTATGCATTGCCACAATCACCACAAATTTTTAAACAATTATTGATGGATGCTGGTCTGGATCGTTATTATCAAATTGTTCGTTGTTTTAGAGATGAAGATTTACGAGGAGATCGGCAACCGGAATTTACCCAGGTTGATATTGAAGCTTCTTTTTTAACACCTGAAGATATTCAAAATTATACAGAACAAATGCTTGCTAAAGTAATGCAAGATACTTT
Organism: Tetragenococcus halophilus subsp. halophilus DSM 20339; assembly: GCF_003841405.1. Lineage (GTDB taxonomy): Bacteria > Bacillota > Bacilli > Lactobacillales > Enterococcaceae > Tetragenococcus > Tetragenococcus halophilus. The sequence continues at coordinate 337,884 of NZ_PXYA01000002.1, read as the reverse complement.
GGGAATAGACATTGAACGACCTTTTCCTAAAATGACTTGGGATGAAGCGATGAATCGTTTTGGTAGTGATAAGCCAGATACCCGTTTTGGCATGGAATTGATCGATCTTTCAGAAGTCGTTAAAGATGTAGACTTTAAAGTCTTTCAAATGGCCTTACAAAATGGTGGTGTAGTAAAAGCGTTGAATGCCAAAGGGGCGGCCAAAAATTATTCACGTAAGGATATGGATCAATTAGGGCAGTACGCGAGTCAATTTGGAGCTAAGGGACTAGCCTGGTTGAAAGTAGAAGAAGATGGACTTAAAGGTCCGATTGCAAAATTCTTAACAGATGTATCCGATGAAATTATTCGTCAAACAGACGCAGAAGTGGGCGATTTAATTATGTTCGGTGCTGACTCTTTTGAAGTGGTAGCAGCAACCTTAGGCGCTATTCGCACACGTTTGGCAAGAGAGCTAGATTTGATCGACCAAAGTAAATTTAACTTTCTATGGGTGGTTGACTTTCCACAGTTTGAATATAGTCAAGAAGAAGGACGTTATGTTTCTGCCCATCATCCTTTTACCATGCCTAAAGAATCAGATATTCCTTATTTAGAAACTGATCCAGCAAAAGTTCATGCTGAAGCTTATGATATTGTATTAAATGGTTATGAATTAGGTGGTGGTTCATTACGTATCCATACTAAAGAACTGCAAGAGCAAATGTTTAAGACTTTAGGTTTTTCACCAGAAAAGATGGAGGAACAATTTGGCTTTTTATTAGAAGCTTTAGATTATGGTTTTCCTCCGCACGGTGGTATTGCTTTAGGTCTAGATCGCTTAGTAATGTTATTAGCCGGAGAAGACAATATTCGCGAAGTTATCGCTTTTCCAAAAAATGGTAAAGCTATGGATCCGATGACTAACGCGCCAAGTACAGTATCTCCACTTCAATTATATGAATTAAACATTGATGTAACAGACACTGAAGAGTAAAATTTATCGAATAAGGAAAAGCATATGAATAGTGTACTGCTTTTCTCCTTATTCGAATTTTTTGTTATAATAGAATAAATAACAAAAAGAGGGTAGATTAATGAAGCAACTTTTAAGTGATTTCTTCCATGCTGACTATGTTAATCGTTTTTCTTTTTCTTTAGTCTATGCATTATTGGCTTCTGTGGCTTTAAATTTTTTCTATGAACCAGGCAATATTTATGCTAATGGTGCAACAGGTTTGGCACAAATTATTTCCACGGTATTTCAACAGTTTTTTCATATAGACTTTCCCATTGGCTGGGTACTATTATTAATTAATCTGCCTTTATTTGTATTGGGCTGGTTTAAGATTAGTCGACGTTTTACTGTATTTACCGGAATTACAGTGGTTCTTACTTCTTTATTTATGGAATTTATTCCTACAGAAGTTTTAACGACTGATCCAATTATCTGTGCTATTTTTGGCGGAGTGTTAACAGGTGCAGGAATTGGTTATGCTTTTAAAAATGGTTTATCTTCAGGTGGATTAGATTTTATTACGATCTACATTCGTAAAAAGACCGGCAGAGATGTGGGTTCACTTGCCATTATTTTTAATGGTATGATCATGTTTGCGGCGGGTGTATTGTTTGGTTGGCAATACGCTTTATATAGTGCCTTATCAATATTTGTTAGTGGAAAAGTGACAGATGTCGTTTATACAAAACAACAGAAAATGCAAGTAATGATTATTACGCGTCAGCCAGACATTGTGGTCGAAACTTTGCAAAGTCATCTACGTCGTGGAATTACTATTATAAATAACGCTCAAGGAGCTTATACTAAAGAAGGCGAAAAGGTACTATTTACAATAGTGACCCGTTACGAATTACCTTTACTACGTCAGGCCATGAAGGAATCTGACAAAGAAGCATTTGTCAGTATTACAGAAAATGTCCAGATTTTAGGGAATTTCTATGAAGAAGAGTTATAACAGCTTTTACAGTTATTGAGGGAAACACTAGTTTTAATTTTTTATAAGAATTATATTACAGATTGCTTTTGTGCGTTTTTTTTGGTTAGATAAAATTTGTCACAACGCTAGATAGAGTATAAGAAGGTACAAAAATCATGGAGAAAAAAAGAATTAAAAACAGCCGATATATCACAGGTATTGATGGTATCCGTACACTAGCGGTTATCGGAGTCATTTTATATCATTTATTGCCTTCTTATTTACCAGGAGGCTATTTAGGAGTACCCATTCTATTGGTTATTTCTGGCTATTTGATTACTGATTTATTACGGCAGGAATGGAAACAAAATGAGAAGATAGATGTTTTAAAATTTTATATTCGGCGTCTAAAAAGATTATATCCATCTTTAGTTACGGTATTGGTTGTTTCAACTGCTTACATAACTTTGTTCCAAAGAAACTTATTAAATAACATACGAGGTGCCGTTTTTAGCAGTCTTTTATATGTGAATAATTGGTGGCAAATTGATCATGGACTTTCTTATTTTGATCGTTTTGGCAATGAATCTCCTTTTACTCATTTGTGGACGATGGCAGTTGAAGGGCAAAATTACTTGATTTGGCCGCTTCTTTTTATCCTTTTAATAAAATTTGTGAGACGGAAAGATTGGATCTTTTATATATTAACTATTGGAGGTCTTCTATCAGCCATAGGAATGGCAGTTGGTTTTACCCCAGGAGAAGATCCTACAAGAATTTATTATGGTACCGACACGCGGATTTTTTCCATACTGATTGGGAATGCTTTAGCTTTTATCTGGCCAAGTACTCGTTTGAAAGAAGAAATTCCGGACAGTGCCAAAAAGATTTTAAATACTGCTGGCTTAGCTTCTTTATTCCTACTTATCGTTTCATATATTTTTATGGATGATCGTTTTAGTTTTCCTTATTATGGAGGAATCTATTTAGTCAGTGTTGTTACAGCTGTTTTAGTTGCTGTTACGGCTCATCCTGGCGCAAGCTTGAATCGTTGGCTCACTAACCCAGTATTTAGTTATTTAGGGAAACGTAGTTATGGTATTTACTTATATCAATTTCCAGTAATGATTTTTTATGAAGCTAAAGTTAATGTGGCCAATAACGTTTGGTTGCATGTGTTTATTGAATTAGCATTGATTGTCTTATGTAGTGAGTTGTCTTATCGTTTTATAGAAGAACCTCTTAGAAAATTTGATTATAAAAAGACTTGGACAATGATTAAAGGTTGGTTTTCTAAACCAATACTTAGTAAACAAAAAGCTGTGGGGATAGCCAGCTTTATAGTAGTTCTTATTGCGTCTATTGGTGTTAGTATAGCGCCTAGTAGTGCTGTCAATGCAAACCAGGCAGAGTTTCAAGAGGAAATTCAAGAAAACAAACAGGCTGCCCAAAAGACTAAAAATGAAGATGACACAAATGATTCAGAAGAAGAGACACAAGATACTGCTACAGATGAAAATATTTTAGAAACTTATAGTACGGATATAGATCATGTGACGGAAAAATATGGCTTGACAGAAAAACAAGTAAAACAGGCGAGAGAGACTGAAGTTACAGCCTTTGGAGATTCTGTTTTATTAGGTTCTACTAAAAACATCCAAGAAATTTTCCCGGATGCTGTTATTGATGCTGATGTGGGAAGACAATTGTATGATAGTGTGGATCTTTTACAGGAATTAAAAGATGAAGATAATCTAAAAGAAAATGTTGTTTTAGCTTTAGGAAGCAATGGTTACGCGGATGAAGCTCAATTTGATGATTTGATGGATGTTATAGGTGATCGAAAAGTTTATTTAATTAATGTCCGAGTGCCTACGCAACGTTGGCAAAACGATAATAATAGCTTATTTAAAAAAATGAATGATAAATATAAACGCATTACCTTGGTCGATTGGTATGATTTAAGTAATGAAAATACCAACTGGTTCCGAGAAGATCAAGTTCATCCAACTGATGTCGGCAGAGTCGAATATACTTCTTTATTAGCTGAAAAAATATTAGAATAATACGCAAAAGTCTCGCTGTAAAAATTTTCAGCGGGGCTTTTGTTTATGATTATAACGTTCTTATGTGCTTAAGTCTTATTAGGCGCATAGGAACGCTTTTTTTGTGCCCTTATTTTATGTCTATCTCGCTAGTTTTTGCCTCTACTATTCTAAGCTAATTGAAAACTAAAAAAGTTATGAGTACAAAAAAGAAATGAGTAAAAATTGCGTACTTAATAGTGAAAGGAGGACAGAGATGACAATCGAGAAATTATCTGATGAATTAATTAGCTATGGGAAAGAACAAAAAATGCAGGACATGTATCTGTATTTGTTGAACGAGCAGGCAATCATCTATTTTCGAAAAAATGCACAGTTGTTTAAGTACAAAGAGCTTTCTTATGAACAAGCACAGCAGTTGATTTCAAGGTTTAAATATCTAGGAGAAATGGATGTAGGTGAAAAGCGTAAAGCGCAACTAGGGGCTATAAGTTACTTAATCAAAGATTATACGCAAAGATTGCGCTTATCAACTGTTGGCGATTACCAAGGAAATGAAAGTCTAGTGATTCGTTTTTTGTACAACTTAAAACAAGAGAAGCCAACCTATTTTTTCCCACAAGATGCAGAGTTAATTCAACAAAAAATCCAAAAAGAAAGGGGGTTATATCTTTTTAGTGGTCCTACCGGATCGGGGAAAACTACTTTGATGTATCACATTGCACAATATACAAAAGGACAGGTGATTACCATTGAAGACCCTGTGGAAATCGAAGAACCGAAGTTTTTACAGCTACAAACAAATGAAAAAATTCAGCAGACATATGACCAGCTTATCAAACTGTCACTACGACATCGTCCAGACTTACTGATCATTGGCGAAATTCGCGATCAATTAACAGCAAAAGCAGCCATACGTGCAGCATTGACTGGGCATACTGTACTAGCAACGGTACATGCAAAAGGAGTGCTTGAAACAAAGGGGCGCCTGTTAGATTTAGTAGGTAGTCAAACAGAGCTGGGGGATTGTTTAAATGGAGTGATCTATCAACAACTATTTTTAGACAGCCAAAAAGAAAGTCGAGCTTTACTGGCCTACGAATTTTTTACGGGTGAGTTAGAACAAAGACAGTGGACAAAAGCATACGCACAAGCACAAAAGAAAGGGTTACTGGGTATTGAAAAGAAAACATAAAAATAACGCCCTTATGCGTGAACAATTTTTAGAAATGCTGATTAGTTTATTGGAAAATGGGTTTTCTTTACAAGAAAGTTTAGCAGTAATGCAGCGTAACAAACAATTTTCTTGGGAAATTTTGCAATGTTTTACAAGCGGTCTTGCTAAGGGCGCTAGTTTTGCAGAATGTTTTTATCAGGCAGGGTTTAGCCTGGCAGAAACGACACAAGTACAGTTAGCAGATATACATGGCAATATCGTTGTTACGCTAAAAAACATTCTAAATACTATGCAAATTTTAAGAAAACAGAAAAAAGAATTAAGTAAAGTGGCAAGTTATCCGTTATTATTATTTCTATTTGTACTTGCTTTATTATTTGCTATGCGTTTTTTTCTCCTGCCTTCATTACTACAATCAGGGATGATTGAAACAAGCCATTGGAGTATTTGGTTAATTGCTTATGGGCCATTTATTATGGTGGGGTTTATCCTTATTATCTTATGCTTACTTGTTGCTGGTTGGTGGTATGCCAAGCAGCAAACTGTGATTGATCGCGGTGTTTTTTTGGCAGGATTACCGTTTATTGGCTTTTTATACAAAATGTATCAGACCAGCTATTTTGCTTTAGAGTGGGGGAAGATGTTCAAACAAGGTCTTGAGGCCAGACAGATATTAGGATTTATGGAAAGTGTTAATCCTCATTCTTTAGTTGCTAGCTTAGCTAGAGAATTAAACGATGCATTATCTAAAGGAAATTCATTAGCTAAAGAGTTAGAAAGCTATCCTTTTTTACTGCCAGAATTTTCTCTAATTATTTTACAAGGAGAAGTTAAAGGAAAACTAGGCGAAGAACTACTCCTTTATAGTCAATTGCTGACCAAAAGAATCGTTGAAAAAATAGAAGGTTGGATTCAATGGATACAGCCGCTTGTTTTTTTATTTGTCGCTGTTTTGATTATGGCTATTTATATTGCGATGTTTTTACCTATGTATGAGAACGTTGGAGGTATTATGAAATGACAAAAATACGGAAGTTTCAATTAAGCGAATTTTTACACAATCAATTGATTAAACTTAAAAAAAGATCCAAAAAAGCGTTTACGTTAATAGAAATGATGATCGTACTTTTAATTATTAGTGTTTTAGTCTTGCTATTTATCCCTAATTTATCAAAGCAAAAAGATACAGTTTCAGAGCAAGGAGATGAAGCTATTGTCAAAACTGTTGAGACTCAGATTGAAGTTTATGAAATCAATCATAACCAAAAAATCACCGATAGTAAGTTGAAAGAATTAGTCACGCCCGAACAATATAAGGTATACAAAAAGTATAAAAATTAGGAGAATGTCATGAAAACTCATCAAGCTTTTACTTTGATCGAGTCCTTGTTGGTGCTATTGGTCGTAACTTTATTTATTGCACTTCCTTCAATTGTTATAAAAGATACTAAAGAGACGCTGGATGTTATTCATTTTTTTGACCACTTTGAAAAAAATATTCTTGCAACCCAGCAAGCCGCCATTACATCCAATAAGAAAACAAAGATGATACAAAAAGATAACACCCAGCAATATTATTTTTATACAGATACCATCGAAAAACTCGATCTACCAAAGGATTTAAGGGCAAGTAGAAGCAAAACACTTTATTTTAATTCAGGCTCTGGAAATAACAGCAGTTTACAAAATATCCATTTTTATTGGGATAAAAATGAACAACAAATCACTTATCGTTTTTTGTTTGCAAGGGGGCATTATGAAAAAAATATCACATCCATTAAATAACGGTTTTATTTTGCTAGAATGTATTATTGCTTTATCTCTTTTAACGACAACCGTTTTTCTTTTTCAGACAAGCCAAATTCATGTACTAAAAAAGACCAAAGAAAGCCAAGAAGAGTTACAAATGCTGCGTGTGTTGTATGAAGAGACAAAGGAACGAAGAAACTATGAACTAGAGACTGCTAGTTATCAAGTAAAAAGAGATGGAACTTTTACAATTTTCTATCAAAAAAGTCCTATGGCACAGGCAAAAATTTCTACAAATCAACAAGATTGGACGTTTATACGTGAAAAATAAAGGTTTTACATTAATAGAATGTGCAATTGCACTGATGGTTTTAGGTCTATTTTTAACAGGGATTTTGGGGGTTTTTCAACAAAGTAAACAAGTGCAACAAATGGTTTACGGTAGAAATCTACAAGAGTGGCATGTATTTTTGATACAATTTGAAAGTAAACTAGCTGAAGGTCGTTTTTCTCGTCTAGCCAAAGATAAGATTTACTATGACAAGATAAATTCAACGACCAAAAGAGCATATGAATGTCGAATCGAGTTAAATGCGAATCGAAATGAGATCGCTATACGCGAAAAAAATGGATATGAACCAATTTTAACAGAAGTAAAACAATTACAGTTTCGTAAAAATAATAGATATATTTTATTTACGGTAACTTTTTTGAATGGAGAAATAAAAAATGGGAAATGGACGATCGAAAAAATATGAAGGTGGTGTGTTACTGACGGCGGTTTTCACGGTGGTTGTCCTTAGTATTTTATTACTATTTTTAGCAGAAAACTATCGTATTCAAGCGCAATTTACGCGTCGCACTCGCCAATACTATGAAGCGCAAATTATGAAAGAATTATTTTTGACAGATTATCAAGCATTGGCAGAAAATAAACGTTCAAAAACCGGAGAAGTGTTTTATAACCAGGGAAAGTTAAGTTATGAAAAAAAGAACGATCACTTAGTTTTAACTGTTTATGTGGATGACCAAGAAAGAAAATTTAAAGAAGTCATAGAAGAAAGTAAATAATAATACACAATAAAAATGCGTGACATAAAAACAGAATGACCTCATTCTGTTTTTATTGATTCAAATACGAAAATTAAGAGAAGAAAAAGTGCTATAAATGGAGTTAGTTGATTAATTAGGTTAAATCAGATAAAATAAAACAGGTGAATTTATTGTTATAGTAAACTAAGGAAGTGGGGGAAGACTATGTCTGCAGAAAATGTTGAAGAAAGTTTTAATTTACAACTTGAGGCCATTCAACTATTGCAAAATGCACTAGAAACTTCTTATTTAGATGCTTACATAGAAAATATAGAAAACATTAACGATCACTACCAAGTTCGTGTTGTTAATGGTGTCCCTAAGCAATCAACGGTAGAAGAAATTCAACGAATTTATCAAAAGCTTCAAGGAATTTCTTTAGAAAAAGAAGAAGGGCGTAAGCTTTCGCAGTTATTGCTTTTAAAAGGAATGCAGACAGAGCCACTACAACCAAACCATCAGTTAACTCCGGATAGTATTGGTTTTTTATTTGTCTTTTTATTAGAGCAATTATATCCCAAAAAAGATTCATTAAAGACGATCGCTGATCTAGCTTGTGGGATGGGAAATTTACTTTCTACGGTATTGACAAACCTTGAAAAAGAAGGCTATGGTTTGCATGCTTATGGTGTAGATAATGATGAAACCATGTTAGCTGTGGCAGCTAGTAATAGCCAGTGGTTGCCGACAGATGTGACATTTATTCATCAGGATGCAACTACGGATTTATTAATGGATCCGAGTGATGCGGTTTTAAGTGATTTACCCGTTGGTTATTATCCAATGGATGAAAATGCGAAGAAATTTGATACAGCGGCAGAAAAAGATCATAGTTTTGCCCATCATTTGTTGCTGGAACAAAGTATGAAGTATGTAAAAGAAGATGGTTTTGGTTTGTTTTTAGTCCCGACAAACTTTCTAGAAACGGATCAAAGTGAGTATTTAAAAAAATGGCTGACAGATAAAGTATATTTACAAGGTATTATTCAATTACCAGAGGATCTGTTTAAAAACAAGGCTGCTAGTAAAAGTATTTTGATTTTACAGCAAAAAGGAAAAACAGCTCAGCAAGTACCTGAAGTATTGTTAGCAAAAGTAGCTTCACTAAAAGAGCCATCACAAGTGACAGCTTTCTTTAAAGAATTTAAAGAATGGCAAGCTGCTAATTTAGCAAATTAGGTTTATTATTAATAATAAAATTTTAAAATAAGAGAAAAGGGGATAAAAATGCCAAAAACAATTTCGATTAATGCAGGAAGTTCAAGTTTAAAATGGCAATTATATGAAATGCCGACAGAAAAAGCCGTAGCTAAAGGAATTGTAGAAAGAATCGGTTTGAATGATTCTATCTTTACAATTGAATATGGAGACGATCAAAAATATGAAGTGACAAAAGATATTGATGATCATGAAGTAGCGGTTAAAATGTTGTTAGATCAATTGCTCGAATTAGACATTTTAGCTTCCTATGATGAAATCACTGGTGTAGGTCATCGTGTTGTTCAAGGCGGACAATATTTTGACCAATCTGTAGTGATTGATGACGATGTCATGCAAAAAATTGAAGAACTAGCTGACTTTGCACCATTGCATAATCCAGCTAACTTGATGGGGATTCGCGCGTTTAAAGAGTTGTTACCTAATGTTATTAATGTCGCTGTTTTTGATACAGCATTTCATGCAAACATGCCAGAATCAAATGCCCGTTATAGTATTCCTTTAGAATATCGAAAAGAATATGGAATTCGTAAGTATGGGGCTCATGGAACAAGTCATCGCTATGTTGCAGAACGTGCAGCTGATATGCTTGATCGTCCACTTGAAGACTTGAAAATTATTACTTGTCACTTAGGTAACGGTGCTTCTATTACTGCTGTTGAAAATGGCAAATCAGTAGATACTTCAATGGGCTTTACGCCACTAGCAGGCGTTACTATGGGAACACGTTCCGGAGATATTGACCCAGCTGTTTTACAATATCTGATGAATAAACTAAATATTGGTATCGATGAAATGCTAAATATCTTGAACAAAAAATCAGGTTTACTTGGTTTAACTGATATTTCAAGTGACATGCGTGATTTGGAAGATAATATGGATAATGAAGATGTAAAAATCGCTTTGGATATTTTTGCAGATCGTATCCGTAAATATATCGCCAGCTATGTAAGTACAATGAACGGTGTAGATGCGATTGTATTTACTGCTGGTATTGGAGAAAATGATGCGAATGCACGTGCGAATATTATTAATGGAATGACTTGGTTTGGTTGTGAAATCGATCCAGAGAAAAATAATGTACGTGGTAAGGAAAGAGTTATCTCTACTGACGATTCCAAGGTCAAAGTTTTATTGGTACCCACAGATGAAGAACTAGTGATTGCGCGCGATGTAGAATCATTACGTAAAAATGGTTAACAAAACATAATAGTTTATAAAATAAGCCTCGGGTTTTTACTCGAGGCTTATTTTATGAGAACTAAATTATTTTTCAAATTTTTTCATCCAATAAGGCAAAGCTTGGCTAATTTTAGTAGGTAAGACGACATAATTATCATGCGCCAATTGATCAGCGATATAACTGTGTAAGTAAACCGCGGCATTGATAGTTTCAACTGAATGAGGAAATTGTGCTAAAAATCCGGCGATAATACCAGCCAAAGTGTCTCCAGTTCCACCAGTTGCCATGCCAGGATTACCTAAGGGATTTTGAAAAGCATTTCTAGCATTGTAAATTTCTGTTTGATGACTTTTCAAAACAATAGTTGCTTGTAACTCTTGTTGGACAGCTTGATTTATTTTTTCAGTTTGATCGGCAATTTTTATACCACTCAAACGTTGCCATTCCATTTGATGCGGAGTGAAAACCGTCATTTCTGGATAAGGTAACTCTTCATTTCCTTTGGCGAATAAGGAAATTGCTGAACCATCAATAATTAGATACTGATCTTTTGTTTGTGATTTAAAAATATAGGATAATAGCTCTTGACTTTTCTTATCTTCACCCAAACCAGGACCAATTAATATAACATCTGCCGTGGCGATAACCGAGTCGCATAATTGTCTATCATTCCAATCAACAGACATAGCTTCTGGCATACGCGCGTGTAATGCTGGATGATTTGTTGAATCAGTGATTACTGTAGTTAAACCACTACCAGCGTTTACACAAGCTTCAGTACTCATTATAATCGCACCACCAAATTGAGCATTTCCTCCAATTAAGACGGTACGTCCAAACGTCCCTTTATGAGAATTTTGTGGACGCTGTTGGATAATGGATAAACATTCCTTTGATAAAGTTTGCATAAAAACAACTCCTTAAAAGCATTTGTTTATTTTTATTATAACGCTTTGACTTAGCAAAGGAAAATTACTTAAATGAAATGGTATAAAGCCTTCAGGGCTAAGCAATTCAAGGCTATTGGGCAAAAACAGAGAATAAAACGTTGAGAAACTCCCGGTTTGATAAAATAAAGATTATAGCCTTGGTTTTCAGATAAAACTTTTCCAATCCGCTCTCCATGTTTGTATTCTCAGATAAGGTTTTTCTAAACTGTTGTCCGTGATTTCGTTTTCAGATAATAAATTGTTTAACTTTTGTCCATTATTCACTGTTTATTTGTCCACTAGAAAACCTCAATAAATTTTACGTTTAGAATGAAATGACTGCTTTGTAAAACTTTTTTATCGAGAAAATAAATGGTATGATAAAAGAGAAGTTAAAATTTCGAGGGGGAATTGACTATGGCAATTGATTGGCAAAAAGAGGTCGATGCAAGAAAAGACGATCTTTTAGATGATTTAAAAGAACTATTAAAGGTAAAAAGTGAACGTGACGATGATAAAATAACAGCTGACGCACCCTTTGGTCCAGGCCCTCGTGATGGGTTGAAACAAATGCTTTCTTATGGTGAACGTGATGGTTTCACGGTTAAAAATGTAGACAACTATGCAGGGCATATCGAATTTGGCGAAGGTGAAGAGACGCTAGGGATTTTTGGCCACATGGATGTAGTGCCTGCAGGCGATGACTGGGATACTGATCCATATGATCCTGTAGTAAAAGATGGTAAATTATTTGCTCGTGGTTCTTCAGATGATAAAGGTCCAAGTATTGCTGCTTATTATGCAATGAAAATCATTAAAGAATTAAATTTACCTTTATCTAAAAAAGTCCGCTTTGTCGTAGGTTCAGATGAAGAAAGCGGCTGGGGCGATATGGACCATTATTTTGAAAAAGAAGAGACACCTGACTTTGGTTTTTCTCCTGATGCTGAATTTCCAATTATTAATGGAGAAAAAGGGAATGTTTCGATTGAAGTGCATATTGAAACAGCAAATGATGGAGATTATGTTTTAGAACAATTCCAAGGTGGTTTACGTGCCAATATGGTACCTACAAGTGCTTTTGCTCGAGTAAAAACAGTAACTGCTGAACAGGCAGATGCAATGGATATTGCTTTTTCTGAATATCTTGGGATAAATCCAATCACAGGTTCTAGTGATAGAGAAGAAAATACTATTATTTTTAGGGTCGCTGGGAAAGGTTCTCATGGCGCTAGCCCACAATTTGGACATAACGCTGCAACTTGGTTAGCCAACTTTCTAGATAAATATGATTTTGCTGATGGTGCCAAGAACTTTTTACATGTTGCTGGCTCTTACATTCATGAAGATTTTTATGGTAAAAACTTAGGGGTAGATTTTAAAGATCCTAAAATGGGACAATTGACCATGAACGCAGGTATCTTTGATTTTGATATCAATAAAGATCATTCATTGATCAATTTGAATTTTCGTTACCCACAAGGAACTTCAGCAGACACTATCCAAGCGGTGATCAATGATACGATCGGTGAGTATGGCGTTAGTTTATCTATCGGCGGACATCATATGCTGCCTCACTATGTTCCGCAAGAAGATCCATTAGTTGAAACATTGTTGGATGTTTATGAAGAACATACTGGTGAAAAAGGGGAAGAACAAATCATTGGCGGCGGCACTTATGGTCGTTTGTTAGAACGAGGCGTTGCTTTTGGGGCAATGTTTCCCGGAGCTAAAGATACAATGCATCAAGCAAACGAGTTTATGGTATTAGATGATTTGTATCGTGCAGCAGTTATTTATGCAGATGCAATTTATCGCTTAGCAAAGTAAAAAATCAATAAAATAACTGTATATGAACAAAAAAGTTCCGAGTCATTAAACGGCTCGGAACTTTTTTTATCAGGAAAAGTAAGCTTTACGGCATGACTTTGTTTCAAGTTAAACACTAATACGATTAATATCTAGTACACTCCCAGTTTTTGCGTTAGCTAAAAATTCGTAAGTAACCAGACGATTATCTTCTAAGCGCGTAATGCCACCATTATATCCTTCGGTATGAACCGCAAATTTTCGTACAGGCTGTTTTTCAAAACTAATCCATGAGCCTTCGATGGGTCCTTCTTTTAAAAAGGCTTTTTTAATACGCTGTAAGATAAGGTCTGCGGATAAATTTTGCTTGTTTTTGATCAATAATGTAGAAGCAACGCCGCTCAAAAGGCCGATACCTATACCGATAGCTATGCCACCTTTAAAATTGTTTAATTGCTCTTTTTCATACATTGCCAGGCCCCTTTCTTTGCATAAATTCACTTACTTATATTTTAACATAGAATCCTTCTTGTCGTCTTATAGATCTTTAACTCTTGGTTGCTTCATCTACAATATAAACAATATCAAAATCTTGAAAGTTGTCTTTTGGGATACTTTTATTCGCTCTAGAACCACTCATAGCAACTGCCTTTACTTCTGGCAGCTTTTGAGCAGTCTCTAAAATTAGATCCGTCATTTCAGTTGTACTACGCATATCAGTGCTCTCCTTTTTAAGGATTATAGCAAAATTAACTGGATTTTACGATCAAACTTGCTTTTCTGTAACCGAATTTGCGTTATAATAAAAAATATAAGACACAAAAAGGAGGTAAGATTTGGCTTTTGCCAGATATTAATATGGAAGACAAAACATTTCAACGGATTAAAGAATTAACAGAATTACAAGGCACGAGCGGATTTGAACAAGACATCCGTGCATATATGAAAAAGGCGATGACTCCCTTAGTCGATGACGTGCAACAAGATGGTTTGGGTGGTGTTTTTGGCATTCGTGAAAATGAGGACAAAACAGCACCACGTGTTATGGTAGCAGCGCATATGGACGAAGTCGGCTTTATGGTTACCCAGATTACAGACCGAGGATTATTTGAAGTAACGCCTCTAGGTGGGTGGAATCCTTATGTAGTTTCGGCACAACGTTTTACCTTACAAACGGCAAAAGGAAACTACCCTTGTATCTCTTCTTCTATTCCTCCTCATCTTTTGCGAGGCACTGCTGGACAAAAAGCATTGCAAGTAACAGATATTTTATTTGATGCAGGTTTTGAATCTAAAGAAGAAGCAGAAGAATACGGTGTACGTCCTGGTGATACATTAGTTCCAGCAGTAGAAACCACAAAAACTGCAAATGGGAAAAATATTATCGCAAAATCTTGGGACAACCGATATGGCTGTACAGTTGTTTTAGAAGCTTTGGAAGCTTTAAAAAATGAAAAATTAGGACATCACTTGATTGCAGGCGCTGATGTACAAGAAGAAGTTGGTTTACGTGGTGTGAAACCAGCAGTGACTAAATTTGATCCAGATTTATTTTTCGCGGTTGATTGTTCAGCTGCCGATGACACTAAAACGACAAAAGGCACTTTTGGTCATTTAGGTGAAGGGACCTTATTGCGGCTTTATGATCCAGGTTTGATTATGTTGCCGCGTTTAAAAGAATATCTATTAGATACGGCAGAAACACATAATATTCCCTACCAATATTTTGTTTCTAAAGGCGGGACTGATGCAGGCAATGCACATACTGCAAATAACGGAATTCCAAGCTCAGTCATTGGTGTATGTGGACGCTATATTCATACACATCAAACCATGTTTAATATTGCCGATTTTGAAGCTGCGCGCGAAATGTTAATCCAAGTATTAAAAGGTTTGGATAAAACGACAATCGAAACGATTATTGCGGGAAAATAAAGAGCTGATTTTCATTAAATATTAAAATAACGGTTTTGCATAAAAAATGTTATAATGAGATTAATATAAAGAGAAAGTTGGCGACTTATGATTATTCCAAAAAATGTTGAAGATTTAGCTAATTATGTAGAAAATGGCGAAAATGTTTTTTGTTTTATGGCAGATTGGTGTGGTGATTGTCGTTTTATTAAACCTTATTTACCAGAAATTGAAGCGGATTTCCCTGATTTACAGTTTATTGAAGTTGACCGTGATCAATATATAGACATTGCCAAGATGTGGAACATTTTAGGTATTCCTAGTTTTGTAGTAATAAAGAATGGTGAAGAGCGTGGACGCTTTGTTAGCAAAAATAGGAAAACTAAAGAAGAAATTGAAGATTTTCTGAGCAGTGTAAGATAAAAAAATACAAAGGGTGAGAAAAATGGATCAAACATATCAAACCGTTCTAGTTGGCGTGGATGGTTCTTCTCAAGCAAACGAAGCATTTGAAAAAGCGATTGAGGTTGCCAGAAGAAACAATGGACGCGTGCTGGTAGTTAAAGTAATTGAACAACAAGTTCCTTCAACAATGGGGTTTGCTCCTTTGGGTGAATCAGTGCTTGCTCAAGAAGAAAAAGATGCGAATGAATTGATCGAAGAATGTAAAGCATACGCCAACTCCGTTTCTTTTGAAAATGTTGAAGGATTAGTAGTCTATGGATCAGCTAAAAATGTTTTAACTGTTGAACTTCCAGAAAAATATGGTGTAGATTTAATTATGGTGGGTCAATCTGGTTTAAATGCTGTAGAACGTTTTATTACTGGTAGTATAGCAAGCTATGTTATCCGCCAAGCACCTTGTGATGTTTTGGTGATTACGCCAAGTATAGAGGAATCTTAGACATAATGACGGAAAAAATACGCTGTGAAATGAATTTTTAGGAGGAACAATTTTGATTTTTGCTTATAATCCAGCCTATGTCGGTGATACATTATTGATTGTTACAGATGATGATAAAGGAATGATTCAAGAAGTTACACGCAAGGGAAGAGTTGCGCGTATTCAAACAGAAGATAAGCGCACAGTTGGATGGAATATTTTTGGTATTTCACAACTGATGGCTTTACAAGATATTGGACAAGTGCAACTTACTAAAGAACAAATGAAGGTATTAAATCAAGTGATAGAAGAAGCTGGATTTACTGAAACATTAGCTTTCAAACAACAAGCTAGCTTTGTTGTGGGTTATGTGAAAACTTGTGAACCCCATAAAGATAGTGATCATTTATCGGTTACTGAAGTTGAAGTTGATCACGAAGAAACACTGCAGATTGTATGCGGTGCGCCTAATATTCGTCGAGGGTTGAAAGTTGTCGTTGCTAAACCTGGAGCGATGATGCCAGATGGTAGTATAATTTGGCCAGGAAAACTGCGGGGTGTTGAAAGTTTTGGTATGATTTGTTCGGCTAGAGAACTACATTTACCTAACGCTTCTGAAAAGCGTGGAATACTAGAACTAGCGCAAGGTACTGTTGTAGGAGAACCGTTTAGTGTGAAAGCATAAAAAAGCGAGGTCGTTTTTATTTCGACCTCGCTTTTTCTATGTTTTATTCGTTGTTGCTTTCAATGATTGATTGATCTTCTGATAGTTTAACATTTACAGATTGTGCGTCATCTTGTCGATAAAAAGTCAATTTCAAAGTATCTCCTACTGATTTTTCATATAAAGCGGCACGTAGCTCAGTAGAATCTTTTATTTCTTTATCGTCAACTTTTGTAATAACATCATATTGTTCTAATCCTGCATCACTTGCTGGTGTGCCATCGCCAGGGTTTTCTACAACAACGCCGTTTTCTACATCCTCAGGGATTTGTAAAACACGTTGTCTTTGTTCTGTAGGAATGGTATTTAAATCAAGCATGGAGATGCCTAACGCTGGACGAGCAATTTCACCATTTTCTTCCAATTCATTAATAATATCTGTTACATCATTACTTGGAATAGCAAAGCCCATGCCTTCAACACTTACGCCAGCTTGTCCGGAACTAGCAATTTTACTGGAGTTAATTCCAACAACTTGTCCACCAGCATTGACCAATGGCCCGCCAGAATTTCCTGGGTTGATTGCAGCGTCCGTTTGAATAGCATTTGTGCTCACATCTTCGCCAGATTCATTTTGGCTGGATACTAAACGATTGACTGAAGAAATAATTCCTTGGGTTACTGAATTAGCATAATCAGAACCTAGAGGAGAACCAATAGCGATCGCTGGTTCACCTACTTGTAATTCATCAGAATCACCGAATGTAGCTACTGTGTCTACATTATCAGAAGAAATTTTTAATACGGCTAAGTCAGTATAAGCATCAGTACCTACTAATTCTGCTTGTTCTCTACTACCGTCTGCCATAACTACTTCCAAGCCACTTTGTCCGGCAACTACGTGATTATTTGTTACAATGTAGGCATCGCCGCCATCTTCTTTGTAAATCACACCACTACCTTCACCAGCTGGCTCCTCGTCGTCTTCAGAGTTGCCTTCTGGTTGCTCGGTGCCAAAAATACCTCCGCTTTCTTGAGGAGAAGAGTTTTGTAAATTGATCACTGAAACGACAGCATTTTGTACATTTTCTACAGCGTCTGTGGTATCACTATCGGCATCAACTTTAACATCACTGACCTGTACGTCGTCGTTATTATCTGTTACGCCAGATGAAGAAGTTGCTTCATTTGTTTGAAATGGGTTACCATTAGAAAAATAATAAAAGCCACCAATGACAAGTAACCCGCCTATTAATCCACCTAATAGGCCAATTCCGAATTTTTTAATCCACCCGCCTTTTTTAGAATCAGGTGTTACATTCTTTTTTGCCATGATCATTACCTCCTTGGTAATTGCTATACTCCTAGTATAATATTATCAGGTAAGTTTAGTCTACTGCCAGACTTTGAAAGAATTATGAAAAACTTGGGATAAAAAAATTTCAAAAAAATGAAGAAAAAAATTCCACAAAAGCTGTGTAAAATTTTGCGGAAAACTTGTGTATAAGTGAAGTGTTTTTTATCCACAGGGGTGTGGATAAAGTGGATATTTTTGTTAAAAACATACGTTCCTATAAAAAACCTTATGATAAAAGGGATGTTATCCACAGAAAACTAGGGATAAGTCTGTTTAAATTGTGAATAACTTTGTTGAAAATTGAAAAGGAGTCTTTTATGAATATTAAAATTATTAGTGTAGGAAAATTAAAAGAAAAATATCTTGTCCAAGGAATTCAAGAATATACCAAACGGCTGCAAGCATACACAAAGATTGAATTGATTGAAGTTACAGACGAAAAAGCACCAGAAAATCTGAGCGAAGCAGAAATGAAAAAAGTGAAAGATAAAGAAGGGGAGCGCATCTTAGCAAAAGTCCGTGATACAGAGTTCTTATTTGCTTTAGCAATTGATGGGAAAAATCCTTCTAGCGAAGCCTTTGCAAAACAAATAGACCAATTAACAACAGGAGGAACGAGTCATTTAACTTTTGTTATCGGGGGTTCTTTAGGACTGAGTGAAGAAGTTTTAAAAAGAAGTAACGCACAGATCTCTTTTGGAAAAATGACCTATCCTCATCAGTTGATGCGCCTTATTTTAGTTGAACAAATTTATCGTGCCTTTCGAATCAATCGTGGTGAGCCTTATCATAAATAAATAGTTAGCGTCTATTGGTTTTAATATAGGAGGACATTGTTAAATGATAAATAGTAAAGTAGTTATTGTTAGTGGTATGGGCGGTAGTGGGAAAACGACTTTTGTTCGAGAACTTGCAAAAAATTATACAAATAGCAAATGCTTATTTTTTGATGATTATGATATTGATGCGCTTCCTTCTGCGCCTTCTTTATATACGCCTATTCAATTAGCTGTAAATCAATATGATATTAGTGCGCTATTAGAAGATTTAAAAATGGTATACGGTAATTATACTTACTTGTTTGTTGATTTTCCTTTTGGTTATAAACATAAATCTATCAAAGCGATAATTGATAAAGTAATCTATGTAAAAACTCCTTTAGATATTTGTTTTGCTCGTAGGTTATTACGAGATTTTAAAGATGAAACTTCTAGTAGTATAAAAAGTATGACAGAACACTATTTAAATTTTGGTCGATCGATTTTTATAGATTATGAAAATTTTGTCATTCAAGAAGTAGATTTAATAGTAGATGGGACTTTAGCTATCAATACCAATATAGAAATTATTAAAAATAACCTTTTATAATCTACGTATTCTTTTAAAGAATATTATTCTTGTTTAGTTTTACAACTTTTTTGAAAAGTTTTGTTTTTTATAAAGTACTATTTGCTTTGTTGTATACATGATGGTGAATATTAGCAGTATAAAAAATTAGTGTTTATAATAGTATTAGCAGGATTATTTACTTTGAAACATATATTGTAAAATTGTTTTGTTTTGAAAGAACATTGTGTTTTTTGACTAATTCTCTTAGGAGGGATGGATATGAATCTAACAAGGGAAGAGGCGCTAAGAGAACTTTATAATCTTATTTTGAATAAAGATACGCGGGATTGGGAGCGCTCTGTATTAACAACCACAAAAGATGCCTTAGAAACAAATGAGAATTCCAAAGTTCAGATGGCAAAATTGGAAGAAAAATTACGTCCACTTGCGCTACGGGATAACTTGACTGGAGACGTCGCAGATTTTTATTTAAAAATATTAGGAGAATCTATTGAAGAAGAACAGTATGATTTTTCAAAACATATGATTAAAGATTTCACTCATCAAGATTACGCAGTATTTGGCGGTGGTTGTTTTTGGTGTATGGTAGAGCCTTTTGAAACAAGAGCAAGCATTGATTCTGTTTTATCAGGATTTACCGGAGGTGACACCCAATATCCAAGTTATGATGAGGTTCTTAGTGGTGGCACAGGGCACGTTGAAGCGGTTGAAATCATATTTGATACGCGCAAGATTAGCTATCAAGAATTAGTGGATTTATATTGGCAACTTATCGATCCAACAGATAACCAAGGCCAATTTCAAGACAGAGGGAATCAATATCGCCCTATTATTTTTGTAAGAAATGAGCAGCAACGAAAAATTGCAGAAAAATCAAAGCAAAAAATGATTGAATCAGCTAGATATAAGCAACCGATCATCACAGAAATTAAAGCGATAAGTACTTTTTGGCCAGTTGAAAATCATTATCAACAATTTTATAAAAAGAATCCAAAAAGATATAAACGGATCAAAAGATATCGACAACGTTTTTTGTTCTACCAATATTTAAAAGGAGAAATTCGGAGAAGATGGCATAAAATAAAAAATAATTAGTTGTGCAAAAAAATATTTTAATAGCTCTTAGAAAGTGTTATACTTTGTTTGAGATAGCGAAAAGCTTATTAAGGAGCGAAAAAATGTTAAAAGAAATTGATGTAAAAAAGATTCGAGAAGCAGCTGAAGAAAATTATCGTGATGGGGG
This sequence comes from Tetragenococcus halophilus subsp. halophilus DSM 20339, assembly GCF_003841405.1. Classification (GTDB taxonomy): domain Bacteria; phylum Bacillota; class Bacilli; order Lactobacillales; family Enterococcaceae; genus Tetragenococcus; species Tetragenococcus halophilus. The sequence continues at coordinate 317,358 of NZ_PXYA01000002.1, read as the reverse complement.
CATGTATTGTTCAGAAGGAATTGTATCCGCATTCAAAGAAACACTTTTAGATGATATGCCTGAAGAGCTGATTGCGGCAGCTTCAGGTTTTCCTATAGGAGTAGGTCGTAGCAAATGTATGTGTGGTGCGATTTCAGGTGGTGTAATGTGTATTGGATACGCTTTTGGACGAACCACTGGGGGGCAAAGAGATAAAAGTGAAAAAACATTGGAACTATCCCAAGAATTACATAAGAAATTTTTAGCACGTAATCGAGTTGCTTGCTGTAGTATTTTAACTCACAAATTTGAAATGGGTTCTCCTGAACATAAAAAACAATGTGTGCGTTTTACAGGTGAAGTAGCAGAGGATTTGGCGCGCATCATAGCAAGAGAAAAAGATTTACCTATTGTAGAAGAGGAGAGTAAGGATTAGCTTATGCAAAAATTACCTTTACCTATTGCTGGAGTGGCTCTTGCTTTTTTAACTTGGGGAAATATCTTAAAAGAGATATCCTCTGTAATGTATATTTTCTGTGGTATAATTGCTAGTCTTATTTTAATATTAATTATAATCAAACTATTTACATCAGCTAAACTAGTGAGATTAGAGTTAACAAATCCTATTATTGTAAGCAGTTCTGCAACTTTTCCTATGGTTTTGATCGTTTTTTCAACTTATTTACTTTTTTTAAATGAAAATTTCGCCAAGTTTATATGGTTCATTGGCTTAGTTCTGCACTTTATCTTGTTAATTTTTATTATCAACAATTTTGTGCGTAGGTATACTTGGGAAGGATTTTGCGCTACTTACTTTATACCGTTTGTGGGCTTTGTTGTCGCTAGTGTAACGGCGCCTGTTTTTGCGATGTTAACCTTAGGAAAAATTTTATTTTATTTAGGATTTGTGTTTTTTGCTATTTTATTACTACCGGTTATATATCGTATTTTTGTTATCAAAAAAATGTCTATATTTTTACAACCTACGAATATGATTATTGCAGCACCTGCTAATTTGTGTTTAGCAGGGTATTTATCGTCATTTTTAAATCCTTCTGTTGAAGTAGTCGGTGTATTGCTGAGTCTATCCTTAGTGAGTACATTTTCAGGCTATTACTTTTTTATTCGTATGAACCACCAAATCTTTTTTCCTACTTTTTCTGCAGCGACGTTTCCCTTTGCCATCTCTGCTTTAGCGACAAAAAAAGCAGCGGAATTTTTTATAATACAAGGTTATAGTTTTAGCAAAATAATTACTGTGATAGCCAATATACAGATTATTCTTGCTATTTTTTTATGTATTTACATACTCATCCGTTACAGTCTTTTTCTTCTTATTAAGGAAGAAAAACAAGATGAAACCTTTGTTTAATCGCGTATTTATAAGATAAAACTACTAAAAAAAGATCGCGATAAAGTTTGTATTACTTTTAAACGAGATACAAACTTCGCGGTCTTTTGTTATTTTTTTACAGGAGCCAATTCTTTCATAACTGTTTCAGCCACTTTTTTAGGAATTCCTGCTTCTTGTAAGTCTTCAAGGGATGCTTGTTGGATTCCTTTTAAGGACTTAAATTTTTTCAGCAATTTTTTCTTTCGTTTTGGCCCTAGTCCTGTAACTTCATCTAATTTTGAAGAGAAACTGTTTTTGCTTCGTAGTTGACGGTGAAAATTTATAACGAAACGGTGTACTTCATCCTGAATCCGTTGCAGCAAGAAAAATTCAGTAGAGCTACGATCAAGAGGCACAGGAGTCAGCTCTTCTCCAAACAATAGTTCACTAGTTTTGTGTTTATCATCTTTAGCCAAACCTGCGACAGGAATATCTACACCCAGTTGATTTTCTAATACTTCTTTGGCCGCATCTACTTGCCCTTTACCGCCATCAATTAAAATTAAATCAGGTAGAATACCTTCTTCTTTTAGTACGCGCGAGTAACGACGATAAATCACTTCACGCATCGAAGCATAATCATCCGGTCCTTCGACCGTCTTAATTTTGTATTTACGATAATCTTTTTTTGCAGGTTTACCATCCACAAAAGCGACCATCGCAGAAACTGGATTTGTTCCCATAGTATTTGAATTATCAAAGGCTTCAATACGTATAGGAGTAGGAATATTAAGTGCTTGTCCTAATCTTTCAACAGCACCTACTGTCCGTTCTTGTGCTCGTTCGATCAAATCAAATTTTTCTTGCAAGCCAACCTGCGCATTTTTATTCGCTAATTCAACTAATTTTTTCTTTTGGCCACGTTGTGGTTGTAAAATTTTCGTATCTAATAATGCTTCTGCCGCTGTTTTATCAATATCATTTGGAATTAAGATCTCTTTGGGAATAAAGTGTTCATTTTTTTGATAAAATTGACCGATAAATGTCAAGAAATCATCTGTTTCTTCTTTATAAAACGGAAAAATTGATGCATCGCGTTGAATCATTCTTCCTTGTCGGATAAAGAATGCTTGGACACACATCCAACCTTTATCTACTGTATAGCCAAAGACATCTTTATCTTTTAAATCAGTAGAGGTCATTTTTTGGCGAGTCATAATCGTATCGATGGAATTGATCTGATCACGTAGTTCTGCCGCTTTCTCAAATTCCATATTTTCAGCAGCCTCATCCATTTGTCCCTTTAATGCTGTTTGAACATCTTTATAACCGCCGTTAAAAAAGTGTTTGATTTCTTTTACAATACCTTTATAAACCGCTGGGTCAACATCAAAAGCATATGGACACAAACATTGTCCTAGATGGTAATACAAACAAGGTGTTTTTTGATGAGGTCCACATTTACGTAAAGGAAAAATACGATCTAAGATTTTTTTGGTTTCATTAGCAGCACCTATATCAGGATAAGGACCGAAATATTCTGCCCCATCTTTTAATACTTTACGAGTAATCAAAAGCCGCGGATATTTCTCATTGGTAATTTTGATGAAAGGATAAGTTTTGTCATCTTTCAACATGATATTGTAACGAGGCAAGTTTTCTTTAATTAAATTATTTTCTAACAACAGTGCTTCAATATTTGATTCAGTAACAATGTATTCAAAATCAGCAATCTCGCTTACTAGGTGTTCAGTTTTTGTATCGTGACCGCCAGTGAAATAAGAACGTACACGATTTTTTAAGATTTTGGCTTTGCCGATGTATATGATCGTCCCTGTTTGATCTTTCATAATATAGCAACCAGGTTGATCAGGAAGTAAGGCTAATTTGTTTTTTATTTTTTGATTCGTTTTGATCACCTTATTTATCTTCATAAAAATAGCTCTCAAATATTGTGCAGGAAATGTCCAAACAGTTATTGAGAACTTATGTTCATTATAGCAGAATTTGTGAAAAATTCAATAATTCTGTCTGCTAAGCTTTTTCAATAGCAGATTTAAACCTAGACTCAACAAGGAAGATTATTGAAAACCGAGCGAAGTGCCACCAATTTATAAAATATTGGAGGGAAGTCGAGAGATGTACCACCAATCTGCAAAATATTGGAGGGAAGTCAAGCGAAGTGCCACCAATCTGTAAAATATTGGAGGGAAGTCGAGAGATGTATCACCAATCTGCAAAGTTATTGGCGCGATATAAAAGGAGTTGCCTCCAATAATTATGAAAGACAGGACAGTCATTCAATTTTCTATCAAGATTCAAAATAAACGATTAAAAAATACGTTAGACGTTTATTCTATTTGAGTATACAATAATTATGAGTCATATATGAAAGGGAGGTAAAAGATAGGATGGATGAATTACGTATAATGGTTCCTAATGGGATGTTAGGTTATGGATTTCCATTAGAAGATTTTGAGCGAGGAATGAAAAGGCAGCCTCATGGTATTGTTGTTGATGCAGGTTCTACTGATTCCGGTCCGCAAAAACTAGCTTTAGGGGAAATGACTTGTCCTGAGTCTGCTTATTATAAGGAGCTTTCTATTTTAGTGCCAGCAGCTAAAAAAGCAGGGATTCCTTTAATTGTAAGTTCAGCAGGCGGCGATGGTAGCAATCAGCACGTTGATTTATTCGCCGAAATGGTCGAACAAATTGCAAAAGAACAAAATTTGTCAGCCAGTGTTGCAAGAATTTATAGTGATATTCCTAAAACCGAAATTGCTAGCGCTTTAAACGATGAGAAAATAACGGCTATGCAAAATGTGCCTGAAATAAACTTGGAAGAAATAGAACAAACAACAGTGATCACCGCACAAATGGGTGCAGAGCCTTATCTAGCTTTATTACAAGCAGAAAACAAACCGGATGTGATTATTGCAGGACGCACTTATGATCCTTCACCAACAGCTGCTTTAGGGATGTATTATGGTTTTGATCCAGCATTAGCTTGGCATATGGGAAAAATTATCGAATGTGGAGCAATCTGTTGTGTGCCAGCAGGTAAAACAGTTCTGGGGACTTTGCGTTCTGATCATTTTTTGATTGAGCCGATGGACCCGAATGCTAAAGCGATGCCACATACCGTGGCGGCACATACGATGTATGAAAAAAGTAGCGCCTTAAACTTACCTGGTCCGGGTGGCGTGTTAAATCTAGAAGAGTGTGAATTTAATGCTGAAACAGATCGTATTACCCGGGTTTCTGGAAGTCGTTTTATAAAAGATGAGCAGTATACAGTTAAACTAGAAGGCGCTAAAGTTACTGGTTATCGTTCGATTACGGTAATGGGCCTGCGTGATCCCATATTAATTTCACAGATAGATGAAGCACTAGATTATGTCAAAAATCAAACAGAAAAAGAATTGCCAGAGGAATGTGCACAATCTCAAATAATTTTCCATCCCTATGGAAAAAACGCTACAATGAAAAATTTGGAAAGTTTAGCCGATGAAGTTGGACACGAAATGTGTGTTATTGCAGAAGTTGCCTCTCCTACACAAGAGATGGCACATTTAGTAGTGAATCGTATTCGCACAACATTACTACATTACGGTTATCCTGGACGTGTTGCAACTTCTGGAAATATTGGTATGCCATTTACTCCTTTAGAGATTCCATTAGGAAAAGTTTGTCAGTTTAATGTTTATCATTTATTAGAAATTGATGATCCTGTAGGACAATTTCCAGTAAGAATGCAGGAGGTGGGAAGATGATAAAATTACAAGACTATGCCCGTGTTATTCGTAGTAAGAACTCAGGACCTTTTGAGTTAACCTTTGATATTCTTTTTGCTAATTTAGAGGACTATGAATATTTTGTAAGCAGTAAGGTTTTAACCAAAGAAAGCTTTGCTAAATTATACCAAATAGATGTAAACGATATTATTGCTTTTGAACAGATAAAAGCAGCTCGAGGAATTAAAATCACGATCCCACGACCTTGGCCACAAGGATCAGTTGGAGAAAGTGATATGCATGGCTCTCAACAATACGCTAATCTTTTAGCACTTGAAATACCAGAAAAATAAAAAATTGTACTTTTACAGACTGAAGACTTTGTTACGTTTTCTAGTCTGTTTTTTTATAAATAAGCGGTCAATCTTAGGAAGTATTTATGTTAAAATAAATAGCATAAAATAGGAAAGAGAAGTAAATATGCAGTATCTAACATTATATCAATTGTATCAAAAAATGCTAGCTATAATGGGACCGCAAGGATGGTGGCCAGCAGATAGTAAGTTTGAAATTATTTTAGGCGCCATCTTAGTTCAAAATACAAATTGGAAGAATGTTGAAAAATCATTAGCAAATATTAAATCAGTGACGGATTTTGCCCCCGAAGAAGTTAGCAAACTGGATAAAGAACATCTAATCTCTTTGATTCGTCCTAGCGGTTTTTATAAAAATAAAAGTAAAGCGATTATGGACGTATTTCAGTGGTTGCAAGAATATAACTTTGACTTAGAAAAAATAAAAAAAGTTTATCAAGGGAAGCTACGTCAACGATTATTGTCTTTACATGGGATTGGCGAGGAAACTGCAGATGTATTACTGCTTTATGTGTTTGCTGAAAAAGTATTTGTAGCGGATAAATATACACAAAAATTATTTACTTTTTTGCAGGTGGAAGGAATCAAAAATTATCGCTCATTAAAAAAACTTCTACCAGTATTAGACGATTTTACCCTAGAACAGGCGCAAGAATTCCATGGCCTACTTGATGAATTTGGAAAAATTTATGTGAAAAACCAGTCGACATTTGCGACGAGTTTTTTAGATGGTTATCGATTAATTTTAACAAAAAGAAAGTAGGGAGCTTATGAATGAAGAAAGACGTACCTGTTACTTGATGGGAACAGTCATTAAATTATGGATTCAACATGAACAAGCAGATGAACTATTGCCAGAAGCCGAGAATCGTCTCATCGATTATGAAAAACGTTTTAGCGCAAATGATGATGCTTCAGAATTAATGATAATCAATCACCAAGCAGGTGTAGCACCTGTAAAGGCTGATGATGAATTATTTGAATTGATCCAATTAGGAAAGAAACATAGTTTGCCCAAAGATAGTTTTTTAAATATTGCTATTGGACCGTTGATTCAAGCTTGGCGTATCGGTTTTGATAATGCCAACCGTCCGTCAGATCAGATGGTTCAATTATTATTACAACGAATTGATCCGCAAAATATTTATATAAATGAAGAAGCTAAGACCGTTTTTTTAGAGAAAAAAGGAATGTCTTTAGATTTAGGCGCTATCGCTAAAGGCTACTTTGCGGATAAACTGTTAACTTTCTTTAAAGAAAATGGTGTACATTCGGCCTTAATTGATTTGGGGGGAATGTGTTAACTTATGGACCTGCTCCAAAACATGAAGATGGTTGTTGGCGTATTGGTATTCAAAGCCCATTTTCAAAAAGAGGAGAACTAAAAGCAGTTGTTAGGGTAAAAGATAAGTCAGTGGTTACCTCAGGGATCTATGAACGGACGAATACGATCAATGGTCAAACTTTCCATCATATTTTTGATCAAGAAACAGGATTTCCACTTGAAACAGATTTAGCGAGTGTAACGATTGTTTCTGATAAGTCAGTAGATGGCGAGATTTGGACGACACGTTTGTTTGGTAAACAGCCGGATGAAATCATTGATATTTTAAATCAATCGAATGAATTAGAAGGTTTGGTAATTACCAAAGATGGACAATTACATTTTTCAGAAGCTTTGGAAGTACAAATCGTTCAATAAATGTTAGGATTGATTTATTGTAATGAAAGTTAAACAAAATAATTGCGAAAATTATAGAATAAGTTTAGTATAGAAACAGAATCAATCGTGCGCGATTGAATGTTGGGATAAAGGAAGTGTTTAAATGGCAAAAAAATATGATGTAGTCATTATCGGAGCAGGACCCGCAGGTATGACTGCAGCACTTTATGCTTCAAGAGCAAATTTATCTGTCATGTTACTCGATCGGGGTATTTATGGTGGACAAATGAATAATACAGCTGAAATTGAAAATTATCCTGGTTTTAAATCTATTTTAGGACCTGATTTATCACAAGAAATGTATGATTCAGCCATTCAATTTGGTGCTGATTTTGGTTATGGGACGGTTAAATCAGTGACTGATCATGGTGATTATAAAACCATCGAAACTGATGCAGATAATTATGAAACTAAAGCGATTATTATTGGGACAGGTTCGAATTATCGCGATCTAGGTGTTCCGGGCGAAGAAGAATATCGAGGACGCGGTGTATCAAATTGTGCTGTTTGTGATGGCGCCTTTTTCCGTAATCAACATGTAGTTGTTATAGGCGGCGGCGATTCTGCAGTAGAAGAAGGAGAATACCTCACACGTTTGGTTGATAAAGTAACAATTATTCATCGCCGTGACGAATTAAGAGCACAACAAATTATCCAAGACCGTGCATTTAAGAATGATAAAATTGATTTCATTTGGGATAGTAATGTCCAAGAAATCACCGGTGATGGTAACAAAGTAACGGGTGTTAAGGGAGTTAACAACAAAACAGGAGAACCTTTCACTGCTGATGCAGGCGGCATTTTTATTTATGTAGGTATTGAACCGATGAGTGAGCCGTTTAGATCTTTGAATATTACCGATGAGAATGGTTGGTTTGTTACCAATGAAAATATGGAAACAACAATTCCTGGTATTTTTGCTATAGGTGATATTCGCAAGAAAGAATTGCGCCAAGTAGTTACTGCAACCAATGATGGTGGGATTGCTGGACAAAAAGCTTATCAATACATTACTGAATTAGAAGCAAAGACTGAAGCAGCAAATGTGTAAATAATAAGAACAAAGGGTGGCTTTAGATGAAAGATATGACAGATACAAGATTAGCTGACCAACTTTGTTTTTCGATTTACAATGTCAATCGGCTTTTTGCTAAATACTATCAAAAAGCATTAGAACCTTACCATTTGACTTATACACAGTATATAGTATTGTTAGCTCTTTGGCAGCAAGATTGTAAAACGCTAAGTGATTTAGCAAAAGAATTGGATTTGGCAAGTAACACCTTAACGCCGTTGTTAAAACGACTCGAAAGTGCGGGTTGGTTGACTCGTTGTCGAGCTGAAAATGATCAACGTCAATTGACAATACAGCTTACTGAAAAAGGTAGAGAACAAAAAGCAGCAGTCGAAAATTGTCTTGAGAAATGTAATGAACAGGCTGGAATAAGCACTGATCAGTATTATCGTATGTTAGAAGATAATAAATACTTGATGGATGGCTTGAAAAATTACTTGGAACAAACAACGCAAGAGACGGTTTAATCACATTTTTGAAAGGGAAGTGGTTTACCATGGCAACAATTTATGATTTCAAGGAAACAGAAATGAACGGAGAAACGCTTGAGTTAAGTGATTACAAAGGCAAGGTTGTTGTCATTGTAAACACTGCTAGTAAATGTGGACTTGCGCCTCAACTTGAGACACTTGAATCTTTCTATCAAAAATATAAGGATCAAGGATTTGAAGTGTTAGGTTTGCCTTCAAACCAATTTCATCAAGAACTAGACAGTGATGATGAAACAGATAATTATTGTAAAGTCCATTATGGCGTTACTTTCCCAATGACTAAAAGGGTTGAAGTAAATGGAAACAAAGAAGACCCGCTATTTACCCACTTAAAAGAGGCAGCTGGTCATGGAAAGATTAAATGGAATTTTACGAAATTTCTAGTGGGGCGAGACGGAGAAGTTATTAAACGATACGCGCCACAAACCAAGCTAGAGAAAATGGAAGAAGATATTACCGAAGCACTAAAAACAGAGTAAACATTTAAAAAATGAGAATTATTATAAGGAGGATTTTTATTATGTCTGTAGATGTAACAACAGATCAAACTTTTGCAAAAGACACAGCGAATGGAGTAACGCTAACTGATTTTTGGGCAACTTGGTGTGGTCCATGTAAGATGCAATCTCCAGCAATTGAACAATTGTCAGAAGAAATTGGCGATAAAGTGGCTTTCAACAAAATGGATATCGACGAAAATCCAGAAACACCAAGTCAATTTGGAATTATGAGTATTCCTACTTTAATGATTAAAAAAGATGGAGAAGTTGTTGAAACATTAGTAGGCTTCCATCCAAAAGAACAAGTGCAACAAACATTAGAACAATATATTGATTAAAGATCAAAGCATCTAAGTAAACTTTTTTACTTAGGTGCTTTTTTACATACAACAAAAGTTAATAATTTGTTGTGATTTGCCAGCTGTGTTAGATTGAAAGTGGAACGTTTTATTTGATGAGTAATAATTTATAAATAAAAATGGAGGAGATAATATGCAAAGTACACAAATGTCTATGGATACTTTAGATCGTGCGCAAGAACGTCTTGTTGATACGCTGGATCAAATGGATATGGAACGAGCAAATACGATGCCTACGCCGATTATCAAGTCTGTTACTTGGCTTATGTGGCATACAGCAAGAGAGCTGGACCTGCAAATTTCAGAACTTAAGGGGAATGAACCTATGCGGACAAGCGATGGTTGGAATACGAAGTTTTCCTTAGACTTGCCAGATGATACACAAGACTATATACACACACCTGAAGAAGCGGCGAAAGTAAAAGTCAATGATAGACAACTATTAGTTGATTATTTAGATGCGGCTGTTAAGTTGACAAAATCTTATCTGGAACAACTAAATGATGATATGCTTGATGAAGTCATCGATAGAAATTGGACACCTGTAGTTACTCGGCAGGCACGTATTGTTTCTATTATTGATGATGCTGACATGCATTCAGGTCAAGCAGTTTATACAAGAAGACTGGTTATTGGCAAATAAGTAAAGAAATATAAAAAATATCCGTGCTCAAATTTTAATTGAGCGCGGATATTTTTTGTTTGGGTGAGATTACTTCAAATCTTTCCATTCCCAATTTTGTACTTCACTAATATCATCACCATTTTCACGAATATAATCATGATGATATTGTAAAGTTTTATCCATTTCTTGAATAAAATCAGCTGCTTTTTCTGCATAAATGGTATTAGCAGCGTCTTTGGCCAAATGGAAGCGATCCAATTCATTTTTAACCCGCATATCAAATGGTGTTGTGATGTCTCCATCTTCACGATAGCCATGAATGCTTAGATTACGGTTGTGCCGTGTAAAGAAGATGTCACGAATCAATCCTTCATAACCGTGGAAGTTAAAGATAACAGGTTTATCTGTTGTAAACAATTCATCAAATGCTTCATCGCTTAAACCACGTGGGTCTACATCAGGATGACGTAGTTTCAAAAGATCGATAACGTTAATAAAACGAATCTTCATTTCAGGGAATTGTTCATGTAAGATCGAGATAGCTGCTAACGCTTCTAAGTTTGGTTCCGAACCAGCAGCTGCAAATACGATATCAGGTTCGCTGTCTTGATCGTTACTTGCCCAATCAATTTTCTTCACGCCGTAATCGACAAGTTCTTGTGCTTCTTCGACGGAATAAAATTGTGGTCTTGGATGCTTACTAGATGTAATCAAGTTGATGACATTTTCATCTTTTAAAGCTTTATCCATAACAGCCATCAAGCTGTTTGCATCAGCCGGGAAATATTCTCTAATATATTCAGGTTTTTTCTCAGCTAAATGAGTAATAACGCCTGGGTCTTGATGAGTATATCCATTATGGTCTTGTTGGAACGCTGTTGATGAAGAAATTACATTCAAAGATGGATATTTCTTACGCCAGCTTTTTTCATTTGCTTTTCTAATCCACTTAAAGTGTTGTGTTAACATTGAATCTACGATCCGCAAGAAAGCTTCATAGCTTGCAAAGAAACCATGACGTCCAGTAAGAGTATAACCTTCTAAGAAACCTTCAGCTTGGTGTTCTGATAATTGTCCATCAATCACACGACCCACAGCAGATTGCCATTCATCGGATAATTCTCTAGGTTCTACCCATTGCCGATTTGTAACGTCGAATACTTTGTTTAAACGATTTGATTTTGTTTCATCTGGTCCAAAAATACGGAAATTTTTAGGATTATTTTCCATAATATCTGCAATAAAACCACCTAGAACAGACATATCTTGTGCTTTATCTGTACCGCGCTTGCTGGTGTCTACTGCATGCGTGTGCCAATCGGGCATATTAAGAGCTTTAGGGTCAAGTCCGCCATTAGTAATAGGGTTAACTGACATTCTATTGTCACCTTTAGGCGAAAGTTCTTTAATTGCATCAATAATCGTGCCATTTTCATCAAACAATTCTTCAGGACGGTAAGATTTCAACCATTTTGCTAGGTCATTTGCATATTCCATATGACTTGCATCTACCGGAATTGGTACTTGGTGCGCACGGAAAGTCCCAGCAATTTGTTCATTATCCCATTTTTCTGGGCCTTCCCAACCTTTTGGCGTACGGAAAACAATGACTGGCCAATGCGGCATAGCTACATCTTCAGCTGAACCTTTACGAGCTTCTTTTTGAATCGATTGAATTTCATTAATAACAGCGTCCAATGTTTCTGCCATTAATGGATGCATTTTTTCAGGGTCGTCACCTTCAACAAAGTAAGGTTTCCAGCCCAAGCCTTCAAAATATTTCTGCAAATCTTTATCGCTTTTACGCGCTAGCACAGTAGGATTAGCGATTTTAGCACCATTTAGGTTTAAAATAGGCAAAACTGCACCATCATTTACAGGGTTAATAAAGTTATTAGACATCCAGCTAGCGGCTAGTGGGCCTGTTTCTGCTTCACCATCGCCAATAACTGTTGCTGCAATAACATCTGGGTTATCTAAAACCGCACCAACAGCATGGGACATTGAATAGCCCAATTCGCCACCTTCGTGGATTGAACCTGGCGTTTCTGGTGCTGCGTGAGAACCCATACCACCAGGAAAAGAAAATTGTTTAAATAATTTTTTCAAACCCGCTTCATCTTGTGTGACATCTGGATAAATTTCTGAATAACTACCATCAATATAGGAGTTAGATACCATTACTTGTCCACCATGTCCTGGTCCTTCAATGTAGAACATGTTTAAACCATATTTATTAATCACACGATTTAAATGAACATAGATAAAGTTTTGTCCTGAGATAGTTCCCCAATGACCAATAGGATTAATTTTTATATCTTCTTTTTCAAGAGGACGACGTAATAAAGGATTGTCTCTTAGAAAAATTTGTGCGACAGAAATATAATTTGCTGCGCGCCACCATGCGTTCATTCTTTCTAGATATTCTTTTGAATCGATATTTACTGACATATAAATACTCCTTTTTAGTATTTTTTACTTAAATACCTACATTTACTAGTGTAACGCGTAACATGTGATATGTAAAGTTTTATGAAAATTATGTATGTAAAAGATATCTGTTCAAATAGCGAACAGGTAATGTTGATTAACATTAAATTCTACTTTATAAGTAAATACGCAAAATCTTTAAAAAATTTTTTTATTTTTATTTAACAAAAAAATTTAATAATAGTTGTTTCCATGTGAATTAATTCTTATAAACAAGTCATATCACCATTTTCTTGTGAAATTTCAGGCAAAAAATGGAATATGGCAAAAGTTTGATTGCGCAACTGTTAAAATGATTTGTTTGCAATAAAACGGCTTCTGTTTTAAAGTAAAAGTAGATGTTTTCACATCGGAAATTTTAATCAATGGAGGGAATCACATGAAAGTTATTGTTGTTGGATCTTCCCACGGTGGATATGAAGCAGTTCGTGAATTATTAATGGACGAGCCAGATACAGAAATCCAATGGTATGAGAAAGGCGACTTTATTTCATTCTTGTCTTGTGGTATGCAATTATACCTTGAAGGCTATGTAAAAAATGTAAATGATGTCAGCTATGCAACTCCTGAAAAAATGCGTTCAAAAGGAGTTTCAGTATTTGTTGAACAAGAAATCACAGCTGTTGATCCAGACAATCATACAGTTCACGTGGTCAACCATCGCGATGGGACAGAGCGCGATGAAAATTACGATAAATTAATTCTAAGTTCCGGTGCTGTTCCTGCAACACTACCGGTCGAAGGAAATGATTTAGAAAATATATATGCAATGCGCGGTCGTGACTGGGCAATCAAGATAAAACGTAAAACGGTCGAACCTGACGTAAATAACGTTGTTGTTGTGGGTGCCGGCTATATTGGTATTGAAGCTGCAGAAGTTTTTGCCAAAGCTGGGAAAAAGGTTACACTTATTGATGTTTTGCCAAGGATATTAGACACCTACTTGGATAAAGAATTTACCGATATTTTGACCGAAGAGATAGAAAAGAATAATATCACAGCGGCTACGAGTCAAAACATTCAACGTTTTGAAGGAAAAGATGGTAAAGTCACTAAAGTTGTGACGGACCAAGCAACATATCCAGCAGACTTAGTTGTAGTAACCGCAGGAATCAAACCAAATACAGAATGGTTAGATGGGACATTAGATCTAACAGCTGGTGGTTTAATTGACATTGATGATTACTTGCAAACAAGTGCACCAGATGTTTATGCAGTAGGAGATGCAACTTTAGTAAAATTTGCGCCAACCGATGGTACGCCTTCTCGCATTGCTTTAGCATCTAACGCAAGACGACAAGGACGCTTTGCTGCTAAAAATGCCTTAGGTTACAATAAAGCAGTTCCAAGTGTTTCAGGTTCAAGCGCACTTTCATTATTTGATTATAAATTTGCATCCACAGGAATCAAAGAAGGTACTGCTGGTAACTACGGGGTAGAAACAATGTCTACTCTGGTAACAGATAGTTATCGCCCACCATTTGTACCTGATAAATATGGCAATGCGCAAGTTTACTTCAAATTAACTTATGATCCAGAAACAACACGAGTTCTAGGAGCACAAATCATGTCTAAAGAAGACGTTACACAAAATATCAATGCTCTTTCTTTAGCTATTCAAGAAAAATTAACCCTAGATGATCTGGCTTATGCAGATTTCTTCTTCCAACCAGACTTTGATCGACCTTGGAGTATTATTAACGTAGGTGCACAACAAGCTTTACGTGATGTAGAAAAAAGATAATAGATAACTAAAACCAGCGGATATAAATTCGCTGGTTTTTTGCTTGGAAATTTTTATTTTTATATCTCTAAATATAAAGGGAGAAGTTGGTCTAAAGTCATTCTGAGTTGGGACCAAAGGAGAAACAATTGGCCTAAGGATAATCAAAAGAAGGGCCACAAGTGGAGAACTTGGCCTAAACCCAGTTAAAAGAAGGACCAAAAGCTATGCTAACGGCCCAAAGTCAATCTGATAAGGGGCCATGTGCCAAGCTAATGGTTAGATTGTTTAATAATCAAAGCAAAAGCTATTTCGAAAAATTGTTATTTTTTTTGAGCTATGATATGATTGAAATTGAATAAAACGTTTACTTTTGCAAATGAAATAAACGCAAAAACTTAACTATCAGTTTCAAGTAAAGGAGCATAATAAGATGAAGACTAGTTTTTTACTCATTTCGCACAGTAAGGAAATTACTGATGGGATTAAAAAAATGATTGAACAAATGCAAACTTCCGATGATGTATCCATTTATTCACTAGGTGGTACGACAGAAGATGAAATAGGTTCTGATCCGACGAAAATTGTAGATGCAGTAAACGAAGCTTCTAAAGAGGATACTTTTTTGGTTTTTGCTGATATCGGTAGTGCAATTCTCAACGCTGAAATGGCAAAAGATATGCTAGAAGAAGACCAACAAGAACGTTATTATCTTGTCGATGGTCCACTTGTTGAAGGCGCATTTGCAGCAGCGATTACTGCAGGGAGTTCAAATGATCTTGAACAAATTATGGCAGAAGCTAAAAAAGCCGGGGAAAAAGACTGGAGTTCGTAAAAATAAATTGGAGGGCAAACAATGAAAAAAATTATTAATCAAACAGATGATATTATTGAAGAGATGTTAAGGGGACTGTCGGCCAGTTATCCTAAACTAGTTCATCGCGTAGAAGATTCTCGTGTGATCGCAAAAAATGAAAGTAAAAAACAAGTTGCGCTAGTTTCCGGGGGCGGTAGTGGTCATGAACCTTCTCACGCAGGTTTTGTGGGTGATGGCATGTTGAGTGCTGCTGTCGCGGGTGATGTTTTTACTTCACCGACACCGGATCAAATTCAAATTGCAATGAAAGAAGCGGATCAAGGAGAAGGCGTCTTACTTCTGGTCAAAAATTATACGGGCGATAATTTAAATTTTGAAATGGCGCAAGAGATGGCGGAAATGGACGATATCCAATCCGAAATTGTGGTCATAGATGATGATATTGCCGTAGAAGATAGCGAATTTACAGCCGGTAAACGTGGTGTGGCCGGCACAGTTTTAGTGCATAAAATTTTAGGCGATGCTGCACGAGCAGGCGCTTCATTAGAAGAACTAAAAAAACGCGGCGATGAAGTAGTTAAAAAAATCAAGACGATCGGTTTAGCCTTGCACGCAGCGACTGTACCAGAAGTTGGAAAGCCAGGCTTTGAGTTGGCCGAAGATGAAATTGAATATGGTGTTGGCATCCATGGAGAAGCAGGTTATCGTCGCGAAAAAATTCAACCGTCTAAAGGTTTGGCCAAAGAACTTACCACAAAAATTTTAGCGGACTATGAAAAACAACCTCAAAAAGTAGGGGTTCTCGTAAACGGTATGGGCGGTACGCCATTAATGGAACAGTTTATTTTCATGAACGATGTTTTAAACTTATTAAAAGAGCAAAATATTGAAGTGACATTCCATAAAGTGGGCAATTACATGACTTCTCTTGATATGGAAGGTGTTTCTTTAACTTTGATTGATTTAGAAGATGAAACGATCAAAGATGCGCTGGAAAGTGAAGTCACTACGATTTCTTGGTGAGGAGGATTTTTATGCAATTAACAGCTGAAGATGTGCAAACTTGGTTTACGAAATTTACAGATAAAATTAAAGAAAATAAAGGTTATTTGAGTGATTTAGATACGCCTATTGGCGATGGCGACCATGGCAACAATATGGCTCGTGGTGTCAATGCCTATGACGAATCATTTGAACAAAAGCAGCCTGAAACAATCAGTGATACTTTTCAAGTGTTTTCTATGGCGATGATTTCTAAAGTCGGTGGCGCTTCGGGGCCATTATATGGATCGGCACTGATGAATATGGTCAAAGAAACGAAAGGAATAGAAACGATTGATTCTTATGAACAATTAGGTTCAATTGTTGAACAAGGTTTAGCGGGAATTAAAAAAAGAGGAAAAACCGAATTTGAAGATAAAACCATGGTCGATGTTTGGGAACCCGTTGCACAAAGCTTAAAAGAAGG
The DNA here is from genome assembly GCF_003841405.1 of Tetragenococcus halophilus subsp. halophilus DSM 20339. Classification (GTDB taxonomy): domain Bacteria; phylum Bacillota; class Bacilli; order Lactobacillales; family Enterococcaceae; genus Tetragenococcus; species Tetragenococcus halophilus. Next base: position 300,667 of record NZ_PXYA01000002.1, on the reverse strand, counting down.
CGGGCTTACTAAAGATCAGGTCGAAAAAGCCAAAGAACACACCAAAGATTTGATCGCAAAAAAAGGGCGTGCCTCTTATTTAGGTGAACGTTCGAAAGGGCACATTGATCCAGGTGCTGCTTCTAGTGCACTATTTTTTGACGCGCTGGTGGAAGTGATTGGGTAAATTTTAGCTATAAATAACTATAACTACGGATGAAATGATTTTATTTTATCCGTAGCTATTTTTTTACTTTAATAAAGGTGTATTCTTCAGAATACTTTTATGTTGTCATCTTGTAATTTCTTTTACTACTATAGAAGATTTTATATTTGCTAATTGCTTATCATCAACCATTGGGAACCAATTCATTGCATTAGAAGTAGAATAGCATAAGGCATCTTTTAACATATCTACTGCATCCATTTGTCTATGGATACCAGCTATCATTCTCCCCAAGAAAAAGTCTCCAGAGGCAATTGGATTTTTTGCTTCGATCGGTTCTGCATAACCCTCGTAAAGTTAACTCTATTAGAGTCTTTAGCAGATTTTTACTTATTGTTGGAGAGGGTAAAATATCTGTACATGTAATGAATTTTAAGAAGATAGTGGTATTGAAAAATTCCTATAGAAACTAAAAAAGCCACCGGTTTAAAAATGATAAATCAGTGAATTTTTAATTGATTAAAAATAAGAAAGCAATTATTAATTGATGTGAAGCTTTCTAGCAGAATGTTATCCTAAGTCAAATAAGCTATACTTATTTGACATTTTAACAGGATCCGCTTATACTTACATTGTGGTTATAACCAGTTACAAGGAGGTAGTTATGAAGCATACATTTAATAGTCAACCTTTGTATTATCAATTAGTGGATTTTTTAAAAAATCAAATTGAAAATAAACTGCTTGTACATGATAAACTACCTTCTGAAAGAGAAATAGAAAAAAGGTTCGGTGTTAGTCGTACTACGGTACGTTTAGCTTTGCAAGAATTAGAAAGCGATGGATATGTTTACCGTCGTCATGGTAAAGGGACTTTTGTATCTGAGCTATCTAAGCAAACAGCTGATTTAGCTGGGGTTTATAGTTTTACCGAACAGATGAAAAAATTGGGCAGAAAACCTCAGACTCATATTTTGGCTTTTGAACAAGTTGAAGCTGATAAACAGGTCGCAGAGGCCCTACAAACTTCTTTAGGGGAAACAGTTTATAAGTTGAAAAGGCTACGCTTGGCAGATGATGAACCTTTGATGGTAGAGACTTCATATTTACCTGTAAAACCTTTTTTGTCATTAACAAAAGAACTGCTATTACAAAAACCTTTATACGATGTCTTTTCTGATGACTTTGAACAAAAAATTCGTTTAGCAGATGAAGAGTTTTATGCAAGTATTGCTACAAAAGAGGATGCTGAGATTTTACAGATTTATTCAGGTTCACCGGTACTACATCTAAGTCGGTTAACTTATAATATGAAAAATGAAGTGATTGAATTTACGTTAAGTATTGCTAGGGCAGATCAATTTCATTATAAAATTCGTCATGTAAGGAATTAAAAAAACAGGAGGAAGATAAATGATGTTCTCATTATCAACAGAAGAATTAAAGCAAAAAGGGGCTGAAATTACTAGTCGAGAAATCAAACAACAGCCTGAGCTTTGGAAAGAAAATTTAGCGCTTTATGAGGATATAAAAGCGGATATTAAAGAATTTTTATCGAAGGTAGAAGCAAGTGCTGACGGACAAAAAATCAGGGTAGTTTTTACTGGAGCAGGGACATCTCAATATGTTGGAGACACGCTAGTACCTTATTTAAATTTGAAAGGGGATACACAAAAATATATTTTTCAAAGTATTGGCACAACGGATCTAGTAGCCCGCCCTACAGAATACCTGTTTGAAAAAGAACCGACATTGTTAGTTTCATTTGCCAGAAGTGGTAATAGTCCAGAAAGTATTGCAGCAGTAGATGTAGCAAATAAAGTGGTTAAAAATATTCATCATTTAACTGTAACCTGTGTACCTGAAGGCGCGTTGGCAAAACGTAGTAAAGAGGAAGACAATAATTTCTTATTTTTAGCTCCTGCGCGTTCAAATGATGATGGTTTTGCGATGACGGGTAGTTTTACCTGCATGACTTTGACCTCTTTACTGATTTTTGACACAAGCAGTCAAGAGCAAAAAGCAAGCGATGTACAAAAGCTAAGTAATATGGCAAAAGAAGTGATTACTCGTGAAAATGAAGTACAAGAGATTGTTGATCAGGATTTTGATCGTATTGTTTATCTGGGTTCGGGAAGTCTATCAGGGTTGACACGTGAAGCACAATTAAAGATTTTGGAACTAACAGCAGGACAGATAGCGACCGTTTTTGATTCTTCTATGGGTTTTCGTCATGGCCCTAAATCATTTGTTAATGACAAAACAATCGTATTTGGCTTCGTAAATAACAACGAATATACTCGTGATTATGATTTAGATATTCTTGAAGAAGTGAAAGCAGACGAAATTGCAAAAGATGTCATTGCTATTGGTCAAATGGGAGAACGTAATTTTACAGGAACTCAGTTTACTTTCTCAGAAGAACAAAGACTGTTGCCAGATGGTTATTTAGCTTTAGCAGATATTGTATTTGCTCAAACTGTTGCAATTATGACTTCTTTGAAATTAAAAAATACACCAGATACGCCATCTGCTACAGGAACAGTAAACCGTGTCGTTAAGGGTGTAACAATTCATGACTATAAATAAAATTTAGGAGAATTTTATGCATAAATTAACACAAAGCAAAAAGGATAAAAAGGCGAAGGTTTGAGATAAAAACTTCGAAATAAGTAAAACAAAATAACCGAACGATATTGCTGAGATTTATTAACTGTCGTGATTTTCACGAAAAAACTTAAATGGTCTCTTTTTATCGTTCGGTTATTTTATTAATTACTACTAAAAAGAACTACCTGGTTCAGTCAGAAACTCTTGCTCTTCCTCGCTTGATACTCTTTTTAAGATCGTGTTGCGGTGTGGATATCTACCAAAACGGTCGATAATTTTCTTATGGCGTTTTTCATAGTCTAGATATAGTTCTAAGCCTGGTTGATCAAATAAGCCTATAGCTGTTTGATGAATTTTTTTGGATTCAGAATGCATAAATGGCATTAACAAAAAACCAAGTTCATCTGGTGTTAGACTTTGTGCTTGTTCAGTTTTTAATGCCTCTTGGGACAAAACTAAGGCCATAGCGTCAAAAGCAAATGATTTTGCTTGTCCGCGATAATATTGCGAGAAAACTGATCAAGTAAAATAATTTCTGCTAAACGACCTTGGATACTAGAACGCCAGCTATCAAGTTCACCCTGGCTAGCTTGTAGATGCAGTTCTTTGAACCGCTCTGCAATTAATTGATCGATTTCACTACCACCATTGAATTGTTGCTCTGGGGCTAATTCATGAAACCAAAAATGTAAAACTGTCTCTGGGGTTTGCATAAAATTCTCCTTTTGCTTAATTTTTCTACCGATAGATTGTTTTCGTTAACCTTAAAATTAATGATCAGTTTATACTTAAATTTTAGCATAATTTAAGTAGTTAAAACCATTAATAAAAAGAGATTATCTTATTATATAAATAAAATAAACTGCGCTTTCGCAATTTTATATGTTATTATCAATAGTAAAAAGATAACGCTAACAAGCGGCGTTATTCCTTTTTTTTTATTAAAATGGGTGTAGAAGGTGGAGTTTTTGAAAGATAGCTTATTAAATTATTTAAAAAACCAAACAGCATTTCTTGATTTAGATACTTTGGACGAGTTATTTACTGCAAAAAAATTAGCAGAAATTTTTGGCGTAAAAAGAAATACGATTAGCCATTATTTAAACCAATTAAATGATGAAGAAAAATTAGTTAAAATAAATTCGCGTCCTGTATATTATTTTCATAAATCTGCATTTGATCAACAATTTTTTCCTTTAAAATATTTTAATTACCAAAGTATATACGAGATAAAAGAAGAACAACCGCTTTTTGAACAAGAAAAAGATCTATTTTCTTTGTTGATTGGTTTTAACCAAAGTTTAAACCGCTCAATTGAACAAATAAAAGCAGCTTTATCTTATCCTGATGGTGGTTTACCAGCGTTAATAACAGGCGATAGTGGGACGGGGAAAAGTTTTTTAGTCCAATTAATTTATCAGTACTGTTTAGAAAACGAAATGATTGATGAAGATGCGCCATTTGTGACTGTTAATTGTGCCCAGTATGCTAATAACCCCGAATTGTTGACTAGTAATTTATTTGGCTATGTCAAAGGCGCATATACTGGAGCGCAAGAAGACAAGAAAGGCGCTTTTGAAGCAGCCAATAACGGTATTCTCTTTTTAGACGAAGTACATCGTTTAAATGCTGAAGGGCAAGAAAAACTATTTACTTTTTTAGACCAGGGTGTCATTTACCGAATGGGAGAAACGAATCAGTCTATTCCTATTAACACTCGGATTTTCTTTGCCACAACAGAAAATCTTGAAAGTAGTTTTCTCACCACTTTTATCCGTAGAGTACCGATCCAGATTGAATTACCTTCCTTAATGGAAAGAAATCGAACAGAACGACTAGAGTTAGTCTATTCATTTTTGTTAGCTGAATATAATAAAATTCGACGTCCGATAAAAGTAACAGGTCAGGTGCTTACTTTATTAACCAATGCAGGTTTTAAAGGGAATATCGGAGAGTTAAAAAGCAGTGTCAAAGTAACAGTCGCCAATGCTTTTTCTGAACAAAAGAAAAATGATACGGTAAAAATTACGATTTATCACTTGCCTGAAGCCATTCTAAATGCTTCCAATGCTAGTATTCAATCGTTTGTACAAAAAGATGTTCTTTTTGATGAACATACAACTTTGGAACAACTCACAAAAAATAACCAACCACAACAACAAAGAGTGCTTACTTCTTTTGAACGAATACTCACCGAATTTCAACAAAATAATGAACATTTGGAAAACTGTGAAGAACAACTAAAAACAGAGGTGGATCGTCTGTTTGATTTTCTCTTATTTGAAACTGATCGGCAACAAAAGCACGAGACATTAATTTATTTAACGCAGTATATTCGAGATACGTTTAAGCAGATGGAAGCTTCTTATCAAATACGTTTTGATGGGAACAGTGTATATGCAATGAGTTATTATTTGTTTCAACGAGGAAACAGCCGTTGGTTCCCTGAAGATCCGCAAATTAATCATTTAATTTATCAATTAGAACAGCAGATTGAACAGGCTTATCCTGCTAGTTTTCATTACGTGAAGCGAATTTTAGAATTGTGTCAGCCTAAACTTGATTTAGAAATTTCTTCAATGGATAAAATTATCCTGGCGATTTATCTTAAACGGGCTGACTGGACGAAAGAAATTGGCATCCCCAAGGCAATTATTGTGGCTCATGGATACGCTACGGCTAGTAGCATTGCTAATGTGGCGAATCGATTTTTAAATAAAGACATTTTCGAGTCATTTGATATGTCTTTGGATGTTACCCCTCAACAAATTGCCGAAGAAATTTTAGACTATACAGAGCATAATGACGTATCTAATGGGCTAGTGATCCTCGTGGATATGGGCTCATTAAAAGAAATTTATCAATATTTTCCCAAACAAATTACTACGCCGATTGTCATTATGAATAATGTGACCACTCCTTTAGCTATTTCGATGGGCGAACAGCTGCAAAAGGATCTTTCTTTACAGCAAATGGTTGATCAATCCGCTCAGCAGACGCCTTTGGATTGGGAAATCGTTTATCCAGAAACAAATAAAATAAAAGCACTGATTACCACTTGTTTAACGGGAATTGGTACAGCAACTCAAATTTCACATTTATTGGAAAAATCTTTGCCTAGTAGTTGCCAGTTAAAAATTTTCCCTTATGAGTATCAATTACTTAAAGATAAAAAACAAAACGAAACAATTTTTTCCATGTATGATTGCTTAGGTGTTATTGGTACAGCAAATCCGCATATTGAGGGGATTCCCTATCTTTCATTGGAAGAATTGATTTCTGGCAAAGAAAGTCATCAGCTAAGTGAGTGGTTACTTGATGTCATGGAACCTGAAGAAAACAAACGATTCAATGAAAATTTAATTCGTAATTTTTCTTTAGAAAAAGTGATTGATTCTGTAACGATTCTTGATACGGAAAAGGTAATGCGCGAAGTCGATTTGTTTATGCGGGATTTAGAGCAGATTGCTGATATTACGATTAGTAATGCTAAACGTGTAGCTTTATATGTTCACGTAAGCTGCTTAATCGAACGCTTGATTCGTAATATGCCCATTGATACCTATAAAGGGTATGAACAGTTGTATCAGTGTCAAAGCAAAACGCTAGAACAAATTAAAATGGCGTTTAGTGTGATAGAAAAAGATTATAGTGTCAAAATACCTGATTCAGAGATTGCCTATATTTTTGACGTATTATTTGAAAACATTGACGAACTAACTATTGATGAAGAATTTTAGCTATTTTAAACGCATGCCACTAAAGTTGGCATGCGTTTTGCTTTTATAAAGGTGTAAGAGAGGTGAAGAGCTTGGACAGGAAAATCATATTAGCTTCCCATGGGAAGTTTGCTTCAGGGATTTTAAGTTCATTGGAATTGATCTGTGGAAAAAATGAAGCAATCAGCGCGTTAGATTGCTATATGACTGAAAACTTTGATTTAAAACAAACTGTGGACCAGTTAATGGCAGAAAATGCAGAAAAAGAACTAATTGTCATTACAGATTTATTTGGCGGAAGCGTAAATAATGAATTTTTACGTTATATAAAGCAATCTAATTTTTATTTAATTGCAGGGTTGAATCTACCCTTTTTAATTGAATTGTCAGCTCAATTTGCAAATACAGATAGGATTGTTGAACTCATTACACAGACACTTAACAGTAGTAAAGAAACGATTCAATTTTGTAATGAGAGCTTTAACAAAGAAATAGAGGAAGAAGAATTTTAAGGAGGAAAATTATGATCTTATTAACTCGTGTAGACCACAGGCTGTTACATGGACAAGTTGCTTTTTCATGGACTCAAAATCTAGGCGCTGATTGTATTTTAATTGCAAACGACGATGTACCCCAAAATGATGTACGCAAAACGACGATTAAACTAGCCAAGCCCCAAGGAGTAAAGTTAGTTATTAAAAATATTGAGGACTCTATTGCAGCATTGAAAAGCGGCGTAACAGATAAATATAAGTTATTTATTGTTGTTGAATCGATCGAAGACGCGTACAAACTAGCAAAAGCCTACCCTGAAATTAAGGAAATAAATTTGGGGGGGACAAAAGCAAAAGAAGACACCAAAAATATAGGGAAAGCAGTAAATGTAACACCAAAAGAAGAAACATTATTAAAAGAATTAAATGAACAAGGGGTTAAAGTAGAAATTCGTCAAGTCCCATCAGACAAAAAAGTTGACATAACAGAGGGATTGTAAAGAAAGGTAGGAATAAAATGATCTTACAAGCTATTTTATTAGGCTTAGTCGCCTTTATCGCACAATCAGAATATGCTTTAGGTACCTCGTTGCTCTCACGTCCTATTGTTACAGGGTTATTCACAGGTATCGTGTTAGGAGATATAAAAACGGGGATTATTATGGGTGCGACACTAGAATTAGCATTTATTGGTTCATTTTCTGTAGGAGCTTCCATCCCGCCAGATGTAGTGACTGGAGGCGTTTTAGGGGTAGCATTTGCAATCACTGCGAATGCAGGGACAGAAACGGCGCTATTATTAGGCTTACCTATCGCGACTTTAACTTTAATTTTGAAAAATATTTATTTAGGATTATTAATCCCTGCAATGAACCATAAGGCTGATAGTTACGCCGAGGAAGGAAATTATAAAGGCGTTGAACGAATGCATCTATTAGCTGGTTTTGGCTTGTCTTTAATGCTTGGTCTAGTTGTGATGATTTCCTTTATGGTTGGAAGTAGTGCAGTGAGTGATTTACTAGATAAGATTCCAGATTTTATCCAAAACGGATTAACAGTCGCTACTGGTTTAATTCCAGCTCTTGGATTTGCGATGTTGGCTCGTTTAATCATCAATAAGCAAGTAGCGCCTTATTTCTTTTTGGGTTTTGCTCTAGCTTCTTATTTAGAAATTCCAGTGACAGGTATTGCTATCTTTGGAGCTATTGTAGCAGTTGTCGTTGTTAATTTGACCAATATGCAAAAAAGAAATAATACAAATACTGAGGAGAGTGTAGATGATGACGAAGATTTCTGATAATTCGACACAGATAACAAAAAAAGATTTACGTAAGGTTTTTTGGCGCTCTTTTCAAATGGAATTTTCTTGGCACTATGAACGTCAAATGAACTTAGCCTACGCCTATGCTATGATTCCAATTTTAAAAAAAGTGTATAAAACCAAAGAGGAAATGTCTGAATCGTTAAAACGATCGCTAGAGTTTTTTAATACGACGCCACATATTGTTACTTTAATCTTAGGAATTAATGCAGCAATGGAAGAAGAAAATGCAGAAGATGAAAACTTTGATGTGAGTACAATTGATAGCATAAAAACTTCGCTCATGGGACCGTTAGCTGGTATTGGGGACTCCTTTTTTTGGGGCACACTACGCTTGATCGCTACGGGGATTGGGACTTCTTTGGCATTACAAGGAAATATTTTAGGTCCTATTTTATTTTTACTAGTCTTTAATGTCCCCCATATTTTGTTAAGATACTTTGCGACCAACTGGGGCTATAAGTTGGGAACCGGCTTTTTGAAAAAAATTCAAGAAAATGGAATGATGGAAAGCTTGACATTTGGCGCTGCAATCATCGGTTTAATGGTTGTTGGTGGAATGACTGCTACATTAATCGATATTAATATACCGTTAAAAATTGGTTCTGGTGAAAATGCAGTCACTTTACAAAGTATTTTTGACGACATTGTTCCTAATATATTGAATTTAGGTGTTTTTGGGGCAGTCTATTACATGCTGAAAAAAGAAGTAAATGCACTGGTAATTATTTTAGGAATGGCCGTTGTAGGAATTTTAGGTTCATTAGTTGGGCTTTTTTAGGAGGACAATCTCATGGTTACGATGTTAGATTACATCAATGAAGAAGAAGACACACTATTAAAAATATTGGAAAATCATACGTTAAGAGAAGATGAAAATTTAGCAAAAATTGAGCATCTGTTGATCCTAGCTACCGGCTCATCATATAACGCCTGTTTATCTGCGAAGATGTTTCTTGAAAAGTATGGTGATCTCGTAGTAACAATTGAAGAACCCTATAACTTTAATCATTACGGTGAATTGGCGCCTTCAGTAGACGCTGTGGTTGCTGTATCCCAAAGTGGAAAAAGTGCTTCAACTATCGATGCAATTGCAAAAATAAAAGATCAAAACTTATTTCATATGGCTTTGACTAGTGATTTGAATAGTCCTATATGTAAAGTAGTTGATCAAGTCATTGATTTACAGATGGGTATTGAAAAGGTCGGCTTTGTGACAAAAGGTTTTGTATCTACAATTTTGCAGATGATGTTATTAGGTATAACCATTGGTTTTAATAAAAGAAAACTATCAGAAAAAGAAATTGATGAAGTAAAAGAGCAGTTAAAACAAGTGATACAACAAATTCCAGCAGTGATTGATAAAAGTCAAAATTTCTTTAATAATCATCAACCTATTTTTAGATTAGGGCAGCGTTTTATTGCTATTGGATACGGCCCTTCGTGGGGGACAGCTAAGGAGTTTGAGACAAAGTTTACAGAGACAGTACGAAAACCTTCTCACGGTTTCGAACTGGAAGCCTATATGCATGGTCCTTACTTAGAAGCGGACGCACAACATATCCTCTTTTTTATTGAAAATGAGAGTATCAATAGTAAACGATCTGAAGTTCTGCGTTCTTATATGTCCACCTATGTAGGAGATGTTTTTACCATCACTACGAAAAAAGCAGAAGCAAATAATACACTAGGTTTAGAAATCAACTGCCCAGAGTGGATTGCACCTTTGGTTTTGGTTATCCCTTTTCAAATTTTTGCCTTTCAAACGGCCTTAAGCAAAGGCATTGATTTGAATGTTCGAATATTTGATGATTTTGACACAGTATTAAAAAGTAAAATTTAGGAGAGATGAATAGATGCTAAAATTTGATGAACAAAAACAGATAAATGATATTCAAGGAGCATTAGCGCTGCGCCCGCAAGTGGAAAAGATTGTTGATGAACTCTACAATAAGGGCTTTGATAATATTTATTACTTAGGGATCGGTGGAACGTATGCTTCTTCGATGCAAGTAGTGACCTATATAAACGGAAAAAGCAACTTGCCTGTATACGTGCAACATGCAGCAGAATATTATACAACGGGAAATAAGCGATTAACTAAAGATTCGTTGGTTATTATTTCTTCTGTAACCGGAACAACGGAAGAAGTAATAACAGCTATAGATGAAGTTAAAAAGGTAGGGGCAACCATTTTTGGCTTTATCGATGAAAAAGATAGTCCCTTAGCCAAAAAATGTGATTATGTGATTACTTATCCTGAACCAGGGACAGAACAACTAAAATTCTTTATGTTTGCGGATCGTCTGATGAAAAACAATGGAGAATTTGATGATTATGAAGACTATTATAAAGAATTAGACGAACACTTAGCTAAAGATCTAGTGGAAGCAGAAAAACAGGCAGATGAATTTGGTCTGGCATTTGCACAAGCTCATCGTCATGATGCAATGCATTATTTTGTTGGTGCCGGAAACCAGTGGGGTGCAACTTATTCTTACGCTATGTGTTATTGGGAAGAACAAAGTTGGTTACGCTCAAAATCGATTCACTCGGCAGAATTTTTACACGGAACCTTAGAAATTGTTGATGAAACCACACCGGTTACAGTTTTTATTGGTGAAGATGAACAACGTCCGTTAAGTCAAAGAGTAGCTAACCTATTACCAAGAATTTGTGGGGATTATACATTTATTGATACAAAAGAGTACGAATTGCCAGGAATCAGTGAAAAATATCGCGGACGTATTCCTACGGTGTTATTGATGCATTGCGTGACACAACGCATTGACGCTCATGTTGAAAAACTAAACCGGCACCCTATGGACATTCGTCGATATTATCGTCAATTTGAATATTAATAAGTAAACAAAAACTGTTTGAAAAGTGTTTATATTCTTTTCAGACGGTTTTTAATTTAAAAGACTTAATTCTCAAATATTTATTTACTATGATAAAGCGTGAATAAAGGATGAAATTTAAATGGAACTTATTAATTGTTTTTTGATGTTATTAGGCATTCTAAATATCATAACTTACTCGAATGGCTTTTCCAACGACTTTTATAGAGTCTTCTTTAGTAACGATAATGGGGGCATAATCTGGATTTTCTGCTAATAAAAGAATAAAACCATCTTGTTTTCTAATTTTTCTTAAAAATAGTGTTGGGTCATCATTTAAGTTAACAGCCGCAATTTGTTCATCAGTGATATCGTTTTGTTCTTTAATAAGAACAATAGCTTCTTTAGGAATCATTGGCTCCATACTGATATCGTTCATTTTAAAATAAAATAATTGGCCTTTTGGTAAATCAAAAGAAGCAGTAGGATAGTAAGTTTCAGGGCTTGCTTCAGCAATGATAGTAGAGTCATTTGTAATTGATTGAATAACAGGAACATTTATAATTTCTTCAGAATAAGTCTGTTTTTTGCCGTATTCTAAAATATAATCTGCACTGACATTAAAGGCGTTAGCAAAATCTTCAATACGATTTAAAGGGAATTTTCTTTGTCGGGTAAAATATTTAGAAACGGCTGATTTTGCCATACCAACACGTCGTGCAATTTCGCTAATTGAAAGGTTATTTTCTCTTTTTAGACGATCGAGTATATCCATAATTTCATCATTTGTTTTCAATTAAATTCCCTCCCTGTATTTACATAATAACATTGTTCTTGAAAAAGAACAATAAAATAATAAAACGTTGACAAAAGAAAACGTCAGTGCTATGATGAAAGTGTTCTCAAAAGCGAACGTACGTTTGGAAAAATTATTTTAGAATGGAGGTCTATAATGAAAAGATACGAATTACGAAAAGAAGAGACAAAGCAAAGACTTGATGCCTTAGAAAAAAGACGGGATGATTTTTATAGCCAGATGGGACAGATGGAAAATGAAATTGAAGATATGTGGACAAAAGCCACTGAAATGCAAGAAAAACTTGTGAACTTCAAGAAAAAAGGCGATGTTTTAGACTCTTATATGGAATTTTTGGAAAATCAGTTAGTTATTGAAGCCTTGGAGGCACAATCTTATTCTATAGAAAATTTTGATCTAGCTGAAAAAGATCGTTTAATGGTGGTCTTGCGCAGAGGAGAGGATATTTTATTCGATTGGTATGTTCAGAAAAAGAAAGAAGGTTACGAATTTAACCAGATTGAGCCCTTGCATAAGATTTTAAAAGAAGATTATGAAGACTACTATAATCAGCGAATAGAGGATGAAGATACTTAAAAAAGCATAGTATTTTAAACAAGTGACGAACAAATGGTATACTATTTATAAAGAAAGAGAAAGGAGCTTATATATGAAGGTACTTGTAGTAGGTGCAAACGGAAAAGTTGCTAAATGCTTTGCAGATTTAACGAAAGATTATTCAGATATTGAAGAAAAAGCAGTGATTCGTGATGCGAGCCAAAAGACTTTTTTTGATGAACGTGGTATTGAAACTCAAGTTTTGGATATTATTTACAACTCTATTGAAGATTTTGCCGAAGCGATGAGTGATGTTGACGCAGTTGTTTTTAGTGCAGGTGCTGGTGGTAGCGGTTTAGACAAGACGGTTATGGTTGATTTAGATGGTGCAATTAAAATTATGACTGCTGCTGAGCAGGCAAATGTTAAACGTTTTGTGATGGTAAGTACTTTCCGTACTGGACGTAAGCAAATTGCTAAAGGAATCGAAAATGATGCGCCACTGAAGATTTATACTATTGCAAAAAATTATGCAGATGAATGGTTGAAAAATCGTACTGAACTTGACTGGACAATTATCCATCCTGGCACGTTAACAGATGAAAAGGGTAATGGAAAAGTTCAAGTTGGTATGGGTCTTAAGCATAGTGAAGTGCCTCGTCAAGATATCGCTCAAACAATATTAGCTTCTTTACAAGATGATTCAACAATTCGTAAAGAATTTGAAGTACTGGCAGGAGACGAGCCTATTAGTGAGGCAATAAAAAATGTATAGTTGACATTATTACAGTTATAAAAAGAAACGGCAAAATGTCGTTTCCTTTTTATAACTTTATTTAATCTAACTTCTTGTTTTGATATCTATATTGGAGCTGTTTTACTTTTTCTGAAAGAAAATCATCAGGACCATTCACTTCAGTATCATTAATAACTTCTCTGATTGAGAGTCCTTGTAGTCGTCCACTTTCCACGCCCATTTCTTCGTTCCATTTTTTTAGTAGTTCGGTTGAACTTGCATAAACGATACGTCCGAGTCCAACGAGTCCGTGTGCCGAAGCACACATTGAACAGTGTTCGCCGGAAGTATAGACAACAGCATTTTTGCGTTCATCCTCATTTAGATTTTTTGCTGCCCACTTTGCGATTTCAAACTCAGGATGGCGAGTATTATCTCCGTCAGAAATTCTGTTGTGATCCTCAAATAAAGTTACCCCATCTTGTGATACTAAGATCGATCCAAAAGGTGCATCTCCTTTTTCTAATGCAAGCTCTGCTAATTCCACACAGCGCTCTAAGTAACTTCTATCGACTTGATTAATCATATCTACTTCTCCTCTCTAAGTCTTTATAAAGTGCAAACGTAATTTCTAATTATATTCTATTATACTTTAGAAAAAGAAACGAGAATATATTTGGTTAAGTTTATTGCTTGTTTTTTCACAAGGCCTAAATTTTAATGAAATTCCGCTTGACAAATGAATGGTTGTTCATGTAAACTTTAATTGAACAAATGATTATATATTCATATAAACGCTTACTAGTAAATAAATGAATGAATAACGATAAAGGAGATGCATGAATATGGATAAGTCGCAGGATTCAGTTATGGATAAATCTAGCGATTACCAAGCAAAAGAACATAAACATTCTGGACATTTACAGGGTGAAGTTCCCATGTATTTTATAGGTGTTGCTGCCTATTTGTTAGCGGCTTTCGGACCGTTTTCAACTTTAGTTGCTAATTGGTTATTTGTAGCTGCAGTTGTTTTTGCAGGTTCTCATATCATAATTGAAGGTATTGTGGATACGATAACAAATACAAAAGAAGAAAAAAGATTTTATCCAAACGTGCATCTGCTAATGACACTAGCTGTTTTAGGAGCGATGTTCATTGGAAGTTTTGATGAAAGTGCGATATTAATATTAATTTTTGCGGGCGCTCATTTTCTTGAAGAGTTTGCTGAAGAAAAAAGTAAAAAAGAAATTACCAGCTTACTGAAGTTAAACCCTACCCAAGCAAGATTATTGCAAGTAGATGGCTCGACAAAGTTAGTTGATGTGCAAAATGTAACTGTGGGCGATCAACTGAAAGTTTTGCCAGGAGATCAGATTGCGACAGATGGGTTTATTATTAGCGGACATACGACAATTGATGAGTCTTCTATTAATGGAGAAAGTATGCCTAAAGAAAAAGCCGAAAAAGCCGAAGTATTTGCCAGCACAATCAACGGACAAGGCACCTTTACCATGCAAGTAACTAGAGATTCTTCGGAGACTATTTTTGCTAAAATATTACAATTAGTTGAGCAATCACAAAATAATCTACCTAAAGCGGCAACTAAAATACAAAAAATCGAACCTGTGTATGTTAAAACAGTTCTTCTTATTGTTCCTTTATTTGTTATTTTAATGCCTTTTTTAATTCATTGGACTTGGCAGATGAGTATTTATCGAGGGATTGTCTTATTGATTACGGCGTCTCCTTGTGCACTGGCAGTAAGCGCTGTGCCAGCCACTCTTTCAGCCATTTCAAATTTAGCCAAAAAGGGTGTTTTATTTAAAGGTGGCGCCTACCTATCGAATTTACAGGATATTAAAGCAGTAGCTTTTGATAAAACAGGAACCCTAACCAAAGGAAAACCTGTAGTGACAGATTCCTATTATATAGACGAAACAAAACAAGCGAAGTGGCAACAAATAATTACAACAATGGAAAAAAGCGCCAATCATCCGTTAGCAACAGCAATTTTAGATGCATTTGAGAAAACACAAGCGCTTGATATGTCAGTAACCAATGAAATTGGTCGAGGAATCGTTGCTAATTACAATGGCAATGACTATCGAATCGGTAAGCCTAGTTTATTTAATAAGATCAATGAAGAGATTCTTGCAAAAACTGAAGCACTTACTTCAGCGGGGAAAACGGTTGTTTATTTTAGTGAAAACGAAGAAGTTGTGGCATTGATTGCGTTAATGGATAGAGCAGATGAAAAAGCAGCTGCAACGGTTGCTTATCTAAAAGAGCAAGAAATAAACACATTGATGATCACAGGAGATGCGAAAGTAACAGGAGAAGCTGTGGCTCATGCTTTGGGGATCGATGAGGTGTTTAGCAATATCTTGCCTGAAAATAAAGCAACTGCAGTTACATCTTTGCAAACGAAATATGGTAAAACTGCGATGATAGGTGATGGTATAAATGACGCGCCTGCCTTGGCCCAAGCTGATATTGGTTTTGCAATGGGAGAAGGTACAGATGTTGCAATTGATGTCGCAGATGCGGTAATTATGCAAAATGATCTGCAGAAATTTGAATATGCTCACAAGCTTTCTAAAAAGCTAGGTCGAATTGTTTGGCAAAATGTTATTTTTGCAATGGGTGTTGTTTTATTATTAAGTGTGTTAAATATTGTTGGTAAAATGGATATCGGCATTGGCGTTTTAGCGCATGAAGGAAGTACGCTTTTGGTATTACTTAATGGCTTACGTTTATTGTTTCCATTGAAGAAAAATAAAAGTACGCTAAATTCGAATGAAGCATAAACAAACATTAAATGTAAAAAAATTGAGAAAATCAACCAGCCTGTCCCCTTCGTTTTGTGTAGCAGCTGAAAATGAAAGCAAAAACGTATAATTTTTGACAAACGTTGAGAATTCAACTAATATCAAAAGTGAAGAAGTAAAGGGGCGTTTGTTATGGATCTTATGTATCCTTCCATTACTGTGAAGGAGTTAAAAGAGATATTGCAAAATGAAGCGATTACCATATTAGATGTACAGGAAACAGAAGATTTTGAGAAGTATCATATTGAAGGTGCAATGAATTTACCTATTGGTGAATTTGTGACTGAAGCCGAAAATTTGCGTAAAGATTTAACTTATTATGTCATCAGCAAAGCTGGTGTACGAACAGTTCGTGCTTGTGATTACTTAGCAAGTTTAGGCTATGATGTTGTAAACATTCAAGGTGGTTTGAATGCTTGGCAAAATCTTAATAATAGTTGAATATTTAGGAGATCCGAATGGTTCTAATGGGCATTCGGATTTTTTAAATTACACAAGGAGGTGGACTGATGACGGGCGATTTATCGATTTATGAAATTTGTTTACGTATGTTACTGGCAGGTACTTTTGCGGGGTTTATTGGCTTTGACCGAGAGTTTAAAAATAGGCCGGCAGGAATACGGACGCATATTTTAGTTTGTATTGGTGCTGCACTTATCGCTATGATCCAAAAAGAAATTACAAATACTGCTTTAGAAATTGCCAGAGATAACCCCGACTTTTCTGGAGTCATTCGCGCGGATGAAGCTCGTTTGATTGCCCAAGTTGTTAGTGGTATTGGCTTTTTAGGCGCCGGGACTATTGTTGTTACTAAACAAGTCGTCCGTGGTTTGACAACCGCTGCTTCACTATGGACAGTGGCGGGCTTAGGTTTGGCGATTGGTATGGGGAACTATCGTATTGCAATCGTGAGTTTTGTGATGATTATGATTGTTTTAACTGTATTAAAACGTGTGATTAATATCCCGACTTTGAAGAAAATTGAGATTAGTTTTGTACATAAGACAACGACAAAAGAGTTTATAACGGATTACTTTGAAGAAAAAGATATTGAAGTAAAAGATGTTGATTTTGAAGTGAAAAAAAGAGGAGAAAGTCGTGTCTATACCAACGTTTATACTGTTGAACTACCGCGTTCGTTATCTTACCAAACAGTGGTAGAGGATTTATCTATGCATGAAAATATGGTTCGTGTTCAATTAATCAGTGTATAATCAACTAACTTCTTATAAAAAAACGATCAATCTTAAGAAAAGGGAAAGTTTACTTTTGTGGTAGACTTTCTTTTTTTATCTAAAAGTTTTGTTCATCATAATTTCACAAGTGTGTAAAAAATTGGAATACCTGGTACTTTGCTTGATGATGTTATTTTTTTTTGGTAAGATTATTTATGGATATTATTTGTCCTTCAAAGGAGAAATGGTCATGAGGTTAAAAAGAAGTCTAGAAGAAGCAGTATATGTTCTTCTTATATTAGCGAAAAAAGAAGGAGATAATCCTGTAAAAAGTTATCGGATCAGTAAACAATTAGGCGTCTCAGATTCTTATCTGAAAAAAATATTGCGTAAATTGGTTCTAGGCGGTGTCGTTAACTCAACCTCAAGTAAGGGCGGAGGATTTAAGTTAGCAAAACCAATCGAGAATATTTTTATGATCGACGTTTATTATGCTATTGAAGGAAAAAATTCTTGTGTGCAGTTGCGAAATTTAGCTGGTCAAGTTTTTTCATCTTATGATGAGTCCAAAAAAGTTGAGGACAATATGTTTGGACTCTTTAATGAAAGTGAGCAATCATTTTTAAATAAACTGGCAGATTATCCTTTGGTTAAATTAATGCAATAAAGACTATTTCGGTATCCTCTTAATAAATAGAGGATTTTTTAGGACTTTGTCTAAACTACGAAAAGGAGTGTGACAAATGAGTGTCGATGCGATCCAACAATTAGCCAAAGCAGAAGAACAAGCAGATGAGCTGCTTAATGAAGCAAAAAAACAAGCGCGTAAAGAGCAAGAAGAAAGCGATAAAAGGATTGCTCATTTTCAAGAAGAACAAGATGAAAATGAAGAAAAGCGTAAGCAAGAACTGCGTGAAAAGTTCGACGAAGAGTTCCGTAATATTAAAGAACCCTTGATGGAAAAAACACAAAAAGAAGTCGAACAATTGCAGACAATTTCGCCAGAAATGCGAGAAAAAGCGCTTGGTCTTATTATAAATAAGGTTGTGAATGAATATGGCAATTGAAAAAATGCAAAAGTTTAATTTGATTACTTTTTACAATAATCAAGATGCCGTAATGGAACAGCTGCAAGATTTTCAACAAGTTGAGTTGTTTTCAGCTAGTCAATTTAATAAACAGGCAAATGCTTTTTTTAGTCAGATGCAAGAACATCCTGAAGCTGACAAAATTGAAGATCAAATCGGTAATGTAACATGGGCAAGAGATTTTTTAACGCCCTATGTTGAAAAACCTAGTATGATTCAGGCTTTGCGAAAACCATTACGACATTATACGCTCAGACAACTTTCTGAGCATGCCCATACTTTTGACTGGAAAAATATTTATTCTGATTTAAGGAAACAAGATAAACGATTGCGTGCCATTGAGCAGGAAAAACAAGACTTATCTTTGCAAGAAGATGAGTTAAATAAGTGGCAATACTTTGATGAACATCCTGCAGTTTTAGCTACGTTCAAAGAAACTATCGGTGTATTAGGTACGGTTCCTAATACTGAAATAAATCAGCTAAAAAAAGAGATGGGAAAAGAACAACTACAAAACGCTTACCTTGAAATAATACATCAATCATCAACAACATCTTATCTTTTGCTTCTTTTTCTACGAGAAAATCAAGAAGAAGTCCAAACTACACTAAGTGACGCTGGTTTTCAAGAATATGAATATCCTTATGAGGATAAACCGGCTGAGGCTTTAAGACAAGTCAAAGAAAAATTACATCAATTAGTAGAGGAAGAAAGATCTATTAAAGCGCGGCTAAAAGTGCAAAAAAATAATTATAAGGATTTAGGGTTGGTCGCAGAGTATTTGGATAGTTTATTTGTGCGAGTTCACTCTAATCAGTATTTATTACAATCAGAATATACAATGGGCCTATCAGGCTGGGTACCAGCAAGACAAACAGAAGAATTAGATAGACAAATCCGACAAGTAGTCGGTAAGGACTACTTCTTAGAATTTGCTGAGGTAAAAGAAGAGGAATACAGCAATACGCCTGTATTGCTGAAAAATCACAAGCTCATTAAGCCTTTTGAAGCTCTAGTTGAAATGTATAGCTTACCGCAATACTGGGAAATAGATCCTACGCCTTTTATGATGCCTTTTTACGCATTAGCATTTGGACTAATGGTTGCTGACTTTGGTTATGGCCTACTTTTATTTGTAGCCAGTGCCTTGGCAAAATATTTTTTGCATTTTAAAGAAGGTATGAAACAAAATATCAATATGTTTCAAATTTGTGCGGTGCCAACAATGATGTGGGGCTTGGTTTACGGCAATATATTTGGTAAGCAATTTTCTTTTCAATTATTATCCACTGATTCAGATATTACAGAAATTCTTGTGATGTCCATGATTTTCGGATTTATTCAGATTATGTTTGGATTAGGACTGAAATTTTATCTATTATGGCGCCGAGAAAGTGAAAAGCTAAAAGCTTTACTACAAGCAGGCTCTTGGATGCTCTTTCTAGTAAGTGCGGCTATGATTGCGGCTGGAATGCTACTTGTTCCAGAGACAAATTTGCAATCAGTTGGCATTGCTTGCCTGATTATCAGTTTAGTGTTGGTTGTTATTGGCGGTAGCTTAGACGGCAATACAATTATTGGTAAAATAGGATCAAGCTTGTATTCAGTTATGGATATTACCAATTATCTAAGTGATTTAATCAGTTACACACGTTTGATGGCACTAGGCGTTGCTGGAGGTAGTATTGGTGCAGCTTTTAATTTAATTTTAAGCTACTTACCAACACCAGCGAAGTTTACTATCGGTATTGTGCTATTTATTGTATTACACGGCTTGAACATTTTCTTGAGTTATTTGAGTGCTTATGTACATGGTATTCGCTTGCAATACCTAGAATTTTTCAATAAATTTTATACAGGCGGCGGACGCGCATTCAAGCCATTTAAGTCAAATGAGTCCTATGTTCAAGTGGTCTCAGAACAAAAACAACAGCAGGGGGAAGAATAGAAAATGGAAAATTGGATAACATTCTTTTATGAAAATGGTGGCATTCTTTTTGCGGCCTTAGGGATCGCAATTGCGACAATCTGTGGGGGTATTGGTTCCACAATTGGTATTGGGATAACAGCTGAATCCGCAGCTGGATTGACAGCTGAACAACCTGAGAAGTTCGGACAAGCTTTGATTTTAGAGCTATTATCAGCAACACAAGGTTTATATGGCTTTGTTATTTCATTTATGATCTTTTTACAAATTTCTGGTGATATGGCAATGCAAGATGGCTTGTATTTATTAATTGCTTCTTTACCTATTGCATTTACTGCAATTTGGGCCGGAAGATGGCAAGGTCGTGCAGCTGCAGCAGCGATGCAAATTTTGGCTAAAAAACCAGAACACGTGACAAAAGGAATTGTTTATGTAGCAATGATGGAAACATATGGGATCTTAGGCTTTGTTATTTCCTTCTTGCTTGTAATGAACTAGGAGGTATGAAATGTCTGATATCACAAATCTAACAGATAAAATTACCCAAGATGCACAAAAAAAGCAAAAGCAGTATATTAAAAAAGCGCAAAGAGATATAGAAAAAAATGAACAAAATAGAAAAAAACAAATTGAACAACAATTAGAAGAAAATGTAGAACAATTTGAAAAACAACGTCGTACAGAGTTGAGTTTGAAAGTATCAGATATTCATGTAAAAGCTCGTAGCCGCTTATTAGCTGCAAGACAGCAATTACTTAAAGATCTTTTTGCTGAAAGTTTAAAAAAAATGAAAGAAATGTCTGCAGAAGACTTTAACCAATTTGTAAGGACTCAGCTCGAGCAAGTACAACTTAGCGGCGATGTTGAAATGGTTGTAGGTCAAAATAGTACAAAATATGCAACAGAAGAAAACAAAAAGGTTTGGCAAAAAGCGACCTCATCTCAGATGAATTTATCAATAGCAGAACGTACAATTCCGAAACGTAGCGGTTTTTTGTTACGACAAGGAGAAATCGAATATAACTTTACTTTTGAAGCAATGTTAGGCACATCTGAAGAAGAGCTAAGCAGCGAATTGTTAAACTTGATATTTGATGGAGAATAAGAGGTGTCAAAATGGACGATATTCAATTTAGCACCGCTAATGTTAGAATTCGGACTTATGAGAGCCGGTTACTGACACAAAACACATTGGACCGGATGCTGGCTGCCTCCGAAGCTGAAGATGCGTATTCAATTTTACAAGAAACAACTTATGGCGACTTTATTGAAGATGATAATGAAGTTCGTGATTTTGAAGAAGTCCTCATAGCTGAAAAGAAGCGGACCTTTGATTTAGTTTACAGTATTACGCCGGTCAAAAGCATCGTTGATTTAATTGCTTTGCAATATGATTATCAAAACTTAAAAGTCTTGGTTAAACAGGAATATACACAAGAAGATTTTTCTGAATTTCTAGTGCCGATGGGAACAACTCCCTTGTCGACTTTAAAAAATCTGGTGAATTTACGACAAAGTAAGCAAGTAGATCCTATAATGAATCAGTGCATACAAGCTGTTTTTCAATATATGGAAGATTATGAAGAGATTCAAGCTGTTGATATTATCTTTGATAACTATTATTGGGATCATATGATTAAGCTTAGCCGCAGCGAAAATGATACCAATATCGAGCGATTGATCCAAAGAAATATTGATGTGTTCAATATTACAACCATACTTAGAAGTTATTTGATGGGACAAAAACAAGGTTTTATAAATGCTGTTTTACAAAAGGGTGGTACTTTGAGCCCTAAAGAAATGGTAGATGAAATTAACGTCTCACTTGAAAATTTTATGAGCTATATGGAAGAAACAAATTATATGGATTTGTTAGTGGATAGTTATGATCAAATTATGGAAGAAAAAAAATTAACACAACTAGATTTAAATAGAGATAATTTTTTGATGCGTCGTTTAAAGGAAGAAAAAATGGTGCCTTTTGGTCCACAAGCTATTTTGGGATATCTTTTTGCAAAAGAAGTTGAAGTTAGAAATTTACGGATGATCCTTGTGGGTAAAATTAATAAAATCCCAGAAGAAACACTTCGAAGTCGGGTGCGTGAAAGTTATGTATAAAAAAATAGGAATGATGGGCGGAAAGGACTCGATCTTACCTTTTAAGGGCTTGGGGATCGACGTCTTTCCTGTGACAGACTTAGATGAAGCAAGGCAACAAATTGAAGCAATGGCAGAGGATTATGGCGTTATCTTTATTACTGAACGTGTTGCTCAGCAGCTAGAAGAAACCATTGCTCAATATGATGGACAACCAACGCCAGCAATTATTCCGATACCAAGTAGTACCGGGAACTTGAATATTGGTATGGATCGTATTCATAAAAATGTAGAAAAAGCGATTGGAATGAATATTTTAGATGATGATTAAACAACAATTTGCAGTTAGGCAGGAGGAGATTTTTTGGCAGTAGGAACAATTACAAAAGTTTCCGGGCCTTTAGTTACTGCTAGCGGATTACAAGGTGCTAAAATTAATGAAGTCTGCAAAGTAAGTGAAAAAGGGTTAATCGGAGATATTATTGAACTAGATAATGGTGTTGCTTCTATCCAAGTATATGAAGAAACTGCTGGTATAGGACCAGGTGAACCAGTAGAGACAACGGGCGCTCCTTTATCTGTAGAATTAGTGCCAGGTCTTTTAAGTCAAATGTTTGATGGAATTCAACGACCTTTGGATACCTTTATGAAACAAACAAATAGTGACTTTTTAGAAAGAGGGGCAGAAATTAACCCGCTTGATCGTGAGAAAAAATGGACATTTGTACCTAAACAAACAGAGGATACACAGGTAGGTCCTGGCGATATCATTGGCACAGTAGAAGAATCAAAAGCGGTCGAACATCGTATCATGGTGCCAAACGGTGTTTCAGGAACAATCAAAAGTATTGAAGCTGGCGATTTTGATATTACCGAAACCATTTGTGTATTAGAAACTGACAGTGGTGAAAAAGAGCTTTCAATGATGCAAAAATGGCCTATTCGTACACCACGTCCTTCTAAAAATAAAATGACTCCTGGTGAACCCTTGGTGACTGGACAAAGAGTAATCGATACTTTCTTTCCTGTTGCTAAAGGCGGAACCGCAGCGGTGCCCGGTCCTTTTGGTGCTGGAAAGACAATTGTACAACACCAAATCGCTAAATGGGCAGATGTGGATATCGTTGTCTATGTTGGATGTGGAGAACGCGGAAATGAAATGAAAGACGTTATTGATGAATTCCCAGAATTGATTGATCCTAAAACAGGAGAATCGATTATGCAGCGTACCGTATTGATCGCCAATACCTCAAATATGCCCGTATCTGCACGTGAAGCCTCTGTTTACACAGGAATCACAATTGCAGAATATTATAAAGATATGGGGTATAGTGTAGCTATTATGGCGGATTCAACTTCTCGTTGGGCAGAAGCACTAAGAGAAATGAGCGGTCGCTTACAAGAAATCCCCGGCGATGAAGGCTACCCTGCTTATTTAGGTAGTCGAATTGCAGAATATTATGAACGTGCGGGTAGGTTTTCTGTATTAGGGAGTGAAGGCGAGCGTGAAGGAAGTATTACTGCGATCGGTGCAGTTTCTCCAGCTGGTGGAGATATTTCTGAACCTGTTACGCAAAATACCTTGCGTATTGTTAAGGTGTTTTGGGACCTAGATGCTTCTTTATCACAAAAACGGCACTTTCCTGCGATCAGTTGGACGGAGTCATACTCCCTTTATGATGACCAGTTAAAAGAATACATGGACTCTGTATTAGGTAGTCAGTGGTCCAAAATGGTGGATAAGGCGATGTCCTTGTTACAAGAAGAGTCTCGTCTAGATGAAATTGTACAATTAGTGGGCGTGGATTCCTTGTCGCAAAAAGATCGAATTACCATGAACACGGCCCGTTCTTTACGTCAAGACTACTTACAGCAGAACGCTTTTGACGATGTTGACACCTTTACATCGCGAACAAAACAATTTCGCTTATTGCGTAATATCTTATACTTCCATAAGAAAACCCAAGAAGCGATTCAACTAGGTGCTTATTATAGTGAATTGATGGAAGGCACAACGCAAATACGTGAGCGTATTGCTCGTAGTAAATACATTTCAGAAGAAGAATTAGATAAACTAGATACGATTTATAATGATATTGAACAGGTTGTTCAAGAAATTGTTGAGAAAGGAGGAATGGATTGATGCTAAAAGAGTACCGCTCCGTTTCAGAAATATCTGGACCTTTAATGATGGTAGAAAATGTTGAAGGCGTAACTTATGATGAGCTTGTTGAGATACGTACTGATTCTGGCGAAATTCGTCAAGGACAAGTATTGGAAGTTTCAGAAGACAATGCTGTCGTACAAATTTTTGAAGGAACGAATAATTTAGGGGCTGAAGATAGCCGTGTCCGGTTTTTAGGTAGAGGGTTAACACTAGGCGCTTCGACAGATATGATGGGACGTATCTTTGATGGCTTAGGACAGCCTATTGATGATGGTCCTAAAATCTTGCCGGAAAAAAGACTTGATGTCAACGGCGAAGCAATTAATCCAATGGCTCGTGATTACCCCGATGAATTTATTCAGACAGGGATCTCAACGATTGACCACTTAAACACTTTGGTTAGAGGACAAAAATTACCTATTTTCTCTGCCTCAGGATTACCGCACAAAGAGATCGCTGCCCAAATTGCGCGTCAAGCAACAGTTCCAGGACAAGAAAGTAACTTTGCGATTGTCTTTGCGGCAATTGGTGTACCTTTTGAAGAATCGGAATTTTTTATTAATGAATTTCGAAAAACAGGGGCGATTGATCGTTCAGTAATGTTTTTAAACTTGGCAGATGACCCTGCAGTTGAGCGGATTGCAACTCCTAAAGTTGCTTTAACTGCTGCTGAGTATTTAGCCTTTGAAAAGGGTATGCACGTTTTAGTTATTATGACGGATATGACAAACTATGCTGAAGCGTTACGTGAAGTTTCAGCCGCTCGTCGCGAAGTTCCAGGACGAGGAGGCTATCCGGGTTATTTGTATACGAATTTAGCCAATATTTACGAACGTGCGGGACGTTTAATGGACCGAGAAGGATCTATCACGCAAATCCCAATTTTAACGATGCCTAATAATGATAAAACCCATCCAATCCCTGATTTGACAGGTTATATTACCGAAGGACAAATCATTTTATCAAGAGATTTGGATAAACGTAATATTAATCCGCCGGTGGATATTTTACCAAGTCTTTCTCGTTTGAAAGATAAAGGAACGGGCGAAGGTAAAACAAGAAGGGACCACTCTTCTACAATGAACCAAATTTATTCTGCTTATGCTGATGGTAAAGACGCCAAGGAATTATCGACTGTCTTAGGCGAAGCGGCACTGTCCGATGCAGATAAAAAGTTTGCTCGTTTTGCTGATTTATTTGAAGAAAAATATGTAAACCAAGGATTTTCTACAAATCGTAGTATTGAAGATTCCTTAGATCTAGGTTGGAAATTATTAGCCACACTGCCAAGAGAAGAACTCAATCGGATCAAAGAAGAAGACATCGAAGAATTTCTCCCAAACCAAGAGGAGTTGGATGAACTATGGCAATAATGAATGTAAATCCGACCCGTATGGAGATGAATCGACTAAAGGGTCGATTATCAACAGCTTCCAGGGGTCATAAACTGTTAAAGGATAAACAGGATGAATTGATTCGCCAATTTACGAAACTGGTCAAACAAAACCAAGACTTGCGTAAGGAAATGGAAGAAACCTTACAAAAAGTTATGGAAGATTATGTTCTTGCTTCTAGTCGTACGCCGGATTATGTTTTAGGGGAAGCTTTTGCTATTCCTCTTGATAAAATTACTTTGGACGTACAAAGCAGGACGGTAATGAATATTGAAATGCCAGTCTTAAATGAAATTTATGATGATGAACAATCAGAAGATCGCTTTTCTTACGGTTTTATGTCAACGACTAGTGAGTTAGATCTGGCCTTAAACCATTTGAGTACAATTTTGCCTAAAATGCTTAAACTAGCAGAAGTTGAGAAATCTTGTCAGATGATGGCCGATGAGATCGAACGAACACGGCGGCGAGTGAATGCATTAGAATATATGATGATTCCACAGTTAGAAGATAAAATTGATTATATAGAACGCACATTAGATGAAAGCGAACGTGCGACATTGACTCGTTTGATGAAATCAATTGATGTGATTGAATCAGAAGATTAATAAGAAAACAGCCATTGCTTGTATAATAATAAAAAGCAATGACTGCTTTTTTTAATGAAGAAAGAAACCAGGTGACGTTAATGAAATTAGCGGTTCGTAAAAGAAAAATAGGAATAATTCCGGTATTGGAAGTCGTTGACCAAGATCAGTTGTATACGCCACTGCCGTTAATTGTCTATTATCATGGTTGGCAAACGTCCAAGGAATTGGTATTAACGCAAGGAAGAAAGTTAGCTCAACAAGGATTTCGAGTAGTATTACCAGATGCTCAAAATCATGGAGAACGTGAGGCTCCTATGTCACAAGTTCCTTCACTAACTTTTTTGCAAAGTATCTATACGAACTTATTTGAGTTTGAATCGATTGTTGATTATTTTACTCAATTGGGTTTGGACAATGGGAGGCTAGGTGTAGGTGGTGTTTCGATGGGCGGTATGACGACTTGTGCTTTATTAACTCAGCATCCAGAAATTGATGTAGCAGCGTGTGTTATGGGCTCGCCTTCTTTAATTGATTATCGTAAGCAATTAGAGGAATCCTTTAAAAAGCGCAAGATTTCATTGCCGCAAGATTATGAAAACCTAACAAGCTGGATTCCTTACTATGATTTAGCTTTACATTATGGTGAGATCAAAAAGAGACCTTTGTTTTTCTGGCATGGAATTCATGATGAAAAAGTCCAATTTGTGCAAACAGACCGTTTTGTTAGAAAAAACTTAGGTCCTGAAATTACTTTTCACGCTGCGAATGAACGACATATGGTTAAAGTTCCTACAATGGATCAAGTGACTGATTTTTTTGTTAATCATTTATAAAAGAAGATATTATGATATACTACTAATAGAAAAATGCAGTAAAAATTTACTATTTAATAAATGATTGCTTTTTTAACAAAACATGACGGGATTGTTTACGATTCACAAGCGTAAATTTCGTTTTTTTCTACTCTTTTTCCTATAATATGTTTGTGAAAATTGAAGGAGGATATATAAGAATGGATTATCGAGTATTACTTTATTATAATTATACGCCAGTTGATGACCCAGAAGGCCTTGCTAAACAACATTTGGCTTTTTGTAATGAGCTTGGTTTAAAGGGTCGAATTTTAGTAGCTGCTGAAGGAATCAATGGTACAGTTTCTGGAACGGTTGAAGCAACGAATGCTTACATAGAACATATGCACGCAGATCCTCGCTTTAAAGATACTGAATTTAAAATAGATGAAGCAAAGGAGCATGCATTTAAAAAGATGCATGTAAGAGCTCGTAATGAACTTGTGTCACTACATTTGAATGATGATGTAGATCCAAATGAACTCACTGGAAAACATTTAGAGCCTGCTGAATTTAAAGAAGCTTTAGAAGATGAGGATACTATTGTTCTTGATGCACGCAATGATTATGAATATGATTTGGGCCATTTTCGTGGTGCAGTAAGACCGGATATTCGTACTTTCCGTGAACTGCCACAATGGATTCGTGATAACAAAGAAAAATTCATGGATAAAAAAGTGGTCACTTATTGTACTGGTGGTATTCGCTGCGAAAAATTCTCTGGTTGGTTATTACGTGAAGGCGTACAAGATGTTGGCCAACTACATGGTGGCATCGCAACTTACGGAAAAGACCCTGACACTCGCGGGGAATTATGGGATGGTAAGATGTATGTATTTGACGAACGTATCAGTGTTGAAATCAATGATGTAGACAAACAAGTTATAGGTAAAGACTGGTTTGATGGTACACCTTGTGAACGCTATATGAACTGTGCGAACCCAGCATGCAACCGTCAAATTCTTGCTTCTGAAGAAAACCAAGCAAAACACGCAGGTGGTTGTAGCTATGAATGTGCAGCAAGCGAAGATAATCTTTATGTTAAAAAACATAATATCTCCAATGAAGACTGGCGCGCTCGTTTAGAAAACTTTAAAGAAGAAGCAAAAGTATAAAGATTTAATCTGCCTAAAGAGCTATTTCGGTAGTTTTTTAGGCTTTTTTAGTGAAAAAAATAAAGTGAATTTGGCATTCTTGTTACTTTAAGTTACGATAGGAAAAAAGAAGGAGGAGTTATTAGTGAAAGAAAAAAAGACATTTCATGTTAATGGTTATTTTGGATTATTAGTGTTGTTTATTGTACTCTTATTAGGAGCTTACGTATTCTTTCTTGGCGTTACCAATGAGAGTGTTTTTGAAATCATTTCAAGTATTGTGATTTTGATTATTGCTATATTATTTATTAGTTCACTAACAATTGTGGGGCCTAATCAAGCAAAAGCCATTTTATTTTTTGGCAAATATTTAGGAACGATCAAATCCAATGGATTATTTATCACAACACCTTTGACGCAAAAAATAAATGTTTCATTGAAAGTTCGTAACTTTAATAGTGCTCGTTTGAAGGTGAATGACTTAGATGGCAATCCTATTGAAATTTCAGCAGTGATCGTTTTTAGAGTTGTTGATACGGCAAAAGCATTATTTGATGTGGATCATTACCAAGATTTTGTTGAAATTCAAAGTGAAACAGCGATTCGTCATATTGCTTCTCAATATCCTTATGATACTTTTGGAGAAAATGATGTTACTTTACGCGGAGATACTAGCCATGTTTCTCAAGAGCTGACTAAAGAGTTGCAAGATCGCTTGGAAGTTGCTGGTGTTGAGGTCGTCGAAACACGATTAAATCATTTAGCCTATTCGACAGAAATTGCTAGTGCGATGTTACAAAGACAACAAGCTAGAGCAATTCTTTCAGCAAGACAAACAATTGTTGAAGGTGCGGTTTCTATGACACAAATGGCTCTAGAGCAGATTGAAAAAGGACAAGATATCCAGTTTACTGATGATCGTAAAGTGCAATTGATTAATAATCTATTGGTTTCCATTATCACAGATAATGGCACACAACCCGTGATTAATACAGGCGAATTAGGTGAAGAAGGTCTCTAATAAGGAGAAGCTGATGAAAAAATTATATATTAAGCAAAAGGTATTTAGTATAGGGGAAAGTTTTACTGTGACTGATGAAAACGAACATCCTTGTTACTTTGTAGAAGGTAGTTTTTTCAAATTACCTAAACATTTTTTAATTTATGACGATCATCAACACGAAATTGGAAGAATTACGAAGAAAACGTTCGCTTTGTTACCAAAATTTTTCGTTGAAGTAGACGGCAGTGAAATGATTACACTGAAAAAAGAATTAACCTTTTTAGAATCTCGCTATACGATTTCCGCCCAGGAGATTGAAATCCAAGGAAATTGGTGGGATATGGATTTTACTGTT
This sequence comes from Tetragenococcus halophilus subsp. halophilus DSM 20339, assembly GCF_003841405.1. GTDB lineage: Bacteria > Bacillota > Bacilli > Lactobacillales > Enterococcaceae > Tetragenococcus > Tetragenococcus halophilus. The sequence continues at coordinate 270,880 of NZ_PXYA01000002.1, read as the reverse complement.
TTTGCTCAAGGGAAAAATATGGCAGAAATTACAAAACGTTGGTTTTCTTGGGGCGATACTTACGAGCTCACAATCCTTGATGAGTCGATGGAACGTTTGGTCTTATCTCTTGTGATTGCGATTGATTGTGTAAAAGCAGATGAAGCTGCTGCAAATAGCGGTGGTTCATAAGAATAAAAACGCATTTGTCTGACTAAATAAATGGTCAAAACAAATGCGTTTTTACTATGAGGTTTTCCCCTGTAATACTTTAGTAGGTAAGGTGTAACGAGGCGCTAGTTTTTTATCTGGCTGTGTGATCCTTTGTAATAATAAATCGACCAATAAATCCGACAATTCACCGATAGGCTGTTCTACAGTAGTTAATTGCGAGTAATAATTTTGAATAAACTGTGTGCCATCGTAGCCAATAATTTTTAACTGTTCCGGTATTTTGATACCTAATTGCTGACAATTGTCAATAACTAAAAGTGCTGTTAAATCATCTGTACAAACAAGGCCATCAATTGCCTCTTGTTTAAGAATCTCTTGGATACGCATATTTTTTAGCGTTAATGTATGTTCAAAAGATTCGAAACGAAAGACTTTTGCAGTTAAGTTTTTTTCTTGAACAAAATCCAAATACCCTTGCAAGCGATCGTTAGTCGGCGAGTCAGAAGCATTGCTTCCTGTGATAATCGCGATATTTTGTGCGCCGTGAAAGAAAAGATTTTCAGTCGCTGCATATCCGCCATGATAATTATCGCTACCAACAATTGGAATCCCTTCAGCTAATAGACGATCAAAAGAGACAATAGGTAGGTCCATTTGCTGGTATTCTTTAATACCAAGATTGTGTGCTCCTGCAACAATCCCGTCTACTTTATTTGCCATCAGCATATTTAAATAATTCCGTTCTTTTTCTTTGTTATTTGCACTATTACATAAAATTGATTTATAGCCGCGTTCGAAAAATTTTGTTTCCAATTGCTCAACAAGTTCGCCAAAGAAAGGATTAGCCACTGTGGGGAAAATTAATCCAATCAACTGCGCTTGCTTTCCCTGTAAAGAACGCGCAAGAGAGTTAGGTTGATAATTCAATTCTTCCATGGCTGCATGAACTTTATCGATAGTTTTTTGGCTTAAAGAGCCGTAGTGATTGATGACTCGTGAAACGGTTGTAGGCGAAACACCTGCAACTTTGGCAACATCTGTAAGCTTTACTGTCATAAGAAAATTCTCCTTATTTTTTACCGCGCAGACCGTAAAATCCAGAAATCTCCTGTATACGCTCCTGTTGTTCCTGCAAGAAAGATTTCTGTGTCATGGGTTTCAGGAAAGACACGCGTAGTGAAAACGTAACGTCCCTGATTAACAAAAATTTCACAGACGGATTGATCAGCAAAAATTTGTAAGTCAATCGACTGGTGATTTTCTAAAGTAACGTCCCGTGTTTGGCCAAAACCTTTATTCAACGGATAACGAAGTTGCTTACGGTCCAACTCTATTTTACCATGAACTGCATCAAAATGAAGGGCTAAATAGTGGCTATTATCGCTATTGGCAAATAAATATAAGCTGCCACGGCTATCTTCTTGCAAATTAAGATTTAATTCATAACGGTTTGTTTCATTATTTGCCATTAAATTTTGGGTATTTTGTATATCACCCAGAAGCGCAGTCTTTTTATAACGTAAATTTTTTTGTTCAGCGACAGGTTGTTGCAAAAGCTGTCCATCTTTTATTTTCAGTTCTTTGACGATACTTAAACAATGCGCCCACCCTTCTTGATCTGTTGGATAAGACAGTTCAGGAAGACCGATCCAACTGATACTTAATGCTCTACCATCTGGTGCATTGAAGGCTTGTGTAGCATAAAGGTCAAAGCCACTGTCTAAATTATGGATAGGACTCGTATGCTCGATCGTTCTATTCCTTTCATCAAATGATTGTCCAATGACGTAAGTATTGGGATAAATATTTTGATAAGATAATTCATTTTTACCTAGCCCTTGCGGACAAAAAATCAAAACAGCTTGTTGATCAATAAAAATTAGATTAGGACATTCCACCATAAAGCCTAAAGATTGTTGAGTGAAGTTTAAAGGCCCCAAAAATTGCCAATCTTTTAAATCCTTACTTTTATAGAGAAGAATTTCTCCTTTTTCTTCTGTTGTTTGGGCTCCAATGATCATTAAATAGTGATCTTGGTAAAAAATAACTTGCGGATCACGAAAATTTGTTGTGTATCCTTTAGGAGGTCCCGAGACAAGCGGGGTCTCCACTTTGTTGATTTGGTGTTTTTTATCCATATAAGCCCCTAGCTGATAAGTAGAGCGTTCCCAATCAGCGTTACGTACGTTTCCAGTGTAAGCAAGCAGCAATTGATCATCAATAGCTAAAGCAGAACCAGAATAAACGCCGTGACTATCATACAAACTATCAGGTAAAAGACGGATGCCTTCTTCTTTCCAGTCCACTAAATTGGTTGAAGTTAGGTGAAACCAGGATTTCAAACCATGCACAGGACCAAAAGGATAAAATTGGTAAAACAAGTGCCACTTGCCATTAAAGAAAGTAAAACCATTTGGATCATTTAATAAACCAGTAACTGGTTGGATATGGTAATCTAAACGCCAAATCGATTGATTAACAGTTTTGTTTAATTGATCTTGATAATCTTTCCCCCATTTTTCATAAGGATGATAGCGTAATTCTCTTGTCCACTTGTTAATAAGATTCATTGTATTAACTCCTTTTTAACAGCTAATTTTCTTAGCTTAAAGATAGCGTATTTCGATAATTATGTCAAACGTATAACAATGAAATTACTCTGTAAACAGAAGCGTTATTTTCAATTTAAAAAAAATGTTATACGTTTGACAATTATCAAATTGAATGGGCATAAAAGCCCTCCTTTTGTTGCAACAATAAATTTGGCATAGCGAAACATAAATAATGACACAAGTGAAAATAAAGAATTAACGTAAAAAATTATAGAAAGGGGATGTAAAAGATAGACTTTACATTTATACTAAGGAAGAATAAGTAAAAATTTAAAGGAGAGAAGATAAATGTTATATGGAGCTATTGAAGCTGGGGGGACAAAATTTGTTTGTGCAATCAGCGATGAATCCCTAACAATAAAAGAACGCGCTAGTTTTCCGACAACCATACCAGAAGAGACCATGCAAGCGGTTGTTGATTTTTTTACACCTTATAAAGAGGAGTTAACTGCTATTGGTATCGGTTCATTTGGTCCTATTGATATTCATAAAGATTCAAAAACCTATGGTTATATTACATCTACACCTAAGTTGGCTTGGCAAAACTTTGATTTTGTCGGAACTTTAAAAAAAGTTTTTGATATTCCAATTGCTTGGACAACCGATGTAAATGCTGCGGCATACGGGGAATATGTTTTTGGTAATGGAAAAGATCAGTCTAACGTTATTTATTACACCATCGGCACTGGCGTTGGTGGTGGTGCATTACAGGAGGGACGTTTTGAGGAAGGCTTTAGCCACCCAGAAATGGGTCATATGCTAGTGGTTCCTCATCCAAAAGATGCTTTTGCCGGCAATTGTCCCTTTCATGGGAATTGTTTAGAAGGGATGGCGGCTGGTCCTGCAATTGAGCAACGTGCTGGTCGGAAAGGCCAAGATATCCCGGAAGATGATCCAATTTGGACAATTGAAGCGGACTATATTGCCCAATGCGCCTACAATACAACTTTGATGTTTTCACCAGATGTGATTATTTTTGGTGGCGGTGTGATGAAACAGCAACACATGGTGGAAAAAGTACATCAGGCTTTTGAACGCTTGTTAAAAAATTATGTGGAAACACCTAAATTAGAAGATTATATCGTTACACCTAAATTAGAAGATGACGCAGGGATTTTTGGATGCCTAGCATTAGCTAGAGAAGATGCTTTGCAAGTCAATAACTAAGGAGGATTGTAAAATTCAAGTCTTTTCATGTTTTGCAAGAAGAAACGTTGCTTTAACTTTACAAAGAAGACGAGGAACCGTAATTAGTTCCTCGTCTTCTTTATTTTTACTATTTTCCAGTTTATTAAAAAGCTATTAGAGTTTTCAGAATCGTCAAAATAATTTCTTTTTAAAGCTTGTGAACTCTGCTATAATAAATCAAACATCTTGCTATAAAAAAGGAGTGGCAAACATGACAATTTATAACTTTTCAGCTGGCCCTGCAGTCTTGCCTGGTCCAGTACTAAAAAAAGCACAAGAAGAACTTTTAGATTATCAAGGTAGTGGCATGTCAGTAATGGAGTTGAGTCATCGTTCCTCCTTGTTTGAAGAGATTATTACTGAAGCTGAGCATTTACTGAGAAAATTAATGGATATACCAGAAAATTACTATGTTTTATTTTTGCAGGGAGGCGCTAGTCTGCAATTTTCGTCCGTGCCTTTAAATTTAGCACAAAATAAAAAAGCACTTTATGTGAATACAGGCTCGTGGGCCAAAAAAGCAATTGCGGCAGCTCAGGCGATTCCTTCAGTTAATACAAAAGTGATTGCAAGCAGTAAAGATAAAAATTTCACTTATATCCCACAAATAACAAAAGATCAAATTGATCAAGATGCTAGTTACCTGCATATTACAACGAATGAAACGATTGGTGGAATCAGTTATCAAGAAATCCCTGACACAGGTCGGGTGCCTCTTGTAGCGGATATGTCGTCCAATATTTTATCAAACAATTATCAGGTTAAAGACTTTGGCATTATTTATGCAGGTGCGCAAAAAAATATCGGTCCAGCGGGTCTTACTGTTGTTATCATACGAGATGATTTATTAAACGAACAATCGCTTTTTGCGCCCATGCTAGATTATCGTGTGCAAGCAGATAGTCATTCGATGTATAACACACCGCCAACCTTTAGTATTTACATGGCCAAACTCGTCTTTGAATGGTTACAGGATTTAGGTGGTGTTTCGCAAATGGTGAAATACAATCAACAAAAATCCGGATTATTGTATGATGCTATTGATCGTTCAAATCTATTTCAAAGTCCTGTAAATAAAAAGGATCGTTCACTTACCAATATTCCATTTTTGACAGCTAGTGATCAATTGAACCAAGAATTTATTAACGCTGCTCAAAGACAAGGGTTTGAAAATTTAAAAGGTCACCGTTCAGTTGGCGGTATGCGAGCAAGTCTTTACAACGCTTTTTTGCTTACAGGCGTAGAAAGATTGGTAGATTTTATGCAAGAATTTGAAAAAGCACACGGAGGAGATTAGTCTATGCATCAAATAACGACTTTTAATGCGATTGCCCCAGAAGGTATGGCGCGCTTAGAAAAAGAAAAATACGCCATTAATGAAAGTCAACAGCCCGAAGGTATCATTTTACGTAGTAAAAAATTAGAAAGCTCTGATTTGCCTGATTCGGTTTTAGCTATTGCACGAGCGGGCACAGGCGTTAATAACATTCCGGTTGATTTATGTACAGAACAAGGGGTTGTAGTTTTTAACACTCCTGGAGCCAATGCCAATGCTGTAAAAGAATTAGTTCTGATGAGTTTATTGCTTAGTGTACGACCCGTAGTTCGTGGAATTAACTGGCTGCAACAACTAACAGGATCCGATATAGCAGAACAAGCCGAAGCGCACAAAAAGCAATTTGCCGGACATGAATTGGAAGGAAAGAAGCTAGGTGTCATCGGACTAGGATCAATTGGTGCCATGGTAGCTAATGACGCTTATCGTTTAGGTATGGAAGTCATGGGTTACGACCCTTATGTTTCGGTGGATACAGCTTGGAGTATTTCTCGACGCGTTCATCGTGCTAAAGATATCAGCGAAATTTTTACCAGTTGCGACTTCATTACAGTTCATGTTCCTTTACAAGAAAAGACCCACCACTTAATTGGACAAAAAGAAATTGCTATGATGAAAAATTCGGCGCAGTTGTTTAATTTTGCCCGGGCTGAAATTGTCGATAATAATGCGGTAGTAGAAGCTATCGACGCTGATGAACTGGCTGGTTTTACAACAGATTTTGCCGATGAACAGCTGCTTCATCAAAAGCGTATTACAGTGCTTCCTCATCTAGGTGCATCAACGGCAGAGGCAGAAACCAATAGCGCAAAAATTGCTGTGCGTACTTTGAAAAGGTTTATTGAGACAGGAGTTATTAAACGTTCAGTAAATTTTCCTACGGTTGACATGGCTTTTCATTCCCCCTATCGTATCACTGTAATTAATCGAAATGTGCCGAATATGTTAGGGCAGATTTCAGCAGTTATCGCAGATTTTGAAATTAATATTGATAATATGATTAATCGTGGGCGTGATGATTATGCTTATACTTTAGTGGACATTGACGAAAGCGATGAAAATAAAATTGCCAATGTCGTAGAAAAATTAAGAGAAACCGATGATATTATTCGCGTTCGGGTTATTAAAAAAGAGGAGGTTCCTTATTAGATATGGTTGTTGTACGTCCATTTAGAGCGATTCGTCCCAAAGCTAGCTTAGCTGATAAAGTCGCTGAACTGCCTTATGATGTAGTAGACTCTTGGCAAGGTCGTGATTTGGCAGAAGGGAATCCTTATAGTTACTTTCATATTGATAAGGCTGAAATTGATTTATCCCAAAGTATTTCTCCTTATGATGCACAAGTTTATCAAAAGGCTGCGGCTAATCTAACCGCATTTTTGCAAAAGGGTTGGTTAAAAAAAGATATACAAGATAATTACTATTTATACCAATTAACGATGAATGGCAGAAGTCAGACCGGTTTAGTTGCTTGTACGTCGATTGATGATTATAGCGCCGCAAATATTAAAAAACATGAGTATACACGCCATGAAAAAGAAATCGATCGGATGAATCATATACGTAGTTGTGATGCCAATACAAGTCCTATTTTTCTTAGTTATCGAAAAAACCAAGAGATTCAACAATTAATCCAAAATTGGCAGAAGACACATGAAGCTATTTATGATTTTACTAGTTACTATGAGGTAGAACATAAGGTTTGGTTGCTTGATGATAAAACAGTTATTCAACAATTAGAAGAAGCATTTACTGCATTAGATGCTTTATACATCGCAGATGGTCATCATCGAACAGAATCAGCCATAAAAATTGGTTTGGAAAAAAGAGAAGAACAAGTAAATAGCATAGAAAGTGACTATTTCTTATCAATTTTATTTCCGGAAGATGAGTTGTTGATTAAAGAATATAATCGTGTATTGGATGTGAAGATACCGGAAGATTTCTTTGCACAGTTAAAAGAGAATTTTGTGCTAGAAGAAACCAATGAAAAAAGACCTGATAACGCTGCGAAAATGTGCATGTATTTAGAAGGAACTTGGTATAGTTTGCAAGTAAAAGAAGATAAAATACCAACAGATCCAGTCGCTAAATTAGATGTGTCTTTGTTGCAAGATCTATTGATTGCGCCTATTTTTAATATTCAAGACGTAAGAAGTGATCAGCGAATTGACTTTGTAGGTGGTATTTATGGTCCGCAAAAATTGGAAGAACTGGTTGATGAGAAAAAAAGAACAGTGGCGTTTTCTATGTATCCAACAAAAATGCAGGATCTCTTAGAAGTGGCGGATGCCCAAGAAATTATGCCGCCTAAATCTACTTGGTTTGAGCCTAAATTGTTAAGCGGACTCTTTCTACATGATTTAGAAAGCCAATATTAACAAGTTTAAGCTGAAAAATTACGAATTAACTTGTATAAAGTTTAGAAGTTCGTTATACTTTTAGACAATTCACATCACAAAGGAGGGAACATAACAAATGGTAAGTATGATTAAAATAACACCGAGCGAAAATTACCAACGGTATCATATTAGTTTTAGTCATGCGATTGGTTTTACAGCGGCTGTTGACGGGAGTAGTGTATCTAAAAACAGCAGAATTTTACAAAACCAATGACCATTTCATATGTTTCCATTTTTCGTTAGAAGAAAATAAATAACACGGTCATGGGTTTCCCATGACTTTTTTATTTGCAAAAGAAACAGGTATGCGATGGTCTTAGAAGGAGAAGACCATGCTTATACAATTAAATAAAATCAATAAAAATTTCAGCGGCACGCCGCTTTTTGAACAACTATCATTCACAATCAATGAACAGGAAAAAATGGGTCTTATCGGTACAAATGGCACAGGAAAATCTACACTTTTTCATATAATTGCCGGAGTTGAAGGTGTTAATGATGGTAATGTAAGTCGCAAAAAGGGACTAAAGATAGGCTATGTTCCGCAAATTTTCCCAGAAAGTCATCTAACGGTCTTTGATTATTTAACACAAAGTTTTACTAAATTACAACATTTACAAGAACAATTAAGTGTTTATGAGCAGAAGATGACAGAGGCTACAGAAGAACTTGACCATGTGATAAATGTTTACGGGAAATTACAGCAAGATTTTGAGGATGCCGGGGGTTACGAATTAGAAGATCGTATTATTAGTATGTTAAAGGGGCTAGGCTTGGAAGATAGAATCAATGCTGCGATATCGACTGTTAGTGGTGGAGAAAGAGTCCGGGTGGAACTAGTAAAAGTGCTATTACAAGAGGCTGATCTTTTACTACTTGATGAACCAACGAATCATTTGGATTTAGCAGGAATTCGATGGCTAGAAAATTACTTAAAAACAACCAGCGATGCTTATCTGGTGATTTCTCATGATCGAACCTTTTTAGATCAAGTCACGGAAAAAATTGTGGAAATTGAGGAAGGGAGCTTGGTTGAATACCCTGGAAACTATAGTCGTTATATTCAATTAAAAGAAGAGCGAATAGCTGAAATTACTAAAAATTATGAACTCCAACAAAAAGAAATACAACGAATAAAAAGGATGATTCGTCGTTATCGACAGTGGGCTAACGAGGGAGATAATGAAGCTTTTTTTAAAAAAGCAAAAGAATTAGAAAGACGATTATTCAAGATCGCTGTTGTCAAACTGCCGCAAACACCAAAAAAACGCTTAGAAAGTATCGATCAAGCAGGACGTTCTGGTAAAGAAGTGGTGGTTGCAAAAGGAGTTGGAAAGATCATGGGAGAGCAATTACTATTTACTGACAGCACTTTTACCATTTATCGTCGTGAAAGGATCGCGATTTTGGGAGAAAATGGTTCGGGCAAGTCTACCTTGCTGCAATTAATTTTGGAAAAAATTTCTCCTGATGAAGGCGTAATAGAGTTAGGCGCCAGTATAAAGCTAGGCTACCTTCCTCAAACCATTACCTTCAGTCAACCTCATCAGCAAATTTTAGATTTTGTGAAAGAGATTTTGCCGCAAGAACAAAAGGCTCGCCAGACCTTAGCACATTTTGGCTTTTACAGCGAAGATGTCGGGCGTCGCATTAAGGATCTTTCAGGCGGCGAACAAGTTCGGCTTTACTTACTTAAACTTTTCCATAAGCAAATAAACTTTTTGATTTTAGATGAACCAACGAATCATTTAGATATTTATGCTCGAGAAGAGATTGAAGACTTATTAAGTGAATATACAGGCACACTTTTAGCTGTTACCCATGATCGCTACTTTTTAAAAAAGAATTTTAATGGGTTACTTGTTGTTGAAGAACAAGAAATAAAAAAGGAAACAATGGATTTTTTGCATAATTAAAATACTCCGATTCAGTCATTTGCCACCAAAAATATAAGGATTGGAGGCAAGTTTGACGTTGTGTCCCCAATCAAAAATATATTAGTGGCACATCACAATATGTCCTGCCAATATATGAAAAAACGCATGAACCTAACAGCTCATGCGTTTTTTATGGAATTATTCAGCTCGTAAAGCAATAGCGGCGTCTTTTTTGGCTGCCATTCGTGCTGGAATATGGCCGCCGATCATCGTCAGCACTGTACTTACAATAACCAAAATCAAGGCGTGCATCGGATCTAGTTGGGCGACATTTTCTAAATCAGTCAAATTCAACAAGACCGAGTTAATCGGAAATGTTGCCAGGTAGGCGAGAACGACGCCTAATGTTCCAGAAGCAACACCTAAAATGGCAGTTTCAGCATCAAATACACGCGTAACATCTTTTTTCCGCGCACCCAAAGCTTTTAAGACGCCAATTTCTTTGGTTCGTTCCAAGACTGAAGTATAGGTGATGATACCGATCATGATCATACTTGTAACCAGTGAAATACCAGCAAAAGCAATCAAAACATAAGTGATAGCATCCATGATACCACCTGTCAAATCTGTCATCGTTCCAGCTAAATCGCTATAAATGATTTGATCATCTTCATCTTTTCCTTCATTATAATCATCTAAATAATCCAATATTTGTTCTTTATCATCAAAGTTATTAGGATAAATCATTACACTATAAGGAATTTCGCTAGCGCCTAAGGCATCTAGCAAGTTATCTTTGGCAGTATCGTCAATATCCTCATTGGTCATCACGTTGGTATCACTGTCTTCTTGTGCTTGAACAATGTCAGAATCTTTATTATTGTCGATAACTTTTTGCGCTAAAGCGTCACTATAAGCGATACCAGGAGCTAATAGATCCATAGTTGAAGATTCTTTATTTCGGATAACGCCTGAAATTGTCAATTCCTCATTATCCTCATTATCATAAACTTCATCTAAATCTTGATTTGGAATAAAGTTTCCAGTAGGTAACTCTTCATAAAACGCATCGTTATAGGCTAACTTCACTGTTGTACCTATGATATCGTCAAAAGATATTGTATCGCCGTCTTCTAAATCAAAACCTAGATTGTTTAGGGCGTTGATGTTTGTTTCGTTATTTTCATCGACGACTAACACTACTTCATTAGTGTCTTCGGGAAAGTTTCCTTCTAAAAGGCGATAATTATCTTCTAAGAAGTTACCTTGGGAGTCATCTAACTGTTTGGGAAAAGAAGAAACACCAATGCCCGTTTGTGCGGCCATCATCGACATCATCGATTCGGCTTGCGACTCATCTTCAGCCCCATTTGAAAATTTAACGACTTCCGGTTCATCGTCAACTTCACGCAGTAAATTCATGTTTGCTAAACGGTTATAGCCGATATTATTACTCAAGGCAGGGTCGATGTCATCAACATAGTCAATAAAATCTTGATCAATTTTATTCGTTCTTTGCGATCGATCTTCCTCACTGATCTTAGCAGTGACTTCTTTATCCTCAGGGAAAGTCCCTTCACTGAACCGTTGATCTTCAAAATTTTCCGGATCTTGCTCTGTGGTTTCTCGCGAGATTGTGACTGGAAATTGCGCTAATGTCTCTGACTGGGTTTGATCAATTTGCTTTTGGAAGCCGGTCGATAAAGACAGAACAATCGCGATACTAATAATCCCTATACTGGAGGCAAAAGCAGTTAAAAATGTACGTCCTTTTTTTGTACGAATATTATTAAAAGATAAACGTAGGGCAGTAAGAAAAGTCATTTTTGTATGTTTTAAATCAAAAGGCTCTTTCTTTTTACCTTCCACATGAGGATTTGAATCATCTGTCACTTGCCCGTCTGCAAAACTAATGGTTCGATCGGCATATTTGTTTGCTAAATCAGCATTATGGGTCACCATAACTACCAATTTATCCTTAGCCACTTCTTGGATTAGATTCATAATCTGAACGCTAGTTTGTGAATCGAGTGCTCCGGTGGGTTCATCACAAAGTAAAATATCCGGATCATTGGCAAGAGCACGAGCGATGGCGACACGTTGCATTTGTCCGCCCGATAACTGACTAGGTTTTTTATGCATATGTTCCGTTAGACCGACACGTTCTAAAGCTTCTTCCGCTTTTTTTCGACGTTCTTTTTTTGAAACACCACTTAAAGTCATTCCCAATTCCACGTTATCAATGATTCCTTGATGACCGATCAGATTATAGCTTTGAAAAATAAAGCCGATGGAATTATTACGGTAGGCGTCCCAATCTTTATCTTTAAAATCTTTGGTGGACTTCCCGTTAATTACCATATCGCCGGAATCATACTGATCGAGTCCGCCAATGACATTTAAAAGTGTCGTTTTCCCAGAACCACTTTCTCCCAAGATCGCAACAAACTCTTGTTGGCGAAAAGCGACCGATACGCCATCTAAAGCTTTGGTAACAGTATTTCCAACTTTATATTGCTTTTTTATATCTCTTAGTTCGAGCATGTTCATTCTCCTTCAATTGGAAGTAATGAAAAATTGTTTTCATTCATTTTCAAAGCCTAGCATAACTTTTTGAATAATTCAATGCTGACAGGCGTCAACAAGTATTCTTAAGCCTTTTTCAATAAATTCATTTGCGCGTAGTTAGCGCTAAAAATAAAAATTTTTTTCATATAAAAAGTAGTGTATAATTAAAAGTGTAAGCGCAAACTTTAATTGTTTTAGAAAGGGGTAAAATATGAATACAGCTGCTATCTATCATCGTCCCGAAAGCGAATTTGCCTATCTCTATGAAAAAGAAACACTGCATTTACGACTACGCACGGCAAAAAGTGACATTTCAAGTGTGCAAGTTGTGGGCGGAGATCCTTATTTAGTAGAGAAAGGACAAAGAGAAACGCCAATTGACATGGTGAAAATTTTATCAACCGATCTTCATGATTACTGGTTTGCCTCAGTCAAAGCTCCTTTTAAACGCCTATCCTATGGCTTTGTTTTAACAAGTGAAGATCATGTACAAGTCTTTTATGGAGATCAAGGACTATTTCCTTTATCAAAAAATGTTTTGGGTTCTCCCAACTTATACTTTCGCCTACCTTATTTTCATGAAATCGATCGCTTTAAAGCCCTTAAATGGGCAGAGGAAACTGTTTGGTATCAAATTTTTCCTGAACGCTTTGCTAATGGTGATAAATCAAATGATCCAAAAGGAGCGCTTCGTTGGGGATCGAAAGTTCCTGGACGTCAGGATTATTTTGGCGGCGACTTACAAGGTGTTATTGATCATTTGGATTATGTAAAAGAGTTGGGAATTAATGGCATTTATTTGTGTCCTATTTTTAAAGCTTATTCAAATCATAAATATGACACGATTGACTATCGTAAAATCGATCCGGACTTTGGTGATGAAAAAGTTTTTAAAAATTTGGTGGAAGAATGTCATAAACGTGGCATAAAAGTAATGTTGGATGCTGTTTTCAATCACATGGGAGACCAATCGCCTCAATGGCAAGATGTATTAGCAAAAGGAAAAGATTCAAAATATGCAGCTTGGTTCCATATTAATGAATTTCCTGCAAGCTATAAAGAAAGTGATGATTTTGAAGAAGCGCATCAACTTACTTATGACACCTTTGCTTTTACGCCTCATATGCCAAAACTCAATACCGCAAATTCGGAAGTACAAGAATATTTATTAGATACTGCAAAATATTGGATTGAAAACTTTGATATTGACGCTTGGCGTTTAGACGTGGCTAATGAAGTAGATCATGCTTTCTGGAAAAAGTTTCGGAAGGTTTGTGATGAGACAAAAGAAGACTTCTATATACTAGGAGAAATCTGGCATTCAGCTCAAAAATGGTTAGAAGGCGATGAATTTCATGCAGTGATGAATTATGCCTATACTGATGCCATCATGGGCTATTTTGTTAAAAAACAGTTTTCATTAAAAGAGATGGTTTCTGCGATCAATCAGCAATTAATGTTATATCGTGATCAAACCAATCAGGTACAGTTTAATGTCTTAGATTCACACGATACACCGCGTTTATTAACCCAAGCACAAGAAGATAAAGAATTAATGAAGCAAGTGTTGGTATTTACTTACCTGCAACCGGGTGTTCCTTGTTTATACTATGGCGATGAAATAGGCATGACCGGAGGCGCAGATCCACTCTGCCGTAAGTGCATGGTTTGGAAAGAAGATGAACAGGACCAAGAATTGTTTCAGTTTGTTAAAAAGTTAATTGCTTTACGTAAAAACTGGCAAAAAATGATCAGCCAAGCAAGGATGGATTGGAAAGAAGCGAATGAAGAAACTGGTCTTTTGATTCTAGAACGTAAATTGGATGGAAAAACACTACAAGCGATTTTTAATACTGGCAAACAAGAAATTAATTTAGCAAAAACAGGAGAAATTCTCTTTAGTAATTTAAGCCAGCAAAAGGTACAAAGTATCACTTTACAAGCAAAGGGTTTTCTTGTTTTAAAAATTTAATAAAAAAAAGCAAAAAAGACAAGGCACTGTATGTAACGCCTCCTTGTCTTTTCTGCCTGAATAAAGGATATGACTCCAATACACATTGCGAAGAATCTTCCCCAAAATTCTTCTATATTAATTATAGCTGAAGTATGGTCAATATCTCAAATAATATACTTTTAAAAAATTACTTTTATTAAAATAAAAAATTCAGTGGCTGCCCTTATGATTTTAGAAAAATTTCCTAGTCGAAAAGTAACATTTTTCTTGCTGTATGTTAGAATGGTTAAAATAATAAAAGCAAAAGGGAGCGGTCTTTAATGAACGATGGATATAATGTAGCAGTTGTTGGAGCGACAGGCGCTGTTGGAACGAAATTGATTGAGATGTTAGAACAAACAAATTTACCACTTAAAAACGTGAAACTACTTGCTTCAAAACGATCTGCGGGTCGCAAACTTTTATTTAAAGGCGAAGGTCTTTTTGTGGAAGAACTTGTTCCTGAAGCCTTTGATGATGTAGATATCGCCATTTTTAGTGCTGGTGGAAGCATTTCACAAAAATTTGCGCCCGAAGCAGTAAAGCGTGGAACAGTTGTTGTGGACAATACCAGTCAATATCGCATGGATAAAGACACTCCTTTAGTCGTACCTGAAGTCAACAAACAAGCACTAAAAGATCATCAAGGAATCATTGCTAACCCTAATTGCTCTACGATTCAAATGATGGTAACACTGGCACCTATCAAACAATCAGTAGGGATTGATCGCGTTATTGTGTCTACTTACCAAGCGGTTTCAGGAGCTGGAGCCCAAGCGGTTGAAGAAATAAAACAACAAAGTCAAGAAACGTTAGATGGGGAGCTTCCGGAAAACTTATCTGCGGAAATTTTGCCTGCGGCTAGCGATAAAAAACATTATCCATTAGCTTTCAATGCTTTAGCTCAAATCGATGAATTTGCGGAAAATGATTATACCAAAGAAGAATGGAAAATGGTGAATGAGACCAAAAAAATTCTGGAAGATAAGCAGATGAAAATTAGTGCAACTTGTGTACGTGTCCCTGTAATTACTGGTCATTCGGAATCCATTTATATAGAAACAGAGGACAAAATTAGCTTAACAGATCTACGCGCAACCTTAGAAAATGCTCCTGGAGTGACCGTTGAAGATGATCCTAGCCAACAAATTTATCCGCAAGCTATCAATAGTGTAGGCAAAAAAGATACTTTTGTGGGTCGTATTCGTCAAGACTTAGATGTCGATAATGGTTTTCATTTATGGGTCGTTTCCGATAACTTGTTAAAAGGGGCGGCTTGGAATTCTGTGCAGATTGCTGAAACGCTACATGAAATGAATTTAGTTCATGTATGAAAACGAAAAATTTCTTTACATTAATAGGTGGATATGGTAGTATACTTCA
This sequence comes from Tetragenococcus halophilus subsp. halophilus DSM 20339, assembly GCF_003841405.1. Lineage (GTDB taxonomy): Bacteria > Bacillota > Bacilli > Lactobacillales > Enterococcaceae > Tetragenococcus > Tetragenococcus halophilus. The sequence goes on along the minus strand of NZ_PXYA01000002.1, from coordinate 255,368 downwards.
GTGAGTAAATTGCTCAACTATTACAATATTCCGCTGGGAGAGATCTCTTAAGAGTATTTGGGAATAAGGAGAATGTAAAATGGATCCATTGATTCAAGAAATAACAAAAGAACAGTTGCGTACTGATATTCCGGATTTTCGTCCTGGAGACTCAGTTCGTGTTCACGTAAAAGTTGTCGAAGGTTCACGTGAACGTATCCAAGTATTTGATGGTGTAGTGATCAAGCGTCGTGGTGCTGGAATCAGCGAAACTTACACTGTACGTAAAGTTTCTAGCGGCGTAGGTGTTGAACGTACTTTCCCATTGCATACACCACGTGTTGACAAAATTGAAGTTACCCGTCATGGTTTTGTACGTCGTGCGAAATTGTATTACTTACGTAACCGTCACGGTAAAGCTGCACGTATTCCAGAAAGACGCAGAAAGTAAAACCTTAGATGATCTACTTCAATCTAAGCTTGCGAAAACCCTTGTTTATCAAGGGTTTTTTTGTTTGCCAATTTTAAAAAAGAAACAAAAAGTCGTCGTTTTTGTCCTAAATTTTCCTGAATTGTCCCATTTTGACTACTTGGGTAGTCAAAATCGGGCGAAAAAGAGGTAGTCAGTTGACTACTTTATGGATCTGAAAAACACCAAAACGATGACCGAATTTAGCAAAAGGGAGATAGGGTAGCTAAATTGTACAGCGGATACCGTTGCAGGGACTACGCTTGCTAAATTGCATTCATCGAAAGCTTCTAAACAAAATTCAATCTAGGGTGGTTTATGATGGAAGCAAAGGGACAACCGATGATTTGGAAAGAAAAAAGTGACTTAAAATTGGTTTTGGTACTCAATGATTTTATTGAAAAAACCGGAATTACAAGTGTGCGTCTTTATCAAAAATGTTTAAAAGATAGGCCGAAAGAAGCGCCTAGTTTATGGTTTATTACGCAAAAATATGGCTCAAAAAGGTAAAATAGCTTTTGATCTACTTAATTTTAATATTCTCAAATGAGTATGTAATACCCAGCTTTCCTCAAGCATGAAATATAGCTCAAATTATTATATAATAGTAGTAAAATAAGCGGAGATTGGGTGTGGTACATTGGATGACCAATCAATTTTATACGTTAAAGCTCATAAAAATGAATTTTTAAAAAAGTTAGTAGAAGATAAGTATCCTGCTGAAACAGGAAAAAAGACGGCTATTTTTATGGCAGGAAGTCCAGGAGCAGGTAAATCTGAAGTTGCCTCTTCTTTAGCTTCTATGTTGGAGAACATATGTATTATAGACGCAGATATTTTTAGGACCTATTTTCCACAATATAATGGACATAATTCTGATGAATTTCAAAGAGGAGCAGCGTTAATGGTCGACTACGCGCTCGATTATGTTTTAAAAAAAGGATACTCTTTTATTTTAGATGGCACGTTTGCAATTGATAAGTCTCTAAAAAATGTCCAAAGAACTCTAAAAAGAGAATATAATACCTCAATTTACTATGTGTATCAAAATCCCTTTGTAGCTTGGCAGTTTACTAAAATTAGGGAGCGAGTGGAAGGAAGATATGTACCTAAGGAAAGATTTATAAACGCTTATTTTAAGTCTAGGTATAATGTTAAAAAGGTCATGGAAGCTATTGGGGACGAAGCAGATATTGTCGTTGTATTAAAAGATTTTCAAAATGCTATCTCAGATATTATTGAAGGTGTCGAGAATATTGATTTAATTATTCCTGATCAATTTTCTTTTGAAGAATTGGAGGCGAAGCTCGATGGTAAGTAAAGAAGAAGCTCAAAAAATTTTAGATAAATACGAAAGAAACTATGCGGTGTTTTCAAGAAATGCTAGCCGTAAGGAGTTTCGAACGGTATTAAAGTATGTAGCAGAAGAGTCCAACCGTAAACAACGTAAAATTGCTGGATTAGATAAATAGTTGATCAAAAAAAGAGCCAGATACCATACCAAAGAATAAAAACTTTTTAATTGAATATAAATAGTGATCTAAAAGCTAGATAATCGATTATAACTGTGGGCCCTTAAGAGAGATGTTTGATACAAAATGGCTCTTTGTCAAATAGTGTTGTTTAAGCAAAACCTTTATAAAAAGAAGGACTTCGGTTCTTCTTTTTTTGTTATTTTATAAGATCTCAAGAAGCCCTTGTTGAATAAGCACTCGCTTACGTAGATGATTAAAAGAACGAAAGCCAAAGGCAATCCGTTGAATTACTTTAATCAAGTTGTTTTTCCCTTCAAGTTTGCCGTTGGAATACGGTTGAGTAAAAGATAAGGTAATTTCTTTACGGTACTTTTGGAGGTGACGTAAGGATTTTTTAAAGGGTTCTTCTAATAAAGGCGACAGTTGATCAATGATAGCGAAAAATGGTTGCGCTTTGCCGTTTTCAAAAGCGTCAAGCAGATCTTGATAAACATCATAAGAAGCCTTAAGCACGGGATCAATGGTTAATAAGTAATCTACAACTTCCGATTCCGTCACATATTTTTGGCGAAAAAGAGGGAACTGTTTCAAATGGTCGTACCCCAAGTTTTTATGCTTTTTTTGGAGCTGTTTCCAGTATTTTTTTAATTTGCGATAATCCTTCATTTGTTGGGCGCTCTTTTTGTCCAGCTGGTTCATCGACCGAATCCGCTGCTGGTTAAAAGCTCGAGAAATCTGTTGGATAATGTGGAAATGATCCACAAGAATCTTGGCCTTCGGAAATACTTGAGGGATCATTTTTCCATAAGCCGAATTCATATCCATAACCACATGTTGGACTCTTTTCCGCGCTTGTTGAGTAAATCGTTGAAAGTAAGCAATCAGTTTGAAATTGCGGCGATCGTCCAAGATATCGATAATTTTTCCTGTCTGAGCGTCACTGAAGATAAAACACATGGCTCCTTCACAGTCCTTCGTGCCTTTGAATTCATCGATTAACAAATGTTTCGGTAAATGGTTGGGATTGAATTTAAGTCCTTGATAGAAGGTATCCAATACGCGTTCCACGGTTTTAAATGAGACCCCATAGCGTAAAGCAATATCTTTCATCGATAGTTTTTTCTTCAAGTCTATCGCAATGGCAAACTTCAAGGCTTGCGAAATATAACAGTCTTTGGCGATATAATAGGTCCTGGCACTAAAAGTATGATGACAGGATTTACAATAAAATCGTTGCTTAAATAAGCGTAAAACGCTGGGCACTTCCTGATAAGGAATTAATTGAATATCCGAAGCCTTTGGCGAATGTTTAATAAGAAGATTCTCTTCATTTATGAGGCCACAACATTCGCAAGCTTTCGGGGTGTAGGTAAGGACACCGTAAAAGACATTCGTCATTCGATGATGAATGGGTTCTTTTTGAACTGCTTGAGCGGAAAAAAAGATGTGAGGGTCCTTAATATTGAGTAAGTTTTTAAGGCCTACATCTAGATTTTGATCTTTAATTTTGATATCTTTGTATTGAAGCATTTGTTTTCTCCTTTTATTTTGGTGTCCAACTTAATTATAAAGGAAACAAATGCTTTTTTGTTATATAAAAAATTAGTGTTATTACTAATTTTTTTAGTAACAACACTAAATATTATAGACCCTACAAAATGTCTCTCTTTTTTATGCCCTTAAAAACAAGCAAAAGGCCAATGGATATTAAAAATTTCACATGTTTTAAAAACAGATTTTTAATACAGCAAGATGAAAAGCTTGTTTTGTTAAAAATAGGTGTGGTATTATCAATTTGAAAAAAATTGAACAAGCTGGGGAGGGTAGTAAGCGATGGCAAAAGAATTAAAACCTGCTAAACGTGTTTCTTTGCCACGTTATCAACAAATTGCCGTGGATATTGCTGAAAGAATTGTTGAAGGTCGGTATAAAGTGGGAGAAAAAATTTCTGCACGTTCGACTTTAGCAAGCAATTTTAGCGCTTCACCGGAAACTGCTCGTAAGGCCATTAATGTCTTGGTAGATCTTCAAATTATGGAAGTCCAACAAGGAAGTGGTACTTATGTAGCATCTAAAGAAAATGCACAAATATTTATAGAGAAATATAAAAATGTTCAATCGGTTCAAGAAATTCGTCAGGACCTTTTGGAAAGTGTCCAACGTCAAAAAGAAGAGCTCGATGAATTTTCTGATTTGTTAAATGTTTTGGTAAGTCAGACGAAAAAAGTTCATGATATTTCAACATTTGTCCCCTATAAACTTAAGATTACCGGAGAAGCGCAGCATTTGGAAGAAAGCATTTCTGATTTGCATATTTGGCAAAAAACAGGTGCGACCATTGTTGGTATTCAAACAGATGTAGAATTACTCCTTTCTCCAGGCCCATATGCCAAGTTAAGCGCAGGAAATACAATTTATTATGTAGGAAATGAACTGGCCGCACAGCGTATGATGCAACTATTTTATCCTAATAAGTAAGAAAAAAGTGCTATTAAAATAGTGCTTTTTCTTTTGACAAAAGTGACAATACAGCGTTACACTGGGACGGTCAATTTCATGATAGTTTTCTGAAAAATATAGAAAAAAAGAGTGTTAATTTTTGGGTAAAAAAGTTCGTGTAGAGCATTTGAGTAAAATATTTGGTCGAAGAACTCAACAAGCGCTCGAACAAGTAAAAGCAGGCAAATCAAAACAAGATATCTTAGAAGAAACCGGCGCTACTGTCGGTGTACATGATGTAAGTTTTGATGTTAACGAAGGCGAAGTTTTTGTCATTATGGGCTTATCTGGTAGTGGGAAATCTACTTTGATTCGTTTGATTAATCGTTTGATTGAACCGACCTCAGGGGAAGTTTACATCGATGATCAAGATGTATCTAAGATGTCAAAAGAAGAGTTACGAGAAGTTCGTCGTACGAAAATGAATATGGTTTTCCAAAACTTTGGTCTTTTTCCGCAACGAACCATTCAACAAAATACTGAGTACGGTCTAGAAGTACGCGGTGTAGATAAAGAAGAACGCCGGAAAAAAGCAGAAGCTGCTTTAGATAATTCTGGTTTGCTTTCGGTGAAAGATCAATATCCAAATCAACTATCTGGTGGGATGCAACAACGGGTTGGTTTAGCTCGCGCAATAGCCAACGATCCCGAAGTTCTATTAATGGACGAAGCATTTTCTGCTTTGGATCCTTTGATTCGTAAGGATATGCAAGATGACTTATTAGATTTGCAAGAAAAAATGCAAAAAACAATTATCTTTATCACCCACGATTTGAACGAGGCTTTGCGTATTGGTGATCGGATTGCTTTAATGCGTGATGGTGAAATTATGCAAATTGGTACCGGCGAAGAAATTTTGACGCATCCAGCCAATGATTTCGTGCGTGAATTTACTGAAGATATCGACCGTTCCAAGGTTCTAACAGCCGAAAATATTATGGAACCTGCTTTGACAATCAATGTAGAAGCAGATGGTCCAAATGTAGCCTTACAAAGAATGCGTAAAGAAGAAGTTAGTATGTTACTAGCTGTTGACCGTAAACGTTACTTGAAAGGGAGTCTAACAGCTGAAGAAGCTTTAGACGCTCGTAAAAATGACAAGACATTAAAAGACGTCTTGGATAAAAACGTGCAAAAAGTGGAAAAAGACACCTTAGTGACTGATATCTTTAATATAATTGAAGGTTCTGCAGCTCCTCTTGCCGTTGTAGACGACGATGACCGTGTCGTTGGTGTTATTGTTCGTGGTAGCGTCATTGGGGCTATGACTGATACAGACACAAATGATAGCGAGGAATTGAAAGAAAGCCAAGAAGCGGATGATAAGAAAGGAGTGAATGCAGATGCTTGATTTTCTACAAAATGAGATTCCTTTATCAGAATGGGTAGATAATGGCGTTGATTGGTTAACCGAACATTGGGCGGCATTTTTCTCATTCTTACAATCGTTGGGACAAACCATCATGGATGGCATGACCTCTGGTTTGTCATTTATCCCACCATTGCTTTTTATTGTATTAGCTACTATAGCTGCATTTTTCCTTGGTGGAAAAAAATGGCAATTGCCTACATTTACATTGCTCGGTTTACTACTTGTTTATAACCAAGGTTTATGGAGCGATCTGTTAAATACAGTCACATTGGTTATTGTGGCTAGCGTGATCTCAATAATTATCGGAGTTCCAGTAGGAATTTTAATGTCTAAAAATGAAACGGCAAAGAATATTATTACGCCGATTCTGGACTTTATGCAAACTATGCCTAACTTTGTTTATTTGATCCCAGCAGTTGCTTTCTTTGGTATTGGGATGGTTCCTGGGGCATTTGCTTCAGTGATCTTTTCTTTGCCGCCAACTGTACGGATGACAAACTTAGGTATTCGCCAAGTGCCAACTGAATTAACTGAAGCTTCGGATTCATTTGGTGGTACGAACTGGCAAAAATTATTTAAATTAGAATTACCCCTAGCTAAGGGCAATATCTTTGCCGGCATTAACCAAACGATGATGCTAGCATTATCCATGGTTGTTGTTGCTTCAATGATCGGAGCACCTGGACTTGGACAAGGCGTATTATCCGCTGTACAACGTTCTCAAGTAGGTAGCGGCTTTGTTTATGGTATCGCAGTTGTTATTTTAGCAATTATTTTGGACCGTTTTACACAAAAATTGAATTCAAGTAAAGCTAAAACGAGTGAAAATGCGTCCACTAAAAAATCAAAACGTAATAAGATTATTGCTGGCGTTGTTGTTGTAGCAGCCGTTATTGCAGCGATCTTTGCTTATACAAGTATGTCAGGTAATGATTCAAGTGGTGCTAGCTCTGAAGAGGGCGGTAATATTAACCTTTCTTATGTTGAATGGGATACAGAAGTCGCTTCAACCAATGTCTTAGCACTTGTTTTAGAAGACCAAGGATATAATGTCACACAAACGCCTTTGGATAACGCGGTAAACTGGGAAGCTGTAGCTAATGGAGAATCTGATGCGACACTTTCTGCTTGGTTACCAGTGACGCAAAAAGCGCAATATGATCAATTTAAAGATCAAGTAGATGAATTAGGTCCACATACAGAAGGTGCTAATCTTGGCCTTGCTGTGCCAGAATACATGGACGTAGATTCGATTGAAGATTTAGATGACCAAGTACCAGATCAAGAAATTATCGGTATCGACCCAGGTGCTGGTGTCGTTTCTGCAGCAGAAGATACAGTTGAAAGTTATGATAACTTATCTGATTGGGAAGTAACACCATCTTCTAGCGGTGCGATGACTTCACAATTAGGTAGTGCTATCAATAATGAGGATCCTATCGTTATCACTGGCTGGTCTCCACATTGGATGTTCCAAAGATATGATCTAAAATATCTGGATGACCCACAAGGAACGATGGGAGAAGAAGAGCATATTGATGCATTAGCTCGTGAAGGCTTAGAAGACGATATGCCAGAAGCTTATCAAATAATAGATAACTTTAACTGGGATACAGAAGATATGGAAAATGTTATGTTAGATATTGAAGAAGGCACATCTCCTGAAGATGCAGCTCAAGATTGGATTGATGATAATCCAGATAAAGTTGAAGAGTGGGTAGAAGAATAACACTTTTCTTCAAAAAGTAAGCAATTAGACGTGATTGGCGTCTAATTGCTTTTTTTAGTTATATATAATTCGCTCAAAAAAGTAACTTATGCTATTGTTAAACTAGAAAGAAAGCGATCTCTTTTGAAAGGAGGGGAAAAATTGAAAAAAATTAATATCTTGTCGATGTTAGCTGTAATCTTTGGATTGGTTTTATTCGGTTGTTCACAGAATAATGAAGAAACAGTTTCCAATACGAGTATTTCGACAGAGACTTCTACTTCAGGAGAAATCAATCAATCAACTGAAAGTCAGAGTTTAGCTGAAACTAGCGAATCTGTCACAACTGAAACAACCACAAGTCGTTCGACAGAATCTTCTTCTGATGGAAAACAAGAAGAGCAAGAAACTATTCCAGTTAGAAAATATTCAGAAGAAGAAAAAGATGAGCTTCAACAAGCGTTTTTAGACTGGGCGATTCCTCGAGCAGAAGAAGGCGGAATGGCTGTGACAGATACTTATTTTGACCATGGTGCTTCAGGCTCAGGAGATTGGTTCGCTGAAACCGAAGATGGAGAAATACAAGTACAACAGCAATCAACGCAAGAGGAACTACCGGGTTATGATGCTTATGATATTCATGCCTTAAAAGGTGTCGTGTTTTATGTTTCTACTTCTGGTGTTACCGGGTATGATGAAGAACCTGGCGAAACTCACGGAGGTGTTGGAGGCGGACGAGATTATGGTGGCCAAGCAGATGATGATTATCCAATTCATAAGTATCTATTAGGCGATAATGGCGTTGTTTATGAATTAATTGGAAGTGTGGAGGAGCTCAGAGCTTATCAAGCAGGTTTTGGTTTATATAACGATGATGGTCGCACAAAAGATATCGAAGCTGACTACACTTTTAAAGTTTCGGATGACACTGATGCACAAGAAGCTTGGCAAGAAATATTACAGGATTATCAGTAATAATGAAATAACCTGAAAAAATTATATCTGTCTAATTTACGGAATTGAATGCTCCTCATTATCAGTGAAAAAGTTTTCCTAATGATAATGAGGAGCGAGTATTTTATTCTTGTTTAGTAAGTTGGTCTCGTGCAATATTATAGTTAAAACCTATTTCATATTGCAATTTTTTATCTTGATTCTGGTAAACTCTTATATTGATATGGTCATCTTCTAAGGACATATCATATACAATGTGGTCCTTAGGAATATCCTCGGAAAACTCTTTTTTGATCTTCTCGTGAATATGCTTTTCCAACTCTTCATCGAGCGCATCTTCATTGGTGCTATTTTTAGTTTCTCCGTTTTTGTTTTTGTCTGATTTCTCTAGGTAAGCTTGCTTACTATTATTCTTTCTTTCAAAATATTGTTCTCTTGCATCTTCTATTTTTGCTAATAATTCTTCTGTGACTTCTTTTTTATCCGTTTCTGTATACCAGCGATAAATGTCTCGGGGAAGAGCTGTATTCAAATCGGAAAAAGAGTAGTCGGAATTTTCTTCGATTTCTTTAGCAATTGACTGATATTGTTTGTATTCCTTGTCTGTTAAAAGCTTTAAGTCAGGATAATCAATGGAAATTTCCTGGTAGACAGTTGCTAATTGTTCTTCCAACTTATCTGATTCAGCAGTGGCTTTATACCAATATGCCAATAAGTGTTGATCATCGACATCCAATAGTTGTTCTAAGTTGATTGGTTCATATCCAGCTAGTTTATCTTTTATATAGTCAACTTGTTTGCTATTACTTTGACGTTGAAAGGTGATAGAAGTACTGAGGGTATCTTGCTTGTTATCATAATCATACATGAAAGGCTGTGGGTTGAAGGTATTTGGTTTCCCATATTCTTCAACAAATAATTCAGGATCCCAGGAAATGACATATTTACTTTTTCCTCTTCTTTATTCAAATCAACACCCGTGATGACGTATTTCTTGTCTTCTTTCATATAGTCACGGTTTGTCACTGCAAAAGTTTGTTCCTCCTCTTTGTTAGTCCAGACACCTACAATCTCATCTAGTTGTTGAAATGTTTGTTCAGGTGAATTTGTTGTAGAAGTTTCATCAGTTGTTTCTATTTGACTACTACCGGTATCGCTTACATTCGAATGTGAAATACTGCTAGATGAGCTAGTATTTGCTGGGGTGGTATCCTCATTATTGCAAGCTACTAAGAAAAATATTGGAATGAATAATAGCGATAAAATAATTTTCTTCATGTTTGTTTGCCACTCCCCCCCAATAAACTGGCGTTAGTTATAGCTTACCTTATAAACAAGGGATGTCAAGTTATTACCCGCTTGTCAAAAACCACTTGTTTTACTGTTTGTTATCCTTATTATATACTCGAAGTATCGAAGGAAAAATAAGAGAGGAGAAATGAATTATATGAGAATTTTATTAATTGGAGCTACAGGACTTTTAGGAACAGCGATAAAGAAAGAATTAGAACCCGAACACGAAATTATCCAAGCTGCGCGTCATAATACTGATGTGGAGGTAGACATTACTAAGCCGATCAGTATCAAGGAAATGTTTGAAAGCGTTGGTAAAGTAGATGCCGTGATTAGTGCCGCAGGAGATGCACACTTTGGTCCTTTAGAAAAAATTACGCCAGAACTCAATGAAGTAACGATTGAAAGCAAGTTAAAAGGACAAGTAAATCTTGTGTTACTTGGTATGGACTATATTAATGACGGCGGAAGTTTTACGTTAACAACAGGGATCATTATGGATGAACCTATCTATCAAGGGGCTTCTTCTGCAATGGCCAATGGTGCAGTCAAAGCTTTTGTCAAGTCAGCAGCCACTGAAGCACCTAGAGGAATCCGTATAAATAGCGTGAGTCCTACAGTATTTCAGGAATCTTCGAAAGACTTAAAAATGTTTTTCCCAGGTTTTGAACCAACACCACTGAGTAAAGTAGCTTTAGCGTTTAAAAAGAGCGTTGAAGGTATCCAAACTGGGCAAAGTTACGAAATTTATTAAAAATAAAACTAGCGATGCAATGTTGGGCTATTTCAGCTTTTCATTGCCCTTTTTTTATAGCGGCCTGGGACTTTGTCTTGACAATAATTTTTAAGAATGCTAATCTAATTTTAGTAAATCGTAATTATTACGTTTTAATTCTTGGAAACAGAAAGGAAATTTTATGGCTAAAAAATCAAAAATTGCAAAAGCTAATAAACAAAAGGAATTAATTGCAAAATACGCTGATTTACGTAAGGAACTTAAAGAAGCTGGTGATTATCAAGCACTCGCAAAGTTGTCTAAAGATTCCAATCCTAATCATCATAAAAACCGCGATACGATTGATGGTAGACCACGGGGTTACATGCGTAAGTTTGGTATGTCTCGGATTAAATTTCGTCAGTTAGCGCACCAAGGGAAAATACCGGGTGTAAAAAAAGCTAGTTGGTAAATTGTAAATCAAACAAATAGTACAAGGGGATGAGGAAATGGCAGTACCTGCAAGAAAAACATCAAAAGCTAAAAAGAGGATACGACGTGCGCATCAAAATCATGCAAAACCAGAAATTTCTTTTGACGAAAGTATAGGAGAATACCGCCATAGTCATCGTGTATCTCTTAATGGGTATTATAAAGGAAAGAAAGTGGCTAAATAACGAGGAGTGAATAAGATGGAAATTATCTACCCGCCGTTAGTTGAACAAAGTATACAATACTATACACAAGGAAATGAACAAAAAAAAATCAGTAAAGCTGAGATGTATCGTTCGATGGTTGAAAAAGGCATCCTTACAGAAAACGGCTTGCCTACAGACTATGCCTTAGAGAATGGTTGGGTCAAAGATTTCTATGAGGATGAGCATCTTTCTTTTGAAGATTTTTTGGAAATTTATCCTGTTTTTAAAAATTATGACCCAGAGCTCTTTCAAATTATTGATGGCTTTTGGGAGATTACTATAAGGTTTAAAGAAGAACTAATACAAGAAATATCCGAAAGTAAATTTGATTATGATGAAGTAATACAAATTAAAGAATACTTAGCAGAACGATAAAAGGAATAATACGAAATAAAATGCCAACTCAACTTCAGTAAGTTTTGAGTTGGCATTACAACTTCCTTTAAAACGGGTAGGACAAGCAGGTGATGTCGCTGATAGCGTGATTTATCTTATGAAAAATAGTTTTGTTACAGGGAAAATTATCCACAATGAAGGCGGTCATCGACTGATTTAAAAATAATGGTTTAAAATGATTTGAGAGTAGGATGCTTTTTAGTAAAAGTGTTCTGCTCTTTTTTATTTCAATAAATATTAGAATTTTATGAAAATTTTAATGATTCACGTTTGTTTTTGCATAATATAATATTAAAATCTATTGCTTGAAATCGAAATATGGTATGCTATTATCACTAAAAATTTTATTCTAGTATTTTTACTTTTGATGTTAGATTGATACATAGGGGATGGTAGAGATGAACTTCCAAAAAGTTGGCCTTATTTTAGGGCCAGTATTTTTTTCGATAATTTATTTCATGAATAGTTTAACGGGATTGGAAGATGCACCCCGTGCAGTTTTAGCTGTTACTGCCTGGGTGGCTACCTGGTGGATAACAGAGGCTATGCCGATTCCTGCGACTTCTTTACTGCCTATTTTTTTATTACCACTTACAGGTGGGACAGATGAAGCAACTGCAGCTATGGCTTACGGCGATCCTATTGTTTTCATGTATATGGGAGGTTTTACCATTGCCCTAGCTATTGAAAAATGGGGACTACATAAACGTATTGCTATGCTGATTATAGCGCTAATAGGAAAAAGTTGTTCTCGTATTATTCTGGCAGTAGGACTTGCGACCGCGGTGTTATCAATGTGGATTTCTAATGCTGCGACAGCTTTAATGATGCTGCCCATTGCGATGGCATTGATTAAAGAAATCAAAGAAAAGCGCTTGTTAAATGAAACGTCTTTTGATAACTTTTCAAAAGGTCTTTTATTGACCGTAGCTTATTCTGCTTCTATTGGCGGACTGGCAACGATTATTGGGTCAGTGCCTAATGCAGTTTTAGTGGCTGTAGCTAATAACATGTTGGACGTTGAGATTACCTTTGCTAATTGGTTCTTATTCGGTTCGATCGTTACCGTTCTTTTAATGGTATTTATGTACTTTTATATTACAAAATTTCAATTTAAGGTAGAGCAAGATCAAAATATTTCCACTAAATTTGCACAAGATCAACTAAAAGAATTAGGCAAAATGTCAACAGAGGAAAAAAGTGTTTTAACAATTTTTGTTATTGTTGGTTTTATGTGGATTTTTGGCGGTCTATTGCCATGGACCTTATCGGATACCACGATTTCTATATTTGGCGCCAGCGCAATGTTTTTGATCCCAAATACTAAGGGCGGTCGGATTCTAGAGTGGGCGGACATGAAAAATCTTTCTTGGGGATTACTGCTGCTTTTTGGTGGTGGTTTATCTTTAGCTGCAGCTTTTGAAGATTCCGGACTGACGGCTTGGTTTGGCGAGCTGTTAACTAGACTTGAACAATTCAATTATTTCTATATCGTTGTTATTTTGACTGTAACTATTTTGTTTATGACCGAAATTATGTCCAATACAGCTGTTTCCAATATGTTGATGCCAATCAGTGTAGGACTAGCTGCTGGAATCGGCGCAGAACCTTTTGGCATTATGGCAATTGTTGCCTTGGCATCTAGCTGTGCATTTATGTTGCCTATTTCAACACCGCCTAACGCTGCTGTATTTGGTTCTGGAGAATTAGCGATTAAAGATATGATAAAAGCTGGTTTTTGGTTAAATATGTTTGGTATCGTTGTGATCGTTTTTGCAGTCTATGTCTTACAACCGATGATTTTCAGTTTTTAGATCGTTTAGTTAAAAGAACTGGTGGAAATATTTTCATCAGTTTTTTTGCTGTGAATCACTACGATTCAGCGACTAAAAGGAGCTGAGAGTAGATGATGAACAGTACTAGGGCGAGCGAGAGCGAGGCGTAGTGTCCTTTATTTCGAATCACTACGATTCAGCGACTAAAAGGAGCTAAGAGTAGCTGATGAACAGTACTAGGGCGAGCGAGAGCGAGGCGTAGTATCCTTTACCTTTAAACATTAAGTGAAAAGTAAGTTTTTAAGGGAATCATTCGCGAAAATGTATTGTCGGGCTATTTTGTGTTATACTATGCTAGGATGTTTTTGGCTCGGAAAGAACGTTTGCTTTTAGTAAATGTTTGAAAAAAACGTTAAATAAAAAGATATAAAATTATTGAAGAGGTGAAAAATTTGGCACAAATAAGAATTATCCCTCTTAGTGGTGTACGAGGTAATGGAAAAAATTTGTATATCGCTGAAGTGGGGGAAGATATTTTTGTGTTAGATTGCGGCTTAAGCTATCCAGAAGATGGATTATTTGGGATTGATACAGTCATCCCTGATTTTACTTACTTAGAAGAAAATGCGGATCGCGTAGCCGGAGTCTTTGTAACACATGGACACGCAGATGCCATCGGAGCACTGCCTTATTTTTTAGAAAAAATTGATGCGCCCGTTTTTGGGACAAAATTGACGATTGAATTGGCAAAAATGTCGGTACATCGTTATGAGCCAACCAAAAAATTCAAAGGATTTCATGTAATTGATGAAGATACCGAGATTGATTTTAAATCAACTGTCGTAAGTTTCTTTCCAACAACACATACGATTCCTGATTCTGTGGGCGTTTCTTTGAAAACATCGGAAGGAAATATCGTTTATACTGGAGATTTCAAATTTGACCAATCAGCTGTTTCATCTTATCGTACCGATTTTGGACGTTTAGCTGAAATTGGAAGCGAAGGTGTTTTAGCACTTTTAAGTACGTCAAGTAATGCTGAAAATCCAGAAACAGTTGCTTCTGAAAAACAAATTGGCGAAGAAGTATACGATAATATCGGTTTTTGGGAAGGACGTATTATTGTTGCTTGTGTTGCTAGTAATTTACAACGTGTACAACAGTTGATTGATGCAGCTTATCGTGCAGGAAGAAAGATTGTTTTAACCGGTAAAGATTTCGGGCGTATTATTCGTACGGCTATGAAATTAGGTAAATTGGAACTACCAGATGAAGATATTTTAATCACGCAAAAAGCGATGAAAAAATATAATGATGATCAACTGATTATTTTAGAAACAGGTCGGATGGGTGAACCTATCAAAGCCTTGCAAAAAATGGCTAGCGGTGCTCATCGAACTTTACGTATCAAAGAAGGCGATCTGGTTTATATTACAACAACACCTACGATTGCAATGGAAACTTATGTTGCTAAAGCCGAGGACATGATTTATAGAGCAGGTGGCACGGTCAAAAATATTTCGGATAATTTACGTGTGTCAGGTCATGCCAATCCTGAAGATCAACAGTTGATGATGAATTTGTTAAAACCGAGATATTTTGTTCCAGTACAAGGAGAATATCGTCTTTTGATAGCCAATGCTGATTTAGCAGAGGCTGTAGGTATTCCTAAAGATCACATATTTATTACCGCTCCTGGAGATATCTTGGAGTACAAAGAAGGAGAAATGACACTTAGTGGTACTATCCCTTCTGATAATGTGATGGTAGACGGTATTGGCGTAGGCGATATCGGAAATATTGTCTTAAAAGATCGGAAAGTTTTGTCAGAAGATGGCGTTTTTGTTGCTGTAGTGACGATCAATCGACGGAAAAAACAAATTGTTTCAAAGCCACAAATTACCTCCCGCGGCTTTGTTTATGTTAAAGCCAGCCGAGATCTTTTAAGAGAAGGCGGAGATATTGTAGAAGAAATTGTTGACAAGCATTTACACAGCAATGACTTTGAATGGAGTAAATTAAAACAAGAAATTCGTGAAAAACTAAGTCGTTATTTATTTGAACAAACCAAAAGACGACCTGTAATTCTACCTGTAATTATGGAATCAAGCCAAAAACGTAAGAAAAGAAAATCCTAAAGTACACAAAAAGAAGCTGGATGAATTCTAGCTTCTTTTTATTAAGTCTTTAGACCGGGTTGAGCTCGCGTAGCGTGCGAAACAAAAAACCACCCGCTATGCGGGTGGAAAGGAAAAAGTTATACTAAAAAAATCTCTTCACTAGCGTTACAATGTAGTTGTTCAGGCTACATGGTAATGAAAGGAAGAGATTCAGTTGGCTAACAAAGCAAATAGTTTAGCCCATACAAAATGGTTATGCAATACCATATTGTATTCACCCCCAAGTATAGAAGAAAAATTGTTTATAATCAATACAGAGCAAGTCTACAAGAGATTATCAAAAGATTGTGCAGTTATAAAGGTGTAGAAATCCTAGAAGGACATATGATGCCCGATCATGTTCACTTGCTCGTAAGTATACCACCGAAGATAAGTATTTCTAGCTTTATGGGGTATTTAAAAGGAAAAAGCGCCATGATGATGTTTGATAAACATACCAATTTGAAGTGCAAATTTGGGAATCGTCATTTTTGGGCAGAAGGTTATTATGTGAGCACAGTGGGTCTTAATGAGGCAACCATCAAGAAATATATTCAAGAGCAAGAAAAACATGATATGGCCTTAGATAAACTAAGTGTTCGAGAATATGCAGACCCTTTTAAGGGTTAGAGAGTGATAAAAACACCTCTTGAGAGGTAGCAAAAGCGACAAAACCAGTGTGGCTTGAACAAAGTGAAAGCCAGCGTCTTGAGACGCTGGCTAGTATTGGGGGCTTATAGCCCCAGAGCAAACCACCCTTTTGAAGGGTGGTTATGATTTGCCTGTGAAAATATGATTGGCGGTAGTCAGTTTTTACTGGATAAAGTTCAGCCATTTCTATCTGCAGATGATATGGATTATGTCGATAGCTATGTAGGCTTTCCTAATGCAGCTGTGGATAGAATTGTACCTATTCAACAACATGAAGATCCTTTGTTTGTTTCTGTTGAACCTTTTAGTGAATGGTTAGTAGATGATACACAAAGTAAGGCAAAACAGATTCGTTTGAATAATGTAGGTTATGTGTCTGATTTAGCGCCTTACATCGAGCGCAAACTATTTTCAGTAAATACTGGTCATGCGACAACTGCCTATACAGGGGCTTTTTATGGCTATACTACTATTGGCGAAGCTGTTGCAGATAGGAAAGTATTGGATCAATTAAAGGCTGTTTTACAAGAAACTGGCGATTTATTAATCGCTAAGTGGCAGTTTGAGCGTCCGCAACATGAACAATATATTCAAAAAATTATCGATCGTTTTAAAAACCCTTATATTTCAGATGATATTACGCGAGTAGCACGTACACCTATTCGAAAACTAGGTTATGACGAACGCTTTATTCGTCCCATTCGTGAAGCAAAAGATTACGGACTTTCTTATGAAGCTTTGGTTGATGTTGTGGCGATGATCCTACAATACGATGACCCCGAGGATGAAGAAAGCGTGCGCTTACAAGAAATGTTAAAAGAAAAAACAATGACCGAAGTGATCCAAGAGGTAACGAACTTAAGTGAACCGACACTTGTGGCCCAAATCGTTGAAAAAGTAAGAAATAGCTAATGTGAAATGGTTAACGTATAATCTTGTTTTTTATAAAAGTCCGTGCTAAAATTGGTTTATACCAAAAATACGGACGAGGGAGATTATTTTATGGATGTTATTCGCGTGAAAAATGCCGATGAGGGTGGCAAAGAAGCATTTGAAATCATCAAAGATGGCGTTGCAAATGGCGCTGATACTTTTGGCTTAGCAACAGGTAGCACACCAGAAACAATGTATAACTACATGATTGAAAGTGAGATGGATTTTTCTGATAAAGTGTCTGTGAATTTAGATGAATATGTAGGTTTGGATGGCAATAACGAACAAAGCTATCGCTATTTTATGGATCAACATTTATTTAATCATAAACCATTTGAAAAAACTTATGTTCCAAATGGTAAAGCACAAGATTTAGATGCAGAATGCCAACGTTATGATGATATTATTGCCGCTAATCCGATCGACATCCAAGTTTTAGGGATTGGTCAAAATGGACATATCGGCTTTAATGAGCCAGGAACTTCCTTTGAAGCAACGACACATGTTGTTGAGCTTACTGAATCAACAGTTAACGCTAATAAACGTTATTTTGACAAGGTAGAAGATGTGCCGACTCGAGCATTGACTATGGGCATTCAATCCATTATGAAAAGTAAAAAAATCATTTTAATGGCCTTTGGAGAAGCGAAAGCTGAAGCGATTAAAGGCATGATCGACGGAAAAGTGACAGAAGACTTACCGGCCAGTGTTTTACAAAAACACGACGATGTAGTCGTCATTATCGATAAAGACGCTGCAAGTAAATTATAATGATAAATAGTAAAAGCGCGCAGAATTTATTCTGTGCGTTTTTTTGGTGAGATGAGAAGCGATATAGTCTGGTTTGGCCCTACTTATGTCTGACTTTAGGCCAAAAGATTAGGGAATGGCCTCTTCTTTGTTAAACTTAGGACCAGTTGCTCTGCTAATGGCCCTTACTTTAGCTAACTTAGGGACAAATGCTAAATATTTGGCCCTTCCTTCGTTGTACTTAGGTCAAAAAACATTATACTTCTTATTTAATTTTAAGCTTGTAAACGATTTGGCTTACACCCGTCATTGTTTTTTTATCACTTGATATCTGTTACAATATAGAGTGTATACTGTTATAACTTTTTAAAACAAGAGTAGGTAATAAATTATAAAGTGAGGAGATTTAAATGAAGATCACGTATCATGGACATGCTGTTCTTTCTGTAGTATTGGATGAGGGCATTCGTTTGTTATTTGACCCGTTTATTTCACAAAATCCTTTAGCGGATATCTCTGCTGAAGACGTTGAAACGGATTATATTTTGATTACTCACGGACATGATGATCACATAGGTGATATGGTTTCGATCGCTAAGAAAAATAATGCAACAGTTATAGGTTTACCTGAGGTTTGTACTTATGCTGCTAGTAAAGGGATTGAAAATACTCACGGCATGAATATTGGCGGTGGCTATGACTTTCCTTTTGGACGCGTGAAATTTACCCATGCACAACATAGTTCTGGTTATCAAGAAAATGGGCAAATGATCTATATGGGCGAACCTGCTGGTATTTTATTGCAAGCAGAAGGAAAAACGATTTATCATGCTGGAGATACAGCAGATTATAGTGACTTATCTTTATTAGGCGAACAATATGATATTGACGTTGCCTTTTTGCCAATTGGCGATAACTTTACGATGGGACCAGAGGATGCGCTTCGTGCGGCTAATCGGTTGAAAGCCAAGACGGTTGTACCTATTCATTACAATACTTTCCCACAAATCAAACAAGATCCGCAAAAATTTGTAGAACAATTAACGAGTGTAGGAAAAGTAATGAATAGTGGAGAGGCAATTGAGGTGTAGAAAATAATGGCGACAAAACATGATTTGATTTTGGCACACATTGAAAGTTTACAAGTAGGCGAAAAAATTTCTGTTCGAGGAATTGCTAAAAGTTTAGACGTTAGCGAAGGAACCGCTTATAGAGCAATCAAAGATGCTGAGAATATCGGACTAGTTTCCACGATCCAGCGTGTGGGAACGATTCGAATCGAACGAAAACTTAAAAAGCATATTGAAAGATTAACCTTTGGAGAAGTTGTGCGTATTATTGAAGGCGACGTTTTAGGTGGTGCTAACGGCCTAGAAAAGGATTTAAATAAATTCGTGATCGGAGCGATGACTGAAGAGGCCATGCAACGCTACATCACGCCTGGTTCTTTGATGATTGTCGGTAATCGGTTGGATGCGCAAAAATTAGCGCTTAAAGAAGGTGCACCCGTATTAATTACCGGTGGTTTTGATACTTCACAAGAAATTCGAGCGTTAGCTGATCAGTTGGCATTGCCGATTTTGCGGACAACTTATGATACCTTCACTGTGGCAAGTATGATAAATCGTGCCATGAGTGATCAACTTATTAAAAAAGATATCTTATTGGTGGGCGATATTTATATGCCGCTTGAAAAAACCAGCTATTTAACGACTTCTGATATGATTAAAGATTATCGCGCACTTTCTGATGCCGCCCAACACTCGCGCTATCCTGTGGTTAATAAAAACACAAGGGTGGTGGGGATTGTCACGGCCAAAGATGTATTAGGAAAAGCTGATACACAACTGATTGAGCGGGTAATGACTAAAGACCCACGTAGAGTAAAAAAAGAAATGAGTGTAGCTTCAGTCAGTCACCAGATGATTTGGGATGGTTTGGAGGTTATGCCTGTTGTCGCAGATGACTTATCACTTCTGGGTATTGTCACTCGGCAAGATGTTATGAAAGCTATGCAGTTAGTGCAACGTCAACCGCAATTATCAGATACGATTTCTGATCAAATTACTGGCGAAATTCAATCGATCGAACAAGATATTGAAGGTAATAAATTATCAACACCGCAATTTACCTTTGGTGTCACACCGCAAATGGTGGATGAATTAGGGACCATTTCATTTGGTGTGTTAAATGAAGTTATCGCAAACGTTACTAAGCGAGTGATGGATGTGAATAATCGGCGGAACGCTTGGATTGAACAAGTAAGTTTACATTATTTTCATTTAATTCAGTTAGAAAGTGAATTAAAAATAGAACCACAAATTTTAGAACTAGGTAGACGTTCAGCTAAATTGGATATTAATGTCTTTATCGAAAATTCATTAGTAGCTAAAGCGATTGTCGTTTGCCAAGTTATGGAACGTCCATAATTTAGAAAAGAGGAACAAGATGAGCGTACAAGAAGATATTTTAGCTGAAATTAAAGCTTTTGATACAATTATTATTCATCGGCACAAGCGCCCTGATCCCGATGCCCTAGGCTCACAAGTTGGTTTGGCTGAACTATTGCGAGCAAGTTTTCCTGGAAAAAAAGTTTATCAAGTGGGTGGGCCTTCAGAAGGCTTGGAATATTTGGCTGACATGCAAACCATCGATGACGTTACTTACCAGAATGCTTTAGTTATTGTCACTGATACAGCAAATGCGCCAAGAATCAGTGACGATCGTTTTAATTTAGGCACTAAATTAATTAAAATTGATCATCATCCCAACGATGAACCTTATGGTGATTTAATGTGGGTACAAGATAATGCGTCTAGCTGTAGTGAAATTATCGCAGATTTTTGGGAAATGTTTAAAGAAGAACTACATATGACAAAAGACGCTGCACGTTTGTTATATGCTGGTATTGTTGGAGATACTGGACGTTTTTTGTATCCAGCATCTTCTTCTCATACTTTACGAATTGCAGCTGATTTGATTGACTTTGGTTTTGATTACGCTGGGTTAAATCGACGTATCGAAGAAATTTCAAGTAATGTCGCCCGTTTATCGGGTTATGTTTATCAGAATCTACAGATGGATAAAACAGGTGCTGCACGAGTAACTTTTAGTACCGAAATGTTAGACGAATTTGGTGTTTCTGATGCACAAACTTCTGGGGTTGTTCCACTGCCTGGTGCTATTGAAGGTGTATTAGCTTGGGCGATTTTTGTCCAACAAAAGGAAGGTTATTATCGTGTGCGCATGCGTTCTAAAGGTCCTGCGATCAATGAAATCGCCAAACGTTACCATGGAGGTGGACATGCGCTAGCTAGTGGCGCCAATGTAGCTGACTTGGAGCAAGCACAAAAGCTTTATGAAGAGTTACAAAAGGTCTGCCTTGATTTTACTAAAGATGAATAAAGAAAAAAGTTTCTGTATGATATGAAAAATATAGTACAGAAACTTTTTTAATGCTTAAGTACGCTAAACCAAAGAATGCAGATCTGAAATAACAAGATATTGGCGCTAAGTCAGATAATGTGCCGCCAATCGAAAAGGGATTGGTGGCAAAAGCTTGGATGTCCCACCAATTGACAAGTTATTGGAGACTAGTAGAGAAAGTTAGCGCCAATAAGCGTAAAGATCGGTGCGACAAAACAATTTTATTTGTTCAAAAAATCAAATATCCGATAAATTTTTATTGATTCTATCTATATCAAAAGGAGCAAATTCTTCTTGGCCTGCTGAATCTTCCAAAGGAGCTTCTTGTCGTCCAGTAAGGCAAATTGGAAGTTGTTCAGGCTCGACAGTACTTAATGCGCCCTTAGCTTTAGGCAATTCGGCAAAGGGGATATTTGCTTCAAATTTGATTTTATGTTGCCAGTCATCGCCAAAATCATAAATATAATCGATCGATTTAAATTGTTCGAAGACTTCTCCAACAGTTATAGAAGAAGTATCGCCAGTGAAAAAATCACCAAAATCATCGAAATCCATTCCCGCAGGTTCATAATACATTCTGCCGACGATAAACTGGTGTAAATGTTCATCTTCCCATTCGAAACAAGTTTGAATGACTTCATGCAAATCAGCTAAAGTATAATCAAAAGGCACCAATACACGCCGCCAAATTGGTGGTTTAAAGCCTAATAAGTCGATTCTCAGCTGAATGGCATAAGGCGCTGCATTTGTTAGTTTTTCTCCCTTGTTGGAAGGAAAATCGATCACATTATCTTTTTGCTCAGTATTTGCTTCTTCTTGAAAGATATTGTTTAAACTTTGGAAAAGGTCATTTACTTCAGGCGGCATGGCATCCATCATTTCCTGATCAAGATTTTCCATGCTCGTTCTTTTTTCCTGGGACCAAAATTGCTTGTCGTGCATACGATTGATAAAGCGATGTTTATTTTTTTGCAAAAAGAGTAATAGATCTTTGTATACAGCTGCTGTTAAATAGCCGTTTTCTTGCAGAAATTGGTAAAAATCAAGTAGTACTTCATGAATAGCAAGCACTTCATCGGGAAAAACAACCATATTTTCAGGTAGATCAGTAAGATAATATTGCTCAAGTTGCCCTTTATCAGAAAAGTCTTGTGTGTCCTGCATTCTATCGGTCAGTTCAGCGATGATTTTTACTAAGCTAGCAGGGTCGTCGATATGTTCATTATAGTCATTAAGTTCAGTGATTTTCATTTGAAAAAAATTATCAATGATATCATCTAAAGAAGCCATTAAAATACACATCCTTTCAGTATTTATTTCATTATAACAGACACCGTTTTCAAGTTGTTATATTTTACAAAATAAAAAAAATTCTTTATAGTAAAAGTAGAGCTAAACCCCTAAATTAACTGAGGAGGGATTTGCATGACAGAAGACAAAAAAGAAAAAAGCAAAGAAGAAGTATACGCACAACGTCAAAGTGATTATAAAGAAGAAAAAGAAAAAGTATTTAAACAAGCCCAAAAAGAAGCCGCTAAAAATGATGTTGTTGATTCCGAGAAAATCGACGAAGAAAGAGTCGAAAAAACAGAAGAATAACAAAAGCAGGAAGCCAAAAACTTCCTGCTTTTATTATGAATTTTTTAAGGCAACTCTGTCAGAAAACGGTCATTTTTTTGGAAAGTTACTAGAAAGTTTATACCGAATTCTTTTAATAAACCTGACATTTCAGGAAAAAGTGCTTCATAGTCACTAGCCTGATGGGCGTCTGAGCCTAAAGTGAAAAATGTTCCGCCCAAGCTTTTATACAGTGGGATAATATAGCGATAAAGATTGGCATTTTGATAATAACCAAAACTTTTTGCGTTGATTTCTAACGCCATTTCTTTTTGAATGACTTTTTTCAAAATAGTAGTTAATTCTTTTTCAAAGTGTTCTTCTAAGTCTTCTGCGGTAAAATCAAGTCGACGAAGACCGTATTCAAAGTGAGTTAAAATTTGTGCCCCTGAAAAAGTATCTAAAACTTGCGCCATTTGGTCAAAGTACATTTTAGCAACTTTATATTTGTCTTTACTCAAAACGACATCATCCATATAGTCAAATTTCCCATTTTGATGAATACTTAACAGCTTTAAGTCATAAGGGTGATCGTTAAGATAAGCATTAATTTGTTCTTCTTGACCGGGAACAACGCCAATTTCAACACCCTTTAAAAAAGTGGTCGGATAATTAGCTTCTAATTCGCTTAACTTTTGTGCTAACTTATCATAATCAGGAATATCATCTTGAAAGTTATCCCCTGGATTACGCAAATCTAGATGGTCGGTAGCCACAAAATAGGGCGGTTTATTTAATAGGTAATTTTCAAAGATCTCTTTGGAATCAAAAGATAAAAAAGTGTGCAGGTGCTGATCGTAATATTTCACGTTATTTCCTCCTAATTAAGTTAAATCGTTCCTACTGAATTGTCATCCACACGGTAGTTTGCACCGTTGACAAAGCTGGCTTTTTCTGAACACAAGAAGGTAATCACATTAGCCACTTCTTCTGGATAGCCACGTCTGGAACTGGTCATAAAGGGTCTTCTTTCTTTTAAGAAGGACTGAATCGCTTCGTCAAAAGAAACATTTAGTTCATCTGCCCGATTTTGCATCATCTTATCGGTCATTGGCGTATTGATAAAGGCAGGCGAAACTGCATTTGAAGTAATTCCTTGTGGCCCGAGTGTTTTGGCCAGACCTTTAGATAAAGCTAAGATTCCCGCTTTGGTTGCACAATAAGGAATTTCATCATCATAAGGCTGCATTGCATCCTCAGAAGCTAAGAAAAGGACGCGGCCCCATTTTTTCTCTTGCAAATCACTAAGAAATTCTTTTGTTACATTCACAGAGCCAAAAAGGTTAATATCAAATACTTCCTGCCAATCCTCCAATGAAATATCGGAAAAATCGCCTTGTGCACCGGTAATACCAGCACAATTAATAATAATATCTACAGCCTTATTCTGCGTTTTTAAATCTTGGTGCAATTTAGCAAGTTCCTCTGGATGTCGTACATCGCCTGTCACGGTTTTTACTAGTTGCGGATGGGTAAATTCTGATTCTTGAAATTGGTCGAATTTTTTATCAAATAGTACAGTTCTTGCTTGTTCTTCATTTAATGATTTAGCAGTTGCTAAGCCAATACCAGAACCGCCACCTGTGATAAGTACGGTTTTATTGGCTAAATTTAAATCCATGTTCTGTCATCCCTTCTTAGTTATGCATTTGTTAAAATCTCATTCATCGTTCGGTTAACGCCACCTGCATAGATAGGACCAAACTTATATTGGTGAATCATTAGAAGATACAAACTGTAAAAGTTTAATCTTTTTTCGTAACCAGGACCAAGCGGGTAAACTTCTTGATAAGCGCGATAGAATTCATCGCTAAATGCGTTAAATACCAAACTACAACCTAAGTCAAATTCACGGTCTCCATATAAAGCGTTGGGATCAAATAAAGCCGGGGTGCCATCTGTTAAAAACATATGATTTCCTCCCCATAAATCCCCATGAAGTAAAGAAGGTTTGCTTTGGTGTTTTGTTAGTTCTTCGTTCATTACTGCTCGTACCTTTTGATATTGTTGTTCTTCCTTTTTGTTCCATGAACCATTTTGTATCAGCTTATCAGCTAATTCGTCCATTCTTTGATCGACAAATAATTCGCGCCAAGTATCGCGCCACTCATTACTATAGGTGATATCAGAACTAGTTGAGGGTTCATCAAATCCAAATTTGCCATTCGGGCTGTAATGTTGATGCATGTTAGCAATTAATTTCCCTAAATCCCTTTGGCTGCCTTTTCCTCTTCCTTCTTCTAAAAAGGTAAGTAAAAGATAAGCATCGCCTTCAATTTGTCCACTGCCAATAACACGAGGCGCCGTAACACCAGCGTTTTCCAAAGCTTTTAATCCAGCAATCTCACCTCGGTAAAAATCACCGGAACGGTTCGGTTGCGTTAACAAAAAATACGGACCTTCTGAGGTTTCCACTTGATAAGCTTGATTGACATCTCCACCTGCTACAGAACGAATTTTTTTAATGCCATCGACCGGCAATTCTTCTGTCCATTGTTTACTTAACATTTTATCCACCTCCACTTTTTATTATAACAAGGAGTGAGAAAGGAATGCGAATAAAAACATTATCTATTTACTTTCAATTAAAAGCAGATATGATATGATTTATATGAGGAGGCGATAGTATGAAGGAAATTTATGAATTAACTGACGGCTTTAGTATTCCTAAACTAGGTTTTGGAACTTATAAATTAAATGGTGCGCATGGCACGCGGATTATTGAACAAGCTTTGCAGGTGGGGTATCGTTTACTTGATACGGCCTTTAATTATGAAAATGAAGGTGCTGTAGGGCGTGCGATTAAAAATAGTAGTGTTGCCCGTGACCAGCTAACGGTGGCTTCAAAATTGCCAGGACGCTATCATTCTTACAAAGACGCGTTAACAACTATTGAAGAATCTGTTTCTCGCCTAAATTTGGACTATATTGATTTGTATTTAATTCACTGGCCTAATCCAAAAGAAGATAAATATGTAGAAGCTTGGCAAGCTTTGATCGACGCCCAAAAAACGGGATTAGTTCGTTCCATCGGTGTAAGTAACTTTTTGCCTGAACATATCAATCGCTTGGAAAAAGAAACAGGCGTTTTACCAGTGATTAATCAAGTAGAACTACATCCGGAATTTAATCAACAAGCACAACGTGAATTTGACGCTTCTAAGGGAATTGTTACGCAAGCTTGGAGTCCTTTAGGTCGTGCTTCTAAAATTTTGCAGAATGAAACGATTCAAAAAATTGCAGACAAATATGATAAAAGCATTGCACAAATTATTTTGCGTTGGGAAGTACAGTTGAATGTTTTGCCTATTCCAAAAGCTTCACATTACTTGCGACAAGTCAATAATTTTGCTATATTTGATTTCGAGTTAAGTAAAGAAGATATGGAAAGAATCAATGGTTTAACCAAAGAAAATGGTCGTACTAACGACCAAGATCCAGCTGAATACGAAGAGTTCTAAGTAAGCAAAAAAGAAAGAGCGCTCCTCTTTCTTTTTTGCTGTGAATCGAAGCGAAAGCGAAGAGATGAACAGTACTAGGCGAGAAGAATGAGCGTAGTTCCCCAAATCGAATCACTACGGTTCAGCGACCAAAGGGAGCTGAGAGTAGACCCTTGATGAGATCGAAGCGGACGTAGTGTCCGAAATTTTGAAATCATGAGAAAACTCCAGTATATTTACATAGAAATATTTCCTAATCATTGATCATAATTTTCTTAAATAATAAAAAAGTAAAGGAGTATTCACTTGGCGGAAAATCCATTAAAAAAAGAAATTTCTTTTTCCGGTGCGTTATCGACAGTCATGGGAACCGTGATTGGCGCAGGCGTATTTTTTAAAGCGGCAGCGGTTGTTTCCCATACACAATCTGCTGGTTTAACATTATTTGCTTGGTTATTTGCCGGTTTTTTGACGATTTGTGGGGGTCTAACTGTAGCTGAATTAGCAACAGCTATTCCTAAAACTGGCGGTCCTATCCGCTATATCGAAGTTACCTACGGGAAGATGCCTTCCTTTTTATTAGGCTGGGCACAAACGATTATCTATTTTCCTGCAAACATCGCCGCTTTGAGTATTATTTTTGCGACGCAATTTATTCATCTTTTTCAGTTAAATGATCATATCTTAATACCTCTGGCGATGATTACAGCAGTCAGTGTGACAGGGATTAATTTATTAGGTACTAAAATTGCTGCAAATGTGCAATCCGCTGCACTTTTTATCAAGCTTTTGCCAATTTTAGTGATCGTAGTGGCAGGAATCATTCAACCCGGTCAGGTTGAGGTTGGTGTAGCTGATTTAAGTATAGGCGGCGATAATTCTTGGGCTTCAGGCTTTAGCGCGGCTTTATTAGCAACACTATTTGCTTATGATGGCTGGTTAAATGTAGGCAATATTGCAGGTGAAATGAAACAACCGGAAAAAGACTTACCTAAAGCCATTATCCTAGGGTTGGGTTCTGTAGCTGTTGTTTATTGGATCATTAATTTTGTTTATTTAAAAACTTTGCCTGCCGACCAAATTGCGGGGAATCTCAACGCTTCTTCTGAGGTGGCCAATCAGTTATTTGCTAATATGGGCGGTAAAATTGTCACCATAGGTATTTTGATTTCAGTCTATGGCGCTTTGAATGGGTACACTATGACCGGAATCCGGGTGCCTTTTGCCCTATCTTTAAATGATGAGTTTCCTTTTAGTAAATATTTGAAAAAAGTTTCTAAAAAAACAAAGGTTCCTTTTGTAGCGGCTCTTGTACAATTGGCTATTGCTTGTATTATGATGACTTTAGGAACTTTTGACTTACTGACAGATATGCTGATTTTTGTCATGTGGTCTTTTAGTATGTTGCTTTTTTTGGCAGTCTTTATTTTACGCAAGAAAGCGCCAGAAATGCCACGACCTTATAAAGTACCGCTGTATCCTATCGTACCATTAATTGCTATGCTAGGTGGCGGCTTTATTTTAATGATGACTCTGATTACAACACCCGGTTTAGCCTTAACTGGTATTGGCGTGACAGCTATCGGTGTTCCTGTCTATTATTATATGAAAAAAAGCAGGTAAACAGTTAAAAGAAAGGAAGCTTGATTTTATGTCAAAGGAGATGCCACTGACGATCAGTTCTTTAACACTAGGCTCTGAATGTTCTTTTGAAAAAAGAGTGCGGGTTGCAGCTAGGGCTGGTTTTGCAGGAATCGGCCTTACCGCAGAAGCTTATGTTGACGCGCTAGCAGAAGGGTATAGCGATGAAGAACTTTTGCAAATACTGAAAAAATATCAAATGAAAGTCACAGAGATTGAATGTGTGCAAGCTTGGGCAGCGGAAAACCGCTCTTATGAAGAAAAATTCAAAGAACAAATTTGTTTTCATATGTGCCATCTATTTGGCGTCAAACAAGTGAATGTGGCTTTAATGGAGAGTTGCTCACTTGCCTATATGGCAGAAAAATTAGCCCAATTGTGTCAAAGAGCAGGCGATCTTCTGATTGCAATAGAGCCGATGCCGTATAGCGGTATAGTTGATTTTGCTACAGCTAAAGCGCTCATTAAAAAATCGCAAGCAACTAACGCTCGTATTATTTTAGACGCTTGGCATTGGTTTCGCGCCGATCAAACATTTGATCAGTTAACAGCAGAAGATGCCAAGTTAATTCATTCTATTCAGTTAAATGATGCTTACAAACGTCCGTACGCATCCATGGTTTTGCGCCAAGAAGCGATGCACGATCGCCTAGCGCCTGGTGATGGTGCAATTGATCTAGCGACCTTTACCGCTATGGTAAAAAATGCTGGGGTAAACCCTGCAATTATTGGTATCGAGGTCGTAAGCGATCAATTATTAAATCAAGGCGTCGAAACAGCTGCTAATTATCTTTATGAACGTACAGCCGAGATCTTAAGCAAAAATTGGCCAGCAGCACTTTAAGGAGAGACTCTCAGGATTATTTTCTGAGAGTATTTTTTTGTATATTAATGATTTTGCTATACTTATTTTAAAAGGGTTAGTGAATAATTCTACAAGTTAAGGTATAATCAAAGTAATTGAGAATCATTTTTAGTAAGGAGTTAGTTGGATGGAAATCGATTTTTCTAAAAATTTGGCTACTTTAGTCAAAGAGTACCCAGTAACCAAGGAAATCATGATTGAACTAGGTTTTTCAGATATTAATAAGCCGGGCATGCTACAGACAGCAGGACGTTATATGACCATTCCCAAAGGCGCCAAGATGAAAAAAATTCCGTTAGAACAAGTGGTTGAAGCATTTGAAGCACATGGTTTTGAAGTAAAAGGAGTAGAATAAAATGGCGCGCAGCAAAGAAGAAAGAAAAAAGCGTATCGTAGAAATTCTTTCGATGCTACATGAAGAAGGGACATTTGAAGAAGCCAAACGTTTATTTAACGAAGAATTTGATGGAGTAGATGTAACGGAAATTACTTCGGCAGAAAAATCCTTGATCCAAGGCGGCTTAAAAGCAGAAGAAATTCAAAAATTATGTAATATTCATTCTTCAGTTTTTAAAGGTTCAATCAACGATATTCATAAATCTGATGAAGCTTATGGTCAGCCTGGACATCCAATTCATACATTAAAATTAGAAAACCAAGTTTTACAATCATTAATTACCGATGAAATTGACGATTTGATGGAAAAAATCAAAAAGGGAGATTGGCAGAAAAAAGACCAATTAGTTGCCGCAATAAAGGACTTAAAACAAATTGATAAACATTATGCTCGTAAAGAAACACTAATATTTTCTTATATGGAAAAATACGGGATTACAGCGCCTCCCCAAGTCATGTGGGGTGTTGATGATGAGATCAGAGCGCAAATCAAAGAATTACTTACTTATGTAGAAAATCCTAAAGCAGTGTTTAATCCTCTTTTTGAAAAATGGGAAACTGTAAAACATGAAATTGAAGAGATGATTTTTAAAGAAGAAGAGATCATGACACCCATGACACTAGATGTTTTTAGTTTAAAAGACTGGGAAAATATCGCAGAAGATAGTTATGATATTGGTTTTGCCTATATCTCTGAGCCGCCTATGTGGGTAGCAGGTCCTAATGATTACGCTAAGGAAAAAGAACGCGAACCTCAACGACAGGAAGCTATCCAACAAGCAAAAGCAACCACCGAAGAAATTGCAAAAGGTTTAAATGAGACAGAAACATTGGAAGAAGAAATGTATGATTGGCAAAACGTTGATTCTGAGAATACCGTTGTACTCCCTACTGGCATTTTACAACTAGATCAATTACTCGCTATCTTTGAGGTGCTGCCAGTGGATTTAACTTTTGTTGATCATAATGACCGTGTTCGTTTTTTCTCAGAAGGAAGAAATCGCGTATTTCCGCGGACAAAATCGATCATTGGTCGAGAAGTTGTCAACTGTCATCCACCTAAAAGTATGCACATGGTCGAAAAAATATTAGAAGATTTTCATGCAGGAAGCAATGATACGGCGGATTTTTGGATAGATATCAATGAACGTAAAATCTATATTCGCTATTTTGCCTTGAAAAATCAAGAAGAGCAGTATCTAGGCTGTTTAGAAGTGACACAAGATATCACAGATATACAAAAAATCCGCGGACAAAATCGATTATTAGAAGGCTATACAAAAGATTAATAAAGGACGCGCATGAACTTTTATCTGATAGTTTATGCGTATTTTTTTGTGCGCTAGTCGCAAAGATTATATTTTAATGAATAACTGAGCCTATGGTATACTTATACAAAATAAAAGGAGGGCTTATATTATGTCTTTTAAAGATAGAGACCACCACGCACGTTACCGCAAATTAGTCAGAGGTATTTTTATTTTCCCTATTATAGCTATTTTAGGATTTTTAGACCTTATTCCTAATGCAAGAATGGTAGCATGGGGATCATTAGCTATATTTGTTGTTAGTTTAATCGTCCTTTATGTTTCTTTTGGCGGAAAAGATGATAAGTAGAAATAGCACTTGTCGAAAAAGACAGGGAGTGTTTCTAGGATCCTTTCCCCAACTTTAGCATAACGAGGGTTGTTATTAAAAAACACTCCCTGATATTCCAAACATGAGGAGTGAATTGTTGTTTCATTACCTAATGTTTAACACTTTTATGCTGATTCTCTTATATTTTGTTTGATTTTTCAAAAAGACAGGGAGTGTTATTGAAAAACATTCCCTGATGTTACGAACATGGGGAACAAATTAGTCCTTTACTCCTCATGTTTGGCTACTTTATTTGTCGATTAATATTCATTACTTGTCTTTATATTCTGAAATTAAGATAAGTAATATTTTTTTATTTATTTACCAGAAGACTATCCACGAAACTTTGTAAGCGAATTCTTAACAAATTAAGAAAAACAGGGATTTTTTGTTGCATAAAATAAAAGAAGATTTTATAATGGACTTAAAGATAAAATTAGGTACACCTAAAAAATACACAGTATGGAGGAAGACGATGATAGCATTTGATAAGATATCTGCTAGTTATGACGGTGTTCATCAAGCAGTGGAAGATGTGACTTTTACCATTGATCAACCAGCGATTATCGGTATTATTGGTCCTAATGGCGCTGGTAAATCAACCTTTATCAAAGCTGCCCTACAATTGATTGAAGGAACGGGCACAACCACAGTAGATGGAGAGGCTCTACAAAAAAGACAAAAAGAAGTCGCTTATGTAGAACAAAAAAGTGATATCGATTATACATTTCCGATAACAGTTCGTGAATGTGTTTCCTTAGGTTTATATCCGGACAAACGTTTTTTTGAACGGATAACAAATGAGGATTGGAAAAAAGTTGATCATGCTTTGAGTTTAGTAAAGATGGAAGACTTTAAGAATCGTCAAATTAGCGAATTATCTGGAGGACAATTTCAAAGAATCCTGATCGCTCGTACTTTTGTTCAAGATGCGACCTTTATTTTCCTGGATGAGCCATTTGTAGGAATTGATGCCAACAGTGAACAAATTATAATGGCGCTTTTGAACGATTTTAAAACAAGAGGAAAAGAAATATTTATTGTTCATCATGATTTAAGTAAAGTTGAAAGATATTTTGATGAATTAGTTATCTTAAATAAAACACTGATTGCTCAAGGGTCAACAGAAGAAGTTTTTACGGAAAAGAATTTGAAACAAGCCTTTGGCGATACGATATTTGTTGGAGGAGGTCAGTCAAATGATTAGTAATTTTATTGAAGGATTGATGGATTATCATTTCTTACAAAATGCTTTAGTGACCTCGGTTGCCATTGGTATCGTAGCGGGTGTAATTGGTTGTTTTATTATTTTAAGAGGAATGTCATTAATGGGAGACGCCATTTCTCACGCAGTTTTGCCCGGGGTGGCATTATCCTTTATTATAGGTGTTCATTATTTTATAGGAGCGGTCATATTTGGAGTTTTGGCTTCGATATTGATCACCTATATTTCGCAAAATAGTACCATTAAAAGTGATACAGCGATTGGGATTACATTCAGTTCATTTCTAGCCTTAGGTGTTATTTTAATTGGTATAGCAAACAGTTCGACGGATTTGTTCCATATTTTATTTGGGAATGTGCTAGCAGTACAAGATGGAGATAAATGGTTGACGATTGGCATTGCAGTATTTGTTATTGCTTTAGTTATTATCTTTTATCGTTCTCTTTTAATCACATCTTTTGATTCCAATATGGCTAAGGCTTTTGGTATGCACGTACAATTTTATCATTACTTATTGATGATTCTATTGACACTCGTTTCTGTTACAGCTATGCAAAGTGTCGGAACGATTTTGATTGTTGCGCTGCTAGTAACACCAGCAGCTACTGCTTATCTTTACACTAAACGGCTTAAAACGATGATTGTAATATCTGCGATTTTAGGTGGTGTTTCCTCATTCCTAGGACTTTTCATCGGTTATAGTTTTAATATTGCAGCTGGTTCTAGTATCGTATTAACAGCAGCATTTATGTTTGTTATTGGTTTCTTCTTATCACCAAAACAACGCCTGCAACACGGCAAAAAAGCTTACTTTATTGTTGTGTTAATCGCGGCACTATTTGCTGGTGGCATCGGTTTTTATGCTTATCAACAGTCTTCAAGCGCTAGTCAAGATGATGATAAATTAGATGTTGTTGCAACGAATTCGATTATCAGCGATATGACCAAAGAAATTGCAGGAGATCGAATTGATTTACACAGTATCGTTCCTTATGGAAGAGACCCTCATGATTATGAGCCGCTTCCTGAAGATATTGAAGAATCGACTGAAGCTGACGTTATTTTTTATAATGGTTTAAACTTAGAGACAGGCGGTAACGCTTGGTTTAATAACCTGATGGAAAATGCGGATAAAGAAGAAGGCGAAGATTACTTTGCAGTAAGTGATGGTGTTGAGCCGCTTTATCTAGAAGAAGGCCAAGATGAAGGACAGCAAGATCCTCATGCTTGGATGAGTCTAGAAAATGGAATGACTTATGCTGAAAATATTGAAAAACAACTTAGCGAAAAAGACCCGCAAAATGCGGATTACTATGAAGAAAACTTGAACGACTATCTAGACGAATTAGATGACTTGGACCAAGAAGCCAAGAATAAATTTGATGATGTTCCTGATGATGAAAAATTACTAGTAACAAGCGAAGGGGCATTTAAATACTTCTCTGACGCTTATGATGTATCTGCTACTTATATTTGGGAAATCAATACTGAAGAAGAAGGCACACCAGAACAAACAAAAAGAGTGGTGGACCAACTTGATGAGACCAATGTCAAATCTTTATTTGTTGAAACAAGTGTGAATAAGAGCCCAATGCAAAGCGTTTCGCAGGACTCGGGGATACCAATTCATTCTGAAATCTTTACCGATTCAATAGCTGAACCTGGTGAAGAAGGCGATAGTTATTACTCGATGATGAAATGGAATATCGATAAGATTCACGAAGGATTGACACAAGATTAATACAATAAAACACCGTTGTAGTTTTTACAGCGGTGCTTTTTGTATACAAATGACGTCTTATAAGTAGTTTTTGTCCCAAAGTCAGATAAAGAAGGGGCCAAAACTTTGACTATTGTCCTTTAGTATGGAGAAGGAGGGGCCAAATAATTAGCATTTGTCCCTAAGTCAGGCAAAGAAGAGGCCATAAACAGAGTAATTGTCCCAAAGTTTAACAAAGAAGAGACCATTAGCCTGTCTTTTGGACTAAAGTGTGTCTCAAGTTCAACAAATTTGTATGGACTTTATAAGTATTGAATTTAAAAGATTTAATGATTCCATGAGACAAAAATAACCCCCAAGCAGCACTGTTTCGGTGCCACGGGAGTTATTTTTCTTGTTCTACTTCTGCCGGTTTTTTAGCTAAATGATAATAAATAAGTTCGGGTGGGACTCTAAAGCGTATGGGAAAAAGTGAGGTGCCGATTCCATTGCTAATAGAAAGTAATGTTTTTTTACCTAACAAATACAAACCATGAGTATAGGTAATAGATCCCTTTATTTTATAAAAAAGAAAAGGCAAACGAACTTGACCACCGTGGCTGTGTCCTGCTAGGATTAAGTCAAAGTTTTGAATGTTTTCAGTATCTAATACACCGTCAGGTTCATGAACTAAAAGAAGATGCCACTGGGCCAAGGTACGTTCAAAACTGAACTTTGGATTTCCGCTTAAACAATCATCCATTCCAGCAATATTAATGGAAACTTCGTCATTTGAACCAAAAATCTCTTCATTTTCTAAAACAGTAAAACCGCCCTCGCTTAGGACTGTTTTGACAAAATAATAGCCTTCACTTCGATAATCGTGATTTCCTAAAACAGCAATTTTACCCATAGGAGCAGTCATTCTATTTAGTTTCTCAACTAAACGCTGCGTTTCTTTATGCGGCCATTTTTCATAATTATCAATCAAATCGCCGGTAAAGACAATTAGATCTGGGGCAATATCCATAATAGAACGAATAACACGATTAATACGTTGCGGTTTAAAATAGCGGGAAAAGTGGAAATCACTTAAATGACAAATAACGATGTTAGAATCATTTTCATAAAGATCGAAGGCATTGGAAATATCCAATACTTTTTTTTTATTTTTTTTAATAAAATAATGTTTTTCTTTTAAACGACGTGGCTCAATGAAGACCATGTAAAAGAACAGGCAAAACAACAGGAATAAAATTCCCCAAATAATGTACATGTACATATGTTAATAGGTCTCCTTTGCCATTTTTTTAACACAACTATATATAGAATAATAGTGGAAATAAGAGAAAATTGCAATCGAACAAAGCAGAAAACTTACATATTGTTTGTGTTTAATAAAAAAAGCCCTTAGTTCTAAAATTAAGAAAAATATGCTAGGATATATAAGGAATTCAAACGGATTTTCAAATAAAAGGAGGAAATCTTTGTGATTTTTGATACACATACACACTTGAACGCTGAACAATTTGAAGGGATAGAAAAAGAGACGGTTGAACACGCTAAAGAATTAGGCGTTAATGAAATGGCTGTTGTCGGTTTTGATTATCCAACAATTGAAAAAACGAAAAAATTAAGCCAAGAATATGATAATATTTACAGTATTGTCGGCTGGCATCCAACTGAAGCTGGAAGCTATAACAAAGAGGTCGAAAGCTATTTACAAAAAGAATTAGATAAAGCAAAAGTCGTAGCTCTAGGTGAAATTGGGTTAGACTATCACTGGATGGAAGATCCTAAAGATGTTCAAGAAAAAATATTTCGTCGTCAAATTGCGATTGCGCGTGAAATGGGTCTGCCATTTAGTGTACACAACCGAGAAGCCATGGAAGATACCTACCAAATTTTAAAAGATGAAAAAATTAAAGATATTGGTGGCATCATGCACAGTTTTAATGGAGACTATGAATGGGCCCAACGGTTTTTAGATCTGGGAATGCACTTGTCTTATAGTGGTGTAGTCACTTTTAAGAAGACGCTGGATGTACAAGAAGCGGCGCAAAAGATGCCATTTGATCGGATGTTAGTAGAAACTGATGCGCCTTATTTAGCACCCGTTCCTTATCGAGGAAAACAAAACGAACCGGGTTACACTCGTTATGTGGTGGAAAAAATCGCGGAATTAAAAGAACTTAGTGTGGAAGATGTAGCTATACAAACGACGAAAAATGCTCACAAGTTATTTGGTATTAAGCAATGAAGCAAGAAAGCATTGAAGAAGTCATTGTTGTTGAAGGAAAAGATGATACTCGCCGTATTCAAGAAGTACTATCGGCGGACACGATTGAAACCATTGGTTCTGCCATCAATGAGGAAATCATTGAACGTATTATTCATGCGCAAGAAACAAGAGGGGTGATCGTTTTTACCGATCCTGATTACTCAGGAGAAAAGATTCGAAAAATTATTATGGCAGAAATTCCAGACGCTAAACATGCCTTTTTACCTCGTGATAAAGCTCGTGGGAAGAAAAAATATGCTAGTTTAGGGGTGGAACATGCAAGTGACGAGGCGATTTTAGCAGCCTTGCAACAAGTCGCCACCCCTTCTAAAGAAAACGATCTTCTTAAAATTTCAAGGCAGATGTTATTAGACTATGGCTTATTAGGTGGAAAACAAGCAAAAAGACGGCGCGAATTATTAGGCGATGAATTACGGATCGGCTATACCAATGGGAAACAACTCGAAAAACGCTTAGCGATGTTTCGTATTACAGAAGATGAACTAGCAGAAGCTATGAAAATCGTGGAGGAAAATTTGTGAAAGATAATAGAGAAATAGCGGTACCTTCAAAGACAAAAGAAATTTTAGCACGACACGGTTTCACTTTGAAAAAAAGTCTAGGGCAAAATTTCTTAACTGAACCTAATATTTTGCATAAAATTGTACAGACAGCAAATATTACAAAAGAAACCAACGTTATCGAAGTCGGACCGGGTATTGGCGCTTTGACTGAACATTTAGCACAAAATGCCGCACAGGTTCTGGCTTTTGAAATCGATCAGCGATTACTCCTTGTTTTAGAGGATACTTTGCAAGATCTTGACAATGTAACAATCGTTAATCAAGATGTTTTGCAAACGGACTTAGTAGAGGTAACTAATGAAGTTTTTTCCAAAAAATTACCGCTTAAAGTCGTAGCCAATCTGCCCTACTACATTACCACGCCTATTATGATGCATTTTTTAACGTCATCATTAGCTGTAGATGAAATGATTGTGATGATTCAAAAAGAGGTAGCAGAACGCATCAATGCAGAGCCTGGAACCAAGGCTTATGGTTCTTTGACGATTGCTGTTCAATATTATATGGAAACAGAAATTTCTTTTATCGTGCCTAAAACGGTTTTTGTACCACAACCTAATGTAGATTCAGCGATATTAAACCTTAAAAGACGTGAACAAGCTAAAGTTCAACTCATCAATGAAAAAGCCTTTTTCAAACTCACAAAAGCAGCTTTTGCGTTACGTCGCAAAACACTTTGGAATAATCTGCAACATACTTACGGCAAAGAGCCGGAAACTAAAGCCTGGCTGCAAGAATGTCTAGAAAAAGCCGCGATCGAACCTTCTCGTCGTGGAGAGACTTTATCACTAGAAGAATTCGCTCGTTTGAGTAATACAATGGAAGAAAACAAAGAAAAGCACGAGTTGTCTTGACAGCTCGTGCTTTTGCCGGTAAACTAAGCGCAATTCAAAGGTGTTTTGTCAACTTACAACTTATAAGGAGAACAAAAATGAAAACAAAACCTGTACAACAACTAACACTTTCAGCCTTGTTAATTGCTTTAAGTGTATTGATTCCTTTGGTTATGCCGCGGATTGTGATTGGTCCGGCCTCTTTTACTTTAGCTAGTCACGTGCCTTTGTTTGTAGCGATGTTTTTTTCACCAAAAATGTCAATGGTTGTTGCTTTAGGAACATCTTTTGGCTTTTTATTGACCGCGCCTTTCATCATTGCTTTGCGTGCGCTATCGCATCTACTGTTTGCTGTTTTAGGTTCGTTATATTTACAAAAAAGGCCACAAATAGTCAATCACCCTAAAAAATTTCAGCTATATAACCTCATGATTGCCATGATTCATGCCGTAGCTGAAGTTATCGTCGTCGCAGCTTTTTTCCTTTTGGGCGGAAGTCCGCAAGTAAGTTATGATACTTCAATGTTTACTTTATTATTTGCTTTTATTGGTATTGGTGGGGTTATTCATAGTCTAGTCGATTATAATATTGCTTATTTTATTGTAAAAACACTGAGTAAATCCTTTCCGGTTCCCAT
The DNA here is from genome assembly GCF_003841405.1 of Tetragenococcus halophilus subsp. halophilus DSM 20339. Classification (GTDB taxonomy): domain Bacteria; phylum Bacillota; class Bacilli; order Lactobacillales; family Enterococcaceae; genus Tetragenococcus; species Tetragenococcus halophilus. The sequence continues at coordinate 217,260 of NZ_PXYA01000002.1, read as the reverse complement.
ATTTAAAAAAGCATCCAATAAATAAGTAAAAGGACTTGTCGTTAAAAGATAAGTCCTTTTACTATAGTCGTTGTTTTCAATAAATTGAAAGAAAATTTCGAAAAAAACTTTACATTCCTGAAAATTAGGTATAACATTTTTTAAAATGTAAAGAAAGAAGATTGATAAAAGTATGACAAAGACACTGTACAAAAATGCCAAGGTATTTACAGGAAAAAATGAAGAGTTTGAAACTTTAGATTTTGTAGTAGATGACAAAAAGGGAAACTTTGTAGAAGATGAAAAAGTGGATCAAACAGTCGATCTTGCTGGGAAATATGTGATGCCTGGGATGATCAATGCTCACACTCATATTGTGGCTGATCCTTATGGCAGAGTTACGTCCTTAGGTTCGACAGCCACAAAATCGCCTGCGTATACTTTTGTGGCTTTATCCAATTTACAAAAATTATTAACAGATGGTGTGACTTATATCCGCGATGTCGGATCAGTATTTGAGGTGGATATAGAATTAGCTACACTTGAACGCCAAGGAGACTTGTTTTCTCCAGGGATTGTAGCTTCAGGCTACCCACTGACCATGACAGGTGGCCATTTCAGTGAAGGCTCCTATGAAGTAGACGGTGTGGATGAAGCACGTAAATACGCTCGTCTTTTACTTAAAAAAGGCGTTGGTAACGTGAAACTAATGGCCACAGGCGGCGTCTCCTTTGACGGTGAAACACCTCATGACATTCAATTAACTGAAGCAGAACTACGGGCCGCTGTTGAACAAGCGCATCATAAAGGACGAACAGCTAACGCGCATGCTCAAGGCACAGAAGGTATCCAGAATGCTTTGCGCGCAGGCGTGGATTCGATCGAACATGCAGTTTATCTAGATGATGAAACAATTGATATGTTCTTACAAAGAGGAACTTATATTGTGCCAACATTAACTGCGCCTTGGGCGATGATTCAAGAAGCTGACCAATTACCTGGATTTATGGTGCAAAAATCGTTAGAACTATCAGAAGCACATAGCCAGAGCATAGGAAAAGCCGCTCAAGCTGGTGTTCCGATAGCTATGGGAACAGATTCCGGTACGGCTTTTAATAACTTTGATCAAAACTCTTCGATCGAGCTTGAATTGATGGTAAATGCCGGTGTCACAAATCTGCAAGTATTACAAGCAGCCACTATCAACGCGGCGAAATTATTGCAAATTGACCAAAAAGCAGGGACAATTGAAGTAGGCAAACTCGCTGACTTTATTGTTTTGGATGAAGATCCACTTAAAGATATCAAAGTGATGCAAAAAGAAAAAACCGTATTTAAAAAAGGCATAGAAATAAAATAAAAAATGAAGTGAAACGTCCAAGTATGAATGCTTGGACGTTTTTTACAGAAAATTTACTTTTAAAATGAAAGAATATAAACAATTTTAAGAAAATTCCCAAAAGTATTTACTTTCTAATAAATTAGCTTTACCATATATTTTATATTTACGAGGAGGTGGGGTGTTATGAAATATTTAATAGCTTTTTTGCTTGTTATGGTATTTATTTTTATTGGTGAGTGGGTGTCCTCTTTTTCCAGGGCCTATATTCCATCAATTTTTATATCAGCCATTTTATTTATCATAGGGTTTTGGACGTTTTTACCGAAGGATATTGCAGTACAAGCTTCTTTTGGCGATGAATTTATCGCTATTATCGTTCCTGTATTATTAGTTCATTTGGGTACAATGATGGATCTAAAACAACTTGCTGATCAATGGAGAGCCGTCGTGATTGCTTTAACAGGAGCACTGGGCGCTGCTATTTTAACGATGGTTATTGGGACGATTTTATATGACTGGCATACAGTTGCAGCCACAATCCCTCCTTTACTCGGTGGCGTGGTTTCCACTGCTTTGATGACAGAAGGATTGCAAGCAGAAGGACTAACAATGTATCTTGCGTTACCCGTAGCGATGTATATTTTACAAAACTTTATTGGCTACCCGATGGTTTCTTTCATGTTAAAAAAAGAAGGAAATCGTTTGTTAAAAGAATACGATCCAACAGCACAAACAGCTACAAATACAGAAGAACAGAAAGAAAATAAGCAGTCTCAGAAATTTATAAAAATGCCCAATCAATATAAAACAAGTGCCTTTGTGTTAGCCAAAGTTGCCTTTGTCGGCTTATTAGCAATGGGCTTATCACAGCTAACCAATGAAGCGATTGATTCGAGTATTTGCGCGCTAGTTTTGGGTGTTATCGGACATCAAGTAGGATTTTTAGAAAAAAATGTATTGAACCAGGCCAAAGTCTTTAACTGGTTGATGTATGGTTTGATGGCTTATATCTTTTCCCAATTAAATACGGTAACTCCGCAGATACTTAAAGGGATTATTTTGCAAATTTTAATTTTACTCATTTTAGGTGTTTTAGGAATGTTTATTGCTTCCTCACTTTTAGCAAAGTCGATGAAAATGAGCACACCAATGGCTTTTGCTACTTCTTTGACGGCGTTATGTGGTTTTCCATCAGATTACATTTTAACTTCAGAAGTCATTCAACATTTGACAAGCGATGAAAGAAAGCGCGATTATTTATCGGATCATATGATGCCTAAGATGTTGGTAGGAGGTTTTGCTACAGTATCTGTAGCCTCAATCATTATCGCTTCGATTCTTCTTCAATTGCTCTAATGATGAAGAGAAGGAATTTGCCGAATTTATAGTTTTGGATGGAAGATAACAAAGCTGAACAAAACGGTATTTAAAAAAGGAAGAAAACTAGAAATAACTCTCAGAAATAAAAGCGAAAAGCTTATTTTTGGGAGTTTTTCAGTTATATTTATACAATTATGCATATTAATATTCACTGTTTTCATGAAATTTAATTAAAAAAATATTGAAAAAAGGAATGAACAAACGTATGATAGAAATGATAAAAAAAGAATGGAGTAAATAATTATGCAAGAGGAGTTAGAAACAGTGGATAAAAAACGTTTCCAAATGCCGCATACTTATGTCATTATTTTTGGCATTGTGATTGTTGCCTGGCTGTTAACTTTAGTCATTCCGGCAGGGAAATTTAGCACAGAAGAAGTAGAATACGAGACAGGCGACGGAGGAACAGAAACCCAAGAAGTCTTGCAACAAGATTCTTTTCGCTATATGCATCCGTTAGAACAAGATAGCTTACGGACAGAATTAGAGGATCTAAGTCAAGATTCTGAAACTTTAGCTAATATACAGGTAGAACAAGAAGATTTAACAGAAGTTTTGGATGAGAATCAAGACATTAGCTTAAGTCAGTTAGCTGCGATTGGTCTTTCTGAAGATGAGCTTTATGAACTTTATGGCGACAGTGTTTATGACACTTCGGAAAAATTGAACAAAACAGCAAAAGTATGGGGAACTCAAGATCACTATGGTTTTGGTGTTTTTAATTATTTATTTGAAGGGTTAGTCACCGGTGATCGTTTTAGTTCAGCCATCGGGATTGTGGCCATGCTTTTAGTGGTCGGCGGTGCTTTTGGGATTATTATGAGTACAGGCGCAATTGATGCTGGAATTTATGCTTTCTTACGTAACGCTAAAGGAATGCAGCATTTAGCTGTTCCGTTAATCTTTGTTGCTTTTTCTTTTATGGGCGCCACATTTGGTGCTTCTGAAGAAGTGATTGCTTTTGCCATTATTATCGTGCCTTTTACGATTGCGCTAGGTTATGATTCGATTACGGCAGTGACTATTACGATTGCCGCTGCTGAAATAGGAAACGCTGCTTCCTGGATGAGTCCATTTAGTATCGCAATCGCACAAGGAATAGCCGGACTTCCTGCTTTATCAGGAGCAGGTTTTAGAATTGTCATGTGGATTGTTATTACCACGCTGGCTTGTGGTTATACCGTGCGTTATGCTAGAAAAATTAAGGCAAATCCGACAAAATCTGTCACTTATAAGTCCGATGGTTACTTTCGTAAGAATCTGGAAAATCAAAAGGAAGTTGACCATGAATTTACAATAGGACATAAACTCATTTTATTGGAATTACTAGTAGGTCTGATTTGGATCGTTTATGGCGTAATGGCGCAAGGATTTACCATTCCGGAAATGGCCTCCCAATTTTTTGTTATCGGACTAGGCGCAGGCGTTATCGCAATTGTTTTGCAAGTGAATGGAATGAAGATTAACGATGTAGCGACCGCTTTTCAAGATGGTGTCGCAGATCTAGCACCTACTGCTGCCGTTGTAGGGATGGCTCAAGGAATCCTACTGGTTTTAGGCGGCTCAGATGCTGGCAGTTATTCGGCTTTAAATACAATTTTACACAGTGTAGGCGAACTATTATCAGGTGTTCCTTCTATGATTGCCGCTTGGTTTATGTATATTTTCCAAAGTTTATTTAACTTAATCGTAACCTCTAATTCAGGGCAAGCTGCATTGACCATGCCTATTATGGCACCATTAGCGGATTTAGCTGGAGTAACAAGACAAGTGGCAGTACTATGTTTCCAATTGGGCGCAGGTTTTGTCGATGCCTTTACACCAGTTTCTGCTAGTTTAATTGGCGTTTTAGGAATCGCTCGTATGGATTGGAGCCAGTGGGCGAAATTTCAAATTAAGATGCAAGGATTTTTGTTTATTATTGGCAGTGCCTTTATTATCGGCGCAGTATTGATTGGTTATCATTAAGGAGACGATGTAGATGAAGTTACTTAAACAAATTGCAACTTACGCGCCAGCATACCAAGGCGTAAAAGATATATTATTGGCTAATGATAAAATTATTGCGATTGAAGATCATATCGATGCTTCAATCACTGGTATAAATATAGAAGAAATAGATGGTAGTGGAAAAGTTGCCGTGCCAGGTTTTATTGACAGCCATTTCCATTTACTAGGTGGCGGTGGCGAAAATGGTTTTCACAATCGGACACCCGAAGTGCAATTGACTCAGTTAACGACAGCGGGTGTAACCACAGTCGTTGGTGTTTTAGGTACTGATGGCGTAGGTCGTGATGATATGGCTTTATTGAGCAAAGCTCGGGGATTGGAAACCGAAGGAGTTAGCACTTATATCTATGTAGGTAGCTATCGCTTGCCGGTAAATACACTTACTGATTCAGTGATTAAAGATTTAATGGCCATTGACAAGGTGATCGGTATTGGCGAAATTGCAATCGCAGATCATAGAAATGGCGCGCCTACTTTTACAGAATTTGCTCATGCGGCAGCTGACGCGCGCGTAGGCGGTTTATTAGCAGGTAAAGCCGGCGTAACCAATATTCATGTGGGTCCCGGAAAATCACGTTTATCATTTATCCGACAAGCTTTGGAAGAAACCGATATTCCAGTAAGTAATTTTTATCCAACCCACTGTGAAAGAAATGAGGCGTTATTGGACGAAGCGATTGCCTTTGCTAAAGCTGGTGGCGTTTTTGATATTACAGGCAGTGAGAATCCTGATCAGACCTATGAACTCGATGGTTCGATCCCTTTTCGTAGATGTCTAAAACGGGTGATCGACGAAGGATTGGACACTGATTGCATCACGATGACTTCAGATGGTCAAGGAAGCTTGCCGATTTTTGATGAGAATAACCATTTTGTAGAAATGGGTGTCGGTAGCTCCAAATCACTTTTAACAGGCGTGAAAGAAAGCGTAGAAAAAGAAAATATTCCGTTAGAGACTGCTTTGCGTGCAATAACCAGCGCACCGGCTAAATTATTGAAGTTTTCTAAAAAAGGGCATTTAAAAGTAGGATTTGACGCAGATATTGTCTTACTTGATGAGGATAATCTAACCATCGATACGGTAATTGCTAAAGGAGAAACGATGGTAGAAAAAGGCACAGCAGTCAAGTGGGGAACATTTGAAAAAAGCGAAGCATAAATGAGCCGTGATAGATGACTGAAGAGAAGCTACTCTTTTGTAATTAGACTACGATAGACCTAAATACAAAGGTGGTTTCTTTTTTTATCAAAATAGACTTAGTACTCAAGAGTTCGTACAAAACTAGATCTACTTTGGCGGACTAGCTCAAGAATCCAAAAAAACTAGATCTACTTTGGTGGACTAACTCAAGATTTTAAAAAAACTAGATCTAGTTTAGCAGACTAACTTAAGAATTCAAATAAACTAGCTGCTTTTACGGACTAACTCTAGTTTTAATGTTTTCTGGTGTTCTCTTGTTATTAGTTACTTCTTAAAAAAACAAATCCATTGTAGTTAACCAACAGCTGTGCTATAGTCTGTGTGGTGGATAAAACTTCCATTAATAAATCAGAGTAGAAAACGAAGCGTCAAGTGCCGAGAGGATGGGATGTTGCCTTTTGGACGAAGGACGAAAGTTCGCGGTTTTGTTTTCGCATTCGCTGCATTTTTAATGTAGCAGCTCTAGGCGGCATTTTTTGTCGCAAAAAGGGGATGCTAGTTATGACAAAAAAGATCAATGCACATATGATCACCATGCTAGGGCTATTGATCGCACTGACTGTTATTCTGTCACGTATTTTCGGTTTTGAAACACAGTTTATCAAAATTTCTTTTGAATTTGTCCCTAAAATTATTATGGGCGCCTTATTTGGTCCGGTTTGGACCGGAGTAGGAGCTGTGTTAGCAGATACAATTGGTATGATGCTATTTGCTAGATCTGCGTTTTTTCCTGGATTTACATTGAATGCATTTATCGGGGGGCTAATTTATGGTTATTTCTTTTATCAAAAAGAAGTGACTTGGAAAAACGCTATTCTTTGCTCATTGTCAATTACTATTATTGTCAGCTTGATTTTGACACCGATTTGGTTAATGATTATGTATAATCAACCTATTACCAGCGGAGTAATTTGGGGCCCAAGAGTTATAAAAGCTTTAGTTATGTTTCCGATTCAATCAATTTTGAACTATGTTGTGGGACGTGCCCTACCTTTGAAACGATTGAAAAGTTACTTAAAAACAGTTCGTTAATTAAATGAAATAAAACATCCAAAAGTTGCCGCATTTTTTTGTGGTGAAAAACACCTTCTTTATCTAATAATAAGAAGGTGTTTTTATTAGATGAAATTTTGTTATTTTGTTAATAAGTACGTTAAAATAGAAAAGACAATATACGATATACTTAAAAATTAGGAGAGTAGAGATGAAGAAAAAAGGCGTTATTATTAGTTTAGTGGGTGTTTTGTTGGTGGTTTGCGCGGCTAGTGTTTGGGCGATGACTCGCAATCAGGAGACAAAAACTGCGACAAGTACTACAAGCAATTCTAGCTCACAAACAACGATGACTAGTAGTTCAGAAGAGGAAGATAATATTACTACAATGATCGATAAAATGTCATTAGAAGAAAAGGTCGGTCAGTTATTTTTTGCACGGACGCCACAAGAAAATCAAGTGTCTGATTTAGAAGATTATCATTTAGGCGGCTATGTTTTATTTGGTGAGGATACGGAAAATGCGACAAAAGAAAGCTTACAAGAGAAAGTTCAATCTTTTCAAGAAGCAAGCGATATTCCTCTTTTAATTGGCTCGGATGAAGAAGGCGGGACAGTGACACGGATCAGCAATAATCCTGAATTAGTGGATCAGCCTTTTAAAGGACCGCAAGAAATATATGCAGAAGACGGTTGGCAGGGAATTATCCAAGATACAAAACAAAAGGCAGGGATTCTTGAGGACTTAGGTATTAATGCTGGACTGTTTCCTGATGCTGATGTTTCCACAGATGAAGAGTCTTTTATCTATGATCGAACCATTGGAATGGATGCAAAAGGAACAAGTGAATATGTGAAAAACGTGGTAGAAACATTAAATGAAGCACAAAGCGGTTCTACCTTAAAACATTTTCCTGGTTATGGCGATAACCGTGATTCCCATGTAGAAATTGTGGAAGATGATCGTTCTTTAGATGAATTACGCGAAAATGATTTTCTACCCTTTGAAGCAGGTATTAAAGCTGGTGCAGATAGTGTGCTGGTCTCTCATAATATTGTAAATAGTATCGATCCAAATGCTCCTGCGTCTATTTCACCTGAAGTGCATAAAATTTTGCGCGAAGAGTTAAACTTTGATGGCGTAGTCATGACTGATGATATGGATATGGCTGGATTAGCTGATTTTATTTCGCAAGAAGATGCTGGTCTAGAGGCGTTAAAAGCAGGGAATGATATGGTGATGTCTTCTAGTTATCAATCACAAATTCCTGCAGTCATTCAAGCAGTGGAAGACGGCGATTATGCAGAAGAAGAATTGGACGCTTCAGTTGAGCGTGTGTTGGCTTGGAAAGAGGATTTAGGCATTTTATTTAAAAAATAAGTGATTCTTTCTTATAATGGAAATAGAAATAAGAAGGGAAGGATTTATGATGACATTGAATAACAATTTTCTTTTGAATGATGGAACGACTTTACCACACATTGCACTTGGAACAATCGATCTGCAAGGTGGCAAAGGTTTTCATCAAGCCCTCGCTGCACTTGATGTTGGTTATCGTGTGCTTGATACAGCGACCAATTATAACAACGAAGGCATGGTGGGCGAAGTTGTTCGCCGTTCATCGATTCCTAGAGAGCAACTTTATGTAAGTGCAAAACTCCCTGGATTAGCGCATAAATACGATAAAGCGATCGCTCTTATTCAAGAATCACTTTATCGCACAGGTTTAGATTATTTTGATAAGTTTCTTATCCATTGGCCCAACCCTAAAGAAGGTTTGTATGTTGAGGCTTGGAAAGCTTTAGTTGATGCACAAAAATATGGCTTAATCAAAATCGTTGGTGTCTCCAATTTCTTACCGGAACATTTGGATAACATTATTGAAGCAACCGGCGTAACACCGGCAACCAACCAAATTGAACGTCACCCTTATTTTAATAATAAGGAATTGGTTCAAGAAAATGACAAGCGTGGCATTTTATCTGAAGCATGGAGTCCGTTTGGTCGTGAAATCAATGATGTATTGACCAATGATACGATTAAAGAAATTGCAGAAAAATACGATCGTAGTCCTGCACAAGTGATTATTAACTGGGACAATCAAAATCATGTCTTTCCAGTTGTTCGCTCAGCTGATCCTAAGCATCAATACGAAAACTTCCATTATACAGACTTTGAATTAGCACAAGAAGATCTGGATAAAATTGATGCTTTAGACAAAGGCGAAGCAGGTCGTGTTGAAGGTCAAAATCCAAATGAATACGAAGAGTTTGTCTAATAAATGAGAAAGAGCATGTCTGTTTAGGCATGCTTTTTTTATTGGATTTACGAGGAGGGTAATCATGACATTGTAGGATAAATTTTATTTAAATGATGGCACAACTTTACCCCATGTTGGATTAGGTACAGTTCATATTCAAGGTGATAAAGGTATTTACCAAGCTCATTTGGGTTATCGCATTCTCGATACCGCCACAGATTAATAATGAAGGTATGGTGGATAAAGCTGTTCGAAGCTCTTCTATTCCCAGAAAAAAAACTTTATATAAGCGATAAACTCTCCGGATTAGCGCATAAATACGATAAAGCGATCGCGCTCATTCAAGAATCACTTTATCGCACAGGTTTAGACTATTTCGATATGTATTTGATCCATTGGCCCAGTCCTAAAGAAGAATTATTTGTCAAAGCTTGCTAAGCCATGGTGGTTGCGCAGAAATATGGCTTGATTAAGACGATTGGTGTTTCCAACTTTTTACCTGAACATTTGGATAATATCATTGAGGCAACGGATGTAACTCCAGCAACGAATCAAATTGAACGTTACCCTTATTTTAATAATAAGGAATTAATTGCAGAAAATGACAAACGTGGTATCGTTTCTGAAGTTTGGAGTCCTTATGCCCACGAAATCAATGATGCTTTAACCAATCTACGATAAAAGAAATTGCGGAAAAAATACGATCGTAGTCCTGCACAGGTGATTATTAACTGGGACAATCAACATCATATCTTTCCAGTGGTAAGGTCTACCAGCCAAAAACATCAATACGATAATTTCCGCTATTTAGACTTTGAACTAGCTCAAGAAGATATGGATGAAATTGATGACTTAGTCCAAGGCGAAAGAGGCCGCGTTGAAGGCCAAAATCCCAATGAATATGAAGTTTATATAATAGTGGGGGCAGTCCTTTTTCAGACTTATGTGCTGAAATCAATGCTCAGGATATAGAAATGAACATATGGCAGATAAAAACCTTTGTTTTACTAAAAATTTTGATAAAACAAAGCCTTTTTTTATAATGAAATTACAAACGCTTACTTTTAATGAAAGAATAAAAATAGCAAATAAATTCATTTTTTTGAAAATTCTTTCGAACTCTTTGATGGTGGGGATAATAGCGATAAAAAATGACAGAATATTCATAATAAATTTGCATGTCACCGGGATGTTTGTTACTCTAAATGACATGTATTAACGCTAAATTAAAAATGAGGAGTGTTTATTATGAGAGCAGACAAATCTGATCCATATGTCGAGGTGTCCGCCCATTATTAATTTTTTAGAAACTTCGATACCGATAGCTGACTGGGTAGATCGTATTGTTGATTGGTTAACTGAACATCTTGCCTTCTTTTTTTCAATGATTCAAACAATCGGGCAATTTGTGATGGATACTCTATCCAATGGACTATCTGTAATTCCGCCAATGATAATGATTTTGCTATTAACGGTAGCGACTTACTTTATTTTTAAAAAACGGTGGCAGATGCCCGTCTTCGTTTTGATTGGTTTATTATTTATTTACAATCAAGACATGTGGTCAGATCTGATGTACACATTGACATTAGTCATTTTATCAAGTTTAATTTCTGTAATGATTGGGGTACCATTGGGAATTTTGATGGCTAAAAGTAATAAAGTAGAAATTGTCATAAAACCGATTTTAGATATCATGCAGACCATGCCTGGTTTTGTCTATTTGATACCAGCAGTCGCCTTTTTTGGCATTGGTATGGTTCCTGGTGTGTTTGCTTCAGTTATTTTTGCTTTACCACCAACTGTAAGATTAACCAACTTGGGAATTCGCCAAGTGGATGAGGAGTTAAAAGAAGCTTCCGATTCCTTTGGCGGAACGCTTTGGCAAAAACTTTATAAACTAGAAATGCCTCTTGCTAAAGGAAGCATTTTTGCTGGGATTAACCAAACCATCATGCTCAGTCTATCTATGGTAGTTATTAGCTCTATGATTGGCGCACCAGGATTGGGACAGGGCATTTTAGCAGCAGTACAACGTTCTGAAGTTGGGAATGGTTTTGTTTATGGCGTAGGTATTGTCATTTTAGCGATTCTAATGGATCGTGTGGCGCAACGAATGAACCAGCCAAGTAAAAAACAAGCCAATCTAACTGCCAAAACGACGAAGCGACGTAAGCAATTGATTGGCGGACTTGTTGTTGCAGCAGTTGCTTTGATTACAGTGCTTGGCTTAACCGCTCCCGGTCGTTCAAATAAAGGCACAATCACCTTATCTTATATCAATTTAGATACTGAGTTGGCTTCGACAAATGTCATTGCTCAAGTTTTAAGAGACGAAGGATATGAAGTAAATACAATCGCTTTAGATATTCCCGTGATGTGGGAAGCTGTAGCCAACGGCGAAGCTGATGCTATGGTTGGTGCCTGGCCGGCAACCAATCAAACCCAATATGATATGTTTGGCGGCCAAATGGATAAATTAGGCGCAAATTTAGAAAAAAGCGCCCAAACTGGTTTGGTTGTTCCTGCTTACATGGAAGATGTTGAAAGTATTGAGGATTTAACCGACCAAGCTGACCAAGAAATCGTGGGCGTTGAGCCCGGTACAGGGACTTCAGACGCTACTGATGAAACGATTGAGGCTTACCCGAATTTATCTGATTGGGAACAAGTTAATTCTTCAACTGCAGCCATGATTGCTGAATTAGATCAAGCGATTAAACAAGAAGAACCCATTGTGGTTTCAATCTTTGCCCCGCATTGGATTTTTTCGCGTTATGATTTAACGATGTTAGAAGATCCCAAAGAAACTATGGGAGAACCTGAAAATATTGAAACCATGGCACGAGAAGGATTAGAAGAAGACGAACCAGAAGCTTATCAAATATTAGATAATTTTCAGTGGGAAATTGACGATATGCAATCTGTGATGTTAGAAATAGAAAATGGTGCTGAACCTGAAGAGGCGGCGCAAAACTGGATTAGTGAAAATCCAGAAAAAGTTGAGCATTGGACTGAATAAGTCGTAACGGAAAAAAACTGCAGGAATGAAAATTCTGGCAGTTTTTGTTTTATAAAAATAAGGAGTGTCTAAATTGAATAAAAACCGAATAGAAGTAGTGATTGCACATGGCTGATTTTTTACAACAAAAAATCCCGATTGCTCAAGCAATAGATGCGATCGTTGATTGGTTGACTGAACATTTATCTGGTTTTTTTAATCTTTTACAAACCATTGGTCAGAGCGTGATGGACGTCTTATCCAATACTTTGGCGGCAATCCCTCCGATATTGTTAATTTTACTAGTGACCCTTGCAGCTTATTTTGTCTTTAATAAAAAGTGGCAAATGCCTGTATTTGTTTTGTTGGGGCTTGTTCTTATTTATAACCAAGGCATGTGGGATGATCTCATGTACACATTGACGCTAGTTATTGTTTCTAGTTTTATCGCAATTGCAGTCGGTGTTCCTGTAGGAATATTAATGGCTAAAAGCGATAAAGCCCAAGTGGTGATTAAACCCATCTTAGATGTCATGCAGACCATGCCTAGTTTTGTTTATTTAATTCCGGCAGTTGCATTTTTTGGCATTGGTATAGTGCCTGGGACAGTGGCTTCGGTTATTTTCGCTTTACCGCCAACAGTGCGACTGACTAATTTAGGGATTCGTCAAGTGGATACCGAATTAAAAGAAGCTTCTGATTCTTTGGGAGGCACGGCGATGCAGAAATTAAGCAAAGTCGAACTTCCGCTAGCCAAAGGAAATATTTTTGCTGGTATTAATCAGACCACGATGATGGTTTTATCTATGGTCGTGATTGCTTCGATGATCGGAACACCTGGCTTAGGTCAAGGAGTATTAGCGGCTGTACAACGCTCGCAAATTGGTTCTGGCTTTATCTATGGTGTGGCTGTAGTGATTTTAGCGATTATGATGGACCGTTTCACCCAAAGTCTAAATAAAAACCGTGGAAAAAGTCAGAACGAAATCAAAGTAATGTCCAAGAAAAGAAAAGTATTTATAGGTGGTCTGACAGCAGCTGTGCTTGTTGTTTTAGCTATTATAGGAGGCGTATCGCAGGGAAGTTCAAATAAAGGAGCTATTACCTTAGCTTATGCCGAACAAGATGACCAAGTCGCATCAACCACTGTAGCCGCACAAGTTTTAGAAGAAGAAGGTTACAATGTGACCATGACAGCTTTAGATATTCCAGTAACTTTTGAAGCGGTAGCCAATGGTCAAGCAGATGCTATGTTAGGCGCATGGTTGCCGACAACGCATGAAGCCAATTATGAACAGTTAGGAGACCAACTGGATAATTTAGGTCCCAGCTTAGATAAACAAGCGCAAAATGGCCTTGTGGTTCCTTCGTATATGGATGTTGATTCTATTGAGGACTTGACAGATGAAGCGGATCAAACTATTACAGGCGTGGAACCAGGTGCCGGTAATACCGCAGCGGCCAAAGCAACTTTAGAGGCTTATCCTAACTTGGCAGATTGGGATTTGGCTACTTCTTCTGCTGGAGCAATGACAACTCAGCTTGAAAGAGCGATGAGTCAAGAAGAAGAAGTTGTAGTATCTGCTTGGAGCCCTCATTGGATTTTTTCACGTTACGATGTGAAATTTTTAGAAGATCCTGAAGGCGGCATGGGGGGCGCTGAAAGTATTGTAACCTTGGCGAGATTAGGTCTAGAAGATGACATGCCCGAAGCCTATCAAATTTTAGATAATTTTGAGTGGGAAGTTGAAGATATTGAATCCGTGATGCTAGAAATGGAAGAAGGAGATGCTCCAGAAGAAGCTGCCCAACATTGGATAGATAACAATCCAGAAAAAGTGGAAGAATGGGTTGAATAATTTTGAGCAACAAACGTTATCATTTGGCTAGATTTTAAAATATGGTATGATAAACTCGAACTTAATTAATTGATGGCAAATATTCCATTTTTCAATATAGAAAGGAAGAGTGATCACTTTGAGTAAAGTTCGAGTAGAACATCTGACTAAAGTATTTGGTCGAAGAACCCAACAAGCACTCGATCTAGTAAAAGAAGGAAAATCAAAGCAAGAGATCCTAAAAGAAACTGGCGCTACAGTTGGTGTGCATGACGTTAGTTTTAATGTAGAAAATGGAGAAGTCTTTGTGATCATGGGACTATCTGGTAGTGGGAAATCGACTTTGGTTCGTCTGATTAACCGTTTGATTGAACCGACTTCAGGTGAAGTTTATATCGATGATCAAGAAGTATCCCAGATGTCAAAAGAAGATTTACGGGAAGTTCGTCGTAGCAAGATGAACATGGTTTTCCAAAACTTTGGCCTTTTCCCCCAACGGACGATTCAACAAAATACCGAATATGGTCTTGAGATACGAGGCGTGGATAAGGAAGAACGCCGGGAAAAAGCAGAAGAAGCGCTAGATAATTCCGGCTTGCTTTCGGTAAAAGATCAATACCCCAATCAATTATCTGGTGGGATGCAGCAACGGGTTGGTTTAGCACGTGCTTTAGCGAATGATCCAGAAGTCTTGTTAATGGACGAAGCTTTCTCTGCTTTGGACCCCTTGATTCGTCGGGATATGCAAGATGATTTGTTAGATTTACAAGAAAGAGTACAAAAAACAATTATCTTTATTACTCACGATTTGGATGAAGCTTTACGGATTGGTGATCGGATCGCTTTAATGCGTGACGGGAAAATTATGCAAATTGGTACCGGTGAAGAAATTCTAACCCATCCTGCCAATGATTTCGTTCGTGAATTTACCGAAGATATCGACCGTTCGAAGGTTTTAACAGCAGAAAATATTATGGAACCTGCGCTTATTAGTAATGTCGAAACGGATGGGCCCAATGTTGCCTTACAACGTATGCGTAAAGAAGAAGTTAGTATGTTACTAGCTGTGGATAGAAAGCGTCATTTAAAAGGGAGTCTAACTGCTGAAAAAGCTTTAGACGCTCGTAAAAACGAGAAGCCTCTTAGAGAGGTTGTCGAAGAAAATGTACGAAAAATACAGAAAGATACCTTAGTTACAGATATTTTCGATATGATTTATAATTCACCGGCACCACTAGCGGTGGTTGACGAAGAGGACCGTGTTGTAGGCGTTGTGGTCCGTGGTAGTGTGATCGGTGCAATGGCTGATACTGGTGAAGTAGAAGAAAATAAAGAAGAAACAACGAATGAGAACGAAACGACGGAGGACGAAGGAGTGGACATAGATGTTTGATTTTTTACAACAACAAATCCCACTTGCCCAATGGATTGATGCCGGGGTAGACTGGTTAACACAACATTTATCAGGGCTTTTTTCCTTCCTTCAAACAGTAGGGCAAGCAGTAATGGATTTTATGACCAATACATTGTCAGCTGTTCCACCGTTATTATTGATGGTATTACTAGCGATTACAGCTTATTTTGTTTTTCATCGTAAGTGGTGGATTCCCATCATCGTCTTTTTAGGGTTATTACTTATTTACAACCAAGAAATGTGGCAAGATTTACTCAATACTGTAACGCTGGTAATTATTTCAAGTCTAGTGGCGATTGTTATTGGCGTGCCTTTAGGTATTTTGATGTCTAAAAGCGAAGTAGCCAAAAGCATTATTCAGCCGATTTTAGACGTTATGCAGACTATGCCAGGTTTTGTTTATTTGATTCCAGCCGTAGCTTTCTTTGGTGTAGGGATGGTACCTGGCGTATTTGCTTCAGTGATTTTTTCCTTGCCGCCGACTGTTCGAATGACCAACTTAGGGATTCGTCAAATTTCTACTGAATTAGTGGAAGCTTCAGACTCTTTTGGGGGAACACCTTGGCAAAAGTTATTCAAGTTGGATTTGCCTTTAGCTAAAGGCAGTATCTTTGCCGGTATCAACCAAACAATTATGCTGGCTCTATCAATGGTTGTTATTGCTTCTATGATCGGAGCACCAGGTTTAGGCGTTGGAGTTCTAGCAGCTGTACAACGTTCTGATGTGGGAAATGGTTTTGTTTACGGTGTGGGTATTGTAATTCTTGCGATTATTATGGACCGTTTCACACAAGCAATGAATCGTCCTTCTTCTCAGCAAGGCCAAAGACTTTCTAAGAAGAAAAGGATGGCTATTAATGGAATTGTAGCGATTGGCATTGTTTTCTTTGCCGTTTATGGCGCTTATCAAGCTTCATCTGGTTCTAACCGAGGAACCATCACTCTTGGTTATGCCCAACAAGATGACCAAGTGGTTTCAACCAATGTGATGGCTCAGGTTTTAGAAGAGCAAGGTTACAATGTGAATATGACTTCATTAGATATTCCAGTGGTTTGGCAAGCTGTTGCTAACGGTCAAGTAGATGCCAACACGGGAGCTTGGCTACCGATCACCCACCAAGCACAATATGAAGAGTTTAAAGATGATCTGGATGATTTAGGCCCACATATTGATAAAGAAGCTAAGTTAGGGCTGGTTGTACCTTCTTATATGGATGACGTGGATTCTATTGAAGATCTAGATGACCAAGCGAATCAGAAAATCACAGGGATTGAACCAGGTGCCGGTATTGTGTCCGCAACCGATGAAACGTTAGAGGCTTATCCTAATTTATCCGATTGGGAGCAAACCATTTCATCAACTGGAGCAATGAACGCACAATTAGAACGTGCGATTAGCTCAGAAGACGAAATCGTCGTAACCGGTTGGAATCCCTACTGGATATTCCAACGTTATGATTTGAAATATCTAGATGACCCTAAAGGAACCATGGGTGAAGCTGAAAGTATTGATACTATAGCGCGTTTAGGATTAGAAGAAGACATGCCTGAAGCTTATCAAATCTTAGATAATTTTGAATGGGAAGCATCAGACATGGAATCAATCATGTTAGATATTGAAGATGGTGCGGACCCAGAAGATGCTGCTAGTGATTGGATCGATGAAAATCGTGATAAGGTAGACAGCTGGGTAGAATAAAATAACTTTTAATAGAGCAGGCTTCCTGCTCTATTTTTTTAAGCTTTTCTGTCGTGATGGTTTTTAATGGACAGATTTTTTGTTAAAAGTTATCCTTTAATTAAAGAAAGGAGAGGTTTAAATGCCAATTAAAAGAGCGACAAATATTGATAATTTAAATTTTGCTTATACGTTAGGACGAGTCTCCTTAACTGAGCTAATTAAACGATTACCAGAAGAACCACGTCGTTTTTATATGTTCGGAATACCAAATTATAATAACTTAGGGGATCAAGCAGTCGCTTATGCAGAAAAAGCTTTTTTCAAAAGAGTTTTCCCTGAAATCACTTATATCGAAATTTTAGAAACACAAACAGACCAAGCAATTAATGAATTAAAACCATTGTTACGTGATAGTGACATGATCGGTTATACCGGTGGTGGAAATATAGGCAATGTCTATTTGGACCATGAAGAACCACGTCGTAAAGTCTTTTCTACTTTTGTAAATAATAAGACCATTTCTTTCCCGCAATCTGTGAACTTTGAAGACACAGAACAAGGGCAAGAAGAATTAAGGAAGAGTCAAGAAGCTTACAATAAAAATCCTAATTTGACAATTGTTGCTAGAGAAACACAATCGTTGAATTACTTTAAAAAGAATTTTGCTGCAGATGTTATCTATACTTCTGATATTGTCGCTTCACTTAAACCAGATCCGTCAGAAGGCAAGCGCGATGGGGTATTGTTTATCATGCGGCAAGACTCGGAAAAAGTGATCAATGAAAAATTGCTAGAACAATTAAGCTATAAACTAAATAACGTTGGCGATGAAGTAGAACAAACTGACACCGTTTTACCCTTTAAAGCTTCCGATAGTAATGCGGACACTGCACCCGACTTAGATGAAGTACGCATTTCAGAACGTGGCTGGTTGATCGAGCGTAAATTAGAAGAAATTAAAGCCAGTGAAGCTGTAGTAACCGACCGTTTGCATGGCATGATCTTTTGTGTATTAACCAAAACGCCTTGCTTGGTATTTGATAACAGTTATGGTAAAGCGAGCGCTTCTTATTATAACTGGTTCGAAGATTTGGATTATATAAAGCACACAACTGAAAATGATCCGGATAAATTAGCACCTATGATTGAAGAATTAAAAGGTTATGAACATTCGAATTATCATGACTTTACACACAGTTATGACGAATTAATCGAATTGATCAAAAAATAAAAAGTTGTTGATGTTGACTTGTCTGCGGACAGTTACCTTCAAAGAAGGGAAGATCTTAGTATGACAGCAAACACCTTAGCAGAAATAACGAATTTAAATTTTGCTTATACCATAGAACAACTTTCTTTAACCGAGCTTATTAAACAATTACCAGAAGATCGACAACGCTTTTATATGTTTGGCACACCTATTTACAATAATTTAGGCGATTTAGCGATTAGTGAAGCACAGAAGCGATTCTTTGCTGAAAACTTTCCAGAAATTACCTATATTGAGATTACCGAACCGCAGACAGAACAGGCGATTGAAGAATTATTACCACTGCTGCGTTCTGATGATATGATTGGTTACGTTGGCGGGGGAAATATTGGCAATTTGGACATTACGCATGAAATTGTTCGTCGCAAAGTCTTTTCTACTTTTGTTAACAATAAGACGATCTCTTTTCCGCAGTCTGTCTATTTTGAAGAAACAGAAGAAGGACAAGCAGAACTGCGCAAAAGTCAGGAAGCTTATAATAAAAATTCGAATTTAACCCTAGTTGCAAGAGATACGCAAACGCTAAGTTATTTCCAAAATCATTTTAAAGCAGATGCTATTCTTACGACAGATATGGTTTTATTATTACAAGAAAAACTTTCTGGAACTAAGCGAGATGGTGTACTGTTTATCATGCGAGAAGACGCGGAAAAAGTTACATCAGATAAGCTGATAGAGCAGTTAACTGCTAATTTAAAAAGCACTGGGGTTAAAGTAGAAGCAACAGATACCGTGCTTTCCTATAAAGCTTATGATGTAAAATCGAAAAATAATCCTTCGCTTGATATTGTAAGAATATCCGAACGTCATTGGTTATTGTCACTTAAATTAGAACAGATCAAAGCCAAAGAAGTGGTAGTAACGGATCGTTTGCATGGGATGATTTTTTCGGCGATTACTCAAACCCCATGTCTTGTATTTGATAACAATTACGGCAAAGCAAGTGCTTTTTACTATGATTGGCTGCAAGATTTGGATTACATTCAGTACACGACAGAAAAAGATCCGAAAAAATTAGCAGCCAAGGGGAATGATTTGAAAAAATACGAGCATTCAGATAAACTTGATTTCTCGCATAGTTTTGATGCTTTAATCGATTTGATTAAAAAATAAAACAGAAAGGAGAGATTTACTATGAGTTGGTTATGGACAATTATTGTTGGTGGTGTGATCGGCGCGATCGCTGGCGCTATTGCTAACAAAGGTGAATCAATGGGCATTATCTTTAATGTGATTGCAGGCCTTGTTGGTTCCTCACTTGGACAGGCACTTTTTGGAAGTTGGGGACCTGCGATTGGTGGAATGGCAGTCATTCCTTCGATTATTGGCGCGATCATTGTGGTCGCTGTCGTATCATTTTTCTTAGGTAGAAGATAGATAGTAAAATCGTCTTGAGCAGTTTTTTGCCAAGACGATTTTTTTATGTAAAAAAATTTCTCACGCTATTTTTGCGTACTTATTAATAAATGAGTTTTAATAGGAGGCGCAAAATGAGAAAAGAGTCACACGAATTACAATGGCTAGAAACGGTCAGTCAACGAAAACAATTGACTGAAGAACAGCGACGAGCTTTACAAAGGTCGCAAAAAGGATTTCTAGGAGAACAGCAAATGGACCAACTTGCCGAAATGTTTTTATCAGGGAAGGTACTTGTCATAGATGACATTACACTACGATACCAAAATACAGTTGTCCAAATTGATAAATTGTTGATTATTGGAAACACTATCTATGTCATTGACGTGAAATTTTATCAAGGCAACTATATCTTACAAAATAATAGCTGGATATGTGGCGGAAAGTTTTTAACTACAAATATCTTGGAACAATTAAGAAAAGCTATGCGGGTAATCGTCAATATTTTTAGAGAACAGCAAATCGATTTGGAGGTAAAAGGCGTACTAGCTTTTTTGAACCCAAAATCAAGTATCCAAATAAAAGATCAAATCCCAGAAACTGTATTATCATTTAATGAAATTCCTGCCTGGCTATTAGGGTTAAATCAACAAACAGCCAACGAATATTACTATGATTGTCAATCAGTATTATTTCAGTATCGGATAGACAACTATCGTAGCCAACGTACTTTATCGATCGAAGAAGAAAAGCAATTACAAAAAGGAATTCGTTGCTCTCGCTGCCATCAGCTTAAAGTGGTGGATAAAAGACATACAGTTAGATGCGATTGCGGTTATGTTGAACCCAAAGAAACAGCTTATACTCGCACAATCTGCGAATTCGGCGTTATTTTCCATGATCAAGATTTAAAGCTAAAAAAGCTAAAGGAATTTTTTGGCGAGCAGGTGGATGAACATTATTTGAAGTATATACTTAAAAGACATTTTGTTTCAATTAAAAGTACGCCTAAGAAGAAGTTTGGCCATCAGAACAAAGGAATAATATTTGATTATTGGTTTGAAGACAAAATAAGATACTTTAAAAAACTAGAGAAAAGAATAGACTGGAGCACTCCAATTTTAAAAAATTGAATAAGGGAAAAGGAAAAGCTTACTCAATATTTACAAAACGAGTAAAGAAAGGCTAAAGCGTTACTCAATAAAAAAATGTTGAGTAAACGATTTGCGTTTCATTACTCAAAAAAGCTCAAAAAATTTAAGAAAGTAGATAAAACGAAGCGAAACGGAGAAAGTTGAGTAAGGGAGATGGAAAAGCTTGCTCAATATTTACAAAACGAGTAAAGAAAAGCTAAAGCGTTACTTAATAAGAAAATGTTGAGTAAACGATCTGTGTTTCACTACTCAATAAGCAAAAATCAAAAAATTGACAGCTCTAGCTAGACTTGTTAGCTTACAATAAAAGAGGTGACAGAAATGATAGGAAGAAGACGAGCCACTAAAAACTGGGCGCAAGCTTCAAAGAGACTGCGCACCGGACAAAAATCACAATCGAAGAAAAAACTGACAAAACAACAACGCAAAAAACAAGCTAGAAGAAAAGGTACGATGATAGGAGCTATTCGTTCAGCTTTTAGAAAATAAACAAGCTGTTCAACTGACGGAAGATGGGTGAGCTGTTATAATGTTTACGACAAGGAGGCGTTTGGACGTTATGAAGACGCTTATTATCGTATCTCATCCGGAAATTGATGAATCTGGCAGCCAGCAATATTTAAAAGAAGCTTTGCCAAATTCTTCAGACATTACTTTTCATCATCTGGAATCAACTTATCCAGAGGGTAAGATTGATATCGAACAAGAACAGCAACTCTTACAACAACACGATCGGATTATTTTCCAATTTCCATTGTACTGGTATTCTTCGCCGCCTATGCTAAAGCATTGGCAAGATGAAGTCTTAACTGAAAATTTTGCATACGGCTTTGGCGGAAACAAATTAAAAGATAAAGAACTAGGATTAGTTTTGGTCATTGGTATGCCCGAAAAAGAATACCAGGTCAGTGGTAATGAAGGTTATACACTTAGTGCTTTAACCACCCCTTATCAAGCGATGGCTAAAAAAACACAGATGAACTTTTTAAAACCTTTTCTCATTTTTCAATTCCACTATATGGAAGAAAGCGAAAAAATGCGGATGTTAATCGCCTATCAACAGTATCTGATGATTGAAAACTTTGATACCCTACGAGCAAAAGAAAGTTGGTTCTTACAACAACTTGATGATATGGATGAGAAATTTTTACCCGATGGCAGCCAATTCATTTTAGATCAGATCAAAGAATTGATCGAAGATAATCGCATGGAATTGGATGAAATCCAGATGTATTTGGAACAAGCAGGAGGGTCTTTATGATGGAAGAAAATATTCAATGGTCATTAGACCAGCTGGACCAATTAATAAAAGATAGCCACGACTATAAACAAAAAGCCTTATTAATGGGGATAAAAGATTTACTCTTAGAACAAGAAAAACGTACCGAACAAATTCAAGGACAATTGGACGGTACGCTTTGGTCCCCCAATGATTGGGGAAGTTAAGGAGATTGCCGCTAAATCAACGGCGATCCTTTTTTATTTTGTTGCGCTATCCGAAACACTTTTGGCAACAATATCTACAACATCGGGATGAAAAACATCAGGTATAATGTAATCAGTACTCAATTCATCTTCAGAAATCACAGCCGCTATTCCTTTAGCAGCGGCGATTTGCATTTCATCTGTAATATCACTCGCCCGTGAATCTAAAGCACCACGGAAAATTCCAGGAAAAGCTAGGACATTGTTAATTTGGTTAGGAAAGTCTGAGCGACCTGTTCCGGTAATAAATGCCCCATGTTCTTTAGCGGCATCTGGCATCACTTCAGGTGTTGGATTAGCCATAGGAAAAAGAATCGGTTTTTCATTCATATCTTGAATCCATTCTGGATCTAAAACATTAGGCGCCGAAACACCAATGAAAACATCCGCACCCTTCAACGCTTCGTGCAAATCTCCTTTTTTATGAGATAAATTAGTGACCTGAGCAATTTCTCGATGACGCTCTGCTAAATCAGAAGCGTCGGATGAAATGATTCCCGTTTTATCTACTAATAAAACATCTTTAGCACCAGCAGCTAACAATTTTTTCGTAATCGCAATACCAGCCGCACCACCGCCATTAACCACAATTTCTACTTCACTAAGATCTTTTTTCGTTAGTTTTAGCGCATTAAATAAAGCAGCTAAAACAACAATAGCGGTTCCATGTTGATCGTCATGAAAAACAGGGATATCCAATTCCTCTTTCAAACGACTTTCAATTTCAAAACAACGTGGCGCCGCGATATCTTCTAAATTAATGCCACCAAAAGTAGGCGCTAGCGCTTTGATATGAGAAATAATTTCTTCAGTATCTTGAGTGTCTAAACAAATAGGAATCGCATCAATATCCGCAAATTCCTTAAACAAAATCGCTTTACCTTCCATAACCGGCAAAGCAGCTTCCGGACCAATATTGCCTAAACCCAACACTGCAGAACCATCCGTAACCACTGCGACCATATTTTTCTTGGAAGTATAGTCATAAACTGCATTTTCATTTTTGGCAATCGTACTACTGACTTCAGCAACTCCTGGTGTGTAAGCAATCGCTAAATCTTCTCGGCTTTGTACCGGAACTTTAGATTTTATTTCAAGCTTCCCACCTTTTTTTTGGCTAATTTTCAGCGCTTCTTTTTTTACATCTGCCATTTATTTTTCCTCCTTCAATTTATCTCCATATCTATTGTGAAATAAAAAATTTACTTTAGCAAGCTATTTAAAAAAAGACAACTTGATTTTCTAAAAGTTTCTTTTATATTGTGATATAATAAACTTGTTAAAATTAACTTTAGAAAGGAAGAGATTAACGTGTTAGCTAAAATTGTATACGCTACCATGACGGGGAATACAGAAGAAATATCAGAAATTTTAGAAAAAGAATTCCAGCAGCAGGGTGTAGAAGTCATACGAATGGAGGCTGATGACGCGGATGACGCAGACGAAGAAGCTTTTACCGACGCCGATATTTGTGTTATCGCGACTTATACTTACAATAATGGTGAAGTCCCGTATAACTTTGTTTACTTCAAAGAAAATTTAAGAGAACAAGATTTGCAAGGAAAAATTTATGGTGTAGTGGGTAGCGGGGATAAAGAATATCATTTTGCTACCTATTGTTTTGCTGCCGATACATTCGATGAAGATTTCAAGCAAGCAGGAGCGAAAAAAGGAGCTGATGTAGTAAAAATTGACAATAAAGCGGATGAAAAAGACAAAGGAGTGTTAAAAGAATTTGTTATAAATTTAATCAATGCATAAAGTTTTAGAAAATATGACAACTCATTCTCGTTTTATATAACTAAAGCTCCATAAAGATGTACTGAATTAGCATCTTCATAGAGCTTTTTCGTTATTTTCAGGCATTAAAAGTGACAGAAAAAGCCAATTGACTTTCTAAAAGATTACTCACTTTGTTTATCTTTTTGTGTTTCATAACTCCCTTTATCTTCACTAAAGAAACGATTATATCTTTTCTTGAAGCGGTCAAAAAGATATTGTACGCCAATTTTAAGTAGACTGTAAATCGGAATCCCGAACAAGACGCCGACAAAACCGAGCAAGTCTCCCATAACCAGTACAACTAACAAAATTGTAAGGAAATGTAGTTGCAATTTATCGCCCATCACGCGCGGCATCACAAGATTGCCATGGAGTGCTTGAATCACAAACCAGGCGATCACAAAGATGACGGCTTCTAAAAGTGATTGTTGAAAAGCGATAATCAAACCAGGGAAGAAGGAAATAACTGAGCCGACATATGGAACAATACTTAAAATCCCTACTAAAAAGGCCATTACAGTAGCGTAATTTAAGCCGATTAATAAGAATGTTACCCAATACATTATCCCTAAAACAGCACTGGAAACAAGCTGTCCTTTTAAGTAAGCACTGAGTTGTTCATCACTTTTTTTGACTAACATGGTGAAATCATCCCGGAAGTTGGGTGGCACAATTTTTAGGACGGATTGGGAAAATCTTTCCGTATCTTTTAATAGAAAGAAAGCCAACACTGGACCGATAAATAAGGTCATAGCAGTT
Organism: Tetragenococcus halophilus subsp. halophilus DSM 20339; assembly: GCF_003841405.1. Lineage (GTDB taxonomy): Bacteria > Bacillota > Bacilli > Lactobacillales > Enterococcaceae > Tetragenococcus > Tetragenococcus halophilus. The sequence continues at coordinate 192,354 of NZ_PXYA01000002.1, read as the reverse complement.
GCGGAAACGGCTGAAAAGACACTACCTAAACCAGATAAACCTTCTTGCCAATTATCTTCCAAAGCAGATAGCGTGTTTTTAATTAAATCATTAGCAGAGTTGGCTAAATCATCTAATTGATCTTGGAAAGGTAACTGTCCGACAATGGATCGGAAATTTTCTTGCACGCTGTCTAACATGGAAGGAAATTGCTGCACTAACTCTTGACCTTCACGTACCAGCGAACGAACCCCGAAAAATCCTAACACCCCAATTAACAAAATAGCCAGGACATAAATTAAAGTAACCGCCCAGGTACGCGACATCTTCTTTTCTACCCAATTGACAAAAGGCTTAAATATATAATAAATAACAATAGCAAAAATTATTGGGGGTAGAAAGGTGAGTAAAATCGTAATAAAAGGTACAAAAATAAATGAAACCTTATTTACAAGAAAAATAGCGATAGCACTTAAGATAATTAATCCAAGGATATAATAGGAAGTTTTGCCCCCTAAAAACTGGATCAAACGATTCGTTTTTTTCTGTTCCATGTACCAAGCTCCTCCTTAAAGTAGTTAAACATTATTATTATAGGAAAAAACAAAGAAATTCTCAAACAATAGCCATTTAAAATCGAGAATAGTTTATCAAATAGTCTAACACAGAGAATGAAAAGCGGATTCTTTCTCCATGTTTTTTAATATAAATATCCGCACTTCATCAAAAATTTGCCACAAAAACGCAAATGGCAACTTTTGCGTACTTTATTTAAGAAAGCAAAAAATGATGGAGGATGAATTTATGAAAAAAACAATCAAATGGAGTTGTTGTTTATTGGCATTATTGCAATTTTCAACAGGCACCACTAGGGTTATGGCTGATTCGTTTAAAGAAACTAGCGTAGAAAAAATGAGCCAACCAGCAACAAAAAATCAAAAAGAAAAAGGAGATCAAACGACTTGGCAACTGATCACTTCTTTAGGTGAAAAGGCTAGAGAAATTGCGCAAGAAGAAGATCTATACGCTTCAGTTATGCTGGCTCAAGCCATTCTAGAATCAAATAGCGGGCAAAGCCAGCTGAGTCAAGCACCTTATTATAATTTATTTGGGGTCAAAGGACAAGGCGCTTCTTTCAAAACTTTAGAAGAAGATAGCCAGGGGAAAATGTATACGACACAGACAACATTTAAAAAGTATAATAACTACGAAGATTCTTTACGTGATTATGTAAAACTTATCAAAAATGGCATTATTGGCGATAAAAATTTTTACCAAGGAAGTTGGAAGACAAAGGCAGAAAATTACCGTGTGGCAACACGATTTTTAACTGGCCGCTATGCGACTGACCATAAATATCATGAGAAGTTAAATCAGCTGATCGAAGACTATGAGCTCACACGTTATGACCATAAACAGACTTTAGTTTCTGAAAAAGCTGACTATATCCGACCGCTAGACTCTTTTAAATTGACTTCAAAATACGGCAAACGTAATGATAGTTTTCACAGAGGTGTTGACCTAGCTGCACCCCAAGGAACAAAAATCAAAGCAAGCAGAGAAGGAAAAGTGACACGCGCTGCATTTCATCCATCCTGGGGAAATTATGTCACGATCCTTCATCCAGATGGACTGACTACTTTATACGCTCATTGTAAGAAAAATCTAGTGCAAGTAGGTCAAGAAGTACAGCAAGGCGAGCAAATCGCACTAGTAGGTAGTACCGGCAATAGTACAGGCCCCCATCTACATTTTGAGGTTAATCGTTCGCAAAGCTTAGTACAAGAGCAGTTGCTTGATCCGATAGAGGTGTTGGAGAATAACTGAATGGTTAGGAAAAGCAACTTATAATGGTTGCTTTTTTCAATAAAAAATTTAACAAGCATTATAAAACTTCATGTTATTTATAAATAAATAGGATGCTTAATAGCACTAATTTTTAGTAAGACATTCGTTTTTTTATAATTCACAAAACTAATAAAAAAGAAGTTTCTTTTATACAACTCTTTTTTTTTGTTTATATTAGGTATACTAGGAAATGTTTGTAATAAAAAATTGAATTTTCTGTGAAAAAGGGGTGTTCATTGGTTAATGGAAAAGCCATTTTTAAAGCGTGCCAGTGTATACGTAACAGGTATTCTCGCCTTGGGAATCTGTGTGGCAGGTTTTTATGTGTCTAATCAAAGGCAATACCAGCAACGAGTGGCTTATGCGAATGCAGCACAGCCAAGAGAAGAAAATGAGCTTAATGATTTAGCACAACAGGTAGAAGAACTTTACTTGGAAGATGAACAAGATCTTTTAAAAGAAGAAACAACTCTATCTGATGTAACTGACTTGAAAAATGAAGTCCATCGTATCGATGTAAGCGCCGAAGATTTTCAAATCGAAGAAAACGCACTACCTCAAGGCATTCAAGAGCTAGCTCAGCAAAAAGAGTCAGTGTCTGATCGTTTAACAGACGCAGAGGATAAGTTACATATGCAAGATCAAATTGACGGTCTTTTCACTGAAGAAACGCCTGACTGGCAAGAATATAAGGATGACGTTATAGCTGATGAAGACTTGCAGGAAGAAGACATGGCTGATGTGAATGATAACCTAGGATTTTTTGAAGACGATCAATGGTTAGAACTCGCACAATCTTATACGCAAGAAGCGAATGAACAATTCCAAAGTACGGAAGATATTCAAGAAAAGTTAACACAGTATGAAGACGAAGAGATCACCTACGAGCAATATGCTGCTTTAGCTGCTCAAATCGAAGAGGTTCGTAACCCAGAGCAACAAGAAAGATTTGAAGAAACAGCAGAAGAATTAGGCGATCGTTTTGGCGTTTCTACACAGGCAGCGGCGGCAGAGGCTCCAACAACTTCTGCAGCTGTCGAGGATGAAACAATTGTTGATGGACAAGGTGAAGAACAAGGCGCACAAGTAGAACAGGAAAATACAGAAGCGTATTAACCATTGCTTCATTAAACGGAGGAAAAGGATATGGCAAAAAGAAGCCACAGGAAAACTTCGCGTGGAAAGAAAATCTTACGCATTGTCTTAATTATATTACTTATTTTAGTTTTAGCAATTGTTGGAGCAGCTGTGAAGGTGTATTTAGATGTCTCTGGTTCTGTGGGGAATACCTATGAAAGCGTAGATCGTCCAGACTCTCGTGAGGTCAATTTTGATGAAGAAGAGCCTTTTAGTGTTTTGTTGCTAGGTATTGATACAGGTGACTTAGGGCGAAATGAGCAAGGACGTTCAGATACCATGATGGTAGCTACGGTCAATCCGCAAGAAAATACGTCGACTTTAGTAAGTATACCACGGGATACTTATGTGGATATCGCAGATGAAGGGACACAAGACAAGATAAATCACGCCTATGCCTTTGGGGGAGCTTCCATGGCCATGGATACGGTGAGCGAATTTTTAGATATTCCTTTAGACCATTACGTATCGATTAATATGCAAGGGATCCAGGAGTTGGTGGACGCTGTTGGCGGTGTCGACGTTGATAATGACTTGGAATTTGAACAAGATGGTCACACCTATAATTTTGGAAGAATACATTTGAATGGTGAAGAAGCATTAGGTTACTTACGTATGCGTCATGAAGATCCTGAAGGAGATTACGGTCGTCAAGCGAGACAACAAGCTGTGGTCGAAGGAGTTATTGACCAAGCGACATCTCTTTCAGGAGTGACTCAATACCGAGGGATTCTAGACGCTGTAGAAGACAATATGAGAACAGACCTAAGCTTTGCCAATATGCGTGAGATTGCTCTTGACTATCGAGAAGCTTTTTCAAATGTAGATCAACTACAACTAGAAGGGGAAGGCTTCATGCAAGGTGGGGTTTCTTACCAACAAATAGACGAAGACAACTTGGCAGAAGTACAAGAAACTTTACAAGAGCAATTGCAATAACCAAAAAATAGAAAGTGGAGAACAAATGGAAGAGACGATTAGTTTAAAAGAAATTTTCGACGTATTAAGAAAACATTGGACGACCATTCTAACCAGTTTATTTGCTGGATTAGCCCTGGCCGCAGTAATCACTTTTTTCATTATGACCCCTCAGTACGAGTCGCGAGCCCAATTGATTGTGGCCTCCCCTCAAGATGAGAGTTCTGATGAAAGCTTGAACGCGGTCAATTACAATTTACAAATGCTAAATACTTATAGGGATATCATTGAAGAAGGCGATGCCCTAGCAGCCAATGTGCAAGATCGGCTAACTTCGGAGTATGACTTAGATATGACGATTCAAGAAATTAAAGAGAGCATGGAAGTCGAGCAATCAGAAGAGTCACAGATGTTTTCTATTGTAGCAACCGGCGAAAGTTCAGCGGATGCCGAACACATTGCCAATACGGCAGCGGAAGTTTTTCAAGAAACAGTCCAAGACGTCTTAACGAACGTGGATCGAACGACCATCGTTTCAAGAGCGACGGCTAGTCCTCGACCTGTTTCGCCGAATAGTCCTTTGAATTTAGCGATCGGTCTTATCTTGGGTCTGTTAGTAGGGATTGCGATAGCCTTCTTAAGGGAAGTTTTTGACCGTACCATTAAGGATACGCATTATATTACTGATGATTTAGGGCTAACTGTTCTAGGTAATATTCCGAAATTGAGTCAAAAGGAAATTGACGCGACCACACAAAAATTACGTAATGGCAGTCAAAGTAATAAGCAAGATGACAATGATAATAACTCAACAAGTGGCGGACGTCGTAGCCGCACACGGGTATAGGAGGGGAGCATAGGAAAATGAAAAAAGAAAGAACAAATACAAAAACACAACCAGTCAGCTTGATTTCATTAGTGGATCCTTCCTCGCCTGTAGCTGAGCAATATCGTACGATACGTACGAACTTACAATTCGCTTCTTCAGCTGATCAGCAAGTACAAAGTTTAGTGGTGACTTCTTCTGGACCAAGTGAAGGGAAATCATTAACTTCGGCAAATTTAGCCATAGTGTTTGCTCAAACAGGGCGAAAGGTCTTACTAGTAGATGCGGATATGCGTAAGTCTACCATTCATAAAACTTTTCAACGGAGTAATGAAGCAGGGCTAAGTACGGTATTAAGTACAGGCGTAAGTTTAGAAGAAACTGCGCAGGAAACACCGGTAGAGAATTTATCTATATTGACCAGTGGGCCGAAGCCGCCAAATCCATCTGAGTTATTAGGTTCTGAAAAAATGAACCAAATTATGGAAGAAGCTCGTCATTTATTTGATATGGTAATCTTCGATATGCCACCTGTTGTGACGGTAACCGATGCGCAAATTATGTCTTCTAAAGCAGATGGCACCTTACTTGTTGCTCGGGAAAATTGGACAAGAAAAGATGCTTTGAATCAAGCTAAAGAATCCTTAGACTTAGTTCAGGCTCGTATTTTAGGCGTCATTTATAATGGCGCAAAACAAGACAAAGATAAAGCCTACTATTATTATTCGGATTAGCAGGAAGGAACGATGGCTATGATTGATCTACATTGTCATATTTTACCAAATGTAGATGATGGTGCAGGTAATATGGAAACTAGTTTAGCGATGGCGAAAGAAGCTGTCGCTCAAGGCATTACTCATATTTTATGTACACCTCACCATAATAATGGACGTTACGACAATTCAAAAGCGACGGTGATACCAGCCGTCGCTTTGTTGCAAGCAGAGTTAGACAAGCAACAGATTGAATTAACGCTATTTGAAGGTCAAGAAGTTCGTATTACAGGTGATTTATTGCAAGAAATCAAGGATGATCGTATTCTTTTTACTGATTTATCGAATACTTACTTATTAATTGAGTTACCTACAATGGATGTTCCAGCATATACAGAAGAACTCTTTTTTGAATTAAGAACACAAGGTAAGGTCCCTGTGATTGTCCATCCGGAACGTAATGCCAAATTCAGGGAAGATCCCAATCGTTTACTCTCTTATCTAGAAATGGGCTGTTTAGCGCAATTAACGGCCCCCAGTTTGGTAGGAACCTTTGGCAAATCCATTCAAAAAACAGCGCAAGAAATGGTAGGTCATAACTTAGTCCAGATGGTAGCTTCGGATGCGCACGGAGTGAATAAACGCAGGTTTCACCTGCAAGAAGCTTATGAGCGAATGGAAAATGAAAAAGCGGAGTTAATGCAACAAGTAGCTAAAGATGTAATTAATGGAGATGAGGTAAGTTATCCTTCTCCAGAAAAAGTGAAAAAGAAAAAGTTTGGTTTGTTTTAAGGAGATGTTGGCGTGTTTGCTTTGACACGAAAAAGAAAAATTGCAATTTTGATTGTAGTGGATTTGGCTTTAATTTTATTAGCTACAATAGCTGGTTACATATTTTTAAGTCCTTTTATTTTAATTCCATTTTCATTTATTTGGCGTTTGGGACTTTCAAGCATGGTTTTTTATTTGGTCTTCGGTTATATTTTCCGGGTGTTTACTCGGATTAATCGTTATACCAATTTGAGAGAAATTATAGCGATCCTTTTAGCAACCACAGGTACAGCATTAGGCAATGCGGTTTATTTGTTGAGTTTTAGCGACGCATTTAGTAAGCGGCTGATTTTATTTACCTATATTTTATCTGCTTTCTTCATTATTTTAAGTCGCTTAGCTTGGCGCTTATTAGTTGAGCGTAGAAATATGCGCCCATTAAGCAAAGATCAACCAGTTAAAACAACACTAATCGTTGGCGCAGGTGAGGGAGGACGAATTTTATATAACGCTTTGTTAGGTTCCAAGACAGCTAGTGATATTCATGTCATAGGTTTTGTGGACGATGATCCTAACAAGCAAAATGTGTACTTATCCAATGTAAAAGTACTAGGGAAAATTAAAGACATTCCTCAATTAGTACAAAAGTACAACGTTGATATGGTGACCATTGCTATCCCTTCTTTACCGAGGAAAAAATTACGAGAGATTTTTGATTCATTGGAAAATGAGCAATTAACCGTTAATACGATGCCTTCGATGGAAGAGATGGCATCAGGAAAAATTAATATTTCCAAGCTAAAAGAAATTGATGTGGTAGATCTATTAGGACGAGACGAAGCGAAATTAGATGTCGATTCAATCAAAGATCAAATTACTGACAAAACAATTTTAGTCACTGGAGCAGGCGGCTCAATTGGTTCTGAAATTACGCGGCAAGTGATCCAATTTAATCCACGCCAGTTAATACTACTAGGACATGGTGAAAACTCAATCTATCTTATTCATAGAGAATTAAATAGTCGTTATAAGGATCGTACGACAGAGGTAGTCCCTATTATTGCCGATGTACAAAATCGCGAAAAGATCTTTGAGGTAATGGATAAATATAAGCCGGACATCGTCTATCATGCTGCGGCTCATAAACATGTTCCTCTGATGGAATTTAATCCGAAAGAGGCCGTAAAAAACAATGTTTATGGAACAAAAAATGTTGCAGAAGCGGCTAAAGCTAATACCGTAGAGCATTTTGTTATGGTTTCAACTGACAAAGCCAATAATCCGCCCAATGTCATGGGAGCAACGAAGCGTATCGCAGAAATGATTGTTACAGGAATGAATGAAAAAGGAACAACAAAATTTTCAGCGGTACGTTTTGGGAATGTGTTAGGTTCACGCGGGAGTGTAATCCCGTTGTTTCGTGAGCAGCTCGCTAATGGTGGTCCCTTGACTGTTACGGATTTTCGTATGACTCGTTACTTTATGACCATTCCTGAAGCAAGTCGATTAGTCATTCAATCTGGCGCCTTAGCAAATGGTGGCGAAGTATTTGTACTTGATATGCACGAACCAGTGAAAATTTTGGATCTAGCCAAAAATATGGTGCGTCTTAGTGGCTATACCGAGGATGATATAGAAATAGTAGAAACGGGTATACGTCCTGGTGAGAAGCTATATGAAGAATTATTATTAGACAAGGAACGTAGCGAAGAACAAGTACACGATCAGATTTTTGTAGGTAACGTAAATGGGTATTCCTTAGATAAAGTTCTAGCTTTTGTCGATGATTTACCTGAAGATGATGAGCAATTAGCAAAAGAAGTTGTTGGTTTTGCTAATAGCTCAATTAGATAGGAGGGAGCGAAGTCATGTATGAAAAGTATATAAAAAGAGGGCTAGGTTTTCTTCTTTCTTTACTTGGAGTTATTATTCTCTCTCCTGTTTTGTTAATCATTTGTTTGGCTATAAAGATAGACTCTAAGGGTCCTATAATTTTTAAACAAAAACGTGTAGGTAAGAATAAAAAATATTTTAACATTTATAAATTTCGTACAATGAAAAGTGAAACACCTAAAGAAATGCCAACACACTTATTGAATAATCCAGATGCTTTTATTACTAAAGTAGGTAAATTTTTGCGTAAGACTAGTTTAGATGAGCTCCCTCAGCTATTTAATATCTTAAAAGGAGACATGGCAGTTATTGGTCCTCGTCCTGCTTTATGGAATCAGTATGATTTGATTGCTGAAAGAGATAAGTATGGTGTAAATGAAGCACAACCTGGATTAACTGGGTTAGCGCAAATTAGTGGACGGGATGAATTAGAAATACCTGTAAAAGCACAAATAGATGGTAAATATACTAGAAACATTAGTTTTGCCATGGATGTTAGGTGTTTTGTAGGAACTATACTTTCCATTGTTAAAAGCGATGGCGTAGTAGAAGGCGGAACTGGTACAAAGAAAAAGGCTGATGATGAATGAAACGAATTTTGATTACAGGGAAAAATAGTTATATTGGGCAGACTTTTATCAATTGGGTGAAAGCAAATAATGTTGATTATAAGATCGATACCATCGACTTAAAAGATCCTGATTGGAAAAAACATGATTTTTCAATTTATGATTGTTTGATTCATTTAGCAGCAATTGTCCATAAAAAAGGTCAAGAAGATGATATCTACTATAGAATAAATCGTGATTTAGCCATTGAAACTGCTCAAAAAGCAAAAAATGAAGGAGTAAAACAATTTATTTTTTTTAGTACAATGTCGGTGTTTGGAATGAACCAAGGAGTCATTAACAAAGAAACAAAATTGCTACCTAAAACTTCGTACGGAAAATCAAAATTAGAAGCAGAAAAAGAAATTAGAAAACTTGAAAATGAGAAATTTCTTGTTTCTATTTTGAGACCACCGATGATTTATGGTCCTAATGCTTCAGGAAATTACTCTCGCCTTTCCAAATTAGCAAAAAAAATTAATATTTTTCCAGAAATTAACAATCAGAGAAGTATGCTATTTGTACTTAATTTACATCAGTTTTTAAAAATAATTATTGATAATCAACTTTCAGGTACTTTTCATCCTAAAAATAGTCAACACATAAATACATCACAATTAGTTTATGAGATTGCTAAGGTTCATAATAAAAGCATGCATTTGATTAATATAGGGGAAGTCATTCCTCAATTATTAATTAAAAATATTACTGTCTTTTCTAAAATTTTTGGCACGTTAGTTTATGATGAGGATTTATTAGGGTCGCCAAACAATGAATATGAAGGGATAAAATTTGAGTACAATAATTATGATTTCAAAGATAGTATAGCAGTTTCGGAAGGGATGAAAATTATCAATGACTAGAGTACTTTTGATTGCAAACCACCCAACTTATGTTTTTACTTTACGTAGAGAAATAATTGAGAATTTAATAGAGAAAAATTATGATGTCGCTATTTGTTGTCCATATGGTGAAGAAATTGATTTTTTTAAAAATATGGGGTGTAGTTTTTATGATAGTAACTTGAATAGGCATGGAAAAAACTTATTTCAAGAAATAAGTCTAAAAAGAAACTATGGAAAGATTATGGATTCTTATAAACCAGATATTATATTGACTTTTACTATCAAGCCTAATTTATATGCTGGAATGGAATCAGCTAAAAGAAATATACCTTATATTATGAATATAACTGGTTTGGGAAAGCCTTTGGAGAATGAGAGTTTTCTTCAAAAAATTTTGCTACGAGTTTATAAGCATGCAATAAGGAAAGTTTCTGCTATTATGTTTCAAAATACGGAAAATATGAAGTTTTTTAAAGATAATAACCTTTCCACTGGTAACGACATTTTATTACCTGGATCGGGAGTAAACACTACTTATTTTAATTATTTAGATTACCCAAGAAGTAAAAAAATAAAATTTGTGTTTATTTCGAGAGTGATGAAAGAAAAAGGAATTGAAGAATTCTTAACAGCTGCTAAAGAAATAAACAAAAAATATCCTATGACTGAATTTCATATCTGTGGTTTCTTAGAGGATGAATATAAAGAAAAAATAGATGAATTAAGTAAAAAAGACTATATTATTTATCATGGTATGGTGAGCGACACGAGAAAGGTATTAGAAGATATGAATTGTACGATACATCCATCATACTACCCTGAGGGTATGTCAAATGTACTGCTAGAAAGTGCTGCATCTGGACGTCCTATAATAACAACAAATCGAAGTGGGTGTGGAGAAATTGTTGATAATGGGACTAGTGGATACATCGTTAAGCAGAAGGACTCTAAAGATTTAGTGGCCAAAATTGAACAGTTTTTATCTCTAAGTGATAAAGAAAAAGAAAATATGGGTATTTTTGGTAGAGAAAAAGTAAAAAAAGAGTTTGAAAGAAGTATAGTGGTTAATAAATATCTTTCAGAGATAAAAAATTCGTTATACAGTACTTACAAATGAGAAAAGGGTAATTGAATATGCTTACTTATGATATAAATAACAATAAAGAAAAGAGACTAGATCTTTTAGGAATACTTTATTTTTTTTCATTACCTTTAACCTTTATAAAATTACCTGGTGGATTATTGTTTTCAGATTTAATTGGTATAATCTTAGTGGTAAAAATGATGTTTAAGAATAAATATCGTGTTGGCTTGCCCTTGTTGATAGCTTTTTATTTCTTTTTAATGGGAAGTCTTTTAGGTATGATAAGATCACCAGATGATTTAAGAACTGTGAAAAGTATTGTTCAACAAACGTTAGTTATTTTGGTCTTATATCCTGTAATGAAAAATTATTTAAATGGTTGTTCAAACCTAAAAAAAGTTTTGAATGTATACAAAAACGGTGTTTTAATTTTAGCATTTTTTATAATATCATTTTATCTTTCTGGGAATACTTTTGGAATCATAAATACAGTATTTGCAAGCTCTAGAATTGCTATTGGCGAGACCGGTCCTAATGTTATTGCTAGGATACTAGTTATTGGCGCTTTAATCACTCTGTATTTCTCACAAGTTGGTTTTAAATACAGAAGTAATGTTATTTGGTATTTACAGTTTTTTGTTATAAGCTTTGGTATACTTGCAACTCTTAGTATTTCAGGTATTTTGTTATGGGTGATAGGTAGTACATGGCTTTTATATGTTTACAATTCAAAGAAAAATATTAAAAATTTTAGTAGGTTATTAGTAATTGGGGGAGCAGGCCTGCTAGTAATGATTTTTTTATACATGAGGGTCGATTTTATCCAAGATGAGATAGAAATGTTATTACAACGAGTAAATTCTGCTATTGGGATTAATTCTCAATCTATTATGAATAATACAAGGTTTATTTTATTACGAGATTTTCTAGACTATCTGGGTGATTATTGGATAATGGGAATTGGATACAGTAATTCTAATTATTTAGTAGGTACAGTAATCCATTTTCCTTTATTAGCTGCTTTAGTTGAAGTTGGGCTCATTGGTTTTTTGGGTATTTTAGTTATGTATTTGTATCCTATATATATGATTTTTAAAAGGAAAAGGACTGTTAGATGGGATGTTACTTCAGTACTGTCAGTATTAATAATACTTGGAGATATGATTCAGCCTAATCCTAACTATAGATTTACTTGGTTTGCTATTCTTTTACCAGTAGTTATTTTTACATCAAAAGAAAAATATAAATATAAAAGGAAAGAAAATGAAAATAATATATATATTGAATAAAGTTTCAGATACTTCTATACCGCTTGAAATGGCAAATTTAATTTCTCAAAAAGAACATGTAATAGTTATTTCCTTATATGATTCTTATGAGGCTGGACTGAAAGTCGTTTCAAAAGTTTCGCCAAATTGTGAGTTTATAGCGTGTAATGGTAGAAAAAACAAATTAACTGGATTATATAAATTAAGTAAATTATTAAAGAATAATGAAGAATGCATTATTCATACTCATCAAACACTTTCAGGGGCGTGGGCTAGATATACTACTAGAAATATAAAAAGTAAAAATGTGGTCCACACCATTCATGCTAACCACAATAGTTTTAATAAAATTCAAAATTTAATAATTGGTTGTACGTTAAAGTACGCTGATTTTATTGTGGCTAATTCTAATACTACATGGAAAGGATTAAAGAAATGGCAAAGGAATTTGATTAAGGATGTACCTGGTGCGACCATTTATAATGGTGTAAATGTTGAAAGAATATTAAATGTTAATCAATATACAGCCGATAAACTTTTGGAGAAAAAACGAATAAAAAAAGATGAATTTTTGTTTGGTACAGTAGGTCGTTTTGTAAAAGTTAAAAATTATATTGGTATATTAAAATCTTTTGAAAAATTCTTATTAGAAGTTAATAATCCTAAAAAATACCGACTGTTATTAATTGGCAGTGGTCCAGAAGAAGAAAATATAAAAGAACTAATAAATTCGAGTTCTTTATTAAAAGAACAAGTTACTTGTATTGGGCTAGTTGATAAAGATACTGTTTATGGTTTACTTCATAAATTAGATGTGTTTATAATGGCTTCATTTTATGAAGGTTTCTGTAATGCTCTTATGGAAGCTAAAGTAGTGGGGTTAAAAACAATTGTTTCTGACATCGACATATTTAACGAATTATTTGAAAAAGAAAAATCATTGAATTTTAATCCAAATAATATTGATGAGATTAAAGACTGTATGATCAAAGCTGTGGATAGCGAAAAAGTAGATAAAGAGATAGTAGATGAGTTAAGAAATAAATTTGATATTTCGACTAGTGCTAATAAATATTTGGATGTATATCAAAAATTTAAAAATTAATCGGAGGGCAAACGTGTTAGCAATATTAAAAGACCTATTTAATGAATTAAATGCTCAGAATATTCGATATATACACTGGAAAAGTAATGAACATTTACAAGCTGCTATAAATGGTGATACTGATTTAGATATTATGGTTCATGTAGAAGACAAAAAAAATTTGTACAGATAATACAAAGTCATGGTTTTTCTTTGTATCAATCAGTGGGGAAACAGAGTTACATATCGATTTCAGATTATATTTATTTAGATACTGCATCTCAAAAAGTTTTGCATATACATTTGCATAATTATTTAATGATTGGAAGGAAATTTTTTAAAGAATATTTGATACCTATTGAAAAAAATTTTTTTGAATATAGTACTTTTGACCCTTCGAATACTGTGAAAATCATGGCTCCTGCACAAGAGCTTATAATTCTTTGGATGAGGTATGCTTTAAAAACAAGCTTATTAAAATTTACTTTAAAAAGATTTAAAATTAGCAAAGACTTTCTCAAAGAATCAGAATGGCTAGAAGATAGACTTTATAGTCAACAGATAGCTGACGCTATTAACAAGCTTGATTTAATTGAGGGGACAAAGTTGTTACCTTTATATAATGACTTCTTTAGTACAAATAAAGGTACTAAAGAAACAGTAAAACTGATTTATGGTATTCGAAGGACTCTAAAAAAATATAAGTCTGAATATTTTACAGGAGTAAGATATCTTTTTGTAAGGTTTAATATGATTTTTAAATATATTCTTCAAAACAAATTGAATAAGCCTATCCCTTATCGTCGTATAAACCCTAGTGGAGGTACTATTATTGCAATAATAGGTTCTGATGGTTCAGGAAAGTCGACGGTAATACACTCATTAAGAAAAACAATTGAGAGAAAGTTAGATGTATATATAGAATACCTAGGTAGCGGGGATGGTAAAAGCTCCTTATTACGAGCCCCAATGCAAGTTATAAAAAATTTAAAAAAGAGAAATAAAAAAACTAATAAGACTGTAGTTAGCAATTTTTCTAAGCTTTCAACAACAAAAGTTGTATGGGCAATTGTATTAGCTTTTGAAAAAAAGAATAAATTAAAACGTATTTGGAAAGCGAAGGCAAGAGGAATGGTTGTCATTTGCGATAGATATCCTCAGACGGAAGTTTTGGGAATCAATGACGGGCCTCTTTTATTCTCGTGGGTTAATAGTGATAGCAAGTTAAAGAGAAAAATTGCTCGCTGGGAAAAAGGTATATATGAACAGGCTAAAATATTAAAACCAGATTTAATTGTTAAATTGCTGATTTCTCCTGAAATTGCAATTAAACGAAAACCCGAAGAAAATTTAGACAATATTAATCAAAAAGTAAAAATTATAGAAGGAATAAAAATTCCTGCTAATAACACTATCAAAATAGACGCTTCAAAACCTTTAGAAAGGGTACTTAATGATGTTTATTTTAAACTCTCAAGTTTACTTTAATAAAAAAAATTTCAGTGAAGTGGTTGGGATGCCAGCTTCAGGTAAGACCACTTTGGTTAAACAATTGGTTAATAAAAAAACAAACTGTATTAATGTTAATGAGCGCTTACCTAAAGGAACTATTCAAAGACAGCTAAGAAAAATAAAATGTGGATTTTTATTATTTATTGATTCTCCTAATAGTTTTATAAGGGATACGAAGATAATAATTGCTTCAAAACAAGATTCAAAAATAAATTTATATTCAGTTTTAAGTAATTGGTATTTAATTTCTTATCAGAATAGGAATTGTTCTGTCGATAAAAATGAATATATTTGGGACCAGGGGTTATTCCAAGCTATTTGGTCTATTTATTATAGTGCGCTAAACGAGTTTGATTATCTAGGTTTGCTTAAAGACAAAAAGCTGCCACATACAATTTTTTTAACTGATATCAACAATGAGGAATTAATCCTGCGCTCCCATCAAAGACAAGATAGTAATAGGTTGAATTATGATGATAAAGAGAAGATAGTAAAGGGAAGAACAGCCTTGGCGAGGACCCTTCAAGTCATGGAACAAGTTGGTTATCAACAAAAAAGCAAAAGTGGTTAACTAACTTTTGATTTAAATTAATAGTTTTTATTAATAGGAAATATTTGATGGAAGGTTACTTTATGCAACGAAAAATTATTATAAATTTTATGTATCAGGTATCGTATCAAATTTTGATTATCTTCTTACCTGTTGTCACGATACCAATAGTTTCAGATGCATTAGGTCCGAGCGGTTTGGGGACCTATAATTACATAACTTCGATAGCTGCTTACTTTATTCTAGTAGGAAGATTAGGAATGGCGAATTACGGAGTTCGAGAAATTTCTATAGTCCAACGAGATAGAAAAAAGTTATCAGAAAAGTTTTGGGAATTACAATTCTTTAATTCTTTCTTTTCGTTAGGGTCTCTCTTAGTATTTGTTATCCTCGCCTTTTTTACGGATTTTCCTGTTCTTTTTTTGGTAAGCGGCTTGACAGTTTTTAGTTGTTTTTTTGATATTACTTGGTTTTTTTCAGGTATTGAAAATTTTAAAAAAATAACTATAAGAAACTTTATAGTCAAAATTATAAGTTTTATTTTGATACTTTTTTTGATTAATGATTCTGATGATTTGTTACTATATTTTCTTATTACTTCGTTAAGCATGTTAATTTCTCAAATGAGCTTATGGATATCGCTGAAAAAATATATTGATTGGCGTCCGGTATCGATTAAAGCTTGTTTATCACATCTTAAGCCTTCATTAGAATTTTTTACTGCGAAATTGGCGGATACTGTACTTAAAAATTCTACGACAACGATTTTAGGTTTGATGGCAACGATGGGGGTTGTCGGATATTATTCTAATTCTGTGACGTTGATGACAGTTTCTGGAAACATAGTTAATGTCATGAATACTGTAATGATTCCTAGAATGAGTGCTTTGTTTAGCGAAGATGATGAAAGCGGGATGATTAATCTTTTGGAAAAATCTTTACATCTCCAGTTATTTTTTACTATAGCTATTATGTTTGGAGTGATTGCTATTAGTAATCAGATGATTGATTGGTTTTTCGGTAGTGAGTTTGCAAATATGAAATATATACTACCTTGGATGGCACCAGTTATTGTCTTTCAATCTTTTCAAATGGCAGTAGCAACACAATACCTAATCCCAAAAAAAGAGATGAAAGAATATAATATTTCGGTTTTCATTGGAGCTGTAATCACCTCTGTTTTAACTGTGTCTTTGATTCCATTAATTGGGGTATACGGAGCTGTTATAGGTATCAATGGAGGATATATTGTAATGTCAGCGTTACGTTTCAAAGGTTTATTAAAAGAGACAACTTTTAAATTTGATTATATTAAGATAAGTAAATATATTATTGCAGGCTTATCAATGTGGTTGGTAATTTATTTTACAACAAATAGTCTGACAGCCAACGTTATTACTACTTTATTTCAAATATTAATCGGTGTGACTATTTATTTTGGAGTTACGGCAATTTTAAATGTTAATCCAATTTATGACGTCATAAAGAAAAAGATTGTTAAAAATTAGCTATTTTCTTTTAAGTGTCTTATTTTTTATAAAACCCGACTATTACATTATGGAAAAATAAGGTATTTCAATTGTAGTTTTAAGTTAATTTTTAAGTATAATTTATAAGGAAGGATTTATAATGAAAATTCTAGTTACAGGAGCAGCAGGTTTTATAGGCTTTCATTTAAGTAAAGCAATTTTAGAAAAAGGAAACGAAGTTATAGGGGTTGATAATCTTAACGACTATTATGAACAGGATTTAAAAATATCTCGTTTGGATATTTTGAAAGAGATAGATGGTTTTACATTTCATAAATTAGATTTAAAAGATAAAGCAGATGTGGATACTATTTTTGAAAAATATAAACCTGAATATGTCGTTAATTTGGCTGCTCAAGCTGGAGTACGTTATTCAATTGAAAATCCGTATGCTTATGTAGATTCAAATTTAGTTGGATTCATGAATATTTTAGAAGCATGTCGGAATTTTCCAGTAAAACATTTACTTTATGCTTCTTCAAGCTCGGTTTATGGTGGGAACAAAGTAGTACCATTTTCGACTGATCATAATGTGGACCATCCGGTTTCTTTGTATGCAGCAACAAAAAAATCTAATGAACTGATGGCACATACTTATAGTCATTTATACGGTATCCCGACTACTGGACTAAGGTTTTTCACTGTTTACGGGCCTTACGGTAGACCTGACATGGCTTATTTTTCTTTTACGCAAAATATCTTATCTGAAAAGCCAATTAAAGTATTTAATCATGGAAAAATGGAAAGGGACTTTACATACGTTGATGATATCGTAGAAGGAATTGAAAAGCTAATACTATTGGCGCCGGAAGCTAACTCTGACTGGAATGAAAGTGAAAACGATTTGAGCACGAGCTTTGCTCCATATAAAATCTATAATATTGGAAATAATAATCCAATTCCTTTAATGCGGTTTATCAATGCGTTGGAAATTGCCTTAGGTAAAGAAGCCGAGAAAATTTATATGGATATGCAGCCGGGGGATGTAATGAGAACCTATGCTGATGTAAGTGATTTAGAAAGAGATATTAAATTTAAACCTAGTACGTCTATTGAAATTGGGCTACAAAAGTTTGTAGATTGGTACAAAGAATACTACCAAGTTTAATTTATATATGGAGGTAATTATGAAAGTTTCAGTTTTTGGGTTAGGATACGTTGGTTTAGCTAATGCTTTGTTACTTAGTCAAAAAGAAAAAGTGAAAGCTTACGATATTGTTGAAGAGAAGGTAGAAATGCTTCAACAGAGGAACTCGTTGTTAGAAGATCAAGAAGTACACGAATTTTTAAAGCGTGATGATTTAAATATTGAATTTACAAGTGATTTTGAAGACGCGGTAAAGTTTGCTGATTATCTAATTATTGCTACACCAACGGATTATGATGAAAAGAGAAATTATTTTAATACATCAACAGTGGAAGACGTGATTATGAAGGCGTTAAAGATTCGACCTGATGTTACTTTCATCATTAAATCGACAGTGCCAGTTGGTTATACTTTAGATGCAAAAGTAAAATTTGGTACAGATAATATTATATTTTCACCAGAATTCTTACGTGAAGGTAAAGCATTGTTTGATAATTTGTATCCTTCTCGTATTATTGTGGGCGAAGATTCGGATCGTGGACGTGAAATAGCGGAAATGTTTAAAGAAAATGTCTTTAAGGAAAGCGTAGAAGTTTTATTAACTCATTCTACAGAGGCTGAAGCAATTAAACTATTTTCGAACACGTATTTAGCTATGCGTGTGGCGTATTTTAATGAATTAGATACTTATGCTGAATCAAGAGGTTTGGACACAAAAGAAATTATTGAAGGAGTTAGCTTGGACCCTAGGATCGGTAGCCATTATAATAACCCTTCTTTTGGGTATGGTGGATATTGCTTGCCAAAAGATACAAAACAACTACTAGCAAATTATACAGAGGTACCGCAAAATATTATGACGGCAATTGTAGATGCAAATCGTACAAGAAAAGACTTTGTTGCTGATCAAATTATCGCAAAAGATCCGGAAGTTGTCGGTATCTATCGGTTAACAATGAAAGCTAATTCGGATAATTTTCGTCAATCGGCGATTCAGGGAATTATGAAGCGTATTAAAGCCAAAGGTATTGAAGTTGTTGTTTTTGAACCTTCGTTAGATGAAGATGATTTTTTTAATTCTAAAGTCATTAAAGATTTTGATGAATTTAAAACAGTATCTAATGTGATTGTATCTAATCGTATGGAAGAAGAATTAGCTGATGTTAAAGATAAAGTGTATACGAGAGATATTTTTGGGAAGAATTAGAGAGTACAAAGGCAAAAATTTTTACAAAATATTTTTGCCTGAGGAATTATAAATTTAGAAAATATGTTATGGAGAGTGAAAGATAATGGACAGTAAAGAAATCAGCAAACGAATAAACGAAGAAATTAGTAAAGAAACAAAAAGAATTGAGAAAGCAAACTTTGATTCTACACCAGGTTTTTTTACTCAAGGTAAAGAGATTGGGGAAACTGCATATTTAAATTGGCGCTTTGACAAAGAAACTAGTTTTGAACAGTTTTGTGCTATGGGTGACGCATACTTTGAGCCTCAATACTATGTTTTATGGGAATTATTACATACTAACACATCACAAAAATCTGATGGTTGGATGTTTCCCGTTATTTTTAATACGATTCATGGAGTTGAATGTTATCTGAAAGGTATACTGGGAGCGTTAAATATAATTATACAGCGTTTAGAAGGAGAACAAGACCACAATAAATTAAAATTTGAATTTAAAAACACACATTCAATAAATAAACTTTGTGATGAAACTATTGCTAAAATGGAAAAAATAAATGAAAAAGATGACATGGATTGTTGGCTAAATTATATTGAAGACATGAACATCGTGAAAAAATTCATTACTCATATATACAATAACACTAAAGATGTAACATCTTTTAGATATCCTTTTAGTACTAATTTCGACACATTTTTTTATAACAGTTCTTCACAAATGGAAAAAGAATCTACTGAGGGCGATGCGTTTAAAAAAGGTACTACTACTGATGAACTTTCTGAAAACGTTACTCTAGATATAAACATATATTTTTCTTGGCTTACTAAAATTCATCAAATATTTAAAGATATGTATAACGCTCTAGGAGATATCTTAACGGATTACTGCTAGTTTAAGCAAGAAAGGTGGGCATTTTATAATTAAAAGAAATACAATTATTGATTATTCTGTCACTTCTGCAGAGCTGTATGCTAGTCACTGAGAAAAATAGAGACGTCTTCTGCGAAAGGGAGAGTCGGCAAACTAAATAACGTAACCTCTTGTATAATAAAATGACAAGCACATAAGCATGATATTATTATACAGGAGATTTTTGTGCTAGATTTTTTGGATCAAATGAAACAGTAACTATTTTAGGTATAGTTTTACAGCTTGTGGTATATGGATTACTGGGCAGTGTAGATGTTTTCGTAAAGAACAAGATAATGAAACAATGTGGGAAGAGTTACCTTCTGTTTTTAATAGAGGCATGCTTATTATTGCTATCATGATATTTTCCATTATTTTCACTTTCGCTAGTCTAGGTTTTTTTATAGTGCTTCGCTTCCTCCTGACGAAAACAATGGAATGAGCTGGTAGTCAAGCTGAATCTACTAATACAGACTCGTATTATACAGAAGGGTCAACTAGTAATGAAATATCAGAAACAGACAATATAGATACAGTAGAAACTACAGAAGAAGATATTACAGAGAATGAAGTGAAAAGCGAAGTAAGTTTAGGAACAATTCCTTACGAAGATTTAGACACTTCTGATAGTATTCAAGCCAAAGCTCAATATTTAGGATGTTCTATCGAAGACGATGGTGAAAAGATATACTTCATTCCTGAAATATCTGCTACTATTCAAAATTTAAATCTTTATATTTCTTGTGATGGGAACGAAGGCTATTTTGATGATTTCCTAGATGGAGCTAGTGAAGTCAGTCTCCAAACTGGAGGAAAACCGGTTAATATTTTAGATGGAAACGGTGAAATAATTATAATTGCTGAAAATGGAAAAATTATTTATAGTATATAATTGTTTAGTATAACGTTTTAACAAGGCAATATAAAATAAATTTTTGGTGTTGTTGCACATTTAGTTTAGTAACTTAGGGAACTATTTTATTCTATTATACACGTTTGTCTTGCAATCTTATTCCACGTACTAAAGAAAGCACATTTTGCCATATTCGTTAATTTGAAGGTTAAATTTTATTTGTATTGTTTGCAATAGCCTGATCTCCTTTGTAGCAATATTATTGGATACGTTATACAAAAGTATTTCCACAATTTTAGTCTAACGCCAAAAAATGAGGTGTGTAATAAGTTAGTTCTACCAAATCAACTATTGAAACGTTGATTATAATGTAAAAATAATTATTCTAATGACAAGTAATGAGAACAACAAAAAAGAAGAATTAATTAGGAGTGATTTTTAATGGAGAGAAGAGGTTCTGAATGGAATCGATGGGATTTACATATACATACACCAAATACTAAATTACATGATAATTTTGAAGATAGTGATGGAAATAAGGTTAGTGAAAGTAAAAATAGTAAAATATGGAAAGAATACTGTAAAAAATTAAATGATAGTGGGATTAAATGCTTTGGGATTACTGATTATTTTTCAGTAGAAAATTATTTGTTCCTCAATGAAAATAGGAATAACTTTGGTCTAGATAATTCTATTATATTATTTCCTAATATTGAATTGAGGGTGGCAGGTTTAGTTTCTAAAAGTAAAAATAAAGGCTCTCATAGACATGTAAACGTTCATGTTATTTTTCCAGAAAACTCTACTCAAGGCGAATTAGAAAAATTTTTATCAAATTTAAGAGTAGAAAAGTCAGATGGAAGTGAGTTGAATTTTAAAGATAACTTAAATGAGATAATTGAAAAAGACCAGTTCTCATACGTTCCTACTTATAAAGATATGGAAAGCGCTTTAAAGAAATCGTCGGGAGAAGGATACAAGAGCAAGACTTTAATTATGATTCCAAATGGGGACGATGGGTTATCTCCAAATATAGGGACCGCTTTTGAACATAATCGTGGTTTTATGAATAAATCAGTTAGTATAATACAAACTACTTCGAAAAATGACATTGATCACTATTTAAATAAGGTCCCTAAATATTATGGAAGATCTATACCTTGTGTTTCAGGAACTGATGCTCATGATTTTAAAACCTTTAATAATTATCCTAAAGAAAAATCAACTTGGATCAAAGCAGATTTAACTTTTGAAGGATTAAAAAGTATCGTTTATGAGCCCTTTTATAGAGTGAGAATCCAAGCAAATAAACCATCTACCAAAGTTGAATCTAAAATAATTAGTCATGTAAAACTTCCGGCAAAAGAATTTAACGAACAAACTGTGTATTTTAATGATGATATGAATGTTATTATAGGAGGGCGTTCTAGTGGAAAATCTTTACTTTTATCTATAATAGGAAAAAAAGCTGGTTATCAAGAAGATATAAAGGGAGGAAATGAAAACTATAATAAACTTATAGAAAGTAAGATGGATGATACGAAACTTTATTATAGGAATGGTAACCCAGTTGAAAATATAATAATTGAATATTTTTATCAAGATAGTTTACAACAAATTGCGCGTGATAGAAATTTACGTAACAATTTTATCAACGAAACTATTACTAATTTGAATACCATAAATAATATTTATAAAGAGTTAGGTTTAAACAAATCTGCTTTAAACGAGGGTGTTACTGAATTATTAAAGAATAAAAAAAGTCTTGAAATGCTACACAATGATAACAAAGTATTGCAGGAAGAAGAAGAGTTAGAAAAGAATATTGAAGAAATAAAAACAAAAATAAACGAAAATACAGTGACATTTACTGAAGATCAGAAGTCTTATATCCAGAAGTTTGTTAAGCAAATTGAGGAAAAAAAAGAAAATATAAGCGAACTTGACACAAAATTAGAAAAAATAAAAGAAGTTCAGGAAGTGGATATAATTGGATTTAGTAAGAATCTTTCAGAAAGCTCAATTGTCTTTTTAAAAAGAAATTTTCCGACTCTTGAAGATGAATTAAAAACGATAAATTCAACATATAAGAATTCTATAAAAAAATTAGAAAAAGAATTAACAATTGCTAAAAATGGATTTACAGAAGAAATTGAAAAAGTAGAATCTGATAGCCTGATGGAGAAGTATTATGAAAGCATCGAAAAAACTCCATCTTTAAAAAAGCTAAATGATGATTTACTTGCTGAAAGAAATAATCTAAGAAAAAGACAAGATAATAATAGTGAAATAAAATCAGTTACTAAAAAGATTAATAAAAATGTAAACGAAATCTGTGAATTGGTTAAATGGGAAAATTTTGTTAATTCTGAGGAAGTTCTTTCTTCAGGAAAATTAGTTATTAAATACGAAACTAATGTTAACCAAGAAAATTTGTCTCGATTGTTCCGTAAACATTTAAAAACAAAAACAACAAATTATAAGGAAATTACTACAGGTGGATTCAAAAATATTATTAATTTTGATGAAGAACCGGTGACTTTAAATTCTGATGATTTTTTGGTTACTTTAAAAAATATAATAGGCTTAATGGAGAAAGAAAGCTTTAAAAGCGAATATAGTTTAAGTACTTTCTTAAATGAAATTTGTAAATTAAATTATATTCAACAGGATTATAATATTACTTATGAAGGTGTTAACTTTGATACAATGTCTGAGGGAAAGAAGGCGTTAATTTTACTTCTAATAAAGTTAGAAGTTGGAGAAAAAGATTGTCCTTTATTAATTGACCAACCAGAGGATAACTTAGACAATCGGTCAATTGTTGAAGATATTGTCGGATATTTTAAGAAAGAGAAATTAAAAAGACAACTGTTCGTGGTTACACACAATGCAAATATCGTTATAACTGGTGATAGTGAAAATGTTATAATAGCTAATGAACATGATCAACAGCATCCGAATCCAAATAAAGAAAAGTATTATTATAAAAATGGTAGTCTGGAAGGAAAAGTAATAAAAGATGAAGTTTGTGAAATTTTAGAAGGAGGAGTTGAAGCCTTTAGAACAAGAGAAAGCAGATATAATTTTTAATTAACGAAGTTAATAGTTTTGTTATAATGAATATATGACTGTTTTAAAGAAGGAAAAAGCGATGAATAAAAAATATAAGGAGCTATTTATATTAGGGAGTACGCCGCTCTCAAAGAACCACTTTGTCGGAATGAATAGAACCAGTTAAAACGCCATTTTGAGAACCACCTGAATCGTTAAATCTAGAGCCAGTCAAGCTAATGATCCTTCTACGGATCACTAGCTTTTTTGCTTCCTTGGGCAAATTTCAGTATAAATAAAGTATCCCTTGTATGAGCATTGCGGCCGCATTGAGCCGCTTCTGCGGAGTTGTGAGCCACTATCGGCGGAGAAAAGAGCCAGTAAATGCGGAAATATGGAGCCATTGAAATAGTTTCGTACTATTCCAATGGCCAGCGATCCTATCTAAAATTTTTGTCTTCTAAATTGCTCATCAATAATTTCAATTGCCCAACGGACAAGTTCGTCATGATCTAAGGCCTCCTCTTCAGTCCATATACAGATGGGCAATAGTTTATCTTCAATTTGGTTCATCACTTCATCAGGTAAATACATTCGAAAAAAATAATTTGCTATCCAATTTTCAACTTTTATAAGGAGCATTTAGACGCCTCCAAACCATGACGTTCTCTCATAGAGACTTTACCATCTACTAGAATTTTATAAGAATCATAGACAATACGATCAAGAATCGCATCTGCTACCTGCGCCTGCCCCAGTTTTGAATGCCAGCCTTCCGGTGCGAATTGAGAGCAGAATATCGTGGAAGTCCGATAAGCGTAAGGGATTTTACCGTGCTCACGTGCTTCTGTTGTGCACTCATGATGCAATAAGCTTAAAGTGATATTCTTTTTCTGTAGCGCGTTGCACACTTTCTCCCAATTGCCTGTTTCTCTGGAAAAGAAAGGTCTTCAATCATGAATCGTTCATAATATTGTTCAAACTGATTGTTCTTTGACTGACGCCATCAAAATACAACTCCAGAATCTTCCAACAATGAACCATACAAGAGGTTAGGAAAGAGGTTAGGACATTTAACTTGTTGGCTCACCTGCTTGCCGACGGTGGCTCTATTCTCCGCAGAGGTGGCTCAATCCAATCCATCCGCAATAATCACAACTCATCATCTTTACTTAGAACATACGTCAGAAAATAATCGCAATACTCAACAGAAACCTGTAAAGTTTAGCTTTTCATAAGTTTCCTCGTAAAATATCTTATTTTCTGATGGGTTTCAGTGGATTCTTTGCTAAATAAAGATTAAATAAATTTATGTATACATACAAGAACTGTATATGTGGTAATGATAATAATTACTTAATTACTTTTACTTTCTTGAGAAAAGAAATCTCATTAACTAAGCTAGGCTGATGCATTGTTCAACTAAGATTGTTAGCAGAATGCTTATGCCTTGTCTTCACTGTAGCTTTAATACGACCCAAGTCATTTTTGGGTAACGAAGGGCGAACCTGTATGATTGTTTGTTGCTCTGAAACTGCCTCTAAAGAATTAATTGTGGTAACGATAATATCAGCCAAATGAATATTTTCTTCAAACTTAATATTTTTATCTTTTAAGTGCACATCTATTTTTTCTTTTAAAAGATGACGATGAGCTCTTGAAGTATTGGTACAGATGAAAATAGAAATTTCTGGCATAAATGTTAATAACGGAACAAAATAAATACAATTTAATAGTGATGCATGTTTTATACTGGGTCGATTAGCATATATAGGCTCAATTTCTGAAAAGTTTCTCCAAAATTTTTCAAAATAGGAAAAATAAATAGGATATTTTTTTTCTAAATAGTTAATATCTAAATCCTCAAGATAAGGCATTATGTCCGCTTCAAGCTTGATCATAGCATCACATTGTAATTGTTTTGTCAGCTTTTTTTCTGTGAACCTTTTTTGTTCTTTGGTCATAAAGAAATAATGTTGTTCAAAACAAGCAATCCATTGTTCAATCTCTTTAGAAAAGGGGTTGATTTTTTTTACCTCTATAGCTTTTTCTAACGATATGTAATCTAATGTATATAGAAATAATAAAAAGAATTTCCAATCATTTTCTTTCCAGTCAATTAGAAAATTTGGCTTGTCTACAAATTTATAATTCTCAAAAAAACCTGAAAGTTCAGGATCATCATTTAATAAATAACCTTCTTCTACAGCATATTGATTAACAAAAACCCAAATAGATAAATATTCAATTTCGATTTCATTCAAAGATAGGTTTAAGTAATGAAAAATTCGGTTTGTTTGTAGCAAATAGTCCTTTGCTTGTGAATAAAAAAGAAACATAGATAAGTCTTAATAATTTAAGGATAAAAAAATAAACTCACCGATTCGAATCATATTTTCGTTACCAGTAAGCTTCATACGATCAGAGATGGATATATGTAAGTCATAATTACCAAGTAAACGGACTGTTTTTTTCATTTTTCTTATTAAAGTAGACTTAGAAATAAAGTTTTCTTCACAATGATCTAATGTTGATAAGTCTCGATTAATAAGTAAACTAAGCGTGGTATTATAGCGAATACTTTTTTCGTTAATTGCTTGCGTTAATAAATTAAAATTAACCTTTTTCCGCTTCATTCTTACCCCATCGTGTTGACTAATAATAAATTCAATTTCTTTACGAGGAGGAAAAAAGATGTCAAAATATACAGATTTAGCCACCGAATTGATTGAATTAATGGGTGGTAAGAAAAATATCAAAGCCGCTTGGCATTGTGTGACTCGGTTGCGTTTTAATGTTGTCGATACTCGAAAAATACAACTAGATAATATCAAGAAAATCAAAGGAGTCATGGGGGCGCAGTTTTCTGGCGAACAATTCCAAGTAATTATCGGAAATGAAGTGGACGATGCTTTCGAAGCTGTTCAGGAACAGTTAGGCGATATCGCCTCTTCGGAGACAGATGAATCTGCAGAAAAATCTAGTAAAGGCATCATTAGTCGCTTAATGGACTTTATTTCCGGTACTTTTACACCTGCTCTACCGGCAATTATCGGGGCTGGGCTTTTAAAAGGTGTCGTTTCTCTTATTGAAGCTTTCAATTGGATGCCAACTGAAGGTGCAGCATTCAATATATTACAGATGATATCTGATGGCGCCTTTTATTTCTTACCATTTCTTTTGGCAGTTTCAGCTGCAAGAAAACTGAAAACAAATGAATATCTAGCAATGAGTATCGCAGGTGTTTTATTATATCCGACCATGGTTGATGGCTTCAATGCGTTATCTGCAGGTGAAGCAGTACAAGAATTAAATTTATTTGGTATTTTACCCGTTCCTTATCTGAATTACAGCTCATCAGTCATTCCGATTTTACTAGCCGTCTAGTTTTTGAGCCATGTCTACCAATGGGTTAAAAAATGGATGCCTAAATCGGTGACTTTAATGTTTAGTCCAGTTTTAACCTTGCTGATCGTAGTTCCAGTGACTTTAATTGTCTTAGGACCAATCGGAACCTATATCGGTGCAGCTTTGGCTGGAGGGATTTTGTGGTTGTTTGAAAATTTTGGTCTTCTAGCAGGTGCTTTGTTAGGGGCAACATGGCCACTGCTCGTAATGACTGGTATGCATTGGGCAATTATGCCGATGGCTATACAAATCTATGCTGCTCAAGGATATGAAGGTTTTATGGGACCTGCAATGTTAGCAGCTACTTTTGGTATGACAGGCGCTACTTTTGCAGTTTTATTTAAAACCAAAGATGAAAATATGAAGCAAATCTCATTATCTGCTGGAATTTCAGCACTATTAGGTATTACAGAACCAGCTATGTATGGTGTAACTTTGAAGTTAAAAAAACCTTTTATCGGAGCTATGACAGGTGGAGCAATTGCTGGGGCAGTACTTAATATATTCAGTGTTAAAAGTTTCAGTATGGGTATACCGGGGTTGATTGTACTTCCTGGTTATGTCGATCCCAATAATGGGATGAATTTTCCAATTACTATTATGGGCTCGATTCTTGCCATTATAGTTGCTTTTGCCATTACCTGGATCCTAGGTTTTGAAGATGAAACGACTGACGAAGTTGAAAAAGTCGATTCTTCAGCGGACACAGTCAAAGCTTCGGGCGAACAAATCAAAATAGCATCACCAGTGAACGGACAATTTATTGCTTTTGAAAATCTTAGTGATGAAACCTTTGCGCAACAAATTATGGGACAAACCACAGCTATTCAGCCAAGTTCAAATGAAATTATTGCGCCATTTGATGCTGAGGTCACTTTAGTGGCAGAAACAAATCACGCGGTAGGCTTGAGAAGTAGTGATGGTATTGAGTTATTGATTCATTTGGGTATTGATACTGTTGAATTAAAAGGAAAAGGCTTCAAACCACAAGTGACACAAGGTGATCAAGTGACACAAGGAGATCTATTGATGGAAATGGATGTAGTAGCTATTAAAGAAGCAGGTTATGATCCAGTGGTCTTAAGTATTGTGACCAATACTGCGGATTACTTAGATGTTATTTCAACAGCAACAGAAGAAGACATTGTTGTCGGAGATAATATAGCTGCTGCAATAAATTAAGTTATTGCGATAAATGGAAAAAAGTTATAAGTAGAGAGTTTTAGTGAGAATTTTTAGTAAAAGAGCCTAGGAAATGGCAGAGAAAATCCTCTATTTCCTAGGCGTTTCTGTTGAGTGAAAAGGAATATAATGGAATTTGTACTTTTATAGGTAACGTATTATAATTTTAAGTATACATTTCTTACTTTTATTTTGTTTTTTTAGTAAAATGTAAGAAGTAAGACGCCTGAAGGAGGGGTTTTTATGATCGATCAAGTAGCTCCCAAAACTTCTAAAGTTTCTAGTAAAGGACAAGTTGTTATTCCAGTTGAACTTCGTCGTAAACTAGATTTACAAGATGGGGATCAAGTCACCATTGATGTTAATGATAATAATGAGCTTGTTCTTAAAAAATTACCAACTGCTTTAGATTGGCATAACTTAATTACGTCTATTCCTAATGAAAAGGTTGATGTTGATCAAAATGGCCACTATAATCCCGAAAAAGCTCCGCATTTTCATGATTGGATGAATGAAGACTAACTGTTATATTATGGAGCCATATAAGTTTACCCAAAAAAGCATTAATTCAAACGAAAATTACTGTACGGAAGAACAAAGGATGAAATCAAAGTTGAACGCCAATGTACAGAAGGTTTCAACCAAAACTACTTATTTCCTGTTAAAAATAAAAGGGCGCAGTTTAATTAATATGAACTGCGTTTTTTTGTACATCCAGAAAGTAAAAAAACCGAGCTTTTAGAAAAAAGGTTATGCCAAGGATTAAATGAGTCCTTGAAAAAATTTACCAATCATTCAGAATTAGTTAATTACGTTAAGAAATCTGGGTCTTCATAAGCTGGGTTTGGATATGTGTAGAACCTTTTACCATTTTGACGACCAAGATAACCATTTAAGTAGAGGGGAAATAACATAGAAGTAAACAAATAAAAAGAAGCCTAACACATGCTAGACTTCTAGTTTTTCTTTTAGTGCTTCTGTAAGTGTTTCTGAGAAGTTGATACCGGCAGAATCTGCTCTTTCAGCAAGGTCTTCAGGGATTGTAGTGTTTTTCCTAACCACAGGCGTTTTAACTTTTTTAGCAGCAGCGATTAAATCTACGGTGACAAAACTAACAATTGCTTGAGGGTATTCTTCTTGTACAGTTTTTAAGTCAGAAGCTTCAGGCAGTTCTTCTTCATCATATAACATCAGCTCTAATGCTTCAGCTCCGTTAGATAATGCTTGAGGAATGCCAACACCTTCTGAAAGTGCGCCCGGGACATCTGGGAAAAGAACAGAATACTCACCAGTTTTATTTTCGCTATCGTCTAATACGGCAGGATAAGCTACAAAATTAGTTTTTACCATAGTGATTCCTCCTTAGTTTTTTAATCAAGGCAAGAGGGCTATTTTAGCCCTGCTTGCTTTAGGATGTTGTTGTAAGTGCCTGGTCTGATTTCGTCTTTTAAACTACTGTATGCTACTGTCACTTTATTACCTTGACCATTTTCATATCTATGATGGTCGCCTTTAATTCTTGTTTCAGTAAATCCATTTTTTTTAAGTAGTTTAATGACTTGCTTAGCTGTTTGAGGCATTTACTCAACTCCTTCCTATAACTATATTATATACGCATAATGCGCATAAGTCAATAGTGGATTGATTTGAATTGCTTATTCCAATTCCTTTGCTATATTTAAGGTTAAATAACAAAGGGGGCGTAAGCAATGGCAGAAACTCATAAATTTACAACGGATAGAGTTCACTACACTTGGCATAAAGAGCATGAACCTATTTTGACAATTGATAGCGGTGACACGGTGGTTTTTGAAACAAGAGAGGTATCGGATAATCAATTTAATTTTCACTCAACGACAGAAGCAATTTCGGAACTTGACTGGGATTATGTTTATCCTCTTTCTGGTCCGGTTTACATCAATGGTGCGGAGCCAGGAGATACTTTAGCTGTAGAAATCCTTGATTTGAAAACGAAACACTGGGGGCGGACGGCGGTTTTACCTGGTTTAGATTTATTAGCTGAAGATTATCCCGATGCCTATTTGCGTACCTTTGATCTATCCGATGGAAAGTATATTCATTTTAGCGACGATATCAAGGTGCCGATTGAACCTTTCCTAGGAACCATGGGTGTCTGTCCTAAAGATGGTGATGGGACTCCGATTATGCCTCCGGGAAACTTTGGCGGAAATTTGGATGTACGACAATTGACCATAGGAACGAAACTATATTTGCCAGTGCAGCAAGCGGGTGCTTTGTTTAGCTGTGGAGATGGTCATGCGGCGCAAGGTGACGGAGAAGTCTTTGTTTCGGCTTTAGAATGTCCCATGTATGCCAGCTTGAAATTTACAGTAATCAAAGCATCAGAAAAATCTATTCCTTCGCCTCAATTCCAAACGAAGGGCGGTTTAACGCAAAAAGTCAACCAAGATGATTTTTATGGCACGACAGGTGTCGGCCCCGATTTAATGACAGGTGCGCAGGAAGCGTTACGGGCTATGATCGATTATGTATCTGAAACCTATAACATGGAGAAAATTGATGCGTATCTACTTGCCAGTCTTTGTGTCGATTTGAAGATATCTGAGGTCGTTGATGCAGGGCAATATGTTGTTAGTGCATTATTGCCGCTTGCGATATTTGATCGTTCATAGGAATAAAAAAAGACGTAGTGTAATATCATGTGGATGGTGTTGCACTACGATTTTTTAGAAGCATAAGAATTGATCATAAAGGAGCTTTTTGATATGGCTATTATCACTGTACATGTTACTGATGAAGAGAAGAATTTTTTGGACGAGATGGTAAAGTTTGAGGAAAAGAGTTTGTCTGAACTATTAAAGACTACAACATTGTCATCTTTAGAAGACGCCTATGATACACAGGTTGGTGATGCAGCTTATGATGAGTATTTGCAAAACCCGCAATCCCGGCCTCTGTCAGAATTATTAGAGGAGTACGGCTTAGGAAAGAGCGAATAACTTTTCATGTAGAGATAATTTGTAGATTCGATGAGCAATTAAAAAATTAGATAAAGAAATAAGCTAAATGTTTATAAAGAATTCAGCTAAAAAAGTTATAGACGTTTTACGTACTCATCCGTTAATTAAAATGAAATAAACAAGTTTTTGAATACTTATCTTGCTATGTACTTAGTCTACTTTAATGGTACCTATTTGTGTGAGTAAGTATAAATTAACCAAGTCTACACGAAGAGAAAGCAGCAAAAATTATACGGTTTTCTTGACACCGATTACATTGTGAATTATACTAATCTTTAGCAAAATACGGACTGTTACTGATACGATCAGGCATAACCTACGTTCAAAAACATGCTTTTAGCTTGTGTTTTTGGCGTATTTTTTTGGAAAGGAGGTTTGAGTGGTTGAAGTTTCAAAAAAAGATCAATAATAGTGTGGCTTGGGTTATCAATGAAGAAAATGAAAAAGTCATTGCGATGGGTAAGGGGATTTCTTTTGGTAGGCAAACGGGAGAAGACATTTTTCGGGAAGAAATTGAACGTATTTTTACTCCTGAAACGCAACAAAAAGGGCCGAATGTGTTGTATCAAGCGATTGAAAATATCTCTGATGATGTTTTGCTACTGACTGAAGAAATCAGTGAACAAGCATCCAAGACTTTAAATATTGAAGGCTTTGATGATAGTCATTATCTGGCTTTGGCGGATCATTTAAATTATGCACTGAAAAGAAGTTCGCAAGATACCCTAGATTATCCTGAAAATTTACGTTGGGAAGTTAAAAAACTGTATCCGCAAGAAAACGAAGTCGCTATTGACGCCCTTTATACTATAGAGAAGAAAACCGGCATTCGCTTACCTAAAAGTGAACAAACTTTTTTAACTTATCATTTTGTCAATGCGCAGTATGATGTCAGGGCCAATATTCATTCGTCGCAGCTGGCAACGCTTATTAATCGAGCAATAGAAATTATAGAATATCATTATCAAATGACGCTTGACCAAAATTCAGTCAATTATATTCGTTTTAATACACATTTGCGATATTTCATTTTGAGACAGCTTAACCAGGAAAAAGAACCAAAAATCGTTGATGAACAACTGATCGAAGTCGTAAAGAATAATTATCGCAAAGCTTACCAAGCAGCAGAAAAGGTAGGTAAAATGATCGAGGCAAAGCAGGGCGCAGAGGTCAATAATGATGAACTTTTCTATTTGACTTTACATATCAATCGCGTGACGGAAAGGCAAAATTAAATAAAGTGGACTGTTACTGATTAAATCAGGCATAACCAAAGCTTACAAGATTTTTGTGAACTTTGGTTTTTTATTTTACAGGAGGAAAAAAATGTCAAAATATACAGATTTAGCCATCGAATTGATTGAATTAATGGGGGGTAAGAAAAATATCAAAGCCGCTTGGCATTGCGTGACTCGGCTGCGTTTTAATGTTGTTGATACCAAAAAAATACAACTAGATGATATTAAGAAAATTAAAGGCGTCATGGGAGCGCAGTTTTCTGGAGAACAATTCCAAGTTATTATAGGAAATGAAGTGGATGATGCTTTCGAAGCTGTTCAAGAACAGCTAGGCGATATCGCTTCTTTGGAGACAGACGAATCTGCAGAAAAATCTAGTAAAGGAATCGTGAGTCGTTTAATGGACTTTATTTCTGGTACCTTTACTCCCGCTCTGCCTGCCATTATTGGCGCTGGGCTTTTAAAAGGGATCGTCTCTCTTATTGAAGCTTTCAATTGGATGCCAACTGAGGGTGCAGCTTTTAATATATTACAGATGATATCTGATAGCGCCTTTTATTTCTTACCTTTTCTTTTGGCAGTTTCAGCTGCAAGAAAACTGAAAACAAGTGAATATCTGGCAATGAGTGTCGCAGGTGTTTTACTATATCCAACCATGGTGGAAGGGTTCAATGCATTATCTGCAGGGGAATCAGTACAAGAATTAAATTTATTTGGTATCTTACCCGTTCCTTATCTCAATTACAGCACATCGGTGATTCCGATTTTATTAGCTGTCTGGTTTTTGAGTCATGTCTATCAATGGGTAAAAAAATGGATGCCTAAATCGGTGACTTTAATGTTTAGTCCAGTTTTAACCTTGTTGATCGTGGTTCCAGTGACCTTAATTGTTCTAGGCCCTATCGGTACTTATATCGGTACAGCGCTATCCGGTGTTATTTTATGGTTATTTGAAAATGTAGGCATTTTAGCAGGTGCTATATTAGGTGGTGCATGGCCACTCTTAGTAATGACTGGGATGCACTGGGCTATTATGCCTATGGGGTTACAAATCTATGCTGCTCAAGGATACGATAGTTTTATGACTCCTGCAATGATGGCAGCTACTTTTGGTATGACAGGGGCTACTTTTGCCGTTTTGTTTAAAACCAAAGACGAAAGTATGAAACAAATTTCATTATCCGCGGGGATTTCTGCACTCTTAGGAATTACAGAACCGGCGATGTATGGTGTGACTTTGAAGTTAAAAAAACCTTTTATCGGAGCCATGACTGGTGGCGCAATCGCTGGGGCATTACTTAATGTATTCAGTGTTAAAAGTTTTGGTATGGGCATACCAGGGCTGATTGTACTACCGGGTTATGTTGATCCCAATAATGGGATGAACTTTCCAATGGCTATCATTGGTTCGGTGATTGCTTTTGTTTTTGCTTTTGCTGTTACCTGGATTATAGGGTTCGAAGATGAAACAACTGACGAAGCTGAAAAAGTCGAGTCTTCAGCAAACGCAGCCAAAACTTCGGGAGAACAAATTAAAATAGCTTCCCCCGTAAATGGTCAGTTTGTTGCTGTTGAAAATCTTAGTGATGAAACCTTTGCGCAACAAATTATGGGACAAACCACAGCGATTCAACCAAGCTCAAATGAAATTGTTGCGCCGTTTGATGCTGAGGTGACTTTAGTCGCGGAAACAAATCATGCGATAGGCTTGAGAAGTAGTGATGGTATTGAATTGTTGATTCATTTGGGGATTGATACTGTTGAATTAAAAGGACAAGGCTTCAAACCGCAAGTAAAACAAGGAGACCAAGTGACGCAAGGAGATCTGTTGATGGAGATGGATATAGCAGCTATCAAAGAAGCTGGATATGATCCAGTCGTCTTAAGTATTGTGACCAATACTGCCGATTACTTAGATGTTATTTCAACAGCCACCGAAGCAGACATCGTTGTCGGGGATAATATAGCTGCCGCAATAAATTAAGTTATTGCGACAAATGGAGAAAGACTGTAGTTGTAAGTAGAGAATTTTAGCGAAATTTTTAGTAAAAGAGCCTAGGAAATGGCGGAGAAAATCATCTAGTTCCTAGGCATTTCTATTGAGGGAAAAAGGATATTATGGAATTTATACTTTGCTAGGTAATGTATTATAACTTTAAGTATACATTTCTTGCTTTTATTTTGTTTCTTTAGTAAGATGTAAGAAGTAAGACATCTGAAGGAGGGATTTTTATGATCGACCAAGTAACTCCCAAAACTTCTAAAGTTTCTAGTAAGGGACAAGTTGTTATTCCAGTTGAACTTCGTCGTAAACTAGGTTTACAAGATGGCGATCAAGTCACCATTGATGTTAATGATAATAATGAACTTGTTCTTAAAAAATTGCCAACTGCTTTAGATTGGCATAACCTAATTACGACTATTCCTAATGAAAAGGTTGATATTGATCAAAATGGCCATTATAATCCCGAAAAAGCTCCGCATTTTCATGATTGGATGAATGAGGACTAACTTTTATGGAACCTATGGAACTTTATATTGCTGATGTTCCTTTTGACGAAAACAATCAATCTAAAATTCGGCCAGCTTTAGTTGTGGAAGTTAAAAGTAAGTACGTTACTTTATTCAAAATCACCAGTCAATATACGCATAAATCTGAAACAATCAAAGAGCTTTATTACCCCATTAAAGATTGGCATGCAGCAGGATTAAAAACTGCTTCTTATGTTGATACACATCGCACGTATGATGTGACTAAAGCAGCAGTTTTTAATCGTCGCCCCTTAGGGAAATTAACTGCCCATGATATTATGAGTCTGTATGAGTTTATTCAAAAAAAGCATTAGTTTTGTCTGAACTAATGCTTTTTTTGATACTTAATTACATTTATCGATGTCCTGCGCTAGAAAGCTTGGCAAAAGCTATAACAGTAAGACAAATGCCTATTCCTAGTTAATTTGCTATTTGATTATATATAAAAATGAATGTTCAAAATTTTATGATATTTAGCGTTAGTGCTAGTGGAATATATAAATTTTCTACCAGTACCTTTTTATATTTGCAGAGGTGTATTCCAAATAAAATTACATATAATTTTCTGAGAAACTGTTGACCATATAGGTAACAATGTGTCTACAGATAACATAAAAAAATTATTTTTCTTCAAAAGTTTTTTATAAAACCGTTTTCTTTTCCGACTGTTTATTTTATAATAGATGTAATCTAAAAGTGAGGAGCGTAGTCAATGGAAGAGAAAATTAGCTCTATATTGGGGCTAAATACTGAATTTGGAGTAGAGAGGCAGACGAAAACGTCAGAATTTCAACCAGAACTGGAAAAGCTTTTTGCATTTAACAATCGGGCGATAAATCAGCCTATGGATTTGAACCAGCTTTATACAGAAATCAGTATTGGAACCAGTGTCGATTTTGATGAAGAGATTTATGCAATTATACCGTATGAACAAGAAATTGATCACACATTTATTATTTATCAAAATACGGCGAAGATCGTTGATTTGGGGACAGACATTATTGTAGATCAGTTTTTGTATTATTATTGGAAAGTAGGATTTATAGAGTATAAGAAAACAGTAGAGGAATTTTTGTCTTTGAAGGTAAATAGTATCCCATTATCTTGTGAAAATTTTAGTTTAATTCCTTTTAGTATTTCAACCAACCCGAAAAGAGCGATATGGGTTAATCCGGGACGGATGAATGATTTGAGTTTTCCTTTTGGTCAGAGGGCGATTGTTTCTCTAGTGAATAATTTTGTTTTCTATTTGGATCGTAAAGCTAAAGCGATTTATGAAAAGATGCATAGAGCTTTTTTAGTTCATGGGATCATCAAACGATATGCAGGAAAAATGCCAGATGGTTGGAGAATGGGACTGTTAGAATATTTAGATGTTTCTTCTTCTTGCGTTATACGCAAAGCAATCAATGGACTGACTTTTCTAGAAATTCCTGGTTATGGAAAAGATTTTTATGGAAAGTGTATAGAGATACATGACAAGATGATCCAAGGAAATGAGAAGCAGCAAATTCTATCTGAATTGGAGATTTCAGAGTAATAAAATTTTTGCTATTATTTATACTCGACTTTAACCGAGTAAAGGCTAAAGCCGAGATTTTTTAATTTATCGGTTCTTTTTAAACAATTCTCTTAGACGCATGCGATAACGATGCCGGTTTTGCCGGGATAAGTCGACATTTTCTAACAAAGCTAATACCTTCTTTTGATCTTTTTCTTGTAATTGGTTGTAAGTCGTTAGAAACTCATCTAAGAAATCAACTTCAGAGTAGTTTGACTCTGCTTGTTGTAAATAAAGGACTTCCTCATCATTAATTTCATTTTCTTTTGGATCTTTCTTTCGTTTTTTGTCGATAATACTCCATAGTAAGAACCGATAGAGGTAGCTCACGTTACATTCTGCTTCAAATAAGCCTCGTGATTCATAAGGTTTGGCTTTTAAGAAAAATAGTAGCCGTAATTCCTGCATGTGGTCCTCATAATCTGGTTGCCCCGGAAAAATGCTACATTTACGTAACACTTTGTGGAAAAGTCGTTGGTAATCTTGTACGAGTTGGTTTAATTCTGTTGTTTGCATTGGATGTTATTCCTTTTTCTTATTATTCCTCGAGGTAGTTTCACTATAATCGGAATAATGAGAAGGAGAAAATTGAGCGGTGGTAAAAAATAGGTGGAAATAGTCAGAAAAGGGCCAAAGCGACAAGAAAATTATAAGTGGATAGCTATATAGTGAGATTTTTAAATTGTTGGTTTGCTATTTTAAGGGTAGTTTGTTCAATTTCTCAAGTTTAACGCTATTTTCATAGCTTAAAAATCATTGTTAGTAAAAAACGGTTCCTACTGCAAACCATTCGCAAAATATGATATAACCTTTATAAGGAGAGTGACCGTGATGGATATCAAGCCAATTTCTGATTTAAAAAATTATGATAAAGTGTTACAAGAAGTGGCTAATGGTGAACCTGTTTTTCTGACAAAAAATGGCAGAGTAAAGTATGCTATTATTGATACTGAAGACTATGATAAATTAAAAGTAAGTTTAGAAGTTGTTGAAAATTTGAAGGATGCGGAAGCTAGTGGAACTGTTGATATTGAGACAGCCAAAGAAGGGTTTCGTTTATGAGGTATCGTGTTTAATTATCTAATGAACGACTTAAAAGCGTTGTCTAGTTACTTAATACATAAGGAAGAAATGCAGTTGAAATTTGGTCAAAATTAACTGGTAGCTTTATTATGTAAGGAGCTAAAAAGCATGTATGGAAAGTACAGTCAAGACTATATCGAAGACGTACTCATTCGATTTGCTTATCATTCGACAGGAATTGAGGGAAACACATTATCTTTGAATGACACACGTATGATTTTACGATATGGTAGATTGCCTAGTGAACAAGGGCACAGCTTGCATGAAGTGTACGAAGTGGAAAATCACCGGCAAACCTTTGATTATGTCTTTCAAGAGGCCAAAGAGCAACAACCTTTTTCGCCACTATTAGTAAGAAATATTCATCGTTTATTGACCGACCATATTTTGGCGGACGGTGGACAATATAAAAGCGTGCAAAATTATATTTTAGGGACAGATTTTCAAACCACAGAACCCTTTGAAGTGCCTGTAAAGATTCAAGAATGGTGCGATAACTTAAACCAATCTTTTCAGCAAGCAAGGACGTTTGACGAAAAATTAACAGCATTAATAAAAAGCCATATTGAGTTTGAACGGATTCATCCGTTTAGCGACGGCAACGGTCGAGTAGGACGTATGTTAATTAATTATGGTCTGATCTTGGAACAAGCTCCTTTACTCGTCATTGAACGGAATTACCGTGACCAATATGTTCAATTTGAAACTAACCAAGACGTAAAAGGATTGGTTCATTATACCAAAGAAAAATTAATCAACGAACAAGAACGAATGGATAATTTTTACCAAACGGCTGCGAAACAAAAACAATTTGAAAAAGAACAATGGAAAAAAATAGATAATGGAGAAACGGAGCTTCCAAAAGATTTTTTCGGAAATGATAATTGAATACCTGAGAAACTAAAGCGCCTAGTAAACAGCTCGATAATCCCTGTTTACTAGGCTTTTTTTATTTATTGAAAAAATATTTACTAAAACCGTGACATTTTTCCTGCTGACCTCGTTTATAGATAGTGTAGGCGGCGCTGCTTATTAAAAACAAAATACAGAGGAGAATGAAAATGAAAAATTTAGAAAACACAAAATTAACGGTCGAACTCAGTCAACCTGGGGAAGACAAAACGATTAAGAAAAACTTTAACGATGTGATTTCAGAACCAAACGAAGCTGCTGTATTAGCGCTGGGAGAAACCATGGCGAATTTAGCTCCAGCAGAAAATGAATTGGCTTTAGTCACTGAAAAAGTAGAATATTCACATGTGCAAGACGCAGAAGAAATTGTTGAATAAATAAATCCTAGGAGGAAGAATCATGAAAAAATTATATCTAACATTCTTAAATGAAGAAGGTAAAAAACATAACTTAATACCGAAAGTAGCTGCGGAAGACTTGACAGAAGCCGAAGTTCGCGAAGCAATGGAACAATTACGTGATTTGGATATTTTTGACAAAGACGGCGTGAGATTGTATCAAACGATCGATAGCGCAAAATATGTAGAAACGATCGAAACACCATTGTTTTAAAAAGGAAAGCGAGAGGAGCGATCTTCTCGCTTTTTTTGACAGAAAAAGGAGGCAATGAAATGATTCCTAAACCAACGATTATTGATATTAGTGAATGGCAAGTGCCGCAGCAGATCAATTATGATCAACTAGCTGCAAAAATCGACGGCGTTATTGTACGTGTACAATATGGATCCAATTATATCGATAAGCACTATCAAACGCACATTAAAGAGTTTCAAAAACGAAGCGTGCCAGTGGCGGTTTATGCTTGGGTACGAGGGACGTCTAAGGCAGATATGCAACAAGAGGCCAAAGATTTTTATCAAAGAGCACAAAAATTTCAACCTAGCTTTTGGTGGTTAGATGTAGAAGAACAATCCATGCAAGATATGCGAGGTGGTTGTGAGGCTTATCGTAAAAAACTAAAAGAACTCGGCGCGAAAAAAGTTGGCGTTTATGTTGCTAACCACTTATACAAAAGTTTTAATTTAGCAACAGAAAAATTTGATGGTGTTTGGCTACCCACTTATGGAAAGAACACCGGACAATATCAAGGAGCAAATCCGACCGCTACAAAGCAGTATGATATCCATCAATATACTTCAAAGGGAAGACTTAATGGTTACAATGGGGACTTGGATTTAAATCAGATCGTCAGGAGGGATCTGTTCTACTTTTTTCGTCAAAATCATCAAGTTCCTGATAAAGAAAATCACAAAGACGTGGAGGATATTGAAATGAAGACCATTACCACAACCGCAATGAAAGTAAAATTACGCAGCTCACCAAAGACCGGAAATAATGTGATTGCTGAGCTTGCGAAAGGAACAAAAATTAAAATTAATAACATTGTTTTTGGCGACGGTTTTGTTTGGGGAGTACAGCCTAGAAGTAATGGGAAGAAAGGTTATATTGATATTGGCAAAAGTGTTTCTTGGGTGAAGTAAGAAATTTATGTTACATTATTGGGAAATCTTAAACACTGTATAAAATGAGGACCTTCAACAGTTAGTGCTGGTGGAGGTCTCTTGCCTATAGTTCAATAGAGATTAGTAATCTGAAAAAACAATCACAGAAATAGACCGCAGTGTATAAAGTGCCAATACGAAAGAGAGACAGTATAGTTGTACGCGTAAGCGCTAAAGATATACAAGTTAAACGAAATAGTAAAGAAAAAGGCTTCAATTATTCCTGAAGAAGTACCTGGTACATGTTTGAAGTATTACGAAATTTAGTTGTTTATAATAAACCGGCTACTTCTGAAAAAAAGTCTTGGAGAATGATGACGTGCGATTCTCATTTTAGAGTAGAATTAGTTAAAACTGGGGCTGGGAGCTTCGATTGAAACTGACTACAATGACATAACAGCATATGCAAACGCTGTTAAGAAAGTGAAGAAGAACCTAGATAAATAAAATACTGATATTTCTTTTAATTAACTATTACTTTCTTAATAGAGGTGGCTTTTTGTTATTTAATAAAACTCTACACTAAAAAATATGACGAGATATGTTTGGTTAGCGCCAATTTTATAACTCTTTGCAAACCTGTGAAATCCTATAAAAAGATAATAAACATATTATATATAGCGTAAGTATTGAAACTCATAACTCTAAATGATATATTATAGATGAGAAGACAATCCCCCCATTCCTTTTTAAAGGACAGTCAAGTACTGACATGGGGGTTTTTATTTTGGAGGAGCTTTATGAAAGCGCCTACGTCATTGACTTTTGAAGATCAGCTTTCATTATTGCAAAGCAGAGGGATGAAAGTAAGTAAACGAGGTGTAAATAAATTAAAAATTATTGGTTATTATCGTATTAAACAGTTTGCTGCTCCTTTAGCAAATAAGAATAATAGTAATAAACATACATATGATGATTATAGCGGCGTTAATTTTTCTGAGGTTTTAACACGATACTATCAAGATAAAAATTTAAGAATACATTTATTACATGCAATTGAAAAAATCGAAGTTGCTTTAAAAACTAGACTTTCTTTTATTTTAGGAAACTCTTATGGTCCGTTCGGTTACCTTAATTTTTCTAACTGGTGTGATAAACATAACTATAAGAAATTCGAAATAGAGACAAGACAATTTCAATTCAAAAAAAGTTTGCTTAAATCTATTAAACGATCTTTTATTAATGATGTAAAGGACACTAACAATCAAGATGTCGATGGTTTTCCAACTATATGGCTAGCGGTTGAAGTTCTTACTTTTGGAGAACTCGTGAGAATAGTAGAAATATTGTCAGACAAAAACAAGAAAAAATTATCTGAGATGTTCAATTGCACTAAGAAAGAATTGATATCTTGGTTAAAGTGTCTTAACTTTGTTAGAAATATATGTACACATAATGCTAATGTTATTGATCTTCAACTAAGTACTAAACCCTTATGCAGAAAACAATGGAAAGGATATCTCTACACTGTTAATGGCGATAATAGCAGGACTCCTTCAAATAAGTTGGGAATTGTTATACTTATAATCAAACATTTTGTTAATACAATAAATAAAAAATATGGCTGGAGAAATATCAATAAAGATATATGTAGGTTAGTTGATAAAAGTGATGAGCGTGCACATCTTTTGGGATTTTTAGACTCAAATATCGTATATGAATTGTTTGGAAAATAGGTTTGTTTTCAAGTCCCCGTCGTTTCGACAGGGGCTTTTTTTGTATGTTTTCTACTTGTAGTTAGACTCTCTTCATTAATCATTACAGCTTAGTACCTCCTATTAAATGTAATTTATTTAATCTTTTTTGACTGTTTCTTTTTTTAGCATAACGAGCTAAAGTTGAAAAATTAATACTATATGTATCTATCGCGTTCATAATAATTGTATTAATTTCTGAATAACTTATTGGAAGAATAACGGGATCATTAATCAGTAAGTCAACGATGAGTTTCTCTAATTTTGGAGTGTAGTAATTGTCATTGACTTTATATAACGGGGCATCAAAATGTAAACGCGTAACGATAATATTTTCTTCTTGCGTAGAAACGTAGTAGTCATACATTTCTTGATCGGGAGATAAGAACGTATTAGAGAAGTTTTCTTGTAGAAAATAAAAAGCGGCATCTAGCACATCTATATCAGTTTCTACAATAATACTATTGATTTGGTAAATATGATCGGATAAGTTACCAATCCATTTCGTTGGATAAATACTAAATTTAACATAAGGAAATTTTTCTTGTAATAAATTAGCAATTTCGTCCATTCTCTTTGTTCGTTTTGGATGAAACAGTTTCTTTTCTTTTAGAGCATATT
The DNA here is from genome assembly GCF_003841405.1 of Tetragenococcus halophilus subsp. halophilus DSM 20339. Taxonomy (GTDB): domain Bacteria; phylum Bacillota; class Bacilli; order Lactobacillales; family Enterococcaceae; genus Tetragenococcus; species Tetragenococcus halophilus. Next base: position 149,901 of record NZ_PXYA01000002.1, on the reverse strand, counting down.
TTCCGCGCATGGGACTGTAAATCATTCCTTGTTGTTTTAATTCAAAAATCCGCCAACGTAGCGTAGAGATAGGCAATTCTGGATTAAACTGATGGTAAAAATTTAGTAGATCTTGTGTACTTACGAGTTGTTGTTTTATCAGGAATTCTTCCAACTCTTTTATGTGCAGTGTGTTTTTCACTCTAACACCTCTTTTTTACCAAATGTTTGGGTCAAAATTAACTTATCACCCGAATATTTGCTATTGTTAATTTTTAATAGTAGTTTTTAGATGAAAAACTTATTCTAATAATCAGTTAATAAGTAGAGGTTGAAGGTTGATAGAAAGTCGGCTATAAACTATCTTTTAAGAAATAATATTATGAAGTGATCGTAGGTGTAAGTTTACTGAGTTTTATTGATGAATGGACAAAAAAGAAGCAATATTTTTGTAACTAATTTGTCAGTGCGGCTGATCATACCGCTGCAAAATAGTACAAGTAATTTGAGGAAATTGGGGTGGATATAGTATATGAAGAAAGATTAACTGGAACTACACAAGATTGATCGATCAAAGCTATAAAAATATTAGATAGCCTTCGCAGAAGATACGATTTATATGTTAGACCATTACCAGATCACTCGAAGCATAAATAATGTATGTTACGTTTTTGAGAATCTTTAAATGCTATAAATAAAGATCTTCAACAGTTGGAGTTGGTGAAGGTCTTTATTTACTGGCGACAGACGATATAAGTTTTAATTTAGTGACGAAAGCCAAACTCTATATAATGAATGAGAAAGTAGTGATATAGCTGAGTTATTACTCAGTGAGATTTATTCATTTTATTGACTAACAAAGTTAATGCATCGATAACTTCTTTTTGGTCTTCATCTGACAATTCATCAAGTGAGTTATTCAATTGACGAATCTCTTCGCTGTTTGTAGGAAACTTCCAATTAAAAAAAGTAGCATTAGTTTCGCCTAGTGCATCAATAAGTTTTTCGACTGTTTCTAGTTCAAGGTTAGGCGCGTTGTTTTCAATTCTACTGATATGTTTAGTATCCAGACCAGATAATTCTGCTAATTTGTCTTGATTTAACCCTTTTTTTGTACGGAGATACTTTATTCTCTGTGAGATATAAACTCTCAGTTTTAAGTTATCGTTCAAAATAATCACCTCAAACATAGAGTAAAGTGTTTTCTGTTACACTTTAACTACTCTAGATACACTTTTTATGTATATTTAGTGTTGCTAAAAGCACCTTTAAGTGATATAGTTATTTCAGTTAAATTTTTATTGTCTTTTTTGAGAGGCTTTATTTATATATGGGGAGTAACTGCGTTTTAGGCTTAACCCAAATCTTTTGTCATTTTTGACGGGAGGTTTGGGTTTTTTTGTTTGGACAAAATTGAAAATAGGAAGGGGAAAGGCTTTGAAATGAAAAGATTTGTAACTAAGTAAAATTAGTTAAATAAAAAATGAAGTAAATGATAGCCTGTTTTTTAATGAAGTTTAATAGTAACTGCTAAAGGAGGTGAGAAAATGATCGGAGTACTAGTTGCAACACATGGTCATTTGTCTGAAGAATTTTTAAATACTGTAAAACTTATTATGGGAAAACAAGAAAAAAGTTTTTCTTTATCTTTACTTGAGGGAGATAGCGTGGAAGATTTTTCTCAAGAAATATTTAATAAGATTAAAGAGGTTAATGATGGTTCTGGAATTATTGTTGTAACTGATTTATTTTTGGCCAGTCCATATAATCAAACAACATTAAATCATAAAAGAATATTAAATGAAAGTATTGAATATCGTTTACTAACAGGTGTCAATTTACCAATGTTATTAGAGATATTTAATCAACGAATGCTTGGGAGCTCACTTGACGATGTTTGCGAAAAAGCGATGTTTTCTGCAAAAGAAGGAGTAAAAGAGTTTAATAAAGAGTTGTCTAAGAATAAAAAGACTAATTAGTGGGAGGAATATAATATGGCAAATATTGTTTTAGCACGTGTAGATGATCGTTTAATTCATGGACAGGTTATGACAGCCTGGCTTCAATATACAGGAGGAAATCATATCGTTATCGTCGATGACAATACAGCTAGTGATGAATTTACTAAGGAAATTATGGCAATGGCAGTTCCTGAGGGGATTGGTTTAGACGTGTTTAGTAAAGGTGAGGCTATTGATGGAATTAGTCGTTTGGATGAGAATAAAAAAATCATAATCCTTACTAAAACGCCTGAAGTTTTCTTATATTTAATTGAAAACGGTATAAAAATTGAAAAAATTATTATTGGTGGTATGGGAGCTAATAAAAATAGGAAAAAATTGTATAAAAACATTGCTACCACAGAAGATGAAAAAGAGGATATTAAAAAGTTAGTTACAAAAGGCATTGATGTTCAAATTCAAGTTGTTCCTGATGAAAAAGCTGTCGTACTGGAAAAAATTTTATAAGGGGGTAATTGAAAATGCATATTAGTTTTTTCCAAGCTATTTTAATAGGATTTATATATTTTTTAGGAATAAATGCACAACCCTGGTTAACAACTGTAGGTACTCATATGATTATGAGGCCCATGGTTAACGGGACTTTAGTAGGGTTAGTATTAGGCAAACCGGTAGAAGGATGTATTATCGGTACAGCAATTAATTTACCGTATCTAGCTTGGATTTCAGCTGGCGGTTCGGTCCCAATGGATCCTGCTTTAGCTGGGACATTAGGAACTGCGTTAGCAGTTGCTGGTGGGGTAAATGCTTCAGCAGCCACGACTTTGGCTGTTCCTTTGGGCCTTTTAGGAACTGTTATCTGGGTTGTCCATATGACTGTTGATATTTCTTTTCTTCATATGGCAGATAAAGCAGCTGAAGAAGGTAATATTAAAAAGCTTAATTTTTTAAATATTTGGCCGCCACAAATTATTGTATTTTTAATGTCTGTTATACCAGTGGCTCTAGCAGTGTATTATGGAGCAGGGCCAGTAGCACAGGTTGTTAATATGATGGAAGGTAGGCCTTTAGATGTTTTATCCGTTATAGGCGCAATTTTACCAGCATTAGGGATCGCAATGAATTTAAGAGCAATGAGTGGAAAAGGTATATTATTATTTTTTATTTTCGGATTTTTAGTAACTGTTTATTCAGATATTCCAATTTTAGCTTTGTCGGTATTTGGAGTTTTTGTTGTATATATTTATACAGAATTAACTTTTAAAGAAGATAAAAACAAGGCGGTGTAGAGATGAGTGAAACAAATAAATTAACAAAAAAAGAAGTGAAAAAGGCGTTTTGGCGTTGGATGTTTTTCTCTCACGCAAACTATAACTATGAGAGGTTACAATCAACTGGGGTTGCTTATGCACTTTCGCCAATTCTTAAAAAGATTTATAAAGATGATCCAGAACAATTAAGCGAAGCGTTAAGTCGACATTTACAATTCTTCAATACAGAGCCTTCATTTGGAGGACCGATTTTATCTGTTTCTATAGCAATGGAAGAGCAAAAAGCAGAAGGAGAACCCATAGAAGGAACTATGGTTGAGAGTTTTAAAACTGGATTGATGGGCCCAATTGCAGGCGTTGGTGATAGCTTATTTCAAGGAACATTAATTCCTATCCTGCTGTCTTTAACTATCCCATTTGGTTCAAGTGGAAATATTATCATGGGGCCTGTCGCTTATGGCGTATTGCTATTAGGAATAATGCTTCCTTTAGCTAGATGGTTATGGTTGCAAGGTTATTACACTGGGCGAAAGGGAGTTACAGAGCTACTAAGAAGTTCTTTACTGCAAAAAGTAATGTTCTTTTGCAAATACTTGGGAGCGATTGTTATGGGAGCTTTAGCAGCTAGCTTTGTTGAAGTTAGCACTTCTTTACAAATACCACTAGGCTCTGATTCTCTTGACGTGCAAGAACAAATATTAGATACGTTACTTTTGGGGATATTACCATTAGGAATTACTTTAGGAACTTATTGGATGTTAAAAAGAAGAATGAAACCAACTACAGTACTTGTTGTTTTAATTTTAATTGGGGTTATTGGTGGCGCATTTGGAATTATCGAATAAGAAAGAGGGATTATTTTGCAATTTGAAAATAAAATAGCTGTTGTTACAGGAGCCGGGAGTGGAATTGGTAGAGGAGTCAGTTTAATGCTGGCTGAGGAAGGTGCTACGGTAATAGTTACTGACTTAAATAAAGAAAATGCTAAGAAAGTTTCAGACGAAATTTTAGATAACGGAGAAAAGTCAGTATATTTTAAACTAGATGTTACAAAATCTGATGAAATCACTAAAATGAGTGAATATGTAAAAGAAAACTTTGGTTTAATTGACATTTTAGTAAATAATGCTGGATTGTCTATCATTACTCCCTTTTTTAAGCATACCGAAGAAATATGGGATAAAACAATGGAAATCAACTTAAAAGGACAGTTTTTATGCTGTAAAGCCATTATTCCTCAAATGTTAGAAAAAGGTGCTGGAAGTATAATAAATATGTCCTCCCAATCTGGAAAGGTTGGTACTAATGATTATCAAGCTTATTGTGCTAGTAAATTTGGTGTTATTGGTTTAACACAAGCGCTCTCTAAAGAATTCGCAGGAAAAGGTGTCCGCGTTAATTCAGTTTGTCCGGGAGTTGTTTATACTTCAATGTGGGAAAAGCAAAAAGCTGACTATGCGGCTAAAAAAAATATTGGCGCCGAAGAGGTGATGGATTATTTTGCTGAAAAAATTCCAAAGGGAAGAGTTGGCAAGATTGAAGATATAACAAATACAATTTCTTTTTTATTAAGTAATCAAGCTGATTATATTACTGGACAATCAATCAACGTTAATGGTGGAGATATTATGTTTTGATTTTTAGAAGGATAAGGTAAATAATATAATAAAGTAATTTGATATCAATGTTCTATTGTTATCAGGTTGCTTTATTTTTTTATATAAAAGAAATTTTGGAATAGATGGCGATATATTTAATAATGATCGATTTGGTGTGAGTGAATCTGGCGACGATGTTATTAAGTATTTTGGTTTTACGGTTGATAATGTAGTTGATAGATATCTTTCGATGGTAGAGTAGGAAGATAGTTATTTAGAAAATTTATTTTAAAGGGTAAGAGCCGCCCTCTTTATTGTAAGGTTGAGAAAACCGTAGTGATAAGGAGGGCGGCTTTGTGTGTCTAGAAAATATAATTATTCAATACTTAAATAATTATTATGTTCAAATAAACGTTGGTAAGGTCCTTTTTTGTTTTCTATGGGATTTATTATTATTTTTTCGTCAACTTTTAATTTTTTGAGAAATAGGATATCAGTTAAGCATCTCATCTTAATATAAGTAAGGTATAATTCTTCCCAGTTATCAATATCCATCTTGTAATTACTTATATCAGTACCGTGTGTGTAATAATTTCTAGTAACCGTTATTTTTTATTGAATTTATTTATCGGTTTAGAAACTCCTCCACCTGAAGGATTAAAAAGTTCTTGTTTTAGTTCTTCGGTTATTTCTCCTATTAGTTCCTTCAACTTTTTATTTAACGGAACTTCATTATCTTTATGGTTAATTTTATCTTCAAAGTATTCGTTTAATTCTTCAGAATTTGACTCATATGAAGTATTTAATAATTCCTCTTTTTTCGACTCGTAATTTTCAGGTGATCCAGATTCGCTTTCAAAATAGTTTCGATGAAACATTTCTAGGTTTCGAGTTGCTTGAAGAAAATCAATACTTTCAAAAAAATCCTTAAAAGATTTAGCAAGGTGTCTCCTGGATATCAAAAATGAAATAAACATTATTATTAATAGTTAGAATTTTTATTTGGTTGAGCTTATAAACTTTACAAAAGAATTTTTTTAAAGTGGTAAAAGGTTAACATGACAACTTTTTATTGTATAATGCAGTTATTTATTGATATAAATTTAAAATAAACTTGATTTGCACCAATAAATGTTTTACAATGAACTTGTTGAAATTGAAATCGATTTACAAAGGAGGTAGTTAGTAGACATGAATGTAAAAGAAACATCCCAAGCGATACAAACGGGTGCTGTTTCACTTGGTATTGAGATTGGTTCTACTAGAATAAAGTCTGTGTTAATCACAAAAGACTTTAAAACCATTGCTTCTGGTAGCCACCAATGGGAAAACCAGTTTAAAGATAATGTTTGGACTTATTCTTTAGATCAATTATGGGAAGGGATACAAGATAGTTATAAGCAACTTAGAGCTGAGGTAGAAAGTAAGTATCATACTTCTTTAACAAAAATTGACAATATTGGCATAAGCGCTATGATGCATGGCTATCTAGCTTTTTCAAAAGAAGATGAATTACTTGTACCGTTTAGAACTTGGAGAAATAATATCACGGGCCCCGCTACGGATGAATTAACGGACCTTTTTAATTTTAATATTCCTCAACGATGGTGTATTGCTCATCTTTATCAAGCGATTTTAAATAAGGAAGAGCATGTCAATAATATTTCATTTTTGACTACGTTATCAGGTTATGTTCATTGGCAGCTAACGGGTGATAAAGTCATTGGGATCGGAGATGCTTCTGGCGCTTTCCCAATTGATGAAAAGCACGGCAACTATAACGAAGGTTTTATGAAAGAGTTTGAACAATTAGAAAATGTAAAAAAATATGATTGGGATATCCATGAGATTTTACCCAAGGTTTTAAAAGCTGGGGAAGAAGCGGGGAATTTAACTGAATCTGGAGCCAAATTATTAGATCCATCAGGTAAACTCCAAAATGGAAGCGCTATGGCACCGCCAGAAGGAGATGCTGGTACAGGGATGGTGGCCACAAATAGTATACGTAAGCGTACGGGGAACATCTCCATAGGAACATCAGCTTTTGCCATGGTTGTTTTAGATAAACCGTTACAAAAAGTCCACCGAGAAATTGATATTGTAACAACACCGGATGGGTCTAACGTAGCGATGGTCCACACGGATAATTGTTCTTCTGATATTGATGCTTGGTTGCAAATTTTCCAAGATTTTGCTGAACGTTTAGGGGTGAACCTAACGCCAGAAAAGTTGTATGAAACGTTATTCCTTAATGCTAGTAAATCAGACCCAGACGCTGGTGGTTTAGTAAATTATAGTTATTTATCGGGAGAAGTAATTACAGAAGTATCGTATGGACGTCCGATGCTTGTACGAACAATGAATAGCAATTTTAATTTAGCAAACTTCATCCAAGCTCAACTTTACGGAGCTTTTGCACCACTTGCGATTGGAATGGATACATTAACTGAAGATGAACAAATCAAACTCGATGTCATGATTGCTCAAGGAGGTTTATTTAAAACACCTGTCATTGCGCAGCAAGTTTTAGCAAATGCTTTAGATATTCCGATATCGGTTATGGAAACCGCGGGAGAAGGTGGTCCATGGGGAATGGCTGTATTAGCCGAATATATGCAGAAATCTTCAGAAATATCGCTTGAAGATTTCCTAGATCAAGAGGTTTTTGAAGCACCAGAAACTATGACATTAAATCCCGAACCAGAAGGTGTGAAAGGTTATGCTGAATTTCTAAAGCGTTATCAATCAGCTTTGCCAGCAGAACGAATAGTAGGAGACAAAATTTAAAAAGAAGGGAGGAACGCTTAATTGCTTGAAAAATTAAAACAAGAAGTTTATGAAGCCAATATGCAGCTACCAGCGCTAGATTTAGTTACTTTTACTTGGGGGAACGTCTCAGGAATTGATCGAGAAAAAGGTTTATTTGTTATTAAGCCTTCTGGCGTTGAATATGAAGATTTAAAAGCGGAAGATATGGTCGTTGTTAATTTGCAAGGAGAAGTGGTCGAGGGTGATCTAAATCCGTCGAGCGATACTCCTACGCATACGGTACTATACAACGAATTTTCCGACATCGGCGGCATTGTTCATACACATTCGCCGTGGGCAGTTTCCTTTGCTCAAGCTCAAATGGATGTTCCAGCTTTTGGGACAACACATGCAGACACGTTTTATGGCGATGTTCCTGTGACAGAACCTTTGACGCGAGAAGAAATTGAAGAGGCTTATGAAGAAAACACAGGAAAAGTTATTTCACGTACTTTTAAAAATCGTCAAATAGACCCGCAGGCTGTCCCAGCTGTATTAGTTTCTCAACATGGACCGTTTACTTGGGGTAAGACAGCTGACGAGGCGGTTCATAATGCTAAAGTATTAGAAGTATGTGCTGAAATGGATTACCATACGCTGATGCTTACTCACAATGATAGTCATGTCCCTCAATACTTATTAGACAAACATTACTATCGAAAACATGGGGAAAACGCCTATTATGGACAAAATATTTAAGCAGATTTTTAGAAACAAAAATAGAAAAGAGGAGAAGTACAAATGTTAGCAGTTTCGGATTATGAATTTTGGTTTGTTACAGGGAGCCAAGCACTTTATGGAGAAGAACAGTTAGAAGAAGTCGCTGAGGATACGAAAAAAATTGTCGATGAATTAAATAAAAGCGGGAAATTGCCATATAAGGTGGTCTATAAAGGTGTGATGACGACTGCCGATAGTGTTACTCAATTTATGAAAGAAGCCAATTATCAAGATACAGTTGCAGGAGTTATGACTTGGATGCATACATTTTCTCCAGCAAAAAATTGGATTCGTGGGACAAAAATGTTACAAAAACCGTTACTTCATTTGGCTACCCAGTATTTAAAAGAAATTCCTTATGAAACGATTGATTTTGATTATATGAATTTGAACCAAAGCGCGCACGGGGATCGTGAATATGGTTATATCAATGCTCGCTTACAAAAGAATAATAAAATTATTTATGGTTACTGGGGCGATGAAGAAATCCAAAATGAAATCGCTGATTGGGAAGATGTCGCCGTAGCTTATAATGAAAGCTTTAAGCTTAAAGTAGCTCGTTTTGGTGACACGATGCGCGATGTGGCTGTGACAGAATTGGATAAAGTAGAAGCACAGATCGAATTAGGATGGACGATTGATTACTACGCTGTGGGAGATTTAGTTGAGGTTATTAACGGAATTTCTGAAAAAGAAGTTAACGAACTTTATCAAGAGCTAAAAACAAAATATGATTTTGTAGAAGGGTCAAATAGCGCTGAAAAATTTGAACAATCAGTTAAAGTACAACTAAAACAATATTTGGGAATAAAGAAATTCTTAGACGACAACGGATATACGGCCTTTACAACGAACTTCCAAAATTTATACGGTATGGAGCAGTTACCTGGTTTAGCTGTGCAATTGTTAATGAGTGAAGGTTACGGTTTTGGCGCAGAAGGTGATGCGAAGTCGGCTGGGTTAACACGCTTGTTAAAAATTATGTCCCATAATAAAAAAACGGCCTTTATGGAAGACTATACTTTAGATTTAAGAAAGGGATACGAAGCGATTTTAGGCTCTCATATGTTAGAAGTAGACCCTACAATCAGTGGAGAAAAACCTCGCGTAGAAGTACATCCGTTAGATATTGGTGATAAAGAGGACCCAGCACGTTTAGTTTTCCAAGGGATAGATGGCGATGCAGTGGATGTGACACTCTCCCATTCTTATGACGGCTTTAAATTTATTAGCTATCCAGTTGAAGCAAGAAAACCAGAAGCTCAAACACCTAACTTACCCGTTGCTAGTCAATTGTGGACGCCTAAAGTTGGTCTTAAAGAAGGCGCAACAAAATGGATCCAATATGGTGGGGGGCATCATACCGTTCTATCTTTTGCATTAACAGAGGAACAAATTAGTGATTTAGCTAGTTTGTTTGGTATTGAGTCGGTTGAGATTAGGTAAAACGAAATTAATATTGGTTCTGAAAATTTCAGAACCAATATTCTCTATAAAATTAGCTTAGAAGAGGTGAATTATTTTGGCGGGTACAAAGAAAATTTCCAGTGGTTTTATCTATTTCTTTGGCGCTTTTGGAGGCATTTTATTTGGTTATGATATTGGCGTTATGACTGGTGCATTACCATTCTTACAAAATGACTGGGGACTGACAGATGCGACAATCATCGGCTGGATAACGTCAGCCGTTATGTTCGGAGCTATTTTTGGCGGAGCTTTGGCTGGACAGCTTGCTGATAAATTAGGTCGTCGAAAAATGATTCTTATTTCGGCTGTTATCTTTGCTGTTTTTTCCGTATTATCTGGTGTATCTCCCCACCAAGGGAGCTATTTTTTAATTATTATGCGTGTACTGCTAGGGTTAGCAGTTGGAGCAGCTTCTGCATTAGTACCAGCATATATTTCTGAATTGGCTCCTCCGCATTTAAGAGGACGCCTTTCTGGTTTAAATCAAACAATGATTTCATCAGGAATGCTCATTTCTTACATCGTGGATTATATGTTAAGAGGTCTGCCTGAGCACTTAGCTTGGCGTCTAATGTTAGCGTTTGCCGCTATTCCAGCGATTATTTTATTTATTGGTGTTTTAAGATTGCCGGAATCTCCGCGATTTTTGATAAAAAATAATAAAAAAGAAGATGCATATAAAGTTCTAAGTTATGTACGTAAAGAGGATGAAATTGAAGCAGAAGTTGAAAGTATTTCAAAAACAGCTACTCAAGAAATAAAAGCAGAGAAAAAGACCAGCTTAAGTAATTTATTTTCTAGTAAATATAGGTATCTAGTCATAGCTGGTGTGGGAGTAGCTGCTTTTCAACAATTCCAAGGAGCAAACGCAATTTTTTACTATATCCCGCTAATTGTAGAAGATGCAACGGGTAAAGCGGCTACTGGCCAACTTTTTTGGTCTGTTATTCAAGGCATAATTTTAGTAGTAGGTTCTTTAGTTTATATGTGGATTGCAGAAAAAATTAATCGTAGGAGTCTATTGATAGTTGGGGGCTCTGTAATGGGGCTTTCTTTCATTTTTCCTGCAGTGATTAAATGGATTGCGCCTAATACTAATTCTATGTTAGTTGTCATCTTTTTATGTATTTATGTTGCCTTTTACTCAGCAACATGGGCACCGCTAACCTGGGTCTTAGTTGGAGAAATTTTCCCATTAGCTATACGAGGCCGTGCTTCAGGCTTAGCTTCTTCTCTTAATTGGATTGGTTCGTGGGGAGTTGGATTATTATTCCCAATCATGACAGCTGCTTTTGCACAAGAAACTGTATTTGTTATTTTTGGTATCATTTGTCTTTTTGGAGCTCTGTTTGTAAAAACGCGCGTTCCTGAAACTCGCGGAAGCAGCTTAGAAGAAATAGAAGCAAAAGGGCTTAACAAATAGATTTTTATAGAGAGTTATATAAGATTGGACGGTAACTTTTAACGTTCAATCTTTTTTATAAGAAAAACAAGACCTTAATGATTGATAGCTTATATTTTTTAGAAGTTTATTTAAGATTATATATTATGAAAGGACCAAATAAATGAGAAAAGAAAATTTCGGTAAGAATACAAAAGGACAAGAAGTATTTTTATACACTTTTGAAAATGAACAGAAAATGAAAATGACTGTCAGTAATATTGGTGCAGTTCTAACGAATCTTTGGATACCAGATAAAGATGGAAATTTAAGAGATGTCGTTTTGGGTTATGATACAGTTACTGATTATGAAAATAATGGAGACACCCATTTTGGAGCGACTATCGGACGTAACGCAAATCGCGTTGAAAATGCTAGATTCAGATTACATGATAAAATTTACAGATTGGCAAAGAACGATGGTGAGAACAATTTACACAGTGGACCCAATGGCTATGAATTGAGAGTTTGGGCGGTGAAAAAAATAGATGAAAAAAATAATTCGATTACTTTTTCTCTTATAAGTCCTGATAAAGACCAAGGTTATCCTGGGGAACTTCACTTAGATGTGACTTATCAACTACAAGAGATTGGGATAAAGATTACCTATAGTGGAATATCTAATACGGATACTATTTTTAACCCTACGAATCATAGTTACTTTAACTTAAATGGACATCAAAGCGGGAATATATTAAACCATAAATTACAACTTAACGCGTCAAGGTATACACCAATCAAAGATGAACATTCTATACCTACTGGAAAAATAGTACCGGTTGAAGGAACGCCGCTGGATTTTAAAAATAAAAAAAGGATTGGCTTAGATATTCAGGAAAAGTATCCACAATTGAAGTTTGGTCAAGGTTATGACCACAATTTTGTTATTGAACAGACAACAGACGTAGCGGCCCATCTGGAAGGAGACCAAAGCGGTATCTTAATGGATGTATTCACTAACCTTCCAGGGATACAGTTTTATACGAGTAATTTTTTAGAAAATGTCCAAGGAAAAGAAAAGACCATTTATTCTAGACAAAGTGGAGTATGTTTAGAAACTCAATTCTTTCCGAATGCGATTAATGAACCAAACTTTGAAGCTCCTATGTTAAAAAAGGATGAAGAAAATACTTATAAGACGGTTTATCAGTTTTCTATAGCTCTATAATTTAGGAACTTAGTGATGTTATGAAGCATATTGAATACCTTCCAAGGAATATATTTATTAAAGGGATTATTAATAAGTTTTTATCTAATAAAGCAATAAAAGTATGCTATGATTAGATAGAGTAAATTATTTTTACATTTACGTAAAAATAAAAAGAGGTGACAATAATGCAATCAAGACATCAAATGATTGAAGAAGATATCAAAGAAAAAATACTGACGGGCCAATTTGAGGTTGAAGAAAAATTACCAACTGAGTCAGAATTAATGAAAGAATACGATGCTGGACGTTCAACTGTGAGAAGAGCGATCGGCGATTTAGAAAATAAAAATTTTGTTTATCGTATACAAGGTTCAGGAATGTTCGTTAATAATTGGAAAAGTTCTAATCAACGCCAAACAAAGAAAAGTCCGATAATCGGTGTAATTACTACTTACATAGGAGATTATATTTTTCCTCGGATTATTAATGGTATTGATCAAGTTATTTCTGAGAAAAGGCATACTCTTTTACTCGCTAATACGCATAATGACCCAGAGCGTGAACGAAGAGAGCTTATAACTTTGTTGGATAATAATGTTTCTGGATTAATTATAGAACCAACACAAAGTAATTTAGAATCTCCTAATATTGATCTATACGAACAGATGAAAAAGTTTAAGATTCCAGCAGTATTTATCAATGCCAAGTATCCTAATGTAGATAGCTATTCTATAACTACAAACGATAAAAGCGGCGTTAGGAAATTAACAAGTTATTTAATGAGCCAAGGGCATAAGCGTATTTTAGGGGTTTTTCAAGTCGATGACCATCAAGGTACCGGCCGTATGTTAGGTTATATTCAAGCTTATCAAGAACATGCAAGTATTGATTTTGAAAATAATATCCTTATGTATCAGTCAAATGATAATTCAAAGAAAGTTTTAAATAGAATAAAAGAGCACCTTAGTTCGGTAAACCCGCCTACAGCGATCGTTTGCTACAATGATCAACTGGCTATCTCAGTAATTAATATGATTAAGTCAATGGGTTTGTCGATTCCAGAAGATGTCTCAATTACTGGTTTTGATGATTATGAGATTAGTAAGTATATAAGTCCGAGCATTACAACGATGACTCATGCAAAAGAACAGATGGGATTAGATGCTGCGAATTTACTGGTAAAACTGATGGAAGGAGAAAAAGGAGAGTCTATTGTATATGAGCCAGAGATTGTGGTTCGAGATTCTGTGAAAAGGATAGAAGATTAAGTAGTTAACTGGAACTTTAATTAAACGCAAGTTTATTTCTAGGAGATAAGCTTGCGTTTTTAGTTGAAATTAGCGTTATATATATTATGCGTTTTTTAACTAAATCGGAGCAATTAATAAGTTTGTTTGCTATACTATTAGTTTCTAAAACTTTGAAGTAAAAATAATTAAAATCAGCAAAATACATTAGGTAGTCAAGTCTTTATATTGTTTAAAGAAAAGGTAACCTAATGTACTTTTTTGTCGAATTAATCGATTAAAATTAATTTACTTTTGCCATATTCTTTTTTTATCTTATCAGGGACATTTTCAGAAATTAAAAAACTTATATCATCGATTGGTCCAACAATTTGTTTACTGATAGTTCCAAACTTATCATTCGTAATCATTGAAAGAACTTCTGTAGATACAGATATCATTTTACTTTTGATTTCTGCCTCTTGTTTAGTCGGGACACTCGTTCCTGCTTCAACATCGATATTATAAATACCCATAATATAAAGGTCAGCACGCATACTATCCAGCTCTTTATAAGTTCCTACACCCAAGTTAATCATAGAACGTTTATATAGTATTCCACCTAAACTAATGACTTCAATGTTTCGATGTTGAGAAAGTGCAACTGCTAAAGGCGGACTATTTGTAATAATTGTTGCGCGAAAGTCTTTGGGTATTCTTTTTACAAAAGCTAAATTTGTTGTACTACCATCAATGATAATTACTGTATCCTCTTTTAGAAAAGAAATAGCTTTCTCTGCTAAAAGGTCTTTTTTTTCATTTAACACCTTTTCTCTAAAACTAAAATCAGTTACTGGGGGGCCAACACGAAGCGCTCCACTGTGTACACGTTGTAGTAGGCTTTGGTCGTCCAATTCTTTTAAATCTCGTCTAATAGTATCTTCAGAAACATCAAAGCGAGTACTTAAATCGCTTGCAATGACTTTTTGCTCTCTATCTAATAATTCTAAAATCTTTTGTTTACGTTCCTCTTTTAGCATAGTATCACCTCACTGTATTTTCGCATAAATGCTGGTTTTTGGCAATTTGTGTTAAAAAAAACGTATAATTAAAAATAAACATGCATATAAACGCATTAAAAAGCAAAATAAATGCAATTATTTGTTGACAAACGCGCATAAATGCGTTTACAATTCATTTAAAGAAGATAAAGGAGGAGCAAAATGAGAGAAATTGTATTATCACCATCGATTATGTGTGCGGATTTAGCTAATTTGGAAACAAGCATTAAGGAGTTGGAAAAAGAAGGCCTAGATACATTACATATTGATGTGATTGATGGAGCTTTTAGTCCAAGTATGCCGATTGGAATTGAAACGATTAAGAGGATAAGAGAACTAACGGACATGAATTTTGATATTCATATGATGACGATGAATAATGAATTTTTTATTAATGAAATGTTGAAAATAGGCGTACAAAATATAACTTTTCACTATGAAACAAGTTTGCATATTGATCGTTATGTAAGGTTAATTAAAGAAGCGGGAACTAAAGTTTCGATAGCATTAAATCCGGCTACTTCGCTGACGGTGTTAGATTCCATTATAGAAGAGTTAGACATGATATGTTTAATGTTAATTAATCCAGGTTTTGCGACAAATAAAAATGAAAAACAGGTGCCTTATGCAAGAAAGAAAATTATGGAGTTAAAACAAATAGTACAAAAGAAAGAACTAACAACAGCTATTCAGGTTGATGGAAGAGTATCTACTGATAAAATTACTAGCTTAGTTAGTGCAGGAGCTGAGAATTTAGTATTGGGTAGTACTAGTTTATTCAATAAAGAAAATACTCTAGCAGAAAATAAACGATTAATACTAGAAGCAGTAAATAATGGAAATTTATAGGAGGAGAAAATGGAATACTTTAAAACAGAAAAAGAAATCATTTCTGAAATTTCTAAAACAATGGATTCGGTTTCAGAAGAAGAAGTTATAACATTAGCTAATCAAATTAAACAAGCAAAACGAGTTTTCTTTGTAGGTGTTGGAAGAGTTCTACTATCTTTAGAAGCCATTGCAAAGCGCCTTGCTCATTTGGGAATTGATACAGTTATCGTTGGAGAAATTACAGAACCAGCGATTACGAGTGAAGATTTATTAATAGTGGGATCTGGAAGTGGCGAAAGTTTATTCCCTTTGTCAATTGCTAAAAAGGCAAAAAGTTTTCATGCTACTGTTGCTCATATTGGTTCTAATCCAAATAGTTCAATGAAAGAAGTTACAGATATTTTTGTACGTATACCTGTACAAAGTAAATTAAATTTGGCAGAAGAAGTTCAATCGATACAACCTATGACTAGTTTATTTGAACAAAGTTTACTTTTGTTAGGGGATACAATAGCTTTAATGTTCATTATGGAAGATGACATTGATATGGCTGAATTATGGCAATACCATGCCAATTTGGAGTAGGTGATAAAATGAAAGCTGTACATTTCGGTGCTGGAAATATAGGACGAGGCTTTATTGGAAACATATTACATGATAATGGTTTTGATACCACGTTCGTTGATACCAACGAACAAATTATTGAACAAATTAATAAAGATAAAGGTTACCCAGTTAAATTGTTAGATGAAAGTCAAACCAAACTGTGGATTGATAACGTTAATGCTATTAATAGTTATAATTCAAAGCAAGTGGAAAAAGTTTTAGTTGAGTGTAATTTAATTACTACTTCAGTAGGCGCATTTAACTTAAAAAATATTGCTTCAATTTTAAAAGAAGCCTTGTTGATTAGAAGTAGTAGGAAAGAGCCGGTTGATATTTTAGCAAATGAAAATATCGTGAATGCTAGTGAATTATTAAAAGATGAAATTAAAAAAATTTGTACGAATAAAGAATGGGAATCCATAAATAAGATCGCTTATTTTGTTAATACAGCAATTGATCGACAAGCACTATCTAGCAGCGAAGAGAGCGGTCGACAAGTGGCGTTAGTAGAACCGTATTATGAATGGGTTATAGACAAAAACGCCTTGAATCCCAATAGTAAATACCAATTAAAAAACGTAAAGTTAGTTAATGAAATGAAACCTTTCATTGAGAGAAAGCTTTTTATTGTAAATGCAGAACATGCAGCTTTTGCTTATTTAGGAGCATTGTTGGGTTTAGAAACTATTCAAGAAACCATTCAGCAATCAAATTGTCGTATATTAGTAGAAAGATTTATGAAGCAAAATAAGCATTACTTTTTAGCTAAATATGATATGAAAGAAACTGAACTAGACCAATTTATCACAAATACAATAAACAGACATGGGAATCCTGCTGTTTCAGACGATGTTCATAGGGTAGGACGTTCTCCAATTAGAAAATTGGATCGTTATGATCGATTAGTGGCTCCGGTGATGGAACTTGAAGATTTAGGCTTAGAAAATGACGCTGGGAAACGTGTGATAGCGGCGGCGTATCTTTACACAAATGAGGATGATCCAGAAGCTAGAGAACTGCAACAAACCATTAAAAATAATGGTATTGCAGAAACGATAAGAAGAGTGTCTAAAGTTCCTGAATCGCTTGTTCAAGAAATTGCTGCGTTATATCATGATTTAAAAAATAATAGCAAAAGTATTTTTTTATAGGAGGTAGCTTATGTTACAAGACGTTTTAAAGGGCAATATACAATTGAAAAAAGAAGCTGCTAATTGGGAAGAAGCTATAAAAATAGCAGCACAACCATTGTTAGAAAAAGATATTATTGAGCATAGATATATCGATGCAATGATTGATAATGTGAATAAAAATGGGAACTATATTATTATTCTCCCAGAGGTCGCAATGCCACATGCTCGTCATGAATACGGTGCGATTGAAACAGGGATTAGTTTTATGAAATTAGCACAACCAGTATTATTTCCTAACGAGGAACCGGTTTATTTATTTTTTGTATTGTCAGCAGAAACAAATGACGGCCATCTAGAATTATTGGCAGACTTAGGAGAAGCATTGACTGATACAAAAAAAGTTGAGGCATTAAAGAAAGCAAATTCAGAAGAAGAAGTATTAAACGTATTTTCTGATATATAGGAGGAAAACGAATGAGTGAAAAAAAGACTGAAAAAACATCTATAAGAGCGAAAGTTCAAGCTTTCGGTGGTTTTTTATCAAATATGGTGATGCCTAACATTGGTGCGTTTATCGCGTGGGGGATTGCAACTGCTCTATTTATACCTACTGGTTGGCTTCCTAATGAGACTTTAAACGAGCTTGTTGATCCCACAATTACTTATTTATTACCTTTGCTTCTAGCTTACACTGGTGGGCGTATGATTGGGGGCGACCGAGGAGCAGTCTTGGGTGCCATTGGTACTATTGGTATAATCATTGGAGCAGATATTCCGATGTTTCTAGGGGCTATGATTATTGGTCCTTTAGGCGGTTGGTTGATGAAAAAGACAGATAAACTTTTAGAAAATAGAATTCCCGCTGGTTTTGAAATGGTGGTTAATAATTTTTCGATTGGTATTATTGGTTTTTTATTAATGGTACTTTCTTACACAATAGTTGGTCCGATTATTGAAGGATTAAACACTTTAGTAACAAATGCTGTAGAGGCCTTGGTTGCTACTGGTTTCCTTCCATTACTATCGTTAATTAACGAACCAGCAAAAGTTTTATTTTTAAATAATGTTATTGATCAGGGGATTTATTATCCATTAGGAATGCAACAAACTTTAGAAGTAGGAAAATCAATTTACTTTATGGTTGCTTCCAACCCTGGGCCAGGGTTAGGATTATTGCTAGCATTTACTTTCTTTGGTAAAAAAACTGCTAAACGAACAGCACCAGGAGCAATTATCATCCATTTTCTTGGTGGGATTCATGAGATGTATTTTCCTTACGTTTTAATGAAACCGTTAACTATTATTTCGATGATAGCTGGTGGAATGGCGGGTACTGCTACGTTTCAAATTTTTAATTCAGGGTTGGTCGCAGGACCAAGCCCAGGCTCAATATTAGCTTATTTGGTTTTAACTCCTCGGGGTAATTTCTTTGGTGTCATACTGGGAGTACTTGTCGGAGCCGCTGTTTCATTTATTGTTACGATGTTTATTTTAAAAGCTGATAAAACTCCAGATGACGATAATGATGAAGAACTTGAAACAAATATTGAAAAAACTAAGCAGATGAAATCTGAAGGAAAAAATATTTCCAATATAAAAGAGTCAATGAATCTTGAACAAAACAAAACGAAATATGAAAAAATATCATTTGCCTGCGACGCAGGAATGGGCTCTAGTGCAATGGGAGCCACTACTTTTAAACGGAAGTTACAAAAATTAGGGGTAGAAGATGTCGAGGTGAAAAATTATCGTATTGAAGATGTTCCAGAAGACAGCGATATAATTGTTGTTCATAAGGATTTAGAAGACCGAACGAAAAGGAAGTATCCAAATACCACAATTATAACATTAACTAATTACTTGCAAGATCCGAAAATTGATGAATTAGCTGATGAAGTGTTACAAAGTAAAAGTTAAGCTACTTTATATAAGAAAAATTCAAACTTGCGTACTTTTAATGTTAGGATGGAAAATTTGTTTATTATATGTAGTGTCTACTGATTAATTAATAACTATTGATATAATACTCATTTTAGTTATTTTATGGTATAATAAGTGCATGGGTAATGGATGATTTACTTAAATTTCTTTGCACTTGGAGAGGTAACCTTATGTATAAAATAACCGAAATGAGCCAAATTTCCTTCTATGATTTTAATCAAGCCTATGGGTTTGCGTTAGATTCCAAGAATGAATGGATCCAACGTGCAGAGTTGATCCCTTGGCACACTTTAGAACGATCCTATGCCCGAATGTTCCCGGCTAAGGTCGGCAACGTCGCTAAACCGCTGCGGATGGTATTGGGTGCTTTGATCATTCAAGCCAAAAAGCAACTTTCCGATGCCAAACTTGTGCAAGAGTTGACTGAAAATCCCTACTTGCAGTTTTTCATCGGCTTACCTGCTTTTCAGTCCAAGAAACCTTTTGATTCTTCGAGTCTGGTAGGCTTTCGCAAGCGGTTGAATGTGGCATTTATGCAAGAGGCCAATGCGTTGATTTTGTCCGCTTTGGAAGAAGTCAACGATGGGGCGCCTCTTCCTGTGGAAACCAAAGAAAATGTCGGGACCGAGATCTTGGATGCGACCTGTGCTCCTTCCAATGTACGTTTTCCGCGAGATACCTCATTACTGAATGAAGCACGCACGCAATTAGAAGGCATGATCGACTGGTTTCACAAGCAATACGGCTTTGAAAAAAAGCCACGGACCTATCGTCGAGTGGCCCACAAAGAATATCTGGCTTTTGCCAAAACCAAACGTCCCGGAGCGAAAAAAATCCGAGCCACCGTACGAAAGCAACTGGGCTATGTGGCGCGCGATCTGCGCTATCTAGCGGATTACATGCAAGACGGCTATGCCTTGGCGCCTAAATTTACCAACAAATATCTGATCATTACCCAATTGGTTGCCCAACAACAATATATGTTCGATCATCATACGCATCAGGTCGATCATCGGATCATCAGTTTGAGCCAGCCTTTCTTGCGTCCCATTATCCGTGGGAAGGCCAAAGCCAAGACAGAATTTGGGACGAAATTTGATGTAAGCCTCGATACAAACGGCTTTGCCCGGATCGAAAAGCTTTCTTTTGACGCCTACAATGAAAGTACTGTGCTGGAAGAAGCGGTGGAAAATTACAAAGAACGAACGGGTTTCTATCCCGAACGGATCCTCGTCGATCAGATCTATCGGACCAAGAAAAATCGGGCTTATTGTAAAGAACATGGGATTCGAATGTCAGGACCCAAACTAGGACGACCGGCCAAGGAGCCCCAAGATAAGCAAATAAGCCAACAAGACAACGCCGACCGGATCGAGGTCGAACGTTTTTTCAGTCTGGCCAAACGGTGCAACGGCATGGGCCTCATCATGACGAAACTGCCAGAGACTGTCATGAGCAGTATCGCTTTATCGGTATTGGTGACGAATCTATTCGCTCTTCCTACTGGCACGTTTTTTGTCCTTTATGTAGTTTAAGAATGAGCGCTATTTTTGGCTAAAATAAATCAACATTTGGTGAAAAATCCGGCAGAAATTTTGCTTGGATGAAAATTTACGTGTTAATCAGCAGACACTATCTATATCCGCCCATTTTGGCCGTCGGCCACAGTTTAAACGATGTCTGTCATAAGCTGCTTGTCCAGCATCAGCGTCATAAGCTTCAGTATAGTAATCATAGACCTTTCCTTTTTGCTTTTGGCGTTTAAGTTGTGTGACCGTTCCGCGCTTCACCTCATTATTGATTGTTTGTGGAGCACGTTCTAAAACACTAGCAATCCGACGATTGGAATAGTTTTCTTGCTTTAAAATAGCGATTTGAGACCGCTCTGAATAAGATAAGTGTTTTCCCTTACGTGCTGATGTGGTATGGTTAGAGTGCGTCATGTGAATTCATCCTGTCTATTGAGAGTTAGTGGTAACTTCAATATAACATGAAATTCACATGGCGTTTTTTATATGTTAGCCAGGTGGCTAACTTCATTATAAAATCCAGCGAGAGAGAAAATAAAAATAAAATACCAACTTTTTACGTATATTAATAACGAAGGACTTAAATATAGGATGATCAAAGGAGGCGTTCTTATGTATGAAGACGAATGGAGAGAATACTATGCAACCAAAAATGAGAGCATACATATTACGAGAAACAAACTCATTTTCCAATGCAATGAAGGAATCGCTCTGTCTAATCATAAAACGGAAATTGAAAGAATCATGCATGCATTGGCACTTAAACTCTTATTACTGGAGTTAAATTCATATGATTTTTAATCTGCAAAAAGGTTTATAGCACCGTCGCTTATACCAGAAAATATAACAAACGCCGCATTGTTTTTTTGTGCACTTTAATGATCTATTCAACTAAGGAATTAAGCTGGCTGTCAAGAGAGTAATATCGTATTGAATCTCAGGTGGAAATTTTCTGCGGTATCTTTTTTGACTGAAATGACATTAGTGTCTTTTGGGGATTGTGTATGTAAGTATTTTTTAAAATCATTTTAACAAGTTTTGGACAAAAATTCTCATGAAAAAACAGAATTTAAATAGCATGATAAATTAGAGAAGATAGTTTAATGTGCTTATAGGAACACCCCACTTTTACAGTCACAATCAATAACCTTGCTACTTTCTTTCGAAATTGATAAGAGTCTAAAGGATTGACAACGCTTGATAGTGAGCATAAACTTAATGTACGCTAGTTAGTTTACAAGTGCAAACTAAAAAAGTATGATGTGTCGTCTCTGAAATTCTCCCTGATTCAAGTCATAACCAGAGTACATATCGGTTATTTTTTGATTCCATATTTTTTCCTTTATGTGCTGAGGATTAAGGGGTACCAATTGTAATTGCGCGTTATATGGTCTTTGTTTAGAATCGCTCTCCAAAAAGCCAATTTTTTTGCATAGAATTTTAGATGTGGTACCATTAATTAGAATTATTATAAATAAGAAGTAGGTATCATTGTTTCAGTACAAAGACTAGGAGGAATGGAAGATGGAAATAGACTACAAGGATCATGGGAAGAAGCCGTATATCATTAATATTGAAGACGCCACCACAGGAAATGATAATTACCGGACGACCATTTGGACAGGCAGTAAACTGCAAGTCACCGTAATGTCCATTCAACCGGGCGATGACATCGGTTTGGAAGTGCACGAAGGCATTGACCAATTTATCCGTATTGAAGAAGGAGAAGGCATGTGTAAAATGGGGCCTTCTAAAGATAACTTACATGTTCAACAAAAAGTGATGGATGATGACGCCGTATTTGTTCCGGCGGACATGTGGCACAACATCGAAAACACCGGTGATAAGCCGCTCAGACTGTATACCATTTATGCTGGTCCAGATCACCTTGAAGGAACGGTTCACCCTACTCATGAAGACGCCAAAAACGATCCAAACGAACACTGAGGTACACTAGGATGAAACAAAAGCCCTGCACCCGTATGGATGGTCCACTGGTGCAGGGCTTTTTTATAAAGGAGAGAAGTGGTATGAGTGATTCATTGTTTCAATTAGAGAAGGTTGGTTTTCAGGCAAACGGAAACCAAATCCTTCAAGATATCTCTTTTACAGTAAACAAAGGGGAAGTGATTGTTTTTTCTGGTCCTTCTGGAAGTGGAAAAAGTACCCTTTTGAAATTAATTGGTACGCTGCTTTCCCCAACTTCCGGAAAAATTTATTATCGAGGTACGGATCTGCAAAAAATCGATCCTGTGGAGTATAGAAAAGAAGTCTCTTATTTCTTTCAAAACGCTTCTCTATTCGATGAGACAGTTCAAGAGAACTTGTCTTTTCCTGCCCGCATAAGAGAAGAAGGATTTGATCGGGAACGTGCAAAAAAATTGTTAGAACGAGTTCAAATACCTGAAACTTACTTATCGAAAGAGGTCAAGGAACTATCAGGAGGGGAAAAACAACGGGTTGCATTGGTCCGAAATTTGATGTATCAACCGAAAGTGTTGCTCCTGGATGAAGTTACCAGTTCATTGGACCAAGAAAACAGAGCGATTGTCCTTGATTTAGTCCGAGACATGATGAAAGACCAACAAACTACGGTGTTGGCCGTCACTCACAACCAGGAAGAAATCGACCAAGCTTCTCGTCTGATTACTATCAAAGGTGGAAAAATGGAGGAATCGAAATGACAAACAATTTGGAAATCAGTAATCTTTCTTTGCTTTTATCCTCTGTCCTCTTGATAGTTGCCTTGTTGATTGATTACAAAGAGAAATTGGGATTAGGAAACGACATTTTTATTGCGGGAATTCGCGCTGTCGTTCAATTATTCCTTATTGGATATGTATTGAGCTACGTATTACGAGTGGATAACAACTTTCTCACTTTAGCGATGGTTTTGTTCATTGTGTTCAACGCTTCTTATAACGCCCATACACGCAGTGAGGGGATCAACCGCTCTTTTAAAATTTCAACGACGGCTATTGGAGTAGGAACAGCCTTGTCCTTACTCATTCTTGTTTTTTCAGGAGTCATTGACTGGTCCCCTTCCCAAATCGTTCCAATTACAGGCATGATTGCCAGCAGCGCCATGACTGCGATTGGAGTGACCTATCGGTCTTTGAATTCAAAATTTACGGACCAACGCCAACAGGTATTGGAAAAATTGGCATTGGGAGCCAATAAAAAACAAGCGTCCATGAGTATTGTAAGAGAAAGCGTCAAAACGGGCATGGCTCCTTCAATTGACCGAACAAAAACGGTTGGACTTGTCAGCCTACCAGGTATGATGTCAGGGTTGATTTTTGCGGGAATTGATCCTGTTCAAGCGATTCGTTACCAAATTGTTGTGATGTTTATGTTGATTTCAGTTACTGCGATTTCTTCGTTTATTGCTAGTTATATGGCTTACCGTGAGTTTTATAACAATCGCAGTCAATTAATTATATGATTTGGGATGATACACTACTCTTAAAACCAGTGGTTACAATTTTATGTAGTTAAAAGAAGACCTCACGAGAATAATTGCAAAAAGTGGAATGGCAACAGTTTTTTTGACAAATTTTATAAGGTGCAGAACTTCTTTCCGTATGCTATTCCGATTGTCCTTGACAATGAGCCTCCTCGGATGTGACGATCTTCGGCAGGAGCTAACAGTTAAAGTTAGACTGCCTCGCTAGCGTTAGCACATCCGAGCTCATTATCAAGGATTCGCTGCGCCAATCTCTGGTTACGGTAACCAACCGGTGTCTCGTAGCCAAGTGTACCGTGCAACCGAAGGTGGTTCCACCAATTGACATAGTCAAATAACTCCAAATCCAATTGTTGTAAGGTTTCAAATGTGTATTGATAGACAAATTCTACTTTCAACGACTTATAAGTTGATTCAGCTACGGCATTATCAAAAGGACAGCCTTTATGACTCAATGATCGATTGATGTCAAAAGTTGTTAATAATTCATCAATAGCTTGGTTATCAAACTCTTTTCCACGATCAGTATGAAAAATCTCAACCTCTGTTAGAGGTTGTTTGATACGGCTAAATGCTTTTTTTACTAGAACGGCATCTTTATGTTCTCCACAAGAATAGCCGAGAATTTCTCGATTGAACAGATCCAAAATGAAACAGACATAATTCCATTTTTTCCCGACTCGTACATAAGTCAAGTCTGTTACGATCGCTTCTAATGGGTTGTCTCTTAAGAATTTACGATTCAATACGTTTGTCGTTTTGGCTTCATTGCAAGTAGAATGATGTACTTTAAAATAAGCAACAGTATAGCTCGATTTTAATCCTCTATTTTTCATGATTCTACTAATTTTTCGTCGGCTGATCTGAATGCCTCGTTTTGATAAGGCTTTTTTTATTTTTCTTGAGCCGTAGGCCTTTCGGCTGCGGATAAATTCTTCAGCGACTACTTCTTCAAGTTCTGATTCGTCTTTCTTTGGTTTTGATTGATAATAATAGGACTGACGTGATAGACCTAATATTCTGCACATCGCTGATATAGGGTAAAGATGCTTATTCGCATCGATTACTTGTCTCTTCGTCCGAATATCAGCGCTGCTTGCTTTAAAATATCATTTTCCATTTCTAATTGCTGGTTTCTTTTACGTAGTTCTAACAATTCTTTTTGTTCAGGCGTAAGATTATCTTTTCCTTTGAATGAACCACTCGTTTTAGATTGCTTTACCCATTTGTCAAATGCTGAAGCCGTTAGTTCATATTCTCGAATGATTTCTACACGTGGCTTTCCAGCTAAGTAAAGATTGACGATTTGTTGCTTGAATTCTTGTGAAAAAGTTCTTCGTGTTCTCTTAGACATAAAAATTCCTCCTGGTATGTTTTCTTCTAGTCTACACACCTTAATTTTTCTGTCTAGTTAATTGTAGCCTATCCATATTACCATGTCGGAAATCGCAGACTTGATTGAGAAAATGTATGGGCATCACTATACTCCACAAACCATGTCCAACATGACTAAAGTGCTGACTGAAGAAGTAAATGCATTTAAAGTTAGAACTCTAAATGATAAGTATGTCGCTATTTTCATGGATGCTACTTATATTCCTTTAAAACGGCAAACCGTCTCCAAAGAAGCAATCTATATTGCCATTGGTATACGAGAAGACGGCACTAAAGAAGTACTAAGTTATGCGATTGCTCGGACTGGATCGACCTACGTTTGGAATGAGTTGTTACAGGACATTTACTCCAGAGGGGTTCATGATGTCTTACTGTTTATTACCGATGGCTTAAAAGGCATGAAAGATACGATTCACCAGATTTATCCTAAAGCTAAATACCAACATTGCTGTGTTCACGTTTCCCGTAATATCAGTCATAAAGCACGTGTCAAAGATCGAAAAGAAATCTGTGATGATTTTAAGGCTGTTTATCAAGCTAGCTCAAAGGAAGAGGCAAATACCTTTTTAGGGAGTATGATTGAGAAGTGGCAGAAAACTTATCCTAAAGTGACGCAGTCACTGATAAAAAATCAAGATTTATTGACTTTTTATGAGTTTCCGCCTGGTATCCGCCGAAGCATTTACTCAACTAATTTAATCGAATCTTTCAATAAACAAATCAAGAAATACAGCCACCGCAAGGAACAGTTCCAAAATGAAGAGTCGATGGAACGTTTCTTAGTCTCGTCTTTTGATACTTACAACCCAAAATTCCTAGGTCGCAGTCATAAAGGTTTCCAACAGGCCGAAGGCGAGCTCGAACAAATGCTGAGTCAACCGATGGAGAATTAGAAACAATCTACAGTAGGGAAGAACCATTTACACAAAATTATTGACGCTCCCAAGCTAAAACTCCTATTAATCGATCTACTAAAAATAAATAAAAAAATTCTTTTCAATTTTTATTTATGGTATGACATAAATAAAGTAAAGTTATTCTTCTAGGTTAATCTTATTAATACTCTTTCTCACTAGTGTTGCATGCAACACTAGTGAGAAAGAGCATTAAATATACTGCAAGGCAAGACATTTGGTAATTGAAGAATAACAAGCAAAAAAATAGCAGTCAGGTCTCTTGACAAAGTATAGTTGCTATTCTTTTTTTAGGCCCTACTTTAATGAAATTTTTGTTTGGAGGGAACGACTTCATTCCTTTGATTATTTCAGTTGAATTTAATAGAGAAGCCTGGCGTCTATTAAGAAATACTTTTCTTGATGAGCATCAATTTTTTTAACGGAAATCTATCCTATACTAAATTCAGTAAAGGAAAAGGAGGAATCAAAGGAAGCTATTTTAAACAAACCAAAATTATAGGAGGAATAGATCATGACTGAAAATAAAGCTTCTCAAGAAAGAACACCCCAAGAAAGATTGCAAGAAGAACAAGAACACAAGGAACATGTCCATCATACAAAAATTAATGCAGCGGCCATTTCGGATCATCTTTTAGGGAACATGCATACTTTACATGTGAAATTGCACCAATATCACTGGTATGTAAATGGCGCTAATTTCTTCACCCTGCATGAAAAATTTGAAGAATTGTATAATCAAAACGAAGAATGGTTCGACAAACTAGCAGAACGCTTGATTATTTCCGGTCATAAACCGGCTTCAACCACCGCTGAATTTGAAAAATATTCCATGCTTTCAGAAGATGCCATCAATAAATACGCTAAAGCAGAAGACATGGTTGAAAATATTATCGAAGATTTCAGAAGTACCCGTGAATTAACGATTCGTGCTATTCGTTTAGTACAAGATGAGGGTGACGATGCTTTAGAAGATACACTGATTGCTTTTAAAAATGACTTAGATAAAAACATTTGGATGCTGCAAGCGTTCATTGGCAAAGAGGCATTGGAAGACGACGATGCGTTTGATGAGGATGAAGATTAGGTTTTTCGTAAACATACATTTAAAAATTAAAGATTTTGGGGTTGGGACTCTTTCCAGCTCCCATTTTTTTGCCGTTAAAAAGACTTTTCTTGATGAGTGTCAATTTTTTTGAGGTAGGGGGCCTTTATACTAAATATAGGAAAGTTAAAAGAAGGACAATAAACTGATAAAGGGGAAGAACGAATTGACTCAATACACCCAACCACATGCAGCAGGAGACCACTCAGCTTGTATCCGCTTAGTCCCGATATTCAATCATTTGGAGGAAAGCTCGATGGATCGCATCGCTGGAAAAGCTCACACGAAGCACTATCAAAAAGGGGAGTTTCTGTTTCGCTCGCAAGAAAAAGATGATGCCTTGTATATTGTGAATCGCGGAAAAGTCCGCATTTATCGCTTGTCTAATTCTGGCAAAGAGCAACTAGTGCGTATTTTGAATCCGGGTGACTTTACGGGAGAATGGACGTTGTTCAATCCTGATGCTGTGCACGAGGAATACGCAGAAGCTACTCGAGATACGTCTGTCTGCATGATTCAACAACATGATGTACAAGAGTTTCTAAAAGAGTATCATGCAATTTCGTTAAAGCTGCTAGGAGAAATGTCGCAGCGGTTAGAAAGCTCCGGACGTCAAACTGCACAAGTAGCCGTGGAGAGTGTCATTACCCGTTTAGTTTTGTTTTTGGCAGAAAATGTGGAACCTGAAATGGGCAACTCTCCCACCATCACCCTGCCGATGGCAAAAAAGGACATTGCTTCCTATTTAGGAACGACACCTGAGACCATCAGTCGCCAATTTGGAGAATTGGAGGACGAGGGATTGATTCAACAGCTGTCTGGGAAAAGGATCAAGATTCAGGATTTAGATGATTTATTGCTTTACAGCGAATAATCGGACACACTTTTTTCTACACGTTGGTGTTCTGTCGCTCTTCATTAACAACGGGACAGAACTCAGTGCTTTTGCTTCCATCTGTCCGTTTTTGGCTTTTTTAAGACAGAACGACCTTCATTCATTGGAAAAATAAAAGCACAAACATGATAACCCTCAAGTTTTTTTGTTTTATTTTTCTTTAAGATAGGGTTGTCGAACAAAACGTAAAAATAAGTAGGGGTGAATGTGCATTGTTTTTGGGTGATAGTTGCCATCACGTTGTCAGCAGCGGGTGCATTCTTTGTCGTCCCTTTCACCAAGAACACGATTGGCGGCGAAGCAAAAACGTCTAACGTTGTTGAGGCAGATAGGTTAGCTATGGAAGAAGAAGAGGAAGTTGTAAAAGGAGCCGGCGTAATCGGACACGGAAAAGTGGCGTATTACGAAGCGAGTGACCAGGGAGATAAAAGTGTATTCACTGTTTGGTTTCCATGGAGCTTAGCCGGAATCTTGTTCAGCATCACCATGACTAGAATGACGCGAAAAATTGAAGAAATGGAGCAAATAGAATGGGATTCGTATTAGGCGTTTTGAATCCCCATGTGGTGGAGATTGGTTCTGTTGTGATTCATTGGTATGGAGTCATTATTGCAGCAGGCATATTAGCGGCTCTCCAGTTGAGCACCAAGGAAGCAAAGAAAAAAGGACTGGAAGAGGATACCATTATCGATATGGCCTTATGGGCAATTCCGATTGGACTCCTCGGCGCTCGGCTTTATTATGTGTTATTTGAACTTGGTTATTATCTGCAAAATCCAGGACAAATCCTTGCGATTTGGAATGGCGGCATTGCGATTTATGGGGGATTGATTGCAGGAGGGGGTACGCTATATTGGTATGCAAAGAAAAAAGGTACTTCTTTGGCACTCGTTCTTGATATTTTAGCGCCCAATGTATTGTTAGCCCAGTCCATTGGTCGTTAGGGCAATTTTATGAATCAGGAAGCTCATGGTGGACCGGTTACTCGTCAATTCTTGGAAAATCTTTATTTACCTGAATTTATCATTGAACAAATGAATATCAATGGTACCTACTACCATCCGACTTTTTTATACGAGTCATTGTGGAGTTTGTTGGGCTTTGTCCTCATCGTCACTATACGGAACCGAAAACAGCTTTTGCGTCAAGGAGAAGTCGCTTTGAGTTACGTTTTGTGGTACTCAGTGGGTCGGTTCTTCATTGAAGGTATGCGAACGGACAGTTTATGGATTGGCGAGTGGATCCGCGTTTCGCAAGCCTTGTCTCTGGCCCTGTTTATTGGCGCGATTGTAGTATGGTTTATACGCAGACAAGATTATCCACCAATTTCTTATTATTCTGATGGCAATAAGGGGCAGAAAAAGACTATTAAGATGGTGAATTGAGCAAAAAGATAAAAAGAAGTGCAAAACTTGATATGCGTCAATTTTCGTTTGCTAAAAGTGAGCTATACTACAGTTGTAAAGAGGAAAAGGCAGTGTTCATTAATCTGCTGCCGATAAAATAAAAACACATAAAGGAGATAGGAATTATGGAAAAAGCTATATTGCAATTAGAAACGTTGTCTTGTCCAAGTTGTATGCAAAAAATTGAAGGTGCCGTGAAATCAGTTAACGGTATTGATAAAGACAGCATTAAAGTATTATTCAACTCCAGCAAAGTCAAAACCAATTTTGATTCAGCTGTCACTTCGATTGAAGAGATTCAAAAAGCTATCGAAAACGTAGGCTATCCGGTCCTTAAAGCAAAAGTCAAGGCCGCTTAACAGATTAAATGAACTAGGCAATTCTGGAAGAAAAGCTATTTTTCCAGGATTGCTTTTTTGGTGCGCTCGGCATGGGCGATAACTTGGTGGTGAAAGTCCACTACAGGCTTGGCAGTAGGAACTGTTAGCCAAAAGCAAGGGTGTCCACTGCGAAGTGGAATCTGAAGGAAGCTGGAGGCAAACACTCGCGCTGACGAACAGAAACCTCATAGGAAGGCTGGATTGGGACGGATGAGCTTGCCAAACAAAGCAAAGTCCAATACTGCCCGAATCCCATACAGTAAATGAGGCAGCGGCATGAGTGGAAGGTTATCACTCCTTACCCGAGGATATCTATCTAGCGACAGCTGTCGTAGTAATAACGAATAGATAGAAGTCAGCTGAGGTCATAGTAGGGAAAATGTACCGAAGGACCGAACAATATTCATACAAAGTATAGATTGGAGGTTAGAGGAAGCAAAGAAGACAGAAAACAACCATAAGGTTGGCAATCTACAGAGGGATAAGGTGGAACCTGAAAGCGTATGTAGATGTGTCGAGTTATCCTCTAGGAGAAATGAAAGAAATGTATCGTAAGTCTTCATCTTTGATGAAGTCCGTTGTAAGAAAAGAAAATCTTAAGACAGCCGCAACAAGGGTCCGACGTAATAAAGGAGCCGCTGGTGTCGATGGTATGGCTGTGGATGAAGTAGAAGACCACATTGAGAAGTTGTATGCGCCACTAAGGCAGAAATTGCTTCAAGGGACCTACCAGCCACAACCGGTCAAACAAGTCGAAATACCGAAACCCAATGGTGAAAAACGCCAATTGGGAATTCCATGTGTGCGTGATCGCGTAGTTCAACAAGCGATTCGACAAGTCATTGAGCCCATCATTGACCCATATTTTCTTCCACAAAGCCACGGATTTCGCCCGAATAAGGGAACACACACTGCTTTGAAGCAATGTGTCGCCTATTATGAGGAAGGCTATAAAGTGGTGGTCGATTGTGACTTGAAACAATGCTTTGACACACTAAATCATGACAAGCTCATGTATCACTTAGAGCAGTTTATTCAAGATAAGGCAATTCTCAAGGTTATTCGTAAGTTCTTGACGAGTGGTGTGATTAACCTGTCTAGCGAATACGTAGAAAGAAAGTCGGGTGCACCTCAAGGGGCGGTCTTATCGCCTCTTCTCTGTAATATTTACTTACATGAACTGGATAAAGAACTTGAGAAAAGAGGACACCAATTTGTTCGTTATGCCGATGACTTCGTCATCTATGTCAAGTCAAAACGTGCGGGCGAACGAGTGTTAAAAAGTGTGACCCGTTTCATTGAAAAAGATCTTAAACTCATTGTTAATCAAGACAAGAGTCAAGTGGGGGCACCAACGCGTTTAAAATTCTTGAGCTGTCTGATAATGAAAGTCAATGGCACCTGTCGTTTTATCCCTACCAAAGAAGCCAAGAAGAAATTCAAAGCCGAATTGAAACGTCGAACAAGCCGTAAGCGTGCGGGTGATTTTCGAACGATCATAGAGGAAATCAATCAAGTCACGCGTGGCTGGATAGGCTATTTCGGATTGGGATTTATTCGAGGTTTTATTCAAAAGGAAATTGAACCATGGTTACATCACCGCATCAGGCAGCTGATCCTCAAACGTTGGAAAGTTCCCAAAACGAAAATAACGAAGTTATTGTCTTATGGTTTAGATTTAAACGGCGCCAAGAAAATCGGATCCTCTAGAAAGAAATATTGGCGACTGTCCAAAACGTCTGAAGTTCATCGGACACTTACAAACGAAAGACTCCACCGATGGGGCTTAGTTTCACTAAGCGCCTTGGTAGAGTCTGCTTACGCAAGATATTGAACCGCCGTATACGGAACCGTACGTACGGTGGTGTGAGAGGTCGACTAACCAATTAATGGTTAGTCTCCTACTCGATTGCGCTCGGCATGGGCGATAACTTGGTGGTGAAAGTCCACTACAGACTTGGCAGTAGGAACTGTTAGCTAAAAGCAAAGGTGTCCGCCGTGAGGCGGAATCTGAAGGAAGCTAGAGGCAAACACTTGCACTGACGAACAGGAATCTCATAAGAAGGCTGGTTTGGGATGGACAAGCTTGCAAAACAAAGTAAAGTCCGATACTGCCCGAATCCCATACAGTAAATGAGGCAGTGACATGAGTGGAAGGTTATCGCGCCTTACCCGGGGAGGTCTGTCTAGCGACAGGAGTCGTAGTAATAACGAATAGACAGAAGTCAGCCGAGGTCATAGTAGGGAAAATGTACCGAAGGACCGAACAATACTCATACAAAGTATAGATTGGAGGTTAGAGGAGACGAAGACTACAGAAAACAGCCGTAAAGGCTGGCAATCTACAGAGGGATAAGGTGGAACCAAAAGTGTATGTAGATGTGTAGAGTCATCCTCTAGGTCAAATGAAAGAAATGTATCGTAAGTCTTCATCTTTGATGGAGCTCGTCGTAAGAAAAGAAAATTTAAGCACAGCTGTTACAATGGTTAGACGCAATAAAGGAGCAGCTGGTGTAGATGGTATGGATGTGGATGAAGTGGAAGCTCACATTGAGAAATGGTATGAGCCACTAAGGAAGAAATTACTTCAAGGGACGTACCAACCGCAACCGGTCAAACAAGTAGAGATTCCCAAGTCTAATGGCGATAAGCGTAAACTAGGAATTCCTTGTGCGCGAGACCGAGTGGTCCAACAAGCGATCCGACAAGTGATTGAACCCATTATTGACCCCCATTTCCTACCCCAAAGTCATGGCTTCCGTCTAAATAAAGGAACGCACACAGCTTTGAAACAATGCGTTGCCTATTATGAGGAAGGCTATAGAGTTGTGGTCGATTGTGATTTGAAGCAATGTTTTGATACGTTGAACCATGATAAACTCATGTACCATTTGGAACAATTCATTCAAGATAAAGCGATTCTCAAGGTTATTCGTAAGTTCTTGATGAGTGGTGTTATTGACCTGTCTGGCGAATACGTAGAAAGAAAGACCGGCGCACCTCAAGGAGCGGTCCTATCGCCCCTTCTCTGCAATGTTTACTTACATGAACTGGATAAAGAACTTGAGAAAAGAGGCCATCAATTTGTTCGTTACGCTGATGACTTCGTCATCTATGTGAAATCAAAACGTGCGGGCGAACGTGTTCTGAAAAGTGTGACACGCTTTATTGAAAAGGATCTTAAATTAATTGTCAACCAAGACAAGAGTCAAGTAGGGTCGCCGACCCGTTTAAAATTCTTGAGCTGTCTGATGATGAAAGTCAATGGAATCTGTCGTTTTATTCCTACCAAAGAAGCCAAGAAGAAATTCAAAGCCGAATTGAAACGACGAACAAGTCGTAAGCGTGCGGGTGATTTTCGAACGATCATAAAGGAAATCAATCAAGTCACGCGTGGCTGGATAGGCTATTTCGGATTGGGATTTATTCGAGGGTTTATTCAAAAGGAAATTGAACCATGGTTACATCACCGCATCAGACAGCTCATCCTCAAACGCTGGAAAGCTCCCAAAACGAAAATAACGAAGTTATTATCTTATGGACTAGACGTAGATCACGCTAAAATGATTGGCTATTCCAGAAAGAAGTATTGGCGATTGTCCAAAACGTCTGAAGTTCATCGGACACTTACAAACGAAAGACTCCACCGATGGGGCTTAGTTTCACTAAGCGCCTTGGTAGAGTCTGCTTACGCAAGGTATTGAACCGCCGTATACGGAACCGTACGTACGGTGGTGTGAGAGGTCGACTAGCCAATTAATGGCTAGTCACCTACTCGATTGTTGCAATCCGATTCGAGGTGCTTAGAAACGATAAAAGAGAACTTTCTAAACTTGATGTCAGTCAATTAATTACTTAGGCAATTATCTTATACTGTGTTTATCAATAAAAGAGAAATTAAATTTGGAGGGAAAAAGCATGCAACAATATATATTAAGCAAGAAAAATGTTATCACCGTCATCAGTGGATTGTTAATCGTACTCGGTTTCTTCAGTCACTTTGTTTTAGAAAACGTAGGACTTTCAGAGTGGTCTTTGATCATCGCCTCTGTCTTTGGGATTACGCCAATTGCCATTCAAGCGTTTCAAGCAATGAAAGTCAAAGTCATCAGTATTGATGTCTTAGTCAGTATTGCAGCGATTGGTGCGCTTTTTATTCAAAATTATGAAGAATCGGCTATTGTCACGTTCTTATTCTTATTCGGACACTACTTGGAACAACGAACATTGAACCAAACGCGATCTGCTATCAAAGGATTGACTGAAATGGCACCCGAAAGTGCCTTGAAACAAATGGATAATGGCGAATTTGAAGAAGTAGACGTGGATGATATAGATGAAGGGGATATCTTACTCGTTAAAACGGGTGCGAAAGTTCCAGTAGATGGCATAGTCCTTACGGGTGAAGGGCATATCAATGAAGCTAGCATTACAGGTGAAGCTGTTCCGGTCAACAAGCAAGCTGATGCAGAAGTTTTTGCAGGAACCATTTTAGAAAACGGAACGATTCAAATCAGAGCTGACCGAGTTGGTGAGGACACCACATTTGGAAAAATTATTGAACTCGTGGAAGAAGCACAAGATTCTAAATCCGAAGCAGAACGGTTCATTGATCGTTTTTCTAAATACTACACACCAGCTGTCTTGGTTCTGGCAATTGTTGTATGGGCGTTCAGTCAAAATATTGAGTTAGCAATCACCATCTTGGTTCTAGGTTGCCCAGGCGCATTAGTTATCGGAGTGCCTGTCTCAAACGTTGCCGGTATTGGGAATGGTGCTCGTAGCGGTGTTCTTTTAAAAGGGAGTGAAGTCATTCAAGACTTCAGCAATGTGGATACAATTGTATTTGATAAGACAGGTACTTTAACTGTCGGAAACCCAACCGTTGCAGCGACTGAACTATATGAAAAAGATTCTGCTGAAACGCTTGGCTATCTGGCCAGTGTGGAACGGGAATCAGATCATCCATTAGCAAAAGCGGTCTTAAATCAAATTGGAGAAACAGACTTTTATCCTGTTGAAGGAACTGAAGCGGTGAAAGGCGGCGGAATCGTTTCAAGTGTAGCTGGACATAGAGTGGCTGTTGGGAATGTGGCCTTGATGGAAAAAGAAAATGTCACTCTCAGCAAAAAAGTGCAAAAAGATGTCAAACGGTTTGAACAACAAGGGAACTCTCTCGTTTTGACAGCGGTCGACGGTGAATTAAAAGTACTGATGGGCATTCGCGATCAAGTCCGTCCGGGTGTGAAAGCTAATTTGCAGGAATTAAAAGACTTGGGCGTGAAAAATCTAGTTGTTCTTTCAGGAGATAACCAAGTAACCGTTGATGTGGTCGCCGGCGAACTTGGTTTGACCGAAGCTCACGGCCACATGTTGCCGGAAGACAAATCGGCTTATATCGGAAAACTTCAACAACGTGGTCAAATTGTAGCCTTTGTTGGAGATGGCGTTAACGATAGTCCGTCCTTAGCTTTAGCAGACATTGGAATCGCAATGGGAAGCGGAACGGACGTAGCAATTGAAACATCCGATGTCGTTTTAATGAACTCGAACTTCAGCAACTTGCCTCACGCATTAGGATTAGTAAAAGCCACCGCAAATAATATGAAACAAAATATCGTGATTTCAATTGGCGTAGTGTTGGTCTTGTTGACCAGCGTCTTCTTCAGCGAATGGATGAATATGTCTATCGGAATGTTGGTTCATGAAGGTAGTATCTTGGCGGTAATTTTCAATGGCATGAGATTAATGAAGTATAAGTTGAAAGGTCGAAAAGAATAAAAAGAAGTATCAGCACCTACAGAGAAAGTAAAAATATCTTAAGAATAAATTAGAAGAGGCTGAGACAATAGTCCATCCTTGAAATGACAAAAGCGGAAACTCAGATTTTTAAATCTGGGATTTTCCGCTTTTTTGAGTTCTTGAAAAAAAAATAAGAGTATAGAGTATGCTCTTTATAAAATTAATTTTCGTGTAAATGATTAAAAAATCTAATAATAAAATTTAAATTCCTATTAAGTTGTAACACATGAAATTAGATAGAATCAAGTTGTTTCCATATAATTGTGTAAAAAGAAAAGAGATCATATCCATCTCTGTTACAATGTCATTTAGCCGAAAACATTGGAAAGGAAGATGGATATGACCCAACTTAATATTAATATAGATTTTGAAGAATTAACAGAGGCAATTATGCAAAGTGATATGAATATGATGATGAAATCGTTAGCTGTCACTGTACTCAACGCTTATATGGAAGTGGAAAGGGACGAATTTATTCAAGCTCAACACTATGAACGCAATGGTCAGCGCTTAGACTATCGTAACGGCTACTATGAACGAAGTTTTACCTTAGCAGTAGGAAAACTTCGTTTGAAAATCCCACGTACACGATCAGGGGAGTTTTCCACGCAAGTTTTTGAACAATATCAGCGCAAAGATCAAGCCTTTGTCTTAAGTTTAATGGAAGCAGTCATTCAAGGTGTTTCCACAAAGAAAGTCACACACATTGTCGAAGAATTGTGTGGCGAGTCGGTGTCTAAATCATTTGTTTCGAATACGATGAAACGATTAGATCCGGAAATCGAAGCTTTTAAGTCTCGTTCATTAACCCACAGTTCCTTTCGTTATGTTTATGTCGATGCCATGTATATTAAAGTTCGAGAAAACCATCACGTGGTGAGTAAAGGCGTATATATTGCGCAAGGGGTCAACCAGAAAAACCGCCGGGAAATCTTAGGCTTTAAGGTGAGTGAAGAAGAATCGTACGCTAGCTGGAAACAATTTTTTCAAGAGTTGCGAGAACGAGGCTTAACGCAACCACGTCTCATTATCTCCGATGCTCATTCTGGGCTAAAAAAAGCGATTCAAGAAATCTTTACAGGGGCTGCTTGGCAACGTTGCACGGTCCATTTCTTACGAAATATGATCGACCAAATGCCCAAGAAAAATAACTCAGAAGCCCGCAAGCATTTGAAAAAAATCTTCCGTTCGAATACCCTACAAGGAGCCAAAGAAGCTCGTCAGAAATTTGAAGCATGCGTGCAAGGAGATTCTCGTTACGAAGCAGTATTGGCGCTACTCGATCAAGGCTTCCATGATGGCTTACAATACTTAAGCGAGCCGGAAGACTATCATTTTTCGTTACGTACAACAAATTCTTTAGAACGCTTAAACCGGGAAATTCGACGTCGGGAAAAAGTGGTTTCGATCTTTCCCAATGTCGTTTCCGCTGAACGTTTGATTGGCGCCGTTTTAATGGATATACAAGAAGAATGGCAACAAATGCCCAAACCCTTTTTACAAGGCCCTGTCTTAGAAGAAGAGTTCCCATTCTCTACGGATTGATCTTGAAAGAAAACGAAGGACGATTTGACAATGAATGAAGGCATGGTATTCGCGGTAAGCGAAATGGGCGCCTGTTCTTAGGTTGAAGAACCGAAGAAGCCGCCCAAGATCACCATGTCTGAATAGATTCGTTGTCAAATCCGTCGACTACCTGATCTTATCCGTTGCTTCGAGAAAAATTTAAACCATAAATGAAAAGAACCTTTATCAAATGATTGGAAAATCGTTCAACAGACAGGGCGTAAATGACATTGATATTTTTACACAAGATTTTGGACTTGACCTAGAATCATGTATTCAGAACCTTGATATTTTGAGGTTATTTTTTTGCTAATCAGAGGTACTCTTAGAGATGGCGGCAGGAATTTAAGCTAGTACAATTACTCAAAATTATTTTTTATTGACTATAGATAGATAAAGTTCTATATTATATATAGATAATTGTCTATGTATTAGTTTCAAAATAAATTCTATACAAAGGAGCAAAAAAATTATGACAGAATTAGCATTATTTGAACCAGCAATGTGCTGTAGCACAGGTGTATGTGGACCATCTGTAAATGAAGACTTATTACAAATTACTTCAGTTATGAACGCTTTAGATACATTAGAGGGGTTTCAAGCTAAAAGATACAATTTATCTAGTGATCCTCAAACATTTGTAGAAAACGAACAAATGAGTAAATTATTGCAAGAAAAGGGCGCTGATGCGTTGCCAGCAACATTATTAAATGGAGAAGTAGTTAAAGTGGGAGAATACCCTTCAATTGAAGAAATAACAGCTTTTACAGGAGTCAGATTTGTCCCAATGGGCTCGAATGACGGTGGCTGTTACGGTGGCTGTTGTGGATCAAATTCAGGATGTTGTTAGGAGGATTTTAAAAGATGGAAAATTATCAACCAGAACAATTAAACTTTACAAAATATCTTTTCTTTACTGGTAAAGGCGGAGTAGGAAAAACATCTACAGCTTGTGCTACCGCAGTTTCTTTGGCGGATAGTGGGAAAAATGTTATGTTAGTGGGTACGGATCCTGCTAGTAATTTACAAGATGTTTTTGAGAAAGAATTAACAAACAACGGCTTAGAAATTCCAGAAGTGAAGGGATTAACCGTAGCGAACTTTGATCCAATTACTGCTGCACGTGACTATATGGAAAGTGTTGTTGGTCCGTATAGAGGGGTTTTGCCTGATTCAGCTGTAGCCAACATGGAAGAGCAATTATTAGGTTCTTGTACCGTTGAAATTGCGTCTTTTAATGAGTTTGCTGGCTTTTTAACGAATCCAGAAGTTGAAGCTCAATATGATCACATCATTTTTGATACTGCTCCAACTGGACACACATTAAGAATGCTGCAACTGCCTTCTGCATGGAGTAACTTCTTGGATGAAAACACTACTGGTGTTTCATGTATGGGTCAGCTATCCGGACTTGGCGATAAGCAAGAAATGTATGAACACGCAGTAGACACACTATCAGAGGGTACAAAAACAACCTTAATGTTAGTTACACGTCCGCAAAACGGACCACTGGTAGAAGCGAATAGAGCTTCTGAAGAATTAAAAGAAATCGGTGTGTTAAATCAACAATTAATTATCAATGGATTATTAGAAAGACCGACAGATAGCGTTTCTCAAAAGATTTATGATGAACAACAATTAACGTTAAAAAATATGCCTGATAATTTGAAACAATTTTCAAAATTTATCGTTCCATTACGCTCATATAACGTAACAGGTGTTGAAAACTTACGATTACTTTTAACATCAGATCAAACAAATGCCGTTGTAGAAGCTCCAGAAGTAATGGATTACCCTAAATTACAACACATTGTAGATGAATTAGATCGTACAAATAAAAAAGTTGTTTTCACTATGGGTAAAGGTGGCCGTTGGTAAAACTACGATTGCTGCTACACTAGCAACGGGATTGGCAGCCAAAGGAAAAAAAGTTCATTTAGCAACAACAGATCCTGCTGCTCATTTGGGATTTGTAATAAAAGAATCGGATTCAATTAAAATGAGCCATATCGACGAGAAAAAAGAATTACAGGATTATAAGGAAGAAGTGTTAGCTACAGCCCGTAAAACAATGTCTTCTGAGGAATTGGATTATGTTGAAGAAGATTTACGCTCGCCTTGTACTCAAGAAATTGCCGTTTTCAGACGATTTGCAGAGATTGTCGCTACAGTTGATTGCGATGTAGTCGCCATTGATACCGCCCCAACTGGACACACTTTATTGTTATTAGATTCCTCTCAAAGCTATGCTAAAGAAGTGGAACGAACTTCTGGTGAAGTTCCTGAGTCCGTTCGTAGACTGTTGCCAGTCTTACAAGATCCAGAACAAACCGAAGTTGTCATGGTTACTTTACCTGAAAATACACCAGTATATGAATCTATGCGCCTACAAGAAGATTTAAATCGTGCTAAGATCGCTCATACTTGGTGGGTCATAAATAATAGTATGCTAACGAGTGGTACAACAAATGAAGTGCTCAAAGCTCGTGCTAAAAGCGAAGTCACTTGGATTAATAAAGTAGTGGAACTATCTAATGATCATTTTGCAGTAGTAGAGTGGAGTCCCATCGAAGTAAAAGGTTCCGTTATTGAAAGTATTTTAAATTAAAAATATACCTTCCTAAATAGATAACATATGTCTATTTAGGAGGGTATTTTTAATTGTTGCATATAGATAGGACATCATCTATATTTAAATTAAGAGCACAAAAGAAAGGAGTTTGTTTATGGACTATGAGTCTCTTATGCAGCCGTAATGAAAGCTTTATCTGATCCTAAACGAGTAAAAATATTAGATATTATTTCTTGTGGTGAGCTATGCGCTTGTGATATATTAGAGCAATTTGATTTTACCCAACCGACTTTATCCCATCATATAAAAGTTCTTGTGAATGCAGGTTTAGTAAACGTAGAAAAAAAAGGAACATGGCACCATTATTCATTGAATGAAAAAAATATGAATCAATTGGTGATCGATACTAGTCAACTTACTTCAAAAAAAACTAGTTGTATTTGTTCTGAAACAGATCAAAAAGGAGCTGCTTTAAGTGAAAAAACTCTTTTTGTATGAGCCAGCGATGTGTTGTAGTACGGGAGTATGCGGTCCTTCAGTAAATGAAGACTTAATACGAGTTTCTTCGATCATGAACGAACTAAAAAAAGCAGAAGGTATTCAAGCTGTCCGTTATAACTTATCAGCTAACCCTAATTCTTTTGTTTGAAATAGTAAGGTTACGGAAATTTTGCAGGAAAAAGGAATGAATTCTTTGCCTATAACCGTTGTAAATGACGAAGTTATAAAAATAGGTTCGTACCCTTCTAACAAAGAAATTATGGACTATACAGGTTTACAGCTGATAACGATTTGAGTTCTTTAATGAGCAAATCCGTTCTACTAACAAGCTTTTATTAAACAATAAGTGAGGAGAAAAAACTATATGAAAATTATTGTCATTGGATCCGTTGCAGCAGGTACTTCTGTAGCAGCTAAAGCTAGAAGAAACACAGAAGAAGCTGAAATTATCGTTTACGATCAAGGAAAAGATATTTCTTATTCTGTTTGCGGGATTCCTTATCAAATTGGTGGCGAAGTTGAAGAATTAAGTGCCTTAACCCCGAGAAATGCAGCATGGTTCAAAAAGAGATACAATGTTTCAGTTTTCACCGAGCATAAAGTGACAAAAGTTGATCATGCCAACAAACAGTTAGAAGTGACGGATCTTGTTTCTGGAGAAAAGAAACTAGAAAATTACGATGTATTGGTTTTTGCTACAGGGGCTTCTCCATTCACTCCACCTCCATTTAATCAAAAAGAGTATGATAATGTGTTCCAAGTTCGAAATATTCAAGACGCACGAGATATTGGAGCCTATTCAGCTAAACAACCTAAAAAAGCATTGATTATTGGTGCTGGATTTATTGGTTTAGAAATGACAGAACAATTAATCCATAAAGGATTAGAAGTAACAATCGTTCAATTAGAAGATCAAGTCATGCCTCCTATGGACGCAGATATGACTTTCCGTGTAGAAGAGCATATGCGTGCAAAAGGTGTTAATTTAATCCTTAGCGACACGGTAAAAACGATTGAAGGAGAAACGTCAGTAGAGAGAGTTATCACGACAAACGGCATTACAATTGAACCAGATATCGTTATTTTATCAGCAGGTGTACGTCCAAATACAGAATTAGCTAAAGAAATGGGCGTAGAACTGGGAGCTTCAAGAGCAATTGCGGTCAACAAAAAAATGCAAACT
Source organism: Tetragenococcus halophilus subsp. halophilus DSM 20339 (assembly GCF_003841405.1). Classification (GTDB taxonomy): domain Bacteria; phylum Bacillota; class Bacilli; order Lactobacillales; family Enterococcaceae; genus Tetragenococcus; species Tetragenococcus halophilus. The sequence continues at coordinate 107,994 of NZ_PXYA01000002.1, read as the reverse complement.
AATCTTCCAGATGTTTATGCGGTTGGGGATGTGGCAGAAAGCTTCTCCGTTATTACAGGTAAGCCAATCTACCGTCCGTTAGGCTCAACGGCTAATAAAATGGGTCGAATCGCTGGAGATGTCATTACCGGTGGCGATTTAGAGCACAGAGGTGTCTTAGGAACAGGAATATTCAGAATCTTTGATCTACATGTCGGTCAAACAGGATTAACAGAAAAAGAAGCGAAAAAAGAAGGTTATGATGTTGAAATCTTATATAATATCAAGCCAGACCACGCCGAGTATTTAGGTGGGAAAGAATTGACTATCAAAGCATTAGCAGATAAAGAAACCGGTCGCATCTTAGGTGCACAAGCTATCGGTCAAGGTGGCGTAGACAAACGAATTGACGTAATCGCAACAGCTATTACGTTTAAAGCAAAATCGGAAGATTTATTCCATTTAGATTTAGCCTATGCACCACCATTTGCGACAACGAAAGACCCCATTCTTTATACGGGAATGGCATTGGATAATGCATTAAAACGAAATCCATTGTTAACACCAGCTGAATTAATACGTCGCCAAAATAGTGGTGAAAAATTACAAATTATCGATACACGTTCTAAAAAAGATTATGACAAATCACATGTTAAAGGAGCAATTCATGTTCCTTTGGCTGAACTGAGAGAAAGAAATGTAGAATTAGACAAATATGTAGCAACGGTCACTTATTGTAATAAAGGTGTAACTGGTAATGCATCTCAAAATTTATTATTAAATTATGGATTTGAAAAAGTTTATAATTTATCTGGTGGGAATAAAAATTATCAAAGTTATCTTAAAATGTTAAAATCGAAATCAAAATAAATAAAAAAAAGAATCAGACAGCCAAAAGTTGCTGTCTGATCTTTTTTTTACGATTTAAATAAATGAAGCCAATACGGTAGCGCCCCCCAAAAGTTTAGATTTCACTCTAACTTTTGGGGGGCGCTACCTATTTGAGTATTGAGAGAGCTTATTTTAATTTTAGAGCGAAAGAGCTTCATCGTATAATTTAATTTTTTACCAGTTTTTTAGTCGTTTTGTCTATAAATGTCAGCTCTAAGTTTAAACCGTCTGCAATTTTTGTAATGGTCTTTAGAGAAGGAGCATAAGAAAAGTTTTCTACACGAGCTATTTGAGCCTGAGAAACATGTACTTTTTCAGCTAATTCTTTTTGAGTCATATTCTTTTCTCTACGGAGACTGGCTAATAAAGCAGTCAACTCAATCAGATTTTTATCTTCTTGAGAAATGCTGCTAATGTCTTTCTTTACATCTGTCCATTTCATACTAATCATCCTTTCTTGCGTTCTAACCAATCAGCTAATTCACGTTTAGCTTGTTCAATTTCTCTTTTGGGTGTCTTTTGGGATTTTTTTCTAAACTGGTGTAATAAAATTAATTGATTATCTTCTAAGGTTGCAAAAAATACGCGATTAGGAACTGGGCGTAATTCCCAAATTTTACCCTCAATCTGTTTAACAAGAGGCTCACCTATAAAAGTGCCGTCATATTCCAGACGTTCCATTTGATAATAGAGCTTTTTTAAGGTGGATTTATTTTCTTTAGTCGGGTTACTATCCAGTTCTTTGATCCAATTCACTATTTGACTTTGGCCTTTCTTATCTTCATAGAACTCTATTTCATATTTTTTCATAGAAACTCCTATCACTCTCTGTATACCTCTATAATATATCAAAAATGATATATTATCAAGTTTTATAATTGCTTTTCAATACATGAAATTGCTTAGAATCATGTATTGCAAAATAAGAGATTAATTTGACAAACCGTCATAAAAATAAAAACCAGTCAAAACTAATAATAATATAGGTATTCCATAAGCTAAAACTCCTATTAATCGATCTACTAAAAATAAATAAAAAAATTCTTTTCAATTTTTATTTATGGTATGACATAAATAAAGTAAAGTTATTCTTCTAGGTTAATCTTATTAATACTCTTTCTCACTAGTGTTGCATGCAACACTAGTGAGAAAGAGTATTAATATACTGCAAGGCAAGACATTTGGTAATTGAAGAATAACAAGCAAAAAAATAGCAGTCAGGTCTCTTGACAAAGTATAGTTGCTATTCTTTTTTTAGGCCCTACTTTAATGAAATTTTTATTTGGAGGGAACGACTTCATTCCTTTGATTATTTCAGTTGAATTTAATAGAGAAGCCTGGCGTCTATTAAGAAATACTTTTCTTGATGAGCGTCAATTTTTTTAACGGAAATCTATCCTATACTAAATTCAGTAAAGAAAAAGGAGGAATCAAAGAAAGCTATTTTAAACAAACCAAAATTATAGGAGGAATAAATCATGACTGAAAATAAAGCTACTCAAGAAAGAACACCCCAAGAAAGATTGCAAGAAGAACAAGAACACAAGGAACATGTTCATCATACGAAAATTAATGCAGCGGCCATTGCGGATCATCTTTTAGGCAACATGCATACATTACATGTGAAACTGCACCAATATCACTGGTATGTAAAAGGAGCCAATTTCTTTACGTTGCATGAAAAATTTGAAGAGTTGTATAACGAAAATGAAAAATGGTTCGACAAACTTGCGGAGCGTCTAATTACTTCTGGGCATAAACCTGCTTCGACAACGGTTGAATTTGAAAAATATTCGATGCTTTCGGAAGATGCAGTTAATAAATACGCTAAAGCAGAAGACATGGTTGAAAATATTATCGAGGACTTCAGAAGCACTCGTGACCTAACTATTCGCGCGATTCGTTTAGCTCAAGACGAGGGTGACGATGCTTTAGAAGATACATTGATTGCTTTTAAAAATGACTTAGACAAGAACATTTGGATGCTGCAAGCGTTCATTGGTAAAGAAGCATTAGAAGATGATGACGCTCTTGATGAGGATGAAGATTAAGGTAAAAGTAGAAGCTGATTTAGGGATTGGAATTCTTTCCAGTCCTTTTTCTATTTTCTTGATGTGCATCAATTTTTTTGTAGTAAGAGACTTATATAATAAAAGCAGCGAATATAAACAAAATAAATAAAGGGGGAGAATGAATTGACTAAACATACCCATCATGAAATTGGTGACCACGCAGCCTGTATCCGCTTGGTTCCAATATTCAATCACTTAGAGGATAGCGCGATGAATTACATTGCTGAAAAAGCCCACACGAAACAGTATCAAAAAGGAGAGTTTCTGTTTCGTTCACAAGAAAAAGAGGATACTTTATATATTATCAATCGTGGGAAAATCCGTATTTATCGATTGGCAGACTCTGGCAAAGAGCAGCTAGTGCGGATCTTGAACCCTGGTGATTTCACCGGAGAATGGACCTTGTTCAACCCGGATGCAATACACGAGGAATATGCCGAAGCAACCCGAGATACCGTTGTCTGTATGATTCAGCAAAAAGATGTCCAAGATTTTCTGGAACAATACCCAGCTATTTCTTTAAAACTATTGGCGGAAATGTCTAAACGGTTAGAAAGTTCAGAACGTCAAACGACACAAGTAGCCGTGGAGAGTGTCATTACCCGTTTAGTTTTGTTTTTGGCAGAAAATGTGGAACCTGAAATGGGCAACTCTCCCACCATCACCCTGCCGATGGCAAAAAAGGACATTGCTTCCTATTTAGGAACGACACCTGAGACCATCAGTCGCCAATTTGGAGAATTGGAGGACGAGGGATTGATTCAACAGCTGTCTGGGAAAAGGATCAAGATTCAGGATTTAGATGATTTATTGCTTTACAGCGAATAATCGGACACACTTTTTTCTACACGTTGGTGTTCTGTCGCTCTTCATTAACAACGGGACAGAACTCAGTGCTTTTGCGTCAAGAAGAAGTCGCTTTGAGTTACGTTTTGTGGTACTCAGTGGGTAGGTTCTTCATTGAAGGTATGCGAACGAACAGTTTATGGATTGGCGAGTGGATCCGCGTTTCGCAAGCCTTGTCTCTGGCCCTGTCTATTGGCGCGATTGTAGTATGGTTGGTTCTGTTGCGAAGTTTGAAAATCAAACGCGCCCTCTCTGAACTCTAAATATCTTAGGCTGTTATTCCCATTAATACCTTGATTTCAGTAGACACCGAAAAGCCGAAGAGCGTTCCATTTCTTCGGTTCTTTTTATATATTCCTCGAATGGTCTTCATGCCCTTAATCGTGGAAGAGGCTGTACGGAGACTTTGATAAAATTTATTTCGTCGTTTAATAGGTCGATGGTCTTGTTCTATTAAATTGTTAAGATACTTCACAGTTCGGTGCTCTGTCTTAGTATATAAACCCACACTCTGTAACTTTCTAAAGGCGGAGCCAAGAGAAGGTGCTTTATCGGTCACAATTGCTTTCGGCTCACCAAACTGTTTATGGAGTCGTTTTAAGAAAGCATAGGCTGCTTGCGTATCCCGTTTCTTTCGTAACCAGATATCTAAGGTTAAGCCGTCCGCATCAATTGCACGATAAAGATAATGCCAACGTCCCTTAATTTTGATATAGGTTTCGTCCATTTTCCATGAATAGAAGGATTGTCTATTTTTCTTCTTCCAAAGATAATAGAGGACTTTGCTGTACTCTTGCACCCAACGATAAATCGTAGTATGACACACATTTATTCCACGATCATATAACAATTCCTGAACTTCACGATAGCTTAGATTGTAACGCAGGTAGTAACCAACAGCGACAATAATGACGTCTTTTTTGAATTGTTTGCCTTTAAAATGATTCATTACTCTGTCCTCTCTGTCTTTTTTCTCAATTTTACACTAAAATAGATTTTTGGGAAAACTTTGCAACAGAACCTTTTATACTATGTTTTCGGGGATAGAAAGTGTTATATATCTCAACATGGACAACCTTTCGCCCACGTGTTCCTTTGTGAATTTCCAAATCCATATCGTCAATTTTAAGGTTGATTTCGTCCATTGCTGGCGTAAGTACTTTTTGGTTAAATTGACCGAATGAATAGCTTTTAGGAGCCCCCATCATTCTTGCGAGTTCTTCTGGTGTAGCCTGTAAAGTAGGACATGTTTTGCCTTTGTCTTTGTTCGCTTCACGCATTAGTTTATATAACCGTATTGAATACTTTGAATCGAGTTGAACCGTATCAAACAAGCGATATTGCGTATAGTCGCTCTTTAATTGGAGTAGATAAGGGGCAAGATCGGGCGACAATTCAATTTGTACTTGCCCACTTTCGTGGTATTTAGCACTCTGCACCCACCCAGTTTGTGTAATGGTGCGGTCTTGTTCGTCTAAAATCAAAACTTCCTTTTTCCGTAATGTGCCAATTGCTTTTGCTAAATCAGAATAGTTTTTTCCACTTCTCGCATATCCAAATAGCTGACCCATTTCATACAGAGAAGTCTCAACAACGTTAAAATTGCGGTCATCAGGTTTAATTTTAGAGATGACGAAGTCCATCATTTTTAGCTCTCTGGCTGTTAAATCATGGCTTGCTTTCGTAATTAAATCGTTATGTGTTACGACATAATAATAACTTTGGTCATCAATATCGTCATTAAAATTGCGGTCACTTTTAAATAAATAATTATTCATTTTTACACCACCCATATAACTTATAATAAAATCATACCATAGAATACAGGTATGTAAACATATTAGGTATGATAGGTGAACTTTTTAGGTATGATACACCTCTACAAACGTTGATATTAAAACATTTTAAACTCTCTAAGTACTTAAAGTATTACTAAAGTATTATATAAAATAATAAAGAGAAATTTGTGTTCCAATTAACCAATCTGAACAAACACACAAAACATAAAAAATATTAAGTTCAAAAACTAAGCCCTTAAAGGTCGCCTTGCTACGCAAGCCTGCATAAAAAAGACCAAGGTCAAGATCAAGTCCTTTTTTTCAAGGAAAAACACTGTTTAAGCAACTTGCAGTAAGCTAGATATCCTTAACCGTCAGTTTCTGCGACCAGAGAGCTTGTTAGAGGCTCGCTATCGCTCGGTCAGGGCTAACGGCCCTAACAACCTCGAAAAACCCCTAGAAAGCCAAAAAAACGCCAAATAAGGCGTCTTTTGGAGTTTAACATTAGATTAGGTCTAAAAGTGTCTGAATTGTACCGTTCTCTATCAGGATAAAAATTCCTAAGCCAATAAACACGACAGGCACAATAATTCGTTCGTATTTCTCTAATGTATCGGCGACAAAAGAAATTTTTGCTAATCGATAACTGATATAGCAAAGCACCGCAATTGAGATAGCAAAAACAACTAAAGCAATGATAATTTCTGAAAAAGAGATTGAAGCAAAATAAGGAATATAAATCCCTAAATTATCGCCACCTGAAGCAATCGTCATTAAAGACATCGTCCAGAACAAGCGACTAGACCCCCCAGACTTTAATTTTTCGACAACTTCCTCTTCTTCTGCTTCTTCTTCGGCTCCCATGGCAACACGGACACCTAGATAAATTGGAATGAGCCCCAGAAGTCCAATGATCCAATCCTGAGGGACAAAATTCAGTACATAAGCAGCAAATAAACTTACAGCTACCAAAATGCCTGTTCCAAGATATTGACCCCAAAAAATGTGACGAATACCTTTCTGTGAGTGTGCTTGCGAGAAAATAATCAGCAAGATAAACAAATAATCAATGCTGGTAGAAATATAAACAGCGATCGCTGAAATAATACTTTGTAACAAAATAACTTCCTCCAAACTAAAATTTCGTAGTTATCTTTTCTGACAGATTCAGAAAAGTTTGAACAGCAAAAATTACGTCCTCATTCGCTAAAGAATAATAAACTACTTTGCCATCCTGACGTGATTTCGTCATTCCATACTTTTTTAAATAACGTAAATGGTGTGACGTTGTAGCAATACTAGCGTCTAAGGTTTCCGCTAAATCGCAGACACATATTTCTTTGAAGGTTTCTAAAGCATAGAAAATTTTAATCCTTGAAGGATCGCTAAAACATTTTCCTAGCACAAGCAAATTCGACAAGTCTTTATTTTCTAGTTTGTTTTTCACCACATCCACTTTTTCAGGATGTATGATTGTTGTTTGGCAAACTTCAGTCACTTGATTCACCTCTCATTCAAACGTTCATTTGATTGTATCGTTAATATTATACATATGTTGTGCCTTAATAGTCAAATGCTTATTTGATTGTTTCGCCATTCGATTTCTTTACGGTATTAAAATCTTTAAATATATTTAAGGGATTTTAAGAGAAAACTACTAGGGTAGAGTATTTTAAAATCATAAATATCTCTTGACCATGTACTATGGTACATGGTGTATAATAAATAGAGGTGAAAAGAATGAAGTATCTGATTAGTGAATTTGCTGAAAAGAGTGGCGTTAATAAAGAAACAATACGATATTATGAAGGTAAAAAATTATTGGAAGAACCAATACGTACAGATTCAGGATATCGCTTGTATTCTGATGCGGATATTAAACGAGTGAAATTTATTAAGCAAATGCAAAATCTTGGTTTTTCTTTAAACGAAATTTATAAATTGCTAGGCGTTGTTGATCAAGACAGTGTTCGTTGTCAAAATATGTTTGATTTTGTTTCTCAAAAGCAAATAGAAGTGCAAAAACAAATTGCTGATTTAAAACAAATTGAAAGCATGTTAGGCGATTTAAAGGAACGTTGTCCTAACGAGAAAGAAATGTATGCTTGTCCGATCATTGAAACACTAATTTATGATGAATGAAGGAGCTTTTGTATGAAGAAGTATAAAGTAAGCATTCAAGGTATGACTTGTGCCAGCTGTGAGAACCATGTAACAATGGCGCTTGAAAACATAGGTGCAAAAGATATAAAAACAAACTACCGGCAAGGGGAAACAGAATTCAATTTAAGTGAATCTGTCGAAATTAATAGCATCGAAAAAGCGATTGAACAATCCAATTATCAGATAGAAAAGATCGAAAAAATAGCTTCTCAGTCTAATTTAATACTTAAAAATGAAAAGGAATACGATTATGACTTTCTGATTATAGACTCTGGAAGTGCTGCTTTTTCAGCAGCTATTCAAGCAACAAAATATGGTGCAAAAGTGGGTATGGTCGAACGACACACAATTGGCGGAACTTGTGTAAATGTTGGCTGTGTTCCGTCTAAAACGCTTCTTAGGGCAGGAACGATCAATCATTTAGCTAAAAAGAATCCATTCCATGGGTTAAATACAATGGCTGGAGAAGTCGATTTAAAATCATTGGTGAAACAAAAAGATGAATTGGTAAGTGGAATGCGCCAAGAAAAATATATCGATTTAATCGACGAATACGGTTTTGATTTAATCGAAGGTGAAGCAAAATTTACTGATGAACAGACGGTTGAAGTCAATGGGGAGAAACTTTCCGCAAAACGCTTTTTAATTGCAACGGGTGCATCTCCTTCTCTCCCGCCGATTTCAGGACTTGAAGAAGTGGAGTATTTAACAAGTACAACGCTCCTTGAAATAAAAAAGGTACCTAAACGATTAACGGTGATCGGTTCAGGATATATCGGAATGGAGCTTGGCCAATTGTTTCATAACTTAGGTTCAGAAGTAACGCTTATGCAAAGAAGTGAGCGACTGTTAAAAGAGTATGACCCAGAGATTTCTGAAGTAGTAGAAAAAGCTTTAATTGAACAAGGAATAAACCTTGTAAAAGGGGCAACTTTTGAGCGTGTAGAACAATCTGGAGAGATAAAGAAGGTTCATGTTACAGTAGATGGCAAGAAAAAAGTGATTGAATCAGAGCAGCTGCTTGTTGCAACAGGTAGAAAACCGAATACTGAAGCCTTAAATTTAGATGTTGCTGGTGTAAAAATAGGGATAAATAATGAAATCATGATGAATGATTTTGGTCAGACAAGCAATCAACACATTTACTCAGCAGGAGATGTTACATTAGGTCCTCAATTTGTCTATGTAGCCGCGCATGAAGGTAAGATTGTAGCGGACAATGCAGTCGGGGGCTTAAATAGGAAAATTGATTTGTCTGTTGTTCCTGGTGTTATTTTTACAAATCCTGGAGTAGGTACTGTTGGCTTAACAGAAGAACAAGCAAATGATAAGGGAATAGATGTTAAAACGTCAATCTTAGATTTAGATAATGTACCAAGGGCCCTAGTTAATCATGATGCAACTGGGTTAATCAAGCTTGTTATCAACGCTCAAAATCAACAAATAATAGGCGTTCATATTGTTGCTGAAAATGCAGGCGAAGTCATTTATGCAGGAACTTTAGCTGTTAAATTTGGCTTAACAGTCGAGGATTTAACAGACACAATGGCGCCCTATTTAACGATGGCAGAAGGATTAAAATTAGCTGCACTTACATTTGATAAAGATGTATCAAAATTATCTTGTTGTGCAGGGTAAGCTCTTATTTATAGTAGCTTAACTATGTGAAGAAAATACACTCAAACTATCCGGTGGCTATAATTGAGAAAGCCAATCTAAAAAAGTCGGTTCCTTAGCGTACAGGAATTCGACTTTTTTAGGTTGAAATTCCCTTAACGTACAAAATTTCCGAAATGTTGGCGGTACCCCAACTTGGCAAACTTCTTCCATCATTTCACCTCTCATTCAAATGAATATTTGAATGAAGTATACCCGATTAATTTCTTTCTCGTCAAATAAATATTTGTTGATTAAGTATTTAAAAACAAATAGCAAAATAAACCCTTTTATTAAAAAGGGTTTAAAGATTTTAAAAAAAGCAGATTGGATTTTCTCAAGATCCAATCTGCTTTTTTTATGCTCTAGTTATTTTCTTACTTTTTCTCCATACGAAAAAATTAATTAATAAAGCCATAACAGATACGATAATAATTAGTATAGATGTCATATTTTCATTATTAACGTAACTAAGTACAGATATAAAAATGTTCACTAAAAAGGCAATAGAGGCTACAGTAATTAAGGTCTCACTGATTTTTGAGTGGCTTTCAAACATTTAATCCCTCCCATTTTTTTATGTTTTGTTTATATTATTTTAGCGCACTTAAATATAGTTCCGAAGTAATTTATTAATTTTATTCCCTTTAATCCAATGTTATTAACAGCTTCTGGTGTTCGTATATCATCAACACTAGCGTATGAAGATGATATTTTTGATCTAACGCTGAAGATGATTGAAAATAATCAAATTGATGTATCACCACTTATTACTGACCATATTGAGCTAGAAAATATCGTTGAAAATGGTTTTGAATCATTAAGCAATGATAAGAGTCAAGCGAAAATCCTTGTAAAACTTAGTGGCGACAAATAAAAATTAGCGGATTTAAACAGCCTATACTTTACAATTATATAGTAAAGTATAGGCTGTTTGACTGATTTTGTAGAGAGTATAAAATATTTTGTGTAAATAGAAAAAAGGAAGTCCCTTCTGTAGAATAAAGTTACCACACCCATTCACAGAAAAGAGGACTTCCCTATGAACGATTTTACTACAGAACTCCGGCAGACTCTAGCCACCAAAGGCGATTTGAACGAATTATTCCGCTCCCATAAAACATCCTCTTCATTACGACATAGTCATTTATAATAGTCTAACTTCCAATAAGAGATTAAAGCATTTGCCTTTGAGATTCTACGGTGACTTCAAGTAATTTATTCATAAAAGGATAGTCCTCTTTCATTCGGTCAAACTCGTCACCAGTATCCAGAAAGCGTGCCCGTCCTTCAATTAAGAATCCTGTTCCTTGATACCCATTGAACCCTTCAACTTCTCGACTCCCTAGAGTCAAGATAACGTTGTCATTCTTAACCACATCCTCTTGAACGCTTGTAAATCCAGCTATTGGTGCTAAAATGCGTTCATCATCAGTTATACGTAAAAATGAATTCCATGTACAACGAACATGTGGGGCCTCACCGCTTCCCCATGATGTAACAGAAACCACACCCTCGTGCTGGATAACTTTGAAAAAATTTTCACTTAACATATTTCGCCTCCTATATTAATCTATCGTATTTCATAGGAATCATACCACTAAAAGAACATACGTTCAATGGTAGTGTTGGTTGGAGAACCCCTTGGGCTAAGTTGGTCTTCAGGCTTTTGAATTTACTAATATTTAAAATAATTAAAACTGTGAGTTTATTTTAGCAATAAATAGTTTTATATACCGTAGTAATTCTAAAAAGCTTAAAAACGATTTTAAGGGGGTTTAAGGACTTTTCAAGGGGTTGTTAGGGCGTTAGCCCTGACCGAGCGATAGCGAGCCTCTAACAAGCTTCCTGTACGCAGAGAATTGACGGTTAAGGACAACTAGCTTACTGCAAGTCATTCAATCAGTTTTTTCCTTGAAAAAGGGCTTGATCTTGACCTTGGTCTTTTTTATGCAGGCTTGCGTAGCAAGGCGACCTTTAAGGGCTTAGTTTTTGAACTTAATATTTTTTATGTTTTGTGTGTTTGTTCAGATTGGTTAATTGGAACACAAATTTCTCTTTATTATTTTATATAATACTTTAGTAATACTTTAGTAATACTTTAAGTACTTAGAGAGTTTAAAATGTTTTAATATCAACGTTTGTAGAGGTGTATCATACCTAAAAAGTTCACCTATCATACCTAATATGTTTACATACCTGTATTCTATGGTATGATTTTATTATAAGTTATATGGGTGGTGTAAAAATGAATAATTATTTATTTAAAAGTGACCGCAATTTTAATGACGATATTGATGACCAAAGTTATTATTATGTCGTAACACATAACGATTTAATTACGAAAGCAAGCCATGATTTAACAGCCAGAGAGCTAAAAATGATGGACTTCGTCATCTCTAAAATTAAACCTGATGACCGCAATTTTAACGTTGTTGAGACTTCTCTGTATGAAATGGGTCAGCTATTTGGATATGCGAGAAGTGGAAAAAACTATTCTGATTTAGCAAAAGCAATTGGCACATTACGGAAAAAGGAAGTTTTGATTTTAGACGAACAAGACCGCACCATTACACAAACTGGGTGGGTGCAGAGTGCTAAATACCACGAAAGTGGGCAAGTACAAATTGAATTGTCGCCCGATCTTGCCCCTTATCTACTCCAATTAAAGAGCGACTATACGCAATATCGCTTGTTTGATACGGTTCAACTCGATTCAAAGTATTCAATACGGTTATATAAACTAATGCGTGAAGCGAACAAAGACAAAGGCAAAACATGTCCTACTTTACAGGCTACACCAGAAGAACTCGCAAGAATGATGGGGGCTCCTAAAAGCTATTCATTCGGTCAATTTAACCAAAAAGTACTTACGCCAGCAATGGACGAAATCAACCTTAAAATTGACGATATGGATTTGGAAATTCACAAAGGAACACGTGGGCGAAAGGTTGTCCATGTTGAGATATATAACACTTTCTATCCCCGAAAACATAGTATAAAAGGTTCTGTTGCGAAGTTTGAAAATCAAACGCGCCCTCTCTGAACTCTAAATATCTTAGGCTGTTATTCCCATTAATACCTTGATTTCAGTAGACACCGAAAAGCCGAAGAGCGTTCCATTTCTTCGGTTCTTTTTATATATTCCTCGAATGGTCTTCATGCCCTTAATCGTGGAAGAGGCTGTACGGAGACTTTGATAAAATTTATTTCGTCGTTTAATAGGTCGATGGTCTTGTTCTATTAAATTGTTAAGATACTTCACAGTTCGGTGCTCTGTCTTAGTATATAAACCCACACTCTGTAACTTTCTAAAGGCGGAGCCAAGAGAAGGTGCTTTATCGGTCACAATTGCTTTCGGCTCACCAAACTGTTTATGGAGTCGTTTTAAGAAAGCATAGGCTGCTTGCGTATCCCGTTTCTTTCGTAACCAGATATCTAAGGTTAAGCCGTCCGCATCAATTGCACGATAAAGATAATGCCAACGTCCCTTAATTTTGATATAGGTTTCGTCCATTTTCCATGAATAGAAGGATTGTCTATTTTTCTTCTTCCAAAGATAATAGAGGACTTTGCTGTACTCTTGCACCCAACGATAAATCGTAGTATGACACACATTTATTCCACGATCATATAACAATTCCTGAACTTCACGATAGCTTAGATTGTAACGCAGGTAGTAACCAACAGCGACAATAATGACGTCTTTTTTGAATTGTTTGCCTTTAAAATGATTCATTACTCTGTCCTCTCTGTCTTTTTTCTCAATTTTACACTAAAATAGATTTTTGGGAAAACTTTGCAACAGAACCGTATGGTTTATACGCAGACAAGATTATCCACCAATTTCTTATTATTCTAATGGCAATAAGGGGCAGAAAAAGACTATTAAGATGGTGAATTGAGCAAAAAGATAAAAAGAAGTGCAAAACTTGATATGCGTCAATTTTCGTTTGCTAAAAGTGAGCTATACTACAGTTGTAAAGAGGAAAAGGCAGTGTTCATTAATCTGCTGCCGATAAAATAAAAACACATAAAGGAGATAGGAATTATGGAAAAAGCTATATTGCAATTAGAAACGTTGTCTTGTCCAAGTTGTATGCAAAAAATTGAAGGTGCCGTAAAATCAGTTAACGGTGTTGATAAAGACAGCATTAAAGTATTATTCAACTCCAGCAAAGTCAAAACCAATTTTGATTCAGCTGTCACTTCGATTGAAGAGATTCAAAAAGCTATCGAAAACGTAGGCTATCCGGTCCTTAAAGCAAAAGCCAAGGCCGCTTAACAGATTAAATGAACTAGGCAATTCTGGAAGAAAAGCTATTTTTTCAGGATTGCTTTTTTTGTTGCAATCCGATTCGAGGTGCTTAGAAACGATAAAAGAGAACTTTCTAAACTTGATGTCAGTCAATTAATTACTTAGGCAATTATCTTATACTGTGTTTATCAATAAAAGAGAAATTAAATTTGGAGGGAAAAAGCATGCAACAATATATATTAAGCAAGAAAAATGTTATCACCGTCATCAGTGGATTGTTAATCGCACTCGGTTTCTTCAGTCACTTTGTTTTAGAAAACGTAGGACTTTCAGAGTGGTCTTTGATCATCGCCTCTGTCTTTGGGATTACGCCAATTGCCATTCAAGCGTTTCAAGCAATGAAAGTCAAAGTCATCAGTATTGATGTCTTAGTCAGTATTGCAGCGATTGGTGCGCTTTTTATTCAAAATTATGAAGAATCGGCTATTGTCACGTTCTTATTCTTATTCGGACACTACTTGGAACAACGAACATTGAACCAAACGCGATCTGCTATCAAAGGATTGACTGAAATGGCACCCGAAAGCGCCTTGAAACAAATGGATAATGGCGAATTTGAAGAAGTAGACGTGGATGATATAGATGAAGGGGATATCTTGCTCGTTAAAACGGGTGCGAAAGTTCCAGTAGATGGCATAGTCCTTACGGGTGAAGGGCATATCAATGAAGCTAGCATTACAGGTGAAGCTGTTCCGGTCAACAAGCAAGCTGATGCAGAAGTTTTTGCAGGAACCATTTTAGAAAACGGAACGATTCAAATCAGAGCTGACCGAGTTGGTGAGGACACCACATTTGGAAAAATTATTGAACTCGTGGAAGAAGCACAAGATTCTAAATCCGAAGCGGAACGGTTCATTGATCGCTTTTCTAAATACTACACACCAGCTGTCTTGGTTCTGGCAATTGTTGTATGGGTGTTCAGTCAAAATATTGAGTTAGCAATCACCATCTTGGTTCTAGGTTGCCCAGGCGCATTAGTTATCGGAGTGCCTGTCTCAAACGTTGCCGGTATTGGGAATGGTGCTCGTAACGGCGTTCTTTTAAAAGGGAGTGAAGTCATTCAAGACTTCAGCAATGTGGATACAATTGTATTTGATAAGACAGGTACTTTAACTGTCGGAAACCCAACCGTTGCAGCGACTGAACTATATGAAAAAGATTCTGCTGAAACGCTTGGCTATCTGGCCAGTGTGGAACGGGAATCAGATCATCCATTAGCAAAAGCGGTCTTAAATCAAATTGGAGAAACAGACTTTTATCCTGTTGAAGGAACTGAAGCGGTGAAAGGCGGCGGAATCGTTTCAAGTGTAGCTGGACATAGAGTGGCTGTTGGGAATGTGGCCTTGATGGAAAAAGAAAATGTCACTCTCAGCAAAAAAGTGCAAAAAGATGTCAAACGGTTTGAACAACAAGGGAACTCTCTCGTTTTGACAGCGGTCGACGGTGAATTAAAAGTACTGATGGGCATTCGCGATCAAGTCCGTCCGGGTGTGAAAGCTAATTTGCAGGAATTAAAAGACTTGGGCGTGAAAAATCTAGTTGTTCTTTCAGGAGATAACCAAGTAACCGTTGATGTGGTCGCCGGCGAACTTGGTTTGACCGAAGCTCACGGCCACATGTTGCCGGAAGACAAATCGGCTTATATCGGAAAACTTCAACAACGTGGTCAAATTGTAGCCTTTGTTGGAGATGGCGTTAACGATAGTCCGTCCTTAGCTTTAGCAGACATTGGAATCGCAATGGGAAGCGGAACGGACGTAGCAATTGAAACATCCGATGTCGTTTTAATGAACTCGAACTTCAGCAACTTGCCTCACGCATTAGGATTAGTAAAAGCCACCGCAAATAATATGAAACAAAATATCGTGATTTCAGTTGGCGTAGTGTTGGTCTTGTTGACCAGCGTCTTCTTCAGCGAATGGATGAATATGTCTATCGGAATGTTGGTTCATGAAGGTAGTATCTTGGCGGTAATTTTCAATGGCATGAGATTAATGAAGTATAAGTTGAAAGGTCGAAAAGAATAAAAAGAAGTATCAGCACCTACAGAGAAAGTAAAAATATCTTAAGAATAAATTAGAAGAGGCTGAGACAATAGTCCATCCTTGAAATGACAAAAGCGGAAACTCAGGTTTTTAAATCTGGGATTTTCCGCTTTTTTGAGTTCTTGAAAAAAAATAAGAGTATAGAGTATGCTCTTTATAAAATTAATTTTCGTGTGAATGATTAAAAAATCTAATAATAAAATTTAAATTCCTATTAAGTTTTAACACATGAAATTACATAAAATCATGTATCAAGAATCCTATCCCTATAGGGTTCTTTTTTTTTACTCTCCCTAAACACACGATTTCGTGTTATAATAACTATAATCATGTATTCGAACAGACTAAAAAGGAGGGATTGTCATGGGCTATAATGTTCAGCCACTACGGTTGCAACAGGAGATTAATGATTTTTTATTTTGCCTGCGACGGAATAAAAATGCGGAACGTGACGTTTTCTTGTTTCTAATTGGAATTAACAGCGGTCTGCGCATGTCCGACATCGTCAAACTCAAGAAAAAAGACGTGATTACCTCAAAAAACCCGCGCATCGTGGAGCAAAAGACAGGGAAAACACGCATTTTATACTTAAGCAGCTTACAGGACTTGATTCACGGCTATACCGCACCCTTAGATCCGGAGGCTTGCTTGTTTCCCAGTACTAAGGGCGGCCATTTAGAAGTCAATACGGTCTACCAGATGTTTCAAAAGGTCGCGAAGCTGTTAGGAAGGGACGATATCGGCACCCACACCCTACGAAAAACCTTTGGTTACCACTATTACAAGAAAACCAAAGACGTGGCCACCTTAATGGAAATCTTTGGTCACAGCAGCGAGAAGATTACCAAACGCTACATCGGAATTAATGAAGATGAAATCAGTGAAACGTTATTAAATTTTCGGTTAGGTTTTTGATTGTATTATATAATAGATAAGCACAGTAAGACGGTTATAATCACCCGTATGTGTCAAGTTTATTGAGGTTGAATAAAAAAACCGTCTTTGGGGCAGACACAAAGTTATCTTTCAACCTCACTTTCGTTCGGTTTGCCCTCATCATCTCTAACAAAAACAAGTTTTTATTAGAGATAACTCGGGGTCATTAGTAATTGATTTAATCCTTTGGCGAATTGGCCTAAAGGCGCACTTTTCGCTTTTCCTTCGCCAATCTGTCCTTTAAATGCACCTTCATGGGCTTGGAAACGAGGCTTTTTCTGTACCCAACGTTTCATAGCGTGCCAACGTTTTTCCTGGACAACCACATCATTCGGAAGGGCTTCGTATTGGTTCAACCAACCTTCCAATTCTTGGTTTCTTAAACTATCAATGACACGAATCATGGCTTGGGCCCCAGTTGTTGTCCACAAACGACCTTGGCGCTTCATGCGATAGGTGATTTTCCGATGGGTACTTTCGATCGTGCCAATACAAGCTTTAGGGTCCCTGATTCCTCGTGCTTTCAATGATTTTAAATAAGGCCAACTTCTTTGAAGGTAGTGATGCAGTAAACGTAAATGTTCTAACGCTTCGGCCTCCTTTTCTTCAATCAAGCTTTCCGAAGTATCTAAAACAAGCTGGACTGCTTGCCAATTATAATGTTCAATCGCTCGTATCATTCGATGTTGGAGCTGGGGAACAAAAGCCATTCGTTCCTTGATTTTCCGGTGGACATGGTATCGATCACGGAAGTGTTCATGACGCAAACAACCTAAAGCCAGTTCATCAAACACTGCTTTTTCATAACCCGAACCGCCGTCACTATTGGAAATGACCACGGTATGACGTAAATCATAATAGGCTTGAAGATAGGCCATCATTTCTTTATATGCTTTTTGCCGATTCAGATGACTCACAAAGTGCGGGGCGATCATTTCCGAACGGTTGCCTACTTTCTGGCTGCCTTCACACACTTGAAAACGGTGAACTTCAAGGGATTGTTTCTTCTGTCCGTTGATCTTTACGCCGTCTCCTTCCAGATATAAATAGGGCACTTTTTTCTTGGTGATCACGCCCTCGTAACGACTTTCATGCGTGCTCCTGTCTTGGATGAATTCTCCCGTTTTAACCACCAATTGTTGCACATTTTGATGACTCATCTGCCAAGAAGTTAAACAGTCGATCGCTTGAGAAACATGACGATAGACCATGTTACTGCCTAATTGAGCCACGTTTCGCAGAACCAGCGAACTATAACGAAGGCCTTTTCGAATCCCTAGAAATTCATCTAAAGGGTAACGAATGTCGTTGGCTTGATTTTTCATTCGCCGACGAACATAGGTCACGGGACCAAACAAGAAGGTGATGGTTCTTTCGCTTTTACGATCGACGCGAAAGCCTTCTTTCTTACATTGCGCACAAATTTCTTCATCAAGCGTTTGAAAAGCTAGTTGGGTAATGGTCGCTATAAGTTTTGTAAAAAAGATCATCATGGCTCTTTCTCTTGCTAAAAAATTCGTTTCCTTCTTCATTACTTCCACTAAATCTGTTACAATAGAATCCATAAGAAACCGCCTTTGTTCATTAGTGCCTGTTAGCCCAATGAATAGAGTAACGGTTTCTTTTTTATTCGTCTAGAGGATACCTCAATAAATTTTACACTTAGCTTTTTTCTTGGTGATCACGCCGTCGTAACGACTTTCATGCGTGCTCCTGTCTTGGATGAATTCTCCCGTTTTAACCACCAATTGTTGCACATTTTGATGACTCATCTGCCAAGAAGTTAAACAGACGATCGCTTGAGAAACATGACGATAGACCATGTTACTGCCTAATTGAGCCGCGTTTCGAAGAACCAGCGAACTATAACGAAGACCTTTTCGAATCCCTAGAAATTCATCTAAGGGGTAACGAATGTCATTGGCTTGATTTTTCATTCGTCGACGAACATAGGTCACGGGACCAAACAAGAAGGTGATGGTTCTTTCGCTTTTACGATCGACGCGAAAGCCTTCTTTCTTACATTGCGCACAAATTTCTTCATCAAGCGTTTGAAAAGCTAGTTGGGTAATGGTCGCTATAAGTTGTGTAAAAAAGATCATCATGGTTCTTTCTCTTGCTAAAAAATTCGTTTCCTTCTTCATTACTTCCACTAAATCTGTTACAATAGAATCCATAAGAAACCGCCTTTGTTCATTAGTGCCTGTCACAGCCCAATGAATAGAGTAACGGTTTCTTTTTTATTCGTCTAGAGGATACCTCAATAAATTTTACACTTAGTTAAGTTTGGGGGTAGAAAAAAGTTAAGGGAATTTGATAATTTGAAAGAGAAATTTTCAAAAATTCCTTGAAAGTAATAGCTTTTACAAAAGGGTAGGTACAGCTGACTAAAAATTGAAAAATTCATTAGAATTATGCTATAATACAAATGGAAAGAGAGATTGTTTCAACAACCCCTCTTAACAGCACCGTTTAAGACGGTGACAGGTATTAATTATTTAATGAAAAATAATCGTCGCTCCTGCTAAAGTTTGACGGTTATTTTTTTGTCTTTTTTACGGCGTCTAGGATGCCAAAGATTAGCGTAGCGGTAAAAGAACCGAACGCAATCATTAGCCCTAGCGCTTCCGCAACAGACAAAGGGCCTCTCCTTTCTTTAAGATTTTAGCACTTACTTGCATAAGCACCACCTTTCAAAAAAGATAGCCACCGTCTTAAACTTTACTGTCGCCTATATTATAACACGGTTTATAGAATTTTATAAGAACAAAAATGACAAGCATGTTTATATTTTCGAATAGTATGCTATAATGAAGTTGAGAAACGAGAAAATGTTTGTTGCAAGACAGTACAAAGGCCAGCTCCTATTCATCATAGGGCTGGTTTTTTTGATATTATAGTGTTTTTGTTTGAGAAGAACGCTTAAATATATCGTTATAGTGTGATTATTTAGGCTCTTTGTCAAATAGTGTTGTTTAAGCAAAACCTTTATAAAAAGAAGGACTTCGGTTCTTCTTTTTTTGTTATTTTATAAGATCTCAAGAAGCCCTTGTTGAATAAGCACTCGCTTACGTAGATGATTAAAAGAACGAAAGCCAAAGGCAATCCGTTGAATTACTTTAATCAAGTTGTTTTTCCCTTCAAGTTTGCCGTTGGAATACGGTTGAGTAAAAGATAAGGTAATTTCTTTACGGTACTTTTGGAGGTGACGTAAGGATTTTTTAAAGGGTTCTTCTAATAAAGGCGACAGTTGATCAATGATAGCGAAAAATGGTTGCGCTTTGCCGTTTTCAAAAGCGTCAAGCAGATCTTGATAAACATCATAAGAAGCCTTAAGCACGGGATCAATGGTTAATAAGTAATCTACAACTTCCGATTCCGTCACATATTTTTGGCGAAAAAGAGGGAACTGTTTCAAATGGTCGTACCCCAAGTTTTTATGCTTTTTTTGGAGCTGTTTCCAGTATTTTTTTAATTTGCGATAATCCTTCATTTGTTGGGCGCTCTTTTTGTCCAGCTGGTTCATCGACCGAATCCGCTGCTGGTTAAAAGCTCGAGAAATCTGTTGGATAATGTGGAAATGATCCACAAGAATCTTGGCCTTCGGAAATACTTGAGGGATCATTTTTCCATAAGCCGAATTCATATCCATAACCACATGTTGGACTCTTTTCCGCGCTTGTTGAGTAAATCGTTGAAAGTAAGCAATCAGTTTGAAATTGCGGCGATCGTCCAAGATATCGATAATTTTTCCTGTCTGAGCGTCACTGAAGATAAAACACATGGCTCCTTCACAGTCCTTCGTGCCTTTGAATTCATCGATTAACAAATGTTTCGGTAAATGGTTGGGATTGAATTTAAGTCCTTGATAGAAGGTATCCAATACGCGTTCCACGGTTTTAAATGAGACCCCATAGCGTAAAGCAATATCTTTCATCGATAGTTTTTTCTTCAAGTCTATCGCAATGGCAAACTTCAAGGCTTGCGAAATATAACAGTCTTTGGCGATATAATAGGTCCTGGCACTAAAAGTATGATGACAGGATTTACAATAAAATCGTTGCTTAAATAAGCGTAAAACGCTGGGCACTTCCTGATAAGGAATTAATTGAATATCCGAAGCCTTTGGCGAATGTTTAATAAGAAGATTCTCTTCATTTATGAGGCCACAACATTCGCAAGCTTTCGGGGTGTAGGTAAGGACACCGTAAAAGACATTCGTCATTCGATGATGAATGGGTTCTTTTTGAACTGCTTGAGCGGAAAAAAAGATGTGAGGGTCCTTAATATTGAGTAAGTTTTTAAGGCCTACATCTAGATTTTGATCTTTAATTTTGATATCTTTGTATTGAAGCATTTGTTTTCTCCTTTTATTTTGGTGTCCAACTTAATTATAAAGGAAACAAATGCTTTTTTGTTATATAAAAAATTAGTGTTATTACTAATTTTTTTAGTAACAACACTAAATATTATAGACCCATTATTTATACTATATGATAACAGGAGAAAGTTTTTATTGTTTATTTTCTTTTGACGAAAGATCTATATTACCTTAAATATAGGAAAAAGAATAATGTAACAGAATTTAGCGCTTCATGCTAGGAAATGGGTGAACTCACAAGTTTGGTCACGCTTGATTATTTTGGTGTTACCATGTATAATCAAATTAGAGAGGTGATTTCTATGCTAAAGACAAAAACAAGGGCACAAGGTAGATCTATCGTGGTTACTTTACCAGCTGAGGATGGGGCAACAGTTTTTCCTGGGAAAGAATATCTTGTTTCATACGGAAATGATGGAACTATTGTTTTGATACCTAAAATTGAAGATCCGTTTGCTAATGTTACAGAAGGAGCTTTTTACGAATCGGATGTATGGGAAGATATGCCAGCAGTTGGTAAAGAGGTGCTGGATGACTAATCACTATACACCAGAAAAAGGAGACATAGTGTGGATCGACTTTGATCCTTCAACTGGAATGGAAATTCAAAAGCGACGGCCAGCTCTGGTAATTTCGCGCGGAAATTTTAATACGGCGACAAAATTTGCGGTGGTATGTCCTATTACATCCACTGAAATAGATTTACCAACTAGATATAGTCTTTCAGAAAATTATAAAACAAAAGGACAAATAGTCATCCATCAAATGAAATCTTTAGATTTCAATAAACGCAAAATTGACTTTATTGAGAAAATGAACCCTGTGGACTTGAAGAAAATAGAACAGATCATTGAGTTCATTATTTGATAATTGCAATTAAAATTTTTTATTTTAATTACATGCTATACTTAATATGCGAAATAAGACTAATGTACAGCTGAGCCACCAGAAAAATCACCCTGTTGTCGTAGGGTGATTTTTCTTTTCGCTTTACAAAAGAAGTAGTTAAAACAAAAAATGTTTTATACTGAACATGTTGTGTGTTGCTGTAATATTTTTTGAAGGTAATAAAAGCGAGGGAAAAGTACCCTACCCTTATTAAGACAGATTGATTTTATACTGGATAATGAAAGGAGAAAAAATGATAGATAAAACAATTCCTTATGTTAAATTTCAAATGGAAAGAAACACTTCCAAAAAATTACCAGATAGACAATTACTGGTAGGTTATCAATTTAGCTTTTATACTCCTGGGGATGAAAGAGATTGGCAAGCTATAGAAACTTCTGTGGGAGAGTTTGATAACTTGTCAGAAGCCCAAGGGTATTTCCAAAAGAATTTTGTGCCTTATCCAGACGAATTGGAAAAACGAATGACTTTTGTCACCGATCCATCAGGTAAAAAAGTTGCTACATGTACAGCTTGGTTGGCTTCTTTTCCTCTTATTGCCGTATAATATTCTTTTCTGTGAACCGTTTCTCCAGGGTTCACCATTCGTTGAATACTCAAATTCGTATCTAAATTAATAGTTTCCAACATCTTGACTTTATTCATTAGTTGCTAAGCACAAAATAAAATTTCTTTGAATAAGAACCGTATATTCCTCAGATTGGTGATTTTTCAATCTTGTTTTGCAACGATCCCTAGCGTGCACCTAGAAATACAAATAAGCTGCTCTTTTTCGTCAGTGATATTGATTTGCCAAACCATAGTTCTTCGACCGATATGAAGAGGTGTCGCTTTGGCTGTGACTGTTCCTGAGGCTGTACTTTTGATATGGTTGGCGTTGATTTCTATGCCAAAGATCGTCTCGTGAGTAGAATCAATATTGGCGGAAGCCCCTATACTGGCAGCTGTTTCTGCCAGAGCGGCGCTGGCGCCACCATGTAAATACTGCGCTGGCTGGCGAGTACGATGATCGACAGGCATGGTCATAACAACATTTTCTTTTTCTGCAGAAACGACTTTCATACCAAGTGCTTCCATTAATGTATTTTCCAATCTACTCAACCTCCTGCATGTTAAATGTACTAAAATTAATCACTTTTAGTTTATGGAAAGAAAAGTACCGTGTCAATTTTCTTTGAAATTTCGTTTTTTATTAAAAGATGGGGAGTAAAACACAGGTTTAACCTCTATGTCCGAAGAGATAGGGAACGTTTTTCAAATTCGCTCCCTGAGATTAAAGAGATGGGGAATGAATTTAAAAAAGACTCCCCGTAAAAGTCACTCAAGTTAACATTTAACAAAATTTTGTTTTAAGCGGTTTATCTTGAGAAAATGAAATAAAAGTACTAAATTAGACCCAAGATAACTTTTTAAATAATGAAGGTTATTGTGTTTGTTTGAAATTTTGAAATAAACTGAGGGAGGAATCATGCATGGAAGTTGCTTGGGAAAAAGTAGCGGACTATAAAGAAATTATTTACGAAAAATACAAGGGGGTCGCTAAGATTACGATGAACCGTCCAGAAAAACGGAATGCGTTCACGCCATTAACGGTGAATGAAATGATCGATGCGTTTGCCGATGCTAGAGATGATTCATCGGTGGGTGTGATTATTTTGACAGGCGCAGGCGAAAAAGCTTTTAGTTCTGGTGGCGATCAAACGGTTCGTGGTAACGGCGGTTATGTGGATCAAGACCAAGTGCCACGTTTGAACGTCTTGGACTTACAACGATTGATCCGTAATATCCCTAAACCAGTGATTGCCATGGTCGCAGGCTATGCCATTGGGGGCGGTCATGTATTGCATGTCGTTTGTGATTTGACGATTGCAGCGGACAACGCTATTTTTGGACAGACAGGTCCTAAAGTAGGTAGTTTTGACTCTGGTTATGGTGCTGGTTTATTGGCTGAAATGATCGGTCAAAAACGTGCGCGTGAAATGTGGTATTTATGTCGTCAATACGACGCAAAAGAAGCTTACGATATGGGGCTGGTGAATAAAGTTGTGCCATTGGATCAATTGGAAGCCGAAACCTTGCAGTGGTGCCAAGAAATTTTGGGAAAATCACCAACCGCTTTGCGCTTTTTGAAAGCCTCATTTAACGCGGCTACCGATGGTTTAGCTGGTTTGCAACAAATGGGGGGGGAGTGAAACGCTCTTGTATTATACTACCGATGAAGCTAAAGAAGGACGCGATGCTTTTAAGGAAAAAAGAAAGCCGGATTTTGATCAGTTTCCACGTTTTCCTTAATCAATGTCATAAATATAGCAGCTTTTGTTTCTTATCAAGGGTTGCTATATTTTTGTTGTTTATGTAATTTATCGAGGAAGTGAGTTTTTCATATGAAAGAAGTAATTCCCCACTGGTTAAGCAAACAGGCAGATTTGAAGCCTAACCAGTTAGCGCTTGAATATAATGGGAAAGAAACATTATCTTTTCAGGAACTAGCTCAAGCCAGTCAATCAATGGCCAGGCGCTTAGCCAATCTAGGCGTTGAAAAGGGGAGTCATATTGCTTTATTATCGCAAAATAATGTCAATATGATTATCGCTATTCATGCGTTAAGTTATCTAGGAGCTGTGGCTGTGTTATTAAACACACGCTTAAGTGCCAATGAGTTACAGTTTCAGATAAATGACGCTAAGGTAAATTTGTTAGTGACATCGGTTTTTTTAGTGACAAGACAGAAGGGATCGATGTTCCTCAGAAAAAGTCTTTTTCTGAACTGCAACGGTTACCTGAAAAAGAGGTTCCCCTACAAAATGAATTGGTGTTAAATGATCCTTTTACCATTATTTATACTTCGGGCACTACCGGCTTTCCTAAAGGTGTTGTGCATACCTATGGAAATCATTGGTGGAGTGCGATCGGATCAGCGCTGAATTTAGGGATATCGCCCCAAGATAAGTGGCTAACTGTCCTGCCGTTATTTCATGTGAGCGGTTTGTCTACCCTATTTAAGAGTGTGATCTATGGTATGCCTATTTATTTGATGACTTCCTTTGAACCAGAAAAAGTTCATGAGGCGTTGATGAAAAATCATATTACGATGATTTCTGTGGTGACGGTCATGTTGCAGCGCTTGTTAGAACAGATGGCAACTGAACGCTATCCGGAACAGCTGCGATGCGTTTTATTAGGAGGCGGACCTGCACCCAAACCCGTGCTTGAACAAGCGCGCAAAAAAGAAGTACCGGTTTTTCAATCCTATGGTTTAACTGAAACTTCTTCGCAGATTGTGACTTTAAGCCCCCAAGATGCCCTACGTAAAATAGGTTCGGCGGGTAAGCCTCTGGTTCCAGCACAACTAAAAATCCACGATCCGTCTACCCGAGGTGTCGGAGAAATCTATGTCAAAGGACCGATGGTGACAAAAGGTTATTTCAATAATCCAACAGCGGACCAAAAAGCTTTTCAAACAGATTGGTTAAAAACTGGCGATCTTGGTTATCTTGATGAAGAAGGCTTTTTATATGTGGTGGATCGTCGAAATGATTTGATTATTTCAGGCGGGGAAAACATTTATCCTTCTGAAATCGAAAGCGTGGTCTCCGAACTTACTGGCGTTCAAGAGGTTGGTGTAACAAATAGGTCAGATGATCAATGGGGCGAAGTTCCGGTGGCCTTTATTGTAAAAGATACACAAAATGTTTTAGATGAAGAAATGGTGCAGACCTATTTGAAGAGCCGTTTAGCTTCTTATAAAGTGCCAAAAAAAATTTATTTTGTTGAACAGCTGCCAAGAAATGCCTCTAACAAACTTATGCGCTATAAGTTGAAAGAGTGGCTCTAGTGTTTTTTAGAGAATGATATAACTTTTATAGGCATAGCGACTGACCAAGTTGGTTAGTCGCTTTTTCGTACGCTCGGCTAGATCGGCTTTTTTCAATGACAAAATGAGGAGAAGTAAAAAAGTTGCCCCTTCATTTCTCCTGCTTAAGCTAACTTTAAGGTTAGTTGATTAGACTATGGTCATCAACTAAATGAGGAGGTTCTTTCATGAAACTAAAAAAAATTTTTCAAAGAAAAGAAAATAAATATCTACTGACCCAATCACAATTTCAGTCCTTTTTTGATGACTTACATCAATATATGTCTGTTGATCAATATGGACTGCATACGATTCAATCATTGTATTATGACACTCCGGATTATTACTTTATCCAACGATCCATAAGTAAACCGAAATACAAAGAAAAATTTCGTGTCCGAAGTTATGGCATTGCGCGAGCAGACAGTCTGGTGTTTTTAGAAATTAAAAAGAAAGTCGCTGGAATTGTCTATAAACAGCGCTTGGTATTTACTTATGAGGAATATCTAAATTGGGAAGTCTCTGGTAAATTTTCTGATCAGCTAACAAGTGTTCAAATTGCACGAGAAATTACATGGTTGTTTTATCGGCAACCGACACTCTCGCCTAAAGTATTGATCACCTACGATCGTTTATCGTTATTTATGGCAGATGATAGTGAATTTCGAGTTACCTTTGATCAAAATATTCGCTATTGTACCGAAAATCTGGCCTTAGATAACAAACTTTCAGGGAAATTGGTCGCTCCTGAAGTGGGGGTATTGATGGAAGTCAAAGCTATGGGGGCCTATCCTTTGTGGTTTACGGCCTTGCTAACTAAATATCATATTCAAAAAAGCAGTTTTTTAAAATATGCCCAAACTTACCAGCGTCATTTATTTAAGAGGGAGGAACTATTAAATGTTGTCTAGTTTATTTACTGAAGGAGCCACAGATATCCAATTAAAAGAGCTTCTAATCTGTATTACCGCTTCATTAATTTTGGGCATGTTAGTTGCTTTTATTCATATGTATCGCAATGTTTACACGAAGAATTTTGTCATTACCTTAGCTGTTTTACCAGTCCTTGTTCAATCGGTGATTATGCTGGTAAACGGTAATCTAGGAACTGGGATAGCTGTATTAGGGGCTTTTAGTCTGATTCGTTTCCGTTCAGTGGCTGGCGGTTCTCGCGAGATTACTAGTATTTTTTGGTCAATGGGCGTCGGTTTAGCCACCGGCATGGGCTACGTTTCTTATATCGCTGTTTTTTCTGTTATTGTAGCTACTTTCTTACTAGTAATTTATCGATCGAATTTTGCCGATCAAAATTCAGCAGAACGTGAATTGAAGATAACGATCTCTGAAGACCTAGATTATCCGGAACTATTTAATGATATTTTTGAGGAATTTGCTTACAGTTATCGCCTTGATACTGTAAGGACAACAACTATGGGAAGTTTATACGAGTTGCGTTATATTTTGCTTTTGAAAGATCAGCAACAGGAAAAAAATTTGATCGATTCTATTCGCATCCGTAATGGAAATTTGCCCGTTGTTTTAGGAAAAGTTGCCACTAATCGAGATGAATTATAAATGAGGATGTGAATGTTAATGAAAAAAAGAGTTGTTGCTTCTTTAGTGATCGCACTATTTATTAGTGCTTGCTCTCCTAGCTCCGCTTCTACAGAAAACTCAGCAGATACACAGACACAGACCAGTAAGTCTACATCAGAAGATACGGCCGATATATCAGATACGTTTGGTACCTACGAGAAGGAAGATCTTAACACTGAGTATGATTCGGATAGTTCAACCGTTGAACTATCCGACAATACTGAGGAAGTAGAGGGCGTGTCTGTCGATGGACAAATCGTAACGATCAATCAAGGTGGCACCTATGTTTTATCAGGTGAGCTGACTGATGGCCAAGTGGTTGTCAATGTTAATGAAGATGCAAAAGTACATCTTGTTTTAAATGATGTGACAATTACTAATCAACAAGGCCCGGCTATTTTAGTTGAACAAGCAGAAAAAGTGGTTACTACCTTGGCCAGTGATACAACGAATACTCTGACTGATGGAGATGATTATCAACTAGATGGTGACGAAACGGAACCAGACGCGACCTTTTACAGTAAAGAAGATCTAGTGCTCAATGGAGACGGAGAATTGAAAGTTTCGGGGAATTATAATAACGGTATTCGTAGCAAAGATGATTTGATTTTAGTTTCAGGCGAGTATACGGTTAATGCCAAAAATAATGCCTTAAAAGGGAAAGATTCTGTACAGATTCTTGATGGGAGTTATACGCTTACTACAGAAGAAGGCGATGGTATCCAATCCAATAACTCTGATGAAGAAGATAAGGGGTATATTGCCATAGATGGAGGTACATTTAAGATCACCTCTGGACGAGATGGGGTGCAAGCTGAGACAGTTGTAAATATACAACAAGCAGAAATAACGATTAAAACAGGAGAAAACGAAACTTCTGATGAAGAAAGCTATAAAGGGATCAAAGCAGGAAATAGCCTTTTAATTCAAAACGGTACTTTCAAACTGACTACAGCAGATGACAGTTTGCATAGCGATGGGGATATTGCGATCAAAGACGGTGAATTTACTCTTGATTCTGGAGATGATGGCATCCATGCTGACAATGATCTAACCATTGATGGTGGCACAATCAATGTGACTGACTCTAATGAAGGTTTGGAAGCCAGTGTGATTACGATTAATGATGGAGATATTGCCGTAGTTGCAAGTGATGATGGGTTAAACACCAGCGACGGTAGCAGTAGCGACACTGAGGAAACAGGAGGACAAGAAGGGGCCCCTGGTGAAGAGCAGGCAGATGATAGTCTATTACTTGCTATCAATGGAGGAACTCTCCATGTAGACGCGCAAGGCGATGGCTTAGATAGTAATGGAAATATCGAAATGACAGGAGGAACGGTGACAGTTGATGGACCGACAGAAGATAACAACGGCGCACTTGATTACGAAGGAGATTTCGAAGTTTCTGGTGGAACGTTAATCGCAGCAGGAAGTAGTGGTATGGCGATGAATGTTTCTGATTCTTCTTCCCAAGCTTCGTTAGGGGTTTACTTTAGTGAGACCCAATCTGCCGGAACCATTGTTAGTTTGCAAGATAGTGATGGTAATGTTATTGCTACTTACAAACCAAGTAAAGACTTTGACCATATTGTCATCTCTTCGTCTGAGTTAGAAGTAGATGAAAGTTATACTTTGGTCAGTGGAACAGATGCCAAAGGAACGGAGCAAAATGGTTACTACCAAGATGAGGAAATTGTTGATGGCACAGAATTGGGAACACTGACCTTGTCTGATACGGTGACCAACCTTTCTGAAACAGGAGAAACAGTTTCAGTAGATAGTATGATGGGAGGTCCTGGCGGCGCTCCTAATGGCGAGGCTGGCGATGGTGAACCTCCTCAATAAATTTAGCAATTAAAAGAAAAATGAGCGGAAAATTCGATATTTATCGAATCTTCTGCTCATTTTTTGTATATGAAAGTGCCCTATAGACTGGCTTAATAAACGAGAAAATAGGTAAATTTATTCAATAAAATGAATAAGCCTTTGTTTGCTTAAGTTGTCGTTATTCTTTTTCCCATACTTTAAACAAGACCATATTTGACAGATAGGCTTATTTTTCCAGCCATTCATCAACGAGTTCTTGGTTTTCATCAATCCACTTTTCAGCGCCTTCAGACGGTTCTTCATCTTCCTCTTCAGCTTCACTGACATAACTCATTAATTCACCAATTTGATCATCATCCATTTTCCAATTTTTCATCCACTGATCTATTTCTGGATAATCTTCATCAAAACCTTGGCGTGTGGCATGATGAATTTTTTCAGCTTCGCCAAAGGCATTTTGAGGGTCGTCTAGATATTTTAAGTCCAATTCAGAAAACACACGATGTGGGTTCCATAAGGGTACCACAATATCCTCTTCATTATCGATTGACTTTTCTAATTCAGTCAGCATAGCAGGTTCAGAGCTTGCGGTGAGTTCATAGTCTAATCCATATTCTTCTATTACATCTTCTACGACTAACATGGTTCCTGCGCCAGCGTCAAAACCAGTGATTTTCTGATCTAAATCTTCTTTATGGTCATTTAAATCTTCGATACTATTTATATCTTCCATATAACTTGGTACAACCAGTCCAACCTTTGCATTATCATACCAAGTCTCTTCTGAAAAATTAACAGTGTCTTCATACTGTGTTTTATATTCCGCATCTTGAACTGGCAACCAAATTTCAGGACTGATATCTAGTTCATCATTTTCAAGTGAGGACATTTGTGTGGCAATATCTAATAAGTGG
Organism: Tetragenococcus halophilus subsp. halophilus DSM 20339; assembly: GCF_003841405.1. GTDB lineage: Bacteria > Bacillota > Bacilli > Lactobacillales > Enterococcaceae > Tetragenococcus > Tetragenococcus halophilus. Next base: position 77,827 of record NZ_PXYA01000002.1, on the reverse strand, counting down.
AAGTTCACTTCATAGCCTTCTTCTTCTAAAAGAATTTTCCACATATTTGTCACTGCGATATTTTCTTCCCAGCTAATTTGCCCCATCTCAATAGTTCCTTTGTTATCATCTGCAGCGTCTTCATTTGTTGTACCTTCACTACATGCACTTAGTACTAAAATAGAAATTGTTGTCATGATAAAAATGAGTGTTTTTTGCTTTGGAAACTTAATAATATCTCTCCTTTTAATTTTTTTCTGAGGTGTCTTTTGGCAAAAACTCAAAAATTTCTTCGGATTGAATACTGTGGACTAATTTTTCCAACCAATGATAATAAATTTTGGACTGGTTTAGTAATTCATAATGATCCCTCGCTTCTTCTTGTAAACTATCAGAAACATCCTCGTCATGAATAATTTCACAAAGTGCTTTTTCAGCATGGTGGATGGCTTTCATATTTGTTTTTACTTCCCGTTCCCACATCTGACAGAAATAGGACATAAAAGAATGAAAGAAATTTTTTTCTGCAGTATAAGTATGTTTTCTTGAACCACGTTGAAATTTCTTTTTTACCATTCCAATTTCTTGAAGATGTCGAACGTTTGTACTCATACTAGGTTTACTCATTCCTAGCTTTTCCCGCATTTCATCTAAGTTCATTTGATCTTCAAAATACATTGTCGCGTATATTTTTCCAGCTGCTGGCGTTACGCCATATAAATCCATTGTTTCGGAGATAGCCTGTGTCACTTGATCTTCTGCATCTTCTAATTGTGCTTTTGCCTTCTCATCGTGGGAGTTGGTCAATATAAAGTCCTCCTATAATTCTGCGTCCACTTTGTTAAAATTATTCTTAATTACCTTCACTAGTGGTGCATTAATATGATCAGAATATTCAGATTTTAACTTTTTTCTAAAAAATGACAAAAAAATCAAATGCTTGCGCAAAGGATGACTTTTCCAGAAAAAAATTTTCATTATTTATCTGAATACTATTGCAACAACGACAAATGCTATTTCGTCACGTAGGAACGAGCAACACCCATAATTCTTCAAAAGGTTGAAAAAGCAAGTGTTTCAATAGACGCTTGATTTGAAAAGGAGATTTCTTACTTCCTGTCTCCACTTTGAGTAAATACGTCAGTAGACTGGCAATCATGGCGAGAATGATTTGATTGCTTACCCCTTTTTCACTGTGGGAAAATAGCTTTTTTATCGTCATATGTTGCTTGATGTGCTTAAAAAATAGTTCAATTTGCCAACGAGCTTTGTACATGTCGGCCACTTCTTGGGCGGTCACATCAAAACGGTTAGTGACAAAACGTAATTGTTTTCCCTTTTCATCCTGAATCGTCACTAAGCGAAACGGGGAGGTTAAATAAACCTGCGTACCTAACACCACCATTTGGTCACGCAAAATGTTTTTACTCTGAGAAGGTTCATAAGTTTCTCTGACATGGATTTTGGTGTTTTTCTTCACTCTTGTGACGAAAAAATAGCCATCGGCTTCCATTTCATCCAGTCGCTCGTAATCAATATAACCACGGTCAAAGATATAGGTCGCTTCCGGTTGATTGACAAAAACTTCTAAGTGATTGTCATCATGTTCAACCGCATTCGTGACTTCAAACTGATCCGGATACAAGTGTTCTTTATCCATAAAACAAAGTTTTAAGTGAAGCTTGATCCCCGCTTTGGTTGAGCGAAAGTCCGCCCAAGGATATCGAGTGGTATTTAACGGAAAGGTAGAAGAATCCACGAGATAGAGCGCATTTCGTTTAGTCACCGGTGTTTTTGACCGTGCTTTTTCCAGTAACTGTGCGAAAATCGCCCACAAAATTTCGTCATCCATCTGGGCGAGCTCACGGGAAAGCTGCGAATGGCTGATGGCATCTAACGCCATGGTCTGTTGTAGATCAGGGGAAACAAATGCCGTATCCATTTCACGTAAACTTTCACACTCATGATCGATGCCATAGAGAAACACCTTCAAAAAGTGTTCAAAAGCAAATTTTTTATGATACTTGTCGGCTTGAGAAATTTTCTCACGAATAGAAAAAGGTAATTTTTTGAAATTTATGTTCGAAAACCATTTATTAAAAGCTGAAATTGTTTTATACTTATCCATATTAAGTTCCTTTGTATTGGTCTTGGATAAGTCATCCAAGCTCAGTATAAAGGATTTTTTTATGAATGAAAATAGTGTGAAACATAAAGAGCTAATTTAAAATGTTTCATGCACCACTAGTGAATTACCTTAATGTTAATAATAAGGAAATAAATGAATTTGTCAAATGGCTATTGATGAATGTATGTGTCAAGTTTATTGAGGTTGAATAAAAAAACCGTCTTTTGGGCAGACACGAAGTTATTTTTCAACCTCACTTTCGTTCGGTTCGCCCTCATCATCTCTAACAAAAACAAGTTTTTATTAGAGATAATTCGGGGTCATTATTAATTGATTTAGTCCTTTGGCGAATTGGCCTAAAGGTGCACTTTTCGCTTTTCCTTCGCCCATTTGCCCTTTAAACGCACCTTCATGAGCTTGAAAGTTAGGTTTTTTCTGTACCCAACGTTTCATAGCTTGCCAACGCTTTTCTTGAGCGACCACGTCGTCCGGAAGGGCTTCGTATTGATTCAACCATCCTTCAAATTCTTGATTCCGTAAACTATCAATGACACGAATCATGGCTTGGGCACCGGTTTTTGTCCATAAACGACCTTGGCGCTTCATGCGATAGGTGATTTTTCGATGGGTACTTTCGATCGTGCCAATACATGCTTGGGGATCTCTGATTCCTCGTGCTTTCAATGATTTTAAATAAGGCCAATTTCTTTGAAGATAGTGATGCAGTAAACGTAAATGTTCTGAAGCCTCGGCTTCCTTTTCTTCAATCAAGCTTTCCGAGGTATCTAAAACAAGCTGGACCTCTTGCCAATCATAATGTTCAATCGCTCGTATCATACGATGTTGGAGTTGGGGAACAAAAGGCATTCGTTCTTTAATTTTACGATGGACATGGTATCGATCACGGAAGTGTTCATGACGCAAACAACCTAAAGCCAGTTCATCAAACACGGCTTTTTCATAGCCTGAACCGCCGTCACTATTGGAAATGACAACGGTATGACTTAAATCATAATAGGCTTGAAGATAGGCCATCATTTCTTTGTATGCTTTTTGCCGATTCAGATGACTCACAAAGTGCGGGGCGATCATCTCCGAGCGGTTCCCGACTTTCTGGCTGCCTTCGCACACTTGAAAACGATGGACTTCAAGAGATTGTTTCTTTTGTCCGTTGATCTTTACGCCATCTCCTTCCAGATATAAATAAGGCACTTTTTTCTTGGTGATAATCCCGTCATAACGACTTTCATGCGTGCTTTTGGCTTGGATGAACTCTCCCGTTTTAACCACCAATTGTTGCACGTTTTGATGACTCATACGCCAAGATGTCAAACAATCGATCGCTTGAGAAACATGACGATAGACCATCATACTGCCTAATTGAGAGACATTGCGCAGGACAAGCGAACTGTAACGAATGCCTTTTCGAATCCCTAGAAATTCATCTAAGGGGTAACGAATGTCATTGGCTTGATTTTTCATTCGTCGACGAACATAGGTCACGGGACCAAACAAAAAAGTGATGGTTCTCTCGCTCTTGCGATCGACGCGAAAACCTTCTTTTTTACATTGCGCACAAATTTCTTTATCGAGCGTTTGAAAAGCCAATTGTGTGATCGTGGCTATAAGTTTTGTAAAAAAGATCATCATGGCTCTTTCTCTTGCTAAAAAATTCGTTTCCTTCTTCATTACTTCCACTAAATCTGTTACAATAGAATCCATAAGAAACCGCCTTTGTTCATTAGTGCCTGTTAGCCCAATGAATAGAGTAACGGTTTCTTTTTTATTCGTCTAGAGGATACCTCAATAAATTTTACACTTAGTTGATGAATAAAGATCTGTTCAATTGCAAAAGTAAAAGAACATAGATTCGTTTGACAGCATGAAATTTATTCGCTAATATTAAGATTAATCGAAACGTTAAATTTATATTTAACAAAATTAACGTTGGTTAGGAGGAATTTATTTGGATGTAAAAAAACAATATATCAATGGGAAATGGGTGCTTGCTCTTTCTGGAGAGACAAGGGAAATTATCAACCCATTTGACCAAGAAGTAGTCGCGCTTGTTGCTGAAGGCAATGAAAAAGATGCCAAGTTAGCCATTGATGCAGCTAGAAATGCTTTTGATCAAGGAGATTGGGCGACAACATCAGCGACAGAAAGAGGAAATCTCGTTGGTGTTATTGCAGCACTTATCGAAAGAGATAAGGAAGAATTAGCGGAGTTAGAATCGCTTGATACAGGAAAAACAGTAGAAGAAAGCAGAGGTGATATGGAAGATATCGCGGGTGTGTTTCGATATTATGCAGAATTAGCTGATAAAGATGGCGGAGAAATTATCGATTCTCCTGTGCCAGATACTATTAGCAAGGTAGTTAAAGAACCTGTCGGCGTATGTGGACAAATTACGCCTTGGAATTATCCATTATTGCAAGCTTCTTGGAAATTAGCACCTGCGCTTGCTGCGGGGAATACATTAATTATGAAACCGAGTGAAATTACCCCTTTAACCACCATAAAAGTGTTTGAACTGATGGAAGAAGCAGGTCTACCAAAAGGAGTTGCTAACCTTGTATTAGGAACGGGAGCAACGGTTGGAGAAGAATTGTCGACTAACGAAAACGTTGATTTAATTTCCTTTACTGGCGGTATTGAAACAGGGAAACGTATTATGCGGTCGGCTAGCTCAAATGTAAAAAAACTAGCTTTAGAACTTGGTGGGAAAAATCCGAACATCATTTTTGCGGATGCGGACTTTGATACCGCTGTAGATCAAGCAATGAATGCTGTCTTCTTTCATGCGGGACAAATTTGCTCCGCTGGGACACGCGTTATTGTAGAAGAAAGTATTCACGACGCGTTTGTTGAGGCATTAGTGGCGTGTGTTAAAAAAATTCATTTAGGAAGTGGATTTGAAGAAGATACGCAAATGGGGCCGTTAATTTCTCAAGAACACTTAGATAAAGTAAAAGCTTATGTAGAAGATGGAGTGAAAGAAGGAGCAAAAGTAGCGGTAGGCGGCTCTCGTCCTACTGACCCAAAATTGCAAAACGGCTTTTTCTATTTGCCGACGGTCTTGACTGAATGTACAACGGATATGAGTGTGGTCCAACACGAAGGGTTTGGTCCAGTCATTACAGTAGAAAGATTTCGTGATGAAAAAGAAGCTATTCGTTTAGCCAATGACTCGATTTATGGGTTAGCTGGCGGTGTCTGGACAAAGGATATTACAAAAGCTGAACGCTGTGTCGCTAAAATGCGCATGGGAACTGTTTGGATTAATGATGCGAATGTGTATTTCCCGCATGCGCCGTGGGGCGGTTTTAAACAATCAGGTATTGGCAGAGAATTAGGCAAGCCTGGCTTGGAAGAATATCAAGAAACAAAGCATGTTTACCATAACATTAATCCAGAACCAATCAATTGGTTCTAAAATAGAAAATTGGATCAAGAAATAAATATTAAAACAGATTTTTGGAGGAATATATAATGAGTCTTAATATGAAAGTAGAGCATATGCATGAATTTCACCAATTTGAGTTACCAACAGCTATCAAGCATGGTATTGGTGCGATAAAACATGTAGGAGAAGAAGTGAAAAATTTAGGCGTTACGAAGGCGTTGTTAGTAACAGACCCGGGGATTTATCAAGCGGGCGTCACTTCACCGATTGAGGAATCTTTAAAAAAAGCTGGGGTAGAAACTGTTCTATTTAACAAAGTAGAGCCAAACCCTCCTGTACGTTTAATTGCTGAAGGTTCAAGCCTTTATAAAGAAGAAGGCTGTAATGGACTTGTGGCAGTAGGTGGCGGTAGCTCCATGGATACTGCCAAAGGAATTGGCGTAGAAGCAACCCATGATGGAAGTGTATTGGATTACGAAGCAGCAGATGGGAAAAAACCACTAGAACGTCGTATTCCACCATTAACTACCATTCCAACGACTGCTGGAACGGGTTCAGAAGTAACTCAATGGGCGGTTATTACGGATGAAGAAAGAGAATATAAATTTAATACAGGAGGCCCATTAATCGCTGCTTATTTAACGATTATTGATCCAGAGCTTCACGTTTCCATGCCGCCACATGTAACGGCGATGACAGGTGTTGACGCTTTAGCACATGCGATTGAGTGTTATACTATGCATTATGCCCAACCAGTGACAGATGCGGTCGCATTACTGGCGATGGAATACGTAGGAAAATATATTCGACGCGCTTACTCAGATGGACAGGACATCGAAGCACGTTATGCGATGGCACAAGCGGCTATGTTGGCAGGATTATCTTATGGGAGTGCATCAGCCGGAGCAGCGCATGCGATGGCGCAAACGCTTGGCGGAATTATCCCAGTAGCACATGGTCAATGTGTGGCTGCAATGATGGGGCCTGTTATGGAATATAACTGGAAAGGTTATCCAGCAAAATTCGCCCGTATTGCAGAAGCATTAGGCGTTAACACTTTTGAAATGTCAACGGAAGAAGCGGCTAAAGCAGCTGTTAATGAGGTTTACCGAATGGTGGAAGATTTAGAAATTCCTAGCTTAGAAGCACAAGGGGTGTCTCCTGATATGACTGACCGGCTTGCAAAAGAAGCAATGAAGGATCCACAAACCATCGGGAATCCAAGAGATCTCGATGAAGACGGATATAAATGGATTTATGGTCGTTGCTTCAATCAGATTGCTAAAACATTATAATCTGTTTATTGTAAAGATCTCCAACTGGTCATTGAATTACTAGTTGGAGAATTTCTTTAAACAATTTCTAATTAATATCTAGCTCATGGAATTTCATTGTGAAAAGATTAGTTTTTTACTTTTGGCTTGTGCTGTGGTTATCGCTTGCTCGGCTCCTTTATCTTCTGTTGTCGTATAGTGTTCTCTTCCATGAGTGTTTTCTCCAGATTTTATCATTCATTAATAAGTAAATTCGTATCTAAATCAATACTCCCCTGCAAACGTAACTTTATTCATTTCAAAAGTCTCACTTTCGTGTTTAATCAGGATATTCTGCTGTAGATGGTTTGTTTGGAAATTCTGTATTCTTTTGCTTATTTTAAAATAGGCTAACGAAAAGCGCTATCCAAATTGATAGAAATTCAGATAAGTAGGGAATAAGGAAGTTCCCGAATAAAAAGCTATGTATTTTCGGATAATTAAAGAAGGAATGTAACCTTGATAAAAAAGAACAATCTAAGACACCATTATTCTATCGATGTCAGATTGTTCTAGTTTTTTTGTCTATTTTGCACTAAGTTCTATATATTCCATGTAGATATAAATCAATCATTTCCGAAATATTGTCTTTGGGGTTCGTGTTATCTAAATAAGATGCCATTAAAATAAATAGCTGGCTAACCGCAAATTCGATATTAACAGATTCACGTAGTTTCGGGCTGTTTTCTGTTAATAAGCGAACAAAAGGTGCTTTATAAGAATTTGAAAAAAGTTGATAGAGTTTTGTCGTCATTTCTTTAGGCAAAGAGTGTTGGACATCGTGCATCATGACAAAGAAATTAAAAGGATGTTTCTTCTTCAAAAATTCTACCATTGTTATTAATTTTCTTTCTAAATCAGGTGTTGAATCACAAACAATCTTTGTTAAATTTTGCTCTATGTCTTTGGATAAACGCAACATCACAGCATAATAAATATCTTCTTTTTTCTTAAAATGATAGTAAATTGTAGGTTGGGTTACTCCTAATAGTTCTGTGATTTGTCTCGTAGATGTTGCTTGATATCCTTGGGTCATAAATAGTTGTTCTGCTATATCTAAGATTTTTTCATACATAAAGTCACCTAAGCTTTTAGTTTTCTACATTACCTTCTATCGTTCGTATTAATTCCAATTTTTTTCGGGTGCTCACCGCTTGTCTTTTGTTGAAAACGTCGTATTGGTTTCGTCTGATTTCTGGTAATAATTCTGCATAAATTATTATAGCACTTAGCAAAGGTTGACGTGCATCTTTTTTTATATAAGGCATCATGTTCAAGGATTTTTGGTAAAGTTTTTCGGCATACTTTGCTATAGATTCCCATAATTCAATGAAATTTTGTGTAACTTTTTGTTTTTTTAAATCTTCCATTGTGACATTATAGCGCTGCATTTCTTTTTGAGGTAAATAAATCCTTCCAATGTAAAGGTCTTCGCCAATGTCTCGTAAGATATTTGTTAATTGCATCGCTTCACCTAGTCTTTTAGCGTGGGGAATAATCTGATCTGTTTTGTCTGATAAAACAGGCAATAACATGAGGCCAACACTACCCGCGACATAGTAGGCGTATTCTGATAGCTCTTGCCAAGTTTGGGGTTGTTGGAAATTAAGGTCCATTCGCTGTCCCACTAACATGTCATAAAACGGGCGAATATCCATTGGAAATTCCTTAAATACTACTTCTAAGGCTAACCAAGTAGGCTCATTCGGAACATTCCCTGCTTCAAAGGCTGCTAATTGTTGAAACAATTCTTGTAGTTGTTCTGCATCTTTTTTTTCATCTACGATATCATCCGCCATTCGGCAAAAGGCATAAATGGCATAAATGCTTTGAGCTTTCTTTTTTGGAAGTTGAGAAAATGCGGCATAAAAAGATTTTGAATGTCGTTGAATGATCTTTTCACAATAATCAAATTCTTTCTTTCGTTTTTTGAAATTATCAGTTGGCTTCATTATCATCTCTTATCAGCTCCTCTACTGCCAGTTTGGCACTTTGCATCACAATGGGAACGCCTGCACCCGGATGCACACTACTACCACAGAAATACAAACGGTCTGCATAATCAAATTTATTATGCGGCCGGTAGTAGTTACTCTGAGCTAAGGTGGGCTTCAAACCGAATGTTGCGCCATAGTAGGCGTTAAATTTTCGCTCAAACTCTTTAGGTGTAAAACAAGCTTCCATTACAATATGTTCGTCAATATCATTAAAAACTGAACGTTCCTTGATCAAGTGAATGATTTGGTCACGAAAGCCTTTTGTTGCTTTTGGCGACCAATCTTGATATTTGGATAACTCTGGTACCGGGACTAAGACGTATAATCCTTCTTGACCTTTGGGTGCTAATGTCTCATCCATTAAGGATGGACGATATAGATAAAAAGATGGATCCGAAGGTAACACGCCATTATCAAATAGATCATCAATATTTTTCTTGAAATCATCTGCAAAATAAATGCTGTGCAGGGTGCTTTCAGGGTATTTTTTATCTAATCCCAAATAAAGTAGAAAACATGAGCAAGAATAATCCATCGCGGCAATTTTTTTATTGCTATATTTTCCGCGCTTGTTTTCATCAGGAATCAATTTTTCCATTGCGTAAGGAAAATCTGCGCCACAGACTACGGCATCTGCGGCTACGAATTCGCCGTTTACCTTAATTCCTGTAGTTACTTTATTTTCAATGACGATTTCTTCTATAGGTGTTGCATAATGACGCTTGCCACCTAATTCAGCAAAAAGGCGATCTAAGGATGTAGCTAATGTGTACATTCCGCCTTTGATAAAATGAATACCATAAAATAGTTCAATCATTGGTATCATGGTGTATAATGAAGGACTTTGATAAGGAGAAACACCGATGTATAAGGTTTGAAAGGCGAGTGACTTTCTAAGACGATCGTCTTTGACAAATTTTGAAATAGAAGAGTAAGCATCGTTAAAGGTCCTTAAACGTAACCCTGCGTATAAGGATTTTGGATTATAAAAATCCCAAAAACCACGAAAAGATTGGGTAATAAAATGCTTTTTGGCAATTGTATATCGTTTATAGATATCAGCTAAAAAATGAAAATAGCCTTGCGCTTCTTCTTCGGAAATGGCTTCTAAGGTTTTGGTTAATTCGGTTAAATCACTAGAAAATAATAAAGGAGCGTCCTCACGAAAAAACAATTCCAACATAGGTTCGACTTTTTTCATAGGGATATATTCTTCTGGATCTCTTTTGCAAAATGTAAAAATTTCCTGATAAATTTCTGGCATCATCACAATGGTAGGTCCTATATCAAAAGTAAAACCCTTCTGTTTGATTTGATTCATTTTCCCGCCGACTTGTGTTTCTTTTTCATATAAGTGCACATTGTAGCCTAATTTTTGTAAACGAACCGCTGCGGACAATCCCGCACCCCCTGCGCCTATTACAACTATTTTTTCCATTTTTTCTCCCTTTTTAACAGCATTGTTTTTCACGTTTTATACATAAGTTTAAAAATCAACTATATATTTCAGGATTTTTTTACTTATCAGGTGATAAGTAAAAATTACCATAGTTTCAAAGTATTAATCAATTATTATGTTTCTAAGGCGTTTTTACTTACTAAATTGAAAGTAAAATTGACACATATAGTAACAAAACTAAAATTTTAAACTTGCAAAAAAGGTAGTGTAACGAAAGTAAGTTTACAGAAATTTCTTGATAAAGGGAGTCATCCAGTGATATTTATATGAATATGGTACTTATCATAGTTCACTTTAAAAAATATCACTTTTTTGTACTCTTTGGTTTAAATTATAAAATTAATAGTATATAATAAATGAAATACAGATAGATGGAGGCAAAGCTAATGGAAGGGACAGTTTTAAATGAAAAGCAAGCACAAGCAGTAGTGGATGGGTTATTAAATGGCTACAAAGAATATTTGGAACTTCGCAGGGAAATGAGAAATAGACTAAAGGTTTCAGCTGCGTTTGCATTTACAAGAGGAAATTTTATTGATGATGGGATTGCCAAAAACGTGTCAGACTTTATGGAATACAAGAAAAAGACAGCTGGACAAAGTTGGCAGTATTTAGAATTTACACTTAATAAAAGTAAACCTTCTCTTCTTATTATAAAAAATGATTTTCGTTTACAGCAGACTTTTTCCAAGAATAAACAAGAGAAAACGAGTCAGTATTTATCTGATTACGCAAAGATCAATGAGGCAAAGCTTGACTCCATTTATAAGGGAGAAAGGGAATTAACTAATTCTTTTGTTCAATTAGCCTTACCGTTAGCAGAAGACGCTATTTCTGAGAAAGACTTAACACAATACGACAGCTTTTATATTATTGTATATCGAACTAGCGCAGAAAAAGTCATTGAATCTGTATCGCTAGTTTTGCCTGACGATGAAATAAAGGAGCTACATGAGATTCAAAATTTGTCATCTTATTTACAAAGCTCCACTGTTAATATAGAGGAAGATGAATACTCTGCAGTGGTTGGAGACGAGGAAATCGTGGCAGGTAATCTTTATGATTATCCTTATACAGTACCAAAAGAAGAAAAAGAAGCTTCCGATGAGTAGCTTTATAGATAAAAGGGGAAGAAAATAATGTTTTACGGGAAAAGTTTACAATTAGCTCGCATGTTACACGGTCTTTCTCGTAAGGAGCTTGGGGAAAGATTAAATGTAACTGAGCAGTCTATTTGGCAATTTGAAAAACAAATGACTGAGCCGTCTTTTGAAAATGTTTTGCAATTAAAAAATATTTTGCAGGTGAAATCATCTTTTTTCTTTGAGCAATCAACTGTTACACAAACATTTCCAGAGAATAATATTGCTTACCGTAAAGCAGATGTTGTTTCTCGAAAAAAAACGAACAGTGAAGTTGTCTATTTAAATTTCGTTGCAGAAATAATCCACTACTTAGAAGGCTTTTTAAATATTCCGCCTACAACCTTAATCACTTTGAGAAAAAAAGTTATAGAGCATTTGCCTAGTGAATTGACGAATGCAGCTATAAAGAAGACAGCTGTTCTTGCTCGTGAGTTTTTAAATATTTGTCCCGATAATGGCAATCTTTTATTATCACTGGAAAAATCAGGCATTCATGTTCTGGAGAAAAACGTAGGTGGTAAAGCAGATGCTTATAGTGCTTGGTCTACAAAGGATGTTCCTGTGATCGTTTTAGGAATTAAAAAATCAGCTGTTAGAAGAAATTTCGATTTAGCACATGAACTAGGTCATTTATTGTTGCATGCTCATGTAGATTTTTTAATGTTAGAAAATAACGAGCGCGCTCAAGTAGAAAGAGAAGCAGATTATTTTGCTTCATGTTTTCTTTTGCCTGCTCAAACTGTGAAAAAAGAGTTTGAAGGAATAAAAAAGATTTCTAATCCTGATAGTTATATTCCTTTAAAATTAAAGTATCATGTTTCCATTCAAGCGCTTGAAATGCGAGCTTATAAATTAGGTTTTTTGACACCAAAACAACATAGCTATTTTTACCGTCAAATTTCTTTAAACGATTATAAGTTAGAAGAACCATTGGATAGAGAAATTGCCTTAAAGCGTCCAGGAAAAATTCGCAGTATTTTTCATATGATTCTAAACAACCATATTACTGATTTGCAAAGTATTGAAGAACACTTTCAAGTAGAAAGATCATTATTAGAAGAAATGTTTTCAATTGAATCAGAGTTTTTTGTACCTTATGAAAAACAAAGTAATTTTACAGACTTTAATAACGTTTTGCGACCTAATTTTAATGCATAATAAAATTGGATGTTAGTAAAAAGCGCTAAGCTTTGTTAAAATCTAGCTTCTGAAAAACTCGTATTATATATTCTTAGCAAGACTTATATTTTGTTGGTTTTAAAGATTGAGAATCTACGTTAGTATATAAAAACTTGCGTAGATTTTTCACTTTCAGTCGCATCTTTATTAAAAAAAAGTTTGACAAAACCCAAAAACTTCTCTAAACTTATATCAAGTTAAATTTCTTTAACCGTGTACTGCGATGCATGGAAGAATGTCATAATCGGAAAACTGCCCCATGTGTAATTATGTGGTAGTGTCTTAAAACACATTCTTTTTGCGATCAGCAGGCATTCGGCTTGTTGGTCTTTTTTTATAGGTAAAAGGAGATGGTTGGACAAAATTGAAGCAGGTCGATGCATCAAACAATTAATAAAGTGTGACTGAGAGCACACATTAAGGAGAGTTCAAATGAATCAATTGAAAGCAAACGATAAAAAAGCCCTTTTTGCTTCCATTTTTGCTTCAGGATTAGATGATTTAAATGTGATGTTTTTGTCATTTACGCTGGGATCAATCATGGCGCACCTAGGTTTAAGTGGTGTCGAAGGTGGATGGATTTCTACCATTACTAATTTAGGAATGCTGGCTGGGGGCCTGGTTTTTGGCGTTTTAGCGGACCGTTATAATAAATTTACTGTCTTCAAATCGACAATTCTTGTTTTTTCGGTTGCAACGGGGATGATTTTCTTTACCGAAAGTCTAGGTTATCTATATTTGATGCGTTTTATCGCAGGAATCGGTGTTGGTGGTGAGTATGGTGTGGCTATTTCGATTATGGGCGGCATTGTGCCTAGTAACAAAATGGGACGCGTTAGTTCATTAAATGGTATTATGGGTCAGTTGGGCTCGATTGGAGCAGCACTGCTGGCAGGATTGATCGCTCCTATTTTTGGCTGGAAAGGTTTGTTCTTGTTTGGTCTATTGCCAGTGCTACTGGTAGCTTGGATGCACTTTGCGGTTGATGAAAAAAACGTTACCGATCGTGGGGCAAAAATCACTTCCGATAAGAAAGAAAAAGTCTCGATCAAAGAACTCTTCGCTAATAAGAAACGGACGCATCAAACACTAGCATTGATGCTTATGACTACGGTACAAATCGCGGGTTATTTCGGTTTAATGAACTGGTTACCGACGATGATGCAACGTTCTTTAGGAATTGAGGCCAGTGATAACCTATGGATGATTTCAACTATCTTAGGGATGTGTGTGGGTATGTTGGTCTTTGGGAATATCTTGGACTATTTCGGACCACGACTTGCTTATGGTATCTTTTTGATCTGTTCAATGTTGTCAGTTTATGCCTTTACTTATGTGAATTCAATGACTACCTTACTACTGGGTGGTGCAATGATGGGATTTTTTGTCAATGGCATGTTTTCAGGATACGGTGCTATCTGTACAAAACTGTATCCTCATCATATTCGTACGATTGCTAATAACACCATTTTAAATGTTGGCCGTGCTGTGGGCGGCTTCTCATCGGTTGTGATCGGCTTTATCTTAGATAACGCAGGTGTATCTCAAGTCATGCTGTTTATCGCGAGTTTGTATATCATGAGTTTTATTGCGATGATGAGTATTCCAGCTTTACGGAAAGAAGCTTATACTACCTCCGATATTGTTGAAGTGCACTAAAAAGTTTGTTAACAAGGGGAATAAAGATCGGGTTAACTGTTGATATGGGCTAACGTGTGCAGTTGGACGGCAACTTGTTATCAATCGTCTTTATCCTTTTCTTCCAACCAATGAGAAAATAGCTCAAATTTTTAAGGCAAAGTAAATACGTAGGTGAAAGCGTACAAAATATGTACATTTTTTAATCTATATGCTATAATAAGTTTGCGAAATGAGACTGATGTGCAACTGAGTCACCAGGAAGCCACCCTACGGCAATAGGGTGGTTTTTTTAGGTAGTATATTTTTAACTTTAAAATTTGAATGTTAGATATTTATTTAAGAATTTCATAGACTGTATCATTTATGATAATAGCTTCGCTGTTACTTATGGAATCCAGCATGAAGTTTCGTTCTTTTAAAGCTTCTTTGCCTTCATCAATATAGTCCGTATATTCTTCAACGTGAATATATACGATCTCTTTATCTGTAATTGCGTTATCTTTAATAAATAATTGAAATTGTTTTAGTGTTCCGGCAAAGTATGAAGTTAAGAAGATTTTTTTATGTGTTTTCTCCTTCATAATAGTTTTTGTTTTATATATCAGTAGGACCGCTTTCAAAAACAAATATTTTTTTAAAGATAGTATTATGTTTTAAGTACTGATTCAAATTCTTAAGAAAAAGTGGCTGTGTACATATTTTAAAACGAGTGTATTATGCTAGAGTGTCGTTATGTAATTAGTTAAACTTTTAAAACCAAAAAACTACCCTACGGCAATAGGGTAGTTTTTCTTTTCACTGTTGTGACTCCAGCGTTGGAGCTAGAAAAGCAACTGTTTCAATCATTGCTAATCATCTAGCCAGTGATTAACTAGCGCGATTACTAGACCCACAAAAAGTGGGGCAATGATTAATGAGACAATTTCGTACAACTGAGTCACCCCCTTTCGAGGCAGTTGCCATAAAATATTATAACATGGTTTATTCAATCAAGGTATGAAGTATCAAAAGTATTTGTTACTATATTAACAAGGAGGGTTAGAGAGGAAAAATGATAGATAAAACAATTCCTTATGTTAAACTTCAAATGGAAAAAAGCACTTCCCAAGCATTACCAGATAGACAACTGCCAGAAGGTTATCAATTTAGTTTTTATACTCCTGGGGATGAAAGGGATTGGCAAGCTATTGAAACTTCTGCGGGAGAATTTGATCACTTGTCAGAAGCAGAAACCTATTTCCAAAAGAACTTTTCCCCTTATCCAGATGAATTGACAAAAAGAATGACTTTTGTCACAGATCCTTCGGGTAAAAAAATTGCAACATGTACGGCTTGGTGGGCAAAAGAGGGCGGTCCTTAGTTTCATTGGCTAGCTGTGATGCCAGAAGCACAAAGACAAGGAATAGCAAGCTTTCTGGCAGTGAAGGTGACTGCACTTTTAGAAGAGCTGTATCCAGATCAACCCGCAATGCTGCACACTCAAACATGGAACTATCCTGCAATTGCAATATACGAAAAGTTAGGCTATACATTTGTTCCCGGTACGAAAGATTTCGAAAAAGGAATGCGTATTTTAAAAGACCTTGCAAAAAGAAAAGGTTAGGTTCATTGCTATTAATTGAGGGGATTTTAGTAGGAGAATTGTATAAATGATAAATAATGACTCTCTTTTTGATAGATAGTCCGACTCAATACCAAAAAGAGAGTTGTTTTGTTGAAAAACCAATTAATATGGCTAAATAAATTGCGTCACCGCTGCACCAGCAATGATTAATACAAGACCAATGACTGTAACAGTCATTTCTTTTTTCGTTTTCTCTTGTCCTAAAAACCAAATACCTGTTAGGGTAGCTAAGGCAACATTCGTTTGTGATAAAACAAAGCCCGTAGCTAAACCGTTCATGTCAGGCTGTGCTGAGATCAAGTAAGTCAATGCTCCAAAAGCAAAGAAGAAACCCGCCCAGATTTGTTTATAAGAAACAGTTTCTTTAAATGGAGAAGCGGCGGTATTATTTCCCACTGTTTCTATAGCAGCATAAAACATCCCTACGATTAACATGCCGATCGCTTGTGGTAAAAAAGCTTCCATCCCGCTGATCGAAGTTGCTTGAGGAGCCGCTGAATAAAGCCAGTAGCCAATTTCGCCGAAGAGTAACCAAATGACAGCTTTTTTTAGCAAACTAGAATTTTCCTGAGTTTTGTTTTCAGACCAGACAGTGAAGTAGGCTCCAATAATAATGGCAATTAAAGCAATCCCACCCCAAATTTTAGCGGTAACTCCAGGCCAGTCTCCTAGATAAAACACGCCCCATAGTGAGGCTCCGAGCAATTGAAAAGCTGTGGTGATAGGCATAGCTCTTGAGGATCCAACTAAACGAAATGATAAGAAAGTAACAATTTGTGCGCACGCCCAGCCAATACCAGAAACGATGGATAAAAGCAAGTCAGACCCGCTAGGGAAGGCAAGACCACGAACCCACATAAAAATTAACGCCAAAATAAATGTTCCGATGGTTGTTCCTAAGATTTGGTTCGATGGACGTCCACCGAATTTAGATGCGATAGTTGGAAATAATCCCCAACCGATCAAAGGCCCTAAACCAACAAGAAGTGCCACAGTATCCATTTTTATCCTCTTTTCTACTATAATTTTCTTTTAAAAAACGACATTACTTTCTAACATGATATTAGCAAAGGGTGACATTTCACCTGTTCGCACGAATACTTTACAATCTTTGAGCTCTCTTTTTAATTCTTCGTGGGAAATGTATTTTATTGTTGTGTCTGGTAATTGTTTTTGGATTTGTTTTAGCATCTCTGGATTTTTCGTCTTAATTTCTTCTGCTAAATAAATTTTTTGAATTTCTAGTTCTTCTAGTACGTTATTTAAGACATCCATAAATTTAGGGATATCTTGGGTAACGGCCAAATCAATCTTTTCGGTTTCATCCGGTACAGGTGTACCTGCGTCGCCGATGGCTAATTTATCAAAGTGACCCATTTGTGCGATAACTCGCGATAAATTGGAATTAATGACTTTTGTCTTTTTCATGTCTTTAAACATTCCTTTCAATATTATATTATTTCATTTTTGTAAGGGATCGATGGTTGTGCGCCAAAACGTTGGACGGTGGCAGAAGAGGCTTTATTGCCATGTAAAATCGCTTCTCTTAGGTTAGAAAAATCCTTTTCCAAGGTCGCAATCATATAACCAATAAAGGTGTCTCCAGCAGCTGTTGTGTCTACGGCCTTTACTTTAAAAGCAGGAACTAATTCGCTATACCCATTAAAATCATAAAAGGCGCCTTTTGCTCCAAAAGTGATAATTACAGCTTCAACGCCTAATTCGTGCAATTTCGCCGCAGCTTTTTTAGCTGAAGTTTCATCGTTTACTTCAATCCCAGTGATTGTTTCTGCTTCAGTTTCGTTGGGAATAATCATATCCGTTAATTTTAATAGTTTTTCCGGTAGATCACTTTCACCAGGAGCTGGATTCAAAATAGTTTTGACATTTTTACTGCGAGCAATTTCAAAAGCTTTTATCGTAGCTTCAATCGGAGTTTCCAACTGGGCGATAACAAAATCATTCGTTTCAATTAGTGAACTATTTTTTGCAACTTCTTCTGTGCCAAAAGCATAGTTTGCACCAGCATAGAACATAATAGAATTTTCTCCGTTATCGTCAATGGGGATGAAAGCTTGACCAGTTGGTTCGTTTTGGATGATCTCAATGCCAGAAACATCAATTTTTTCTTCTTTTAATAAATCAAGCATCTGTTCTCCAGGACCATCATTACCTACGGCACCAATAAAACTTGTATTTGTTCCGGCTCTTGCAGTGGCAACAGCTTGATTAGCTCCTTTACCACCAGCTGCAGTATAGTGCTCTTTTCCATGAATTGTTTCACCTGGTTTTACCATTCGATGAACTCGTAAGTTGGTATCTAAATTAATGCTTCCTACAATTGTCGCTTTATTCATTTCAGATCTCCTACTTTCATTAATTATGTGAATTTTGCTTTGAATAAATCCACAAAATAGCTTAAACCTTTTTATTTAAAAAGTAAACCGGTTTTATGTATTTATTGAGGTTTTTTGAGAGAAATAAAGACGGCGTTATTTATTCTAAAAAGTATTGATATTTATTTGCCAAAACATCGTTTGACGGCTGATTACGTTCAAGTGAATTACGAAATGCCAGTCAATATGCATGAAACAAATGCCTATTTCTGATCCTTATGGAAATACATGATAAAATTATTCTAACGTAAAAGATAACTGGCAAGTTAAATGTGAGCACATTATAATAAGGATATATAAGGAAGTGATTAAATGGAAAAAACAATATTTGGCAATACCGAGAATGGAAAGACAGTATTTTTGTATACTTTTAAAAATGAGCAGGGTATGGAAATGACAGTTAGTGATTTCGGTGCAACATTGACCAATCTTTGGGTGACTGATAAGGATGGTAAAGCAAGAGACATTGTTTTAGGCTTTCCTTCACTGAAAGGTTATGAAATAAACAATGAATTCTTTTTTGGTGCTACGGTTGGGCGTAATGCGAACCGGGTAGAAAATGCTGCATTTGAATTAAATGGCGTTAGGTATAAATTGAATAAAAACGAAGGCAATAATAATTTACATAGTGGACCTGATGGCTATCAACTAAGGATTTGGGAAGTAAGGGCGGTAAATGAATTGGAGCATTCAATTACCTTTGCGCTAGATAGTGTAGATGGAGATCAGAGGTTTTCCGGTGAGTTAAATTTGGAAGTAACATATCAGCTTCAAGAAGATGCAATTTCTATAACTTATAGGGGAAATGCTGACCAAGACACCATTTTTAATCCAACAAACCATAGTTATTTTAATTTGAATGGACACCAAAATGGTGATGTATTAGACCATGTTCTTCAGCTTAATGCATCAAAATATACGCCAATTAAGGCTGAAAGTTCAATACCAACAGGAGAAATCTTAACAGTTGAAGATACACCTATGGACTTTAGAAGTAGTAAAAGAATTGGAAAGGACATTCAGAAAAATTTTTCTCAATTAAATTATGCTCAAGGATATGATCATAATTTTGTAATTGATCAAAATGCTGACATAACAGCGAGACTAGAAGGAGATCAGTCGGGGATTTTAATGGAAGTGTCTACCCAACTCCCAGGTGTTCAAGTTTACTCTGGAAACTTTTTAAACGATACGCCAGGGAAAAATAATGCTTTTTATCCACCACGAGGGGGCGTATGTTTTGAAACACAAGCTTTTCCCAATGCGGTTAATGAACCGAACTTTGCAACGCCCATTCTTAAAAAAGATGAAGAAAAAATCCTTAAAACCACTTATCAATTTATGACTGTTAATTAAGAGTGTATTTTACTTAACATGATTACCGCAAAGATATTGGATATAATGTGGTATGTCCTATTTCATTAGCGCTACTGTTTTTTCTATATATAAATGACCCTTTTCAACAATATCTGCATTGTTACCATTAAAGATACTAATACTTATCAAATTTTCTTGCATATCAATTTTGGAATGAGGGGCAACAACGGTTTTTATTATTATTATCTGTAGTACACTTATGATAAAGAGTTATAGGAAACTGCGAAAATGTTATTAAAAAATATGATATATAGCGGCGTGCATTTTCCGCGTCGTTTTTTTTGAGCAATGTATTGAAATGATTTGGGCTTGGCGATTCTCAATCCGATCTATTCTTTTATTGTAATAAAGAGCAGTGAGATTGATAAAGCATTCGTCAAAAATCAATAACGTTTTTCAAAGATAAAAAGATACATAAGAACGAAAGAAGGAAAGACATTATGGAAAATGAAATTGTTACTAAGCAGACAAAATTAGCAATATTGGCTGTTGCTCTACTTTCTTTTTTAGGAATTTTAGTAGAGACTTCATTAAATGTAACATTTCCAACATTAACGGAAGAATTTAATGTGTCACTAGGAACTATGCAATGGGCGACTTCTGGTTACTTATTGATGGTAACGGTCGTTATGAGCGCATCGGGTCACCTGATTAAAAAGTTTAAAGCACAGCACTTATTTCGTATAGCCGTATTATTTTTCATTACAGGGACAATATTATGCGCAAGCGCTGTTTCATTTCCGATGTTGATGACCGGGCGCTTACTTCAAGCAGTTTCGACAGGATTGTCAACGCCCTTGATGTTTCAGATCATTTTATCCTTAGTTCCTCAAAGTAAGATGGGTGTTTATATGGGAATTGGTAGTATGGTAAACTCCTTTGCACCTGCACTAGGTCCAACCTATGGTGGTCTTTTTACCTCCTTTTTATCATGGCGTGCTATTTTTTTTATAGCAATCCCTATTATTTTAGTGAGTATATGGCTCGGTGGAAGAAACATTCAATTAGAAGCTGTTGGGACCAAACAGCGCTTTGATTGGATAGGGCTTGTTCTTTTATCCTGGGTATTTGTAAGCCTTAGTGTGGCATTTGCAAATGCTGGTAATAATGGATTTTATAGTTTATCTTTTTTTAGTCTTTTAGCTATTTTTATTGTAGGAATTATTGCTTTGTTTGTTCATTATCATTTTTCTGAAAAAAAGATACTAAATTTTTCCCTGCTATTACGACCAATTATTGGTTTACGTTGGTTGAACTTTTTTATTTTGCAGTTTATTAATATAGGTATTTCTTTTGTCTTACCGATTCTTGCACAAGATTATTTAAATACTGAACCATTTATCGCTGGTTTAATTTTACTACCAGGTTCGTTGTTAGGCGCTGCAATTGCTCCTTTAGCAGGGCGTTTGTATGATCGGCGCGGCATATTTTTACCTTTAACGATAGCAAATGTATCTATGTTTTTAGGTTGCTGGCTTTTTTATTTTGGTACCCCAATTTTAAGTATAAGTTCTATGGTCTTAATTTACGTCTTTTTGCGTGTTGGATTTAATTTTGGTTTTGGCAATACATTATCTGATGCTAGTAGACAAGTAACTATAGAAGAAAAGGCAGATATTAACTCTTTGTTTAATACTTTTCAACAATATGCAGGTTCAATTGGTACTAGTGTCTTGTCTGCGATCATTTCTTCCGTTCAGTTACGGCAAGATGCTGCTTCTGGTTTATTAACAGCACAAGGTAGTCAAATTGATTTCGTACTTTTGGTCATTTTAGCGGGTATTGGCTTATTGACAGTATTTATCAGCCAACGTTTAAAAAGAAGATATACTTCTATGAAGTCATCTACTTAAAAGCAAAGTTTTTAGCAGTTGATCTAGACGGTCAGCTGCTTTTTTTATTTTAGATAAGGTTTTCTTTTAAATAAAATGATCAAAAAATTTTAAATTTCATCTACAAATGACGTAATTTTTCAATATTCTGCTACAATACTTCTTGAATCACTAAAAGGAGGTGCTTTATGGCGCGTAGCATCCGCTGTGTTATTGCATTTATTATTTCTACAATTCTAGGTGTAGGAGTCGTACACTATCTTGTTTATCCAACCTTATTACAATATGAACGCTTTGAAAATGTTATGAACCGTTTTGGCTATACGAAAGAAACGCTCATTGTGTTTGTGGTGTTAAGTTGTTGGTTCTTGTACTTACAAATTGAATTTCGCCATTTTTCTATGCTCTATCTTTATTTGTTTTATAGTGTCTATCTCTTTTTACTTTTTGTTGTGCTATTTACCAAGGCACCGGAGTATCATACCTTTAATGGCGATTTATTTGATTTTTTGGTCTGGGATAGAGGGACTCTGATTGAAGCATTCTTAAATTTAGCCTACTTTATTCCATTGGGAGGACTTTATGGTTTAAGAGCCAATTGGCTTGAGTTTATTTTAATTTCATTACTAACAATTACCGGTATTGAAACAATCCAGTATGTCTTTTATATCGGGACTTTTTCAGTTAGTGATATTTTATTGAACTTTTTAGGTTGCCTAGTGGGTTATAGTAGTTGTTTGCTAATAAGAAAATTTTTAACAAAACCTGCCTTTAAATAGCAGTGATGAAAAAAATGCCATAAACATCCTAAAAAAGATGTCTATGGCATTTTTTATGAATTTAAACTTTTATTTACTTATATTTGAAAGGCAATCAATGGGTTCTGAAAATTGGTTAACTTGAGTCATTTTCTTTTGTAACTTTTCATTTTCTACTAAATCCGATAAATAATCAAAAAATGTTTGTAAGCCTTCTTTGTCACTATCTTTTCCTATGATTAAAAAAATAATCTTTACTCTGTTTTCTTTATCCCATTTGATAGCTACTTTAGAGATGCAAACTACAATTTTCGTTTCTTTTACCTGACTATCAATAGCGTGAGGTATCGCGATAAAGGGTGTTATGCTTGTTGGAACGACCCGTTCTCTTGTAATGACTTTTTCAATAAAATTCTTTGTAATGACATGTTTTTTTTCTAAGATATTTCCCAGTGCATGGATTAATTGCTCTCTTTTGTCTATCTCTGTGTTAATAAAAAAGAGTGACGGGTCAAATAATGTATATAGTTCTGAACGTTTTTTATCCTGATCTAAAAGTTGTTGGATTTCTTGTAGCCCTTTTTTTATTTCCATAAAATCAACTTGAACAATAGGTACTTCAGTTTTAGCAAGAGGAATTGTGGAAATGATAAAATCTACTGTCGTACGTTCCTGTAATTGAAATGTTGCAAAAGAAACAGTATCAATAATTTCGATCTGCTCGGGAAAGTTTTTATGCACGATAGCTTCTAACAGACGACTGCTCGAAATTCCTTGACCACAAACAATTAACACTTTTTTTGTTTTCAATTCTTTTTTATTACTACGTTCAATAGCCGCTGCTATATGCAAAGCAATATATCCAATATCATCTTCTGTAAACTGATAATAATGTAAAAATTCATTTTTTGAGATTGCCATAACGGTTAACTCAAAAGCATAGGAGTAATTTCTTTTGATTGCCGGTAATAATGGATTACTTTTAATTGTTAAAATATTTTTTAAAGGTAAGTAGTTGGAAAAGTGGACGATCAAGTCTTTTCTTAATATCTCATCTTCTTGTAAGTTTTCACCAAATGTTTGTCTAATTTCTTTTAGTAATTCCTGAACTAATTTTTCAATTTCTTTTTTATATTGCTTTGAAGATGACTGTTGCTGTAACTCAGTAAAAAAATGTGCGTAAATCCAATTTTTATCGTTTTGAGAAAATGTAAGTTGATGCTTGCTTTCTACCCATGTGATCAGTTGATCCATCGCTTGCTGAATTTTTGGGTCAAATAAAGTTACTTGCGTTAATTCTTCCACTTCATGGTGCTTTTTAATTCGCAAAATAGCGATGGCAATATGCACAACAAAATTCTTTCGATTATAATCTGTAATTTTATACTCGTACGGTGGGAAGAGTTCAATGGTCTTTTGAAAAATTTCTTTTAGATCAATGCCTGCAAAAATTCGCTGCTCTATTATAGAAAATTGTGAAATATAACTATTGAGGTTTCGTTCAATCATTTGTTCAGCGAAACATTGTCGTACATTTATTTCTTGTCCTGTTAGTTTATATCCGATATTTGTCTTAGAAGTGATCACAAGTTCGTAGGATGCAAGTAGTACTTTTAGCTCTTTAAGATAGCCTAATAAGGTGGTTCTTCCTACAAAAATAATGTCACAGAGCTCATCTATTGACAGAAACTTCTCTGCAGTAAGTAACAAATATAAAAGTTGTTTTATTCGATCCTCTGTATTTTCTAAAGAAAAAATAGCAGTTGATGATGCTATGTTGGTCATCTGTTTGAATAATATTCGAACATTTTCTTTATTTTGTAATTGATAACCTAGGCCTCGTAACGTAACGATTTCTGCATTATAATCAACTAACTCGTTATTTAATTCTTTAATATCACTTCTTATGGTACGTTCTGAAACAGCGAAGTATTTGGTTAATTCATTCATAGTACAGATGCTTTCTGTATTAAAACGAAGAAAAAGCTGTTCTAATCGTTTATAAGCAAACATTTTTTCCTCCTTATTGTATTTTCTTAGCACTAAGTATAGAGGAACTAAGAAATTAAACCAAGTAAATAATTTTTATTTTTTATAAAAATGTTATTTTAAAAAGAGAGTTAATTTGTTCTCACTTGATTTGATAACGTTTTCAAACAAAGAGAATAATTTTTACAAAATTAAATAATTATTTGCAAATTCGAAATGGCAACAGGTGAACTAAATAGTTCATTACTTGCCATTTTTTATTGGCAATTGTAACAGTATAAATTGAAATCGCTTTTGTATATAGTAAAGGCAGATAAGGAGGTGTGTAAATGGGAGAAACTGGCGAAGCCTATTTTTCAGAACGATTTCTTCAATTTGTTTCTGAAGTAGATGATTGGCAAGAGGCCATCAGATTAGCGGCACAACCACTGCTTGAAGAAAAAATTATAGAAAATTCTTATATTGATGCTATGATTCAAAACGTTTTGGATATGGGAGATTATATTATTTTAGTTCCTAAGGTGGCTATGCCACATGCGCGTCCTGAAGCAGGAACTTTGGATAATGGGGTGAGCATTTTAAAGTTAGAAAAACCTGTTCAATTTAAGCATGGAGAAGAAGTTTTTCTTATTTTGTGTTTAGCAACAAAAGATAATTCCCATCATTTACGACTTTTACAAAAAGTTTCAGCAATTATTGACGAAGAAGAAAAAGTGGAAAAATTACTTCATTTACGAGATAAAACGGCGTTTCTTACTTTGGCAAATCAATACATACAAGAGGAGGAAGAAGAATGATACGTATATTAACTGTATGTGGAAATGGTATTGGTAGTAGTAATTTATTGGCGATGAAAATTAATCAAGTGGCAAAGAAAAATGGCATTGAGGTAGATGCAAAATCATGTGATCTTAACGCTGCTTCAGGAGAAAATCCGGATCTTTTTGTTACAGTAGCTGAATTTGCAAAACAATTACCGCAAGATAAAAGAATTACGACTGTACGTAGTTATGCAGATAAAAAGAAAATTACTGAAGATATTTTGCCGGTGTTACAAGAGTTAAATGAGGAATAATCGTTTATTTGTTTTAAATAAAAAAATTTAGAAAGGTAAGGGGTTGAAGAAATGGGTTTTTTAGAATTTATAAAAGATATGTTTAGCGAGCCTGCTATATTAATGGGTCTTGTTTCGTTTGTTGGTTTAGTTGCAATGCGCGCCCCAGGTCATAAAGTATTAACAGGTACACTGGGACCTATCTTAGGTTATTTGATGTTATCTGCTGGTGCTGATGTGATCAGTGGCAACTTAGATCCTCTTTCTTTAATGATTGAAGAAGGGTTTAATATTACCGGTGTTGTTCCGAATAACGAGGCAGTAACTTCAGTTGCACAAGAAGTTTTAGGTGTAGAAACCATGACAATTTTAATAGTCGGTTTAGTTGTTAATCTGCTTATTGCTCGTCTTACTCGCTATAAATATGTATTTTTAACAGGGCATCATTCATTTTTTATGGCTTGTTTATTATCAGCGGTATTAGGCGTAATGGGATTTGATGGGATTCTACTAATTCTTGTAGGTGGCTTCTTTCTGGGTGCTTGGAGTGCAATTTCACCAGCAATTGGGCAGAAATTTACTTTACAAGTCACAGATGGAGATGAAGTAGCCATGGGACATTTTGGCTCTGTTGGTTATTATCTTTCTGCTTTAGTCGGTAAATGGGTGGGCAAAGGCTCGCCATCAACTGAAGATATTGAAGTACCTGAGAAATTTGGTTTTTTAAGAAATACGACAATTTCTACAGCATTAACTATGATTGTCTTTTATCTTGGTTCTGCGATTGCTGCTGGTCCTGATTTTGTTTCTACCCTAGCAGATGGCCAGTCTCCTTATCTGTTTGCTATTCTTAGTGGACTAAAATTTGCGGTTGGTGTAAATATTGTCTATGCTGGCGTACGAATGATTTTAGCCGACTTGTTACCGGCCTTTCAGGGAATTGCTGACAAAATTATCCCTAACGCAGTACCAGCCGTTGACTGTGCAGTATTTTTCCCATATGCACAAACTGCTGTTATTATCGGCTTCATCTCAAGTTTTGTAGGCGGGATTATTGGGATGTTAATTCTAGGTGCTGTGGGTGGTGTGCTAATTATTCCTGGCCTAGTTCCTCATTTCTTCTGTGGTGCAACTTCTGGTGTCTACGGCAATTCTACGGGAGGCAGGAGAGGTGCTATTGTAGGATCATTTGTAAATGGATTGCTACTAGCATTTCTTCCAGCGTTATTGTTACCGGTGTTAGGCGACTTAGGTTTTTCTAATGCAACATTTGGCGATCTAGATTTTGGTTGGATTGGTATTTTACTAGGAAAAGTCGGCGGACAATTTGGGACTTTTGGCATCTATGCGATTATGATTATTGTTTTAGTCGTTTTATTCTTACCTAGTATAATCAAGCCTTCTAAAACTGCATTAAACAATATTGAATTGGAGGAAGAAAAATGACGTTTGCAATTGATATTTACTCTGATGGCGCTGTCGTTGAAGATATGG
This sequence comes from Tetragenococcus halophilus subsp. halophilus DSM 20339, assembly GCF_003841405.1. Taxonomy (GTDB): domain Bacteria; phylum Bacillota; class Bacilli; order Lactobacillales; family Enterococcaceae; genus Tetragenococcus; species Tetragenococcus halophilus. The sequence continues at coordinate 51,056 of NZ_PXYA01000002.1, read as the reverse complement.
TGAGTATGAAAGAAAAAGGAATTGTCACAGGTTTTACTACAAATCCTAGTTTAATGAAATTAGCTGGAATTACCAATTATCTTTCTTTTGCTAAACAAGCTTTACAAGAGGTAGAAAATTTACCTATTAGCTTTGAAGTTTTTGCAGACGATTTTGAGACTATGGAAAAAGAAGCGGAAAAATTGGCTAGCTTAGCTGAAAATGTGTATGTAAAAATACCAATTACAAATTCATTAGGTGAGTCTTCTATTTCCTTAATTAAAAAGCTATCAGAGAAAAAATTAAAATTAAATATTACAGCGATTATGACGATTGAACAAGTACGACAAACAGTGGATGTATTGTCTGAAGGAACTGAAAATATTGTTTCTGTTTTTGCTGGAAGAGTAGCGGATACGGGTGTTAATCCAGTCCCTTTAATGAAACAAGCATTAGAGATTTGCCGAGAAAAACAAGGGACTAAGTTACTATGGGCTAGTTCAAGAGAAGTTTATAATATTATACAAGCACAAGAGTTAGGTGTAGATATTATTACCGTGACGCCAGCGCTTTTAGGAAAACTTGCGATGTATAAAAAGGATTTAGATGAACTATCACTAGAAACAGTACAAGGGTTCCATAATGATACAAAAGCATTAGGATTTACGATCTTAGATGAATGATGAAAAAGGTGCGATCGCAATAAAGATCGCACCTTTTTATACAGCGCTAGATTGCCGTAATATCAAATGAACAGGTATCATCAGTGTTTGGCCGGTTTCATTGGGATACTGTATCAAATGTAATAAGTGGTTGGCTGCTGTATCTGCAATTTTGCTTGTGTCTTGTTGTACAGAAGATAGCGGAGGTGATGAATAGTTTGTTATAGGGCTATCGTCAAAACCGATCACTTTTATTTGTTCAGGTACTTTATAATTCATAGCATGAAGGATATTTAGCAGTTCTAATGCGATAGTATCATTTGTAGCAAGTATTCCATTTGTTTCAGGATAAGTTGTAAAGAATGTTTGCGTTTGTTCTTTCATTTTAGCGGGTGGATTATCCAAGTAGAGTACATTGGCCTCATTGAAAGTAAAGCTATGTTTATTCAATGCATCTTTAAATCCTGCTAAGCGTGTTTTTGCAGAAGTAGATTTGCGATTTAAAACAGCAAAGATAGGTTGAGTACAGCCAAGCTTGATTAATTGTTCCGTTGCCTCAAAAGCCCCTTGATAGTGGTTGGAAGAAATAAAAGTCGTTTGACTTTTGTCTTTGGGTTCTCGATCAATACATATATAAGGTATTTCTTTTTTTGCCTCTGTGTAATCAAATGAAAATTCTTCCGCGCCGGATATGACAATTAAGCCATCCACGCCCTTGCCTTGTAAGACTTTCAGATAGTCCATTTCTTTTTTTTCATCACGTCCTGTATTGCAAATAATCGTAGAATATCCCTTTTCAAACAGAATAAATTCAATTTTTTGCACAACATCGGCGAAAAAGTAATTGCTTATATCAGGCACTAAGATACCTATTGTATAAGATTTATTTGTTCGTAATGTTTTAGCACTATAATTCATTTCGTAACCTGTTTCTTCAATGACTTTTAAGACTTTTTTTCTGGTCTCTTCAGAAAATCGTCCGTTGTTGTTAATCACTCGAGAAACTGTGGCTACCGAAACACCACTTAGCTCTGCAATATCTTTGACCGAAACTTTTTTCATCAAATTCTTTCCTTTACATTCATATAATAATATTTTAATTTTCCCACAGAATGAAATAGATAGCAATAGTTAAAAGAAAACGTTGACAAAGGGAAAGAAGCATGCTAAATTGATTCTTATAAAAGAAGTAATCGATTACTCATCAGTATGTTGATTGGGTAATCGATAACGCAAAGGAGGAATCGTTTTGGAAAAACTACTTTGTCCCTCGATGATGTGTGCTAATTTTGGCCATCTGGAAAAAGAGACAAAAGCGCTTGATACAGCAGGTATTGATATTTTTCATATGGATTTTATGGATGGACGTTTTGTTCCAAGTTTTGCGATGGGACTGCAAGATTTTGAAGTGATACGTAAGTCTACAAACAAGCTTGTAGATGTTCATTTGATGATACAAGAACCAAGCAAATATATAGAATTATTCGCTAACATGGGTGCAGATATTATTTATGTACATCCGGAAGCAGATCAACAGATTGCCCGTACTTTAGATACAATCAAAAAATATGGAAAAAAAGTCGGCTTAGCAATAAACCCGGGGACTTCAATAGCTGCCATAGAAGAACTTTTACCACTTGTTGATTATGTCATGGTGATGACCGTTAATCCAGGATTTTCCGGACAGAGTTACCTTGATCATGTGAATTCTAAGATTGAAAAATTAGTAAATTTGGGTCAATCACTTCATTTTCAAGTCATGGTAGATGGTGCAATCTCTCCATCCAAAGTGCAAACTTTAAGTAAAAAAGGTGTATCAGGTTTTATCTTAGGGACTTCAGCTATTTTTGGAAAAGATGAAACATATGCCACAATCATTGAAAATCTAAGAAATAATTAGGAGAAATTTTTTTATGAAGTTAGCAATAGGTAGCGATCATGTAGGTTGGGAACTAAAACAAGAAATCAGCGATTATATTCAATCATTAGGACATGAAACGGTCGATTTTGGTGCTTATTCTTCAGAAAGAACAGACTATCCGAAATATGGGAAAAAAGTTGCTGAAGAAGTTGCTTCGGGTCAGTTTGACGGGGGTGTATTAATTTGTGGTACTGGCGTAGGAATTTCTATTTCTGCAAATAAAGTCAAAGGTATTCGTGCTGTCGTTTGTAGTGAACCTTACACCGCTAAACTTTCAAAGCAACATAATAATACAAATATTGTTGCTTTTGGCTCACGTGTAGTAGGTGTTGATTTGGCTAAAATGATTGTCAAAGAATGGCTGGAAGCAAGTTATGAAGGCGGGCGACATGCAAAACGTGTAGATATGATTGACGAAATAGCAAGCAAAGAATAATTGGAAGGAATGTTTCATTTATTTTTGTGTCATTCGAGTAAACGATTACTCAAGTGCCGGAAGATAAGGATTTGATTTTTTTATGATTTTATTTGAAATAAAATGAAATTTAATGGTTGTAAATGATTTGGTTTGATGGTATGCTTAGCTCAACAATTAACAGAGGTGAAATTATTATGAAACTAGCGACACGAATCAATTCATTTTTACCCAAATACGATCATGATCTCAGTCGTGTTTTCAAGCAATTCCATAAATTAGGATTAACACACGTCGATCTAAATTTTCCAGAACACACGAAAGGCTATACTGCAAAAGAAATGAAGGCGTTATTAGAAGAAAATGATTTATGTGCTAATGGTGTTGCCTTAAGATTTAGAGAAGAGTTCATTAGTGGAGAATTAGGAAATCACAATCAAGAGATTTCCGAACAAGCGTTAATCTTGTGCAAAGAAGCAGTGGATTACTGTCGAGAAATCGGAGGAGAAGTCGTTACAATCTGGTTAGGATTTGACGGTTTTGATTATTCTTTTCAGATTAATTATGAGCAAGTTTGGCAACAAATACAGCATTATTTAAGTATTATTGCGGAATACGCTGTAGATATCCAAGTGAGCGTTGAATATAAACCCTTCCAACCTCGTGCTTATGCATTTATCGATAGTTTAGGGTTAGCCTTGACAATGGTTAATGATATCAATAAAGCCAATCTAGGTATTACTTTAGATTATTGTCATATGTTGATGAAACATGAAAATCCAGCTTATGGTGCTAGTATTTTAGGTAGTAGAGGAAAACTTTTCGGGATCCACTTAAATGATGGCTATGGTTTAAATGACGATGGACTGATGATTGGGTCGAATAGTCTGGTAAAAACGGTTGAATTTTTATATTATGCTAAGCTTCATCATTACCAACATGCCATTTATTTTGACACTTTCCCGGTGATCGAAGATCCCGATAAAGAATGTCAGAAAAATATGGATATGATCAAAAAATTAGACGCTGTTATAGAAAAAATAGGAATGGACGAAATTCGAAAAGTAATTGAACAAAATGATGCAATTGCTGTAAGTGAGTTGATTATGAAATTTATTGCGTAAAAATATACACGAAAATAAAGGAGTGGAAAACATGGATTACAAAATAATGGCCAAAGAAATACTTCAAGAGGTGGGAGGAGCGGAAAATATTTCAAATATGACTTATTGTGCAACTCGTTTGCGCTTAAAGTTAAAAGATCAAACGATAGTAGATGACGAAAAGGTAAAAAATATTGAAGGGGTCGTCAATGTTGTCAATAAGGCAGGGCAATACCAGCTGTTAATTGGTACTGAAGTACCAAAGTTATATGATGAATTCGAGGACCTTGTCAAAGGGGATCCTGGCGCTAAAGTAGAAAATGACTCTAGCGAGCAATCCAATGGTATTATAAATAGTATTTTTTCAGCTATTTCAGCGATATTTGCACCTTTGCTACCAGCATTAGCAGGATCTGGGGTTTTACGTGGCTTAGTTATTTTATGTGTACAGTTAGGTCTTTTAAGTGAAGAAAGTGGGACCTATGCGATCTTGAATGTCGCTTCGATGACGGTATTTTATTTCTTGCCTGTTTTGTTAGCGTTTACCTCTGCTAGAAGATTTGGTGCAAGTCCATATATTTCAGCAATTATCGGGGCTTCATTAATTCACCCTGAATTTATTGACTTGATGGGAGATATCGGAAATGGCGCTACCACAGAGTTTTTTAACATTCCTGTAGTATTGATGAACTATAATTCAACCGTAGTTCCGATCATTTTATCTATCTGGGCGTTTTCTTATCTGTACAAATTCTTGGATAATCATGTGACAGAAAACTTAAAGTTAGTTGTTATTCCTTTGGTTTCTATTGCGATTATGGTGCCCTTGACAGTCATTGTTATTGGTCCCATCGGTGTGTATAGCGGTGAATTTATCGCCAACGTTGTTAACTGGTTGATTGAAAGAAGTAGTATTTTAACAGGCGTACTTGTAGGAGGCGGTTGGAGTGTTCTAGTGAGTCTGGGAATTCACTGGGCAGTCAATCCGATTATGATTAATAATATTTCAACCTATGGTTTTGACTATATTGTGCCTTTTACTTTTGCTTGTAACTTTGCAGTGATAGGAACAGCTTTTGGTGTTTATTTCAAAGCTAAAGATAAAAAAATTAGAGGCTTTTCTCTTACCGGCGTAGTAACGATTGCATTATCTGCAATTATCGAACCTACCCTTTTTGGTATGCTAGTTAAAAATAAAAAGCTATTTTTAGCACAAATTATTGGAGGGGCTGTAGGTGGTGCTTACTTAGGCCTTATGAATGTCGTTACTACTGCATTTGTTTTTGGTAGTGTTACAACTTTTCCAGCTTTTGTCAGTGACCAAACCTCAAATTTTGTCCATGCGATGATTGGTCTGGCAATTTCTCTTGTTGTTTCAGCTATATTAGGCTTTATTTTTACTAGTAGAGAAGAAAAATTAGCATAACAAGGTCAAGTCCAAAATCTTGTGTAAAATATCAATGTCATTTATACCTTGATTGTAGAGAGCTGAATCGATGGAAAAAGCTCTTTTGATTTATGGTTTAAATCCTTCACGAGACTATTTGAAAGATCAGGCAGTGAAGCAGATTTGACAACGAATCTATTCAGGCATGGTGATCTTGGGCGGCTTCTCCGGTTCTTCAACCTAAGAACAGGCGCCCATTTCGCTTATCGCGAATACCATGCCTTCATTCATTGTCAAATCGTTTCTCGTTTCTTTCCAGGATCAGTCAGTGAAAGATGTTTCTTCTTCATCTACAATAGGTCCTTTCAAAAAGGGCTTGGGCCCTTTTTGCCATTCTTCTTGAATGTCCATTAAAACGGCGCCAATCAAACGTTCCGCAGAAACGCTATTAGGGAAAATAGAAACGACCTTTTCTCGACGTCGAATTTCACGATTTAAGCGTTCCAGAGAATTGGTTGTCCGTAAAGAGATGTGATAATCTTCGGGTTCACTTAAATATTGGAGGCCATCCCAAAAGCCTTGGTCTAATTGAGCCAATACCGCTTCATAACGAGTATCTTCTTGAACGTATTCCTCAAACTTCTGGCGAGCTTCCTTAGCTTCTTGTAACGTACTGGATCGAAAGATTTTCTTCAAATATTGTCGCGTACCAGCACTGTTTTTCTTGGGCATTTGGTCGATCATATTTCGTAAGAAATGGACCGTACAGCGTTGCCAAGCAGTTCCTGTAAAAATTTCTTGAACCGCCTTTTTTAGACCAGCGTGGGCGTCAGAGATGATCAAACGAGGTTGCGTTAAACCACGTTCCCGCAATTCTTGAAAAAATTGTTTCCAGCTCGCGTAGGATTCTTCCTCACTTACTTTAAACCCTAGAATTTCTCGTCGATTTTTCTGGTTCACTCCTTGGGCAATATACACGCCCTTACTGACCACGTGATGATTTTCTCGAACTTTGATATACATCGCATCGACATAGACATAGCGAAAGGAACTATAGGTTAAAGAACGTGATTTAAAAGCTTCAATTTCCGGATCTAGTCGTTTCATTGTATTGGAAACAAACGATTTGGAAACCGATTCGCCACATAACTCTTCGACAATACGCGTGACTTTTTTTGTGGACACACCATTGATGACAGCTTCCATTAAACTTAAGACGAAGGCTTGATCTTTACGTTGATATTGTTCAAAAACTTGCGTGGAAAACTCTCCTGATCGTGTACGCGGAATTTTCAAACGAAGCTTTCCTACAGCTAAGGTAAAGTTACGTTCATAGTAGCCGTTACGATAATCCAAACGCTGGTCATTACGTTCGTAATTTTGCGCTTGAATAAATTCGTCTCTTTCTACTTCCATATAAGCATTAAGAACAGTGACAGCTAAAGATTTCATCATCATATTCATGTCACTTTGCATGATTGCCTCTGTTAATTCTTCGAAATTTATATTAATATTAAGTTGGGTCATATCCATCTTCCTTTCTAATGTTTTCGGCTAAATAACATTGTAACAGAGATGGATATGATCTCTTTTCTTTTTACACAATTATATGGAAACAACTCATAATAACCTTTTTAGAAAGGAAAAAGCAATGAACAGTGAGCTAACCCCTGGAAGTTAGATATTGGTTCTAATATTTTGGGGGAAGCTTTATAAATCTGTTCATTGTTTTTTATTGTTCAATAAGAAAGTTACTTGCTTTATTTTGAATTTATTGAGCAATTCGGTATACTATAAGCAGATAGTTACGGGGGTAATAAGATGATTCCTTATGAAAGACAAGCCAAAATAATGAAACTATTAGAGACCAACACACTGCTTAAAATCGAAGACTTGAAAGAAAAACTAACGGGTGTTTCTATTTCCACTTTAAGAAGAGACTTAAAGGAATTAGAAAAAGAAAATAAAGTACAGTTACTTACCGGAGGCGCCGTTAAATTAAATTCAAGCATTAGCGAGTTGCCTATACAAATGAAGTCTACTTTTTATGTAGAAGAAAAAAATCATATCGCTGATTTAGCTGTAGCACAGGTCAATGACGAGGATATGATATATATTGATTCCGGCTCAACTTGTACGATTTTATTAGAAAAAATGATTCATAAAAATGTGCATATCGTTACTTCAAATACGAGTATTTTTAATGTCTTCAGTCAAGCAACCGCTAGGGTTACGGTCCTAGGAGGAGAATATAATCCAGCCATTTCTTCTTTAAGTGGGAACTTAACGGAAATGAATATAGGCCATTTTATCTTTGATAAAGCTTTTTTAGGAGGAAATGGTATAGATGTGGCGTATGGTGTGACAACGCCTGACCTAAAAGAAGCAGTAAAGAAAAGTACGATTATTAAACATGCTAAACAGAGCTTTTTACTATGTGATAGTTCGAAGTTTCATCAAGTAGCTAATGTGAAATCTTTTGACCTGGATGCTGTTACGCTAATTTCTGATAAGGGTGATGATCAATTAGAAGAGCAGATGACTGTTATTGTTTAAGAAACTTTTCTAATTGATCATCATAACTGTCTTTTCAAAAGTTACTTATAATTTTGCACATTTTGCAAGTTCGATTGGATTAAAGAAAAAAACTTCGATAAAATCAATTAGATTTTATCGAAGTTTTTTTGAATACTAATCTAAATTTTCTCCATTTGTTTCAATGACTTGTTTATACCAATCAAACGAATCTTTTTTAGACCGTTCCATGGTGCCGTTACCTTCGTTGTCACGATCGACATAAATCATCCCATAACGTTTTTTCATTTCGCCCGTTGTAAAAGAAACAATATCGATAATCCCCCAAGGTGTATACCCCATGAGTTCTACACCATCATAATCAACAGCTTTGGTCATTTCTTGTATGTGTTGGCGAAGGTAATCGATGCGTTCAGGGTCGTGAATACTGCCGTCTTCTTCTACAGTATCAACAGCGCCGAAGCCATTTTCTACAATGAATAGCGGTACTTGATATCTATCCCAGAAACGATTGAGCGTGTAACGTAAACCGACAGGATCAATCGCCCAGCCCCAATCACTGACAGAAAGATAAGGATTGTCTACTTGATAAGGGATTTTTCCATGAATATTTTCGTCCTCATTTTCCCCGGTATTGATATCAACGACATTTGACATATAATAACTAAAACCTAAGTAATCAACTTTCCCATTGGCTAAAATTTCGTCATCGCCAGCTAAAATAGGAATATTTAATCCATCGCGTTGAAATTCTTTTAGGGCATAATTTGGATATTTGCCTCGTACTTGTACGTCTGGGAAGAAATAACGTAAATGCATGGATTCTTCTGCTAACATGACATTATTAGGATCAGCATTTAAAGGATAAATCGGCACATGGGAGACCATGGCTCCAATTTGGAAGTTCGGATTAATTTCTTTTCCTTTAGCTACCGCTAGAGCACTTGCGATTAATGTGTGATGTGCTGCTGTATACATGACTTCTTTTGGATTTTCGCCTTCTTTCACTTGTACGCCTACATTGGTCCACAAGAATATCGGGTTGGTGTAATCCATCATGTTATTGATTTCGTTAAAAGTCATCCAATATTTCACTTTATCTTTGTAGCGTTTAAAGACAACTTCAGCAAAGCGAACAAATAGGTCTACCACTTTACGATTGCGAAAACCACCATAATTTTTTGCAAGCTTTAGTGGCATTTCGAAATGAGTGAGTGTAACGACTGGTTCAATGCCATATTTTAAACATTCATCAAACAGATCATCATAAAATTGCAAGCCAGCTTCGTTAGGTTCAGCGTCATCTCCATTGGGGAAAATGCGCGTCCAGTTAATCGAAGTTCGGAATGCTTTTAGCCCCATTTCAGCAAAAAGTTGGACATCTTCTTTATAGTGATGATAAAAATCAATGGCTTCATGGTTAGGATAAAATTTGTCTTCTTCAATCGTATCTGTAATTTCTCTGCGTTTGTTTGGACCGCCGACAGTCATGACATCCGCAACGCTAGGGCCTTTGCCATCTTGATCCCAGCCACCTTCGATTTGGTGGGCGGCAACTGCGCCGCCCCATAGAAAGTCTTTTGGTAATTTACTCATAATGAAATTCCTCCTGAAAAATTTTTATTTTACTACAGTGATAATCGTGTCATTTGGTTCGACGTGACGTGATTTTTCACTAGCCACTTGTTTGAAACTATCAGTATTTGTCACAATGACCGGTGATACTACAGAATAGCCCGCTTGTTGGATAGCTTCAACATCGAAGTTAACTAGCGTCTCGCCTTGTTTGACTTCTTGGCCTTCTGCTACAGAGCTTGAAAAATGTTCTCCGTTTAATTGTACTGTGTCCATTCCAATATGAATTAATAGCTCAATGCCATTTTCATCTGTTAAACCAATGGCATGTTTTGTAGGGAAAAAGGACGAAATTTTACTATCAAATGGCGCGACTAATGTGCCGTCTGTAGGTAAAATCGCCGCACCTTTACCCATAGCGCCGGAAGAAAATACTTCATCTTCTACTTCAGTCAATGGAACTAATTCCCCGCTAAGAGGCGACTGAATTTGAATTTGCGTACCTTCAACAAGTTCTTCTTTATCACTAGCTTCTTGTTCTGCTTCAATTTCTTCTGTAGTTTCTGATGTTGTAGCGTTTGTTGATTCTGTCGTGGTAGAAGCATCGGCCTCTTTTCCTAAACCGAAAATAAAGGTCAAAATAGTTCCAACAACAAAGGAAACAGCGATACTAAATACGTATTGTGGAATAGGTCCATAAGCTGGAATCGTTAGTACACTGTTAAATGCATAGCTATACATTTCAGCGCCAAAGAATCCTACAAGGCCACCACCAGCAGCTCCGGAAACAATTAAAATAGGAATTAAACGACGATAACGTAAAATGAAACCATATAAAATAGGTTCAGTAACGCCAGCAACAATTCCTGAAACCGTTCCAGCAAGAGATAAGGAACTTAAATCTTTATTTTTGCGGTAACGCAAGAAAATACCAAAGGCAATGCCCATCTGTGCAAAAGTCGCACCTGCTGCCATAGCGTTTAATGGGTCTCCACCGCGAGCTAAGTTGTCAAGCTGGATAGGTGTAATTCCCCAGTGTACGCCCAACACGACAAGAAATGGCCAAACTGAAGCAAAAACAATACCAGTCAATATAGAGGATAAATCAAGTAAAGCAACTAATCCGTTGGCAATTGCTTGACTTAGATATTGTGAGAATGGTCCAAAAATTAAAGCGGTTAAGGGTACCATAATTAAAATTCCCATCATAGGTACAAAGAATAACTGAATAGTATCTGGAGAATATTTCTTAAAGAATCGTTCGATAGGCGCATAAAAAGCCATTGCAACTAACATGGGAAAAACTGTTTGTGTATAGTCTGAAATAATTAAGGGAATGCCCATAAAATCTAAACTTTGACTTGCATCCATTAATGAAGCAAAGGTTGGTTCTAATAAGCCTGCACCGATAACGCCACCAACATAGGGATTAACTTTTAAGAACTTTGCAGCCGATATTCCGATAAAGACGGGGAAGAAATAAAATAATCCATTAGAGGCTGCATCTAATACAGCATAGGTAGAACTTTCTTCACTTAACCAGCCTGCCATTGTAAGGACAGCCAAAAGCGCTTTTATCATCCCTGAACCTGCTAAGGCTGGAATTAGTGGAGAAAATGTCCCTGAAATATATTCAAAAACAATAGCGATTGGGTTTTTGGATCGGACCGATTGTTTGATTTCCTCTGCACTTTTTTCCTCATCAGCATCACTTGATTCACCAGCTTGGATATTATATTGATCCATAATTTCTTGGTAGACTTTAGCCACGTGGTTACCAATAACAACTTGATATTGGCCACCGCTTTCAACTGCGGTTAAAACGCCAGGATGATCTTTTAGTGCTTTTTCATCCACTTTACTTGTATCTCTTAATTTAAATCGTAAACGTGTCGCACAATGGACGAGGGAATCAACATTTTCTTGTCCACCGATGTGCTCTACAATAAATGTAGCGGTTTCTTTATTATTTGCCATGTTTTGCACTCCTTTAATTTTTTAACATAATCGAGTTTAACCGTATGGGTATAATTTGTCAATGCCCATATAGTATAGAAAGCCTTTGAAAATTATGATACAATATAAAAAAATACGGGAAAGGGACCCTGAGATGCCAAAGTATAAAGACATTGCTCGAAAGTTGATTCGAAAAATTGACTCCGATGATATGAAGCAAGGAGACAAATTAGCAAGTATTGAAGAATTAATGAAATATTTTGATGTAGGAAAAAATACTATCATTCAAGTGTTAACGCTATTGGAAAGACAAGGGTATATTTATCAGGTAAGAGGTAGTGGCAACTTTGTAAGAAAACACCGCCGACACGGTTATATCAATCTTTTAGAAGCCAATGGTTTTAAAAGTACGTTGCAAGGCTTTCGTTTAGGTTCCGAAATGCTAGATTTAAAAGTGATCAAGCCCACAACAGAAGTGATGGCTAATTTGGATATCTCAGAAGATGAAGATGTCTATTATGTGAAGCGATTACGTTCAATCGAAGGAAGGAAGTTCGCTATTGAGAAATCTTTTTATGTAAAAGATATTGTCCCTTATTTAAATCAAGAAATCGTAGAAGATTCTATCTTTCGTTACCTTATAGAGGATTTAAAACTTAAGCCAGGTTTTACGGATCATTTCTTTCGCGTAGGGAAATTAAACAAAGAAAACGCAGCATTATTAAACTTGAAAATAGGCGACCCTGCTGCCTTTTTAGAGTCTATCTATTATTTGGAAAATGGGCGACCTTTTGATTATTCGAAAATCCTTTATCACTATGAAGAAGCGCAGTTTTTCATACAAGGGGCAAGCAATACGGAGTTTTGAGTTAATTGAATTTTTTTGAAACTAACTTAAAAAAAAGAAAAATGGCTAAAAATTTGAAGTTTACTTCAAATTTCCTTAGAAGTGGTTTGTTTTATTTTCGAGATGCCACTGATAGTTTATGAATTGGAGGCACCTCAAAGGAGATACCTCCAATAGTTTTTAAATTGGAGGCATCTCGAAAAAGATACCACCAATAATTCGCAGATTGGAGGGACATCAGAGAAGTTACCTCCAATAATTGCGAATTGAGTATAACGCGCAAAATTTTTTATTAGAAGAAAGTGAAAATTAGCTAGATAGAAATATTAAAATTAAGTAAGAGTCTATTTGTGATTAAGTCGTCAAAAATAGACTTATTTTTTGTTTTAAGAGGTAATTGTACATCCTGTTGTTGCGCAAATGATGCTGTTGTTAATGCTTTTTCATATTTTTGTTAATTTTCAGCAAATTGACTATTGTCAGAAAATTAAAAAGCAGTTATACTCATCGTTATAACTCATTTTTTAATTTAAGCTATGATAGCAATTAAAAAATGACAAATAATAAGTTACATCCTAGGAGGGGGCTTTATGGAAGAGATTTTCCAAAACAGTTATTTTTACTTTTTTCTTGTTATGTTGGTTTACGGGATTGGCGACGTTCTCGGTGTTTTAACAAAAGCGAAAGTGTCTTCAGTTTTTGTTGTGATGCTTACTTTTTTGATTCTGTTTATGACAGACGTTTTTCCGGCCGATATTATTGATCAAGCAGGTTTATCATCTATGGCAGATATGGCTGTGGGTATGTTGATTTTTCATATGGGGACGACAATTAATTTAAAACAATTGATCAGCGAATGGCGCACCGTAGTAACCGCGTTAATATCCATGGTGGTTGTTGCTCTGGCAGTATTTGTACTGATCCCATTCATTGGATATGAAAATGCCATTGTTACGATCCCTGTGTTAAACGGAGGAATTATTTCCACACAAATTATGAGCGAAGCAGCAAGTAATGCTAACTTAGCTGTTCCAGCCGCGTTAGCAGCAATTCTTTATGCGGTGAAAAAATTTGCTGGCTCTTATCCTGCTTCGATGTTTGGTGTAAAAGAAGCGAACAACATTTTAGAAAAATACCGCTCGAATCCTGAAGATCCAATGTTTTCAATGATAAGTAACGAAACAGAAAAAGATAATAAAGGATTTGCGATTCAAAAGCAAAAATATTTTACCGATTTCGTATGTATTATGGTCGCAACCTTTTTTTCCTGGGTAGCAGTAACATTGGAAACCTTGATCCCACAAGTAAATATGTCTATTTGGGCCCTTATTTTAGGTGCGATTATGGGCTATTATAATCTTGTTCCCGCTCGAATTTTAGATAAAGGGAGAGCTTCAGGAATTATTTCCATGTTAACCTATGCCGTGATTATTCCTTCCTTAGCGAACATTGATTTTGCACAGTTGTCATCTTTAGCTTTCCAAATTATTGTCATCTTAGCAGTTACTATTATCGCTTTAATCATTTGTTTCTACATTCTACCGGGATACAAAATTATTGGTTCAAAACCTCTAGCTACAGGGGTTAGTTTGGCACAATATCTCGGCTTTCCAGCCACTTATCTTATTTCAAAAGAAGTAGCTAAAGCCGTAACAGAAGATCCTGACGAACAAGAAATTGTCTTAAATCGCATTATGCCTAGTTATGTGGTGGGTAGTATGACCACTGTGACCGTATTTTCGATTGTAATTGCGGGAATCATGGTCAACTTTATTTAATATAACTGTAGAAAGGAATTTAACTTTATGAAATTTGATCCATATATGTATCGTTATCCGTCACGACGTAACTTAGTGTTTGGAAAAAATGGCGTTGTCGCAAGTGCAAGTCCTTTAGCCTCACAAGCAGGTTTAGATATTCTGAAAAAAGGAGGCAATGCCATTGATGCAGCCGTGGCAACAGCGACCGCGTTAACGGTTGTCGAACCTTCAGGAAATGGTATTGGCGGCGATTGTTTTGCTATCATTTGGTATGAGGGGAAGATTTATGGAATAAACGCCAGCGGTTTTGCTCCAGAAAATATTTCTCGCGAAGAATTATTAGAAAAAGGAGAAGAAATCTCTTTATACGGCTTAGACTCTGTCACCGTTCCAGGAGCGCCCGGTGGTTGGGCTGCTTTATCAGAGCGTTTTGGAAATTTATCTTTAAGTGAAACGGTTGAACCTGCTGCGACGATAGCAGAAGAAGGATTTCCTGTAGCGGCGAATGTCGCTGCTTTATGGAAAAGATATTATGGCATTTATTCGGCTCAATTAGAAAAATATCCTGTTTTAAAAACTTGGTTTGATACTTATTGTCCTGATGGACGTCCGTTAAAAGCAGGAGAGCTGTTTAAAGCCCCCAATCACGCCAAAACCCTTCGTGAGATTGGCAGAACAAACGCCGAAAGTTTTTATAAAGGAGAAATTGCGGAGGCTATCGATGCTTTTTCCAGAGAAAATGGAGGCTATTTACGCAAAGAAGACCTAGCGAAATACCAACCCGAGTGGGTGAAACCTCTGTCGACAAATTATAAAGGTTATGATGTATGGCAATTGCCGCCTAATGGTATCGGTGTGATTGTTTTGATGGCACTAAATAACCTTGAACAAATGGAGTTGCAAGGAAAAGATGATGTGGAAACCTATCATGCACAAATTGAAGCTTTAAAATTAGCTTTTGAGGATGGATTAGAATTTATCGGCGATCCATTAGTTGAAGGGCTCAATGTTGATTTAGAGCAGTTGCTTTCAAAAAAATGGGCGAAAGAACGTACGTCTCAAATTACAGAAGAAGCTATGGATCCAAAACCTGGAAAGATACCTTCAAGTGGTACGGTTTATTTTAATGTTGCTGACAAAGATGGCAATATGGTTTCTTTCATCCAAAGTTGTTATACAGGTTTTGGCTCTGGTGCTGTTGTTCCCGATTACGGCATCAGCTTGCACAATCGTGGCAATCAGTTTTCTTTAAAGAAAGATCATCCGAATGAAATCAAACCAGGAAAACGTCCTTATCATACGATTATTCCAGGTTTCTTATCACAAGATGGCAAAGCCGTCGGACCCTTTGGTGTGATGGGTGGACCACTGCAGCCGCAAGCTCATATGCAAGTGGTAAGTAGTATGGTTGATTTTCATCTCAATCCACAAGAAGCCATAGATGCGCCGCGTTGGCAATGGACAAGTGGAAAATCTGTTCAGCTCGAACCTTCTTTTCCTTTCCATATTGCCGAAGCGTTAAAACGACGAGGACATAATATTCAATTACTCAATGAAACAATTATGATTGGACGAGGGCAAATCATCTTACAACAAGACGACGGTGTCTATGTTGCCGCCACTGAAGGACGTACCGATGGGTATATTGCTGTGTGGTGATTGCGTTGCAGAAAGCTTGAATTAGTAATTAACATATGCAGAAATCGAAGAGGGAAACAATTTCTTTCTTCGGTTTTTTATATTGGAAGTAACTTCCAATATAAAATAAAATGGTTCGACTTAAAGCTTTCATTAAGCACTTTTTCGAAAGTTTAGTGGGGTGGTGCCTACATATTTTTTAAAGGTACGGACAAAATAACTTGCATCTACATAACCCAAATCATCTGAAATTTCATTAATCGTTTTGTTAGTATCACGCAATTGTTGTTTAGCTCTACGAACTTTTAGTTTATTGTATACTTGCGTAAATGGCTCGCCAAATTCTTCTTTTATTAAACGACTGAGATAATTGGGACTTAGGTTGGTTAGTTCAGCTAGGTATTGTAGATCAACTGTTCTATTAGAATCATACATCGCATCGATAGCGGGTTGCAATTGTGAATTTTTTGCTTGATAAGAGAGATTAATTTTTTCTTGTTCTTCCGAAACAAGTTCTAATGTGGCGGAATTTGTTGGTTGAAATTCTTTAGAAGAAATCTGTATACTGTTACCTTCATGTTTTTGAACAGAGTATCCCTTTTTTACGATTTCTGTCAAAATATATTTACTCAGCTGACCAATCATGTATGCTGCTTTATCCATGTCTTGGAAAGATAATTTGGGCAATTGTTCATAAGCTTTTTGGTGTTCTTTTTTGAACCATTGGATGAGTTCTTGGTCGTCTGCGTTTAAGACTTGCTCTAACTGATCTTGGTTTTCTTCCATTTGAACTTCTCCGGCCATGATCGCTCCCATGTAATGGCCCTCAACCATAATTGGAATTGCAATATCAACAATATCAAAATGGCAACGGTAAATGAAAGGAGTCCCTTTACGAACAGCTTCTAATGCGCCTCTTGCGTCACACTTTTCGCAGTATTTGCTCAATTTAGGGTGTTGCCGAACAAGTTGACAAAATGGTTGAATCTGGTTATGTGTACTAACAGGTTTGCCACGATAGTCAACTAAAATAATTGCTAATTGAGTTTCTATAGCGATAGCGTCTTGTAATTTTTCCCACTCACTTAAATCCAAGATACCTTCTAAATCCATTTGTTGCATATCTGTATCCCCCCGATCCCTTACCTCTTCAATCTATGTCGTCAATTAATAATAAAAAAGTTCTATTTTGTTGGTTTGTTCAATAAAAATAAACAAAAATTAAGCATGAAATTTCAATGATTTTTTTATGATAACGCTTTACAATAACATTGTAACAAAAATTAAGGAGGAATCAACATGAGGAAAGCATTGATTTTGCCAACCAAATACGTTCAAGGCGAAGATGAATTACTAAACTTAGGTTATTTTGTTTCGACGTTTGGAAAAAGTGCTTTATTAATCGGAAAAAATGAAGACATTGAACGGGTACGAACAAAATTGAACCAAACGGCTGATAAATATGGTGTTGAATTTTTTGAAGCAGGCTTTAATGGAGAAGCTACGCGAAATGAGGTACAGCGGTTGCAAAACATGTTAAACGAACAACCAGCTGACTGTGTTGTTGGTTTAGGCGGAGGAAAAGCTTTAGATACGGCAAAAGTTGTTGCAGACAGTGAAGGCTTAGAAGTCATTATTGCTCCAACGATTGCAGCGCAAGATGCACCAACTTCTCATTCTGCTGTTTTATATACAGAAGAACATAATTTTGATGATTATTATTATTGCAAGAAAAGTCCTGGCGTTGTGTTGGCAGATACAACAGTCATTGCGCAAGCACCAACTCGTTTCTTACTAGCGGGCATGGGTGATGCAATGTCAACGTATTTTGAAGCACGTGCAACGCACAACTCTTATTCAAGAGTCAACGCAAGCTTGCCAATGGGAACCAGAGAAGGTTACACACCTTCAGCAGTAGGTACTTATGCAGCATTACAACTTGCTAAATTATGTTTTGACAATCTACAAGAAGACGGGTTGAAAGCAAAATTATCGGCTGACAATAACCGAGTGACCGAATCGTTGAGTAAAATTGTAGAAACCAATATTTTGCTTTCTGGTTTAGGTTTTGAAAGTGGTGGTTTAGCAGCTGCTCATGCGATTTATAATGGCTTGACTGTGTTACCAGGGACACATGACTATCTTCACGGTGAACAAGTAGCCTTTACTACGTTAATTCAACTAGTTTTAGAAGACGCAGAAAAAAAAGAAATCAATACTGTACTTGGCTTTTATCACTCTGTTGGATTGCCGATGACTTTGGCAGATATCGGAGCAAATGAAGTTACTTATGAACAAGCACTAGAGGTAGCTAAAAAAGCTTGTATTCCAGAAGAATCGATTCATTCTATGCCATTTCCAATTGACGAAGAACAAGTAGCTAACGCGCTTATCGTCGCAAATCAAGTAGGAGAAGAATACAAGCAAAACGGTCCGTTATAATATCATCCTTGAACAGTTAAGCTGCAATCATAGTTTGTTAGATTGCAGCTTATTACTGTTAATCTTATACTGTTAGGAGAATGATTAGATGAAAACTAGCCTTTTGTTACTTTCTCATAGTAAAGAAATTACCGATGGCCTTAAGAAGATGATTGAACAAATGCAAACATCAAATGACGTATCTATTTATTCTTTAGGAGGCACGGTAGATAATGAAATCGGTTCGGACCCGACCAAAGTTGTGGATGCCGTCAATGAGGCGGGACAAGAAGATTGGTTCTTGGTTTTTGCTGATATTGGCAGTGCGATCCTCAATGCAGAAATGGCTCAAGACATGTTAGAAGAAGACCAACAAGAACGTTACTATCTGGTAGAAGCTCCTTTAGTGGAAGGCGCCTTTGCTGCGGCAATCACAGCTAGTACGACAAGTGATGTGCAACAAGTACTATCTGAAGCACAAAACGCTGGGAAAAAAGAGTGGTCATAAAAAATAAACGGAGGGTATAAGATGAAAAAAATTATCAATCAAACAGAAGATGTTATTGAAGAAATGTTACGAGGATTATCGGCTAGTTATCCTGGCCTTATTCATCGCATCGAAGATTCTCGTGTTATTGTAAAAAATGATACGAAACCACAAGTAGCCTTGGTTTCTGGTGGGGGCAGTGGTCATGAACCTTCACACGCGGGCTTTGTAGGCGATGGCATGTTGAGCGCTGCTGTGGCGGGGGATGTCTTTACTTCACCTACCCCCGATCAAATTCAAATCGCTATGCAAGACGCCGACCAAGGTCAAGGAGTGTTGTTAATCGTTAAAAATTATACAGGTGATAATTTAAACTTTGAAATGGCCCAAGAAATGGCAGAAATGGACGATATTCAATCTGAAATCGTAGTAGTGGATGACGACATCGCCGTGGAAGACAGTGAATTTACCGCCGGCAAACGCGGGGTCGCAGGAACCGTTCTGGTGCATAAAATTCTGGGCAACGCAGCTCGAAGAGGTGCTTCTTTGGATGAATTGAAACAACTAGGGGACGAAGTGGTGAAAAAAATCAAGACGATTGGCTTGGCTTTACACGCAGCTACCGTTCCCGAAGTGGGCAAACCCGGTTTCGAACTAGCCGAAGATGAACTGGAATACGGCGTGGGGATTCACGGAGAAGCAGGTTACCGTCGCGAAAAATTACAGCCGTCAAAAGACTTAGCCCAAGAGCTAGTGACTAAAATTTTGTCGGATTATGACAAGCAACCCCAAAAAGTGGGCGTTTTAGTGAACGGTATGGGCGGCACACCTTTAATGGAACAGTTTATTTTCATGAATGATGTGTTGAATTTGTTAAAAGAACAAAATGTTGAAGTCACTTTCCATAAAGTGGGCAACTACATGACTTCGCTTGATATGGAAGGTGTTTCTTTGACTTTGATTGATCTAGAAGATGAAACGATCAAAGAAGCTTTAGAAAGTGATGTTACGACGATTTCTTGGTAAGGAGGAAGGTTTAATGCAATTAACGGCGCAAGATGTACAAGCTTGGTTGGCAGAATTTACCGATAAAATCAAAGAAAATAAGCAGTATTTGAGTGATTTAGATACCCCTATTGGCGATGGCGACCATGGGAACAATATGGCCCGTGGAGTGAACGCTTATGAAGCATCTTTTGAGCAAAAACAACCAGAATCTATTAGTGATATTTTACAAGTCTTTTCCATGGCGATGATTTCTAAGGTTGGCGGTGCCTCAGGACCATTGTATGGCTCAGCCCTTATGAATATGGTCAAAGAAACCAAAGGGACCGAAACGATTGATTCTTATGAACAATTAGGAAACATCATTGAACAAGGATTAGCTGGCATCAAAAAACGAGGGAAAACCGAATTTGAGGATAAAACCATGGTTGATGTTTGGGAACCAGTGGTCCAAGCCTTAAAAGAAGGAAGCCTTGCAAAAGAACAAGTCGAAAGGGCTGAGGAATATACTCAAACATTGGTGGCTAAAAAGGGTAGAGCTTCCTACCTAGCAGGACGTTCGAAAGGACACATTGATCCGGGGGCCGCGTCTAGTGCATTATTTTTTGATGCTTTGGTTGATGCCATTAAATAAAAAAGCAAGCAAATAGGAGCAATATATTTAAGACGCTTGAACCGCTCATTTGTGATAGTATAGTTTCGTTTATGACTTTTATCACAGTGAGAGAATCAAGCGCCTTTTTATTACATATTTTTTGAGATAAGTTATAAAATTAACCTAAAGTAATCTGTTCTATTCTAAATCAAAAAGATCGATAATCGAATCATCCTCAATGATACGATCAGACTTTACAGAAGAAGCGTTTTCCAAGAGGGAGGACATCTTTTCTTCTACTGATCTTTTCACTAAAGCAGAGGTATCCACCCCCCGTAATTCAAATAAGAGCAAGGGCTCTGAGTCTAATTTAGCGCCTACCGCATACAGTATGGCCGAGACGTGTTTGCACATATAAGCACTGTCGGGGCAACTACAACTAAATTGAATTTCATTCATCTTTGGAAAGAGGCCATTCTCACTTGTTAGAAACACTTTCTCTAATGCTTTAGGGAATTTTCCATAGGCTAAATCTTCTAAGCTTTCAACATGGCCGTTGATTTGTTCTTCCAAGCGTTGATCGGCAATAGGGTCTATGGTAATGATAACTTGATAAAGATTATTGCCGCTACCACTCACGGTTCCAGTGATCAGTCCTTCCTTAATAGCTAAATCAAAAACAAAGCCATTTTTGATATAAGAACGACCTCGAGAAACGCGGTTATCATGGTCTGCATAATATTTTAAATGATTACACCACGCTTTTCCCCAAAAGGACTTAGCGATTTTATTACCATTTATAGTAATAGGAACGGCATTTGGATGCTTTTTTTGATAGCTTCTTCTTTTTGTTGTTGCTCTGTCCCTTTTTTCTGCGATACTTTCATATTCATAAAAGTCGTAGCTAGACATGATCAGTTCGCCTCCAAAGTGAATAATTGTTTCAATTCTTGGTTACTCATTTCCGTTAGCCAATTTTCACCGCTTGTTTCAGAAATAAGATCATTAGAGAGTTGTGTTTTTTCGGATAACATTTCATCAATCTTTTCTTCGATGGTTCCTGTTGTGACAAATTTATAAACAAAAACATTTTTTTCCTGGCCAATTCGAAAAGCTCGGTCTGTTGCTTGATTTTCAACTGCCGGGTTCCACCAACGATCAAAGTGAATCACATGGTTGGCGGCGGTTAAGTTAACACCTACACCGCCTGCTTTGATTGATAATACCATATAAGGGGTGTAGGATTCTGATGAGTTAAACTCTTGGACATATTGCGCTCTTTTTTTTGCTGGCACGCTTCCGTGTAAGACAAGGCCTGATTTGCCAAAAACTTCCGCTAGAAATTCATTTAAAGGTTCACACATTTCTTTAAACTGCGTAAAAATTAGTACCTGTTCATGTTTATCCCGGATCGTTTCGCATAGGGCACGTAAGTTTTCAAATTTTCCACTGAGGTTCGGTCGAAACTCTTGGTTGCCTAGATATTGGTCAGGATGGTTACAAATTTGTTTAAACTTGGAAATAGCAGATAGAATCATTCCCTTTCGTTGAATCCCTTCAGAGTCTTCCAAGGATTTTTCAATCTCACGCTGTACGCCTTTATATAGAGCTACTTGTTTTTTTGAAAGTCCAATGTATTCTTTTTGCTCATTTTTTGCTGGTAAATCAGAAATGATCTGTTGGTCGGTTTTCAAACGTCGTAAAATAAATGGTGAAATCATTTTTCTTAAAGCGCCGTAATCCATGCCTTTTTTGATTTGAGAGCTAAATTCTTTTTTTGTGCCTAACAATCCCTGGTTTAAAAAGTCAAAGACACTCCACAAGTCCGATAATCGATTTTCAATAGGCGTTCCTGTCATGGCGATTTTAGCACGTGCGTGCAAAGCTTTCACGTTTTTCGTTTGTTTTGTTCCGGGGTTTTTAATGGCTTGAGCTTCATCTAAAATGAGTAAGTCAAAAGTCTTTTCATAAAGAGCCGCGATTTTACTTACCATGCCATAAGTCGTAATGAACAGATCAGCTGTGGCATCCTGCATATCAGTTTGTTTTCCGTGTAAGATTTGCACGTTTAAATTAGGCGCAAATCTAGCTGCTTCTTTTCTCCAATTTTCGATGAGAGAAGCTGGAATGATTAGAAGCGCACGAGTACCTTGATTTTTTAAAGCATCTAATAAAGCTAAAATTTGTACAGTTTTTCCTAAGCCCATATCATCAGCGAGCAAAGCTCCGAAAGATTGGTTTTGCATAAACTTCAACCAATTATAGCCGACACGCTGATAAGGTCGTAGTTCAGCTTGGAATGTAGTTGCGGGTTCTGCCTGGTCGATTTTCCTTGGCATTGTCATTTGAGTAAATACCTGATTTAACCATTGTCCGTTATTTATTTCGATAGGTTGGTTCTCTTCAGAATCTGTATTTATTTGCTGGTTTCGTAAGGCTTCGAATAGCGTCCATTGCGTATTTTCTTGTTCTTCAAAAGTATCGAGCAAATCTTGTAATTTTTCATGATTAATTTCAATCCATTTTCCTTTTAAAAAAGCGAGTCCTTCGTCTTGTTGTAAAAGTGATTCGATCTCGGCTTTTGAATAGCGATCTTGGCCTAGATACAGTTCTGGTTGACTTGAGAGAAGAGAATCCATGCCGAGATAACTTGGCTGTTGATCTCCTAGAGTTACCTTGACAGAAGCTTGATATTCTTTTTTCCAAAAGTCAGGAATGCGACAAATAACTCCGCTTTCTTCATAAATAGGCGTTTCTTTTAAAAATTGATATGCTTCTTGTTCATTAAATCCTAAAGGAGAAAATAACTCACCGGATTCAACTAACTGGGAGATAAAAGTGGACTCATCAGCAACTCGGCCCACTGCAGAAAGTAATGAGAAAATTTCAGTTGAATTTTCAAATTCTGAAAGAGCGTTTTTTAGCGGTCTATGATTCACTTTTCCATTTTGCAGTGTGGCATAAGTAGCTAAAAAAGCGAAAGGAGTGGGGCCTTGCTTACGCTCAATCAAGTGGAAATAGACTCTTCCGGCGGTTGTTAAATTTTGATTTTTTGACTGAACATAATCTGCTACACTTCCTTGGAAATTTTTCATTTCCTCAGCAAAAATGTTCGCCAATTCTTGGTGAATGGCCTGAAGCCATGAAATGGTGACAAATTCATAACCGATAACAAAAGGGACCTCATTTACTAAGGTTTGGTAAAAATGTTTCGCTGGGAAACGGAACTTACGGGTAATTTCGATTTCTCCGTCTTTTTTTAATTGGTGGACAAAGCTTTGCGCCACTTGTAATAAGTAGTCGATGGAAGGATCGGTTTTGCTTATTCTCTCTGCAAAGCCTTGTTCGTAAAGTGTGCGAAAGGGTTCATTTTTTAAACGATATTCAAATGGCGTTGTAGGTTGTTCAATAGAAAAACCTGTCTTTGTAAAAATTGCTTGTGCCACAGTTCATACCTCTTTTTGTTTTAATTATTATATAGTCATTTTATCACATTCTATTGCTAAGGATACAAGTTCTGGGCAATTTAAAAATTCTAAAAGAGAACAAACTTACTTTTTGCACCATTTTGTCATTACTAGTATAATAACTTTGTTTTGAATAGAAATGGAATACATAAATTAGGAGAGTTTATAAATGACTAAGAATTTTTGGGCAGAATTACCGAAGCCCTTTTTTATTTTAGCGCCGATGGAAGATGTGACAGATGTCGCTTTTCGTCATGTGATAAAAGAAGCTGGTGCGCCGGATGTTTATTTTACTGAGTTTACCAACTCGGATAGCTATTGTCACCCGGATGGTAGGCAAAGTGTCCAAGGTCGCCTGACTTTTACTGAAGATGAAAAACCGATCGTGGCACATATTTGGGGAGATAAACCTGAATATTTCCGTGAGATGAGTCTTGGTTTAGCCGAAATGGGCTTTAGTGGTGTTGATATTAACATGGGGTGTCCGGTTCGTAATGTGGTAAGACGCGGGAAAGGTAGTGGTCTGATTTTACGACCAGAAGTCGCTACTGAGTTGATTGATGCAGCCAAAGCTGGCGGCTTACCGGTTAGTGTGAAAACACGGATCGGCTATGAGCAAATGGATGAAATGGAAGAATGGATCACCCATTTATTAGAACAAGATATCGTGAATTTATCGATTCATCTGCGAACACGTAAAGAGATGAGTAAGGCAGATGCTCATTGGGATATGATTCCACAGATTGTAGCGATTCGTGATCGGATTGCGCCGCAAACTTTGATTACAATTAATGGAGATATCCCTGATCGCCAAACAGGGTTAGAACTCGTGGAAAAATATGGCGTGGACGGCGTTATGATAGGTCGTGGCGTTTTTAACAATCCTTTTGCTTTCGAAACACAGCCTAAAGAACACAGTGTGCAAGAATATATTGATTTGTTGCGCTTGCAACTTGATTTACAAGACTATTATAGTGAAACTGTTCCTCGCCCTGTTGCTGGCTTACGTCGTTTCTTTAAAATTTATATTAAAGGCTTTCCGGGCGCTAGCGATTTGCGAGCTGAATTGATGCAAACAGAAACAACGGATGAAATACGCGAAACTTTGGCTAACTTTTTTCAAAATACTTCTATCGCAAGTTAATGAGACGCTTCTATTTAGGAGCGTCTTTTTTTATCTAAAAGACAGGTAGAGAAATGGAAAAACGCTCCCTATCTTTACAATCTCAGGGAGCAAAACGAAAAAGTACCCCCTATCTTTGCAATCATGGGGAGTGAATTAGCATTTCATTCCCTATCTTTTCTGATTTTTGTTTGATTTTTTTACTTATTTCCATTTTATCCTTAATAACAGGGAGTGTATAAACGAAACGCTCCCTATCTTTGCAATCTCAGGGAAAAAAATGAAAAAACACTCCCTGTCTTTTCAATCACAGGGAGCAAATTCGTATTTTACTCCCTGTTCTATTGAAAAAATTTTGAATTGTTAGACAATTTATTCATGACTTTATCTTAAGCTAATGCTACAATAACGGACAAAGCAAGCAAAAGGGAGGGGAAATAGATGAGTGTGGAGTTTAAAAGTCTCTTAAACTTACCTTCTTTAAGAGAAGCAGAAGTAGTTGCAGGTGTAGACGGTCTAAAAAGGCAAGTATCTTCTATTACAGTATTAGAGCAATCAAATGTTGCCAAATTAAGGGAAGAATTATTTAATCAAGAAGATAAATACGGAAGTGAGATTGTTATTAGTGGGCTAATGACAATTTCTCATGACATTGATGCTCAAGTAGAAATGATCCAACATTTGCAACGTGAAGGAGAAATAGGCTTAATTCTTTATTATGTAGGTGTTTTTATTCCAGAAATAGACCAACGTTTACTGGATACGTGTAATAAATTAAACTTTCCACTGATTGTGATGCCAGAAGGAGAGCCTTCTTTACGTTATAGTGAAGTTATTTATGAAGTGGTAGAAGCTATTGTCAAACAAGAAATGGTCGAAACAAGTTTTTCTAATCAAATGGTGGAACAAATTTCTAAACTTCCTGCCAACCAGCGTAACGCAGATACGATGTTAAAAATGTTAACCGATCGAACACATAGTTCTATTGTATTAACGGATATGCGAGGCCAAATTATTAATGCAGGTACTTGGCCAAGTATTAGTACTTTGGATCTGTCTTATATGGTTAAACAAACAACAGGTACTAACATTCAATCGATAGAAACTGTTTCTGCTGTGAAGCGAACGATTTTTCATAGTGGGATGGAAGCTATCCAGTTTTATATGTTTAAGGAAAATCAACCATTAACTGAAAATATGGTGGAACAAGCCGCGGAAGTGGTGCAAATCTTTATGAACTTATGGGGTCAAAATTATGAAGCAGTCAACACACAAGAACTGGTCAAAGCGATTTTGAATGACGAAAGTGTCAAGATGCGTCGATTAGGCGCTGTTTTACATATAGACGTGGGAAATATTTCCAACGTGTGGTTTGTTCATGTAGAAGAGCCTACTTTACAAGCAATAGTAATGCGGCAATTAAAAGAAGAAATGACTTCACACTTTAACGTTTTACTCGTAGAATTGTTTGAACAGATAATTGCGGTATTTATGGATGAAGGAAAAACCAATGAAGGTTTTGATATGATTGCCTTTGAAGTATCTAAAAAGCTACAGCAAGAAGGGATTTGTCATACCATTGTGCAATATTTAGGCATGGGTACAACCAGTGATGTACAGGCTGCTTATAGCAAAATGAAAGAATACTTTGAGCAGGCGAAATTTTTGTATCCTAAACAAAGGATGTTTACGCAGCTACACTTTCAGTTTGTAGCAGAGTGCGAAAAGAGGATCGCTGAAGGAGAAAAATCCATTCATCAAGCACTAGGGCCGTTGCAGCCATTAATAAAACAGCCCGAATTGCTAGATACCTTAGCTGTTTTCTTACTAGATGCACAAAGTCACTATGCTAAAGCGGGTAAATTACTATATGTACACATGAATACAATCAAATATCGAATCAAAAGAATCAACGAGTTGGTGCATTATTCCGTAACTAAATTACCTGAGAGTTTAACTTATTACCGTGCTATTGCCATCTGGCGTTTATTAAAAAATACAGAAAAAAGATAGATCAAGAGATGATTTTTGTCGATATTGACAAAACATCTCTTGTTTATTTTTAGTTTAAGATAAATACAAAGCTCCCCTTTTTACGTATAATAGCAGGTATTCTCAAAAAAATTGAGGGAAATGGGGGGCTTTTTATGCAAGACAACAAAGAAGAACAGACTTGGCAAAGTTTAGCTTTTATTTGGATTGGTTCTATGATTAGTGTGCCAGGGTTATTACTTGGTGGTACTTTAATTGCTGGAATGTCTTTTTGGAGAGCAATTTTAACAGCTTTGGTAGGTTACGGTGTTATTGTTATTGGAATGATTTTCCAAGGTATTCAAAGTTCAGATTTAAGAAAGCCAACTGTTCAAGTGGCTTCCCAAGTTTTTGGTGAACAGGGTGCTCAAAAAATTATTGCTATTATCTTAGCCATTTCTTGTTTGGGTTGGTTCGGGTTACAAGCCAATGTCGCAGGTGTGGCGTTTTCACAATTTTTGGCATTATATGATATTGGATTGCCTGTGTGGATTTCGAGTTTATTTTGGGGGATCGTAATGTTATTATCTGCGATCTTTGGTATTAAATTACTTAGTTGGTTAAATTATATTGCAGTACCTTTTTTATTAGTTGTTATTCTTTATGCTATCGTTATTTCGGTGACTGGCGGTGGCTGGACAGCGATTGTAAACTATCAACCTGAAACACATATGCCTTTTCTAACAGGCGTCTCGGTGACAATTGGTTCATTTGCTTTAGGAGCTATTATTGCAGGGGATTATTCGCAATATGTTCGTAAACGTTCAGGTGTAGCTAAAGCTTCAATTATCGGTGTTCTGCCCGCAGGAATTTTGATGATTGCGGCAGGTGCGATTTTTGGTGTAACTTCTGAGACTGCAGATATTATCTCAGTATTTACTCAATTAGGGTTGCCTGTAATCGGAGTGATCGCTATGCTTTTGGCTACTTGGACAACGAATGCTGTGAATGCATTTTCTGGTGGAATTGCTATTGTAAATGTGTTTAACGTAGCTAAAGAAAAACAAACGATTGCTGTCGCAGCTGCGGGGGGGTATGGGAACTATCCTTGCTGCGATAGGTATTCTGGACTATTTTGTTCCTATTATGAATGTGTTATCTGCGATGATTCCGCCTGTTGCTGGTGTGATGATTGCTTCGTATTGGATTATTCAAAAAGGAGATCCTGCAAGTTGGTATGAGATCTCTAAGATTCATTGGTTAGGCGTAATTTCTTGGTTTATTGGTGCTTCAGTGGCGGCATTACCGGTTATTTTGGAATTTTTCCCTAATGCACCGCAATTACTTAATCAACCTTTGATTGGTGTTGTTATCTCATTTGTTATTTATTATGTGGGTTACCAATTTATAGAGAAAAAAGCTGTGAAAAGAAATCTTGATGATTAAACAATAGAATTTTAGAAACATTGGAGGAAAAAATTATGTACAAAATTGATGAAGAAGCCATTGAAAACATTGCGGTGGGGGCAGCTTTGTTAGGAACTGGTGGTGGCGGCGATCCGTATATTGGTAAAATGATGGCTCTTTCAGCGATTAATGAATACGGTCCGGCTCATCTAGTTTCTCCTGATGAAATTGACGAAAACGCAATGTACGCACCAGCTGCTATGATGGGAGCGCCTAGTGTTTTAGTGGAAAAATTTCCTAAAGGAGATGAATTTGTCCGTGTATTTCAAAAATTGGAGAAGTACTTAGGAAGTGAAATTAAAGGAGTATTTCCAATGGAAGCTGGTGGAGTAAATTCCATGATTCCTATCATTGTAGCCGCTCAATTAGGTTTACCTTTGATTGATTGTGATGGTATGGGACGAGCTTTTCCAGAACTACAAATGGTCACTTTTCATTTAAACGGTGTTTCTTCTACACCTATGGCAATAACAGATGAGAAGGGAAATATTGGCATTATTGAAACAGTAGATAATGTTTGGGCTGAACGCCTAGCGCGAACAGCTACGGTGGAAATGGGTGCAAGTACCTTGATTAGTAATTATCCTTCTTCAGGAACTGAACTCAAACGTTCTGGAATAGCTAATATTGTTTCTCTTTCAGAGAAACTAGGTCGCATCATTCGTTCTAAAGAAAAAGATAATCAAGTTAAATTACAAAAGGTGTTAGACATTACGGGTGGCTATGATTTGTTTACTGGAAAAATAGTCGATGTATTAAGAGGAACTGAAGGAGGCTTTAACCGAGGAAAAGTGATTATTGAAGGTCTAGCTGAATATACAGATGAAGAAGTTAATGTATATATCCAAAATGAAAATTTGATTGCCTTAAAAAATGGACATCCTTTGGTATTAACGCCAGATCTTATTTGTTTAGTAGATTTGGAAACTTTGACTCCAGTAACTACAGAAAGTCTAAAATACGGAAAACGTGTGCGACTACTAGCTTTACCATGTAACAAGCAGTGGCGTAGTGCAAAAGGGATTGAAACAGTAGGGCCCCGTTATTTTGGTTATGATTATGACTATGACCCTGTTGAAGAATTAGTAAGAAAGGAGCGAGGTCAATAATGGAATATAAAATCGGTATTGATGTTGGTGGAACAAATACAGACGCTGTTATTTTAGATGAAAACTTAAAGCTGATTCATAGTGTCAAATATCCTACAACCGAAGACATCGAAAGTGGTATTTTTCAAGCATTACATTTAGTACTTAAAGAATCAAAAATTAATAAAGCAGCGGTAACTCATGCGATGTTAGGAACAACTCAGTGTACAAATGCCATTGTAGAACGAAAAAAATTAGCTAAAGTAGGTGTGCTCCGCTTAGGTTATCCAGCAACTGCTTCTGTTGCTCCTTTTACTGCTTGGCCTGATACAATCGTGCAGCAACTATCTAAAACTTACGCTTTTGCTAAAGGTGGTTATGAATTTGACGGAAGAAATCTTTCAAGTTTTGACGAACAAGAAATACGTGATATTTTAACAAGTTGGAAAGGAAAAGTTGAATCAATTGCTGTTATAGGAGTATTCTCTTCTTTAAAAAATGAGCAAGAATTCTACGTAAGAGAATTAGCCCAAGAGATTTTAGGAGAAAGTATTCCAGTTTCTCTATCTTCTACGATTGGCTCTGTGGGATTGATTGAAAGAGAGAATGCAACTATTTTAAACGCCGCTTTATTTAAAGTGATGCGTACAACAAGTGATGGCTTTGAAAAAGCTTTGCTACAAGAAGGCGTTTCAGATGCCGAAGTTTACCTCTGTCAAAATGATGGAACATTAATGTCCATTGATTATGCACGGGAATTTCCCATTTTGACTATTGCCTGTGGTCCGACCAACAGTATTCGTGGGGCCTCTTATTTAGCAGATTTAGAAAATGCTATTGTATTAGACGTTGGCGGAACAACTTCTGATATTGGTGTAATTACCGATGGATTTCCTCGCGAATCTTCTGTTGCGGTCGATGTGGGAGGTGTACGTACCAATTTTCGGATGCCTGATATCGTATCGATTGGCTTGGGAGGAGGCTCTATTGTACGTCAAACAGCAGATGATGATGTGACTGTGGGACCAGATAGCGTGGGTTATCAATTAGTAGATAAAGCGATGGTTTTTGGTGGTGATACTTTAACTGCTACCGATATTGCGGTTCGCTTAGGAAAAATTGAAATTGGAGAACCGGCAAATGTTGCACATATCGATACTGTTTTTGCTGAAAAAGCTTACGCAAAAATCGGCGCGATAACAGAAGAAGCTATTGATCGAATGAAAACCAGCGCTGGTGATGTAACCTTAATCCTTGTAGGTGGAGGAAGTGTAATTATCCCACAAGAATTAAATGGCGTAAAAGAGATCATTCGTGATGAAAAAGGAGCGGTTGCTAATGCGATCGGAGCTTCGATCTCGCAAATTGGGGGCCAATATGAACAAATTTATATTTATTCGCAAATTGCAAGAGAACAAGCCATGCAAGATGCTCGAGAAAAAGCAGATGACCAAGCGATGAAAGCAGGAGCTATTGAAGGTACCATTGAACTGGTAGAAGTCGAAGAAATTCCACTTGCTTATCATCCAGATAACGCGACACGCTTGCGGGTGAAAGTTGTAGGAGATCTAGTACAGAATAGGTAAAAAAGTTGTAGATGCTCTCTGAAACTGTGAGTATCTACAACTTTTTATAATAAAAGATTTTTATCTGTAATGTTGAGTAAGAAGACGAAGCTTCCTCAATAATGTAATGAGTTATTGTTGACTAGCTTTTTCTCAATAAAAAACCACAAACATTAAGTAAATAACTACTTAACATTTGTGGTTAACTTTTAATCAACCAATTTAAAACTCTTAAGACGAGTTTTATTCGTTGTCTGAATTATCTTTTTCAGAATCAATTTTTTGGTCTGCTTTGTCTAATTGTCTTTTCGCAAAATCACGTCCGCCGATACCAAATGCAATGGCAAATGCGACAGCTGCGGCACCTAAGATCAATACAAATGCTTGTTGTACAATAGCAGTTGCAAAGTCTAATTGTTCTAATGCCATAAAGATACCAAAGATAATTAGGGCAAATTTAAAGATTGCACCAGCTAAGCCACTTTTTGTTGCTTTGCTGATTGCATTGCCAACAAAATCGCCACCGACAAATACGGCAACTAGGATAATTGCAGCAATGATTAGGTTAGGAATATAAGCGATGATTGCTGAACCTACCATGTTTAAGATATCCAATTGTAGTGCATTCAACGCTTCAACAAAGAATAGTAAACCAACAACAAATGAAACGATTTGACCAGATAATTTAGCTAAGTCAAATGACATATTTGTGTTGTCTTCGATGGTCTTAGAATATTTGTTAATTCCAGTACCTTTAAGCAAGTCTCCAACAACTTGACCAGAGAATTTTGCAAGAACTAAACCAACGCCAAGTAATACTGCAGCTACCACGATATGCGGAATAGCAGCTAAAATGGTATTTAGAACTGAACTAATCGGTTCAGCAATTGTGTTGATGTTCAATGTTTCTAGTGCAATCAACGCAATTGGAATAATAATCAAGAAATAAGTAATTCCGCCTAAAGCAGAAGCTAATGTATCTTTCTTTTCTTCAACTTCTTGATCTTCTTCATTAGTACCTAAGAATTTAGCTACATAAGAATCGATGTTTGCAGCAACAGATAAGTTGTAAACTACGCTTCTTACAAAACGTGCAACTATTGTACCAATAACTAAGATAATAATAGCACCAAAGATATTAGGTAAGTAAGCCAGTGCTGTGTCTAACATTGTTTGAATTGGACGTCCAATTGCAGGGACACCAAAACTTTCAAATATACCCGGCAAGAAGACTAGCCAAACAATGTAATAAACCACTTTGGCTAAGCTATCAATGGCAGAATTGGCATTTTCTTCTGATTTGGCCATTCCCCATTTTGTAAGCAAACGACTAAAACCAACTTTTTTAAGTCCTTTTGCTAGGATGTTTTTTAAGATAGAAGCAACAATCCATGCGACTATCAGTAATACAATTCCAGCGACGATTGCTGGTAATGATGCTAGTAAATTGTCTAAAGCAGTAATACCAGTATCCATAACTTCACTCCTCTTTCAAAATAATTAAATTACTATACCTTTTTATCATAACGTACCGAGTAAAAATGCACAAATCTTATGAATTTTTCGCCAGGCCATCCAGAAGTATTCCAAACTGAAGGAGTAGAAGCTACCACTGGACCCTTAGGACAAGGCTTCGCAATGACGGTTGGCTTCGCTATAGCTGAAACACACTTGAGAGAACGGTTCAATCGAGATCGCTTTAATGTTGTTGACCATTATACTTATACGATTTGTGGAGATGGGGACTTAGAAGAAGGCGTTGCTATGGAAGCTGCAGCGATTGCTGGAAATCTGGGGTTAGGAAAACTAATTGTACTATATGATTCGAATGATATTACTTCAGATGGTCCGTTAGAGGAATCATCACGAGAAAATAAACAAGAAAAATTTAGCGCTATGAATTGGCAAACGATTTTGGTAGAAGATGGAAATAATTTAGAAGAGATATCCCGAGCAATAAAAAAAGCGCAAGAAAAGGAAAATAAGCCAACGTTAATTGAAGTAAAAACGATTATTGGTTTTGGTTCGACCTTACAAGGGACAGAAAAGATTCATAGTAATCCAGTGGGTGCAAAAGAAGCTCAACATATAAAAGAATCGTTTACTTGGGATTATGATGACTTTTTTGTTCCAAAAGAAATAAAAACTGATTTTAATGAAGTGATCGAAAAAGGAGAAGAAACTGAAAAGAACTGGCATAAACTTTTTGAAGAATATAAAGAAGCATATCCAGATTTAGGAAAAGAGCTAGAAGGATTTATCTCTAATGAAATTTCTATCAGTAAAGAAGTTTGGAAGCCTTTTGAAGATGATAAGATGGCTACAAGAGCTGCCTCAGGAAAAGTATTAAATAGGTTATATCACGAATTTCCTAAACTTATTGGGGGATCTGCTGACCTGGCTTCTTCAAATAAAACGACTATTGATAACTATCCATTTATGAATGAAAAAGAACATATAGGTCCTAACCTTCATTTTGGTATACGAGAATTTTCTATGGCTGCAATAACAAATGGAATTACATTACACGGTGGAGTAAGGGGTTATTGTGGTACGTTTTTAATTTTTTCTGATTATATGAGACCAGCGATTCGTTTATCCTCTGTTATGAATATTCCGGCAACGTATTTGATGACACATGATAGCTTACATGTTGGACAAGACGGACCAACGCACCAACCAGTTGAACACCTCATTTCTTTAAGGGCAATGCCTAATTTGGTTGTTTATCGACCTGCAGATGCAAACGAAACCCTGGTTGGTTGGAAATTAGCAATAGAGTCAAAAGACAATCCTTACCTTTTATCGTTAGGTAGACATGATGTACCTGTTTTAGATAATGTTGATTTTAAAGGTGCTGAAAAGGGTGGATATGTTTTATCAAAAGCTTCAGATAAACCAGACGTTATTTTGATTGCTACTGGTTCTGAAGTGGAAATGGCACTTAAGGCTAAAGAAAAATTATCGGATTTTAAAGTAAATGTTGTATCTTTACCAAGTTGGGAACTGTTTGACAAACAAACGAAGGAGTATAAAGAATCAGTGGTTCCTTCAAGTATTGTTAATAAAGCATCTATTGAACTAGGTTCTACAATTGGCTGGTCACAATACGTTGGTACAGATGGTATCTCACTTGGCGTAAATAAATTTGGAAAATCAGCACCAGCAGATGATTTATTAAATGATTATGGTTTTACAGTTGATTATATTGTAGATGAAGTGTTGAAAATGGTGGAAAGAAATAAGGGAAAATAGTATATAAAATAATGGTAGTGTGAATAAAAACAGTTTTCTAGCAAATTTTAGTGCTAGGAATCTGTTTTTATTTTTCAATAGAAATTTTAGGCGAAGGGAAATTGGGTACAACATTGGCACGTTTAGCAGTAGCCGCTGGTTATGATGTATTCATCGCCGGGTCGGGATCAGTGGAAAAATTCGTTTTAGACGATTAAGAGTAATTTTGTTCAAAAAAGACTTGTTTACAAATAAACCCCGTCGATTGACTAAACTAGCCAATCGACGGGGTTATTTATACACAGATGATTCTCAAAACTCTATTTCTCATTTGCTTTATCAATAAATGCTTTCACTTGTGCTGGCGAAAAGCCCATCATTTCGGCTGCGCGCAACGGTATGTTTTCTAACATTTTGCTATTGGAATCATCGCCAATTAAATTATTCAGTGTTTTTCCAAACTCTGTTGTAGCGATCAAATCTTTTAAATCATCACGTTTCATAATATCAGCGATATAAGTATCTGAGGTTACTTCAGGATGCGTTTTTGTTCCTTTTTGAATGGTTACTTCTTGTGTGAGCCGGATATCTGCAGAAGAGGAACCCACTTGGACAAGATAAGAGCCATCATCGATTTGCCAGTCTTTTTTGTCGACGTTATACCACATAAAGGCACTATCATCTAATACTATCTTAACTTTTTTTGTTTCGTTGGGTTCTAGATAAACTTTTTCAAATTGCTTCAATTCTTTTTCTGGTTTTTCGATATTACTTGTTTGGTTTGAAATATACACTTGTACAACTTCGCTTCCGGCTACTTTACCGGTGTTAGATAATGTTACAGTTAAGATAAAGTTATTTTCTTTTTCTTCAACAGTTAAATCTTGGTAAGCAAATGTCGTATAACTTAAGCCGTGACCAAATGGGAATAATGGTGCTAATTTTTTCTTGTCATAATAACGATAACCTACAAAAAGTCCTTCACGGTAGTTTTCATCAATCGTGCTTGCATTGAAAGTCAAGGCTGTCGGATTATCTTCCACGCGTTGTGGAAAAGTTTCGGCCAATTTGCCTGAAGGATTAACAGTACCTTTAAGCACATCCCAAGTGGCTTCGCCTACTGTTTCACCTGCTAAATAAGTTTCTAAAATGGCTTTTACCTGATGAATCCAAGGCATTGCAACTACAGAGCCATTTTGTAAAACGACAACGACATTGTCATTGACTTGGCTGATTTCTTGAATTAAGCGATTTTGGTTTTCTGGCAACAAGAGAGAATCTTTGTCAAAGCCTTCAGATTCAAGGGATTCAGGAAAACCTGCGAATAATACTACTTTGTCTGCTTTTTTGGCAGCTTCCAAAGCTTTGCTTGATAAATTTTTATCCGCTGTTTGGTCTAAGTGATAGCCCTGTTCAAAATGAACGTTGCTATGACCGCTTTGGATATTTTCTAAGGGAGAAGAAACTTTATAAGCATTGACATGTGAACTGCCACCGCCTTGTGAGCGAGGGTTATCGGCTAGTTCTCCGACAACTAATAGTGAATCGTCCTCTTTTATCGGCAATACTTGTTCGTCATTTTTCAATAAAACCATGCTGTTAGATGCCAATACACGTGCTAGCTCATGTTGTTTTTCTTTGTCATAAGAGGGATCCGTCTGCGCGTTATCTGTCAGCTGTTGAATAAGCTTTAGTATACGTAAGACAGAGTTATCTAGATCTTCAACAGCAAGTTGATTGTTTTGAACGGCTTCAACTACTGCTTGTTGTGATGCTTTTCCTTTTCCTGGCATTTCTAGATCCATACCTGCTTGCACGGAGGCGGCTGAATCTGCGACTGCACCCCAATCAGATAAAACTATACCATCAAAGCCCCATTCATTTCGCAAAATATCTGTCAATAACGTACGGTTCTGGGCATTTAAAACGCCATTTAAAGGATTATAAGAACACATAATGGTATAAGGATGAGCATCTTTAACGATTGTTTCAAAAGCATGTAGATAAATTTCACGCAGAGGTCGTTCTTCGATATTTGATGAAACGGTAAAACGTTGATTTTCTCGGTTATTTGCCACAAAATGTTTCAGACTCACGCCAACCCCTTTATTTTGAACCCCTTTGACATAAGCTGCGCCTAATTCACCTGTTAAATAAGGGTCTTCAGAAAAAAACTCAAAATTGCGTCCAGCCAGAGGGCTACGCTTAATGTTG
The DNA here is from genome assembly GCF_003841405.1 of Tetragenococcus halophilus subsp. halophilus DSM 20339. Lineage (GTDB taxonomy): Bacteria > Bacillota > Bacilli > Lactobacillales > Enterococcaceae > Tetragenococcus > Tetragenococcus halophilus. Next base: position 14,641 of record NZ_PXYA01000002.1, on the reverse strand, counting down.
ATTCCTGGACCTAGCAGGATGGATACATCTTCTGATTGGGCTGCATTACCTAAGCGTTCCCCTAATTCTTGTAACGCCTTCCGGTCAAAAGAGCAAGCGATTAAGTTGGCTGCCGGAAAATTGATGGCTTCTACACTTTTATTTAAACCAAGGGCGTCGCTGTCGCCTGCTTGTTTTCTCAACCCGGCAGGGCCATCAGTTAAATTGAGAGATGGAATATCCAAGCATTCAATAGCTGTGGTATACCAAAAATCAGTCCCGGATACAAGAGAAGCTTTTTCTTCCAAGGATAATTGTTCTAGTAATTTTTCTGGATCCTGGTTCATATTATTTGTCTCCTTTTTTAAAGTTTCTTACTACAATATTATCGTAATGCTTTTTTGTATTTTTAACAAAAAAGTAGGACTTATTTTTAAATATTCTTTTAACAGTTGTTTGTTTAGCGCATGTAAAAAGAAGGGTGCTTTTGTTTAAACGCCCTTCTTTTAAACAATTTATAAACAATAGAAAAGCTCTACTTTATTTTACAGTTCATTGGTAGATGTCAGCAAACATGCGCTTGTTAAGCACTATAAGCTAGTTAAATTTTCAAAGAAATTAAGCAAGCTATTAATACCAAGAGCAAGTGTAATCAGCGTTGCGATTCCACCAAGAATGTTTTGAAATATGTTATTTCTATACTCTTGTAACAGTTTCTTATTATTTGCGGCAATCATAATCAAAATAGCTACGATAGGTAAAAATAGACCGCTAATTGCAGAAGCAAATACAATCATTTGGGTTGGATTTGTGCCGATCGCCGCAAATATCGAGCCGAAAATAACAGCTGAGCCTCCTGTTATTCGTGCTTTCGTGCCATTAGCTTCCCAACGAAACAGTCGAGCCAGAACGGTCTTTAAAATAAGCGGTGTAGCGATCGCCGATGATAACCCAGCGGCTGCAATTCCTACATTTCCAATGATTTTAGCATAACTTCCTAATACGGGTTCCAACATTTGTGAAAATACAAGTGGTGTATCTACAGTGGTTCCACTCCCGTATAAAACCGTTCCGCTTGTAATAACAATAGCAAATGTAATAATTGTACCTATGCCAACATTAAAATAAATATCGAAATTAGCATCTTCTAAATGCTCAGAGCCTTGCCACTTTTCTGCAGTGGTTGTGGCATGCATCAATATATTAATACCAATCAAAGTCGTACCAATCAGTGCAATAATGTTTACGCCTGAACCTTCTGGGATATTTGTTGGAATAAAACCATTGAACACTTCAATGTAGTTGGGGCCAACCAGTATCATAGTAAGTATAAAGATAAAGCCCATCAGACTAACGAAGAAAGACATCAATTTTTCAAGCGTTTTGGCAGTTCCAACAGCCACGGCATAAAATGCAGCTACTCCAAGAATAAGAGCTGAGAGCCATTGTGGAAAATTCGCGCTATCAGCTATTCCTAATGATCCGCGATAAGATTTCCTGCTTCAAGTCCAAAAGCTGTAGCAAATAAGGTAACAACAATGACACTTTTGATGATGATTCCTGCTAGCTTTTTATTTGAAAAACTCGCAGTTGCTGCTTCAGCTATATCATGATTTGAAATAATACCAATTCTTCCAGCCATTTCCATTAAAACTACCAGAGACAAGCCAGAAAAAAGGATTGCCCATAATAATGAATATTTAAAATTAACACCGGCCAGTGTTGTTGTTGTAATAGTACCAGGGCCAACAAAGGCGCTGGTTACTATGGCTGCTGGTCCCATACCTTTCAACTTTTCTGCCAAACTTTTCTTGTGCTTTTTCTTTTGACCCATTTTTACCCACCCCTAAAAGTTATATACTTGTCTGCCTACTTTTCAACATTTTGAAAAAATTAGTTTTCTATAACAGTTACCATACATTTCCCCTTTTTGGGGTGAGTATATTTTAACCTAATTCAAGGAATTTTGATAGTTAAATATTTGCTTTTAATAAGCTTAAAATAAAGCCGTAGTTTAATAATGAACTTTATTTTTCAGTTGCTTACTAATTTTCAACTTTTAGTTTAGAAAAAATATAATATAACAACTAAATAAATTATAAGTCATTTTATTCTTCAAACGGGAAATAATAATCTGTTAGTCCTGCTTCATTGCGAATTTCAATTAATTCTTTTTGAACAGATTCATTCACAGGTAAGCCAGTTTTTTGCCGTTCTTGCCAAACAAGATATTCTTTTTCACCAGGTGTGTAGATTCGATCTGCATCAGGAGCTTTTTCTGCGGCACGTAGTTCTCGTAGAATATCACCAGCAGTTTTCTTAAAGCTTTCTAATCCCATAAAAGCTTCGGTATCAATAGCAATGAAGAAATGACCTAGATGATATTTTGCTTTTTCGCCATTTTCACCGATTCCTGATAACATACTTAAGAAGTTTCCTTGTTGTAAAGCAGCAGAGAGAACTTCAACAATTGTGGCATAACCGTATCCTTTATAGCCGGAAAGTTTTTCGCCAATCCCACCTAGAGGCGCTAAGGCAGCATTTCCGGTTTGTAGTGCTTTTAAAATTTCAGGAGAATCAGTCATTGCTGAACCATCACGTCCGATGACTGCACCTGCTGGCGTATCTGTACCTTGTCTTTCATATAGTTCGATTTTTCCTCTTTGAATAATAGAAGTCGCACAATCTAATGAAAATGGAAATTCTTCATCAGTTGGGAAGCTGACCGTTAAAGGATTGGTTCCTAATTTATTTTCTACACTGAAAGTAGGGGCGATAGAAGGACGAGCGTTTGTACCCGACATTCCGATACAGCCAGCCTCAGCTGCCATATCCGTATAATAGCCAGCTATACCATAATGCGTGGAGTTTCTCACTGCGACCATGCCCATGCCATATTCTTTGGCTTTATCAATTGCCAGCTGCATTGATTGATGACCAATGACTTGTCCCATGCCGTCATGACCATCAACAACAGCAGTGGTAGGCGTTTCACGTACAATATCGAATTTTGTAATTGGATTTTGAATACCTGCTTTAATTCGATCGATATAAATAGGCTTAAAACGGTTCACACCATGACTTTCAATTCCTTTTTTATCCGCCTGCAACAAAATATCCGTACAAATCTTAGCATCTTCTTGAGGTACTCCATAAGCAGCGAAAGCCTTTTCGATAAAGTCCGTCAAAAAATCCCATTCTATGAAGCTTGTCATGCAAAATTCCTCCTAAATTAAGTTTTTAATTATGTAAGTAAAGCAAAAATAAAGAAGTAAGCGCTTGCTTTATTTATCTATAGTTTAGCACAGTGGGGAAGTTGGCTCAAATGACAGGGAAGTGGTTGCCAAGTTTCTTTTAACAAAAAAATAAACCGATACTTAAGAGAGTTACGTTAAGCGTCGGTTTATACACAGTGCAGTTTGTTATCACCCACTTTTTCTAACCATTTCGATATTTAAATCATCTACGTTTTCAAATTCACTTTCTTGTTGGAGATCGTGGTTATACCAATCTCCTTCGAATGGATTGTTCCGTTTAGGCGTATAAATGATACTTCCATCGTGGCCATGAAAAACATCGAATTCGGTATTTTCTGGTACTTTAAATTTATTGGGTACAGTTAGAACATGAGAAGAACCCACTTTACGAAGTTTAACGGACATGATAATCACTCCTAATATATATCTTATATATTCTCTTGAGTAAAATGACAAATATTTACGCAAACAAGTATGTGTCCTTATACGGTTACTTTAACTCAACTATGAAGTTTAATTGACGAAGGCCTTTGTTTGTATTACAATGTAATACGAGTGGAGGTGCATTGTTATGGCTATGATTACAGTACGTGTAAGTGACGCGGAAAAAGAATGGTTGAATTATATGGCTGATTTCTACGGAATCTCTTTGTCTGACCTTTTAAAAACCTATTCGATGGAACAATTAGAAGATGAATATGACCGCCAAACAGCTGAGATTGCATATAAACATTGGCTCGAAAATGGTAAGCAAACAGTATCAATGGATGAAATTCTTTCTGAATTTGGAGGTTTAGAATGAGCTACCGCTTAGTCTTCACTTCTGAAATACAAAAACAATTTAGAAAAATGGATAAATATCAGGCGACTTTAATTACTCGTTGGCTGTATCAGCATATTGATGGAATTGACGACCCTCGCAAATTTGGCAAAGAACTAACTACAAATCGGTCTGGTCAATGGCGTTATAGAATTGGCAAATATCGTGTTATCGTTGAAATAGAAGATAGCCAATTGGTTGTACTAGCTGTTCAAGTTGGTCATGAAAAAAATGTTTATAATTGAAAAAGGACAGATAAGATTATCTTAAAAAGTTATTACTAGAACTTTTTACCTGAATGATTTATAAATTTTTCCCAGGATCATTCAATCCTTGGCATGTGCTTTTTTCTAAAGGTTGAGTTGCTTCACCTTCTGGGTGTACAAAAAGAACGCACTTCGTGTTATTGTAAAGTCAACGAAACATAACAATAAGGAGTGCGTTCTTATGTCTTTCACTTTACAACAAAATTCTCTTACATTCAATAAGCAAAAAGCCATCTTGATCGCCAATGACGGTGGCACCTTAACCAATGACGCGGGGCTCGTCTTACTTTCGGAGTTTCTAAATCAAATTCGTTTTGATTCCCTGTTAGCGCAATACGTTCATATTCCAGAGTATCGTGCCTTCGCCCAACATGAATGGCTGGATGTCGTAAAACAATGGCTATATCAATTGATCGCTGGTTATTCTCGAGACCGAGACGCCAACACCTTACAATATGATCGCCTTTTTAAGGAAGCATTGAAACAAGAACGCCTTAGTTCGCAATTTATGATGTCTACTTTGCTTCATACCTTGACAGAAGAAAATGTTAATCAACTATTACAAGTGGCGAAAAAACTTGGCGATTTAGGCATGGACCAGCAAAACAGCCAACAACTCGTGCTTGATCTGGATTCCACCTGTTGTCCCACTTACGGAAAGCAAGAAGCAGGGGAATATATTTACCACTATGGCCTCAATGGGTATCATTCATTTGTGGCATTTGAAGGTTTAACCGGATTGGCATTAGATGTTCGCCATCGTCATGGCAAATCTTATACCTCCACCCACGCCGAAGATTATCTCGTAGAAATGTTGGCGCATTACCAACAACGTTCGAGTGATCCCACAATGCTTGTACGCGGGATAGTGGCTTTGCCAAACCGGAAATTTATAAACAATGTGAGTGTCGAGGCGCCCATTATGTGATTAAATTGAAAAATAACGTACGGTTGATTCATTATGCGCAACATCTTGTCCAATATACCAACGGTACGGACTACACAAAGTCCGAACATCAATATTTTAAGATGGCTTATCAAGCAGATTCTTGGGACCGATCTCGAACAGTAGCCATCAAGGCTACTCGAAAAGCCGAAACTTTACTTTTTTCCGAATTTCAATTTGTGGTGACCGATTTCGCTCATCTTTCGCCCCAAACCATTTTTCAGCTCTATCAAAAACGAGGGAATATGGAAAACTTCATTAAAGAAATGAAGACCGGATTTTTCGCTGATAAAACGGACAGTCCTTCCTTTTTAGCGAATAAGGTTCGCTTAGCCCTAAGTTTTATCGCCTATAATATCATCCACTTGATGAAACAGCTGACTTTTCCGCAAGAGAAAAAGACGACGGTGATTGACACGATCCGTTTTCAACTATTTCATATTGCTGGAAAAGTCACAGAACACGCGCGTCAAGTGCAAATTCACTTATCAAGTACGAATGTTTACAACACGCTTTTTTGGGAAGTCCTTACACGAATTCAGCGATTGAATCTCTAGTTTACTTTTCCCCTTTTCCTCTTGATAAAAAAGGCTTGGCTTTCATTCTCTAGGAAGAATTTTATCTTTTTTTAGCGTCGTTCGATCATCCCTTTCTATTCTTTATTCAAAAGCGGCGATAAAAAGGGAAAATAACATAAAAGTCACCTCGTTGAACAGTCGAATGCGTTATCCACAAATTTTTATAAATCATTCAGGTTTTATGTTGCTTTTTAAAGTAACATAAAAGTTGAATAGAGTAAGAAAATTTGTTATAATTGTTGTGTAAAGAAGAGTTGTGTAAACAACTCTTCAATAACAGCACCGATTAAGACGGTGGCAGAGTTTGATTAATAAAAAATAATCGTCGTCCTGCTAAAGTTGACGGTTATTTTTTTCTGTCATTTTTTAGCAATTCAACGACTAAAGCAATTAAGGCGATGGTAAATGTACCAAAACCTAAAATTACCTGAATCGTCTCAAATGCAGACAAAAGGCTTCTCCTTTCTTTAGTTTTAGTTAGTACGCACATACGCACCACCTCACTTTCGAAAAAGATAGCCACCGTCATAAACTTTACTGTTACTTAATAAAGTAACATAAAAAATACTGAAGTTCTATATATTCCTTATTATTAAGTCTTTTTTTAATAATCTTTGGCATAACAGACAAATACCGGAAACAAACATTTTTTATGGTGTTTGTTTCCGGTAGTTTTATTACCTATTAATGTGTTTCTCCGCCAACAGCTTTTAAGTCATCTTTATCTCCAAAATTAACAATTGCTTCAATTGTCTTTTCGATACAAAAAGCAATATCAGAAATTTGCATAAAAGGTTGGTTAGGCTTGTTTACAACCTGTTCAGCGATGAAAGGAACATGAATAAAGCCGCCTTTCATATTAGGGAACTCTTTATCAATCATATATTGGACTTGATACATGATATGATTACAAACAAAGGTACCAGCTGAATTAGATACTGCTGCTGGAAAACCGTTATTTTTCACATTTTCTACCATCGCTTTGACAGGTAGCTGTGTGAAATAAGCCGCTTGACCGTCTGTTTGAATCGTTTGGTCAATCGGTTGGTTGTCTTCATTATCAGGGATTCGCGCATCGTCAACGTTAATAGCAACTCTTTCTGGCGTAATAGTGAAACGCCCGCCTGCTTGACCAATATTTAAAACGATATCTGGTTGGTGTTTTTGAATCGCTTTTTTACAAACATCGGCTGATTTACCATAAACCGTTGGAATTTCTTCTTTAACAATTTCAGCACCTTTAATGGTGTTAGGAAGTTTTTTGACTGCTTCCCACGCAGGATTTATTTTTTCGCCGCCAAATGGGTCGAATCCTGTAATTAAAATTTTCATATTACTCTTCCTTTCTTTAATTTTTTAATAATGAATAATACTTTTTTATTTCCTTATTCAATATCTTATTTTTGAATAACGCTTTCTTGTTTCATTATTCATTATTTTAATATTGAATAATGCTTCTTGTTTCCACTCTTCAATTTTTCAACAATAAGTAACATTTCTTTGTTTTTTTGTTCGTTTTTATCTTTTTTGAATAACGTTTTCTCATTTCATTATCCATTATTTCAGTATTGGATAATGTTTTCTTATTTTATTATTCAATATTTCAATTTTGAATAACGTTTCTTCGTTTCTTTATTCAATTTCCAAGTTTGCTTTAGTTAAAAAGCTAGTACATACATTAAAACGATATGAACTACAATCATAACCAAGGCCATAGGGATTTGCGCTTTGATGACGCCATTTGCATCTTTCATTTCCAACAAAGCAACCGGCAAGGCATTAAAATTGGCACCCATCGGAGTTAACAAAGTACCACAAAAGCCGGCGGTCATGGCTAAACTACCAGCAATCACCGGATCTCCACCTTGGGCGATAACAAAAGGAACACCAATGCCAGCTGTGATGACAGTAAACGCCGCAAAAGCGTTGCCCATAGCCATGGTAAACAACACCATCCCTAGACAATAAGCAACAACGCCGAAAAATTGGTTTCCAACTGGGATAAGGTTGGCGATGGCATCAGCTATGACTTCACCAACGCCAGCTAAATTAAAAATCACACCTAAAGCAGCCAATAATTGAGGCAAAATCCCAGTGGTTCCGACAGATTGGAACATACGATCCGTATCGTCCATGATCGTTTTAGGTTTAGCAGAAGTAATGATCACTGCGACAACTAAAGCGACGATAGAGGCCACGCCGATGCCTACTTGTCCACCTAATACGGTATAGGAAACGCCCACTGCTGTTAATGCCAGTACGATGGCAGGAAAGAAAATCCAGCTGCCGATCCGTTCGGCGGCTTTTTCTCCTTGTTTATCATCTAACTTGGCAATATTACCAATTTTTACTTGCTTAAATAACGTCAAGATGCCAATGATAACTAACATGATACCAGATACAGCATAAGGCAAGAAATTACCGAAAGCAAAAATGATTCCTAGAAATAACCAGAATAACCCCGTACCGATTCGAGCTGAGTTGGTACGATCTCTAAAAGAACGAATAGAAGTCATCGCAGCTAGAATACCAATTAAAATATAAAACAACTCAAGAATTGTATCAATTGTCTGTGTCATTGTTTAGGTCACCATCCTTTGTAATGCCATACCTTTTAGCTAATTTACGATCATATAACATATTTGAAATCGCAGCTAGTACAAGAGCAATTACAGCCACAATTAGGGAATATTGTACAATGCTAGCTTCTGATACATCATAGTTTAAATCTCGCAATGTTCCAGCAATTAACAAAACACCAGAAGCTGCGACAAAAGTATTTTGCCCATAAAAGTTGGCGTAATTTTCATTAGCTGCCGCACGGGCCTTCAGTTCTTCTTTATCTTTATCCGAAATATCACCGTATTTAGTTGCCGCAGCTTGGGTCATAGGATTAACGATAGGACGAACAAATTGTGGATGTCCTGAAATACGAATCCCTAAAAGACCGGCGATTTCCCGGATTGCCATATAAAGCGTTAAAAATTTCCCTGGCGTCATTCCTTTAATTTTTCGGATCAAAATCACCGCTTGTTGACGCAAACCGAAACGTTCTGAAAGACCAATCATCGGTAAAGTTAGTAGAAAAATCGTTACGAGTCGATTTTCCACAAATGCTTGTCCAAAAGCTTCTAAAAAGTCCATTATAGGTATGCCAGATACTAGAGCTGTCGCAAAAGCAGCGAAAACAACGACCGCGATTGTATCTAATTTAAATAAAAATCCTAGTAAGATAATAAAGATTCCAATGAGTTTTATCCACTCCAAAACAAATCCCTCCTTTAAAAATTTCACACAATATAGAATGCTCATGTGTCTAAGTACTTATCCTACCTGAAATTTTGTTATTTTTCACTAATTTCATGTTTATTTTAAGCTGAAATGTTATCTTATTGGATTAAAGCGGTAGCAATTGGTATTCTAGATATAGGAGGCGCTTATTATGACGAACCAAGTACATTTTAGAATGAACGAAGAGGATAAAGAAAAGTTCAGAAAGGTAATGCAAAGCATAGGTTTAGAGCCTAATGAAGCTTATCGTATCTTTGTAAAACGTTCAATTGAAGTAGGCGGAATTCCCTTTGAAGTCTCTGTCCCAAATTCTCAATTAGAAGAAGTAACGAAAAGCCAGGATTATATTGAATTTGAAAACGGGAAGGAAGGTTTGGATTGGTTAAATGAAGAATAGGCCTAAATATAAGTCTGCGTTCGAATGAAAATTTAAAAAGTATTATAAAAATGCTTAAAGGTGATCGTTATGAAAGAGAAGATTTTGAAAGAGTTTATTGGAAACTTTTTTGTGATAAACCTCTGGAATCTCAATATAATGATCACTTTTTAGTCAGCCGGACTGGGGATTAATTTATAAGTATGATGGAGCATTTGTCCGATTTATTGATACAGGCACGCACGCAGATCTTTTTAGCTAAGAGGTAACTTTAACGCTATAACAAAATCGTCTTTGTGTTAGTAATTAATACGGTTAGTTTCGAAATAGGGAGAGGCTCACTTTGATCCTTTGACAAAAATTCTTTTTCATTTCTTTTTTAGAATTTAAAAAAAGAAATGTCATAATTTATTCACTTTTTATCGTTACATTAAAAGTGTACCAACGAAACACCCTGAAACACTTTTTCATTTTTTAACTCCTTTCCCGTCAGTTACCCGCTGGCGGGTCTTTTTATGTTTTATTGTCGCATGTCAAAAAACCAACGCAAAGTGTTATTCATTTCATCTATGACCTCTTTTTTTGAAATCCTTTCTTGATTTTTTAACCACCAAAAAGCCGCTTGTTTAAAGGTACCTAGTAAAACTTGTAGACTAAAGTCGATATTGGTTGGTAGTTGATAGCCCATATCATAGAAATGACGTAACCGTTTTTCTAACTGCTGATGTAGCTTGTCATCTACTGTTTCAAAGATAAAAAAGCTTGTGGCATCAATTTTTAAAGGTAAAAGTACTTTTTGGTACTCGTCGATGGCATCAATCATGGTTTGAAAAAGGGTTGTGAAATAACGGACGGGATGTGCATCATCTGTTTTTTCTTCTACTTTAGCTAGATAGTGTTCTTGTAATGATTGGACAGTAAAATGAAAAAAGTCGTACTTATCATTAAAGTGTTTATAAAAGGTTGGACGACGGATTCTAGCTTTTTGGCACAGTTCATTGACTGTGATTTTATCGAGGGATTTTTCCTTTGTTAATTCTAATAAGGCAGTAATAAGTGCATCATATGTTTTTTGAACACGTAGATCGAGTGAGCTTTCCATGCAAAGATGTTCCTTTCTTAAAATTTTAATAAACAATTTTGGTAAATCTGTCATTTAAGTTCCATATTCTGCCAAGTTGTTTGTTGTAATTTTTACCAAGCCTATTATAATCAATAAATGAACATATGTAAATAAACGGTCATATGTCATTTAACATACTTTTGTAAATGAGGAGCGAAAAGATATGTCAGTGATTGAAGTCGAACAACTAACAAAAGATTACGGTTCTCATCGTGGTGTATTTGATGTATCTTTTGAGGTTGGAGAAGGCGAAGTTTTTGGCTTTTTAGGTCCAAATGGCGCTGGAAAAACCACAACGATTCGTCATTTAATGGGCTTTTCGAAGCCACAATCGGGAGCAATTAAAGTATCGAATAAAGATTCATGGAAAGACGCAGCGGCGATCAAACGGGAAGTCGGTTATTTGCCCGGGGAGTTAGCTTTTCCTAAAAATATGACAGGAAAGGCCTTTATCGATTTTATGGCAAGAGAACGTCAAATTTCAGATATGACCAAGACGGATCATTTAATCGATATGTTTGAATTAGATATTTCTCCTAAATTAGATACGATGAGTTTGGGAACTCGCCGGAAAGTGGCGATTGTGACAGCTTTTATGCATGATCCAGATATTTTGGTGTTGGATGAACCCACCAGTGGTTTGGATCCCGTCATGCAAGAACGCTTCATTGAATTTCTATTAGAAGAAAAAAGAGCTGGCAAATCGATTCTTTTATCGAGTCATATTTTCAGCGAAGTGGATGCAACCTGTGATCGGATTGCCATTATTAAAGAAGGCGAAGTGGTTTCGACGGTGGTTGCAGATGATATTCGGAAAAATGAAAATAAGACTTACAAAATCGAATTTGCTGATGAAAATGAATATCAACGTTTTGTTGACAATACCTCCTTAGATACGACAGTCAAACGACCAAGACAAAATCAGGTGAAAGTTGAAATCAAAGATGAAAATATCAAAGAACTATTTACCGATTTGAGTCAATATCAATTGAATTTTATTACCGAAGAGAAGTTCTCATTAGAAGATTACTTTATGAACTTCTATGATACCAACAAAAGTGTTTCATCTGGAGAAGAGGTGTTGAGCCATGGGATACATTGATTTAGAAAATTTAACCAAGGATTATGGACAAGACAGCGGCGTATTTGATATTTCTCTTTCAATTGAACAAGGAGAAACCTTTGGGCTGGTAGGTATTAACGGTGCCGGGAAGACGACTACTATTCGCCAATTGATGGGTTTTATCAAGCCTGATAGTGGACAAGCTTTTATTAATGGTATGGATACGCAAAAAAGTAGTGCTCAAATCAAACGTTTTGTCAGCTATGTTCCTGGAGAAATCAATTTTCCAGCAGACAAAACAGGTGAAACCTTCTTAAAACGGCAGATGGAAAAAGCCGGTCGCGGTAGTTGGCAACGCTGTAAACAAATCTGTGAAAGACTGCAGTTGGATTATACCGCAGGACTTAAAACGATGAGTAAAGGTATGAAACAAAAAACAGCCTTGGCTGCGGCGTTCTCTTTAGACTCTGATGTATTGATTTTAGATGAACCTTCCACAGGGTTAGACCCTTTAATGCGTGATGTCTTTATTGATTTGATCAAAGAAGAAAAAGAAATGGGGCATACGATATTCTTGTCGAGCCATATTTTTGAAGAAATCGAACAAACTTGTGATCGCGTGGCCATGATCAAAGATGGTCGTATTATTGATCAACTCGTCATGAAGGATCTCCTTCATAATAAAAACAAAACCTATAAATTAGAATTTAAAACGAAGGAAAGCTTCCAACAATTCCAAGCGTTGGGTTATGAGTTGTCAAATGTCAAAGAAGAGGATCTGCAGTTAAATGTCAACATCAATGATAAAGATATCAATGACTTGATGAATGACCTTCAATATTACGATGTTTTATTCTTTAAAGAAATCAAAACGAATTTTGAAGATTACTTTACCAATGTATTCAAGGAGGAAGTCGCCAATGTTTAGTAAACCAATTTTTAAACAAAGTGTACGCAGTAATGGGCCCTTATGGTTAGTCATCACTGCTGTTTTAAGTATACTTATTACTATTTTATTGTGAGTTTTGATGCGGATGATATCGGTCAGATCGTCAGTGCAGCAGAAGATACGTCCTTTGGTGATCAAGTTTCTGATCTAGGTACCTTAATGGGAACGTTAGAAATGTTTTTTAAGATGGTCGCCATTTTACTTGGTTTAATCTATGGCGTATTTTGCGCCAATAATTTAGTGGTAAGTGAAATCGATAGTGGTTCGATGGCTTATACCTTATCCACACCGATCAAAAGAGGCACGGTCATTTTTACCAAAATGGTTTATATGATTGGTTCCATTATCTTGATGTTTGCTGTCACAGCAGGCGTTGGTATGGGCGTCACAGAAATTGTTCATAATAACCTTTCGGGCAATGCCATTACAGAAGATGTGGAAGAAGCTGCGGCCGCTCTTGATCGCGATCCTTCTTATGTGCGCGATAATCTTTATATGATTAAAGATGACGATTATGCGCTACAATCTGGAGCAGATGCGCGAGGTATGGATGAAACGGCCTATGGCAAATATCTAGATGAAGCGATGAAACGTGATAGTTTGGATAAAGCTTCTGATGAGATTACAGACAGTCGTAAAGATGAATACGATGATGACGACGATATGGATAAAGATGACATCGAAATTACCACAGACGAGTTAGCTGATGATCCAGGCATGATTTTAAACGATAGCGATGCCTTGCAAGAAGGTAGTAAACCTCTAGGTATGAACGTGAATGAATATCGTAATTATGTTAATGATTTAGTGGACGAAAATGAAAATGAAGAAGATGAAGATACAAACGGTCAAATGAACCCATCCGCTGTTTTATCCACAGCTAAAGAAGTCACTGAAAGTGAGCTAGACGTAAGTTCAGCTACGGTAGATGACAATATGAATCTGATGAAAAATGACAATGCGCTAGAAGCCACTTCTGAAGCTACCGATGTTCCAGAAGATCAATTGTCTGATATGATAGATGAATCCATGGTCTCTTCTGCGATTGATTCTGATGAAGGCACTGAATTTGACCTTGAAACCTTTGGCTGGTTGATTTTAGGCTCATGCTTATTGACATTAGCTATGGGAAGTATTTCTTTTTTTGCAAGCACGTTATTCAATCGGACCAATGCGGCAATGCCGTAGGTGGTGGCTTGCCACTGGCATTTTACATTGTCAGCATAGTGATTGAACAAAATGATAATCTAGAAGATTTGAAGTATATTACGATAACTACTTTATACAATACAAGCGAAATCATTGCTGATGGTGATTTCTTAATTCAAATGGGTGTACTTGCCGTAATACCTGTTGTCTTGTATACAGTTAGCGGATTTATCTTTACCCGTAAAGATTTGCCGCTTTAATAAAAAATAACTTGGATGAAAAATAGATTCTCTTATCCTCTTATCTAAGAAAATAACTTTTTAGATAAGGGGATTTTTATTAATTATTTTTTTAGAACTATTCTAATAGAAAAAAACATATAAGCTATTGCCAATGATTATCGTTCTCAATTACGGTTTCTAGTATCAATTGGAAAAAATAAGTGCTAAGCTGGGATGGAAAGTTGGAGGTGATGAAGTGAGTAATTTTAAAAAATTTGTCCTAACGATTTTTATTGGCATTATTGCTTTAATTATGGAATTTATGTTTAATCAAACCGCAAGTTGCCTTTTGGATTATCGCTATTGCAGGAGCGTCATGGCAATTTCTATGTTTATTGGCATGATTCAGACCTTAAATCTGGGAAATACGGGGTAGATATCTTAGCGATTACGGCTATTGTCGCCACCTTGTTGGTTGGTGAGTATTGGGCAAGCTTAGTAGTATTGGTAATGCTTACAGGCGGAGACAGTTTAGAAGACTATGCCAGTCATCAAGCGGGTCGTGAATTGCGCACCCTTTTAGAAAATTCACCGCAAGTTGCCCATAAAATCGTGAATGAACA
>NZ_PXYA01000001.1 GCF_003841405.1 Tetragenococcus halophilus subsp. halophilus DSM 20339 | reverse complement strand
TCGGTTGGTTGTCTTCATTATCAGGGATTCGCGCATCGTCAACGTTAATAGCAACTCTTTCTGGCGTAATAGTGAAACGCCCGCCTGCTTGACCAATATTTAAAACGATATCTGGTTGGTGTTTTTGAATCGCTTTTTTACAAACATCGGCTGATTTACCATAAACCGTTGGAATTTCTTCTTTAACAATTTCAGCACTTTAATGGTGTTAGGAAGTTTTTTGACTGCTTCCCACGCAGGATTTATTTTTTCGCCGCCAAATGGTCGAATCCTGTAATTAAAATTTTCATATTACTCTTCCTTTCTTTAATTTTTTTAATAATGAATAATTTTTTATTTCCTTATTCAATATCTTATTTTTGAATAACGCTTTCTTGTTTCATTATTCATTATTTTAATATTGAATAATGCTTCTTGTTTCCACTCTTCAATTTTTCAACAATAAGTAACATTTCTTTTTTTTTTGTTCGTTTTTATCTTTTTTGAATAACGTTTTCTCATTTCATTATCCATTATTTCAGTATTGGATAATGTTTTCTTATTTTATTATTCAATATTTCAATTTTGAATAACGTTTCTTCGTTTCTTTATTCAATTTCCAAGTTTGCTTTAGTTAAAAAGCTAGTACATACATTAAAACGATATGAACTACAATCATAACCAAGGCCATAGGGATTTGCGCTTTGATGACGCCATTTGCATCTTTCATTTCCAACAAAGCAAACCGGCAAGGCATTAAAATTGGCACCCATCGGAGTTAACAAAGTACCACAAAGCCGGCGGTCATGGCTAAACTACCAGCAATCACCGGATCTCCACCTTGGGCGATAACAAAAGGAACACCAATGCCAGCTGTGATGACAGTAAACGCCGCAAAAGCGTTGCCATAGCCATGGTAAACAACACCATCCCTAGACAATAAGCAACAACGCCGAAAAATTGGTTTCCAACTGGGATAAGGTTGGCGATGGCATCAGCTATGACTTCACCAGCTAAATTAAAAATCACACTAAAGCAGCCAATAATTGAGGCAAAATCCCAGTGGTTCCGACAGATTGGAACATACGATCCGTATCGTCCATGATCGTTTTAGGTTTAGCAGAAGTAATGATCACTGCGACAACTAAAGCGACGATAGAGGCCACGCCGATCTACTTGTCCACTAATCGGTATAGGAAACGCCCACTGCTGTTAATGCCAGTACGATGGCAGGAAAGAAAATCCAGCTGCCGATCCGTTCGCGGCTTTTTCTCCTTGTTATCATCTAACTTGGCAATATTACCAATTTTTACTTGCTTAAATAACGTCAAGATGCCAATGATAACTAACATGATACCAGATACAGCATAAGGCAAGAAATTACCGAAAGCAAAATGATTCCTAGAAATAACCAGAATAACCCGTACCGATTCGAGCTGAGTTGGTACGATCTCTAAAAGAACGAATAGAAGTCATCGCAGCTAGAATACCAATTAAAATATAAAACAACTCAAGAATTGTATCAATTGTCTGTGTCATTGTTTAGGTCACCATCCTTTGTAATGCCATACCTTTTAGCTAATTTACGATCATATAACATATTTGAAATCGCAGCTAGTACAAGAGCAATTACAGCCACAATTAGGAATATTGTACAATGCTAGCTTCTGATACATCATAGTTTAAATCTCGCAATGTTCCAGCAATTAACAAAACACCAGAAGCTGCGACAAAAGTATTTTGCCCATAAAAGTTGGCGTAATTTTCATTAGCTGCCGCACGGGCCTTCAGTTCTTCTTTATCTTTATCCGAAATATCACCGTATTTAGTTGCCGCAGCTTGGGTCATAGGATTAACGATAGGACGAACAAATTGTGGATGTCCTGAAATACGAATCCCTAAAAGACCGGCGATTTCCCGGATTGCCATATAAAGCGTTAAAAATTTCCCTGGCGTCATTCCTTTAATTTTTCGGATCAAAATCACCGCTTGTTGACGCAAACCGAAACGTTCTGAAAGACCAATCATCGGTAAAGTTAGTAGAAAAATCGTTACGAGTCGATTTTCCACAAATGCTTGTCCAAAAGCTTCTAAAAAGTCCATTATAGGTATGCCAGATACTAGAGCTGTCGCAAAAGCAGCGAAAACAACGACCGCGATTGTATCTAATTTAAATAAAAATCCTAGTAAGATAATAAAGATTCCAATGAGTTTTATCCACTCCAAAACAAATCCCTCCTTTAAAAATTTCACACAATATAGAATGCTCATGTGTCTAAGTACTTATCCTACCTGAAATTTTGTTATTTTTCACTAATTTCATGTTTATTTTAAGCTGAAATGTTATCTTATTGGATTAAAGCGGTAGCAATTGGTATTCTAGATATAGGAGGCGCTTATTATGACGAACCAAGTACATTTTAGAATGAACGAAGAGGATAAAGAAAAGTTCAGAAAGGTAATGCAAAGCATAGGTTTAGAGCCTAATGAAGCTTATCGTATCTTTGTAAAACGTTCAATTGAAGTAGGCGGAATTCCCTTTGAAGTCTCTGTCCCAAATTCTCAATTAGAAGAAGTAACGAAAAGCCAGGATTATATTGAATTTGAAAACGGGAAGGAAGGTTTGGATTGGTTAAATGAAGAATAGGCCTAAATATAAGTCTGCGTTCGAATGAAAATTTAAAAAGTATTATAAAAATGCTTAAAGGTGATCGTTATGAAAGAGAAGATTTTGAAAGAGTTTATTGGAAACTTTTTTGTGATAAACCTCTGGAATCTCAATATAATGATCACTTTTTAGTCAGCCGGACTGGGGATTAATTTATAAGTATGATGGAGCATTTGTCCGATTTATTGATACAGGCACGCACGCAGATCTTTTTAGCTAAGAGGTAACTTTAACGCTATAACAAAATCGTCTTTGTGTTAGTAATTAATACGGTTAGTTTCGAAATAGGGAGAGGCTCACTTTGATCCTTTGACAAAAATTCTTTTTCATTTCTTTTTTAGAATTTAAAAAAAGAAATGTCATAATTTATTCACTTTTTATCGTTACATTAAAAGTGTACCAACGAAACACCCTGAAACACTTTTTCATTTTTTAACTCCTTTCCCGTCAGTTACCCGCTGGCGGGTCTTTTTATGTTTTATTGTCGCATGTCAAAAAACCAACGCAAAGTGTTATTCATTTCATCTATGACCTCTTTTTTTGAAATCCTTTCTTGATTTTTTAACCACCAAAAAGCCGCTTGTTTAAAGGTACCTAGTAAAACTTGTAGACTAAAGTCGATATTGGTTGGTAGTTGATAGCCCATATCATAGAAATGACGTAACCGTTTTTCTAACTGCTGATGTAGCTTGTCATCTACTGTTTCAAAGATAAAAAAGCTTGTGGCATCAATTTTTAAAGGTAAAAGTACTTTTTGGTACTCGTCGATGGCATCAATCATGGTTTGAAAAAGGGTTGTGAAATAACGGACGGGATGTGCATCATCTGTTTTTTCTTCTACTTTAGCTAGATAGTGTTCTTGTAATGATTGGACAGTAAAATGAAAAAAGTCGTACTTATCATTAAAGTGTTTATAAAAGGTTGGACGACGGATTCTAGCTTTTTGGCACAGTTCATTGACTGTGATTTTATCGAGGGATTTTTCCTTTGTTAATTCTAATAAGGCAGTAATAAGTGCATCATATGTTTTTTGAACACGTAGATCGAGTGAGCTTTCCATGCAAAGATGTTCCTTTCTTAAAATTTTAATAAACAATTTTGGTAAATCTGTCATTTAAGTTCCATATTCTGCCAAGTTGTTTGTTGTAATTTTTACCAAGCCTATTATAATCAATAAATGAACATATGTAAATAAACGGTCATATGTCATTTAACATACTTTTGTAAATGAGGAGCGAAAAGATATGTCAGTGATTGAAGTCGAACAACTAACAAAAGATTACGGTTCTCATCGTGGTGTATTTGATGTATCTTTTGAGGTTGGAGAAGGCGAAGTTTTTGGCTTTTTAGGTCCAAATGGCGCTGGAAAAACCACAACGATTCGTCATTTAATGGGCTTTTCGAAGCCACAATCGGGAGCAATTAAAGTATCGAATAAAGATTCATGGAAAGACGCAGCGGCGATCAAACGGGAAGTCGGTTATTTGCCCGGGGAGTTAGCTTTTCCTAAAAATATGACAGGAAAGGCCTTTATCGATTTTATGGCAAGAGAACGTCAAATTTCAGATATGACCAAGACGGATCATTTAATCGATATGTTTGAATTAGATATTTCTCCTAAATTAGATACGATGAGTTTGGGAACTCGCCGGAAAGTGGCGATTGTGACAGCTTTTATGCATGATCCAGATATTTTGGTGTTGGATGAACCCACCAGTGGTTTGGATCCCGTCATGCAAGAACGCTTCATTGAATTTCTATTAGAAGAAAAAAGAGCTGGCAAATCGATTCTTTTATCGAGTCATATTTTCAGCGAAGTGGATGCAACCTGTGATCGGATTGCCATTATTAAAGAAGGCGAAGTGGTTTCGACGGTGGTTGCAGATGATATTCGGAAAAATGAAAATAAGACTTACAAAATCGAATTTGCTGATGAAAATGAATATCAACGTTTTGTTGACAATACCTCCTTAGATACGACAGTCAAACGACCAAGACAAAATCAGGTGAAAGTTGAAATCAAAGATGAAAATATCAAAGAACTATTTACCGATTTGAGTCAATATCAATTGAATTTTATTACCGAAGAGAAGTTCTCATTAGAAGATTACTTTATGAACTTCTATGATACCAACAAAAGTGTTTCATCTGGAGAAGAGGTGTTGAGCCATGGGATACATTGATTTAGAAAATTTAACCAAGGATTATGGACAAGACAGCGGCGTATTTGATATTTCTCTTTCAATTGAACAAGGAGAAACCTTTGGGCTGGTAGGTATTAACGGTGCCGGGAAGACGACTACTATTCGCCAATTGATGGGTTTTATCAAGCCTGATAGTGGACAAGCTTTTATTAATGGTATGGATACGCAAAAAAGTAGTGCTCAAATCAAACGTTTTGTCAGCTATGTTCCTGGAGAAATCAATTTTCCAGCAGACAAAACAGGTGAAACCTTCTTAAAACGGCAGATGGAAAAAGCCGGTCGCGGTAGTTGGCAACGCTGTAAACAAATCTGTGAAAGACTGCAGTTGGATTATACCGCAGGACTTAAAACGATGAGTAAAGGTATGAAACAAAAAACAGCCTTGGCTGCGGCGTTCTCTTTAGACTCTGATGTATTGATTTTAGATGAACCTTCCACAGGGTTAGACCCTTTAATGCGTGATGTCTTTATTGATTTGATCAAAGAAGAAAAAGAAATGGGGCATACGATATTCTTGTCGAGCCATATTTTTGAAGAAATCGAACAAACTTGTGATCGCGTGGCCATGATCAAAGATGGTCGTATTATTGATCAACTCGTCATGAAGGATCTCCTTCATAATAAAAACAAAACCTATAAATTAGAATTTAAAACGAAGGAAAGCTTCCAACAATTCCAAGCGTTGGGTTATGAGTTGTCAAATGTCAAAGAAGAGGATCTGCAGTTAAATGTCAACATCAATGATAAAGATATCAATGACTTGATGAATGACCTTCAATATTACGATGTTTTATTCTTTAAAGAAATCAAAACGAATTTTGAAGATTACTTTACCAATGTATTCAAGGAGGAAGTCGCCAATGTTTAGTAAACCAATTTTTAAACAAAGTGTACGCAGTAATGGGCCCTTATGGTTAGTCATCACTGCTGTTTTAAGTATACTTATTACTATTTTTATTGTGAGTTTTGATGCGGATGATATCGGTCAGATCGTCAGTGCAGCAGAAGATACGTCCTTTGGTGATCAAGTTTCTGATCTAGGTACCTTAATGGGAACGTTAGAAATGTTTTTTAAGATGGTCGCCATTTTACTTGGTTTAATCTATGGCGTATTTTGCGCCAATAATTTAGTGGTAAGTGAAATCGATAGTGGTTCGATGGCTTATACCTTATCCACACCGATCAAAAGAGGCACGGTCATTTTTACCAAAATGGTTTATATGATTGGTTCCATTATCTTGATGTTTGCTGTCACAGCAGGCGTTGGTATGGGCGTCACAGAAATTGTTCATAATAACCTTTCGGGCAATGCCATTACAGAAGATGTGGAAGAAGCTGCGGCCGCTCTTGATCGCGATCCTTCTTATGTGCGCGATAATCTTTATATGATTAAAGATGACGATTATGCGCTACAATCTGGAGCAGATGCGCGAGGTATGGATGAAACGGCCTATGGCAAATATCTAGATGAAGCGATGAAACGTGATAGTTTGGATAAAGCTTCTGATGAGATTACAGACAGTCGTAAAGATGAATACGATGATGACGACGATATGGATAAAGATGACATCGAAATTACCACAGACGAGTTAGCTGATGATCCAGGCATGATTTTAAACGATAGCGATGCCTTGCAAGAAGGTAGTAAACCTCTAGGTATGAACGTGAATGAATATCGTAATTATGTTAATGATTTAGTGGACGAAAATGAAAATGAAGAAGATGAAGATACAAACGGTCAAATGAACCCATCCGCTGTTTTATCCACAGCTAAAGAAGTCACTGAAAGTGAGCTAGACGTAAGTTCAGCTACGGTAGATGACAATATGAATCTGATGAAAAATGACAATGCGCTAGAAGCCACTTCTGAAGCTACCGATGTTCCAGAAGATCAATTGTCTGATATGATAGATGAATCCATGGTCTCTTCTGCGATTGATTCTGATGAAGGCACTGAATTTGACCTTGAAACCTTTGGCTGGTTGATTTTAGGCTCATGCTTATTGACATTAGCTATGGGAAGTATTTCTTTTTTTGCAAGCACGTTATTCAATCGGACCAATGCGGCAATGGCCGTAGGTGGTGGCTTGCCACTGGCATTTTACATTGTCAGCATAGTGATTGAACAAAATGATAATCTAGAAGATTTGAAGTATATTACGATAACTACTTTATACAATACAAGCGAAATCATTGCTGATGGTGATTTCTTAATTCAAATGGGTGTACTTGCCGTAATACCTGTTGTCTTGTATACAGTTAGCGGATTTATCTTTACCCGTAAAGATTTGCCGCTTTAATAAAAAATAACTTGGGATGAAAAATAGATTCTCTTATCCTCTTATCTAAGAAAATAACTTTTTAGATAAGGGATTTTATTAATTATTTTTTAGAACTATTCTAATAGAAAAAAACATATAAGCTATTGCCAATGATTATCGTTCTCAATTACGGTTTTCTAGTATCAATTGGAAAAAATAAGTGCTAAGCTGGGATGGAAAGTTGGAGGGTGATGAAGTGAGTAATTTTAAAAAATTTGTCCTAACGATTTTTATTGGCATTATTGCTTTAATTATGGAATTTATGTTTAATCAACCGCAAGTTGCCTTTTGGATTATCGCTATTGCAGGAGGCGTCATGGCAATTTCTATGTTTATTGGCATGATTCAGACCTTAAAATCTGGGAAATACGGGGTAGATATCTTAGCGATTACGGCTATTGTCGCCACCTTGTTGGTTGGTGAGTATTGGGCAAGCTTAGTAGTATTGGTAATGCTTACAGGCGGAGACAGTTTAGAAGACTATGCCAGTCATCAAGCGGGTCGTGAATTGCGCACCCTTTTAGAAAATTCACCGCAAGTTGCCCATAAAATCGTGAATGAACAGTTACATGACATTGAAGTAGAGGAAGCCAGTGTCAATGACCTTCTTTTGATTAAGCCAGGCGAAATTGCTCCGGTAGACGGGACAGTAGAGACAGGAACAACGCTGGTGGATGAATCGTCTTTAACAGGAGAATCCCGACCCATTGAAAAATCGGCTGGTGATGAAATAATGTCGGGCTCCATTGTGAAGGATGCTTCAATCCGTATACGAGTAATCAAAAAAGCAAGTGATAGCCAATACCAAAAATTAGTCAAATTAGTGGAGGAATCGAAAGCCAAACCTGCTCATTTTGTACGGTTGGCGGATCGGTACGCAGTTCCTTTTACTTTAATTGCCTATATTATCGGAGGCTTTGCTTGGTTTATTTCTAAAGATCCCGTACGTTTTGCGGAAGTTTTGGTTGTAGCTTCGCCTTGTCCATTAATACTAGCTGCGCCGGTTGCTTTAGTGGCAGGTATGAGCCGTTCGAGTAGAAACGGTATTGTCGTTAAAACAGGAACAACGATTGAAAAATTAGCTAAAGCAAATACCATTGCCTTTGATAAAACGGGAACTTTAACTAAAGGAAAGCTTTCTGTCGATGAAATTCAATCTGAGAATAAGCAACTTTCTGCAAAAGAGTTACTAACTTTAGCAGCAAGCGTCGAACAAGAATCGACTCATATTTTAGCACGATCGTTAGTTGCGCAAGCAAAAGAAGAGAGCCTTCAACTGCGAGCTGTGAAAAACCTACAAGAGGTGACTGGAAAGGGCGTAGAAGCTTTTGTTGCTGGAAAAAAAGTTCGCGTTGGCAATGCTTCATTTGCTGGAAATGGTTTTGTAGGGCAAACGAACAAAACGGTTGTTTATCTTACAGTAGATGAACAGTATGTTGGTTATATTACTTTTAAAGACGTACTTCGTTTAGAAGCCAGAGAAACCATCAATCAATTAAATCAGCTAGGGTCGAAAAAACCGTAATGTTGACAGGTGATGATGCAGAAATTGCTTATCAAATTGCGGAAAAAGTAAATATTTCTGATGTTCATGCTCAATGTTTGCCTGAAGAAAAAATTCAAGTCCTAAAAGATCTAGAAGAAAAGCAACGTCCACTTATTATGGTAGGCGATGGTGTCAATGATGCGCCGGCTTTGGCTACGGCAGATATTGGCATTGCCATGGGCGCGCATGGGTCGACTGCGGCCAGTGAAAGTGCGGATGCGGTTATTTTAAAAGATGACTTAACACGAGTATCAGAAGCCATTCGTTTGTCAAAAGATACCATGAAAGTAGCCCAGCAATCTGTTTTGATTGGAATATTTATTTGTGTAGCTTTGATGTTGGTTGCAAGTACTGGTCTTATACCGGCATTGTTAGGGGCAGCTCTACAAGAAGTGGTGGACACGGTGTCGATTTTGAGCGCTCTGCGGGCAAGAAGGGAAAAAAGCCATACAAGAATGCATATGAAGCCCAGAATAAGTTAACAATTGAGAAAAAGTAGTATAAGAAAGGGTAAAAAGCATGAATAATATCGTACCTGTCTGAGGAGGTTAATGTTTATCGTATCTTATCCACAAAACAAGATTATATTAAAATCTTGAAACTGGAAAAACTTTAGAATGGAAAAAATGTCTATCAAGGCTTTGGTAGGCGTTTTTTTATGGCTAAAAATTTAGCTTTTTTCGCTCATTTGATAAAATACGTACTGATTAAATTCGTGTGATAACGTTGATAAAGCGTTTGTATAAACATTTACTGCGTTGTTTCCTTCTGGAAAACTTCCTTGTTATAGGAAAGAAAATTTTACGAAAAACACTTTATCCTGAATGATTTATAAATTTTTCCCAGGATCATTCAATCCTTGGCATGTGCTTTTTTCTAAAGGTTGAGTTGCTTCACCTTCTGGGTGTACAAAAAGAACGCACTTCGTGTTATTGTAAAGTCAACGAAACATAACAATAAGGAGTGCGTTCTTATGTCTTTCACTTTACAACAAAATTCTCTTACATTCAATAAGCAAAAAGCCATCTTGATCGCCAATGACGGTGGCACCTTAACCAATGACGCGGGGCTCGTCTTACTTTCGGAGTTTCTAAATCAAATTCGTTTTGATTCCCTGTTAGCGCAATAC
The DNA here is from genome assembly GCF_003841405.1 of Tetragenococcus halophilus subsp. halophilus DSM 20339. Classification (GTDB taxonomy): domain Bacteria; phylum Bacillota; class Bacilli; order Lactobacillales; family Enterococcaceae; genus Tetragenococcus; species Tetragenococcus halophilus. The sequence continues at coordinate 1,158,020 of NZ_PXYA01000001.1, read as the reverse complement.
GTTCATATTCCAGAGTATCGTGCCTTCGCCCAACATGAATGGCTGGATGTCGTAAAACAATGGCTATATCAATTGATCGCTGGTTATTCTCGAGACCGAGACGCCAACACCTTACAATATGATCGCCTTTTTAAGGAAGCATTGAAACAAGAACGCCTTAGTTCGCAATTTATGATGTCTACTTTGCTTCATACCTTGACAGAAGAAAATGTTAATCAACTATTACAAGTGGCGAAAAAACTTGGCGATTTAGGCATGGACCAGCAAAACAGCCAACAACTCGTGCTTGATCTGGATTCCACCTGTTGTCCCACTTACGGAAAGCAAGAAGCAGGGGAATATATTTACCACTATGGCCTCAATGGGTATCATTCATTTGTGGCATTTGAAGGTTTAACCGGATTGGCATTAGATGTTCGCCATCGTCATGGCAAATCTTATACCTCCACCCACGCCGAAGATTATCTCGTAGAAATGTTGGCGCATTACCAACAACGTTCGAGTGATCCCACAATGCTTGTACGCGGGATAGTGGCTTTGCCAAACCGGAAATTTATAAACAATGTGAGTGTCGAGGCGCCCATTATGTGATTAAATTGAAAAATAACGTACGGTTGATTCATTATGCGCAACATCTTGTCCAATATACCAACGGTACGGACTACACAAAGTCCGAACATCAATATTTTAAGATGGCTTATCAAGCAGATTCTTGGGACCGATCTCGAACAGTAGCCATCAAGGCTACTCGAAAAGCCGAAACTTTACTTTTTTCCGAATTTCAATTTGTGGTGACCGATTTCGCTCATCTTTCGCCCCAAACCATTTTTCAGCTCTATCAAAAACGAGGGAATATGGAAAACTTCATTAAAGAAATGAAGACCGGATTTTTCGCTGATAAAACGGACAGTCCTTCCTTTTTAGCGAATAAGGTTCGCTTAGCCCTAAGTTTTATCGCCTATAATATCATCCACTTGATGAAACAGCTGACTTTTCCGCAAGAGAAAAAGACGACGGTGATTGACACGATCCGTTTTCAACTATTTCATATTGCTGGAAAAGTCACAGAACACGCGCGTCAAGTGCAAATTCACTTATCAAGTACGAATGTTTACAACACGCTTTTTTGGGAAGTCCTTACACGAATTCAGCGATTGAATCTCTAGTTTACTTTTCCCCTTTTCCTCTTGATAAAAAAGGCTTGGCTTTCATTCTCTAGGAAGAATTTTATCTTTTTTTAGCGTCGTTCGATCATCCCTTTCTATTCTTTATTCAAAAGCGGCGATAAAAAGGGAAAATAACATAAAAGTCACCTCGTTGAACAGTCGAATGCGTTATCCACAAATTTTTATAAATCATTCAGGTTTTATGTTGCTTTTTAAAGTAACATAAAAGTTGAATAGAGTAAGAAAATTTGTTATAATTGTTGTGTAAAGAAGAGTTGTGTAAACAACTCTTCAATAACAGCACCGATTAAGACGGTGGCAGAGTTTGATTAATAAAAAATAATCGTCGTCCTGCTAAAGTTGACGGTTATTTTTTTCTGTCATTTTTTAGCAATTCAACGACTAAAGCAATTAAGGCGATGGTAAATGTACCAAAACCTAAAATTACCTGAATCGTCTCAAATGCAGACAAAAGGCTTCTCCTTTCTTTAGTTTTAGTTAGTACGCACATACGCACCACCTCACTTTCGAAAAAGATAGCCACCGTCATAAACTTTACTGTTACTTAATAAAGTAACATAAAAAATACTGAAGTTCTATATATTCCTTATTATTAAGTCTTTTTTTAATAATCTTTGGCATAACAGACAAATACCGGAAACAAACATTTTTTATGGTGTTTGTTTCCGGTAGTTTTATTACCTATTAATGTGTTTCTCCGCCAACAGCTTTTAAGTCATCTTTATCTCCAAAATTAACAATTGCTTCAATTGTCTTTTCGATACAAAAAGCAATATCAGAAATTTGCATAAAAGGTTGGTTAGGCTTGTTTACAACCTGTTCAGCGATGAAAGGAACATGAATAAAGCCGCCTTTCATATTAGGGAACTCTTTATCAATCATATATTGGACTTGATACATGATATGATTACAAACAAAGGTACCAGCTGAATTAGATACTGCTGCTGGAAAACCGTTATTTTTCACATTTTCTACCATCGCTTTGACAGGTAGCTGTGTGAAATAAGCCGCTTGACCGTCTGTTTGAATCGTTTGGTCAATCGGTTGGTTGTCTTCATTATCAGGGATTCGCGCATCGTCAACGTTAATAGCAACTCTTTCTGGCGTAATAGTGAAACGCCCGCCTGCTTGACCAATATTTAAAACGATATCTGGTTGGTGTTTTTGAATCGCTTTTTTACAAACATCGGCTGATTTACCATAAACCGTTGGAATTTCTTCTTTAACAATTTCAGCACCTTTAATGGTGTTAGGAAGTTTTTTGACTGCTTCCCACGCAGGATTTATTTTTTCGCCGCCAAATGGGTCGAATCCTGTAATTAAAATTTTCATATTACTCTTCCTTTCTTTAATTTTTTAATAATGAATAATACTTTTTTATTTCCTTATTCAATATCTTATTTTTGAATAACGCTTTCTTGTTTCATTATTCATTATTTTAATATTGAATAATGCTTCTTGTTTCCACTCTTCAATTTTTCAACAATAAGTAACATTTCTTTGTTTTTTTGTTCGTTTTTATCTTTTTTGAATAACGTTTTCTCATTTCATTATCCATTATTTCAGTATTGGATAATGTTTTCTTATTTTATTATTCAATATTTCAATTTTGAATAACGTTTCTTCGTTTCTTTATTCAATTTCCAAGTTTGCTTTAGTTAAAAAGCTAGTACATACATTAAAACGATATGAACTACAATCATAACCAAGGCCATAGGGATTTGCGCTTTGATGACGCCATTTGCATCTTTCATTTCCAACAAAGCAACCGGCAAGGCATTAAAATTGGCACCCATCGGAGTTAACAAAGTACCACAAAAGCCGGCGGTCATGGCTAAACTACCAGCAATCACCGGATCTCCACCTTGGGCGATAACAAAAGGAACACCAATGCCAGCTGTGATGACAGTAAACGCCGCAAAAGCGTTGCCCATAGCCATGGTAAACAACACCATCCCTAGACAATAAGCAACAACGCCGAAAAATTGGTTTCCAACTGGGATAAGGTTGGCGATGGCATCAGCTATGACTTCACCAACGCCAGCTAAATTAAAAATCACACCTAAAGCAGCCAATAATTGAGGCAAAATCCCAGTGGTTCCGACAGATTGGAACATACGATCCGTATCGTCCATGATCGTTTTAGGTTTAGCAGAAGTAATGATCACTGCGACAACTAAAGCGACGATAGAGGCCACGCCGATGCCTACTTGTCCACCTAATACGGTATAGGAAACGCCCACTGCTGTTAATGCCAGTACGATGGCAGGAAAGAAAATCCAGCTGCCGATCCGTTCGGCGGCTTTTTCTCCTTGTTTATCATCTAACTTGGCAATATTACCAATTTTTACTTGCTTAAATAACGTCAAGATGCCAATGATAACTAACATGATACCAGATACAGCATAAGGCAAGAAATTACCGAAAGCAAAAATGATTCCTAGAAATAACCAGAATAACCCGTACCGATTCGAGCTGAGTTGGTACGATCTCTAAAAGAACGAATAGAAGTCATCGCAGCTAGAATACCAATTAAAATATAAAACAACTCAAGAATTGTATCAATTGTCTGTGTCATTGTTTAGGTCACCATCCTTTGTAATGCCATACCTTTTAGCTAATTTACGATCATATAACATATTTGAAATCGCAGCTAGTACAAGAGCAATTACAGCCACAATTAGGGAATATTGTACAATGCTAGCTTCTGATACATCATAGTTTAAATCTCGCAATGTTCCAGCAATTAACAAAACACCAGAAGCTGCGACAAAAGTATTTTGCCCATAAAAGTTGGCGTAATTTTCATTAGCTGCCGCACGGGCCTTCAGTTCTTCTTTATCTTTATCCGAAATATCACCGTATTTAGTTGCCGCAGCTTGGGTCATAGGATTAACGATAGGACGAACAAATTGTGGATGTCCTGAAATACGAATCCCTAAAAGACCGGCGATTTCCCGGATTGCCATATAAAGCGTTAAAAATTTCCCTGGCGTCATTCCTTTAATTTTTCGGATCAAAATCACCGCTTGTTGACGCAAACCGAAACGTTCTGAAAGACCAATCATCGGTAAAGTTAGTAGAAAAATCGTTACGAGTCGATTTTCCACAAATGCTTGTCCAAAAGCTTCTAAAAAGTCCATTATAGGTATGCCAGATACTAGAGCTGTCGCAAAAGCAGCGAAAACAACGACCGCGATTGTATCTAATTTAAATAAAAATCCTAGTAAGATAATAAAGATTCCAATGAGTTTTATCCACTCCAAAACAAATCCCTCCTTTAAAAATTTCACACAATATAGAATGCTCATGTGTCTAAGTACTTATCCTACCTGAAATTTTGTTATTTTTCACTAATTTCATGTTTATTTTAAGCTGAAATGTTATCTTATTGGATTAAAGCGGTAGCAATTGGTATTCTAGATATAGGAGGCGCTTATTATGACGAACCAAGTACATTTTAGAATGAACGAAGAGGATAAAGAAAAGTTCAGAAAGGTAATGCAAAGCATAGGTTTAGAGCCTAATGAAGCTTATCGTATCTTTGTAAAACGTTCAATTGAAGTAGGCGGAATTCCCTTTGAAGTCTCTGTCCCAAATTCTCAATTAGAAGAAGTAACGAAAAGCCAGGATTATATTGAATTTGAAAACGGGAAGGAAGGTTTGGATTGGTTAAATGAAGAATAGGCCTAAATATAAGTCTGCGTTCGAATGAAAATTTAAAAAGTATTATAAAAATGCTTAAAGGTGATCGTTATGAAAGAGAAGATTTTGAAAGAGTTTATTGGAAACTTTTTTGTGATAAACCTCTGGAATCTCAATATAATGATCACTTTTTAGTCAGCCGGACTGGGGATTAATTTATAAGTATGATGGAGCATTTGTCCGATTTATTGATACAGGCACGCACGCAGATCTTTTTAGCTAAGAGGTAACTTTAACGCTATAACAAAATCGTCTTTGTGTTAGTAATTAATACGGTTAGTTTCGAAATAGGGAGAGGCTCACTTTGATCCTTTGACAAAAATTCTTTTTCATTTCTTTTTTAGAATTTAAAAAAAGAAATGTCATAATTTATTCACTTTTTATCGTTACATTAAAAGTGTACCAACGAAACACCCTGAAACACTTTTTCATTTTTTAACTCCTTTCCCGTCAGTTACCCGCTGGCGGGTCTTTTTATGTTTTATTGTCGCATGTCAAAAAACCAACGCAAAGTGTTATTCATTTCATCTATGACCTCTTTTTTTGAAATCCTTTCTTGATTTTTTAACCACCAAAAAGCCGCTTGTTTAAAGGTACCTAGTAAAACTTGTAGACTAAAGTCGATATTGGTTGGTAGTTGATAGCCCATATCATAGAAATGACGTAACCGTTTTTCTAACTGCTGATGTAGCTTGTCATCTACTGTTTCAAAGATAAAAAAGCTTGTGGCATCAATTTTTAAAGGTAAAAGTACTTTTTGGTACTCGTCGATGGCATCAATCATGGTTTGAAAAAGGGTTGTGAAATAACGGACGGGATGTGCATCATCTGTTTTTTCTTCTACTTTAGCTAGATAGTGTTCTTGTAATGATTGGACAGTAAAATGAAAAAAGTCGTACTTATCATTAAAGTGTTTATAAAAGGTTGGACGACGGATTCTAGCTTTTTGGCACAGTTCATTGACTGTGATTTTATCGAGGGATTTTTCCTTTGTTAATTCTAATAAGGCAGTAATAAGTGCATCATATGTTTTTTGAACACGTAGATCGAGTGAGCTTTCCATGCAAAGATGTTCCTTTCTTAAAATTTTAATAAACAATTTTGGTAAATCTGTCATTTAAGTTCCATATTCTGCCAAGTTGTTTGTTGTAATTTTTACCAAGCCTATTATAATCAATAAATGAACATATGTAAATAAACGGTCATATGTCATTTAACATACTTTTGTAAATGAGGAGCGAAAAGATATGTCAGTGATTGAAGTCGAACAACTAACAAAAGATTACGGTTCTCATCGTGGTGTATTTGATGTATCTTTTGAGGTTGGAGAAGGCGAAGTTTTTGGCTTTTTAGGTCCAAATGGCGCTGGAAAAACCACAACGATTCGTCATTTAATGGGCTTTTCGAAGCCACAATCGGGAGCAATTAAAGTATCGAATAAAGATTCATGGAAAGACGCAGCGGCGATCAAACGGGAAGTCGGTTATTTGCCCGGGGAGTTAGCTTTTCCTAAAAATATGACAGGAAAGGCCTTTATCGATTTTATGGCAAGAGAACGTCAAATTTCAGATATGACCAAGACGGATCATTTAATCGATATGTTTGAATTAGATATTTCTCCTAAATTAGATACGATGAGTTTGGGAACTCGCCGGAAAGTGGCGATTGTGACAGCTTTTATGCATGATCCAGATATTTTGGTGTTGGATGAACCCACCAGTGGTTTGGATCCCGTCATGCAAGAACGCTTCATTGAATTTCTATTAGAAGAAAAAAGAGCTGGCAAATCGATTCTTTTATCGAGTCATATTTTCAGCGAAGTGGATGCAACCTGTGATCGGATTGCCATTATTAAAGAAGGCGAAGTGGTTTCGACGGTGGTTGCAGATGATATTCGGAAAAATGAAAATAAGACTTACAAAATCGAATTTGCTGATGAAAATGAATATCAACGTTTTGTTGACAATACCTCCTTAGATACGACAGTCAAACGACCAAGACAAAATCAGGTGAAAGTTGAAATCAAAGATGAAAATATCAAAGAACTATTTACCGATTTGAGTCAATATCAATTGAATTTTATTACCGAAGAGAAGTTCTCATTAGAAGATTACTTTATGAACTTCTATGATACCAACAAAAGTGTTTCATCTGGAGAAGAGGTGTTGAGCCATGGGATACATTGATTTAGAAAATTTAACCAAGGATTATGGACAAGACAGCGGCGTATTTGATATTTCTCTTTCAATTGAACAAGGAGAAACCTTTGGGCTGGTAGGTATTAACGGTGCCGGGAAGACGACTACTATTCGCCAATTGATGGGTTTTATCAAGCCTGATAGTGGACAAGCTTTTATTAATGGTATGGATACGCAAAAAAGTAGTGCTCAAATCAAACGTTTTGTCAGCTATGTTCCTGGAGAAATCAATTTTCCAGCAGACAAAACAGGTGAAACCTTCTTAAAACGGCAGATGGAAAAAGCCGGTCGCGGTAGTTGGCAACGCTGTAAACAAATCTGTGAAAGACTGCAGTTGGATTATACCGCAGGACTTAAAACGATGAGTAAAGGTATGAAACAAAAAACAGCCTTGGCTGCGGCGTTCTCTTTAGACTCTGATGTATTGATTTTAGATGAACCTTCCACAGGGTTAGACCCTTTAATGCGTGATGTCTTTATTGATTTGATCAAAGAAGAAAAAGAAATGGGGCATACGATATTCTTGTCGAGCCATATTTTTGAAGAAATCGAACAAACTTGTGATCGCGTGGCCATGATCAAAGATGGTCGTATTATTGATCAACTCGTCATGAAGGATCTCCTTCATAATAAAAACAAAACCTATAAATTAGAATTTAAAACGAAGGAAAGCTTCCAACAATTCCAAGCGTTGGGTTATGAGTTGTCAAATGTCAAAGAAGAGGATCTGCAGTTAAATGTCAACATCAATGATAAAGATATCAATGACTTGATGAATGACCTTCAATATTACGATGTTTTATTCTTTAAAGAAATCAAAACGAATTTTGAAGATTACTTTACCAATGTATTCAAGGAGGAAGTCGCCAATGTTTAGTAAACCAATTTTTAAACAAAGTGTACGCAGTAATGGGCCCTTATGGTTAGTCATCACTGCTGTTTTAAGTATACTTATTACTATTTTTATTGTGAGTTTTGATGCGGATGATATCGGTCAGATCGTCAGTGCAGCAGAAGATACGTCCTTTGGTGATCAAGTTTCTGATCTAGGTACCTTAATGGGAACGTTAGAAATGTTTTTTAAGATGGTCGCCATTTTACTTGGTTTAATCTATGGCGTATTTTGCGCCAATAATTTAGTGGTAAGTGAAATCGATAGTGGTTCGATGGCTTATACCTTATCCACACCGATCAAAAGAGGCACGGTCATTTTTACCAAAATGGTTTATATGATTGGTTCCATTATCTTGATGTTTGCTGTCACAGCAGGCGTTGGTATGGGCGTCACAGAAATTGTTCATAATAACCTTTCGGGCAATGCCATTACAGAAGATGTGGAAGAAGCTGCGGCCGCTCTTGATCGCGATCCTTCTTATGTGCGCGATAATCTTTATATGATTAAAGATGACGATTATGCGCTACAATCTGGAGCAGATGCGCGAGGTATGGATGAAACGGCCTATGGCAAATATCTAGATGAAGCGATGAAACGTGATAGTTTGGATAAAGCTTCTGATGAGATTACAGACAGTCGTAAAGATGAATACGATGATGACGACGATATGGATAAAGATGACATCGAAATTACCACAGACGAGTTAGCTGATGATCCAGGCATGATTTTAAACGATAGCGATGCCTTGCAAGAAGGTAGTAAACCTCTAGGTATGAACGTGAATGAATATCGTAATTATGTTAATGATTTAGTGGACGAAAATGAAAATGAAGAAGATGAAGATACAAACGGTCAAATGAACCCATCCGCTGTTTTATCCACAGCTAAAGAAGTCACTGAAAGTGAGCTAGACGTAAGTTCAGCTACGGTAGATGACAATATGAATCTGATGAAAAATGACAATGCGCTAGAAGCCACTTCTGAAGCTACCGATGTTCCAGAAGATCAATTGTCTGATATGATAGATGAATCCATGGTCTCTTCTGCGATTGATTCTGATGAAGGCACTGAATTTGACCTTGAAACCTTTGGCTGGTTGATTTTAGGCTCATGCTTATTGACATTAGCTATGGGAAGTATTTCTTTTTTTGCAAGCACGTTATTCAATCGGACCAATGCGGCAATGGCCGTAGGTGGTGGCTTGCCACTGGCATTTTACATTGTCAGCATAGTGATTGAACAAAATGATAATCTAGAAGATTTGAAGTATATTACGATAACTACTTTATACAATACAAGCGAAATCATTGCTGATGGTGATTTCTTAATTCAAATGGGTGTACTTGCCGTAATACCTGTTGTCTTGTATACAGTTAGCGGATTTATCTTTACCCGTAAAGATTTGCCGCTTTAATAAAAAATAACTTGGGATGAAAAATAGATTCTCTTATCCTCTTATCTAAGAAAATAACTTTTTAGATAAGGGGATTTTATTAATTATTTTTTAGAACTATTCTAATAGAAAAAAACATATAAGCTATTGCCAATGATTATCGTTCTCAATTACGGTTTTCTAGTATCAATTGGAAAAAATAAGTGCTAAGCTGGGATGGAAAGTTGGAGGGTGATGAAGTGAGTAATTTTAAAAAATTTGTCCTAACGATTTTTATTGGCATTATTGCTTTAATTATGGAATTTATGTTTAATCAACCGCAAGTTGCCTTTTGGATTATCGCTATTGCAGGAGGCGTCATGGCAATTTCTATGTTTATTGGCATGATTCAGACCTTAAAATCTGGGAAATACGGGGTAGATATCTTAGCGATTACGGCTATTGTCGCCACCTTGTTGGTTGGTGAGTATTGGGCAAGCTTAGTAGTATTGGTAATGCTTACAGGCGGAGACAGTTTAGAAGACTATGCCAGTCATCAAGCGGGTCGTGAATTGCGCACCCTTTTAGAAAATTCACCGCAAGTTGCCCATAAAATCGTGAATGAACAGTTACATGACATTGAAGTAGAGGAAGCCAGTGTCAATGACCTTCTTTTGATTAAGCCAGGCGAAATTGCTCCGGTAGACGGGACAGTAGAGACAGGAACAACGCTGGTGGATGAATCGTCTTTAACAGGAGAATCCCGACCCATTGAAAAATCGGCTGGTGATGAAATAATGTCGGGCTCCATTGTGAAGGATGCTTCAATCCGTATACGAGTAATCAAAAAAGCAAGTGATAGCCAATACCAAAAATTAGTCAAATTAGTGGAGGAATCGAAAGCCAAACCTGCTCATTTTGTACGGTTGGCGGATCGGTACGCAGTTCCTTTTACTTTAATTGCCTATATTATCGGAGGCTTTGCTTGGTTTATTTCTAAAGATCCCGTACGTTTTGCGGAAGTTTTGGTTGTAGCTTCGCCTTGTCCATTAATACTAGCTGCGCCGGTTGCTTTAGTGGCAGGTATGAGCCGTTCGAGTAGAAACGGTATTGTCGTTAAAACAGGAACAACGATTGAAAAATTAGCTAAAGCAAATACCATTGCCTTTGATAAAACGGGAACTTTAACTAAAGGAAAGCTTTCTGTCGATGAAATTCAATCTGAGAATAAGCAACTTTCTGCAAAAGAGTTACTAACTTTAGCAGCAAGCGTCGAACAAGAATCGACTCATATTTTAGCACGATCGTTAGTTGCGCAAGCAAAAGAAGAGAGCCTTCAACTGCGAGCTGTGAAAAACCTACAAGAGGTGACTGGAAAGGGCGTAGAAGCTTTTGTTGCTGGAAAAAAAGTTCGCGTTGGCAATGCTTCATTTGCTGGAAATGGTTTTGTAGGGCAAACGAACAAAACGGTTGTTTATCTTACAGTAGATGAACAGTATGTTGGTTATATTACTTTTAAAGACGTACTTCGTTTAGAAGTCAGAGAAACCATCAATCAATTAAATCAGCTAGGGGTCGAAAAAACCGTAATGTTGACAGGTGATGATGCAGAAATTGCTTATCAAATTGCGGAAAAAGTAAATATTTCTGATGTTCATGCTCAATGTTTGCCTGAAGAAAAAATTCAAGTCCTAAAAGATCTAGAAGAAAAGCAACGTCCACTTATTATGGTAGGCGATGGTGTCAATGATGCGCCGGCTTTGGCTACGGCAGATATTGGCATTGCCATGGGCGCGCATGGGTCGACTGCGGCCAGTGAAAGTGCGGATGCGGTTATTTTAAAAGATGACTTAACACGAGTATCAGAAGCCATTCGTTTGTCAAAAGATACCATGAAAGTAGCCCAGCAATCTGTTTTGATTGGAATATTTATTTGTGTAGCTTTGATGTTGGTTGCAAGTACTGGTCTTATACCGGCATTGTTAGGGGCAGCTCTACAAGAAGTGGTGGACACGGTGTCGATTTTGAGCGCTCTGCGGGCAAGAAGGGAAAAAAGCCATACAAGAATGCATATGAAGCCCAGAATAAGTTAACAATTGAGAAAAAGTAGTATAAGAAAGGGTAAAAAGCATGAATAATATCGTACCTGTCTGAGGAGGTTAATGTTTATCGTATCTTATCCACAAAACAAGATTATATTAAAATCTTGAAACTGGAAAAACTTTAGAATGGAAAAAATGTCTATCAAGGCTTTGGTAGGCGTTTTTTTATGGCTAAAAATTTAGCTTTTTTCGCTCATTTGATAAAATACGTACTGATTAAATTCGTGTGATAACGTTGATAAAGCGTTTGTATAAACATTTACTGCGTTGTTTCCTTCTGGAAAACTTCCTTGTTATAGGAAAGAAAATTTTACGAAAAACACTTTATCCTGAATGATTTATAAATTTTTCCCAGGATCATTCAATCCTTGGCATGTGCTTTTTTCTAAAGGTTGAGTTGCTTCACCTTCTGGGTGTACAAAAAGAACGCACTTCGTGTTATTGTAAAGTCAACGAAACATAACAATAAGGAGTGCGTTCTTATGTCTTTCACTTTACAACAAAATTCTCTTACATTCAATAAGCAAAAAGCCATCTTGATCGCCAATGACGGTGGCACCTTAACCAATGACGCGGGGCTCGTCTTACTTTCGGAGTTTCTAAATCAAATTCGTTTTGATTCCCTGTTAGCGCAATACGTTCATATTCCAGAGTATCGTGCCTTCGCCCAACATGAATGGCTGGATGTCGTAAAACAATGGCTATATCAATTGATCGCTGGTTATTCTCGAGACCGAGACGCCAACACCTTACAATATGATCGCCTTTTTAAGGAAGCATTGAAACAAGAACGCCTTAGTTCGCAATTTATGATGTCTACTTTGCTTCATACCTTGACAGAAGAAAATGTTAATCAACTATTACAAGTGGCGAAAAAACTTGGCGATTTAGGCATGGACCAGCAAAACAGCCAACAACTCGTGCTTGATCTGGATTCCACCTGTTGTCCCACTTACGGAAAGCAAGAAGCAGGGGAATATATTTACCACTATGGCCTCAATGGGTATCATTCATTTGTGGCATTTGAAGGTTTAACCGGATTGGCATTAGATGTTCGCCATCGTCATGGCAAATCTTATACCTCCACCCACGCCGAAGATTATCTCGTAGAAATGTTGGCGCATTACCAACAACGTTCGAGTGATCCCACAATGCTTGTACGCGGGGATAGTGGCTTTGCCAAACCGGAAATTTATAAACAATGTGAGTGTCGAGGCGCCCATTATGTGATTAAATTGAAAAATAACGTACGGTTGATTCATTATGCGCAACATCTTGTCCAATATACCAACGGTACGGACTACACAAAGTCCGAACATCAATATTTTAAGATGGCTTATCAAGCAGATTCTTGGGACCGATCTCGAACAGTAGCCATCAAGGCTACTCGAAAAGCCGAAACTTTACTTTTTTCCGAATTTCAATTTGTGGTGACCGATTTCGCTCATCTTTCGCCCCAAACCATTTTTCAGCTCTATCAAAAACGAGGGAATATGGAAAACTTCATTAAAGAAATGAAGACCGGATTTTTCGCTGATAAAACGGACAGTCCTTCCTTTTTAGCGAATAAGGTTCGCTTAGCCCTAAGTTTTATCGCCTATAATATCATCCACTTGATGAAACAGCTGACTTTTCCGCAAGAGAAAAAGACGACGGTGATTGACACGATCCGTTTTCAACTATTTCATATTGCTGGAAAAGTCACAGAACACGCGCGTCAAGTGCAAATTCACTTATCAAGTACGAATGTTTACAACACGCTTTTTTGGGAAGTCCTTACACGAATTCAGCGATTGAATCTCTAGTTTACTTTTCCCCTTTTCCTCTTGATAAAAAAGGCTTGGCTTTCATTCTCTAGGAAGAATTTTATCTTTTTTTAGCGTCGTTCGATCATCCCTTTCTATTCTTTATTCAAAAGCGGCGATAAAAAGGGAAAATAACATAAAAGTCACCTCGTTGAACAGTCGAATGCGTTATCCACAAATTTTTATAAATCATTCAGGTTTATAATTGCAAAAAACACTGGTAGGATTTATACGATGAACAAAAAAGGGATGTTAATGGTGTTAATAACAAAGTTATACATTTGTAACTGTTAGATCCCTTTTAAATTTTATGGAATGGAAGAGGCGCTTAGGAATGCAATTCGTGTTTTTATTGACCGGTTTAGCTTTTGTTTTTGTGGTGGGCTGGCTAGCAAGTAGTAATCGGAAACAGATTAAGTTTAAAAAGATGGGCATGATGTTTGTCTTGCAACTCATTATTTCTTTCCTCTGTTTGAATACGTCAGGTGGCGTCCATGTAATGGAAAGCATTTCTGTCTTTTTCGGTTGGCTAATGGAACAAGCCGCAGGTGGTGTTGACTTTGTTTTCGGCGGATTGATGGTTCAAAAAGGAGCATCTGTCTTCTTCCTGGACGTTTTAATGCCCATCGTTTTTATTTCGGCATTAGTGGGGATTTTAAATTATCTTAAAATTTTGCCCTTTATCATCAAATGGACAGGGTATTTATTAAATAACTAAAACTTGAAACCTATTTTTCGATACGTATCCCTTGGTATACTAAGCATCTTATGCACAAAATTAACTTCAACCTGCTTGCTTGAGCTGTTTTTGTATAGAGGAAGGTAGTTTTTCAAGGAACTGTTCGATAATGTTATTTAATACGGCTTCATCCAAAACATATTCATCCGCAAAAGCTTCTTGGAATAAAACGAGTAATTGCAGAATGGCTTCCGATACAGAAAGCTCAGAAAGCTCATCAATGAGAAGATAAAATAACTCGCCAAGCGTTCGGTCGTCTTTACTTTCACGTTCTTGCACCGCTAGGATCATATAACCGATAGCTACCAGTGTCGTATGCGCAAAGATCCCGTCATAAGAAATCCCTTGGTACTTGGCTAATTTTAAGTATTGTTTGCACATCTTGAAGTAGACTTCCACCGACCAGCGTCTAGCATAGAGCTGAATGATCTCGTCTTCGGTCAGATCGATATCGGTCGAAGCTAAGACCAAATAGTCGTTTCGTTTATTGCGATTGCGAATATATACCAACTTAATGGGAAGGATTTTCCCTTCTACGACAGCTTCTACTTGGACACTCAAAAGATAGCGAGAACGACCGCGGCGCTTTTTATTTCGTTTGAAGATTTCTTTGACATCCATCTTTTGGCCTTGATAACGGTAGTAGATCTTTTGACTACGTTTGACCATCGCTACGCAGTGGCATTTCAGGTCACGGATCTGTTGGAACATTTTGGGACTGGAAAACCAAGTATCGAATAAGACATAATCCGCATGGATCCCTTGGTTCAAAGCCGATCGAAGCAGTTCCAGTGTCACTTCTGTGCCTTTACGAAGCGCTTGAGCTTTACGTTTCCCCCTATTCGTGCGTTGGTCCCCGATATCAAGATCAGATTGGAGCTTTCTTTTCCCGGAGAGCAAGGAAAAAGCGACGGGGACAAAGCTGTTGCCATCACTCCAGCCTAATTGTAAATAACGAAATCCTTTGAAATATTTTTTCTTGGCATGGTCGTATTGTAAAGCGGCACATTCCACTTTTTTCGCATTCGAGCGGGTATACATGGAGTCATCCACGATAAATGTGGTTTTTCGGGCATCATCCGTCAATGGACGTAGGAAAGTAATGACGGATTTAGCCACTAAGATCAGTAATTTTTGCCAATGAATGTGCGGATCATTCAAAACGTTGCGAAATGTTTTATCTGAAAATGATAGCTGTTCCTTTTGCTTTTGGTAAAACCGATAGGTAGAACCGTTGGTAAAGATCGAAGCTAATAGGAACGAAAAAATAACAGAAACGGAGAAACCCTTCCTGTGCACGGCATTCGATTTTTTAAGAGCAGAAGCTACATGGAACTGATGAAAAAAATCAGACACAGAGGTAGAAATTTTTTCTGAGTTTGGCGTTGTTTGTGTTATAATTGACATGGCATGAACACTCCTTGGTTAGTGGTTTTTCGTTGATTCTATTATACCAGGATTTGAGTGGTTCATGCTATTTTTGTATAAAAAAACGTTTATTTATCAAGGGATGAACTGTATTTTTGAACTTTCAAGTTTTAGTTAAATAAGATAGCCGGGATGGGAGAGCTCGAAAGTTACTTTGCAGTATCTACTGCTATATTAGGGCAACCTGAAGTATTTCTCACCATTAAAGACAAAATTCCAAAATTAGATGAGAAGCGTCTCTATACGATTTGTGCTTCTGCAATGAGTGCGGTGTCGGCGACTGTTTTAGCTTCTTATATGCAATTAGTACCAGCTAAATTTGTGGTGACAGCAGTATTTTTAAATATTTTATCTGCACTGATCGTCTCTTGTATCATCAATCCTTATGATGTGGCCCCTGAAGAAGAGCTTTCCATGAACACGAATGAGTCGCTAAATGTTAGTAAAGAACCGTTTTTTCAAGTCCTTGGCAATTATATCCAAGATGGGTTTAAATTAGCAACCACAGTTGCAGCGATGCTCATTGGTTTTGTCGCTCTAGTTACCTTTTTAAATAGTACTTTTGTAGCGATTTTTAATGTCGAATTTACGACTGTCTTAGGTTACATATTTTCACCGATCGCTTTTTTGATGGGCGTTCCTTCAGAAGACATCACACAAATTGGTAGTTTAATGGCAACAAAAATTTTAACCAATGAATTTGTTGCTTTAGGTGAACTCAACCAAGTAGCTGAAGCATTAAGCCCAAAAGGCAATGCAATTATTTCTTCTTATTTAATTTCGTTTGCCAATTTTAGTGTGGTAGGTATTATTACTGGTTCCATTAAGTCTATCAGTGAAAAACAAGGAGGATTTGTAGCCAAATTTTCTATGAAGCTTTTACTAGGTGCTACCTTAGTTTCTATTTTAACGGGAACAATTGTAGGTGTATATTTTTAATAAGGCTGAAATAAGAAAAGCAGAAGAAGTTGACAAAGCGAAGTTCAACTTTTTCTGCTTTTTTTATGGGTAATAATGCTATTCTTTCAACGCTTAATTCGTTTCCTCTTTATAAGAATCATCGTTTTCAATAGAGATGATTTCGTTCATATCATTAAGGTCTAAAGCTTCGGCTATTCTTTGCATATGACCAAGGTCAATACGCTTCCGGTCGTTTCTGGCTAAATGGCTTAGTGAAGAAATTTGAATGTCCGTGTCTATCCCCATATCCCTTAAAGAGTCATAATTTTCTTTGGCAAGTTTATCAATATGTAAAACGATCTTCTTAGGTTGGTATCCAGCTTTCATGGCAGTCTTCCTCTCGTGATTTATTTAACTACCAAAAGCATAGTATAGCCGTAGTAAAGAAGTGTTATACGTATCTATATCAAAGGATGAAAAATATAAAAAACGCATAGAAATTCTATGCGTCTTCTTCATCATCTTCAATGGAAATAATTTCGTTCATATCATTTATATCTAAGGCTTCCGCAATACGTTTAAGATGACCTAGGTCTATTCGTTGTTTTTTTCCACTAGCAAGCGGGCTTAACGCAGATATTTGGACATCTGCTTGCCTTCCTAGTTCCCGTAAGCTTATATTTTCTTGTTCAATGAGTTCATTAATATGTATCACTATTTTTTTTACTTTCATCAAATAAGCTCCTTCACTAGTTGCATTTAAAAAAATTATAGTATATAATAACTTCAGAAGTGATATAGATTCCTATATCAAAGTGCTTTTCATTTAATTGTTAACTTTTTTATTGAAAAAGTTTTTTACATCATGTGTTAATTACAGAAAGAATTAATGAGGAAACAATAGTTTTAGTCAAAAAGGTATAAGTTTTGAAGGAGAGAGGAGAATGTACCAATAAAAACATGGTCGCTAAGATTTATGTAGGGAATAAAAGGTAGTAGTTAATGTAGAAAAAAATAGGTTTATTTTTTTGCCTAAAAATAATCACTATTTATAAGTAATTATTTAATTAATCTATTTGAAAATAGGATACGGGGGGTAACTAGACAGAAGGCTTAACCCAATTTCTCCTAACTTTGTTTAGGAGAAATTGGGTTTTTGTTTGTCCACGTTTTAGTAAAAGTGATTCATCATAGATTTTTTCAAAATTTATATTTAATTTCAATTTTATGAAAGCGCTAAATTTAATATCACTAAAATATTCACATGATACTAATGCTTGGTTGTTAGCAGGTAACAAATTTCGATTGTCATGATCAGTAGTGAGCAATTTTTTGAGAAAAATGAAAAATTAAAAAAAAGGAGTGGTAGAAATCGATGGGAGCAACGGTTAGTAGCACGCAACTATTAGTTGGTTTATTAATTGGTATAGCAACTTTAATATTTCTGGCAATGAAAACACGTATTCACACGTTTGTAGCGTTATTAATTGCCTCTATAATTACAGGACTAATTGGAGGTCTGCCTTTTGAAAGCGTAATGGAATCCATAACTGAGGGGTTCGGAAGTACTCTTGGAAGTACTGGTATTATTATTGGACTAGGCGTCATGATGGGAGCAGTTTTAGAAAAATCCGGCGCAGCTGAGAGGATGGCCTTTTCAATCATTAAATTGATCGGACAAGGAAAAGAAGAATGGGCCTTAAGTTTTGCAGGGTATATAGTGGCTATTCCAGTTTTTTCTGACTCAGGATTAGTTATTTTAACTCCGCTAGCTAAATCTCTTTCTAGAACTACTGGGAAAAGCGTTGTTGGGCTTGGTTTGGCCTTTGCTACTGGTCTTCAATTAACGCATGTATTTATTCCACCTACCCCGGGTCCCTTAACTGTAGCAGGAATATTAAATATTGATCTTGGAATTATGATTATGACGGGTATAGCACTAACAATACCAACAATTATCGCTTCTACGATCTATTGTATTTGGGTAGGTAAAAAAATTTATCAAGTGCCTAACGAGGATGGAACAGGCTATATACGTAAAGATTATAAAGAAGAATATATTAAATCTATTGATAATATTAAACAGATGATGGAAGAAAAAAACTTACCTAATACGATGATGTCTTTTGCACCAATAATAGTTCCGATTATTTTTATTCTTTCTGATACTGTAATGAACTTTTTAAATATACAAGGAACTTTAACTACAATAACCGGATTTATTGGGAATCCGATTATTGCTTTGATTGTAGGTTTAATTCTTTCTATATATGGTCTTGCGAGAAGGTTTACAAAAGATGAATTGATGAGTGCTATGGAAGATGGAATAAAAACAACGGGAATGATCATGCTTGTTACAGGAGCAGGCGGAGCTTTAGGATATGTAGTTCAAGATGCTGGAATTGGAAATGCACTAGGAGAAGCTATTATTTCATTAAATATTCCAGGGATCTTAATTCCGTTTATTATTGCTGCAGTAATGCGGATTTCTTTAGGAAGTGCGACAGTGGCTTTAGTAACTGCAGCCACTTTAACAGCACCATTAGTCTCTCAGTTAGGGTTAGATTCTACTCTTGTAGGAATGTCTACTTGTGCTGGGGCAGTATCTTTTAGTTATTTTAATGATAGCGGATTTTGGGTATTTAACGGTTTATATGGTTTGAAAAACATAAAAGACCAGTTTATGTGTAAGACTGTAGTTTCATTTGTAGGAGCAGGGACTGCATTGGTAGTAGTGCTAGTTGCTAACGCTTTTGTAGGTTAAGAAAGGATATTTGCGATGAGTAGAAAACAAAATGCTATAAAAGTTGATGAAAGGGACAACGTTTGTACAGTTGTTACCTCAACAGGACTCAGTCCAGGGGGTGTTCTTTTAAATGGAGTGAAAGTATTAGAAGAAATACCATATGGACATAAAGTAGCATTGAGTAGCATAAAAAAAGATGAGCCAATTATCCGTTATGGTGAAACGATAGGTTACGCTAACGCAACTATTAGTGAAGGGGGGTGGATTAATGAAGATAAGATGCATGTCTTAGAACCAGTAGACATTGCAAACTATTCAATTAAATCTGATGAGCCTGATAAAGAATATCGGTTTAGAGGAAAGGCTGTCAAAAAAAGGTATTTTATGGGGTATCTTAATAAAGATGGCACAGCAGGCACTAGAAATATTTTAGCTATTAATACAACTGTTCAATGTACTGAGGGAGTAGTAAATAAAGCAGTTGAAAAAATAAAACAAGAAATCTTACCTAAGTATCCTAATGTAGACGATGTGATAGCAATTAACCATATTTATGGTTGTGGTATAGCTATTGATGGGGAAAACGCTGATATACCAAAAAGGACTATCAGAAACATAGCTGAAAACCCAAATTTTGGAGAAGAGAGATTGGTTGTTTCACTTGGATGTGAAAAGCTTATCCCACAAGGAGCTTTCAATACGAGTCATCTAAACGAAAATGACTATTTAATTACTTTACAAGATTATAAGGGTTTTTACAAAATGATGGATGCTATTTGTAAAAAAGCTGAGGTGTTGATAAAGCGCTTAAACAAACGTAAGAGAGTGCTATGCGATTTAAGCCATTTGGTTATAGGTTTGCAATGTGGTGGAAGTGACGCGCTTTCTGGAGTGACAGCCAACCCTGCTATAGGATACGCAGCAGATTTATTAGTACAACATAAGGCTAAGGTAATGTTTTCGGAAGTGACGGAGGTACGTGATGCTGTTCACTCACTATTTAAGAGGATAAGAAATAAAGAACTAAGAGAAAAATTGATAGCCGAAATGCTATGGTATGATAATTATCTTAAAAAATCAAAGGTAGACCGTTCTGCAAATACAACTCCTGGAAATAAAAAAGGAGGACTTTCGACTATTATTGAAAAGTCAATGGGTTCGGTGGCTAAGTCGGGAACTTCTGAAATTGTAGATGTACTTTCTCCAGGAGAAAGAATTAAAAAATCTGGATTATCGTTTGCAGCTACTCCGGCTAGTGATTTTGTTTGTGGATCAGAGCAATTAGCTTCCGGTATGACGCTTCAAGTCTTTTCTACTGGAAGAGGAACTCCTTACAATTTACGACAAGCACCAGTAATTAAAGTAGCATCAAATAACGGTTTATATAACAAGTGGGAAGATTTGCTAGATGTAAATGCTGGAACAATTGCAGCAGGTGAAAAAACAATTAAAGAAGTTGGCGAAGAAATATTTGAAACAATTATTGAAGTAGCTAGTGGGAAAAAAGAAGTGAAATCTGAAAAGCATGGATTATATAATCAATTAGCGATTTTTAATCCCGCCCCTGTTACTTAAATAATTATAATTTTCAAGTAGATAAATAAAACAATAAAGGAGAATGTGAAATGTATATAGGATTTATCGGACTAGGAATTATGGGCAAGCCTATGGCAAAAAATGTTTTAAAAGCGGGTTATGATGTTTTAGTTTTTGATTTCAATGAGAATTCAATAACTGAACTTGCTAATGAAGGAGCGAACAAAGCTAGCAGCGGAAAAGAAGTAGCAGAGAAAACAGACGTTATTATCACGATGTTACCAAACTCTCCTAATGTGGATGCTGCACTTTTTGATGAAAATGGGATTGCTGAAGGTTTATCGAGTGGAAAAACTGTTATTGACATGAGCTCAATTTCTCCTGTAGCGAGCCAAGAATTTTCTACTAAACTAGAAGAATTAAACGTTGACTTTTTAGATGCTCCAGTATCTGGTGGAGAACCAAAGGCCGTTGATGGAACTATTGCCGTAATGGTTGGAGGAGATAAATCAGTATTTGATAAATATTATGACTTAATGATGACAATGGCTGGTTCAGTAACTTATGTTGGTGAAGTAGGCGCAGGAAATATTACTAAATTAGCTAACCAGATGGTGGTCGCTACAAACATAGCAGCGGTAGGTGAGGCAATGACTTTTGTTAAAAAAGCAGGAGCGGATCCAAAGCTAGTTTTTGAAGCTATTCGTGGTGGACTGGCAGGAAGTACAGTAATGGATGCTAAAATGCCTATGATTTTAGATAGGAACTTTGAACCAGGTTTTAGAATACAACTTCATATTAAAGATTTGCAGAATGCTTTAGATACATCACATGATGTAAATGCTTCAATTCCAATTACTGCTCAATTAATGGAAATTATGCAATCGCTTAAGATAGACGGGCTTGAAGGAAAAGACCACGCAAGCGTTGCTCAATATTTTGAAAAAATTAATAATATAACTATTGAAAGTGAATAAAAACAGTTAAGGAGTAAAGCGTTGAAAGTACTAAATAAATAAAGAAAGGAAGAATTAAAAGTGAATACAACTCCTAAAGTAAGAGAAATGACTGTTTATCCAGTAGCTGGCTATGATAGTATGTTATTAAATTTAAGTGGAGCGCATGGGCCATTTTTTACACGCAATATTGTAATCTTGGAAGCAGATAACGGTGAAATTGGCGTAGGAGAAGTTCCGGGCGGACAAAAGATAACTAATACTTTAATGGACGCTAAAGAGCTCGTTGTTGGAAGAAGCATTGGAGAATATAAGAATGTTTTACGTGATATCAAAGAAAAATATATCAAGTTAGATAGTAGTGGCAGAGGCACGCAAACTTTTGATCTACGAACGACTGTACATGTTATGACAGCTGTGGAGGCTCCTTTATTAGATTTACTTGGTAAGCATTTTGAAGTGCCGGTAGCTGCTTTAATGGGCGATGGTCAAGTTCGGGAAAAAGTAGAAGTCCTTGGTTACCTTTTCTATGTAGGAAACAAAGACCGAACCGATTTACCATATATTGAAAATGATGATACTTCTGATGATTGGGGCAAGCTTCGAAGGGAAGAAGCAGTTACTCCAGATTCAATTGTTCAACTAGCGAAAGCCGCTTATGACCGTTATGGTTTTAAAGATTTTAAATTAAAAGGCGGTGTCTTCGATGGAAAAGAAGAAATAGAGGCAATAAAAGCATTAAAAGAAGCTTATCCTAATGCTCGAATTACGCTAGACCCAAATGGGGCATGGTCTTTAAATGAAGCAATCGAGCTATGTAAAGATATGCATGGCACTTTGACATATGTAGAAGATCCTTGTGGAGCAGAAGACGAATTCTCTTCACGAGAGATAATGTCAGAATTTAAGAAAGCCACGGGTCTTCCAACAGCCACGAATATGGTAGCTACAGATTGGAGACAAATGAGGCACTCTGTAACCTTAGACAGTGTAGATATCCCGTTAGCTGATCCTCATTTTTGGACAATGGAAGGTTCTGTTAGGGTCGCGCAATTATCTCATGATTTCGGTATGACGTGGGGCGCTCACTCTAATAATCATTTTGATATTTCTTTAGCTATGGTTGCTCATACAGCTGCTGCAGCGCCAGGAAATGTAAATGCCATAGATACACACTGGATTTGGCAAGATGGGCAAGATTTAACGAAAAATGCCATGAAGATTAAAAACGGAAGTATTGATATTCCTAGAGATATGGTTGGTTTAGGGATTGAAGTGGATATGGATAAAATAAAAGAAGCAAACAAGCTCTATGTTCAAAACAACCTTGGAACTAGAGATGATTCGATAGCAATGAAATATCTGATCCCTAATTGGACTTTTGATAATAAAAAGCCGTCTTTCGTTAGATAGATATAGTTATCTCTGTCAATTTAGGTTCTTCTAAATCGACAGAGATATTATTTTTCTTGAAGAGTGAAGCAAAAAAGGAGATTAGAAATGAATACAGATAATTTAAAGGGGATAATTGTCCCTCTTATTACACCTATCACTAATGAGGAAGAAATAGATGAAGAAAAATTAAAATTCATAGTAGAACATGTAATTGAAAACGGAGTACACGGGATTTTAATCTTCGGAAGTAATGGCGAATTTTTTATGTTTAACGAAAAAGAAATGAAAAAAGTGATTGAAATTGTTTTGGAACAAACAAACCACAGAGTCCCTGTTTATTTTGGAATAGGAGAAATACGGACGAAAAAATGTATAGAACTAGCTAAAATGGCAGAAGAACTAAATGTAGACGGAATTTCTATTTTACAGCCTATGTTTATTGATCCAACTAGTGAAGAATTATATCAGCACTTTAAATCAATTGCTTCCACTGTACCAGAGATCCCAGTTCTTTTATATAATAATCCCGGAAAGACTGGGTATACTATTTCAGCAGATTTAGTATCAAAATTAGCAAGAGATGTTACAAATATAGTAGGGATAAAAGATTCAAGTGGAGACTTCACACAATTGTTTGAGTTTATTCGGCAAACTAAAGATCTCGACTTTAAAACTTTTGCGGGAAAAGATACTTTAGTTTATCCAGCTTTATGTGTAGGAGCAGCAGGTGCTGTTTGTTCAACGTCAAATATGCTTGGAGAATTAGTAAATGGTATTTATGACAAGTATGAAAAAGGAGATTACACAGGAGCGCTAGAAAACCAACTTATTTTAAATCCGATAAGACTTTCTCAGAACGAAGCGACTTTTCCTGCAGCTACAAAAGACATGGCTAATATAATGGACTTAAATATGGGAAATCCTGTTTTACCAGTGACCTCTTCTAAGGGACAATTACGTAAAAAAATGGAAAGCGAATTAAGTAAGGCAGGGTTTGTCCGTTAATCTATTAATAATAAGTAAATTATGATAAGGGTTGTTTGATAGCATGGATATAAATAAACAGAAAATAATTATCGCTAGTGATTCTTTTAAAGGAAGTGCTTCTTCTTATGAAGTCGCTCAGTATATAGAAAACGGAATTTTAAAAATAAATCCAGTATGTGAAGTTCTAAAATTTCCGATTGCTGACGGTGGAGAAGGAACGGTAGATTCGTTGGTAATCGGGCTAAATGGAGAATATGAATATGTAGAAGTTATAGGTCCTTATGGTAATACAGTTAAAGCAAAATTTGGTCTACTTAATGAAGGAAAGACCGCAATAATTGAGATGGCTGAAGCGTCTGGTTTACATTTGATTGAAAACGAGGTAATGGACCCATTTAAAACTACAAGTTTTGGTACTGGAGAATTGATAAAAAAAGCTCTCGATTATGGAGTCGAGGAAATTTTCATAGGAATTGGTGGAAGTGCAACCAATGATGGTGGAGCAGGGGCGGTCCAGGCTTTAGGAGTGTCTTTGAAAGATTCATATGGAGAAGAAATTGGGTTTGGAGCTGAAGAATTAAACCGGATTTTTTCTATAGAAATGAAACATTTAGATAAAAGAATTAATGACGTTTCTATTAATATTCTTTCCGATGTTACAAATCCCTTATGTGGGGAAAAAGGAGCCTCTTATATTTATGGACCACAAAAAGGAGCTTTAGAAGAAGATTTACCGGTGCTAGATGAAATATTAGAGAACTATGGAAAAAAAGTTGAAGAAACACTTGATACAAAATTAATTCACAAAAATGGAGCAGGAGCTGCAGGAGGTATGGGCCTAGCTTTGATTGCATTTTGTAGTGCGAAAATGATGAGTGGCATTGATGAAATCCTTGATTTATTAGCTATTGAAGAAAAAATGGGGGAAGCTTCACTTGTTATAACTGGTGAAGGCAAAATGGATGGTCAGTCATTACAAGGAAAGGCGCCTATAGGAGTCACTAAACTAGCTAAAAAACATAATCTACCTGTTATTGCAATTGTTGGAAGTGCAGATTATGATTTGAGTAAAGTGTATAATGAAGGAATAGATTTGGTTTTAGAAATTATATACAAACCTATGCTTTTAAAAGAAGCTTTAGCACAAACTTCGCAATTAATAGAACGAACAGCAGAAAAAGCATACCGGGTATTTCGTTTTAATAAATAGTGTGCAAACTTGGAAGTAATAATTTAAAAGAGGACGAATTGTTATAGTTGCATAACAGTTCGTCCTCTTTTCTTAAAATATATTTTTTATACTTCTTCTTGTTCCCCAGCTACGGTCCAATTAATCCAACCTCTAACATTATTAAAACAAAATACCGTGTACATAACGGCTACTTGTGTTACGCCCAGAGAAGTAAACATATAAATAGAAATAACATTTGTTAATGTCCAAATGATCCAACCGTTTTTGTTTCTATTCATGTGCATCGTTTGTGCAATAATAGCTGTAGCATTCGTTACAGCGTCTAATATAATATAATTTCCGCCTAAAAAGTAGGAAACAATAGCAATACCAACAGAAAGAAATAAAATCATAATACTTACTTGTTTCCAGTTTGTTTTCGAATGGGTAGTTACTTTACCTTCATTATCTTGATGCCCAAACCAATCTTTAATCCCCCAAACTTGAGATCCGAAGAAAAATAAAGACATCGCAGCATCTCCGAATAGCTTTGCTCGGGTATTTACAATGAATCCAACAACATTTTGGCTCATATTAAATAAGAAATTCCCTTTCCATCTGTAGGCAATCCCGATAACTCCAATAAGACCTAACCATGACATTAAATTTGCTAGGTTCAGCCAACCATTATTAAAACTTCCCCATACTGTAACGATAACCATCGCAAAAGTCACAAAATAATTAAAAAGTTTTAATCCTTTAGAATCATCACTTACTTGATGCAATTTATTTTCTGCTAAATATAACGCGTTTAATCTTCTATGTTCCATATTCCTGTCCACCTTATCTAATTTACTAATCTAACTTATTTTTATTGTTTTAATATTCTTTTCTATGTAAACATTCCTCCAGTTATTATTATGAATTCAATACTTTTTCAATATAAATCAAGTAAAAAAACACTAAATAAAGTGTTTGATTATATATTTAAGCACAATATATAGTATTTTATGCCACTAGAAATTGTACAATAAGAAATAAATGATGTGAAGAGGTTTTTTGTAAAATCACTTAAGTAGCCGCCAAGAAAAATTGTTAACAAAATAAAATTAAGCCTTTTTATCCTATTAAATAGAGAGGTTTAAATTGAAAAATCTTAGTGATTTTATAATAAAAATAACAATCTGAGAATTGATAAGGAAAATAAATAAGAATAAAATTATGGTGTTTTTGATAAATCCTTTTCTTTAATTATTACAATACTAGGGTGCTTAACTGTTAATACCTATAGTAATGAAGCCAATTGGGCATATTTTTTTTAATTAGCATATGATTTCGTAATTATAAACCGGTAAAAGACGAAAAAATTAATAAAATAAAAAGATAGCAGCTTCTCATAAAATTTTTTCAGGAAGTTGTTATTTTGTTTAGTTTACATCTCGAATAACTTACTACTTCTATATTTTCCACTTTCAAAGTGGAAAATAAAAAATTTAACTCTTTTTGGAAACGGTTTATATTTGTAATAGAAGGAAGGGGGAAAGGAAATGAGTGAAAAAAACGAAAGTAATGAATTAGATTCTATGACAATCATCTTACATATTGGTAATGCTAAAAGTGAAGCTTATGAAGCACTTAAAGCAGTAAAAGAAGGGGATATAGAAACATTTGATCAAAAATATAAATTGGCAAAAAATGAGCTTCGTATTGGGCATCGTGCACACGCTGAAATGTTACGCAAGCTTTCATCAGAAGAACGTATGAAAGATGTTGATTTACTAATGATCCACGCTGAAGGTCATTTATCATCGACAGATATTGCAATAGATATGATTGGTGAATTAGCTGAACTATATAAATGGAAGGAGACTATTAATGAATAATAATTTTTTATGGGGGAGCGCAACAGCTTCTTATCAATGTGAAGGTGCTTGGAATTTAGATGGGAAAGTAGAATCTATGTGGGACCGCTATTTGCATGAGAATAACTTGGAAAATGGAGATATCGCTAGTGACCATTATCATCATTTTGAAGAAGATATTCGTATGATGAAAAAAGGAGGACAAAATGCTTACCGTTTTTCGTTATCGTGGCCAAGAATTATAAAAAATAAAGAAGGTGAGGTAAATCAACGAGGGATTGAATTTTATCAACGTGTATTAGACGCTTGTCACAAAAATGATATCGAACCCTTTGTCACGTTATACCATTGGGATTTACCTCAATATTGGGAAGATGAAGGGGGTTGGTTAAACTTAGAAGTAGCTTACACTTTTGAACATTATGCTAAAGTTTGTTTTGAAAATTTTGGTAAAAAAGTACGTTATTGGTCAACTTTTAATGAACCCAAATGGTTTGTTGTTAATGGTTATTTTATAGGAAATTATCCACCAGGTTTGCAAGATGTACAGAAAACAATGATTGCTGCTTATAATGTTATGTTTGCTAGTGCATTAGGTGTTCGTTCTTTCCGTCAGGGAAAATACGACGGCGAAATAGGTATTGTGCACAGTTATACGCCGGTAAATGGTGTAGATAATTCAATTGAAACACTCGTTGCAATGCGCTATGCGGATAACTATAGTAATAACTGGGTTCTAGACACTGCAGTTTTAGGGGAGTTTCCAATTGATTTAATAGCGAAATTATCCGAAAACTATGATATTAGTTTCATGAAGCAAGAGCATTTAAAAGTTATTAAAGAAAATACGGTTGATTTTATTGGGTTAAATTACTACGCTCGTGCTTTAGTTAAACCTTATACTTCTGGAGAAACGCAACTAGTTTTTAATCATTCTGGAAAACCTGGAGAAAGTAAAGTTGTTATTAAAGGGTGGTTTGAACAAGTAAGAGATCCTAATAGTGAGTTTACCGCTTGGGACACTGAAATTTATCCTAAAGGTTTACAAGATGGACTGATAGAAGCCTGGGAGAGATATCATTTGCCAATTTACGTAACAGAAAACGGGGTAGGAGTTCGTGAAAATATTGAGGTAGAACAAGTAAATGATGACTACCGTATTTCATTTATGAACGATCACATTAACGCAATGATGAATGCCATAGATTATGGAGTGGAGATACGTGGCTATTTTGCCTGGGCTTCTTTTGATTTATATTCGTGGAAAAATGGTGTGGAAAAACGTTATGGTCTTGTAGCAATTGATTTCCAAAAAGAACAAGTAAGAAAACCTAAGGCTTCATTTTATTGGTTTAAAGAAATTATAGAAAGTAATGGAAAAAAGATTAAACGTAAAAAAATTAACTAAGGGAGTAAAAGGTGATGAAAAAAATTATATTAGTTTGTAATGCAGGAATGTCTACTGGGATGTTAGCTAAGAAAATTGAAGCAGCTTCAGATCATACTTTAGAAGTAAAAGCGTATAGTGAAGCAGAATATAAGGATTACTTAAAGGACGTTTCTTTAGTATTGATTGGCCCGCAAATACGTTTTTTAAAGCCTCAAATTCAAGATGCAGTAGACGTACCCGTTGAGGCGATTTCCCCTATGAAATACGGCATTATGGATGGAAAAGGTGTGTACGAAGATATAAAAAAATTGATTGGAGAGTAAATAAAGATGAATTTTGATAGTATTAGTGCAAAAATGGATCAATATATATCTCCAATAGCTAATAACTAAAACTTGAAAGTTCAAAAATACAGTTCATCCCTTGATAAATAAACGTTTTTTGATACAAAAATAGCATGAACGACTCAAAACTTGGTATAATAGAATTACCAAAAAACCAATAACCAAGGAGTGTTCATGCCATGTCAATTATAACACAAAAAACGTCAAATTCAGAAAAAATTTCTACCTCTGTGTCTGATTTTTTTCATCGGTTCCATGTAGCTTCTGCGTTGAAAAAATCAAACGCAGTCCATAAAAGGGGTTTTTCGGTTCCTGTTATTTTTTCTTTTTTATTGGCCTCGATCTTTACCAACGGTTCTACCTATCGGTTTTACCAAAAGCAAAAGGAACAGCTATCATTTTCAGATAAAACATTTCGCAACGTTTTGAATGATCCGCACATTCATTGGCAAAAATCACTGATCTTAGTGGCTAAATCCGTCATTACTTTCCTACGTCCATTGACGGATGATGCCCGAAAAACCACATTTATCGTGGATGACTCCATGTATACCCGCTCGAATGCGAAAAAAGTGGAATGTGCCGCTTTACAATACGACCATGCCAAGAAAAAATATTTCAAAGGATTTCGTTATTTACAATTAGGCTGGAGTGATGGCAACAGCTTTGTCCCCGTCGCTTTTTCCTTGCTCTCCGGGAAAAGAAAGCTCCAATCTGATCTTGATATCGGGGACCAACGCACGAATAGGGGGAAACGTAAAGCTCAAGCGCTTCGTAAAGGCACAGAAGTGACACTGGAACTGCTTCGATCGGCTTTGAACCAAGGGATCCATGCGGATTATGTCTTATTCGATACTTGGTTTTCCAGTCCCAAAATGTTCCAACAGATCCGTGACCTGAAATGCCACTGCGTAGCGATGGTCAAACGTAGTCAAAAGATCTACTACCGTTATCAAGGCCAAAAGATGGATGTCAAAGAAATCTTCAAACGAAATAAAAAGCGCCGCGGTCGTTCTCGCTATCTTTTGAGTGTCCAAGTAGAAGCTGTCGTAGAAGGGAAAATCCTTCCCATTAAGTTGGTATATATTCGCAATCGCAATAAACGAAACGACTATTTGGTCTTAGCTTCGACCGATATCGATCTGACCGAAGACGAGATCATTCAGCTCTATGCTAGACGCTGGTCGGTGGAAGTCTACTTCAAGATGTGCAAACAATACTTAAAATTAGCCAAGTACCAAGGGATTTCTTATGACGGGATCTTTGCGCATACGACACTGGTAGCTATCGGTTATATGATCCTAGCGGTGCAAGAACGTGAAAGTAAAGACGACCGAACGCTTGGCGAGTTATTTTATCTTCTCATTGATGAGCTTTCTGAGCTTTCTGTATCGGAAGCCATTCTGCAATTA
Organism: Tetragenococcus halophilus subsp. halophilus DSM 20339; assembly: GCF_003841405.1. Classification (GTDB taxonomy): domain Bacteria; phylum Bacillota; class Bacilli; order Lactobacillales; family Enterococcaceae; genus Tetragenococcus; species Tetragenococcus halophilus. The sequence goes on along the minus strand of NZ_PXYA01000001.1, from coordinate 1,127,890 downwards.
CTCGTTTTATTCCAAGAAGCTTTTGCGGATGAATATGTTTTGGATGAAGCCGTATTAAATAACATTATCGAACAGTTCCTTGAAAAACTACCTTCCTCTATACAAAAACAGCTCAAGCAAGCAGGTTGAAGTTAATTTTGTGCATGAGATCCTTGGTATACCAAGGGATACGTATCGAAAAGTAGGTTTCAAGTTTTAGCTAATAAGCTAAGTCAACAAAGACATTTAAAAGCCATAAGGGATGCTTTTATGTCAATGTTACCTATTACTCTATTTGGTTCAATTCCCATTATTTTAAATGCAGCTCCTGTAACAGAGGATACAACCAATATTTTTTTACTTGCTTGGGCAGATTTTGCAGAAAAAAACAGTTTAGCTTTAAACTGGATTAGCGGACTAACTCTTAACGCAATGTCATTGTTTATATGTATGGGTGTTGTCTACTTTTTGTGTCGTCATTACAAAGAAGATGTTTTAAGACCGATGATGTTTGCCATTGCGGGTTTTTTAATGCTAGTATTAACACCCATGAAGATGGGGTGGGAAGGAAACGAAGTAGAAATTAGCTTTTTAGACGGACGAGGAATACTAATGGCCCTTTTTGTAGCTATTGTTACTGTGGAAGGCTATCATTGGATGCGTAAAAAAAATATAGGTCGTATCACTATGCCAGATAGTGTTCCTGCCTCGTTATCAGAAACGTTTGCAGCATTAGTTCCAGGTGTAATATTAATGACCTTTTTTGCGATTTTATTCGTTATTTTCCATAATTTTAATACAACTGCTGTCCAATTTATATATGAAGCGATGTCCCCTAGTTTGCAAGCAGCAGATAGTCTGCCATTTACAATTTTAAGTATTTTCTTGATTCATTTATTCTGGTTTTTTGGTATTCATGATGCTGCTTTAGCTGGAATATTAGGTCCTATTCGTGATGGGAATTTGTCGATTAACGCAGCGGAAAAAGTGGCAGGGAGTGATCTATCAAGGATTTTCACAACACCATTTTGGACTTATTTTGTGATTATTGGTGGATCAGGATCGGTTTTAGCTTTGTCATTACTAATGATCTTTTCAAGATCAAAACAACTAAGCACAGTGGGAAAGGTTGGTTTTATTCCTTCAATATTCGGGCTTTCTGAGCCAATGATTTTTGGAACACCTTTAATGTTAAACCCAATTTTCTTCTTCCCATTTATTTTTACTTCTGTATTTAATGGAATTGTTACTTACTTGTGTATGGCAGGAGGAATAGTCGGCAAAACTTTTGCAGTTTTTTCTTGGCAAATGCCTGCGCCTATTGGGGCATTTTTATCGACAATGGATTGGCGAGCAGTAGTCCTTGTTATTTTGTTGATTGTTATTGATGGCTTAATCTACTACCCATTTTTAAAAGTATACGAAAAAAATTTAATTAAACTAGAAAGTGAAACAGTTTCAGAAGAATGAATTTTAATGATGAAGGTTATAAGCTGATTGTTATGGGTAATTAGATTTATATTGATAGGAAAAAACAAACAGGACTGTGTTTAAGGCAGTTCTGTTTGTTAGTTATAGATAACTACTAGATAAAAAGTTGTTATAATTAATAAATTAATTGCTTTTGAGGGGGAAAGACGATGGCTAATATCTTGTCCAGGCAAAAAAGACTAGTAAAATACCTAGCAGTTGCAAAACAACCACTAACGGCTAAGGAATTGGCAGGAACCCTAGAAGTATCTATTAAAACAGTTCGTAATGATATACAACAAATTAATTTATCATTAGATAGTAATAAAATTGTTTCAAAAAATGGGATAGGCTTTTACTTTAAGAAGCAATTGGATAATGATACACAGTTACAAATGGAAAATGATAGTCCTAATGCTTTATATGACTTGCTTTTACAACTATTAGATCATAAAAGTTGTAATTTTTATGATTTAGCGGATTTATTTTTTATTAGCGAATCTACCTTAAATCGATATATAAAAGACCTTAACTATATGTTGTTAAAAGACAATAGTTCTTCTTTACCAATACAGCGGAAAAACAACCAAATATTTATTCAAGGCAAAGAAGAAGATAAACGAAAAATTTTTAATCGCTTTTTAAATCAAGAAGTTGAAGAAAATAAATTAGACTTAGAGGCATACTCAGATTATTTTGAAAAAAGTAATTTAAAACAGCTCTCAAAATTAATTGTGTCTTTTCATCGAAAAGAAGAGATTGAAATGAATGATTTTTCTACGATTACATTTATTCTACATATAGCAGTTTTAATTGAGCGCGTTAGAAAAGGGAGTTATTTAAATATCCAGCTATCTACTATGATTGATAAGAAAAGTAGTTATTTGACGACGAAATTAGTTGAAATTTTAGAGAAAACATTTTCTATTGAGCTTCCAAAGGAGGAGTTTGCCTATATTTACCGCATGTATGCCGGATCGGTTCTTGCTAATGAAAATTTAAGTAATGAGTATTTAAAAAAAGCAGTTGAGCAAATGTTTGAAAATATTTATACAACATTTTATTCCTGAATGATTTATAAATTTTTCCAAGAATGATTCAATCCTTGGTATGCTCATTTTTCTAAAAGTTTAGTTGCTTCACCTTTTGGGTGTACAAAAAGAACGCACTTCGTGTTATTGTAAAGTCGACAAAACATAACAATAAGGAGTGCGTTCTTATGTCTTTCACTTTACAACAAAAACCATTAATGTTCAATTCTCAAAAGAAAATTTCTATCGCCAATGATGGGGGCGCCTTAACCAATGATGCCGGAATGGTATTGGTTGCCGAATTTTTAAAGAAGATTCATTTTGATCAGTTATTAAATGAACGGATTTATATCAACGATGGCCGCAAATTTTCACATCATTCCTGGCTAGAAATCTTGAAACAATGGCTTTATCAATTGATTGCGGGATATTCACGCGATCGAGACGCCAATAAAGTGCAATACGATCGCCTCTTTCAAGAAGCGCTTCAACAAGAAAACCTTAGTTCGCAGTCCATGCTTTCGACCTTTCTGCATACATTAACGACAGAAAATGTGTCGCAACTTTCACAAGTAGCCAAAGACTTAGCGGATCTATGGTTAGACCATGACAATACACAACACTTAGTGCTCGATTTTGATTCGACGGCTTGTCCCACCTACGAGGAACAAGAAGAAGCCGAGTTTATCTATCACTATGGCATCAATGGCTATCATCCGTTTGTCACTTTTGAAGGATTGACCGGGCTTGCTTTAGATGTTCGCCATCGTCACGGAAAATCCTATACGTCTACCCATGCCGAAGATTATCTCGAGGAGATGTTAGATCGATATCAGCAGCGATCCAGTGATCCTCTGATCATGGTTCGTGGAGATAGCGGATTTGCCAAGCCCGAAATTTTTTCCCATTGCGAAGACCGTCAAGTCCGTTATGTGATCAAACTCAAAAGCAACGCCCGTTTGCTCGACCACATTCAACATCAAGTCCTTTATCAAGATGACACCGATTATACGAAAACCGAACAGCAATATTTTCTAATGGACTATCGGGCTAACAAATGGCGACAATCACGTCGAGTCGCCATGAAAGCCACTCGTCTTGCCGGGTCCTTACTTTTTAGCGATTTTCAGTTTATCGTTACAAACTTTGAGAATCTCGATCCCAAGACGATTTTTCAACTCTATCAAAAACGAGGGAACATGGAAAACTTCATTAAAGAAATGAAAGGCGGCTTCTTTGCCGAAAAAACAGATAGCGCTTCGTTTACCGCCAATCAAGCGCGTTTAGCCTTAAGTTTTATGGCTTACAACATTATTCACTTGATGAAGCATCTAACCTTTCCTTCGACAGAAAAAGCGACAGTGATCGATACCATCCGTTTTAAACTGTTTCATATAGCAGGCAGAATGACGGCGCATGCACGACAAATTCAAATCCATCTTTCGAATACGAATGTTTATGACACTTTATTCTGGGACGTTCTTGCCAGAATCCAGCGACTGAATCTATAAAAATGAGAAAAAAAGAAGAAAAAATAGCGTCTTGATTTTCGCCTTAAAGACATTCTAGGAAGAAGTATGTTCACTTTTAGATATAGAAAGTTGTCCAGCACCGTCATTTGCCAAAAAAGGCAAAGAAATGATTCAATAACATCAAAAAGACGCTTTCATTCGGCACGAAAGTTATCCACAAGCTTTTTAGAAATCATCCAGGTTATATTAGCAGCCTTTATTTTATGTTTTGTTAGTATCTATGCTAACTTTGTTATTATTACTTGGTTGCCTGAATTTTTAATTTCAGAACGTGGATTTGCCGGTTCAAGCGTTGGTTTTATTTCTTCACTTGTACCATGGGCTTCTATCCCAGGTGCGTTAATTTTTGCTCGTGTAAATGACAAAATTGGAAAAGCAAAACCTTTAGTTTATACATTGGTACCTATTGCGCTGTTATCTGTCTTTGCGATTGCTTTTGTAACAAATCGTCCGCTTTTACTTACTGTATTAGTTATTTATGGTTTGACAGGAAAATTAGCTTTAGACCCAATTTTGATTACTTTTGTAACGAAAAATGCGCCAAGAGGAGCTTTGGGTACATCTTTGAGTGCTTATAACTTTATCGGAATGTCTGGTTCAATTTTAGCGCCATATATTACTGGTGCTTTATCAGATAGCCTAGGTTCTATGCAAATTGGTTTTTATTTAGCTAGTGTGTTGTTAATTGCTGGTTTAGTTGTCTTTTCATTTATGGCTAAAGATAAACCGGTGAATGGATAATAGAGGAGGAAATATATCGTGAGTGTAAATGTAATTGCCCTTGGTGGAAATGCGATTCTAGAAACAGATCCTACAGATGAAGGACAAAAAGAAGTTGTAAGAAATGCGGCGATCCATATCGCTAAATTTGTTAATGAAGGGGAAAAAGTAGTTGTCTGTCATGGGAACGGCCCCCAAGTTGGAAATTTGTTATTACAACAAAAAGCAGCAGAAAGTGAGAAAAATCCTGCAATGAAGTTAGATACTTGTGTTGCAATGACACAAGGTAGCATTGGTTACTGGCTTCAAAGTGCGTTAATTAATGAATTTAACAAATTGCAAATGTCTCAACCTGTTGTTTCATTAGTGACACAGATGCGTGTAGATGCTGATGATCCTTCATTTGATAATCCATCTAAACCAATTGGTCCATTTTTGTCAAAAGAAGAAGCAGATGAGGAAGCTAAAGCTGATGGATCTGTTTTTAAAGAAGATGCAGGAAGAGGTTATCGTAAAGTTGTGGCTTCTCCAATGCCTAAAGAAATGGTAGAAACAGAAGCAGTGAATGCACTGATTGCTTCAAATGCTGTGGCTATCTGCTCTGGTGGCGGCGGTGTGCCTGTTGTTGAAAAAGATGGTCAATTTGAAGGTATCGAGGCAGTTAATGATAAAGATTTTTCAGCAAGTGTTATTGCTGAAGAAGTTGGCGCTGAACGTTTAATTATCTTAACAGGTGTTGATAATATTTATGTTAACTTCAATCAACCAGATCAAAAAGCGTTAGAAACCATTACTGTTTCTGAAGCAGAACAATATACTTCAGAAGAACAATTCGCAGCAGGTAGTATGTTACCGAAAGTGCAAGCCGCACTTAAATTTGTCAAAGGACACAACGACCGTAAAGCAATTATTACGTCAATTGAAAATCTTCCACATATCTTTGAAGATAAGGGAACGATTATTGTAGACGACTAAAGCTTTGGATCGTTGGGTATAGTAGGAATGCTAACAGAAACTGTAAATAAAAGTAGAAGCTGGGACAAAAAGCCTAACCTAACTTTGAATCACAAAAAAATCCGGGGAAGTTTGTATGAACTAACAAACTTCCCCGGATTTTTCCTTTTTCTTTCCTTATTTCTCTTTTCTTTTATGGTATTTTCGTAGATTATTCGCCATAAAGATCAGTTGGGTTTCATTTTCCACCTTAGATTGCCCACGGACAGAAAATCGAGTGAAACCTAAATTCGCCTTCACTTGTCCAAAGGCGGGTTCCACATCGATTTTACGCTGTCCGTAACGTTTCGCGCCTTCTTTTGATGAAAGCTTTTCTTTGATTTTTAATTTGTGGGCTTCATAGTCGTAGTTTATCCATAAAGACTTTTTCCCGTTTTGATAAAAAGGGTCCGTTGAGCGATAAACATGAGAAAACCTTACATATCCGGTGTTCGTTTTCTGCCGTCGAATATAATTAAAGGCGTAATACGTCCCATCGGGATGGACATAAGCATTTTCTTCTTGTATGTAGGTCCAGTTGGCTAAATTTTTTTCTGATTGAAGATATTTCCGTTTTTGCTCTTTTTCATACATGCCATATTTTACGATTCCCGTCCAAGGTGAACTTTCTAGGAATTCAAGATTCTCTTGGCTGCCATAGCCAGCATCTGCGACCACATAGGTCGAAGGTTTTACGCTCTCTGGAAAAGTATTCATAAAAGGAATCAATGTTTGGGTATCCGTTGGATTGGGATAAATTTGGGTATGCAAAACGAACTGGTTTTCTGTCGCAATTTGCACATTATAACCAGCTTTCAATTGCCCATTCATCATAGCGTCATCTTTCATACGCATAAAAGTTGCGTCGGGATCGGTTTTAGAAAAACTATTTCGTCCTTTAAACGTTTTATAATACCTTTCGTATTTCTGCTCTCTGGGAATAAAATCATTATGACATTGGTTTCGGTACTTTTTTAACTGACGACGTTTTTTCTTTAAAGAGCTGCTTTGTTCTTTCTTTGTAACCGTTTGTAATTCTTCGTTTACTTTTTCAATTTCTTCTTGTAAAAGATCATTTAACGTGAAAATTTCTTCTTTTGTAAATGCGTCGTTATTTTCTCGTATCATTTCCTGTTCGATCAAAGGCGCGATTTCTTCCTCATAAATTTTCATTTCTTTTTCTTTTAATTTAGGATAGAAGCGATCGACCGCTTTCTTCCAAACAAAAGTATACTTATTCGCGTTCGCTTCCACTTTTATTTTTGCATAGCTTAAACTTTATTAGGAGGATATAACAAATGGATTTATTGATTAAAAATGCTCGAATTGAAGATGATCGGCCTTTACAGGACGTTGCAATTGATGATGGAAAGATCATTCAAGTTGCAGAAGATATAGGAGAACAAGCAGAAAAAGAGATCGATGCAAAGGGGCGTGTTTTAGTGCCAGGATTTGTAGAAAGTCATGTCCACTTGGATAAAGCACTAATTTCAGATCGCCGTCCTAATAAATCTGGAACCTTACAAGAAGCGATAACGGTTACTGCAGAGTTAAAGCCCACCTTTACTAAAGAAGATGTTTACGATCGTGCACGAAGAGTATTAGATATGATTGTGGCTCACGGCGTGACAGCCATTCGTTCTCATGCAGAGTTTGATCCGGCGCAAGGTTTTACGGGTTTTGATACGATTTTGGACTTGAAAGAAGAATACAAAAACCTAGTTGATATTCAAGTCGTTGCTTTTCCACAAGAAGGGATTTTTAAAGCGCCTGGGACAGAGAAAATGATGCATGAAGCAATGGAAAAAGGGGCAGATGTTGTTGGAGGAATCCCGTATAACGATGCTCCTGCCAATGAGCACATTGATTTAATTTTTGAGATCGCTAAAAAGTATGATAAAGACATCGACCTGCATCAGGACTTTAGCGATGAAGCAGATAATATTTCCATTGAATATCTGTGTAAAAAGACTATCGAAGAAGGTTACCAAGGACGTGTAACAGTTGGACATTTTACTGCTATGCATGCGCTACCTGATGAAAAATTGTATCCTATCATTGAGTTGATGAAAGAAGCAAATATTCACGTGATTTCTTTGCCACCGACTGATTTGCATTTAGGCGCACGTCATGACGAATATAATGTTCGACGGGCAATTACCCCGATTCGCAAGTTCCGTGATAGTGGTCTTAACGTTTCTATTAGTACAAATAATATCCGTAATGCTTTTACTCCTTATGGTAATGGGGATATTTTACAAAGTGCAATGCTTGCGATTCCTACGGCTCATTTAGGAGGAGCAGATGACATTGTGACTGTGTTACCTATGATCACAACAAATCCAGCTAAAGCCATCGGTTTAGAAAAATACGGGATTGAAAAAGGGAATAAAGCAGATGTCGTGCTTCTTGATACAAAAGTAGTAAAAAATGCGATTATCGATATTCCAACCAGGCTGTATGTGATTAAAAATGGGCGGATTACAGTGGAAACCAAAAAAGAGATTAAAATTTTTCGCTAAATAAAGAGGAGCAGTGAGATTGTCTTGCTGCTTCTTTTCTTGAATAATATAAATGAACGGATTTTCATCTTTTTAGTTTACATTTGTAAAAAATATTGTTATTATTTTAATTGTAAATGAAAGGGGATACAGAAAATGACATTAAAAAAAGAAGAATTGGCTGCTTATTTGGATCATACAAATTTGCAAGCAAATGCAACTAAAGAACAGATTCAACAAACTTGTGAAGAGGCAAAAGAATTTAATACGGCAGCTGTTTGTGTGAACTCTTACTGGGCTTCTTTTGTAAAAGAAAGATTGGCTGATACTAATATTGAAACTTGTGTAGTTGTTGGTTTTCCCTTGGGAGCAATGACTACAGAAGCCAAGGTTGCAGAAGCAGCGTCTGCTATTAAAAAAGGTGCTGATGAAATCGATATGGTGATTAATATCGGCCAACTTCTTAGTGAAAATGATGAAGCTGTTGAAGGAGATATTGTCGCCGTTGCAAATATCGTACACGAATATGGAAAAATATTAAAAGTTATTATTGAAACTTCTTTCCTTGATACAGATCATATTGTCAAAGCTTGTCAATTAGCAGAAAGTGCTAAAGCAGATTTTGTTAAGACTTCGACAGGATTTAGTTCAGCTGGGGCGAAAACAGAAGATGTTCGTCTAATGCGCGAAACAGTTGGCGATCGTTTAGGCGTGAAGGCTTCTGGCGGCATTCATAGTTATGACGAGGCTGTTGCAATGATAGAAGCGGGCGCGAGCCGCTTAGGCGTCAGTGCGACGAAGAAAATTTTAGCTTGAGGAGGAAGACTATAAATGAGTTATAAACGTATTTTTACGATTGTATTAGACTCAGTAGGAACAGGTGCTGCACCAGATGCAGACAAATTTGGAGATGAAGGCTCGGATACTTTAGGGCATATTGGAGAAGCTTATAAAGGAAAACTTGCACTACCTAATTTACAAAAGATGGGGCTTTCCAATTTGCGTGGGCAAGCCATTGAAGGAGTTCCTGCAGTGGACAGTCCGCTGGGTTATTATGGCAAAATGACAGAGATATCAGCTGGTAAAGATAGTATGGATGGTCATTGGGAAATGATGGGACTTCCTGTTACCCAACCATTAGATTTTTTTCCAGAGGGATTTCCTGATGAATTATTAGCTAAAATTGCGGATTTTTCCGGACGTAAAATCGTAGGAAATCGACCCGCTTCAGGGACGAAAATTATTGAAAAATTGGGCGAACATCAATTAGAAACAGGAGATCTGATTATTTATACTTCTGGAGATTCTGTTTTGCAAATTGCAGCGCATGAAGAAGTGATTCCACTAGAAGAATTATATCGAATTTGTGAGTACGCTCGTAGTTTGGTTAATGGTCCTAAGTATACGTTAGGACGTGTGATTGCTCGTCCTTATGTGGGCGCAAATAAAGATAATTTTACACGGACCTCTCATCGCCATGATTATTCATTAGAGCCAACAGGTCAAACGGATTTGGATTATCTACAAAAAAATGATATAAAAACAATTGGTATAGGAAAAATCAGCGATATTTTTTCTGGAAATGGTTTAGATGAAGTTTACCATAATGAAGATAATATGGATGGTATGAACCATGTCGATCATGTGATGGCACAAGATTTTAATGGCTTTTGCTTTGTTAACTTGGTAGATTTTGATTCAATGTATGGTCATCGTCGTAATCCTATTGGTTTTGGACAAGCTTTGATGGACTTTGATCAACGTTTGGCGACTGTATTAGAAGCATTAAAAGAAGACGACTTATTACTTATTACTGCCGATCACGGCAATGATCCTGGATTTAAGGGAACAGATCATACTAGAGAACAAGTCCCCCTTCTAGCATATTCTCCAAGTATGGGAAAAAATGGAAGCTTGGGTGTGCGAGATACCTTCTCAGATCTTGGTGCCACAGTATTAGACAACTTTAATGTAGAAGGAACAGCTAAAGGAAAGAGTTTTTTGTCAGAATTGGTTTAGAAGATGGTGGAAAAAATGGCAAAAAAGGATAAAAGAGCCAAACTAAAACAAGCGATGACAATTGCTAAGCTTTACTATGAAGAAAATCTTGGTCAAACTGCGATTGCAGAGAAGTTGCAGGTGTCCCGACCAACAATTTCGCGGTCTTTACAAATTGCTAAAGAAGAAGGTTTGGTTAAAATTAAGGTAGAAAATCCTTTTGTCGATTTTCAAACTTTGGCAGAAGCTTTAAGCGAAAAATATAAAGCAGATATTCAAATTGTCCCTGACCAATACCAATCACAAAAAACAATGCTTAATCGACTAGGCGCCTATACTGCGCTGTATTTAACAAAGATTGTACAGCCGACAGATATTATTGGTATTGGTTGGGGTAAAACGATTCATGCGGTGACGTCCCATTTAGAAAAGCAGGAGATTACAGGGGTTCAAACTGTCCAGTTAAAAGGAGGCTTTAGTTTTGATTATGAAAAAACTTATGCCTATGAAAGTATTAATGAATTAGCTAACGCCTTTAATGCTCAAGCACAACACCTACCTCTACCGACTTTTTTTGATGAACGAACCACTAAAGAATTTGTTGAACAAGACCGTTTTATTCGATCAATTCTGAATCTTGGAAAAAAAGCTAATATTGCGTTGTTTACAGTCGGCTCTGTGCGTAAGGACGCTTTACTTTTTAATTTGGGCTACTTAGATGAAAGGCAAAAGAAAAAGCTGCGAGATGAGGCTGTAGGCGATATTGTCTCACGTTTTATTGATGAACAAGGACAGATAGTTAACCACGAGTTAGATCATCGCACAGTTGGCATTGAGCTAACAGAATTGAAAAAGAAAGAGCATTCAATTCTGGTTGCTGGTGGCGCTAAAAAAGCTGCGGCAGTACATGCCGTATTAAAAGCAGGTTATGCTAACTATGGGATTTTTGACTCAGTTTTGGCGCAAAATTTGATAGATTATGAGCTATAAAATAGAGAGTTAGAGAAGTTAATTAATACTAAGCTAAGGCAAGCAATTTTTTGTTTACCTTAGCTTTTTTAGCTGATTTGTTTAAAAAGTAAGTAAATTTGTGTATCCTTATATAAAAAGGGAGCAACTCTATGGAAAATTTATTCAGGAAAAAAAGAATCAATATCGTTCTATTTATTTTACTCCTAGTTGTCATAATTTTTGCTGTAATATTTTATTTTAATGTTAGGTCAAATCCTGATAATGAGAATGAAGACGTAGATGCTAGTGATACACGAATTGCTGCTGTTGGCGATAGTATTACCTACGATATGTATATCGCAGCGACCGAAGGCGATTTCTATCCTGAACAATTAGAAAACTTACTAGGAGAAGGGTATGCAGTGCGTAATTTTGGCGTGTCCAATTACGCTGCCCAATCCTCTAGCGACTTTCCTTATGAAACGACAGAAGAATATGAGGAAAGCTTAGATTTTGATCCTGAGATTGTTATTATCATGTTGGGAACCAATGATACAAAGGCAACTAATTGGAATGGTGCAGATCAATTTAAAGAGGAATATGAAGCACTTCTTAAAAACTATCAGGATCTAGCAAGTGTTTCCAGAATTATTTTAGCCTCACCACCGCCAGCTTTTATTGAAAATGACGTTATCAGTGGTTCTATTGATCCAGGTGTTGTTATTAACGTAAGAGATGTAGTAGAAGAAACAGCCGATGAGTTCGGGCTAGAATTTGTCGATATCTATGAAGAAATGATGGATCATTCAGAATACTTTCCTGATGGAATTCATCCAGACGAAGAGGGTTCAGAAGCGCTAGCAGAGATTTTTTATCAGCAAATCACCAAAGAAGAATAAACATTGTATTGCAAAAAAACACCAATAATTATTTGTTAAACAATGTCTAAATTGCACGTTGCTTTCTTGATAATATCTAGTTAAACCTATTCTCTCAGTAATACTGCTGTTTTATATTTTTAATTAAAAAAACATGCTATCTTTTTAAGTTTGTAAGTGATATCATTAATAAATAAAGAGCGTTGGGACGCACAAAAACACATTGTGTATAATTCTCCAAGATTCTTTCTCAACGCTCTTTTTTAAATCGAAAGAGAAATAGCATAAATTTAAAGGTTTTAGAAAATAATTATCACAATTTATTCATATTTCTTCGTTACATTATAAATGTACCAACGAAACAACCCTAATAAACACTTTTTCATTTTTAACTCCTTTCCCGTCAGTAGTCTACTGACGGGATTTTTTTGGTGCGCTCGGCATGGGCGATAACTTGGTGGTGAAAGTCCACTACAGGCTTGGCAGTAGGAACTGTTAGCCAAAAGCAAGGGTGTCCACTGCGAAGTGGAATCTGAAGGAAGCTGGAGGCAAACACTCGCGCTGACGAACAGAAACCTCATAGGAAGGCTGGATTGGGACGGATGAGCTTGCCAAACAAAGCAAAGTCCAATACTGCCCGAACCCCATACAGTAAATGAGGCAGCGGCATGAGTGGAAGGTTATCACTCCTTACCCGAGGATATCTATCTAGCGACAGCTGTCGTAGTAATAACGAATAGATAGAAGTCAGCTGAGGTCATAGTAGGGAAAATGTACCGAAGGACCGAACAATATTCATACAAAGTATAGATTGGAGGTTAGAGGAAGCAAAGAAGACAGAAAACAACCATAAGGTTGGCAATCTACAGAGGGATAAGGTGGAACCTGAAAGCGTATGTAGATGTGTCGAGTTATCCTCTAGGAGAAATGAAAGAAATGTATCGTAAGTCTTCATCTTTGATGAAGTCCGTTGTAAGAAAAGAAAATCTTAAGACAGCCGCAACAAGGGTCCGACGTAATAAAGGAGCCGCTGGTGTCGATGGTATGGCTGTGGATGAAGTAGAAGACCACATTGAGAAGTTGTATGCGCCACTAAGGCAGAAATTGCTTCAAGGGACCTACCAGCCACAACCGGTCAAACAAGTCGAAATACCGAAACCCAATGGTGAAAAACGCCAATTGGGAATCCCATGTGCGCGTGATCGCGTAGTTCAACAAGCGATTCGACAAGTCATTGAGCCCATCATTGACCCATACTTTCTTCCACAAAGCCACGGATTTCGCCCGAATAAGGGAACACACACTGCTTTGAAGCAATGTGTCGCCTATTATGAGGAAGGCTATAAAGTGGTGGTCGATTGTGACTTGAAACAATGCTTTGACACACTAAATCATGACAAGCTCATGTATCACTTAGAGCAGTTTATTCAAGATAAGGCAATTCTCAAGGTTATTCGTAAGTTCTTGACGAGTGGTGTGATTAACCTGTCTAGCGAATACGTAGAAAGAAAGTCGGGTGCACCTCAAGGGCGGTCTTATCGCCTCTTCTCTGTAATATTTACTTACATGAACTGGATAAAGAACTTGAGAAAAGAGGACACCAATTTGTTCGTTATGCCGATGACTTCGTCATCTATGTCAAGTCAAAACGTGCGGGCGAACGAGTGTTAAAAAGTGTGACCCGTTTCATTGAAAAAGATCTTAAACTCATTGTTAATCAAGACAAGAGTCAAGTGGGGGCACCAACGCGTTTAAAATTCTTGAGCTGTCTGATAATGAAAGTCAATGGCACCTGTCGTTTTATCCCTACCAAAGAAGCCAAGAAGAAATTCAAAGCCGAATTGAAACGTCGAACAAGCCGTAAGCGTGCGGGTGATTTTCGAACGATCATAGAGGAAATCAATCAAGTCACGCGTGGCTGGATAGGCTATTTCGGATTGGGATTTATTCGAGGTTTTATTCAAAAGGAAATTGAACCATGGTTACATCACCGCATCAGGCAGCTGATCCTCAAACGTTGGAAAGTTCCCAAAACGAAAATAACGAAGTTATTGTCTTATGGTTTAGATTTAAACGGCGCCAAGAAAATCGGATCCTCTAGAAAGAAATATTGGCGACTGTCCAAAACGTCTGAAGTTCATCGGACACTTACAAACGAAAGACTCCACCGATGGGCTTAGTTTCACTAAGCGCCTTGGTAGAGTCTGCTTACGCAAGATATTGAACCGCCGTATACGGAACCGTACGTACGGTGGTGTGAGAGGTCGACTAGCCAATTAATGGCTAGTCACCTACTCGATTGCGCTCGGCATGGGCGATAACTTGGTGGTGAAAGTCCACTACAGGCTTGGCAGTAGGAACTGTTAGCTAAAAGCAAGGGTGTCCGTCGTGAGGCGGAATCTGAAGGAAGCTGGAGGCAAACACTCGCACTGACGAACAGGAATCTCATAAGAAGGCTGAATTGGGACGGACGAGCTTGCAAAACAAAGCAAAGTCCAATACTGCCCGAATCCCATACAGTAAATGAGGCGGTGACGTGAGTGGAAAGTTATCGCACCTTACCCGAGGAGGTCTGCCTAGCGATAGAAATCGTAGTAACAACGAATAGGCAGAAGTCAGCCAAGGTCATAGTAGTATCCTATGGATATGAAGGACTGAACAATAATAACTTTGAAGTAAACAAGGAGGTGGACGTGCTCACCAGGACCGCAGCCAATACCGTGGTAAAGACCGGTAGGTAGCTCACTCGTGGAAGGATAAGCTGGAAGCAAAAGAAGAAATGAGGAGCGCGTAAGGGAGCACGACAATAAGATGATGAACCAAAGTGGCTTTCCATTAATGAACGAACTCGTCAGCTCAATGAATATAGATCGAGCGATCGAGAAAGTCAAAAAGAACAAAGGAGCACCGGGAATCGATGATATGACGGTATCTGAAATCAAATCTCATTTGAACAAGTATCGTCGTCCCTTTGTACAAAAGCTGAGAGAAGGGACCTATCGCCCACAACCAACAAAACGTGTGGAAATTCCTAAAGGAAACGGCAAGAAACGAAAATTGAGCATCCCCGTCGTACGGGACCGCGTAGTACAACAAATGATTTTACAAGTCATCACGCCCTTGATCGACCCGACCTTTTCGGAAAACAGCTATGGGTTTAGACCTGGAAAAAGCTGTCAACAAGCAATAGCGAAGGCAGGCCAATATTATGAAGAAGGCTATGACGTGGTTGTCGACTGTGATTTAAAGAGCTATTTCGACACGATTAACCATCAGAAACTTATGCATCGTATGCGATGGTACATCGAAGAAAAGGCCGTTCTCCAACTTATTTGGAATTTCTTAAACGCAGGAGTAATGGAGGGCGAAATTCTTCGTCCAACTTCAAAAGGAGCCTCCCAAGGGAGCCCGCTTTCTCCTCTTTTAGCCAATGTTTATCTGGACCAATTGGATAAGGAACTCGAAAGAAGAAACCATCGGTTTATTCGATACGCGGACGATTTTATTATCTTTGTCCAAAGCGAGCGGGCCGCTCAGAGAGTCCAAGAAAGTATTACCCAATTCCTGGAAAAGAAATTACGATTGACGGTGAATCAAGAAAAGAGCCAAATCATTAAGGCGCATCAATTAGAATACCTGAGCTATCGTATGAGAAAAGATAAGGGAAAGTAAAGAGCCGACCCACAGCGTCGGCCAAACAAAAGTTCAAAAGAACGCTGAAAAGATTGACGAACCGAAAAAGGGTGGGCACGCTAGATGAGATGATCAAAACCATCAATCAGTACACCCAAGGTTGGATTCAATACTATAAAGACGGAGAACTAAAAACTTTCCTAGCTAAACAGATGGAATACTTACGACATAGGTTGCGAGCCTTGATTTGGAAAAGATGGAAGAAAGTCGATACGAAATACCGCCAACTGAAGGCAAGAGGGGCCTCTCATAAAGAGGCCATGACGTATGCGAATAGCCGGAAACAGTATTGGCGAATTTCAAAATCAAAACTTCTAAATAGAATCTTCAGCAAAGAAAAGTTCAAACAATGGAAACTCAAGGATTTCATTGAAATCCTTGAGAAATAAAAGCTTAAATTATTGAACCGCCGTATACGGAACCGTACGTACGGTGGTGTGAGAGGTCGACTAATCAATTAATGGTTAGTCTCCTACTCGATGGCTTTTTTAGGAAAATGCTGATTAATTAAAAAAATTATCAGTATATTCGTTATTTTCAGACAACTCTATTGCAATTTGGATTTGCTTTCGTTATAATAATCGATAAATAAAAATTCTGAAAATTTTCAATTTAACTATAGAAAATAGCAGAAGGCTTATTATAAAGTTTTAGGAAATTTATAGGAGTTGAAGGGAAGCGAAAATTATGGAAGAAGCACTAACACCGAAAAGGTTTTTGAATAAAATATTAGCAGGAACAGCAACAGGAATTATTGTTGGGTTAATCCCCAATGCGGTTTTATCTGTCATATTAGGAGCCTTTGGAGATAATTCATTTGCAGTTACTTGGACTCAGACGACGGAACTTTTTCAAATTGCAACCCCTGCAGTTATCGGTTTTTTGATTGGACTACAATTTAATTTAAATCCGATGCGAATGTCAGTTGTCGGTGTTGCGGCTTTAATTGGCTCTGGTTCAATCCAATTTAATGATGAAGCAGGAGCGTTTATAGGTGCTGGTACTGGTGATATTATCAATACGATGATCACAGCAGCAATTGCTGTAGGCTTAATTTTATTAATCGGTGATAAATTTGGTTCAGTTGAAATTATTGGAACTCCTATTGTTGTTGGTACTGGAGCAAGCTTAATCGGCCTTTATTTATATCCTTATATTACTGCTATCTCTGCAGCTATTGGTACAGCTATTAATACATTTACAACTTTACAGCCGGTTTTGATGAGTATTTTGATTTCTTGTTCATTTGCTCTATTGATTATTTCCCCAATCTCAACCATTGCTATTGGTTTAGCGATTCAATTGGATGGCGTTGCTGCCGGTGCCGCAGCAATGGGTGTCGGCGCGACGACTATTGTTTTAGTTGTTAATTCATGGAGAATTAATAAATCAGGTATTACCATCGCAATTGCTTTAGGCGCAATGAAAATGATGATGCCAAACTTGTTCCGTAAGCCTATTATCTTAGTACCATGCTTTTTCACAGCTATTGTAGCTGCTCTTCCTGTAGCATTTTTAGGTATTACAGGAACACCAGCTTCTGCTGGTTTTGGTTTGGTAGGTCTAGTAGGGCCATTTGCGGCGATTGATGGTGGTCAAGCACCTATTATGGCGCTTATTTGTTGGATTGTTGTCCCAGCTGTTGCTGCGATTGTTTCGCAATATGCCTGTGAAAAAGTGTTGAATTTATATAAACGGCAAGAAGTATTTGAATTTTTGGGATAACATTTTAAAAAAATATAATGAAAAAAGTTCTGCAAAGCTACTATAATAGCTTTGCAGTTTTTTTGCTGTGAATTCTGTAGCTCTTTTTATTTTAATTAAATTTTTTGAACGCATGTTATAATAAAAGAGACTAGAATAAGAACAAAATCGATGAAGTAATTTATATTCATTTTTTGAAAATTATTTGGAGTAAAAATATGTTGGAAAGGCAGTGGAAAAACTTGGAAACAAATATTGAACAGGAAAAGCCAAAAATACTTTTGGTATTATTTTCGCATTAATGATCGGTTATTCAATGGTATATATGGATAAGACAATGATTTCTACCGCAATTATTCCGATTGCAGCAGAATATAACTTAGCGGCGAATCAAACGGGTTTGATTATGTCATTATTTTTCTTAGGTTACTCATTAATGCAAATTCCAGGCGGTTGGTTAGCAGATAAAATCGGTGCAAAAAAGGTACTATTACTATCTTTAGGAATTATTGCATTCTTTTCATTTGCTTTTGGTGCAGTAAGTAGTTTTATGTTATTTCTGGTCATTCGATTTTTTGCTGGTGTAGGGCACGGAGGTTATCCGCCTAGTTGTTCAAAAGCTGTTGCAGAAAATTTTGCCCAAGAAGGACGTACTTTTGTACAATCTTTAATGTTATCCACCTCTGGTATTGGTGGTGTTTTAGCATTTACGATAGGGGCTAATTTAATTAGTATGAATTGGCGTTATGGTTATATAGTACTAGGGTTATTATTTGTATTATCAATTATTCTAGTAGCGCTTTTTGTCCCTAAAGATTTAGCTGTAAAAAAAGGTCCCGTGCAAAATTCGGCTTCGTTCAAAAAATTATTGAAAGATCGAAATGTATTGATCTTATTTTTTGCGATGCTTTTAATCAATATCGTCATGTATGGCAATATGTCATGGTTACCATCTTTTTTGGAACAAAAATTCAGTTTAGATATCACAACAATTGGTTATTTACTTTCTGCTAATGCCGTATTTCAAACCTTGGGAACGATTTTTGCTGGTTCGATTTTGACGAAAATATTTTTGGGTAAAGAAAAAGGATTTATTTTCTCTGTATCGTTGATATCTGCTGTATTGGTTTTGTTATTTGTATTTTCCAATTATTTGATTTTTTCAATGCTAGCGTTAATTTTACTTAGTATGGTCGTAGTTTCGGGTTTTACGGCGATTTTTACTTTACCACACAAAATTATGGATGAGCATTCCATAGGCTCTGCTATTGGGATTATTAATACTGGAGGCACCTTAGGCGGTTTTTTATCCCCTATGATTTTAGGTCAACTGATTGAAATAGGAAACGGGTCATTTATACTTGCTTTTGGCTTTCTATCAGTAGTAAGTATCGCCTGTGGTCTGACAATTTTAGTTGTAAAAAAATAAAGAAGCGTTATTATTGATGAAAGATGCAAAACAAGAAATTAATGAACTGATTGAAAAAGAAACCTTAACAAAACAGACTTCTTAGTTTATTAGAAAACATTTTATGTCCACGAAAAAAGTTACAGAAATTAACTTTACATCAATTCTGTAACTTTTTGAATTTAATTTAAACTTCTAGCCAGTCATATTCTAAGAGTTGATAAGAATCTTTATCAATAGGAAGCCATAGATCGGCCTCTGCAATTTTTAACATGATCTCCCAAAAGACTGTATCTTTACGCTCAGCCATATTAAGATTTAAATAAAGATAATGTCCGTTGCTATCTCTGGCGATAATAAATGGATAAAACACTTTCCTTATTTGTACGGAAATAACATTAGATTTTGTTAGCATTTTAAACGAACACGTCCTTTCTTTATTGCTATTACAATAGATACTGTAAAATAACAAAATTAAAATAGCTAGTTAGGTAATGATAACTTTATTTAGTTTATGGTAATTTAAAAACCTAGGAAAATTAATGAAAATAAACGTAAGGTAAATTAATATTTGCGCTATTTCCTTTTATTTTAACCCTAGATAAAGGGATGCTATAATTTAAATAGAGGAGGCATTTTCATGAAAAGACAAGATGAGGTAAAGGTTCAAGCGCTTTATTTTATGGATGATGGATCAATTCCTAACAATTCTCAGTTTCCTCTACTTATTTATAAAAATGTCATGGAAGCAGAGGAAGAAGCAATGCAAATACTTTATCAAAATCATTGGTCAAATGCTTGGCGCAATGGCGTATTTCCTTATCACCATTATCATAGCAACTCACATGAAGTTCTCGTAGTTGATAGTGGGAGTGCATTGTTACAAATGGGTGGTGAAAATGGCGAACAGTTAGAGGCCCAACAAGGAGATGTATTCATTTTACCGGCAGGTACAGGCCATAAATTGCTGGAAAAACAAGCTGATTTTTCGGTTATTGGGGCTTATCCCAATGGACAGGATTATGATATTTGCTATGGGAAAAAAGAAGAACGTCCAGAAAAATTGAATAATATTAATGAAGTTTTGATACCTGATAACGATCCAATTTATGGCAAACAAGGAATACTATTTTCTTATTGGCGTTGATTATGTTAAAAACTAATATTTTCTGCTACTGTTATTAATAATTTAATTTAATCAAAATAGTTTCGTCACATATTTTTCATAAAAATTAGTTACATTATAGTTGTACCAACGAAGCAACCCTATAAACACTTTTTCATTTTAACTCCTTTCCCACCAGTTACCCCCTGGTGGGTTCGTTTTTTTATAGTAATTGATATTGAAGCAAATCTGTAAACCAAATAAAGTTTTAATTTTTATTGAATTAAAATAAAATGATCATAATTTGTTCAAAAAATTTGTTTATATTAATAATTGTACCAACGAAACAACCCTATAAACACTTTTTCATTTTTAACTCCTTTCCCGTCAGTTACCCGCTGGCGGGTCTTTTTTTGCTGATTTTCTTCACGTATTTTTAACTAACGTTATGTTATAATAAATACAATTCAAAAGAAAAGGATGAGCGTGGAAAATGAAAGTTAGAAAAGCAGTTATTCCAGCGGCTGGTTTAGGCACGCGTTTTTTGCCGGCTACCAAGGCAGTTGCTAAAGAAATGTTGCCAATCGTAGATAAACCTACGATTCAATTTATTGTAGAAGAAGCGATGGCTTCAGGGATTGAAGATATTTTGGTTGTCACAGGTAAAGCCAAACGTCCAATTGAAGATCATTTTGATGCAAATATAGAACTCGAGCAAAACTTAAAACGAACAGGCAAAACCGAATTACTGAAGTTAGTAGAAGAAACAACAGATATCAACCTACATTTTGTACGTCAAAAACGTCCGTTAGGTTTAGGTCATGCTGTTTTACAGGCTAAAGCATTTGTAGGCGACGAACCTTTTGTGGTAATGCTAGGTGATGATATTACCAGCAATAAAGTTCCTTTGACCAAGCAGTTGATCAATGATTACGAAAAAACAAAGGCTTCGACATTAGCGGTGATGTCTGTTCCACATAAAGACACCTCAAAATATGGTGTGATTGAACCTAATGGCGAAGTAGACAAAGGTTTATATGACGTGAATTCATTTGTTGAAAAACCAGCCCCCGATAAAGCCCCCTCTAATTTGGCTATTATTGGACGTTACCTTCTAACACCAGAAATTTTTGATTTGTTAGAAAAGCAGGAACCTGATCAGGGTGGTGAGATTCAATTAACAGATGCTATTGATGAATTAAATAAAACACAACGTGTATTTGCGCAAGAATTTAAGGGAAAACGTTATGATGTAGGAACTAAAATTGGATTGTTAGAGGCAAATATCGAATACGGTTTGCAACATCCAGATACAAAAGAAGAGCTAAAAAGTTATTTAAAAAATATGTCAACTAAACTTTAAAAAAATGAGCTTTGTGATGATGATGGTCACAGAGCTCATTTTTGTTAATCGCTTTCATTTTTTTGGCAGAAAATTTTCATTAAAATATTTTTCAATAACCATAGCATCATGGATTTCTTGGTATTTTTGATAAAAGTCATT
This sequence comes from Tetragenococcus halophilus subsp. halophilus DSM 20339, assembly GCF_003841405.1. Taxonomy (GTDB): domain Bacteria; phylum Bacillota; class Bacilli; order Lactobacillales; family Enterococcaceae; genus Tetragenococcus; species Tetragenococcus halophilus. The sequence goes on along the minus strand of NZ_PXYA01000001.1, from coordinate 1,106,423 downwards.
GGCAAAGCCTGGGATATGTTGATATTGTACATCTCTAGTAACTTTTCTGGTGATACGGGTGGAACTGATACCTAAATATTCCAGTAAATTCATTGTTACATTGATCGGTTGGTTTTCAATATCACGCTTGACAATTCCATGAATTAAAAATCCCCGCTTCATTCGATTTAAAATTGCGCGTTGTTGGCGATCGATTTCGATATTAAAGCAATTGGTCAATTGAATAATCGTGCGTGCATTGTTTGCTTTGAAAAATAATTCTTTAATTTTCCCAGGATTAATCCAGCTGTAGGTCGTAGGGCGAAAATCTAGACTAAAAGGAACTAAACTAAAGTCATGATTAGCAATTGGCATGGTATGAATGTTTTTATTTAAAAATACTTTCATCGTTTTTTTATAACTTTCCATTTCCATATGTAAGTGTTGTTTTAAAAATTTTTCAGCTAGTAAATTAGCTGAATTGTCAACTTCTCTTATGGTGTCTTTATAAATGATAAATGATTGCGTGTAGTGTTTGCCGTAAGGAAGAATAGCATAAATTTCTTCTTTAAAATTAGCCTGATTGCTAGTAGCGATTTCTTTGTGTAATAAATCTAAATCAACTGGAAAATAAGGTTGGCTAAGATGGAAGGCAGGTAGCTCGTTTAACTTTGGATTGAATTTTTTCTCTAGTTGTCTTTGATCATTTTGGGGAAGTAAAGCGTTCTTCATTATTTCTCTCCTTTCTTAAATTACATCTATTATATAATAAAAATGAAAAAATTAAAGAGGTGCTTAAAAAAATTCAGTAAAAAGTTTAATATAAAGCTTGTAATTTACTAACGTTTAATGCAAGAATATAAATAGAGTATTAGGTGTTGTTGAATTTGTTGGAGGAGTGAGAAAATGAAATATTGTAATCATTGTAAAAAGGAGTATTCAGACGATCATAATTTTTGTGAAGTTTGTGGTAAAAAGCTGGTAGAAAAAACTGAATCCCAAAGTAAAGGCAACATTTGCCCTAATTGTGGTAAAGAAAACCAAACAACTGCTCGTTTTTGTGAATCTTGTGGCACAAGTTTACAAGCAAGTAGTAAAGCAAAAGAAAAGCAAGAACTTTCGAAAGTGCTTACTGCTTATTATAAACATAAAAAATTATATAATACTTTATTAGCTGGTTTAGTAGTTTTGCTTATAGTTAGTGTTGGGTTATATAAATATGGAGAGCATTATTATTCCAAAGAGCAACAAATAGAACGTTATCAAAAGGTATTAGCAAAAAATGATCCTGAAGAATTAGCTGAAACGGTTGTTTCTTCAGATAAAAATTTTAAACCAAAAGCGGATAATTTAAGTACATTTACTAATTATACAAAAGATAACAAAGATTATAGCAATTATATCAGTGAAAACTTGCAAAATATAAATGATAAGCGTCAAGACCTTTATTTGAAAAAAGATGGCAAGTATTTCTTTTTGTTTGATAAATACGATTTGGTCATACAACCTTTTTATCTTGATGTGAACACTAATGTTGAAAATATGCAACTAAAAGTAAACGATAAAGAAGAGGGAACATCTGATAATGAAGATTACACTTGGAAATTAGGTCCACTAGTTCCTGGAGCTTATCAATTAGATGGTCGTTTTCAAAGTAATGGTCAAGAAGAGGAAATCGAACAAAATGTTGAGCAAGTGAATCGCGAAAATTTAGAAAATGATGGTAGTCGAGAGTTATCTTTTGCAGCTAAAAAAGTGAAATTTGACGTCGATTCGGATATTTCTTCTGGAGAGCTACTGTTTAATGGACAGTCAGTGGGTACTATTAAAGATGGGGAGTTAGAAGGGGCTGGCTTTATTTGGAATGAGGATGGAAACTTGCGGATAAAGCAAGAGTTAGGTGATTTAGAATTACTTTCAACGCCACTAGATTTTGACGGAGATGAATATTTGGAAAAAGACTATAGTCAAGACCAAAGCACTTTCCAACCCGAAAGTTTTCATATTGTTCCAGACACGAATGCGACAAGTGGCGATTTTTATATTAATGATAAAAGGGCCGAAGCATTTGATAAAGAAGATGACATTTATAGTATAGATGTCGTTCCAACCCAAAAGCCTTACAAAGTACAACTTAAACAAAGCTTTGAAGATGAAGAGATCAATTCTGATACCGAAACAGTTGAACCTACAGATTATGTCGACAGTACAGCTTATGTCACTTTAGATGTAGAAGAGGAAATAGACGAGTTTGACATTGAAAGTCGATTGGACGAACTGTATTTCGATGTCTCTGATTATACAGATGAAGATCTTGATTTTGATGAAACAGATACTAAGTCGTTAGCTGGTTATTTTTCTGGCGGTACGGATAATGAGGAATTTATCGATTTTAAAGATAACTTTATTGGTCCTAGTCGAAAGTCCGATAAAAAAGATTATGTGGTGTGTTATTTGCAAGAAGTAGAAGACGTCACGCGTACAGGAGAAAATAGTTACGATGTACAATATGTTGTTAATTACGATACTTATTATGATGATGATACAGATCATAATAATCAGTATTTCCGCTATAAAAAAGCGAATTTGGTCGTAGAAGATGAAACTATACGTATTAAAGACCTTGGTGGCGCCGATAATTTTGAAGAGGTCGCAGCCAGTGATTATGAATAAGTAAATTAGGGGGAGTAAAAATGAAATATTGTATTAATTGTGGTGCGCAAATAAAAGATGAAGCGAAGTTTTGTCCAAACTGTGGTCAAGACCAAGCAAAAGAAGTAGATAATGAACAACAAACAGAATCGTTTACAGAAAAAGAGGCTGTTAAACAAAGTCTTGCTATAGGGAAAAGTTATTTTGGTTATTTTATGGAAAAGTTACGACGCCCCAATGCTGACTTGACAGGAAACTTGACCTATTTTGGTTACATTTCTTTAGGAATTTATTTATTATTACAAGCTTTATTAACCACCATGGTTATTTCAAGAGGGTTGAGCGCAATTGATCAATTTTTTGGGCTTATTGGGGCTTATGATTATGGCTATGATCCCTTTTCCTTCAATGAGAGTTTAGGAGGTAGTTTGGGAATTACTTTCTTTTTACGTATACTTTTCTTTTATGTATTAATTTTAGTGATCACCATTGGAATTACCTATGGGGTTGAAAGACTTAGCTTGAAAAGCCCAGTTTCCTTTAACCAAACAGTGAATCAATTGGCAAACTTTTTAAGTGGTATTAATCTATTTTTACTACTCTTCACCTTTGGCTTATTTATTCGTTTATTTTCACCAATATTTTGTCTAATTATTATGTTACTTGCAGTTTTATTCTTTCAATCTTCGATCATTTTTGTTGTACAACGTAACGCAGATAATAAACAAGCTAAAATTGCTCCTTTTTACATTGTTTTACTCGTCTTTGTTTTAAATTCAATCGTTAATTGGTTTTTAACAATAGCGACAATTGGCTAAGCTTATATTGCACATTCTAGCTCTAGACTTTGCTGTTTAGAGCTTTTTTAACAATATTTTTTGTTCAATATAACACAAATATAAATCTTTATTGAAAATAAATAAAAAAATATTGAAAAAACTATTGAATTTATAAGAGGGAAAGTGTATTATAATAAGTGAAATATTTCACATAAAGAACCGACGGCAATAATTTTTATTTGGAGGGAATCATTTATGGAAAAAGCAGTTCAAGTAACAAAAGAACAAGTTACGGTAAGTGAAGAAACAAAAGAAGAAGCTGCTCGTAAGTATACTGATACGTTAGTAGAAAAAGCTTTACAAGCAGAAAGAGAATTCGCTACATTTACTCAAGAACAAGTTGATAAAATTGTGAATGCCGCAGCACTTGCTGGTTCTGAAGCTGCATTAGAATTGGCTCATGAAGCAGTAGATGAAACAGGTCGTGGTGTTGTTGAAGATAAAGATACTAAGAACCGTTTTGCCACAGAAAATGTGTATCATTCGGTTAAAGATGATAAAACAGTCGGTGTAATTGGGGAGGATAAGGTTTCAGGTAGTGTCAAAATTGCTTCACCACTTGGGGTTTTGGCAGGTATCGTTCCGACAACGAATCCGACATCAACCGCAATGTTTAAGTCTTTAATATCATTGAAAACTAGGAATGCAATTGTTTTTGCTTTTCACCCTCAAGCACAAAATTGTTCAGTGCATGCGGCAAAAATTATCTATGACGCGGCAGTAGAAGCTGGGGCACCTAAGGATATTATTCAATGGGTTGAAAAACCATCGCTTGAAGCGACATCTTCCTTAATTAAAAACCCTAAAATTGCTTCAATTTTAGCAACAGGCGGACCTGGAATGGTCAATGCAGCTTTACAATCAGGAAACCCTTCAATGGGTGTGGGTCCCGGAAATGGCGCGATTTTTGTAGATCATACAGCTGATGTTAGTCGTGCTGTAGAAGACTTATTGTTATCTAAACGTTTTGATAATGGAATGATCTGCGCTACTGAAAATTCAGCCGTAGTAGAAGCCCCTGTTTATAAAGAATGGTTAGAAAAAATGCAGGAAAAAGGTGCTTATTTGCTGCCTAAATCAGATTATAAAAAAGTAGCGGATTTTGTTTTCAATGATAACCATGGCGTTAACGGTGCTGTAGCAGGAATGCCGGCGCGTTGGATTGCTGAACAAGCAGGAGTCAAATTACCAGAAGGAAAAGATATCTTATTGTTTGAATTAGATTCCAAAAATATCGGAGAAAAATTATCTTCAGAAAAATTATCGCCATTGCTTTCAGTTTATAAAGCTAAAGATCGTCAAGATGGCATTAAGATTGTAGATGATTTGTTAAACTACCAAGGGGCAGGTCATAATGCGGGGATTCAAATTGGTTCCCAGATTGATCCGTTTGTGGAAGAATATGGAGAAAAGACCAAAGCTTCACGTGTTATTATTAACCAACCAGATTCTATTGGAGCCATCGGCGATGTTTATACTGATGCATTAAAATCAAGTCTAACTTTAGGAACAGGCTCATGGGGGAAAAATTCATTGTCTCATAACTTATCAACAGAAGACCTATTGAATATTAAAACAGTTGCCAAGCGTCGTAATCGTCCGCAATGGATTCGTTTACCGGAAAAAGTGTATTATGAAGAAAACTCACTTTCCTATTTACAAGATGAATACGAAAAAATAGAACGTGCTTTCATTGTGGCCGACCCAGGGATGGTACAATTTGGATTTGTTGATAAAGTATATGAACAACTAGAAGTTCGCGATGATCCAGTAAAATCTTCAATCTACGGATCTGTAAGACCTGATCCTACGCTAGGACAAACCATTGAAATTGCACAACAAATGCAAGCTTTTAAGCCTGATGCTATTTTAGCTGTTGGTGGCGGGTCAGCTTTAGATGCGGCCAAAATTGCTCGTTATATCTATGAATATTCGATCGATCAAGAACCTGGATTTTTAGATAGTTATGAAAAAGTAAGTGAAGTATTTGTCCAATTACAACAAAAATTCTTAGATATTCGTAAACGTATTGCGAAATTTCATCATTCTGAACATACAAAATTATTTGCAATACCAACAACTTCAGGAACTGGTTCGGAAGTCACGCCATTTGCTGTAATTACGGACGATCATACACATGTGAAGTATCCATTAGCAGATTATGAATTAACCCCACAAGTAGCGATTGTCGATCCGGCCTTTGTAATGACCATGCCAAAAAGAACAGTTGCTCTATCTGGACTTGATTCGTTATCTCATGCTTTGGAGTCCTATGTTTCCGTTCTTTCGTCAAACTTTACTCGGCCTTGGGCGTTAGAAGCCATTAAATTAATTTTTGAGAACTTAGAAGCATCTTATAAGTATGATCCAAAAAATCCGACATCAGAAGGTGAAGCTGCTCGTGAAAATATGCATTATGCAGCAACGCTTGCAGGTATGTCGTTTGCCAATGCCTTCTTAGGAATTAATCATTCGATTGCACATAAAATCGGAGGCGAGTTCGGATTACCACATGGCTTAGCGATCTCTATTGCCATGAACCCTGTGATTCGTTTCAATGCAGCTACTGGAAATGTGAAACGTACACCGTTTCCACGTTATGAAGTTTATCGTGGCCAAAAAGATTATGCTGAAATTGCACGTTACCTTGGGCTACAAGGGACAACGGACAGTGAATTAGTTGAATCATTATGTGCGAAAATCGACGCGTTAATGAAAGCTGTTGAAGTAGAACCAACACTTTCAGCTAATGGGGTAACGAAAAAACATTTTAACGAATCCCTTGATAAATTAGTTGATTTAGTTTATAACGACCAATGTACCTCAGCCAATCCACGTCAGCCTTATTTGGAAGAATTACGTCAGTTGTTGATTGGTCAATTTTAAAATATATACTAAAAACGTCAAAACTAAAAAGTTTTGGCGTTTTTTGGTTTTTTATCAAATAGGCTTTTTTAAGCAGAACTTTATAAAAAGGAAGGATTTGAAGACGCCCCTAAAGGTAGACCAAACAAATCTAACTTTGGGGATTTTTAGTGACTAAATATGGTTTCATAAAAAAGTAGAGGAATTAGGCATCTCTTGACACAAAAAACGGAAACGCTTACGATTGCTTAAAAATAGATGTTATCTTTAATGTATAAAACATATCTATTTTTAAAAGTTGATACAAATGAAGTTGTTAGTAGATGGGGGGCCTGCTATTGAAGGTAGATTAAGAAAAGGCAATTCATGAATGAATGGATTTTTTAAAGAAAGCTGGAATGAGATTTATGTTAGGGGCAACGTAGTTTAGCGATAATATTTTTTTTATTAGCTAAAAAGGAAATATTATTACGCCCTGCCATATCCTCTTCAGAAGAAGATGATCAATTTGAGTGCGGAACAGACATTGTTAAAATCTTTCCAGCAGTCATATCTACTGGAGCTTCATTTTTTAAACAAATTCAAGGTCCACTTGACCCAAAAAAGTTGATGGCTGTAAGAGGCGTCAATTTACCAAATGCTAAAGTTTTCGTAGCGGATGGTGCGAGTTATTTAGGGGTTGGCTTCAGTTTCTTTAATGAAGACAATGTTCAAAATTTAGAAGAAAAAGCTTTATAATATTCGGTCGAGGAATTTATAAAAGTTGTTTATTAATTGATTTGTTGTTATTAAAATTTAAAACGTGGAGGATTTAGTTACTATGCCATTATTTATTGTTATACTCGGAGTAGCACTATTAATATTTTTAATTACAAAACTTGAACTTAATACTTTTGTTTCGTTAATTATTACTTCGTTTGTCGTTGCTTTATTTCTTGGAATTCCACTTGATGAAATTCCAACAACCATTACAGACGGACTGGGGTCGCAACTAGGAGACCTAGCCATTATATTTGGAATGGGATCTATGCTAGGCAAACTTGTTTCTGATTCTGGTGGAGGTCAACGAATTGCGCATACTTTAATTGATAAGTTTGGATATAAGCGTATTCAAATTGCCGTAATTTTCGCCTCATTTATTATCGGTTTAGCCTTGTTCTTTGAAGTTGGTCTTGTAGTATTACTTCCTATTATCTTTATTATTGCCCGCGAGATTAAGATGCCGCTAATGGAACTGGCTATCCCTATGGCCGCAACGTTAAATGTGATGCACGGGTTTATTCCTCCTCACCCTGCTCCGACAGCCATTGCAGGAGTTTTTAACGCGAACATTGGCCAGGTAATTTTATATGGAATTATTGTAGCTATCCCAACAATTATTGTTTCAGGGCCTGTCTATAATCGCTTTCTTCGCAAAAGATTTTCACAAATTTATAAAGTAAAAGAGGAAATACCAGCATTAGGGAAAGTGGAAGAGTTTGATTTAAATCAAACACCAAAATTTGGTATTAGCGTACTTACAGCGATGATGCCTGTTATTTTAATTGGTATTGCAACGATTTTGGAATTTATTATTCCGCAACAAATGTTGATCACTCAAATCATCACTTTTATTGGCAATCCAGATTTTGCTATGCTTCTTTCCTTACTTTTTGCTATTTATACGATGGGGATCCATCAACATGCTAGTATGAAAGAAACTGGAAAAACTTTAGAGAACGCGATTGTTCAAATTGCAGGTATGCTATTTATTATTGGCGGTGGCGGAGCACTTAAGGAAGTTTTAGTTTCTGGAGGAATCTCAGATTATATCTCTGGCATCTTTTCCGGTTTAAATATATCGCCTTTAATTGCGGCTTGGTTAGTAACAGCTATTTTACGTGTGAGTCTTGGATCATCAACTGTTGCCGCTCTTACAGGTGCTGGACTTGTCGGTTCTTTAATCGCATCTACTGGAGCAAATCCGGCTTTAATGGTGCTTGCTGTTGGCGCTGGTAGTGTATTTGGAGGACATGTTAATGACGCAGGCTTTTGGATGGTTAAAGAATACTTTGACTTTTCCTTGAAAGAGACCTTTACAGCTTGGACACCATTGACCTGTATCATAGGTGTTGTTGGTTTATTATCAGTCTTGACATTGTCTATCTTTGTGTAAATGAGGTAGTATAAAAACTATTGCTGAAATTCGGAGGGGACCATGGAGACAAACAAACCATCTGTTTACCAACAAACGCTTGATAAATTAAAACGAAATATTATAGATGAAATTTGGAAACCTGGACAACGATTGCCTACTATGAAGCAACTAGCAAAAGAAATGGAAGTTAGCTTAACGATAATTAGAGAAGCAATGCGTACACTTGAGAATCAGGGCATAGTGAGTATAGAGCATGGAAGAGGTATATATGTAAGAAATGATCCTAATGCGGCGTCTTCAAGTGAAGAAAAGAAGAAAGAAAAACTTTCTTTACTTTCCATTTTGCGCGCTAGGTTACTGGTAGAACCAGAGCAGGCGTTTTATTGTGCTAAACAAGCTGAGCCTAGTTTATGTGAAAAACTTCAAGAATTGGCTTATCAGTTAGACCAAGAAATGCAGGTAAATGATTGTTTTTTAACGACTGATTTAAAATTTCATCAGTTGATTGCTGAAGGGGCAAAACAGCCTTCTTTAATGATAATGACAGGTTCGTTGGAAAAATATCAATTAGAAAGCCGTCGTATGACGAACACTCTTCCACAAATGAGGACTAAGGCTTCTTTATATCATCAACTTATTGCAGCTGCGATCACTACGCATAACGCTGAGGAAGCAAAGCAATTAATGATTATGCACATACAGTCAATGATTGCGCCTTTAGAGAAATAAGTAAAGATAATATATGATGAGCATGGAAAATAAAATAATTTTTCAAACATTATATATCCTGAATGATTTATAAATTTTTCCAAGGATTATTCAAGCCTTGGCATGCTCATTTTTCTAAAAGTTTAGTTGCTTCACCTTCTGGGTGTACAAAAAGAACGCACTTCGTGTTATTGTAAAGTCGACAAAACATAACAATAAAGGAGTGCGTTCTTATGTCTATTACTTTACAACAAAATTCTCTTACATTCAATGAGCAAAAAGTCATCTCAATAGCCAACGACGGTGGTACCTTAACCAATGACGCGGGGCTCGTCTTACTTTCGGAGTTTCTAAATCAAATTCATTTTGATTCACTGTTAGCGCAATACGTTCATATTCCAGAGCATCGTTTCTTCGCCCAACATGAATGGCTGGACGTCGTAAAACAGTGGTTATATCAATTGATCGCTGGTTATTCTCGAGACCGAGATGCCAACACCTTACAGTATGACCGCCTTTTTAAGGAAGCATTGAAACAAGAACGACTCAGTTCGCAATTTATGATGTCTACTTTGCTTCATACCTTGACAGAAGAAAATGTTAATCAACTATTACAAGTGGCGAAAAAACTTGGCGATTTAGGCATGGACCAGCAAAACAGTCAACAACTCGTGCTTGATCTGGATTCCACCTGTTGTCCTACCTACGGAAAGCAAGAAGCAGGGGAATATATTTACCACTATGGTCTCAATGGATATCATCCATTTGTGGCATTTGAAGGGTTAACCGGATTGGCATTAGATGTTCGCCATCGTCATGGCAAATCTTATACCTCAACTCACGCCGAAGATTATCTCGTGGAAATGTTGGCGCATTACCAACAACGTTCGAGTGATCCCACAATGCTTGTACGCGGGGATAGTGGCTTTGCCAAACCGGAAATTTATCAACAGTGTGAATGTCGAGGGGCCCACTATGTGATTAAACTGAAAAATAATGCACGGTTGATGCATCATGCGCAACATCTTGTCCAATATACCAATGGTACAGATTACACAAAGACAGAACATCAATATTTTAAGATGGCTTATCAAGCAGATTCTTGGGATCAATCTCGAACAGTGGCCATCAAGGCGACTCGAAAAGCGGAAACTTTACTTTTTTCCGAATTTCAATTTGTGGTGACTGATTTCGCTCATCTTTCGCCCCAAACGATTTTTCAGCTCTATCAAAAACGAGGGAACATGGAAAACTTCATTAAAGAAATGAAGACCGGATTTTTCGCTGATAAAACGGACAGTCCTTCCTTTTTAGCAAATAAGGTCCGGTTAGCCTTAAGTTTTATCGCCTATAATATCATCCACTTGATGAAACAGCTGGCTTTTCCGCAAGAGAAAAAGACGACGATGATTGACACCATCCGTTTTCAACTATTTCATATTGCTGGAAAAGTCACAGAGCACGCGCGTCAAGTGCAAATTCACTTATCAAGTACAAATGTTTACAATACGCTTTTTTGGGAAGTTCTTACACGCATTCAGCGATTGAATCTCTAGTTTACTTTCGCCATTTTAAGCTCTATAAAAAGCTTGTCTTTCATTTTCTAGGAAGAACTTTATCTTTTTTTAACCTAGTTCAATCGTCCTTTCCTATTCTTTATTAAAAAGCGGCGACAAAAATAGAAAATAACATAAATGGCACTTCGTGGGGCGGTCGAATGAGTTATCCACAAAGTTTTATAAATCATTCAGGTATATTTAATGGGAATGACTGCTAAAAATTGTATAAGTTAGTAAGAAATTAATAACTGCGAGCATCCTTGAAGATTATTTAAGAAATAATAGTAAAAAATTATTCCTTTATATAAACAACCTCCACTCTAACTTTAGAGTGGAGGTTGTTTATATAGAAGTTTCTATGAATAATGAAGAACGCTTCATTAGAAAGCAAATAATATCTTTAATAAATTAACTATTTATCTTTTTTGGGGGTGGAAAAGATGAGGGATATACCGATTTTGTAAGAAAGTCAAAAGAAAAGCGACAGGAAAAACGATGAAGAAACGTAAAAGCCAAGAGTCTCTTTCGACAAAGAGATTAAAATATATAATAGGAAAGAGATGCCAATAATATAATTCCAAAGAGTGTTGGGATAACCAATTGATACCAGGAGTTTTCTCAAGTAATTTTCTAATTGTTTGGAAACTAGTCAATTGAAAAAGAAGCAAAGAACCAGCCAAACCGTAACTTATAAAATAGATTGTAGGGGGATATTTGTTATCTTCGATCGAAGGGAGTGTCTGATAAGTTGCTATAATAAAAAATAGAATGGAAAAACAAATGAGCAAAATGGAGTTTTCTTTGTTATTTTGTCGTACTGCCCACATTCCTACAAGTGCTGCCAAAAAATAGCCAAATGAGATCGCCCCATATTGTTCAAAGATCGCTTGCTCCGTACCAGATAGTAGAGTAACTAGTGCGTTCAGACCGTTTTGTAATAATAGAAATAATCCAATTACTCCTAGCTGTGGCAACAAATGTGTTGTTTTTTTGGCCAGCCAATATAAAAAGGGGGATAAAATAGCGATAATAAAAAATACGCGGATAATCCAAATATATCCAATTCCCCAAATTAAAGAATAAGAAGTAAATATTGTTCTCAAAGAGAAAGGAAAAGGTTGGTCAACAATTGAAGTGAAACCAAATAAGACAAGAAAAAACAATGTTAAAAAGATCCAGACCGGAATAATCAAGCGCAAAAATCGCTCTTTTAAATAAGAAAAATAGGGCTTGGGTTTCTTTTTTCGTTCCGTACTTAAATAATAGGAAGCACCAAGAATAAACGTCATTAAAATGACATCAAAATTACGTAACTCATAAAGCCACTGCGGAGGTCTAGTGTGAGCGTACATGATTAATAAAATAGCTAATGCTCGCAGCGTATCAATTCTTACATCTCTTTTCATTGAACCCCCCTTAAAAAACAACTTGTATGATTAATATTTCCTTTAAGTATAGGAAATATTTTATTATTTTAAGTAGAAATTATCAAAATAGTTTCTAAATAAGGCGTCTAATACGATATGCAAGGCGGTAAATAAGTTATATTCCGCTGAAGGATCTTGAGAGATCCCTTCTAACTGACTGGCTTGATAATATAAATTATTCGAAGACAACGTAGATAAATGATTTTTTGATAAAGGTGTGACTGAAACAATTTTTACTTTTTTTAATTTCAAAAGTTGGGAAATTTCAGTCACATCTTTTCCTTCGCCACTATAAGAAATAATGATGATTAAATCTTCTTTCTGGACTTTTTGTGATACCCAACGCAGTTCAGTAACGGAGGGGATTATCGTCATATAGATTCCTACCGCTATAAAATTTCGCACAAATAGTTCTGCTGTATTACGCTCTCCCCAATCTGTACCGAAAACAAAAATAGTTTTTGCTTCAGCGATTAACCGACTAATAGGCAATAGATTAGCCTCATCCGTTAGGTTAATCGTTTTTTCAATATCAGATTGTAGAAGATGCCAGCTTTTGTTCTTATTTGCTTTTAGTTCATTCACTTCTTGTTTTAAAAAGAATTTGAATTCATTGAAACCGCTAAAACCTAATTTTTGTGAAAGACGTGTAACACTAGCAGGAGAAGTAAATGTATGCTTTGCTAGTTCTGCTGCTTGCATATTGATTACCTTGCTTTTAGACGAAATAAGATATTCTAATAGTACATATTCTGTATTGGAAAAACTATCTACTTGGTTGATTCGTTCTTCTAACCGCATAAGAAAGATCCTTTCTGAAATCACTTTCATTTTACGAAAATAAAATCATAAAATCAAATAAAAATTGAAATGAATGAAAATGCTTGGTAACCCTTACATATTCTTTTATCATGAAAGTGATCATAAAAGAAAGGACGGGGAAAGTATGAAAAAAGAGCATTTACAGGTTGTTATTGCTGGAGGAGGGAGCACATATACACCAGGGATTGTACAGGCAATGATTTCGAGTAGAGAACAATTTCCATTTTCTTCATTAATACTTTATGATATTGATGAATCGCGTAATGACGATATGTTTGAAATTATTAATTATATGTTAAAAAAAGAAAAATTAGCCGATAAAGTAAAACTTTCGCAAACTTCCGATCCAAAAAAAGCATTTACTGGCGCAGATTTTATCTTCTCACAATTACGAGTTGGCGGTATGAAGATGCGTGAGTTGGATGAAAAAATTCCAATGAAATATGGTCTTGTAGGACAGGAGACGTGCGGTTTAGGAGGTTTTTCTTACGGTTTACGTTCGATTAAAGGTTTGTTAGAGATTGTCTCTTACGTGGATCACTACGCCCCAGATGCCTGGTTGTTAAATTATACGAATCCAGAAACACTAGTATCAGAAGCTGTAAGGCGCGCTTTTCCGGAGGTCAAAATGTTAAACGCTTGTGATATGACGATCTCTATTGAAGAAACGATTGCGACAAATTATGGTTATGATCGCAAAAATTGGATACCAATGTATTACGGATTGAATCACTTTGGTTGGTATAGCTCAATTTATGATAAGTCCGTTGAGCGTGATATTTTGCCAGAAATCCTTGAACGTTTGGAAAACGAACGATTGCATGTTGCTGATTTTAATGCGGGCGATGATACTTGGCAAGAAGCTTGGGATATGATGCGATTAATGACCCAAAATTTTCCAGGATACCTGCCTAACAATTATTTAGAGTATTATTTGTATCCGAATCGTACAATTGAATACACAGATCCTAGTTACACGCGAGCGAATATTGTCATGGACGGTCGTGAAAAAAAGACAAAAGAGATGGCTCGTAAAGTGCGTGAACAAGAAAAAGGCGAAATTTTAGATTTTAATTTTGGTGAGCATGGACAATATATTATGGATATGGCAGTTTCTATTTTAAACGATAATCATGATCGGTTCATGTTAATTGTTCCTAACAAAGGAGCGATTCCCAATTTGCGGGAGGATGCGATGGTAGAAGTTCCAGCTTATGTTGGTCGTACTGGCGCTGAGCCTATTTCTTTCCGTTTTGGCATCAATGATTTTCATAAAGGATTGATGGAAGCTCAAAATGCCTCGGAAAAATTACTCGTAGATGCTTATTTTGAACATTCTTATCCAAAAGCATTGCAAGCGTTCACCCTAAATCAAACCGTATATTCAGCTGATCCAGCAAAACAAATTTTGGATGATTTTATTGAAGCAAATGGTGACTACTGGCCAGAATTGAATTGATGATGAGATGGAGGTAATGAAATGAGTAACTTTAAGAAATTTTCAATCACTGTCATTATTGGCATTATAGCGTTATTAACGGAGTTTGGTTTTAATCAGCCGAGAATCGCTTTTATTATTATTGCTTTAGCAGGCGGTGTTATGACCGTTTCAATGTTTATTGGTATGATTCAGACTCTACGTTCAGGTAAATACGGCGTGGATTTATTAGCCATTACAGCCATTATCGCTACATTATTAGTTGGCGAATACTGGGCAAGTTTGGTTGTATTGATTATGTTAACTGGTGGAGATAGCTTAGAAGATTATGCAAGCCGTTCAGCAAGTCGTGAATTACGTTCCTTATTGGAAAATGCTCCAGAAATTGCTCATCGCCTCAAAGATGGACAAATTGAAGATTTGAATGTAGATGAGGTTTCCATCGGAGATTTACTTTTGATCAAACCAGGAGAAGTTGTACCGATTGATGGGACAGTAGTTAAAGGAGATACTTTTGTCGATGAATCTTCTTTAACAGGAGAATCACAACTCATTGAAAAAACGATAAACGATTCATTGATGTCTGGGACGATTATTAAAGATACGTCCTTACAAATAAAAGTAACTAAAAAAGCAAATGACAGTCAGTATCAAACTTTAGTCAAATTAGTAAGAGAATCTGAACAAAAACCAGCGCATTTTGTGAGATTAGCGGATCGCTACGCGGTGCCATTTACTATCGTTGCTTATGTCATAGGAGGTATTGCTTGGGCATGGTCACAAGATCCGGTGCGCTTTGCTGAAGTCCTTGTCGTTGCTTCTCCTTGTCCTCTAATTTTAGCAGCGCCAGTTGCTTTGGTAGCAGGGATGAGTCGTTCTAGTAGAAATGGCATTGTAGTAAAAACTGGAACTACTATTGAAAAATTAGCTAAAGCACGAACAATCGCTTTTGATAAAACGGGTACATTAACAAAAGGTGAACTCGCAGTCAATACAATTCAATTTGACGATGGACGTTTTTCCGAAAACGACTTACTCCAACTTGTAGCTAGTGCTGAGCAAGAATCTACTCATATTTTAGCACGTTCGTTAGTGGCTGAAGCTAAACAACGTCGCTTAACTTTATTGCCTGTTTCCCATCTAAAAGAATTTACTGGACAAGGAATTGAAGCTGTTATCAACCAACAAACATTACGAGTTGGCAATGCGAAATTTATAGAGGTAAACTCAACTGAATTAACGGAAGATACGACCGTTTATTTTTCATTAAATGGAAGTTACCTTGGTTATATTACTTTTGAAGATATTTTACGTTCAGAAGCCAAAGCGACTGTAGAGCAACTTCATCGTTTAAACATTGCTAAAACCGTCATGTTAACAGGCGATCACGCCCATATTGCTAATCAAATAGCCGAAAAAACACACATTTCAGAGTCGTACCCGGAATGTTTACCGGAAGATAAAATTCAAATATTAAAAAAATTAGAAGAAAAAGATCGTCCCGTCATTATGGTAGGTGATGGCGTCAACGACGCGCCCGCATTGGCGGTGGCAGATATTGGAATTGCTATGGGTGCTCATGGTGCAACCGCAGCAAGTGAAAGTGCAGACGCTGTTATTTTAAAAGATGACCTCAGCCGCGTTTCAGAAGCTGTTCGCTTGTCCCAAGATACAATGAAAGTGGCGCAACAGTCGGTATTAATTGGTATCTTTATTTGTATAGCTTTAATGTTAATCGCCGCAACTGGTGTTATTCCAGCACTAATTGGTGCAGCTTTGCAAGAAGTTGTTGACACTGTTTCGATTTTATCTGCTTTAAGAGCACGAAGATAATTTTATTTAGTTTATACGAACTACCTGATAATAAAAGGAATTAATGAAGTCATTTCTATTTTGATAATAGGGATGGCTTTTTTATTTTATGTGTAGATAATGTGCTTATAACAGTAATAAATTTTTGTTATTAAAATAAATTGTAGCGCTTACTTTTTTGCCAAAAAATGTGGCAAAGATCTCTACTAACATTTATCTGTGTTTCCCCCTATAATTTATATATACAAGGAGAGAGTGATATGAAAGATCGAACAGCTAGATTGTTAAGTGAGCTAGTTTTTGCGGAATTTCCAATCAGTATGAAAGCGCTTAGTGAACAATTTCAATTAAGTGCTCGTACTATGAGAAATGAAATTAACGAAGTGAATGATTATTTACAGCAACAGAAACTTCCGCTAGTTCATTCACTCAGAGGAAAGGGGATGAAGTTAGAACTTAATAGAAAGGAAAAAGAACAAGTGTATGTTCTTTTAGATGCAGATAAAAAAATGAAGTTTTAAGACGAGAAGAAAGAATTCTGGATTTGATATTAGCGATTGCTTTAAGTAAAGATAAAATTTTTTTATTTCATAAAGAAGAAGAATATCAAGTTTCAAAAAGCACTGTAGATGAAGACATGCGGCGAATTCGCGAGTTATTAAAAGGCTATGGCATTCGTGTTTTAAGTGTTCCTAAAGAAGGACTGATTTTAGAAGGAAAAGAAAAAAGCGTCCGTACTATGATTTACTCGATCGTTAATAAAGCAATTGGTTCTGTATCATTAACTGAGCAATATAAAAATCAATCGATAAAACAAAAAATTATTTTTGACTATATACCTATAAATATGATTTCTGAAGTTGATCGTATCTATGACTCATGTATTTCTGCCAGTGAAGATAATTACTATCGTAAGAACTTAGTTATTTTTACTAGTATTTGTATTACCCGTTTCCTTAACAAGAAAAAGATAGAGACACGAACTTGGCTAAAAAGAAACGTTTATATTAGCGAATCAATCGAAAACTTTGTAGAAACAGTTTTTAGCCATTTTGGTATTACTGATGCTTTAAATGAATTTAGTTATTTATCGTTTATATTGGAAACTCTTAACCAGCAAGATATGAATACTTCTATTGACTGGGTCCAAGCTCAATTATTGTCTATACAATTAATACAGCATGTTGAAAAACAGACACATATTCCCTTTAGTAGAAAAGAAGAAGCATTACAAGAAGGTCTGTATCAACATATTGCTGGGTTGCTCAACCGTATTAGATATGATGTACAGTTTGCTAACCCTTTAAAAGAAAATATTCAAAAAAATTATGATGTCATATATCGTGCAGTCCAAAGTTTTGCACCAATTATTAATCAATTAACAGGTAAAAAAATATCACAGGATGAATTAAGCTTTTTAGTGATACATTTTTCTACTTCGTTAAGTGAACTTAACCAAGAAGTAACTTATTATTATCGTGCAGTTGTCATTTGTAACCACGGAATGGCTACAGGAAAACTGTTATCTGAAAATCTTAAAGAACTATTCAATATTGAAGTGCTAGCTGTACTAAGTTCACGCGAAATTGGATTAATTGAGAAACTGGATGTTGATTTGATTTTTTCTACTCTGCCACTAAGAGAATTAAAAAAACCGTTATTAGTTTTAGAACCAATAATAAAAGAAGATAGTAAAGAACTGATCCGTGATTTTTTACAGCAAAATAAAGAACATCGCAGGATTAATAGTAATTATCAAGACATGACTCATGTTTTTCACTCACTATTACAAGTTGTAGATAAACAAGTAGGAAAAGTAAGCAAAGAAGCTTATGAAGAATTAACTGATGTATTTAAAAAAAACCAATTTTCAGTCAATAAGAGGGAGTTGCAGCCTATGATTCAAGACATTTTAGAAGATGAACACATTATTTTACAAGCTGACGCAAATGATTGGCAGGATCTAATTCAAATTGTTTCTCAACCATTAATTAAAGACGAAACTATCACACAACAGTATGTACAGGCGATGATTCAGTCAGTGAATGATTTTGGGCCTTATATTGTGATTGGTAAGCATTTAGCTTTGGCGCATGCTCGACCAGAAGATGGAGCGAATAAATTAGGGTTAAGCGTAGCTACAGTTAAAGATCCAGTTCGTTTTGGGAATACCGAAAATGACCCAGTAAAAATCATTTTTTGTTTATCTGCTATAGATTCATTCTCTCATCTTAATATTATGAAGTACCTTGTACAGTTGATTAATGATGAGGAAAAAACAAAACAGTTAGATGAAGTAACCACCATCGAAGATTTCAAAAAAATACTACTCAACGGTTAAAAGGAGAAAAAGTTATGTATAACAGCGTTATTTTTGATATGGATGGCGTATTAATCGACAGTGAACGATTTTATTTTGATCGTCGTATGAAATATTTTGATTCGATCCAAATGGAGCCAGCTTCTAGAGATATAGAAGATTATGTAGGCTCAACAGAAGAAGATACTTGGCAAAAATTAGTTCAAGATGAACAATTACGAAAAGAGCTAAGAAGAGAATATGTGCTATTTCGACAAGAAAATCCAATTGATTTGCAACAAGCACTAAGGACAGAAGCCCCACGAGTAATACAAGAATTAAAAAAAAGGGGGAAAAAGATTGCTATTGCTTCTTCTTCAAAAAGAAAAGATATTGAGCAAATGGTAGAGCAATGTGGTCTAGGAGTTTTTATAGATTTTTTGATTAGTGGGGAAGAACTACAAGAGAGCAAGCCTCATCCCGAGATTTATCAAATTAGTGCCAAGAAACTTGGAGGTAGAGCGATGGCTGTAGAAGATTCATTCGTCGGTATTGCCTCGGCAAAAGCTGCTGGACTTTATACTGTCGCGTTGAAACAAGACTATGACATCGATCAAAGTAAAGCCGACTGTCAAATACCTTCACTGTCAGCACTGTTGACTATTGTATAAAGATGCCTCCTTAGTATGATATGGGCTGTTAAGAACAGATTAAAAAATTTGCGTTAGGCTAAGAATTGAAATAACCGCCATTATGTACTATCGTAAATAAGGGAAATTATAAAAATAAAGAACTTATTTTTCGAGGAGATGTAGTGTTGGATATTCGTATTATTGGTTTAGGAAAAATGGGATTAAATTTGGCTTATAACTTGTTAGATCATGGTTATAAAGTTTCTGGTTTTGATCAAAATAGTGGAATAAAAAACGAATTTGAAGAAAATGGTGGACAGTTTTACTCAAGTTTTGACGCCTTAATGGAGGATAAAAAACGGTCTTCAGTTATTTGGCTCATGCTACCAGCAGGTGAAATTACCAATAACCAAGTTACTTCCTGTGTTCAGGCAATGAACCAAGGTGATATTTTAGTTGATGGCGGAAATTCTAAATTTACTGATAGCCAAAAAAATGGTGAGAAAGCCAAAGAACAAGGCGTTTATTTCTTTGACGTAGGCACCTCTGGCGGAACTTCTGGCGCTCGTGAAGGTGCTTGTATGATGATCGGCGGAGATGCAGAAAAGTTTGAAGAGATTCGCCCCTTATTTGAAGCTCTTTGTGTAAAAGACGGCTATTTTTATTGTGGACCAGTCGGCAGTGGTCATTATTTAAAAATGATTCATAATGGTATTGAATATGGTATGATGCAAGCCATTGGTGAAGGATTTAATCTCATTCATCATGGAGAATACGATTACGATTTAGCAGGAGTTGCCAAGGTATTTAATAATGGTTCTGTGATCCGTAGCTGGTTGATGGGTCTGACTGAAGACTTATTACAAGAAGATCCCGACCTTAAAGATATTGAAGGCGTGATCCCATCTTCAGGTGAAGGCAAATGGACAGCTGAAGAAATGCTACGACAAGAATTATCGGCTCCTGTAATTACACAGGCTTTACTGGCTAGATATGCTAGTGTTGATGAAGAAAAATATGGCGAAAAGGTTGTTGCTTCTTTAAGAAACCAATTTGGTGGACATAAAGTTTCGAAGAAGTAATATAAAAAGTGTAAGTAAAAGTATGTAAGGTGTGAAAATTTTTCATACTAGATGATAGAATATGTATTAAGCAAATTTCTGATATAATAAAAATCTATGAACTTTAGGAGAAATTATGAATACTTTTATATTTGATATGGACGGCGTAATCGTTGATTCTGAGTATACTTATTTTAACTCAAAATCAGATATCCTTCATGAAGAAGGGCATGATGTTCCTGATAGTTATCATTATCAATTTATGGGGACAACCCCTAATTTTATGTGGCAAGGCATGAAAGATGAATTTGATTTGCCCAAAGCAGTAAATGAATATGTTATGGAAATGAATAGGCGCCGTGAAGAAATTATTCAAAAAGATGGTGTGCAGCTGATCGCCAATGTAAAAGATTTGATCAAGCGCTTGTATCAAGCTGGTTTTAAATTAGGGGTAGCCTCTGCTTCGCGTAAAGAAGAAATCATTTATAATTTGCGGGAATTAGGATTGGACGCTTACTTCAGTCAAGCTGTCAGTGCGGAAGAAGTCGCTCATTCAAAACCGGAGCCTGATGTTTTTTTGCACACTGCAGATTTACTTGGTGCTGTTTCTGATGATTGCGTTGTGATTGAAGATACGAAAAATGGGTCACGCGCTGCTAAAGCAGCTGGCATGTATTGCATTGGATTTGCCAATCCGGATTATCCAAAGCAAGACTTGTCTTGTGCAGATAAGGTTGTAACAGACTTTCGCGAGATTGATGAGAAACAATTTCAATGAAAATAAATAGTAAAATAGCAATCTATCATCTGAAAATGCCATTTGGATGATAGATTGCTATTTTTTTATCAGAAAACGATCTGTAACTTAAATCATTACTTAGTGTTATTTTTTATTTCTTTAAAATTGAAAAATAGGTTCAATATAATGGCTGTTAAAGAACCTGCTAGAATACCACTGCCAAAAATATTTTGTACAACTGCAGGAAAGTTGGCGTAAAAGTTTGGATAGACAGAAGGTAACATACAAACACCAACACTTAGACCAATAATTAACATATTTTGATTACCTTCAAAACTTACTTGTTTCAAAATATTAATCCCACTGCCAATAATAATACCGAAAATAGCAAAGCCAAGTCCACCTAATACTGGATCTGGAATAGCCGAAATTAAAGCAGAAAATTTTGGAATAAAACCGATGAAAACAAGCATGAAACCAGCAGTCGCAATAGCAAACCGACTTTTGACTTTGGACAGATCTAAAATACCGACGTTTTGCACAAAGGCTGTGGGTTGTACACCGTTAAATAAACCAGATATAAATGTCGTAATCCCTAAAGATTGTAAAACGCGTCGAAATTGGCTTTCTGTCATCTCTTTATCTACAATATTATGAATTCCCATCGCTGTACCGGAAATTTCCACCATACCTAAAATAATGGCTATTAAAAAGGATAGTGTAGCGGTCATGTCAAATTTAGGAAGCCCATAGTGAAAAGGCAAATTGAGTCCAAACCAAGGAGCTTCTTGCACTGGTGAAAAATCTACCATACCTAAAGATAACGCCAATAGTGTACCGAAAATAAGAGAAATGAGAATAGTTAAGTTTCCTAATAAGCCTTTAAAGTATTTACTGATAATGACATGAAAAATAAAAATTGCTAAAGCCATCAGTAAGGTTTTATAATCTATACTTTCAGTTAGGTTATAGGCTTTATCGCCCATTAACCAATGAAAAGTATTTGGTAATAAAGAAACACCAAGGACAATTAAGTTTGTTCCAACAACTACAGGTGGGAAAAAACGTTGAAGTTTAATCCAAAAGGGAGCAGCTAAAAAACAAAGAATTGCTACAATCATGGTTGAACCAGCGATGATTTGAAAACCTGTTTCAATATTAGGAGCATCATTTAATGTCGTACTTGCAATAGGGACTACGGCAAAATTTGCGCCCATGACCATTGGGATTTTAGGGCTTGTCTTAGGGATAATATTTAAAGCCATTAATAAACTAGAAAGACCTGCGCCAAAGATGACCGCGTTAATAAAAAAACGGGTTTGTTCTGGAGATAAACCGACATTTGTGGCTATTAATAAAGGGACAGGTATAGCGGCTAAAACAGCAATTACTGTATGCTGCAGGCCTAAAAGCAAGTTTTGTCTTAAGGGAAGTTTCTCGTCAACTTCTGGTAACTGATCATTTTGATTCACGTATTCTCGCTCCTTTGTATAAAATTAGAAACAGCAAAGATAAATTGCTTACTGTTGTTAAAAGACGAACTTACGCTTTCATTTTATGTTTTATATCAAGTGATTTTCAATAGAAATTTTACTTTAACTTAGAAAATCTAAAAGAATGTTTGTCTTTGAGGCGCTAACATTTGTGTATAACTTCTTTTGTTGAAATATATCATCGTTTCTCATTTTCTATGGGGTATTTATTTAAATAGAACGTTACTTTTTATTATCTATGTGCTATTTACATTTATACAACATAGTTTTCCAATTCTTATGTTGTATTTATTATAATACAACATAAGTTTCGTTTTTCTTTGTTCTATCGATCTCATAAATTTATCAAAATTATGTTCTAAATTCGCTTTTAGGCCATAACTTTACTTAATGAGCGTTCTGAAAATAAACTCAAGACCTTATTTGCAATGTTAATATACTATGAAAAATCTTTTACAGTGGCATCTCAAATCAATATCTATTACAATAAGAGAAATGAGGCTGTTTATGTTTTTGTTGGTAAAAAAAGAAGTTGTTCGTTCAAATGCTAGGAAATTGTAGGAAAGGATTATCCATGGTATGTATGTAGGTGTAGATATTGGCGGTAGTTCAATTAAAATTGGATTATTAGATGAAGATGGCGCAATGAAGGATAAGAAAAATTTTCCTACGCCTAAAACTAAAGAAGAAATTTTAGACGATATTGTTCAAATTATTTCTGATTATAAAACAAAGTATGCGATAAAAGCTGTAGGTATGTCTGTCCCAGGTGTAGTTGAAGAAGATGGTTATTTAACGACTGCTGGTGCTATTAAGTGTTTATATGGGATTAATATTAAAGAAGAAATGGCTAAACGCACAGGGATATTTGTGCATGTAGAAAATGATGCAAATGCAGCTTCAATTGCGGAAAAATGGGGCGGTGCAGCTCAAGACGTTGCGCACTATCTTAGTTTAGTGGTTGGTACAGGTATTGGCGGATGTCTAGTTGTTAATAATGAGATTTATCGTGGTGCCCATGCGCGGGCAGGTGAATTTGGTTGGATGCTTTTAGATGATAATCAAGATGATTTGAATTTAAGTACGATGAATTTACAAGCAGCTACCATCATTGGTTTATTGCGAATTTATAATTTAAAATCTGGTGAGAAAATCGATGATGCTCGTGTGATCTATGATCGTGCTGAAGATGGTGAATATTTAGCACAAACCGTATTAGCTAAATTTCATCGCAAACTAGCGCAAGGTATTTTAAATGTTGCAGTTGTATTTGATCCTGCAATGGTTGTCATTGGCGGCGGAATTAGCGCTAATAAAACCTTTTTAAAAGAGTTGCAGATGGCTTATAAACAACTACAAAATGAACATAGTGCACTGGTAGATATGGATTTTCCTGAAATTGTTCCGGCAAAATTCGAAAATGAAGCGGGAATTATCGGTGCCGTTTATAGTTTGAAAATCACTTTAAATAAAGAAGAGAAATAGTTAAGATAAATGTTTTATTAAAGGAGAGGCTCATATTGGAAAAGATTGCAGCTTCATTGATGTGTGCGGATATGTTAAATATTCAAAAAGAACTAGACTACTTAGAACAAGCAGGTTGTGACTTATTACATCTAGATGTCATGGATGGTGTATTTGTTGATAATTTAGCATTAGGCCCTGAGTGGATGACAAGCGTGCAAAAGAAAACATCTTTACCTTTTGATATTCATTTAGCGACTGAAATGCCAGAAAAATTTGTTGAAATGTTTCGTTTTTTACAGCCTGAAACGATTTCTTTTCATGTTGAAACAGCAGCTCACCCAGTTCTTTTAATCAAACGATTGAAAAGTTATGGCATTAAGCCTTCACTAGCATTAAATCCAGCGACTCCTTTGGAAGATATTCTACCTTATATTGATGAAGTAGATCAGATTCTGCTAATGACGGTTCCCACTGGCTTTGCGGGACAAAACTTTCATCAAGAAACATTGGAAAAATTACGTGAGCTAAAAAATATTTTAGCTCAAAGAAACATCCAGCCGTTAATCGAAGTAGATGGCAATATAAATACACAAACGATTTCTTGGATGAAAGAAGCTATGCCAGATGTTTTTGTGCTGGGAACATCGGCCTTATTTCAAGGTGATGATGCGAATAGTTATCAAAAACGTATTCAAGCAGTTCGCCAGGCGATTAACACTTATAGATAAGTTTATTAACATAAGCGTGCGTGTTTAAAAGAAGACAAAAATGAAAGAATCAATGTGATAATAAAAAGCGTTGACGTAATAAAACGAGGTCAACGCTTTTTATTTATTCTAATGATTCTTTAACATCATCTAACATCTGAGTATAGGCAATAGGTCCGTTATAAAGCCAGCTGCTATCTGGACCAAATTCAAATAGCTGATCATTTTCTACTGCAGGAATATTATTCCACAAAGGATCGTCAAACATTTCAGCACTTTCATCGCTATTGACCAAGAAAAGGTAATCAGCATCCAATTGTGACAAGCTTTCTAAAGAAACTTGCGTCCAGTCAGCTTCGGCATCTTCAGAAATTTCTTGTGTTAATTCGGGCACTTCAAAGCCTAAATCTTCGTATAATAATCTTCCGCTTGACCGGTCTTTGGCCACCATAAACGCTGAGTTATTGGTAACCCAAATTACGGCTACAGAGTTTCCGTCAATTTCATTTTGCAGTTGGTCTTGTGCTTTTGTTACCTCTTCTTGGTAATTTGTTTCGACTTTTTCTGCTTGTTCTTTTTTATCAAATACTTGGCCTAAATCTTCCAGACGCTCTTCCCAGGATATGTCTTCACCATTTTTTACAACATAGGTGGGAGCAATTTTTTCATACTCTTCATACTTGCCGCCTTCGACAGTAGCATCTGATTCAATAAGTAATAAGTCCGGTTCAAAGTTTAAGACATCTTCATAAGGTAAATCAAAATTAATTGTCGGAATATCTTTTAAATCATCTTGCAGATACTCTTGAATTTGACCTTCTCCGACTGTCCATTGAGCGACTGGTTGTTCATCCAAAGCGATTAAGTAATCTTCTAAATAAGGAGCGATGATTCTTTCTGCTTGATCAGGAATTTCGACCTCGTTATCCTGCGCATCGGTTAAAGTTCGAGTTTGAGTTTCAGCATTAGTGTCAGAGTCGGTTGATGAGTTCGAATTTTCACAAGAAACTAAAAAAACAGCAAATAAACATAGCATAGTAAATGGTAGAACCCTTTTTATCATAATTTTTCTCCTTTTTTACAAATGATAACCGTTATCAGTTAATATTATCACAAATCATCTATTAGAAGTCAACAAAGTTTTAGTTAAAGCAAAAATTTTTTTGCTCAAAGGTTGACGAAGTCACTAGAAAAAGAGATAATTGAGAAGAGTTATCACTAGAAAGAAAAGAGTGGGGTTTATGACAAAATTAGCGACAAATAGCATTTACTGTGGCTATGAAAAGCAGATAGTTTTGAAAGATATAAGTTTAGAAATTCCTGATAAAAAAATCACAAGCATGATCGGTCCTAATGGAAGTGGAAAAACAACGCTGCTTAAGACATTGGCACGAATTTTATTGCCTGAAAATGGAAGCGTCCACATCAATGGAGAAGATATCAATACGCTAAATACTAAATCTGTGGCGAAAAAAATCGCTTCTTTATCGCAAAAAAACAATGTAATCAATGGATTGAGTGTCGCAGAAATCGTTGCTTATGGACGTTTCCCTTATCAGAAGAGTTTTGCTGGTTTGCAAAAAGAAGATCACGAATTGATTCAATGGGCACTGGAAGTAACCGGCTTGTTGGAATTAAAACAACGAACATTAAATACTTTATCAGGAGGACAACAGCAACGTGTTTGGATTGCTATGGCCTTGGCTCAAGATACAGATATTCTAATTTTAGATGAACCTATTTCTTCTTTGGATCCTGCCCATCAGTTGGAAATCCTTTATCTATTAGAAGATATTAATCGACAAGGTAAAACGATTCTAATGACGATTCATGATTTAAATCATGCGGCGCAATTTTCCGATTATATTATAGGGCTAAAACAAGGTCAGCTAATATTAAAAGGGGAACCGCAAGAAGTGTTCACAGCAGAACGTTTATTAGAACTGTTTGATATTCAGCCAGAAGTTGTGCTTTCAAAGAAAAATCAAAAGCCATTTATTCTTTCTTATGATTTAGTGAGGAGTTGATCATGAAGAAAAACTGGTTTTTCTTTTTACTAATCATTTTATTGATTATAGCAACAGTATCTTCTTTAAAATATGGTGCTATTGAAAATTCTTGGCAAGAAGTAAGAGATTCTTTTTTACGATTTGATACAACTAATCAAACGCATCAATTAATATATTATTTACGCTTTCCGCGTACAATTGCCTCCTTAGCTGTAGGAGCGGCTTTTGCCGCTTCAGGAGCTTTAATGCAAGGAATTACGCATAACCCTATCGCCGATTCGGGACTTTTAGGGATTAATGCTGGCGCTGGTTTGGGCCTTGCTCTGGCTTTTGCTTTTTCAACTACACCCACACCCTTTGTAACTATTCTGTCTTCTTTTATTGGCGCTGCAATCGTATTAGCTGTAATTTATGCAGCATCAAATCGAAGTATTTTCGCGCGCTCGCCTATTTATATGGTACTTTTAGGCGCTGCGATCGGATCGTTTTTTACAGCTTTAAGTCAAAGTATCCGTTTGTTGTTTAACTTAAATCAAGAGATCACTTTCTGGTTTGTAGGAGGTAGTGGAAATGTTACCTGGCCACAGCTTAAAGTGGCTCTTCCTGTAATATTAGTGGGCCTTATCGGTTCTTGGCTGATCACTAAGCAAGTGACTTTACTAGAGATGGGAGATGAAACAGCTGTTTCTTTAGGGAAAAAACCACAAAGAATTCGCGAAAAGAGTATGCTTTGTGTGTTGTTACTAGCAGGTACTGCTGTTTCTTTAGTGGGGACGATCAGCTTTTTAGGTTTGATTGTTCCTCATGTCGTACGCTTTTTTGTGGGTCATGATTACCGTTTTGTTATTCCTGCTGCTACTTTATTTGGTGCTCTATTTTTTGTTGTAGCTGATATAGGCTCTCGTCTGTTTACTCCACCTTTAGAAACTCCGGTAGGCGTCATCATTACATTAATTGGCGTGCCATTATTATTGATTCAAATCAGGAGGGGCAATGTATGAAAAAAGGAGCTTTTTGGCTACTATTGGGCATTTTATTAGTTACTGGGCTAATTTTAAGCCTTATTATTGGTACGATTCCTTTATCTTTTAAAGAACTTTTAGCCGTGTTAGCAAATCAGGGAACACCAGCTCATCAGTTAGTTGTCCTAGATTTTCGTCTGCCTCGTACACTGGTTTCTATTTTGGCTGGCGCTGGACTGGCGGCTTCAGGTTATTTATTTCAAGGAGTTACTCATAACGATTTAGCCGATCCGGGGATTTTAGGGATCAACGCTGGTGCTGGTTTGACTGTTTTACTTTATCTAGGCTTTTTTACAAGCCAAACATCAAGTCATTTATTACCGCTGATTGCTTGTTTAGGTAGTTTTCTCGCTGCTTTTCTAGTTTATTTTTGTGGCAAGCAAAAAGAAAAATTTGATCCAAATCGTTTATTACTAGCTGGAATAGCAGTTAATGCAGGTATTTCAGCTTTAACATTAATTGGTACTGTTCGTATTTCACAAGATAGTTATCGCTTTGTAACTTCCTGGTTAGCAGGAACGATTTGGGGAACAACTTGGAACCATGTTCTTATGATTTTTCCTGCTTTGCTTATTTTATTACCCTTTATTTTATTTCAAGGAAAAAGTTTAGAAGTGATCAGCTTGGGAGATGAGGAAGCTATCGCTTTAGGCGTTCCTTTGAAGAAAAAACAACTTTTTTATCTTATTAGCGCGGTGATTTTAGCAGCAGTCAGCGTGTCTGTTGCCGGAAGTATTAGTTTTATTGGTCTAATTGCACCTCACTTAGCAAAAAATATTGTGAATCGAAAAAATAATCATGCTCTTCTCATGTCGGTTTTTATAGGCAGTTTGCTTTTATTATACAGTGATATTTTAGGACGTGTTATTTTAACTAATGGAGAAATGGCGGCTGGTATTATTGTATCGATTATCGGTGCTCCTTATTTTATTTTCCGTTTATTAAAAAAGAATCAAGTAAGTATAAATTAAAAGAGCAGCGGGATTGCCGCTGCTTTTTTAATTATGTGTGCCAGGCATGGCATTTATCTAGCTAGTGAAAGTCTAGTCACGGGTAGTTACCGCCAAGTGTAGCGAGCCACAAGCCGAAATCAGCGATGATGGGGTGAAGGAAGTGGTGGCGCAAATCTCTTGAACCTACGCACAGGAACTTGATGAGGCTAAATGGGGGATAAGGCTGCATATCAAGCCGAAGTCCAAAAGGTAAACGTAAAACCAAGACAGTAAATCAAGAGGTTGTGGAGAGAAAGATAAGTGTCTTACCCTGGGAGATCTTACGGACGTTTGCGAACGGTCGAAAAAGGTTTGTCGTAAGAAGTCAGCCGAGGCCATAGTAGCTATGATATTACATGTAGTGAAGGGCTGAATGTTTGTATAGTGTGAATCGCTAGAAGAAAATATCCAAGCAGTCCGGAAACGAGGATACCCTAGAACGGTAGAACGTAACTATCGATGGGAAAAGTAGTGAGGACGATCTTGGATCCATCTACACCTAGAGGAGGAACAGCGCATGAGATTCATTGAAAAGATCACGAGCCAGCAAAACATGAGACAAGCCATCGAGCAGGTCAAAAAGAATAAAGGCGCTCCGGGTGTTGATAAAATGACAGTCGACGAACTTGACCATTATTTCTATCAACACGGACATTCCCTTGTTCAAGAGATTCGATCGATGACTTACCGTCCGAAAACAGTCAAACGAGTTTATATCCCTAAGCCCGATGGAAAACAAAGACCTTTAGGGATTCCAAGTGTCGTGGACCGTGTGGTACAACAAGCAACCGCGCAACAGCTGAGTCGCATTTTCGATGTTCACTTCAGTGAAAGCAGTTATGGTTTTCGTCCCAATCGAAGTGCACATCAAGCGATTGAAAAAGTTCTTGATTACTTGAATGAAGGTTATGAATGGCTCATTGATATGGACATTGAGAAATATTTTGATACGGTTCATCATGATAAATTAATCTCGACCCTTAGAGAACGGGTCAAAGATAGAGAAACGCTTCACTTAATACGTGTTTTCTTAAAAGCAGGGATTATGGAAAATGGCTTTGTTCGTCCGAATGAAACGGGCGTTCCGCAAGGCGGACCTTTAAGTCCCATTTTAGCGAATATTTATCTGGACAAATTGGATAAAGAACTAGAAGCAAGAGGACTCTATTTTGTCCGTTATGCGGATGATACGGATATCTTTGTCAAAAGTGAGCGGGCAGCCAATCGTGTAATGAAATCTATTACGAGTTGGATTGAAAGAAAGCTTTTCTTACGAGTGAACGTCACAAAAACCAAGGTGGTACGACCGACACAGAGTCAATTTTTAGGGTTTACCTTCTGGAAGAACCAGAAGGGTTGGCAGTGTAAACCGAGCAAAGTCAGTAAAACAAAGCTCTATGATAAAACGAAAGCCATCCTTAAAAGAAAACAGGCTGTGTCACGACCCTTAGCGGTGACATTCACGAAACTCAACCAAACGATAAGAGGCTGGATCAATTACTACCGTATCGGGAATATGAAAACCTATCTAGCAAAGTTTGGGCAATGGTTACGACATAAAGTCCGAGTGATCATCATAAAGCAATGGAAACTGCCACAACGAATCTATACGAATCTACAACAATTAAACCGATTATTCAAATGCCATTTTACCAAAGAAAATATTTATAAGGTGGCAAATTCGAGATTAGGTTGGTATAGGAAATGTGGCATGGACGTCGTCAATTTTACCCTAAGTCCGAAAGTTTTAGCCATAAAGAAAAAGGATCGACCTGGATTGGTCAATCCTTTAAATTACTATCTTAATCAAGCGTGAAAACAATACAAATGGAGCGCCGTATACGAGAACCGTACGTACGGTGCGACGGGAGGGGCGGAAATCTTATTTCCCCTCTACCCTATTCTTAGCTGGTCGAAAATGAATGATGCAAGCAATAATTATGATTAAAAGTAAAGTTAGTAGAATAAACATCGCCACTTGCGCGCCTATAGTCGTGCCTAGCTGGTAATCAGCGTTATTCTCTTGAAAGATATTAATAACGCTTGCCACGATAGAAGTAGCGACTGCACCGGAAAATTGTTGTAAGGTGTTAAAAAGTGTATTTCCATCTCCATACTCTTCTTGTGTTAAAAGATTCATACCGCTTGTCATCATATTACTATAAGCAAAACCAAGGCCAATCATATAAAAGACATGACCAGCTACAAAGCCTGCTAAACTAGGTTGTTTTAAAAGTAGTGTTAAAGCAATCCAACCGATGGCAGCTAATATTAATCCGATTAATATAGGCTTTTTAGCCCCGTATTTATCTAAAACTCTTCCAGAAACAGGGGCCAAAATGGCACCAACTGTGGCCCCTGGTAACATCACTAAACCAGCGATAAAGGCGTTTTCTTCAGAGACGATCTGTACAAAGTTTGGCAACACAAAAGAAATACCTAAAAGTAAGAACTGACAAACAAGAAATCCACATAAAAATAGGACAAAAGCTTTGTCTTTTAACACATCAATTTTTACTAAAGGAAAAGGGGACTTGACGCTACGTTGTAAGAAAATCACTAAACCAATCATTCCTATGAATAGCGGGAATAAACTTTTGATACTTCCCATCTGATTGAGAAAGACTAGTAATCCACTAAATAATAAAGCAATACCCAAAAGACTGGTAATATCAAGTTTGCTATTTTTTTCTACGCTTATCTCTGGAATAGCATATAAGCCTAAGACAAGAGAAAGAAGTAAAATAGGAATTAAAAATAAAAAGATATAATGCCAAGAAAGAACTGAAGTTAACAACCCGCCATATGTAGGTCCGACTGCTGGTGCAATGGAAGTTGTTAGCATACCGACACCCATCATCCCGCCTCTTTTTTCTAAAGGAGTAAATGTTAAAATAATATGAAACATTAGCGGTAAAGCGATACCTGTACTAATCCCTTGCAAAATGCGTCCTAAAAGTAAAACGAAGAATGTTGGAGAAATAAAGTCGGTTATAAGTCCAGCGATGAAAAAGAAATTTGCGATCATAAATAATTTTCGAATGGAGAAGTTTTTAATTAAATAATTCGAAAAAGGGACCATAATAGAAATAACCAGTAGATAAATAGTTGTCACCCATTGGACCATCGAAGTTGAAATATTAAACTCTGAGGTTAGAGTGGGAAAGGTGACATTCATCGCTGTTTCAATCAACACCCCCGAAAATGACATGATACCAGCTGCTAGAACGGCCGGTAATAAATGAATTTTTACTTTTTCCATTGTGCGTATGCTCCTTTAAAATCATTAAAAAAGAGACTGCTTCTAAATCAATAGAAACCGCCTCTTTTTCGACACGGGAAGTCCCGTGTTATCTGTACGATTAGTTCAAAAATATTATAAAAGGGTTTTTGATTTGGGTCAAGATAAAATATTAATGCATCAATTGATCTGCATTATCGGGATATTGGTGGGCTAAACGGCTGGCACCAGAAGCAGCGATTGCTCCTACGATATCATCCAAGAAGGTATGAATACGCGGTCCCTCGTGATCATTTAACATTTGTAAAATTCCCGGTTTTACTTTATCAATATAACCGTAGTTGGTAAATCCGATCGATCCATACACATTGACAATAGAAAGTGCCAGAATTTCATCAATACCATAAAGTCCTTCATCTTGAGCAACAATTTCTTGTAAAGGTTGCAACAATTTATCTTCTTCGGCCAGAATATCTAATTGAATGCCGGTTAAAATCGCGTTGTGCACTTCTCTTTTCGATAAGACCGAGTCGACACTATCTACACAATTTTCTAGTGATAGCCCAGGAATATAATCTTTTTGTAAATACATGACTAGTTTAGCAATATCGATAACGGAAACGCCGCGTTCTTTTAATAATTGTCGTGCTTTTTCTTCCAATGTTTTTGTTTCTAATACCATAAATGAACCTCCTGATTATCTTTGTTGAAAAAGACTTGTTGAATGCATAGGCTGTGTTCGATTTTTAGGGTCAATATAGTGGAGTGCGTTATTGACTGCTGTAGGGGCTTCCCCAAAGCCGGTTGCAATTAAATCTACTTTTCCATCGTAGGAAGTAATATCGCCGCAGCAATAGATACCATCTTGTGAACTTTTCATATCAGAATTTACCGGAATACCGCGACGGTTACTGGTGATTTTCCAATCTTTTAAGTCCAAGTTGGTGGAAAAACCATAATTGACGATTAAGTAATCGATGGCTAAATCAACTGTCTCCTCGCTTTTAGCTACTTGTAAGTGTAGACTATCTAAATTCTTATCACCTGATACGCCTCTAATGATGTAAGGCGTTAAAATTTGTACAGATGAATTTTTTAACTGTTGCATACTATGCTCATGCGCTCGGAAATTTCCTCTACGATGAATAATAGAAACTTCTTTAGCGATGGGCTCTAACATCAATGCCCAATCGACGGCTGAATCGCCTCCACCTGCGACAGCAACTTTTTTACCGGCATATTTCATAAGGTCGGTAATAAAATAATCGATACCGTTATTTTCAAAGCTTTCAGCTTGTTCTAACTTTAACTTTCGCGGTTGAAAAGAGCCATTACCTAAAGCTAAAATCACAGCTTTTGAATAATGTGTACGTTGATTGGTAACAATTTCAATAAAATCCTCTTGATAATTGAGGTTTATCACTTCTTCTTCCAAACAATAACGGTGATTAAACATTGTTAGTTGCTTTTCCAAATTTTGTGCTAATTCATCCGCTTTTATTTTCGGAAATCCAGGAATATCATAAATATATTTTTCTGGATACAGGGTGGTTAATTGACCGCCTAGTTGTGGCAGTGTGTCGATAATTTTAGTTTTCGCATTGCGCATGCCTGCATAAAAAGCAGCAAACATTCCCGCAGGACCAGCGCCTACGATCGTAATATCATATATGTCCATTTTCTGGCCCCCTTTATATAGAACTCTCTGGATTTTTTAATGCAGTTAGATGTATTATAACAAAGAAATGAAGAGCTGGCATTCCTATTTTTTTCTGCTATGATAAAAGAGTAAGAAGTTAATTATTAACAAGGAGGAATTTTTTTGACTGAATTTCCACAAATGAATTTAGCAAAACAGGAAGGTCCCCAGGCGATTATTCAAACCAATTTAGGGACCATTAAATTGCAACTATTTGATAAACAAGCACCAAAAACAGTAAAGAATTTTATCGAATTGGCAAAAAAAGAATATTATGATGGCGTCATCTTTCATCGGATCATCCCCGATTTCATGATTCAAGGCGGCGATCCAACAGGAAGTGGCGCTGGCGGACAAAGTATCTATGGTGAAAACTTTGAAGATGAATTTAGTAGTGAATTGTTCAACTTACAAGGCGCTTTATCGATGGCTAATGCTGGCCCTAACACTAATGGCAGTCAATTTTTTATCGTAACAAATAAAAATCTTCCTGAGAACATGATATCTCAAATGCAAGAAGCAGGCTATCCTTTAGAGATTGTGGAAGCATACAAAAATGGCGGGACACCTTGGCTAGATTTTCGTCATACAGTCTTTGGACAAGTGATTGAAGGTATGGATATCGTTGACACTATTGAAAAAGTGCCAACAGGCTCGCAAGATCGTCCAGTAGATGATGTGATTATTGATAGTATCGAAATAAAAGATTAAAAATAAGACGTATAGTGCAAAACTCTATCAGAATTTGCACTATACGTCTTATTTTATTTAAAAGCCGTAGCGATCCTTTGTAAACCTTCTTTTAAAGTAGCGCGAGGACAGGCAAGATTGATCCGCATATGTTGTGAACCTTTTGGACCGTAAGAAATTCCCGGATTTAATACTACTTTTGCTTCATTGATAAATTTTTCTTCTAGTTGTTTGTCTGTTAAGTGGTAAGCAGAAAAATCTAACCACATAAGATAAGTGGCTTCTGGTTTACTTACTTTCACATTAGGTAGTTCATTTTGGAAAAAGTTGTAGGTAGTATTGATATTTTCTTTTAAGTAGACTAATAGGTCATCTAACCAATCTTTACCACCTTCATAAGCTGCTTGTGTACCAATGACACCAAAAGTATTGATATCGTCCTGGCAGTTTTTCTTTTGAAAACTTGCAAAAGCTTGTCTTAATTTTTCGTTTTTGATAAACACCATCGAATTTTTAATACCTGCGAGGTTAAAGGTTTTTGTAGCTGCGGTTAATACGATAGAGAAATCCTTAAATGAAGGGTCCGCATTTTGAAAGGTCGTAAACGTTTCTGGCTGATAGACAATATCTTGATGAATTTCGTCGCTTACCACTATAACATTGTATTTTTTACAAAGCTTACCGACAGCTTGCAATTCTTCTTTGCTCCAAACACGACCGCCAGGATTATGTGGGTTACATAAAATAAATAAACGAATATTTTCTTTTTGAAACAATTTCTCCATTTCCTCTAAGTTCATGGTAAATTTATCGTCTGTGTTTAATTTACTACGAACCAGCTTGCGGTCGTTTTCTTCAACTACTTGAGCAAAAGGTGGATAAACCGGGTCATGGATTAAAACTGCCTCTTTAGGTTTAGTATAAGCTTGTACACTAAGCGCAAGACTGGGGACAACACCGCTATTTAACAAGATCTCTTCTTTTTTTATAGTGAAATTGTGGCGGTTTTTTTGCCAGTTAATAATTGCTTCATACAAAGAATCTGGGACTATTGAATAACCGAATACGCCTTGCTCCAGATAATTTTTAAAGGCTTTCTGAACCGCTTCAGGCGCCTTGAAGTCCATATCGGCTACCCACATAGGTAATAGATCCTTTTGTTTATAGTTTGCTTCTATAGTATCCCATTTCACGCTTTGTGTTTTTTTACGGTCAACAATCTGATCAAATCGACTCATATTTTTCCTCCTCAATAAGTATTGTAGTCAATACTTCATTTTTCTTCTATTTCCTAGTATAATAAAATTTGCGAAAAGAGGGAATAAAATGGACTATAAAATTGGAGAAATTTTAGAAGGAACAATTACTGGTATACAAACTTACGGTGCTTTTGTTTCTTTGGATGATCATACCCAAGGGTTGATTCATATATCAGAAATCCAGTCAGGTTTTACTAAAGATATACGAGAAGTGGTTCAAGTTGGCGAAAAAGTGAGAGTACAGATTATCGACATAGACGAATATACGCAAAAAATTAGTCTTTCAAAGCGTACACTTGAGTCTCAATTTGTTCGTCCGCCTTATCACAAAAAACGTTATTTTACGAACAAAAATAAAGATATTGGATTTCAATCAATAGAAGAATGTTTACCTGAGTGGACTGATGAAGCGATGGATATGCTTTTATCTGGTAAGACTTCACAAAGTAAATAACTTCATGTTAAAATATACGATACTGTTAAAAAGGATAACTAGCCGAGGTGAAAGATTTGAGTAATAAAAAAGTTGCTGGTACGGTGATTCTTCATTTAGAGGATGGATCAAAGAAGTTCTTAATAAGAACAACAGAAGACAGATTTACTTTGGCATTTACAGACTTTTCTGATGAGCAAACAGGTTTAGCAAACATTCTTCATCTTTTAAAAGAAGAGGTAACACTTGATATTAAAAATATTCGATTAGTTGAACTGACAAATGGACAAGCGCAAGATGCTAATGTTCCTTTATTTGTTTTTGAAACTCAAGAAAATCAACAGCAAAGAGAACTGCCTAACCAATACTATTGGGCAGAGGCACAAACCTTTCGTGAAATTATCCAAGATATGGATATCGAAGGAATGCCTTTCTTTTAATTAAAATCGATAAAGAAAAGTCATTATTCTTTATTGCTTTCAAGATTCATTCGTGATAAATTAGTTGAGGTCAATTATTCGACAGATATTATATATAAGTTAAAAAAGTTATTGACGTTATTTTAGTGAAGTGCTAAGATATTTAAGTCGTTGATTTTTGAATGAATCAAATTTATGAAATTAACGAAAGTTAAAAAAAGATATTGACAAACACTTGTCGAATTGATAAGATATAAAAGTTGCTACGGCAACAAGCAGTAGACCTTTGAAAACTGAACAAAGCAAGCAAACGAACCAATGTGTCGGGCGCTTCTTTGAAAGAAGAAGCAACCAAGCAATAAACGCGAACAACACGCGAGCAAAAAGTTGAAGAGCTAAGTACGATCAACGGTGTTGATCGATCAAATTCAAGATGAGAGTTTGATCCTGGCTCAGGACGAACGCTGGCGGCGTGCCTAATACATGCAAGTCGAACGCTGCTTAAGAAGAAACTTCGGTTTTTTCTTAAGTGGAGTGGCGGACGGGTGAGTAACACGTGGGGAACCTATCCATCAGCGGGGGATAACACTTGGAAACAGGTGCTAATACCGCATACGGCTTTTTTTCACCTGAAAGAAAGCTCAAAGGCGCTTTACAGCGTCACTGATGGCTGGTCCCGCGGTGCATTAGCCAGTTGGTGAGGTAACGGCTCACCAAAGCAACGATGCATAGCCGACCTGAGAGGGTGATCGGCCACACTGGGACTGAGACACGGCCCAGACTCCTACGGGAGGCAGCAGTAGGGAATCTTCGGCAATGGACGCAAGTCTGACCGAGCAACGCCGCGTGAGTGAAGAAGGTTTTCGGATCGTAAAGCTCTGTTGTCAGCAAAGAACAGGAGAAAGAGGAAATGCTTTTTCCATGACGGTAGCTGACCAGAAAGCCACGGCTAACTACGTGCCAGCAGCCGCGGTAATACGTAGGTGGCAAGCGTTGTCCGGATTTATTGGGCGTAAAGCGAGCGCAGGCGGTGATTTAAGTCTGATGTGAAAGCCCCCAGCTCAACTGGGGAGGGTCATTGGAAACTGGATCACTTGAGTGCAGAAGAGGAGAGTGGAATTCCATGTGTAGCGGTGAAATGCGTAGATATATGGAGGAACACCAGTGGCGAAGGCGGCTCTCTGGTCTGTAACTGACGCTGAGGCTCGAAAGCGTGGGTAGCAAACAGGATTAGATACCCTGGTAGTCCACGCCGTAAACGATGAGTGCTAAGTGTTGGAGGGTTTCCGCCCTTCAGTGCTGCAGTTAACGCATTAAGCACTCCGCCTGGGGAGTACGACCGCAAGGTTGAAACTCAAAGGAATTGACGGGGGCCCGCACAAGCGGTGGAGCATGTGGTTTAATTCGAAGCAACGCGAAGAACCTTACCAGGTCTTGACATCCTTTGACCGCCCTAGAGATAGGGTTTCCCCTTCGGGGCAAAGTGACAGGTGGTGCATGGTTGTCGTCAGCTCGTGTCGTGAGATGTTGGGTTAAGTCCCGTAACGAGCGCAACCCTTATTGTTAGTTGCCAGCATTGAGTTGGGCACTCTAGCAAGACTGCCGGTGACAAACCGGAGGAAGGCGGGGATGACGTCAAATCATCATGCCCCTTATGACCTGGGCTACACACGTGCTACAATGGGAAGTACAACGAGCAAGCCAAGCCGCAAGGCCTAGCGAATCTCTGAAAGCTTCTCTCAGTTCGGATTGCAGGCTGCAACTCGCCTGCATGAAGCCGGAATCGCTAGTAATCGCGGATCAGCATGCCGCGGTGAATCCGTTCCCGGGCCTTGTACACACCGCCCGTCACACCACGAGAGTTTGTAACACCCAAAGTCGGTGCGGCAACCCTTAGGGGAGCCAGCCGCCTAAGGTGGGACGAATGATTGGGGTGAAGTCGTAACAAGGTAGCCGTATCGGAAGGTGCGGCTGGATCACCTCCTTTCTAAGGAAAAACACGGAAGGTCGACACATCGTTTGCGCTTTGTTCAGTTTTGAGAGGTTTACTCTCAATATTTGGTTCTTTGAAAACTGGATAGAAAAACAACAATCAACACCAACCGAGAATCCGCGTTGAACACGTTTTTTAACGAAGTTTACGCACATGTTCGAAGGGCTTTGATCGCTCAAAGCAAGAACCTTCGAGAAACCCTTGACCGCAAGGTCAAGTCAGGTTAAGTAAGAAAGGGCGCACGGCGGATGCCTTGGCACTAGGAGCCGATGAAGGACGGGACCAACACCGATATGCTCTGGGGAGCTGTAAGTAAGCTAGGATCCAGAGATTTCCGAATGGGGAAACCTCGCATTTTTCATCGAATGCGGCTTGTGCTGTGAATAGATAGCAGGCAAGCGGAAGACGCAGTGAACTGAAACATCTTAGTAGCTGCAGGAAGAAAAAGAAAAATCGATTCCCTGAGTAGCGGCGAGCGAAACGGGAACAGCCCAAACCAGGATGCTTGCATTCTGGGGTTGTAGGACGTTTATGAACGGATGGGAATGTTAGCCGAAGGCTTTGGGAAAAGCCGCCGGAGCGGGTAAGAGCCCCGTAGGCGAAAACAATCAAGTCCGTAAACGGATCCTGAGTACGACGGGACACGCGAAATGCCGTCGGAAACCGGGAGGACCATCTCCCAAGGCTAAATACTCCCTAGTGACCGATAGTGAACCAGTACCGTGAGGGAAAGGTGAAAAGCACCCCGGAAGGGGAGTGAAAGAGAACCTGAAACCGTGTGCTTACAAGGAGTTAGAGCCCGTTAATGGGTGATAGCGTGCCTTTTGCAGAATGAACCGGCGAGTTGCGCTGGCTGGCGAGGTTAAGTCTGAAAAGACGGAGCCGCAGCGAAAGCGAGTCTGAAATGGGCGTTGAGTCAGACGGCGCAGACCCGAAACCAGGTGATCTACCCATGTCCAGGTTGAAGGTGCGGTAAAACGCACTGGAGGACCGAACCCACGTACGTTGAAAAGTGCGGGGATGAGATGTGGGTAGCGGAGAAATTCCAAACGAACTTGGAGATAGCTGGTTCTCTCCGAAATAGCTTTAGGGCTAGCGTCAAGGAAGCAATGATGGAGGTAGAGCACTGTTTGGACGAGGGGCCCGTCTTGGGTTACCGAATCCAGATAAACTCCGAATGCCATTGATTGACCCTTGGCAGTCAGACGGTGAGTGATAAGATCCATCGTCGAAAGGGAAACAGCCCAGACCACCAGCTAAGGCCCCTAAATGTATGTTAAGTGGAAAAGGAGGTGGGGTTGCTTAGACAACTAGGATGTTGGCTTAGAAGCAGCCATCATTGAAAGAGTGCGTAATAGCTCACTAGTCGAGTGACCCTGCGCCGAAAATGTACCGGGGCTAAACATACTGCCGAAGCTGTGGAAAACACCTTAGGTGTTTTGGTAGGAGAGCGTTCTAAGGGCGGTGAAGGTCGACTGAGAAGACGGCTGGAGCGCTTAGAAGTGAGAATGCCGGTATGAGTAGCGAAAGACAGGTGAGAATCCTGTCCACCGTAAGACGAAGGTTTCCTGGGGAAGGCTCGTCCGCCCAGGGTTAGTCGGGACCTAAGCTGAGGCCGAAAGGCGTAAGCGATGGCCAACAGGTTGATATTCCTGTACCTGTTATCTTCATTTGAGTGATGGAGGGACGCAGGAGGCAAAAGAAAGCAGACGAATGGAAAGGTCTGTCCAAGCAGTAAATCGGAGAAAGAGTCAAAGGCTTTTTCTTGTCAACGACAAGCTGTGACGGGGAGGGAAATTTAAGTACCGAAGTTCTGGCGTCACACTGCCAAGAAAAACTTCTAGCAAGAAGGTAATGGCCCGTA
Source organism: Tetragenococcus halophilus subsp. halophilus DSM 20339 (assembly GCF_003841405.1). Lineage (GTDB taxonomy): Bacteria > Bacillota > Bacilli > Lactobacillales > Enterococcaceae > Tetragenococcus > Tetragenococcus halophilus. The sequence goes on along the minus strand of NZ_PXYA01000001.1, from coordinate 1,066,166 downwards.
CCGCAAACCGACACAGGTCGTCGAGGAGAGTATCCTCAGGTGAGCGAGCGAACTCTCGTTAAGGAACTCGGCAAAATGACCCCGTAACTTCGGGAGAAGGGGTGCTGCTCTAACGAGCAGCCGCAGTGAATAGGCCCAAGCGACTGTTTATCAAAAACACAGGTCTCTGCAAAATCGTAAGATGACGTATAGGGGCTGACGCCTGCCCGGTGCTGGAAGGTTAAGAGGAGTGCTTAGCGTAAGCGAAGGTACGAATTGAAGCCCAGTAAACGGCGGCCGTAACTATAACGGTCCTAAGGTAGCGAAATTCCTTGTCGGGTAAGTTCCGACCCGCACGAAAGGCGCAACGATTTGGGCACTGTCTCAACGAGAGACTCGGTGAAATTTTAGTACCTGTGAAAATGCAGGTTACCCGCGACAGGACGGAAAGACCCCATGGAGCTTTACTGTAATTTGATATTGGGTGTCTGTGATGCATGTACAGCATAGGTAGGAGCCGTAGAATTCGGGACGCGAGTCTCGAAGGAGGCATCCGTGGGATACTACCCTTGCATTATGGCCACTCTAACCCGCGCCACTGATCGTGGCGGGAGACAGTGTCAGATGGGCAGTTTGACTGGGGCGGTCGCCTCCTAAAAAGTAACGGAGGCGCCCCAAGGTTCCCTCAGAATGGTTGGAAATCATTCAAAGAGTGTAAAGGCAGAAGGGAGCTTGACTGTGAGAGCAACAACTCGAGCAGGGACGAAAGTCGGGCTTAGTGATCCGGTGGTTCCGCATGGAAGGGCCATCGCTCAACGGATAAAAGCTACCCTGGGGATAACAGGCTTATCTCCCCCAAGAGTCCACATCGACGGGGAGGTTTGGCACCTCGATGTCGGCTCGTCGCATCCTGGGGCTGTAGTCGGTCCCAAGGGTTGGGCTGTTCGCCCATTAAAGCGGCACGCGAGCTGGGTTCAGAACGTCGTGAGACAGTTCGGTCCCTATCCGTCGCGGGCGTAGGAAATTTGCGAGGCGCTGTCCTTAGTACGAGAGGACCGGGATGGACCTACCGCTGGTGGACCAGTTGTCGTGCCAACGGCATCGCTGGGTAGCTAAGTAGGGCAGGAATAAACGCTGAAAGCATCTAAGCGTGAAGTCCCCCTCAAGATGAGATTTCCCCTTTCTAAAAGAAAGTAAGATCCCTGAGAGAAGATCAGGTAGATAGGTTCGAAGTGGAAGACCCGCGAGGGTTGGAGCGGACGAATACTAATCGATCGAGGACTTAACCACAAAGGTTTGTGGATTTTCGGTTCATTGAAGTTGTTTTTCATCCAGTTTTGAGGGAACCAAAAGGTTCACTCAACGTCAAGTTGTGTGGTGATGATGGCAAGAAGGAGACACCTGTTCCCATGCCGAACACAGTCGTTAAGCTTCTTAGCGCCAATTGTAGTGAGGGGCTTCCCCTTGTGAGAGTAGGACATCGCCACGCATTATTCCGGCATAGCTCAGTTGGTAGTAGCGCATGACTGTTAATCATGATGTCGTAGGTTCGAGTCCTACTGCCGGAGTTCTCTAATGAGAATATTATTTGAAGAGTTTGGGCTTCTTTGAGCTTGGAGAGTTGTCCGAGAGGCCGAAGGAGCATGATTGGAAATCATGTAGATGGTATTCACTGTCTCAAGGGTTCGAATCCCTTACTCTCCGTAACCAAGTTTGGTCCGTTGGTCAAGAGGTTAAGACACCGCCCTTTCACGGCGGTATCACGGGTTCGAATCCCGTACGGACCATTGACTGATAGTTGGAGGTTTAGCTCAGCTGGGAGAGCATCTGCCTTACAAGCAGAGGGTCATAGGTTCGAGCCCTATAACCTCCATACGGTCTGGTAGTTCAGCTGGTTAGAATGCCTGCCTGTCACGCAGGAGGTCGCGGGTTCGAGTCCCGTCCAGACCGTTGTTTTTAGTTTTACAGTGTTGGATCGATAGCTCAGTCGGTAGAGCAACGGATTGAAGCTCCGTGTGTCGGCAGTTCGATTCTGTCTCGATCCATTATGGAGGAGTAGCGAAGTGGCTAAACGCGGCGGACTGTAAATCCGTTCCTTCGGGTTCAAAGGTTCGAATCCTTTCTCCTCCATTTATAGGGACATAGTTCAATGGTAGAACAACGGTCTCCAAAACCGTCGATGCGGGTTCAATCCCTGCTGTCCCTGCCATGGCGAATATGGCGAAGTGGTTAACGCACCGGATTGTGGCTCCGGCACGCGTGGGTTCGATCCCCACTATTCGCCCTTAGTATTATTGGGATATAGCCAAGCGGTAAGGCAATGGACTTTGACTCCATCATGCGCTGGTTCGAATCCAGCTATCCCAGTTGGTTTGCCTATTGAAAAATGGAATTTTTAATAGTATGATGGCGGTATAGCCAAGTGGTAAGGCAGAGGTCTGCAAAACCTTTATCACCGGTTCAAATCCGGTTACCGCCTTAGTACTAATAGTATTTTGCCGGCGTGGCGGAATTGGCAGACGCGCTGGACTCAAAATCCAGTGCCCGTTAAGGGCGTGTCGGTTCGACCCCGACCGCCGGTATAAAAATTAAGCGACAAACATTGAATTATCCGTGTTTGTCGCTTTTTTGTATCCAATTTTATTATTTAATATACCATAAATTTATTTTAAAATGATTTTTCCGATTAACTCGTTCAAACCGACTTTTTTATCATCGATCAAGTCTAGTGATTCAATTAAATTCGGCAAGAGTGTAATAAAGAGAATATCTGTCGTTTTCTTTTTTGTAAGAATATAGTTTAAGTCTATCTCTGTTAGTAGATCACCGGCTTTGACATTTTGGTTTAATTTGACCGTATTATGAAAACCGTGTCCATTTAAATCAATGGTATCAATTCCTATATGAATTAAATATTCGATCTTATTTTCATCTTGAATACCAATAGCATGTTTAGTCGGAAACAAACTTACAATTTTACCATCAACTGGTGAGTAAACATTACCTTCAAAAGGCGTAACCGCAAAGCCATCCCCTAAAGTTTTATTAGAATAAACACTATCATCTACTTCCTCGATATATTTTAATTTTCCTTTTGCCAAAGGATAGAGAGGGATCGTAGTATTTTTCGTTTTATTATCATTTAGTTCTTTTCGGGTAATACTTTTGAACATTAAGCTTATAGGGCTTTTATTCGTTTCAAATAATCCAACAATGTTTATTGAAATACTTGGTTCTAGGCTATTAAATGTTCGTTTTTTATTTATATGATAAAAGATGAGACAAAACAAAATAGACAAAATTGTTCCTAAAAAGACGAAAGAGAATAAATTTTTATGATTCTTTTCTATTACTTCCCAAGAAAGCTGCAAACTTAATAAATAACTAGACAAAAGAAAAACAATACTATATTTTAACTGCTTAACGTGTGAAATAGTTGCTGTCCTGGTCTGAGGAAAACGTTTGTCTTTCATACTAACTCACCTTTCTCATAAATTTTAATCAAGTAATTTACTTATCATCTTTATTATAATTTAGCATAAATGGTTTCTAACGTAAAATATTTAGTTTCGTACGAAAATAGTTGTTTTTCTTTTAAAAACAAAAAGATGATTTACAAAATATCATAAAATAATTTTAAATGAAATTTGTGATACAATGATTTTAAACAAAAGATTAAATAAAAATGGGGTGGGCAAATGCAGTCATTTATTTTCGACTTTAATGGTACATTGTTTAGTGATTCGTCCTTACATGAACGGGCTTGGCAAGAATTTATTTTTGAACTTATAGGGCGTAAATTTTCTAAAGAAGAATTCGATCAAATTCATGGGCGTACCAATCATTTGAATATGGAGGCAATTTTAGGAGAGAAACTTTCGAAAGAAAAAGCAAATCAACTGTCAGAAAAAAAGGAAGCGATTTATCGTGATTTAGTTTTAAAAGAGCAACAAACCCAGTTAATTGAAGGTGTCACTGACTACCTTGATTTTTTAAAGAATAAGCAACAACTAATGAATATTGCGACAGTTTCACCTAAAGTAAATTTAGATTTTTATTTTGAATTATTTCAATTAGATCGATGGTTTGACTATCATCATGTGGTTTATAATGATGGAACACTAGCAAGTAAACCAGCTCCTGATTTTTACATTCAAGCAGCCCTGAATGTAGGCGCTGATCCTAGACAGATGGTGATCTTTGAAGATTCACCCATTGGTTTACAAGGCGCTTATAATGCACAGGCTAATAAAATTATTGCGGTGGCCACAGGCAATAACCACAAGAAATTAGAAGGAACAGGGCTGGTCGATTTTGTTATCGACGATTTTACTGAAGCTCGTATTAGAGAGATATAAAAAGACGAGTAAATAAATATATTTACTACATGGATAACGATTACAAGGAATGAAAATAATGAAACCGCATAATCCTGAAATCGATAAAGTCATTGTGCTTGTGTCCATGGAAATATTGAAACTTCGTTGTCTCTTTTTCAATTAGCTCAAATTGCTGCTTATAGACCCTATCATTTTTCTCGTATTTTTAAGCAGCAGGCAGGTCTGCCCCTTATGTCACTTCTTTCAAAATACAAAAAGCAAAGGAACTATTATTAACGGAGGTAAAAATATTATATAGTTTTATTGTTTAGATAGGCTTGATTTGCAAAACTACCCTCATTGTGATTATCATATTATAGTAGAACATTATTTACTATAAGGAGATAATATTAGATGGCACTAGACAAAGAGGATATTTTATCTGCAATTAAAAATGAAACAGAATTATTTTGGTTAAATGAGGAATTATTACCAATAAAAGAGGCAAATCAAAAAACAAAATATTCTTTTGATGATATTCAAGATGCGGAAGCACGTTTACAACGTTTTTCCAGTTTTATAAGAAAGGCATATCCTGAAACTGAAGAGGCGTCTGGCATTATTGAGTCAACGATAAGCGAAATACCCAACATGCGAAAATTCTTAGATGAAAAGTATCAAAATAAACTTAAAGGTTCTTTTTATTTAAAACGAGATGATCAATTACCCATTTCTGGTACTGTTAAAGCCAGAGGGGCGATATATGAGGTTTTGAAACATGCTGAAAAGCTGGCTTTAGAACACGGCATGTTGACTAGCACAAAAGAAGACTATTCTGTATTTGCTAGCCCAGAGTTCCAAAACTTTTTCTCTAATTATAATTTAACTGTAGGAACCACAGGGAATTTAGGAATTAGTGTTGGTACAATGGGAAGAAAGTTAGGCTTTGATGTAACTGTTCATATGTCTATAGAAGCAAAAGAATGGAAAAAACAATATTTACGTAATTTAGGCGTAAACGTTATTGAACATGAATCGAATTTTTCTTTAGCTGTTAATAAAGGACGTGCGCTTTCAGAAGCCGATCCTAAAAGCTATTTTGTGGATGATGAAAATTCTGAAACTTTGTTTTTGGGCTATACAGTTGGTGGCTATCGCATGAAAAATCAGCTTAATCAAAATGGAATTACAGTAGACAAAGAGCATCCGCTATTCGTTTATTTGCCTTGTGGTATCGGCGGTGCTCCTAGTGGAGTGACATTCGGTCTTAAACAAGCTTTTGGTGATAATGTTCATTGTATCTTTGCAGAACCTACTAAAATGCCAAGTATGTTGATTGGTTTGGCTTCTCATCGATTTAATAACGTTTCTGTAGAAGATATCGGTTTAGGCGGAATTACAGTAGCTGATGGTTTGGCTGTGCCAAGAACTTCTGCCCTTGTTTCTCAATTGATTCGCTATTACTTTAGTGCTGGTTACACGCTTCAAGATGAAACGTTTAAACGGTTATTGTGGAACCTATATAATACAGAATCTATTTTCTTAGAACCAGCGGCTGTTGCGGGAGTTGCAGGGCCTTATGCTTTGATGCTAACAAAAGCAGGGCAAAATTATATTAAGGCACACGACCTGCAAGACAAATTAGATAATGCTACCCATATTGCATGGGCAACAGGCGGTTCGATGGTTCCGGCAGATTATAGAGAAGAATTTATTGCAGAAGGAAAACAAGCAGAAAAAAATCAACCGAGTCCAGTAAGATAAAGCCATTAAACCTATATTTTAGAAAAAGCGCTAGTTCAGCTGAATTAGCGCTTTTTCTATCTTACAAGACATGAGATGTTGTGTTCTTTCATAATTTTTCTAAAGTAATCCAAGTCCTCAGTATGAAGCTGCGGGATACCTTGCATTTCATATTTACGATTTAAATTTTCATATTTTTTCTGCCCAAATTGATGAAAAGGTAATAGTTCTATATTTTCAACGCCCATTTGCTTAAACAAACGGGCAAATTGTCGGGCATCTTCCAAACTATCATTAAAGTGAGGGATGACAGGTATACGTACTGTTAGGTCCTTTTGTTTTTCTAAAGCTAAAGCTAGATTTTTTAAGATTAGTTTGTTGGTCGTACCAATGCCTTGGCGATGCTTATTAGGATCGTAATGCTTTACATCAAAATACAAAGTATCTACTTGTGCAATAAATTTTTCAAAAATGTGAGGATTAGCTTGACCTGTGGTTTCTGAAGCTGTATGGATTCCCTTAGCTTTTAACTGTTTTAACAGTTCAGTAGCAAATGCGGCCTGATACAATACTTCCCCTCCTGAAAGAGTGACGCCACCACCAGATTCTTCATAAAAAGGAAGGTCTTTCATGACTTCTTCTATGATTTCATCAATTGTTTTATATTCACCAACAGTGGTGTATGTTTTTTGCTGCTCATCCCACATTTTTTCTACCTTACCACTTTGTGATTCAGGGTTAGCACACCAGTAGCAACGTAAAGGACAGCCCTTGAAAAAGACCACTGTACGAATGCCCGGGCCATCATGGATACTGAACTTTTGAATATTAAAAATACAGGCCTGTGGTGGTGTTTTTGTTGTCATATAAATCCCCTTCTTTTTTTATCAAGTTTATAATATCACAAAAACTAACATACGTAAAATATAAATGTTACGAATGAAACCATTGTATAGAAAAATTGTTAGGTATTTATAAATATGGTATTCTTAATAAAATAAAAGTGAGGGATAGAGATGTCTCGAGAAGAAGAAATTATTGCCATTGTAAGTGAAAATAAAAAAATAGAAGTTAACGAATTAGCTGATCAATTAGAGGTATCACGGGTTACGGTCCGTAAAGATTTGGATAAATTAGAAGAAAGAGGGATTCTTCATCGACAACATGGTTTTGCTGTATTAAATAGTCAGGATGATATCAACTACCGTTTAGCAATTAATTATGATTTAAAAAGAAAAATTGCTAAAGAAGCAGCAAAATTGGTGAAAGATGGCGAAACCGTAATGATTGAATCTGGTTCAACTTGTACGTTGTTAGCAGAAGAATTAGCTTATCGTAAAAATGATGTAACAATTATTACTAACTCTAATTTTATCGCTTCTTATATTAGAAAAGCTGAAGCGGTTAAAGTATTATTGATTGGCGGGGAATATCAAAAAGATTCGCAAGTGAATGTAGGACCACTGGTAAAAAAAGTAATCAGTGAATTTCACGTTGATAAGTTATTTGTGGGAATTGATGGCTTTGATGAAAAAAGAGGGTTCACTGGCAGCGATGTAACCCGTTCTGATACAGCCAATACTTTGATGAATTCTGCTAACCACACGATTGTCTTAACTGATTCAAGTAAGTTTTTGCAAGTAGGCGTTGTCTCGGAATTTGCATTTGATAAAATTTCGATGGTATATACAGATAATCGTATAGAAAAAGAAATAATAAGATTTTTAGAAAAGCAAGCAATCCAAGTTATTACTGTCTAGTTAATTCAAAGGGCTGTGTTCAGCTCTTTTTTTTAAGGTTATTTTTGAGTTTTGTGAAGAAATATGCTATATTTATTACGAAAGAAAGTTAAATGGTTTCAAATGAAAAAAGGAGAATCAATATGGTGATTCAAACAACAGAAAAAGTAACTGGTGAGTCGCAGCATTTTGGATTATTGTCAAATCGTATGAATGAATATCGCGAATCTGTGTTAGAAAAGAAGCCTTATATTTGTGCAGAAAGAGCTTTGTTAGCAACTGAAGCTTATAAGAAGAATCAGAACCAGCCAAATGTTTTAAAACGTGCTTTGATGCTGCAAAATATTTTAGATAAAATGTCTATTTATATTGAAGATCAAACGTTAATCGTCGGTAATCAAGCAGGTTCAAACAGAGATGCACCGATTTTTCCGGAATACACATTAGATTTTGTTGTGAATGAATTAGATACATTTGAAAAAAGAGATGGTGACGTATTCTATATTACAGAAAAAACCAAAGAACAAATCCGTTCTATCGCGCCTTTTTGGGAAAATAATAATTTACGTGCCAGAGCAGGTGCATTGCTACCTGATGAAGTTGGTGTATTTATGGAAACTGGATTTTTTGGTATGGAAGGAAAAATGAATTCTGGAGATGCTCACTTAGCGGTTGATTACCAGCAATTACTTGAAGTTGGCTTGAAAGGCTATGAAATACGAACATTAAAGGCTAAAGCGGCATTAGACTTAACTGAACCAGAAAGTATCGACAAATATCATTTTTATGACGCGATTTTAATTGTCATTGATGCTGTGAAAAATTTCGCAAGGCGTTATGCGAAATTGGCAGAAGCAATGGCAGAAACAGCTGATACAAAACGGGGCGCAGAATTACTTGAAATAAGCCGCATCTGTAACAAAGTACCTTATGAGCCAGCTGAAACTTTTACCGAAGCCATACAAGCTACTTGGTTTATCCAGTTGATTTTACAAATTGAATCCAATGGTCATTCTTTGTCTTACGGACGTTTCGATCAGTACATGTACCCTTATTTGAAAGCGGATTTAGATAAAGGTACTATGACTGAAGATAAAGCGGTTGAGCTATTGACTAATTTATGGATAAAAACCTTAACGATTAATAAAGTACGTAGTCAATCACATACTTATAGTAGCGCCGGAAGTCCTTTGTATCAGAATGTTACAGTTGGCGGCCAAACAAGGGATAAAAAAGACGCGGTTAATAAACTATCATTTTTAGTTTTACGTAGTGTAGCTCAAACCAAATTAACACAACCTAATTTGACTGTACGTTATCATGCAGCCTTGAATAAAGACTTTATGAATGAAGCAATTGAAGTGATGAAGCTAGGTTTTGGTATGCCTGCTTTTAATAGCGATGAGGTGATCATTCCGTCATTTATTAAATATGGCGTAGCAGAAGAAGATGCTTACGATTATAGTGCTATTGGTTGTGTAGAAACGGCTGTTCCAGGGAAGTGGGGCTATCGTTGCACGGGGATGAGTTATATGAACTTTCCTAAGATTTTAATGATCGCCATGAACGATGGAATCGATCCCGTATCAAACCGACGTTTTACCAAAGGGCATGGCTATTTCAAAAATATGAAAACTTTTCCCGAATTAGAAGATTCTTGGGATAAAACTGTGCGCGAATTAACACGGATGAGTGTTATCGTCGAAAATGCGATCGATTTAGGTATTGAAAGAGAAGTCCCCGACATTTTATGTTCTACTTTGACAGAGGATTGTATTGGTAGGGGTAAGACGATTAAAGCAGGTGGAGCTGTTTATGACTTTATCTCAGGGCTACAAGTAGGTATTGCTAATTTAGCAGACGCATTAGCGGCCATTAAAAAGCTCGTTTTTGAAGAAGGAAAAGTGTCTCAAGATGAACTTTGGCAAGCTTTGATGACAAACTGGGAAAGCAAACGAAGTCAAGAAATCCAACAAATGATTCTTCGCGAAGTGCCTAAGTATGGAAATGATAATGATTATACTGATCAATTAGCGTCTAAAGCTTATGATAGCTATATTGATGAGATCAAAAAATATCCGAATACACGTTATGGACGTGGTCCTATTGGAGGAATTCGTTATTCGGGGACTTCGTCGATTTCAGCAAATGTGGGTCAAGGACGCGGGACAATGGCTACACCTGATGGGCGTAAGGCTTGGACGCCTTTAGCAGAAGGGTGCTCGCCTTCACATAATATGGATCAAAACGGCCCCACCGCTGTGCTAAAAAGTGTATCTAAACTACCGACAGAAGATATTGTGGGCGGTGTTTTATTAAACCAAAAAGTAAATCCACAAACATTGGTTAAAGAAGAAGACAAGCAAAAATTAATTATGTTGATACGAACGTTTTTTAATAAATTAAATGGCTACCATATTCAATATAATGTTGTATCTAGAAAAACATTGGTTGACGCGCAAAAACATCCAGAAAAACACCGCGATTTAATTGTGCGGGTAGCAGGTTATTCTGCATTCTTCAATGTGTTATCAAAAGCAACACAAGATGATATTATTGAACGAACCGAACATGCAGTATAAAAGCTTCAATGAGGGCAGCCAAAGATAGGTTGTCCTTATTTTTTGTTTAAAAATTGATTTATTGTGTTTTTAAGGTTAGAAATGTTGTTCGTTCCAATGAAAAAGAAGGAAAGTGTAGACTTTTTTCATTTAAGAAAGATCGCTGCTTTTTGTGAAATTCTCCTTATTTATGTATAAAAATGTTAGAATAAGGATAAGAAGATTAGTCCATAACGAGACATTTGCTAAGGATCATTAGTGATGTAAGAAGAAAGGAGGCAACGATATGTCAGAAAAACGATTTGAAGAAGTTTATAAGCAAGGAAAATTAACGGCGGAAAAAATTATACGTGATAATGAAACAGGCGTTTTGTATTTAGTCTATCAAGAAGGATATGGTATGGGACTGACTGTTATGGTTGATAAAGATGGAAAACCATTAGTGGATGAGTCTTTTACAGAAGAATGAAAGGATTAATAATTGTCAGTTTTAAATACTGCTAAGAGATTTTACGAACGTTTTGAAAAAACGCTTTGTGAAATCTCTTTTTTTATTTGACTATTGAGTTTAACGCTGCGTAATACCTTACAGTTTTAGATAAGAAATTCTTATTTATAATCAAAATAAAAGAGGGCGGTAGCGATGAAATTTTTAGTAGAAGATACGATTAAACAATATGAACAGTTGTTTTCTATGAATAGTGATAGAGATAGACAGAATTACTTTCGATATTCCATGATGAAACCATTTGAAAAAATGTGGGGAACAATTAATGTTCCTTTAGAGGCGAAAGAACTGAATGGATATGATGTAATCATGGCGACTAATATGTTGGGTTATCTTGATGTATCGGAAACTGGCACAGGGAAGAAAGCCTTAGAGAAGCTAAAAGAAATACAAGTGCTTGAAACAGCCAATAATACATTGGAGGATTGTATTTATTTTATGAAAGAAAATAATTTAAGTATAAATGCTGATAAATTAAGACTTGGAATGTATATAGCCGATCCAAAGAAACTTGAATTACAAAAAAACTATTGTGGATTTGGTGGCATTCCGGGGTTTATACAGGTGTCTATTTATCCCAATTCCTATAATATCCCTAAAATTCCTGCTGTCATTGCCCATGAGTTTAACCATAATATTCGCTTTTCTTATTTTGACTGGAATCATGGCGATGTAACCGTTGGTGACTATATAATTATAGAAGGATTAGCAGAGTCATTTGCTAAAGAGCTTTATGGAGCAGAGTTTTTAGGGCCTTGGGTCACCTCCTTTGATAAAGAAGATTTAGACTATTCTATTGAGGTAATAAAAGATGCATTAGATGTTAAAGGATTTGCGGAAGTTAGTAGCTATATGTTTGGTGATAAAATTTCAGTAAAACAAGGCTATAAACCTGTAGGGTTATCACCCTTTGCTGGTTATGCTGTAGGGTTTCAAGCTGTACAATCTTTTATGAAAGAAAACAATATAGGGATTGCAGAAGCAAGCTTGTTGGAAACAAAAGAAATAATGAATCATTGTGGAGTGTTTATCAAATAAAAATGTAATTATAGAAGACAAATAGAAAAACGACTTTGTTCCTAAAATGAAGGGAGCTAAGTCGTTTCTTTCTTTAAAATAAAAATTATTCGACTTTAGCAAAACTTGCCGTTGCGTCGATTTCTATTTTAAATTGCTCATTAATTAGTCCAGCTACAACGACCAATGTCACTGCTGGTTTTATTTCACCAAAGATTTCAGTCACTACAGACCGTACATCAGGTAGGTAGGAAGCATCAGTAATGTAAACATTCACTTTTACTAGATTCGTTAAGTCAAGATTATGTTCTGCAATAAGTGAATTAATCTTCTGTAGTACAATATGTGTTTGATCTTGAATACTATCTGGAATATTATTATTTTCTTCAGGGGTTTGTCCGGAAATAAATAAAAATGGCGCGTTAGAAACTAAAGAATTCGTATAAATGGGCATAGTAATAACCTCCTCCTATAATAAAGTTAGTATAGCATGAATTTGTTCATTTTTTTCATGTTCTATTGACAATTCCACTTATCTCCTGTAATTTTCAGAAAAATATAAAAATTCTGCGAAGAGAAAAGTAGATTTGAAAAACATTTAGAGAGATCTTGGTTGGTGAAAAAGATTTGTTGGAAGAGTTGAAAATGGTCTCTGAGAAGAACTGTTGATAAGTAAGCAGTTTCGGGTTAAGTCCACCTGTTAACAAAGGACACCGATAGTAGCAGGTTTGTCGGCATAAGAGAAGGAAACTTCTAAAAAAAGGTGGTACCACGATTATTCGTCCTTTTATCAGTATTTCATTGCTGGTAAAAGGACTTTTTTTATCTAAAAAAAGGAGGAGATGGAATGAAAAAGGGATGGAAAAAGGTAGTCACAAGTTTTTTAACAATTGGAGCAGTAACTTTATTAGGTGCTTGCGGATCAGGAAGTGATTCTGAAGAGTCACAAACAGTTAGGTTAGGTGTTGTAGGTGAAAATAATGAACCCTGGGAATACGTACAGGATGAACTCAAAGAAAATGAAAATATTGATTTAGAAATTGTTACCTTTACAGATTATCGTGGTCCGATTACAGCTTTAGAAGACGGTTCAATTGACCTACACTCTTCTTTAACGGAAATTTTTATGGATGAAGTAAATGAAGAAGGAGGTTTTAATAATACAACTATCGCTTATACAACGTTGAACCCATTAGGTATTTTTTCTGATAAAATGGATGATGTAGAAGATTTAGAAGATGGGGCGACTGTAGCGATTCCTAACGATGTTTCCAATGAGAGCCGAGCGTTATTATTGTTACAAGAAGCAGACTTAATTGAAGTGGATGAAGAAAAAGGGAATATGCCGACGGTAAACGATATTACGGCTAACCCTAAAAATTTACAGTTTGAAGAGCTGGATGCAAATCAGACCATTCGTTCATTAGGAGATGTAGATATCGCTTGTGTCAACAATAATGTTGCAGTAGATGCGGGTTTTACGCCAACAGAAGAAGCTATTTTCTTGGAACCTGTCGCAGAATCTTCTCAACCTTATTATAACGTAATCGCAGCACGGGAAGATGAAACAGACAATCAAGTATATCAGACGATCGTAGATTATTACCAAACCGAAGAAGTTAAAGAAGTGATTGCAGATACAACGGATGGTTCAAGTATACCTGTTTGGTAAGTTAAGATTAACTGTGATTGAATTAGCAAAGTAATTGAACACTATCTTATTAATAGCAAAGCAAGCCTAGCGCTTATTAAGTGTAGCTTGCTTTGTTTTAATATTTATATTTTTCCCATCGCTAAAGTTTGATTGATTAAACAAAAAAATTAGCATAATGCTCTTTTAAATAGCTAGTTAGGTTCTCAGCTGAAATTTCTTTGATTTCGTTTACGAACTGTTCAGTAATTATTTTTCTTTGAAAGTTATAAGAAAAGTTTAGTTTTGCTAAGTATTCAATGTCTTCTGAATGAAAGTAATAATTTACCTTAATGTTTGAGAAACCATTTTCGTCTAAAATAGTAGAGATCCGGTTGGAAAAAGTAATTAAATTATCGTACTTTAAATTTTTCAATTGGTAGATTTCATTAATATTCAAAATAGCTATTACTTTGGTGTCAAAAAAATAAACCAATTGTTGAGAAAAGAAATTTCCCTTTTCTTTGGCCGAATTTGTAATAACGACAACTTTTTTTAGATTTCTACCAGCAATTTTGTTTTTTAATACATGATTTCTAAAAAGTAAGGTTAACGTACTGAGCTGATATTGGTCTAGTTTGATACCCCTTGGCAGATACTCTTGGTAACAATAGTCCACTAGCTGGTATAAAAAAGAAAATTCTTTTTTTACGTCGTCCAATTTATTGTCATAAAAGTCATAATCTAAAAAATTGCGTACAAGACATTTGTACAAATACTGTTCAATCTCTTGATCTAGTTCTTCCCGAGAATAAAAGGTAGTAATAATACGCTCTTCAACATATTGTACAAATTGTTTACGTATACTAATGACAAGTTCATCTTTTGGATAAAAGTTTTCTCCATTGTTATCTAGACTTGCTAAGACATTACTAAAGGAAAAGTTTTCTTCAGCTTGGTTAAATAAAGAAAAAGTTTGAATTTTTACTGGAGACGCATGTTTTTTTGTAATAAAATAATTATTTTCGGTTCTATGTAGGCTGATGAAATAATAGACATACAGAAATTTCATTGAAGTATAATTAAAAGATAATTGATACTCACGTAATAAGTTATTTAAACGCTGTTTATTGCTGTCTTTTTTTAAGAGATTTTTTGCATATTGATATATAAGTTGCTGAACTGGATTGTTTGCTTGCCGAGAAATAATCTGATTCTCTTCGTTAAGTTCAATAACCTGGCTTAGAATTTGTGCAGTTTTTATGCGTAAAGTAAGCTCGTCACCAACGATAGTGACTCCTTTTCCTCTTAAAGAAAGAAGAGATAATTGACCTTTTTCAAGTTCTTTTGAAAAAGTCGCACGGTCCTTTTTCTTTGTTGATTGACTAATTTCAAGAGTTTGGTAAAGCTTTGTTAAATTGGCTTTATTATCGATCATAGTAATAATGTATAATAGTTCGAGACGTTCTTTCCAAGCGGGAGAAAAATCATTAATGGACAAACCTTGAATAAAAGAAACAAACGCATCATAACTCATTTGGTTTATTATTTTTGATTCGGTTACTACAAATTGTAAAGACGGTTGAAGACATTCGTTTAAGGAGTGAACTGTTCGACAAATAGTAGCAACAGAGCGCCCTGTTTTAATGGACAATTGATTAAGGGTTATTTGTTGGGCTTCTTGAATTCGATTTCCTAAATATAATGCAAAAGAACTAACTGTCATAAAATCAACTCCTGAGTTTAGTATAGCATTTTTTGCAAGTAGCTAATGGTTCCTTATTGAAACGCAGGAAAGACAAAAACGAACCTTGTAGCGAAAGCGATTTCTAACTAAACTGAAGTTATCATAAATTAGAAGGAAATGGAAGTGAAGGAGAAAATGAAAGACGGAATACAAA
Organism: Tetragenococcus halophilus subsp. halophilus DSM 20339; assembly: GCF_003841405.1. Classification (GTDB taxonomy): domain Bacteria; phylum Bacillota; class Bacilli; order Lactobacillales; family Enterococcaceae; genus Tetragenococcus; species Tetragenococcus halophilus. The sequence continues at coordinate 1,050,769 of NZ_PXYA01000001.1, read as the reverse complement.
AATTTGGCCGTTCTTTATTGTTACCTATTGGTGTAATGGCACCTATTGGTATGGTAATGGGGTTAACGGGTGCTTTAACCCAAAGCTATATGATCGAAAATGTTTCGTGGTTAGGGAATTCAACAGTTCAAGCTATTTTAAATAGTTTACAGTCTATCACGGGCGTAATATTTGATAACATCCCTTTACTGTTTGCGATGGGGGTCGCCTATGGGATGTCAAAAGTTGACAAAGGGATTGCTGTGTTTTCCTCTGTTTTAGGTTATGTTACTTTACTGATTGTGGTCAATGTATACTTAACGTTAACAGGAGCCTTAGTAGATGAACAATCAATGGCTGAAGCAGGACAAGGTATTGTATTAGGAATCCAAACGCTTAAGTTGGATGCAGCTGGAGGTATTATTGCTGGTTTAGTTGCCGCTTATTGTACGGATAAATTCTATAAAACAGAGCTTCCTTTAGCTTTTGCCTTTTTTGGAGGCAAGAAGTTCCCTCCAATGGCTACGTTCTTCTTTATGATTCCGATTGGGCTAATTGTTCCAATTATATGGGGGTTGTTTACTAGGTTCTTACTGTTTATCTCTCCAGTATTTCTAAATGATGTATTTGGTGTAGGTGCTTATTGGTTTGCTCATAGAGCTTTGATTCCATTTGGTCTTCATCATGTTTTAGCTTCTATCGTACGTTTTACCGAAGCTGGTGGCGTATATATGATTGATGGTCAACAATATATCGGAATTTTGAATGCGACAAATAAAGTATTATTTGATTTAGGTCCTGACAACCCTGCTTGGAGGATGGCGCCCGACTTGTTCAAATATCTAGCTAGTGGGCAAATGTTAACTACTTTGTTTCGCGTACCAGCGATTGGTTTGGCCATGTATCATACGGCATTTAAAGACAATAAAAAACTTGCCAAAGGTGCCATATTAACGGTCGTGTTAACCGCATTTCTAGGTAATATTACAGAACCTTTAGAGTTTTCTTTCTTATTTATTGCACCACAGCTATTTATTGTTTACGCTGTATTATGTGGTGTAATGACGATTCCACTTAACTTTTTAAATGTAGGTATCGGCTACATTCGAGGCTCCATTTTTGATTTTGGTATCTTTGGTTTAATGTATGAAAACACCAATTGGTTAAATTTAGTTCTACTTGGATTAGTTAACTTCGTGGTCTTTTATTTTGTTTTTAAATATGCGATTAGGAAATTTAATTTAGAAACATTAGGTCGTGAAAAAGGGTTAAAAAGTAATACATTATTAGCAGAGAAAAAGTATGATGAAGTGGCTGGTGTTGTTCTTGCTGGTCTAGGTGGGAAAGAAAATATTAAAAATATCGATAATTGTGTCTCTCGCTTAAGAATTGACTTAAAAGATCAAGATCAAGTGGATGTAGAAGCGGTAAAAGGATCTGGCGCATCCGGAGTCTTTTTTCCACAAAAAAATCATATTCATATTGTATTTGGTCCTTATGTAGAATTCGTTAGAAATGCTGTCGACGATGAAATGAAAAAAGAATAGGTGAAAAGATGAGTGCATTGTATGATTCAAAAAGTAAAACACTTGATGATAGAGGAATTAGGAAACTGCTAAATAGTCGTGCGAAATACCAATCTTGGTTAGATATAGAAGCAGCTTTAGCACAAGCACAGGGCGAATTAGCAGTTATCCCTGAAGAAGAAGCAAAAAAAATTGTTAAACGAGCTAAAGTAGAAAACTTAGATTTCGAAAAAATGGATGAAATTTATCAAAAGGTAGGACATGGATTTGTGCCCTTTTTAAAAGTTTTTGTACTAGCATGTGGTAAAGAAACAGGGAAATATATCCATTTCGGCGCAACAACGCAAAATATCCAACAAACGGCGCAAAACTTGACCGCTAAAAAGGTACACGAAAGGTTTTTATCTTTTGTCAAAGATATTTTAGCAAACTTAGCAGACTTAGCTGAAAAAGAAGCAGATACTGTAGTGCCAGGAAGAACCCATGGAAAACATGCCATTCCGATTACTTACGGTTATAAAGTCGCGACTTGGATTTCTGAATTATTGATGTCTTTAGAACGTATGCAAGAGGTAGAAAAAAGAATTTTCACTACCATGATGGGCGGAGCTGTAGGTGCATTTAATTCCACTGGAGAAGTTGGTATACAGGTACAAAATAAAGTAGCAGAACTTCTAGGTATGCCTGCAATGGAAATTCCTTCAAGAAATATTAGTTCTCAAAAAATTGAATATATTAATTGTTTAGCTTTGTTGGCAAATAATCTCCACAAAATTGCAGAAGAAGTATTTCAAACTTCTATTGAAGAATTTGCGGAAGTTTCTGAAGGTTTTAGTAAAGGGACTGTTGGAAGCAGTACAATGCCACACAAAATTAATCCTAAGTTATCTAAAGGGATTATCGCGAACGCACAAAAGTTATACAGTTTAACTTCAGCAGGTTACGCTTCTGCTGCGCGGCCTTTTGAAGCAGATAGTACGAGTAATATGTTATTTGATGGGCTGATAACAGAATCATTAGAGTTAATGACAGAAATATTAATGCGTGCGGAAGAATTAACTCGTACTTTGACGGTTAATAGAAAGCAAATGTTGCAAAATGCCAATATTAACCAAGGAATAGATAATAGCGAATATATTATGATGTACTTTGCTAATCGAATCGGAAAAGACCAAGCACATGAATTAATTTATGAATTAGCTATTGAAGCAGAAACGTCAGAGAAAAGCTATCGGGAAGTTTTGTTAGCCAATCAAACCGTTCGCCAGTCTTTTACAGAAGAAGAATTATTAGAAATGCTAAAACCCGAAAACTACGTCGGTCTTTCAGCAAAGTTAGCTCATGATATGGCAGAAAAATGTCAATCCGTTGTTGCTACATTAGAATAACAAAAAAAGGACCGAAAGATAAATATAAACAAATTTTATCTTCCGGCCCTTTTTTTGATTTGTTATAAGCTAAAAGAACAATTTACTACACTAAAATTCACTCAACTCGAAAAGAAAAAAATGTCTTCCGGAAATTTCTCTCTTTCGTTTTCTCCTAATTTCCTATCTGTAACGATCATATCTATTTCTTCATAAGGAATGAAAGTATATAGCCCTTCTTGTAATACTTTTGAACTATCACATAAGATAATATTCTTTTTACTATGATCTGCAATTGCTTTTTTGATTTCCAATTCTTGATAGGAACGAATCGTAGGACCAGTTTCTGAAAAACCGTCACACCCAATAAAGGCGACGTCTACATTTAATGAACTGATGGCATTTAATGCCCAATTTCCCACATAAGAATTACTTTTTTTTCGGTAAGAACCGCCGGTAAGGAGAACTTGGTTTTCAGAATTAGACAAAACTTGCGCAATACGCAAAGAATTGGTAATAATTGTTAGATCGCTTCTCATGATAAGCAATTTGGCTAATTGTAAGACAGTGGTACTTGTATCTAGAAAGACAGCTGAATTTTCAGGAATAAATTTCAATGCGGCCTCGGCTAAATGAATTTTTTCTGTCAGTTGTTGGTTTTCTTTTGTAGTAAATTCATTTTCGAAAAACGTATTCGCTAAAGTGACATAGCCATGCTTTTTAGAAATAATATTTTTTTTATGTAAAAAATGAACATCTTTACGAATCGTTTCAGTAGTAACACCAAATTCATCAGCTAAAGCGTTTATACCTACTTTATTTTTTGTAATGACTTCATGTAAAATACGATTTTTCCTTTCATCACTTGTTAGTTTCATCGTTACATCCCTCACTTTTATTCCAGTATAACATATTTGTTTTTGGTTTATTCAGGTGAAAAGCAATTTTTTTCTTGGAAATACTTGTAAAAACAAATTCAACTGTTTATAATTTGAAATAGAAACGAAATCAAACAGAAAGGATTTGTTTTCTATGGAAAAACAAATTTTAAAAGTGCTTCCCTTTTTTGAAGCAAGAATTTGGGGCGGCAGACGTATATTGGAAACATTTAATTACGAAACAGATGTGTTTCCAGTGGGAGAGGTTTACAATGTTGTTGCTTTGCCTAATGGAGCGGATTGTCCGGTTGAAGGAACGGACATGACGTTATCGGCACTTTATAAGGATTATCCTGATTGGTTTAACTGTGATACTGAACAGTTACCTATTCGAGTTAATCTTTTAGATCCTTTAGCAGATTTATCGGTGCAATTACATCCAGATGATACGTATGCCTTACAATATGACAATTCCCGCGGAAAACCAGAAGCATGGGTTATTTTGGATACACCAGAAGATGGGAAGATCGAATTTGGTCATCACGCAAAAACAAAAGAAGAATTTGCTTATTTAGCTCATAACAAAAAATGGGGAGATTTGCTGAAATACTTACCAGCCAAAAAAGATCATTTTATTGATATTCCTGCTGGTACTTTACACGCTATCGGACGCGATGTTTTAACTTATAATATTTCAAGAAATGCAGATTTAACTTATCGGCTATTTGATTATGACCGTGTAGAACCAACAACAGATCAAAAACGTGAGCTACACATTGATAAAGTGGTTGATAATGTGCTTGTACCCGTTACATCACAAGGATTTGTTTGGTATGATTCTTATTTAAAAGATGGTTGTGAAATTACCGATTACTGGGACGAACAGGGACTTTATACATTAAGTAGGACAAAAGTGCAAGAACAAGGATATTATGAAATTGACCGTTTTGCTTTTATTACTATTGTTGAAGGTAAGGGGGAAATTAGTGGCACAAAGGTAAAAAAGGGAGAAACTATTCTTGTGCCAGAAGGGCTCGGTGAATTAAAAATCACTGGAAATATTGATGCTTTTATTGCTAGTTATAAAAATGAAGAAAAGGAGGTCAAATAAAATGAATTCGGTAGATACTGCTTATCAAGCAGCAATAGAACTTGCTGATACACTAAAACGTATGAATAAAAGCCAAATAGAAGAACTCACTACAGTTATTCGTAAAAGTAATCGTATTTTTGTTGCAGGCGCAGGCAGATCATTATTAATGTTAAAAGGTTTTGCAATGCGTCTTATGCATATTGGGTTTGAAGTATATGTAGTAGGAGATGTGACAACACCAGCTTTTCTTTCAGGAGACTTATTACTTTTAGCAAGTGCTTCAGGAGAAACAAATTCATTGATTTCTAATGCCTCAAAAGCGAAAGATTTCGATGGTATGGTTACTACACTAACCGTTTTTGAACAATCAACTTTAGCTAATTTATCGGACAAAGTCGTTCGAATTCCTGCTTACACAGATAAATTACCAGCAAGCCAAGAAAATAAAAAAGGAATTTTACCTGGCGGAAGTACTTTTGAAGAAGCTGTACTTGTTTTAGGAGATACCCTTATTGTTGAATTAGCTAAAGAAAATAAAATTGATACAGATAAAGCTTTTATAAAACATGCAAATTTAGAATGAGACAAGAGGAGGAGCTATATGAAATTACAACTAGCCATTGACGAATTAAGTCTAGAACAAGCATTAACACAAGTAGATAAGCTAAAGCAGTATATTGATATTGTGGAAATAGGAACACCATTTTTAATTGACGCAGGACGTAAAGCGGTTGAGCAGATGAAGCGAAAATTTCCTGAATTAGAAATTTTATGTGATGCTAAAATTATGGACGCTGGAGCTTATGAAGCACAACTGGCCTATGATGTAGGAGCTGATTACGTTACTGTTTTAGGAATTACAGATGATTTAACGATCAACGGATGTGTAGAACAAGCTAAAAAACAAGGACGCAAAGTTATGGTAGATATGATCTGTATAAAAGACTTTGCTACACGTATTCCAGTACTAGAAGAATTAGGCGTGGATGTTATTGCGGTTCATACTGGAGCAGATCAGCAACAGGCAGGTAGAACACCGATTGAAGATCTGATTGAGATGAAAAAATATGTTAAAAAAGCACAGATTGCAGTAGCAGGTGGCATTAATAGTAAAACAGTAGAAGATTATATTGCACTTCAACCTGATATTGTTATTGTAGGTAGTGGCATTTTAAATGTCGCAGATCCAGTATATGAAGCGAGTTTGATCCATTCGACGTTAACGAGATAAATAAAAATAATATATAAAATGACTGAGTAGAATGTCAGCTCAGTCATTTTTACATTTTATAAAAAGATTTTTAATTTTTTGTTATTACTTAATTGACTTAACGTTCGGGTTAAGTATTAAGCTAAAATTATGATAATTTATAAAATAATCAAAAAAACAGGAGGACGATTATGACGAATATACCAACAGTTACTTTAAATAATGGTGTAAAAATGCCAATAGAAGGCTTCGGGGTTTATCAAATTAGTAACCGCGAATGTAAGCAAGTTGTCTTAAAAGCGTTAGAAACAGGCTATCGTTTACTTGATACTGCACAAGCTTATCAAAATGAACGTGCCGTTGGTGAAGCAATGATTGAAAGTGATGTTAAGCGAGAAGACATCTTTCTTACGACAAAAGTAGACTTTACCAATTCTGGTTATGAACAAACGAAAGCATCTTTATATGAATCATTGGAAAAATTGCAAGTTGATTACATTGATTTAGTAATTATGCACCAAGCTTATGGAGATTATTATGGCGGTTATCGCGCTTTAGAAGAATTTTATCGTGAAGGGAAAATACGTGCTATTGGTGTTTCCAACTTTTTCCCAGATCGTTTGATTGATTTGTCTACTTTTGCTGATACAGTACCTATGGTTAATCAGGTGGAAAGCCATGTTTTTTATCAACAACCAGAAGCGCGAAAAATTATGAAGCAATATGGGGTACAGATGGAATCTTGGGGACCTTTAGCCGAAGGGAAAAACAATTTCTTCCACCATCCCGTTTTGTTAAGTATTGGAGAAAAATAGGGGAAAACGGCTGCACAAATAGGGCTGCGGTTTTTAACACAAAAAGATATTGTGATTATACCTAAGTCTGTTCATGCTGAGCGGATGCAGGAAAATATAAACATCTGGGACTTTAGCCTTACAGAAGATGAAATGCGTGAACTTGAAACGCTGGACATCGGTAAAAGCCTATTTTTTGATCATCGTGCTCCTGAAACAGTGGAATGGTTAATGGATATGTATCGCTATCGTTTTCATAAATAATAGACAAAAAATACTCACATTTTGGTTTGTGAGTATTTTTTACGCTTGTCGCGTGGTAAAGGATAATTTGGAGGATTGATTTTTCTTTTATTGATCCAACGTTAGCTGAACGCGTACGACAAGAATGCTTTGAACGAAACTTAATTATTGAAAGCGTAGGAAGCCAAGACACGGTATTAAAATTATTACCCCCACTAACTATTGAAAAAGAGCAATTGGAAGTAGTGTTACATATTATTTATGAAGTAGTTAAAGAAGTATTAACAATCAATTGAAAATAAAAGAAGAAGATCATTTTTTTGTAATAATATTTTTTTGCCATTCTAGTATGTCCTTTATGTATAGCAAGCATTTAACATAGGTATTTGATATTTCAAAAAAGCTAATTTATGATGGAGAGTACTAAAAATTAGACTATTTTCAAGGAGTGTGGTGTAAATGGATAATATAAAAAATAAGGTTATCGTGATCACAGGGGCTTCAAGTGGCATGGGAAAAGCAAACGCTATATATCTGGCAAACCAAGGTGCAAAAGTGATTCTAGGAGATATTCGAGAAGATCGTTTACAAGCTGTTGCGCAAGAGATTGAAGAAAATCATGGAGAAGTCGTGACCACCGTAGTAGATGTTACAAAGCGTGAAGATGTGCAAAATTTAGTAGATAAGGCAATAGAATATTTTAATCGTGTGGATGTAATGATCAATTGCGCAGGGGTTATGCCACAGTCTTATTTGTACGAAAATAATTATAAAGAATGGGATAAAGGAATCGATACGAATCTAAAAGGAATGCTTTATGGCATTGGCGCAGTTTTACCCATTATGCATGAACAAGAAACGGGTCATATTATAAATATTTCTTCTATTGGTGCGCATAGTGTAATGCCTGGCGGTGCCGTTTACAGTGCAACGAAATATGCTGTTAAGGCACTAACAGAAGGCTTGCGACAAGAAGAAGCAGAAATTGGGAAAAATGTTCGTGTAATAAGTGTTTCTCCTGGCTCTATCGATACTGAATTTACCCATTCTATTGCTGATCCAGAAATTAGAGCTCAATTTGACCAATTAAGTGAAAATGCCATCTCCCCAGACGCGGTGGCGCGTTTAATTGCGTTTGCTATTAACGAAGAAGAAGATGTAGGACTCAATGAAGTGATCATCCGACCAACAAATCAACAACTATAATTAGTGTTGTAGTTGTTTATCAAGAATCAATCCAATAACTAAGGATTTCTTTTTTTATACTTGACTTAAAGTTCAGGTGAAGCTGTAGGATGAAATTATAAAAAGATGCATATGAGAAGATGTTTGTTAAATTTTTGGAAAGGAATTTATCCTATGAAAAAATTTTTATGGTTGTTCTTATTCCCCTTGTTTTTCCTAGGCGCTTGTGCTTCCAATGATTCCAATAACTCTTCGTCCAATAACCAAAGTAGTGGAAATAATCAAGCAGCTACAAGTGAAACAACAGAAGACGAAGCATCGGGAGATAAAATGACTGTCACTATCAATGATGAAGAATTTCAAGCAACGCTTTATGATAATGAAACGACAGAAGCGTTCAAAGAATTGTTGCCATTAGATATTACGATGGATGACTTTAATAGTAATGAAAAAGAATATCAATTAGAAGATTCATTACCAACTAATGAGCAATCTGTTGATTCCATTCAAACGGGGGATTTAATGTTATATGGTCCAAATACAGTAGTTCTTTTTTATGATAGTTTTTCTACTAGTTATTCATACACAAGGCTAGGAACCTTAGACGATCCTGAAGATTTAGCAGAAACAGTGGGTAGTGATAGTGCAACAGTACATTTCCAGCTTGATGAAGAATAAATGGTGGTTAAAAACATAGGAGGATTTATCCATGAACAAAATCTTATTAACGGTAAATAATACAACTTTTTCGGCAACCTTACTAGATAGTGTTTTAACTGATAGATTTAAGGAACAGTTACCTTTAACGATAGACATGAGTGAATTAAATGGTAGCGAAAAGTTTTATAGCTTTTCCGAGAGGTTTCCAGTAAAAAGTGAGCGAGTAGGAAACATTAAAAAAGGAGACTTGATGTTTTTTGGGTCAGATACCTTAGTTTTATTTTACAAAAACTTTTCTACTTCTTATTCATATACTCGTTTAGGGACACTCGATCATCCGGAAAATTTGCAGGAGGTTTTAGGAAGAAAAGGAGTTACTGTTCGCATTGAAGAGGATCAAAAGTAGGAGGCTTGATGTATGACTAAAAACATAAAAATCGCTGGAACCTCAGTTTTTCCCATCGGTTTAGGAACTTGGAATATAGGGAACTCACCTTCAGAAGAAGAACAAGAAATTGAAGCTTTACAACAAGGCTTACAAGCAGGCGCGCAAGTCATTGATACGGCAGAAATGTATGGAAGCGGTGCTTCTGAAAAAATTGTAGGTCAAGCGATTAAAGATTATGCTCGTGACTCTTTTTATTTGGTTTCAAAAGTATCTCCCGGGAATGCTTCAAAAAAACAATTGCCTAAAAGTCTTGAAAAGTCCCTTAAAAGATTACAAGTTGATTATTTAGATCTGTACTTGCTTCATTGGAAAAGTCCTGTTCCGTTAGAAGAAACAGTAGAAGTAATGGAAAAAATGAAAAAGGCGGGAAAAATTAAAGCCTGGGGCGTTTCTAATTTTGATACACCAGATATGGAAGACTTGCTTTCATTGCCTAATGGGAAAAACTGTGTGACAAATCAAATTAAATATAATTTGATCGATCGTGGAAGTGAATATGGCTTGCTTCCCTATATGAGAGAGCAGCAGTTACCGATGATTGCTTACTCGCCTATTATCAAAAACAGTTTGCAACAATTTAATGAAGGGCAAAGTCAAGTCTTAGAAGAGCTTGCAGAAACCCATCAAGTAAGGTTACAACAAATCTTACTAGCTTGGAGTATTCGTGATGGAAATACCATTGCCATTCCTAAGTCTAGTAACGACGCGCATGTATTAGATAATATTAAGGCAGCTCAAATTCAATTCACAACTCCAGAATTAGAACAATTAGACAATGTATTTGAAAAGCCAACCGAAAAGCAACCCTTAGCCTTATGGTAGTCATCAGCAGTAGATGTTAAAAAAGGAGAATTATTTTGCAAAAACCTTATGTTATTATTCACACTCACACCTCTTTAGATGGAAAAATTAACGCAATGGACTTGCCGGAATTCCGTTCAGCAAGTCAACAATATCAAGAATTAGCACTTGATCCGGACAAGCAAGTTTTCAACATTCAAGGATACTTAAACGGACGAATTACAACAGATGATAATACCACACATTATCGTAAACCTGAATTAAACGAAGAGGTGGCGCCAGTTCCTGAAGGAGACTTTATTGCAAAAGGTGATGCTTCAATGTATTATATTTCAATTGATCCTTCTGGTAAATTAGGCTGGCAGCAAAATTTTGTTCACTATGGAAACCGTGACTCACACGTTATCGAAGTTTTAACGGAGCAAGCTAGCAATGCTTATAAAGATTTTTTAAGACGAATGGAGATCTCTTATATTATCGCTGGAGAGGACACTTTAGACCAACCGCTTGTGTTGCATAAATTAATGACATTGTTTGGGTTGCAACGTGTAATGATTGGTGGAGGCGGTACTTTAAATTGGGCTTATTTACAAAATGGCCTGATAGATGAGGTGAGTATCGTTAAAGCACCGATCGCAGATGGTGATCCAGATATGCAGACGTTATTTATGGCTAGAAAACCTCTTTCAACTATTCAACCGATATCTTTTTCATTAATAGAAGTTCGGCAGTTGGAAGAAAGCACTGTTTGGCTACGTTACAAAGTCAATAACTCTTAGGAGTGAGTCAAATATGAAAAAGAACATGGCCGCCTTTTTACCTCTCACTTTTTTATTTGCTAGTTGTTCAACAAATGAGACAAGCCAAGAAAACGAGATGACAGAAAATTCACAAACAGCTGAGAGTACAGAAGTTTTAGCGGAGAATTTAGAAATCCCTTGGTCGATTGAAAAAGAGGACGATACCTTTTACATGACCGAACGAGAAGGAACCATTGTGCAGTTAGAAGACGGTGATCTTAACCGACAACAAGTGGATCTTGATGAAGAGGTATCGACAGCTTCTGAAGCAGGATTACTTGGTTTTGTACTAAGTCCTGATTTTTCTCAAACAAACGAAGCCTATGCCTACTATACTTATGAAAATGAAGCGGAGCAATTTAACCGTATTGTACGCCTACAACTATCTGATGATCAGTGGCAAGAAGAGGAGATACTGTTAGATGAAATTCCTAGTGGTCCTTATCATCACGGAGGTCGGTTAAAAATAGGTCCTGATGATCAACTTTATGCTACCACCGGGGACGCAGCGGACCCTGAAATCGCTCAAGATACTGACTCGCTAGGTGGGAAAATTTTACGTCTAAATCTCGATGGAACAATCCCAGAAGACAATCCCTTCGACGATTCCTATGTTTATAGCTATGGTCATCGTAATTCACAAGGAATTACCTGGTCAGACGATGGACAAATGTACGCTAGTGAACATGGTGATGATGCAAATGATGAGATCAATTTAATTGAGGCGGGAGAAAATTATGGTTGGCCGCAAATCGAAGGAGAAGAAGAACAAGAAGGCATGGTTTCCCCATTATTTACTTCAGGTGAAGATGAGACATGGGCGCCTTCTGGAGTGACCTATCATGAGGAAAATTTGTATGTTGCTGCTTTACGAGGAAGCGCAGTATTAGAATTTGATTTAGAAAATGAGGAAGTACAAACGCTTGTTTCAGACTTTGGACGAATTCGTGATACTTATATTGAAGATGACGATTTGTACTTTATTACTAATAACTTAGATGGTCGTGGCAGTGGGGATCAAGAAGATGATCGGCTGGTCAGAGTAGAACTTACAGAGTAAGAGTTGTTTAAAAACTATACGATGTAAATTCGAATAAACTGACATATACCCTAGATACTGATAAAATTGAAAGTGAGAAATATCTAGCATAAAAAACTGCGACTACAATAAGTTCAGTACTAGGCCATGACTAAGTTAAAGGATGATTTTAGTTAAACAAAACAGGGGGCAAAGGAATGAAGATTTCCGAAGTTGCTGAACAAATTGGTGTGACAACAGTTACCTTAAGATATTATGAGCGAGTGGGACTAATCCCTCCTATCGAACGTAAAAATAATGTACGGACATATAGCCAAACGGATTTAAATTGGATTGAATTCATTAAATGTATGCGTGATGCTGGGCTATCCGTAGACTCGCTTAGCAAATATACTTCTCTTTATCAATTGGGAAATGAAACAATTGAGGAAAGAAAAGATATTTTGGTTGCAGAACGTGATAGTTTAGAAAAAAAGTATTTGGAAATGGGCAATACTTTAAAACGTTTAGATCAAAAAATTGAAGATTATGATAATGGGAAATTTTTTCAGTCGGAAGGCTGTTTTTAATTGTTAGTTCGAGTAATTTTTCCTTTAAAGGAGGTGACAAGAAACTCTTTTTCAAAATAGCTATAAGATGAAAACTATAAAATTATGATGCATTATGAAAGGAGAAACACAAAATGAGCGTTTTAACAGAAGAATATACTTTATCTAATGGAGTGAAAATTCCTAAAATTGGCTTTGGTACTTGGTTAGTAGACGATGACAAGGTGGTAGAACCGGTAAAAGATGCAATTAATGCTGGTTATCGTCATATCGATACGGCCCAAGCTTATGAAAATGAACATGGTGTAGGCGAAGGGATTCGTAATTCAGGCGTAGCGCGTGAAGATATTTTTGTCACAACAAAATTAGCAGCTGAAATTAAAAACTATGATGAAGCTGTAGAAGCCATTAATCAATCACTAGAAAGAATGGGCGTGGATTATATAGATATGATGATTATTCATAGTCCACAACCTTGGAGTGATTTTAAAAAGGGAGAACATTACTTTGAAGGTAACTTAGCAGCTTGGCGTGCAATGGAAGAAGCCTACAATGATGGTAAGATACGTGCTATTGGGGTTTCAAATTTTGATCAAGAAGATGTAGAAAACATTTTAGAAAATGGTACGGTAAAACCAATGGTCAACCAAGTTCTTGCACACGTAAGCAATACTCCTTTTAATTTAATCGAATATTGTCAAAAAAACGATATTCTAGTAGAAGCTTACTCTCCAGTAGCTCATGGAGAAATATTAAATAACCAAGAAATTAAAGATATGGCCGAAAAATACAATACGAGCGCAGCGCAATTGAGTATTCGCTATTGCTTACAATTAGGCCTATTACCTCTACCTAAGTCAGAAAATCCGGATCATATTCGCAGTAATGCTGATTTAGACTTTGAAATTTCTGCAGAAGACCTAAACAAACTAAAACAAATGGATCGTATTAAAGACTATGGCGATTCCAGCGGTTTTCCAGTATTTGAACAAGATCAAGACTAATTGATTTTTCATTTGAAAGGAGCTTTTTTATGAGTGCTTGGACAAAAGAAGAATTAGAAGCTATTTTTAAAGATGATAATCTCTATATATCGATTCCTAATGTAGACGGGTCAATGCACAAACCTACTTGGATTTGGATCGCTCAAGCTGGAGATGATCTATATTGTCGCGGATATGCTGGCACTTCTGCACGCTGGTATCAATCAGCCAAAAGAGCAGGAGAAGGGCATATTTCTGTAGGTGGTGTAGAAAAAGATGTGCGTTTTGAATTTCCTACAGATAAAGAAACGAATGATGAAGTAGATGAAGGTTACCGTCAAAAATACGAAGGTAGTCCTTATTTACCACCTATGATTAATGAACGAGCTCGCCAAGCAACGGTGCGGCTTATCCCGAAAGATTAAAATGTTTAATTAAAGTTAAAAGGAAGCTTCTTTCTAGGCCATTGCCTTTAAAAGAAGCTTCCTTTTTTATTCGTAGTAGTAACGAATTGTATTGTTCGTTTTGACGATACTATAAGGCGTTTGATCATTAAATTCATTATCAGTTTCTATATTTAATTGATCAGAAAACATCGACTCATACTCTTCAATCGACAATTTTGTCCGCTGGTCAAATTGTTTTTTATGCAAATCAGATAACAAATGTTGTTGATAACCTTCAACCAAACGCATACTAAAAAACTCTGCGACTGAACCCGACCCATAACTGAATAGTCCAATCCGTTCATTTGCTTGTAGATTTTGCTCATTTTCTAAAAGGGATATCAGTCCGAGATACAGTGAACCAGTATACATATTGCCCGTTTTTCTACTATAAGTTGTGCTTTGTTCATAACGTGTAAGCAAACGTTTCTTTTCCTCTTCAGAAACATCTTCTAAGATGGAACTTAAAGCTTTTTTTCCCATTTTTGTATAAGGAATATGGAAAACAAGAGCTGCATAGTCAGAAAGTAAAGCATGATTTTTTCGAATATTTTCCTTCCAAACTTTCTGAAAAGATTGGATATAAGTTTCATTTGAAAGCGGTCCGTCTACTAATGGGAAATCATAACCGATAGGACGCCAAAAGTCATAAATATCTTGAGTCAACATGACATTATCATTTTCAAAAGCTAAAATTTTAGGTTGCGCACTTACTAACATTGCTACAGCACCAGCGCCTTGTGTTGGTTCTCCTCCAGAAGCCAGACCATATTTTGCGATATCACTGGCAATGACTAGTACTTTTTTATCGGGATGTAGGCTAACATGTTCTTTGGCAAATTGTAGACCCGCTGTTGCTCCATAGCATGCTTCTTTAATTTCAAATGAACGAGCAAATGGTTGAATACCTAAAAGACGATGCAGTATGACCGCTGAAGCCTTAGATTCATCGATTCCAGATTCAGTAGCTACAATAATCATATCGATTTGAGCTAAATCATCAGCATTTAAAATATGCTGGGCTGCATTTGCAGCAAAAGTAACAATATCTTGTGTTTTAGGGTTTATAGCCATTTGGTCTTGGCCAATACCAATATGAAATTTGGCTGGATCGACTCCTCGCGCATTCGCAAGTTCAGTCATGTCAATGTAATAAGAGGGGATAAAAAAATTAAGTTTATCAATACCAACGTTCATCTTTGCTTCTCCTTTGTGTTATCTATATAATAATAAATTTAACACACTTTATATGAATTTAGATAGTTTAGATGTATAATTTAAAGTTTGTTAAAGAATGCTCAGTAGTTTATAAGACTCTAAAAGAACTATTTGTTTTTTTAACAAAGAATGCTATAGTTCATTTTGGAGGTGACGATGTGAAAGATGTTGTAATTATTGATGCTTTGAGAACGCCTGTTGGTAAATACCAAGGATCTTTAAGTCAATTATCAGCTGTAGACCTGGGGGCAGCTGTGTCTAAAAAACTTATAAATAATAACAAAAAAGCGGCTGCTGCAATCAAGCAAGTTATTTTTGGCAATGTGTTACAAGCAGGAAGCGGGCAAAACCCAGCCAGACAAATTACCTTAAATAGTGGATTATCGGAAAGTGTATATGCCTCTACGATTAATGAAGTTTGTGGCTCGGGAATGAAGGCCATTTCGCTAGCTTCACAAGCTATTTTATTAGATGAAGCAGAAGTGGTATTAGCTGGAGGTACTGAAAGTATGAGTCAGGCGCCTTATTTAAGCTATTATAACCAACAAGAAGATACATATTCACAACCTAAACCAGTCATGCTTTCTGATGGTTTAACCGATGTTTTTAGTGGCCAACATATGGGTCTTACTGCTGAAAATGTAGCAGAAAAATTTAATATCACAAGAAAAATGCAGGATGCATTTGCGCTACGTTCACAAGAAAGAGCTGCTAATGCTCAGGAAAAAGGGTATTTTTCTAATGAAATACTGCCTCTTGATATCGCTGGAAAAATGGTAGATAAAGATGAAGGTGTGAGAAAAGACACTTCTCTGGAAAAACTAGCAAAATTAAAAACGGTATTTAAGAAAGAAGGAACAGTAACAGCGGGGAATGCTTCTACGATTAATGATGGAGCGTCAGCTGTACTTCTTGCTTCCAAAAATTTTGCTTTAGCAAATGATCTTTCCTATTTAGCGGTTCTTAAAGATGTGGTGGAAGTAGGAGTTGATCCTAAAGTTATGGGAATTTCTCCTATCAAAGCTATTCGTCAGTTGTTAGAAAGAAATGCATTAGCAATAGAAAATATCGATCTTTTTGAGATCAACGAAGCTTTCGCATCCTCTTCTATTGCTGTGGAACAAGAATTAGAGATACCTGAAGATAAAGTCAATGTTTGTGGAAGTGGGATTTCTATAGGACATGCGATTGGAGCTAGCGGTGCTCGTATTATTACAACAGCTTGTCATCAGTTAGAACGTGTGGATGGCCGTTATGCTGTGGTGTCATTATGTGTAGGTGGAGGTCTTGGACTGGCGGCTTTAATTGAACGACCTAAAGCTAATAAATCTCATAAGTTTTATCAACTAACGAGAAAAGAAAGACTAGATTTCTTAGTCTCTCATAATAAAATAACTAGTAAAACCGTTGATGAACTAGAAAGAACCGTTTTGCCAGAAAGTATTGCGGGCAATTTAACGGAAAATCAAATGAGTGAAATTTCACTTCCTATGGGACTAGTTTCCAATATGTCTGTTAACCAAAAAGATTATTTTGTTCCTATGGCAACCGAAGAACCCTCGGTAGTAGCGGCTTGTAACAATGGTGTACAAATGGCTAAAAGTTCAGGTGGTTTTACCGCTGTAATGAAGAAAAAGGAAATCCGTGGACAAATTGTTTTAATGAATGTCACAGATAAGAGCACTGTTATTGAACAAATCGAAAAAAATGAAGCAGAGATTATTTCTACTGCGGAACAATCTTATCCTTCTATCGTGAAACGTGGTGGTGGAGTGAAAAGAGTTGTAGTTCGTGAGTTTGCGGAAGATCCCAATTTTTTAAGTGTGGATTTAATTGTAGATACTCAAGATGCCATGGGAGCAAATATGCTAAATACAATGTTAGAGGCTGTGGCCACGCTTTTTCGCCAATGGTTTTCTGAAGAAATTTTATTTAGTATTTTAAGTAACTATGCTACTGATGCTTTAGTAAGTGCTGAATGTTATATTTCATTTGCTAGCTTAGGAAAAGGCGATGCTGAAAAAGGAGAAAAGATAGCTGAAAAGATTGCTGCTGCTTCAAACTTTGCACAAATTGACCCTTTTCGCGCAGCTACACATAACAAGGGAATTATGAATGGTATCGATGCTGTGGTTCTTGCAACCGGAAATGACACCCGAAGTGTAAATAGCGCTGTTCATGCGTATGCGGCAAAAAATGGAAAATATCAGGGATTAAGCCAGTGGGAGATTGTAGATAATCAACTTAAAGGTAGCATTGAACTGCCACTTGCTGTAGCTACTGCTGGAGGTGCAACGAAAGTTTTACCTAAAGCCCAAGCAGCACTGCAAATATTGGATGTAAATGACGCAAAAGAATTGGCTGAAGTTATTGCTTCTGTTGGATTAGCCCAAAATTTAGCTGCTCTTAAAGCCTTGGTTACTGAAGGCATTCAAAAAGGGCACATGGCTTTACAAGCACGCACCTTAGCGCTAAGCGTTGGGGCGAAAGATTCCGAAGTCCAAAAAGTAGCTAACCGACTGAAAAGACAACAAATGAACGAAGAAAATGCTCGAAAAATTTTACAAGAACTGAGAAATAGATAAAATCCGAAAGTGTTTGCTTTCGGATTTTTTATAGATTGGAGGGACATCGTAAGAGTTGGCACCGATAATTTATAGATTGGAGGGACATCGTAAGAGTTGCCACCAATAATTTATAGATTGGAGGGACATCGTAAGAGTTGGCACCGATAATTTATAGATTGGAGGGACATCGTAAGAGTTGCCACCGATAATTTATAGATTGAAGGCACATCACAAAAGTTGCCACCAATAATTCGTTATTGAAGAACGAAATAGAAAAGCACTAATCAATAATATGATATTGGTTAACGAAAAGGTTATTCAATAAAACGATAAGTTCTCCCTCTAAAACAGTCTAACCTTTCATCTTTTAAAGAGCACTACATACGATTAATAATTTCTTCCACGTTTTTAATCGTAACAGAAATTGTGCCATCTGGATTGTTAATAAATTCAATAAGTTCAGGATCTCGATATACATCAAGTGGAACAACCAGTTCAATACCATTGGAGAGTTTTAATTTTTGCTTGCCATATTTTTTCTCAGAGACTTCACGTACTTCACGCATCATTGGTGTTTGACTGCTAAGTCCTTGTTCTTCAACTTCTTCTTCAAAAGACATTCTCGCTGTAACATTGTCTTTAAAAACTTGTTCGGCTACTTGTTTTGTATCGATTTGTCCATGTTCTTCGATTGTATCATAAACAGCCTCTTTAACGTCTGCTACTAGATCATAGCTTGGGGTATTGAATTTTTCGCCGATTTCTTCGGCCGTTTTTTTAATAACTTTAACATTGTCTTCTAAAGAAGGGGCAGGTTGGGATTCAATGACTTTATTAGAAAAGTAATTCATTTTCTCACCGGAAAAAGTATATTTTTTCTCAACGAGCTCATAAGTTAAATCTGTTAGATTGATCGTGATCCCTTCGTCCGCTTTTTGCGCTTTGCCTGCTAGTATTGCTCGGTTAATAATGAGATCATTTTGAATACCGTGTTCGTTAGTATCAACGTAATGCGTATAACCTTCAGTATATTTAACTTTCAAAAAAGCAATGTACATTGTAGTATCAAGTTCATATAACACGACAAAGACATCACTGTCAGGTGCGTCCTCACTTTGTTGATAGCTTTCATACCAGCGAGTTACAAAAGATTCGCTAAAACTGATGAAATTTTCCTCAGCTTGTTGACTTAATTGTGCAATTTCTGAATCTTCTGCTAAAGTTCCTGTTTTTGTTTGAGAACTGGTTAATTTTTGTATTTTTTTGATCAAATAATCTCGAATGTATTCCGTGCTTAGATCTAATTCTACTTGAGAAAAGACAGGATCGCCTGACTTTCTATCAATAATATGCATGATTGCTTGTTTTAAATAAATATCCATAAGTGATGTCTTCCTTTCATTTTCCATTTTATAGTGTACAAAAAAATTACCTGTAAAGAAAGACAAATTGCTAAAGCAAATCTACTTCTTAGTTATGAAATGGTTTTAATTGAATATTTTCAAAACTTTTTTTCAAAAGTCTCTGTTCAATGTGGTCTTTTTTTCTTATAATCAAATAGTATTTTTGAAAGGGGAACATTATGAAAAAGAAAAAATTAGCCAAATTACAACAACAATTTCAACCGTCTTTTAAATCTATACAGTCTAACCTATTTCATAAAATGCAAGAAAAGGTTACTGCTAAGTATGGTTTCAAAGTAAAAGCATTTACGCAAACAGATCGTCCGAATGTATTGATTGTTCGACGCTTAGATTTAGATGAGGATGCGCGAAACAAAGAAATAAATTTATCTTTAGATGAAAATTTCACGAATATGGTTCAACGAATCCAAAACGGAGAAAAAGATTTAGGAGAACTTTTTAGTGATAATTTAGCGCAAGAAGTTGCTAGCCATTGGACTTCTGTTAACGAAACAATTACGCAAAATGATAGTGTTGTAACTGAAAATGAAACAGAAACAAAAGATCAAATGACCTTAAGTGCTTTCGAAGATGAAGTGGCAAGTTACACTAACTTCTATGTAGAAACAACTGACGATCGCTATGAAGTTAAAGAACAAACGAAAACTGAATCTCGCCTTTTAGCAACAATTTCAACGCAAAGTGAAAATGAGTATACAATCGAAACTGCTTTAAAAAGAAAATATAAATTAAAACTAGCACTTATTCCAATTATTGAAGCATTTGCTAATACGCCAATTGAGAATCGTTAATACACTGAAATTAGAGATTTTATTACAGCAAAGTGTTATAAATTAATGACAAAGAAAGTCCAACCAAACAAATGTTAAAGGAATTCAAAGAAAGCTTACTTTTTATTAAAGATTATATTTTTTACGCTTGTTTTATAGACAGTTTTTTCAAGAAATAGTAGGCTAAGTTTTGATCTTAAAAAGGGTTGGATGACAAATTCATGAAAAAAAAGCAGAAGTCGATATTGAAAAAAGTACTATTGTTGATTTCGATAATAATACTTACCCTGGGTGGTTATTATTTCTATAGAAATTATCAAATTTTAAAACAGGTACATCAATATGAAGGTCAAGTCGCAAAAGCGGTACAAAAAGAAAATATTCCACAGCATAAGGATTTAGTACTGGGAATCATTTTTACAGAAACCAAAGGTGAACATGATGATCCTATGCAAAGTTCTGAAAGTAAAAGCGGCTATCCTAATCAAATTGATGAATCACAAGAAAGTATTGAACAAGGCGTGGCTTTTTTAGCAGAAGCGATTGAAAAAGCAGATGCTAAAGGTTGTGATTTGTGGACTGCTGTGCAAGCCTATAATTTTGGTTTAGATTATATTGATTATGTGGCGGAAAATGGGAAGAAACACAGCTTGGAACTTGCAGAACAATATTCAAAAGATACGCTATCACCTCAACTTGGAAATACCTCACAAACAAGATACCGCTATTTAAGTTTACATTCTGTGTTTTACAATGGTGGTTACTTATATCATAACGGAGGGAACTTCTTTTACTCAGAACTGGTAAAAGACAATGAGAAAAAAATAAAACAAACTGACTTTTTATTTTAAAATCAATTAGAAACAGGAGAAAAAGCTAATGAAAAATGAAACTCGGCCAGCGCAATTCGGTACTAAAGACTGGATTTTACGTTTTGTTAAAGGAATGTTTATTGGCTCTGGTTTTATTTTACCAGGTGTTTCTGGTGGTGCTTTAGCCGCAATATTTGGTATTTATGAACGAATTATTGGTTTTTTAGCTCATATTACAAGAAATTTCAAAGAAAATGTTTTATTTTTTCTTCCCGTTGGTTTAGGTGGACTTACTGGAATATTTATCTTATCTTTTGCCGTTAGTTTTTTATTAGGTAGTTATGCAAGTATTATTTTATGGTTTTTTGTTGGTTGCATCGTCGGAACCGTCCCAGCTCTATGGAATGAAGCAGGAAAAAAGGGACGTTCTAAGCGAGAAATTATTATCTTAACCATTAGTTTTATAGCAGCAACTATCTTTTTATGGAAAGGTGCTAGTTTATTTACAGAAGTTCCGCAAAACACATGGACCTGGATGCTTGCAGGTTTTCTGATTGCTTTAGGCGTAATTGTCCCTGGTTTAAGTCCGTCCAACTTTCTTATTTACATGGGTATGTATAAAGCGATGGCAGATGGTTTTAAAACTTTAGACCTTAGCGTCATTATTCCTATTGGCATTGGTGGTGTTATCACTGTTTTGAGTTTATCTAAGGTGATTGATTATATATTTAGTAAAGCTTACCCACAGCTGTTTCACTTTATTATGGGTGTCGTTTTTGCTTCCACGATTATGATTATACCCACAGATTATAATGATTTTGGTGTTTTAGACTATGGCGCTTGTGTATTAATGCTAGTGTTGGGAGCAGCTTTGGGTGCTTGGATGAGTCGGTTAGAAGAGCGGTATAAATAGTTGAAATCAAGCTAGCAACTGTGAGCAAAAGATTTGTAAAATGTGGAGAATATGATATAATAGTACATGTAGAAAACTGTCTATTTTTTAATCGCACTGATATAATGTTGGTGCGATTTTTTACCGATAGAACAGCTCATCGATTTCTATAGGAGGTGAGTAAATGTGGCGAGAATTCCGCAACAAGTGATTGATGACGTCCGTGAAAAAACGAATGTCGTTGATGTTATTGGACAATATGTGCAACTGAAAAAATCTGGCAGTAAAAATTACTCGGGGCTTTGTCCGTTTCATAATGAAAAAACGCCATCGTTTTCTGTTGCTGAGGATAAGCAGTTTTATTATTGTTTTGGTTGCGGTCGTGGTGGTAATGTTTTTTCTTTTATTCAAGAGATTGAAGGTCTTTCTTTTGTTGAATCAGTCATAAAAGTGGCTGAATTAGAAGGTATTGAAGTTGCGGAAAAGTATCAAGATGTTTCAGGTGAAAATGAGGTAAATTCCAAGCAACAACAATTGATTCAAATGCATGAAAAAGCAGCTGAAGTTTATCATCATATGTTGGTAAATACTGCTGCAGGTGAAGCGGCGCTCGATTATTTGCATAAAAGAGGCTTGGATGATCAGTTAATAGAAGAATTTAATATCGGTTTTGCTCCTAATCAACGTGATTTTTTGTCTCGTGTTTTTCAAAATGAGTCATTAAATACGGAGGCTTTCCCTGAAACTGGGTTATTTGTAGAACGCGAAAATGGAGATTTAGCCGATCGTTTTTATCAGCGAATTATGTTTCCTATTCGCAATTATCAAGGAAAGACTGTTGGGTTTTCGGGGCGTTTTTTTGCAACTGAAGATTTTGATGATAAAGAACAGCCAAAGTATTTAAATTCACCTGAAACAACGCTGTTTAACAAACGTGAAATTTTATTTAACTTTGATAAGGCACGTAGTAGTATACGTAAAAACGGCACAGTTTACTTGTTTGAAGGTTTTATGGATGTACTCGCAGCTTATCGTTCAGGAGCAACAAACGGGATTGCTTCAATGGGAACTAGTTTAACAAATGAGCAAATTGCTGCAGTGACCCGACTTGCGCAAGAGCTAGTTCTTTGTTATGACGGTGATGAAGCCGGTGTTGCTGCAACAGATCGAGCGATTGGTCATTTACAAGAATCAAGTCACATTGATCTATCAGTGATAAGTGTTCCAGAAAAACTTGACCCAGATGAATATGTAAAAAAATATGGGCAAGAGGCTTTTATGAAGTTACTTGAGCATGGAAAAGAAACTGTATTTTCTTTTAAAATGCGTTATCGACGTATGAATAAAAATATGTCAAACGAAAAAGAACAAGTTGACTATGTACAAGAATTACTCCATGACTTATTAAATGTAGATTCTTTGATTGAGCAAGACCGATATTTAACACAGTTGTCTACGGAGTTTCAGATTTCTAGAGAGACTTTACAACAGCAGTTACGTGATTTAAGGCAACAACAAAGAAGTAAAAAACAAACACCTAAGCAAGCAGATGTTCCTCCTGTGCAAGAAGCGTCTCAAAGTTCACAAAAAAAGACGCAAGTACAAAAAGCAGAGGAATTATTACTATATCGTTTGTTTAATGATGAAACACTTAATCAGCGTTTTAAACAGGCGCAAGTCACATTTGTTCACGAAATTTATCAAGAGTTATATATGCTTTTTGATGCTTATATAGAAAGCGAAGGTGAATTTGTTCTAGCAAAGTTTTTGGATTTTCTAAAAGATGATCAGCGTTTGCGCAATATTGTTAGTACAATCGCCAGTTTAGATGTGCCAGAAGAAGGAAGTCAACAAGAATTTGAAGACTTACTGACAGTTATACAGTCATCAAGTCTGGTAGAAGAAATTAAAGACAAAAGAATTAGACAGCAAGAAGCTAGCCAAAAAGGTAATCAACAATTAGAATTAGATTTAGCGGTTGAAATTATCAATCTTACTAAAAAGTTAAAGCAAGCCAAGTAGCAGCATCGAAGGAGGACTTCTTTTATGGCAGAAGAAACAAAAGTTAAATACGAAACAGCGGTTAAGGATTTTATTAAACAAAACAAAACAAAGGGACAAGTCGTTTATGATGAATTATCTAATGCCTTAGCTACTCCTTATTCATTGGGCGCTGAAGGTATGGATAAACTGATTCAACAAGTAGAAGATGCAGGAATCAGTGTAGTAGACGAAAATGGTGAACCTTCATTACGAAGCTTAAAAACTACTGAAAAAGTGGAAAAAGAAAAACCTAGAGATGATCTATCAGCTCCCACAGGTGTAAAAATTAATGACCCTGTTCGTATGTACTTGAAAGAAATTGGCCGTGTTTCATTATTAACAGCTGAAGAAGAAGTTGATCTAGCCCTAAAAATCGAAGAAGGCGATCAAGAAGCAAAACAACGCTTAGCAGAAGCCAACCTTCGTTTAGTCGTTAGTATTGCAAAACGTTATATAGGACGTGGCATGCAATTTCTTGATTTGATACAAGAAGGTAACATGGGCTTGATGAAAGCTGTAGAAAAATTTGATTATCGTAAAGGATTTAAATTTTCAACCTATGCAACTTGGTGGATTCGTCAAGCTATTACACGAGCAATCGCGGATCAAGCAAGAACAATTCGTATTCCAGTCCATATGGTAGAAACGATCAATAAATTGATCCGTATTCAACGTCAATTATTACAAGACTTAGGTCGCGAACCCACACCAGAAGAAATTGGCGCGGAAATGGATTTGCCAACGGAAAAAGTTCGAGAAATACTAAAAATTGCTCAAGAACCAGTTTCCTTGGAAACACCAATTGGTGAAGAAGACGATTCTCACTTGGGAGATTTTATCGAAGACCAAGAAGCAACAAGCCCTTCTGACCATGCGGCATATGAGTTGTTAAAAGAACAATTGGAAGACGTTTTAGATATGTTAACCGACCGAGAAGAAAATGTTTTGCGTTTGCGTTTTGGTATTGATGATGGACGTACACGTACATTAGAAGAAGTAGGCAGAGTATTTGGCGTAACACGCGAAAGAATTCGTCAAATCGAAGCAAAAGCTTTACGTAAATTACGTCATCCATCTCGTTCAAAACAGTTGAAAGATTTTCTAGAATAATAAGTAAAGACTTTTAAAAGCTTATCAGGCTTTTAAAAGTCTTTTTTTTATAAAAATAGGAAAGCTATGTTGAATAAGCGGCAATGTCTCATATAAAATGAAAACGGTAGGCTATCAGCGAGGTCCTTTTAACGTATTATAATTATTTGTTCTTCACTTAATGAAAATAAGCAGAAACCCTCTTGTTTATCCTCTTTAGTTTCGATATGATGTTAAGAAAATAAAGGGTAAAACTAGAAAGGGCATTTTTATGGAAGAAGTGAAATATGAAACGTTTGTAGATGGGATGAAAGCTTGTGTACCTACGATTTTGGGCTATCTGGGGATCGGATTTGCTTTAGGTGTTGTGGGTAAAGGTGTTGGTTTATCTGTTTTTGCTATTTTTTTAATGTCTGTCATTGTTTATGCTGGCAGTGCTCAATTTATCATTTGTGGTTTAATAGCGATTCAAGCCCCTATTACTTCCATTATTGCTACGGTCTTTTTAGTAAATCTTCGTCATTTTTTGATGAGTCTTTCGGTGGCTCCTTATTTTCGTCAAGCTTCATTATTGGAAAATGTAGGCATCGGTACATTACTAACAGATGAATCTTATGGTGTTTTGACAATGGCATTAAAAAGAATGGGAAAAGTAAGTGTTGCTTGGACAAATGGATTAAATATTTGTGCTTATTTGACGTGGATTGTCGCAACAGTATTGGGAGGTCTATTAGGAAACTTTATCCCGGAACCAGAGATTTTTGGATTAGACTTTGCTTTGGTGGCAATGTTTTTAGGGCTTTTTTTATTTCAAGTGGAACTACCATTAAAAACTAAAACTAGACAAACTTTGCTTGTTCTACTGAGTGTTATTCTAGTATTATATATATTGATGTGGCTGACAACTCCTGAAATTGCAGTGATTGTTTCGGCTCTTGTAGGCTGCTTGGTGGGGGTGATAACACATGATAAGTATTGAATATTTGTATTTGATGCTAGGTTGTTTTGTCGTTACCTGGATACCTCGAATTTTACCCTTTGCTTTTGCTAAAAAAATGCAATTTCCAGAAAAATTTCGTTTGTTTCTTGATTATCTACCATTGTGTATCTTGGCGGCTTTACTCGTTCAAAACTTATTAAGTGTCCCAACAGGTAAAGCGCCTATATTAAATATTCAAGAAACAATTGCATGTATCCCTGCTCTAATTGTGGGAATTTATACAAAAGATTTGATGAAAATCGTTGTCACAGGTATTATAGCAATAGCACTTATTCGTTTTTTTGTTTAAAGGAGAAAAAATTTTATGAATGAATTACTTGCAACTGTCTTTACTGGGATCGTTACTGATGAAAATGATCATCATTACTTTGTCCAAAAAAACGGTCAAACTTTTAAGTTAAATAAAGAAGAAGGAAACCACGCTTTAGGAGAAGCAGTTGAGGGTTTTGGTTATTTGAATCAAAAAAAGGAAGCTTCTTTTACTACTGAAATCCCTAAAATTAGAAAGGGTCACTACGCTTTTGCGCCAGTGACTGATGTGCGTCGTAATTTAGGGGTGTTTGTTGATATTGGCTTACCTGACAAGGATATTGCTGTTTCTTTAGATGAACTTCCTACAATGCACGAGCTATGGCCAAAAAAAGGTGATCGTTTGATGATTGCTTTAGTTGTTGATAAAAAAGAGCGTATTTGGGCATCTTTAGCAGAGGATAAGAATTTTCAATCATTGAAAAAAATAGCGAATGAAAATATGCATAATAAAGATATTTCAGGTACAGTTTATCGTCCCAAAATTGTGGGTACTTATCTGCTAACAGATGATTATTATATAGGCTTTGTTCATCCTTCTGAAAGATATATGGAACCTCGTTTAGGAGAACATGTTTCAGGGCGGGTCATTGGTGTGCGACCAGATGGTGTATTAAATATCTCGTTAAAACCTAGAGCCTACGAAGCGATTCCTGATGATGCGGCGATGATATATGCTTATTTAAAACAAAGACCTGGACAAGAAATGCCTTATACAAACAAAACGCCTCCAGAAGATATTAAGCAATTATTTGGTATTAGTAAAGCACAATTTAAACGTGCGTTAGGACATTTGATGAAACAAGGTTTAATTGTGCAAGAAGAGGGTCTAACAAAAATGGTACAAAATTCTAATTGAGAACGCTTGTTTATTTTCTCTTTCTATTTTATACTTATTTTAAAGTTTCACTAGCTATTCTATTTTTAGATTATAATAATTATAAATAGTGGAGGTTATTATGAGTACCGTAGAAACATTGAAAAAGACCAAAAAACAACTTCATGAATCAGGATTTAAACTGACACCGCAAAGAGAAGCGACTTTACTTGTTTTGTTAGAAAATGAAAAAGATCATTTATCAGCAGAAGAAATCTTTTTCTTTGTTAAACAAAAAAATTCAGATATCGGTTTAGCTACGGTATATCGAACACTAGATATCTTAGTTGATCTAAAGATCGTAGATAAAATTAGTTTTGACGATGGGGTTGCGCGTTATGATCTTAGAAAAGAAGGAGCTAAACATTTTCATCACCACTTGCTCTGCCTTGAATGTGGAAATATTGAGGAAATTAATGAAGATCTATTAGGGAATGTGGAAGAAATTGTTGAAAAGAATTTTCATTTTGTTGTAAAAGATCATCGCCTTACTTTTCACGGAATATGTCAAAACTGTCAAAATAAAGCCAAAGAAAGCTGACATTCAGCTTTCTTTTTTGCTGTGAATCACTACGATTTAGCGACCAAGGGGAGCTAAAAGTAGATGATGAACAGTACTAGGGCGAGCGAAAGCGAGGCGTAGTGTCCTTTATTTTAGAATAAGATTTATGTCTAATGTAATTTTATTTGAAGATGAAACATATAAAGTGATAATTTTTTGCTAAATTGATTGCAGTTTCGCTTTGTTTTGTGAGATAATTCAAAAGCAAACTGAGAAGGTGGGAAATCAATGGATGAACAAGTAACAGATTATTTACACTACCTTTTGATCGAACGAGGTCTTTCTAGTAATACTAGGAAGAGTTATCAGCGAGATTTAGAGCAGTATCTTGCATTTTTACATGAAAAAGAAATTACGGATTGGCAGAATGTGGATCGTTATACGATTGTTTCTTTTTTACAGCTTTTACAAAATGAAAAAAAATCTGCAGCGACTCTAACTCGTATGGTAACAAGCTTACGGCGTTTCCATCAATTTCTTAGACAAGAGCGCTATACTGATCATGATCCGATGCAACATATTGATTCACCTAAAAAAACACAGAAACTACCTGATACACTAAGCCTTAGTGAAGTGGAACGTTTAATTGAGACACCTGACACTAAAAAAGTACTAGGTATCAGGGATCGTACAATTTTAGAAGTAATGTATGCAACAGGACTACGTGTAAGTGAATTAATTGGTTTGAAATTAAATGATTTGCACTTGGCCATGGGATTAATGCAGACTACAGGAAAAGGCGATAAGGAGCGAATTGTCCCCTTAGGTGATATGGCGATTCATTGGTTGGAAACTTACTTGGAAGAAGCACGGCCAATATTGTGCCAAAAACATCCTGAAGAGGAATACTTATTTGTGAATGGGCATGGAACAAGTCTTTCTCGTCAAGGGATTTGGAAAAACTTAAAAGCCTTGGTCTTAAAGGCAGGGATTATGAAAAATGTTACGCCCCATACTTTGCGCCATAGTTTTGCTACTCATTTGTTGGAAAATGGTGCAGATCTTCGGACCGTTCAAGAACTTTTAGGTCATGCGGATATTTCCACAACCCAGATCTATACACATATCACCAAAAAACGAATGACTGATGTGTACAAACAATATTTTCCCCGTGCTTAAATAGTTAAATGTATA
This sequence comes from Tetragenococcus halophilus subsp. halophilus DSM 20339, assembly GCF_003841405.1. GTDB lineage: Bacteria > Bacillota > Bacilli > Lactobacillales > Enterococcaceae > Tetragenococcus > Tetragenococcus halophilus. Next base: position 1,022,072 of record NZ_PXYA01000001.1, on the reverse strand, counting down.
AAGATAACGGATGAGGAGCAATCATGGAAGAGATTAAAGTGAAATTGGATGTATTTGAGGGACCTTTGGATCTATTATTACATTTGATTAAAACATTAGAAATAGATATTTACGATATTCCGATTGCACAAGTTACTGATCAGTATATGAACTATATTCATGCAATGGAAAGTTCGCAACTGGAAGTGGCAGGAGATTATCTTGTGATGGCAGCTACATTAATGTCTATCAAAAGTCAGATGCTTTTGCCCAAACAAGAACTAGATGATGATGAGGATACTTATGAAGAAGATCCTCGAGAAAACTTAGTTGCGCAATTACTAGAATATCGAAAATACAAATATGCAGCAGGGGAACTTTTTGAAAAAGCTGAAGAACGAAGTCATTACTTTACCAAAGAACCCATGGATATGGATGAATATAAAGACGAGGATACATCGCTTGAGGCAAATCAATTTAATACGATCGATTTATATCTAGCTTTTCAATCTATGTTAGAAAAAAAGAAAAAAAGAAAAGTGCTAAAAACAACGATCGCTGCTGATGAAACGAGTATTGATGAAAAAATACGTACAATCGAGACACAACTTTATCAGCGAAAAAATGCGCGTGGCGGTTGTTTGCTGGATAGCTTTATGGATAATTTTGAAACCAGTGAAATTGTGGTAACATTTATTGCATTATTAGAATTAGTTAAGAGCCGAAAAGTTAATGTGACGCAAAATGTTAATTACAAAGACATCCTGCTTTATCCAGTGTATGAAGATGAAGGAGAGCGTTTAAATGGATAACATGGGGAAATTAGAAGCCTTGCTTTTTGCAGCAGGTGATGAAGGGGTACGTTTAGAAGAACTGAGTTTTCTGATTAATCAGCCTGCGGCTAAAGTCTATCAGTTAATTCAGACATTAAATGAAAAATATCAAGATGATCGCAGTTCTTCCTTAAACGTTCTTGAGCTAGGGAATCATTTTGTTTTAACGGCTAAAAAAGAGTATGCGCCAATTTTAAAAGAATATGCTAAATCTCCGATAGCCAATCGCCTTTCCCAGGCAGCACTTGAAACTTTGTCGATTATTGCTTATAAACAACCTATTACTCGCATGGAAGTAGATGATATAAGAGGTGTGCAATCTTCTGGATCTGTACAAAAATTAGCAACCAATCGTCTAATTGAAGAAAAAGGACGGGTAGAAGGTCCTGGTAGGGCTATTTTGTATGGAACTACGGAATATTTTATGGATTATTTTGGATTAAAATCTATGGAAGAATTACCAGATATTCAAGCGATGGAAGAAGAGTTATCAGCTGATATACCACTTGATTTATATGCCGATCGTTACGAAGAACCAACAGAAGAAAAAGGAGATAGTTAAATGCAACGATTACAAAAAGTGATTGCCCATGCTGGTATTGCTTCTAGAAGAAAAGCAGAGGAATATATCACACAAGGGCGTGTGAAAGTTAACGGAGAAGTGGTCAAAGAGTTGGGGGTTCAGGTAGCTAAAAAAGATCAAGTTGAAGTTGATCAAGTACCTATCTACCAAGAAGAACCTGTTTACTTTATGTTTTATAAACCACGGGGCGTTATTTCTGCGGCTTCAGATGATAAAAATCGTACGGTTGTCACAGATTATTTTACAGAAGTAAAAGAACGGATTTATCCGGTTGGCCGCTTGGACTATAATACTTCTGGATTGTTGCTTTTGACAAATGACGGTGATTTTTCTCAAAAGTTAATGCATCCCAAATATGAGATAGACAAAGTCTATATTGCTAAAGTAAGTGGCATTGCAACAAACAAAAAACTATCACCTCTTAGCAAAAAAATGCATATCGAGGGGAAAACATTAGCTCCAGCAAAATTTGAAATTTTATCAAGTGATAAAAAAGCACAAACGAGTATTGTTCAATTGACCATTCATGAAGGTCGCAATCACCAAGTAAAAAATATGCTAAAAGCTTGTGGTTTTCCAGTTGAAAAATTAAAGCGTGAACGTTATGGACATCTGACACTAGAAAACTTACAAGTTGGAAAATATCGCGAATTGAATAAAAATGATGTTAATCGTTTAATTGAAGAAACAAAAATAAAATAGTTGAAATTATTGTTCGTTCATGTATAATGAAGTTGAAAAAAATAATAAAGGTTCGTCTTCAGGGGCAGGGTGCAATTCCCGACCGGTGGTAAAAGTCCACGAACTGCTTGTTACAAGTGGTTGAATCGGTGCAAATCCGATACCGACAGTACAGTCTGGATAAAGAAGATAGAGCATATTTGGTTTAGCTGACTTTTGTTAGTACAAATACTCTATTCTCCCTTGGGAAAATAGAGTATTTTTTTATTAACAATATAAAAACCAATAGGTTCGATTGAAGATGAATCCTTGAAATAGGAGGATTTATATGCACAGTAACGCTCGAAAAATGGTGACAGTAGCGATGTTTGCAGCAATGGGTTTGGTGTTACAATATATTGCGTTTCCAGTTATGCCAGCTTTTGGATTTTTAAAGATAGATTTTAGTGATATCCCAGTGATTTTGAGTATGCTTTTATTTGGACCGGTTAGTGGAATCTTGACTGCTTTTCTTCGCTCGTTTTTGCACCTTATCACAACTGGTCTTGCGCCACAAAATATTGTAGGGGATGTTGCTAGCTTTTTAGCAACAACTGTTTATTGTCTGCCAGTTTATTACTTCTTTAATAAAGGAGCAAACTTACGAAACAAAATTTCAGGAACCCTTTTAGGTATACTTTCCATGACCTTGTTTATGAGTGTTGCTAACTACTTTGTTATTACACCTTTATACTTGAGGTTTTTCCAATTATCAGTAGATGAAATGCTGGGTATGCCATTGGCAAATTATGTAGTGTTAGGAATTTTACCATTTAATTTAGTAAAAGGTGGACTGGTAAGTGCTGTATTCTTAGTTCTGCACGCTAAGTTACTCCCATGGATCAGTAGAAAACAAAATCATTCAACGCCTCATTCCTCAACCATTAAATAGAAAAAATCTTATAAAACTAACTAGCCAGTTAAACAAAAACAATGTTTAGCTGGCTATTTCTATCTATTATCAACTTGTTTCATAATGAGTAGAGAAAGAAGGTATTACTAAAAAAGGGAGACACCCCCTTAAAAAATAAATAACTAAAGGAAAATTTACTTTGACTTTATTTCAGAGAAGAAAATTTTGTGTATAATAGATATAGGATTATTTTTCTAACAAAATTGCTCTTACTGGGCATCGCTTATAAGCTTTAATGACATCTTCTTGATCTTTAACAGCGATAAACTGTTGATAGGCTTTGGGCTCTTGAGAAAACAAGACAACACCGTTATCATCATAATCAAAAACTTCTGGTGCGTATAAGGCGCATAAGCCGCAAGCGATGCAGCGTTCTGGGACAATTTTACATAATCGTGACATTTGCTCACATTCTTTCTGGAGGATTATATGGATGAATTTATTTTATCGTTGTTTATAGCAGATAACAAGTTGAAAAAAACTACTCTTTACCAGCTGTTAGTGGGAAAACACACGACTTCTGTCTTATGTTATGCTTATTTTCACGACCTTTTGCCTTTTTTTTCAGTCTTTCCTAGTTTAAAAGAAGAAGAATTTTACCAAATATTAGCAAAAATAAATAAACAAGGCTACATAAAAGAAGAAAAGCAGCAAATAAGTCTAGTAAAAAATTTGTATTCGTCTAATTTGTTACAAACGCCTGCTTTTCAACCATTGAATTTTTTTAAATTTGGAAGAAAAGAAGAAGTATGCTGGCGTTCTGTACGTTTTCTATTACAGGCGGTATCATTTTTGGGAAAAGAAACAAACTATGTTCCTCTAGAAAACGCGCCTATTTATACGCAAAGAGTTCGGACAGTCATTCACCAGTATAATGGCAATTTAGCTGATACTTTGTATCAGGAAACAGCAGAAATACTAGAAGTTTTATCAGAAGAACATGCGGATTTATTAGCACAAACACTTTCAGGTTACCAGCAAGAAGGGGCGGCCTTTTTTCAATTAGTGGCGGATAAATACACACAATATCCATGGTTGGATCTATATAAATCGGCAGCGATCCATCATTTTTTAGCTCAAATGATTAAGCATCCAGAGTATTTATTATATAAGTTTTTACGTCCTTTTCTTTTGCAAAATTATAACCAAAGTATGTTAAAAACTCGCAAGTTAATTCAGCAAGGATGGTCTCTTGATAAAGTGATGCAACAGCGAAAATTAAAAAAAGGTACGATTCAAGATCATCTGATAGAATGGGCGCTAGCAGATTCAGCCTTTCCTTTTTCCAACTTTTTCTCACAAAAAACTCAAAAAGAGTTAGAAAAATTGCCCATAAATTCTTTTGCTTATCCCTTTAAAGAATTAAAAGGGGACTTTAATGCAAGTTTTTTGGAAATTCGACTCTATCAAATATGGAGGAAAAAAGAATCACTATGTTAGAAGAAACATTATATCGTTACTTTCGCTATAAAAGTTTTCGTCCTGGTCAAAAAGAAACGATAAATTCATTACTAGAAGGAAACGACAGTTTAGCTATACTTCCAACTGGTACAGGAAAGAGCCTTTGTTATCAGCTGCCTGCATATTTAAGAGAGGGCACAGTACTGATCGTTACTCCTTTAATTTCTTTGATGGAAGATCAACTGGCTTCTTTACAAAGAAATGGTGAAAAACGAGGCGTGCTTTTAAATGGTAATTTGAATGAACAAGAGAAAATGTATGTATTGGACCATTTTTCTAGTTATAAATTTGTTTTTTTAAGCCCGGAAATGCTTATGCAGGAAAAAATATTATCAAAATTACAACTTTATCATATTGCTTTATTTGTTGTTGACGAGGCCCATTGCATTTCGCAGTGGGGAATTGATTTTCGACCTGAATATAGGAATTTAAAACAAGCTAAAAAACGTCTACATAACCCTGTGACGCTAGCTTTGACAGCAACAGCTACTGATGAGGTAAAAACAGAAATAAAAAACTTATTGTTAAGTAAAAATACTGTAGAACACTGCTATTCTGTCGATCGTCCTAATGTCTCCTTGTCTGTCATACATACACAGGCAAAATTGACGGATTTGAAAAAACTGCTGGATAAAGCTTACGGTTCAGTACTTATTTATTGCGCAACAAGAAAAAAAGTAGAGGAAGTCTATGATCGCTTAAAAAACGATTATATTATCGGCTACTATCATGGTGGATTGGATAGCAGCCAGAGAAGACTTCTGCAGGAACAATTTATTAATGATCAGCTACAAATCTTAGTCTGTACAAATGCGTTTGGTATGGGCGTTGATAAATCTGATATTCGTTTAGTGATTCATTATGAACTACCTGATAGCTTAGAAAATTATATGCAAGAGATTGGTAGAAGTGGTCGCGATCAAAAACCTAGCAACGCAGTTCTTTTATATCAAGAAAAAGATGAAAAAATTCATCATTTTATGCAGCAACAAGCACAACAAGAGCGTCAATTTTTTGAATTTTATTTAGATCAGCAATTACTGAGCAAATTAACCGAGCTGCAAGAAAAATGGTTACAACAAATTAAAGTTTCAGACCAAGATAGTTTTCTTACACAATTGAGACAAAACGAAACAGAAAAGCAGAAAAAACTTAAACAAATGCTTGATTATATTTATTTTGATGGCTGTAGGCGAGAATTTTTATTGAGTTATTTTGGAGAAACATTAACAAAAATTCCTGAAAGGTGTTGTGATTTTCATGGAATAAAAGAAGTAATTGATGATAAAAAGGAATACTGTTTTTCGGTAAATAAAACACACTGGCAAGAAATTTTACTAAAAATGTTTAAAGAAGAAAATTCACAACAATTTAGGAAGACATAAAGAGACAACATATGGTATAATACAGCGGAAAGATAGTGAGTGGGAGGTCATTTAAAGTGAGTAGAAGAGATAGAAGAAATAAAGAATCACAAGGGCAAGAACCATGGGAACAACCCATCTATGATACAGAAAATGAGGATGAAAATTCATCGCGTTCTCAACAACGTCAACAAAAGAAAGGAAGTAGCGGCTTTTTAACGATTGTTGTCGTTTTATTGGTTTTAATTATTGCTGTACCAACTGTTGCTGGTTTATGGGTGATGAGTCGTAATAATGATACTGAAACTGTTGCTAACACCGAACAGACTTCGACAAGTACAACTGAGTCAACGACATCAACAACTACAGAAGAGTCTTCGACAGAAAGTAGTTCCACTGAGGAAAGTTCTTCTGAAGAGCCAGAAGAAAACGAAGATGAGCAAGTTGCTGAAGATGACCAACAAGCAGCTGGGAATCAAGATCAACAACAAGCTGCAGAAGATGACCAACAAGCCGCGCAAGATCAAGGGCAACAAGGCCAAGGGCAAGAAGGTCAAAATCAACAAGATCAAAATCAAGGACAAGGTCAACAGGGCCAAGGACAAGGTCAACAAGCTCAAAATCAAGGACAAGGTCAACAAGACCAAGGCCAAGATCAAGATCAACAAGGCCAACAAGATGATCAAGAAGGCGGCGAAGGTTATGCGACAGTTCAATCTGGGGATGGATTACAACAAGTAGCTGAAAGAAATGGAATGAGCGTAGAAGAACTTGCCGAATTAAACGGGATGGATCCAAGTAATTTCCATATAAATCCTGGACAAGAGTTAAGAACTAGATAAAAAAGCCGCTCATGCGGTTTTTTTATCTATCTATAAACTTTAAAATTTTCAAGTTTAGGCGAGGAGAAACGACATGCATGAAATCAATATAGCTATTGACGGTCCAGCATCTTCTGGAAAAAGTACAGTTGCTAAAATTATCGCACGAGATTTTGGGTTTATTTATACGGATACAGGGGCGATGTACCGCAGTGTTACTTATTTGGCTTTAAAATATCAAGTATCTTTTACAGATGAAATGGCCCTGGTTGAATTAATTAAAAATTATCCAATTACTTTTAAGCAAACAGAATACGGACAACTAGTATTTGCAAATGGTCAAGATATTACAAAAGCGATTCGTGAACCTGAAGTAACCAATAATGTTTCTGAGGTTTCAGCTTTTCCTAGCGTCCGCGCTCATTTAGTTAAAGCACAACAAGAGATTGCTAAACCAGGGGGTGTGGTGATGGATGGAAGAGATATTGGCACAACGGTCCTTCCAGAGGCTGAGGTAAAAATTTTTTTAGTTGCTTCAGCTCGTGAGCGAGCAAAAAGGCGCTATAAGGAGAACCAATCCAAAGGAATAGAAAGTGATTTTGAAACCTTAAAAAAAGAAATTGAACAACGTGATTATACTGATTCACACCGCAACGCTTCTCCATTGAGACAAGCTGAAGATGCCATTTTAGTTGATACAACTGGGATGTCCATCGATGAAGTGGTGACGGCGATCAAAAGCGTGGTAAAAGAAAAAAAGTGTAAGGGGGAATTTGGATGAAGAAAAAGTTTGTCGCAGGTATTGCTTTTTTCAGTGCTTTGTTTATCGTTGGTTGTTCAAACGAACAAGATGCAGCTGACACAAGTGAAGCCACAAGCCAAACAAGCCAAGCACAAGAAGAAATTACCGCGACAGTTGAGATCGAAGATGAAGATCAAACGGTCGATGAAAAAGAAATAGAGACAACAACAGATGAAACACTCATGGAAGTTATGCAAGATAATTTTGATATTGAAGAAGATAGTGGTATGATTACAACAATTGAAGACATCGAACAAGATGAGGGCGAAAACATGTATTGGACATACACTATCAATGATGAAATGGTCAATACTGGCGCTGATGAAACCACGCTAGAAGATAACGATCAAGTTGTCTTTACTTACGATAAAATGGAATAGTTATAAGTGATAAAATTATTTCAGATAAATGATGTGATTAATTTGTAAGAAGCCTGTGAAATGTAAATTCAGACTTTCAATAAAAATATACAGAAATCGCTTTATTTTTTTATTATTATAGCATAGACTAAAGAGTGAAGTGTTTTTTAAATCGTTGGTTAGGAGGACATAAGTTATGACAGAATTTGAAAATAATAACTTTGAAGAAAACGGTGGAACGATGGAAGATGCGTTAAATGCTGTTCACGATGTAAAAGTTGGGGACATTGTAAAAGGTGAAGTGCTTGCTTTAGAAGATAGACAAGCGATCATCGGAATTGAAGGTACAGGTGTTGAAGGTGTAGTTCCTGCTAAGGAATTATCGACTTTACCTGTCGAAGACATCAATGAGGTAGTAAAAGTTGGAGATGTGCTTGATCTTGTCGTTATTTCATCCATTGGAAAAGACAAGGAAAATGGTAGTTATTTACTTTCCAAACGTCGTCTTGATGCGAAAAAGGTTTGGGAAGAAATTGAAGAAAAATACCAAAATGGTGAAACAATTGAAGCCCCAGTAACAAACGTTGTTAAAGGTGGTCTTGTTGTTGACGTAGGTGTACGTGGTTTTGTGCCAGCTTCTATGGTTGAAGACTACTTTGTTGACGATTTTAATGAATATAAAGGAAAAACATTAGAATTCAAAATTATCGAAATTGAACCTTCAGAAAATCGCTTGATTTTATCACATAAGGCGATTGTCGAAGAAGAAAAAGAACAGAAGAAAGCAGAACTACTTGCTTCTATTTCAGAAGGTGATGTCATCGAAGGGACAGTGGCTCGCTTAACTGATTTTGGCGCCTTTATCGATCTAGGTGGCATTGATGGCTTAGTTCATGTTTCTGAAATTTCACACTCACATGTGGGTAAACCTAGTGATGTGTTGAGTGTTGGCGATAAGGTGAATGTAGCAGTTCTATCAGTCGATCCAACGACCGAACGTGTTTCTTTATCCATTAAAGATACATTACCTGGTCCTTGGACTGATATTGAAGAAAAAGCACCTAAAGGAGCTGTTTTAGAAGGCACTGTAAAACGTTTAACAAGTTTTGGTGCTTTTGTCGAAGTATTCCCAGGCGTAGAAGGCTTAGTTCATATTTCGCAAATTTCGCATAAGCATATTGCGACACCGCATGAAGTGTTATCAGAAGGCGATCAAATCCAAGTGAAAGTCTTAGATGTTAACCCTGAAGAACACCGTATTGCTTTAAGCATTAAGGCACTGGAAGAAAAACCGGAAGAAACAGAAGAATCATATGAACCTGAACCTGAAGATTATCAAGACACTGAAGATGGATCAGGATTTACTATGGGCGATATTTTGGGTGAAACATTAAAGGATGACGAAGAAGAGTAGCTATCACGCTCTTATAAAAAGGCTGTTTTAAACAGTCTTTTTTTTATGAAAAAATGAAATATTTAAGAATGCTTGCAACTTTAAGTTTCATTGGGTACACTGGTTAAGTTAAAAAAGTTATCGCATAACGAAAAAGGAAGTTGCGTATTTTTATCGTTTCGGCTATAAGTGCTAGCTATTTTCGTATACAAAATTCGTTGTGCAGTTCAAGATGGAGGGAAGAAAATGGCAAATCCAACGATAGCGATTGTTGGCCGACCAAATGTTGGAAAGTCAACAATTTTTAACCGAATTGCTGGAGAACGTATTTCGATAGTAGAAGATACACCAGGCGTAACTCGAGATCGTATTTATACAAAAGGTGAGTGGCTAAACCAGGAATTTAACATTATCGATACAGGTGGTATTGATTTAAGCGATGAACCGTTTAAAGATCAAATTAAACACCAAGCAGAGATTGCTATTGAAGAAGCTGATGTCATCCTTTTTGTCACGAGCGTTCGTGAAGGGGTAACAGATGCAGATGAAACAGTAGCGCGTATTTTATATCAAAGTAATACACCAGTAGTATTAGCAGTTAACAAAGCAGATAATCCTGAACTGCGTAACGATGTTTTTGATTTTTATACCTTAGGGCTAGGAGATCCCTATCCAATTTCAGGTAGTCATGGTATTGGTTTGGGCGATGTTTTAGATGAAGTTGTCAAGTATTTTCCTGAAGAAGAAAGCAACAAAGATGAATCAATGATTTATTTTAGTTTAATTGGTCGACCAAATGTGGGGAAATCTTCTTTGATCAATGCGTTATTAGGGGAAAATCGCGTTATTGTTTCAGAGATCGAAGGGACAACGCGTGATACGGTTGATACTCGCTTTGTCAGCGAAAGTGGCCAAGAATTCACTATGATAGATACTGCTGGCATGCGTAAACGCGGAAAAGTTTATGAAAAAACAGAAAAATACAGTGTAATGCGTGCGATGACAGCTATTGATCGTTCAGATGTGGTTTTAATGGTCTTAAATGCAGAAGAAGGGATACGAGAACAGGACAAGAAGGTTGCTGGCTATGCGCACGAAGCAGGCCGTGCGATTATAATTGTCGTAAATAAATGGGATTTATTAAAGAAAAAAACGGATACCATGCAGAAATTTGAAGAAAAGATTCGAAATGAATTTTTATATCTAGATTATGCGCCAATTATCTTTGTCTCAGCAGAAACAAAGCAAAGATTAAATCAGCTTCCTGATTTAATTGAACGCGTCGGGATGAATCAGAACCTTCGTGTCCCGTCGTCTATCTTAAATGACGTCATTATGGATGCTGTAGCAATTAATCCAACACCCACTGATAAAGGTAGGCGTTTGAAAATCTTTTATGCAACACAAGTGGCAGTGAAGCCACCAACTTTTGTGGTTTTTGTGAACGATGAAAATCTGATGCATTTTTCTTATGCTCGCTTTTTAGAAAATCAAATTCGTCGAGCATTTGAATTTGAAGGAACCCCTATACGGATTATTCCACGTAAGAGAAAGTAAAGATTCTACCACAGTTTTTGGCTTTTGGCAAAAGAATATCTTTTTTTCTAAATAAATAGCAAAAAAAGAAAAAAATAGCCTCAAAATGGCGAAAATCCTTGATATTAAAAGGTTCTTATGATAACTTTATAACAGAATATTGATCGAATATATCAATATTTGTCACGGGATTTTGAGTTATTCAAATGAACGTGATTTATACCGAAACATCATTATATTTTCAGGAGGTGATTCCATCCATGGCAAATAAAGCAGAATTAATCGAAAAAGTTGCAGAAGCGACTGATTTGACTAAAAAGGACGCAACTGCAGCAGTTGATGCTGTGTTCACAACGATTCAAGATTCTCTAGCTAGCGGCGAAAAAGTTCAATTGATCGGTTTTGGTAACTTCGAAGTACGTTCTCGCGCAGAACGCAAAGGACGTAACCCACAAACTGGTGAAGAAATTAAAATCCCAGCAAGCAAAGTACCAGCATTCAAACCTGGTAAAGCTTTAAAAGACGCTGTAAAATAAAACTTGTATCTTAAAAGACCCTTGATCTCTCAAGGGTCTTTTTGTTAACCAAATTTGCAGACTCAAGTCCTGCCAAAAAAAGGGTAAAACTTTGGCTTTTGTCCATCAATTAAGAAAATGAAGGTGTACCTTTTTTATCTAAGTTTCCCTGCCTTTTTGTTTAAATGATGAAATTTCTCAAACGAACTATATTCGTGATATAATAAATATACGTAAACAAAGGCGGGGAAGACCTATGCAATTAACCTACCAAAGACAAGATTTAACCACACAGATCACTTATGGCAAGCCTCTTGCAAGGAGTATCGATGATGTACTGCCAGATAATAGGCATGTGATTATTTTAACCAATCAACGTTATTATGATCAATTCTTTCAAAAGATTCAGCAGGCATTTCCTACAAATGATATTGATTGGTATATTGCACGCAATCAGCTATATTGTAATCATTTAGAAGAAATGACGGAATTCTTGCAGTTTTTAGGTAGGTTTCCTTCATCAGAAAGATACCTTTTCATTGCTTTTGGTAATGAAGGCGTTGTACAATTAACTGGCTTTTTACAGCGTACCGTAATGTTGTCGGGAGAATTTTGGGTTATTCCACCATCTTTTCGCTCTTTTTTCAGTGCATTGGTCGAAAATAAAATGATTTGTAAAGAGCCTTATAATGAGTTGTTACAACAAAAAAATTTACCAACACATATTTTTTTAGATCAAACGATTATGCAAAAACAAAATGATGGGAAACTGGTTGATTTACAAATGTTTATTCAAGCTGGCTTAGTTAGTGGTTATGCATTTTTACATCAATTGTTTAAAAATTTTCCGTCACAAAAACAATTACATACTGCCTCTTTTATGGCTTTTGTTGAACATATGACAAGATTATATGAAACGCAGGCTTTAGCCATAACTTCTTATGGCACTATATTTGAAAAAGCTTTTTATTTAACGGAAAATGGACATCTACTGTCGGCTTATATGAAACGCTTTTTAGGCTTGCTTTTGCAATTATTTTGGAATTTAGAAATTAATGACTCGACTTTTCGAGTAGAAAATTTTATGGTTTGGTTAAAAAAACTTGGGTATCCCATTGAGTTGCCTGAACAGTTGTCGATTAGTGAATATTTAGAAAATGTACTTACGTTACAAGAAGATCAGAAACTGTCCGTTCTATCGGAAATTGGGGAAACTGGTGCTTCTTGTTTTGCTAATGAAAAGACAATGATAAGGGCGGTAGAACGTTATCAGAAAATTATTTCAAAGATTTGAGGAGAATATATGACATATAGTGAAAAAATGTTAGATGCTTTAGATCAAGAGGACTTTGCTGAGGCACAGTTACAATTAAATCAAGCAATCAAAGAAGATAATGAGGATATTTTAGAAGAATTGGGAGAGTCATTACTTTCAATTGGATTTTTAGAAGAAGCAAAACAGGTTTTTGAAAATTTAAAATCACGCCATCCTGAGCAAAAAGAAAACAATCTGCCGCTAGCTGAAATTGCTGTTGAAAATAATGAGACAGATGCAGCGTTGGAACTATTAGAAGAAATTGGTTCTGATAGTGAATTATATCCGCAAGCTTTGTTGGTTACAGCAGATTTATATCAAGTTTTGGGCATTCCGGAAGTCAGTGAAAGCAAGTTAAAAGAAGCTTCTCGTATTCTTCCTGATGAACCACTGATTCAATTTGCTTTAGCAGAGCTATATCTATCTATGGATCGTTTTAACGAAGCAGCATTTATCTATCAACATTTATTAGAACTTGGTGAAGAAGAAATCAATAATGTGTCAATTAAAGAACGCTTGGGAACAACGCTTAGTTTAGAAGGAGATTTTGAAAATGCTGCTGAGTATTTGGAAGCTTCTCTAGAAGAAGGAGAAACTGACGAACGTCTTTTCCAAACGGCTTTTGTTTATCGGCAGTTAAAAGATAACGACAAATCGATACGTTATTTGCAAGAATTGCGTGAATTAAATCCGCAATATCGAGCTTTGTACCTTCCATTAGCTGAAAGCTTACAAGAAGAAGAATTGGTTGAAGAAGCACAAACGGTTATTGAAGAAGGCATTCAAGAAAATCCTTATCAAGTGGATTTATACCATTTTGCTTCTGAGAATAGTTATAGGTTACACGATGCTAAAAAAGCAGAAGATTATTTATTACAGGCTTTAGAACTAGGAGAAAAGACGGAAGAAACACTTTTAACGCTTAGTAATTTGTATATCAATGAAGAACGTTTTGAAGAAGCGATAAAAACAGTGAAGCAAATGGAAGACACGCAAAATCCATACGCTTTATGGAACTTAGCTCATGCTTATAATGAATTGGAAGATTTTGAGCAAGCTGGTCAGTATTACGAACAGGCTAGCGTTGAATTAAAGCACGAGCCTGATTTTATGAAAGAATACGGTATTTTCTTGCGTGAAGAAGGACGCTTAGAAGAAGCAAAATCTTATCTTTCACATTATCTTGAACATGAACCTGGAGATATGGAAGCTGAATCAATTTTGGATGATTTATCAGAAAGATGGTGAAAGTATGGAAATTCCTACACTAGATAAAAGACGTTTTTTAAATTGGCTAGTTTCTCATGAGTTTTTTGCAAAAAGAGAAGTTCCTTGGATATTAAACTACTTAGCCAATCACGAACCTATCTTAAAACATGTTCACTTTGTTGAAAAAGCTAGACGGACGCCTAGAGGAATCTCGATTTGTTCTCGTCATTTTTATGGTGAGCCTATCGCTTTATTTATTGATGGGGAAATGTTTAAAGATAGTGATCAGATTTTTCATGAAATACGTTTGAATTGGCAAGATCCCCTCTATCTTGAAATACAGTTTGATAATGCCTGGAACAATGAACTGTACTTAGGCGTGTTGGAAGACAATCCATATTACCGTTGGAATGATAATATGGACGATCAAACCTTGACTAGAATAAAACATTATTTTAGAGAAGAAACTATCCAAGCAGAAATAACAGAATTGTATCAGCAAATTGATCTAGCACTAGAAAGTGACGATCAAGCGACCTTTATGGAGCTTTCGCAAAAAGTAAATCATTTAATTGCACAAAAGCAAAAGGGAGTAAATAATCATTCATAGCAAATAAAGCTCTTGTCACGCTGGATAAAAGGTGGGAATGAGCTTTTTTTGTATTTTGATAGACTTTCCTTTTCTAGGAATTTTAAAGTACTTTTGCTAAAATAGAAAAGAAAACATTAAAAGGAGGCCTTCCATTGTCTGATAATTACACTTTAACAGCTATGCAAAAAGAAGTAGATCAATATATCCAACAATTCAAGTCAGGTTATTTTACCCCTTTAGCGCAAATGGCGCGTCTTACTGAAGAGGTTGGTGAACTGGCCAGAGAAGTGAACCATTATTATGGCCAAAAGCAAAAAAAGCTTTCGGAAGCACCGAATACTGTCGAAGAAGAATTGGGCGATATATTATTTGTTACAATGATTATGGCAAATTCATTAGATGTTGATTTAACTGAAGTGTTTGAAAAAAATATGGCAAAATTCAATCATCGAGATCATAATCGTTTTGAAAGAAAAGATGAAAAACAAGAATGAAAGTATGTAGGAAAGGGCTAAGAAATGAAACTAAGAGAAATTCCAACTGAGTATCAACAAGCATTACCGATTCTAAAAAAGATCGAAAAAGCGGGACATGAAGCTTATTTTGTGGGTGGTAGTGTGCGTGATGTTTTATTAAATCAGCCCATTCATGACGTTGATATCGCAACAAGTGCTTTTCCGGCCGAAATTAAACAAATTTTTCCTAAGACAATTGACGTAGGAATCGAACACGGGACAGTTTTGGTGTTAGAAAAAGCAGGACAATATGAAATCACAACTTTTAGAACAGAATCAGCTTATCAAGATTTTCGTCGTCCAGACCATGTTGAATTTGTTCGTTCGTTAAAAGAAGATTTGAAACGTCGTGATTTTACTATTAATGCTTTTGCTATCAGAGAAAATGGTGAAATCATTGATTTATTTGCTGGTCTAAAAGACTTAGACCAGCATGTTTTACGAGCAGTGGGCGATCCTCACGAGCGCTTTTTTGAAGATGCTTTACGTATGATGCGGGGGTTGCGCTTTGTCAGCCAATTAGGGTTTGATTTAGAAAACGAAACTTTTACTGCCATTAAAGAAAACCATCAACTATTAAAAAAAATATCTGTTGAACGTATTAATGTAGAATTTGTAAAGTTTTTACTAGGAGACTACAGAAAAAAAGGTTTACAAGCTCTTGTCAAAAGTCAATGTTTCGAATATTGTCCTGGTTTAGCAGGTATGGGCGAAAGACTGTTGGCTTTTTCCAAATTACCAGAAAAAGTTATAAAAAATGAGAGCCAAGCTTGGGTTTTGTTGATCGACCAATTAGCTATGGAAGAAAAAGATATCCGTCCTTTTTTGAAAAGCTGGAAATGCTCAAATGAATTAATTAAAACCGTTCAAGCGGTGTTTTATGGCTTACAAGCTCGAAAAAAAGCAAACTTTTCAGTTGATTTGTTATACGAGTTAGGTGAAAACTATGCTATCTTGGTAGAGGAATTACTTCCATTTTATGGTTTGACAGCAGATCTTGCAAAAGTACAAGCTGATTATCACATGCTAGCGATTCATTCTTTAAAGGATTTAGCTGTTAATGGAAATGACTTGATGAATTATTTTGCTAAAAAACCGGGAAGTTGGTTGAAAGAGCAGTTAACTTATCTAGAAAGTGCTGTCTTACACCGTCATGTTTCAAACACAAAAGAAGAATTATTACATTTAGCTAAAGAAAAAATGGAAAAATAGTAATGAATCAAGTAAAAGACTAGTTTTAGATAAACGTCTAGTCTTAACCGCTGTATTTACCTTGACTGAGCTTTGTGCTAAACTTAGATTGTAAGATTATTAACAAACAAGATAAGGGAGGATTTGGAAATGGCAAGACAAATGAAAGCTTTAAAATTATTCTTTCGTAATGGCGAAACTTGGACGATCGATCGTCGGCACATCGGAGATTTATGGATCAAGCAAGTAACGACTAGTTATGGGAGAATTAACGGTAGTGATTTTGTAGAAATTCATCCTTGTGCTGCTTTTAAAATGGAGGTTTACCAAGAAGGAGATCATGTTGCGACTTCTGATATCAACTTAGGTGGCCTAGAAATGGGAATGTTTTCTCGCGCATTAAAATATGAAGATATTGAATATATGCGAATTGTATATCAAAACGGCGAACCTGATACAGTATATTTCCCATATAAGGATAAAGATGAAGAAGGATTAGACAATGTAAATCAAACAACAAAAGTCAGTGAAACGACAAAAAATCTTTATGTTGTCATTGATCCTGAAAATACAGTGGATGATATCTACAGTGATTATTTAGTTTAAGTACTTTAAATGGCGAGAATCTATCAATAGATCCTCGCTGTTTCTTTGTAAAATATATTATGTTAATTGAAAGAGAACAAAAATGGCATACAAACGGAAAAAAACAAGACCTAAAACAGTTAAAGCACTGCTTAGCTCGCTAGTGCTTCTTCTATTATTTACGGCAACTGCTGGCAATGTTGACTTGTCAAAGATTGATTTTAACGATTTTGGTTCCGTAGTTGAAGCATTTGAAACGCAAAATAACACGGCTGATTATTCGCAATTAGAGAATTTACCTGAATATAATGGAGAAGACGAGCTTGTTACTTTAAATAAAGATCAACCATTTTTTACTGAAGAAGAGTTGTCGCTAGAAGAAGGCGCTTGGCAAAGTTTTTCTAATTTAGATAGGATGAACCGAGTTGGACCAGCAAACGCTATGCTACATAAGAAAATGATGCCTGAACAAGAGCGGGGCGATATTTCAGAAGTCTATCCTTCAGGTTGGAAGCAAAAGAAAATCGCTGGCGGACAGTGGTTGTATAATCGCTCGCATCTCATTGGTTTTCAGCTAACAGGAGAAGACGATAACTGGAAAAATTTATTTACCGGTACCCAACAAATGAATCAAGGGCCAATGAGAGAATATGAGAAAGAAGTAGCAGATTATTTAAAAGAAACGCAACATCATGTTCGTTATCGCGTAACACCTTTATTTAAAGAAAATGATCTGGTACCTAGAGGAATTGAGATGGAAGCACAAAGTATCGAAGATGATCAACTTCAATTTAATGTTTATATCTACAATATACAAGATAGCTACCAAATTAATTATGAAACAGGTACTTCTAAAAAAGATTCATAGTAATGCAATAAAAAAAGTTTCAAAAAGATAGTAAAAAAACATTTTTTTGAAACTTTTTTTATGATTAATGTTACAAGAAATATAATATAAAATATATAAATTAAAATAAAATTCCTTTAAGATTTTTTTATAAAAACATTAATTAATTAGCGTTTTATTGAATTATAATTGTTGAAAACAGTTCGGTAAAAATAACATAGTTATTTTTTAATTTATAGTTTTTGTCATCTTTTTTAACAAATTGTAATGAATTGTTACGATTTTTTTACACATGAAATACAAATCAATGGTAAATTATCAATTGTAGCGCAAAGCACAACATTAATTAAAAAAATTTTGGAGGACAATGAAAAATGAAATTTAGTAAGACTTTAGTTTTTAGTACAGTATTGGCAGCAGGAGCAACATTAGCATTTGGCGCAAGCGATGTAAATGCAGACGAAACTTACACTGTTAAACCAAACGATTCATTATCAAAAATTTCAATGAAGTTTGCTGGTGACAACAGTTTAGTGAATAAAATTGCAGAAGACAATGATATTGAAAACTCAAATATGATTTTTGTAGGGACTCAATTAACCATTGCAACAGATGGTTCTTCTAGCAATGAAGCTCCTGTACAACAAGAAGCTCCTAAGCAAGAATCAGCGCCTAAACAACAAGCTGCACCTAAACAAACATCAAGTTCAAAACAATCTTCAGGAGAATCATCTTCTGCAAAAGCTTGGATTGCAAATAAAGAATCTAGTAATTCCTACTCAGCTACTAATGGACGTTACATTGGTAAATATCAACTGGATTCATCTTACTTGAATGGTGACCACTCTCCAGCAAACCAAGAAAAAGTTGCTGATCAATATGTTAACAGTCGTTATGGTGGCTGGGATGCTGCTAAAACTTTCTGGCAAGCAAATGGCTGGTACTAATAAGTCGAATAAATAATCATTTTAAAGTCTTATCTTCGGGTAAGGCTTTTTTTATTACATAAAAATATGAAATATCCATAAGGGTTTATTACTTTTGTTAAATATATCCAGTTAATGTTGAATGAGAAGCAATAGGCATAGAAATAGAAAATCACTGTTGTATTAGAGGAAAAATATTACGTACTAGTTATCTATATTAAAAAAAAACTGCTAAATAACCAGGAGTGATTATTTAGCAGATGAATGTTTTTTTATTTTGTTTCGCGATGCAAAGTAACTTTTCTTTCACGTGGGCAATATTTTTTCTTTTCCAAACGGTCTGGATTATTGCGTTTGTTTTTACTTGTTAAATAATTGCGTTCTTTGCATGAAGTGCATTCTAATGTAATGTTTACACGCATGACATTTCCCTCCTATAAATAACTAGATACTCCATTTTTTTGGACTTAACTATCATATCATGTTTGTAGGTAAAATTCTAGAATTTTAGATAAAAATGTTAAGTAAGTTTGCTTGACGCAAAATTTTGTATATCTGTATCTATTTGAACATGGTAGAATAGAAACATATTGTCTTAAACAAGTAGAATAATTTTGAGATATTGGAGTGGAAACAATGGATAAAAGCATACTACGACAAGAAGGAAAAAAACAATTAGAAGAGTTAGCTAAACATATAGATAAGAAACGAAAAAAGGAACAACAAATTACCACACTTTTGTTCCATTCTAAATTATGGAAAGAGGCTCAAACAATTGGGATGGTCCGCGCGCAGTCGTTTGAACTCAATACTGAACCTATTATGAAAAAAGCTTTAAGTCAGGGGAAAAAAATAGTAGTACCTAAAACCTTACCTGAACGTCAGTTAAATTTTTATGAAGTAGATGAAAATACAACTTATCAGTTATCTGATTTTGGGATTGAAGAGCCTATGAATAACTTAGTTATAGCAAAAAAAGATATTGATTTAATATTGGTTCCTGGATTGATATTTTCGAAGAAAGGCTATCGTATTGGTTTTGGTAAAGGTTACTATGATCGTTTTTTGGAAGATTTTTCTGGCAAAACGTGTGGTTTGGCCTTTTCTGAACAGCTAAATGATGATTGGCAAGCAGAAGAGTTTGACCAAGCAGTGACGCGCATTTATACTGACACTCTTGAAGGGAGTTATGTCTATGAATAATATTCAACTTCGTCGGTGGCTTAATCAACCGATTATTACCTACTTCTTTTTGGGCATACAGATATTGGTGTTTATCATTTCCTATCTTTTTCCCGGGCTAATTGAATCACAAGGTGCGATGTTTGGTCCCTTTGTAGTGTATTATTCGCAATATTGGCGATTTATCACGCCTATATTTATACATTACGGGTTAATGCATTTTGCTGTAAATTCAATTGTGCTATATTTTATGGGGCAGCGCTTAGAAGCTATGTATGGCCATATGCGTTACTTTTTCATTTATCTTCTCAGTGGAGCTGCAGGAAACTTGTTAAGCTTTGCTTTTAATTCACCAGGGGTACAATCGGCCGGTTCCAGCACAGCACTATTTGGTTTATTTGGTGCTTTTGTTGTTTTAGGTGTGCACTACAAAAATAATTATGCCATCCAAGTTCTAGTACGGCAATTTACTTTATTCATTGGAATTAGTTTGCTTTTTAGTCTATTTGATCGTTCGATAGACATTTGGGGACACGTTGGAGGTTTACTTGGCGGCGCGTTGTTGGGTAACTTATTTGGTTTACCCCAACGCTTACGTGATTATTCAATCCATGTTCGCATAATTTCGGGTATTGCGCTAGTATTTTTACTAGGCTTTTGTTTGTTCTATGGTTTTAAAAAATATCAATTACTAGTATAATATTTAGGAAGTGTATATATGGATAGTTTATATGACGTGCAACAATTATTAAAACGTTTTGGCATATTTGTATATGTAGGCAAGCGGATCTATGATATCGAACTGATGAGTATTGAACTCAAAAAGCTCTTTGAAGCACGACTGATAGATCAAGAAACTTACCTAAAAGCTAGAAATATATTAATAAGAGAACATCGAATTGAAGAAAGCTGGGGGGGTAATTGAATGGCTGAAGAAAAAATTATGGGAATCGATTTAGGTGGTACGACTGTCAAATTTGCTATTTTGACAACTGAAGGTGAGATTCAGCAAAAATGGAGTATTCAAACGAACACTTTAGATGAAGGTTCGCATATTGTTCCTGATATTATTGCATCAATTAATTATCATTTGAATTTATATGATATGCAGCCTAAAGATTTTATTGGTATTGGTATGGGGACACCAGGTAGTGTTGACCGAAAAAAAGGAACAGTTATTGGTGCTTATAATTTAAACTGGAAGACAACTCAACCTGTCAAAGAACAAATTGAAAAAGAAACAGGAATTTCTTTTACACTAGATAATGATGCTAATGTTGCAGCGCTAGGTGAACGCTGGAAAGGAGCTGGTGATAATGAGCCCGATGTGGTTTTTATAACATTAGGAACTGGCGTTGGTGGCGGTATCGTTATGGAAGGTGAACTTTTACATGGAATTGCTGGATGTGCTGGTGAAATTGGGCATATTACCGTAGATCCTGATGGTTTTGAGTGTACTTGTGGTAAAAAAGGTTGTCTTGAAACTATTGCTAGTGCTACAGGAATTGTGCGGATTGCGCGTAAATTAGCTGAAGAGTATGCTGGTACTTCTGTATTAAAACAACGGTTGGATAATGGCGAAGAAATTACAAGTAAAGACATTTTTGAATTAGCCGAAGAAGATGACCGGTTAGCAATGATGGTTGTAGATCATATTTGTTATTATTTAGGTTTAGCATGTGGTAATATCGGTAATCTGTTAAATCCGTCTTCTTTAATACTTGGCGGTGGAGTATCTGCTGCCGGTGAATTTTTGCGTACAAAAGTGGTAAACTATTTTAAAGAATTTACATTTCCACAAGTAAGAGAAAGTACAAGAATTAAATTAGCACAGTTAGGTAACGATGCTGGAATTATTGGCGCGGCTTCGTTAGCTTTGAAACTAAAAGATTAGAAAGGTGACAGAACATGAATTTTTTGCAAACTTTGACGCTTATTTTAGCTGCTATATTAATTGCTATGGGGATTAATTGGTTATATTTTTATATACAAGGAAAGCGTTCAGCAAAGGTCATTGATCAAGAGACATTTCGTCAAGGAATGAGAAAGGCGCAAGTCATTGACGTTCGTGAGAAAAAAGAATTTGACGGCAACCATATTCTAGGTGCCAGAAATATTCCTTATACTTTGTTGAATAATTCAATAGGATCTATTCGTAAAGATCAACCAGTTTATTTATATGATACTGGAAAAACACTAAGCGTACGAGCTGCGAATAAATTACGTAAGAATGGCTATAAAGATATCTACATCTTAAAAGAAGGATTTAACGGCTGGGAAGGTAAGAAAAAGTCTAAGAAAGTAACCTAAAAAAAATAAGACCTTATGTATATCGAACTTTTCAATTGCTTTAAAAAGTTCATACATAAGGTCTTATCTTTTTTATCTAGCAAAACTTTTACGACGTGCTTTTTTGCGATTTTCATCAATCATCGCTTCTTTTTCTTCGATTGGTTCAATCACTTGTTTTTTTACTGATTGTACTAAACAAGCAGTTGCGGCAGTAGTCGCTAAAGAACCTACAATAAATCCAAGAGTAAACTTCTTCATTATTTTTCACCTCATTTATTTATCTTATCTTTATTATGAATGAAATGACTAGATTTGAAAAGAGATATACTTATATTTGTTAAAGAAACTTTTGTCTTTTAGTTTTATTATAATAAAAGACTGTTTCAAAATTTAGTTAACAGAATTCAATATGAAAGCATTTTAATAATAAATTGAAATTATTTACTAAATGTTTTATAATAGTTTTACTAAAAAATTATTTCTAAGGCTTAGTTTAAAGTAATTTATGTATTTATTTTAAAGGAGCGAAAAATATGGAAAACAAAGTAAAAAAAGTATTTTCTGAAATTTTTGATCATCCGGCACAAGGGACTTACTTTGCCCCAGGCAGGGTAAACTTAATTGGTGAACATACAGATTATAATGGCGGTTATGTATTTCCAGTACCAATTACGCTAGGTACATATGCTGCAGTTAGAAAACGTGAGGATCGTTTAGTTCGACTCTATTCGGAAAATTTTTCTGAAAAGGGAATAATTGAGTTTACCTTAGGAGATTTAACTTATAAAGAAATAGATGATTGGGCAAACTATCCTAAAGGCATGCTATTTTTCTTAAAAGAAGCAGGTTTTTCTATTAATTCAGGTTTAGATATTGCTTTTTATGGCAATATACCTAATAGTGCTGGACTTTCTTCTTCAGCTTCAATTGAATTGTTAATGGGTGTTATCCTACAAGATTTATTTGAGTTATCTATTACTACACTCGATTTAGTCAAGTTAGGACAAAAAACAGAGAATCAATTTATTGGAGTAAATTCAGGTATTATGGATCAGTTTGCTGTAGGGATGGGACAGTCAGATCATGCTTTATTGCTAGATACTAATACCTTGGATTATGAAGTGGTTCCAGCTGAATTTGGGGAATATGTCATTGCAATTATGAATACGAATAAATCACGAAAATTAGCAGATTCAAAATATAACGAGCGCCGTAAAGAATGCGAACAAGCTTTACAATATTTACAAAAGGAATTATCGATTCAATCATTAGGAGAACTGGAAAACAAAGACCTTGTGGCCAATGCAGCTTTGATTGAAGATGAGATATTATTTAAGCGTGCAAAACATGCAGTGACAGAAAATGAACGAACCAAAAAAGCAAAAATAGCCTTAGAAAAAGGGGACCTGGTTGAGTTTGGAGAATTGTTGAATGCTTCTCATACTTCGTTACAAAATGACTATGAAGTGACAGGAAAAGAACTGGATACGCTAGTGTTTGTGGCGCAACAACATCCTGCTGTCTTAGGGGCGCGAATGACTGGTGCTGGTTTTGGGGGTTGTGCCATTGCTCTGGTGAAAAAAACATTCTGGCAAGACTTTGTAAAAGATGTTTCTCAGACATATTTGGATAATATTGGATACGCAACCGATATTTATCAAGCGAGTATTGATGATGGCGCTAGAAAGCTATAAAATGAAACAGATAATATTTATAGAAAATGACCAATTTAAGGAGAGAATCGTATGACAATTTTAGTATTAGGCGGCGCGGGTTATATTGGCTCGCACGCCGTTGATCAGTTAATTAACCAGGAGTATAAAGTGGCTGTTATTGATAATTTATTAACAGGACATCAAGCTGCAATTCACCCTGAAGCTCACTTTTATCAAGGAGATATCCGCGATAAAGCTTTTGTCAGCGAAGTATTTGCAAAAGAAGATATTGAAGGAGTCATTCATTTTGCTGCTAGTTCTTTGGTAGGTGAATCTGTAGAAGATCCGTTAAAATATTTTAATAATAATGTTTCAGGAACTGAAATAGTATTAGAAGTTATGCAAGAATTTAATGTGAAAAATATTGTCTTTTCTTCAACAGCAGCAACTTATGGAGAACCAGAAGAAGATCCGATTACTGAAGAAACCCCAGCTAATCCTAAAAATCCTTACGGAGAAAGTAAATTAATGATGGAAAAAATGATGCGCTGGTGTGATGAAGCCTATGGAATAAAATTTGTTGCCTTGCGTTATTTTAACGTTGCTGGAGCTAAAAAAGATGCTTCTATCGGAGAAGATCATCGACCAGAGACGCACTTGATTCCTATTATTTTAGAAGTAGCTTTAGGACAAAGAGAGCAATTAGCCATTTTTGGTGATGACTATGACACTGCAGATGGAACTTGTGTGAGAGATTATGTCCATGTAGAAGATTTGATAGCAGCTCACATTTTAGCTTTGGAATACTTAAGAGCGGGAAATCCAAGTAATATCTTTAACCTAGGAAGTAATTCAGGTTATTCTGTAAAACAAATGCTAGAAGCGGCTAGAGAAGTAACAAACAAACAAATTCCGGCTAAAGTGGCCCCTAGACGTGCAGGTGATCCTGCTACTTTAGTTGCTGCTAGTGACAAAGCTAAAAGAATTTTAGGTTGGCAGCCACAATATACTAGTGTGAAAAAAATTATCGAAACTGCTTGGAATTGGCATGTAAATCATGCAAATGGATATGAAGAGGAGGAAGCGGAATGATCAGTCAAACAATTTCCGACTTTACAACCTTAGCTATTGCATCCGGTGGTTGGATGGAAATGGATCGCATCTATTTACAAAATCGTATTTTGGGTATGATTGGTGAAACGGAATTTGAAGAAGCTGAGAATCGTTTATCCTATAAAACCTCGACACAATTAATGGACGAGTTAGTCGAAGTAGCTAAAAATAACCATATAGTTGGGGAATCACTTTCGGAACAAGAAATCTTTGCCTCGCAATTAATGGATTTTTTAACGCCACCACCGTCAGTTGTGAATGCCTTTTTTGCACAATACTATGCCAAAGATCCTAAAGAGGCTACGGATTATTTTTACGATTTGTGTAAAACGAATGACTATGTAAAAACTCGTGCGATAGCTAAAAATATTGATTTTCCAGTAGAAACGGAGTACGGCAGCTTAGAAATCACTATTAATTTATCCAAACCTGAAAAAGATCCTAAACAAATTGCTTTAGAGAAAAATACGGAACAAGGGAACTATCCTCAGTGTCAATTATGTATGGAAAATGAAGGCTATAAAGGTCGCTCTAATTTTCCTGCCAGGGCTAATCATCGGATTATCCGGATGAATTTAGATGGAGAATCTTGGGGTTTTCAATATTCTCCTTATGCTTATTATAATGAACATTGTATTGTTTTGTCCGAAAAACATCGCCCGATGGAAATTACGAAACAGACCTTTGACCGATTGTTAAAAATTATTGAAGTATTACCTCATTATTTTATGGGTTCTAACGCTGATTTACCGATTGTAGGAGGTTCAATCCTCTCTCATGATCATTATCAAGGCGGCCGTCATACTTTTGCCATGGATAAAGCACCGATTGAATTTTCTTTTTCTTTAAATAAATTTCCTGATGTTACTGCTGGTGTTGTAAAGTGGCCGATGTCTGTGATTCGTTTGCAAAGTAAAAATAAAGCAGAACTGGCAAGAGCTGCTCATGAAATTTTTGCCAAGTGGGCGGTATATTCAGATGAACAATTAGATATCTCTGCTTATTCACAAGACGGTACACTACATCATACGGTAACACCTATTGCTAGAAAAAAAGATGATTTTTTTGAAATGGATATTGTATTGCGGGATAACAATGTTTCAAAAGAACATCCTGATGGTATTTTCCATCCACATAAAGATGTTCAACATATTAAAAAAGAAAATATTGGTTTAATTGAAGTGATGGGATTAGCTATACTACCGCCACGTTTGAAAACTGAACTAGAAGAAGTAGAAAAATATTTATTAGAAGAAGAAAATAAAATGGCTTCTTATCATAAAAAGTGGGCTGATTCTATTAAAATGAATCATCAGTTAACAAAGGAAAATGTCAATGAAGTCATTCAAAAAGAGCTTGGTCAAGTATTCAAACGGGTATTAGAAGATGCCGGTGTATTCAAAAGAGATGAACAAGGGCAAGCAGGTTTTAAACGTTTTATCGATACTCGTCTTATTAACTAATTTGGATGTTATCTACTCGAGGAGGAGGAACTTTGGCAACTATTAAAGATATAGCAGATAAAGCAGGAGTTTCTCCTGCTACAGTTTCACGAGTTTTAAATTATGATCCTCAGTTATCTGTAGGAGAATCTACGAAAAAAGAAATTTTTGAAGTGGCTGAAAGTTTAAACTATACAAAATATAAGCAAAAACAAAACGCACAACTAACGATACGCTTAGTACAGTGGTATAACAAGGAAGAGGAATTAGAAGACTTGTACTATTTAGCGATTCGCTTGGGAATTGAAAAAAAAGCAGAAGAATCAAATGTTCAATTGCTTAAAGAACCACTAGAGCAGTTATCTGAGACGAATGTACAAGCGACGATTGCACTGGGAAAATTTGACCAAAATCAAGTAAAGGAACTAGAAAAACATTCTGAAACATTGTTATTTGTAGATTCCACTGGAACAATTTCGGGACATAATGCGATTGTGATTGATTTTGAGCAAGGCGTCGAATTAGCCATTGATCATTTTATCCGTGAAAGGCACCAAAAGATTGGTATTCTTTCAGGAATTGAATATACTAAAGAAAGCCAACAACAGGTTAAGGATATTCGGTTGAAATTTTTTAAGGAACAATTGCAACAACTAAAAATGTATCAAGAAAAGTATCATGTTGAAGGTAGTTTTACTGTTGCGGGTGGTTATCAAGCGATGAAAGACTACTTGGTCTCAACACAGGATATACCAACAGCTTTATTTGTCTCTAGTGATGCATTAGCTATAGGGGCGATGCGTGCTATCAATGAACGAGGGCTTTTAGTTCCAGATGATATTTCGCTGATCGCATTTAACGATTTGAGCGTATCGAAATATGTGAATCCAGCGCTTTCTACTATCCGCGTTTATACAGAATGGATAGGAGAACTAGCGATAACGACTATGCTAGAACTAGCCAAAGAAACAGCGCCAGTTGCTCGTAAAATTACAGTTGAGACTGAATTGATATTACGAGAATCAACGATGATGGAACAGAAATGAACGAAAAACACCTAGTGATCGCACAATGATTACTAGGTATTTTTAAGAAAAAATAATAGCATAGTTTGAAACTTTTTTATGTAGTGTTATGAGGTGAAATAGGTGGACACAAATGAAATAAAAAGACGAATGAATTCTGGAGAAATTTATTATGAGAATGCAGAGATTGAAGAGGAAAGCTTAAAATACAGTATGATTCTTCATTCTTTCAATCAATTAGAACCAGAGAAATCACAGAAAAGAAGAGAATACCTGGAAAAACTATTTGGTGAAATCGGGGCAAATACCTATATTGAACAACCGCTTCACGCGAATTGGGGGAAAAATACATTTCTAGGAGATAATGTCTATGCTAATTTCAACCTAACATTAGTTGACGACACTCGGATCGAAATTCATGATGATACAATGATTGGTCCTAATGTAACAATCATCACAGGTACTCATCCTCTTGATTCTTCATTAAGAAGAAATAATGCGCAATACAATTTACCAGTAACAATAGAAGAAAATGTTTGGATCGGTGCAGGCGCTATTATACTGCCTGGGACTCATATAGGGAAAAACTCTATCATCGGTGCGGCTAGTTTGGTTACCCAAAACATTCCGGAAAATGTCTTAGCTTATGGATCTCCCTGCAAAGTAATAAAGACAATTAACTAATTAATCGAAAATCATGACAAAATAAAAACCGTAATAAGTTAGTAATAGCGTTAATAAGCAAATTTGATAAATTTTGTTTATTAGCGCTATTTTTAAGTAAAAACTATTCGATACTAGTGACTACATTTTTAAAGAACCCTCGCTTATCCCAGCAATAAAGTATTTTTGTAAAGAAATGAAGAGGAGAATCACTGGAATAATCGCCAATAATAAGCCGGTTAATGCTAGTTCCCACTGCGTGGTGAATTCACCGAAAAATGAATATAATTCTAACGGTAATGTACGCATTCCCTGCTGATTAACCACTAATGAAGGTAATAGATAGTCGTTCCATATTTTCATTCCATTTAAAATAATAACAGTTACAGTGGTAGGTTTTAAAATGGGTAAGATTACGCGAAAGAAAATACTTATACGATTTGCGCCGTCAATGTTTGCTGCATCATCCAAATCCGTTGAAATACTACGCATAGCGCCGTAATAAAGATAAACCGATAAACTGACCGAAAAGCCAATATTCATGATAGTTAAGCCTGTACGGTTCAATAAATTGATTTGTCCAAAAAGGTTGATTAAAGGAATCATGATCGCTTGAAAGGGGATCAACATTGTAACCCCACAAAAGTAGTAAATGAAGGTGCTTAATTTTGAGTCGCGACGATGCAATACATAAGCCGCCATGGCGCTAAATAATACTGTTAAACCTACACTAGCCACAGTGATAATCACTGAATTGCCAAAACCTGATACATAATTCATAGCCTGAAATGCATTGGGGTAGTTAGCAAGTGTGATTTCTTCAGGTAAACCAATAACGTTAGACAAAATCTCGGTACGTGTTTTAAATGAATTAATGAAAATTAAAAAGAAAGGATATAACCAACTAAGTGATAATACGATAGCTAAAATAATAACTAGTAATTTATTGAAATCGAGTTGTTTTTTCATATATCCATCTCTCGCTTTCTAGTTAAATTCAATTGAATCACTGTTACGATCGTTACAATAATAAAGAATATTACACCCTTTGCTTGGGCATATCCTTGGCTATATTCTTGAAAAGCTGTGTTATAAATGTTCATTGCTAACATTTCTGTGGAACCAAAAGGCCCACCATTTGTTAAAGTTAAGTTTAAGTCGTAAAGTCGAAAAGCATTTGTTAATGTTAAAATAGACTAATAGTAAAAGCGGGAGCTACTGTCGGAAATTTGATATACCAAAACATTTGCCAAGCATTGGCACCATCCATTTTGGCTGAATCAAGTACGGTTTGACTAATTGAAGTTAAAAATGAAATATAAATCAGCATGACATAGCCGCTCATTTGCCATACAAAGACAATGACTAGTGCCCAAAAGCCAGAAACGCTAGTTGCTAGCCAGTTGTCAAAAAAAGGGATACCAGTTGTACTTCCAATAGCAGAAAAAGCTTGGATGAAAATAAATTGCCAGATAAATCCTAAAATGACACCACCGATTAAATTAGGAACAAAGAAAGTGGTTCGTAAAAAGGTGGCAAATTTCCCCTGAATCGTTGTTACTAATAAGCCAAGACCTAGTCCGATAATGTTGACTAAAATAACTGAAAAAATCGAAA
Organism: Tetragenococcus halophilus subsp. halophilus DSM 20339; assembly: GCF_003841405.1. GTDB lineage: Bacteria > Bacillota > Bacilli > Lactobacillales > Enterococcaceae > Tetragenococcus > Tetragenococcus halophilus. The sequence continues at coordinate 992,624 of NZ_PXYA01000001.1, read as the reverse complement.
ACCAAAAGGTAATATTCATACTCTCTAAAAAGCGTTGATCGCTAAATAACTGTTTATAGTTTGTCAGGCCAATAAAGGACATCGTTAAGCCATTAGAATTGGTAAATGAGGTATAAATACCGTAAATAAATGGCAGAACGATAACGAGAAATAAAGTAATTAACACGGGTGCTAAAAAAAGCCAATAAGTTTTTTTCATGTGCTTGTAATGGTTCATTGACATCATCTCCTGCAAAAATAATGAGTTAATCAACAGTTTGCACTTGTCTCATTTGTTTGAAATCAGCTGAGGTTCGCTTTGTTAATTCTTCCCAGGAAAGCTGACCGGCGAGATATTTTTGGAAATTAGGCGCTAAGGAGGCTCGTAAAAAACCATAAGGCTCTTGTTTGTAAGTCATAGGCGCAGCTGTATCGTCTAAAACTTCTTGATATAATTGGCGAGAGACTGGTGCAGAAATGTCATCAATATCCACATCTTTTGTCGGCGGAACTAATTGAAATTCGTCAGAGACGATTTCTTTTCCTTTTTCGCTTGTATATAAGAAATTCAAAAATTCAACCGCTGCTTGTGTTTCATCTTTAGATTTTGTTTTGTTAATACCGATCACCCAATTGGAACCAGCGACATTTCTTCCTGGTAAGTCATCATCAGCAAACACCGGTAAAATCCCTAATTTTTCTTGGACGAAGGAAGGGTCCATATCATCTAAAGCAGGAACAATCCAATTTCCCTGATGAATCATAGCGACTTCATCATTAAAAAATAAATCTTCTACAGAATGGGGATTAGTCATGGTAACTACTGGTTGTACGGTGTGTTGATTGATTAAATCGGTATATTCTTTCATACGATCGCCATTTTTCCAATTTAGTTCTTTGGCGTTAAAGGCGACATTGTTGTCATCGTCAAATTCCGAAGCTGCAAAGTTGGCAAAAAAATGGTTAGCTACATTTTCGTCTTCTCCTTCATAAGCAAATACTTCAGCTAAGCCCAGTTCTTCTTTTTTATCATCCAATGTCTCAACAACTTGCTTGAAATCAGCAAAATTCTGTATTTTTTTTTGGATCAATACCAGCTTTAGCAAAAATTTCTTTATTATACATAAAACCAAAACCTTCAATACCCATAGGTAATGCTAAAATCTCATCATCTAACGTTCCAGCTCCTAGAAGTTGTGGGAGCATTTCGTCTGTAAGTTTGAGATCGCTCATTTCAAGTAGATAATCTTTGTAAAAATCAATATCTGGTAAACCACCCAACATCATCATTGTGGGAGCATTCCCTGAGGTAAACTTTGACAATAATGCAGCACCACCATCTCTTGAGGTTACAGTAGTAATGGTGACTTTTACATTAGGATGCTCTTTTTCAAAAGACTTACCAGCATGGCGCAACCCTTCAGCAATTTCTGATTTTTGATTAAAAAATTCAATCTCTACTTTCTGCTTATCCTCGGAACGATTGAAAAAACTAAAACCACTTAAAAATAAAAAAATGAGACTGATAAAGATACTGAATAAAAATTTTTTCTTTTGTCTCATATTATTTTCCGCCTTTCTTTTTTTATAAGACTTTTTAACAAGCCAGGGTTACTAAATAAGAAAACTGATAAATTAAAAACAATGAGTTTATAATATAATTGTAAGGCCATCTTCTAATTAAACGCTAATGAATGCGCTTTATATTTAATTGAAAAATAACATATAAGTTTTGAAAAAGCCACTAAAACAGTTTCTGTTAATATATTAAAATTGCATTATGGAGAAATTGTTTTATTTTTTTAAGTCATTTGTGAGCAAAGGATGTTTTCTTTTTTTACTAGTTCAATAGGTTAATAGATAATAACAAAAAAAGTTCTACTATTTTTTACATTTCATTCTAAGTTGTCAATCCTAGTTTCTTTTACAAATTCGTGATAAGATATGTAAGGATTTTAAAAGAAGGGAACAGACAAATGAAAGTACTGGCAATGGACACATCTAATCCGACGATGGCAGTTGCTATTATGGAAGATCAGGAAATTTTAGGTCAATTACAAACGATGGTAAATAAAACACATAGTAAAACGTTGATGCCAGCGATAGATTTTTTAATGGAAAGTGTTGGTCTAGTACCTGCTGATTTGGACCGTATCGCAGTTGCTCAAGGACCGGGGTCTTACACAGGTTTACGCATTGGTGTAACAACAGCAAAAACATTAGCAAATACCTTGTCTATAGATCTGGTAGGTATTTCAAGCTTAAAAACGATTGCGGCCAATTGTATCAATGAGCAGGATTGGATTGTTCCACTTTTTGATGCTCGTAGAGAAAATGTTTACGCTGGCGTTTATCAATGGAAAAAACATAAACTAATAAATATTTTAGAAGATCAGCATATTTCCCTTGAGAACTTATTGGATCAGTTAAAAGATCAACCGTGTCGCTTTGTGGGAGCTGATGTAAAAAAATTTCAGCCGCAGATTTCTGAAAAACTTCCTTTAGCAAAGATTAATTCGATTGTACAATGGGATTATCCTAATGGCGTAGTGCTTAGCCAATTAGCTCAAGACGAAAGCCCTGTTCGTGATATTCATCAATTTTTACCGAATTATCTGAAACGTGTAGAAGCCGAAGAAAAATGGTTAAAAACGCATCAAAATGGGGTGCAAAATTATGTTGAAAAAATTTAGATCTGCGTTTTCAACTTTTCATCACAAAGAACGTTATGTCACGCATGAACAAGAAATTGCGGACAAAAAATTTATAATACGTGAAATGAGCACAGAAGATATTAAAGAACTACTCCAATTAGAGCGGACGGTTTATGCCGGCGAGCTTCCTTGGACACGTAGTGCTTTTTTAGCAGAATTGTATTCACGTTATGCTCATTTGTATTTGTGTGTCTTATATCAAAATAAGATTATTGGTTTTGTCGGTAGCCGAGCTTCTTTAGATGACTTACATATTACACATATAGCCATACATCCAGATTTTCAAAAAAAAGGTATTGCTTCATTTTTGCTAAAAGAAGTTGAGGCTTTTGGTTATAGACAGCATTGTCAGACAATTTCATTAGAAGTGCGGATAAGTAATATCGATGCCAAAAGATTGTATCGTAAACTAGGATATGAGGCTAAAAAAAGAATGGCAAATTATTATAGAATAGGAAATGAAGACGCACTTTTTATGGTAAAGAAGGTTAAGTGATGCGTTTAATTAATGAATGTTTTTTTCCGCCAAAAAAATTAGCGCAGCAGCTATTTGTGTTGTCTAGTAAAAGTTTTGCTGCAGGCTCTCCCTGGACAAAAGAACAATTTGAAGCAGAAATTCGCAATAAGCATTGTGGGTATCTGATCCTTGAAGATGAAGAGATTGTAGCCTATCTTTGTTATCATCAGTTTTTGGATGAAATGGAAGTCTTTAATCTGGCGATTTCACCCGATGAACAAGGAAAAGGTTATGGACATCTTTTATTGCATCATTTAAATCAAATAGCTTTAGCTGAACAGGTGGAGCAAATTTTCTTAGAAGTAAGAGTATCCAATCAGGCGGCTCAAAATTTGTATTTAAAAAATGGTTTTAATAAGACAGGCCATAGAACCGGATATTATTCAAAACCGGTAGAAGACGCGTTAGTAATGGTAAAAAAAGTGAGGCCAGAAAAAGATAATGAGCGAATTGATATTAGGTATTGAAAGTAGCTGTGATGAAACAAGTGTTGCTATTGTTAAAGATGGTAAGACGATTTTAAGCAATATTGTAGCTTCACAGATTAAAAGTCACAAACGTTTCGGTGGCGTGGTTCCAGAAGTTGCCAGCCGTCACCATGTAGAACAGATTACCCTGTGTATTGATGAAGCCCTGCAAGAAGCACAAATAGATAAAAAAGATTTAACAGCTGTGGCTGTAACTTATGGACCAGGTTTAGTGGGCGCTTTGTTAATTGGCGTACAGGCAGCTAAGGCTTTTGCTTGGGCTAATCATTTGCCCTTAATTCCAGTAAATCATATTGCAGGACATATTTATGCTGCGCGTTTTGAAGAAGAATTGCAGTTTCCTTTACTAGCTTTAGTTGTCAGTGGCGGGCACACAGAATTAGTTTATATGAAAGAAGACGCTTCTTATAAAATTATCGGAGAAACCAGAGATGATGCAGCAGGAGAGGCTTATGATAAAGTTGGAAGAGTGTTGAATTTGAGTTATCCAAGTGGTAAAGAAATTGACCAGTTAGCTCATTTAGGAAAAGACAATTATCATTTTCCTCGTGCGATGTTACAAGAAGATAACTTTGACTTTAGTTTTAGTGGACTAAAAAGTGCTTTTATTAATCTTGTCCACAATGCCCAGCAACGTCAGGAAACATTATCGCAAGAAGATTTAGCGGCTAGTTTTCAAGCAAGTGTGGTTGAAGTGTTGGTAAAAAAAACAATACATGCTGCTAAGGCTTATCCTGTTAAACAGTTGGTTCTAGCAGGAGGAGTAGCTGCAAATCAAGGATTGCGCGAAACAATGAAACAAAAAGTGGAAGAACAATTACCTCATTCTACTTTAATCATTCCAAGTTTACGTTTATGTGGGGATAATGCGGCGATGATCGCAGCAGCAGGACAAACTGAGTTTAATAAAAATAACCTAGCGGATTTAAGCCTAAATGCTTGTCCAGGCCTAAGTTTCTAGTTTTTCCACAAGCAATAGAAGATTAGCTAGTTTAAGAATAAAATAGTTGAAAATATAGTGAAATTATAGTATACTGCTTAAGGTTTCTGAAAAGAGACTAAATCCACATCTTATCGTGATCAGCGAAGTGGTGCTGATACTGTTCAGTTCTTCAATGAGACGATCGATAGGAGAGGAAAATAAAACCACATGGAGGAATTAAAATGGCAGTATTAAGTATGAAACAATTACTAGAAGCCGGCGTACATTTTGGTCACCAAACACGTCGCTGGAATCCGAAGATGAAGAAATACATCTTCACAGAAAGAAATGGTATCTACATCATTGACTTGCAAAAAACAGTTAAGTTAGTAGATGCGGCTTATGAATATATGAGAGAGGTTGCTGAAGAAGGTGGCGTTGCTCTATTTGTAGGTACTAAAAAACAAGCACAAGATTCAATAAAAGATGAAGCAATCCGTGCAGGTCAATACTACGTTAACCATCGTTGGTTAGGTGGAACTTTAACGAACTGGCAAACAATTCAAAAACGCGTGACACGCCTAAAAGATATCAATCGTATGGAAGAAGATGGTACTTTTGACGTACTTCCTAAAAAAGAAGTTGTAGGATTGAATAAAGAACGCGATCGTTTGGAAAAATTCTTGGGTGGTATTGCTGATATGCCTAGAATCCCAGATGTTATTTACATCGTAGATCCTAGAAAAGAACGTATTGCTGTTCAAGAAGCGCATAAATTGAGTATCCCAATTGTTGCAATGGTTGATACTAACTGTGACCCAGATGAAATTGATGTTGTTATCCCTTCTAATGATGATGCAATTCGTGCCGTTAAGTTGATTACTTCAAAAATGGCTGATGCATTGATTGAAGGTAATCAAGGTGAAGACGAAGTCGCAGAAGAAGATTTTGTAGACGAAGAAAATGTAACTGCAGAAAACGCTCCTTCACTTGAAGAAATGGTAGATGTAGTCGAAGGTAATAATCAATCAGCTGAATAAGATTGAATAGCGGAGCTGTTTCAAAGGCTGGGCGAAAAGCTGCACTCTCCTTTGAAACAGCTTTTTTTCAAAAATATTATACAAATGAAGCAGGAGGAATAAATAAATGGCTAATATTTCAGCAAAATTAGTAAAAGAATTACGTGATAAAACAGGCGTCGGTATGATGGATGCTAAAAAAGCACTAGTAGAAGTTGAAGGCGATATGGAAAAAGCTGTAGACTCTTTGCGTGAAAAAGGAATGGCTAAAGCGGCTAAAAAGAGTGACCGCGTGGCAGCTGAAGGACTAGCTTCTGTTGCTGTTGCAGGAAACACGGCTGCTATTGTCGAAGTAAACTCAGAAACTGACTTTGTTTCTAAAAACGAAAAATTCCAAAATCTAGTAAAAGAAATTGCCGAAGTTGTTGCAAAAAACAAACCAGCTGATATGGACGAAGCAATGAAATTAAAAACTTCTAATGGCAATATTGAAGCAGCTTTAATTGAAGCAACGCAAGTGATTGGTGAAAAAATCAGTTTCCGTCGTTTTGAAGTCCTTGAAAAAACAGACAACGCTGCGTTTGGTTCTTATTTGCATATGGGTGGTAGTATTGCTGTTTTATCTGTTGTTAATGGTACAACTGATGAGTCAGTTGCTAAAAACATAGCTATGCACGTAGCAGCAATCAATCCTCGTTATATCGATGAAAGTCAAATTCCACAAGATGAATTAGAACATGAAAAATCTATTTTAACCGAACAAGCACAACACGAAGGTAAACCTGAAAAAATTGTTGAAAAAATGGTTGAAGGTCGTTTGAACAAATATAAAGCAGAAATTTGCTTAGTTGACCAACCTTATGTAAAAGATCCTGATATGACAGTTGAAAAATATGTTAGTGGACAAAATGCTACAGTAAATACTTTTGTTCGCTATGAAGTAGGCGAAGGTATTGAGAAAAAAGAAGAAAACTTTGCAGACGAAGTAAAGAGTCAAGCTAACCAATAATCGTTAGTTCCTTAAAAATAGGAACGCATGCAGATGCGCTCCTATTTTTTGTGAGCCGTGTGTTAACATTTCACAAATAAAACAGTATATAAAATTATTCAAAAATAAAAAGTTATTATTTAAAGTAAAAAATAAACAAGCGCAATTTTTCAACTGCGCAAATACAATGAATATGCTACAATGATAACAGAGAATTTACGGAGGAATCGTGAGGATGAAACCAAAATATCAACGTGTGGTACTAAAATTGAGCGGTGAAGCATTAGCTGGCGAAGATGGCTTTGGCATCAATCCGCCAACGATCCAAAAAATCGCTGAGGAATTAAAAAAGGTTTATGAGTTAAATGTTGAATTAGCTATTATAGTTGGCGGTGGAAACATTTGGCGAGGACAAGTTGGTGCCCAAGTTGGCATGGAACGTGCGCAAGCCGATTATATGGGAATGCTAGCAACCGTGATGAATGCTTTAGCATTACAAGATACTTTGGAAAACGTGGGTGTACCAACACGGGTACAAACTTCTATTGAAATGCGTCAAGTGGCTGAACCTTATATTCGTCGTCGTGCTGAACGACATCTTGAAAAAGGAAGAGTTGTTATTTTCGCTGGTGGTACAGGCAACCCTTATTTTTCAACGGATACTACAGCTGCCTTGCGCGCTGCTGAGATTAAAGCAGATGTTATTTTGATGGCTAAAAATAATGTTGATGGTGTTTATTCAGCAGACCCTAAAGAAGATGAAACAGCTGTTAAATTTGAAGAATTAACGCATTTAGAAGTTATCTCAAAAGGGTTGGAAGTCATGGATTCAACCGCAAGTTCTTTAAGTATGGATAATGATATTCCAGTGGTAGTATTTAATTTAAATAAAGCTGGAAATATCGAGCGCGCCGTCATGGGTGAAAATATCGGAACAACTGTAAAGGGGAAATAACACATGGCAGATAAAGTTTTTCAACAAGCAAAAGAAAATATGGAAAAAGCTACAGACAATCTGCAATATCAACTTGGACAAATACGCGCAGGTCGTGCAAACGCAAGCTTATTAGATCGTGTGAATGTTGTCTATTATGGTGTGCCAACACCGTTGAATCAACTAGCTTCTATTACCATTCCTGAAGCACGAGTATTGATGATCAAACCATTTGATAAAACAATGCTGCAAGAAATTGAAAAATCGATTTTGGCTTCTGATGTTGGCATCACGCCAACTAACGATGGTTCAGTCGTTCGTTTAGTCATTCCTCAGCTGACTGAAGAACGTCGGAAAGAATTAGCAAAAGAAGTTGGTAAAGATGCAGAAACAGCAAAAGTGTCGGTAAGAAATGCTCGTCGTGAAGCAATGGATGAATATAAAAAGCAAGAAAAAAATAGCGACATTACCGAAGATGACTTGCGAACTGCTGAAAAAGATATACAAGATTTGACAGATCAAAATATCAAAAATATCGATGATATATCTTCTGATAAGGAAAACGAATTATTAGAAATGTAAATCTTACTTTAAAAAAACAGAACTCTAGCCGGTTCTGTTTTTATTTTGCTTTTTTATGAAAAATCGGAAATAAATACAAAGGAAATAGCAAATCGATGTCGAAAAAGAAACGATAGCATATAAAAACGGTAAACTTATGTTGAATAAGAACAGATAGCACATAGAAACGCTTATGTTGAATGAGAAGGAATAGCTCAAAAAAACAACAAACCTTTGTGCTAGCAAAAGAGCAAGGATTATAAAATTAGTGATGACCTTCTTTTATTTTCAGTGGATAGTAATTTTTAAAAAATTCTTTTGTTCTATTAATATTTTCAATCATATTTTCAATTATTATAGGCAATGAGTTTGTTTATTGTTATAATAAGAAAGATAAAATTTTGTTTCTTTCCCATACATCTAGGGATGAATGAAGTTAGGAGATAAAAACAATGTTGCGTTTTTTTCCAGAAAAAAATAAAACTTTTCAAGAAGAACAAGAGTACACTTTTGATTCAGAATTACCTGTGCCTAAACATATAGCAATTATTATGGATGGTAATGGACGTTGGGCACAAAATCGCAGATTGCCCAGGGTAGCTGGACACAAAGAAGGTATGGAAACAGTAAAAAAGATCACGAAGCATGCTTCTTATTTAGGCGTTAAAGTGTTAACACTTTATGCTTTTTCGACAGAAAATTGGAGAAGGCCTGAAGAAGAAGTCAATTTTTTGATGCAATTACCAGTTGACTTTTTTGATACTTTTGTGCCAGAGTTAATGAAAGAAAACGTTCGTGTAAATGTAATGGGAGAATATGATGTCTTACCAGCGCATACACAAGATGCAGTCAATCGAGCGGTAAAGCAAACAAGTGAAAATACAGGAATGATTCTAAACTTTGCTTTAAATTATGGCAGTCGTGCAGAAATGGTTTCGGCAGTAAAAAATATTGCAACAGATATTAGCGCAAAAAATATTGAAGTTGAGCAGATCGATGATGATTTTATCGCTGACTACTTGATGACAGGATTTTTGCCCAAAGAAATTCGTGATCCAGAAGTTCTCATACGCACCAGTGGCGAAGAACGTATCAGCAATTTTTTATTGTGGCAAATCGCTTATAGCGAGCTACTATTTACAAAAGAGTTATGGCCGGATTATAGCGAAGCCTCTCTTGAAAACTCGATTGCAATTTTTCAACATCGAAATCGTCGTTTTGGCGGTTTGAAAAACAAGGAGGAAAATAAATGAGACAACGGGTCATTACAGCTGTTATCGCTTTGGTACTTTTTTTGCCCATTATCTTTTTTGATTTCGGTGGAATTTCAGTACAATTATTAGGCGCTTTGCTAGCAGTCGTGGGTGTTTACGAACTCTTTAGAATGAAAGGCTTAGCAATTATCAGTTTTGAAGGGATTTTATCAATTATTGGGGCACTCGTGTTAGTATTACCCAATAATCCGTGGTTTTCGTATTTGCCTGATACAACGGATAAGTTAATCCTATTTTATTTCATTGTTATGCTTTTATTAGGGGTATCAGTGTTATCGAAAAATATGTATACTATTGATGAAGCGGGTTTTCCTGTATTAGTTAGTTTATATGTAGGCGTTGGGTTGCAAAATTTTGTAGAAGCAAGATCTACTGGTTTATTGCTACTTTTGTTCGGGCTTTTTATTGTATGGGCTACTGATATCGGTGCTTATATGGTAGGAAGAAAATATGGTAAACGAAGTCTTTGGCCAGCGATATCTCCTAATAAAACAGTTGAAGGTGCTATAGGCGGTATTTTAAGCGCACTTTTTATCGCAATTGTCTTTTTGATTATTTATCCAGGAAGCCTTTATTTTGAATACGGTTCTTTTATCATGCTTTTTTGGACAATCATTTTATCGGCGGTCGGTCAATTTGGCGATTTAGTCGAGTCAGCGATTAAAAGACATTATCAAGTGAAAGATTCAGGTAACATTTTACCAGGGCATGGTGGCGTTTTAGACCGCTTTGATAGTATGTTGTTTGTTTTCCCTATTATGCATCTGATTGGCTTATTCTAATATTAGAAAAGTTACTGAGCATTTTCGAAATGATCGGAAATGCTTTTTTAAATTCTTATTACAATCAATCTCATTGATTGTTAATTACATAAGATATGATAAAATAATGAGTAATCTTTGAGATACTTTGACGAAAGAGAGGAAACATACCATGAAGACATTGATTACATTTTTAATCGTCTTTTCAGTAGTTGTGGTAATACATGAATTTGGACATTTTTATTTTGCTAAGAAATCGGGCATTTTAGTCCGTGAATTTTCTATCGGCATGGGTCCTAAGCTATTCAGCCACCAAGCTAAAGACGGTACGACTTATACCATACGAGCCATACCGATGGGTGGTTATGTTCGGATGGCAGGCTATGAGGATGAAGAAGAACTAAAAGCTGGAATGCCGGTATCTTTGGAAGTAAATGAGAATAACGAAGTCATTAAAATCAATACAAGTTCAAAAGTACAGTTAGAAAATGCGATCCCTTTAGAAGTGACTCGTTATGATTTGACTGAGGCGCTTGAAATTACAGGATTTGTTAATGGAAATGAAGATAATGTAGCAAGCTATTCAGTAAATCATGAGGCAATGATTATTGAAGAAGACGGTACACAGCTGCGTATTGCACCTAGTGATGTACAGTTTCAGTCTGCTAAGTTATGGCAAAGAATGTTGACAAATTTCGCGGGACCTATGAATAATTTCTTATTAACGATTGTGTTATTCATTGCCATTGTATTTTTACAAGGTGGAGTTCCTAATGAAGACTCAACAGTACTTGGTGAAGTAGATTCTGAAGGTGTAGCAGCAACAGCCGGTTTAAGGTCGGGGGATGAAATTGTAGCGATCGACCAAGAAGAAGTATCAAGTTGGCCTGAACTGCAACAAACGATTCAACAACAACCTGATGAAGAGTTATCGCTTGAAGTTAACCGGGATGACCAAACTTTTTCTGTAGATGCAACGCCTGAAAGCGTAGAATCGGGTAATCAAGATATTGGGCAATTGGGCGTACAAGCATCGCTTAAAACTGGTTTTTGGGACAAAGTAGTAGGCGGTGTGAAAGAAAGTTGGGACATGCTTGTCCAAATTTTAGCTGCCTTAAGAAACTTGGTAACTAATTTTAGTTTGGATCAATTAGGCGGTCCAGTTGCTATTTTCCAAATGTCTGATCAAGCTGCTCAACAAGGCGCTATGACTGTCTTACTTTTGACCGCTATGATATCAGTCAATTTAGGTATCGTGAACTTACTACCCATTCCTGGTTTGGACGGTGGAAAATTACTACTTAATATAGTCGAAGCTATACGTGGAAAACCAATTAGTGAAGAAAAAGAAGGGATGATTACCTTAGTAGGTTTTGGTTTGTTGATGTTATTAATGGTATTAGTCACTTGGAATGATATCCAGCGCTTTTTCTTTTAAACCCAGGCCCTTAATTTAGACAGATTGGCCGTTATTTCAAATTCGTATAGTAAAGAAAAGTGTTGTTTAAATGAGGAGTGTATTATGAAACAATCAAAACTTTTAATTCCGACAATGCGAGAAATTCCCAACGATGCAGAAGCTAAGAATTTACAGCTGCTGTTAAGAGCTGGTTTTATTCGACAAGTATCAGGGGGGGTTTACGCTTATTTACCTTTAGCTACTCGTGTATTAAAAAAAATGTATGCGATCATTGGTGAAGAGTTTGAAAAAATTGGTTCAGTAGAAATCAAAATGCCAACATTGTTACCGTCATCTTTATTAGAAAATACTAGTGAAGTTAGTTATGACGATAAAGCTTATAATTTAAAAAATCGTACAGGAAAAGAGTTTGTCTTAGGCTCTGCTTATGAAGGGCTAATTAGTGAATTGATCGGTGATGAAATTTCTTCTTATAAACGATTGCCATTAACCCTTTTTCAAATCGCTACTAAATACCGTAATGATAAACGTTCACGCTTTGGCTTATTGCGCAGCCACGAATTTATCTTAAGCGATGCCTATTCTTTTCATGCAACAGAGGAAAGTTTAAATGAAATGTATCGTGCTTACCAAAATGCCTTTGAACATATTTTTGAACGTTTAGGCGTTAAAGTAAAAGGTTTATTGGGAGATAGTCAAATTGATGAACAAACCGATGCTTTTGAATATATGGCTCTTTCAGAGTCAGGAGATAAAATTGGCGCTTTTTCAACGGGAAGTAATTATGCATCTGACTTGCAGGCGGCAACAAGTGCTTTTATTTCAAAAAAATCTCACGAACCTAACAAGGAAATCGAAGAAGTTACTTTTGAAAAAAAAGAAAATCTAGAAGAAGCAGCACAAGCTTTATCTATTCCTTTGCAAAAAACAATTAAGACTCAACTTTATTTAGCAGATGATAAGCCAGTTCTTGTTTTAGTTCGGGCAGATCAGAAAGTAAATGAGCTAAAGATTAAGAAACATTTGGAAGTAGCACAATTAATTGCTGCTGATGAAACACAAAGCCAAGCGTATTTTCAAACATCTCTAAGTTATTTAGGTCCCGTCGATGTGCCAGATAAATGTAAGATCTATGCAGATTTACAAGTTCAAGATTTGGCAAATGCTTTAGCAGGCGCAAATAAAGAAAATGCTTATTTGAAAAATGTCAATCCGGACAAAGACTTTCCGGTGGACCAGTATGCTGATTTACGTTTAGTACAAGAAGGTGATACCTCACCTGATAATTTAGGAACTTTAGAACTAAAAAAAGGTGTCGAAGTCGGACGTATGATAAAAGTCGGTACTTATTTTAGTGAAAGATTGAAAACAGCTGTATTAGATGAAAATGGACAACATGTACCAGTACAAATGGGGTGTTATGAGCTGGGAATCAGCCGTTTATTAGCGACCATCGTGGAACAAAATAGCGATGAAGAGGGAATTAATTGGCCAGCAGAGATTGCGCCTTTTGACTTGCATATTGTACAAATGAATATGGAAGATGAAGAACAAACAGCGCTAACTAATAGCGTGGAAGAAATAATGTTAGCAGCTGGTTATCAAGTTTTAGTAGATGATAGACAAGAAAGAAGCGGCGTGAAATTTGCTGATGCGGATTTAATTGGTTGCCCAGTTCGTATTACTGTTGGGAATAAAGCCAATGAAGGAGCTGTCAGTATTAAATTTAAACAAACGCAAGCAAAAATTGAAGTGAAAAAAGAAGAATTAGTTTCAACACTTGCAATTTTATTGAATTCAGAAGGCTGATAAAGGGCTGTGACATAAGAAAAGAACCGAACTATATTTGATAAGTTTTGTTTAGCTTAAAATTACGATGTGTGTCTATTAGAGCGTAAAACAAACTTTTTATAGTTCGGTTGTTTTGTCAGCAAAAAATCTTATGAAGTAGTCACTTTCATTGTCTTTTTAAAACGCGTATACTAGTAAAGAAAGATTGTTACATTAAGGAGTGTATAAACTTGTCAAAGGAAGAAGAAACATTTGAAATTCTCTTAGATCAAATCCAACTTGATGAAACTATGCGAGAAAATCCTTTGATCAAACAAGGAAAAATCAAACAAGTTATTGTCCATAAGCAATCACAAAATTGGACCTTTGTTTTAAGCTTTGCAAAAATTTTACCAGCGATGATCTATCAAAGTTTTCGGCAAAATTTAGAAATGGCTTTTCAAGATATTGCTTCAGTTGATATGGTCATTGAAGCAGATGATAATCAATTTGATGAGCAGTTATTACAGGAATATTGGCCACTGATTCTGGCAGATCAAAAATGTGCAACACCTTTTGTACAGCAAGTATTAAAAAGCCAGCAACCCTTTATGAACGGTTCAAAAGTTATCTTGCCGATTTCTAATGAAGCAGTGATACCCAATTTGCAGCAACAGTATTTGCCTATGGTAGAAAAAATTTACCAATCTTTTGGTTTTGCTAAATTTCGTATTAAACCAGAATTTGATCAAAAACAAGCAACTGAAAATAAAGAACAGTTGGAAGCTTTTCAAAAAGAACAACAAGAAGCGTTTATGCAACAAGCAGCAGAATCGATTGCTTCACATAAACAACAAAAGAAAGAGAAAAAACAAGAAAGTCAGCCACTGGACGGTCCGATCGCACTAGGAAGAAATATTTCGCAAGATGAATTAGTTACACCTATGGATAATATTTTAGAAGAAGAGCGTCGGATGACGATTCAAGGTTATGTTTTTGACAAAGAAGTTCGTGAACTTCGCTCAGGTAGACAATTGTTGATTTTGAAAATTACTGACTACACTTCTTCTTTTGTTGCTAAAAAATTCTCAAATGGCGAAAAAGATGAACAAGTCTTTGAAGCGATCCAAGCAGGGAGTTGGCTAAAGGTTCGTGGTAGTATCCAAGAAGACACTTTTATGCGGGATCTAGTGATGAATGCGCAAGACCTAGTTGAAGTCAAACATGAAAGTAGAAAGGATTACGCTAAAGAAGATGAAAAACGAGTGGAGCTTCATTTACACTCTAATATGAGTACCATGGATGCCACAAACAGCGTTAGTGAATTAGTAGAACAAGCGGGAAAATGGGGACATAAAGCAGTTGCTGTGACTGATCATGGTGGTGCTCAATCATTTCCAGAAGCGCACCAAGCAGGCCAAGATAATGGCGTGAAAATTATTTATGGTGTTGAAGCCAATGTAGTAGACGATGGTGTTGCAGTTGTTTATAATCCTCAAGATGTTTCTTTGTCTGATGCAACTTATGTGGTCTTTGACGTGGAAACTACAGGATTATCGGCAGTTTATGATTCAATTATCGAACTAGCAGCGGTCAAGATGCATAAAGGAAATGTAGAAGATTCTTTTGAAGAGTTTATTGATCCAGGTCATTCACTATCTAGTACCACGGTTAATTTGACCGGTATTACTGATGAAATGGTGAAAGGTTCCAAGTCTGAAGAAGAAGTACTGCAAGCTTTTGAACAATTTTCTGAAGGTTGTGTTTTAGTCGCTCATAACGCTTCATTTGATATGGGATTTTTAAATATGAGCTATAAACGGAATAATATCGCTGAAGCTTCTAATCCGGTAATCGATACTTTAGAATTAGCACGTTATCTATACCCAGAATTTAAGCGTTTTGGCTTGGGCGTATTGACGAAAAAATTTGGCGTATCCTTAGAACAACATCATAGAGCGGTCTATGACGCTGAAGCCACGGGACACTTGGCTTGGATTTTTGTAAAAGAAGCGATGGAAAAACATGAAATGTATCTACATAAAGATTTGAATCGTCATGTAGGAAGCGCCAATTCAATCAAAGCTGCTCGTCCTTTTCATGCTTCGATTTTGGTTAAAAATCAAAAAGGGTTAAAAAACTTATTTAAATTAATTTCAATGTCGAATGTAAAATACTTTCACAATAAACAACCGCGCATTCCTCGTTCTGAACTTGTGAAGTTTCGTGAGGGTTTAATGATTGGAACGGCTTGTGACAAAAATGAGGTTTTTGTTGCGATGATGCAAAAAGGCTACGAAGAAGCCAAAGAACTAGCTAAGTTTTATGATTATATTGAAGTCATGCCTAAAGCTGTTTATGCTCCTTTAATCGAACAAGAATTAATTAAAAGTGAAAAAGATTTGGAAGATATCATTGCCAAATTGGTAAATATCGGTAAAGAATTGGACAAACCAGTTGTTGCTTCTGGAGATGTTCATTATATAAATGATGAAGAAGCGATCTACCGTAAAATTTTGATCAATTCAATGGGAGGCGCGAACCCATTAAATCGACATGCTTTACCTGATGTTCATTTTCGTACCACAGATGAGATGTTAACGGAATTCCAATTTTTAGGTAATGAAAAAGCTAAAGAAATAGTAGTAGATAGTCCTAATCAATTAAATGACAACTGTGAAGTTGTCATTCCAGTAAAAGATAAGTTGTATACGCCGAAAATTCCAGGCTCAGAAGAGGAGATTACCGACTTAAGTTACACACAAGCAAAAAAACTTTACGGTGACCCATTACCTGAAATCGTGGAAAAACGTTTAGAAAGAGAACTTGAATCGATTATTGGAAATGGCTTTTCTGTTATCTACTTAATTGCGCAAAAATTAGTGTTAAAAAGTAATAAAGATGGCTATCTGGTAGGTTCAAGAGGTTCTGTTGGATCTAGTTTAGTAGCGACAATGACGGGGATTACTGAAGTAAATCCATTATCTCCACATTATTATTGTCCAGAATGTCAGTATTCAGAATTCTATGAAGATGGCTCTTATGGTTCAGGCTTTGATATGCCGGAAAAAGATTGTCCGAAATGTGGGACTCGTTTGAAAAAAGATGGACACGATATTCCTTTTGAAACCTTTTTAGGGTTTAACGGTGATAAAGTGCCCGATATTGACTTGAACTTTGCTGGTGAATATCAACCTGAAGCTCATAATTATACTAAAGTATTGTTTGGTGAAGATTACGTTTATCGTGCTGGAACGATTAGTACGGTAGCTGATAAGACGGCTTTTGGTTTTGTTAAAGGTTATGAACGAGATTATAATTTAAACTTTAGAAACGCAGAAGTGGATCGTCTAGCCAAAGGTGCTAGTGGCGTCAAACGTACGACAGGGCAACACCCGGGTGGGATTATTGTTATTCCAGATGATATGGATGTTTATGACTTTACACCGATACAATACCCAGCTGATGATTTGAACGCAGAATGGCGTACAACTCACTTTGATTTCCACTCTATTCATGATAATGTTTTGAAATTAGATATTTTAGGACACGATGATCCTACAGTTATTCGGATGTTACAAGATTTGTCGGGGATCGATCCGCTAACTATTCCGACTGATGATCCTGAAGTGATGCGCATTTTTGAAGGCACGGAAGTATTAGGTGTAACTTCTGATCAAATTTATTCCAAAACAGGAACATTAGGAATTCCTGAATTTGGGACACGTTTTGTTAGAGGAATGCTTGAAGAGACCAATCCAACGACTTTTGCGGAATTGCTACAAATTTCTGGTTTATCCCATGGGACTGATGTTTGGTTAGGAAATGCTGACGAGCTGGTACGTCAAGGAATTGTTGATCTAGCGCATGTTATTGGTTGTCGGGACGATATTATGGTGTATTTAATGCATGCCGGTCTTGATGCTGGAATGGCTTTTCAAATTATGGAACATGTCCGTAAAGGTAAAGGAATTCCAGATGAATGGCAAGCGGAAATGAAAAAAAATGATGTTCCTGACTGGTACATTGATTCTTGCTTAAAAATTAAATACATGTTTCCTAAAGCCCATGCTGCAGCTTATGTGCTAATGGCCTTGCGGGTTGCTTATTTTAAAGTATATTTTCCTATTCTTTACTATTGTGCTTATTTTTCGGTTCGTGCAGATGATTTTGACTTAGTTACCATGTGTAAAGGAAAAAATGCGGTAAAAGAACGAATGAAAGAAATTACTGATAAAGGAATGGACGCTTCTGCTAAGGAAAAAAATCTATTAACAGTACTTGAGTTATGCAACGAAATGTTGGAACGTGGTTATGAGTTTGGCATGATTGATTTATACAAGTCTGATGCTGTTAACTTTGTTATTGAAGATAATAAATTGATCGCACCATTTCGTGCGGTGCCAAGTTTAGGAACAAACGTAGCCAAGCAAATTGTAAAAGCGCGAGAAGACGGACCATTTTTATCAAAAGAAGATCTTGCAAATCGTGCGAAGGTTTCAAAAACACTAATTGATTATATGTCTGATAATGGCGTTTTAAATGATTTACCAGATGAAAACCAATTATCTTTATTTGATATGATGTAATAAAAAAAGCTTTGACCGGTGGGTTAAAGCTTTTTTAGCATTAATTGTGCTTATGTGTTAAATTAGCTAGCATTTTATATACTGAGTGTTACTAAGCACACTAGATTTTAAAAGTAATGCGATTAATTTCTTTTAAGAACAGTAATTTTAAATAATAATGTGCTAATTTAACTTGTCCTTAAAATTCTAATATAAGATAGTTTTCTATGTTAAAATAAACGGGAAGTGTAAGAAGGAGTGAAAAGATGTTTACTGTCACAAGTATCCGTAAATTAAAGGGTATTTTTTATCAGGTAACGATTGATAACCAAGAGAAAATTAGAGTTTCGGAAGACTTATTAGTTCGTTTTCGTTTATTAAAAGGTAGCGAATTATCAGAGGAAAAGCTAGCTGACGTCAAGGAACAGGCTAGTTATGATTATGGCTTGCAAGAAGCTTTAAACTATATTAGTTATCAATTACGTACAGAAAAAGAAACACGGACTTACTTACAAAAAAAAGAAATACCATTAGAAGATCGTCATAAAATTGTCGCTCGTTTAAAAGAACTTGATGTTTTAAATGATCGAACATTTGCGATGAGTTATGTGCGTACGCAAATTCGTTTAAGTGATAAAGGGCCGTCTAATTTATATCAACAATTGCGTAAAAAAGGAGTACAAGATGATTTAATTGATGAGGCGTTGGAATTATATACGCCAGAATTACAGGAAGAAATTGCTGCACGCACTGCGGCAAAAGGTGTAAAGAAAATTCGCGGTAAGAGTTATCGCGAAACTTTACAGAAATTGCGAATGAATCTGACCAAAAAAGGATTTAATCAAGATATTATCCAGCAAGCTGTTGACCAACTTGACTATGAAATGGATGAGGCTCAAGAGTGGGAAATACTACAAAAAGAAGGACAGAAGTTATTACAGCGAGATCGTTCAAAAGATAATGGCAAGAAAAAGATGAAAATCAAGCAAAAGTTGTATCAGAAAGGATTTACGACTGACTTGATTCAACAATTTATTGATAAGGAAGAATTAAATGAAGAGTAAGATGTGGGATCATCAAAAGATCCAGGACTTTCAAACAAGCTTGTTGGATTGGTATTATAAAAACAAGAGAAATTTACCTTGGCGCGCGGATACCGATCCATATAAAGTATGGATTTCAGAAATTATGTTACAGCAAACGCGTGTAGATACAGTCATTGATTATTATTACCGATTCATGGAAGAATTTCCTACAATTCAGGATTTAGCAGAAGCTGATGAAGAAAAACTATTAAAAGTTTGGCAAGGTTTAGGCTACTACTCTAGAGCTAGGAATTTAAAGGTTGCTGCAAGTCAAATCCAAGAAGATTTTAATGGCAAATTCCCTGATACAGTTGCAGGAATTCGCAGTTTAAAAGGAATCGGGCCCTATACAGCAGGAGCGATTGCAAGTATTTCTTTTGGTTTAGCAGAACCAGCTATTGATGGTAACGTGATGCGAGTCATTAGTCGTCTTTTTGGCGTTGAAGAAGATATCGCCAAATCAAGTACGTATAAAATATTTGATGGAATTCTTCGTACCATTATTTCATACGAGCATCCTGGAGATATGAATCAAGCTTTGATGGAAGTTGGAGCGACAGTTTCCACGCCCTCGGCTACTGAATGTCCTCCATGGTTAAAGCCGTTTTGTTATGCTTGTGCGCATGACGCCCATGATAAGTTTCCGGTAAAAACTAAAAAGGCAAAGCCCAAAGATATCTATTATTTAGCCGCAGTTATTGAAAATAATGCGCATGAACATTTATTGATTCAACGTCCGGAAAATGGCCTGTTAGCAAAAATGTGGCATTATCCTTTAAAAGAGATTGACGTAAAAGAGTATCAAGCGTTAAAACAATATTGGCAAAAAGAAGACACAAATCAATTAACATTGGATTTAGTTTCTGAAGATGAAGCACCAGATATTTTTAGTGAATGGCCAGTAGTATGGCAAAAAAGACATCTTGGTGAAGTAACTCATACATTTACACATTTAAAATGGCATATTCTTATTTTTTACGGTCGTACACAAAATGATTTTTCACCGGAAAATGGTAAATGGTTAGATGAACAGTCTTTTTCAACCCTCGTTTTTCCAAAAGTGCAGCAAAAAATTATCCAACAGTTCAATAAAACTCATAAAGTTAGATAACATTTATAGCAAACAATCAAAATTATTGCTATAATAATTATGGTGCCGGTGTAAAACACCCAAGCAAATACGAGTTTCGTAAGGTGAGGGTTGCTATGAGAATGCCTAAAGAAGGCGAGTTTGTTAGTATTCAAAGTTACAAACATGATGGCAATTTGCATCGAACGTGGCGCGATACGATGGTATTGAAAACCAGTGAGCAGTCGTTGATCGGATTAAATGATCACACTTTAGTTACCGAATCAGACGGCAGACGCTGGGTCACCCGCGAACCAGCTATTGTTTATTTTCATAAAAAATACTGGTTCAATATAGTAGCAATGATACGAGAAAAGGGGGTTTCCTATTATTGTAATCTAGCTTCCCCGTTTATTTTAGACGAAGAAGCGCTGAAGTATATTGATTATGATTTGGATATCAAAGTTTTTCCCGATGGTGAAAAACGATTGTTGGATGTGGATGAATATGAACTACATGGTAAATTGATGCATTATCCAAACAATATTGATTATATTTTAAAAGAAAATGTCAAAATTTTAGTTGATTGGATCAATAATGGAAAAGGACCTTTCTCAGAAGGGTACGTCGATATTTGGTATGAACGCTACAAGCAATTGTCGCATAAATAAAAAGCTGCCGATTTTTCGGCAGCTTTTTAACGTTAAAGAAGATATATTCTGTTGACGGATATGGATAGCAGAATCAATTTTTAATGAACAACGATAGCACATAGAAACGAAAAACAATGAGCTATGAAGTGATCTGCTAAATTTTTAAATAGAAATTATAAAAAGCAGCCGTTTTCAGGCTGCTTTATCTACTTATTTATCTGGTATTACAGCTATAAATCAATAAGAGACAATTATATTTTTTAAAATAAATTTTTTGTCATTGTAATATGTTCAATACCTGCATCCAAAAAGATGTCTCCTTCTTCTTGATAGCCTAAATTTCGATAAAAGTTTCGCGCGCTGATTTGTGCGCCTAAAGTCATTTGTTGATAATCATGATTACTTGCGTAGTTTTCTGCTTCTTGCATAATAACTTTTCCATAATGATGACCTCTAGCTTGTCTTACAACAGCCATACGTTGTACTTTGACAATATTATTACCAGAAGGTAGTAAACGAACAGTGGCTAGGGGTTCATTCTGCTCATTATATAAAACAAAGTGAATGGCTTGTTGTTCGTTTTCATCAATTTCTCTTTCGACAGGAACCTCTTGTTCTTTTATAAAAACTTCTTTTCTAATAGCTAACGCGTCGGCATAAGTACGACTTTGCGTGTCTTTTGTATGAATTACATGCATTTTATCACCTCGATAAGATTATATCTTTTTGCTAAAAAATTAGCTAGTTAAAAATTCTGGAAACAAAAGATAAATATTTTTGTAATGTGAATCGGTTTTCATTGAAAAGAAAAAAGCTTTGTGGTAGCATTTTATTGTGGTTGAAAACCACGTTTTTTTTATAAAAATTGAAAATCTAAGGAGCGAATGCAACTATGAATGCTGACCCCGGGAGTCAGTCGCTGATAGCCCAGCTGTTGCTATTACTTGTTTTAACAATAGTGAATGCTTTTTTAGCAGCATCAGAAATTGCTGTGGTTTCGATCAACAAAAGTCGGATCGAACAACAAGCCGAAGAAGGAGATAAAAAATCTCAGAAACTTTTACACACGCTAAAAGACCCAACGAATTTTTTATCGACCATTCAAGTTGGAATCACATTAGTTAATATTTTATCTGGTGCTTCTCTTGCTTCACAATTAGCACAACGTCTTTCGCCTTATTTAGGTGGAGGAGCTGCTGCAACAAGTATTGCACACATCATTATGGTTATGCTTTTAACCTATATTTCGATTGTGTTTGGTGAATTATATCCAAAACGTATCGCCATGAGTAAGACCGAAGAGGTAGCGAAATTTGCTTCTGGAATTATTCGTGTTATCGGAATTGTTGCAAAACCATTTGTATGGTTGCTATCAGCATCGACAAATCTACTCGCACGAATTACCCCAATGGAATTTGATGACGAGGACAGTAAAATGACGCGTGATGAGATGCGTTATATGATGGAAACAGAAGGTGTCTTTGAAGATGAAGAGTTATCCATGCTTCAAGGTGTTTTTTCGTTAGATACTAAAGTAGCACGGGAAGTGATGGTACCTCGTACGGATGCTTACATGGTTGATATTAATGACAATGTAGGTGAAATCATCGAAGATATCTTAAAGAAAAATTATTCCCGAATTCCAATTTTTGATGAAGAAAAAGATAAAGTTATTGGCATTTTGCACACAAAAAATTTATTGAAAGGAGCTTATAAACAAGGTTTTGCTAATATTGATTTACTTACTTTATTACAAGAACCTTTATTTGTTCCAGAGACGATTTTTATTGATGATCTATTATACGAAATGAAAAAGACACAGAGCCAAATGGCAGTTTTATTAGATGAATACGGCGGTGTCGTTGGTATCGTAACACTAGAAGACTTGCTAGAGGAAATTGTAGGCGAAATTGACGATGAGTCGGATGAAGTCGAAACGCTTTATAAAAAAGTTTCGGATTCTGAATATATTATTCAAGGCGGTATGCTGATTGAAGAATTTAATGAAGCCTTTGATACCAACCTTCATATGTCTGATGTGGATACCATGGCAGGTTATTTAATTACAGCTTTAGGAGAAATTCCTGAAGAAGGTGAAAAATTAACTTTTGAAGTGGATAACTTAACCTTGGTATCAGAACAAACTGTTGGCCCACGTATTTTAAAGATTCGCGTCATCTTTCATGACCCAACAAAAAAAGATGAAGTAGAACCTGAAGAAGACCGGCGCTTTTTCCATAAGGAATTTGCAGATGATGAACCAAGGAGATGAGAAAAGTAGGATCTTAATGGGTCCTGCTTTTTTATTATCTTTATTTAATAGGGGGCCTTTAGCTATTTTTATTTATTTTTGCTCAGCAAGATGATATACTGGTCAAGTTCATACATAAAAAATTATTGATAAGAAAGTTTGAAACGAAAGGAGAGACTGTAAGAATAGCAGTCTTGCAGTATAAGAAATGGATAAACAAGAATTAAAAAAAGAAGTCGATTCTAGACGCACCTTTGCAATTATTTCTCACCCGGACGCAGGTAAGACGACCATTACTGAGCAACTTTTGCTTTTTGGTGGTGCGATTCGTCAAGCAGGTACGGTTAAAGGGAAAAAAACAGGAAATTATGCTAAATCTGATTGGATGGATATTGAAAAACAACGTGGGATTTCAGTAACCAGTTCGGTAATGCAATTTGACTATGAAGGAAAACGGGTAAATATCTTAGATACGCCGGGACACGAAGACTTTTCTGAAGATACTTATCGTACATTGATGGCTGTTGATAGCGCAGTTATGGTAATCGATAGTGCCAAAGGAATCGAAGCACAGACAAAAAAACTTTTTAAAGTTGTAAAACAAAGAGGAATTCCGATCTTTACTTTTATTAATAAAATGGATCGCGACGGTCGTGAACCGCTGGAATTATTAGAAGAACTAGAAGATTTACTCGATATTGAATCTTATCCTATGAATTGGCCTATTGGTATGGGAAGAGGATTAGAAGGAATTTATGACATTCATAATCAACGCGTAGAATTATCTCATCCCCAAAATTATGATGGGCAACGTTTCCTTTCATTAGATGATAATGGAGATATCGCTACTGAACATCCATTAAAACAAAATAGTGTTTATCAACAAGCACTCGAAAATGTTGAATTGCTACAAGAAGCCGGCGATGATTTTGATTTAGAAAAAGTGGAGCGAGGAGATCAAACGCCTGTATTTTTCGGTTCTGCATTGACTAATTTTGGTGTGCAAACCTTTTTAGAGTCCTTTTTAGAATATGCGCCTAAACCTCATGCCCATAAAACTAAAGAAGAAGAAAAATTAGATCCTTATGAAGAAGATTTTTCCGGATTTGTATTTAAAATCCAGGCCAATATGAATCCTGCCCATCGTGACCGTATTGCCTTTTTACGTATTTGTTCAGGAACTTTTACTCGTGGAATGGATGTTACCTTAGAACGAACCGGCAAGAAAACAAAATTAAGCAATGTCACCCAATTTATGGCCGATGCGCGGGAAAATATTCAAGAAGCAGTAGCTGGAGATATCATAGGTATTTATGATACTGGTACTTATCAAGTGGGTGATACCCTTTATGAAGGAAAACTTAAAGTTGCTTATGAAGACTTACCCGTTTTTACCCCAGAATTATTTATGCAGGTGAACGCTAAAAATGTAATGAAACAAAAATCGTTTTATAAAGGCATACGTCAGTTAGTGCAAGAAGGGGCGATTCAAATGTATCAAACCTATATGACGGATGATTTTATTATCGGTGCTGTTGGGCAACTACAATTTGAAGTTTTCCAATATCGTATGAGAAATGAATATAATTCTGAAGTGATTATGAAGCCATTGGGCCATAAGATTGCTCGCTGGATCGATCCGAAAGACTTAGATGAAAAGATGCATTCCAGCCGCAATATTTTAGCCAAAGATCGTTTTGGGCAACCGTTGTTTCTATTTGAAAATGAATTTGCTATGCGTTGGTTTAAAGACAAGTATCCCGATGTTGAATTGAAGAGTTTATTATAAAATACAAAAACAGCTTAAAAAGCACAGTTTAGGGTAAGGACAGTGCTTTTTAAGCTGTTTTTTAATATAAAAACTAAGGAGCTTCACTTATTATTTTTGGAATAGAGATCTCAACAATAGCGTCATCGTCATTGTCAATTTCTGTGATATCTTCTTCATTATAGGAATCCGGAGAAAGTTTTTTCAAGAAGTGTTCCTTAATTTCGGTAATTTCTTCAGAACGGATGGCTCTTTTTTTGTTTACTAATAAAAGTTCATTATGTGTAGGAGCCTCAGTGTATACAATCGAAATATCTCCAGCAGTGTAGACTTTTACTAACACCGCATCTGTATGTTCTAATTGTTGCCTGACCAGTCTTGAATGACTATTTGTAACGTTTACTAGCTTCATATTGATTCACCTCACAATCTTTAAAGCTGATTCTTCCTTCGTATCTATTATATTTTTAATTAAAAAAAAGATAAAGTATAAGGTGTTAAAAAACTGGAAAAGTACAGTAAAAGTACTTTTCCAGTAAAACAGTGGACTTATATTTATTTATTTTCATCTTCTTGTTTATTTTCTACATAGGCACTTTCTGCTGCTTCAATCTTAATTTGTCCATTGTCGTCAAGAACTGCCTTAAGTTCTGAACTTCCTGGATTATCGAGGTAGTATTCAGCGATGCTATCTTCAATTTGTTCTTGAATTGTGCGACGTAGTGGACGTGCACCCATTGCTGGATCGTATCCTAATTCAACCAGTTTTTCTTTTACATCTTGAGAAACATCAATATGAATTTTTTGATAAGAAAGCATATTGTTGACATCATCAAGCATCAAAGAAACGATTTTCATCAAGTTTTCTTTGCTTAATTCCTTAAATTCTACAATACCGTCAAAACGGTTTAAGAATTCAGGGTTAAAGAAGTCTTTTAGATGACTCATTACTGAATTTGTTACACCTTCACGGGCAGGGCCGAAACCAACATTGGCTTCAACATTACCAGTACCAGCGTTACTTGTCATGATAATGAGTGTATCTTTAAAGCTTACGGTACGTCCTTGAGCATCAGTTAAGCGTCCATCTTCAAGTATTTGCAAGAACATATGCAATACATCAGGATGTGCTTTTTCCACTTCATCTAATAAGATCAAGCTGTATGGGTTACGACGAACTTTTTCGGTCAATTGACCTGCTTCTTCATAACCAACATAGCCTGGCGGTGAACCGATTAGCTTGGATATACTGTGTTTTTCCATATATTCAGACATATCAAAGCGAATCATCGAATCAATAGAACCGAATAGTTCATAAGACAACTGTCTAGCAAGTTCTGTCTTACCAACACCCGTAGGTCCTACAAATAAGAAAGAACCAATTGGACGATTTTGTTTTCCTAATCCTACTCGATTACGTCGAATAGCTTTAGAAACTTTATCGATTGCTTCGTTTTGACCAATAACTTGTTTTTTCAAGTCGTCACTTAAGCTACGTAATTGATTTTGTTCTTTTTCTTTTAATTCACCTACAGGAATACCTGTTTGTTGTTCGACAATTTGTTCCATTGTTTTTTCAGTGATTACAGGCATTTGTTCATCATTGACTTGTTTTTCTTTCATTTTTTCAAGTTTATTGATTTGGTCTCTGTAGTAAGCAGCTTTTTCGTAATCTTCTTCTTTAGAAGCTTGGCTTTTTTCTTGTTGCGCATCTTCTAATTTTTTATCGATCGTCTTTGGATCAACGTATTGAATGGTCAAGTTTTCTTTAGAACCTGATTCATCCAACAAGTCGATTGCCTTGTCAGGTAGGAAACGATCTTGAATGTAACGATTTGATAAATCAGCTGCTGCTTGAATCGCCTCGTCGGTATATTTTACATGATGATAATCTTCATAGCGTGGTTGTAAACCTTTTAAAATCGAAACTGTCTCTTCGATTGTTGGTTCATCTACGCGTACTGATTGCAAACGACGTTCTAAAGCAGCGTCTTTTTCAATGGTGCGGAACTCATTTAAAGTTGTTGCGCCTACCATTTGCAAATCGCCGCGGGCTAATGCTGGTTTTAAGATATTGCCAGCATCCATGCTACCGTCGCCAGCTGTACCAGCACCTACAATTTCATGGACTTCATCGATAAACAGGATGATATTTTCTGCTTCTCTGATTTCGCTGATCAACTGTTGCATTCTTTCTTCAAATTGACCACGGATACCAGTTCCTTGTACAAGTGAAGCTACATCAAGTCGTACCACTTGTTTGTCCATCAATTTTTGAGGTACATCGCCATCGACGATTTTTTGTGCCAAACCTTCAACGACAGCTGTTTTACCAACACCAGCTTCGCCAATTAAAACTGGATTATTTTTTGTACGACGATTTAAAATTTCGATGACACGTTTAATTTCATCATCACGTCCTACAACGGGGTCGATTTGGCCATCTTTGGCTTGTTGGGTGATATTAATGCCATATTCACCTAAAAGACCAGATAGACCGGAATTGTTTGAGGATTGACCACCATTTCCGTTATTTCCGCCACCAGCTTGTGTTGGAGGCGTTTGTGAGTAATAGGAATTACCACCTTGCATTTGCGACATTTGACGGAAGAAATCATCTAAATTCCCAAAGCCAAATGGATCTTGTTGCATACCTTGCATGCCCCCCATTGGGTTTTCTTGTTGATTTTTTAATTTTTGATAACAATTTTGACAAAAGTCGATTTGTCGTCTTTGTCCACCTACATTTGCATATAAATGAATGGTTGCTTCATTTTTTCCACAGTTTTGACAAAGCATCAAATCTCACAACCTTTCTTTATGTTCAAGTTCTTTTATCTTTATAAAAGGTAAAGAAAAAAGTCAAAAAACATTGACCAACTTTGACCTTTCAAATTCTATTATACAATCTTTACTATATTTTTCAAGGATTTGAACTGGAAAAGCGAAATTTTCTTAAAAAGCTTTACCTTCTTATATTAGGAAAAATTTTTACTGGAAAATTGAGTAATGTCGAATAAAATAACTATTAAAAAAGAAATATCTGATAAATGGTTCTTATAAAGCTTGCAGAAATTTTTCTTTTTATTATAATTTTTTTAGGAAGATAAAGGAGAGAAAAAATGACACAAGAAACATTTGTTGAACTATTACAACAATTAAAAGAGGGTAAGATTGATAAGTTAACAGTTGAACAGCCAGACTTTTTAGAATTTCGTAAAGCTTGGTTATCTTTTTGCGACCGTACGTCTTTTGTAGGTAAAGCAGGCTTACAAGGGACGATCAGTTATAGATACGAGCCAAGTGAAAAAGAAGCTTGAATTTTCACCTAATTCTTCGATTTGTGGTGGAAAACGGTTGTCTAAACAGCAAAAAAATGGTAATCTTATCAATTGAAAGGGTTATTCGCTACTTTTTTTTGTTTATATTTAATTTTAGAAAACCCTCACAAAATTTGATAACTCAAAGGAGATCGATCGATATGGAAAAGAAAGATTTTAATGTAACTGCTGAGACAGGAATTCACGCACGTCCAGCAACTTTATTAGTACAAACTGCAAGCAAATTCAACTCTGATATTAATTTAGAGTATAAAGGTAAATCAGTAAACTTGAAATCTATTATGGGCGTTATGTCCTTAGGCGTAGGCCAAGGTTCTGATGTTACGATTTCAGTAGATGGTGCTGATGAATCAGATGCAATGGCAGCAATTGTAGAAACAATGAAAAAGGAAGGATTGTCTGAATAATGTCTGATATGCTAAAGGGAATCGCGGCAAGCGATGGAGTAGCTGTTGCAAAAGCCTACCTGTTAGTGGAACCAGATTTAACTTTTTCAAAAAAGAATGTCGATGATACTGAACATGAAAAAACACGCCTTGACGAGGCATTAAAAACTTCCGAAAAAGAATTGCAAAAAATTCGCGATAATGCTGCTGAAACTTTAGGTGAGTCAGAAGCACAAGTTTTTGATGCGCATTTAATGGTTGTTGATGACCCAGAAATGACGGGTCAAATCAAACAAAACATTTCAGATAACAGCGTAAACGCTGAACAAGCATTAAAAGATGTTACTGATATGTATATCGGTATGTTTGAAGCAATGGAAGATAATTCCTACATGCAAGAACGTGCAGCTGATGTTCGTGATGTATCAAAACGTATATTGGCTCATTTACTAGGTGTAACTTTACCTGATCCTTCAATGATTAACGAAGAAGTTGTCGTTGTTGCTCATGACTTGGCGCCTAGTGACACTGCACAGTTAGACCGTAAATATGTTAAAGCTTTTGTTACAGATGTCGGAGGACGTACGTCGCACTCCGCAATTATGGCTCGTTCTTTGGAAATCCCAGCAATTGTTGGGTCAAAACAAATTACTGATATAGCTCATGAAGGCGATATTATCGCTGTAAATGGTATTGAAGGAACGGCTGTTGTTAATCCTACAGAGGAGCAAAAATCAGAGTACAAAGAAGCAGGTCAAAAATTTGCTGAACAAAAGAAAGAATGGGAAAAGCTTAAAGATGCCAAAACCGTTACTGATGACGGCAAACATTTTGACTTAGCAGCAAATATCGGTACGCCAAAAGATTTAAGTGGTGTTCATAGCAATGGTGCTGAAGCTGTTGGTTTGTATCGTACTGAATTTTTATATATGGATTCTTCTGATTTTCCTACAGAAGAAGATCAATTTAACGCTTATAAGAAAGTGTTAGAAGGTATGGACGGCAAGCCTGTTGTCGTACGTACAATGGATATTGGCGGTGATAAGGAGCTTCCTTACCTAGATCTTCCTGATGAAATGAATCCATTCTTAGGTTATCGTGCATTGCGTATTAATCTTTCACAACTAGGTGAAGGAATGTTCCGTACGCAATTACGTGCTTTATTGCGTGCTTCAATATATGGTGAGTTGCGAATCATGTTCCCAATGGTAGCAACCTTGCAAGAATTCCGTTCTGCTAAGAAAATATATAATGAAGAACGTGAAAAGTTAATTAACGAAGGCTATGGTGTTTCTGACTCAGTTCAAGTAGGTATTATGATTGAAATTCCTGCTGCTGCAGTTTTAGCTGATCGTTTTGCTAAAGAAGTTGACTTCTTCAGTATTGGAACAAATGATTTGATTCAATACACAATGGCAGCCGATCGCATGAATGAACAAGTTTCTTATCTTTATCAACCATATAATCCTGCCATCCTACGTTTAGTTAAAAACGTAGTTGATTCAGCGCACAAAGAAGGCAAATGGGCTGGTATGTGTGGAGAAATGGCTGGAGATCAAACTGCGGTTCCATTATTAATGGGAATTGGTTTAGATGAGTTTTCAATGAGTTCATCTTCCATTTTGAAAACACGTAGCTTAATGAAGAAATTAGATACGACAAAAATGCAAGAACTTGCTGATCGTGCATTAAACGATTGTGATACAGCAGATGAAGTAATAGCGTTGGTTAATGAATACGCTGGTTAATTTCTTCGATTGAAAAGGACCAAGACATTTGATTGTCTTGGTCTTTTTTCTGTGAATCACTACGATTCAACAACCAAGAGGGGCGTTGAGCCAGTACTAGGGAGCGAAGCGAACGTAGTGTTCTTTATTTCCCGCTTTTCAATTAAGATGGGTGAAAACAGCAAGAGATGGATAAAGAAACAGACAAAACATTATCCAAGAATGCAAAGATGAATAAAGAAGAGTCAAAAACATTATCCGAAAATAGCAAGATGAACAAAGAAATAAAGCAAACATTATCCAAAAAGTATTCTCAAACCGATCTTTATAAAAAAACCGAGAAGTTTATCTCGGTTTGGGTGTTACTTATTCCTCTGCTAAGATGAGCTTTTTTTAAATTAGGAAATCTTGATAGAGACGTAAAATATTTTTGTTAAAAATTTGATCTACTTGTTCGCTAGAAAAGTCTGATTTTCTTAATGCATCATAAATTGTGGGTAAAATTGTTCCATCTGGTAAATCTTGATGAACAGTAATACCATCAAAATCAGAACCTAAAGCAACCGCTTCAATGCCGCCTACATTATAAAGATGTCGGGCATGACGACAAATGGCATTGATTAAAGAGCCTTTTTCCTTAGCATCTTGTAAAAAGCGATCGGAGAAGTTGATACCAATTACGCCACCACGTTCGGCTATTTTTTTAATAAGATCATCTGATAAGTTACGATAGTGGGAATGAACTTTGCGTGCATTAGAATGGCTAGCAACAAAAGGCCGATCAGTATATTGTAATACATCGTTAACCAATGCATCTGAACCGTGGGAAACGTCAATGATCATTCCAAGTTCATTCATCCGTTGAACGATTTCAATGCCTTTATGGGTTAACCCTCTTTGTGTTTTTTCCGTGAGCTGTTCATTACCATCAGCAAAAACGGCGTTAGGATATCCAATCTCATTTGGGTAATTCCAAGTTAAGGTCATCATACGCACACCCAAGTTGTAAAACTCTTCTAGTTTTTCAACACTACCTTCAATAGGCGCGCCTTCTTCCATAGTTAAAAGAGCGCTCATTCGTTCGTTTAAGCCGTTGTCTAAAATTTGCTCGTAACGAGTAACAGGACGAATTTCTTCTGCATTTTCGTCCATTTCATTATAGAAACAATCAATCATTGCCTTAGCTTCTTCATAAGGTGAATCAACAGCTTCTTTATCAAGAAAAATGGCGAAGTTTTGTAATAAATAATCACCTTGTTGCATTTTTGGAATATCTAATTGAAAATTATTTTTCTTTAAATGTCCTGGTTCATTTATTGGTGACTGATAAATTTTCATAATCGTATCACAGTGCATATCTACAACATTCATAAGCTAACCTCCATTTTTAAGCTTGTGTGCTACTCTAAAGATATCATTTTTTGTAAAAAGAAACTAGTAAAATAAAAGCGGTTTTTAGAAAGTTTATCTCATAACCACTTTAAATAATCCTTTGCAAATATAAAATAGCGTAGCGTTATTTATGCTAAATATTTAATCCAGCTTAATTTAAGCCCTTAGTTGGAGTTAAGAATAACGTAAAATATGATATACTATAATTGAAAAAAGAAAGGGGAATGAATCCTTGAAAGTGCTGCTTTATTTTGAAGGACAAAAAATGCTGGAAAAATCAGGGATTGGACGTGCATTCGAACATCAAAAAAAGGCATTAGAAAGTGCTGGAATTGATTATACGACTGATGCTAGAAGTAAGGATTATGATATCTTACACATCAATACCTACGGAATAAATAGCCGAAAAATGATAAAGCAAGCTAAAAAACAAGGAAAAAAAGTTATTTATCATGCGCATTCCAATGCGGAAGATTTTAAGAATTCATTCCTTGGAGCAAATACAATTACGCCATTATATAAAAAATATGTGGTCAGTCTATACTCCTTAGGGGATCATTTAATTACACCAACACCTTATGCTAAAAGGGTTTTACAAACATATGGTATTCAAAAACCTATTGATGCAGTATCTAATGGTATTAACCTGGAGCAATTTCAACCAGATGAAAAAAAAGAGGAAGCATTTCGTGAGTATTTTAAACTAGCAGCTGAGCAAAAAGTGATTATTTCTGTCGGACTTTATTTTCGTCGCAAGGGAATTATTGATTTTGTTGAAGTGGCCAGACGCTTTCCGCAATATAAGTTTATCTGGTTTGGGCATATCTCCTTATATTCAATTCCCAAAGATATTCGTCGTATTGTACAATACGATCATCCCGATAATGTAATCTTTCCTGGTTATATCAAAGGTGATATCATTGAAGGAGCTTATTCTAATGCCGATTTGTTTTTCTTCCCTTCTTATGAGGAAACAGAGGGAATTGTAGTATTAGAAGCTTTGGCAAGTTTACAAAACGTACTTGTTCGTGACATTCCTGTATATGACGGCTGGTTAAAAGATAGGAAAAACTGTTATATGGGAAATAACAATACAGAGTTCAGCCAATTACTAGAAGGTATTGTTGAAAAAAAGTTGCCTGATCTTTCTAAAAATGGTTGGCAAACAGCACAAGCAAAAAGTATCCCGCACATCGGAAAAAAATTACAAAATATATATGAAACGGTACTTTCTTAAAAAAAGATAGATTCGTAGTTTGGAGGGAATTTTGTGAAAATCGGGTTTTTCACAGATACTTACTTTCCTCAAGTAAGTGGAGTTGCTACATCAATCAAAACATTAAAAGATGAATTAATTAGGCGCGGGCATGAGGTTATTATTTTTACTACTACCGACCCTAATGCACCAGAATATGAAGAGGGAATTGTTCGCATGCCAAGTGTTCCTTTTATATCCTTTAAGGACCGCCGCGTTGTCGTACGTGGCATGTGGGATGCGTACATGATCGCTAGAAATTTTGAATTGGACTTAATTCATACACATACTGAATTCGGAGCCGGCTTTTTGGGAAAAGTAGTGGGAAAAAAACTGCATATCCCAGTGATTCACACTTATCATACGATGTATGAGGATTATCTACATTATATTGCCCGCGGAAAAGTGGTACGTCCAGCGCATGTAAAAGTTTTTTCGCGTGTTTTTGCCAATCATACATCCGGGGTCGTTTGTCCTAGTGAACGAGTGATTACTACTTTAAAAAAATATGGAGTAGTCTCGCCGATGTGTGTAATTCCAACAGGTATTCAAACGAAAAAATTTGAAGTGGGAGAAGATACAGCTGCTAAAAGTAAACAGTTACGTGCTCTTTTAGGAATACATGAAGATGAGATATTCTTACTTTCTTTAAGTCGAGTTTCTTATGAAAAAAATATACAAGCTTTGATAGAAAGGTTACCTGAGGTTTTACAAGTAAAACCTAACGTGCGCTTAGTCATCGTAGGAAAAGGGCCTTATGAAGAAGCATTAAAACAATTGGCTTATGATAAAAAAGTAAGAAATAAAGTCATATTTGTCGGAGAAGTTCCTAATGATCAAGTGGCTTTATATTATCAATCTGCTGACTATTTTGTTTGTACTTCTACTTCAGAAAGCCAGGGGTTAACTTATTTAGAAGCTATGGCTTCAGGTACACAACTTGTGGTTGAAGGCAATGAATATTTGGATCATTTAATAGATGATCCTTCGCTTGGGGTTACATTTCCAACAGATGACGATTTTGTACCCGCACTACTTTCTTATATGGCAGAAAACCCTCCCAAGAATCAAGCGATTTTAGATAAGAAAAAATATGAAATTTCGGTAGAAAACTTTGGAGAATCCATGCTAGCTTTTTATAATGAAACGATTGCTTATTATAAAAAAATACAAGCAACAGAAAAACAACGAAGCACTTTTGACGAAGATAGCAAAACAAAAAAGCATAGACGCCTATTTAAAGGAATCTTTCACTAAGTGTAAAATTTATTGAGATTTTCTAGTGGACAAATAAATAGTGAATAACGGATAAAAGTTCGACAATCTATTGTCTGAAAATGAAATCACGGATAATAATTTAGAAAACCCTTATCTGAGAATCCAAACATGAAGAGCGGAATGAAAAAGTTTTATCCGAAAAACAGAAATATAACCTTTATTTTTACTAAACCGGGAGCTCTTAATGTTTGATTCTCTATCTTTGCCCATAGCCTTAAATTGCTTAGCGTTTTCCCTTGAAGACTTTATAATCTTTCATTAATCATTTCATAAATCTGTATTTTCACGTATACTGAAAGTACAGACTTTTTTATTTAGGAGGTAATAAAATGAAGATTGGTTTTATTGGAACAGGTGTCATGGGACATGCAATTGTTGGACATTTAATGGATGCAGGACATGAGTTGTTTGTTTATAATCGGACGAAAAGTAAAACAGACGATTTAGTAGCAAATGGCGCAATTTGGAAAGATACGCCTAAAGAAATTACCGATGCAAGTGAAATCGTATTTACTATGGTGGGCTATCCACAAGATGTAGAAGAAGTCTACTATGGAGATGCAACAGGTATTTTTGCTAGCGATGTAAATGGAAAAATTTTAGTCGATTTAACGACCAGTGCGCCATCTTTAGCCGAAAAGATTAGTCAAACTGCAAGTGATAATGGTGCTGATAGTTTAGATGCTCCAGTTTCTGGTGGAGATTTAGGTGCAAAAAATGGCACATTAACCATTATGGTAGGCGGTGAAGAAGCTGTTTACGAAAAAGTGTTGCCACTTTTTGAAAAAATGGGAGAAAGTTATACCCTACACGGAGCAGCGGGTAAAGGACAACATACAAAAATGGCCAATCAAATTATGATCGCTGGAACAATGACGGGGATGACTGAAATGTTAGTTTATGCCGATAAGACTGGGCTGTCTTTACAAAAAGTGATGGATACACTAGCAGGCGGTGCTGCTGCGAACTGGTCTATGTCTAATTATGGTCCGCGGATCTTAAAAGAAGACTATTCCCCAGGCTTTTTTGTAAAACATTTTATTAAAGACTTGAAAATTGCTTTAGATGAAGCACAAAAATTGTCTCTGGAACTGCCTAACACACAATTAGCTACACAATTTTACGAAAAACTAGCTGATCAAGGAAATGAAAATGATGGTACGCAAGCTTTAATTAAACTTTGGTGGACAGACCAAACAAATTCTTAAAAAGCGAAAAAAATTGAAAAAAACATCCACAAGTCTTCTTCTTTTTGTTAGAATAAAACAGAAATGTGAATAATAGAGGAGGCACTTAGGATGCAAAATTCCCAATTAGTTGCTATCATTAAACGACTTGAAGCAATGATCGAAGCGCAAGATAGTGAAGTACAAGTACGTCGCTTTGAAAAAGAAGGCGTTGAAAAGTGTATAGTAACCTATGATAACGCCACTGAAACATTTGAGTTAACTGAAGCCCAAACAAATCAAGCTTACCAATTTGATAATATTGATATTGTAGCCATGGAAATTTACGATTTAATTCAATAAAAAAATTCGAGAAACAGTTATTTTAACTTGTTTCTCGTTTTTTTGTTGAGAGGGCTTCACATTATGGAAAATCTATTGTAAAATTTAAAAGGACTATAAACACTATATATTGCAAAATAAGATGCAAAAAATACTATATATTGTATATTTTGCATAAATTAAGGAAGGCGATCGAAATCGTGATAGTAATGGCAGGAATGATTGGTGCAGGAAAAACAACTTATACAACTAAAATAGCAGCTGAACTACAGACAGAACCTTTTTATGAAGCTGTGGACGAAAACCCTATTTTAAATAAATACTATGAGGATCCAGGAAAATACGGATTTGCTTTGCAGATATATTTTTTAAATAAACGTTTCAAAAGTATTAAAGAAGCTTTTTTTGATCAAAACAATGTTTTAGACCGTTCGATTTATGAGGATGCATTGTTTACCAAAATTAATGTAGAAAACGGTAATATCAGTGAGGAAGAATATCAACTTTATTTAGAACTATTAAATAATATGATGGAAGAACTATCAACATTACCTAAAAAAGCACCTGATTTAATGATTTATTTAGACGCTAGTTTTGATCATATATTATCCAATATACAAAAACGAGGCAGATCATTTGAACAACCAACAAAAGAAAATGGTTTGTTAGATTATTATAGACAATTACATACAGCTTACGGTGATTGGTTTGAACAGTATAACTATGGTCCCAAGTTAAAAATTGATGCAGATCGTTATGATGTGACCCAAAGAGCAGATTGGCAAGATGTATTTGCACAAATTCAGACAAAACTTAATGGAAAGGAAGTTATGGTTGGCTAAAGATAGACAAAGCAAGGCGCTTACCAAAATTTATTTAGGAACTCCTTATTTTAATGAAGAACAAAAACAAAGGGTCGAAAAAGCAAAAGACGCTTTAGAAGACAATGATACTGTAGCGGTGGTTCATTTTCCTTTTGACTTTCAATATCAAGAGGCTACTTTTGACGATCCAAAAGAAGTATTTGGTACACTTATTTGGCAAAACGCTACTTACCAAAATGATTTGTCTGCTATGAGCACCGCTGATTGTGGTGTGTTTTTATATGATTTAGATCAAATTGACGATGGTTCCGCCTTTGAAATGGGATTTATGCGAGCACTACACAAACCTGTTTTAGTACTACCTTTTAGTAAAAATTTGGATCAAAAACAATTAAACTTAATGATTGCCCAAGGCACGACAAGTTTTATTGAATCATTTGAGCAACTCAGCAGCTATGATTTTAATCATTTTCCAAGCGAACCCCAAACACCTATTGATGTTTTTTAGCTAAAAATATAGTAACGCTCGATTAAAGCAACCAGTTTATAAAAAAGCTGGTTGTTTTTTTATCAGGGAGTAAATCAATCATACGTTCCCC
The DNA here is from genome assembly GCF_003841405.1 of Tetragenococcus halophilus subsp. halophilus DSM 20339. Classification (GTDB taxonomy): domain Bacteria; phylum Bacillota; class Bacilli; order Lactobacillales; family Enterococcaceae; genus Tetragenococcus; species Tetragenococcus halophilus. The sequence continues at coordinate 955,573 of NZ_PXYA01000001.1, read as the reverse complement.
ATGTTTTGAATATGAGGGATTATTATTCAAGTTTAACCCCTATCTTTTCAATCTCAGGGGTCAAATCGCTAAGAAGACTCCCCATGTTTATCTATTTTCTTTGAATTTTCTACAATTTTCTTAAAAGATAGGGACTCTTTTTATAATACATTCCCCATGTTTTGAATATGAGGGATTATTATTCAAGTTTAACCCCTATCTTTTCAATCTTAGGGGTTAAATCGCTAAGAAGACTCCCCATGTTTATCTACTTTCTTTGAATTTTCTACAATTTTCTTAAAAGATAGGGACTCTTTTTATAAGACGCTCCCCATGTTTTGAATCTCAGGGAGTGTAAACCAACTTTACTCTCTGTTTTTTATCCTGCTATGATTGATCAATAGTAAAGAAAATTAATAAAAATTAAAAGGGAGACTTAAAGCTATTTACACCACAGCTGATTATGTTAAAATTATTTGAAAATCAAAGTAAATTCGATTGTTTGATTTGTTATTTGAAAAGTAAATGAGTGAAAAAATGAAAAAATAAACTTGCATTTTTTCAGAGTTTCATTTATAGTTTGATTATCAAATCGTTTGATAATCAAACTATTCGGATGGTGTTAGTTAATGGAGCCCAATTTTGGACGGATCAATACATTATTAGTTGAGGCTTTTAATGATATTTTAGTGATCGAAGAATCAGAATTAAAAAAATCGCAGTTTAAAGATTTGTCGATTACTGAGATGCATACAATTGAAGCAATTGGTATGTATAAAAAAAAGACCACTTCTGAAGTGGCCAAAGAACTTTCGATCACTGTTGGGACATTGACGATCGCGATCAATCGATTGGTTAAAAAAGACTATGTTGAACGTCTTCGTAGCGAAGATGATCGACGAGTTGTCAAATTAGGTTTGACCAAAAAGGGGAGATTAATCTTCCGTGTCCACCAACGCTTCCATATGGAAATGGTAAAAAGCATTTTACAGGGCATGGATAACGAAGAATCTGTAGCCTTACAAAAGGCCTTAGAGAATCTTCACAGTTTCCTACAAGATTATAAGTGAGTGTAATGCAATGAATAATTTTGGACAAATCACACAAACTGCCAGCTTCGTTCCTGACAAAGCTGTGACCAACGATCAGCTTGCACAGATCATGGACACTAGTGATGAATGGATTCAATCTCGCACAGGGATTAAAGAACGTCGCATTACAACAACGGAAAATACGTCAGACCTTTGTATTAAAGTAGCAGAAAAATTGTTGGAAAAAAGCCAGTATTCTGCTGAAGAGTTAGACTTTATCATTGTTGCTACGATGTCTCCTGATTACTATAGTCCTTCAGTAGCTTGTTTAGTACAAGGTACAATTGGAGCAAATCATGCAATGTGCTTTGATTTAAGTGCTGCTTGTTCGGGTTTTGTTTATGCATTATCAGTGGCGGATAAGTTAGTACGCACGGGTGCAAAAAAAGGATTGGTCATCGGCGGCGAAGTTATCTCCAAAACCTTAGATTGGACAGACCGTTCGACGGCAGTGTTGTTTGGTGATGGTGCAGGCGGTGTTTTATTAGAAGCTTCAGAAACAGAGCATATTACGGCTGAAAACTTACAAGCAGATGGGAAGCGAGCGATGTCGTTAACATCTGGTTTTACTGCTGTAAATAGCCCTTATTCCGAAAATGAAACAAGTCAAAGTTCATACTTGTCTATGGAAGGGCGAGAAATTTTTGATTTTGCAGTTAGAGATGTCGTAGAGCAAATCAAAAAAGTGATGAACCAACAAAATAGAGAAATCGATTATTTCTTGCTTCATCAAGCAAATGCGCGAATTTTAGATAAGATCGCGAAAAAGGTCAATGTTTCTAGAGACAAATTTTTACAAAATATGGATAGATATGGTAATACTTCAGCGGCTTCTATTCCGATTTTATTGGATGAAGCGGTCGCTAGTAAAAAGATTGTCCTTGGAAACCAACAAAATGTGATACTTTCAGGTTTTGGTGGCGGATTAACTTGGGCAACCCTATCGGTCATTTTATAAATCTGTAGTGATAATAATAATAGAAAAAATATTGGAGGAATATATTTATGGTATTCGAAAAAATTCAAGAAATCGTAGCAGAAGAACTAGACAAGGAAAAAGACGACATTCAGTTGTCAACAAATATCCAAGAAGACTTGGAAGCAGATAGTTTAGATCTATTCCAAATCATTAACGAAATCGAAGATGAATTTGATGTAAAAATCGAAACAGATGAAAATATTAAAACTGTTGACGATTTAGTAAAATATGTAGAAAAACAACAAGCTTAATTTTCAAGTCTGGGCCAAAAGCCTAGCCTTTGCTTTTTGCTGTAAATCACTACGATTTAGCGACCAAAGGGAGCTAAAAGTAGATGATGAACAGTACTAGGGCGGGCGAAAGCGAGGCGTAGTGACCTTTACTTTCGAATCACTACGATTCAGCGACCAAAGGGAGCTGAGAGTAGCTGATGAACAGTACTAGGGCGAGCGGAAGCGAGGCGTAGTGTCTTTTACTTTCGAATTTTTTGCAGATAATGGCGTTACATACTTTTTTCAATTGTTATGTAGTTATTTGAAATCCATAAGTTTTAAAGGAGAAACGGATGAAAACAGCTTTTTTATTTAGTGGTCAAGGAGATCAATATCCTGGTATGGGAAAAGATCTTTATGATCAGTATGAGATTGTCCAAAAAACATTTGAACAAGCATCCAATGTCTTAAATTACGACATGGCAGAATTATGTTTTACTGAAAATGAACAACTGGATTTAACCGAATATACTCAACCAGCGATCTTAACGGTAAGTGTTGCTTTTTTACGTTTATTAAAAGAAAAAGGAATTCAGCCGGATGCAGCAGCCGGACTGAGCCTAGGCGAGTATTCCGCTTTAGTGGCGAGTCAGGCCCTGAGTTTTGAGACAGCTGTAGATTTAGTTGCAAGGCGTGGGAAATACATGGCAGAAGCTGCTCCTTCTGGTGTGGGGAAAATGGTTGCTGTAATGAATATGCCAGCTGATACAATTGAAAAAGCTTGTCAGCAAGCTAGTGAATATGGGATCATCTCACCAGCCAATTATAATACACCAAAACAGATTGTCATTGGCGGAGAAGAAAAAGCGGTTGATTACGCATTGGATTTATTAAGCCAAGCAGGCGCGCGCCGAATGATTCCTTTGAATGTCAGTGGTCCCTTTCACACAAAACTTTTAGAACCAGCTTCAAAACAATTAAAAGAAGTACTAAAAGAAACAACTTTTAATGAAATGCAGATCCCCGTTGTTAGTAATACGACAGCCAAAGTCATGAAACAAGATGAAATCAAACATTTATTGGAACTACAGGTTAAATCACCCGTTCGTTTTTATGAAAGTGTTGCAACACTAAAAGAGCTGGGAATTGAACGTATCATTGAAGTTGGGCCAGGAAAAACAATCAATGGATTTATGAAAAAAATTGATAAATCCATAAAAACAGACCGGATTTCGGACTTGAAAACTTTACAAGCAACGGAAGAAACGATTTAGTTAATGGAGGAATCTATGGAACTTCAAAATAAAAATGTATTTGTTACAGGGAGTACGCGTGGGATTGGTTTAGCGATCGCTAAAGCTTTTGCGCAAAATGGTGCAAATATTGTACTTAATGGACGTAAAGAAATTCCTGCTGAATTAATTGCTGAAATTGAAGCCTTTGGTGTGAAATGTATCGGAGTATCTGGAGATATTTCTGATTTTTCAAGTGCCAAAGAAATGATAAAAAGTGCGCAGGATCAATTAGGCGAAATTCAAGTTTTAGTAAATAATGCGGGTATGAATAATGATAAGTTATTACTTCGTATGAAAGAAGAAGATTTCGCAAGTGTTTTACAAGTGAATTTAACTGGAACATTTAATATGACACAACAAATTTTAAAGAAAATGATGAAACAAAAAGCAGGCGTCATTATTAACATCTCCAGTGTTTCTGGTTTGATTGGTAATGTTGGTCAAGCAAATTATGCTGCAAGTAAAGCGGGCGTTGTTGGTTTTACCAAAACAGTAGCCAAAGAAGCAGCCCCTCGCGGAATCACTTGTAATGCGATTGCGCCTGGTTTTATTGCGACTGATATGACAGATGTTTTGTCAGATAAAGTGAAAGCACAAATCAAAGAAACGATTCCACTCCAACACTTAGGAGATCCAGAAGATGTGGCTCAGACCGCAGTTTTCTTAGCCAAAAGTCCATATATTACAGGACAAGTGATTAGTGTGGATGGCGGGTTAGTCATGCAAGGATAATCAGATACGATTGATTTTTTGCAAAATGGAAGGAGAAGCAAGATGAATCGAGTAGTTATTACAGGTTATGGTGTCGTATCGCCAATTGGCAATGATCCAGAAACCTTCTTAGCAAGTTTAAAAAATGGAACAAACGGAATTGATAAAATTACAAAGTTTGATGCAGAAGATACTGGTGTTTCAGTAGCCGGTGAAGTGAAAGATTTTCCTAGAGAGAAATATTTTAAGAAAAAAGATACGAAACGAATGGATCTTTTTTCACTTTATGGCGTTTACGCTGCACTTGATGCTCTTGAAATGGCAAAATTAGATACAGAAAAAACGGACATGGATCGTTTCGGCGTTATGGTGGGTTCAGGTATCGGCGGATTACCGACAATCCAAGAACAAGTAACGCGTATGAACGAAAAAGGAGCAGATCGAGTTTCACCAATGTTTGTACCTATGTCGATTGTAAACATGGTGGCGGGAAATATCGCGATGCGCGTGGGCGCTAGAGGTATTTGTACATCTACCGTTACAGCGTGTGCTTCTGGTAACAACTCTATTGGAGAAGCTTTCCGCAATATCAAACACGGCTATCAAGATGTGATGCTTGCTGGTGGATCTGAATCAACCATTTGTGAAATCGGAATCGCTGGTTTTGCTTCTTTAACTGCTTTGAGCCGTAATGAAGATCCAGATCATGCTTCAACCCCATTTGATACGAATCGTTCTGGATTTGTTATGGGCGAAGGTGCAGGCGTTCTTTTGCTGGAATCATTAGAACATGCGCAAGCTCGTGGGGCAAATATTTTAGGTGAAGTTGTTGGCTATGGCGCAAATTGTGATGCTTACCATATGACAGCACCTAATTCGGATGGTTCTGGTGCTGGAAAAGCGATGAAATTGGCTATGGAAGAAGCACAAATAGCACCTGAACAAATTGACTATATTAATGCTCATGGTACAGCAACGCCAGCTAATGATGTTTCAGAAGCAACAGCTATCCATTATGGATTAGGTGAACGTGGTAAAGATATTTATGTTAGCAGTACAAAATCAATGACTGGACACTTATTAGGAGCGGCCGGTGGTATTGAATCAGTTGCTTCATTATTAGCACTACAACACCAATTTGTTCCTGCTAGTATTAATATTGAAGAAAAAGATCCGGAAATTGATTTAAATGTGGTGCAAAATCAAAGTATTGATGCTAACTTAGAATATGTATTGAGCAATTCAATGGGCTTTGGTGGCCATAATGCGGTATTATTGATGAAACGTTGGGAGGCATAAAGATGCAACAAGAAGAATTAAAAGAATTGCTTGCGATCTTTGATCAATCGACTTTGACAGAATTTGATTTAAAAGATGGAACTTTTGAGCTATACTTTAATAAAACAGCAGCGGCAAGAAGCCAAGCTGGGCAAGTAAATAATACAGGACAGACGCAGGCGGCTGAACCTACGGTAGAACCAACAGCTAACACACAAACAACAACACAACAAACAGTCCAATCTGTTCAAGCGCAAACAACAGAAACTGCAAAAGAAACAGTTGCAGGAACCGATATCGTTTCGCCAATTGTGGGTGTGGTTTACTTGCGACCTGCTCCAGAAAAAGAAGACTTTAAAAAAGTTGGCGATCACGTCGAAGCGGGTGAAGTCGTTTGTATTGTTGAAGCGATGAAAGTAATGAATGAAATCACTAGTGATGTGTCTGGTGAGATTGTTGAAGTATTAGTAGAAAATGAACAAGTGGTCGAGTTTGACCAACCGTTGTTCCGCGTGAAAGAAGGCTAAATATGTCAGTAATGAATATTCAAGAGATCAAAGAAATTATTCCTCATCGTTTTCCTATGCTTTTAATTGACCGTATAGAAGAACTCGAAGAAGGAGAACGAATTGTAGCTAAAAAAAATGTTACAGTGAATGAACCTTTTTTCCAAGGACATTTTCCGCATGAACCAGTAATGCCAGGGGTGCTTATTATTGAAGCTATGGCACAAGCGGGCGCTGTTTCTTTACTAAGTTTAGAACAGTTTCGAGGAAAAACTGCTTATTTTGGCGGAATTGACAAAGCGAAATTCCGTAAAAAAGTAACCCCCGGCGATACATTAATGCTAGAAGTTGAACTTTTGAAGGTAAAATCTTCTGCTGGTGTAGGTAAAGGTGTTGCTCGCGTCGATGGAAAAAAAGTGGCGGAAGCAGAATTAACGTTCATGATTGGATAGGTGGATTATGTTTTCAAAAATTTTAGTTGCAAACCGTGGAGAAATCGCGGTACGAATTATACGTGCTTGTCGTGAATTAGGTATTCATACAGTTGCTGTTTATTCAGAAGCTGATAAAGATGCACTACATGCAGAATTAGCGGATGAGGCGATCTGTATTGGTCCCGCTCGTTCTTCAGATTCTTATTTAAACGTTCAACAAATTCTTAGTGCAGCAATTGTTACTAAGGCCGAAGCAATCCACCCAGGGTTTGGTTTTCTTTCTGAAAATGCTCGTTTTGCTGCAATGTGTGAAGAAATGAATGTCGTTTTTATCGGGCCTAAAAGCAAAACGATCGATGATATGGGAAATAAAATCAATGCTAGAAAATTGATGCGAGAAGCTGGTGTACCGGTTGTGCCGGGAAGCCCAGGCGTCATTCATGATGTAGAAGAAGCCGTTCAGATTGCTGATGAAGTGGGCTTTCCAATTATGCTAAAAGCTGCCGCAGGTGGTGGCGGAAAAGGAATCCGCAAAGTTTATAATAAAGAAGATTTACCGCATCATTTTTCTTCGGCTCAACAAGAAGCCAAAGCAGCCTTTGGTGATGATTCAATGTATATTGAAAAGATTGTTTATCCTGCTCGTCATATAGAAATTCAAATTCTAGCCGATAATTTTGGACATGTGATACACTTAGGAGAAAGAGATTGTTCTTTACAACGTAATAATCAGAAAGTTATGGAAGAATCTCCTTCTGTAGTGATCGATGAGCAAAAAAGACAAGAGATTGGGATGACAGCTGTTAAAGCAGCACAGGCTGTTGATTATTGCAATGCAGGTACTATCGAATTTTTAATGGATGAAAAAGGCAATTTTTACTTCATGGAGATGAATACTCGTATTCAGGTTGAACATCCTATCACTGAAATGGTTACAGGAGTGGATATTGTTAAAAAACAATTGGAAATCGCTAGTGACCAAGAACTGACGATTGAACAAAAAGATGTGCAATTTAATGGGCACGCGATTGAATGTCGTATTAACGCTGAAAATCCAAGCTTTAACTTTGCTCCTTCACCTGGAAAAATCGAAAATTTATTATTACCAGCAGGTGGCATGGGTATTCGTGTAGAAAGTGCGATGTATTCAGGTTATACTATACCGCCTTACTATGATTCAATGATCGCTAAAGTGATTGCCTATGCAGACACACGCTTAGGTGCGTTAATGAAAATGCAGCGCGCATTAAGTGAACTTGTGACTGAAGGAATTGTCACTAACGCTGAATTTCAGTTAGACTTGATCAGTCATCCTAAAGTACTTTCTGGCGATTATAATACTGCCTTTTTGCAAGAAGAATTTTTACCAAACTGGACACCTGAAGATTAGGAGGCGCAGCAAATGGCATTGTTTAAAAAGAAAAAGGACTATATCAAAATTAATCCTAATCGAAATGCGACACCTATGAACGAACCCACTGTCCCTGATGACATGTGGGCAAAATGTCCAAGCTGCAAACATATTTTATATACTAAAGAAATTGGTGAAGAAAAAGTTTGTCCTAACTGTGGATATAACTTTCGAATCAGTGCTAGCCAACGTTTAGCACTGATCGCCGATGATGATACTTTTGAAGAATGGGATACAGACATAAGTACCAAAGATCCCTTGAATTTTCCTGGCTATAAAGAAAAAGTCAAAAAGATGCAAGAAAAAAATGACTTGCATGAGGCTGTTTTGACTGGTCTTGCAGACATATTCGGAGAGAAAGTAGCGCTTGGTATAATGGATTCTCATTTCATTATGGCAAGTATGGGTACAGTCGTAGGAGAAAAAATCACCCGTTTATTCGAAAAAGTGACGGAACAACAACTACCAGTGGTTTTATTTACCGCTTCAGGCGGCGCTCGTATGCAAGAAGGAATTTTTTCTTTGATGCAGATGGCCAAGGTCTCTGCAGCAGTCAAAAAACATAGTAATGCTGGACTTTTCTACCTAACCGTTTTAACAGATCCAACTACTGGTGGCGTCACTGCAAGTTTTGCGATGGAAGGAGATATTATTATCTCTGAACCACAAGCCTTGATTGGATTTGCAGGTAGACGTGTCATTGAAAACGCGATTAAACAAGAACTACCAGAAGATTTTCAACGAGCAGAATTTCTTTTGGAACATGGGTTTATCGACCAGATTGTTGCACGTAAAGATTTAAAAACGCGCATCTACGAACTGGTAAGCATGCATACAATGAAAGGGTGGCGTTAAGATGGAAAGATCTGCACATGAGATCGTTCAACTAGCTCGTGATCAAAAACGCCTCACTTCACTAGATTTTATTGAACAGATCTTTGATAATTTTCAAGAATTTCATGGAGACCGCTACTTTGCAGATGATCAAGCTGTGGTAGGTGGTGTTGCTTTGTTAGATGGCAAACCGGTGACTGTAATTGGTATCCAAAAAGGAAAAAATTTACCAGAAAATTTAAAACGTAATTTCGGTTCGGCTAATCCAGAAGGTTACCGAAAAGCATTACGTTTGATGAAACAAGCAGAAAAGTTCCAACGTCCGGTGGTAACTTTTATTAATACATCTGGCGCTTATTCTGGCATTAGTGCCGAAGAACGTGGCGAAGGAGAGGCTATCGCTAAAAATTTATATGAAATGGCTGATTTAAGCGTTCCTATTATCGCTACCATTATTGGTGAAGGCGGTAGTGGCGGTGCATTAGCACTGGCAGTCGCTGATGAAGTTTGGATGCTGGAAAATTCTATTTATGCGGTTTTGCCTCCAGAAGGCTTTGCTTCGATTTTGTGGAAAGATAGTAGTCGAGCAGATGAAGCCGCTGATTTGATGAAAATTACAGCGCAAGAATTAAAAGAATTGGATGTTATCGAACAGGTAATTCCTGAAACATTTAGAGGCGAATCTGTATCAGATGAAGCGATTTTACGCCGTGTCAAAGCTGACTTAACTTGGAAGTTAAAAGATCTTGCGAAAAAAGATCCTACTCAACTAGTTCAAGAACGCTATGAACGATTTCGTAAATTTTAATAAAAATCACCGGCTATTTGAAGCTCGGTGATTTTTTATTATGATATTACATTTTTTAAAAGTTAGTTATTTGAGATAAAAAGGGAAGTTATGTAAAAGTCCCTTCATTTTATAAAGAATAGAGGGAAGTTTAGAAGATGTCCCTTCTTTTTTTGGTATAATAAAAGGAACTTATGTGTAAAAAGCTTTATTTTTCGAACAAATTTGTTTAGTAATCGTAATTATTTGTTTGCTAATTGTTAAAATAGAAGAATTAATTTAGAAACAGAGGTAGAAAAACATGGAAGAATTTCGGTATTGTCGAGAATCAAAAGTGGTCCAAACTCATCGGATCTTTCCTTCAGATTTGAATCCTTTTGGCGCTTTATTCGGTGGAAAATTAATGACCTTTATTGATGATGCCTCATCAATTTCAATTACCAGACATTGCAGACGAGGCGCAGTCACAGCTTCTATCGATCAAATGAATTTTTTAAAGCCATTGGAAAATAATCATTCGGTTTGTGTAGAGTCGTATGTTTCAGGTACGCATCATAAATCTATGGAAGTTTTTGTGAAAGTCATTGGAGAAAATCTGGTCACAGGTGAGCGTTATCTAGCAGCGACTTGCTTTACGACATTTGTTGCTGTTCCTTCTCATATGAATGAGGAAAAAGAATTCACTGTGCCAAGAGTTTTCCCAGAAACAGAAGAAGAAAAATTAATTTGTCGTGATTATGAAAAAAGAAGGAGGCAACGACTTGCTGAGCGTAGTGAATATAAAGAATTTGCTGCTAAACTTTCAACAGAATTGCCATGGGGGCAATAATAAAGAAAGTGGAGAAACTAAGTTAGTTTCAATTATGAATGTTTTTATTGTTGATACGTGCTGCACGTGTTAACATATGGTTGTCAGGAGGTATAGTGCACATGCCGATGACATAAAAACAAATGGTCAAATATCTGACCAAAAATGGTTGGACAATTGTTCCTAAACAAGGAAAGGGATCACATGTTAAAATGTGCAAATCAAATAGTCGTCCAATCATTATTCCTCATGGTGAGTTGAACGAATATACCGAAAGAGGAATTTTAAAGCAAGCTGGGTTTTGTTAGCCCACTTGCTACTGACGAAAGGAGCATGCAATGATGTTAATCGTTTATCCTGCTTTATTTTATTACGACGCTGCAGCTCAAGCAAAATATTTTGTTACTTTTCCAGATTTTGAAAATAGCGCTACCCAAGGGAAAAATATCCAAGACGCACTTGAGATGGCTTCAGAATATCTAGGGATCATTGTTGCTGATTTGATTGATACACAGAATCATGTTCCAAGGCCCTCAGATATCAATATACTTGATTTAAAAGAAAACAATCCTTTTAAAAATGATGATGATTTCCAATTGGAATATGATCCAGAAAAGTCTTTTGTTACGTTGATATATGTAGACATAAATAACTATTTAGGTTCACAAAACCCTGTTAAAAAAACTCTAACGATCCCTAAATGGGCAGATGATTTAGGTAAGAAGCACTCTCTTAATTTCTCAAAAACGTTAGAGGATGCTATTGTAGAAAAAGTGAATCATTAGCATAGCAGCGATTTAACTATATTAACTACACAGTCCAGTAAACAATTTTTACATTTTTGTTTGCTGGATTTTTTTGTGCAAAAAAAATTTAATAAAAGCTGTGTCATTTTTATATGCAAGCTCGTTTATAGATTCCTTCAAAATAGATGGAAGTTAGAATATTTGCGGTCAGTAAATTCATTTAGTAAGCTTAATATATAAATAACAATTACTTGAGGTGATACTAAATGAACTTTCAAAATATTCAGCTTGATACAACAAATCATTCTTCGCTAGATATTTATCAAAGCAATACGGATACTTCCTTACCGGGGATTGTCGTTGTCGGTGGTGGAAGTTATAAACAATTACGCGAACGCGATACTGAACGAGTTGCGTTGCAATTTGCGACACAAGCCTTTCAATCTTTTGTCGTAAATTATCCGACGGAAGAACAAAAAAGTTATGTCGAAGCTAAAGAAGCCATTGTAGAGGCTTTTGATTATATAAAAAAACATGCTGATCAGTTAAAAGTAGATTTAAATAAGTTAGGAATCATTGGTTTTTCTGCCGGCGGGCAACTTGCTGCTGATTACTCTAACCAAATAGATACGCAAGCGAAATTTGCTTTGCTCGGTTATCCAGTGATCAAGCCTACTTTGGATGAAAAGATGGGTGTTCAAAGCACTGATGTTTCAAAGCTAGTTTCACCTAATACGCCGCCAACTTTTGTATGGGGTGCGATGAATGATGAACTAACGCCGTTTTTAGAACATATTGATGTTTATACGCAAGCTTTGGCACAAAATAGTGTACCATTTGAAGTGCACGAATTTAGTACAGGTAATCATGGAATGGCTCTGGCAAATAAGTGGACAGGCGTTGTAAATGATGGACGAGTCGATCATCATATGTCTCGTTGGTTTCCTTTAGCGGTAGAATGGCTAGATGAAATGATCGGCATTAAATAAAATAAACGAATAAGAAATAACTACTTAAGGATCTCTAACATCTATAACTGTTAGTGATCCTTTTTTTATATTAAAATAACAAAATTATCTATAACCAATTGCGATTTGTTATAAGGTAAGGTAACATTAAATGACACAATTGTTGTAAAAAGGGACTGGAAAGAAAAACGATAAAAGGAGTGAGAAAAGTGTTAGAAGTAAAAAATTTGTCAAAATCCTTTGGCGATTACAAAGCCTTAGACGACTTAACCTTTTCTATTAATGAAGGACAAATTATGGGGTTAATTGGACAAAATGGGGCTGGAAAAACAACGACCTTTCGTTTAATACTTGATTTTTTACAAGCAGATCAAGGTGAAATTTTATGGAAGGGACATTCATTAAGTGCAAAAGAGTACAATATTATCGGGTATTTACCCGAAGAGCGTGGCTTGTACCCGCGTATTACAGTACAAGATCAATTGATCTATTTTGCGCGATTAAGAGGAAGAAGCAAAAAAGAAATTGTTCCTAAGATTGACGAATGGATGGATAAATTTCAGGTGAAAGGTAAAAAGACAGATAAAGTAAAAACTTTATCTAAAGGAAATCAACAAAAAATTCAATTGATTGCGACGCTCATTCATGAACCAGAGCTTATTATCTTGGATGAGCCTTTTAGTGGCTTAGATCCAGTAAATGTAGAGTTACTGAAAGACGGCATTATGGAGCTCAAAGAAAAAGGTTCTTGTGTCATATTTTCGAGTCATAATATGGATAATGTGGAAAAGATATGTGACCATTTGATTATGTTAAACAATGGAAAAACTGTTTTACAAGGAGATGTACATGAAATTAGAGAAAAATTTGGACGAACCAAAGTTTTCTTAGAATCGGACTTGTCCCAAGATGAAGTGGCTCAAATACCTGATGTTTCAAGTGTTACAGTACAAGATCATCGTTATTTGGAAATCACATTAGAAAATCCAGAAGCAGGTAAAACCATTTTTGAACAAGCGACAGCACAAGGTTATATCCCGATGTTTAATCAGCAACCACCAACATTAGAAGAAATATTTAAAATGAAAGCAGGTGAAGACCATGAATAAATTTTGGGTTATTGCCGCTGATGTTTATAAGAAAAATGTTCGCTCCATTTCATTTTTAATTATGTTGCTTGTTCCTTTTATCTTAGGAGGCATTGTTTATGTGGCCGGCTATTTTGGAAGTCAAAGTGGTGAGGTCGATACGATCGGCATCACTTCTTCTTCAACGGAGTTGGCTGAAAGCATGAGCGAAGCTGCACCTGAGGACTATGAATTTCAAGTTGTCGATTCTCAATCGGCGGGAGAAGAAGATTTATCAGATGAAAAAATCGATGCTTTGTTTGTTGTAGATGTTGGAGATGATAACCAACTAAATGGCGCTTTATACAGTGAATCGAATATGGGACAGTCCGTTGAGCTAACCTTACAACAAACGCTTAATACGATACAAACGAATATGCGAGCCCAAGAGTTAGGTCTGACAACAGAGGAAGTTGGTAGCTTAAATCAACCAGCAAGTTTTGAACAACAATCTGTTAATTTCAACGACGCAGAAGAGATGGAGATGGGTGGAGACGATGAGGACTTCAACTATGCTATTAGTTTTGCTTCGACAATTATTCTCTTCGTCTTTATTATCACTTATGCAGGAATTATCTCGCAAGAAATTGCCTCAGAAAAAGGGACCCGAATTATGGAGGTTATTTTGTCCAGTACTCGTGCGCAAGTCCACTTTTACGGCAAACTTTTAGGAATACTACTTGTGGCTGTAACACAGATGGTTGTTTACGCTGCAGCTTTTGCGATTAGTTACCAATGGGTAAAAGATATTGATGTGATTAAAAACTTTATAGACTCGATTTCCTTGCAAGGGATCTTTGGAACTTTCTTGCTGTTTACTTTAGTTTTCTTAGTTTTGGGAGTATTTATCTATGCAGTTTTGGCTGCACTTTGCGGCTCATTAGTCACAAAGACAGAAGATACATCTAAAGTGATTTTACCTGTAACTTATTTGTCTTTAATCGGTTACTTACTAGGGATCTCTTTAGCGTCCTTTGATCCAAGCAATATTATCATCCGTATTACTTCTTATATCCCATTTCTATCTTCTTATCTAATGCCTATTCGATTGGCTAATGAAACGGCTAGTATACAAGATGCGATGATTTCATTAGGTATCTTAGTCGTTTCGACAGTTCTATTGACAATGGCTTCAGCTAAGATGTATAAATCAAATGTTTTAGTTTATAATGATAAAGGACTACTTGCGACATTGAAACAGTCATTTACTTTGATGAAGAATCAATAAGTGTAAACAGTTAAAACATGTAATTTATTTCGAAAATGCCGGAATAAATTGCATGTTTTTTTAGGTAGCCGCTATTTTCCATCCGTAAAAGTACGTTTTGAAGGAACGGCTACAAAAACGATGTTGAACAGGCAAGTTTTGCAACGTTTTAGAGATGAACCAAGTATTGAGTTGGTAGGTACGAAATTACACCTTACAGAAGATAAATAAAGCAAACATGATGTTTGCGCTTTAGTTGCTGACTATTATAACGTTAAGGTAGAGACAAATTTAACTTTATATTGGAGGCATATAAATGGTTCAACAAAAAGAAATGAAAACAATCGCAGTATTAGGTACAGGTATTATGGGAGGACCTATGGCTAGCAATTTAGCCAAAAGTGGTTTTGCTGTACATGTATGGAATCGAACACGAGCTAAAGCTGAAAAACTAATACCAGATGGCCTAAGCGTTTATGATACGCCGCAAGAAGCGGTCAAGGATACAGATGCTGTACTCACGGTTTTAAAAGATGCGCCAACTGTTTTAGAAGCCATGAACTCAGCGCAAGAAAATTTATCTAAAGATGCTATCTGGATTCAAATGACGACAGTGGGCAAAAAAATAGATGAGTTAATTCAATTTGCCGAAAAACACGAGTTAACTTTTTTCGATGCACCTGTACAAGGGACTAAAGCGCCAGCTGAAAGTGGTGAATTGACGGTTATGCCTTCAGGACCTAGCGAATATAAAGAAGTTCTTACACCTATTTTTGATGTTATTGGTAAAAAGACGATCTGGGTTTCTGAAGAAGCAGGAAAAAGTAGTCGCTTGAAACTAGCATTAAATAGTTGGGTATTTGCTTTAACGCACGGTGTAGCTGAAAGTTTAACAATCGCAAAAGAGCTAGGAGTGGATCCGCAACTTGTCATGGACGTGATTACTGGTGGCCCTATGGATACACCTTATTTCCAACAAAAAGGCAAAGCGATTTTAAATGATGATTATACCGCTAGCTTTGCAGTTAAAAATGCGGTAAAAGACGCGCAATTAATTGTAGATGCTATGGAAGACGAAGACTTGCAAATTGATATCACAGCTGCGGGCTTACAACGTTTCCAACGTGCGCTAGAAGAAGGACACGGAGATAAAGATATTGCGGCTTCAGGTTTAGCCGGGAAGAAGGAAGAATAAGTATTACGAAATAAACTGAAATTTTCATTTAATAGATAGAATTTACTAAAAAGCAAAGAAGTACTGACGCTTCTTTGCTTTTTTAGTATAAGAAAACTTTCTAAAAAAAATGGACAATTTGCTTATAGAGATCCGAAAAGACACTGTCTTTACGCCAAACAAAATAAAAATCATGGGTTTTTTGTAAGTCTTCGATCTCGATTCTGCATAATTGATTATCAGCCAGCTCTTGAGTGACTGCGGTTTTATAGAGCGTTGTAATCCCAAGATTGTTTATAACCAGTTTTTTTAAAACGTGAATATTTCCTATTTCAATCAGTTGTTTAAAATCACTTAATACGAAGTTTTGATTTTCTAAGTTCTTTTCTAAAATTGCCCGCGTGCCTGAACCTTTTTCTCTAATGATCAATCTTTCAGTTAACAAATCTTCCAGTAAATGTGGTGTTTGTTTGAAAGGGTAATCTGGTGTTGCGACGCAGATGTATTCTTCTCGTGCATATGGTAGGAAACTATATTCAGATTTTGGGAAATATCCTTCTAATAAAGCAAAGTCAATTTCACCCCTTTGTAATTTATCTAAGAGATAAGCAGTATTTTCTATAATCAACGATAATTGCATACTAGGGTTTTCGTTTAAAAATTGAGTTAACTTATCCGCTAAATAAAATTCACCAATCGTGCGAGTAGCGCCAAAGTTTAAATGCATGATAGACTTGTTATCTTGTAACATTCTTTTTCTTAAAGTTTGGTCATCATAAGCAATTGTTGAAAGTTTTTTATAAAATAATTCTCCTGCAGGTGTTAATGCTAATTTTTTTCCTTCATAGTAAAAAAGCTTTGCTTTATAGTCTGTTTCTAAAAATTTAATATGCTGGGAAACTGCAGGTTGAGTAATACATAGTTTTTCAGCTGCTTTAGTGTAATTCATATATTTACACACGGTTAAGAAAGTACGTGTTCTAAAATCAAGCATGTTTTTCTCCTTTGTCATAACATATTTTTATGTACATATAATAATAAATAATTTTTTGTTATATAAGTAGTATGATAATATATTTTTAACGATATTAACAAGGAGATTAAAAAATGAGTTTTGTAAAGAAAAATTATCAGGGAATTTTGTTATCTTTTTTTATTGCATTAATCGCCACTTTCTTAGGACAACGCTTTTCCATTATAGGAGGTCCTGTTTTTGGTATCCTTTTAGGGTTGATTATTGCTTTATTTCCACGAAAGCAGATGTTTGAACCAGGCATTGCTTTTACTTCTAAAAAAATTCTGCAATATGCGATCGTTTTATTGGGCTTTAGTATGAATCTTTTTCAAATTTTTGCGGTAGGGAGCCAATCCTTACTCATTATTATTACTACTATAGCTACAGCACTCATTGTTTCTTATTTTATCAGTAAATGGTTAAAAGTTCCGACCGATGTTTCTATTTTAGTAGGTGTAGGTTCTTCCATTTGTGGCGGTTCTGCGATTGCGGCAACCGCTCCTGTGATTAAAGCCAAAGGAGAAGATATCGCGACATCTATTTCTGTTATTTTTTTGTTTAATGTATTAGCGGCTTTCTTATTTCCTATCTTTGGAAATATCTTAGGGATGAATGATATTGGTTTTGGGATGTGGGCAGGAACGGCAATCAATGACACTTCTTCGGTAGTGGCTGCTGGGCAAACCTGGGCAGTCAGTCATGCCAGTGATGTGGCTTTAAATTATGCGACGATTGTTAAACTAACTAGAACACTGGCGATTATTCCTATTACCTTAATCTTGGCATTTTATCGTTCGAAAAAAAGTAGCGCAGTTTCCGTTCGGATGTCAGAAACATTTCCTTGGTTTATTCTCTTTTTCTTACTAGCGGCGATTTTTAGTACGGTTTTTCAACTCAATGAAAATATTGTTGATTTTTTAACAACATTGAGTAAGTTCTGTATTACAATGGCACTTACAGCAGTAGGTTTAAATACTAATTTGGTGCAGTTAGTTAAAAGTGGCGGCAAACCTATTTTGCTTGGCTTTAGTTGCTGGGTAAGTATTATGTTGGTTAGTCTTTTGATGCAACAAGTATTAGGCATTTGGTAATAAAAAAATATTTATATAATTAGTACAGAAAGAAATAGCTTTTACAACAGTTGCTGTAAAAGCTATTTCTTTATTTTATTTGGTATATCAATTATTTAACCGTTGACAACTTACTGATAGATAGTATAATAGCTTTAAAAGAGTGGAACAGATTTATTTTCTGTATTAATTTAGGAGGTCGGAAATGAAGAAAAGGCGTTTATTAGGAAAATTGACAGCATTAGCGGCTGTGTCCTTGGTATTTTTAACTGCTTGCCAAAACCAGGAAGCTTCAGAAGAAGATTCAGCGGCTACGGATTCTTCCTCAGATCAAGAGACTGAAGTCCTTCGATTTGGGATTACGGGTGGCTACCCACCAAGTAACTATCATGATGAAGATACCGAGGAGTTAGTGGGTTATGAAGTCGATATGGCTAAAGAGCTCGTCAAAGACTTAGATGGTGATGTAAAAGCAGAGTTTGTGGAGATGTCTTTTGGTTCCATTTTGGAAAGTTTAAATAGCGATCGTATTGATGTAGCGATGCATAGCTTAAGTGAAACACCTGAACGAGCAGAACAGTATGATTTCACTGTACCTTATTTTGACAAAGTGTGGGGCGTTATCGTCGCTGAAGATAGTGACATTCAAACATTGGACGATTTAGATGGCAAACGAGCAGCACAAAGTGTATCAACTTTCTCTGGACAAGAGGCAGAAAAACTTGGGGGCGAGCTTGTTCCTATTGATGATGTGGACGAAGCCATGAAATTAATTACAGAAGATCGGGCTGACTTTTATTTAGGTAGTGATGTCGGGCAACAAGATTATTTAGATAAACAACCGGAACCATTATCTGTGCGTGTGTTAGATGAGACCGTACCCGATGTACCTGCATCACTGGTTGTACCTAAAGGTTCGGATGAGTTAAGAGAAGACTTAAATGAAGTAATTATCGAAAATACGGAAGATGGCACCCTAGCTGAAATCTATGATGAATATCTAGGCATGGATAAATCTATCGAAGATTTTGATGAATATTTAGACGAAGATGAATAAGAACAATTCAAGCGAGGTTAAAAAATCTCGCTTGTTTATTTCATGAGGAGTAGACAGATGTATTTATTTGACCAAAAGCGTAACGGACAAGAGGTACGTGATCCCAAATATAATTATGCAATTGCCAGTTTTTTAGCTAATGAATTACAGCTAGATGAACCGATTATGCGTTTTTATATTAATCAGCCAGCCGTTATTATAGGCAAACATCAGAACGCTTTTGCAGAAGTTGATTTGAACTATTTGGAAGAACAACAAATTGATTTGGTTCGTCGTTCTTCAGGTGGAGGTTCTGTTTATCATGATCAAGGGACATTGATTTATGGTTTTATAGGAAAAAACGATCATGCTTCTTACCAAGATTTTTCCCGTTTTACTCAGCCTATTGTACGAGCGCTGCAGCACTTAGGTGTCAAAGAGGCGCAATTTGGGGGACGTAATGATTTATTAATTCATGGAAAGAAATTTTCTGGCACTTCAATGTTAGTTAATGATAGCAAGGTGATTGTTGGTGGAACTTTACTATTAGACGCTGATTATAAAACTTTGGAACAAGTATTAACGCCTAACAAAAAGAAGCTAGCTGCTAAAGGCGTAAAATCTGTTCAGAGCCGTGTCACTGCTTTAAGACCTTATTTAGCGAAAGAGCATCGAGATATTACGATTGAAGCTTTTCGCAAATTATTAATTAAAGAACTAAAACTTGAAACCTACTTTTCGATACGTATCCCTTGGTATACCAAGGATCTCATGCACAAAATTAACTTCAACCTGCTTGCTTGAGCTGTTTTTGTATAGAGGAAGGTAGTTTTTCAAGGAACTGTTCGATAATGTTATTTAATACGGCTTCATCCAAAACATATTCATCCGCAAAAGCTTCTTGGAATAAAACGAGTAATTGCAGAATGGCTTCCGATACAGAAAGCTCGGAAAGCTCATCAATGAGAAGATAAAATAACTCGCCAAGCGTTCGGTCGTCTTTACTTTCACGTTCTTGCACCGCTAGGATCATATAACCGATAGCTACCAGTGTCGTATGCGCAAAGATCCCGTCATAAGAAATCCCTTGGTACTTGGCTAATTTTAAGTATTGTTTGCACATCTTGAAGTAGACTTCCACCGACCAGCGTCTAGCATAGAGCTGAATGATCTCGTCTTCGGTCAGATCGATATCGGTCGAAGCTAAGACCAAATAGTCGTTTCGTTTATTGCGATTGCGAATATATACCAACTTAATGGGAAGGACTTCCCCTTCTACGACAGCTTCTACTTGGACACTCAAAAGATAGCGAGAACGACCGCGGCGTTTCTTGTTTCGTTTGAAGATTTCTTTGACATCCATCTTTTGGCCTTGATAACGGTAGTAGATCTTTTGACTACGTTTAACCATCGCTACGCAGTGGCATTTCAGGTCACGGATCTGTTGGAACATTTTGGGACTGGAAAACCAAGTATCGAATAAGACATAATCCGCATGGATCCCTTGGTTCAAAGCCGATCGAAGCAGTTCCAGTGTCACTTCCGTGCCTTTACGAAGCGCTTGAGCTTTACGTTTCCCCCTATTCGTGCGTTGATCCCCGATATCAAGGTCAGATTGGAGCTTTCTTTTCCCGGAGAGCAAGGAAAAAGCGACGGGGACAAAGCTGTTGCCATCACTCCAGCCTAATTGTAAATAACGAAATCCTTTGAAATATTTTTTCTTGGCATGGTCGTATTGTAAAGCGGCACACTCCACTTTTTTCGCATTCAAGCGAGAATACATGGAGTCATCCACGATAAACGTGGTCTTTCGGGCATCATCCGTCAATGGACGTAGGAAAGTAATGACGGATTCAGCCACTAAGATCAGTAATTTTTGCCAATGAGTGTGCGGATCATTCAAAACGTTGCGAAATGTTTTATCTGAAAATGATAGCTGTTCCTTTTGCTTTTGGTAAAACCGATAGGTAGAACCGTTGGTAAAGATCGAAGCTAATAGGAACGAAAAAATAACAGAAACGGAGAAACCCTTCCTGTGCACGGCATTCGATTTTTTAAGAGCAGAAGCTACATGGAACTGATGAAAAAAATCAGACACAGAGGTAGAAATTTTTTCTGAGTTTGGCGTTGTTTGTGTTATAATTGACATGGCATGAACACTCCTTGGTTAGTGGTTTTTCGTTGATTCTATTATACCAGGATTTGAGTGGTTCATGCTATTTTTGTATCAAAAAACGTTTATTTATCAAGGGATGAACTGTATTTTTGAACTTTCAAGTTTTAGTTTATAATATAAAACTCTAGAATTAATTATACATAATGTATAATTTAGGTTATACTTTATGTATAATTTATGCTATAATAAATAAAAGAGGTGAGCAATCATGGAAATTATGAGAAAACGCGGTAAAATTAAGAAGTGGGGAAATACTAAAGGAATTGTTTTACCTAAAGCGATTTTGTCTAATGCCGATTTAAAAAATATTGAAAATGTCAATATAACAGTGGAAACACAGCCTGATGGGAAAAAGCGAATTGTTATTGAAGATGTGACAGAAGATAAAAAAGAATTATTAGAAGATTTAGTAGGTACTGTTAGTTTACCTAAGGATTTAGATGTGAAAACAGAAAGAGCAGAAAGAAAACAGAAACGGTTGGTAAAACATGAATTGCATCATTGACATTAATGTAATATTAGATGTACTAGCAAAAAGAGAAGAATTTTATAAACAATCGAAAGAAGTTTATATGTTATCTGTCTATGGCGTGATTAAGGGATATATAACCGCAAATATGATCACAGATATCTATTATATTCTAGAAAAATATGGTTCGGAAAACGCAAAGAACGAAGTTAAAAAGTTATTACAATTAAATGAAGTGCTTTCTGTAACAGAATTGGATTGTATCAATGCGTTGGAATTAAGCGGGGAAGATTATGAAGATAATTTGATTATAGCTACGGCAACTCGTAACGGTGTAGAAAGCATTGTTACTAGAAATGTTGATGACTATCTTAACAGTGGATTAATTGTCTATACGCCTGAAGAATTAATTCATAAGTTTAAATAATATGCTTTATTAGAAGCGTTGTGCATTCTAAAAAGCATATTATTTTTTTAGTGTTGTTTTGTTAAAAAATTTAGATAAACTTCATTTAAAGTTCAGCGTGTGTTAAAACTGATTTGGGAGGTGTTGGCATGGTATTAACTTCTTTATATTTTACAGATGAGCAATATCGAGAAATTAAAGAATTAGCTGAGTTTGAGAGTGTTTATGTAACCGAATTCATGAAACAAACGATTTTAGATCGAGTACAAAATGAGAATGATTATTATGAAGCGGTTCAAAATTTAAAAGAGAGTCATGGTGAAACTGTATCTAGAGGTGAGGTTAAACGGAGATTAGATTTGATATGATATGAAGACATATAAACACTAGCCGAGGACTATTAAAGACTTATAGCTTATTAATAGTCTATTTTTTGAGTTGTTATTTAGTCTAATAAATTTATTAATGAATTTATCTTGAAAAAGAGTCTAAAAACGAAGGGAAGTCAATAAAAAGTCCCTTCATTTTGTGGTAAATGAATGTAAGTACATAGAACTTCCCTTCCTTTTATTTACAATAAAGGGAAGTTTGCTGAAGTTACCTTGGTTTGGACATTTTTGTTAAAATTCAGAGGAAAAAAGATTTCGGAGAATATGGTAAAATGGACGCAAAGGAGTGAGTGATAGTGATGGAAGAAGAAGCAAACGTTGAGGAGATAAAAAAGCAGAACAAACAGCTACTAGATGAATTTGAACAAGAGTTGATTGATAAAAAGCTTAGTGCGAAAACTATTTATAAACATGTGAATAATATTGATTTTTATATTAATACTTTTCTGCTTTACGATGAGTTCGTGGAAGCCAAAAAAGGAACTTTGTTTATTGGAGAGTTTCTGGGTTACTGGTTTATTAAAAAAGCGATGTGGTCAAGCGTTAAACAAATCAATGAAAATGCTACAAGTTTAAAAAAGTTCTATACTTTTCTGTATAAAAGAGGAGATATTAGGAAAGAAACGTTGGATTCACTTAAGGAAAGAATTAAATTGGAAAAACCGCAGTGGCATGTTGAGATGCGACGTTATGATTTTCCGTTTATATAAATTGTGGTTAAAAAATTTAGAAATTTTGTAGTCAATATTTGGATATCAAGGACATAAGGAGTGAAATTCATGGTAGAGAAATACGATACTGTTGTGATTGGTGCGGGCCCAGCTGGCACGGCGGCTGCTTCTTCTTTGAAAGCTCAGGGACAAAAAGTAGCTATTGTGGAAGAAGATCTGTGGGGCGGTACTTGTCCGAATCGTGGCTGTGATCCTAAAAAAATCTTATATGCTGCAGTAGAAGCAAAAGAAAAAGCGGATCTTTTAGCGGGGCAAGGATTAAATACGCAAAATTCAATCAATTGGTCAGATTTAATGGAAAATAAACGAGAGTATACAAAACAAATAAGTCCGGGTACCCATGATAGCCTTGCAAATAATGGCATTGAAACAATTACCGGTCACGCGTATTTTGTCGATCCCCATACATTAAAAGTTGGTCAACAAACAATTGAGACTCAAAACGTCATTATCGCTACTGGCTTGCGTCCACGAATTCTAGACATCAAAGGCAAAGAATTTTTACAAACAAGTACAGACTTTTTAGATTTAGATGAAATGCCAGAACGTATTACGATATTAGGTGGCGGATATGTTGCTTTTGAACTTGCCGGAATTGCCTCTTCTGCCGGAGCAAAAGTCACATTGATTCATCATAATAATCGTCCTTTGAAGGCTTTTCCAAAAAAATTAGTGAAGAAACTTTGTGATCAGTTGTCCGAAAATGGCGTGGAAATCGTTTTTGATAAAGAAATCACGGAAGTTCAAGAGGACAATGCAAGTTATCGAGTAATAGGCAATGATTTTGATAAGAAAACAGACAAGGTATTTGCTGCAGTGGGTCGGATTGCCAATGTGGATCAACTAGGGCTAGATCAGATCGGCGTTGACTATTCAAGTAAAGGCGTTAAGGTAAATGAACATTTACAGTCAGACGTGTCACATATTTACGCAGTCGGTGATTCGGCAGCTTCTCCCGTGCTTAAATTAACACCAGTTGCCGGATATGAGGCGAACTATGTAGTCGGACAAATTTTAGGAGACCACGCGGAAATTGAGTATCCATATATTCCAACCATCATCTTCTCCTTGCCGAAATTGGCTCAAGTAGGCGTAACGGTAAATCGAGCGCAAGAAGACACAGAGCGGTATGAAGTAAAAACTGTTCCTATGGAGGATTGGATTACCTATAAACGACAACATGAAAAACAACCTCTGGTACAATTAGTTATCGATCAAAAGAACGATCAAGTAGTAGGTGCTGCTTGTTTGAGCATGGAAGCTGATGAGATGATTAATTATCTAACGTTGTTAATTAAACACGGATATTCCGCAGAAGATGTCAGCCAAACGCCTTTTGCTTACCCAACAATAGCAAGTGACATTCAGTATTTGTATTGAATTATTTGAGATAAAGTATATAAAAAAGGTAAAGATAGGGGGAATGCTATGAAGCTTCCCTCTATTTTTTCATAGATAAAGAGAACTTCCGCCAGCCCTTATTATCCATAAATGTATTAATTAGACTGCTTGTATTTTTAAAATTACAATATAAAAACCAAATGATTAGAAATATATAGAAAAATTATAATATATTCGAATTAATTTGAAATACATGGTAAAATATATATGAGTTTCGAATTAATTCGAAAGTAGGTGGAAATATGATACAAAGAACGAGTTATTTAGAAAAATTAAATCGAGTCAAAGATAAGCAAATTATTAAAGTATTGACGGGTGTACGTCGTTGTGGAAAATCGACAATCTTACAAATGTTTCGACAACAATTGCTTGATGAAGGAGTTGAACAATCGCAGATCATTTTTATTAATTTTGAAGACTTAGCATATGAAAAATATTTAGACTATTACGAGTTATACCGATACTTAGATAGCTTAATGAATAAAACGCAAAAATACTATATTTTTTTGGATGAAATTCAAGCAGTGACTCATTTTGAAAAAGTATTGGATAGTTTCTTTATTCGTCCTAACGTGGACCTTTATGTTACTGGTTCTAATGCATTTATGTTGTCTGGGGAGTTAGCTACATTACTTTCTGGACGCTATATTGAAGTACGTGTTCATCCTTTATCCTTTAAAGAATATCATAGTGCCTTTAACGGAGACCTAACTACAGATTTTCAAAATTATCTTAACTTTGGAGGTTTTCCTTTTGCTGTCCAATTAGAAGATGAAAAAACATTTGAAGATTATGTTGATGGTATTGTCAATACTGTATTAATTAAGGATGTCCTACAACGTAAGCAACGCAGCGATAGCGCTTTGGTCGAACAAATCGCTCGTTTTTTAACAGATACCGCTGGCAACTTAGTTACTGTTAGAAAGATTGCGAGTACGTTAACTTCGATGGGAGAAAAAACAACTAGTGATACAGTTTTGTCTTACTTATCAGCATTTCTCGATGCCTATTTGTTTTATCGGTGTGATCGCTATGATATTTCCGGGAAAAAGTACCTATCCATTAATTCCAAATATTATCCTGTCGATATGGCTCTACGCTATGCACTTTTAGGAACAAAACGTGTAAACATTGGTAGTCGGTTAGAGACTGTTGTATTTTTAGAGTTATTACGTCGAGACTATGAAATTTATGTAGGAACGATTGAAAATGCTGAAGTTGATTTTGTGGCAATTAAGCAAGGTGTTAAGGAATACTATCAAGTTTCTTATACAGTAGTTGACGATGAAACGTATAATCGGGAAGTTTCTGCATTGAAGAAAATCAAAGATGATTACCGAAAAATTTTATTAACGGCTGACCAAGGCTATGCAAATGATGAAGGCATTGAACAAGTCAATGTTATTAATTGGCTTTTGGATGAAGAATAGTAAAAGAGTAAGAAATTTAATAGAACAGCAATCTTGTTAAAATTATTACAGAATAATCTAAACCTCTTTGCTAAAAAGTAAGTATAATTTCGGTTGTTTATTCAAAATCAATTGTATTTTCAGTCGTTTTATTTTACAATTGAAAGCGTTAAAATTATAACAGTTAAAAAAACTGTTTAAATATAAGGAGGGCAATTAGTGAAAAAGAACTTTATTGTTTTATTACTGCTTTTAGGAGGAGTATTAACCGCTTGTACTAACAACGAAGAAAATAGTGCAGAAGAGGATAACAGTTGGCAAAATGTGGAAGAAGAAGGTCAATTAACAGTAGCAACATCAGGAACCTTATACCCTTCTTCATTTTATAACGATGATAACGAGTTAGTAGGATACGATGTAGATGTTGCGAAAGAGGTAGCTGATCGGTTAGATGTTGATATTGAGTTTGAAGAATACAACGTTGATGGACAAATCTCATCTCTTCAAAATGAAAGTACCGATTTTGCAGCGAATGACTTTAGTTTAAACAGTGATAGGGAAGAAAATTTTCTTTTATCTTCACCAATAAAGTATTCATTTGCAAGTTTAATTGTGCGAGAAGAAGATGATTCAGGAATTGCTTCTTTAGAAGATTTAGAAGGAAAGAAAGCTGCGGGTGAGCCCAATACTAGTTATATGAGAGCAGCCGAGCAATACGGGGCTGAATTAGTTACTTATGATAATGCTACAAATGAGCAATATCTGACTGATGTTGCTAACGGACGAACTGATACGGTCGTTAATGATTATTATCTGCAAAAAATGACGACAGAAGCCTTACCTGACGTTCCAGTAAAAATTTTAGATGATGTTTATTTTAACTTAGACCATAATGGTTTTTTGTTTGAAAAAGAACATGAGGCTTTGCATGAAAAAGTAAATGAAGTATTGGCTGAAATGAAAGATGACGGCACACTTAAAGAAATTTCAGAAGAATATTTTGATGCGGATGTCTCGGAAAAGCCGGATGTAGAAAATATTGAACAGGTAGATGTTGAATAATGTATATTCCAGGACTTGATTTTGCGTTGATGTGGGAATCGCTCCCTTTTATCTTACAAGGTTTATCTTATACTTTGGGGATTGCTCTTATGTCGTTACTATTGGGAAACTTTTTTGGTCTTTTGCTAACATTACTTGGTTTAATTCCTAGTGAGATTTTACGAGGGATCGTTCGTTTGTGGCTTTCTTTTTTTAGGGGTGTGCCGGCTTTAGTGCTATTGTTTATCCTTTATTTTGGTTTACCTTATCAACTTCATCCCTTAACTGCTTCGATCATTTGTTTTACTTTGACAGGCAGTGCATTTATGGGGGAAATTTATCGGGGCTCTATTTTAGGAATTGACTCGGGCCAATGGGATGCTGCTTATGCTTTAGGTTTTAATTTCACGAAAACGATGCGTTTGATTATTATGCCACAAGCCTTCCGAATTTCAGTACCAGCGTTAAGCAATGTGGCAATGGATATATTAAAAGGAACTTCACTTGCTGCGATGATTACCATACCTGATATTTTTCAAAATGCTAAAATTGTTGGAGGACGTTCATTTGATTTTATGTCGATGTATGTCTTAGTGGCTATTATATATTGGGTTCTATGCTTGGTAATTCAGGCGATTCAACAACGTTTGGAAGGATATTTTGCTAAGCGATATGGGATGTCTTTTAGGGTGAAAAAAATGTAAAATAAACTTACTAATAAAGAGTGGGAAGACTGACAAAAGTTCCTTCACTTGATATGGTCAGTAGTGATATTTAAAAATAGCTCAGCTATGTTTCTTTTTTAGAAATAGTTGAGCTATTTGTTACATTTTGATAATTTTTTGTATCTTTATCAAATTAGTTTTATTTAAAAACTAGTTAAATGATTGATGATTAACAATAAAAGACGGCTACAAAACTTTATAATTTGGGGATTTTTATTAGTAAAAACTATTTTTGATAAACGTTTGACATTTTATATCGGGTATAGTATAAATATAAAAGCGATTTCGTTTTAACGAGAAATTTAGTAGATTACGTTATTTAATTTTATATAACAAAAAAGAGGAGGTATTAATAAAGCGCTTTAAAAAAGAGATTTAAGTGAATTTAGTAGCATGTTATAGGTTTATAGATAATAATTATTATAGTAATTTACACTAGTGGTGCATTAATATGATCAGAATATTCAGATTTTAACTTTTTTCTAAAAAATGACAAAAAAATCAAATGCTTGCGCAAAGGATGACTTTTCCAGAAAAAAATTTTCATTATTTATCTGAATACTATTGCAACAACGACAAATGCTATTTCGTCACGTAGGAACGAGCAACACCCATAATTCTTCAAAAGGTTGAAAAAGCAAGTGTTTCAATAGACGCTTGATTTGAAAAGGAGATTTCTTACTTCCTGTCTCCACTTTGAGTAAATACGTCAGTAGACTGGCAATCATGGCGAGAATGATTTGATTGCTTACCCCTTTTTCACTGTGGGAAAATAGCTTTTTTATCGTCATATGTTGCTTGATGTGCTTAAAAAATAGTTCAATTTGCCAACGAGCTTTGTACATGTCGGCCACTTCTTGGGCGGTCACATCAAAACGGTTAGTGACAAAACGTAATTGTTTTCCCTTTTCATCCTGAATCGTCACTAAGCGAAACGGGGAGGTTAAATAAACCTGCGTACCTAACACCACCATTTGGTCACGCAAAATGTTTTTACTCTGAGAAGTATCATAAGTTTCTCTGACATGGATTTTGGTGTTTTTCTTCACTCTTGTGACGAAAAAATAGCCATCGGCTTCCATTTCATCCAGTCGCTCGTAATCAATATAACCACGGTCAAAGATATAGGTCGCTTCCGGTTGATTGACAAAAACTTCTAAGTGATTGTCATCATGTTCAACCGCATTCGTGACTTCAAACTGATCCGGATACAAGTGTTCTTTATCCATAAAACAAAGTTTTAAGTGAAGCTTGATCCCCGCTTTGGTTGAGCGAAAGTCCGCCCAAGGATATCGAGTGGTATTTAACGGAAAGGTAGAAGAATCCACGAGATAGAGCGCATTTCGTTTAGTCACCGGTGTTTTTGACCGTGCTTTTTCCAGTAACTGTGCGAAAATCGCCCACAAAATTTCGTCATCCATCTGGGCGAGCTCACGGGAAAGCTGCGAATGGCTGATGGCATCTAACGCCATGGTCTGTTGTAGATCAGGGGAAACAAATGCCGTATCCATTTCACGTAAACTTTCACACTCATGATCGATGCCATAGAGAAACACCTTCAAAAAGTGTTCAAAAGCAAATTTTTTATGATACTTGTCGGCTTGAGAAATTTTCTCACGAATAGAAAAAGGTAATTTTTTGAAATTTATGTTCGAAAACCATTTATTAAAAGCTGAAATTGTTTTATACTTATCCATATTAAGTTCCTTTGTATTGGTCTTGGATAAGTCATCCAAGCTCAGTATAAAGGATTTTTTTATGAATGAAAATAGTGTGAAACATAAAGAGCTAATTTAAAATGTTTCATGCACCACTAGTGAGTAATTTATTATTTTAGCAGTGTTTATATGAGTTATTTGTTCAAATATATCGATCGCAATAAATTTTTGTTATTTATTGTACGAAAAAGGGAGTTAAATAAAAATGATGCAAAAGATTCAGCGTTTCGGAGGAGCAATGATCGCTCCAGTTTTATGATTTGCTTTTAATAGTATTGTATTAGCATTTGCTATTGTATTTCAGGATCCTGAAATTATGGGTGGATTAGCGGCTGAAGGGACTTTTTGGACGGATCTTTGGTCCGTTATTGAAGCTGGAGGTTGGGTTGTCTTTGACCACATGGAACTACTATTTGTTATAGGCTTACCTATAGGTTTAGCAAAAAAAGCCAACGCACGCGCGTCTTTAGAAGCTTTTATCATTTATATGACTTGGAATGCATTTATTAATGCTATATTACAAGTTTGGAACTTTGGTGTAGACCTTAATGATACTGAAGCTCTTGGTGTAAAAGCAATCGGAGGTATCGAAACATTAGATACCAATATTATTGGTGCCCTTTTAATTTCTGGTATGGTTATCTGGTTACATAATAAATTTTATGATACACCACTACCTGAATGGATTGGAATTTTCTCAGGATCTGCTTTTGTGGTTATCATAGGTTTCTTTGTGACACTGCCTTTAGCTTTTTTAACTGCTTGGTTATGGCCGATGTTACAAGGTTACATGTTCCAATTACAAGACTTGCTAGCAGGCAGTGGCACAGCTGGTGTTGGATCTTTTGTTTTTCTAGAAAGAATACTTATTCCAACGGGACTTCATCACTTTATTGCTCAACCGTTTAAATATGGGCCAGCTGTTGTTGATGGTGGACTCACCAATTTTTGGTTTGAAAATTTAGCTGATATTTCAGATTATAGCGGTACCTTAAGAGATCTTGTACCTCAAGCTGGTTTTGGTTTAAATAGTATGCCGAAAGTGTTTGCTCCGATTGGAATTGGCGCAGCATTTATTGCAACATCTAAACCTGAACAAAGAAAACAAACGATCGCTTTAGTTGTACCAACAGCAGTTACTGCTGTTTTAACTGGAATTACAGAGCCTTTTGAATTTACCTTCTTGTTCTTGGCACCGCAATTGTATGTTGTTTATTGCTTACTAGCCGCGGCAATGGCAATGACAGTATATGCTTTTGGTGTTTCATTAGTCTTAGGTGGTGGACTAATTCGTTTTTCCCAAGGTTCATTATACCTTTATCAACCAATCATATGGACGCTATTATTATATTCTTTATTGTTGGTTTAGCTTTTTCAGCGTTGTACTTTCTTATTTTCCGCTGGTCAATATTGAAGTTTGATATCAAGACGCCTGGCCGAGATGTCACTGGGGAAGTGAAGTTGCATACCAAAAAAGACTATAAAGCGAAAAAGGCTGCAGAAGCCAGTAACGATCAAGAACCAGTAGCTAGTGGAACATCGCCGGTAAGACAAAGTAATAACCCTAACGCTAAAAAAGCGACGCACTTTTTAGAAGGACTGGGCGGTTCGGAAAATGTCACAGATATTAATAATTGCGCAACTCGTCTTCGTGTATCAGTTGCTGATGAAAGTAAGATTTTGGATGACGCATTCTTTAAAAGTGGTGGTGCTCATGGCGTTGTTCGTAATGGTACGGCTATTCAGGTAATCGTGGGATTAGATGTGCCGAAAGTAAGAGAATTCTTTGACGAGATAGTTGAAGATGAAAGTTAATGAAATGAATTTTTATGATAGTATATACTTGAAAACAAAAATTAGAAAATTATCGTTGTTAGAGGTGCAATATGAAAATACTTTTGCTATCAGATATTCATAGCAATGCTGTTTCGTTACGTAAAGTTTTAGAAAACGAAAAAGATGTAGATAAAATTTTATGTGCTGGAGACCATGTGGATTATGGGCTTTATCCCAAGGAAGTATTGTCAATGGTTGCTGAGTACAATATTACCAGTGTTAGAGGGAACCATGATGATCATATGCTTAAAACTTGGGAAGAAATAAAACAAGGTGTAAAGCAAGATGAATTTAAATGGATTCATCATAACGCGGATATTTTAAATCAAGCAGATATTGACTTTTTAAGAAGTTTTCCTAAAACAATTTCTTTTGATTTAGGTAACATAGGTTACGTACTTCAACACCAATGGAAAGAAAATTCCTATGAAACCATTCAAAGCGAATATCATTTTGATCAATTTTGGGAAGAGCATTATACAGGAAGACTTCAGGGAAATTTCGAAAAAAGAATTATTTTTGGTCATACTCATAGACAAGGCATACATTACGTTAATAATAATAAGCTTTGGCTTAACCCTGGGAGCTTGTCGTACAGAAGACCTGATGATCCTACAAAAGATGCTCATTATATGATTCTGCAAGATGAAAATATTATATTTAAACAAACCCCTTACGAAAAAGCTGAATTGATGAATGAAGTAAACAAGTGGAAAGGAAAAATTAAGCAAAAAGATATGGACGTTGCTTTGTTTTTCTTTGGGGAAGATGAGAGATAAATTAAAAAGTTGAGATGGATCCTTAAAAATCCATCTCAACTTTTTTGTTAATTATTGATAAATAGTTTTTTAGGATTATCTTTGGTCTTTCTTCCAAGTACTAATAACGTTTGATATAATAGCGTTATTATATGAAAAAAATTAGGAGGGGACTAAGTGAAAACTTTATCTTCACCAGTAGTTTATGAATTTGATTATTCTAAACATGCTTTCGATGAAATTACAAAAGAAATTCCAAATAACAAATTGAAATACATATTAAACTACCCTACAGTTTATTTAATCAATGATAAAATAAATAAAGAAAACTTCTCTGTCTATGTTGGAGAAACAACAGATGTTAAACGTAGAACGATTGAGCATATTCATAGAGATGTTCAACAAAATAATAGCTGGGAGAAATTTGCAAGTTCTGAAACATCGAAAATGTTAGTGATCGGTCATGATCATTTTAATAAATCCCTTACATTAGACATTGAAAATAAATTAATGCAATACATGTCAAGTGTTAATGCTGTAAATTATATTTTTAATAGACGTTTAAACCAACAAAATGAATATTATACATCGGATGAAGTAGATGATATTTTTTCTAAAATATGGCAAAAACTTCATCATAAGAATAAAAAGCTGTTTCCTGCAGAAAATATTATTCGCGATTCAGCTATTTTTAAAGCTTCTCCATTTAACAAATTAAAAGAAGAACAATTGGATGCTAAAAATAAAATTATAATGAAAGTCGAAGAAGCGATGAATCGGCAAGAAACTGGTCAATTGATTTTAGTAGAAGGAGAAGCAGGGACTGGGAAAACAGTTTTAATGAGTAATTTATTTTATGAACTTGAGCAAATTTCCAATGGGGAAGAAGAAAATATTTTATTGAATCAAATTTCTTGCCATTTATTAGTAAACCACGAAGAGCAACTAAAAGTTTATAAACAGATCGCAAAAAAACTTGGTTTAATAAAAAAAGAAGACTCAGATATTGTTTCTAAACCAACACGATTTATTAATAATCATGAACCAAAGGAAAAAGTGGATGTGGTAGTGATTGACGAAGCGCATCTTCTTTGGACTCAAGGAAAACAGTCTTATCAAGGAAAAAACCAACTTGAAGATATTTTAGAAAGAGCTCGAGTAGTTGTAGCAGTCTTTGATAAAAACCAAATACTTTCTAGAGAGCAATTTTGGGAAGAAAAACAGCTTTTGGAAATGGCACATCAAGCTAATTTAAAGGGGAATTATATTGAATTACAAAATCAATTAAGAATAAACGCTAATCAGCATACTATTAATTGGATAAGAGAAATAATAGATAAACAAAAAGTAAAAAACATCCCTAATGATGATAATTATGACTTAAAAGTCTTTAATACTGTTGAAGAAATGTATGAAGCAATAAAAGAAAAAGCTAAGAATGAAGATTATGGTATTTCACGGATATTAGCGACTTTTGATTGGGATTATAAAGATAAGACAAAACCCGAAAATGAAGATTATTGGAGAGTTAAGGTCGGGAAATGGTCGTTACCGTGGAACTTACAATTAAAATCTGATAAGCGTAGAGGAATTCGTCATAAAGATTTATCTTGGGCAGAACAAGCTCAAACGATCAATGAGGTGGGTTCAACCTTTACTATTCAAGGTTTTGATTTGAACTATGCTGCTGTTATTATTGGTCCTTCAGTCAAATATAGAGATGGTCATCTTATATTTGATAAAAGTGCTAGTAAAAATAAAAAAGCAATACAACGACGTAAGTTAAATAATGAAATGCAAGATGTTTCAAAATCATTGCTAAATAACGAATTGAACGTGTTGTTAACTCGAGGAGTTAATGGTTTATATATTTATGCTGTTGATCCAGAATTGCAAAAAGCTCTATTAAAAGCACAAAAGGGAGAGATTTAAATGAACGATGATGAAAAAAGATTGAATAAAATTAATCAATTTAGGGACGATCGAAATTGGCGACAATTTCATAACGAAAAAGATTTAGCGATTTCAATTTCCTTGGAAGCATCGGAATTATTAGAACTATTTCAATGGAAAAGTTCATCTGAAGTAAAAGAAAATAAATTAGATAGAGTTCGAGAAGAATTGGCGGATGTTTTAATTTATGCATATATGATGGCAGATAATTTGGATTTAGATATTGATAACATTATTAATGAAAAATTGAAGCAAAATGAAGAAAAATATCCTATTAGTAAAGCTAAAAATAAAAATGACAAATATACAGAGTTGTAAAGAGCGTATTAAAAATTAATAGTTTCTATTGTTTAAAGGGTAATAGAGACCTTATGAAATAATAAAAAAATTATAATAAGTCGTAATAGGGAAGTGGGAGAAAAATGGACAATTTGTTTGTGTTGTTATTGTTGGTAAGTTTTATATGTTTAATACTTGGTTGTTATCGTCTAATAAGAGAGGTTATAAAAAAAGATGGGAAGTATTTAAATAATAAGCGGTTAATTCTTTGTTCTTTGTCTGCTGGAGTTATTGCGTTAGTTGGAGTAGGAATTACTGCACCTGAGGAAGTAGAAATTAGCTCTACCGAAAAAACTATAGAAACTACGAAAATGAGTACACAGTCGTCATCCGAAATACAAGCTTCGGAAGAAAAAAGGCAGGAAAAGTTAGCTGAAGAGAAAAAGCAAAAAGAAGAGGAAGAGAAACAGAAAAAGCTAGCTGAAGAGAAAAAGCAAAAAGAAGAGGAAGAGAAACAGAAAAAGCTAGCTGAAGAGAAAAAACAAAAAGAAGAGGAAGAGAAACAGAAAAAGTTAGCTGAAGAGAAAAAACAAAAAGAAGAGGAAGAGAAACAGAAAAAGTTAGCTGAAGAGAAAAAACAAAAAGAAGAGGAAGAGAAACAACAAAAACTAGCTGAAGAAAAACAAAGAAAAGAAGATGAGGAAAAGCAAAAGCAGGTTGAAGCACAACAAAAAGAAAATGAACAAGCTCAGCAAGTACAACAGGAAGATGACGTTGCAGAAATGGTTTATGTAACTCCAACTGGAGAGAAGTATCATACTCATCCACACGGCAATGGAGATTTTTCTCAAACTACTCTAGAAAACGCTAAGACGAGAGGGCTAGAACCTTGCAAGGTTTGTTATTAAGAGTGAAAGGAGGTATTAGTGTGAAATTTGGCGTTAGAAAACCTAATATTAAAAAATTAGTAGCCTCAAAGACTAGCGGCAAATCAAAGCTCAAAGCAAAGAAATCCATTACGCCTACATATGGCAAAAAAGGTACAGGAGCTATAAAAAGCCCAACACGTTCTACAAGAAATAGAATCTATAATAAAGGAACAAAAAATTTTTTTTAAATAAAAACTATGTGGATTTAATCTAATAGTAAATGTAATTAACAAAGAAAGGGTATTTAAAATGAAAAGGTTTATAAAAGGGTTATTGTTGGGTACGTTAGGTTTAACATTTCTAGTTGGTTGTAGTTCAAAGGTCTCTGAGGATGATTTAAAAGAAAATAACTGGTCTATTGAACCTGATGAAGAAGATGTACCCAATATGATCGCATCTTTTTCTGATCATGTGATGACGTTAAAAGTTGATGTTGACAGCATGGAATCAACGGCTACTGATGAATGGGAACAAATGGGTGAAGATTTTGCTAAAGAATTAGCTAGTGAGATGGATTTTAAATTTGAATATACATTAGATGATGATCAAATTACGTTGCAAGATACAGATAACGAAGATGAAAGTAATACATTTGACGTTTCTGAGGAAGACGATAATATTACTTTTACGCCGACAGATGGTTCAGACGAGGATGTTGAAACGATAACGTTGCAACCTAGAGAAAGCGAAGAGGATTAGGAGGTGAACGTGGGAAATATCGACGTAAAACCGCATAGGATATAAAGCAAAGTAAAAGAAGACCCAGTATTCTTTAGCTTTTTGTCAAATAGCTATATAAAATAGGCATCGATAGAGTCTTGAAGTGGAACTCTATCGATGCCTATTTTTATTGTAATTATTAACACAAAACAGAAAAAATAACCGTTTTAATTCTCTAAATAAACTCAAGACAATTTATAGTATACAAGCTAACAAATTTTCTTGTTTGACTAATTCAAACTCAATCATCATAAGTATCAAGAATTTCATTAAAAGCTTTTATCAAAGTTTCTTTTTTAGGATTGCGCTCAATTTTTTGAAGTAGCTCATTTGTTTGTTCATCATTTTGTTCAAAGGCTTGAAAAAGTGTTGTAAGGTTGACATCTAGTGCATTGGTAACCCTTATTAAAGTACCGAGCGTCCAATTACGTTGTCCTCTTTCTAATAACCCTATTTGGTCCGAGGTTAAGCCAGTTAAATCACCAATTTTTTGCTGGGTCAAGCCAGCTTTTTCTCGATAAGCTACAAGTTGTTTGCCGATTTCCCTTTCTTGTTTTAACTTCATCAAAATTCTCCTGTTATTTTATTTATAATGAGTGCTAAATAGTCACGTATATAATTAAGTTAATTATAGTTTTTTTAACTCAGTTGTTACACATATTAATAATACGTTTTTTTAAATATATATTGATTAATAATATATTTAAGGTTATAATTAGTTCGTAATTATATCGGTTAACTAATTATTAGTTCGTTTGCATATGAAAGCGGTAAAAATATTAATAAGGGGAGTAACTGAAATTAGCGGGCTTAACCAAGCTTTTTCTTTAGTTTTAGCTAGAGAAAGGTTTGGGTTTATTTTTTATGCAAAGACAATAAGTTAAGAATATATATATGAATTAATAGTCATTAACTGATAAATAAAACAAAAGGGGGGAAGGCGGAGACCATCATAGTTTAGGTTATATAACCTAATTTAATTTACGTGAACTAATATAAATTTTATAAAAAGGAGAAAAATTATGAACAAATTTAAAGTTGTAGCTACTACAGTTACTTTTGGAAAGTTTAACGATGCACCTGTAGAACGATTAAGAGAAGCAGGTTGTGAAATCACTACAAACAAGAAGGGCAGACCCCTAACTGAAGAGGAAATTATCCAACGATCAAAAGGAGCAGATGCTTTGATTGTTGGAACGGACAAGGTAACAAAAAATGTAATAAATAATCTGGATGATTCGGTTAAAATTATTGCAAAACATGGCGTTGGTTTTGACTCAATTGATTTAGAAGCTGCTAAACAGAGAAAGATATTTGTCACAAATGTTCCAGGTGCTAATAGTAATGAAGTTGCAGATTTAGCTATTGGTTTTCTTATTTCCTTAGCTAGAAATATACCAATTGGAAACAAAGAAGTTCGTGAAGGTATCTGGAATAAACGACCTGGAATAAGTATGAAAGGTAAAACAATCGGTGTGGTTGGTACGGGGGCTATTGGTTCAGAAGTAATTAAAAGAACTACAGGTTTTGACATGAAAGTACTTGCTTATGATTTAATACAAAATCCTGAAGTTATTGATTTGGGAGCGGAATATGTGGACAAAGAAAAATTACTAAAAGAATCTGATTTCATTACATTGCATATTCCTGATACGCCAGAAACACATCATTTTATTGGAAAACATGAATTAGAAGTAACGAAGGAAAATGTGCTTATTGTTAATGCTGCTCGCGCTGGATTAGTAGATCGTACAGCAATAGATAAAGCATTAACAGATGAAAAGATTAGAGGATATGCTATTGATGATTACGAAGAAGAACCAACGCCGTACTTAGAGATCTTTAACCATGATAATGTAATTGCTTCTCCGCATATTGGTGCGACTACAATTGACGCAAATTTAACTATGGGCAATGGAGCTGTTGATTGTGTCTTAGCAATAAAGGATGGGAAACGCCCTCCTGAAAAGAACATTAGAAACGGGATGTGATTAAGTATGAAATTTGACAAAAAAGATCTTTTTGAAATGAATAGATGTTACACGATCGCTCCTGTAAACATAGATAACAAAAATGGCTTTGCTTTTGCAAGTGACGGCAAAGATGCCAAAGGAATAGCGTTTTTAGGGGATAACTTTGAAGAAAGAGAAACGCTTTGGGAAAACGCTGGTGGTTGTATGAGCATTAAACAAATACCAGATAAACAAAACGAATTTTTAGCTATTCACGAATTTTATCTAAAGAAGTCTCCTAGTATATCTAAGATTGTATGGTTAAAAAAGATAAATGATGTTTGGATGAAAAAAGATTTAATCCATTTTCCCTTTATTCATAGGATGGATATTGTAGAAATAGATAGTACCAAATTTGTTATTTTTGCAACAATTTCTCATTTTAAAAAGAACAAAGAGGATTGGCAACTTCCAGGAGCTGTCTATGCATTTGAACTTCCTGATGACTACTCAAAGGATTTTTATATTAATCCAAGTTTGGTATTTGAAGGTTTATATAAAAATCACGGCTACTTTAATAATGGCATGGGAAAGTTATATTTTTCTGGTGTTCAAGGAGTAGTTGAATTAAACTTAATCGATTCTCGAATAGAAAATTGGCAAACTTCTATGATTTACAATGGGCCAACCAGTGATTTACTTTTGTATGACCTAGATAAAGACGGTAAAGAAGAGCTGGTTAAAATTGATGATTTTCATGGTAATACAGCAAGGATCCTTAAAAAAAATGGACAAAATGAATATAAAGAACAATTTTCATATTCCAACGGAGCAGAAATTATTCATGGTCTATCAGTAATAGAAATTAATGAAACTCCCACACTGATAATTAGTGCCAGGAAAGGCACAGCAGAGTTAATAATTATTCAATATCGGAAAGGAGAATATATAAAAGAAGTTGTCGATTCTGGATTAGGTCCAATTAATGTTGCTGCAGCAAACTTCAATGATGAAATCTACATTGGTGCAGCCAATCATACAACGAATAAAGCGACTGTTTATAAATTAGCTAAGGATTAAGCATCTACGTTTATTACTTAAAAATAAGGGAGGAAATATAATGTCATTAATTCCGTCTATCCTATTTAATAATGTCTTTGATCCTATTTCCAGAAATGAAGCAGAGATTATGAGTTATTATAGAGATTTATATGATATTTACGAATATAAATCTCTAGAAACAAGACTGATTTTTGATAAAGAAATTAGAAAAGAATTTGCTGAGTTTGTAAGTAGAAAAAATGTTAGCGTAACCATCTGGTCCACCAGTAATTTAAACAATAAAAAGCTATATCTGGCTGATCCAGATGAAGAAAAAAGACAAGAAGCTGTCCGGTATATGAAAGAGATTATTGACTTATCAGTTGAATCCAATGCAGAATTTATTGGTTTTACTAGTGGTAAGAAAATATTATCCAATTTAGAAATGAACAAACAGATTCAGAACTTTGAAAAATCAATCATAGAGTTAATAGATTATGTTGAGCAATATGAACAAATTGAACTTCTTCTGGAACCTCTAGATACGGATGCAGATAAAAAGTTTGTTGTAGGAAGTACAGATTATGTGCTGGATTTATTCGAACGATTAGAAGAACAAGATAAACTAAATAAGTTATCAGTTTGTATAGATACTGCACATATTGTTTTGAATAATGAATGCGTTATCAAAAGCATGAAAAAATTAAGTAAATACTCGCAAAGAATTCATCTAGCAAATGTTGTGTTAAATCAAGAGAGTGAACTGTTTGGTGATAAACATCTTCGGGTGGGTACCCCAGGTTTTTTAACTCAAAATTTTGCTACTCAAATGTTAGATGAAGCTGATGGATTAAAGTTTAGATCTGAAAAAGTATATGTAGCTATCGAAGTTCGAGGACAGGAAACTGATGATTTATTTAAGTTGGAAAAAGAAAATCGAAAATTCTTATTTCAAGCATTAACGAATAAAGCTAATAATAAATAATAGATGGAGTGAAAAACATGGCAAAAAGATTAGAAATTTTAGTAGTTTGTGGAAATGGAGCAGTAACATCTACTGTTGTATTGAATAAAATAAAGGACGCCTTACAAAAAGAAGGGATACAAGCAAAGATTACTCAAAAACGTGTAGCAGAAGGTGCACAAGCATTAGAATCAAAAAAATTTGATTTAGCAGTTTCTACCGCAGGACAAAATTTTGCTCAAGATTCTGATATTCCCGTATTGAACGGTGTGCCATTTTTGACGGGAGTAGGGCAAGAATCTGTAATTTCCCAAATTGTAGAATTAGCTAATGATTAAGTTAAAAGTTAAGGAGGATAATAATGGGATATTTTATGGACATATTTGAACAAATTATGGGGACATTTGGCGCAGCAATTATCCTACCAATTTTTATCTTTATAGTTGAACTTTTACTTAAAATTAAGCCTGGACAGGCATTTAAGTCAGCTATTTATATTGGGGTAGGGTTAAATGGGTTAATTTCAATATTGAATCCATACTTTTTAGGCGCCATGGGCGAAGCGCTTACCGAAATGATAACTACACAAGGTATACAGCTTCCTTATATTGATACAGGATGGGGCGTACTATCTGCTTTATCTTATTCCACAACGATTGGCGCAGCGATCATCCCGGTAGGCTTGATTGTAAATTTCATACTTATTCGGTTTAATCTCACGGATACACTCGATATTGATGTATGGAATTACTGGCAATGGGCGTTTATCGGTACATTAATTTTTTACCAAACAGGAAACTACCTAATGGGCATAACAGTTGCAGTTTTAATGGAACTTATTTGTATTGCTTTAGCAGATTTTGCGGCACCAAGGATGCAGGAATTTTTTGATTTACCTGGAATTTCATTTCCACACGGCTCACTTATTAGCGGTACACTGGTGGCTATGATTTTAAGGTGGCCTTTGGAAAAACTAGGTATTTTTAGAATTAAAATAAATTCTGAATCAATTCAAAGACGTTTTGGAGTTTTCGGTGATTCTGTAGTTGTAGGTTTTATTATTGCATGTGTCATTGGTTTAATTGCTTATGCTGGACAGTATGGCACGATGGAGACTTGGGCTAATATTTTAACAATGGGTATTGCAACAGGTTCTTTCATTTATTTATACCCTAAAGCAACTGGAGCGCTTTTAGAAGGATTTAACGTATTGAATGAGCGCGCACGAGATATTATTACAGCTAGAGGCGGAGATAGAGAATTAGACTTTGGTATGGACGGAGCTTTAGCTATCGGTCATCCAGATACGATCACTACTGGTTTACTTTCAATGGTCATTACTGTCGCAATGATTTTTTTCCTTCCGGGAAATGAGTTCCTAATGTTAGGCGATTTAGGAGTGACTCCATTTTTCCTAGCTGCAGGTACTGTCGCAGTGATGAATGGTAACCTTATTGCTTCAGTAATAACCAATATTGTTTCCCTCGGGATTACTTTTTACTTTTCCACTTGGATTTCTCCTGTCTTTAACGGTATAGCACGTCAAATTGGAGGAATTGATGTAGAAGCTGGGTCAGCTTTAGTAGGGGCCGATATTAGACCAGTTGCGGGAGTTGCTTATTATTTAGGACAAAATTGGATTCTAATTATAGTATCAATTATCGCCATAATAGTATTGATGAAATATGTACGAAATAACAACAAAGTTCGTGAAATTCTAACAGGACACAAATTTTCAAAAGAATAATAAAAATGAATAGAAAGGAAAACCGTATGGACACATTGAATCATTATATAAACAAAGATTTGTTGTTTTTAGATTTAGAGGTTAATAGTCAAGAAGATTTGTTACTTTATATGGCAAAAGAACTAAATAGACATGAAAACGTTAATGAAGAATTTATCAAAAAAGTTATAGAAAGAGAGAAGAAATTTCCAACAGGCTTACAAATAGAAGAAATAGGCGTAGCTATTCCTCATTCTGACGTAGAATATGTTAATGAGCCTGCTGTTGCACTAGCAGTACTGAAAAATCCAATAAATTTTTATAGTATGGAAGATGGTAAAAAAATTATTCCAATAAACGTAGTCTTTATGTTAGCGGTTGATGATGGTAATAAGCAATTAAAATTACTTCAAGAAATAATGGGTTTAATACAGTCAAAAGAAACATTAAAAAATATTATCGAAGCGGACACGAAAGAAGAAATATTAGAATTAATAGCTTCTTGACTTTATAAAATAAGGAGGAAGTGCATTTTTGAAAATCGTAGATTATAAAATTTATGCAGTAAAACCTCGCTGGATTTTTCTCAAACTTAAAACAGAAGATGGTTTAGAGGGTTGGGGAGAGATGGTATCTGGCACAAGGACAGAAACAGTGATCCAAGGCGCAAAGGAAATGTGTGAGCGAATTCTAGGGGCAAATTCAAATGAGATCGAGAGAATTTGGCAACGTTTATACAGGCACTTCTTTAGAGGCGGTCCTGTTTCCATGACCGTTATTTCTGCTATTGAAATTGCATTATGGGATATTAAGGGAAAAAGGCTCGGAGTTCCTATTTATGAATTACTAGGTGGAAAAGTACGTGATTCATTAAAAGTATATTCATGGATTGGAGGAGACCGGCCTAATGACATATTGAAAGAAGCAAAAACGAAATATGAGTCCGGTTTTAGCGCAATTAAAATGAATGGGACAGAAGAGCTACATTATATTGATACTTATAAAAAAGTTGATGAGGTGTTAGAAAGAGTAGAATTATTACGTAATCACTTTGGAAATGATTTAGATATAGCAGTAGATTTTCATGGAAGAGTTCATAAACCAATGGCTAAAGTGTTAATGGAAGAATTGCGTCCATATCGATTAATGTTCATAGAAGAACCCGTACTACCAGAACACAACGAAGCTTTAGAAAATTTGTATCAAATAGCTAGTATGCCTATCGCAACAGGCGAGAGGCTTTATACTAGATGGTCTTTTAAAGATATTATAAGTAAAGGAGTAGCAGATATCATTCAA
This sequence comes from Tetragenococcus halophilus subsp. halophilus DSM 20339, assembly GCF_003841405.1. Lineage (GTDB taxonomy): Bacteria > Bacillota > Bacilli > Lactobacillales > Enterococcaceae > Tetragenococcus > Tetragenococcus halophilus. Next base: position 912,983 of record NZ_PXYA01000001.1, on the reverse strand, counting down.
CCTGATGTCATTTTAACAGGAGGGATATTAGAAACAAGAAAAATAGCGGCAATGGCTGAAACTTATGATTTTGGTGTCGCGCCACATGCTCCTTATGGACCAATTGCACTTGCAGCAACTTTCCAAGTAGATGCTTGTACTCCGAATGTATTTATACAAGAGCAAAGTCTGAATATTCACTATAACCAAGGCAATATAGACCTGCTAGACTTTGTTAAAAATAAAGAGATTTTTAAATATAAAGATGGTTTTGCTGACGTACCGAAGCTTCCTGGATTAGGTTTAGAGCTGGAAGAAGATTTAATTTATGATGTTAGTAAGGAACCTTTAAATTGGCAAAATCCTTGGTGGAAAAACTATGATGGTACGATTGCTGAATGGTAAATCACTGCTGAATAAAAATATTTATAGGAATTTTTGAAGAGGCACCTTGTATAAAGGAGATAATAAAATGGATGATCAAGAAATAATATCAGTAATAAAAAAAGAAAAAATATGTTCAATAATTCGAGGGATAGAGGAAGAAAAAATTGATAATATTGCTCATGCTTTGGCTAAGGGTGGAATTAAAGTTGTTGAAGTAACATTTAATACAGCTGGAGCTAGTAATATGATATCCTATATGACAAAAAATTATAGTGAAGACTTTTTGATAGGGGCAGGAACAGTTCTAGATACTGAAACAGCAAAAATTGCAATTGATGCAGGGGCTAAATTTGTTTTAGCTCCCACATTGAACATAGAAGTAATTAAGCTATGTTTAAGGTATAATGTTCTTCCGGTCCCTGGTGTAGCAACAGCAACTGAAGCATTAATGGCATGGGAAAATGGGGCTCGGATGATCAAAATGTTTCCTGCTGGTGTTTTAGGAGCAAATTATATTAAACAATTAAAGGGGCCATTGTCACAATTATCAATTATGGCAGTAGGCGCTATTAACAAAGGTAATGTCCAAGAAATGCTCAATGCCGGCGCAGATAGTGTAGGCATAGGCAGTGAGATAGTTGATAAAAATAGTATAATGCATAATAAATTTGAAAATATTGTAGAAAAAGCGAAAGTAATAAAAAGTCAATTAGAAAAAAAGTGAGATGAATTATTTATTAGATACATAAAAAGCGTTAACTTTTGTTTTTTATGTCTATGATTTTAATTTGTCACCAATCAATAAAAAAATAGAAGAGTTGGTTCTTTCATTTTGGATTTAAGAAGTTTCTAATGAAATAGAAAAACAATTTTATAGTTTGAATAAAAGGGGCTACGTCATAAGCCTCTTTTTTTGAGTTGATTTAAAAAATAATCATTAATAAATAATTGCTTGAGACTCAATTCATTAAACTTACTTGTTCAAAAAAAAAACAGAAGCAATATAACAGCAACACAAGAAAGAACACACTTTACATATTTGTCGACACACTCTGTTATAACCCTGTATTTATTTTATTTTAAAAAATTGTGTACCTACGTAGCGACATTCTTTATAAGTCTTTTATTTGGCATAAACTTTGCTTTTAGTCAGTATAAGGAGGTGGAAAAATGATAGGAATTTTAATACTGACACATGGTGAATTAGCTAACGGATATCTCTCTGCTTTAAATTTAATTTCAGGAGAAGAAAAGCAAATGGATAGTATAGGGCTATATCACGAATCAAGCATTGAAGAGTATAAAAAAAATGTGACACATAAGATTAAAGAACTTGACGAAGGTGATGGGGTGCTAATTTTTTGCGATATATTTGGTGCTAGCCCTTATAGCGCGACAGCCCAGAGTTATAAAGAGCTTAAAGACTATGTCGATTATCGTTCAATAACTGGTGTAAATTTGGCTATGGTTATTGAAGCAGTGTACTGTAGGAAAAATATGTCACTTGATGACCTTTCACAACATGTTCAAAAAATTGGAAAAGAAGGAATTAAAGAATTATTTGATATAACAGAAAGGATTGATCAAAATGGGTGAGATTGTTTTGACAAGGATTGACGACCGATTGATTCATGGACAAGTAATGACAGCGTGGGTTAAAAAAACGAGAGCTAACCAAATTTTAATAGTTGATGACGAGGTTGCAAAAGATGAATTTATGAGAGAAGTTTTAAAAATGTCTGCTCCTAGTGGAATTAGCATTTTTGTAAAAGGCTTGGAAGATTCAGTCGCTTTTATAAAAGAGCAACTAGATGCTGATAGTCGTTTAATAATTTTGACTAAAGGACCTGAAACTATTGACGCATTAGTAAAAAGCGGTATTAAAATAGAAAAACTAATTGTCGGAGGAATGGGGGCGAGATCCGATAGAAAAGCTCTATATAAAAATATTTCTGCTTCTAAAGAGGAAAGAAGGATATTTAAAAATTTAATAGATCAAGGAATGGATATAACTATCCACATTATACCTGATCAAAAAGAAACAAATTTAGAAAAATACTTATAAAAGTAAGGAGGAGTAACAATGCTAATATCTGCAATATTAGTTGCTATTATATCAACTATTTGTAATTGGTGGCCCAACCATTTAATTACTCGTTCTTGGTTATATCCAGTATGGTCAGGGTTTTTAGTTGCGTTAGCCATGGGAGAACCAATGATAGGTATGCAAGCAGCTGCTTATATTAATTTAGCTTATCTAGGATGGATTACTGCTGGAGGAACTATGCCAGGTAATTTACCAGTAGCTGCGGTGTTTGGTACAGCTATGACAATTTTATCCGGTGCTGATCCAAGTTTGGCTGTTACATTTGCGGTACCATTTAGTTTATTTGGGATTTTAACTTTTCAACTAACTATGTCATTAAATGCTCTTTGGGTGCATAGAGCGGAGAAGTTTTTAGACAATGGGAATATAACAGCTATGCGAATGATGAATTATATCCCGTCAGGTATTCTTAATTTTATAGTCACAGGTATCCCTGCGTTTATTCTAGTCTACTTCGGAGCAGGTCCTATGCAACAATTACTAGATGCAATTCCAGATCCATTTGTTAGTGCGATGCAGGTTGTCGGTGCAATTATGCCCGCTTTAGGGATTGCGATGTTGATTAGTTTTATGGGAAGTAAAAAGATTATGCCCTTTTATTTTTTAGGATTTATTCTAGCTGTATACCTTAATTTAGACATTATGGCAGTTACGGCTATTGCAGCAGTGCTTGGAATTGTTTTTTATAATACAGGATTTTTAGATATGAAACCTAAAGGAAAGGAGACAAATTAAAATGGATGTAAAATTGACACGTAAAGAATTAATAAAAAACTGGGCGCTAACTTATTCCAGTGAATCTGCCTATAATTATGAAAGACTCCAAGCTTTGGGACAAGCGAATGCAATGGTTCCTGTCATCCGTAAATTATACGCAGATGATAAGGAAAGGCAAGTCCAAGAATTAAAAAAGTATTTTGTTTTTTATAATACTGAGCCTTCTTTTATAGGAACTATGATTCCTGGTGTTGCTTCAGCAATGGAAGAACAACGAGCAAATGGAGCTGAAGATATTACAGATGAAACAATAAATTCTTTAAGAACAGGGCTGATGGGGCCTGTAGCCGGCATTGGAGATACTGTTAGTCAAGGGATAGTATATCCAATTTTAGCTGGGATCGCGTGTTCTTTAGCTATTGATGGAAGTTATGTTGGTCCTATATTTTTTGAAATCGCTTATAAAATACTATTAATTGGCTTTGGCTGGAACATGTACCGGCTAGGTTATCAAAAAGGGAAAACATTTCTTTTAACAATGTTAAAAGAAGGTACTATTTCAAGGCTAACTGAAATTTTTAGTATGATCGGTTTAATGGTTGTAGGCTGTATGACGGCTGAGAGAGTTGATATCGAATCACCCTTTATTTTAAATATTAGAGGAGTTGAATTAAATATTCAAGAAGATGTACTTGATGCGTTAATGCCTGGACTCATCCCTTTAGGAATAACAATGCTTGTATACTGGTTAGTACGTAAAAAAGTCAATATAAATTTAATTATACTTACAATATTTGTATCAGGGATTTTATTGTCATACTTAAATATCTTGGGTGTACCAGCGGAATAACTTAAAGTAAGGAAGAGGATATTATGAAAGCAGTAGATTTACTTGAAATAGGTAATTTACAATTAGTAGAAAAACAAAGACCCACTCCAAGCGGAGGAGAAGTATTACTTCGTATCAAAGCTTGTGGAATTTGTGGTTCAGACATCCCGCGAGCGTTTATTAATGGATCTTATCATTTCCCGACAGTACTAGGGCACGAATTTTCTGGAAAAATTGTTGAATTAGGAAAGAATGTTTCTAAAGAATACTTGGGGAAAAAAGCAGCTGTCTTCCCATTAATACCTTGTGGGCAGTGCGAATACTGTGAAACAGGAAATTATGCTCAATGTAAAAATTATAACTACTTTGGTTCTCGAACAGACGGTGGTTTTGAGGAATATTTAGCAGTTCCTATATTTAACCTAGTGATGTTAAAAGATAATGTTCAGTTTGAAGAAGGAGCGATGCTTGAACCCGCAACTGTTGCTCAACATGTAATCAATAAAGCCCAAGTTGATATTGGAGATAATGTTGTCATATTTGGAGCAGGTCCGATTGGTATGTTAGTAGCTCAATGGGCTAAGATAAGTGGAGCTAATAGAGTAGTATTAATTGATATTGATGAGGAAAAAGTAAAATTTGCAAAAAAGATTGGCTACGAATTTGTTTATAATAGTTTAAATGAATCTGCGGAGGAGATTATTAGAATAAATTTTGGAGGAGAATTAGCTGACATTACCATAGAGGCAACAGGCTCAAGTAGCGGATTTAATAGTTGTGTAGAAGCTATGAAAACTTTTGGAAAAGTGGTTCTTTTGGGAAATCCGCATTCAGATATGACATTGGAAAAGAAAAGTTATGACCAATTTATGCGAAAAGAAGGAACGATTAAAGGAATGTTTAACAGCGTCTATGTATCTTATCCAAAAAATGAGTGGCAAGTGACAGCAGAAGCAATCGCACAGAGAAAACTAAATTTACAACCTTTAGTTACTCATCGTGTATCTATTGACGAATTAGTTGAGGCATTTCAAATGATTTATAATAAGAAAGAAAATTATTGTAAGGTGTTGATGGTTGATGACGACTTATTATAAGAATACAAGAAGTATTATAGAAGAGCTTTCTGACCTGCTTTTAAAAGTAAATCAGAAAGATGTGGAGAATTACATGACTGAAGTGACAAAAGCCGAAAAAATTTTCTTTGTTGGTGTAGGTAGAGTGGAATTAGCGTTAGAAGCAACAGTCAAAAGATTCTCACATCTCGGATTAAATTGTTATATGGTAGGCGCTTTGGATGAGCCTCCAATCGGCGATAAAGACTTACTAATCGTGGGAAGTGGCTCAGGTGAATCTATTTTTCCATTGGATATTACTGACAAAGCAAAACAATATGGTGCAAGAATTGTACATTTGACTTCTAGTCCTAATAGCTCTATTGCTCAAAATGCGGATATAATCGTACGTTTTGAAAGCCCGTCTAAATCAAATCCTGATATTAAATCTATTCAACCTATGACGACTGTTTTTGAACAAGGCTTATTCATTTTTCATGATATTTTAACTCTTGAGCTTATGCGAAAAATGGAACTGAGCTTTGAGGATTTAAAAAATAGACACGCAAACTTAGAATAGGAGGCTATCAATGTCTATGGAAAGAAAAATAGCTTTTGTAACAGGAGCTGCAGGAGGTCTAGGCAAGGCCGTAATTGATAAGCTAATAAGTGAAGACTATATTGTATTGATTAATGATAAAGATGATAAAGAACTTGAAAAAATTGCTAACCATTACTCAGCAGGAAGTGTATACCCGTATAGCTTTGATGTAACGTCTGAAGAAAATTGGAAGTTAGTCTCAAAAAAGGTTAAGAAAGATTTTGGCTCGCTTGATGTACTTTTAAATATTGCTGGTATATTTAAAATAAAAACAATTGAAGAGACCAGTTTGGATCTTTGGTATAGCACTATGGAGGTCAATGCTACTAGTGCATTTCTTGCTCTTAAAGAGATGCTGCCTGTATTAAAAAAGGGGAGTTCTATAGTCAATATAAGTTCAATCGCTTCTTTTCTGGGTTCCAAAAATAGAATTGCTTATGCAGCATCAAAAGGAGCAGTGGCTTCTTTAACAAAAGCCGCTGCAATAGAACTAGCTCCAAGACAAATACGAGTTAATTCAGTTCATCCAGCTTATATTCAGACACAGATGGCTGATCATGCTGCTGATGCGACTGATCGTACAACTGCAGAGATGGGAAGTCGAATACCATTGTATCAACGAATAAGTACGCCTGAAGAGGTAGCTGATGTAGTAGTTTTTGCAGCTTCAGAAAAGGCTCGATTTATGACTGGTGCAGAAATTGTTGTCGACGGTGGTCAATCAGTAAACTAGAAAGGACTGTTTTTATTGAAAGTATTACCATCTTTAATGTGTATGAATTTAAATAGATTTAGTGAGCAAATTAAATATTTAAATAATGTAGTTGATGGTTATCACATAGATATTATGGATGGCCATTATGTTCGAAATATGACTTTATCTCCATGGTTTATTGAACAATTACAAGAGGTTTCGGAAGCACCTATAGATGCCCATTTGATGGTAACTAATCCCTCAGAATACGTGGATGAATTACTAGATTTAGATGTGGAAAGTATAAGCATCCATGCTGAACTTTTAAATGGACAAGCATTTCGCATAAACCAAAAGATTAAAAAACAAGGAAAAAGGCTAGGTGTTGTGTTAAATCCTGAAAGTTCTATAGAGACTATCAAAGATTATATTCACCATATTGATGTAATAACAGTTATGACAGTTGATCCTGGTTTTGCAGGGCAACCGTTTATTGAAGAAAGTCTTACAAAAATACATTTACTAAATGAATATAAAATAAAAAATAATTTATTATATGAAATCCAAGTTGATGGTTCATGTAACAAAAATACTTACCGAAGTTTGGCAGAAGCGGGAGCGGATAGCTTTATAGTTGGTACTAGTGGACTATTTGGTTTAGATGAAGATATAAGTAAAGCATTTGAAAAAATGAAGATACAAATGGGGTCTGAGATATAGGTGAAAAGTAGTTATTCGATAAATAGAAGTTACATTTTTTTATTATCGAACAGGGTTAGCAAGTGACAGTTAGGGTTGGTTTTACAAAAAGAATCTTTCTTTTTGTAACCAACTTTTTTATTAATCATTTTATTAGAAATTACTCATAGCTTGAAAGAATTTAAAATTATAGGAATATTTTTATTCTTAGTTTTCAATAAAGCACAGATACTACATACAAAAACGAAATAAACCAGTAATTAAAAATATTCAGTCTGGAGAAAAATAACAAAAGATAATAAATAAAAAAAATAATTCAAGTTTATTTTACTAGATAACCGGCTTCCGTTATACTTAATTCAAAGTAGAAAGTGATTTAAAATAATCATATAATTGCATTAGGAGATGTTAAAGATCAAAAGAAAAGAATTAATATTAAAAACCTTAGATAAAAATACTAACGTTTTTTTGAATGATACTAAGACAATAAAGCTTGATGCCACGGAACTTTCTGTAGAGCTTGGGATAGCGCGATATAATGTTAGTAGAGATTTAAATCAGCTTTTTGAAGAAAATAAAGTAATTAAAATAACTGGCCGTCCAGTATTATTTATCTCTAGACAATTAGCGGAAGAAAAGTTAGAAGCAAGAATACCATTCCAACAATTTGCAAATTTAGAACAATTTATGGATATTTTTATTGGAGCGAAAAGGAAGTATTCTAAAGATTACCCTTTTAGTGAGCTGGTAGGTTATAGTGGTTCACTCGCTAATGCTGTTCGACAAGCAAAAGCTGCCTTACTTTATCCACCAAATGGGCTACATACATTGCTTTCAGGGCCCTCAGGATCAGGAAAGACTACTTTTGCACGGTTTATGTATCAGTACGCAGTACAAGTAGGACAGCTTTCTTCAAACGCGCCATATATTGTTTTTAATTGTGCAGATTATTCGAATAACCAACATTTACTTTTAGACCACCTTTTCGGACATTCTAAACATGCCTTTACAGGAGCCGAAGAAAGTAAAAATGGGCTAGTCGAAGCAGCTGATGGAGGGATATTGTTTCTTGATGAAATCCATCGTTTACCTCCGGAAGGCCAAGAAATGTTATTTTCGATTATAGATCGGGGCGAATTTTATCGTCTTGGAGAATCAGAGAAAACGCGAAAAGTAAATGTATTAATTGTTGGCGCAACGACAGAGAATATTCAAGATAATATTTTGACTACTTTTTTAAGGAGAATTCCTTTAACAATTAATTTACCCAGTATTAACGATAGAGATTTGAGTGAAAGGGTACAATTAATTTACTTTTGTTTTAAACAAGAAGCAAAAAACATTGATAAAACTCTTCAAGTAAACGAAGATGTTGTTCGTTTCTTTCTTCAATATGAACCCAAAGGGAATATTGGTGAATTAAAAAATGATATACAATTATTGTGTGCTAATGCTTTGGTAGATAATATTTCTCATAATGTAAAAATAATAAAAGTTAAATTATCTCATTTATCACCGTATTTAATTGATCAGTTCTACTTTAGCCATTCTGATGAAAAGTCAGATTCGGGAATGAGAAAAAAATTGAAATCTGTGAAAATTGGTGATTTAGAATTTACCCCCGATGAGAATAATAAAAAAGATCCCTTTTTATTGGTTAATGAAGACAACGATCTATCTACAAATATTCCAAATATATACCAAGAGTATATTGAAAATGAAGGAACTTTAGCTTCTCTGAAGGGACAAATTCAAAGGCAGGTACAACAAAGAAAAAAGAGCTCTGAGATAAATCAGCAACCTATATTTAAAATCGTTTCTAGACAGAATTTTGCAATTACCTTAAATATTTTAAAAAAAGTAGCACAACAAGAAAATTACTACTTTGATGATAACAACATAGAAAGCCTCGCCTTACATTTGGATACTCTAATAGAAAAAGTTAATGAAGGCTATTCTTTTCATGACGAAAGATTTCTTGAACATAAAAAGAAAAGTCAGGTAGAAAAAGAACAAGAGTTTCAAATTGCAAAAAAATTTATCGAGAAGTTTCTAGTAGTTTACAAGTAGAGTTACCAGAGAGTGAGACATACTTTATCTCACTTTATTTGAAGGCGATGAATGAAAAACATACAAAACAAAAAATAGGTGTATTAGTTTTAATGCACGGAGAAAGTGCGGCAAGTGATTTAGCCCAAACTGCTAATGAATTGTTAAATGTTAACCATGCGGTAGGGGTGAATATGCCTTTATCACAAACTGTAGGCGATACGCTTGAATCTGCAACAAAAATAGTAGAAGAAATTGATCAAGGAAAAGGTGTTATCTTACTGAGTGATATGGGATCGTTAAATATGTTTGGAGAAATAATAATGAGTAAATTGGGTATACAAACAAAAACAATTAAAATGGTGACAACTCCCATGGTGGTTGAAGCAACAAGAAAAGCAATGTTGCCTGAAATGACTTTAGCAAAATTAGAACAAGATATTATTGAACAAAGTACGTTTATAGGAAATAGTGTACAAGCATCAAATGAACAGAGTTCAACAAACATCGTAGTAGAATATGAAAATAGCCGAAGAGAAAAAATAATATATATTTTAGAGGAAAATTTAATTTTTTTAGATGGAACTACGATTTATGACTTATTAGAGGAGCAAGCTAAGATCATTGTTAGTCATTTCCCGATTGAAAGTTATGAGGATTTTTGGATTAAATTTTTATTTCATACAAGTAATATGGTAGAAAGAGCTATACGAAAAGAACAATTCGAACGAAAAAAGATATCCAGTATTATTGATCAATCTCCCGAATTATACCGCTTTTTAAAAAGTAGCTTTTCATCAATCGAAAATAGATTTGCAATCGATATCAAAGACAGTGAAATTAGTTATTTAATGGAATTAATAAATATTTGTATGAAAAGCACAGTTAAGTAGCACGTTTCAAATGTAGAATAACACACTAAGAAAGCCTTAATATGATAGTCAAGCTAATTACTGTCTTATTAGGCTTTTTTAATTGGTATAAATATTGCTAGTAATTCAATAAACGAAGAAAGAAATGTTTGCTATTTTTAGTAGAAAGAAGATAGTAATTTATAACGGTTAATAATCTTTAAATAGAGTTACTTTTCGACGTAAAGATTAAGTTTGGATGTTGTAAAAGGAAGGAGGGCAAGTTTTTATTGATGTTGAAAACATATTTGTTGTGAAACCAGTATTTTATAGTATTAATTTTTATTTGATAGTTAAAACTAGCTAGGTAATTTTTTATGAGGAGAGGAAATAATGGAAAATACATGTAAAGCAGCGGTATTCACCGGGAAAGAGAAAATTGAATTACAAAATATTAAAAAGCCTAAACCAAAATCGAATGAGGTTCTAGTTAAATTAAAAACATGTGCTTTATGTACATGGGAACAGAGAGTTTATCAAGGGATTAATAAGGTAGACTTTCCATTTATCGGCGGACACGAGCAGGCAGGAATAATTGTAGAAATAGGCTCGGATATTGATAAAACACTATGGGATGCTGGAGACAATGTGGTTGTTGGTCTTCTAACCTCTTGTGAGGAATGTGAAAAATGTAGAATCGGTGAAGAAGGTAATTGTGAAAATTTCAGTTATGAAAGTTTCGTTGGAGGCTTGGATATAAGAGGAATGGGAGGCCTGTCTCAGTATTTGGCTGTTCCTATCAGTAAAATATTTAAAATTGAAGGGGATTTGAGTTATCAAGAAGCAGCTTTGACAGAGCCTTTGTCTTGTGTTGTACACAGTATTGAAATTGCTGACATACAATTGGGGGAAACGGTAATCGTTATTGGGGCCGGAATTATGAGGGCGTTTCATGCGGTATTAGCCAGAAATAAAGGCGCACGAGTGATTATTAGTGAACCTAATCAAAGTAGAATTGATTTAATGAAGACTCTTGGCTTTGAAGAGTTCATAAAACCTGATTTTGAAGATGCGATCGACCAATCGTTAGAATTAACAGATGGAAAGGGTGCCGATGTTGTTTTAAGCACAGTCGGGATTTCAAAACTGGCAGAAGAAGCTGTTCAAATGAGTTCTCTTTATGGTCGAGTTGTTTTGTATAGTTCTTATCATCCAGATACTCCTATTTCAATTAGTCCTAATCGTATTCACAAAAGGATGACTAAACTGATGGGAAGTGCCAATTCTAACACTCGTGACTTTATTACCGCTATGAAGTTATTAAATGAAAGAGTGATCGGTGTCAAACCATTTATATATGGAACATACGAATTAGATGAAATTGAAGAAGCAATACAAAAAGCAATTGACCCTAATAATTATCGTGTTATTGTGCAAATGACGTAATTAATGTAGAAGAAAATATACAATCTCATCAAGTATTCAATCTAAATTTGGAGGTGCTATTATATGCTAGTGAATATGAAAGAACTTTTGGCGGAAGCAAAGAAGAACAAAAAAGCGGTAGGAGCTTTTAATGTTCCCACCTTGGAGAATATACGTGCCATCATTGAGGCAGCTGAAGAATTAGACTGTCCGGTGATTCTAGCACACGCGCAAGTGCACGAAAAACTGATTAGTTTACCAGATATTATACCTATTATGCTACATTACGCAAAAAAAGCGAAAGTACCCGTAGCTGTTCATTTAGACCACGGTTCTTCTTTTGATATATGTGTGCATGCCATTAGAGAAGGGGTTACTTCGATTATGTATGACGCTTCAGATAAGGATTTTGAAACAAATTTAACGGAAACAAAGGAAATGGTCAAAATTGCTCATGCGGCGGGAGTTTCTGTTGAAGCCGAGTTAGGACACATTTTTACTTCGGAATTTGGCGGTGAAGGGACAGATGAAGGACGTGTTTCTTATGCAGAAAAAGATAACATTGACAATAATTTTTATACAGATGCGGGTTTAGCTAAAAAGTTTGTAGATGAAACAGGTGTAGACTTTTTAGCCATAGCATTTGGAACTGTACATGGCGTGTATGTCAAAAAACCTAATTTAAATATGGATGTAATTTCTGAGGTAGTAAATAAAGTAGATATTCCTCTTGTTATGCACGGAGGTTCTGGTGTCTCGGCTGAAAATTATAAATTAGCTATTGAAAGAGGTATTACAAAAATTAATTATTTTACTTATATGAACAAAGCAGGTGGACAAGCTGTAAAAGAATATATAGAAGATAATCATGAGATGCCATTTTTTGATGAAATTTCAACAGTGGCAATTGACGTGATGAAAGAAAATGTTAAAGAAGCGATGAGAGTTTTTAACAATTAATTAGTTTTGATGAACTTGAGGCATTTATTGACGATTTGCAAGAAGCAGTAAAACAATTTATAGATTTCGGTAAAAAGAGCAGCAGTTAGACCATATCTAACTGCTACTCTTAATATAATTAAGTAAAAGGCATTTATGTCCGCTTGTCCAAAAACCGCAACAGCACGGCGGCGACACCTGCTGTGGCGAGCCCTGCGACTATGGCTTCTGGAACACCTTGAGCAAAAATGATCGAAAGGATAGCGACGTAAACAGCATTCCCTGCTTCGCCGATGATTTGTGCGTATTCTGTTTGAAACAGAAAGTAAACCATATTCATTACAACAACGGTATTTACAATGCCGCCTAATAAGCCAGCGATGAAAAGTCCTAAGCCTGCTTTACGATTTTTCATTCGCTTTTCAAACCAACGGTAGAAATAATAAGGGACGATGCCGATTAAGATTCGTGGAATAAATGTGATCAATAATGCTTTCCAACTGCCATATCCGCTTTCACCAAAAGGAGCAATAAAAGGAGAGAAGATAAAAGACATCGGGGTTACAATAATTGTCGAACGAATCATACTAATTAAACCGAAACTAGCTCCTAAGAAAGCTCCTAAGCGTGGGCCTAAAACGATCGAAGCGATAATTACAGGGATATGTAAGGTCGTCGCGTTGATAGGTCCAATAGGAATGAAGCCAAGAAAAGGAACGGTGGCTAGTAATAACAAAATCGCTAGGAAGAATGCGGTTAAAACTAGCCGAAAAGTCTTTTGTTTTTGCTGCATAGGGTCTTAAGCCTCCTCGCCCTCAAGTGTATTCACCACTTTTTCTATAATTGTATCAGCGGTAGCTAATGCACCAGAACCAAAGTCACCGCAAGCTAACAATGATTCACGTGGTTGAATTTCTTTATAACCAATTTCTTTTAATGTTTGTAAATTTCTTTGGACGATAGGATGATCGTACATATTAGTGTTCATTGCCGGAGCGATTAATTTTGCTCGATCACTAGGCAAAGCAAGGGCTAGGGTACTGATTAAGTCATCGGCAATACCATTTGCTAATTTCCCTATAATATTAGCCGTTGCGGGAGCAACTAAAAACAAATCAGCTGGCTTGGTCAATTCGATATGGTTAATCTTACTAGGATTCGGTTCATCCATAACGTCAGTATGTACTCTGCGTTTTGTTAAAGACTGTAAGGTCAGCGGCGTAATAAATTCCAGACTGCTTTTTGACATCAGGACATCTACTGTATAGCCTTTTTTTGTTAATTCGTTTGCAATATCAGCTGATTTATAAGCAGAGATACTGCCAGTAACTGCTAATAGAATATGTTTTCCCATTTTTTTGCCTCCTATAAAATTAACGATGATGTTTCATCACTGTTTGTGCGATTAGTTGTGCAATTCCTTCTTTATTTTGTTCTTCTCCAACGATTTCTCCATCTTTATTAATAAGGTAGCCCGGATGTTGGTTATTCTTAATTTTTGCTAGATCGTTAGCTAAAATATAATCTGCTTGGCTAGCTGCAAGGCTTTGTTTGGCTGTTGTCAGTAATGTTTGTTTAGAAACATCGACGAGTAATTTAAACCCAATCAGTAGTGTTCCAGCTTGGATCTTTTTAATTTTTTGGATAACTTTAGGCGTTTTTTGCAAAACCAAATAGAGCTGATCAGTATTAGAAGAAATTTTATTTTCATTCGTTTTTTCTCCTAGACTTAAAGATGCAAGATCATCTTTGTCTAAAGGTCCATTTTTTTCTTGAAATAGCTGATTGATTGCCTCTAAAAAGGCTTCTTGGGAGTAGCTTTGGCTAGGTGCAAAATCGCTAACTGCCATACTGTGAATAACGGCATCATAAGAAAATTTCTGCAACAATTCTTGTAATTGATCGGCTAAATCCTGCGTTCCTGCAATTTCATAAAGATTTAGCTGTTGATTTTCTGTTGGATGTTTGGCCTGTGTTGTGGTGACATAATCGACAGTGATTTGATTTTTTAAAAATTCTTCTGCTAAAAAACAACCTAATCGCCCGGTAGAATGATTTGTAATGGAGCGCACATCATCGATTTTTTCTGAAGTGCCGCCAGCTGTAATTAATACTCTCATTTCTTTCCTCCTATATCGACAATGGTACGACCTATATGGCTACCATTTAGTAAGGATTCGATTGTTTCATCCAAGTCGGTTAAAGCAACTTCGTGATAAGTCTGTTTTTCTAACACGTTTTTATTTTCAGCTAAAAATTGCCAAACTTGCTTTCTTTTTTCCATTTCCACATAAACAGAATCGATGCCAATCATCTTGATACTACGTAAGATAAAGGGTAGAACAGTTGTTTTCAAAGCTATACCGCTAGCGTTTCCGCAAAGAACAGCACAACCATTGTATTGGATAAGAGGAAGCAGGCTTGCTAAGATATCGCCACCTACTGTATCAATGATAGCTGCAAATTTTTGCTTAGCTAAAGGACGTTTCTTTTCTGGTAGGATTTCTTCTGGCGTATTAATAGCCCTAGCTCCAAGATTTGTTAACCAATCGGTCTGTGTTTTTTTCGATGAAAGAGCTGTGATATTACTATAACCTAATTGCTGTAAAAGTGAAATTGCGGTACTGGAGACGCCGCCTGTTGCTCCGGTTACAAGTATAGGGGCATCTTTTGCGTTAATTTCTTGATCTACAGCTTGGACTGCTAAAGCTGCTGTAAAGCCGGCTGTGCCAAACACCATCGCTTCTTTACTATTTAATTTTTCGGGGATTTCGACTAACCACTCAGCGGGTACATCTTGAATTTGGCTAAAGCCACCGTCTAAATCTGTTCCTAGACCGTAACCTGTGACCAAAACTTTTTGACCAATATCCCAGTTTTCGGAATTCGTTTCAAGAATGGTTCCGGCTAGATCAATCCCGGCAATTTTGGGATAATCTGTAACAACGCCACCATTTTTGCTAGCTGCAAGAGCGTCTTTGTAATTAATATCAGAAAACTCTACTTGAACGCGAACATAATCTTTCTTTAATTTTTCATTTTGTTTTTTGACAATCCCACGTGAAAATACATTTTCTGTTTGTGTGACTTCAAAAGCTAAAAAATCTTCCATGCTTATCCTTCCTTTGCCAATCATATTTTATGTAATTTTTTACTAATTTTTATATAGTATTATCATAACATATTTTCTAATTTTGCTGATAATATTTAGAGCTCAGTCGCTAGTAAAAGAAATGATACAAAAGGTAAAAATTAAAAATAGTATTTATATTATCTAAAGGAGCTAAACTCTGGTAAGATAAAAGCAGGTTAATATATTTTTATTTTGATGAAAAAAGGGGAGAAGTTGCATGAAAGTAGAGCATATCGCTATTTGGGTAGAAGATATTGAAAAAATGAAAGCATTTTATCAGAAATATTTTAATGTTGGCAGTACGGAACTATACCATAATCAAAAAACGGACTTTCGTTCTTATTTTTTAACTTTTGAAGAGGGTAGTCGAATTGAGTTAACAACAAAGCAGCACTTATCAAATCGTGTAGCAGATAGTTTAGGCTATTCACATATTGCACTTGCAGTAGGTGATAAAAGCGCAGTGGATGATTTTGCTGAAAGATTTGTCAAAGATGGCTATCCACTTTTAAATGGACCACGAACCACAGGAGATGGTTACTATGAAGCTGTTATTCAAGATCCCGAAGGAAATTTAATCGAACTAACGACAAATTGAGTTTGTGATAACTTTTTATACTATATTGAAATAAAAAAAAGAGGACAACTTTTTGCTGTCCTCTTTTTGCTGTGAATCACTACGATTCAGCGACCAAAGGAAGCTGAGAGTAGATAATGAACAGTACTAGGGCGAGCGAAAGCGAGGCGTAGTGTCTTCTATCTTCGAATCACTACGATTCAGCGACCAAGGGGAGTTGAGAGTAGCTCCTTCAAGACCTTAGTAACTTGTTGCTTAGACCTTGATGAGATCGAAGTGTAAGCGAAGTGATGAACAGTACTAGGGCGACCGTAGTGTCCGAAGTATTTATAATAAATTCTTTAATGGTGTATGTTCAATTGCTAAATCTTCAGCGACGGCTGGATGTACCAGTTGACCTTTATAGGTATTCACGCCACGGTATAATGCAGCTTCATTTTGTAGTACTTCTTCAATTGGCGCTGCAACTAGCTTTTTAGCAAAAGGTAGGGTAGAGTTGCTCAAGGCGATAGTAGCTGTTTGCGCTACAGCTCCAGGCATATTAGCAACTGCGTAGTGAGTGACACCTTCTTCAGTGTAAGTCGGGTCATCGTGGGTAGTTGTTCTTGTTTCCGTTTCGAAAATGCCGCCTTGGTCAATCGCAATATCTACAACAACAGAATGGTCTGGCATATCTTTTACCATATCTCTTGTTACTAAAGTGGGCGCCTTACGTCCAGGCAAAAGGACAGCTCCGACAACTAAATCAGCAGTTTTTATTTGTTGACTAATATTGAAACTGTTAGACATTAAGGTTTGAATTTTTCCGTTAAATTCGGTATCTAATTCTTTCAAGCGATCGATGTTAACATCTAAAATCGTTACATTGGCACCCAGTCCGTAAGCGATTTTTGCGGCATTCGTACCAGCAACGCCGCCACCGATGATGACAACATTTCCTTTACGCACGCCCGGTACACCCGCTAAGACGATTCCTTTACCACCTTTAGGGCTTTCCAAAAATTCAGCACCAATTTGGGCTGCCATCCGACCAGCGATTTCACTCATAGGTGAAAGCAAAGGTAGCGTGCCATTGTCTAATTGGACATTTTCATAAGCAATTGAAGTAACATTAGCTTTTTGTAGTGCTTGAGCTACTGGTTTATTTGCTGCTAAGTGTAGATAAGTAAATAAAATGAGTCCTTGGCGGAAATATTGATATTCTTCTTCCAATGGTTCTTTAACTTTCATTACCATATCTTGTGCCCAAACTTCTTCAGGAGTTTCAACGATTGTCGCCCCTACATTTTTATAGGCCTCATCTTTAAAAGCCGAACCATAACCTGCGTTTGTTTCCACTGCAACTTCGTGCCCGCTTTGAACCAGTTCATAAACGCCGGAAGGGGGTAGAGCCACTCGATTTTCATTATTTTTTATTTCTTTCGGTATTCCGATTTTCATAAAAATCACTCCATCTATTAGAATACTTTAATTATACAAAAAAGCCGACGATTATACAAAAATTTTTTTATTTAAAATAAAAAAAATAAGCTTTCTCGACTGATTTGATCGAAAAAGCTTATCCTTGCTTTATGAAGTTTTTGTTTCTAATTCTTCTAATTGTAGACTTAAGTGTTCCCATTGTTCCATAAGATCATCTTGTTGTTTTTGCGTACTTTGTAAAGACTGGTCTAGTTCGGTTAATTTCACGTGGTCATCTAGATTTTCTGGTAGCGTCATTTCTTCTTTAAGCTGGCTGATTTTTTCATCTGCTGTGTTTAGTTCTTCTTCAATTTGGGACACTTTTCTTTGTAATGATCGTATTTGTTTTTGTTGCTCTTTTGACTGCACAAAATTTTGCTTATTTGTTGTTGTCTTTTTTTCTTGGCTTGTTTCATTTTGTTCTCTTTCGTATTCAGCCAGTTGTTCTTCTTCCTCTTTTTTCTCTAAGTAGTAATCATAATCTCCTAAATAAAGGCGAGAACCATTTTCTGAAAGCTCGACAACCTTGGTAGCAAGCCGATTAATAAAGTAACGATCATGTGATACGAAAAATAAGGTACCTTCATAATCAATCAAAGCATTTTCTAATACTTCTTTATTATCTATGTCTAAGTGGTTAGTCGGTTCGTCTAAAACTAAAAAGTTTTTTTGATCCATCGCTAGTTTTGCTAAAGCGACACGCGCTTTTTCGCCTCCACTTAATAAAGAGATCGGTTTATCGACATCATCACCAGAAAATAAAAAACTACCTAACATTCTGCGAATTTCAACTTCAGGTGTTGCAGGATGTTCATCCCATAGTTCTTGTAAGATCGTTTTGTTCTGGTTTAGCTCGGCTTGGCCTTGATCATAGTATCCAATCGAAACATTAGTTCCATAGCGTTTTTCTCCTTTGATAAAGGGAATTTCGCCGATCATCGATTTTAATAAAGTAGATTTTCCAATACCATTAGGACCTACTAAAGCAATCGCATCTTGCCGTTTGATATCTAAATTGACAGGTTCAGAAACGACGCTTTGATCATAGCCAATTGCACCGTCTTCTAGTTGAAAGACAATGTTTCCTGAAGCTTTTGTGATTTGAAAAAGAAAATGAGCTGATTTTTCTTTTCCTTGTGGTCGTTCGATACGTTCCATTTTGTCTAATTGCTTTCTCCGACTCTGCGCTCGTTTGGTGGTCGAGGCACGAACAATATTTTTAGCAACAAAATCTTCTAATTTATTAATTTCAGCTTGCTGCTTTTCGTAAGCTTTCCACTCACTGGCCAGTTGTTGACTCTTTAAGTCCAAATAACGGCTATAGTTTCCCTTGTAGTGACGCATCTTACTTCGACTAATTTCATAGATTTCTGTGACGACTTTGTCTAAGAAATAACGGTCATGAGAAACAATCAATAAGGCGCCGCGATAATTTTGTAGGTAACCTTCAAGCCAACTAAGTGTTTCAATATCCAAGTGGTTGGTCGGTTCGTCTAAAATTAAAATATCGGGGCTTTGTAAAAGCATTTTAGCTAAAGCTAGACGGGTTTTTTGTCCGCCAGAAAGGGTTTGGATCGCTTTGTCATAAAAAGACTCATCGAATTGAAAACCATTTAAAACTGCGCGCATTTCATTTTCATAGCCGTAACCATTTTTTTCGATAAATTCTTCTTGTAATTGATCATACTGCTTAAGAACAGCTTCATAATTCTCATCTTCTGGAGAAATCTGACTGATTTTTACTTCTAATTCGTGCATACGTTTTTCTGTCTGTCTTACATCTGAGAAAGCTTCTAGCATTTCTTCCCACACTGTTTTATCAGAGTCTAAACCAGTATCTTGTGCTAAATAGCCTAATGTAATATTTTTATTTTTAGCGATGGTTCCCTTATCAGGCGCCTCGATTCCAGCCAGAATCTTTAACAAAGTCGACTTGCCGGCACCGTTACGTCCTACAAGGCCAATACGTGCTCGACTGCTGATTTCTAGGTGAATGTTTTCAAATAAAGTATCTGCACCAAACTGGCGTGCAATTTGGTTGGCTTGTAATAAAATCATAGTATCCTCTCTTTAAATGTTGATTGACGTTTACCGATTTTTTCTGTTTTTTGTGTAAATGTTAGTTTATCACAATTTAATGATCTTAGAAAGAAAGAGCAGCTTAGGCTTTTTTAGTTATTTTTTATAAAATTTTGCAGTAAACTGAGCAATCAAATTGCTTTTTTTTGTTTTCATCTGTTATGATACTACATGTTATAAGTGAAATGTTCACAATGGAGGGCTAGAAAGTGAAAGAAAATAATATTCCTAAAGCAACTGCCAAACGGTTGCCTTTGTATTATCGTTATCTACGAATTTTAAATGACGCCGGAAAGGCTAAAGTTTCTTCAACTGAATTAAGTGAGGCGGTCCAAGTGGATAGTGCCACAATTCGCCGTGATTTTTCTTATTTTGGCGAATTAGGTAAACGTGGTTATGGTTATGACGTGGAAAGTTTAATGCAATTTTTTTCCAAGACTTTAAGTGATGACGAAATGACAAACGTTGCCCTTGTAGGTGTAGGAAACTTGGGGAGTGCCTTGTTAAAATATAAGTTTCACCAAAGCAATAGCATTCGTGTAAGTGCTGCATTTGACGTAAATTCAGATATCGTGGGACGTATTGTTGATGGTATTCCAGTTTATCCCATGTCTGATATGGAAGAACAAATAGAGATTCAACGGATTGAGATTGCTATCTTGACAGTTCCAGCTTCTACTGCACAAGATGTGGTAAATAATTTAGTTGAGTCAGGGATTAAAGGAATTCTCAATTTTACGCCAGTACGTATTTCAGCACCATCCGATGTTTTAATTCAAAACGTTGATTTGACCAATGAGTTACAAACCTTGATTTACTTTTTGCACAGTGATGATCGTTTGGATGTATCAACTGAAGAAGTGGAATGAACCATAGTCTTGATTTTTTCTTTACTTGCTTTTGGCAATGGATAGAAAAAATCAGGACTTTTTTCTACTAAAATAAATGAAAAACTACTTATAATTCACAAAATAGTCATAGATTTTAGGTAAACTTGTCATAATTGAATGTATATGTTTGTAGTTTGGCAGTTTGTTTAGTACAATATAAAAGAGAATGTGTGAACAACTAGGAGAAAGAGGTGTCAAGTGAATGGGGTATAAAGACGAAACGGTACGTTTTGATTTTGATGACAGCCGCAAAAAAGAAGTTAGCGAAACACTTGCGATCGTACACCGTGCGCTTGAAGAAAAAGGATACAATCCGATTAATCAAATCGTAGGGTATTTGTTGTCGGGCGATCCGGCGTACATTCCGCGTTATCGCGATGCGCGTAATTTAATTCGTCGCCATGAACGAGATGAAGTATTAGAAGTTTTGATACGTTTTTACTTAGAAAATCATGGAGTTAACTTATAATGCGCACTATGGGATTAGATGTCGGCTCAAAAACAGTCGGTGTAGCAATAAGTGATCCGTTAGGATGGACAGCACAAGGGATTGAAATTGTTTCAATTGATGAAGAAGAAGGCGAATTTGGTTTTGCTAGAATCAATGAATTGATTGAACAATATGAAGTTGAACAGTTCGTTGTGGGTCTGCCTAAAAATATGAATAATTCAATTGGGCCTAGAGCTCAAGCTTCCATGAGTTATGGCAAAAAATTAGAAGAGTACTATCAACTACCGGTGATTTATCAAGATGAACGTCTAACAACGGTTCAAGCTGAGCGGATGTTAGTTGAACAAGCAGACACTTCTAGGAAAAAACGAAAAAAAGTCATTGATAAGTTAGCAGCAGTAGTGATTTTACAGAATTATTTAGATACAATAATGAATTAAACAGGTAATTTTTAAAGAGGAGAATGAATTAATGGCAGAACATACACATGATCATGACCATGATCACCAAGAACATGAACATATTACACTAGTCGATGAAGAAGGAAATGAAACACTATACGAAATTCTACTTACTATCGATGGACAAGAAGAATTTGGTCGCAACTATGTACTATTATATCCTGCAGGTGCTGATGAGGACGAAGAAGTTGAATTGCAAGCTTATGCCTATGTTGAAAATGAAGAAGGTACCGAAGGCGATTTAGAACAAATCGAAACGGATAAAGAATGGGATATGATTGAAGAAGTATTTAATACATTTATGGCTGAAGAAGAAGAATAGATAGTTAAAACCAGGCTAAACTCTTGCTAGATAGGAGTTTGGTCTTTTTTAACTGGGTAAAAAATAACGAGGAGGAAAGTTGATGAATAAAACAAAAGTTGTGAGTGAATTTGCGCCTTTAAAAGCAACTGTTTTAGCTCAATCTCAGTTTTGTTTCCCAGAAGACCCGAAAAATAGTATGGATACATCTTTTTTAACCAAAGAAAACGTGGAATTTGTTAACAACAGCGGAGGAAAAGATGTAGCAGAAGCAGATGAAAAACTACAAAGGGATTGGGAACAAGAAAAGATAGCAATGCAGTCCCTTCTTGAGTCTTATGGTGTCGAGGTTTTAAGGCCTCGTTTACTTACACAGCATGAAAAAGATTATGGGAAAGAACAGGGCGTTGGCTATAGCAACTTTTTTTCACGGGATCCTTTTTTTACTATAGGGTCGTTTATTATCGAAGGGAATTTACGCTTTATGCATCGTCGTAGAGAAATATTTCCTATTCGACCCGTTTTAAATGAATGGGTGAAAAATAATGCAGGCTATTATTTTGCCGCTCCTCAGCCTGACTTAGCAGAAGGTGAAAATAGTGAGGTTGGACCATTTATCGAAGGTGGAGATGTTGTTGTTTTAGGAAAAACTGTTTTTGTCGGTCATTCTGGTTTGGCTAGTAATTTAAATGGCATTTATTGGTTAAAACAACTGCTGGAGCAATTTGATTATAAAGTGGTCCCGGTTCGCTTACATCCATCGATTTTGCATTTGGATTGTGTGCTTAGTATGCTAAAAGAAGGATTAATGATCACCTGTGAAGAAGCTTTCTTAGATGGCATTCCTGAAGAATTGAAAGATTGGGAAAAAATCAACGTTTCGTTAACAGAAGCTGCCAATTTGATAGCTAACGATTTGCCAATTAACGAGCAGGTATATGTTACCGACCAGGCTTTTACTGATCTGATCGCAAAAATTAAAGCCAAAGGGATAAAAGTGGAAACACTTGATTACCATGTTTCTAGAATGTTTGGTGGTTCTTTTAGGTGCACAACACAAGCCTTAATTAGAGAGTAAGATGAGATGATAAAGCACTTGACAACTCTTGTTTTCTAGTGTAAATTACAATACAACAAAACACATGAGAATTCCGTTGATGAGAAGAGTAGTTTCTGATCTTTTTTTTAGAGAGACCTTGTAAGGTGAAAAAGGTTATAAGATAAGAAATGAAGATGGTCTCGGAGGATAAGTCATCGATAGGTAGATGATTTCGAAAGGTTCAATCGTTATCTTGAATGCCATTTCTTTGATTTGAGATGGGTTAAGAGAAGCTTTAGCTTCTAAAACAAGGTGGTACCGTGAAAATTTCGCCCTTTTATCAGTTTACATTGATAAAAGGGCTTTTTATTTGCATTATTGAACTTTTTGTTCGAATGAAAAAAATTTGGAGGGGTTAAAATGAGAGCAAGTTTGAAAAAAACATTATATGCCGGTGTACTAGGACTAACGATTTTTGGTTTAGCGGCATGTTCAAGTGGTAATGATGAAGGCAGTGGTTCTGGTGATGGTGATGAAACATTAACGGTAGGGGCCAGTTCTACGCCTCATGCGGAGATTTTAGAACAGACAAAAGATGATTTGGCAGAAAAGGGCTATGAGTTAGACGTTGAGGTTTTTGACGACTATGTATTACCTAACCAAGCACTGGACGAAGGAGATCTTGACGCTAGTTTCCACCAACATAAACCCTACTTGGATAACTTTAATGAAGAAAACGGTACGGATTTGGTTTCTGCCGGCGAAGTTCATTTTGAACCTTTAGGATTATACCCTGGTAAAACCGAGACAGTTGACGACTTACAAGATGGGGCCGAAATTGCGATCCCTAATGATGCGACAAATGGCGCTCGTGCTTTATTATTACTTGAGGAAACTGGGTTAATCAAATTGGATGCCGATAAGGGAATTGAAGCAACGACCAATGACATTGAAGAAAATCCTAAAGATTTAGAAATAACAGAACTAGAAGCTTCGCAAATTCCTCGTACGGTGCAAGATGTAGACTTATCTGTAATTAATGGAAACTATGCGGTGGATGCAGGTTTTGACATAGCAAATGATTCTTTAGAAATTGAAGATAAAGATTCTGAAGCGGCGCAAACTTATGCAAATATCGTTGCTGTTCAAGAGGGGAACGAAGATGATCCTGCCATTGAAGCCTTGATGGAATCATTGCATAGCGATGACGTGAAAGACTTCATTGATGAAGAATACCAAGGTGCAGTTGTACCACTATTTTAAAAAAGCGCTCGTAAAGCTAGTTCATCCTAACTTTACGAGCATTTTTATATACTTTTTCCAGTATTCCGGTACAATAAAATAAAAAGGAGCTTTATTATGAAACAGGCTTTGTTTCTTTTGCTAGATGAATTTGCCGATTGGGAAGGTGCTTATTTATCTTCGACTTTAAACCAAAGTGAGTTTTGGACGGTAAAAACTATTTCGGTTGAAAAAAAAGTTGTTTCTTTAGGTGGTTTTTCAGTTTTGCTTGATTATGTTATTGGTTCTGAGCCTAAAGATTATGATTTACTGGTGATGATTGGCGGGAATTCTTGGGGTAACAGTAGTGCAGAGCTTTTAAAATTTGTCGAAGAAGCTTTCAATAAAGGTATTGTAATAGCTGCTATATGTGGTGCTGTGGATTATCTGGCGAAAAATGGTTTTTTGAATGATCATAAACATACTGGAAATTTTGTGGATTCTTGGAAGAATTATGAGTTTTATACATCTGCAGATAATTATTTAAAAAAGCAAGCAGTAAAAGATGGGCAGTTGGTTACTGCTAATGGTACGGCGCCACTTGAGTTTACTGAGCTAGTTTTGGACTTAATTGCGTTTGATACACCTGAAAATATTGAAAAGATGATGTTTATGAATAGATATGGTTTTTACAATTATTGTGAGAAATATGGCAATCCGTTCTAATAAAGGGGGAGTTAGTCTTGCAGAATTTAGAAGATTATATTGCAAGTATTGAAAAGAAAGAACATAAGGAAAAATTTACTACACTTATCGAAGCTGTTCAAAGCAAGTTTCCTCAGTTGCAGTTAGTTTTTAAGTGGAATGAACCCATGTTTATTTACAAAGAAACATTTATCATTTCTTTTATCAAAACCAAAAAGCATATCACGGTATCCCCTGAAGTCGCTGGTATAAAAAAATTCTTTGATAAGATAACGGCTTGTGGCTATCCAATGGGAAAAAGTACTTTTCGTATAGAGTGGGATAAAGCGATAGATTATCAACTGCTTTATGACATTATTCAATTTAATCTTGATGAAAAACAAGATTATACAACTTTTTGGCGTAAAGCAGATAAATAAAAAAAGCAATCGAAACAGAGTGTTGTGAACTGCTATTTCGATTGCTTTTTTTAAAAAGAGTGGGGTTGGATATAGTTATCTAACGTTTTTTGATAATCTTTGGTAGACCAATTTCCTTCATTGAAATATTTTGCTAATAAATAACCTATATAAGGACCGGTTGTTAAACCAGAAGATCCTAGTCCACTGGCGACAAAAAGTGTTGGATCATCGGGTAATGAACCGAAAAAAGGAGCAAAATCTGAAGTATAAGCGCGTGTTCCTACGCGATAAGTAAAAGAGTTTTCTAAAAGTTTTTCAGGAGTTTGTAAAAAATCTTTACTATTATTGGTTAATTTTTCAAAGGCTGCAGAAGTGGGGTGCAGATCCCACTGCGCCTCGTCTTCATGGGTTGCACCGATGATCATTTGTCCATCATTTGCGGGGATCAAGTCGGCTTCATTATCCAACATAGCGACTGGCCATTGCTTACTTTGACTTTGTTGCGTTTTAAAAACAATAAGTTGTCCTTTTTGCGGGCGAAGATCCACTTGGTAACCAAGAGGATCTAGAAGTGTTTTACAGTTAGGACCGGCAGCTAATATAATATAGTCTGCTAGAAATTGTTGTGCTTTTGTTTTAATTTGCCACAGGTTATTTTCCTTATTTATCGTTACTTTTTCTTGAACTAAATGAACTTGTTTTTGTTTTGCTAATTTTTTCATATGATTTAAATATAATAAACCATCTAATCTAGCGCCGCCCGAAATATACAAAGATTCTTGGGGTGCCAATAAAGGCAGCTTGTCCGCTGTTTGCTTAGCCGAAAGTAAGTTGATCTCGCCAATTTCAGGGGCATCTTTCTTTCTTTGTTCGGCCAAGTTTGCTAGGTCTTGCAATCCATTTTTTCGTAAAAGGATCGTACCATTTTTGGCATATATCTTCTCAGAAATCTTCATGTCAGAAACTAGTTTTTGGAAAAAAGCTGCTCCATCTCTAGCTAAACGATACCATCGTTTGTTCCGACGTTTAGATAACCAAGGGGAAATAATACCTGCGCTAGCTTTGGTTGCTTGCCCACTTTCATCATCAAATAAAGTTACATCATATTTGGTTGTATCTAAATAATTGGCCAAAGTAATACCAATGGCGCCACCGCCAATAATGGCTATTTTTTGCATAAAATAAGCCTCCTTAAATTTTATTATCCTTTAGTTAATAGATTTTTTCAATTGTTCATTATATCAAAGTTCAATACGAATGATTGACTAAGTGTAAAATTTATTGAGGTTTTCTAGCGGAGAAATCAACAGTAAATAACGGACAAAAGTTTGATAATCTATTATCTGAAAACGAAATCACGGACAACAGTTTAGAAAAACCTTATCTGAGAATTCAAACATGGAGAGAGGAATAGAAAAGTTTTATCTAAAAAACAAGGATACAACCTTTATTTTACCAAAACGGGCGTTTCTCAACGTTTTATTCTCTGTCTTTGCCTAATAGCCTTGAATTGCTTAGCGTTTTTCCTTAAAAACTTTATAACAATTAAATATTATTTGCTTTTTAATCCTGTTAACTATATATTTAATAGTATAACCATTAAGCAGTTGTTGCTTGTAATGTGCAAATTGTTTGTTACTTAAGAAAAGGGATATAATATGAGAAAGGAGGAGGTTGCAAGAATTGAAAAGTTGTATCAATAAGCTTGTCGTTCAAAAAGCTCCACCTGCAAAAATATCCAAATGTGATTTTATTTTTCCTTTTTCTAAAACTTTCTAAAAATTAAGGGTTTAAGTCTAACAGTTATTATGATATCATTTTGCAAAGTTTATCTGAACTGCCCACTCAATTTAAGTAGTCTGTTGTCAGTTCTTGACAAAAGTAAAGAATTTTTCTTCTTATCTTGTGTACGAAATACAGCTTAAGGCCCCCCTTAGTGTCAGTTAGTTAAGAATACGAACTTTTCTAATGATAGGAAGTTTTTAGTAGGAAATAAGAAAAAGTATGATTCTTTTTTGACAAAGTGACAACATGATGATACTATAATATGGTCAATTTCATGGTAGTTTTCTGAAAAAAAGGAGAAAAGAAGGAGTGTTAACTTTTGAGTAAAAAAGTTCGCGTAGAACATTTAACCAAAATATTTGGTCGAAGAACCCAACAAGCGCTCGAACAAGTAAAAGCGGGGAAATCAAAACAAGAAATCTTAAAAGAAACTGGCGCTACTGTCGGTGTACATGACGTAAGTTTTGATGTTAACGAAGGAGAAGTCTTTGTCATTATGGGCTTGTCCGGAAGTGGGAAATCGACTTTAGTACGAATGATCAATCGTTTGATTGAACCTACTTCAGGTTCTGTTTACATTGATGATGAAGACGTAGCGAAGATGTCTAAAGAAGACTTGCGTGAAGTTCGTCGTACAAAAGCGAATATGGTCTTTCAAAACTTTGGACTTTTCCCCCAACGGACCATTTTACAAAACACCGAATATGGTCTAGAAGTAAGGGGTGTATCTAAGGAAGAACGCCGTAAAAAAGCGGAAGCTGCTTTAGATAATTCCGGTTTACTTTCGGTTAAAGATCAATATCCTAACCAATTATCCGGTGGGATGCAGCAACGGGTTGGTTTAGCACGTGCTTTAGCGAACGATCCAGAAGTGCTGCTTATGGATGAGGCATTTTCTGCTTTGGACCCCTTGATTCGTCGGGATATGCAAGATGATTTGATGGACTTACAAGAACGTGTACAAAAGACCATTATTTTTATCACCCACGATTTGAACGAAGCTTTGCGTATCGGCGATCGAATTGCTTTAATGCGTGATGGTGAAGTGATGCAAATTGGTACCGGTGAAGAAATCTTAACGCATCCAGCCAATGACTTTGTTCGCGAGTTTACCGAAGATATCGACCGTTCCAAAGTTCTAACGGCGGAAAATATTATGGAACCCGCTTTGACCATCAATGCAGAAGCTGATGGCCCTAATGTGGCTTTACAACGTATGCGTAAAGAAGAAACCAGTATGTTATTAGCGGTTGATCGTAAACGTTATTTAAAAGGAAGTTTAACCGCTGAAAATGCTTTGGATGCACTTAAAAATGAAAAACCACTTAAAGATGTAGTAGATAAAAACGTACAAAAAGTGGAAAAAGATACCTTAGTAACGGATATTTTCAATATAATTCAAAATTCCGCTGCGCCTTTGGCTGTTGTTGACGAAGAAGATCGTGTTGTCGGTGTCGTAGTTCGTGGTAGTGTAATTGGCGCGATGACGGATACCGATACTGGACAATCAGATGAAAAAGAAGCTGCAGATGAAACAACAGAGTCAGCTGATAAGGAAGAGGTGAATGCAAATGCTTGATTTTTTACAAAATGAGCTTCCCTTTTCGGATTGGGTCGACAATGGCGTTGATTGGCTAACCGAGCACTGGGCTGCCTTTTTCTCATTCTTACAAACTGTAGGACAAAATATCATGGATGCTATGACTAATGGATTGTCCATGATTCATCCCTTACTATTTATTTTGATAGTTACAGTCGCTGCTTTTTTCCTTGGTGGAAAAAAATGGCAATTACCTACATTTACATTGCTAGGTTTGCTATTGATTTATAACCAGGATTTGTGGTCTGATCTGCTAAATACATTGACATTAGTTATTGTTTCAAGTTTGATTTCAGTCATTATTGGTGTACCAGCCGGCGTTTTAATGTCGAAAAGTGAAATGGCAAGAAGTATTATTACGCCAATTCTTGACTTCATGCAGACGATGCCAGGTTTTGTATACTTGATTCCAGCCGTGGCCTTCTTTGGTATCGGTATGGTCCCTGGGGTTTTTGCGTCAGTGATCTTTTCATTGCCGCCAACTGTCCGTATGACAAACTTGGGTATTCGTCAAGTGCCAACGGAATTAGTGGAAGCTTCCGATTCTTTTGGGGGCACCGGTTGGCAAAAATTATTTAAGTTAGAAATGCCTTTAGCTAAAGGAAATATCTTTGCTGGTATTAACCAAACGCTAATGTTGTCCTTATCTATGGTTGTTATTGCTTCTATGATCGGAGCTCCTGGTTTAGGACAAGGGGTATTATCTGCAGTACAACGTTCACAAGTAGGTAATGGTTTTGTTTACGGTATAGCTATCGTTATTTTAGCGATTATTATGGACCGCTTTACACAAAACTTAAATAGTAGTGGAAATAGTTCAAATGATTAAAAAAGGCATATAAAAAATAGCAAGTTATGTCTAAAATTTTAGTTTTTTAATCTAATTTCACTAAAAGAAATATTATGTTTAATAGTGAAAGATGATTAAGAAAATTTGAGACATTTGAAAGATGGATAACGTGTGATCACTTTGTTTATCTTTCGGGGTCTCCTAATGATTAGTGAATAAAAATTGTTATTCAATTTTTAAAAAATTAAGAAAGGATGTTTTATTTTGAAGAAGAAGTTAGTAGGTATGTTGGCACTAAGTTCAGCATTTTTATTAGCTGCCTGCAGTAATGGCGGCGGCGATAACGACGCAGAAGGTGGCGGCAATGGCGGTGGAGACACTGTTGAATTATCCTATGTTGAATGGGATACAGAAGTCGCTTCCACCAACGTTGTAGCGCAAGTATTAGAAGATATGGGTTATAATGTAAACATTACACCTTTAGATAATGCTGTGACGTGGGAAGCAGTAGCTAATGGCGAATCAGATGGTATGGTCGCAGGATGGTTGCCAGTAACTCACGAAGCACAATATGAAGAGTTTGGTGATCAAGTAGAAGACTTAGGTCCAAACTTGCCAGACGCAGCAAAATTAGGACTTGTTGTTCCCGAATATATGGATGTTGATTCTATTGAAGATCTAGATGATCAAGTGCCGGAGCAAGAAATTATTGGTATTGAACCAGGTGCTGGTGTGGTTGCTGCGGCAGAAGAAACAGTCGAAACCTATGATAATTTATCGGATTGGGAAGTGACACCATCTTCTAGTGGTGCGATGACTTCACAATTAGGCAGTGCGATTCAAAATGAAGATCCGATTGTCATTACTGGCTGGTCTCCACATTGGATGTTTGAAAGATATGACCTTAAATATCTAGATGACCCAGAAGGAACAATGGGAGATGCTGAAAGTATTCATACAATGGTTCGTGAAGGATTAGAAGATGATATGCCAGAAGTATACAGCATATTGGATAACTTCGAATGGACGGAAGAAGATATAAACACTGTAATGTTAGACATTGAAGACGGTGAAGATCCAGAAGATGCAGCAAGAGACTGGATTGAAGATAACCAAGACAAAGTAGATGAATGGACAGCAGATGCTGAATAGTATCTATTAAAGAGGTGGAGATCAGATATTACTGATCTCTGCTTTTTTTATTCACTGCCATTAGATTTCAGGGAGTGAATGTATAAAATACAAAAAATGAAATCCTTTCTTTTCTGTATTTTTTTGATTAAAATAGTGCAATATATTTTCTTTTTATTATTTTTGCTAGTAAAATTTAAAACTGAGGTGTTTATAAATGGAACGAAATAACCGAAGCGAATTAACATTTACTCTATTTCATCATGATATAAAAATTGATGCCTTCTATAATTTTTTGTATCAAATGAATGATATTATTTTAGCTTTATTTTTTATTGTAGGTAGTTTCTTATTTTTTAAAGAATCAACGACTTTTTATGGAACAGTTCTATTTGTTATCGGTAGTTTTCAACTTTTGATAAGGCCCTTAATTTTGATCAGTAGAGAGGTACATATATATACACTAAAAAACAAATAAATTTTATCCCAATGTCTATTGTGTAATATATTGCATTGAGCTATAATAGTTCTTGTTATGCGGGTGTAGTTTAGTGGTAAAACAGAAGCTTCCCAAGCTTCCGTCGCGAGTTCGATTCTCGTCACCCGCTTAGTTATGTAAACCTTTGTAACAGGATTTCGCTAACCTATAAAAGTTAGCGATTTTTTATTTTTTGTTTCGAATGTCTTTTGACCTTTAATTTTATATCATGGCTGATTCTAGTTTTTATGATAATTTTAATGAATATATGATCTACTTCTCTTATATTTTCTGGTCTTGTTGTTATCTTAATGTTAATATATCATTTAATAGAGCTTTAGCGCTTTGTCGTATTTATATATTAATATTAGCGTTTGAGGAGGAGAATATGAATATATTCATTGATTTGTTTTTAACTTTTAGCCGCATTGGTGTATTAACCTTTGGTGGCGGTTATGCGATGTTACCTATCCTTCAAAGGGAAGTTGTGGAAAATAAAAACTGGGCAACAGATGAAGAACTTGTTGATTATTATGCTATAGGGCAGACAACCCCTGGCATTATAGCAGTTAATACGTCTACTTTTATTGGTCAGAAACAACGAGGAGCACTTGGGGGAATTGTGGCTACGCTGGGTTTTGTTTTTCCTTCTTATATTATTATCACACTAATTTCCATGTTTATGCAAAATTTTTCTGAATTAGCCATCATACAGAATGCTTTTGCTGGTATTCGTGTGAGTGTATATATTCTGATCTTAAATGCTGTGTTGAAGCTTTGGAAAAATTCAGTGGTAGATAAAATAGGGATTTTTATTTTTGCGCTTGTTTTTATCTTATCTGTGTCTACAAGTTGGTCTCCTGTAATACTTATCATTTTAGCAGCTTTTATTGGAGTTGCTGCTAAGCTGCAAGAAAGGAGACATCAACAAAAATGATCTATTTGCAACTTTTTTATGAATTCTTCAAGACGGGCCTATTTTCCGTGGGTGGTGGACTTGCGACTTTGCCGTTTTTATATGATATGTCCGATCGAACAGGTTGGTTTAGCAATGATCAGCTAGCTGACATGATCGCTATTTCTGAATCAACCCCAGGAGCGATAGGGATTAATATGGCAACCTATGCTGGAAATTTAACAGCTGGTGCTTTCGGGGGCATTGTAGCTACGGTAGGACTGGTTACGCCTGCTATGATTCTTATTATCATTATTGGTCGCTTTTTAACCAAATTTAGGAATAATTTTTATGTCGAATCGGTATTTTATGGTCTAAGACCTGCGTCGACTGCACTGATTGCAGCAGCTGGATTTTCTGTGGTATGGATGGATTTATTTGATGTTTCAAGCTTGCTTGATGCAGGGGACTGGCTGGGATTTATTAACTGGAAGTCGCTCATTTTAGCTATTTTCTTATTTTTCATCATGCGCCATAGGCTATTTAAAAATCTGCATCCAGTGATTTTTATTGCTTTATCTGCTTTGGTGGGCATTGTTTTCCAATTTGCCGGGTAATAAAAATTATTATAAGAAGGGGACCTATTTCGTGTTTTATCGAGATAGGTCCATAAATTTAGCGCATTAATTTTGTTTTTGTGCGATTTTTTGTGCTTTTTCTGTATTTTTAAAATGAAGCTTTGCGTAGTTTGCTAATAATTCAATGCCGCCTTTTTTGATGATTTTGGCGGCTTGTTTGTCAGACTGTGAACCGGCGCCTGAGGGAAGTTCAATCCCCACTTCTTGTGATTGTTGTTTAAGAGAATTTAGAAATTCAGCGCGACAAATAATTGAAGCCGCCGCAACAGCTAAATGGTATTGTTCTCCTTTGGTAATAAAATAAAGATTTTGCGTTATCGGATTTTTTTCGCTTTTTAAATACTTGCGATAAGTTGTTTCTTGGGCGAATTGGTCGATTAGAATGGCTTCAGGCTTTTGCGGACTCATTTTTTCTAATAGTAAATGAATACATTGGTTATGTAATGCTACTTTCATGCCCACGGCATTATATCGCGGTTGTATCTGATTATATTTTTTTGGCGTCACCACTAGTTTTTGAAAAGGAATAGAGGATTCCAATTGAGGAGCAAGCTTTAGAATTTGCTTGTCATCAAGCATCTTTGAATCTTTTACCCCTAGTTTTTTTAATGTATCTAAATGGTTTTTATCAGCATAGGCAGCACATACAACTAATGGACCAAAATAACTGCCGTTACCTACTTCGTCACTACCCATAATACTTTTTCGGGCAAAACCAGCTGGTAAAGTCGCTGTTTTTTTAGTACTTTCTGTTGGCATACTTTCCCATAGTAAGGCTTCTTGTTTTTCATTATCCCCTTGAAACATGACTTTTCCCGAGTTGTAAGCTGTGATTGTGATGCCGTCTTTTTTTGCAAAAAAAGCAGCATAGGGGATTTTACGTGAGCTTATGTAAGCTTTATAATACTGCTTTACTTCTTTTAATTTTTCTTTATTTAGTTTAACAACGGTTGTTCCCATGAAAAATTTCCCTTCTAATATTATTGCTTTATTTTAGCATAATGCGTTTCTGATTGAAATGTAGTAAAATAAGTGAATACGTAGAAAAAATTAATATTTTCCTTTATAATAGAAAGGTATTTTTAATAAAAAACATTGAAAGTGTTATAATAAAAAAATACTTGTAGATATAGGAGGCTGAGCCAAGTGGTCAAGCAAAAGAATCGTTTTAAAGCGACGATTGAAAATCAAAACTACACCATTATCAGCAAAGAAGACCCCAAACATTTAAAGATGGTGACTGAACTTGTCAACGATCAGCTAAAAGAAATTAAAGGAATGTCTGCCGAGATAGACAGTGAGCAAGCGGCTATTTTGCTTGCTATTAATGCGGTGTCTGATCAGTTAAAAAAACAAAAAGAGTTACTAGATTTAAAAGAAGAAAATGAGACGTTACATAAAAAAGCCAGTGAAGTAACGGAACTTAAGGAACGTATTCAACGCATTGAAGAAATAGAACAAGAAGCAAAAAAAGTGCTGAAAGATCAAGGAAATAGTGAGGCACAAATTCATGATCACTTGCAAGCACAACAAATCTTAAATGAAAAGCGCAAGCAGAGTATTCAAAAAAAGGCAACTCAAGGCTAGCAGAAAGGAAGACTGAATGATCGGTTTTATCATATTTTTATTACTATTATTTTCATTTTATACTGGTGCAAGACGGGCAACAGCTTTACAACTAATCTATACTATAGGTGGTATTCTTTCCTTTTTTCTTGCCATGGGTCTTTATGAACAATGGGGACAAAAGATTGAGCTATATATCCCTTATTTATCAGTAACGCCAGAAACAGAGATGGTTTATTATAGTCAAGAGCTATCTTTTGACTTAGACAAGGCTTACTATGCGGCTGTTGCTTTTATTGGCTGGTTGCTTATTGGCTGGCTAGTTACAAAATTGGTTATGATTTTTCTTAGAAACCTTCGCTTTACACGGATTCTGGAAGACGACTGGTTAGCTGCAGGTATTTTAAATACAGTGTTGATGTATATAACGATTTTATTATTTTTGAAAGTTTTAACGATGTTACCAGTGGATGCCATCCAAAATATGTTTAATAGAAGTTTTACTGCTGATTTTATTGTAGATAAAACACCGTTTTTATCTAATATGTTGGATAAACTATGGATAACTAACATTATCTAAAAATTGTAGAGCAGTTTTTGCGACTTGATGCAAAACTGCTCTATTTTCACGCTGATAGAAAATGTTGCGAAAGCAGGTGAAAAAATGAAGGAATTAAATCACGATATTTTAAATACCTTAGAATTTAATCAAGTTAAAAATCAAATCGCACAATATTTAGTGACTGATCAAGGGAAAGAAGAGCTGCGTTACTTGCTGCCGGTAAGTGATATGTCATCCATTACTTCTTATCTAGAAGAAACAGATGATGCGATGAAAGTGCTTCGTCTACGTGGAGGAATTCCAATTCCCAAAATTGAAAATATCCAAGCTCACATGAAAAGAATAGAGATTGGTGCTGATTTGAATGGTGTCGAATTAGCTCAGATTTCAAGGGTGTTAACGACTACAGCAGAAGTCAACACTTTTTTGGAAGAGTTTAAGGAAGATGAAACACCATTCAACCGTTTATACGCTTGGCAAGAACAATTAACTGCCTTGCCAGCTTTAAGAAAACGTTTGAAAAGCGCAATTGATGAAGATGGACGCGTTACAGATGAAGCTTCAGAAGAACTTAAAAATATTCGTCGGAATATTACGCGCAGTGAACAAAGTATCCGAGAAAATCTAGATGGTATTATTCATGGGAAACAAGCTCGTTATCTTAGTGATGCGCTAGTAACGATGCGAAATGAGCGTTATGTCATCCCGGTAAGGCAAGAAAACCGCAATGTATTCGGCGGTGTGGTTCATGATCAAAGCTCTTCTGGTCAAACCCTTTTTATCGAACCTGGACAAGTTGTGGAAATGAATAATCGTTTGCGGCAATATCAAATTGCTGAAAGAGATGAAATTGCCCGTATTCTTTCAGAATTATCGGCAGCGTTGGTGCCTAGTCGTAAAGAGATCATGCATAATGCTTATGTTATCGGAAAATTTGACTTTATGAATGCTAAAGCTCGTTTTGCTAAAGATTTAAAAGCGGTCGTACCTTTGGTCAATCAAGACAATCATGTGTACTTTAAACAAGCTAGGCACCCTCTTTTGGATCAAACACAAGTGATTGCTAATGATATTATGATTGGCGAAGATTACCAAGCCGTAGTTATTACAGGCCCTAATACAGGGGGGAAGACCATCACATTAAAAACACTAGGTTTATTGCAACTAATGGGGCAAGCAGGTTTGCCTATACCAGCTGGTGAGGATAGTCAGATGGGGATTTTTAATGAAGTGTTTGCTGATATTGGCGATGAGCAATCTATTGAACAAAGTCTGTCCACCTTTTCTTCTCATATGACGACTATTGTGGATGTATTGAATCAAGTGGATAAAAACAGCTTAGTCTTATTTGATGAATTAGGTGCAGGAACTGACCCGCAAGAAGGGGCAGCTTTAGCGATTGCGATTTTAGATGATTTGGCTGCTAAACAAGCCTATGTGATGGCAACAACCCATTATCCAGAGTTAAAAGTCTATGGTTATAATCGGCCAAAGACCGTAAATGCCTCGATGGAATTTGATGTTGATACACTAAGCCCTACCTATAGATTGTTAATTGGTGTTCCCGGTCGAAGTAATGCATTTGAAATCTCACGTCGGCTAGGGCTTGATCAAACACTTATTGATTCTGCTAAGCAAATGATGAATGGTGAAAGCCAAGACTTAAATGAGATGATCACTGATTTAGAAAATCGGCGCAAAATGGCTGAAACTGAGTATTTAGAACTAAGAAATTATGTTAGCAAAGCCAAACAGCTGCATGAAGACCTACAAGAAGCTTATCAATATTTTTATGAGCAAAAAGAAAATGAATTTGATAAAGCACGCAGTAAAGCCAATGACATTGTAGAGCAGGCGAAAGATCAGTCTGATGAAATTATTGCCAATCTACGTAAAATGCAACAACAAAGTGGTCAAAAGAATGTGAAAGAAAATGAATTGATTCAAGCCAAAGGAGAATTAAATCAATTACAACAACCAGAAGATCACTTAAAAAAGAACAAAGTCTTACAAAAGGCGAAAAAAGAAAAACAATTTAAAGCTGGCGATGAAGTGCTGGTTATTCCATATAACCAGCGAGGGGAGCTATTAGATAAAATTGGAAAAAATCAATGGCAAGTACAGTTGGGTATTTTAAAAATGGATGTAGATGAAGAAGATTTACAAGCTATTGCGCCTACTAAAGAAGCTGCAGGTCCCAAACGTCATGTCTCTACTTTAAATTCTTCTGGTCCTCATGTTTCCAGTCAGTTGGATTTACGAGGTAAACACTATGAAGATGCTTTAAGTGAGTTAGACCAGTACTTAGATGCTGCTATTTTAGCTGGATATCCGCAAGTTACTATTGTTCATGGTAAAGGAACAGGTGCTTTACGCAAGGGAGTATTCAATTATTTGAAAAAAAATCCTAGTGTAAAAAATTTCGATTTCGCACCAGCTAATCAAGGCGGTAACGGAGCCACAGTGGTTAATTTTAAATAAAGGTATTAAATGAGCAAGTTAGTTTGCAAGCAGTGACGAAGGTGCTATACTTTGTCTATTGAATTGGAGGTACAAAAAAACATGGCACAAACAGTAACAGATAAAGACTTTAATGTAGAAACAGAACAAGGGTTGGTTATGATCGATTTTTGGGCGACTTGGTGTGGTCCTTGTAGAATGCAAGCACCTATCTTAGAACAAGTTGAACAAGAATACGACGAAGATGAATTTCGCGTAGTAAAAATTGATGTTGACGAAAATCCAGAAGTACCCGCAAGTTTTGGGATTATGAGTATTCCAACATTAATTTTGAAAAAAGACGGAGAAGTTGTGGATAAAGCAATTGGCGTGCAAACAAAAGACCAATTAGAAGAAATGATTTCTTCTCATATGTAAGATTCTGCTAAAAAGATTCCAGGTGATTGATTTCATCTGGATTTTTTTATTTTAAAATTTACATAAAAAGAAGGGAAGATGAGCATACTCCCCCTGATTTTATACATAATGAAGGAAAGTCAGCTATACTTCCCTCGATTTTATACAAAAAGAAGGTAACTTTAGTAGACTTCCCTTCATTTTTCTAAAATCGAGGGAAGTTTTTACGATGTCCCTTGATTTTTTAGGAACCTTTTCTTATTAAAATATGATCTAAAGAGATGATTGCCTATGTTATAATTAAACTTAAGAAAGTGGTATTAGTGAAGGGAGGAGAAATTTTGAAAAAGAAAAAGACTTTGCTTAAAAGTAGCTTACTGAGTTTAGGACTTGCTAGTTATTTATTATTTAGAAATCAGCCGGAAACGATTGTCTTAAAAGAACCGGTATCAGAAAAAATGAGCTCGGCAGTTTTTGATGATACGACACAAGAAGATACCTACTTGATTACAGAAGATGGATTACCACTGGCTTTAACAATCATCCAACCTAAAAATCAAGCAGTGAAAGCTGTGGTTCAAGTAGTCCATGGCATATTAGAGCATCGCTTACGTTATCGACATTTAGCTTTCTTTCTAGCCAAAAATGGTTTTGCCGTTGTTTTGAGCGATAATCGTGGACATGGCGATTCGGTTGATAAAAAGAATCCCTTAGGACAAATGCCGAGTGTAAAACGAATGGTAAAAGACCAATTAAAGATTACACAATTTATTAATGATCGTTTTCCAAGTGCAGCGGTTTATCTATATGGACATTCTTATGGTTCGGTATTAGCTCGTCTATATTTGCAAAACAATGATGACAAAGTTACAAAATTGTTATTAACGGGCACACTTCAATATCAGAAAAAAGCTAAATACGGTGTTATGCTTGCGCTTTTTGCGGATATGTTGGCAGGCAAAAAAAGTTATTCTTGGATTTTAAAAAAATTATCGAATTTTGGCTCAACAGATAAAACGTGGTTGACAAATGACGAGATAGAAATAGCAAAAGCTTTACGTGACCCACGTATGCTTCCAGGTTATAACAATATTGGCGTGACAACACTTTGGGAGAGCATACGGCGGTTAAACGATATCAGTTTTTTTGCTTGTCAAAATCCTGAGTTACCTATCTTAAGTATTACTGGTGCAGAGGATGTAGCGATTACTGGAGGAAAAAGGGGACTCGTTGACACTAAAAAAACTTTAAATAAGATTGGTTATCGGAAGGTTGAGATGCTTGATTTTCCTCATATGAAACATGAAGTTATTAATGAAGTCGACCAAGATCTAGTTTATCAAGCGATTTTAGATTTTTTTGTTAAATAAAAAAGTTCTGCAGTTTTTTTGCTGCAGAACTTTTTAAAACCCAAAATTAATCTTCTTTGATTACCTCAATTTTATAGCCATCTGGATCTTTAATGAAATAATAAGATGGAGGAACGCCTGGCAGTCCCTTCAGCTCTGTGACATCGAATCCAGCAGCTGCATGTTTGTCATGTAAAGCTTGAAGATCTTCAGTGGCAATTGCGATATGTCCGTAACCATCCCCTAGATCATAAGCGCCGTGGTCGTAATTATAGGTAAGCTCTAACTCATAGTCATCATTTGGTAAAGATAGATAAACTAATGTGAATTCTGCTTCAGGAAAGTCTTTGCGGTTGTTTTCAACAAAACCAAAAGCTTTTTGATAAAATTCAATTGAAGCATTTAAATCTTTTACACGTACACAAGTGTGCGCCATTCTCATTGTTTGCGTCATCCTTTCTGTTTAGATAAGGGTATTATAACATATTGAATTTTTATATTTAAATAAAAATGATAAAAAGTAAATAAAACTTGTTTCTTTTTGTGAAATCAAGTAAAATGCAAAGAAAACTACTCATGGAGGCAAAAATGAAAGAAGCTGTTTTTGGCAAAAAAGAAGAAGGAAAGAAATATCAAGCACGTTATGGCGCCTATATTGTTATCCATCGTAACGAAAAAAAAGAAGTTATCTTAGTACAAGCACCTAATGGCGCCTTCTTTTTACCTGGCGGGGAAATTGAAAAAGGCGAAACGCATGCGCAAACCATCGCACGTGAAATGTTAGAAGAGCTTGGTTTTAAGATAAAATTGGGGGCTTATTTGGGAGAAGCTAAGGAATATTTTTATTCTAGCCATCGTGATACTTATTTTGCGCATCCGGGATATTTTTATCTTGCCGATCAGTGGGAAGAAGTAGCTGAACCGACTGAAAAAAATAATCAGCTTCATTGGGTCACGCCAGATGATGCTATGCTTTTACTAAAAAGAGGAAGTCATCGTTGGGCACTACAAAAATGGATGAAAAATAATTATTAGATAAAAAAAGAAGCTCTGTCAAACTATATATGATGACAGGCTTCTTTTTTTGGTTAAATTAATTCGCCATTATGAATGTGAGAAGCAAATAAGCGGTAAGTTTCGCCAAACAGATCAG
Source organism: Tetragenococcus halophilus subsp. halophilus DSM 20339 (assembly GCF_003841405.1). GTDB lineage: Bacteria > Bacillota > Bacilli > Lactobacillales > Enterococcaceae > Tetragenococcus > Tetragenococcus halophilus. Next base: position 873,129 of record NZ_PXYA01000001.1, on the reverse strand, counting down.
AATCGTTTTGCAATTTTGGATCGATCATTTCTTTAGGAAAGTAAAAGCGATGATCTCCTTGCTCTTGTCCAGCTAAAGCAGCTACCAACTGACTCACCTGGGATAATTCGGTTAGAGTCCCGTCATTTTGTTGCAACTCAATTTGTGTACGATGTTTTTCTAACTTAGGCTGATAAAAATCATAAGGTAGATCATAGCTTGAGTTAATCGCTGTATAGTAATTAGGATTAAAGCCAGCTTTTTCCACAATATGCCCCATTGTTTCTATTAAATTTTCCTGTGTTTCTGGTTCAAAGCGACAAGATTTTAACGGTTTACGATTTAAGAAACGGCGGGAAAGATCGTTTAAAACTGGATCATTAGCCTCTGTCCAAAGATTAAAAGCAGTATTTAATACCCCATCGTCTAAGCGTAAATAATCCTCTAATGTAAAATTTTCTCTAAAAAAGGGAATGAGCAATTGCGCTGTATTTTGAAACATTTCTTTTTCTGCAAAAAAAAGTTCATGCGCACGGTTTAATAAATGTTCAAGACCAACTTCCATACCTCTTGAACTCGGGTGGAAATAGACTTGAATATGCATTTGATATCTTGATACGATATAATCTTCTACAGCATGCATACCCTCCATTGCAAAAACAATACCGCTCTTACAAGGACGAATCATCTGCAATATTCTTGTTAAATCAAAGGTGCCGTATTTTGTGCCTGTATAATAAGCATCACGCAGTAAATAATCCATCCGATCTGCATCAATTTGACTAGAAATCATTTGTACAACTTGTGGGTTAGGGTAAGTTTTAGTGATGACACTAGCTACTTTTTCAGGAAAACCAGCCTCCACACGATTCAATATTTGATAAACTTCAGTTTGCGGTGAAGTAATGATCGCTTCAGTAATTTGTTCGTGATCTGTATGAAAAATATGCTCAAAAGTATGCGAATAAGGGCCGTGGCCAATATCGTGTAAAAGAGCTGCACATAAAGCAATTAAACGTTGTGAATCATCCCAGCCTTCTTCTCCGATTTTTTCTATGGAATAGGTTTGTTTAAAAATGTCACAAATTTGCCGAGTGATTTCATAAACGCCTAAAGAGTGTGAAAAACGACTATGCTCGGCGCCATGAAAAGTAAAAGAAGAAGTACCTAGTTGCTTGATTCGACGTAAACGTTGCACTTCTTTTGAATTAATTAAATCAAGAATCACTTGATGATTGACGTGGATATAATTATGCACCGGGTCACGAAAAACTTTTTCAACCGGTAGCATTTGATATTTATAAGCTAGGGACATCGTTAAGCTCCTCTAATTGTTTATTTCGTTTGGTCATATTTACCAATTTGTTCTCAATTTGTGTTTCTTGTTTATTTTCCTTTACCCAATCTAGTGCATTTTGGGCGACTTCGTCAATATTTAAAGCTTGGAGAAAGCGCCTCTTAGTTTCAGAAATAGAGATCGTTTTATGTAAGACATCCGAAAGAGTAGTCATCGTTAGTGGCCAGACTTCTGGATAACCGTTTTTCCCGTAGTTTTCTGTTAAACTTTTTTGATAGAACGCTTGAACGATTTCTCCACGCTTATTTTGATCTCCGGAAACACTTAAATACATCATGACTGCAATGCCTTCTTTTACTCGACGTTGGGCAATACCTGCAATTTTTTTACCATCTACACTTAAGTCAAATTTTCCTGGGCAATAGGAATGGCTGATTTCATATGCCCGAATCGTTAATTCAGGAAAAGCATTTTGTATGAGGGTCAACATTTTTTCATAACCTTGGTCGATAGAAGTATTACTCTTAGGAAAAATCCAAGAAATATTCAATATCCCCTTATCGGATATGACACCTAAACCGCCAGCATTACGGATCACTAGGTCATAATGATTTTCTTTTAAGACCTTCACGCCAGCCTTTAGATGATCGACACGAGTATCTTTCATTCCTAGAATAAATGTCTGTTCAAATTGCCAAAAATGGAGCAAATTGCTATTGGTTTTACCTGCAGTTTCGGTTAAAACGTCTGTTAATGCAAAAGGAAGCAATGCATTTTTTTTAGTAAAAGTTTCTTGATCAAGTAGTTTTATTTCCATTTATATATCCTTTTCTAATAATAACCTTATTATATACCACAAAGAAAGATCAGCAAACGGTTTAGACTATTTTTATTGCTAATTTATGTTAAAATAAGTCGTTTGATTGACAAATTAAAAAAAATGTGAAAAATAAAATAGAGGAGACTGGTATTTTTGTCCTTTTCTAGCAAAAGTTATTTTATTGCTTGTGACTTAATTCAGTCTTGATTTGTCGTAAAGGAGAATGGAAGATGGAATCAAAGCGAGGTATTCCTGTCTCAATTCATTTAAAAACAGAAGTAAGACAAGAAAATGAAGCTGAAGAATTTTTGTTTGATATTAGTGGACAAGTGATTAGAATGGGAAACACTCTTTATATTCGTTACAAAGAAGAACAAGAAGATGGCATGTCGCCAGTACCTGTTACGATGAAAATTTTCCCTGATGGAGCTGTTCAACTGACACGCTCAGGAGAAACGCATTCACGATTAAAGTTTATCTACGGAAAAAGTTTTGAAACAACTTATAAAACTCCCTATGGTACAATTTTTTTAACGACTTATACTAAAGATTTGCATTTTACTTTAAATGATCATCCAATGTCTGGGAAAGTTACAGTTGCATATGATTTATTTATGGCAGAACAAAAAGTGGGTAGTTATGATTTGCTATTAGAATTTTCTGCTTAGTTTCGTAAATTTTTTTCATAAAAAATTGCTTTTTTTAAGACAGTTTTGTATGATTGACTTTAGATTTGAAAGGACGTGTCCTGTTTGAAAATTAATGTATTTGAAAATGTAAATAAAAGTGATTTATCGATGGTTGAAGTTGCTCATGCTATTTTAGAACAAGAAGGCGAAGTCATGGACTTTTCTGATATAGTAAATGCTACTCAAGAGTATTTAGGTATTCCAGATGGTCAAATTCGGACTTCTTTGGCTCAATTTTATACGGATTTGAACACAGATGGAAGTTTTATTTCATTAGGTGAGAACCGTTGGGGTCTGCGTTCATGGTATGCGCTTGATTCGATTAACGAAGAAGTTACTCATGGTCTAGAAGATGAAGATGAAACGCGACGTCGTGCGCCTAATAAGGTTAACGCCTTTGCTGGTGGCGATCAAGATGTTATTGACTATAACGCTGACGATCCTGAAGATACTGATTTAGTAGCAGCTGACGACGATGATCTTTTTGATGATGACGATGATGATGATGAAGAAATTGCCGAATACAATTCGGACTTACAAGAAATCGGTGCTGATAATTCAGATGATTATGAAGAAGAATTACCAGGAAATATCGAAGAGGATTTAACCGTTGTTGATGATGACGACGAAGAAACAGACGATGATGAGGATGAAGAACAAGTCTAGTAAATTATCGTTTTTCTTTTAAAATTTCAAACGCTAAGATATAATCCGTAAAGTTTATATCTTAGCGCTTTTTTCTATAGAAAAAAGGATCAAGCAAAGTAGATATAAAATTTTATTGCTTGATCCTTTCATGTATATAAACTAACTATCTAAGCCATAGCGGCCAACGCTATTATGTTGCAATGACAAGCTAAAATATTAAAAAAATATAATCGTTTTTTTAACTACTAAAGCCTTTACTCTTCATTGATTGGGAGATTTTTTGCTATCTATAATTATCTTCTATGGTTAATGCTTTAGCCGTGTAATTAGTAAAATAGCTATCAACATTTAAATCAATTGCTTTTTTTATTTCATCTGTACTATTTAAAGTCCAAACATTGAAATCTTTATCGTTATCATGCGCTTTTTTTACGTTGTCTTTATTCATTAAGTCCGCATTTGCACCTATAATATCTACATAATCTTGTTTTAAAGCATTGTCTAGTTCATCATCGTTATTTACCAATATTAGCTTTGGCATGCCTGGGAAACTAGTGTTTAATGATTCTAGTACCCCTTTGTTACGAGCCTGTACAATAATTTTGTCTTCTAAATCGTATTTTTTTACGAGATTTTCAAAAGGCTTTATGGCTCCTGAATTATCTTTTTCTTTTAGCTCAATTGCATAATACGTACTATCTTCATACTTTTTAAAAACATCTTCTAATTTCAAAATATACTGATCATCATCAGTTCGTAGTTTGGCGATTTCATCATCTGTCATGTCTTTGTAATTTTTATCTACACCAGTTAAGCGCTCTGCATTTTCATCATGTGATACATACAATGTACCATCTTTAGATGTTACTAAATCTTGTTCAATGTACTTCGTGCCATAACCAAGCGCTAGGTCATAAGATTTAAAAGTATGTTCTATTTCCTCACCGCTTGCTCCGCGATGGGAGATAACATAATCATTTTTTGGTGTTGGCTTAAAAGCTACAAATAAAGAAACAACTAGCAAAACAAATAGTGACAAAGAAAGTGGCTTAAAAATATTTCGTTTTGTTCTGTGCATGATAAATATTAGATAATCCTTATAAAATAACTGCATCAATCTTATCATAATTGAAGCGGAATATCTAAAAAATAGAGAGGATAAATAAAAATTATATCACTTTACATCAAACCATTTTATATCCTCGTAAAAATCTACATTGCTTATACTTTCATACGCCACAAAATCGTGTCTTACGTATAAATCTAGTTCATTATATCCGTTAATATATCCGACGATATCAGGCGGAAAGCTATCATCTACGATTTCGCTCGTCTGTATCTCAATGGATTTACCCTTTATTCTAGCTTCCGTGAGCACGCCATTAATTTCTTCTGGTGTCATTTCTGACTTAGGTTGGATAGGAATATCTTGTTGCTTCATTGCTGCTAAGTTAGCTGTATGTTCCAATAAATAAAATTTCATCCATTGTAACCTATTATGGTCTTGATAAGGGTGGAGAGTATTCATAAAAATCATCTCCTTTACTTTATAACGCGAATTGACGTTCGAAAAGCAAAGCGAACAAAAGATAAAAAAATAAACCTACCTTGAAAAGATAAGTTTGCCATTAAATTGCCTGCCACAGTCCCACAAAATTTTAAGAAATATCGCAAAACCCACGAAAAATCCACATTTTTTTGTTAACTATAATCATTCATATAAAGCGATTTTGCTATTTTATGTTGTATAAAGTATACTGTAATCAGTTACATGAACGCACCATGAGGGAGTCGAACCCCCGTCTCAAGAACCGGAATCTTGTGTGATATCCACTACACTAATGGTGCAAAGCCACCTTACATAGTTTAGCGAATTTTAAGAAAAAAAACAAGGGGTAATAAAAATGAAATTTGAACAACAATTTTCTCAAAAACAAACCCAGACACAGAAATTAGCAATGACGCAAAAATTACAGCAGTCGATTCAAATTTTGCAGTATAATACAGAAGATTTAATTGATTATATCGATAACAAAGCTTTGGAAAATCCTTTATTAGAAGTTATGGAACCATCGTATTCTTCAAACTATTCTAAACCTCGTAAATCTTCAGGAGAAGAGATGAATTATCTTAGCCAGATCCCAGATAACTCTATTTCTTTGTTTGAACACTTAATTGATCAAGTTCATTTAAACTATCGAGATACGTATTTACGTCAACTGGTTTTGTATTTAGTTGAGTATATTGATTTGAACGGTTTTTTAAAAATTTCATTAAAAGAGGCTGCTGAAAAAACGGGTGGTTCTGCGATCCAATTACTAGATGCATTGACATTGATTCAGCAGCTAGATCCAGCCGGAGTAGGGGCGCGTAATTTGCAAGAGTGTTTAATGTTACAAACAGAACGGGATAATTCTGCTCCGCATTTAGCTTACGTTGTATTAGAAGAAATGTTTAAAGAATTAGTAGATCGTAAATGGGAAAAAATCGCAAAAAATTTCGACATTTCTCTAAGCGATGTACAAGAGATTTTTGATTATATTCAAAATTTAACGCCCACACCAGGAGCTATCTACGGCGCTACTGAAGGATTGTTTATTATTCCTGATTTAACTGTGAAAATAGACGATCAAGAGCTTAAAGTATTATCAAATCGAAAAAGTATTCCAGAAATCAAATTTCAACAAAATTATTTTGAACGAATGGAAAAAAGCCAAGACCCAGAAGTTCTCAAGTATTTAAAAGATAAGCAACAAGATTATGAATGGCTAAAAAAAACGGTCCAACAACGTGGTGATACCATTTATCGTGTAGGAAAGGCGATCGTTTCTCATCAAAAGGACTTTTTTCTAGATAAGGATCGTCCGCTAAAACCTTTAACCTTAAAAGATATTTCTGAGGAATTAGAAATCCACGAGTCCACGGTGAGTCGTGCTGTAAATGGAAAATATTTGGAAACTGTGTTTGGTGTATTTGAATTAAAATCTTTTTTCAGCAAAAAAATAGGCGAAAATTCTAATGAAAGTTCTGCCAATGATGCTAAACATTTATTGCAACAATTGGTAGAGCAAGAAGATAAGGCAAAGCCACTCTCTGACCAAAAACTTACAGAATTGATGAAAGATAAAGGCATCGCGATCTCTCGCCGGACAGTTGCTAAGTACCGGGACGCATTAAATATTGCTGGCTCATCAAAACGAAAAAGATACGATTGAACCCACAAAAAGCTATGTAATTAAAACATGGCTTTTTGCTGTGAATCACTACGATTCAGCGACCAAGGGGAGCTGAGAGTAGCTGATGAACAGTACTAGGAGAGCGGAGCGCATGTAGTGACCGAATTATTAGAAATATAAACGACAATTAGTTGCCAAATAATGCAGAAAATGATAGTATAAAAACGTAAGGAATTGAGTTTTGACACAAGCTTGATTTTTTTTACAATATACGGGTCGTTTTAAGTCTATACTGGTCGATTAATGTCCCACGGAGGGATTATATGCTTAGTGAACTACAATTGATTGAAGCAATCGCGCCAGACATATTATATGTACTGCAGGAAAGATATCGGATTCTACAAAGTATCTATTGGATGCAACCTATCGGTAGAAGAAGTCTTTCGGAAAGTTTGGCTTTGACAGAACGTGTATTGCGAACAGAAACCGACTTGTTGAAAAAGCTTGATTTAATTGCCACTTCCAAAAGCGGAATGCGCTTGACGGAAAAAGGCGAAGAAGTCTACGAACAATTAGGCGATACAATGGATCAGCTTTTTGGCATGCAACAAAATGAAAGACGATTAGCTGAAATTTTCGGTATTGCACGTTGTATCATCGTAAGCGGCGATTCAGACCAACAAAAAAAGGTTGTGGATGAATTTGGTCGTTTGTTAGATGAAGCTTTGCATAATTATTTACCTAATGGTGAAAATATTATTGCAGTGATGGGTGGTACAACAATGGCGCGCGCCGCTAAGCAATTAACCAATCTTAAAAGCGCTAAGCGTAAAAATTTGTTTGTCCCTGCCAGAGGCGGAATCGGTGAAGCGGTGAATGTGCAAGCTAATTCAGTAAGTGCTGAAATGGCAACTCGTTCACAAGGTGATTATCGGGCGCTTTTTGTCCCAGAACAATTGAGTGCTATAACCTATGATTCATTGTTAAAAGAACCTTCCATCGTAGATGTTCTTAACTTGATCAACCAGGCGAAATGTGTGATTCACAGCATCGGGCGAGCTTTACATATGGCGGCCCGCCGTAAAATGACGGAAGAAGAAATTCTTATGTTGAAAAGAAAAAATGCAGTCGCGGAATCTTTTGGGTATTTTTTCGATGAAGATGGCAAAGTAGTTTACAAAATCCCTAGAGTTGGTCTACAATTAAAAGATATAAGGGACATTCCTTATATATTTGCTGTTGCCGGAGGAAAGTCTAAGGCAAAAGCAATTCGGGCGTATATGGAAAATGCGCCGCAACAAACGTGGCTCATCACTGATGAAGCCGCAGCAAATGAGATTTTAAGAGGGGTAACCCTTTAAAATAAATTTTTTGGTTTTCATAAGGAGGAAATCACATTATGTCAACAAAAGTAGCAATTAATGGTTTTGGACGTATTGGTCGTTTAGCTTTACGTCGTATCTTAGAAGCAAGCGATGAATTAGAAGTTGTCGCAATTAACGATTTAACTGACAACGAAGACTTGGCTTATCTTTTGAAATATGACACAGCACAAGGTCGTTTCCCATACAGCGTAGAAGTTAAAGAAGACGCGCTAGTTGTAGATGGTAAAGATATCAAAGCATATGCTGAAAAAGATCCTAGTCAATTACCTTGGAAAGAAAATGGCGTTGACTTAGTATTAGAATGTACTGGATTATTCACTGATGCAGCAGACGCTCATGCTCATATTGATGCAGGTGCTAAAAAAGTGTTGATTTCAGCACCAGCAAAATCAAAAGATACTAAATTAGTTGTTTATGGTGTAAACCATGAAACAATCACTGCAGAAGATAACATTGTTTCAGCTGCTTCATGTACAACAAACTGCTTAGCACCAGTTGTTAAGGTGTTAAATGATAAGTTTGGCGTTGACCGTGCGTTAATGACAACTGTTCACTCTTATACTTCTACTCAAAACTTGCAAGATGCTCCAGGTGGACGTAAGAGCCGTGCTGGTGCTGCAAACATTATACCTGCAACAACAGGAGCAGCTAAAGCAGTTGGTAAAGTTATTCCAGAAATCAATGGTCGTGTTGATGGTACTGCTTTGCGTGTGCCAACAATTACTGGTTCAATCACTAACCTATACGGCGTATTGAACAAAAAAGTTTCAGTTGATGAAGTAAACGCAGCAATGAAAGAAGTTTCATCTGATGCATTTGCTTATAACGAAGACGATATTGTTTCTTCTGATATTATCGGCTATGCTGCTGGATCTATCTTTGACGCTACCCAAACTGCTGTTATGGAAGGCGAAAATGGGGAACAATTAGTTAAAGCTGTTGCTTGGTACGATAATGAATATGGATTTACTTCAAACATGGTTCGTACGTTAGAATATTTTGCAACAACTTTATAAGCCGTTGTTGAATAAATTCACTTGCTAATATGATTCATTTGAATTTAAGAAATAAAAGCGGGGAAGCGACGCGCTTCTCCGCTTTTTTTAAGAAATTGTTATTTAGGAGGCAGATCCATGGCTAAAAAAACAGTTGAAGATGTTGATTTAAAAGGAAAAAAAGTATTGGTTCGTGCAGATTTTAACGTGCCAGTAAAAGATGGTGCCATCACAGATGATACTCGAATCAAAGCAGCACTTCCAACGATTAAATATGTATCTCAACACGGCGGTAAAGCCATTTTGTTTTCACACTTAGGCCGTGTGAAGACAGAAGAAGATAAAGAAGGCAAATCTTTAGCTCCAGTTGCTGATCGCTTAGGTGAACTTTTAGACCGTAATGTGACATTTGTTCCAGAAACGCGTGGGGAAAAATTAGAACAAGCAATCGATAACTTGCAAAACGGAGAAATCGTCGTTTTCGAAAATACTCGTTTTGAAGATATCGAAGGTAAAAAAGAAAGTAAAAATGACCCTGAGCTTGGAAAATACTGGGCTTCATTAGGAGACGTTTTTGTAAATGACGCTTTTGGTACAGCGCACCGTTCTCATGCTTCAAACGTAGGAATTGCTTCTACAGGCATTCCAACGGTCGCTGGTTTCTTAATGGAAAAAGAAATCGAATTTATCGGCGAAGCAGTAGACAACCCTAAGCGTCCAATGGTTGCTATTTTAGGTGGCGCAAAAGTTTCAGATAAAATTGGCGTTATCGAAAACTTAATCGAAAAAGCTGATAAAATTTTAATCGGTGGCGGCATGACTTATACTTTCTATAAAGCAAAAGGCGAAGATATTGGAAATTCAATGGTTGAAGAAGACAAAGTTGACTTAGCCAAGTCTCTAATTGAAAAAGCTGGAGATAAGTTAGTTTTGCCAGTAGATTCTGTAACAGCTAAAGAGTTTTCTAATGATGTAGCTACTGAAACTTATGAAGGGGCTATTCCTGAAGGTCAAATGGGCTTAGATATCGGACCCAAAACAGTCGAGAACTTTAGCAACATCTTAAAGGACGCAAAAACCGTCGTATGGAATGGACCTATGGGCGTATTCGAAATGTCCAACTTTGCTAAAGGAACCATTGGCGTTTGTGAAGCAATTGCTAGTTTACAAGACGCAACAACAATCATCGGTGGCGGAGATTCTGCTGCAGCTGCAGAAAGTTTAGGTTTTGCTGATAAATTTACACATATCTCAACTGGCGGTGGCGCAAGCCTTGAATTATTAGAAGGTAAGGCTCTGCCAGGACTAGCAGCTATTAATGATAAATAAATTTTAACTTTTAGTTAGGTTAAATAAAGGAGTGTTCATATATGCGCAAACCGATTATTGCGGGAAACTGGAAAATGAATTTAACAGCAAAAGAAGCAAAAGATTTTGCTGAAGCTGTAAAAAACAAAATCCCTTCTAATAAAGAAGTGGATTCTGTTGTAGGTGCACCCGCGCTATTTTTAGAAACATTGGTTAATGAAGCTCAAGGAACTGAATTACAAATTTCTGCACAAAATTGCTATTTTGAAAATTCAGGAGCATTCACAGGAGAAACTTCTCCTTATGCTTTAGCAGATTTAGGTGTTGACTATGTTATTATTGGTCACTCTGAACGTCGTGAATATTTCCATGAAACTGACGAAGAGATCAATAAAAAAGCAAAAGCAATCTTTGATAATGGCATGCTTCCTATCCTTTGCTGTGGAGAAACTTTAGACACTTATGAAGCAGGTAAAACAAGCGAATGGATCGAAGGCCAAATCAACAAAGATTTAGCTGGACTATCTAAAGAACAAGTAGCTAATATGGTTATCGCTTATGAGCCAATTTGGGCAATCGGTACTGGTAAATCTGCAGACGCTAAAATCGCGGATGAAATCTGTGGCGTTGTTCGTAAAAAGGTAGCGGACTTGTTTGATGAAGATACTGCTGAAAAAGTACGTATTCAATACGGCGGTTCAGTGAAACCAGAAAACATTGCTGAATATATGGCAAAAGAAAATGTTGATGGTGCATTGGTCGGCGGTGCTAGCTTGAAAGCTGATTCTTTCTTAGACTTAGTTAAGGCAGCGAAATAATACAGAGTTTATAAATCTTTTAAATTATAGTATTATTAAATAAAGTCATAAGAGGTAACTCTTAGATTAATCATACTCAAAAGGAGAGACAAGTATATGTCAATTATTAGTGATGTTTATGCACGCGAAGTCCTAGACTCTCGTGGAAACCCAACTGTTGAGGTAGAAGTATTTACAGAATCCGGTGCTTTCGGAAGAGGTATTGTTCCTTCTGGTGCTTCAACAGGTGAACATGAAGCTGTAGAACTACGTGATGGCGATAAAGACCGTTACGGAGGTAAAGGTGTAACAAAAGCAGTTGATAATGTAAATAACATTATTGCTGACGCAGTTATTGGTTTTGATGTTCGTGACCAAACGGCGATTGATAAAGCAATGATCGCACTTGATGGTACCCCAAACAAAGGAAAATTAGGTGCTAATGCCATTCTTGGTGTATCACTTGCTGTTGCACGTGCAGCTGCTGACTATTTAGAAATTCCTTTATATCACTATTTAGGCGGATTCAATAGTAAAGTATTGCCTACACCTATGATGAATATCGTTAATGGTGGGTCTCATTCTGATGCACCAATCGCTTTCCAAGAATTCAAAATTTTGCCAGTAGGCGCTAAAACTTTCCGCGAAGCGCTACGTTGGGGTGCAGAAACTTTCCATGCTTTGAAAAGTTTGTTAAGTGAACGTGGCTTAGAAACAGCTGTTGGTGATGAAGGTGGATTTGCTCCTCGTTTTGAAGGAACTGAAGATGCAGTTGAAACAATTGTTGCTGCTATCGAAAAAGCTGGTTTAACACCTGGTAAAGATGTTTATTTAGGTTTTGACGTGGCCGCTTCTGAATTTTATGAAGACGGCGTTTATGACTATACAAAATTTGAAGGTCCTAATGGTGCTAAACGTTCTGCAGCTGAACAAGCAGATTATATTGAAGAATTAGTAAACAAATACCCTCTTCTTTCCATTGAAGATGGAATGGACGAAAATGACTGGGATGGTTGGAAATTACTTACAGATCGCCTAGGTGATAAAGTTCAATTGATTGGAGACGATTTGTTTGTTACAAATACTGAAATCCTTCAAAAAGGAATTGATATGGGTGTTTCCAATTCAATCCTAATTAAAGTTAACCAAATTGGAACATTGACAGAAACCTTTGATGCTATTGAAATGGCTAAGGAAGCTGGCTATACTGCTGTTGTTTCTCATCGTTCTGGTGAAACAGAGGATACAACAATTGCTGATATTGCAGTGGCTACAAATGCTGGCCAAATCAAGACAGGTTCATTGTCACGTACTGATCGTATTGCTAAATACAATCAATTACTACGCATTGAAGACCAATTAGGTGAAGTTGCACAATACAAAGGACTAAAATCCTTTTACAACTTAGCTAATAAATAAATTAAAGAATTAGAGAAGCTGGGACTAAAATGTCTCAGCTTTTTTTAATGAGAAGAAAGATCTGGATTTCATTATTTTATAAAGCAGCTAAAAACCCTTATGTTTAGGATTTTAGGTAGCGTAGCAAAGAAATACACCCCACCTTTTCAAACATGGAAAGTGAATTTCGGATAGACGCCCTATGTTGGACTGTCAAAAATTTAAGAAAGCTAGCACTTGAAAGAAATATTCTTTGACTAAAGGGAGATCAAGTAGATTTCCACTTTCTATCTTTGAACAATTATCTAACACTAGCCAAGCGCATAAAATTATGCTAAAGTGTACTAGACGATAACAAACGAAGGTGAGGGATAAGAGCTTGTACAGTTTAATATTAAGTGCAGTATTAGTGCTTTCTGTCATTTTAGTTATCACAATTATGCTGCAACCAAGTAAACAAAATAGTGCAGCCAGTGCTTTTACTGGCGGTGCAGATAATCTTTTTGGCAAACAAAAGGCTAGAGGTTTTGAGGCGGTTATGAAACGTTCAACAGCAATACTAGGTACAATTTGGATGGTTTTGTTATTTGTTTTAGTATTGTTATCTTCTCAATAGAAAATAGTTAGCAAAGGGTTTGAGCATTATTCTCAAACTCTTTTTTTATGGTAAAATAAAAAAGAGGTGTTAAACAATGCAGATGAATTTACCTAAACCATTACTAGAAGAACATGGGAAAAGAGCGGTTATTTTTTTACATGCCTACTCTGGAAGTCCTAATGATGTTCGTATGCTTTGTCGTTTTTTAGAAAAAGTAAACTACACAGTTTATGCGCCAATGTTTAAAGGTCATGGAACATTGGACCCGCAAGATATTTTAGACCAAGAAGTTGATGCTTGGGCACAAGATACCCAAACTGCTATTGATTATTTGAAAAATAAAGGCTATAAACAGCTTGCTGTATTTGGATTGTCTATGGGTGGTATCATGTCAATGGATGCATTAACGAAAAATGATTCTGCGATTATTGGTGGCGGAAGTTTTTGTTCTCCAATATTTAAAACAGAGACAAATGTGCCAGAAAACTTTTATCTATACGCAAAAAATGTTTTAAATTATGCGGGGCTAGCGCAAGAAAAAATTAATGAAAAGCTGCCAAAAATCGCAGATAGTGCAAAAAAACAATTAAAAGGAATAGAGAGCTTTTCAGAAAGCGTCAGTAAAAAAGTGAGTGCGGTTAAAGTTCCAGTCTTTTTGGCTCAATCGGGTCAAGATCGGATGATCGATGCTTCGACAGTTTTTAAAACTGCGCAAGCTTTGGAACAAAGCAAAATGACTTTACAATGGTATCCACAAAGTGATCATGTGGTCACTGTAGGGCCTGAAAGAAAAGCATTTGAAAAGGACGTGCTTGCTTATCTGGAAAGCTTACCCTGGAATGAGGAATGAAGATGAAAGAGACGATAAAAACTAAGGTTTTGCATTTTATGGAAAACAGTTCTAAAAAAAGTTTTTCCATAGAAGAAATTGCAGAAAACCTAGGATTAGGTAAAAGCAATGATTTCAAAGCTTTAGTGCAAACCGTAGCAACAATGGAAAGAGAACAATTAGTTGTTTTCAATAAAAAAGGAAAAATAAAATTGCCGCCCAAGCAGGTACTAGTGGAAGGAACATTCCGAGCGAATGAGCGTGGTTTTGGTTTTGTGACGATTGATCCAGAAGAAGATGACGTTTATATTGCTAAAGAAAACACTGCTTATGCTATGGATGGGGATTTGGTGGCTATTGATATTACTAAACTGTCAGATCCTGCTGATGAACTGGGAGCTGAAGGTCGTATTGTGGAAGTACGTCAAAGAAATCTCACACAAATCGTTGGAGAGTTCCATTTGTTTTCTGAAGATGAAATTGCAGATACTGATTTGTATGGGGTAATTTCACCTAAAGATAAAAAACTTTCCGGTTTTAAAGTATTTATTTCCGCTACAGGCATCCGTCCGGTAGAAGGAAATATTGTGATTGCTGAGATCACTCATTATCCTGAAAAAGGTTATGAAGATAGTTTAGAGGGAATCGTAAAAAATATTATCGGTCATAAAGATGAGCCAGGAATGGATATTCTAACAGTTTTAGCAGCTCATGATGTGCCTACAGAATTTCCTGAAGAAGTCATTGAGCAAGCTGAACAAGTTCCTGACTCGATTGATCCTAAAGATTATCCTGACCGAAAAGATAGACAGGATCAAATGATTGTAACGATTGATAGTGAAGAAGCCAAAGATTTGGATGATGCAGTTTCAGTGAAAAAATTAGAAAATGGACATTTCTTTTTAGCTGTGCATATCGCAGATGTTTCTTACTATGTTACTGAAAATAGTCCATTAGATAAAGAAGCCTTAAAACGTGGTACAAGTGTTTATCTAACTGATCGTGTTGTTCCTATGCTGCCGCAACGCTTGTCTAATGGAATTTGTTCGTTAAATCCTCAAGTCCCACGACTTGCCATGAGTTGTGAGATGGAAATTGATGAACAAGGAAGTGTCGTTTCTTATGATATATTTCCAAGTGTCATTAAAACCAGTGAACGTATGTCTTACACGGCGGTTAATGAAATTTTGGAAGATGAAAATCCAGAAACGATGGCGCGCTATAAAGAACTTGTACCGATGTTTCAAGCGATGAAAGAATTACATGAATGTTTAGAAACGATGCGTGATAAACGAGGAGCTTTAACCTTTGAAGATAACGAAGCACAAGTCGTTGTTGATGAAAATGGCCATCCTCTAGATATTATTTTAAGGCAAAGAGGCATAGGTGAACGTATTATTGAGTCCTTTATGCTTTGTGCCAATGAAACGATCGCTAAACATTATCAACAAGCAAATTTACCTTTTATTTATCGTATTCATGAAGAGCCAAAAGAAGAAAAGCTGCAGCAGTTTTTTGATTTTGCAGCGACTTTAGGAATTTTAGTTAAGAGTAAAAAGGGTTCGATCAGCCCTAAAGATTTACAAAAGGTAGTGGAAGATGCGGCTGAAAGACCAGAAAGTAAAGTTATTAATACGATGTTGTTACGTAGTATGCAACAAGCACGTTATTCAGAAGAAAATGTAGGTCACTACGGTTTAGCAGCAGAACATTATACACATTTTACTTCTCCTATTCGTCGTTATCCTGATTTGTTGGTTCATCGTTTGATTCGTTCATACAGTGAAGATAAATCAGAAAAGAAACAAGAGAAATGGGCGGAAAAAATTCCTGAGATCGCACAGCATAGCTCTGATATGGAGCGACGTGCTGTAGAGTGTGAACGCGATGTTGATTCGATGAAAAAAGCAGAATTTATGCAAGATCATATTGATGAAGAATTTGAAGGTGTCATTAGTTCCGTTGTTAAATTTGGTTTTTTTGTTGAATTACCTAATACCATAGAAGGCTTGATTCATGTAAGTGAATTACAAAACGATTATTTTCAATTTGTTGAAAGTCAGCTTGCTTTGGTTGGAGAACACACAAACCAAACCTTTAAAATCGGTCAACAAGTAAAGGTACGGGTGACAAAGGCAGATCCTGATACTAGAGAAGTGGATTTTGAATTGGTAGATGCGCAAGAAGTTACGCCCGTTCAAACGAATAAACAACAAAATCATAAACAAGCTAGGAAAAATAAGGAAGGTACAAGCAGAAGGAAAAAAAGTAAAAAAACTAAAAATAAAGGAAAGAAGCCATTCTATAAAGATGTTCCAAAAAAGACAAAGAAAAAGAAATAAGTTAAGACAGGGAGGCCAGCTATATGCCAAAAGGTGATGGAAAACTAGTTGCTCAAAATAGAAAAGCAAGACATGATTATACCATTCTTGATACGATAGAAGCCGGCGTCTCATTACAAGGAACAGAGATCAAATCGATCAGAAATAGTAGAATCAATCTAAAAGACGGCTTTGTCCGTTTTCGCAATGGTGAAGCTTATTTATTCAATGTGCATATTAGCCCTTATGATCAAGGGAACTTATTTAATCATGATCCTCTAAGAAGTCGTAAATTGTTAATGCATAAAAAACAAATTGCTAAATTACAGGAGGAAACGCAGAAAAAAGGAATCACTGTTATTCCATTGAAAGTATACATTAAAAATGGCTACGCTAAAGTACTTGTTGGTCTAGCAAAAGGGAAAAGAGAACATGATAAACGTGAAACACTAAAACGGAAAGATCAAGAACGTGAAATACAACGTGCATTAAAAGACTATTGACTTTGTGCTGTCAATGGTCTTTATTGTGTGCCAGGCATGGCATTTATCTAGCTAGTGAAAGTCTAGTCACGGGTAGTTACCGCCAAGTGTAGCGAGCCACAAGCCGAAATCAGTGATGATGGGGTGAAGGAAGTGGTGGCGCAAATCTCTTGAGCCTACGTACAGGAACTTGATGAGGCTAAATGGGGGAAAAGGCTGCAATACAAGCCGAAGTCCAAAAGGTAAACGTAAAACCAAGACAGTAAATCAAGAGGTTGTGGAGAGAAAGATAAATGTCTTACCCTGGGAGATCTTACGGACGTTTGTGAACGGTCGAAAAAGGTTTGTCGTAAGAAGTCAGCTGAGGCCATAGTAGCTACTGCCTCATGTAGTGAAGGGCTGAATGTTTGTATAGTGTGAATCGCTAGAAGAAAATATCCAAGCAGTCTGGAAATGAGGATACCCTAGAACGGTAGAACGTAACTATCGATGGGAAAAGTAGTGAGGGCGATCTTGGATCCATCTACGTCTAGAGGAGGAACAGCGCATGAGATTCATTGAAAAGATCACGAGTCATCAAAATATGAGACAAGCCATCGAGCAGGTCAGAAAGAATAAAGGCGCTCCGGGTGTTGATAAAATGACAGTCGACGAACTTGACCATTACTTCAATCAACACGGACATTCTCTTGTTCAAGAGATTCGATCGATGACTTACCGTCCGAAAACAGTCAAACGAGTTTATATCCCTAAACCCGATGGAAAACAAAGACCTTTAGGAATTCCAAGCGTGGTAGATCGTGTGGTACAACAAGCAACCGCGCAACAGCTGAGTCGCATTTTCGATGTTCACTTCAGTGAAAGCAGTTATGGTTTTCGTCCCCATCGAAGTGCACATCAAGCGATTGAAAAAGTACTTGATTACTTGAATGAAGGTTATGAATGGCTCATTGATATGGACATTGAGAAATATTTTGATACGGTTCATCATGATAAATTAATCTCGACCCTTAGAGAACGGGTCAAAGATAGAGAAACACTTCACTTAATACGTGTTTTCTTAAAAGCAGGGATTATGGAAAATGGCTTTGTTCGTCCGAATGAAACAGGCGTTCCGCAAGGCGGCCCTTTAAGTCCCCTTTTAGCGAATATTTATCTGAATAAATTGGATAAAGAGTTAGAAGCAAGGGGGCTACGTTTTGTTCGTTATGCGGACGACGCGGATATCTTTGTCAAAAGTGAGCGGGCAGCCAATCGTGTAATGAAATCTATTACGAATTGGATTGAAAGAAAGCTTTCCTTACGAGTGAACGTCACAAAAACCAAGGTTGTACGACCGATACAGAGTCAATTTTTAGGGTTTACCTTTTGGAAGAACCAAAAGGGGTGGCAGTGTAAACCGAGCAAAGTCAGTAAAACAAAGCTCTATGACAAAACCAAAGCCATCCTTAAAAGAAAACAGGCGGTGTCGCGACCTTTAGCGGTGACATTCACGAAACTAAACCAAACGATAAGAGGCTGGATCAATTACTACCGTATCGGGCGTATGAAAACCTATCTAGCAAAGTTTGGACAATGGCTACGACATAAAGTCCGAGTGATCATCATAAAGCAATGGAAACTGCCACAACGAATCTATACGAATCTACAACAATTAAACCGATTATTCAAATGCCATTTTACCAAAGAGAATATTTATAAGGTGGCAAATTCGAGGTTAGGTTGGTATAGGAAATGTGGTATGGACGTCGTCAATTTTATCCTAAGTCCGAAAGTTTTAGCCATAAAGAAAAAGGATCGACCTGGATTGGTCAATCCTTTAAATTACTATCTTAATCAAGCGTGAAAACAATACAAATGGAGCGCCGTATACGAGAACCGTACGTACGGTGCGACGGGAGGGGCGGAAATTTATTTCCCCTCTACCCTATTTGATTTTAAGATAAGATTTGGTATAATTGATTGTAAGAATCCCTTTAGTAAAAAAGAAATAGCGACTTATTTTTTGTCATTGATAAAACTTTGGCATTCTAAGTTTTCAATTTGTTTTTTCAATGACCTATTTGTAGGGATTATTGATGAAAATCTTTTGAAATTTTCTTTTTATGGTGGTATGATATCGAATGTTGAATAAATCATGGTGATTTGGTTTTGGCTGTGATTTTGGGATTTTATGGGAAAGAAGGTGAGAGTATTTGGATGAACGTTCGCTCTTGTTTCATATTGGTCCCATTTGGTTTGATGGTACAATCATTTTAATGACGCTGCTGACTTGTATTATTGTTTTTGCAGTCGTTTTTATTTGTACAAGAAATTTACAAATGAAACCAAAAGGTAAACAAAATTTCATTGAGTGGGTAATTGATTTTGTACGCGGAGTTGCTTCTTCGCAGTTGCCTAAAAGAGAAGCAAGAAACTACGATTTCTATGCATTTGTTTTATTTTTATTTATTTTTGTGGCAAACGAATTAGGACTTATTACAAAAATTGTTATCCATGATGATTTAACTTTATGGAAAAGTCCTACAGCTGACCCTGTTGTTACCTTAGGAATGGCTTTTATGGTCATTTTATTGACACACTTTTTTGGTGTGAAAAAGATGGGAACAAAAGAGTATTTAGTCAATAGTTATCTTCGTCCTGTAGGCATTGTTTTGCCGATGAAGTTATTGGAAGAATTTACTAATGTGGTAACCCTGGGACTACGTTTGTATGGTAATATTTTTGCAGGTGAAGTTCTTCTAGGGTTGATTGCTTCGATGGTAAACAATTTGGGCTGGTTGTCTTTACCTTTAGCTGTACCGCTTGAAATGATATGGATTGGATTTTCCTTGTTTATCGGTGCTATTCAAGCGTACGTCTTTGTTATTTTAGCAATGGTTTTCTTAGATAATAAAATTGAAGAAGAGTAAGAATATTAATATATTAGGAGGAAAAGTATTATGGCATTTATTGGAGCAGGATTAGCAATTATAGGGGCAGCTATTGGAGCTGGTTATGGAAATTCAAAAGTTATTGCTCAAACCATAGAATCAATGGCTCGTCAGCCAGAGATGTCAGGTCAATTACGTTCTATGATGATTTTAGGGATAGCTTTCATTGAAGCTCTACCAATTTTAGGGATCGTCATTGCTTTACTTATGATCTTATAAAGAGTGAAAAAGCGGAGGTGATCGTCTCTTACGTCCTCCTGCTTTTTTGTCATAAAAGTTTTTAATTATAAAATAATTTGTAAAGGAGTTACAAGCATGCTAAATCAATTGGTTTTGTCAGTTGCTGATGTGCAAAATACGACTATTTCAAATATTGTTGTGGTTACCGGCTCATTTGTTTTATTATTGGCGCTTTTGAAAAAATTTGCGTGGAATGCAATTGCTGACATGATGAATAAACGTGAAAAAAAGATCGCCAATGATTTAGATTCAGCCGAACAATCACGCCAGAAAGCGCAAGAATTAGAAGACACGCGACAAGAACAATTGTCAGCTTCTAAATCTGAGGCTTCAGATATCATCAAAAACGCTAAAAGTACTGGAGAATCAAGCCGCCAAAAAATCGTCAACGATGCGCAAGATGAAGTATCACAGATGAAAGAAAAAGCTAGAGATGATATTTCTGTTGAACGTCAAGCAGCCCTATCTTCGGTTAAAGGGGATGTCGCTGATCTTTCGGTTCAAATCGCAGAAAAAATCATAAATAAAGAACTTTCTGAAGAGGCGCATGAATCGTTGATCAATCAATATATTGAAAGTTTAGGTTCAGAAGATGAAACTAGATAAGAACACAGTAGCTAAACGTTACGGCAAAGCCTTATACGAATTGGCGGCAGAAAAAGGGCAAGTCGAAGATATTTATCAAAAGTTACTTGTATTACGTGAGATTTTTGAAGCTGCTCCTGATTTGGGAGACATATTAAGCGATCGACGCTTAAATATGCAAGAAAAAAGAAGCATTATGGATGAATTGGTCAAAAATTTTGATGGAATGATTTATAATGCCTTAGAAGTTATTTTTCAGTATGGTCGGATGTATGATTTACTTCTGATTATCGATGAATATGAAAAAAGATATGATGAAAGTATGGGCGTTCTTTTAGGAAGTATAACCACAGCCATACCTTTGAAAAAAGAACAAAAAACCAAATTAACAACAAATATTGCACAAAAATTTGGTTATAAAATCGCAAATTTGCAAGAAAAGGTTGATCCTGCAATTGTAGGTGGGATCATCGTTGAAACAAATGGAAAAGTTATCGATGGAAGTTTAAAAACACGTATTGAAAATTTGCGTAATGAATTGAGCAAATAGAAAAACAGAGGTGAATTAGATGGCCATTAAAGCAGAAGAAATCAGTGCTTTAATCAAGGAACAAATCGATAATTACCAAAGTAAGTTAACTGTAGAAGAAGTTGGTACAGTAACTTACGTTGGTGATGGGATTGCTCGAGCACATGGTTTAGAAAATGCAATGAGCGGAGAACTACTTGAATTCGCCAATGGTTCTTATGGAATGGCGCAAAATTTAGAGTCTAACGATGTCGGAATTATTATTTTGGGAGATTTCGACGATATTCGTGAAGCCGATAGAGTGAAGCGAACAGGACGTATTATGGAAGTTCCTGTCGGAGAAGAAATGATCGGACGTGTAGTCAATCCGCTAGGTCAAGCCATAGACGGCTTAGGGGAAATTAAAACGGAAAAAACACGCCCTATGGAAGGTTCAGCTCCTGGAGTAATGGATCGTCAATCTATTTCTCAACCTCTACAAACAGGCTTAAAAGCAGTTGACGCTTTAGTTCCTATTGGTCGTGGACAAAGAGAATTAGTTATTGGGGATAGGAAAACTGGGAAAACGACAATTGCCATTGATACTATCCTTAACCAAAAAGACCAGGATGTTATCTGTATTTATGTAGCTATTGGACAAAAAGATTCCACTGTTAGAGCGCAAACAGAAACATTAAGACAGTATGGTGCTTTGGATTATACCATCGTTATGGCTGCAGGTGCTTCAGAACCAGCACCACTATTATATATCGCACCTTATACTGGAACGGCAATAGGAGAAGAGTTCATGTATAATGGCAAGGACGTCCTTGTAGTTTTTGATGATTTATCAAAACAAGCGGCTGCTTATCGTGAAATTTCCTTATTATTGCGCCGTCCACCTGGTCGTGAAGCTTATCCAGGGGATGTCTTTTATTTGCATTCACGTTTGTTAGAACGTGCCGCAAAATTAAATAATTCACTGGGGGCTGGTTCTTTAACGGCCTTACCATTTGTTGAGACACAAGCAGGAGATATTTCCGCTTATATTCCAACCAACGTTATCTCGATTACAGATGGGCAAATCTTTTTAGAAAGTGATCTGTTTTATTCAGGGGTAAGACCATCTATTGATGCTGGCCTTTCGGTTTCTCGTGTAGGTGGTTCAGGCCAAACTAAAGCGATGAAAAAAGTTTCTGGTACTTTGCGTGTAGACCTTGCAAGTTACCGTGAATTAGAAGCATTTACACAATTTGGTTCTGATTTAGATCAAGCGACACAGGCCAAATTAAATCGTGGTCGACGTACAGTGGAAATTTTAAAACAAGGTCTGCATGAGCCATTAGAAATGTCTAAACAAGTATTGATCTTATATTCATTGACTCATGGTTTTCTTGACGAAGTACCAGTGGACCAACTTTTAAATTTTGAACACGAACTATTTGATTACTTTGAGGCAAATCACCAAGATGTTTTGGATAAAATTAAGCAAACAGAAGATCTTCCAGCTGAAGAAGAAATGGATGAACCTATCAAAGAGTTTATACAAACATTCTTAGATGAAATACAAAATGGTTCACTAAGAGACAGTGTGCAATCACTTTAATAAGCAAAAGAGGTGAAGGTCTATGGCTGAGTCTTTAAATGAAATAAGAGACAGAATTGCTTCGACCAAAAAAACAGGACAAATTACTAAGGCGATGCAAATGGTTTCGGCTTCTAAACTTACTAAATCACAAGCCCATTCTAAACAATTTCAAATGTATGCGAATAAAGTCCGTGAATTGGTCACTCATATTGTAGCTGGCCAATTAACGGAAGGACATTCAGCTGAAGAATTAAAGCAATTAAATCCGATGTTGGTCAATCGACCAGTAAAAAGGACAGCTTACATTGTTATTACAGCCGATGGTGGACTAGTAGGAAACTATAATAGTTCTATTTTGAAGCAAATGATGACGATGTTACAAGAAGATCATGATTCTTCAGATGAATATGTAATGATTACCATTGGGGCTACTGGATCGGATTTTTTCAAAACTAGAGGGATCGATATCGCTTATGAATTACGGAATTTATCGGATCAACCAAGTTTTGATGAAGTGAGAAAAATTGTTAACTTAACAACTTCTATGTATCAAAATGAAGTTTTTGATGAGTTGTATGTTTGTTATAATCACCATGTAAATTCCTTAACAAGTCAATTTCGAGTGGAAAAAATGTTACCTATTTCAGATTTAGACCCTTCAGAGGCTACAGAATATGAGCAAGAATATATTTTTGAACCTTCTGAAGAAGAAATTTTAGATCAATTGTTGCCGCAATATGCTGAAAGTCTGATCTACGGAGCTATTGTTGACGCGAAAACAGCAGAACATGCTGCAGGAATGACAGCGATGCAGACGGCTTCAGACAATGCCGATAATATTATTAGTGATTTATCGACTTCGTACAATCGGGCTCGGCAGGGGGCTATTACCCAAGAAATTACAGAAATCGTTGGTGGCGCAGCCGCTTTAGAATAATTTCATAAATGAATGGAGGAAGAAATATGAGTTCAGGCAAGATTGTTCAGGTCATTGGTCCGGTCGTTGACGTAGAATTCTCGTTAGATGATACTTTACCAGATATCAATAATGCATTAGCCGTATATAAAAATGATGAGAACAAGACGCGTGTTGTATTGGAAGCTACTTTAGAACTTGGAGATGGGGTAATTCGTGCCATTTCTATGGGGTCTACTGACGGCTTGCAACGTGGCATGGAAGTTGTGGATACACAAGAACCTATTTCTGTTCCGGTAGGAAATGATACTTTAGGTCGTGTATTTAATGTGTTAGGAGAAACAATAGATAATCAGGAGCCATTTCCTGAAGATGCTGAAAAAAGTGGTATTCACAAAAAAGCCCCTAGTTTTGATGAATTAAGTACTAGTTCGGAAATATTAGAAACAGGGATCAAAGTGATTGATTTATTAGAACCTTATCTAAGAGGCGGTAAAGTCGGATTGTTTGGAGGCGCCGGTGTTGGAAAAACGGTGCTAATTCAAGAATTGATCAATAATGTTGCCCAAGAACACGGGGGTATTTCCGTGTTTAATGGTGTAGGTGAACGTACTCGTGAAGGTAATGACTTGTATTATGAAATGCAGGATTCAGGCGTTATCGAAAAAACAGCCATGGTGTTTGGTCAAATGAACGAACCACCAGGTGCTCGTATGCGTGTTGCTTTAACTGGCCTAACACTGGCAGAATATTTTCGAGATGTTGAAGGTCAAGACGTATTATTATTTATTGATAATATTTTCCGTTTTACACAAGCAGGTACCGAAGTTTCCGCTTTACTTGGTAGAATGCCATCTGCTGTTGGCTATCAACCCACACTAGCAACTGAAATGGGGCAACTGCAAGAACGGATTACGTCAACGGATAAGGGATCTATTACTTCTATTCAAGCAATTTATGTACCCGCGGATGACTATAGTGACCCGGCACCAGCAACAGCTTTTGCCCACTTAGATGCTACGACAAACTTGGATCGTAAATTGACTGAGCAAGGAATCTATCCAGCAGTGGATCCACTAGCTTCTACTTCAAGTGCTCTAACACCTGAAATTGTAGGACAAGAGCACTATGACGTTGCAACAAAAGTACAACGTACAATGCAACGCTACCATGAATTGCAAGATATTATTGCTATTTTAGGAATGGATGAGTTGTCTGATGATGAAAAAACTTTAGTATCACGGGCACGTAAGATTCAAAACTTTCTATCACAAAACTTCAACGTGGCTGAACAATTTACCGGACAACCTGGTTCTTATGTTCCAGTAAAAGAAACGGTCAAAGGTTTTAAAGAGATTTTGGATGGCGAACATGATGACTTACCTGAAGAAGCTTTTAGAAGTGTAGGTAGAATTGAAGAAGCCGTTGAAAAAGCGAAAAAAGTAGGTAGCTAGAAAGAGGTGCCTTATGGAGCAATATTTAACGGTCAATGTCGTAACGCCTAATGTCTTGGTTTTTGATCATCATGCAACGATGGTTGTTGCGATCACGACAAGTGGTGAACTGGGAATTTTAGTAAATCACGCACCGATTGTTGCCCCCTTAGAAATTGATGAAGTTCGAGTCAAACGGACGGATGCAGAAAACCATGTGAATTGGGTAGCTGTTAATGGGGGAATCATTGAAGTTCGTGATAACGTAGTAACAATCATTGCAGATAGTGCTGAAAGAGCACGGGATATTGACATTTCACGTGCTG
Source organism: Tetragenococcus halophilus subsp. halophilus DSM 20339 (assembly GCF_003841405.1). GTDB lineage: Bacteria > Bacillota > Bacilli > Lactobacillales > Enterococcaceae > Tetragenococcus > Tetragenococcus halophilus. Next base: position 847,878 of record NZ_PXYA01000001.1, on the reverse strand, counting down.
AAAGAGCCAAGCAAAGGGCAGAAGAGACGATTGAACAAGCAAAACAAACATCTGATATCGATGAACAACAACGTGCTGAAGTTGCACTCCATCGTGCAATTAACCGTATCAATGTTTCAAAACACAGGTAAAAAAGGTAGTCAGAATAAATCTGGCTACTTTTTTATAGAATGCCATACATTTGTTAGTCTATTGAGTGTATGGCACTTTTTTTGTTAAAAAGCAACATATACTTTATAAGAGGCTAAATGTAAAATTTATTGAGGTTTTCTAGCGGACAAGTAAATAGTAAAACACGGACAAAAGTTCGACAATCTATTATCTGAAAACGAAAACACGGACAACAGTTTAGAAAAATTCTATCTGAAAATCCAAACATGGAGAGAGAAATGGAAAAGTTTTATCTGAAAAACAAAGATATAACTTTTATTTTACTAACGCAGGAGCTTCTCAATGCTTTATTCTCTGTCTTTGTCCAATGCTTAGCGTTTTCCCTTGAAGATTTTATAAGGTGATTATTTTTTATTTTGCTCTTTTTATGTTAACATAATTGTAATAATTGTTATGAGATTTAGTAAGCGAGGTTATTTTATGCAAACGTTCGGAATTGATGCTATTATACGTTTAGTTAGTCATTTTGCTTTTATTTATTTAGCATTTTGGTCTTTAGGCGCTTTACGCATCGAAGCTTTTTTTAAATCTCTTCATACCGCACAAATAAGGATGATCATTGTCCTTTTTTCCATTGTGATCGGTTATATAGCAAGTAGTTTTTTCTTGGAAATTATTACATTAAGTAAAAATATATTCTTAACATTTCTTTAATAAGCAATTCACTATATTATCAAAAACGAATGTGGTATACTTTAAAAGAATTTTGTCAAAAAAGTAACACGTTTTATTTGGAGGGAACAACATGGAAGAGATTATCGTTTATGGTGATAATCCATTAAAAGGAACCGTAGAAATTGAAGGGGCAAAAAATGCAGTTTTGCCAATTTTGGCTGCTAGTTTATTAGCAGAAGAAGGAACAACTAAATTCAGTAGTGTTCCGATTCTTTCAGATGTATTTACTATGAAAGAAGTTATTCATCATTTGAACGCAAAAGTGGATTTTGATTTGGATAAAAAAGAAATAACCGTTGATGCTTCATATCCTTTAGAAATTGAAGCACCTTATGAGTATGTTAGTAAAATGCGCGCTTCAATCGTTGTTTTAGGACCGTTATTAGCACGCAACGGACATGCAAAAGTAGCAATGCCTGGTGGGTGTGCTATTGGTAAACGTCCTATAGATCTTCATTTAAAGGGATTTCAGGCCCTTGGTGCTACTATTCATCAAAAGAATGGTTATATTGAAGCAGTTGCTGATCAACTTGAAGGCAATAGTATTTATCTTGATTTTCCTAGTGTTGGTGCAACACAAAATATTATGATGGCAGCTGTTAAAGCTAAAGGGACAACTACAATTGATAACGTAGCAAGAGAACCTGAAATTGTTGATCTAGCAAATGTACTTAATAAAATGGGCGCGAAGATTCATGGTGCTGGTACAGAAACAATGCGTATTGAAGGTGTAGAACAGTTGCATGCTGTAAATCATGCAATCGTACAAGATCGTATTGAAGCAGGCACATTTATGGTGGCTGGCGCAATGCCAAACAATGATGTTTTTATTAAAGATGCTATTGCAGAACATAATCGCCCATTGTTGTCTAAAATAAAAGAGATGGGTGCAGAAGTGACAGAAACCGAAGAAGGAATCAGAGTACAAGGTCCTTCACAATTACAACCTACTGATATTAAGACACTGCCGCATCCAGGGTTTCCAACAGACATGCAGGCACAAACTAGCGTGTTACAATTATTGGCAAATGGAACTAGTGTTACTACAGAAACAGTTTTTGAAAATCGTTTTCAACATTTAGAAGAAATGCGGAAAATGAATGCTCATATGAAAATCGACGGGAATGTAGCCATTATGCAAGGCAATGATTCACTTCAAGGCGCTTTGGTATACACAACTGATCTAAGGGCTGCGGCTGCATTAGTCCTAGCTGGGCTAAAAGCTGAAGGTATTACTCGCGTACGTAACTTAAAATATCTTGACCGTGGTTACTATCAATTCCATGAAAAGTTACAAAAGTTAGGCGCTAATATCGAACGAGTGAACGATAATCCAGTAAAAGAAGAAGTCCAGGTATAAAATTAGGAGGTCATGATGTATTTAAGTCGTGATGTATTAATTTCATTAATTAAAGTTTTATCAGTTATTGCATTAGCCGTGGTCTTGTTTTTTGTTGGTTTAATGATTGGTTATAGTGGAATTGGCGATGGTTCACCGTTACATGTTTTCAGCCGAGCACTATGGCAGCATATTTTTGAGTTTGTTCAATTTTAAGAGATTGTGGTAAGCATCTCTTTAATAATAAAATAACCGAACTATGAAGAGATGGCTTTCGTCTGGATGTAATGCAGAATTAGCGAATCTCATCCGGTGTAGTTCGGCTATTTTGCTTGTTTCTCAAAAAGGAGTCCAGAGCTTATGCAAAAGATTTTTTTAATTTTAATCAGAGGATATCAACGGTTTATTTCTCCTTTATTCCCTCCGAGTTGCCGTTATTATCCTAGCTGTTCTAGCTATATGCTAGAAGCTTTAAAGGTTCATGGAACATTTAAAGGTTTGGTGATGGGGATTGCACGTATTTTACGTTGTAACCCATTTGCCAAAGGTGGTATTGACTATGTACCTAAAGAGTTTTCTTTAAAGAAAAATACTGTGGATCAAGAAAAGCCAATCTACAGCTATAAAACCCATTAAAAAACGTAAAACTATTTAGTCCTCAGGTGCTTGCGCCTGAGGTTCATTGTATTTAATATGTAAGTGAAGATGAATATACAGTTTTTAGTATTTTACACAAGATATAAATGTAAATATAAGCTAGTTTTAGCTTGATTTTTGTATTTTATTCTAGCGTTACATAGAAAATATGCTAAAATGAATTTCGAGGTGAGAAGTTTGAAGAAGAATAAAGAGATTGAAGTTCACAGTGAAGAAACTAGTAGAAATATCAAAGGGCAGACTTACCCAGTAACTGAGTTATATATTGGTAAAAAGCAGATTGGTGAAGTGCTTAGTTTTGGACCAAAAGAATTTCAAAGTTTTGCGGATGATGAAGATTTAGGAACTAGTAAAACTTTGGATCTAGCGATTGAAACAATTATTCGTCGTTGGAATTTACATGAAAATTAAAATTTATTGCCAAAAATTATTGCAAAAATATAAAATATCTTGTATTATATCTAAGTCAGGTTTTTACCGGACTTTTTGGAGGAGTAGCGAAGTGGCTAAACGCGGCGGACTGTAAATCCGTTCCTTCGGGTTCAAAGGTTCGAATCCTTTCTCCTCCACCATTGGGATATAGCCAAGCGGTAAGGCAATGGACTTTGACTCCATCATGCGCTGGTTCGAATCCAGCTATCCCAGTTTTGCGGGCATCAGATTTTTTCTGGTGCTTTTTTTGTTGATTTCATTTAATTTTTGCGATAGTCTAAGAGAAAGCTTACATTCAGTGAAAAAATAAAAAGATCAAATAAATCAATAAGGGAAGTGTTAAGATGAAGCTTGGAAAGAATCTAAAAGGAAAACTTACTGAAGCAGCGGAGACCATTTACGATGTGTCTAAAAAAGATGTGGAAGTAAATGTTGGAAAAAAAGGGCTGGCAGTTAAGGAAAAACGCCCAACTCGCCAACGCATTAAATGGCAGGCCAAAATTCGTTAGTTTATGAATATGATTGTCTTTAAACTTAAGTTAGCGTATTTGACTTTCATTTTTCGATTAAAAAATGTTTTAGAAGGAGGTGGCATCTTTGCCAGAAACCTTACCTGTATATCTCCAAATTCATGATAAAATCAAAGATAAAATTGAAGCAGAATATTGGAAAATCGGTGATCGACTTCCTTCTGAAAGAGAATTGTCTGAAGCATTCGGTGTCAGTCGGATGACATTAAGACAAGCCATTCAAACTTTGTCTGATGAAGGTATATTAGAAAGAAAGATTGGTTCAGGTACTTATGTAGCGCGGCAAAAAGTACAGGAAAAAATGAGTGGTACTACAAGTTTTACTGAAATTATGCTTTCTCAAGGACGTAAGCCTTCGAGTAAAGCTATTTCTTATTTTTTCACGCAACCAAGCTCCAGTGAGATGGAACGTTTAAGTTTAACTGAGCATGAAGCCATCTTACGAATGGAAAGAGTTCGTCTAGCAGATGGTATTCCTATATGTTTTGAAGTTGCAAGTATTCCGGAAAAAATTATCCGTGATTTTAGTAAAGAGGAGATTTCTGCTTCTTTATATCGTACCCTAGAAGAAAAAGGACAACACAAAATTGGAAGAGCGAATCAAACCATTTCTGCTGTTGTTGCATCAGAAAAGAAAGCTGAATACTTGCAAGTTAAAAAGGGCGATGCGATCTTACTAATGCGACAAGTATCTTATTTTGAAGATGGTACACCGTTTGAGTATGTGCGCAGCCAGTATGTAGGCAATCGTTTTGAATTTTTCTTAGAAAAATAAGCTAAGCACTGCAAAGCCCGATATAAAAGGGGCTTTGCAGTGCTTAATTTTTTATCAAATGTTCATGATAACGTTTCTCACCTTTTTCAAAACTGGCTTGATTGTTTAATAATTCTGTGACTGCTTCAATAAAAGTATCCAAATTTTTGACAAGTACACATAAAGTCACTTTTTCTAAAAATTCTGTGTTAGCAACCATATACTCCTGCTGTTCCAAAAAGTTTTGTAATTTACCTAGCAGTGGGTAATCAATTGTGACATAAATTTCTTCTTGTAAAATACCTTGGACGATCTTTGTTTCTTCTAGGGCATGGCTAACAGAATGAGAATAAGCACGTATCAAGCCTCCTGCGCCTAATTTTGTGCCACCAAAATAGCGAGTAACGACTGCGCAAACATTAATCAGCTCCTGTTTTTTTAATACTTCTAACATGGGATTACCCGCTGTACCAGAAGGTTCGCCATCATCGCTGGAACGCTGTATCTCAATTTCTTCGCCTATGAGAAAGGCACTACAATTATGATTAGCTTTCCAATGTTTCTTTTTTAATTCTTGTATAAAAGCTTTAGCTTCATCTTCGGTGTATACTCGTTTTAATGAACAAATAAAGCGTGATTTTTTAATTTCTAATTCCGCTTGTCCATCTTTTTGAATCGTACGATAACTTTCAAGCATTAATTTCACCTCTGTTTTTTACTTTCATTTATTAGTATAATATAGTTGGAAGTTAGATGGCAGTATTTCGCTTAAAAGTTGCATTTTGTTCTTTCAGGCGTGATAATGGAAATAAGGAGGGGTTGGCATGGCAGGAAGAAGAAAAAAATATGATGTGATCACTACATATCTTAAAAATAATGGTGGCACACAAGTCACATTAACTTTTACTCAATTTGATGAGTTATTGTTTCCTGCTCGTGGACTTCCGAGGTCTGCTCGCACCTTCGTTGACTGGTGGACAAATGATTATTTACATCCTGAAAATGGTGCTTATGCTTGGTTAAATGCCAATTACGAAGTTGTTCATGTTAACTTAGAAAAAGAGTTTGTTGTTTTTCGACCACTGCTTAAATCAAGTTGGATTAGACCGATGGATTAAGGAAACGTTGACAATGGTTGCAAAAACTTTATAATTAAAGATATACTTTGTTGTTTTTAGTTTTAAAAGTGGAGGGGAGATTTATCATGGCAAAAAAAACAATTATGCTCGTATGTTCTGCTGGGATGAGTACAAGTTTGTTGGTGACTAAAATGCAAAAGGCTGCTGAAGAAAAAGAAATTGACTCAGATATCTTTGCAGTATCTTCATCAGAAGCAGATACACAATTAGAAAATAAAGATGTAAATGTTTTATTATTGGGCCCACAAGTTCGCTTTATGAAGGCTGATTTTGAAAAGAAATTAGCATCTAAACAAATTCCGGTAGATGTAATCGATATGTCAGATTATGGAATGATGAATGGTGAAAATGTTTTAAACCAAGCACTTAATTTACTTGATGAATAAAAAATATTGAAAAAGGCAGGAGTCAAAAAAAGACTTCTGCTTTTTTTGCGTATTTATCATTGAGGTGATAAATATGGAAGAATTATATGGTCGACAAAAAGGTATGTTAAAAGACGAACTTTCTCAACTCGATGACTCTTTTCAGTGTCGTAAAGCTTTGTTGATTACAAATAAGGTGAGTTGCCAACGCTGCGGGAGTCATTTTTCCAAAAATGAAAATCAGCTATCCAGTAAAGAATACTATTGTCCTTATTGTATTCAATTTGGTCGTCTAAGTACACAGACTTATTTAGTAACGCAAAATGAGACAAAGAAGACGCCGCGCGAGGTTTGTTTTACTTGGCGAGGAAAGTTAACGCCAGCACAACAAAAGGTGTCAGACAATATTTTAAAGAATTATCAAAAGGGTAAAAATACACTGATATGGGCCGTTACAGGTTCAGGAAAGACGGAAATGATTTTTTCAGTTGTGCGTGATTGTTTACAAAATGGTGGGCGCTTAGCAATTTCTTCTCCTAGGATTGATGTTTGCCGAGAACTGTACCCACGGATCAATGAAGTTTTTCCAGAGGAAGAAACTTTACTTTTATATGGTGATTCTGAGCAAAAGTACCGTTATAATGCTTTGACTATTTGTACTACTCATCAGTTGCTGCATTTTTATCAGGCTTTCGATTTATTGATCATTGATGAAGTGGATGCTTTTCCTTATGAAGGAGATAAAACATTGGCATTTGCTCAGAAAAACGCCTTAAAAAAAGATGGAAAATATATTTATTTAAGTGCGACCCCACCTAATCATCTATTAAGTTCTTTAAAAAAGACTTTTTGTATTGAAAAATTACCTATTCGCTTTCACGAACGACCCTTAGTTGTTCCTCAATTAATTTGGTATGAAAGTTGGCAGCATTGTTATTACTCAAATTGGAAGATAAAGAAATTTGTAGCTTATTTAAAAAAACTATTAGAAGATAATGATGTACTCGTTTTTTGTCCTAGCATTAGCTACATGCAGAATTTATACAAAAAGGTAAGTCTCTTTTTTTCCTCAACAAAAATGGACTGTGTCTCTTCTTTGGATAAACAAAGAGAAGAAAAAGTTCAAAATATGCGCGATGGCATCTACCGTGTTTTATTTTGTACTACGATTCTTGAGCGTGGTGTGACTTTTGAACATATTTCTGTCATAGTTATGGGAGCAAATCATAAAATTTATAGTAAATCAGCTTTGGTACAAATTGCAGGTCGTGTTGATCGTAAGGGAAGCTATCAACATGGACAGGTGGTCTTTTTTTATAATCAACAAACACAAGCTATCCGAGATGCTTGTGAGGAGATCAAGAAAATGAATCGCTTGGCTAAGGAGTGGATCGCGTCATGAGATGTAGTTATTGCCAGTGTGAAATTATTCGTAATCTGACTGTTAAAGAACTACTTTTTCCTTTTTCTATAAGTAGTCAGCGTTGTTATCTTTGCCAAGAAAAATTTGAGCAAATCACAAGTCCTGCTTGTCCTACTTGTGCTAATCCAGGATGGACAAGTATGTGTGATGAGTGCCAACAATGGCAACAAAGATATCCGTACTATGATTTTTGCCACCAAGCTTTATTTTCTTATGATGAAGCTTTCAAAGAGTGGATTTACCAATACAAATTTTTAGGAGATTTTCGTTTAAGAAAAACATTTATAACTGAAATTCAACACTACTTTTCTCATAAAAAAGATTGGATCGTGTGTAGTGTTCCTTTGTCTGAAAAACGATTTTTCCAGCGAGGATTTAATCAAGTAGAAGCTTTTTTGCAAGCAGCCGGCATTAAAACGCAAAAATTATTAGTAAAAAAATTAAATAATGCGCCACAATCTGAAAAAAGCCGGCAAGAGCGCTTAGCGGCGCCTCAAGCCTTTAGAGCAACAGAAAATATGACTAAGATAAAAAATCAAAAAGTATTATTGGTAGATGATGTTTATACGACTGGTAGAACGCTCTTTCACGCTGCTGAAATATTACAAACTTATCAACCAAAAGTGCTTCATACTTTTTCTCTTGCTCGTTAAAAAGAAGTTAAAATTGTTAACGATTTCTTTTGCATTTATACCAAAGTTCGATATAATGAATATAAGAAGAGGAAAAAGAACTTTTTTATCTTCTTTAATTGGCAGATGAAAGGGGCAATTGTTATGTTCAGTTACAATGTTCGAGGAGAAAATATAGAAGTTACTCAGGCGATTCGCGATTATGTGGAGAAAAAAGTTGGTAAATTAGAACGTTATTTTAATGACGTGCCTGAAGCAACAGCTCATGTAAATTTAAAAGTTTACACGGAGAAAACGGCTAAAGCGGAAGTAACGATTCCACTACCTTATCTCGTCTTGCGCGCTGAAGAAACTTCGCCTGATTTATACGGAAGTATCGACTTAGTTGTTGATAAATTGGAACGCCAAGTCCGTAAATTTAAAACAAAAATTAATCGGAAAAAACGTGAAGCATCCAAACCTGAAGCTAATCAAGAAGTCTTTTTTGAAGATGAAGAGCCAGAAGAAAATAATGGCTCCGACCTTGACATCGTTCGTACAAAACGTCTTTCATTAAAACCAATGGATAGTGAAGAAGCTGTTTTACAAATGAATATGTTAGGACATAACTTTTTCATTTTTGAAGATGCGGATACGACAGGAACCAGTATCGTTTACCGTCGTAAAGATGGGAAATACGGTTTAATTGAAACAGACTAATATTTAAATACGCAAAGACTTCAGTTAACTGAAGTCTTTGCGTACTTTTTGAAATTTTTACTAATATAAGGCTCATAGAATTGTTCTATGAGCTTTTTCATGTTAGATTATTAAAGTATATGAAAATCGTTGTTAAGCTTTCACAAAACGGTAGCAATCAAATAAAACAAATGCTAAAATATAGTGAAGACTTTCTAGTAAATGATAAGTAAATGAGTCATTTAAAAACAGTTTTCACTGTTTTTAAATTGTTTTTAATAAAGGAGATTTTAATAAGAATGGCCAACTTTTTTAAAACATTGATTGAAAATGATAAAAAAGAAATCAAACGCCTCGGCCGTATGGCTAACAAAATCGAAGCGTTAGCGGACGAAATGAGTGCTTTGTCTGATGAAGAAATACGACAAAAAACAGATGAATTTAAGCAACGTTACAATAATGGTGAAACATTAGATGATTTGTTAACAGAAGCTTTTGCTGTTGTACGTGAAGCAGCTAAGCGAGTACTAGGTTTATACCCTTTCAGAGTACAGTTGATGGGTGCTATTGTTTTGCACGAAGGAAATATTTCTGAAATGCGTACAGGGGAAGGAAAAACGTTGACAGCAACGATGCCTGTTTATTTGAATGCCTTATCGCAAAAGGGTGTTCACGTGGTAACTGTCAATGACTATCTAGCTTCTCGTGACTCTACTGAAATGGGCGAATTGTATAACTTTTTAGGGCTTACAGTAGGTTTAAATGTTAACTCTAAAACCACAGAAGAAAAACGAGCTGCTTATTATAGCGATATTACCTATAGTACAAACAGTGAAATAGGTTTTGACTACTTAAGAGATAACATGGTGGTTTATCCTAAGCAAATGGTTCAGCGTCCACTTAACTATGCAATCGTGGATGAGGTTGATTCGATTTTAATCGATGAAGCAAGAACGCCGTTGATCATTTCTGGACAGGCAGAAAAATCAACCGCTCTTTACTTACGTACTGATAATTTTGTTAAACGTTTGAAAGAAGAAGATGACTATAAAATTGATGTACAATCAAAAACAATCAGTCTTACAGAAGACGGTATAGAAAAAGCAGAAGAAAATTTTGGCTTGGAAAATCTTTATAATATCGAAAATGCTGCTTTAACTCACTACTTAGATCAAGCCCTACGCGCAAATTATATCATGATTCGGGATAATGATTATGTTGTACAAGATGGAAAGGTAATGATTGTAGACCAGTTTACTGGACGTATAATGGAAGGGCGTCGTTATTCCGATGGTTTGCATCAAGCGATTGAAGCTAAAGAAGGCGTAGATATTGAAGATGAAACTAAAACAATGGCTTCAATCACTTTCCAAAACTTTTTCCGTATGTATAATAAGCTTGCAGGGATGACAGGTACAGCTAAAACTGAAGAAGAAGAATTCCGCGAAATTTATAATATGGAAGTTATCCAAATTCCAACAAATGAAGCGGTCATTCGTGAGGATCGATCAGATTTATTATATCCGACTTTAAATAGTAAGTTCAAAGCTGTAACGCAAGATATCAAAGAGCGTTACCGTAAAGGACAACCTGTACTAGTAGGGACTGTAGCTGTTGAAACTTCAGAGTTGCTTTCTAATATGTTGGATAAGGAAAATGTGCCCCATGAAGTTTTAAATGCTAAAAACCACTTCAAAGAAGCAGAAATTATTTTAAATGCTGGACAAAAGGGTGCTGTAACTATTGCAACGAACATGGCTGGTCGTGGAACAGACATTAAACTAGGGCCAGGTGTTGCAGAAGTAGGTGGCTTGGCTGTTATTGGTACAGAGCGACATGAATCACGCCGAATCGACAACCAATTGCGTGGCCGTTCAGGGCGTCAAGGAGATCCAGGTATTTCTCAATTCTACTTATCACTAGAAGACGATCTGATGAAGCGTTTTGGTTCAGAACGAATTAAAGTCTTCTTAGATCGGATGAAAGTTGATGACGAAGATGCTGTTATCCAAAGCAGAATGTTATCAAGACAAGTTGAATCAGCGCAAAAACGAGTTGAAGGAAATAACTACGATGCACGTAAAAATGTTTTACAATACGATGATGTGATGCGCGAACAACGTGAAGTCATCTATGGACAACGGCAACAAGTGATCTTAGAAGACCAATCATTATCAAAAACCTTGATGCATATGGTAAAACGTACGATTGAACGGGCGGTTGCTGGTCATACTCAATTTGAAGAAAATCAATTGAACTACGAAGGTATTGCTGATTTTGCCGGAAGTGTCTTGGTGAATGAAGATGCAATCACCGTAGACGATTTAAAAGGTAAAACAGCCCAAGAAGTAACAGATTATTTATACCAACTTGCTCAAGAAAAATTTGATGAAAAAACGGAGCAATTAAACAGCTCGGAACAACTGTTAGAATTTGAAAAAGTTGTGATTTTACGTGTTGTTGATACGAAATGGACGGATCATATTGATGCGATGGATCAATTGCGTCAATCTATTGGCTTACGTGCTTATGGACAAAATAATCCTTTGGTTGAGTATCAAAGCGAAGGTTTTACCATGTATGAAAATATGATTGGTGCTATAGAATATGATGTTACTCGTTTGTTTATGAAAGCTGAAATTCGCCAAAATGTACAACGCGAACAAGTTGCTCAGGGCGAAGCAGAACAAACAAATACAGAAAATACGAATAGCGCTAAAAAACGGCCTGTAAATGTAAAAAAAGTAGGACGTAATGATCCATGTCCTTGTGGTAGTGGGAAAAAATACAAAAATTGCCATGGCAAAAAATAAAAACAAATAAGACTGGACAATATTGCCCAGTCTTATTTTGCGCAATGCAGCAAAAAATGGTATGATAGCCACGTTTGAAGAAAGAAGGTACATTCATGGAACTTAAAGAAATCCGTAAACAAATTGATGAGATGAAAGAACAAATCGCTAGCTTTAGGGGGTCTCTTTGACCTTGATCAGTTAGAAGAGGATATTGCACAAGCGGAAAATCAAATGGCAGATCCTTCCTTTTGGGACGACCAGGAAAAAGCACAAAGAATTATTAATGAAAATAACCGTAAAAAAGAAACCTATGATAATTTTAATCACTTGGCTAAAGGCGTCGAAGATGCTGAAGTCTTGCTTGAGATGTTGCAAGAAGAAGCAGATAGCGACTTAGCCGCTGAATTGGATGACAAAATGGTTAAACTACAAAAAGAAATGGCGGACTATGAACTGGCATTACTTTTAGATGAACCATACGATCGTAATAATGCAATTGTTGAGCTTCATCCAGGAGCAGGTGGTACTGAGTCGCAAGATTGGGGGAGTATGCTGTTACGGATGTATACTCGCTGGGCTGAAAGTCATCATTTTCAATTAGAAACGATTGATTATCAAGCAGGTGAAGAAGCCGGTATTAAAAGCTTGACACTTTTGATTAAAGGTCATAATGCTTACGGGCTTTTAAAATCAGAAAAAGGTGTACACCGGCTGGTCCGTATTTCTCCCTTTGATTCAGCTAAAAGACGTCATACATCATTTTGCTCGATTGAAGTAATGCCAGAAATGGATGAATCTATTGCTATTGAAATCAATCCGGATGAACTGAAAATAGACACCTATCGTGCTAGTGGGGCTGGTGGACAACATATCAATAAAACAGAATCGGCTGTACGGATTACCCACTTGCCGACCGGTACGGTGGCAGCCAGTCAAGCGCAACGTTCTCAAATAAAAAATCGAGAACAAGCGATGAATATGTTAAAAGCGAAATTGTATCAACAAGAACGCGAAAAACAAGAACAAGAGCAAGCTGCCTTGCGTGGAGAACAGCTTGAAATTGGTTGGGGATCGCAAATTCGTTCCTATGTTTTTCACCCATATCAAATGGTCAAAGACCATCGTACAGATCATGAAACAGGCAATACCGAAGCAGTTATGGATGGTCAAATTGATGAGTTTATCGATGCCTATTTGAAGATGGAGTTAAACAATAAAGATTGAGAAAAGTCATTAAATTGAAAAGAAAATGTAACTTCAAGAAAAACCAATGAAATATTTACATGCTATAATGAAGCGGTGTGACTAAAAATGTTTAGGAGAGATAGCCATGATTGAAATGAAGGATGTAACCAAAAAATATTCGAATGGCACAGCAGCTATCCGTGGGCTTTCGATTTCGATCGACCAAGGGGAATTTGTCTATGTTGTTGGTCCTTCTGGCGCTGGGAAATCAACATTTGTTAAATTAATATATCGGGAAGAAAAACCGACTAGCGGCGATTTGCAGATTGCAGATTATGATTTGATGAAAATTAAAAATCGTGAAGTGCCTTATTTACGTCGTGAAATTGGCGTAGTATTCCAAGATTATAAATTGTTGGAAAGAAAAACAGTTTATGAAAATGTTGCTTATGCTATGCAAGTGATTGGACGTAGACCTAGAGAGGTAAAAAAACGGGTTAATGATGTTTTAGAGATGGTCGGTTTAAAACATAAGGCTCGCGTATTTCCAAATCAGTTATCTGGTGGAGAACAACAACGTGTTTCTATTGCACGTGCGATTGTAAATACACCTCAAGTTTTGATTGCTGACGAACCGACGGGAAACTTGGATCCAGAAATTTCCTGGGAAATCATGAGATTATTAGATCGTATTAATGCTCAAGGAACAACCGTTGTTATGGCTACGCATAACAGAACCATTGTAAATACGATTCGACACCGAGTGATCGCTATTGAAAATGGTAAAATCATTCGAGACCAAGCGGAAGGGGAGTATGGATACGATGCTTAGGAATTTTTTCCAACATGTTTTAGAAAGCTTAAAAAGTTTACGGCGTAATGGTTGGATGACTGTTTCTTCTGTTACAGCAGTAACTGTGACATTGGCCTTACTGGGCGCGTTTCTTGTTATTATTTTAAATACTGTAAAATTGGCCCAAGATATGGAAAACAATGTCGAAGTATCTGTTTATGTTAACTATGAAACAGACGAAGATGAGAAAAAAGAATTAAGAAATAATTTGGAAGAAATTCCTCATGTGGAATCCATTGATTTTTCCAGCAAAGATGAAGAGCTAGCAAGAGTTCAAGCTTCATATGGCGATTCTTGGGACTTGTTTGACCAAGATAATCCTTTACTCGATGTCTTTATTGTTAGAGCTGATGATCCACAATATGTAGAAGATATCACTGAAGAAGCCAATGGTATGACCGAATATGTTCATGATGCCTCTTATGGCGAAGATCTTTCCGACAGAATTTTTAGCATTGCGCAAAGAACACGGACTTGGGGCTTGATTGGTTCGATTGTTTTAATTATCGTAGCGATCTTTTTGATTTCTAATACGATTCGAATGACGATTCTCACACGGAAACAAGAAATTCAGGTTATGCGCTTAGTGGGTGCTAAAAATGGTTACATCCGTTGGCCGTTCTTTCTTGAAGGTGGGTGGATCGGTTTGATAGGATCCATCATACCGATTATTTTAATGTATACCGGATATAATAAAGTTTACGAGCTCGTCAACCCAATATTAGAACGATCAAACTTTAGCTTGTTACAACCAGGATCATTTAACTGGCAAATGAACCTTTTACTTGCCGTTATTGGTATTGTCATTGGTTCGGTCGGTTCTGCGTTTTCAATGCGCCGTTTCTTGAAATTTTAGAAAAAGATATAAAAAAAGCAGCTGGTTCATCTAGCTGCTTTTTTTGCGTTATGGTATTATAATTCTTCATGAGTACGTGGGTCTTGTGCTGAAACCCGGGCCTCTTTTTGATCTAAAGCAATGATTTGTTGCAATTCGTCTGTTGTTAATTCAAAATCAAAGATATCAAGGTTTTGCGTTTGCCTTTTTGGATTACGAGATAATGGTAAAGGAAGCGCCCCTAGTTGGTATTCCCAGCGTAAAATAATTTGTCCCACATTTTTATGGTATTTTTCAGCTAAATCAACCAATAGTGGTAGCTCAGTAATAGGTTTGCTTAACTTATGATCAATACCGCCTAGCGGACTCCAGGCTTCTGTTAAGATCTGATGTTTTTTGTGATAGTCTCGTTGTTCGGGCTGGCTAAACAAAGGATGTAGTTCAACTTGATTTACAGCTGGAAGAATCCCAGTTTCTTTTTTTAACTTGTCCAAGTGTTCCGGCAAGAAATTCGATACACCGATTGAACGAACAAGGCCGAAACGTTGTGCATCGATCAGTGCCTGCCAAGCTTCGACGTATTCATCACGTTTAGGATTTGGCCAGTGAATAAGATAAAGATCATAATAATCCAAACCCGCACGATATAAAGATTCTTGAATAGCAGAAATTGCTGCATGGTACTTGTGATGACGTCCAGGTAGTTTAGACGAAAGTAATAATTCTTCTCGTGCTACACTTGATTGCTTGACTGCTTGACCTAGTGTTCCTTCATTTTCATAATTATAGCCAGTATCTAGTAAGCGGTAGCCATGATCGATAGCAGAAGAGATTACGCGAATGCCTTCTGAACCTTTTAAGCCCGAAGTACCAAACCCGACGGCAGGTAGTAAGGTTCCATCACTTAGTTGAAATGTTGGTATTGCCATCAATTATTCCTCCTTATTTAAAAGTTACTATACAACAACCGTATCGTGGGGGAAAATAAAAGTCAAATAAAGTAGTAACATGGAAGTCTTCAAGGGAAAACACGAAGCAATTCAAGGCTATTGGACAAAGAATAAAACGTTGAGAAGCGCTCGGTTTAATAAAATAAAGGTTGTATCCTTGTCTTTCAGTTAAAACTTTTCCAATTCTCTCTCCGTGTTTGGATTCTCAGATAAGGGTTTTCTAAACTATTGTCCGTGATTTCATTTTCAGATAATAGATTGTCGAACTTTTGTCCGTGATTTACTATTTACTTGTCCACTAGAAAATTTAGAGTAACATGTGAACAAATAGATTGATTAAGGAGAAGTAATAAGAGTTTCACTCCCTATGTTCAAGATATCAGGGAGCTTTTTTTTAGCCTATTTTAAGGAATTTTTAATTTAAAAATTACCAATTAAAATTCTGCAATGGCAGTTTAAAATATAAAACGCTTTAATTCAGCAGAACAGTAAAATAAGGTTTTTAACTAAAATGAAACATGCTAAAATAAAGAAGATCATATTTGTCATTAGTCATGAAAACGGCAATTTTGTCGTATAACACGATTCAAATAAAGGAGTACACTAATGAAAAAAAGTTAATGATATTGTTGACAATTGCTTTTACGATGATCCTTTCTGGTTGTAGTAAATGGATCGATCAAGGAGAATCGGTAACAGCCGTTGGATCCTCTGCTTTGCAGCCTTTGGTTGAGACAGTAGCTGAAGAATTTCAACAAGATCGACCCGGCCAATTTGTGAATGTTCAAGGTGGCGGCAGCGGTACTGGTTTGAGTCAAGTGCAGTCTGGTGCAGTGGATATCGGAAACTCTGATATGTTTGCAGAAGAAAAAGATGGTATAGATGCAAGTCAGTTAGTCGATCATCGCGTAGCGGTTATTGGTATTACACCTATTATTAATAAAGAAGTAGGTGTAAAAAATTTATCTAAAGATGAATTGAAACAAATATTTCTAGGAGAAATTACTAATTGGAAAGAGCTTGGGGGGGAAAATCAGGACATCGTTATTTTGAACCGCGCTTCTGGTAGTGGCACTAGAGATACTTTTGAAAAATGGATACTTGATGATGAAAATGCAGTTTCCGCTCAAGAACAAGATTCAAGCGGAATGGTTAGGCAAATCGTCAGTGATACCCCAGGAGCAATTAGTTATATTGCTTTTTCTTATGTCACCAATGACGTGGATACCCTATCCATTGATAATGTTGAACCTACAGATGAAAATGTGACCACCAATGATTGGCCGATTTGGTCTTATGAACATATGTATACAAATGGTGAACCTAAAGGCTTAACAAAAGAATTTTTGGATTATACTCTTTCAGAAGAGATACAAAAAAATCTAGTAGGAGAACTTGGTTATATCCCGGTATCACAGATGGAAGTTGAACGTGATGCTAACGGAGATATTGTAGAGTAGCATTTACATAAACTTTACAAACTTCGTGTGAACTTTACAAGCTCTTCATTAAAAATTGATATTGTAACGTTAGACTTAAAAGGGTAATAGGAAATAAGGAGGAAACCTTTTGGAAAACGTAAAAGAAGTGCTAACCAAAAAATCGAAAAAATCCAAGCTAGAACGACGTGGAAAACTACTTAGTTTTTTGTGTATTTCTATTATCGTACTAGTTGTATTATCCATCTTTTATTTTGTCGCTAGCAAAGGACTGGCTACATTTTTTGTTGACAATGTAAATGTTATGGACTTTTTATTCGGAACAGAATGGAACCCTGGGCAAGTAGGATCGGACGGGCAACCAATGGTAGGAGCACTACCCATGATTATTGGTTCCTTTATGGTGACTTTTTTATCGGCAATCGTTGCTACACCCTTTGCCATTGGCGCAGCGGTCTTTATGGTTGAGATCTCGCCTAAAAACGGGCAAAAGTTTTTACAACCTGTTATCGAATTACTTGTCGGTATTCCTTCCGTTGTTTATGGTTTTATCGGCTTGTCTATTATTGTACCTGCTATTCGTTATATTTTTGGCGGTACAGGATTTGGTATTTTAGCTGGGACCTTTGTTTTATTTGTTATGATTTTACCAACGGTAACGACAATGACAGTAGATGCCTTAAAAGCTGTACCGCGTCATTATCGTGAAGCTTCACTTGCCTTAGGCGCGACACGTTGGCAAACAATATATAAAGTGGTACTACGAGCAGCTATTCCCGGTATTTTAACGGCCGTGGTTTTTGGTATGGCGCGTGCTTTTGGAGAGGCTTTAGCTATTCAAATGGTTATTGGAAATGCTGCATTAATGCCAACTAGTTTAGTAACACCCGCTTCAACATTAACTTCAATTTTGACAATGGGGATTGGAAATACCATTATGGGAACTGTTGAAAACAATGTACTTTGGTCGCTTGCTTTAATTTTACTATTAATGTCATTGATATTTAATATAGCTATTCGTATGATCGGTAAGAAGGGAGCGATGAAATAATGAAAGCAAAACGTTGGGATAAAATTGCGACAGGTGTACTTTACGCGATTGCTGCTTTTCTTGTTTTGATTCTTGCCTTTTTATTATTATATATACTTATTCGTGGCCTGCCTCATATTTCATGGGAATTTTTAACTCAACCCGCAAAAGCCTATCAAGTAGGCGGGGGAATTGGTATTCAATTGTTTAACTCTTTTTATTTATTGTTGATTACGATGCTAATTAGTTTTCCGATCTCTTTGGGTTCAGGAATTTATTTATCTGAATATGCGAAGAAAAATTGGTTAACCGATGTCATTCGGACTTCAGTAGAAATTTTAAGTTCTCTACCTTCTGTTGTTGTCGGTTTATTTGGCTTCTTGATTTTTGTTGTCCAGTTTCAATATGGATTTTCCATTATTTCGGGTGCTTTAGCCTTAACCTTTTTCAATTTACCACTATTAACTAGAAATATTGAAGAATCCTTGAACGCTATCCATCATACACAAAGAGAAGCCGGTTTAGCTTTAGGACTTTCTCGTTGGGAAACCGTGCTGCATGTGATCTTGCCAGCAGCGACACCAGGTATTTTGAGTGGTGTCATCATAAGTTCTGGTCGTATTTTTGGAGAAGCAGCGGCTTTAATTTATACAGCGGGACAAAGTGCGCCTGCTTTGGATTTTACCAATTGGAATCCACTGAGTGTTTCAAGCCCAATTGGTTTATTCCGTCAAGCGGAAACATTAGCTGTACACATTTGGAAAATAAATTCGGAAGGAACTATGCCTGATGGAGATGCAGTTTCTGCAGGTGCTTCAGCCGTTTTAATCCTTGCAGTATTACTATTTAATTTTAGTGCACGCGCTGTGGGAAAGAAATTATATAAAAAGATCACATCTGCTTGATTGTCTACTATTTATTAGCCTTTAACTAAGGGAGTTTAAATCATTATGGAAGAGTATAATTTACAAGATAGAAATATTATTCAAATGAAAGATCAAGATGTCATTTTGAATACAGAGGACTTACATGTCTGGTATGGAAATAATGAAGCGATTAAAGGCATTGATCTTGCATTTGAAAAAAATAAAATCACTGCTTTAATTGGTCCATCTGGTTGCGGAAAATCGACTTATCTTCGTTCACTCAATCGTATGAACGACGAGATCCCTAATACAAAAGTAACGGGGAATATTATGTACAAAGACGTCGATTTGAATTCAAAAGAAGTTGATGTTTTTGAAATGCGCAAACGAATCGGTATGGTTTTCCAACAACCTAATCCTTTTAGTAAATCTATTTATGAAAATATTACTTTCGCGCTTGAACGTCATGGTGAAAAAGATAAGAAAAAACTAGATGAAATTGTTGAAACTAGCTTAAAACAGGCGGCTTTGTGGGATCAAGTCAAAGATTCCTTACACAAGAGTGCATTGGCATTGTCTGGGGGCCAACAGCAACGTCTATGTATTGCTAGAGCGATCGCTATGAAGCCTGATGTTCTTCTTCTAGATGAGCCAGCAAGTGCTCTAGATCCTATATCAGCCGGAACAGTGGAAGAAACGCTCATTCAACTGAAAGAAAATTACTCTATTATTATTGTAACGCATAACATGCAACAAGCTGCTCGTATTAGTGATTATACAGCTTTCTTTTATTTAGGAAATGTCTTAGAGTATGATGTAACGCGTAAAGTCTTTACCCGACCGAAAATAAAAGCGACTGAAGACTACGTTTCCGGACATTTTGGTTAGCTAAGAAGAAAGGATATAGACAAATGGCAGAAACAATTATAACCACAGAAAATCTCCATTTATACTACGGACAAAATGAGGCGTTAAAGGGTATCAACCTTGTTTTGAATAAAGGTGAAATTACTGCTTTAATCGGTCCCTCTGGTTGTGGAAAATCTACCTTTTTACGTTGTTTAAATCGTATGAATGATTTAATCCCCAATGTGACAACAACCGGCAGTGTGCTTTATAAAGGACAAGATATTTTTGGCCCTAAAACAGATACGGTGGAATTGAGAAAAGAAATTGGTATGGTTTTTCAACAACCCAATCCTTTTCCTTTTTCTGTCTATGAAAATATCACCTATGGTTTAAAATTAAAGGGGATAAAGGAAAAAGACGAATTAGATCGGATTGTTGAAGAAAGCTTAAAGGCTGCTTCTGTCTGGGATGATGTTAAAGATAAATTACATGAAAATGCTCTTGCACTATCGGGTGGCCAACAACAACGTGTTTGTATCGCTCGTGTTTTGGCAGTAGATCCTGATATTATTTTATTAGATGAACCTACAAGTGCTTTAGATCCAGTATCTTCTGGTAAAATTGAAAATACCTTATTGGAGTTAAAAGAAAAGTACACGATGGTCATTGTTACGCATAATATGTCTCAGGCTTCTAGGATTTCAGATAAAACTGCCTTTTTCTTAAATGGTGATTTGATTGAATTTAATAAAACAAGAAATATCTTTTTAAATCCACAAGAAAAACAAACAGATGATTATATTTCTGGTAGATTTGGCTAAAATTTCATATAATAGAGGATGAAAGGGTGAAAACATTATGTTACGTTCCCAGTTTGAAGAAGATTTATTGAATTTGCATAATCAATTTTATGAGATGGGGATGCTGGTTAGCGATGCTGTCTCTAAATCTGTTACTTCTTATATCACACATGATAAAAACTTGGCAAAAGAAGTTATCGATAATGATGAGCATGTGAATGAACATGAAGTAAAGTTGGAGAAAAAAAGCTTTGAAATGATCGCACTACAGCAACCTGTTACGATTGATTTGCGTACCATTATTACGGTGATGAAAGCCAGCTCTGATTTAGAACGAATGGGGGATCATGCGGTTTCTATTGCTAAATCCACGATTCGCGTTAAAGGAACAACACGTATTTCCGAAATTGAAAAAATCATTTCTGATATGTCAGATTATATCAAAAAAATGGTAGACAATGTTTTGATTGCTTATGTTAAAACGGATCAAAAAGATGCTAAAATGATCGCCAAAATGGATAAGCAAATCAATCAATATTATCATGAGATTTATTCTAGTACCATTAAAACCATGCAAGAGCGACCGGAAACAGTTGTTAGTGGAACTGATTATCTAAATGTTGCGCAATATTTGGAACGTATAGGTGATTACGTGACAAATATCTGTGAATGGATTGTTTATTTAGCGACTGGAAAAATTACGGAGTTAAATTCAAATTGTCAAATTGATGAACCATAAAAAGGCGTCGATTCTGTTAAAGGATCGGCGTCCTTTTATAAAATAAAAAATTTGGTACTTAAGACCTATGATAATTCAGATAAAAAAAGGCATAATAATATTGTAAGGAAAAACTTTTGAAGGAGGCAATTTTCCATGACTGAAAGAGAACGAATTATGGACTTAGTGAAAAAAGGTGTACTTTCCACGGAAGAAGCCTTGGATCTGTTAGAAGAAATGGCTAAGGAAAAAGACGAAGCACAAATTCAAAAAGACGATGATAGATTAAATGCACAAAAGCAAGCAGAACAACAGACAGATGCTGATGCCTCATTTGAACAAGCAACGAAAGACAAAAGCGCGGCAGATAAAAAACGCCTAGAAGAAATGTTAGATGAATTAGCAACTAGAGCAAATAAAGCGTCTGCCGAATTGGATGAAGTAAACGCCGAAATCAAAGGTGTAAAAGAAGAAATTGCAGAAAAAAGAGAAGAATCGATGCAAATCGATACAAAAGAAGAGCTAGATGAGTTAGACGAACAAGAACAAACTAGACGAGAAGAATTAAAAGAAGAAATTGATGACCTGCAAGCTTCTTTAGATGAACTAAATGAAGAGCGTAGTCATTTAGAAGAAAAATTAAAAACGATCCGAAAAGATCAATGGCAGCAAAAGAAAGAAAAATGGAATGAAAAAATGGATATACCGGATGATTGGAAAGAACAAGCCGGTGAAACATGGAATCAATTCGGCGGGAAAATGACTGAAGCTGGTAACCAGCTAGGAGATTTTCTAAAGAAAACCTTTGATAATGTATCCGAAACAGTCAACGAAAATGTTGAATGGAAAGATATCAATCTTCATGTACCAGGTGTTTCTACGACGAAATTTGAAAAAACTTTTGAATTTCCACAATCTGAGGCAAGTATTTTAGATATTAAGGTTGCTAATGGAAGTATGACATTTAATATGTGGGATGAAGATGATATTAGAATTGATGCTAAGATCAAATTATATGGAAAAATGGATGCTGCTACCCCAGAAGAAGCATTTGAACAACGTAGTCAGATTGTAGAAGATGGAGAACGCCTATCATTCCAAGTACCGAATAAACGCATTCGTTGTGATCTAGTCTTTAATTTACCAAAACGAACTTATGACCATGTTTCAATCAAGTCGTTAAATGGTGCGATCAATATTAATGAATTAGATGTAAAAGATATTTATCTAAAAACAACGAATGGTCAAATCGATATTGCTTCTATCAACGCATCTATGTTGGAAATTGAAGGTGTGCATGGCGCGATTAATGTAGCCGACGGCGAAATTATCGATTCGGTCATTGAAACCGTCAATGGAAATGTAACAATGAATGCTAGTCCGCAAAATATTGGTGTTTCTATTGTGAATGGTGATATTCGTTTAACCTTGAATGAAGATAAAGTAAATCGTTTAGATGCAAATTCAATTAACGGAAATATCAAAGTAGCTTTTCCAGCACAATTAGGTTTAGAAGCGAAAGCTAAAACCAACCTAGGATCCATCAATAGTCGTTTATCAGATTACGAAATCGTACGACAAAAAGATGAACGAACGAATCAATTGCTCCATTTCCGTCGTAGAAAAGATCCTACAGCGCAAGTTGATTTAACTACGACTACTGGAAATATTTATTTGAAAGATTCTGGGAAATAAGTGTAAAATAGAGTGAAGGATATTTATTTGAAGGTGGTGACTGGCGTGAAAAAGAAATTAACAAAGTCAAGAAATAATGTAGTACTAACAGGTACACTAGCAGGAATAGCAGAATATTTTACTATCGATCCAACGATTGTTCGTATTATTTATGTTTTTATTACGTTAACAGGAATTGGTGCCCCCGTGTTCTTATACATTGTAATGGCCCTGATTATTCCGGGAGATCATTCAAAACGTGGCGGCTATTATCATAAAAATTCTGGAAGTCAACAAAGACAACGTAAAGAAGCAGAGAAAGTAGATGAAGACGACTGGAGTGATTTTTAGTGAGCTATTTTGAGCGACTTATCGTAAATATGCTGACTTTTATCAGCTTATCGGTATTGCTGCCACAAATGGTTCATGTTCAGAGTCTTTTGACAGCACTTCTAGCAAGCTTTGTTTTGTCAATTTTAAATCTGTTGATCAAACCCATTTTGACACTCTTATCTCTTCCGCTAACGATTTTAACGATGGGGCTTTTCAGTTTTTTGATTAATGCTGTGATGCTGCAAATGACATCAAGTTTAGTTGGACCCGATAATTTCGGTTTTTCATCATTTGGTGCTTCTTTATTAGTTGCAGTGATTATGTCGGTGGTCAATTTAATTGTGACCGATCATAATATGCGTAAATATGTAAAATAGAAATAACCGTTTATTTGGATATTTTCAAATAAGCGGTTATTTTTAAATGATGATGGAAGTAAAAACTAGAGAAAGATCGCTAAAGAAGTGCTCTAGGGATTATAAAATTATGTTCTTTTTTGTAACGACGGTCTTTTAAAAACAGAGTTCATATAAACTTTACATAGATTGTCCAAAGCTTTACATAAAATTTATCTGTGATTTACATTCGCTTGTTAAGCTTAAGTTGTCAAAGGAAAGAATGACAATTTGAGCTTAATTTTTTATAGAAGAGAGGGGAACAATATTCATGAAAAAATTAACCAGTATGTTTTTAGTAGCTGGGATTTTATTAGCAGGTTGTGCTGGAGGAAATGCGGAAAATGGCGCTGGTGCTAATCAAACGGGTGATTCTTCACAGGGACATAAAATTGTTGCTGTTGGTTCCACTGCTTTACAACCATTGGTAGATGCAGGGCAAGAAGAATTTATACAGGAAAATCCTGATTATAATATTTCTGTTCAAGGTGGTGGAAGTGGTACTGGACTAAGTCAAGTAGAAAGCGGCGCAGTTACAATTGGTAATTCTGATGTATTTGCTGAAGAAAAAGAAGGTGTTGACGCGGATAAATTAGTAGACCATAAAGTGGCTGTGGTAGGTATGGCGCCTGTTGTCAATAAAGATGCAGGAGTGAAAGAACTATCCAAAGAAGAACTGATTGATATTTTTACAGGGGAAATTACAAACTGGAAAGAAGTAGGGGGAAATGATCAGGAGATTTCAGTAGTCAACCGCGCTTCAGGAAGCGGCACGCGAGATACATTTGAGAAATGGGCATTAGATGGTGCTGAAACGGTTCAAGCACAAGAACAGGATTCTTCAGGAACTGTAAAAAAGATTGTTGGTGAAACACCAGGGGCAATTAGTTACTTGGCTTTATCGTATCTTGATGATTCCTTACAGGAATTAGCTATTGACGGTGTAAAACCTACAGAGGATGCTATAAAAACGAACAATTGGGAAATTTGGTCTTATGAGCATATGTATACGCAAGGAAAACCAGATCCAGAGGTAGAAAAGTTTCTTGACTACATGGTTTCAGATGGTATTCAAAATGGTCCTGTCAAACAATTAGGTTATCTACCAATTACAGAGATGCAAGTAGAGCGTGACGCGCAAGGAGAAGTAACAGAAATAAAATAGAAGTAAAAAAACAAGCAGCCAAATATACTGCTTGTTTTTTGCAAGTTATAAAAAGGGCAGGCGAACGGTAAATGTGGACCCTAGGTCTGGATAACTATCTATTTTTACCTGACCGCCCAAAATTTTACTATAGTCTTTTACAATAGCTAATCCTAAACCATTGCCGCCAGAATTACGAGCACGTGCTTTATCTATGCGGTAAAACCGTTCAAAGATACGCTCTTGTTCTTGTTGACTAATACCAATGCCAGTATCTTCCACCAAAAGAATGAGTTCGTTAGCTTCTTTATAAAAACGAATGTTAATTTTACCTTTAGATGAAGTATAATGAACTGCATTTTCAATTAAATTTTTACAGATAGCTGTAAATAACTCAATTTTGCTATTGAACGTGAGATCTTTAGGTCCATCGATTGTCACTTGTATATTTTTTTCTTGAATGATTATACGATAATCATCAACAATCTTTTCAAGGAGATTTGTTAGATTTATTGGGGTGATGACATCGTTTGTATCAGTGCTTTTTGATGATTCTATGATTTCTTGGACTAAATCTTGCAGGCGATAAGCATCTTTTTGCATAATTTCTAAAAATGATTTAAGCACTTCAGGATCATCCTTTGCACCGTCAAGCAAGGTTTCAGTAAAACCAATCAGAGAAGTGACTGGTGTTTTAAGCTCATGAGAAACATTGCCAATAAAGTCATTCTGAAGTTTTTCTAACTCAGAAATACGAGTCATATCGTAGGAGATACCAAAAATGTAACCAGTATCTTGGAATAACCGGATCGTTACATCCAATAAATACTTTGTATCCGTCGTCCGTATTTTCTTGTTTATCAGCTTTGCATCATGGGTCTGATAAATTATTTGGATAAATTGCGGATCTGTAATCACAGCAGTAAAGGGCTGATTGATTTTTTGGGCATTAATATTTAGTTGTTGCGCTAGTGTTTCATTAATAAATATAACATTTCCTGTTTCATCAATAATAAATACACCTACAATCAAGTCATTCAATAAGGTATAAAATTGTCTTTCAGAAGTAGTAAAAGCATAATAAGTATCGCTCATTTGCTTACTCAAAGTATTAATACTCTGGTAAAGCTCTTGCCAGCCAGGAGAATTTTGTAAAATCTTTTTTTGCTGTTCAGGTTCTTTAATCATCTGTTTAATCACAGGCAATATGGTTTCTACAGGACGATTTTGTCTACGTAAAATACTTAGAATAATCAGGGTTAGTATGAGCCAAAAAACAAAGTTAACCCAGAAAATAGCTTGTTTCATTTGGTTTGCTGCAGGCAAAAAATTTTTAGTAGGCTCTGCCATACGGATAATTTGCGTGATTTCTCCGTTTTCTTTTACGGGAATAGCTATATATAAGACTTCTTGTTCTAATGTTGAACTCCTGCGTACCGATTGTCCTGAAACATTTCCTTCTAATACAGCTTTTACTTCAGGCCGTCTAGAACGACTGCCAGAAAGTTCAGTATCAAAGGTGTCAAAAATAATTTCTCCCGTTTTTGTTAGTTGAGTAATTCTTTCATCTGAATCTTTTACATAATCCAAAGCCGTTTGAGTAAAATCTTCATTTTCATTCTTGGTTAAACGAATAAAAGAAGAAGTTTTCTGCTGTAAAAAATCTTCGTGTTGGCTTAAAACTTGTTGATCATAAAAATTACTGATAAGTTGCCAACTAGCAAAAAATAGAAAGAATAAAGCAATTAGCCATGTAATATATTTACCTTTATTTTTTATCATAGCGTCTTACTCCGAAAACTTATAGCCAAAACCTCGGACAGTCTGAATGTGCTTAGGTTGTTTAGGATCTTTTTCAATTTTTTCTCTTAAATGACCGATATGAACATCAACAATTCGATTTTGACCATCAAAATCAAAATGCCAAATACAATCAAGTAGCATATCACGAGAAATGACACGTCCCTTTCTTTTCATAAAGTATACAAGCAGTTCAAATTCTTTGGGCGTTAATTCGATGGTTTCCTCACTTACCGTTACTCGATAATCATCCATGTTACAAACAATATTTCCGGCTCGTAAAATCTCGGAAGGTCCTTCGTCATTACTTGTTGTTTGTCGTACTTCTAGTCGACGAGAGATTGCTTTGATGCGTGCTATAACTTCTCTAGGGCTAAAAGGCTTGGTTAAATAATCATCTGCGCCAATTTCTAGACCTAAAATTCGATCAATTGATTCATCTTTTGCCGTTAAAATTAAAATAGGGGTATCAATTTTTTCTTGTCTTAATTTTTGCGTCAAATCGATACCGTCGATAAAAGGAAGCATGATATCTAAAATAATAAAATCGAACGTTTGATTCGTTGCTAATTCATAAGCTTTCTTGCCATCTTCAGCACTGGTGACTTGATATCCTGCTTTTTCTAGGTTAAAAGTCAATAGAGTAACAATAGAAGGTTCATCATCCACAACTAAAATTTTTTTCATAATATACTCCTACTTTTGCATATATAGTAATGATAAGCCGCAGTATGGCTTACCTTATTTTAGCATGAAGAAGGACAAAGCACTATTGAAAAATGTTTTAAATGTGCATGCAAAAATTATTTCTCAACTTCAATTCCCATTACCGTCAAATGACCGTTACCGATTAGTTTAATCACTAAGCTAGCTAGTTCTTCTGAAGTCATCGCGTTATCATTTTGTATCCACCAATGAAGCGTACTAATATAAATGGAAGACATAAATTCAATAATAAAACTGATAGGGATCTCGACATCATTTTCAGTAATACGTAAGCAAGCAAAAATATCAATATATTTTTCATAAGTAATACTTGCAAGTTTCTTACGGAAAGTTTCTAATGAATTACCGCTTAAAAGGATTGCAAAAAAATCTCGATTATCATAAATGACATCGTGCAGCTGTGTTAAGATTTGCTTAATTTTTTTAAGTTGTATTTTATTATCTTGCAGCACTTGAACAGGATCTAGAAGAGGTGTTAACGCATTCAAAGATTGGTCAAAAATTGACTCATATAGATCTTCTTTATCTTTGAAGTGAGCGTAAAAAGTTGCTCTGTTAATCATCGCTTCTTCTGCGATATTTTGAATCGTTACATTATTGTAGCCTTTTTCACTAACCAGTTTCATAAAAGCCTCTAAAATCATTTTTCGAGTGCGAATCACGCGAAGATCGGTCTTACTTTTCATAAAAAATCCCTCACTTATTCAACGGATATCTCATCTTTGTTGTTTATATCACAAATGTTACAAGATTGTTTGTTGCAAACAAAAAGAAAGCATTTTAAACTATACACAAAGATTATATCAGACTTCTTGTTAGTTATTAAACAAAGTGTTTGATAAGAGGGAAGGGAATTAAGTGGTTTTACGGGCAGGGATTGATGTAGGATCTACAACTATAAAGCTTGTTATAATAGATCAAAAACAAAACGCCATCTTTTCTAAGTATAAGCGTCATTATTCGGATGTAAAAAAAGCAACCGAAAAGATTTTAAGACAAGCCAAAGAAGTTATTGGTAAAAAAGCGCTAACAATATCCATTACTGGTTCTGGAGGAATGTCTCTAGCAGAAGTGATGAAAATTCCTTTTATCCAAGAAGTTATCGCTTGTACAAAAACTGTTGAAGAAGTGATTCCTAAAACAGATGTTGCGATTGAATTAGGAGGCGAAGATGCCAAAATCACTTTTTTTGAGAGATCTTTAGAACAACGTATGAATGGCAGTTGTGCAGGTGGAACAGGCGCTTTTATCGATCAGATGGCTTCTTTGTTAGAAACAGATGCTAATGGCGTTAATGAGTTGGCTAAAAGCCATCAACAGATTTATCCGATTGCTTCTCGTTGTGGTGTTTTTGCCAAAACAGATGTTCAACCATTACTCAATGACGGTGCTGATAAAGAAGATATTGCTGCAAGTATTTTTCAGGCGGTGGTCAATCAAACAATCGCAGGTTTAGCTTCGGGGCGTAAAATCAGAGGAAAAATCGCTTTTTTAGGCGGTCCTCTTTATTTTATGTCGGAACTACGTCAACGTTTTATTGAAACCTTAGAAATCGCAGAAGAAGATGTTATTTTTCCGCAAAACCCGCAACTTTATGTAGCAATGGGCGCTGCATTTTATTCAGAAACAAACAAAATGACGTCGATTGATCAATTGCTGGATTGTTTAATAAACGGAAATGGACAACAATTGATTCCCACAGAAACTTTACCTCCTTTATTTGCCACAGAAAAAGAGTTAAGTGAATTTCAGCAGCGTCATCAAAAGGCAACAGTGAAGGAGTCCAGTTTAACAGAATTTAGCGGGAATGCTTTTTTAGGCATTGATGCAGGTTCGACCACCACTAAAATTGTTTTAATCGATGGTAAAGGAAGTATTTTATACTCCTTTTATGGCAATAACGAAGGCGAACCACTACAAAAGACCATCGATGTGTTAACCAAGCTTTATCAAAATATGCCAGCAGATGTTTTTATCGCTAAAGCATGTGTGACAGGCTATGGGGAAAAGCTTATTAAAAATGCTTTAAAAATTGATATTGGTGAAGTGGAAACAATGGCTCACTACAAAGCTGCTGATTTCTTTTACCCAGGTGTTGATTTTATTTTGGATATCGGTGGGCAAGATATGAAGGCGATGACGATAAAAGACGGCGCGCTTTCTTCTATTCAGCTAAATGAAGCTTGTTCTTCAGGCTGTGGGTCTTTTATTGAAACATTTGCTAAGTCCTTAAAATATGGCGTTGAAGATTTTGCGAAAAAAGCCCTAAGCGCAAAGGCGCCGGTTGATTTAGGCTCAAGATGTACAGTATTTATGAATTCAAAAGTAAAACAAGTACAAAAAGAAGGCGCTACCGTTGCTGATATTTCCGCTGGTTTATCCTATTCCGTGATAAAAAACGCTATATACAAGGTTATCAAAGCACGTCGGCCAGAAGCGTTAGGTGAAAAAATTGTTTGCCAGGGGGGCACGTTTTATAATCAAGCGATTTTACGCGCATTTGAACTAGTGACAGGCCGCCAGGTAGTTTGCCCCTCAGTTGCGGGTTTAATGGGAGCCTATGGTGCCGCTTTAATCGCGGCGGATGATTATCAAAAAGGCACAAAAAGTAGCCTGCTTTCTTTAGATGAATTGCAAAATTTTCATGCTGAAAAAGAATTTACTCCTTGTGGTTTGTGTGAAAATAACTGTATGCTGACTGTTACCTTATTTTCTGATGGCAGGCAATTTATTACTGGCAACCGTTGTGAACGTGGTGCAAGAATAAAAATAAAAAAAGAAGATCGCAAAGTAAACTTGGTCAATGATAAATATAAACGTCTGTTCAAATATCGTCCGCTAAGAAAAAAAGAAGCTTTCCGAGGAGAAATAGGCATTCCTCGTGTTTTGAATATGTATGAAAATTATCCATTATGGCATACATTTTTTACTGATTTAGGTTTTAGAGTAAAACTATCTCCTCCTTCCAATAAGGAGTTGTTTGAAAAAGGTATCGAGACAATTCCAAGTGATACGGTTTGTTATCCCGCAAAAATGGCACATGGTCATATTCAAAAATTGATTGATAAAGGAATTCCACGAATTTTTTATCCGGGAGTCATTTTTGAACGAGCGGAAGATCAAAAAGCGGATAATCATTTTAACTGTCCGATTGTTCAGAGTTATCCTGATGTTATCAAAAATAATGTCGATGACATTCGAGCAGGAAAAGTGATTTACTATCATCCTTATTTAAATTTAGCCAACGAAACAACTATGGTTGAATCATTAACTGCTACATTTAACGATCTGAAGATTCCAAGAGAAGAAATTGCGCAAGCATTGCGACATGGTTATGAAGAATTAGATAATTTCAAGCAAGATCTTCAGCAAAAAGGTGAAGAAACATTGGAAATGTTGATGCGAAAAAATGCGCGTGGGATAGTTTTAGCCGGACGACCTTATCATTTAGATCCGGAAGTTAATCATGGGATTTCAGAGCTGGTTACACAAGAAGGTTTTCATGTGCTGACAGAAGATAGCATTTCCCATTTAAGTGATGTGGGAAATCTTCGAGTGGTTAATCAGTGGGTGTATCACTCACGATTATATGCAGCTGCTCGTTTAGTCGCAAAAACACAAAATTTAGAATTAGTACAATTAAATTCCTTTGGATGTGGATTGGATGCAGTGACCACTGATCAAGTAGAAGAAATTCTAAGACAATATGGAAGAATTCATACCGTATTAAAAATTGACGAAGGATCTAATTTAGGAGCGATCCGAATTCGTTTACGTTCATTAAAAGCTGCTGTTAATGAGCGCGAGAAAAATCATTTTGTGGCAGAAAAAAGATTTGAAGAACCCGAAAAGATTGTTTTTACAAAAGAGATGAAAAAACGTCATACTTTGCTTTTACCGATGTTAAGCCCCATTCATCAAGAAGGTTTGGTAGATGTCGCACTGCAGGCTTCTGGTTATAATGTTGTTTGTCTGCCAGCACAAGACAGAAAAGCCATCGATGTAGGATTACAATATGTAAACAATGATGCTTGTTATCCAGCGATTATTTCCATTGGTCAATTGGTTGAGGCGTTAAAAAGCGGTAAATACGATTTAAATAATACTAGTGTAATGATGTCACAAACTGGTGGAGGGTGTCGAGCTACAAATTATATTCCGCTTTTAAGAAAAGCCTTAAAAGATGCCGGTTTTTCCTATATACCTGTTGTTTCTGTTTCTATGGGAAATCAAGGTGTGGAAAGTAATCCTGGTTTTAAATTAAGCTTACCTTTAATGAAACGAGCAGCTGTTGCTTTTATGTATGGGGATTTATTTGAACGAGTCGTTTATCGTACAAGACCTTATGAACTAGAAAAGGGTGCTGTTGACCGTCTGCATCAAACTTGGCTGAAAAAAGTCGAAAAAAATGTAGGAAACGGTTCATTTGCACAGTTCAATCACAATATGAAAGCTATTATTGCAGACTTCGATAAGATTCCTATCACAGATGAAATTAAACCAAAGGTAGGTGTTGTGGGTGAAATTTTAGTGAAGTACTCGCAAACGGCTAATAATGATATCGTTCATCTATTGGAAAAAGAAGGGGCAGAAGTGGTTGTTCCAGATATCGTTGGATTTATGAACTATTCCTTATATAATCAAACTTGGAAATATGAAAACTTAGGCGGGGCTAAGAAAAGTAAATATCTGGCGGAATTTGCGATCAAAGTAATTGAAAAAATCCAAAAGCCTATGGATAAAGCCTTACGCCATTCCAATCGTTTTACAGGATTAACGCCTATAGCAGAACTTGCTGAAAGTGCCAGCAAAATTTTATCAATTGGTAATCAAACCGGAGAAGGTTGGTTTTTGACAGGCGAAATGATTGAATTACTAAAAACAGATGTGAACAATATTATCTGTATGCAGCCATTTGGCTGTTTACCTAACCATGTGGTCGGTAAAAGTGTTTTTAAAGAGTTACGTCAGCAATATCCAAAAGCCAATATTACGGCCATCGATTATGATCCAGGCGTTTCAATGGTTAATCAATTAAACCGTATTCGTTTAATGCTGGCTACAGCCAATAAAAATTTAACTTCCAAAGTATCTATTTGATAACAAAAACCTTCAAATTGTGGAGAAAAATCTCTACAGTTTGAAGTTTTTTTATACCCAGCAATGTTGACTTTGTATCTTTTTTCAAGTAAGTTCATTTCTACTTCTTGAATTGTAATATCTTGATTCGTCGTTACATCTTGGCATATTTGTTTCATTATCAAATATCGATGCTCGATATTTCGTTATTCATACTAAGTGAAAATGAAAATCATAGACATTCTTTCTTGTTTTTACTAATATGTGTAAGCTTCTTAACGGCTTATATTACTAATATATGTGAACGCTTTAATAATATATGTTATTATTAATATAAGATGAAGGAGGTGAACGTAGATGTATAAAGGAATTGAATGTAAGATTTATCCCAATCAACAACAAGCTGATATCATACAAATGACTTTTGGCCATACAAGATTTATTTGGAATCAAATGTTAGGGATGTTAAACGAACGTTATCAAAATAATAAAGCCTTAAAAATGCTTTCTTATTGCACATTATCCTCACTGATTCCTCAGTTAAAACGTGAACACACTTGGCTTAAAGACGTTGATAGTGTAGCGATTCAATGTTCAGTCAAAACCTTATCTGAAACCTTCGAACGTTTCTTTAAAGGATTTTGTCGTTATCCTAAATTCAAATCAAGAAAGCAACATCAACAGTCTTATTTAAGCACGATTCGAGGGCAGAATATTCGATTGAATTACAATCAGAGATATATCAAATTGCCTAAATTAGGTTGGGTGAAGTGTAAACCCAGTGTGCAGCATATTGAAAATGAACGGATCCAATCTGTGACGGTGAAACAACGACCTAGCGGGAAATACACTATTTCTGTTTTGGTTACGAGCGAAAATCAAGCACTAACTAAAACAGGGAAAAGCGTAGGCATTGACTTAGGTGTCTCAGATTTTGCGATTACGTCTGACGGACACAAATACCCTTCGCAAAAATTACACTTAAAATATCAACGTCAACTTCATTATTGGGAAAAACGCATGGCGAGACGACGATTGAAAGCCAAAGCTGCAGGCATTGACTTAAAAGATGCCAAAAACTATCAAAAATCACGCCAACATGTGGCACGAATCCATGAAAAAATCACTAACACACGTAAGAATGATATCCATAAAATCACAACAGATTTAGTTGAAAACTATGATGACATCGTGATTGAAGATTTGAAAACATCAAACATGTTAAAGAATCATAAGTTGGCACGAAGTATTGCGTCGCAGTCATGGCACCTCTTTAAAACGATATTAACATATAAATGTAGGATATACGGTAAACAACTTCGCTGTGTGAATCCGTATAAAACGTCGCAATATTGTTCAAACTGTGGCTATGATAGTGGCAAGAAGGCCTTGGCTATTCGACATTGGACTTGTCCATCCTGTCATACAAATCATGATAGAGATATTAACGCAGCGCAAAATATAAGAAATATTGGCTTGGAACAAGCCTTAGTCAAATAGCTTAGACCGCTGTTTTGTTTTGAAATAAACAAATCAAGTCATAGGTGTTCCTAGAAACTCGTTGCTTTAGTAACGATGTAGTTCATTCCAGTGATATGAAACGTTCAATAGATACAGCTGAAGCTGTTTTAGACGGTTTAGGGCAAGACAATGAAGCAGTCCATGAAATGAAGGGCCTACGTGAAGCTGGCTCTGGGCAATTTGAAGGGGAATCATTAGACACTATTGATGAAGAGCAAGCAAAAGAAGCAGGTTATGACTCTTATGATGAATACGAAGACGACAAACGAAAGACAGATGAAGACGAGTGGACTTGGTTAGCTAACGCTCACTATTATGCAGATCAATCCGGTTATGCTGAAGGTGCCGATAAAGTACAAGAGCGAATGACAGATGCTATTGAAAAAATTGCTGAAAAACAAAATGAAGAAGGTGGTGGTAATGTTTTAGTTGTAAGTCACGGCATGTCTATCAATGTGATGTTAGCGGATATGACTGATAAATATGAGGGGGATTCTTTAGAAAATGCCAGTGTGACTAAAATTCATTATCAAAACGGAGATATGGAAGTAGAAAGTATTGGAGATACTTCTTATCTAGAAGAAGGCGAAGAATAAATAGTTAGTGACGATGAATCAAGTAGGGGAAGTTTTGTTAGTAAGTAAAAATATTTCATTCGTCTAATCAATGAACAGTAAGATACTAGAAATTTTTTCTTTTCTAGTATCTTTTTGTTTTCAATGATAGAATAGAAAAGAAAATAAGGTTAGAAAAGAGGGAACAAAATGGTGGAAACTATCAAAGTAGGTGATTTAGCTCAAGCTTTGGACTTAGAAGTTGTCAGTGGCGATGAACAAGCCTTGTCGCGCGAAATTATTACTGGTGATGTTTCTCGCCCTGGACTTGAACTAACAGGGTATTTTAATTATTATTCTCATGATCGCCTGCAACTTTTTGGTAGCAAAGAAATTACTTTTTCACGACGTATGATGCCTGAAGAACGCTTGATCATTATGCGACGTTTATGTGCAGAGGACACACCAGCTTTTATTATTTCAAGAGGTTTAGAAGTACCTGAAGAGATGCTTACTACTTGTACGGAAAATCAATTACCTATTTTACGTTCTAAAATTACTACTTCACGCTTGTCAGGGCAAATTTCAAGTTATTTAGATGCTCGTTTAGCGGTTAGAGAGAATGTACACGGGGTGTTAGTTGACGTTTATGGCTTGGGTGTCTTGTTGCAAGGAGACAGTGGTATAGGAAAAAGTGAAACAGCGCTTGAATTGATCAAAAGAGGACATCGCTTAATTGCAGATGATCGAGTAGATATTTATAAGCAAGATGAATTAACTTTAATGGGAGAACCGCCACAAATTCTTGAACATTTGATTGAAATTAGAGGGATCGGCATTATTGATGTGATGCATTTATTTGGCGCAAGTGCCGTTCGTGGACAGATGCAAATTCAATTAGCCGTTTATTTAGAAAGTTGGGAAAAAGACAAAAAATACGATCGTTTAGGTTCTTCTGATGAAACAGTAGAGCTCAACAATGTCTCTATCCCGCAAGTGAAAATACCAGTAAAAACAGGACGGAACCTTTCGATTATTATTGAAGTTGCCGCGATGAATTTCCGCGCAAAAACGATGGGATATGATGCAACAAAATCTTTTGAAGATCGATTGACACGTTTGATTGAAGAAAATTCTGATTTATAGAAAAGAGGCAGGTTAATGACAGGAGTAGTCAGCCGAACGGCATTTGAAATTTTCGGGGTCGATATTTATTGGTATGCGATCATTATTATTTCGGGCCTTGTTATCGCTATGTGGTTAAGTTCTAGAGAAGCTGTGCGAGCCGGGCTAAGGGAAGAAGATGTGACCGATTTTATGTTAGCGGGGATACCGATTGCTTTTATCGGTGCGCGTCTTTATTACGTTTTATTTAATATCGGTCCTTATTTGAATGACCCTATTCAAATATTTAATCTTCGTTCCGGGGGTTTGGCGATATATGGTGGATTAATTGCAGGAGGATTGTGGCTGCTTTTCTTTTGTCAAAGAAACTTCATACCCACTTGGACCTTTTTGGACATTGCAGCACCTAGTGTATTATTAGCGCAAGCTATCGGACGTTGGGGAAATTTTATGAATCAAGAAGCTTATGGTCCAGTCACTACAAGAAGCTTTTTAGAAGGTCTACACCTTCCCGATTTTATTATTAATAATGTGTATATTGAAGGAGCTTATCGGCAGCCAACCTTTTTATATGAGTCTGTGTGGGGCGTTTTGGGCTTTATAGTATTAGTCATATTACGTAAGAAAAAAGGCTTATTCAAAGAAGGGGAAGTTGCTTTAAGTTATGTCATATGGTACAGTTTTGGCCGCTTTTTCATCGAAGGATTGCGTACGGATAGTCTCTATTTATTTGGTTCTATTCGTGTCTCACAACTTCTTTCTCTCGTCTTATTTTTAGGAAGTTGCTTCCTTTTAGTATGGCGTCGTAGGAAAAAGAAACAATTAAAAGATTATGATCGAACAGAAGGCAAAAATCAATATATTATTTAGTAAGCTTTAAAAAATAAATTATGGTAAAATCTAAAACAGTTAGCTGCAAGAAAATAAAAGGAGGTTTCATCGTTGAAACAAAAAATTACCGTGTTAGGCCCTGGATCTTGGGGAACAGCTTTAGCACAAGTGCTAGCAGAAAATGGGCATGAGGTGAATCTGTGGGGAGATAATCCCGCTCAAATTGACGAAATTAATACTTATCATACCAACCGGCACTACTTACCGGATTTAAAAATACCAGAAAGTGTTAAAGGGCAAAAAGATTTAAAAATAGCAGTAAAAGATGCGGATGCGATTCTTTTAGTGGTCCCTACTAAAGCGATTCGTAGTGTAGCTAAACAATTAGCTACACTCGTTGAAAATAATCCTTATATCATTCATGCTTCAAAAGGTTTGGAACAAGGAAGTCATAAACGTATTTCTGAAGTGATCAATGAAGAGATCCCTGCCGAAAAAAGAAAGGGAATGATTGTATTATCCGGACCCAGTCATGCAGAAGAGGTGGCTGTTCACGATATTACCACGATTACTGCTGCAAGTCCGGACAATGAGGCGGCGAAATATGTGCAACAAACTTTTATGAATCATTATTTACGTATTTACACCAATAATGATGTTGTCGGTGTTGAAACGGGCGCTGCTTTAAAAAATATTATCGCTATTGGCTCAGGTGCAATTGCAGGTCTTGGTTTTGGCGATAATGCAAAAGCGGCTATTATGACAAGAGGCTTAGCCGAAATTAGTCGTTTAGGTGTGGCTATGGGGGCTGAAGCTCTAACATTTAGCGGTTTAAGTGGTGTAGGTGATCTGATTGTTACTTGTACAAGCGTGCATTCAAGAAACTGGCGCGCGGGTAATATGTTAGGAAAAGGACAAAAGCTACAAGATATTTTAGATAATATGGGCATGATTGTAGAAGGTGTTTCTACCACAAAAGCAGCGATGGAACTAGCGCAAAAATTAGAAGTTGAAATGCCGATAACTGAAACGATTTATCGGGTCCTTTATGAAGATAAAGACATCGATCAAGCAGCCAAAGAAATTATGATGCGTGATGGTAAAGTAGAAAATGAATTTTCTTAAGAAATAAGATAAAAGGAGACTTCTTTCATGAAAGTAAGAAAAGCAGTGATCCCAGCAGCAGGTTTAGGTACCCGCTTTTTGCCAGCGACTAAGGCAATGGCTAAAGAGATGCTTCCTATCGTTGATAAACCAACCATACAATTTATTGTGGAAGAAGCGTTGAATTCAGGGATTGAAGATATTTTAATCGTTACAGGTAAAGCTAAACGACCGATTGAAGATCACTTTGACGCTAATTTAGAGTTGGAAATGAGTTTAAAAGAAAAAAATAAAACAGACTTATTACAATTAGTTGAAGAAACGACGGATGTTAACCTCCATTTTATTCGTCAATCTCATCCAAGAGGGTTGGGTCATGCTGTTTTACAGGCAAAAGCTTTTGTGGGCAACGAACCATTTGTTGTGATGCTAGGCGATGACCTAATGCAAGGAAGAGTACCACTAAGTAAGCAATTGATGGAAGACTATGAAAAAACACATGCTTCTACAATTGCTGTAATGAAAGTTCCTCATGAGGATACATCTAAATATGGGATTATCAATCCAGATGCTCAAGTAGAAGATGGCTTGTATAATGTAAACAGTTTTGTGGAAAAACCTGAACCGGAAGTAGCGCCGAGTGATTTGGCGATTATTGGTCGCTATCTATTGACACCAGAGATTTTTTCCATTTTGGAAAATTTAGCGCCAGGTGCCGGTGATGAGATTCAATTGACGGATGCTATTGATATTTTAAATAAAACACAGCGTGTATTTGCGCGTGAATTTAGAGGTAAGCGATTTGATGTAGGGGATAAATTCGGTTTTATGCAAACAAGTATTGAGTATGGACTTGCTCATCCGCAAATCAAAGATGATTTGACGGATTATATTATTAAATTGGGGAATGAATTAAGTAAAAAAAGACAATTGACTGAAACGAAAACTAGAAAAACGGATACAAAAGAAAAATAAGAATAGCTTTTTGCTATTCTTATTTTTCTAAAATGGAGGTTAGTAATGGTTCCCGATAGTACAATTATTGTAAACGCATTGGCGCTTTTTATCTTAATTGCCTTACTTTTAGCTACCTTCTTCATTTTAAGACGAAAAGCCAGTATACAAGTTATACCACTGCTTGTGGGAATTGCTTTTTTTATCATTTTTTCTTTGGTCTTAGAACAAGGGTTGCATAGCATTGTTTTACAACCAAATGCCCAAGGACAAATTTCTTTAATGAATACTCATCCTTTGCTTTATATCCTTTATGGGATATTTGCTGCAGGAATTTTTGAAGAGCTAGCAAGGTTTATCGCTTTTAAGCTTTTAAAACAAGGTTATGCAAATTTTGGCACTAGTCTGGCCTATGGGCTAGGACATGGGGGTATTGAAATGCTGATTATTGGTGGCGGATCTTTACTTGGAAATTTGGTTATCAGTATTTTACTACGTAACCCCAATGGTCAACTCGCCCAAGAATTATCACCAAGTATTATACAAGCTTTACAAAATACTTCTGCTGGGGAGATATTTTATGTTGTAATCGAACGTTTTCCAGTATTATTAGTACAAATCTGTCTGTCGGTACTGGTGTGGGTTGCAGTGAATAAGACAAAACAGCTTTGGCTTTTTCCATTAAGTATTACAATCCACGCACTCATTGATTTACCCGGCGCCATGGTGCAAGTAGGCTTTTTAAGTAACTATGTTGTTTTATATGGTTCATTATATCTAATGACTGCAGGATTGATCTTTTTTACTATGCGTATATTAAAAAACAATGAACTTTATCCATTAAAAAAAGGGTTGCCTTAAATTTAGCTTATATTATGATAAAAAATCAGCATTTAGAACGATTATTATTTGTTTTAAAATTTTGAAAATGATATGCTTATATATATTAAAGAATACGAAAGGGGTTTTGGTATGACTGCTGGAGGTATTGCTGGTTTAATTGCCGCTATTGCATTTGCAGTGCTAGTTATCTTTCTGGTAAAATTATTGCTGAAAGTGGAAAAGACGGTAGCTTCCGTTGAAAAAACAGTAACAGAAGCGAACAATACAATAGAAGTAGTAACAAAAGATGTAGATTTACTTTCACGAGAAGTGGAAGGGCTACTTACAAAAAGCAACGAACTATTTTCAGATGTAAATAAAAAAGTTGCTACGATCGATCCATTATTTACTGCGATTGCTGATTTAAGTAGCAGTATTTCAGAGCTGAATGCTTCTGGAAAAAATCTTGTCTCAAGAATTGGTGATTTAGGAAAAACAACAGCACAAGCGACAGTTGCTGGAAAAGTAGGACAAACTGCAATGAAGTTTTTTAAACAACGTAATAAAGAAGAATAATTGGAGGGATCCTTATGGGAAAAAAAGATGGATTTATATTAGGCGCTATGATTGGTGGTACAGCAGCTGCAGTAACAGCTTTGCTACTGGCGCCAGAATCTGGGAAAGAACTACGCGATAAATTGGCGAAACAAGTGGACCATGCACTAGATGCTGCTTCAGATTATACTGATATTGCAAAAGACAAGGGCAGTGATTTAACAGATTTAGCTAAAGAGAAGGCTGATGATCTTAGCAAACAAGCAAGTGATCTTGCTGACTCAATGAAAAGCAAAACTAAAGATACAGCTGAAGATGTTAAAGATACAATGTCAGATGCTGCAGAAGACTATAGTGATTTAGCTAGTGACATCGCAGAAGATGCTAAAGCGACAGCGTCAGATGTTTCTGATGAAGTACAAGATACGGCTGAAGATATTATCATTGATGTAAAAGACACTTCAGACGCGGTACAAGATACAGTTTCTGAAGCTGCCGACCAAGGAAGCTCGATCGCACAAGATGCCAAAGATCAAGCAGATGATGTTACTGCAGAGACAAAAGCAAACATGGCTGATGAACACGAAGATATCAAAGAATACTTTGACGATTCAGTAGAAGATTTAAAAGATCATGTTGAAAAAAATAATCCAGGCGAAGAATAGTGAGAACCAATTAAACCGAG
Source organism: Tetragenococcus halophilus subsp. halophilus DSM 20339 (assembly GCF_003841405.1). Lineage (GTDB taxonomy): Bacteria > Bacillota > Bacilli > Lactobacillales > Enterococcaceae > Tetragenococcus > Tetragenococcus halophilus. The sequence continues at coordinate 807,461 of NZ_PXYA01000001.1, read as the reverse complement.
CAAAGTAGTGTTATATTACTTTGTTCGGTTTTTTCTTTGGACAAAAGTCTGAGTCCGAAAGTAAGGACCCAAAGCGAAATGTTTAGACCTAAGTCTAGAAAGAAGAGTCAGCAAATAAGTTTTTCAAACACAACTTTACCTTGAAGAAGGGTAGGACATTGTTTTTTAAAACTGTGAGTGATTAGTGGCATCTTTTTAAATGTTCCATCAATGGATAAATTCTTGGAGGTAACTTGCTCTAGTTGGCTCCAATATCTATAAATAATGGTGATAAAAAAGAAGTCAAACGTTATACAAACAAAAATCACCTGCCATGTTAAGCAAAGCAGGTGATTTTCCATCATTTATTCAATAATTTGTAACTCTTTGTTGGTTTTAGTAAATGGCTGACAGCCTTCTTTAGTGACGTAAACACAATCTTCTATACGTACGCCAACTTCGTTTGGCAAATAGATGCCTGGTTCAATAGAAAAACACATGCCTTCTTCTAAGACAAGGTCATTACCGGCAACTAGCGAAGGGTATTCATGAATTGTTGTACCAATACCGTGGCCTAAGCGATGATTAAATGCTTCACCATAGCCATAATTTTCAATGACCTCACGCGCAATTCTATCTAACTCACTAGCTTTAATACCAGGTTTAACTGCTTCTTGTGCAGCAAGTTGCGCTTCTAGTACGATATCATAAATTTTACGTTGAAAAGCAGTAGGTTCTTTAAATGCCACAGTTCTTGTCGCATCACTACAATAATCTTTCCAAAGAACACCTAAATCAAATAAAACAAAATGATTCTTTTGGACTGGATCGTCACCAGGCGTGCCATGAGGATTAGCCGCTTTAGCTCCGGCTAAAACTTCTGTGTCAAATGACATTTTCGCTACACCTTTGCGTTTTAATTGATATTCAATTTCAGCGATAATTTCGGCTTCTGTGGCTCCTTCTTTAATTGCGGAAAAACCAATCTCAAAAGCAACATCCGCCCAAGAACCAGCTTCGACTAACTTATCAATTTCTGCAGGCGTTTTGCGTAATTGCATTTGTTCAATGACCGGCGTTAAGTTTTTAGAAAAGTTTGTTTTGGGAAAATAAGCAGCAAAAGCTTCAAAATGATCTAAACTTAAAGAAGACTTTTCAATGGTAATGTCTCCTGGCGTACCATAACGATTATGAATCTCAGAAGCAATCATTTTCCAAGGATCTTGAGCATCTTGATAGCCAATAACATCATATTGCCAGGAGCTTTCTTTTGCAGCTTGTGCGTCTAAAGCCGGGGTAAATAAAAAAGGATCTTTATCGGCAGAGAAAAATAACGCTAAAATCCTTTCGTGTGGGTCACTTGTAAAACCGGTAAAGTAGGAAACAGTATTAGGATTTGTAATATAAACAAGATCTGTTCCATTCTTTTTCATCCAGTCAGTTAATTCGTTTATTTTTTTATCATTCATAAGTATCCTTCTTTCTACTAACTTAACTAACATTCATTTTAGCATTCTTTGGATATAATTTCTAAAATTTACTTAAGAAAAAAGCATTTTCATGAAAAAAATGTAAAACGGTTGCACCTTTTTTAAAATTTGCTATTCTAGAAAAGAAATGAAAATACTGTTTTCAGAAAATAAAATGAACAAGGAGTTTTGAAAATGGAAAAACAGACAATTACGATTTATGACGTTGCGCGTGAAGCCAATGTTTCAATGGCAACGGTATCGCGTGTTGTTAATGGCAACCCGAATGTGAAACCTGCGACACGTAAGAAAGTTTTAGATGTGATCGACCGTCTTGATTATCGTCCAAATGCTGTCGCTCGTGGTTTAGCTAGCAAAAAAACAACTACGATCGGTGTTATTATTCCTGATGTCAGCAATATGTTCTTTTCTTCGTTAGCACGCGGGATTGATGATATAGCTACGATGTATAAATATAATATTATTTTAGCAAATTCTGATGGGGATAGTAATAAAGAAGTACAAGTTTTAAACAATCTGTTAGCTAAGCAAGTTGACGGTATTATCTTTATGGGTCACCGAATTACAGAAGAAGTTCGCGGAGAATTTTCCCGTTCAAAAACACCCGTAGTTTTAGCTGGTTCAATTGATCCAGATGAACAAGTAGGTAGCGTTAATATTGATTATACTAAAGCTACAGAAGAAGCTGTTTCTTTATTAGCTAAAAATGGACATGAAAAAATTGCTTTTGTAAGTGGTGCGCTTATTGATGCTATTAATGGACAAAACCGTTTGACTGGCTATAAAGAAGGATTAAAAGAAAACAATTTAGAATATAACGAAGGTATGATTTTTGAAGCTCCTTATGAATTTAAAGAAGGTTTAGCTTTAGTAGATCGTATTTTGAATAGTGGCGCAACAGCAGCTTATATTACTGACGATGAATTAGCTATTGGCGTTTTGGATGGCTTATATGACGCAGGCGTAAAAGTTCCAGAAGACTTTGAAATTATTACTAGCAATAATACGCTTTTGACTGATGTCACTCGTCCTCGTCTTTCAAGTGTTACGCAACCACTATATGACATCGGTGCGGTAGCAACCAGATTGCTAACAAAATTGATGAACAAAGAAGAAATCGAACAAAGAACTATTGTTCTACCATCAAGCATTATGGAAAAAGGTTCAACCAAATAAATTGTAAAATAAAAACATATTGAAAAACGTCTCAGCTTTGAGGCGTTTTTTTAACAAAATTATTTCATTAAAGATTAGGGTCTAATAAATTGCTTATTCAACAAAGGAAAGGTTATAATTTGGGAAAAGAAAGCTTTTTGTCTGTCAACTTTTTAATAACTAAAGCTGTAAAGTAAGTATAAGATTATGTTGATGTTGCTTGTTTTTTTATCCCAGAAGAAGGGGGATAGTATAAAGCAATGAACAATTACGTGATTTATCTTCGAGGCATCAATGTCGGAGGAAAGAATAAAATCAAGATGGCTGATTTGCGTTTGGTTTTGGATGCTACAGGTTTTAATCAGGTGAAGACTTATATACAAAGTGGAAATATAGTTCTGCAATCGTCATTATCTTGCACCGAAATTACTAGTCAGTTAGAAAGTTTACTTGTTCAAAACTTTGAGTTAGATAGTAAATTGGTTAGAGTGTTAGCTTTAGAGCATTCCTTGTATCAAAAAATTATAGAAGAGGCGCCTAAAACGTTTGGTGATAACACTGCTGAAATTGATTATCGCTATGAAGTTATGTTTTTGATAGGCGTTACTTCAGATGAAGTAATGAAAGAAGTGGCAATTCGTGAAGAGATTGATAGAGTTTGGCAAGGTAGTTATGCAGTATACTATCGTAGGCCGGGGCCTAAGCATCCTGATTATACTAAAAGTGCTTTATCTCGCATAATAAAAAAACCGATTTATCAATCGATTACTATGCGTAATTGGAGAACTACAATGAAAATGAATGAGTTGTTAAATACTTTGTAGGATATAAAAAAGCCAAGGAGAGCAGTCGCTTCCTTGGCTTTTTGTTAATCATCATTATCACTGTTGTTATCTTCAGGTCCGTTTTTCCAATAGTCTTCATAGTTGTTGTCACTGCCACCTATACCAAATTTAAAGCTTGGTCCTGGTGGTGTTCCTTTTGCCCAGTAGGAATCTGTTGTATCGCTAGGGACGCTCATTCTTGAACCGTCTACTTCGACGGTATCATTATCGTCTACCTTTGTACCAGTAAATTCAGAAACTTCTTCTTCTTTGACATCATCGTCTAATTCAAAGTCTTCATCAGCTCCTAGGCTATCTGGGTTTGCTTGATAGATCGAATTAGCTAGATAAGACATATATTGGGCAGTGCGTTTGCTAGCGTCACGATCTGTGCCCTGGTTGTCTTCACGTCCTGACCAACTGCTTAAAGTAGCTTTTGGTGTGGAAACAACTAACCATGAGTCTTTATAGTCATCGGTCGTTCCTGTTTTACCCACCCAGTCAGCGTTGGCTAGACTGTAATTTAAGTTACTAACGTCTGATTTAAATTCGGTCGTATGTCCAGAATCTATGACACCACGCATTAAATCATTCATGATCGAAGCTGCTTGTTTTGAATAAACACGTTCAGGGTTTTCTTTATGTTTGTATAAAGCATCTCCGCTGGAATCGGTAATGGAGTCAATCAGATAACCTTCCTGGTAAACACCATCGTTTGCTAAAGCTTGAAATCCATTGGTTTGTTGTAAGGTAGTTACTTCAGTTACACCTGATGAAGCAGACTCATAGGTCCAAGAATCTGTATCAGGATAGTTCATTTTTTTCAAATAATTATCATAAACAAAAGAAGTATCGTCCTCTTCATCTAAAATGTCTCGATAAATGTGATAACTAGCGATATTACTTGAATGTTCAAGAGATTCGCGAACTGTTTGGAATGTTTTCGTTCCTTTATTTGTTGCATTAACGATTGGATCGCCTTTATTTTCTCCTTGTCTCCATTTGGTTGGATAATCAGAAACACGAGATTCTGTTCCAATCAAACCTTGATCAATTGCTGGTCCGTAAACCAATGCTGGTTTAATAGCAGAACCTGCTTGTCGAGTAGAATTAAAGGCGTGGTTAAATTGATTATCTTCGTAATTTCTTCCACCTACAAAGCCAAGAATTTTACCCGTTTCATTATCCATATAGACATTTCCTACTTCAACTTGATTATTATTATCTAATAAGTAGCCATAATTTTCAGCTGTATCTTGCATGGCGTTATAAATGTCCTGATCGATGGTGGTGTTAACAGTATAACCGCCGTTTGCCAATTTTTGTTGGGCTTCTTGAATATAGTTTTGATAAGTTTCTTCTTCAGCAAAGTCTTCACTACTGATGTTATCTTCATCAGCTAGCTGTTGAGCGACAATTTCCAATGCTTCATTCATCACAGTATTATATAGAAAGTTGCGCTCGTTATTGTTATCCGAACTTTCTTGCCCTTGAAAATCCGCTGTTAAATCATAATCCCTGGCTTCTTCATACTCTTGTTTTGAAATATCGTGATTGCGGTACATACTAAACAAGACATAGTCTTTTCGATCTAGTCCAGGTTCTAAGTCTTCTTGTAACTCACCCGTATTTGTATACGGACTGTACACAATTGGACTTTGTGGTAAACCGGCAATAAATGCTGCCTGCGGTAAACTTAGTTCATCGGCATTTTCTCCAAAAATTCCTTCAGCGGCTTCTTGCACGCCTGCGATATTTTCTCCTTTATTATTCCGCCCAAAAGGTGAGACGTTTAAATACATTTCCACAATTTCATCTTTAGAAAAATTTCTTTCGACTTGAGTGGCTAATAAGATTTCATTGGCCTTACGTTCAAAGGTAACTTCATCAGATAAAATTTGTTGTTTGACAATTTGTTGAGTTAAAGTTGAACCACCACTTGATCCAATACCAGTTACTTCAGAGACAAGTGCTCGAAGAACAGCTTTTGGAACAAACCCTTGATGCTGATAGAAGTCTTCATCCTCTGTAGCTACAACAGCATCTTTTAGTAAATCCGACATTTCATCAGAACTTACACTATTACGCTTGATGTCAGTATCAATTGCTGAAATATTACTCCCATCCGCATAAGCTAAATGTGAAGTTTCGTCAACATTTTCTAAATCGCCTTCTAATTCTTCTTTAGTAGGTGCTTTGGTATCTTCAACTAGATAAGCAAAATAACCTGCCCCCATACCTGCGCCAAGCGCGCCAAATAAGATAAAAAGACTAACCACTACTAATAGTAGAGATTGGATCACTCGTATAACAATATGAAAATAAAACCATCCAGAATTTTTCTGTTGCTTTGTTTGTTTTGCTTTTTTGCTATTTTTTTCCTGCTGCGACAAATCCGTCACCTCGTTATATTTTTACTTCTGTCTGATTATAGCAAAAAATCGTTCACTTGAATAGTTAGACTATTTTAATTAAAAACAAAACTAAAGCTTTCTTTTAAAAGATTTTTCAGTTATCATTACAAATGAAACTATTTTACAAGGAGGAAAAGCCATGCATTCAAACTTTTTTCAGGAACTAAAACAACGTGGCTTGGTTCATCAAACAACAGATGAAAGAGCACTAGAAGAACAATTAAATAAAGAGTCTGTAAAACTGTACGTAGGTTTTGACCCAACGGCAGATAGTCTACATATCGGACATTTATTACCTATCTTAATGCTTCGACGTTTTCAACAAAACGGCCATACACCTATCGCACTTGTGGGTGGAGGAACAGGGATGATCGGGGATCCTTCATTTAAAGACCAAGAAAGACAATTAAATCCCCTAGAAACGGTACAAGACTGGTCGAACAACGTTAAGCAACAATTATCTCAATTTATTGATTTTAATAATGAAAAAAATCCAGCGATTGTAGCCAATAACTATGATTGGTTAGGTGAAATGACCTTAATTGATTTTTTAAGAGATATTGGAAAAAACTTTACAATTAATTATATGATGAGTAAAGAAAGTGTAAAGCGTCGCATTGATTCGGGCATTTCTTACACTGAATTTGCTTATCAATTATTACAAGCTTATGACTTTTTAAAGTTGTACCAAAAATACAGCTGTCTTTTGCAATTGGGGGGCAGTGATCAATGGGGCAATATTACTTCTGGTATTGAATTATTGCACCGCGAAGAAGGCGTCCAAGGTTTTGGTCTTACGATGCCTTTGATTACTAAAGCCGATGGCAAAAAATTTGGTAAAACAGAAGGAAATGCGATTTGGTTAGATGCGAATAAAACCAGTCCTTATGAATTTTATCAATTCTGGTTAAATACAGATGATCGTGATGCGGTACGATTTTTGAAATATTTTACTTTCTTTAGTTTAGATGAAATTGCACAAATTGAAGAAGAATTTAATCAAGCACCGGAAACAAGAGTTGCGCAAAAAGCGTTAGCTAAAGATGTGACGACTTTAGTTCATGGTCAAAAGGGGTATGAACAAGCCAAAAGAATTTCAGAGGCCTTGTTTAGTGGGTCCGTGAAAGAATTAAATACTGAAGAACTAGATCAGGCTTTTGGCGGAGTGCCCGCTTATGAAGTAGATTCTGACGATTCTTTGAATTTAGTCGAGATATTAATTGCGGCGGGTATTGATTCTTCCAAGCGACAAGCAAGAGAAGATATCAATAATGGCGCGATTTATTTGAATGGTGATCGCATTCAAGATACAAGCTATGAAATTCAAGCTTCAGACAAATTAGGTGGAAAGACCACTGTTATCCGTCGCGGTAAAAAAAGATATTTTCTATTACGTTTTTAAAAGAAGAGAAAATCATAAGAGACTCGTTTTCTTGTGATCTCATTATTTCAAAAGGAAGTTTTTTATGGGAACAATTATTATACGAGCTGTGGGCTTATTTCTCATTATTGTATTAGCTTATTTTTTAAAGCGAATTGGTTTTTTACATAAAGCAGACGGTTCCAGTTTGTCTATTATCATCATGAATGTGACTTTACCTGCGGTCGTTATTATTAACTTGGCCAATTTAGCAATTGAAAGTAATTTATTGTTGTTCGTCTTGATTGGTTTCTTCTGGTCGATTCTGCAAATTTTTATTAGTTATTTTGTAACCAAAAGAAAATCTAACACTGATCAGCAGTTTTTTATTTACTGTGCGACTGGTTTTAATATTGGAAATTTCACCTTACCTTTTGTACAGGGCTTTTTACCTTCAGGGGTGCCTTTAATTTCTATGTTTGATACAGGAAATAGTATTATGCTTTCTGGAGGAACAAAGGTACTTAGTGATCGCTTAACAGGTCAAAATACAGGGGTAACGTTTAAAAGTGTCTTACGTTAATTATTTTCTTTCATACCATTTACTTGTTATGTAGTGATGTTAGTTTTACGGTTAATTTCTTTTGATTTACCAACAGCTTTTTTAACGGTTCTAGAACCTGTGGCAGATGCTAATGTTTTCTTGTCCATGTTTATGATTGGACTTTACTTAGAACTACGCTTGCCACGTCAAGACCGTCATATAGTGTTTCAGTTATTAACATTACGTTATGTTATGGGATTGGTATTTGTTGGTTTGTTTTACTTGTTGCCCATTGAGCCTCTTGCTAAAATGATATTGTGTTTACTTTGTGTAACACCTGTGCCTTTGTTTGGCGTGGTAAACTCTGTAATAGCTGGTGTCAAAGAAGAAAGCGTAGGCGTTGCTTCGTCGATTAGTTTCTTAATAAGTTTGCCTTTAATGACACTGTTATTATTGTTATTAGGCCCAACTGTTTAAAAAAGAGAAACAAAATAAGGAGGAAAAGTATGTTAATAGGTTCTCATGTTTCTATGAAAGGCAAAAAAATGTTATTAGGTTCGGCTGAAGAAGCAGCAAGCTATGATGCAACCACTTTTATGATTTATACAGGCGCACCTCAAAATACGCGCAGAAAAGCGATTGAAGACATGCGCATTGATGAAGGCAAAGATTATATGAAAGCGCATGGACTGTCTAATATTGTCGTTCATGCGCCTTACATTGTTAATTTGGGCAATACGAATAAACCAGAGATGTTTGAGTTTGCTATTGAATTTATGCAAGATGAAATTCAACGGGCAGAAGCATTAGGGGCTAACCAAATCACTTTGCACCCCGGCTCTCATGTAGGCGCAGGTGCAAAGGCGGGGATTGATCAAATTGTCAAAGGTTTAAATGAAGCCTTGGACAAAAATCAAAAAGCACAAATAGCATTAGAAACCATGGCTGGCAAAGGGACAGAAATTGGTCGTTCTTTTGAAGAACTTGCAAGTATTATTGATGGTGTGACCTTAAATGATAAGCTTTCTGTCACTCTTGATACTTGTCACGCCAGTGATGCTGGATATAATATTCGGGATGATTTTGATGGCGTATTAGAAGAGTTTGACAAAGTGATTGGTTTAGACCGTTTGCAAGTGGTTCATATTAATGATTCAAAAAATGAACCAGGTTCACATAAAGATCGGCATGAAAACATTGGCTTTGGAAAAATTGGCTTTGATGCTTTAAAACAAGTGGCACATCATGATAAATTGAAAAATTTACCTAAGATTTTGGAAACTCCTTGGGTAGGCGAAGACAAGAAGAATAAAAAATCGCCTTATGGTTTTGAAATTGCCATGCTTTATAATGGTGAATTTGATCCAGATTTACTGGAAAAAATAAAGCAACAATAATTTTATAAAAAGCAGAGTCTATTGATGATTCTGCTTTTTTTGTATATGCTATTGTTTTTTTGTATAATAAAATTAGAAAGGCAGGGATGAAAATGATTTTAGATGAAACGTTTCAACTAGTAAATGGGGTAGAAATACCTAAGGTTGGTTTTGGTACTTGGCAAAGCTCTCCAGAAGATGCTTATCGCGCCACTAAGTATGCACTAGATAATGGTTATAAGCATGTAGATACGGCATACGTTTATGGCAATGAATCAGATGTAGGGCAGGCAATCAAAGATGTCCCTGTGTCACGAGATGAAATTTTTGTCACAACGAAAGTTCCAGCAGAAACCGATACTTATGAAAAAGCGATGGAAAATATTAATGAATCTTTACGGCGTTTATCTTTAGATCATGTGGATTTATTGCTTATTCATGCGCCTAGACCTTGGCGTCGAATCGGCGAGCCTCATGAAAACGATGATAAGAAAAATGTTCAAGTGTGGAAGGCACTAGAAGACGCTTTTCGAGATGGAAAAGCAAGAGCGATCGGTGTCTCAAATTTTAATATTGAGGATTTAAAAAATATTATCGAAAATGCTAAGGTAGCGCCAATGGTCAACCAAATCAAATGTTATATCGGTAATTTGAGTACGGGCACAATTGATTTTTGTCAAAAGCATTCGATACTAGTAGAAGGATATTCGCCTTTAGCAACGGGTGGCATATTAGATGACGAGCAAATCCAAAAAATAGCGGAAAAATATGAAAAGTCTATTCCACAAGTTGCTCTTCGATATTTATTAGAAAAAGATATATTACCATTGCCTAAGTCAGTACACGAAGAATATATTTTAGAAAATGCACAGCTAGATTTTGTTTTGGAAAAAGAAGACATGGATCAACTGGATAAGTTATAAATCAATTGACAAAAAGAGTTGTTTCGAGCTTTTCTTTTCCTGATGTTTCTAGTAAAATACTTCATGGACAGTCTAGAGGAAAGGAGAGTGTGAAATGTCAACTGGTTATGTCATTTTAATTGCAGTGATCGCTTTAGTTGTTGGAGCTATCGGCGGTTTCTTTTTAGCACGTAAATATATGGAAGATTATATGAAAAAAAATCCACCAATCAACGAAGATATGTTGCGCACAATGATGATGTCAATGGGGCAAAAGCCTTCTGAAAAGAAAGTTCGTCAAATGATGCAACAGATGAAAAATCAAAAATAAAGAAAAGGCGGATCGTAAAGGATTCGCCTTTTTTCATGGAAAATTAGAGCTACAAGTCAAGAGTAGGTCAAGAAATTAAAAAAACTAGAGTTGGATAAGCAAAGTAGGTTAAGAAATCAGGAAAACTAAAGCTGAAATCAATAAGTAGGTTAAGAAAACAAAAAAACTAGAGTTGAAAACATGACATAGGTCTAAAATTTAAAAAATCTAGAGCAAGTCTTTCTTAGAAGTTCTAGATTTTTTAAAAAGTTAATTTGGAATAATTGCATCAGTCACTTGAATTTTCGGAGGGTTACTTTCATGCATGACTGGTGAAGTGCTAGTGCGATTATCGTACTCTTCTCCAATAGCGATTAAATGCGCCATATTTTTCTGATAATTTTTAGCAAAAACCGTACTGTATAAAATATCTAATAAATAAGAAATTGAAGTGCTGGTGGTATAACTACCAATCTTTGAATAAAGTTTTTCACGTGTAGCTAAACGCAAATGGCAATCAGAAAGTTTTGCCAAAGTATTATCACCAATCCCTGTTAAAACAATAATTGTTGCTCCTTGTTGTTTTAAAATAGGCAAAATTCGTTTAAGCATCTCGTTTTCGCCAGTATACGAAATCATTAGGACGCACGTATTTTCGTCTGTACTATAAGCTTCATAGACATGCTCGCCAATTGTTTCGGCCGCGCTTGTTTGCTTTTTAATTCGACGCATTTTTAAGGCAAAATCTTGTGAAATCAGAAGATTCGCGTTCGAAGTAAAAATTTTAATTTGTTTTGACTGATATAATAGTTCGGTAGCTTTTTGCAGCTGCTGATGTTCAAGTAAAGAAAGTGTGTCAGAAATCGTTTCTTGTTCTAAAGAAGCAATCTTTTGCGCGATTGTTAAAATACTATCATTTTCCGCAAAGGGTAGGTTAGCGTCTGTTTGTACAAAATGATTGTGTAAATAGTCTTGTTCTTTTAAAAAAGCGTCTTTGAAATCGTTCCAACCGTGAAAGCCCATTTTTTTAGCAATCCGAATCAAAGTTGAGGGATGCACGTAATTTTTTTCGGCAAGCTCTTTTACTGTAGCATTTTCAATTCTTGTATAGTCTGTAAGAATATAACGAACAACTTCTCTTTCTGCTGGAGAAAAAGAAACTTCTTCGATCTTTTCTGTTAATAACACAGAACCACCCCATTTACATAGTTTTGATATATATTGTAAACGATATTTACAAATTTTGTCGATACTTTTATTTTATCTGTAAACAATAATTGAAGATTCAATATTTTCTTGCTAAAGGAGATGCTAATATAGATAATAGTCTTGTAAATAAATTGAGAAAGAAGGTGGAAAATGAGGCAAAAAACTTTATCTTATGCATCATGGTCAGACACTATTCAACCAGTTAAAAAGGGTCCAAGGCGCTTGTGATTCTCCTTTAACTGATTTAGGTAAACAGCAAGCTAAACAGGCAGAAGACTATTTTGCACAAAAAGAAATAAATTTTGCTGCGGCATATGCTTCAACCCAAGAAAGAGCTTGCGATACAATGGAAATTATTCGTTCCGATCAAGCCTATACTCGTAAAAAAGGGATAAAAGAATGGAACTATAGAAGTTATATCGAATCTAAAGGCCAAGTTGTAAAAGAAAAAACATTGCGCGCTGAAGATACCCAACAGATTGTCGGCTGGCTAAAAAGTCGTGGGCTAGAGTTTTATTTAGAAAGTAATAACGGTTTATTTGCTAGTGAAAATTTTGCTAGTCGTAGTGTAAAAACAATACAAGAATATATTGCCTATAAAGGAAAACCTGGTGCCAAACAAGCGATATCTGCGACTGTTTTTTCGATATGCTATATGGCAAACCCCTTTACCGCAAGGGTGTGAATAAAATCAGTTTTATTTTAGCGAGTTATGACGACTATTTAGCAGCGCAAGAAAAGTTTTCATCTTTAAAAGTTGGCACATGGGGCGGTAGTGGTGAAAAGGCCTTATTTGGCGATATCACTTTAAAAGATATCGATAAAGCTGTTGCTATTGATGAGTTACTAAGTTTCTTAGCAAAAAATGTCGAAGATACACTTGCTTTTGGGGACGCTAAGGTAGATATCCAGATGTTGGAACACTGTCAAATCGGTGTGGCGATGGGAAATGGCGGTAAAGAGATCAAAGAAATGGCTAATTATATTACTGCATCTGTCGAAGATGACGGTTTATATGAAGCTTTTGAACATTTTCAAATTATTAATTAAAAAGAAAGTAGGAAATAAAATGGGATTTAGAAAAGACTTTTTATGGGGCGGCGCAACTGCTGCAAATCAATGTGAAGGCGGATATAATGAAGGGGGACGTGGATTAGCGAACGTTGACGTTGTACCCAATGGCCCTGATCGCGCGAAAATTATTGCCGGACATAAGAAAATGTTTGATTTTGACGACAAACATCATTTCCCTGCAAAAGTAGGAATTGATATGTATCATCGTTATAAAGAAGACATTGCTTTATTTGGGGAAATGGGCTTTAAAACTTATCGTTTATCGATTGCTTGGACACGCATCTTTCCTAATGGAGATGAAACCGAACCTAATGAAGAAGGTTTACAATTTTATGAAGATTTATTTAATGAATGTCACAAATATGGCATTGAACCCCTTGTAACGATTACACATTTTGATTGTCCAATGCATTTAATTAAAGAATATGGCGGCTGGCGCAACCGTAAAATGGTTACTTTTTATGAAAGACTTTGTCGTGCCATTTTCAATCGTTATAAAGGCTTAGTGAAGTATTGGTTGACATTTAACGAAATCAATATGATTTTGCATGCACCTTTTATGGGAGCCGGCCTTTATTTTGAAGAAGGCGAAGACGAAGAGCAAGTAAAATATCAATCTGCGCATCATGAATTAGTATCAAGCGCACTTGCAACAAAAATCGCCCACGAGGTTGACCCTAATAACCAAGTAGGTTGTATGTTGGCTTCTGGATCTTATTATCCTTATACTTGCCGTCCTGAAGATGTTTGGGAATCTCGTAAGACAGATAGAGAAAGCTATTTCTTTATTGATGTTCAATCACGTGGGGAATATCCCGCCTATTTCCTAAAAGATTTGGAACGTCGTGGCATTGAGATTGAAATGGAAAACGGCGATAAAGAAATCCTAAAAGAAAATACGGTAGACTTTATTTCCTTTTCTTATTACTCTTCACGGGTAGCTACCAGTGACCCTGAATTATTGAAACAAACCCAAGGAAACATCTTTGCCTCTGTAGAAAATCCTTATCTAGAATCAAGTGAATGGGGTTGGCAAATTGATCCACTTGGTTTGCGTATCACGCTGAATGATATTTATGATCGTTACCAAAAACCATTATTCATTGTCGAAAATGGCTTAGGCGCGATTGACCATCCAGATGAAAATGGCTATGTAGAAGATGATTATCGTATTGATTACTTGGCAAAACATATTCAAGCGATGAAAGACGCTGTTGAAATCGATGGTGTTGATTTGATGGGCTATACTAGTTGGGGCTGTATCGATTTGGTTTCTGCGGGTAGTGGTGAAATGAAGAAACGTTACGGCTTTATCTATGTTGACTTAGATAATGAAGGAAACGGTACACTCGCTCGCTCTAAGAAAAAATCATTTGATTGGTACAAAAAAGTGATTGCTTCAAACGGAGAAGATCTATCTAACAACTAGGAATTTCATAATAATAAAAATTACTTCTATAAGTTATCTTGTAGAAGTAATTTTTTTATTTAGTCGTTGAACGAATAATAAACTAAAAGAAAATTGTTCATTCAGCAGTCGAATGAATAACAGACTGTGATATAATAAAATTAACAAAATAGATAAAGAGGTGGTTTGTTATGTCCTGGAAGGAAATTTATGAACAGTGGACAAATGATGACGCTTTGGATGACCATTTAAAAACACAATTAGATGAGTTAAAGGGAAAGCAAGAGGCGTTAGAAGATGCCTTTTACGCTCCCCTTGAATTTGGTACTGCGGGTATGCGTGGAATTTTAGGACCAGGCATTAATCGTATGAATATTTATACTGTACGTCAGGCAACAGAAGGTTTGGCGCGTTTTATGATAAAACAAGGGTTTGATGTTGCTAGAAGAGGCGTTGCTATTGCTTATGACTCAAGGCATCTTTCGCAAGAATTTGCCATGGAAGCTGCCAAAACATTGGCTTATAATAATATTCCATCCTATGTATTTGAAAGCTTAAGACCTACACCGGAACTATCCTTTGCAGTGCGTTACTTAAAAACATTCACGGGTATCATGATCACAGCTTCTCATAACCCGCCAGAATATAATGGTTATAAGGTGTATGGCGAAGATGGTGGACAAATGCCACCAGTAGATGCAGATATGGTAACAACTTTGATTCGTGAAGTTGATAATCCACTAACGGTTCCTGTGATGGCAGAAAAAGCAGCCAAAGAACAAGGCCTTATTACCATGATAGGTGAAGATATTGACCAAGCCTATTTGTCTGAATTACAAGCTGTGACGATTGATCAAGATGTGATCGACCAAATGGATGATCAGCTAAAATTAATTTTTACACCGCTACATGGCACAGGCAAAATGTTAGGTGAGAAAGCTTTACGTCAAGCAGGCTTTAAAGAGTTTATTGTAGAACCAGAACAAGCAGTGGCAGATCCGGACTTTTCCACAGTGAAATCACCGAATCCAGAAGAAAGTTCAGCTTTTGAGTATTCTATGCGTTTAGGCCAAAAAGAAAATGCTGATTTATTAATTGCGACAGATCCTGACGCAGACCGTTTAGGAGCTGCTGTGCGTATGCCTAATGGTGACTATAAAGTATTAAGCGGAAATCAAATCGGTGCTTTACTTATTCGTTATATTTTAGAAGCTCGGAAAAAGACTAATGCTTTACCGGAAAATGCCGTCATCTTAAAATCAATTGTTTCTAGCGAATTAGCTACTACTATTGCCCAAAGCTATGACGTACCAATGGTTAATGTTTTAACAGGATTTAAATTTATCGCGGAAAAAATTAAAGAATTTGAAGCAGAACATAGTCACAGTTTTATCTTTGGCTTTGAAGAAAGTTATGGCTTTTTAGTTCAACCATTTGTACGCGATAAAGATGCGATTCAAGCGCTTGTTTTATTAGCGGAAGTGGCTGCCGCTTATAAAAAACAAGGCAAAACATTGTATGATGCCTTACAAGAAATTTTTGCCGAATATGGTTATTATGCAGAAAAAACGATCTCGTTGACGATGTCTGGTCAAGAAGGTTCAGCTAAGATTACTTCCTTAATGAAATCCTTTAGAGAACAAACGCCCACTGAATTTGCGGGAACTAAAGTAGTGCAGACAGAAGACTTCAAACAATTAATCCGTAAAAATGCGTCAGGGGCTACAGAAAAGTTAAGCACACCGCCTTCTGATGTGTTGAAATATACCTTAGAAGATGATAGCTGGCTTGCGATTCGCCCTTCAGGTACTGAACCTAAAATTAAATTCTATATAGGTGTAAAAGCTGATTCTGATGAACGCGCACAACAAAAAATTGAACTGTTACAAGCTGCTATCAATGAAATTACTGGAAATTAGTTGTATAATAAAAGCGTTTCTTGCTAAAGTTAACAAATGAAAAACATCTAGGGCAAAATTTATAGTGGTTTTTGCCCTAGTTTTTCCATATGAAAACGATAAGAGGAGGACGCTATGGAAAAGACAAGCATCGAAGATATCGAACGTGTTAGCCAAATCTTTAAAGTATTAAGTGATATGACTCGTTTGAAAATCGTACTGGCAGTAAAAGAAGGCGAAAAAAATGTTACGACGATTGCCAATGAAGTAAGTATGGAACAGTCAGCTGTTTCTCATCAATTAAGATTGTTGCGCGATAATCGTGTCGTAAAAACCAGAAGACAAGGGAAAGCTGTTTTATATAGTGTCGATGATGCCCATGTTTTAGATATTTTGGAACAAACTTTCAAACACGTTCATCACCGTTAGAAAGGACTTTCAGACAGAAAGTTCTTTTTTTATGCGGAAATTTTGTTATGCTTAGACAAGTAAATTAGAAATTTATGAAAGTACTTTTAATCTCAAAGTTATTCTTTTTTAAACTTTTTATTCTATGAATGATTAAAGATAAACGATATTTTAAAAGGAGCAGCTATGAAAAAACAAGTAAATATCGCTGTCTTAGGCCTAGGTGTTGTGGCCAATGGTCTTGTTAAAAATTTAATTGCAGCAGAAGAAAAAATAAAGCAGCAGACGGATTTAAGCTTTTCGATTGCTAAAGTATTGGTACGTTCAAAAGAAAAAAAGCAAGGTCTAGCACAAAAATATCAGTTAACGTTAACCACTGAAGTTGAAGATATCCTTGTTGATCCGACAATTGACATTGTGGTGGAGTTGATTGGCGGAATCCACCCGGCTAAAGAATGGATTACTCTGGCATTACAAAGAAAAAAACATGTAGTGACAGCTAACAAAGATTTAATTGCGCGTTTTGGTAATGAACTTACGGCAACTGCTAAAGCCAATAATGTTTCCTTGCTTTATGAAGCAAGTGTTGCCGGTGGTATCCCTATTTTGCATAATTTAAATACAAGTTTTATGGCAGATGAAATTACTGCTATACAAGGGATTTTAAATGGGACGAGTAATTTTATACTGACGCAAATGAATGAAGCAGGTCTTACATATGAAGAAGCTTTAGAATCTGCTCAAGTTTCTGGTTTTGCTGAATCAGACCCAACAAACGATGTAGATGGTTGGGATGCTGCGTATAAACTAATCATTTTAGTACGCTTAGCGCTTAATCAAGATTTAGTATTAGATGATCTAAGTGTTAAAGGGATCGGTGAAATTACTCAAGTTGATCATTTTTACGCTCACGATTTTGGTTATCAAATCAAATTGCTTGCTTATGCTCGAGAAGTAGACGAGGGGACTTATGCTGCGGTAGAGCCTGTTCTTGTTCCGCAAACACACCCGTTTGCTTTTGTAAAAAACGAAATGAACGGCGTATTTATTGAAAGTAAAATGATGGGTCATTCCTTGCTTTATGGTCCAGGCGCTGGCGCATCACCAACTGCCGAAAGTGTCCTTACAGATATTTTGACTATTGCGAAAAATCTGAACAACAAACAGCAGGCACTTCAAATGAGTCCCTCGAATTTGCCAAGGTGTAAGCTTCATAAAGAAGGATTAATGAACTATTACTTTTTAATTACTGATTGCGCTATAGATTTAACAACCTTTTTAGAAAAACAGCACATAAGACCCATTTCTTTAAAGCAACAAGAAAATAGCGAGGCAGCTTTTATCAGCAATAAATTAACAGTGCAACAAAAACATGACTTGATAAATAAACTGCAAGAAATCAGCCATGTAAAACAAATATTAAGTGTTTGGGAGGATTAAGAAATGAAAATCCGTGTACCAGCTACAAGTGCTAATCTAGGTCCAGGTTTTGATTCTTGCGGTATTGCTTTATCAAGCTATTTAACTATTGAGGTTATTGAAGAAGACAGTAAGTGGAGGGTGGACCATGAGCTGGGTCCGGAAATTCCAAAAGATGAACAAAACCTCTTGATACAAATAGCTGAAAAAGTTGCACCAACAATAAAACCGCATCATTTAAAAATGACAAGTACCATTCCAATTGCTCGAGGTTTAGGGAGTAGTTCTTCGGTGATCGTAGCAGGGATTGAACTAGCCAATCGTTTAGAAAATTTAAATTTGACTGAACGACAAAAAATAGAAATCGCTACTTCTATTGAAGGCCACCCTGATAACTGTGCGCCAGCGATTTGTGGTGACTTTGTTGTGGCTAGCCACTTTTTTAGAGAGGATCAGCCCATCATTCACTATGTAAAACATTATTTTCCTGAATGCCGTATTATCGCCTATATCCCAAATTCGCAAGTATTGACTAAAGAAAGTCGTAGTGTATTACCTGAAAATATTCCGTTTGCTGAGGCAGTAAAAGCTAGTTCGATCGCAAACGTTATGATTGCAGCTATTTTAAATGGTGATCTAATACTTACAGGGAAAATGATGGAACAAGATCAATGGCATGAAGCCTACCGCGAAAAATTTGTTCCGCATTTAACAACCATTCGCCAAATTGTAAAGCAAAATGAAGGTTATGCGGCATTTCTTAGTGGGGCAGGACCTACAGTTTTAATTTTGGCAAGTGAAGAAAAAGCAGATCTGATAACATTTGAATTGGAGCAAATGGCAGGATCAGCGCAGATCGAACAGCTATCTTTGGAACGAGAGGGCGTACAAGTGTTTTAGAAATTGTGACATAAATAAAAATATCCGAACTATATTGGATAAGAACAGTTATCTTCCCTTATAGTTTGGATATTTTATCTGCAAAAATAATGTTAAAAAGCTTTTTTAAACTTCATCGATTTCTTCTTCTGAACCATAATAGCTATGATCTTCTAAGTTTAACTCATTTAAAATAACAGAGGCGGTTTCTTCGATAGATAAGGAAGCGACATTGATGGTAATACAACCTAATTTTTCGTAAAGATCTTTGGCAAAGTTTAACTCTTCTTTGATCTTATCGATATCTGAGTAGGCAGAATCAGGATTGAGTCCGTAAGCGATCATACGTTCTTTTCGGATGGTATTCAACACTTCTGGATCATTGGTCAGTCCTACGATTTTATTAGGATCTACTTCCCAAATTTGTTTTGGAATATGTGCTTGTGGAACAATAGGTAAATTTGCCACTTTGAGATTTTTATTTGCTAAAAATAGACTTAAAGGCGTTTTGGAAGTACGAGATACGCCTAACAAAACAACATCTGCTTCTAAAAAGCCGCGCGGATCTTTTCCATCATCGTATTTAACAGCAAATTCCATCGATTTAATACGTCTAAAGTAGTTTTTGTCTAGGTAATGCATCGCTCCTGGCTCGTTTGAGGGTGCTACGCCTGTTCTTTTTTCGACTTCTAAGACAGGCGGCGTTAAAACATCAAATTGATATAGTTGATGTTTATCGCAAAACTGATGCGTAATTTCTACCAAATGTTTATTGATTAAAGTATGCAAAATAATAGCATTGTGTTTTTCTGCATCTTTTAGTGCCTTAAGTAGTGATTCATCTGTTGTGATAAATGTACGTCTAAATAAGACGAATTCAACTGTTGGATATTGTGCCATGGTAGCCTGAGCTAACTTTGAAGCAGTTTCTCCAGCAGAATCAGAAATGACAAATATCGTCATATTTTGTTTGTTATTATCTTCTGGCATATACTTTTCCCTCGCTTGCAATTTAATTATGAATATTATAACATATATTAGAAGGTTGAATCGAAATGATTTTGCTTTGGAGGGAATCAAAATGGAAAATCAATCAGCGGTCAAAGTAGCCGTGCAACAAATGAAAGATTATGGCTTCAAATATACAAAAAAAAGAGAAACAATTATTTCTTATTTAGCAAAAGCCAATCGTTATGTTGCGGCAAAAGAATTACATGAATTTTTAACGCAAAAATATTCAGGAATTAGTTACGATACCATTTATCGTAATTTACGTGATTTTGCTTCGATCGGTATTTTAGAAGATACTGAATTAGAAGGAGAAATGAAATTTCGATTTAATTGTTCGCTTCAAGGAGCAGAACATCATCACCATCATTTTATCTGTTTAATTTGTGGAAAAACCAAAGAAGTGGCGATTTGTCCGATGGATTTTTTCCAAGAACAGTTAGCCGGATGCACAATCGAAAGTCATCGTTTTGAAATCTATGGACGTTGTGAAGAATGTCAGAATATCGCCTGAAAGATTATTGAGTTTTAGGCCAGTAGGTTCATTTTTATCATTAAAAATAATCATTGTAGATATTTCATTAACTTCCTTGCAAGCAACAGAAGCAAGTTTCTGTTTGTTTGAAAGGATGTTTTACTTAACAAAAGGGGGAATTATCCATTTTATGGATTCGAGTCAGTTAACAAGTGTTATTTTATTTTTTACTTGTTTACTTGTTTCAGCATATTTTTCATCTTCAGAAACAGCCTTTACTTCTTTAAGCGCTGTTCGTTTAAAAAATGAAGCTGAAAAAGGAAATAAGAAAGCTAGCCGAGCAATCAAATTACAAAAAAGGTTTGAGCCTTTATTATCAACAGTTCTAATTGGGAACAATTTAGTGAATATTGCTAGTTCCGCTATTGCAACAGTCTTTTTTGTCAATATTTTTCCTGTTTATGGCGCAACTATTGCTACAGTTACTACAACAATTTTAATGTTATTATTTAGTGAAATTACGCCTAAACTGTTAGCTAAATTAGCACCAGAACAAGTAGCGAAATTTTCAGCGCCTATATTACGTTTTATGATGTTTATTTTTAGTCCCTTTGTATGGTTATTGACTAAGTGGCAAACGGGTGTCAAAAGGTTGATTTCTGTAGATGGTGATCAATCTATTAGTGAGGCGGAATTACTTTCCTTAGTAGACGAAGCTAGAGTCGAAGGAAGCATTGAAAATGAGGAACATAGCTTGGTTAAAGCGGCGATTGAATTTGATGACGTTGATATTTCTTCAATTTTAACGCCTAGAGTAGACGTGGTGGGCGTGGATATTGAAGATTCCGATGAAAAGATTGAACAAACTTTTGAGCATAATGTTTATTCTCGCTTAGTTGTGTATGAAGAAACTATAGATAATGCAATTGGCGTTCTTCATGAAAAAGATTTTCATAGATACTTGCGGGCAAAAGAAAGGAAGGAAGCAAAAGTTCCCACGATTGCGGGCTTGCTTTCTGAAGTATTGTATGTGCCACCAACTATAAAACTGGCTGAATTATTGAAAATGATGCAGCGTGATAAAAATCATTTGGCAATTGTTGTAGACGAGTACGGAGGAACACTAGGTTTGGCAACAATGGAAGACGCCTTAGAAGAACTGGTTGGAGAAATTTGGGATGAAACCGACGTTGTACAACAAGAAATAGAAACCATTGAAGAAGGAGAAACTTACAAGATCAGAGGTACTTATTCATTAGATAAATTGTTTGATCTATTGAATATTCAAAATAACGAAGAGTGGTTATCCAATACAGTAAGTGGTTTTGTTATTGAGCAATTAGAAAAAGTACCCGAGATTAACGACTCTTTTACTTTTGGTCAGCTATATGTCAAAGTACTTGATGTCCAAAAACGACGGGTCAATAAAGTTTTAGTCGAAAAGCTTCCTGCTAAAGAAGACGAACAGTAAGCTGTAGATAAAAGTTAATAATCAGTTAAAACTAAACAAAAACTTTCAAGCAAGGGGTTGAATGACCATTGCTTGAAAGTTTTTTTAATTATCTTCAAAATAGTTATTTTCCTGTAAAAATTGTCTGGCAACAATTGAAGGCTCAACTAGATCATTGTCTGCTTGATAGTTTAATTCTTGCATAGTTTTTGTGTCTATGGTATCCACGAGTTTATCTAATATTTCTTTACACTCAGGATATTGGTCTAAAAGTTCCTGTCTTACAATCATGGTCGCATCATAAGGTGGGAAAAATTGATGGTCATCTTCTAACATGACTAAGTTATTACTAGCTACTCGGCCGTCTGTTGAATAACCTAATACCAGATCAACACTGCCTGAAGCTACTGCGTCATAAACAAGTCCGATCTGCATAGGTAACATGGTAGCAAAATCAAAACCATATTCCTGTATAAAACCTTGATAGCCGTCACCTACACGTGTGAGCCAAGGACGATCTGTTCCTACCGTTAATTGATCGGAGATTTCTTCTAGATCGCTAACTTTCTCTAAATCGTATTTCTCAGCTGTATCTTCTCGTACCATAAAAGCAAAAGTATTATCAAAGCCATAAGAGGGGAAACGGACTTGATTATAGCGTGATTTGAGTTCTTCTTTTGATACATCAAAGGCTTTTTTCGGATCTTTGATCGCGTCCATTTTTAAGATGGTAGTGATATCTGTTCCAGTGTATCTACCAGCGGAAATATCAACATCTCCCTTATTTAGCGCTTGTTGGTCAATTTGGGCAGTACCTAAATTGTTGATCACACTCGTCTCATAATCAGTGTAGTGTTCAATCATGCCATCAACAAGCCCCGCTAAAATTTGCGTCTCTGTGGTGATTCCTCCTGAAATAGAAATGACATGATCGTCCTTATTAGAAGGTAATCCTGGTAAAGAAGAGCACCCGGATAAAAATATGAAACAAGATAACAAGAAGAAAATACTTTTTATTTTTTTCATCATATTGGCTCCTTTATCAGAATAATGTTATAAGGTTTTTTTTAAGTATGCTTGAAAGTAAGAAAAATTACAACTGATACATATAGTTTGTTTTAACGGTCCTCTGTAAATTGCAATTGTTATAAAAAACAATTCTGCTTTTGCGAAAACAGCTTGACACATTTTCGAGAGTTAGCTATAATTTTTATTGGACAGTGATGTTATTGGAATAATCATTTATTTCATAACAAAAACGGTTACTATTTGAGCTCGGAGGGAGGGAATTATATGTCAAAAACAGTCGTTCATAAAAACGAATCTCTTGATGATGCTCTTCGTCGCTTCAAACGTTCCGTTTCAAAAGCAGGTACTTTGCAAGAGTCACGGAAACGTGAATTTTACGAAAAACCAAGCGTGAAACGTAAGAAAAAATCTGAAGCAGCTAGAAAACGTAAAAAGAAATTTTAATTTCATCTGTATAGAAGTGGAGCTGGTAGTGTGACACTGCTTACGAAATTAAACGATGATATGAAAGCTGCTATGAAGGGCAAGGATAAAAAGTCTTTACAAGTCATTCGCATGCTCAAAGCATCGTTGCAAAATGAAAAGATCAACCTTGGTCGTGACTTGACCGATGAAGAAGAATTAGCGATTATCTCACGCGAAATGAAACAACGTCGTGATTCTTTAGCTGAATTCGAAAAAGTTGGTCGAGATGATTTAGCTGAAAAAACGAAAAGCGAAATTGCGATTGTTGAAAGGTATCTACCTGCTCAACTGACAGAAGACGAGATTTTTCAAATTGTCAGCCAAGCAATTGAGCAGACAGGCGCTAGCTCTCCCAAAGAATTTGGGAAAGTAATGGGTGTTGTTATGCCTAAGGTAAAAGGTAAGGCCGATGGCAATCAAGTAAACGCGATCGTCAAAGAGTTATTAAATCAAAAATAAAGATAAAAGCTGTTGCAAGTCTTCTTAGTCTTGGCAACAGCTTTATTTATTTACGTTAGATAAAAGCAATTTTTCTTTTAGAATATCTATGGTATGATATGGTAGAAACATTGCGGCTAAACACTTGTCGCCTGTGAAAATAAATAATGAATGGACGAAAAACAGTGAAAAAAGAATCTTAGAAGGCTAGATCTTGGAATAGCTGTGGTAAAAGGAGCGAGTTTTTTGACGGAAGATTTTACGTCTTTTGAATTAAAAGTAACACAACCGCAGGATATGGATTTACTTTTAGGAACCCATGACAAACACGTCAAATTAATAGAAGATGCGACAAAAACGACGATACGCGCGCGCGGCGAAGTGATTCAAATTCAAGGTGAGAAAACGAGTGTGGATTTGGTAGTAGCGGTATTTCAGTCTTTACAAGAATTAATTAAACGTGGCATCGAAATCAACACGCCTGATGTGGTTTCGGCCTTGAATCTAGCAAATCAAGGCGCATTGTCTTCCTTTATCGAAATGTATGAAAAAGAAATTATTAAAGATGATAAAGGGAATCCTATCCGAGCGAAAAATTTAGGACAAAAAGGATATATTGAAGCTGTAAATAAGCACGATGTCACTTTTGGTATTGGGCCAGCTGGAACAGGAAAAACGTTTTTAGCTGTGGTTTTAGCAATCGCTGCTTTAAAAAAAGGAACGGTTAAACGTATTATTTTAACTAGACCAGCCGTAGAAGCCGGCGAAAGTTTAGGGTTTTTGCCAGGAGATTTAAAGGAAAAAGTAGATCCTTATCTACGTCCGGTATATGACGCGCTTTACCAAATTTTTGGCGTAGAACATACCAATCGTTTGATGGAACGAGGTGTAGTAGAAATTGCTCCTTTAGCTTACATGCGGGGACGTACTTTAGATGACGCTTTTGTTATTTTAGACGAAGCACAAAACACGACGATAGCGCAAATGAAGATGTTTTTGACACGTTTAGGTTTTCAATCAAAGATGATTGTCAACGGCGATATCAGTCAGATTGACTTACCTAAAGGAGCGGTTAGTGGTTTAGTCGATGCGCAAAGGACTTTACACAATATTAAAAATATTGCTTTTGTTAATTTTGACGCTAACGATGTGGTAAGACATCCAGTTGTAGCGCAGATTATCGAAGCCTATGAGCAAAAAAATAAGAACGAGCTTGATTAAAAGTTAGCTTAAGACCTCGGTTGGTTTTATCAAAAGATAGACAACAGAGGAGGGAGGAAAAGTAAAGCATGATCATCGCACCTTTAAGACGCTTAAAAAATAGAATGGGGAAAACCTTCTTACCTGTTTTATTTTTACTCTTTTTTTTAATTACTAGCGGAATTTTATATTCAAGTGTGCGTCAACAAGATACCAATTATAAAGAAGGGCAAGTGGCAGAAGAAAGTATTCGGGCAAATAAAACTGTCGAAAATACGCCTGCAACTGAACAAAAAGAAAAATTAGCAGCTGAAGCTGTCGTTCCTGAATATACTTACCAAGAAGATATTACCAATGAACAACATGAATTGATTGAACATCTATTTGATATGATTGATGATGTAAGACAAGACAGTGAAGAAGAAAATGAAAAACGTGAAGAAGAGGCCGAAAATAACGATTCTGTGGATAAGGTGACAGAGGATGAGAAATTGGCTGCAATGAAAAAAGAATTAGAGAAAATCGATAGCGATAATTTAAATTTTTATCAGCAACTTCCTGCCAGTTTTTATCGGACGGCTTTTAGTCTGAATCAAGAAGAACTAGATCAGGTAAAAGAAGAAAGTCTGGAAATCGTCGACCAGAGAATGTCTGAACAAATTCGACAAAATGATCTAAATACGGCGCGACAAAATGCTGAAGAACAAGTAAAAGTACTTGATTTATCTGATGAACAAAAAGAAGCTACTTCTTATTTAGTAGATGAAGGAATTACGGTTAATACCTTTTTAAATGAGCAAAAAACTGAAGAGTTAAAACAAGAAGCCAAAGATTCGGTACAGCCCGTAATGATTTATCAAGGCGAAATTATTGTGCGTGAAGGTTCGCAAATTGATTCAACAGCTATTCAAAAACTTAATGTATTAGGCATGACCGAGAAAAATCAATCTTTTTTCCCATTTGTAGCCATTGTCTTAGCTGCATTATTACAAATTATCGTGTTGCTTTATCTTAGTTTTCCAGTAAAAGATAAGGATAAGCGCGAAAATCAGTGGGTCTTTTATGTGGTTGCAATGACACTGAGTCTAGTGTTTATGAAGTTTTTCCAACTCTTTCAAACAGAAGCAGTCCCTTACATACCTCTGTTTTTCCCAGCCGCGTTTATTCCTTTAGTTTTGAGTTTCTTTGTGAATCGACGGTCTGGAATCTTAGCAGCTGCGTTTCAAGTTGTTTTTGCAGCCTTTATTTTTTATGAATCCGTAGGTACCAATGTTTTACCGGTTATTTTAATTGTCTATATGTTCTCTGGACTTATGGGAACGATATTGCCAAGAAGACGTATTTCCCATCAGGGGCGACAGTCAGTATTGTGGATTGTCGTATTTCCATTTTTGATCAGTCTTACTTTACTGGTTTTACAAGGAGTAGATTTTGCTGATAGTCAAACCTGGATCGCCTTAGCTTGTAGCTTGGCCGGTAGTATTTTATCTTTATTGATGGGTGTGGGTTTATATCAATTGATTGAATTAATGGTTACTGATGACAGTGATACTGTTTTAAATGAGTTGAGTAATCCTAACCATCCACTATTGAAAAAGCTTTTAGAAGAAGCACCCGGAACTTATCATCATAGCATGATGGTCGCTAATTTAAGTGCCAACGCGGTTGCTGAAATTGGCGGACGGTCGTTATTAACCCGTGTGGCTTGTTACTATCATGACATTGGGAAATTAAAGCATGCCAACTTCTTTGTTGAAAACCTGCCGCAAGGGGCTGAAAATCCGCACAATTTCTTACTGCCAGAAGACAGTAAACAAATCATTTTTGGTCATGTGACTGATGGAGTAGCTGTATTGGAAAAAGAAAAAATGCCACAGATGGTCATCGATATCTGTCAGCAACATCATGGGACAACCTTGATGAAATACTTTTACGTTAAAGCCCAAGAGCGTAATCCTGAAGTTACTGAAAATGATTTCCGTTATCCAGGACCTATCCCACAGACCAAAGAAGCTGGTGTAGTCAGCATCGCAGATAGTTGTGAAGCAGCTGTTCGCGCTATGGATGAACCGACCAATGAAAAAATTAAAGATTTTGTTTCAAATCTAATTACAGATCGAATGTTAGATGGACAATTGGACGATGCACAGCTAACATTAAAAGAACTTAAAATTATTCAAAAATCGCTCATTAACGGTTTGTGTAGTACTTTCCATTCTCGGATCAAGTATCCTAAAATGAAGTCTGAAGCTGAAAAAATGAAAGAAGAACAAGAAAGAAGTGACTAATATTGGAAATCACTTTTATTGATGAAACCCAAAAAGTAAGTAAAAATGAACGAGAAGAGATTGATCGTTTGTTGCAGTATGCAGCAGACTATCTAAAACTTCCGGAAAATAGCGAAATGTCGATCACTTTTATGGATAATGAAGGTATTCAAATGATCAATCGTGATTATCGTGGAAAAGACGCGCCGACAGATGTCATTAGTTTTGCCATCGAAGAAGCAGGCGAGGATGAAATGCCGATATTTTTTGACGATGAAGAGATGACTGATTTACCCAATGAACTAGGCGATATTATGATTTCTACTCAAAGAGCGCAAGAGCAAGCTGCAGAATATGGACATAGTTATGAACGCGAAGTGGGCTTTTTAGCCCTTCATGGTTTTTTGCATATTAATGGATATGATCACATGACACCCGAAGATGAAAAAAAGATGTTTGGACTACAAAAGGAAATCTTGAATGCCTATGGACTCAAACGATAAAAAACCTAGTGTTGGAAAAAGTAAAAATCTGTTAAACTCAATCGAGTTTGCTATCAGCGGGGTAAAAACTGTCTACAAAGATGAGCGTAACATGCGCATTCATATGTTTTGCGCTGTTTTAGTCATTATTTTAGGCTTGTTGTTAGATCTTGACCGCTTTGAATGGCTTTGGATCGGGTTGTGTATTTTTCTGATGTTGATAATGGAAATCATAAATACAGTTTTTGAAAATGTCGTGAATATGGTGACAAATGACCACTTTCATCCTTTGGGAAAAAAAGTAAAAGATGTTGCGGCAGCGGCTGTTTTGATTACAGCGATCTTTTCTGTATTTGTGGGCGCGCTCATTTTTTTACCTAAGATTTATCAAATAATGATACATTAGAAAAGAGGAAGACAAGAAATGACAGAACATAAATCTGGTTTTGTGGCGATTATCGGCCGTCCCAATGTAGGAAAATCGACTTTATTAAATCGAATTGTAGGCCAAAAAATCGCGATTATGAGCGATAAAGCTCAAACAACACGTAATAAAATTCAAGGGGTTTATACGACTGAAAACATGCAGATTGTTTTTATTGATACCCCAGGAATCCATAAACCCAAACATCGGCTTGGCGATTATATGGTAAATGAGGCTTATGGCGCTTTACAAGAAGTTGAAGCCGTACTATTTATGGTCAATGCGGACGAAAAGCGCGGAAAAGGTGATAATTTAATCATTGAACGACTACAAAAACTTGATGTTCCAGTATTTTTGGTCGTTAATAAAATTGATAAAATCCATCCGGACGATTTATTAGCAGTGATTCAAGATTATGCTACGCAGATGGATTTTGCTGAAGTTGTTCCGCTTTCGGCAACACAAGGAAATAACTTTGAAACCTTGATGCAGTTACTGGAGGAACAAATCCCTGAAGGGCCGCAGTATTTTCCTAAAGATCAAATTACTGATCATCCAGAATATTTTATCGTCTCTGAATTAGTAAGAGAAAAAGTTCTCCTTTTCACACAAGAGGAGATTCCTCACTCCGTAGCGGTCGTGGTTGATTCGATGAAACGAGACGAAAATGATAAGATTCGTATTCAGGCAACAATTAACGTTGAGCGTGATAGCCAAAAAGGAATTATTATCGGAAAAGGTGGAAAAATGCTTAAACAAATCGGCATTAGGGCGCGTCAAGACATGGAAAAAATGCTAGGAGACAAAGTTTATCTGGAGCTCTGGGTAAAAGTGCAAAAAGATTGGCGTGATAAACAAAGGACCTTGGATGATTTTGGCTATAAAAAAGAGACATTCTAGCCTTTTGCTTAAAGGAGATGAATGATAAATGAATCAAGCAGAAACCAAAGGAATTATTTTGTTTCGCAAAGATCATAAAGAAAAGGATATGTTGGTTAAAATTTTTACTGAATCAAGCGGCAAGTTGATGTTTTACGTTAAAGGTGCTCATCGTAAAAATAATCCGTTAACACCAGCTATCTTACCTTACACCCAAGCTACCTATATTGGAAAATTCAATAGTGAGGGGTTATCTTTTTTAAATAGCGCAAAGTTTATTCATCCATTTACACATATACAAGAAGATATTTTTGCTGCTGGTTACGCGACTTATATGATGAATTTAGCGGATGCGGCAATTGAAGATAAGGTCTATGACCCTCATCTTTATAGCTTTTTATCGCAAGCTTTAGCGATGCTAGATCAAGGGATTGATGGTGAAATTTTAACCAATATCTTTGAAATTCAAATTTTACAACGATTTGGGGTAGCGATCAATTGGCAAGCGTGCGCGATCTGTGGACAAACTCAAGGAAAATTCGATTTTTCTTCTAAGTATAATGGTATTTTATGCCAAAAGCATTGGGATCGTGATTTAAGACGTTATCATGCTGATCCCAGAGCGATTCATTTTATTCGTCTTTTTTCGCAAATTTCTTATGATAAAATTCATTCAATTGAATTGAAAAAAGAAACAAAGACGCTCATTCGACAAACGATTGATCAATTGTATGAAGAGTATGTGGGTTTGAATTTAAAAAGCAAAAAGTTTATAGATCAAATGCAAAATTGGGGCGATGTTTTAAAACCCAAATAGGGTGGAAACACATATATATAGTTTAGCTACATTTTTTATTTGACAAATGACGCCTTTTGCGACTATTATAGTATTAATAAAATAGTGCGATGAACATTTAAAGGAAAAGAACCATTTCTTTTAGCGAGCTTGGGAAAGTGGGAGCCAGGCAGAAATTCTTTTACCGTAGGCAAGTGGGAGCACAGTAAAAAAGCTGCCGATGATTGAATCGGAAGTAGGGTGGAACCGCGAAATAATCGTCCCTATATCTATGCAAATGCTGTATAGATATAGGGATTTTTTTATTGGCAAAATTGAAAGGAGTCACAAAATGATAAAAAAAATAACATTACAAGAAATGATTTTACGCTTGCAAAAGTTTTGGTCAGATAATGATTGTATGATCATGCAAGCTTATGATACAGAAAAAGGGGCAGGAACGATGAGTCCATATACTTTTTTACGCGCCATTGGCCCAGAACCATGGAACGCTTGTTATGTGGAACCTTCTAGACGTCCGGCAGATGGACGTTATGGTGAAAATCCTAATCGTTTGTATCAACATCATCAATTGCAAGTTGTTATGAAACCTTCTCCAGAAAATATTCAAGAACTCTATTTGCAAAGTCTGGAATTATTAGGGATCGATCCTTTAGAACATGATATTCGTTTTGTTGAGGATAACTGGGAAAACCCGTCGATGGGTTGTGCTGGCCTTGGTTGGGAAGTGTGGCTAGATGGCATGGAAATTACACAATTTACCTATTTCCAACAAGTAGGTGGCCTAGCTTGTTATCCAGTGACCTCTGAGTTAACTTACGGTTTGGAGCGTTTGGCTTCTTATATTCAAGAAGTTGATAATGTTTTTGATCTAGAATGGACAAATGGTATTAAATATGGAGAAATCTTTAAACAACCTGAATATGAACATTCACGTTACTCTTTTGACTTGAGCGATCAAGAGATGTTATTAGACAATTTCGATAAATTTGAAAAAGAGGCAAAACGTTGTATTGCAGATAGCTTAGTGCATCCGGCTTATGATTATATCTTAAAATGTAGCCATAATTTTAATTTACTTGACGCTAGAGGCGCAGTTTCTGTCACTGAACGAGCAGGTTATTTAGCTCGTATTCGTAATATGGCAAGACAAGTAGCTAAATTATTTGTTGAAGAACGTAAAAAACTTGGTTATCCATTATTGGATCGTAAAGAAGCTGAGAAGTTACTGAAGGAGGAAGACTAAATGACGGAAAATTTACTAGTTGAGATTGGTTTAGAAGAGATGCCAGCACATGTAGTGGATCCTAGCATCTTACAATTTGAAGAAAAAACGAAACAATTCTTACAAGAAAATCACTTGGACTTTGCTGCAGTAAACTCTTTTTCAACCCCTAGACGTTTAGCTATACAAGTGATTGATTTGGCAGAAAAACAAGCTGATACGAAAGAAGAAGTCAAAGGTCCAGCCAGAAAAATTGCACTGGATGAAAATGGGGACTGGAGTAAAGCTGCCCAAGGCTTTGTTCGAGGACAAGGAATGTCAACGGACGATATTTATTTTAAAGAAGTCAAAGATACAGAATATGTCTATGTCACCAAGCATACGGTAGGAAAAAACGCACTAGAGATATTGCCTGCATTAAAAGGGGTTATTACTAGTTTAACTTTTCCGGTGACCATGCATTGGAACAAATTCGAATTTGAATATATTCGTCCGATTCGTTGGTTGGTCGCACTACTAGGTGAACGGGTCGTCCCTTTTGATATCTTAGATGTTTCAACAGGGCGCATTACTTACGGACATCGTTTTTTGGGTGGCGCTAGTTCATTAGAAAATGCTGATATGTATGAAGAAAAATTACAAGAACAATTTGTTATCGCCAATCGTTTTAAACGACAAGCAATGATTAGTCAGCAAATTCAAGAGATCGCAAGTAAACATCAATGGCAAATTGACGTTGATGAGGACCTACTAGAAGAAGTAAATAACTTGGTTGAATATCCAACAGCATTTGTAGGAGACTTCGCGGAAAAATATTTACGACTGCCCGATGAAGTACTGATTACTTCTATGAAAGAACATCAACGTTATTTTGATGTAAAATCGCAGGATGGAAAATTATTGCCTCACTTCATTTCAGTTAGAAATGGGAACCAAAATAAAATTGACAATGTGGTAAAAGGCAATGAAAAAGTTTTAGTTGCGCGTTTGGAAGATGCGGAATTCTTTTATAATGAAGATCAAAAATTATCTATTAAAGAATGCGTAGAAAAGCTGAAAAATGTCACTTTCCATGAAAAAATCGGTTCAATGTATGAAAAAATGCAGCGGGTTCAATTAGCTGCTAAAGTTATCGGTAAACATATCAACTTATCAGATACAGAATTGGCTGACTTACAGCGAGCAGCCCAAATTTATAAATTTGACCTGGTTACCAATATGGTGGACGAATTTCCTGAATTACAAGGAATTATGGGAGAAAAATATGCTTTATTAAAAGGGGAAAAACCTGCTGTAGCACAAGCGATTCGCGAGCATTACATGCCAATTGCAAGCGAAGGAGAATTGCCATCTTCTAATATTGGAGCGGTATTAGCGATTGCTGATAAATTGGATAGTCTATTTTCTTTCTTTGCTGCTGGGTTAAAACCAAAGAGCTCCAGCGATCCTTATGCTTTAAGACGACAAACTTATGGTATTGTACGAATTTTAGCTGCAAAACATTGGTCCTTTCCTTTTACAGTTTTACAGCAAAAGATTGAAGAAATGGTTAATCAAAATGAAGAACTTTATGGCATACATTTAGAAGACTCAGCATCTGAAGTGGGAAATTTCTTACGAGGAAGATTGCGTCAATTCCTATCTGCACAAAATTTTCGTTATGATGTCATTGATGCCGTAATTGATGCAAAACAAGAAGATATCCATCAATTGATTGAAGCAGCGAATACTTTGAAAAAACACTTAAATGACGAAGATTTCAAGTCTTCTATTGAAGCTTTGACTCGTGTGATGAATTTAGGACAAAAAGATCAAAGTGAAAACGAAATCGATCCTACTTTGTTTGAAAATGAAGCTGAGCAGAACTTATACCAAGCAGTTAAAACTGTTGAAGAACAGTTTGTGTATCAAACTGTTGAAGAAAATTATCATGCTTTAACACAATTACGTCCATTGATTGAAGATTATTTTGATCAAACGATGGTAATGACAGACAATGAAAAAGTACGTAATAACCGTTTAGCACAATTAAGGAAAATCACGCAAATGGCGATTGCTGTAGCTAGTTTGAATGATTTAGTAACAAAATAAATTAAAAAAGAGGATCGCGCCGACTAGGTAAAACTGTTTGGCGCGATCCTCTTTTTGTTAAACCATATAAATTAATTTCAATAAAAATGGAATATAAAGTAAGTATAATAAGACTGAATAACCAAGGCTTGAAGCTGCAAACTCTTCATCCGCATGGTAACTGCGGGCTAATATCGGTATCGAATTTTGTACAGGCATAGCAGCTTGGATCATAAATACTTGCAACATCAAAGTAGGAACGGTGATCCATTGTCCTAATAACCAGACGATCAAAGGCGAAAAGATATAACGTCCTAAAAGTACGCCGATGATATCTTTATTTAGCTTGAGGTTTTTGATGCCATGAAAGTAAACGATAATCCCTATAGCAAACATGGAAAGCGGCGTGGTTAAATTGGCTAAATAAGTACCAAAATCGGCAACAAATTCTGGAACCTTGAAATTTAACAACATCCAAACTAATCCGATCAAAAAACCTAATAAAGCAGGAGAAAAAACTTTCTTTAGTGCAACCAGTGGATGGAAAGTCACAGTTGCTTCTTTGATATTTGGCGCGTCGTGAGCAATAAGATAAACGCCTAATGTCCAAAAAATCGTCGTATTTACAATATAATATAATAAAACATAAGGAACAGCTTTTTCGCCGAAAATTGCTAAGTTTATCGGTAAACCAATAAAAATGGTATTTGAACATGTAAAAATGGTAGCAAAAGTACCTTCACGACTTTTACTAACATGAGCGAGTCGGCGATAAATCAAACTAACTACTAGTGTAAGAAGCATGGAAAGAACGGGGATGATCATCCCTTTAAAAAGTGATAAAAACTCTTCCTTAGAAAAACTAGACGTTATCGTCAAAAACATATTAAAAGGTAGCGCTAAGTTTAATACTAACTTGGAAAATATATCGGCTGTGTCGTTTGCAAACCATTGTTTATAAGATAAAACATAGCCAATAAACATCAATAAAAAAATAACTAATATATTCAAATAAGCTTCTAACAATGATTAACCTCCTAAAAAAAGCGAAAGAGGAAGAACGTCTTCCCATTTCGCTTTAATTACATCTATCATTTATGATGTTGCTGCTGTTTGCCAGCATTCCTATTTCTATTTTTATTCGCGTTGGTTGACTTATTCGTCGTTTTTTGTTTTTCTTGGCTTGTAGGTGTTACATCTTTTTTCTCTGTGACAACTGTTTTTGGTGGATTTTCTTCCATATCTTTAGCGATTTGCTTTTTAATACGTGGTTTCATCAATACATTTGTAATAAAGGTTTGAATACAACCAATAAAACCACCGATGACCCAATATAGCGTAACACCAGCAGGGGAAGAAAGTGATACAAATACAATCATCATAGGTGAAACGATCATCATACTGCGCATTTGTTTTTTCTGTTCAGCAGGGATACCGATCATTGAAATAAATGATTGGGCTACATAAGCTAACCCAGCGATCGCAACTAACAGTAAACTACGTTCTCCTAGGTTCAAGCCAAAAAAGCTAGAGGATTCAATGCCCGGAGTATAACGAGTAGTAAAAAATAAAGCTGAGAAGATTGGCATTTGAATCAATAAAGGAAGACAACCAATACCGCCAAACATACTAACATTATTTTCTTTATAGACCTCTTGCATTTCCTTTTGGGCTTGCATCTGTTCTTCTTGTGTCGTAGCCTTTTTCATATTTGCCTGTGCCACATCGATTTGCGGTTTTAAATACTGCATTTTTTCTGACTGAAACATTGACTTACGTGACTGGTGGATCATCAAAGGCATTAGGATACAACGTATAATAACGGTTAAAACAATGATCGCCCAACCGAAACCTAAGCCCCAATTGTCAGCCATATAGGTCAAAAAGCTACCTAAGGGATTAACTAAAAAACGGTAAATAAGACCATTCGGGTCAGGCGAACCATCATCCAAGCGTTTGACACAACCGCTTAGTGTGATCATTATCCCGATAAGGCCAGGGGCAAGCAGCCATTTTTTAAATTTACTCATGTGATTTTTCCTTTACTTTCCTTAATTTTGCACAAACTTAACTATACTAAAAAATATTCTTTTTTTCAATGTGCAATAACAAATTAAAGAGGAAAGAAAAGGAAAATTTAATTTGCTATAAACTTTTTACGTTCTTTGATTGAAGGATCATCTTCTACTTGGACATTCGATACACTGCCTGCTGGAGAAGGGGATTCTTTTACTCTTTGGATAAACTGTTCGATTGCGCTATCTTCGCCACAAGCTTCCATGGATACTGAGCCATCCATTTCGTTTCTTACAACGCCCGTAACGCCTAGTTCATCAGCGACCATTTTAGTAGAAAATCGAAAACCCACACCTTGTACACGGCCTTCAACTTGAATTCGAACTTTTCTCATGATACATTCCTCCTCTTTTGATTCTATCATAGCGTTTTTTTTAGGAATGGACAAGTAAAGCAAATTTTTGTGTTATAATATTTTTGAGGTGAAATCGTGAAAGAGATTCAAGCGGCAAAAAATAACAAAATAAAAGAATTAAAAAAACTTCAGCAAAGAAAATATCGAAATCAATCGGAAACTTATTTATTAGAAGGTTATCATCTAGTTGAAGAAGCGGTAAAGGCTGGTGTTGAAATTAAAGAAGTCTACCTTGATGAGCGCGGCTTAAAATTATGGCAAGATTGGGTTAAGCAACACGAGCTTGATTATTATCTACTTTCCAATGAAGCGATGAATGCTTTATCTGAACTTCCTACACCGCAAGGAATGATTGCCTTAGTTAAAAAAGAAGAAAATACTCCGGCTGATTTTTCTGGAAAGTGGCTCCTTTTAGACAATGTCCAAGATCCAGGAAATGTTGGTACAATTGTGCGTACGGCAGATGCTGCCGGTTTTGATGGTATTTTTCTAGGAAAAGGGACAGCTGATAGGTATAGCGGAAAAGTTTTACGTAGTATGCAAGGTAGTCAATTTCATTTACCTATTTTTAGTGGGGCTTTAGAAGAGGTCATTCCTGTATTCAAAAAGCATGCTAGTAAAGTTTATGGGACAGCTCTGGATCCCTTGGTTTTATCCTATACACAAGTAAAACAAGAATCATCTTTTGCACTTATTTTGGGCAATGAAGGCCAGGGTGTTGCTGAAGAAATTCTACAAATGACTGACCAGAATTTATATATTCCTATATATGGTAAGGCTGAATCCCTTAATGTAGGTGTTGCAGCGGGAATTTTGATGTATTCATTTGTTTAATAGGTTAAGGAATTTTTAAAATTAAGCGTTTTTTTTGGCAAGTTACTTAGTTTGTGAATAAAGATGTGTTACATTAGTAAGTGTAGATATATAAAAGTCCAGAAAAGGTGGCAATCAATTTATATGAAAATAGCTTGGCAAGAAGATCCGGAATATGTATCATATGTAGAAGATTTGCTTGAAACACAAGAAGTTCAAAAATTAGGAGAGTTTGTGCAACACAGACATTCAACTCGTTTAGAACATTCCATTAGCGTTTCTTACAATAGTTATAAATTAGCAAAAAGATTTAATGGTGACGCTAAAGCTTGTGCTCGTGCTGGATTGCTACATGACTTGTTTTATTATGACTGGCGTACAACCAAGTTTGATGAAGGAACGCATGCTTATGTACATCCACGCATCGCTTGTAAAAACGCTGAAAAATTAACTGAATTAAATGATATGGAAAAAGATATCATTGTTAAGCATATGTTTGGCGCAACTATCGCCCCTCCACGTTATAAAGAAAGCTATATCGTGACAATGGTTGATAAATATTGCGCTGTACAAGAAGCAAGTCTTCCAATGAGTGAACGGATCAAACACCGTTGGAACACTACATTTAAGAAAAAACAATCAGTATAGGAAAAAACTTGGGTTTTAAAATAAACCCAAGTTTTTTTCGTTTTATTGGGGGCAACTCTAACCAACTTGTCACCAATATAGAAAAGATTGGAGGCAATTCTGCAAACTTGCTCCCAATAATTCGCGGATTGGAGGGACATCGAGAAAGTTACCACCAATAATTCGCGGATTGGAGGGACATTGAGAAAGTTACCACCAATAACTCGCAGATTGGAGGGACATCGAAAAAGTTGCCACCAATAACTCGTGGATTGGAGGGACATCGAGGAAGTTGCCCCCAATAACTCGCAGATTGGAGGGATATCGAGGAAGTTGCCACCAATAATTTGCAGATTGGAGGCAACTTCACCAAAGTAAGCTCCAATAGTAAAGTATAAATTACGAAAAAAGTTGCGTTATAATAGATAGCAATAATAAAGCTGAAGCAAGTAAGCTAACTATAGTAAAATGTAATTTTCGTTTCATGGCAATGATCGCAATAAATTCACGTAAAAAAGCATTCGGAAGATAATAGAATGCTGTTTTTGCGCCGAGACCTTCTGCTTTTAGATGAGCCATCCTTGCAAAGATCCCCGCACGAAAAATATGGTAATTATTGGAGGAAAAGATGACTTTAGGCGCTTGTATGTCTGCGCGATCGATAATTTCTTTAGAATATTGCATATTTTCCAGTGTTGTTGTCGAATTTGTTTCAATTAAAATATCATCTTCTGGAATACCTTGTTGTAAGGCATAATCTTTCATTGCTATAGCTTCAGCGGTTTTTTCATCGGGACCTTGTCCGCCAGACATAATGAATTTAACCAAGTGGCGTGTGTATTTGCGCTGTTGGTAATAAAAATCAATGGCTTTATGAATACGATTTGCCAGTAAAGGAGAAACCTTTGTTCCTTGAATTAGCCCTGCCCCTAAAACGATAATAAAATCCTGATCATAACTTGGTTGATTAAACTGATATAAAAGTGAAGCACTAAGAAAATTCAAAAAGGCAAAAACAAAGTAAAAGAACATCATAGGTAAAATAGACAATAAGATAGATGCCCAGTCTGGTAACATTTTAGCGATGAATGAATCATAGATCAGCCATATTGTCATTACGACCGCTAAAATCAAGGTTAATAGATTTGCCAATGAGTGTGATTCACGTTTGATGACTACCAAAGCATTCCAGTAAAATAAAATCATCAGTCCGACAAAACCAAATAAACCAACAAGCACAACGAATACTCCTACTAAAAATATAAGGGCAAAAACGATCACATCTTGTGTAATTAAAAAATTATAAAGTAAATAAATGCCAAAGCTAGCTATAAATAAATTCAACAGGAAACCGTTGAGTACTCGTGCTTTTTCGCGATGGTACATCCAAGAAAAAAGAACAAAAAATAAGGCAGGAATGGTAAAAAAATAACTTTTATCCTGTATTTCTGTAATTCCTAAGTAAATAAATAAATAAAAAAAGGACCAGTAGATAAATTTAAAAAAAAGATTGGAACTATTGCTTTTTTTATGTTGTTTTACAAGGATAAATGCGAGCAGTAAATAAGGCAATATAAACCAGGGGACATACCAAAAATTCATAAATTTCACTCCTTATAGCCATAGTATAGCAAATTTTTTAACGATATACCTTTAATATTCGCTCAATTCTCAAAAATTCGTTACAATAAAGAGAAGAAAAAAGAAGGAGATGATTATTTGGAACTTGGAGAAGTTATCCAAACAGCAAAACCAGCTTTTGTTGTGGTCGGCAAGGAAGGACAAGGACCAGCAGAAGACGGAACAAATTGGGTATCTGAACTTTGGAAAGCAGTATACCAAGATTTAGATGAATTAGATACATTTATCGATAAGGAAGCTGAAGAAGCCGATTTATGGGGCTTAATGTCAGATAGCAAAAATTGGCTCGAACCTTGGCAAGAACAAGGTAAATATCTAGCTGGTATTGAATTGCCTGCAGATATTCAAGTACCTGAAGGTTGGCAATACTGGGAAATGCCAGCAATGGAATATCTAGTTGTCAAAACTGACGCGCCTAATCTTGAACTTATGACACAAAAAATGTTTGAAGAAATTTTACCTGGCGAAGATTACCAACTAGTAGGTGCTATTCAAGAACATTATCTACCAGAATTTGCAGCAGGAGAAGTTGAACTGTATTTTCCCGTTAAATTTTTATAAACATGAAAAGGGCAGCGCTTGATAAAAGCTTCTGTCCTTTTTTATTCATAAAAAAATGAACGACCTCTAGTAATAGGCCGCTCAATTCAATGATTAATTATTAAAAAAGTTTTTGATATTTCGCCAAGTTGTGGTAAAAATATTGGCTTTTTCTGTTCCTTCAGTTGTGATAATAGCACTGTTGGAGCTTTTTTTAGCTTCTTCATTATTCAAATAACCTAAATCGTCATCTTCAACCTGAGCTTGCACATTACCAATATCAGTTCCTGCTTTTACCGGCGCCTGTACTTCGTTGTTGTTTAGAGAACTTTGATAGGAAACATCCTCAGTTGTTTTATCGCTAGGCAACCATAGTTTGATCTCATCTTGTACGGCTACTGGCAGTGTTTGTTTCTTTCCTTGAGGAACATCAACTGAAGCTAAATCAGGAATTCGATCATTATCAGTCAATAATGTTTCTTGTTTCCAATGGTCAAATGTATAGTCCATTAGCTTGCTGGTTTCATCAAAACGAGCAGATTCATTTTCGATATCATCATGATCTATTGCATTTAAAACCACAGTAATGATTCGTTGTCCATCCTTTTCGATTGTTCCTACAAAACAAGCACCAGCTAGATCGGTTGTCCCCGTCTTTAATCCATCTACGCCGTCTTTTTCCGCCAGTAAGCCTGGCAGCATTTTATTGAAATTTTCCATATCAAAAGGAGTAGAAGTTCCCTGACCAAATTCTTTTTCAGGGATTTTACTAACCTCTAAAATATCCGGAAAATCTTGTAATAAATTTCGAGCAACAGTGGCTAAATCTCGTGCTGATAACTCATTTTCATCTTTCTTGCTAGTTCCCGGGTAAATATTGTCACCTAAAAACTCATTGGAAAGCCCTGTACTATTAACGATTTTAGCATCAATAATACCCCAATCTTCGACTTGTTGACGCATTTGTTCAACAAATTTTTCTTCTGAGCCAGCTACTTTTTCTGCTAAAGCAATCGTAGCGGCATTGGCTGACTCAATAACAGCAGCTTCAAATAAGTCCTGTACTGTATAATGCTCATCCTGGCTCAAAGGAACATTAGAAAGTTCGAGGTTTTCACTTAATTCAGCTACATCGTCTGAAATTGCTACTTCATCGTCCCAAGAAAGCTCGCCATTTTGAATTGCATCTTCTACCAGATATAAGCTAATCAATTTTGTGGTAGAAGCGATTCCCATAGCTTTGTCACTATTTTGTTCATAAAAAATCTTACCCGTGTCAGCATCGACTGAAATTGCTGCTTTGGCTCGAATATCTAAATCTTCGGCCGCAACATTGGCAGTAAAAATTGATGAAAAAAGTAAAAAAATAATTCCCATAACAAAGGGAATAAAAAGTTTCTTATTCATGAATGAATCTCCTTTAGTTTAATCAAAATGAATTCTACCAAAAGTTAAGGGAAGATTCAATTAAAAAAAGAGCTTAAAGTATTTACTTTAAGCTCACAAATCATGTTCATTGTGTCTAACGGGTGCTTTTTCTAAAGCTTCTTCTTGTAGTAATTGATAGCTAAGAAAGGCAAAAGCAGTTAAAATTCCACTGAGTCCGGCAACAGATAGTAAAGATAAAATAGTTGCTAACATATCGATCCCCTTCTTTCTTTTTCTTTCTAAATTCATTATAACAAATTTTTATTAAATATTAGATGATTTTGCTTAGAAATTTTTACGTAGAAAGTTTGAAGATATGGTAAACTTTTACTAGCAGGTGATGAAATGAAATATGAATATATTCAACTCGCTTATTTTTTGGAACGGAAAAATCGTTTTGTTGCGAGCTGTCGTTTAAAAGAATCAAATGAAATTGTTGATGTGCATGTAAAAAATACAGGACGTGGCAAGGAAGTATTGTTGCCTGAAGCAGTGGTTGCTTTAAATTTTTTGCCAAG
Source organism: Tetragenococcus halophilus subsp. halophilus DSM 20339 (assembly GCF_003841405.1). Lineage (GTDB taxonomy): Bacteria > Bacillota > Bacilli > Lactobacillales > Enterococcaceae > Tetragenococcus > Tetragenococcus halophilus. The sequence continues at coordinate 766,606 of NZ_PXYA01000001.1, read as the reverse complement.
TACAAAAAGAAAGACGGCTTATGATTTAATAGCAGTAAAAAAGCAAGATCACTGGTATAATATAGATAGTAGTGCACCCAACGAAGTAGTATTTAGTGCTTTGCTCAATCAGACCATTGTTTTACCAGGTTTAAATGGAAATATTAACTTAGTTAAAAGAGAAGTAAAATATGGACAGTCCCGTATTGATTTTTATTTTGAAACAGATAAAAAAGAAAAAGGACTGATTGAAGTAAAAGGGATGACACTAGAAAATAAACGTGTCGGCGCATTTCCTGATGCACCAACTGCACGTGGCTTAAAGCATGTTCGCGAATTAATACATGCACAGGAAAAAGGTGAGCATTGTTATGTTGTTTTTATTGCACAGTTTGCTAATATTGATGTGGCAACCATACATGAAAAGATGCAACCAGAGTTAAAAGATACTGCAGATACAGCTGTAAAAAAAGGCGTACAATTTCTTTGCTACGCTTGTCATGTAAATGCTACACAGCTTGAAATCACTAAAGAAGTGCCATTTGATTTAGAAGCTAGTTTTTGTGACCCACTTGAATAAAATAAAGAAAGAAGGAATGACGATGATTCATTTAGGAATTATAGGCACCAACTGGATTACTCACCAATTTGTACAAGCGGCTCTTGCAACTGGAGAATATGAGTTGACTGCTGTTTATTCTAGAACTTTAGAAAAAGCTCAGGAATTCGGAAAAGAGTATGCGGGTACTAGAGAATACAAAGATGACTTGACAGACTTTTTTGCCTTAGAAGAAATGGACACCATCTATATCGCTTCTCCTAATAGTTTGCACTTTGTACAAGCGCAACAAGCAATTGCAGCAGGTAAAAATATTATTGTAGAAAAACCCGCTTTTTCAAACCCTAAAGAAATGGCGACAATTATTAAACAAGCCAATGAAAATCAGGTGTTCTTTTTTGAAGCAGCTCGGAATATACACGAAGAAAGTTTCAAAAAGATGAAAGAATTCTTGCCTACGCCTAATCACATTATCGGGGCTAATTTTAGCTATATGAAATATTCTTCTCGTTACGACTTAGTATTAGAAGGAAAAGAACCTAATATTTTCTCACCACATTTTTCGGCTGGTTCGTTAGCGGATTTAGGCGTTTATCTAGTTTATGCGGCATTAGGCTGGTTTGGCATGCCTAAGGAAGTTCATCATTTTGCCCGAAAAATTCAAACAGGAGTCGATGGTCTGGGTATGATCATTTTACGTTATGAGAACTTTGATGTGTGCTTGCAACATGGTAAAATCGGAGAAGCCCATTTAGCTTCCGAGATTTATTTTGACGATGGTACGCTTTGGTTAGATGCAGTAAATTCGATCAATCAAGCACGTCTATATAAGCATACAGATGATGGTGCGCCACTTGAGATCGAAGTTTCTGCTAAAGAAAATCCGATGATAGAAGAGGCAAGAGATTTTGCTGAAATTATACAAAATCCTGATAATGAGGCTTATGGAGAAAGATACGAAGAGTGGGTAGAATTGGCGCGCAATGTAAATCAAATATTATACGAATTAAGAAAACAAGCAGGTGTCGTTTTCGATGCCGATCAAGAATAGAGGAAAAATATGGAAGAGCAGTTTCTACCAGAAATTTGGCAAGAAAGAATAAAAAAAGAAGGCTTTGAACAAACAAGTTTGATACAAGAAAAAGTCTTTTCTGCTTTGTATCAAGGAAAAAGTCTTGTGGGTGTCGCTCCTACCGGTACCGGCAAGACCTTGGCTTATCTCTGGCCGACACTATTAAAATTGCAGCCTAAACATGGCAATCAACTGCTTATTGTGACTCCCTCACAAGAATTAGGCGTTCAGGTCGCAGATGTTGCAAGACCTTGGGCTTTGGATTTGAACTTACAAGTACAAAGCCTTATTGGCGGTGCCAATAAAAAAAGACAAATAGAAAAATTGAAAAAAAAGCCGGAAGTATTAATTGGAACACCCGGTCGTTTAGTTGAATTAATAAAAGAAAAAAAATTAAAAGCAGCAAACATTCAAACGGTTATTTTGGATGAAGCAGATCAATTATTGCAAAAAGAAGCAGTGGGCTTTATGCAAACAGTGATTAAAAGCATATCCAATACTAGCCAATATGCCTTTTTTTCTGCGACTGCTACTAAAGCTTTACCTGCGATTAAGCAGTTATTTCAGCAAGAATTTCCAGTTATTGATGTAAGTAAAGAAGATAAAAGCCATCAACAAGTTGCTCACTATTATTTAGTTTTTCCTACAAGAAGAAAAGTGGACGCTTTGAGAAGTTTGGGACATCTAACTGATTTTCAAGGGTTGATCTTTTTTAACGAAGTGCAGGATTTAGGAAGCGCCGAAGAAAAATTACGATATCATAAATTGCCGGTAGCAAGTCTAGCTTCTGATAAATCCAAGCTGTCGCGTAAAGATGCACTAGAAAAATTCCGAAAACAGCAATTAACGGAATTATTGAGTACAGATGTTGCTTCTAGAGGTCTGGATATCGCCGATTTATATTATGTCGTGAATGCTGAAGTTCCGAGTTCTAAAGAAAGTTATTTGCACCGTGCAGGACGTATTGGACGAATGGGTAAAACAGGGGCTGTCATTACTATCGTACAAGAAGATAGTTTGCCACAGTTGAAAAAAATCACTAAAAGTTTAGAACTGTCCTTACAAGAGATCTACTTATATGAAGGGCAGTTAACAACAGAAAAACCTAAAGCTCAACCTATAAAGAAAAAGAAAACAGCTAAGAGTCAAGCGAATAAGTCCAAGAAAAGTAAGAAAAAAACCACTAAAAAAAGTCAAAAGACTTCTTCTAATAAAGGTTAGAAATACAGGAGGAGTTGTATGAACCCTAGAAAACAAGAAATTTTACAATTTGTAGAAAAACATGCTGACGGACTGACAGCTAAGCAGATCGCTGATAGCTTGCAAATCGATCGTAGCAATGTAAGTCGTTATTTAAACGAGCTGGCAAAAAATAAAAGTATTCAAAAATCAACCGGACGACCTGTGGTTTATTATCCTCTTACAACCAACTTAACAGAAGTTGAATCTATAAAAATGGATTTTGAACGATTAGTTGGTGCCGACGCTTCTTTAAAAGTTAGTATCCAACAAGCCAAGGCAGCGATGTTGTATCCACCTAGTGGACTTCATATGATTATTTTTGGTCAGACAGGCACCGGAAAAACCATGTTTGCTGAATGTATGTATCAATTTGCGGTACAAGCTAAAGCTTTAGCACAAGATGCCCCCTTTATATCTTTTAATTGCGCGGATTACGCGCAAAATCCACAGCTATTGTTTGGTCACATTTTTGGTGTGAAAAAAGGGGCCTATACTGGTGCTGATGCGAATACAAAAGGGCTTCTAGCCGAGGCTGACGGTGGTATTTTATTTTTAGATGAAATTCATCGTTTGCCGCCAGAAGGCCAAGAAATGTTATTTAGTTTCATCGATAAGGGGCAATACCGTCCTTTAGGTGAAAGCAGCCGAGCATATGAAGCTTCCGTGCAGATTATAGGCGCAACAACTGAGTCTTCAGACGCTTTTTTAGGTACTTTCAATCGTAGAATTCCAATGTCGATTACCTTACCTGATTTAGCCCAACGTTCTTTAGATGAACGTTATGAAATTATCACTCTTTTTATTAAGCAAGAGGCCAGCCGTTTAAATCGAGCGATTAAAGTGGAAAAAGATGCGATTGTAGCTTTTATGTTATACGATGCACCTGCCAATATCGGACAGATTAAGCGAGACGTAAAAATAGTGTGTGCCAAATCATTTTTGCATTATCGTACACATGAGCAAGATGAACTGATTATTCGTAAAAAAGACTGTCCCCTACAAGTTCAAAAAGGGATGCTTAAAATAAAAGAAAGAGCAGAACGTCTTGATCATTTTCTTGAGGGAAAAGGCGATTATTTGATCTTTGAAGCTCAAGATAAAGAAGTCAGCAGCGCACAAGATAGTGATAGCAATATGGAAGTGTATCAAGAAATTGAAGAAAAACTTGCTTCTTTAAATCAGCTAGGTGTAGATAATACAGATTTGGAAAAGGTGGTTTCAAAAGATGTAGAGGCTTATTTTGCCAATTATGTAAAAGAATTAACCCAAACTTCGACACAAAGAGGGATGATAGCTTCTAATATTTGGAATTTGACTAATCAGTTATATGATATCGCAGAAAAGAAACTAGAGCGTAGCTACAATGAAAAAGCACGCTTTGCTTTTGCGCTGCATCTACAACTTACTTTGGATCGTATTCACAAAAAAGAGGTAATCGTTCATCCAGATTTAAATCGCGTAAGAAAAAATTTGAAGTCTGAGTTTCAACTAGCGTTAGACCTATCTACAACTATCGAAGAAGAATTACAAGTTGAAATTCCTTTTGATGAAATCGGTTTTATCAGTATGTTTCTTTCTATCCAATTAGGAGAACATGAACAGTTACCCCAAAACAACGTGGGGGTTATTGTGCTGATGCATGGAAATTCTACGGCTTCAAGTATTTTATCTGCTGCCCAAGAGTTATTAGGTACAACAAGTGGGGTAGCGATGGATATGCCCTTAGACACAGTGGTCAACCAAATGTATCAAAAATTATTAAATGATGTGATAGATAACAAATCGCAGTTTTCTAATGGCTTGCTATTGTTGACTGATATGGGCTCGTTGAATTCGTTTGCCACTTTACTATATGAAGAAACTGGCATTCGCACAAAAGCTGTTTCTATGACCAGTACAATGATTGTCATTGAAGCATTACGGATGTCAGAAGCAGGAAGAAGCTTAGAAGACATCTATCAAAATATTCAAAGCTCTTTTGAAACGATTGTACGTGAGCAATTCCAAGATGAACACGGGGATAAAGATAATAAAAAAGCGATTGTGGTCACTTGTTTTACAGGTGAAGGTGTAGCTGCCAAATTATATGAACGTATCGCGGCAATTGTTGATCAAGCAAAAGTGGAAATTATACAAATGCAGTTTATTGAAAAAGAAACTTTTAAAAAACATATTGATGGACTGCTAGAGGAGTATGAAATAAAAGCCATTGCGGGGACTGTTGAAGTTGAATACCAAAATATTCCTTTCTTTTCCGCTTATGATGTTTTTGACGATCAAAAACTAAAAGTATTAAAAAGTATCGTTAAAGATGAAATTGCAGCGGATACGATTGTTAACTCACTTGACGGGACAATTACACACGTAGGGTCTTTAGCAGTTTTGGTAGAAACGCTAAAGTCACTTGTTCAGCAAGTACAAACACAATTGCACATTATTTTAGAACCTAGTGTAGAAGCAGGTTTAGTCATTCATTTAGCATTTTTAATAGAAGCATTACGGACTGCTGGGATACAAAGACAATTTCCTGATTTAGCTGTTTTTCAAAAGAAATATCGTCTAGAAACTGATATTTTAAAAACTTCTTTTATTTCAATAGAGAAAAATTATGATATTCAAATTCCAGATGATGAGATTGCGTATTTAACTGAAGCTTTTATTAAAAACCAAATCGATACGCCTTTTAAACTTTACACACAAATTTAGTGTGTAAAGTTTTGCTTTAGTGTGTAACGCTTACCTATATAGTCAAAAAGTTGACTTGTGAGGAAATAGCGTTCGTTAGTATTGGCATGTTTATTGCTTATATAAAGTTGAAAGATAAAAATTAAGGAGTGGAAAAAATGGCAGAAAAAACAATTATGTTAGTTTGCTCAGCTGGTATGAGCACTAGTTTATTAGTAACAAAAATGCAAAAAGCAGCTGATGATAAAGGATTGGACGCTGAGATTTTTGCTTGCTCATCTTCAGAAGCGGATCAAAAATTGGAATCTAATTCAGTTGATGTTCTATTATTAGGCCCACAAGTACGATTTATGAAGGGTGATTTTGAAAAACGCTTAACACCAAAAGGAATTCCATTGGATGTCATTAATATGTCTGACTATGGAATGATGAATGGTGAAAATGTATTACAACAAGCACTTAATTTGATGGAATGATAGCTATCGTTACAAAAGATCAGAGAGAAAAATAGAAATCTACTCCCTATGATTAGAAAGATAGGGAGTAAAAATTACATTTGTTCCCTGAGAATGCAAAGACAGGGAATGAATTGCTAAAAGACTCCCTGAAATTGCTGGAAAACGAGGTTTTTTTTAAAAAATAGAAAGAAAAATGTTAAAGATAGGGATAGAATTTTAAATTTACTCCCTGAGGATGAAAAGATGGGGGTTAAATTGAAGACTCATTCCCTATGATTAACAAGACAGGGAGAAAAAACTACTTTTGCTCCCTGAAAAATATTAGGAGGAATTTTATATGGATGAACAAGAAAATATGGAAGCGGTCATGGGTTTAATTATGTATGGCGGCAACGCTAAGAGTGACGCGATGGAAGCTATTGCAGCAGCTAAAAAAGGGGATTTTGAATTAGCGGATCAAAAACTAAAAGATGCTGATACTTCCTTGAGCCAAGCCCATGAATCACAAACCGGCATGTTAACCAAAGAAGCACAAGGCGAGCATATGGATGTCACTTTGCTCGCGGTACACTCACAAGATCATTTGATGACAGCTATTGCTTTTAAAGATTTAGCGACGGAAATCATTGATTTATATCGTCGCTTAGACGAAAAATAAAAGCTAGCTTCAGGAGGAGAAAAATGGATACATTTGTACGTTTTATGGAAGAAAAATTTGTACCCGTAGCTTCAAAGATTGGCGCCCAACGTTAGTTAGTTGCTATTCGTGATTCATTTATGGTAACCATGCCACTAATGATTCTGGGTGGTTTAGCGACTATGATCAATAACTTGCCTATTCCAGGTTTTCAAGAATTTATGAATTCAATTTTTGCTAACGAATCGTGGAAAGGCTTTGGTGATTCTGTTTGGGAAGGTACTTTTGCGGTACTATCAGTTATGATCGCTTATTTAGTTGCTCATAACTTATCCAAGGGCTACGGGAAAGATCCAGTGGCTACAGGAGTTGTTTCGGTAGCTTCTTTCTTTGCACTAGGCGGTGCGACAGGCATGTCAAGCACAGGTTTGTTTGTTGCTATTATCGTAGCTATTATTTCAACAGAATTATTTGTTCGCTTGATCGGAAATGAAAAATTAGTTATTAAGATGCCAGACGGTGTACCACCAGCAGTCGCAAAGTCATTTGCAGCTTTGCTTCCAGCGATGATTGTTATTAGTATATTTGGCTTAATTACAGCAATTTTTGCAGCTTTTGGTTTTGACGATATTATTAATTCATTCTATGAAGCTGTACAACAACCGTTTATGGGAATGGCTAATACGTATTGGTCAGCTTTATTGCTAGCATTTATTACACCATTTTTATGGTTCTTTGGTTTACACGGAGCTAATATGATTGATCCATTTATGCAAACCATCAATGCACCTGCAATTGAAGCAAATATCAACGCTATTTCAAATGGTGATGTTGCGCCTTACATTGTAAACAAACCTTTTATTGATAGTTTTGTAAACCTTGGAGGAACAGGAGCTACACTTGGCTTAATTATCGCGATTTATCTTGTAGGTAGAAGAAATAAAGCTTATAAAGTTGTAAACAACTTGAGTGTTGCACCAGGACTATTCAATATTAATGAACCCATGTTATTTGGTTTACCTATTGTATTAAATCCTATTATGTTTATTCCGTTTATTATCGTTCCAATGGTCTTAGTATCTGTTGCTTACTTTGCGACAAGCATTGGTTTAGTCCCTGTTTCAACAGTGATGCCACCTTGGGTGACGCCACCAGTTATTGGAGGATTTTTAGCAACGCAAAGTTTTTCTGGCGCAGTGCTGGCTGCCGTTAACTTAATTTTGTCAGTAGTTATGTATATTCCTTTTGTAAAAATGGGCGTAGACCAAGCATTGAAAAAAATCGCAGAAGAAGAATAAAAAAGGCTAAGGTAGCTGTGTAAGAATGGACTACCTTGGCTTTCTTTTAAATTTCGTGTATGTTTAGAGCAGTATATAAAAATGAGGTGAGTAAGTGACAATTAAAAAATTACAAGAAGAAAACTTTACTGAGAGTTATCAATTAGCGCATTACGCCTTTCGTTTTGCAGATGATCAGCAACATCAAGAAGGTTTTACTACATTGTTTAACCATTCAAACGTTTATGCTGCGTTTAACGAACAAGAACTTGCCAGCCAAATGATTGCTACACCTTTAAAGGTACAACTATATAATCAATTATTTGATATGGCAGGGATAGGTTTTGTCTCTTCTGATCCTTCATTTCGGGGACAGGGAAACATTGATCAATTAATGCAAAAAATGCTGGTAGATTGCTATGAAAATGGCATTTTGCTTTCCTACCTGGATCCTTTTTCTTATCCGTTTTATCGCAAATATGGATATGAGCTAACATTTGAACGTATTTGTTATGATGTAGAAAGTTCAGCTTGGCCAGATAGTCCAAAACCTAAAGGATATGTACGAAGAAAGACTTGGGCACAAGCAAAAGAAGCAATCAAGCAAATTGATCAAGCTTCTTCTAAACATAAACACGGAGGTATTTTAAGAGAAGGCTGGTGGTATGAATATAAATTTAATATTTCGCATAGCTATTATTTTGCGATTTACTATAATGAAGAAGATCGTCCAGAAGGTTATCTAGTATATAAGATTAAAGACGGAAAATTTCATTGTGTACGTTGGGTAAATTTAACAGAATCTGCTTATCGAGGAATAAATCGGTATATCAGCTCACACAAAGATTCGACGCAACGTATTATTTATGAAAAAGGCTATGCGAAAAATGAAGACTTTTTCTTAAATGATAATCCTATCGGAAAAGCAGAGATTCGTCCTGAAATGATGGCTAGAATCGTTGATGTCGAAAGCTTTTTAAACAAAAGACTTTTAAAAGACGTTAAAAAGTCTTTTGCTATTACGATTGAAAAGGATCATTATGCACCTTGGAATGAAGGAACTTTTGAAATTGTAAATAAGAAGCAAGTAAATATTGTTAAAAAGGAAGTTAACCAAACCCAGTTACCGCAATTAAAGATTAGTATCCAGCGATTAACGCAGTTATTATTTGGTTATTGTTCCATTGATACATTAATATTTTATGATTTAGTAGAAATAGACGAAGAAATTATCGAAACTATTCGTCAATTAACCCCGCAACAAGCACCCATTCTAGAAGATTATTTCTAAAAAACATCCTATTTTATCGCTGAAATTATCTTGCTCTTTTGCAAGCAAAGCGATAAAATAGGATGTGGCTTTTTTATATGTCCCTGTAGCTCAGCAGGATAGAGCGACTGCCTCCTAAGCAGTAGGTCGGAGGTTCGAATCCTCTCAGGGACGGTAATTTATGAATGCTGAAGTCTTTATTTAACAAAGACTTCAGCATTTTTTTATTTTATAAATAAAAATGTGGTCTAAAAAGCTAAGTTCTACTTAGTTATTGATTGGATAAGTTTGGGTACTCTATAACCCTCGTTATATCAATCATATCATGAGCTTCCATATCTTCTGTGCTCATATTTTCCAGTTGTTTTAGAATAATACTTCTTTTTTCCATTTCTTCTTCATTTTTTGGATATAAAATGAAAGAACCTTCATTTTCAATTGCTTTTTGATTTATTTCTGCGAGTGGTTTCATAACTTTTTCGTAATTTGAAAGTGCATCATCAATATTATTCTTATTTTTTAATTCATTCGCTAAAATATAAGAACCTATTATTGCCAGACTTGATCCTTGTCCCGTTAGAAAAGAAGGGGCGTGGGCAGCGTCTCCTGTTAAAACAATGTTATCTTTTGACCAATCATCCATGATAACCTGGGTTGTAGTATCAAAAAATATTTCTTCTGATTTATCTAATGCTTCTAATAATTTTGGAACAATGCCGCTTATATTTTTAAATTTATTTTTGACCAATTCTTTATGTTTCTCTATATTTCTATGATTAACAAAAGGTTCCTTTTCATCACTAAAAACTAGAAACGCATGCACTGATTCTTTGTTTTCAGTAGCATACATAATAGCTGTTCGTCCTGCTTCTGAATAGATAACAGCCTCTTTATGCATATTTAAATAATTTTCCATAGTGAAACCTGTAAAACAATGACCTAAATATTTGGTGAATTTTTCTTCTTTACCAAACGTTAGTTTTCTTGTATTGGAATGAATACCATCTGCTCCAACCACTAAATCATATTGCTTTTTTGTGCCACTTTCCAATTCAGTTTCGACCCCATTATTCAAAGAGACTATTGTTTTAATAGAGTCATTAAAAATAATTTTTATATTTTTCTCCTGTACTGCTTTATACAGGGCATGAGTTAGATCACCTCTTGGAATTTCAATATCCTTATTGTCTTTCATTGACTCATCTGTAAATTTCGAAATGATATTATTTTGACTATCTAGAATATTAAACTTCATATTATTTAAATTTTGGGCGTTCAATTCTTCATGGATTCCCATCATTTGGACTATATTTATAGCGCTTCCTCTTACATCTATAGGATAACCGCCGCCTCGTATTTTGCTTGCCCTTTCAACAATTGTTACGTCAAAACCATTTTCGTTTAACCAATACGCTGATGTAAGGCCGGCCATACTAGCTCCAGATACTAAAACTTTTTTGTTTTCCATATCCCTCATCCTTTTTCATTTATTTGACACTGAGTTTCTTTACTATATCTTACCTTTAGTGAAACTCAGTGTCAATGTAAAAATATTATGATACAATACAATTATAATATTTTGGAGGGGAATAAATGGATAAAGATATAAGAAAGCATGTTCTTGAAATTGCCGATCGTTTATTTGAAGAAAATGGTTATAACAAAACAAGTATGGAAAAAATCGCACAAGAATCGGATATTTCACGAAGTACATTATTTAGAATGTTTAAAACGAAAAGTGAAATTTTATTTTTAAGTAATAATGACTTATTGAAAGACACACTTGATGAATTTTTAGGAAAAGATTACACATTAAAAGAAATGATTCAAAAAGTAATTGAAGTGTTAGATAGTGCTTCATATACAGATAAAGTAAATTATATGAATTTAATGAAAAAACTTAAATCTGAACCTGATTTTCAATCTCAAATTTTTTTTAAAGCCTTGAAAATACTTCCTGATTTTCCATCTAGTGAGGATGACCCTTATGATGTACTAAAAGGCGCATTTTTTGGAAATGTTATTACTGCTTGGTCTCGAATATTTGAAAATCCTACCATTGATTCTTTAGATCAAGTTAAAATTCAATTGATTGAATTTGAAAAAAAGTTTCTATAAAAAATATAGAAACGTTTAAAAAGTGATCATTAAAAGATAGCTAAATCTTTCCGCTAAACAGCTATTTTAATTGCTAGTAGCTGTTAATGGCCTTAACAGATTATATTTCTTTGCTATTTGTGATAAAATTGTAATGTTTTATTGAGCACCTAATACAATACAATTGCGTTTGATTATATATAAAAACCAGATGATAGATATAAGGAGATTTTGTAGGTGAAAAGTATTTTTAGTAATATGAAGCATCTTGATATATATATTCATTACATCATTGCTCTTTGCGGCGGCTTTTTTGGCATGTATGCAATTACAAGTCGTATGGGAAATTTCGGGCAAGCGCAGACAGCAAATTTAATTGAAGTCGTAAGAAATATATTAGGCAGAAATATGTCAGAAGGCGCGTTGCGCATCGTAGCTGCGCTACTTTTTATGGGCGGGATCATATCAGCTACGATAATGGAAAGAAAAACTAAGATAGATTTACGCTATTTTTCTATTTCTTTTGATTTAATTGCTGCCATTTTGATTGGTTTTTTCCCTCTTAGTATGAACCCAGTTATAGCTCTTTACCCAGTGTTTTTTGCAACAGCATTTCAATGGTGTATATTCAAAGGCGCAAAAGGGTATCCTAGTGCTACCGTTTTTTGTACGAATAACTTAAAACAGGCCACAATATCCATCATTGATTATTTTTTGCTGTCCCAAGGTAATCCCGAAAGAAGAGAAAAAATTGAAAAGGCAAAATTATATGGAGGTACGTGTGTGAATTTTTATTTAGGTGTACTAATTAGTTATTTGTTATGGCGCTTTTACGGTGTTCATAGTATTTGGTTTATTACACTACCACTTTTAATAAATTTTGTATTAGTTGTTTTGGATAGTAAGAGACACGCCTTCTACCTTAATGTTGAAAAAAACGCAGTTCACGAAAATCTTTCCTATGATACGACAAAGCTATGAAAAAGAAACGGTCAGATGGGAATTTTTGCTGTCTGACTCCTTTTTTAATGATAATGTTATTGATAAGGGCGTTTTATCATGAGTATAAAAGATAAAAAAACTGTTCAGGTTAAGATTGATAAAGAAGTTACTGACCAGTTAGCTAATGAGGGAAAAACCCCAATATTTATTACAGAGGATAATTGTTTGATTGGCATTATTGCAGTTGCCGATACAGTAAAAGGAAATAGTATCGCAGCGACTGATAAATTGCATAATATGGGCTTGCAAGTTGCGATGATCACAGAAGATAATACAAAAACGGCTGAAGTCATTGCTAAGCAAGTGGGGATTGATCGCGTATTCAGTGAAATTCTACCCGAAGACAAAGCTAACGAAGTGCAAAAATTACAAAATGAAGGACTTCATATAGCTATGGTCGGTGATGGTATCAATGACGCGCCTGTTCTAACACAATAAGACGTAGGTGTTGCGATTGGATCAGGCACGGACGTAGCAATCGAATCAGCGGATATTGTATTAATGCGTAGTGATTTGATGGATGTACCAATTGCGTTGGGTATTCTACACTTATTTGGCGGCCTGCTACTAAATCCAATGTTTTCCGGAGCGGCCATGAGTTTAAGCTCAGTTTCCGTACTATTCAATGTACTACAATTTGAAAGGCTTTAAACCAGTGAGGACGAAAACTAAAGCAAGTAATTCTCAACCAGAAACAGTGAAAAAAGCAGCTGCCTAAAATTGTTCTTTTAAGAAATCTTAAATCAACTTTTTTAGATAAGGTTGTGATATAAAAAAAGTTGCATATCATAAATGGGGAGTGCAGCAGAAATTAGAAAATACTGTTATTCCAGCTGATCACATGGAAGGAATGAAGGATGCAACAGTGACTATTGATAAGGTAATCAGTGGGACAGTTTATATTGTCGATTACAAACCTACAGATGATGGAGAAATTATAAGAGATCATATGAGGTTAACAGAAAACAAAATGGCAGCAAATTAGCAATTTGCTTATTAAAATAAACTTAATATAAAAAAGCATGCTAGGTTAAATTCTTTCATTAAACAGGTAAGTTGTTACAATCTTTAGAAGCGGGAAATTATAACGTTTCCTGTTTTTTTAATTCTAATATTACGAATATGAATACAATAAATATGAGACATCAAAGTAGAAATTAACGTGCATTATTTGGAGGGAAAAACCTGCTAGTAGTAGTGAAATGGAATCAGAATTCTTTGGAAGCTAAATAGTAAAGAGAATTGGAATCAAACAAACCGCATGGCTAGTTGATTATTAGTGGACTAATATTTATTTTAAACGCATTCTTACAACAAAGATGGTTTCTAATAACCCAATTGTTGTAGTAGATCTTTTCCCATTTGGTTATTCATTTATGTTGTTTAAAAAAGGGGTTTAATTAATCAAGACAAACTTGTATTTAAATAAAGAGTGAATTATAAGAAAAAGGAGAAAAACAAATTATGAAAGCACTATATTTTAATGAATTTGGTGATTCTTCAGTATTACAGTATGGAGAAGTTGCTGAACCACAAATTAATGAAAATGAAGTACTTATTAACTAAAACTTGAAACCTACTTTTCGATACGTATCCCTTGGTATACCAAGGATCTCATGCACAAAATTAACTTCAACCTGCTTGCTTGAGCTGTTTTTGTATAGAGGAAGGTAGTTTTTCAAGGAACTGTTCGATAATGTTATTTAATACGGCTTCATCCAAAACATATTCATCCGCAAAAGCTTCTTGGAATAAAACGAGTAATTGCAGAATGGCTTCCGATACAGAAAGCTCGGAAAGCTCATCAATGAGAAGATAAAATAACTCGCCAAGCGTTCGGTCGTCTTTACTTTCACGTTCTTGCACCGCTAGGATCATATAACCGATAGCTACCAGTGTCGTATGCGCAAAGATCCCGTCATAAGAAATCCCTTGGTACTTGGCTAATTTTAAGTATTGTTTGCACATCTTGAAGTAGACTTCCACCGACCAGCGTCTAGCATAGAGCTGAATGATCTCGTCTTCGGTCAGATCGATATCGGTCGAAGCTAAGACCAAATAGTCGTTTCGTTTATTGCGATTGCGAATATATACCAACTTAATGGGAAGGACTTTCCCTTCTACGACAGCTTCTACTTGGACACTCAAAAGATAGCGAGAACGACCGCGGCGTTTCTTGTTTCGTTTGAAGATTTCTTTGACATCCATCTTTTGGCCTTGATAACGGTAGTAGATCTTTTGACTACGTTTAACCATCGCTACGCAGTGGCATTTCAGGTCACGGATCTGTTGGAACATTTTGGGACTGGAAAACCAAGTATCGAATAAGACATAATCCGCATGGATCCCTTGGTTCAAAGCCAATCGAAGCAGTTCCAGTGTCACTTCCGTACCTTTACGAAGCGCTTGAGCTTTACGTTTCCCCCTATTCGTGCGTTGATCCCCGATATCAAGATCAGATTGGAGCTTTCTTTTCCCGGAGAGCAAGGAAAAAGCGACGGGGACAAAGCTGTTGCCATCACTCCAGCCTAATTGTAAATAACGAAATCCTTTGAAATATTTTTTCTTGGCATAGTCGTATTGTAAAGCGGCACACGCCACTTTTTTCGCATTCAAGCGAGAATACATGGAGTCATCCACGATAAACGTGGTCTTTCGGGCATCATCCGTCAATGGACGTAGGAAAGTAATGACGGATTTAGCCACTAAGATCAGTAATTTTTGCCAATGAATGTGCGGATCATTCAAAACGTTGCGAAATGTTTTATCTGAAAATGATAGCTGTTCCTTTTGCTTTTGGTAAAACCGATAGGTAGAACCGTTGGTAAAGATCGAAGCTAATAGGAACGAAAAAATAACAGAAACGGAGAAACCCTTCCTGTGCACGGCATTCGATTTTTTAAGAGCAGAAGCTACATGGAACTGATGAAAAAAATCAGACACAGAGGTAGAAATTTTTTCTGAGTTTGGCGTTGTTTGTGTTATAATTGACATGGCATGAACACTCCTTGGTTAGTGGTTTTTCGTTGATTCTATTATACCAGGATTTGAGTGGTTCATGCTATTTTTGTATCAAAAAACGTTTATTTATCAAGGGATGAACTGTATTTTTGAACTTTCAAGTTTTAGTTATTAAAACAAAATATATTGGAGTAAATTTTGCGGATATTTATAGAAGAAGAGGCGATTATCACATAGAGGATCATTCTCCTCCATATATCAATGGTTATGAAGGCGTTGGAGAAGTTGTTAAAATAGGAAAAAATATTAAAAGTTGCTCTATAGGGGAAGATATTTTGTTTGTGGATGTTCCTTTCGCTAATGCGGAACTGGTATCAGTACCAAAGGAAAATATTATAAAAATACCCAAAAATATGAATATAAAGCTGGCAGCTAGTATAGGTCTGCAAGGTTTAACTGCCGAATTTTTAGCCAATGATTTGGGGCAAAATGTGAGAGGAGATAAAGCCTTTATCTACGGGATTAGCGGTGGAGTTGGTCAAATTCTATCTCAAATATTGGGAGCAGACGGTGTTGATGTCTACGGGCTTACTTCTTCAATAGAAAAACAAGAAACTGCATTGAAGCAAGGGGCAAGGGAAGTATTTTTAAAAGAAGAGGAATGGTTTAACGATGTTCAAAATTCCTTTGATACTGTTTATGATGGTGTAGGCATTACTGTTCAGCAGAGTATTGATTTGACTAAAAATAGAGGTAAAGTTGTTCTTTTCGGTATGGCAGGGGGTACACCGCCTCAAGTTAATTTAATTGAACTACTTACAAAATCAAAAAGTATCTTAACTGGAGACTTATGGGATTATTTGACAAGCTACGAAGAAAGAGAAGAAAGAAGCAAACGATTATTTCAATATTTTGTAGATGGTCAAATTACCATTAGTGAACCAACTATTTTTAGATTAAGAAACGGCAAAGATGCTCATGAATTTTTAGAAGCTGGAAAGAATATTGGCAAGGTTTTATTAACTCCTTAGAGATACATTTTGGTATGAGATATTTTCAAAGAGAACAAGAATAGAAGAACTGATCATTTCATAACAAAAGTAGTGTATTCCTGCCATAGTAATCTTAGCGTAAATTTTTGATTACTATGAGAGGAATTTTTATTTTGCTTAAAAGTATAAATAGCTCCCCATTCTCTGGCAAGAAAACAAAAATATTTTTTTATGATAAGTTCGAAAAAATAAAATAAAATCTTTTTTTATATAAACGAAATGTATCAATAAAACTAACCTAATACCATTACTGTTTCTTCCGTTTTTGTTTAATAAACTCAATATAATCCAAGATATCTTCCATTTCATCTTCTGAAACACTATCTCCCATATGCTTGGCTACGGTCTGGCTTTTACTTTCAGGTAAATCATATTCTTTATTTTCTCTTCCTAATAGATAATCAGTAGAAACAGTAAAGACGTCAGCGATTTTTTCTAGCTCGTTAGTAGAGACTTTTCTTGTGCCATTTTCAATTTTATTCATCGCTGATTTGTCCAAATTAAGTTTTCTTCCTAATTCTACTTGTGTCCAGTTATTTGATTCTCTTAGATTTATAATTCTTCTAATCAAAGAAGTATCAGACATATTAAGCGCTCCTTTCGTTGCTAATTACGCAAATATAATAACATGGTTTCTAAAAGTGAAATAAGCAAGTTTCGATATTTGATAAATTATAGTTGACGTTGCTAAAAAAGCAATGTAATCTAAAGGTAGTAGTTGCGCTAAAAGAAACTTGTAATATTTTTCGGGAAATAGAATTGGGAATATAGCAAATTTTGTGAAAATAGGGAGTTGCTGAAAAAGAAACAAAAAAAGAAAGGAGTTTATCATCTAAAATACTTATGCGTTTTTCAATAAACGATAAATTAATAAAATGGAGGAAAGAACAATGACAGAAGAAGAGAATCAATTATTTACTGAAGTTTTTAAGAGCGGTTTTGAATTAGACGGTTTAGTTCAAAATTTAGATTTTTTAACTTTCGAACGTTTTCCAGGTACGAGTATTACAATGAAAGATATTGAAGCTTTACATGGTTTGACAGCAGCTTTTTCAGTTTTATCAAAAAAACATATTAAAGATATTACTACTCTGAATGAATTACATTACTCAAGTTTCGCACACCAAATTCGGTAGATAACCCTTGATATAGTTGGGTAGCGTATCGATCCAGTGTTGTAGTTGACTTTCAATAAAGTCTTGTAGTGTACTTTCTGCTTTTTCGCTGACAGCCTGAATGATCTTGACCAACTCAAGCAATGCCACAGACCAATCAAGTTCTTTCATCTGATCTGCGAGTTCATAAAATAAGCCGCCCAGTGTCCGCTCGTCATTGGCACAGCGTTGTTGCCAGCTCAAGAGAATATAACGGGTAAATACAATGGTCGTGTGACAGAGCAGGGCTTGATAATTCCGTGTCTGTGTTTCTTGCGCTAAATGAAGCAGTGATTTTGATGCTTTAAAGAATGTTTCGATATCCCACCGTAAAGAATAGGTTTTGACGATCTCTTGAGAAGACAGCGTCAGATCATCCGTCATAATGGCTAACCAGGCACTTTGTTTACTGTGGTTTTTCACAAAAACGATCTTCACAGGATGCTGACCAGCACAGGGCTGGACGATAATGGACGAAAGAATAGCTTCAGCAGTTACTTCTTCCGTCGATTTTTGGTAGAGTTCGCTTAATTTATAAAAACGCCCTTGGTAGAGATATTTTGTTTTTCCGTTTTTCATCATCCCTATCGTATGAATGCCTAAATCGTGTAACCGATCGATCATTTTCGGACAAGTAAACCACTTGTCCATGAGCACATGCGTGGCATAAATGCCCTGATCAAGGGCACGTGCCACCATTTCAACCGCCACTTCAGGCATGGGACGCTGCGCTTCTTTGAATCGACGAGCGCCCACGGTTCGCTGGTCTTGTACAGAGATGGTGGGCTGGACTTTTTTATTGCCAGAAAGCAAACTAAAATCAATAGGCAGAAACGAATACCCATCGGAAAAGCCCAACGTGAGCATACGATATCCTTTGTAGCCTTTTTGCAAGGCATGATCCCATAGACGGGCTAAACCAGGGACTTTTTGACTCCGATTTCGATAAAAGGTAGAATCGTCTAAAATCAAGGTGCGTAGATGAGTTTGAGGATCCGTCAGACGATGGATCTTTTCGATCACCGAAGTACTGAAACGAAGAAGAAAGGTCCGCCAGTTATTGTGAGGATCGTTCATCAAACGATAGACCGTATCTTTTTTCATCCATTGGTCCGCCTCACGTCCAGAAAGGACTTGATGAAGCGATTTGCCTTTAAAGACTAAAGAAAAAAGAAAAGTAAAGATGACTGCGACGGAATAGCCTTTTTGCTTGTGGATGTGAGCTTGACGCAAAAAGGAAGGCACCTTTAATTCGGAAAAAGTCGCTTTTACTTCATTTGGTAATTGATTTTTGATGGCTTTTAAGTGTATCATAAGGGCAAGAACTCCTTTGTCTTTGATTTGTGGTAAATCAATTATAAAACAAAGCGAGTTCTTTTTGTATCTTTTGTTAAAAAAGTCAAGAAGGCGATTGAATTCAATGCAGGCCCAGATCTGGCAATGGATTATCCTATTTTTTTATGTGCGAAACTTGAGTTACATTAAATTATTCTGGAAAAATTTGTCTACAATAAAAAGACGTGTTCTTTAGCGATTGACGGAATATATATAAAAGGCTAGGATTTAACTATAGAATTAAAACCTAGCCTTTTTTGAGGAGGCGCTGTTGTGCGTATAAAACCAAAAGATAAGAGAAAAGTTGCATTAGTGGGAAACTCTGATCCTAGAACGAACCTCCAAGAAGTTTACGATATAAAAGAGATATTAGAAAAATTGGGTTTAGACGTTATACTTAGTCCAACTTTGCAAGAAAATACGCTTTTTAATACTGGTGAAAAGGCTGAAATTATGAATCAATATTATGCAGATGATTCGATAGAAGCTATTTTTGATATCTCTGGAGGTGATATCGCTAATGGTATTTTAGATAAGCTAGACTATTCACTTATTCGGAAGCAGAAAAAGAAATTTTATGGTTATAGTGATCTTACAACAGTGTTAAATAGTTTAATAAGTCAGAGCAATCAAGAGGTAGAATTATTTCAAGTAGCAACTTTACTGTGGGATGCTAGTGGAAAACAAATTGATAAATTTAAATCTTCTTTTTTTGATGGCGCAAAGGATTTGTATCAAACTAGTTGGGAGTTTTATCAAGGTAATGAGATAGAAGGCGAAGTTATTGGTGGAAATATCCGTTGCTTTTTAAAATTAGCCGGAACAAAATATATGCCTGATCTAGCCAACAAGGTATTGTTTTTAGAAAGTCATGGTGGAGGAAAAGAAAGCTTATATTCCATGTTTTATCAGTTAAAAGGATTAGAAGGTTTTGATAAGATTGCTGGAATTTTATTAGGTACTAAAACTTGAAACCTATTTTTCGATACGTATCCCTTGGTATACCAAGCATCTTATGCACAAAATTAACTTCAACCTGCTTGCTTGAGCTGTTTTTGCATGGAGAAAGGTAGTTTTTCAAGGAACTGTTCGATAATGTTATTTAATACGGCTTCATCCAAAACATATTCATCCGCAAAAGCTTCTTGGAATAAAACGAGTAATTGCAAAATGGCTTCCGATACAGAAAGCTCGGAAAGCTCATCAATGAGAAGATAAAATAACTCGCCAAGCGTTCGGTCGTCTTTACTTTCACGTTCTTGCACCGCTAGGATCATATAACCGATAGCTACCAGTGTCGTATGCGCAAAGATCCCGTCATAAGAAATCCCTTGGTACTTGGCTAATTTTAAGTATTGTTTGCACATCTTGAAGTAGACTTCCACCGACCAGCGTCTAGCATAGAGCTGGATGATTTCGTCTTCGGTTAGATCGATATCGGTCGAAGCTAAGACCAAATAGTCGTTTCGTTTATTGCGATTGCGAATATATACCAACTTAATAGGAAAAACTTCCCCTTCTACGACAGCTTCTACTTGGACACTCAAAAGATAGCGAGAACGACCGCGGCGCTTTTTATTTCGTTTGAAGATTTCTTTGACATCCATCTTTTGGCCTTGATAACGATAGTAGATCTTTTGACTACGTTTAACCATCGCTACGCAGTGGCATTTCAGGTCACGGACCTGTTGGAACATTTTGGGACTGGAAAACCAGGTGTCAAATAAAACATAATCTGCAGAGATCCCTTGGTTCAAAGCCGATCGAAGCAGTTCCAGTGTCACTTCCGTGCCTTTACGAAGCGCTTGAGCTTTACGTTTCCCCCTATTCGTGCGTTGATCCCCGATATCAAGATCAGATTGGAGCTTTCTTTTCCCGGAGAGCAACGAAAAAGCAACAGGGACAAAGCTATTGCCATCACTCCAGCCTAATTGTAAATAACGAAATCCTTTTAAATATTTTTTCTTGGCATGGTCGTATTGTAAAGCGGCACACGCCACTTTTTTCGCATTCGAGCGGGTATACATGGAGTCATCCACGATAAACGTGGTCTTTCGGGCATCATCCGTCAATGGACGTAGGAAAGTAATGACGGATTTAGCCACTAAGATCAGTAATTTTTGCCAATGAATGTGCGGATCATTCAAGACATTGCGAAAGGTCTTATCCGAAAAAGGCAACTGTTCCTTCTGCTTTTGGTAAAACCGATAGGTAGAACCGTTGGTAAAGATCGAGGCCAATAAAAACGAAAAAATAACAGGAACCGAAAAACCCCTTTTATGGACTGCGTTTGCCTTTTTCAACGCAGAAGCCACATGGAATCGATGAAAAAAATCACTCACAGAGTTGGAAATTTTTTCTGAATTTGACGTTTTTTGTGTTATAATTGACATGGCATGAACACTCCTTGGTTAGTGGTTTTTTGGTAATTCTATTATACCAAGTTTTGAGTCGTTCATGCTATTTTTGTATCAAAAAACGTTTATTTATCAAGGGATGAACTGTATTTTTGAACTTTCAAGTTTTAGTTAGGTACTTTTATTTCTTATCAAAAAAGTTATGAGCAACCTATTGAAGAAGTACTTCAAAAGATTTTGCAAGATGATGATTTACCGATTGCAAAAACAGAAGAGATTGGACATGGCGCCAATTCTAATGCATTAAAATTAGGAGAGTATATGGAAATAAGTCACTTTCATAAGTAAGGTTTTATTGTTAATTTAAAAAGGAGGAAGTAAGATGGCAGTTGAGCTAACAAAAGCAGAAGTAACATTAGAAAGTGGATTGAAAGTATCTTGTAAATCTAGAGGTTTTGAAATTACGCTAGATGAACCTGAAGCTGATGGTGGTACCAACACTGGAATGAATCCAGTAGAAGCATTATTAAATTCTTTAGGCGCGTGTTTAACCATTGTGGCAAAGTCTTTTGCAAGAGTTAAAAAAATCAACCTAAAATCGTTTAAGGTTGATCTGGAAGGGGAGTTAGATTCAGATGGTTATTTGGGAAAAAATCCAAATGCTAAAAAGGGATTTTCGAAAATCAAGACAACTTTTCATGTTGAAGCAGACAATACAGTAGAAGAGATCAAAGATTTTATTGAATTTGTCATTCAAACATGTCCAGTTCACGATACCATCGTAAATACGCCAGATTTTGAAACAGAAATTGTGACTAAATAATTTGAAACAAATTTTTGTGTTTGTTACTATCAAAGTGAGAAGTTGTTAGTTTTTGCTAACGGTTTTTTCGATTTTTAGGAGTGATAAAATGAATGCGTTGTTAGGGACGTTATTTTTGTTAGGAATTATTGGTACATGGTATTTTGTAAAGAAAAGACCTAATAAGCAGTATCGTAATATTTCACTTGGCATAGCATTAGTTGCTGCTGTGCTTATATGGCTTGTTCCAAGTAGTTATTTTTACTTTGTTAGCGATAATAATATGACTAAACAACCAGTTGAAAAGGTTATAAAGAATGGACTTAAAAACGAAAATTTAAGTCAAAATTTTGTAGGAGAAAATTAAAAAATATTCTGGAATTAGTGTAACATTTTGTTTCAAAATTTATGAAAAAAGGTGTTCTATGTGGCTGGTAAAAAGAAAGGTACAATGTATCCTTTAAAGGTTTTAGGTAACTTAGTGGGCTGGGTTGTTATTTTTGGCTTAGTAAGATGGGCTATTAAAAATAAACGTGCTAATAAAAATGCTTGAAGCTAAAATAATATTTAACTAATAAAAAGGTTTTCCCATTAATTTTGGAAAACCTTTTTATTGTTTTGTTATTCATTTTTTGGAATGTTCTGTTGATTTTTATCATATTTTAGCAACAAGCCTTATTCTATTTTAAAACGAATGCGTTCAGTTGCAGTCGGAATTTCATTTTTCATTTTCTGCCAAGATCCACCATTATATTTTTCATATTGTTTAAAAACAAAAGGAAGTCCTTGCGCAATTTCGGGATTAAAGGAATTCATTAAATGAAAATGTAAGTGCGGCTCGGTAGAATTTCCGCTATGGCCAACTTTTCCTATAAATTGTCCTTTTTGAATTTTATCACCGATATTAACAGTAATTGAGTCTTTTTGTAGATGGGCAAACACGGCATAGACATTATCTTTTCTTTTTAAAATGACATAATTACCAGCGATTGACTTCAATCCATCTTTTTTAGGACTGAAGAAGAGGGAATTACGAATAGCTGAAGTTTGATCGTTCAACCAAGAAGCTGTTTTTCCATCTGCTATACTATCTTCAACTGTCACAACTTCAGCTGTGAAAGGAGCGTAAACAGCTTTTCCAAAACAGTAATAATTCTCTAAAGGAATCCCTTTTGTAAAATAATCTAGTTTTCTTTTGTCGTGAGTAGGGTGTTCTGCTTTTTGCC
Organism: Tetragenococcus halophilus subsp. halophilus DSM 20339; assembly: GCF_003841405.1. Taxonomy (GTDB): domain Bacteria; phylum Bacillota; class Bacilli; order Lactobacillales; family Enterococcaceae; genus Tetragenococcus; species Tetragenococcus halophilus. Next base: position 743,441 of record NZ_PXYA01000001.1, on the reverse strand, counting down.
AATCAACCTGTACAAAATCAAAAGCGTACCTTAAACCAAATTTATCTGTTCCGTGACTAGGAACACGATCTGCTGGACTCACTTCGACAAACCATTGGCCACGTAATGGAAGTTCAATAGATATTGGGCTCTTATACATTATGTTCTCTCCTTCTAAACTGACAGTGAAACATAGAAATTTATAAAAAGTTAAAAGCTAGAAATACAGAAGAGATAATACTTATAAAACTATGGGTCAACCAACTTGGTAAAATTGAAAAACAAATGGCTTGAATTTAGTATCGAATGAATCGCATCTCTCATAGCATACGTGTTATCACTAGTGGTGCATGAAACATTTTAAATTCACTCATTATGTTTCACACTATTTCCATCCATAAAAAAATCCTTTATACTGGTCTTGGATGACTTATCCAAGACCAATACAAAGGACAAACACATGGATAAGTATAAAACAATTTCAGCTTTTAATAAATGGCTTTCGAACATAAATTTCAAAAATTTACCTTTTTCTATTCGTGAGAAAATTTCGCAAGCCGACAAGTATCATAAAAAGTTTGATTTTGAACACTTTTTGAAAGTGTTTCTCTATGGCATCGACAATGAGTGCGAAAGTTTACGTGAAATAGATACAGCGTTTGTTTCGCCTGATCTACAACAGACCATGGCGTTAGATGCCATTAGTCATTCGCAGCTTTCCCGTGAGCTCGCCCAGATGGACGACGAAATTTTGTGGGCGATTTTCGCACAGTTACTGGAAAAAGCACGGTCAAAAATACCGGTGACCAAACGAAACGCACTCTATCTCGTGGATTCTTCCACTTTTTCGTTAAATACCACTCGGTACCCTTGGGCAGACTTTCGCTCAACCAAAGCGGGGATCAAGCTTCACTTAAAACTCTGTTTTATGGATAAAGAGCATTTTTATCCGGATCAGTTTGAAGTCACGAATGCGGTAGAACATGATGACAATCACTTAGAAGTTTTTGTCAATCAACCGGAAGCGACCTATATCTTTGATCGTGGCTATATTGATTACGAGCGACTGGACGAGATGGAAGCTGACGGCTACTTTTTCGTCACAAGAGTGAAGAAAAACGCCAAAGTTCATGTCCTAGAAACTTATGAACCTTCTCAGAGTAAAAACATTTTGCGTGACCAAATGGTAGTGTTAGGCACTCAGGTTTATTTAACTTCCCCGTTTCGCTTGGTCACGATTCAGGATGAAAAAGGAAAACAATTACGCTTTGTCACCAACCGTTTTGATGTGACCGCCCAAGAAGTGGCCGACATGTACAAAGCGAGATGGCAAATTGAACTATTTTTTAAGCATATCAAGCAACATATGACGATTAAAAAGCTATTTTCACACAGTGAAAAAGGGGTAAGCAATCAAATCATTCTCGCCATGATTGCCAGTCTATTGACGTATTTACTCAAAGTAGAGACAGGAAGTAAGAAATCCCCGTTCCAAATCAAGCGCCTATTAAAACATCTGCTTTTTCAACCTTTTGAAGAATTGTGGGTATTACTCGTTCCTACGTGACGAAATAGCATTTGTCGTCGTTGCAACAGTATTCAGATAAATAATGAAAAAATTTTTTCTGGAAAAGTCATCCCTTGCGTAAGCATTTGATTTTTTTGTCATTTTTTAGAAAAAGTTAAAATCTGAATATTCTGATTATATTAATGCACCACTAGTGACGTGTTATATAAAGTATAGCAGGAATGATGAAATAATTGAAATTAATATTGTTCAGACAATTAAAGTTCAAAGCGTATTATGAGGAATTCTGATTTAGCTAATTCTGATTTTTGTAATCGTTCTCAAAAATGAGTGATAATTAATTGAGCAAAGTGGTGATTATTGCTAAAATGAAATAAAGAGTCGAAAATTTATGCAGCAAAAATATCAACAATCTTTTCATTTAATAAAAAATCGTTTCTCAAGCACAGTCGTGTAACCTTAAGTAGTCAAAGTATTTGAAAATCTTTGCTAAAATACTCTGTGTTATGATAAGAAAAGAAAAACAAACAGAAGAGGTGTCCAAAAGTGGAGATTTATATTATAGGCGCATCCTTTGCAGGAATAAGTTGTGCTTTACATGCCCGTAAATTATATCCAAATGCAAAAATTACGATTATTGAAAAAAATACAATAGTTGGTTTTTTACCTGGTGGCTTACTATTATATTTACAAAATAAATTTGAAAAGCTAAGTGATGCAGTATTTGTTACAGAAAAACAGCTAGAAACACAGTCTATTCAAGTAAAACTTTCGGAAATTTTACTTGATTGTCATCCAGAAAAACATGAAATAATTACAAATAAAGGAAGTTATCATTATGACAAATTAATTTTAGCTAGTGGTTCCGAGCAAAAATCACTGAACATTGGTTTGGAAGATGATGACGAATGGGATCCTAGTTTTAAAAATTATGATTTGTCTAATAAGGTTTTAGATCAAATCCAAAATGCTGAAACCATAGCAATTATCGGAGCTGGACAAGCCGGTATCGAAGCAGCAAGTACTTTTGTTGATTTAAAAAAGACGGTTCATTTAATCGAAGCGATGGACTATCCGCTATTTAAATACTTCGATCCAGACTTTTTAGTTCCTTTTTTATCTACATTAAAACAACAGCCAAACTTACATTTTTACCTTAATACAACGGTGACTGAAGTGGCTAAAGATAAACAGTATGAAATTTTACTCGATGGTCAAACAGTTGTCAGTGATTATGTGATAACAACAGTCAATGTACATCCTCAATTGGCGGCATTTACTAAAAAATTTCAACTGCATAGTGATAATACAATTCAGGTAAATGATTATTTAGAGACCTCTGCAAAAGATGTCTTTGCTGTAGGGGACTTGATACATAGTCCTTTTCAAATTAGGGATGAAAGTGTTTATTTACCACAAATTAATCACGCGACTCGTTCTGGTGTTATCGCAGCTGAAAACCTGTTAAAACAAGAAGTGAAATTTACAGGAGGCCTACGTACTATAGGAACAAAAGCCTTTGGTTGGTATTTGGCGAGTACCGGATTGATTGAAGAAGAGGCCTTTGTTTATAAAAATGAAATCGCAGCTAAAAGTTTTACTCAGCAGTTTTCATTGACCGATAAAACCACAATTTATTGTAAAGTGGTTTATGAAAAGTCTTCGGAAAGATTACTAGGTATGCAGTTACTATCAAAGGCAGGTTGTTTGGAAAAGATCAATACTGCAGCACTAGCTATTGAGAACAATATGACTCTGGATGAATTAATGCAAAATGATCATTTTTTCCAAGCGGAATTTACTAACGTAATGGAACCTTTAAATAGAATCAATCTAGGAAGTGAGGATCGTCATGCGTTTTGAAGAATTGCTAGAAAAAAAAGAAGCAAAGCAAGTTTATCTAATCAAGCAATTGATCATCGCTGGCGGACAAATGAATGTTCATGAGATACGTAAAGTCTTAGAACTAACGAAAAAATCAATCGATAATTATATCGAAGAATTGATAGAGGATTTCAAACCTTATGGTAAATGTTGCCAGCTAACTTATGATGGCGCAACGATTACCTTTGCAAAAACCCCTGATTTTTCTATTGATGAATTTGAAAAAGCTTTGTATTTAAATTCGCCTAAGTATCAAATTTTATTGGCTTTATTAGAAGAAAAAGAAATAAGTCCTGTTCGCTTGTCCCAAGAATTGAAAATTAGTGAATCTTCTTTATCTCGTAAAATCAGAGATTTGAATAAAATATTGAAAGAATTTGACTTGCGTATTTGGCAAGGAAAACTGATGGGAGAAGAAAGTCAGATTCGCTACTTTTATTTTCAATTGTTGTGGTATTTAAAACAAGGTTATGCCCAAATTTCTGCAAGAGAATCACATATTATAGAAAATATCGAACGTGGCCTTAACTTAGAATTTATGTCAGTTGCTAAACAGCGTGTTCTTCTATGGTTACGGGTAACTAAAAAAAGAATAACCATCCCTGATCCGCAATTTAAGCAATTTAAAGAAAAATTTGAACCTTATAAAAGAGATCCGCTCTACTTGAAACTACTACCTATCATTCGTCGTTCTTTTAGCTTTTATGCTGTGGAACTCAAAGAAGAAGAAATCATGCTTCACTTCGTATTTTTAACCGGTATGTCGGTGCTTTCTCAAAAAGACTTTCATGCCTATTCTTTACAACGTTCAAAGATGACGCCAACAGCCTGGTGTGACTCGATTATTTTAGAAACAATCTTACGGATATACGGTCCAAAAAATATTCGTAAAGAGTTAGAAGAAACTTGCTATTATTATTTATCACAAATCCATTTGCGACTTTATTTTTTCGTTGGAGATGTCGAAGCATATGATCGTAATAATATTTGGCAGCTAGAAGAAACACTTTCAACCAGTAATATCCAGTCACATGTGAATCAGTTATTGGAACTTTCGGCAAAAGAATTACAACCTCAATCAAATGAGCAGAATAGTTTGTGGGCGATGACAGCTATTAAGTACTTAAGTGTGCTGTCGATTATTGATATCCGTGTCAACCGCGAAGTGCGTGTGGGTATTTATTTGCAACTTGATGAATTATTTAAAGAAGCAACTAAAAATATGTTGACACTACAGTTAAATAGTCTGAATGGAGTGATAGTGGAATCTTTTGACGAAGCTAAACATTATGATTTAGTTATTACAAATACTGAACTTGATTTAGATACTAAAATTTATCGAATTACTGAACTAGGTTCAGCTTATGATCTAAAAGAAATCAAAAAGTTAATCCGTCAAGCTTAGCGCAAACGCTGTCAAAATAAGATTTTGTCAGAAATTCCAAAAATTTGAAAAAAAATGGGAAAATAAAGCGTTTCATAGGCGTTAGTATTAGAAATGTAAGGAAAACGTATACAAAAAGGTATACATAAAAAATAAAAGGAGCGTTTTTTATTATGGCAGAGAAAAAATATGTTATGGCGATAGATGAAGGAACAACAAGTGCTAGAGCGATTTTATTTGATAAAAATGCCAATGAAATTGGCAGTTCGCAGAAAGAATTCACGCAGTATTTCCCGGATTCTGGTTGGGTTGAACACAATGCCAATGAAATTTGGAATGCTGTGCAAGCGGTTGTAGCTGGCGCATTAATCGAATCAGGGATTCATCCTAGTGAAGTTGCCAGTGTGGGGATTACTAACCAACGTGAAACAGCAGTTATTTGGGATAAAAATACAGGCCTTCCAATTTATCATGCTGTTGTATGGCAATCACGACAATCATCAGATATTGCTGAACAATTAATCAACGATGGCTATAAAGACTTTATCCATGAAAAAACAGGATTAATTATTGACCCTTACTTTTCTGCTACTAAAATTCGTTGGATCTTAGATCATGTAGAAGGTGCGCAAGAAAAAGCTGAAAACGGCGATTTATTGTTTGGTACAATCGATACTTGGTTGGTTTGGAAATTAACCAGCGGAAATGTCCATGTAACAGATTATTCAAACGCTAGTCGTACGATGTTATATAACATTCACAACTTAGAATGGGACCAAGAAATTTTAGATCTATTAAATATTCCTAAGGCGATGCTGCCAGAAGTAAAAAGTAACTCAGAAGTTTATGGCTATACTGAAACTTATCATTTCTTTGGTAGTGAAGTTCCGATTGCTGGAATGGCAGGGGACCAACAATCAGCGTTGTTTGGTCAAATGGCTTTTGAACCTGGTATGGTTAAAAACACCTATGGTACTGGGTCATTTATCGTTATGAACATTGGAGAAGAACCTCAATTATCTGAAAATGATTTATTAACAACCATTGGGTATGGTATTAATGGCAAAATTTATTATGCTTTAGAAGGGAGTATCTTTGTTTCAGGTTCTGCGATTCAATGGCTACGTGATGAAATGAATATGGTAGAAACGGCACCTGAATCAGAGGAAATTTCAAAAAGAGCTAGCGATGACGATTATGTTTACGTAGTTCCAGCCTTTACCGGTTTGGGCGCGCCTTATTGGGATTCTGGCGCTCGTGGTGCAGTATTTGGTCTGACACGTGCGACGAGTCGAGCAGACTTTGTTAAAGCAACACTACAATCGATTGCTTATCAATCTAAAGACGTTATTGATACCATGAATAAAGATACAGATACTGATATTCAACTTTTGCGAGTAGACGGCGGTGCTGCTAACAACGATATGTTGATGCAATTTCAATCAGATATTTTAAATATCGAAGTAGAACGTGCTGCTAATCTTGAAACAACTGCGCTTGGTGCTGCTTATCTAGCTGGTTTAGCTGTTGGTTTCTGGAAAGATATGGAAGAGTTGAAAGGCTTGAAAGAAGAAGGGAAGACATTTAAACCAGAAATGGATGATGAAAAACGCGAAGACCTTTATGCAGGATGGCAAGAAGCCGTTGAAGCAACCCGAGTATTTAAACATCGTGCAAGGAAAGAAGGATAATTGATGGTCTTTTCATATAAGACAAGAAATGAAGAAATACAAAAAGTTCAAGATGAAGAACTAGACTTACTTGTAATTGGAGGAGGGATTACCGGAGCTGGCGTTGCTGTACAAGCCGCCGCTTCCGGTATGAAAACCGCATTAGTTGAAATGCAAGATTTTGCTGAAGGAACTTCTTCTCGTTCAACAAAATTAGTCCATGGTGGTATTCGTTATTTAAAAACATTTGATGTAGAAGTTGTTAACGATACGGTGAAAGAACGTGCAAATGTACAACATATCGCACCGCATATTCCAAAACCAGATCCAATGCTTTTGCCTATTTATGATGAAGCTGGCGCAACATTTAATATGTTTTCAGCAAAAGTAGCGATGGATTTATATGATCGTTTGGCAGGCGTTACTGGCAAATTTGCTAATTATACATTAAATAAGTCAGAAGTGTTAGAAAGAGAACCTCAATTAGAAAAAGAAGGTTTGCAAGGTGGCGGTGTTTATCTTGATTTTCGCAATAATGATTCACGCTTAGTGATTGAAAACATCAAAAAAGCACATGAAGATGGTGCTCGAGTATTAAATAAAGTCAAAGTTGTTAAAATTACACATGATCAACAAGGTATGGTCAATGGCGCTGATGTTCAAGATGTCATTAGCGGTAGGAATTTCCATATTAATGCTAAAGTTGTGATCAATACTTCTGGACCATGGACAGATGAAGTACGTGATTTGGACAAAAAAGATGACTTATCTGACCAAATGCGTCCTACAAAAGGTGTTCATTTAGTTGTGGATAAAGAAAAATTAAATGTTCCACAACCAACTTATTTTGATACAGGTGAAAACGATGGTCGTATGATTTTTGTTGTTCCCAGAGAGGACAAAACCTACTTTGGAACAACAGATACCGATTATCATGGTGATTTAAAACATCCAAAAGTTACACAAGAAGATGTCGACTACTTGTTAAGAATTGTTAACCGTCGTTATCCTGATGCTAAAATTGGCTTAGACGATATCGAAGCTAGTTGGGCAGGGCTACGTCCATTGATCACTGCAAATGGCGGTTCTGATTATAATGGTGGTGGCGGCGGCAGCGAAAAACTTTCTGATGAAAGTTTCAATAAAGTAGTAAACACCACAAAAGAATATTTAGAAGACGATGCTAAAAGAGACGATGTCGAAAAAGCGATCCAAGAAGCAGATAGTGCACAGGATAGTGGAGAAGTCGATCCATCACAAATTTCTCGTGGAAGCAGCTTGGAAGAAGCTAGCGACGGTTTAGTTACCCTTTCAGGTGGTAAAATTACAGACTATCGTTTGATGGCAGAAGGTGCTTTGAAGAAAATTAACGAGAAATTAGATAGTCAATTTGACTTAATTGACTCTAAAGAATATCCAGTTTCTGGCGGAGATATTGATCCTGATAATGTTGATGAAGAAATTAAAAAATTAGCTAAACAGGCACAAGATAAAGGATTAAATGAAAAAGACGCTCTTTATTTGGCAAATCTTTATGGATCAAATTTACCAACAGTATTGACTTATGATGAACCAATCAAAGGGTTAAGCCAACGTGATAGTTTTTCATTAAATTATGCGTTAAATGAAGAACTCGTGCTAACTCCTGTTGATTACTTCTTACGTCGTACAAACTTTATCTTATTTATTCGCGATGAGTTAGATGCTTTAGAACAACCAGTACTTGATAAAATGGCTGAATTTTATCAATGGAGTGATGAAGAAAAAGCCAACTATCAAAAAGAATTAGCAGAAGTTGTGGCAGAATCAGATTTGAAAGAGTTGAAGGAGGACGAATACCGTGAGTGATAGTTTACAAATATTTAGTGAATTTTTAGGGACAGCTGTACTCGTTTTACTAGGTGACGGTGTTGTTGCCGGTGTAAATTTAAAAAAGAGTAAAGCAGAAGGTGCAGGCTGGATTGCTATTACCGTAGGCTGGGGCATGGGTCTAGCGATGGCCGTATACATTGCCGGTTTTATGGGACCAGCTCATATCAATCCAGCTGTAACACTTGCTTTTGCAGCTATGGGTGACTTTTCTGTCGGACTTGTTGTGCCATTTATTATTGCACAAATATTAGGTGGGATTGTTGGAGCAACAATTGTTTGGTTAGCTTACATGCCGTTATGGAGCGAAACAGACGATGCAGATGGCATTTTAGCTTCGTTTGCTACTGCGCCTGCTGTACGTCATTTCACCGCTAATATGGTTACCGAAATTATTGGTACCTTTGTTTTGGTACTAGGTTTACTCAGTTTAGGCGAAAATGATCTTTCTGATGGATTTAATCCTCTTCTTATAGGTATCTTAGTTCTTTCCATTGGACTATCACTTGGTGGTCCTACAGGTTATGCGATCAATCCAGCGCGTGACTTAGGACCAAGAATTGCTCACCAAATCTTACCAATTGCCAATAAAGGAACTTCTGATTGGTCTTATTCATGGGTACCCATCGTTGGCCCTATCGTTGGAGGACTTGTAGCAGCTGGTGTATTTAGCCTTATTCCATTTTAAATAAAAGTAATCCTCTATCTAAGATTCTTTAGTTTTCCTAGATAGAGGACTTTTTTTGCGAAAAATTAGATAGAAGAGCTCAAATTTCCAGATAAGAATAATAGTAAAAAAATCGTTATGAAGTAGTTTTTTATTTAATTCCTTGTAGTAGCCATTTCTTTTGAAAGTGGAAGTCATGGACCAACTCTTCTGTATTCCAATTATTGACAATGCAATCAGTAAGAGCATCCATCACTAAATTCATTATGAAATATAAGAAACTAAGAGCCTCATCATAAGAATCCATAACAAAATGATTGTGTTTAAGCAGATCTAACCATTGAGAAAACATAGGTGAATCTGGTGACAGTTTTTTTCGTTGGGTCATTTGTGAATGACTACTTTGAGTAAGTAATTGAAGCATTTGCCAATAGTGATCGTTTCGGTCTAATTCGCTGCAGTATCTCAGAAAATTTTCGATACCTAAGAAAAAGTCCTGTTTATGCTGACTGATAGACGTCAAAATATCTTCATGAATTTTCATAGCATATTTATGAATAAGATAGAAGTAGGCATCTTCTAAATCTTGGAAATATTTGTAAAAAGCACCGCGAGACATTTGCATTGCTTCAACGATTTCTGAAACTTTCACTTGACTAATATGTCGATTATAAAATTTTTCCAATAAGATTTGTTCAATATGCTGCTTTTTTTCCAGTGACAAATTAAGAAAGGTTTCTTTAGGCATTACTTTTCTCCTTTAGTGATCTTTATTCACAGTATACTCGTGCTTACTTTTTTTGTCACTACGGAAAAGAAACAGCTCAATTTTTATCCATTTTAAGTAATTGACCATCTTTCATTTGGTAGGTTCGATCACTCCATTGAATCATACGCTCGTCATGGGTTACCATAACCGTAGCTTTTTGCTTTTCATGCGCTTCTTTTACTAATAACTTCACTACTTCATAAGCATGTTCTGTATCTAAACTTGCCGTGGGCTCATCTGCTAGGATCAAACTTGGGTTATTAAATAATGCGCGTGCGATAGCCACACGTTGTCGTTCACCGCCAGACAGATCCCGAGGGTAGCTGTTTTTCAAAGAAGCAATATCTAAGGATTCTAATAGTTGGTTTATTTGCTCGTTAGAAGCCTTACGTTTATCTACTTTGTCGACTAGAATAAATTGCTCTTTAACCTTTAAAAAAGGAATTAAATTAGAACTTTGTAAAATAAAGCCAATTTCTTTAAAACGTAAATCGGAGCGCTTTTTTTCTGATAAGTTAGAAAAAGAACTTCCATTAATTGAAATATCTCCAGCTGTTGGGCTCTGTAGACCACCAGAAATAGTTAAAAAAGTACTTTTTCCTGAACCTGAGGGCCCAATAATGCTTATGAATTCTCCCTTTTTGGCTGTAAAATTAACTTCTTTTAACGCGGTAATTTCTGTATGGCCGGAACCAAATTTTTTAAAAATATTGTCCATAATTAATATATCTTCCATATTTATCCTCCTATAGCAGTGATGGGGTCAACTTTAGCGACTGATCGTATCGAGAATAGTCCGCCAATAATAGCGACTGAAACTAAAACGAAACTATAAAGTAGCCATTGGGACCAAATAATGGCAAAAGGCATCGCAGTAGGTAAAACCAAGCTTGTAAGGTAAGCAAGTATCATCGCGATTCCAGTACCAAGTATTCCTATTACGAACGATTGGGCAATGATTGATTTTGCTATAAACCAATTCCGTATACCTTGTGCTTTCATCACACCAAAAATGGCGTTTTTCTGTAATGTGATAACATACATAAAAATGCCTATGACGGCTGTAGCTGTTACGAACAAGAAATAGATCATAGCATCTAATGTGAGATTTTGGGCTGAGTAGCCAGGAATATTTTCAATTAGTTCGGGAGTCGTCAAGAGATCAAAATCTTCATCATTTTCTATTTGGTTAACCTTTTCTTTTGTAGCAATGGCGTTGATCGGTTTTTCCTCATCAGAAGCAAATGGTTGATCGCCAAACTTCAATGATGTCCAAGTTTCTAGATCTGTATAAACCACAGGACTTACGGTATAGTAAGATTCGGGGAAAATACCAGTGATGGTTAAATCTTCTTCGTATTGACCAATATTAATTTTATCGCCAACTTGATAGCCTGTATCTGCTAGGTTTTGCGAAATAATAATATCATCTTTATTTTTGAAATTTTCACCTTGAATTAGTTCAGGCAATAAAAAAGCTTGCTTAGTACTACCAAAAACTGTGATATCTTGTTGAGTCCCCTTAATCGCTCCGCTGTATAAACCAATGGGAGCTTTAGTAGAACTTTGAATATCATCAATATTGCTTCTTGTTAGCTGAGAAGCAGTAAGTGTTTGATTTGCTTCATCAGACAAAACAATTTCTTCAGCTTGCCAGTCCTCCACACCCTTTTTAAATTCTTCTGCTAGTCCTCTTGCTAATCCGGAGAGCATAAAGACGACATAAGCAATTAAAACCATCATTCCAATAATTAAGCCAAAACGTAATTTAGAATAATGCATTTCTTTTAATGCTAAAAACATATTTGTAACCTCCTGAATAAATCATGATTTAATAAAAGTGACGATATGTCACTCGCTTACTATACAACAAAAGTGACAAAATGTCACTGATAAAGTGAAATTTTTTTAAAAGAAGCTTAGACATAAAAAAAGAAGCTACCATCAGGTAACTTCTTTTTAAATAAAGTTTAATCAATTTTCAGTAACATTGCGTTAATAGCAACAATAACTGTACTTAATGACATCACGATCGCGCCAACTGCAGGGCTTAAGATAATACCGATAGGTGCAAGAACACCAGCTGCCAATGGAATAGCTACAATGTTGTAGCCAGCGCCCCACCAGATATTTTGTACCATCTTACGTTGCGTACGTTTAGCTAATGTTAAGAAATGCATGATATCGGATGGATCGCTTTTGACCAATATGACATCAGCTGAGTCGATAGCAACATCTGTACCAGCACCAATGGCTATACCGACATCTGCTCTGGCCAAGCTAGGCGCATCATTGACGCCGTCACCGACCATCATTACAGTTTGGCCATTATCACGATAATCTTTGACCATTGTTTCTTTGTCTTCCGGCATTAATTCAGCGTGCACATCATCAATACCTAATTCTTTAGCGACAGCTTGTGCTACTTGTTGATTATCTCCTGTTAACATCACAGGTTCAATATTTTGATCTTTTAGTGATTGTATCATGGATTTAGCAGTAGATTTGATTTGATCCCCTTGAGCGACTAATCCAATATTTTTCTCATCAATTAATAGGAAACTAACCGAATTTCCTTGTCTTGATAATTCATCAAAATTATCTTGATCGTAGTCAATCGATTGTTTATTCAAATAAGAAACACTAGCGACTTTAATATCTTTTCCGTTAACAGTTCCTTCTAAACCAACGCCCGGTAAATTATCAACATCAGAAGCTTTTGGAATATCTAAAGATAATTCTTCGGCTTTATTTAAAATTCCGACGGCTAGTGGGTGATTAGAATTTTGTTCTAGAGCTGAAATATAAGTGAGTACTTGATCTGCTGTATAATCCTCACTAAATGAACGATAGTCATTTACCGCAAAGTTCCCTTCTGTCAAGGTACCTGTTTTATCCATTAAAATGACATCAACTTTTTTAGCTGTTTCTAATGCTTCGCGATTTTGTAATAGCAAACCATTTTTAGCACCTAGCGAAGTTGAACGGGCAATCACTAGCGGAATTGCAAGCCCTAATGCGTGCGGACAAGCAATAATAAGCACTGTTACCATACGTTCAAAAGCTGTGCTCAAATCTGCTGTGATTAACCAACCGATAAAAGCGAGAATACCAGCTGCTAGAGCAACATAGAATAACCATTTAGCCACTTGGTCTGATAGGGTTTCAACTTTTGATTTTTCATTTTGTGCATTTTCAACAAGAGTCATAACTTGAGAAAGATAACCTGATTCACCAGTTCCGGTGACTTCAACTGTAATAGTACCCGATCCGTTAACAGAACCACCGATAACAGTATCTTTTTGTTCTTTTTCTACATCTTTAGCTTCACCAGTAACCATCGCTTCGTTAACACTGGTTGTTCCCTTTAATACTGTACCATCAGTTGGAATTTTTTCACCTGCTTTGATTAATACATGTTGACCTTCTTGTACATCTTGCAAAGAAACATCTTTTGTATCTCCATTTTTATCGACAACATGCGCAGTATTTGGTAATAATTGCGCCATTTCTTCTAGGGCGTTTCCAGCATTACTTACTGCATTCATTTCAACCCAATGACCTAGTAACATAATAACGATCAATGTAGCTAATTCCCAAAAGAAATCTGTCACATGGTCAATTTGAGGGATAAAGTTATTGGCAATGAAAGCATATAAACTGTAAATATACGCTACTGTAATCCCTAAAGAAATTAATGTCATCATTGCTGGTTGTTTTGAGGATAGTTCCATTTTTGCACCTTGTAAGAATGGCATTCCGCCATAAAAGAACAAGATTGTAGCTAAGATCAATACGAGCCATTCAGAACCTGGAAATTGAAATTGAAAAGGTAAATCCAAACCCATCATCGGCGACATTAAAATAATTGGGATAGTTAAAATTAATGAAATAAAAAATTTTGGTTTTAAATTTCCCATATGCATGGAATGATCCATTCCAGAATGTCCGCCATGTTCATGGTTGTGTTCCATTGCTGCGTGATCCATATGTTCATGATTTTCACTCATTACGACTCCTCCTTTTTTATCATACATTTATAGTGTAGCATCGTTGTTTACGATTGTAAACGAAAATGATTACTCCTATAGTAATCAATTAAGACAAACCGTCTAGACCACCAGCGCCACCGTTGTGTCCACCAACTAGATGGCTGCGAGCAAGGCTGCGAGCACCTTCTAATTTACTCGTCGCATAAAAAATTGAGTGAAAACCATATTTTGCTCGAATTTTATCGATGATCTTATCTAAGCGTTCTTCGTTTATATAATTATCTACATCTTCAAATAAATCCATTTCTCGGGCCTTAATATAAGTTAATTTAGAATAGGAGATACCAATATGACGAATCGCTTGTCCTTGATAATATTGTCGAAATAAACGCAGGCAATGTGCTTTTAATTCTTTATTAGTATTGGTCGCGGGAATTTTCATCTGATGGGAAAAGTCACCATCTGTTTCACCATAAGCTGCACCGATATAAAGATGTACACATGAGGTGAAATAACCATGTCGCCGAATTCGTGCGGCCACTTGTTCTGCTAATTCGCTGATAACAATCTCAATTTCACGCTGTTTGGTATAATTTTTGGGAAGTACCTGACTATTACCGTAAGATTTTTCTTTAACGGTAGGTGGGGTTTCCGCTAAGATGGTTCGATCGATACCATTGGCATGATGATAGAGCTGTTCACCAATAACGCCAAATCGATAATAAAGTAAATCAATATTTGAATTCGCTAATTGTTCGATGGTGTTAATCCCTATTTTAGCCAGTTGTTTTTTCGTACGCGAACCAATCCCCCAAAATTCAGTCATAGGATCAATTTGCCAAACTTTGTTTTTTACATCCTGATAAGTCCATTCGGCCATATAGCTATTTTCTTTGCGATACTTAGCTTCTGTATCTAAAGCTAACTTTGCTAATAAGGGATTATCACCAATTCCTACAGAGAGAATCAAACCTGTTTTTTCATAGACTTCTGTCTGGATTTTTCTAGCCATTAACCAGCGCTTTTCTTGTCGCGATAAGTTGAGATCTGGAAAAAATAAATTTAATGAATAAGTGATATCCAGAATAGATTCGTCAATGGAATAGATCAATAAATCTTTTGGAGCTACATATGTTTTAAATAAATTATTCAGTAGAACATTTTCTTTAATATATAACCTCATCCGTGGAGGAACCTGCTTTAATAAAGGATGATCGGGCAAATTATCAATTCGCGAGACATTAGATATTCCCAATATTTCTTTGGCTTTAGGCGAAGCAGCTAAAATCAAACCATTACCAGTATTATCCGCGTGGCTAGCCACTACAAGTAATGTTTCTAAAGGATCCCAACCATGATAAATACATTCTACTGTAGCATAAAAACTTTTTACATCAATAAATAAAATATCACGCAAGGGTTCTTTTTTATAATTAAAAGAAACCAAATCCATCACCTGCTTTCTTCTATCATTATACGAACAAACGTTCCTATTTGTAAAGGGGAACTTAATTTAAAGAAAAAATGATGGTAACGTTTTATTTTGTTATAATGCTTAGTCATGGTACACTTAAAATGTAGCATATAAATTATGTAGGAGGGGAATAATATATGGCAAAAATTGGAAGAGAGTTATTAGATCGTTTGTCAAATGAAGGGGTACAAGGTCCATTTGTTACAATTATGATAAATACAAATGTGACTCCTCAAGGCGTTGAAAAAGATCAATTAAAGATCAAAAATTTTATGAAAGAAGCGAAAAAACGCTTTGATAAACGTTATCCAGACCAAGATTGGGAACCATTCCAAGAAAAATTTGACGATTTATTAAACGATAGAACATTTTTCCGTGATGCAACTACAAGTGTTGCCATAATTTTGACTGCTGAAGAAACTTATATTCATCGTTTAAGTATTCGAGTTGATGATCAATATTATGTCGGAGATACACCTTATCTACTGGCTATTATCAAAAATGCGCAATTTAACTACCGTTACTATTTAATGGCGTTAAATCGTAGTTCGATGAGTTTATATTTTATGAGTAATAAAAAACTCTCAGAAGTTGAACTTCCAGAAGATGCACCGACTGATTTAGAAACAGCACTAGGAACAGAACTTACCGGTGGTGACGCCGATTTCCGTTCTGGCTTAGGTTATCATAGCGGAAATCCTAAAGATGAGGAAGTAGAAATCGATTGGAACAATTATTATCAAGCAATCGATAGTTTCTTGCGTAATGAGGTCGAAAATGAAGAAAAAGTACCACTTTACCTTTTTGCTCTTACCGAAAATCAAACCGCATTTAAGAAAAATGCAAAATACAATTATTATGACCCAAGTATTGCTATTTCTCGTTCGCCAGCGCAACTTTCTACCCAAGAAATAGAAGAAGCAACAGGTCCAATTACCGAAGAATTATCAAAAAGAGAAATTGAAAGTTATCAAAAACTGATGAATCGCAAAAGTTTCGAACAAGTTGCTGATATTAAACAAGCTGCGGAATTAGGTCGAGTAGATCAATTCTTTATCGCGACATCTAATTTGCAAGAAAACTTTGGTGAAGATCCTGAGGCTGAATATGATTGGCGTCAAGTACTAAATACAATTGCTCGTGATGTATTACGTAATAGCGGAGATGTATTTGTACTAGAACAAGAAGATGCTCCTGGTGAAAAGAGTTTATATGCCACATTAAGATATTAGTTTGTTTATTAGGCGTAAAAAAGTAAATAATAAAAATCTTTTGCAAAAAGTTAGTTATTTTCTAGTTTATGTGTTATACTATGAAATGTAGTTTTTGTTACGTAATTTATGGTAGCTTGTTTCATCTAAGAACATCTTCCAAATATTCACTTAACAAGGATTTGCAAAATATGTGTTTATACACAAGGAGGATTTTTTTACATGGAAACAGGAACAGTTAAATGGTTCAACGCAGAAAAAGGCTATGGCTTTATCACAGGTGAAGATGGAAACGACGTATTCGTTCACTTTTCAGCTATCCAAGAAGAAGGTTTCAAAACTTTAGAAGAAGGCCAAACTGTTAACTTCGATATCGAAGAAGGACAACGTGGACCACAAGCTACTAATGTAGTAAAAGCTTAATTTAAAAAATCAAGCAAAAAACGGGGCAGTTGCTGCTCCGTTTTTTTTTTAGTCGTTTAGATAACGTGTGTGTTTTTTAAAAAAGAGGATAGTTATTCATAGCGACTCTAGTTTCCTTTAAAACTAAAGTAGGACCGCTAAAGTAGCTCAAGATTTTTTCAAAACTAAATTAAGACTGTCAAAGTAGCTCAAGATTTTTTCAAAACTAAAGTAAGTCTGCCAAAGTAGGTCTAGATTTCTTCCAAACTAGAGTAAGTCTGCTAAAGTAGGTCTAGATTTTTTCAAAGCTAGAGTAGGTTTACCAAAGTAGCTAGTTTTCTCTAAAAAAAGACCTTACTTCAAGTCGCTTTATTTTCCTTCATTGGTTTTTAAGCGGTTCTGTATTATAATGCAGGAAGCAAAGAAAAGGTGAGAAGTAATGAATACCACTTATGCAATTGTAGATATCGAAACAACCGGAACGGATCCTAAGACGGATCGTATTATTCAGTTTGGCTGTGTACTAGTCAAAGATGATAAAATCATCGATCGTTTTGCAGTAGATATCAATCCGATTAAAACAATATCAAAACAAATTCAACACTTAACGCATATTTCGAATAAACGTGTGAAAAAGGCGCCATATTTTGAAGATGTCGCAGCAACCATTTACAACTTTCTAGCAGATACAACTTTTGTTGCTCATAATATTCACTTTGATTATAATTTTTTAAATCATGAATTAACACGTTGTGGGATGCCTGAGTTACAAATTCCAGGTATTGATACCGTGGAGTTAGCACAAATTTTTTTACCTACACAGGTTAGTTTTCGTTTAAATGATTTAGCTGAAAGTTTAGGCTTACAACATGATTCACCACATCAAGCAGACAGTGACGCTGAGGTAACAGCTGCTTTATTATTACATATTAAAGCAAAGATGCAGGAATTGCCGCTGGTAACATTAGAAAAAATTACGCAACTAAGTGAGGTAACCAGTAAAGAAACCAGTATTTTTATCGAACGAATCACAAAAGAAATGCAAACAAAACTGCCGCCTTTAGCATCGTCATTAGAAGTCATTGAGGGGATTGCTTTGCGTAAAAAAGAAGTTCCACTGTTTGATGAAAACTATTATGAAAAGCCTTATCCTAAAACTAAAAAAGAAAAAGTAAAACTTTATCAAGATAAACTATCTTATCGTAAAGAACAAGGGCAGTTAATGAATACTATTTTTCGTCACTTTACTGAAAGTACAGAAAAGAATTTATTAATTGAAGCATCAACAGGTATGGGAAAAACGATTGGTTATTTATTACCAGCCGCTTTTCTAGCAACACCAGAAAATCCTATGGTGATCAGTACTGTTTCGATTTTACTGCAGCACCAGTTAATTGATCAGGATATTCCTTTGTTAAATACCTTAATTGAACAACCGCTTTATGCAACAGTTGTGAAAAGCAAAAGTCATTATATCGACTTGCAGCGCTTTAAGGCTACTTTGGATACACCTGTCCAACAGAAACAATATGCTTTATATCAAATGGGGATTTTAGTATGGTTGACGCAAACGATGACAGGAGACTTAGATGAATTAAACTTAATTCGCTTAGATCACTTATTATTTCAAGAAATTAGTCATCGTGGTGTTGCATATTTGTCAGATCAACAGCCGCTTTACCAAGAAGACTTTTTACGTCATTTGCAAAAACGGATGGCACAAAGCAATGTTTTGATCATAAATCATGCTTTCTTAGCACAAGAAACACAGCGAGCCCAGGCTTTATTACCGAAAAGTCGTTACTTACTTATTGATGAAGCCCATCATCTGCCAGAAACCATGGAAAAAGTGTCCAAACATTATCTTGATACACCAGCGTTTCAACGCAGAGTCAATCAATTTTATGACGATGATCAGTTGTTTGACCAAATAGAAATAATGCTAGAAGATCAAACTGAAAGTTTGCGATTGTTTCATTTATATCAAGAAGAACTACAAGCGATAATCGAATGTCAAGAAGACCTTTTTGCCGAGTGGTTTGAAGAATGGCCAGTACAAGAAGAAATTATCTTGCAGGCAGAACAACGCCAAAATTTGTCAGTAAGTTGTGAGAAAACCATTCAGCGATTATTACTGTATTATCAAGAGTTACTAGAGATTCAGTCACAATTGAACGAGCAGATGAATAAAATAAGCGACGCTTGGTTGGACCGGCAAAGAATTTATTTTGGCGAATTTCTTTCTTTTTATGAAGAAATGAAGGCTCAAGCTTCTTTTATAAAGGACTGGCTGACTAATTGGTCTTCTCATTATGTGCATTGGTTGTATTTATACGGAAATAAGAAAACAGCACGTATTCAGCTTATTGATTTCCATGCGGCAATTTTACCGAATACTTCTTGGTATGATCGTTATGAAAAAATTATTTATATGGGGGGCACGTTGAAAGTTCCTAAAAATAGAAACTATTTTGCTAAAAAATTAGGGATCCCTGAGGCGCCATTAAAAGTAATTCCGCAAACCTATGATTATGCGAATCAAGCCAAACTCTTAATTGCTAAAAATGATATCAATGTAAATGAACTAAGTAGTGATGCTTATGCAAGTTATCTGGCAGAAAACTTAACAGTACTTTTAGAAGATATTAATCAACCAGCTTTAGTTTTGTTTACCTCTCATGAAATTTTGCAAAAAGTATACAAAAAAATTCATCAACATTTTTTAAGTAAAGGTAGAGAAATTCTGGCGCAAGGAATGGGCGGGAGTAAAGAAAAGTTGCTTAAACGATTTATTCAATCTAAACAATCCATTTTATTTGGTGCAGACAGCTTCTGGGAAGGTGTTGATTTGCCAGGAGATGCATTACAGTTATTGATTGTAACGCGTTTGCCTTTTGAAAATCCGCAACGACCGCTTATTAGAGCTAGGAATTATTATCTAAAAGATCAATCACTTGATCCTTTCTCACAAGAAAGCTTACCTAAAGCCGCGTTGAAATTACGGCAAGGATTAGGTCGTTTAATTCGTTCAGAAAATGATAAAGGATTGATGATTTTGTTTGACCGGCGTTTAATTGCTAAAAGTTATGGCAAACGATTGGAAAAAGCACTGCCGAAAGAATTACCTATTCAAGAAGCCACAGTTAGTGAAATGAAGCAAGTAATAGACGAATTTTTAGAAAAGCAATAAATTTTGTATAAAAATGGTACAGTTTCCATCTAACTTTTTGTATAATAGAGATTAGCTAAAAAGAAAGGGTGCGTTTAAAAGTGCCAGATAATGAAAAAAGAGAAAAACAGAAAGTCACTGTTTTATTTGTCATCAGCATGGTTTTGCTTTTCATTATTTTCTTTTCTATAATTTTTTATATTCGTGCTTCACGTCCAATGCGACAAGCAAAAAAAGAAGCAGTAGAAATTGCCGAAGAATATGCGAATATTGATACCGTGGATGATTTTTATTGGTTTAGGCGTGATGAAAACTATTTTACGGTAATGGGAAAAGATAAAAATGACCAAGCATTGGCTGTGATTATTCCGGAATCGGGAAATAAAGTAACAATTGAACAGCAAGATGACGGATTGACCGAACTAGAGGCAAAGCAGGCAGTGTTACAGGAACATGAAGATGAAAGTATTGAAAAAGCAAGCTTAGGCATGGTAGATGACACACCAGTTTGGGAAGTTGTCACTACTGATGACGAAGATGGAGAGGATAGTAATTATTACTTACTGCAATTTGAAGATGGAGAAGAAGTCAAAGATCTTCAGGATATCTAGCTTGTAATTAGAAAGGGATGTATGTACATGAGATTTTCACAACGATCCGAGAATTTAGAGCCTTCTGTAACTTTAGGGGCTTCAGAAAAAGCAAAACAATTAAAGGCGCAAGGCGCTGATGTTTTAAGTTTAACTGTCGGAGAACCAGATTTTACTACCCCAGTTCATATCCAAGAAGCTGCTGTGGAAGCAATTCGTTCTGGAAAAACGAGTTTTTATACACCTACAGCGGGGATTCCGCAGTTAAAACAAGCCATCGTTGCTTATTTGAAAAAATATTATGGCTTAAGCTATGATACATCAGAAACAATGGTAACTGATGGCGCGAAATTTGCACTTTATACCTTATTCCAAGCAATTTTAAATCAAGGGGACGAAGTGATCATCCCTGTTCCTTATTGGGTGAGTTATGGGGAACAAGTAAAATTAGCTGCAGGGACGCCTATTTTTGTTAAAGGTAAGGAAGAAAATCAATTTAAGGTGACCGCTGAGCAATTAGAAGAAGCAAGGACTAAAAATACCAAGGCAGTCA
The DNA here is from genome assembly GCF_003841405.1 of Tetragenococcus halophilus subsp. halophilus DSM 20339. Classification (GTDB taxonomy): domain Bacteria; phylum Bacillota; class Bacilli; order Lactobacillales; family Enterococcaceae; genus Tetragenococcus; species Tetragenococcus halophilus. Next base: position 722,300 of record NZ_PXYA01000001.1, on the reverse strand, counting down.
TTTTAAACTCCCCTTCAAATCCAACAGGTATGATTTATAGCAAAGAAGAACTCGAAAAAATTGGAGCGTGGGCAGTTGAGCATGATATATTGATTGTTTCTGACGATATTTATGGACGGCTCGTTTATGATGATAATGTATTTACACCTATTGCTACTATCTCTGAGAAAATTCGTCGGCAAACATTGATCGTTAATGGTGTTTCTAAGTCATATTCGATGACTGGTTGGCGCATTGGATTTGTTGCTGGTGACAAAGACTTGATTAAAGCAATGTCAGATATTGCTTCGCAGTCGACAAGTAATCCGGCAGCCGCTAGTCAATATGCAGCAGCAGAAGCATTAAATGGTCCACAAGATTCTGTAGAGGAAATGCGCAAAGCTTTTGAAGAGCGTATGAAACGCATCTATCCATTATTATTAGAGATCCCTGGATTTAAATTGCAAAGACCGCAAGGCGCCTTTTATTTCTTTCCTAATGTAAAAGAAACAATGGAAATTTGTGGTTATAATGACGTAACTGAATTTACAGAGGCTTTATTAAATGAAGCTCATGTAGCTACTGTTACAGGCCAAGGTTTTGGCTCCAATGAAAATATCCGTATCAGCTATGCAACAGATATGAGAACGTTGGAAGAAATGGTGAAACGAATAAAAGAATTCGTAGAGAAAAAACGACAAAATTAAAAATGTTAAATGTAGTATATAGAATGGAGAGACACAATTGGAAAAAATTCAAATTATCGATGCCAACAAGCATGTAGGTGAAGTTGTAAAGATCGGCGCTTGGGTAGCTAATAAACGCTCTAGTGGGAAAATCGCATTTTTGCAATTACGCGATGGTACAGCTTACTTTCAAGGTGTTGTCGTAAAAAATGATGTTTCTGAAGAGATATTTCACTTAGCAAAAGAATTACCACAAGAAACTTCAATTTGGGTTACTGGTGAAATTAGAGAAGATAGTCGTTCAAAGTTTGGTTATGAATTAGGTGTACAAGATATTGAAGTGGTTGGCGAAAGTCATGATTATCCTATTACTCCCAAAGAGCATGGAACAGAATTTTTAATGGATCATCGTCATTTGTGGTTACGTTCTTCTAAACAACATGCCATTATGCAAGTGCGCAATGAAATTATTCGCGCGACTTACGAATTTTTCAATGATCGTCACTTTACTAAAGTAGATCCACCGATTTTAACTGGATCTGCGCCAGAAGGTACGACCGATTTATTTGAAACAAATTATTTTGATCAAAAAGCTTATTTATCACAATCTGGACAATTGTATATGGAAGCTGCTGCGATGGCTTTTGGCAAAGTATTTTCCTTTGGTCCAACTTTTCGGGCGGAAAAATCCAAAACACGTCGCCATTTGATTGAATTTTGGATGATGGAGCCAGAAATGGCTTTTATGCATCAAGAAGAAAGTCTAGATATTCAAGAAGAATATGTAGCATTTCTAGTGCAAAGCCTGTTAGATAATTGCGATTATGCTTTACATGTTTTAGAGCGTGATCGTTCAGTATTAGAGAAATATACTAAATTACCTTATCCAAGGATTTCTTATGATGATGCAGTAAGTATGTTAAAAGAAAATGGTTTTGAGGATATTGAATGGGGCGAAGATTTCGGGGCGCCGCATGAAACATTTATTGCAAATTCATTTGATCAGCCGGTATTTATTTTAAATTATCCAAAAGATACAAAACCTTTTTACATGAAGCCTCATCCTACCAGAGATGATGTTGTGATTTGTGCTGATTTGATCGCTCCAGAAGGGTATGGCGAAATTATTGGTGGCTCCGAGCGGGCAACTGATTATAATTATTTATTAGAACAAATCAGAAATTATGGTTTGGATGAAAATGAATATTCCTGGTACCTAGATTTACGTAGATATGGTTCAGTCCCACATACAGGTTTCGGGCTAGGACTAGAAAGAACAGTAACTTGGTTAGCTGGGATCGAACACGTGCGTGAAGCCATTCCATTCCCACGTTTATTGAATCGGATTTATCCGTAAAAAACGAAAAATTTGCTTAAACCTCGGAGACTTTAGATAGTCTTTGAGGTTTATTTTTTATTAAATGAAAAAGTATTTTCCATTTAATAAAAGTTCATTATTGTTATTTTAATATATGGTTGTTGATTCCAATTGTTTTCTCCTTTATAACATGCTACGATTAAAAAAACATAGTGTCGAAAATAATAGTAAAAATTTATGAGGAGAGTTAGTAAATGATTTATGCAGGTATATTAGCAGGCGGTTCAGGTTCTAGGATGGGAAATGTTCCTTTACCTAAACAATTTTTAGATTTAGATGGTAAACCGATACTTATACATACGATAGAAAAGTTTCTTTTAATCAATGATTTATGAATTTGCCGTCTTCAAAAGACCGATGTTGTTTTATGCTTTTGACTTAGAGGATTATATTACTTCTAGAGATTTTTACGAGCCTTATGAAGCTTTTGTTCCTGGAAAAATCGTGGAAACTTTTGACGACTTAATTATTGCCTTAAAAGAAGAAGACTTTGAGCAGGAGAAAGTTCCAAAATTTTTGGATAAGCATTTTAAATATCAAGATGGTAAATCAAGTGAAAGATTAGTTGATCATTTATTTTCTGAACAAGCAGAAGAAAAAAATAAAGATATAGGAGAAATTTATGGTTAAAAAATATTTAATGCGTTCTGGTATAGCACCCACTGATGTTAAAACGGCAGAGGATATGGTAATAAATACAAGAATTGGCGGTAATGTTGGAAATTTAATTTATGCTTTTTCAGTTTACCGTAATTTAACAACTGATGACGTAGAAATTACTCCTGACAATTATCGGATTAACGAAAATGACGCAGAAAAAATTAACAAGACATATGATGCATATATTATACCCTTGGCAGACGCTTTTAGAGAACCTTTTGTTAAACAACTTAAAGGTTATACGAAACTATTTAAAAAGTTAAAAATACCAATTATTGTCATAGGGGTTGGTTTAAAAGCGCCATTTGAACCGAATCTAAAAGAAGGTTTCCCTTTTGATAAGGAAGTAAAGGAATTTGTCAAAGCAGTATTAGAACATTCTACTACTATCGGTGTTCGTGGACAAATTACAGCTGATTATTTAACTTCACTGGGCTTTAAAGAAGGTAAGGACCACATAGTCATTGGTTGTCCTTCTATGTATAGTTTTGGCCCTGACTTAAATATTCGTGATACGACGATAACAAAAGATTCGTTGATTGCTCTTAATGGTTCAAAATTATCGCCCGATAATGTGTTAAAATTTATGGAACGTTCATCAGTAGAGTATCCAAATTATTATTTTATCCCGCAATGGCAAAAAGAGTTAAAAATGACTTATTTAGGGAATGAAAAGTTAAAAAAAAATACTGAACATTATCCTGTTAACATAACACATAAATTTTATAAAGAAGATAGAGTTCGCTTTCCGATCAATGCAAAATCTTGGATCGATTTTCTAAAAAAACCAGATTTAGCTGTAGGCTCACGTTTACATGGAAATATTACTGCTACGATCGCTGGTACACCTAGTTTGCTTATTCCAAAAGATGCGCGGATGAGAGTTAAGTTGACATTCGGAATGCCAATTGCGGTAGGCTTATTCCAAAAGATGCGCGGATGAGAGAGTTAACTGACTATCACAATTTAACACATGTTTGGGCCAATAAGATTACAGATGATACAACCCTAAGCTCGTTAATTGAAAAAGTTGACTTTCATGCACCAGAAAAGGTTCAAAAAGAGAACTTTGAACGATTTCTCCAGTTTCTTGAATTAAATGAACTTGACCACATTTATCGTTATGATAAACCAGCGCCACTGGACACTGTGCTTGAGGAGATGAAACTTCCCGAATTAATTAGACCGATTAATCGGTTAGAAATAAATGAATTAGCCGATAGGCTACAAGGTTACGAGAAAAGAAGAGCAGATGGGCTAAAAAGAGTAAAAGATAAAAATAAACAATATGAAACAAACGAACGAAAAGATAAGAAAAAAATAAAAGATTTAGAAAAACAAAATGAAGACCTCAAAAATGCATTGAATAAAGAAGAATCCAGTTTTATGCATAAAGTTGGAAATGTTTTTCGTAAAATTGATATAAAATAAGAAGTCAAGGTTCTTTTTGTATAGTATTAAAAGCTATACAAAAAGAGCTTTTTTTTTATAGATATAATATATTTTAGTTATTGGATTAAAAAGTGTATAAACTATAGTTTTTTCGATAATTGGTATATACACTGAAAAGATAAAATAATGTCTAATTTATAGGTTGAAAATAAAGATATAAATATTATTGGTCTATATCTATTAAAGAAATTTAGCTTTTTAAAAACTTTTTTTATCAAAAACCTTGTATGTTTAATATATACATGTTATGTATATATTATAGTAATGATTTTATAAGTTTATTTTAGGGGGTAAAACTGATGAATGTAATAGAAAATATTCAAGTAGGGGAACGCTATAAAGTTCAGCCGAGACATTTTCATCGCACCTTTATCGGAAATGTAAAAAGCGTAGAGGGTTCGACGATTGTTTTTGAAGTGGAAAATTACGATCTCGTAGATCAAGAAAAAGTAGATGAGAGTCGATTGGTTACTGTAGATATTTCAGACGTTAAATACTCAATGAAAAATAATTATTTTTTTAGTTAAAATAACAAAATATATCATAAAAGACCCTTCTTCTTGTTATAAAGAAGAAGGGTCTTTTATGTTTTGATGAAAAGAAATACTAGGCGTCTCAATAATCAAAATTTTGAATATATGGTGTTAGGTTAGTTTTATGGACACATTTTTGTAGAGTACTATAATATTCTATGAAAGGATGTTCAATGATGGCAAAACAATACAACCAAGAAACAAGAGAATTGATTCTTCAATTAAATGAACAAGGACAAAGTGTTCCTTCTTTGGCACGTGAATATGGGATTTCAGAAGCAACGATATATAACTGGAAAAAAGCGTATACCCCGGATGAAGAAACCGGCAAAAGTCAGGCAGATATTCATCAAATGGAGAAGGAAATGCATCGTATGAAACAGGAGATTGATATCCTAAAAAAAGCTATCACCATATTCACGAAAGAGTAAGTAATGACACGTTGATTTATGAAATTATTGATAAAGAGCGTCAAGAATACCCCGTACGTACATTAACGAACGTACTGGAGGTATCAAAGTCAACTTACTATGCCTCAAGAACCGTTGTCCGAGCCAAAGGAGCCAAAAGAACGAACAATTAAAAAAAGAAATTCTACAAAATTACGAGAAAAGCAAGCGCCGTTATGGCGCACCTAAGATCACGCATCAATTAATACAGTCAGGATGGAAAGTCAGTCTAAAGCGCGTGCAACGATTGATGCGAGAACTTGGTATTCGTTCCATTATTCGAAAAAAATATCGTCCAGCAAGCAATCATGAAAAAGTGGAATCGCGTGAGAATCTCTTGAAACAAGATTTCTCTACGACTTCGATCAACCAAAAATGGAGTGCAGATATTACCTATATTCATACGCAAAAAGAAGGCTGGACTTACTTGGCTTCTGTCATGGACTTATATTCTCGTAAAATTATTGGCTATTCTTATGGTAAACAGATGACCACTCCGATTGTAGTGGAAGCTTTTCAGCAAGCCATGCAAAATCAACAATTAAAAGATGGTAAGGGACTCATCTTACAAACAGATTTAGGCACGCAATATACGAGCTATGAATTTGAAAATCTTCTCCTACAATGTCACATCAATCATTCTTACAGTCGCAAAGGAACGCCCTATGATAATTCAGGGATTGAATCTTTTCATGCGACCTTGAAAAAGGAAGAAGTTTATTTGAAGCACTATAGAAGTTTTGACGAAGCCCGTCTCGCTTTATTCCAATATATTAATGGTTGGTACAATCGCGAACGGATTCATGGAAATATCAACTACCTGACGCCCCAGCAAGCGGAAGATCAAGCAAAAATGTTGGCATAGGTCTAGAGTTTCCCCACACATTTTTTTGAGGAACTTATCCACGATGACACATTCTCGAGAGTGGATTCGTTTCGAAAAAAGACTCTCGAAAAATGTGTCCTAAGTGTAAAATTTATTGAGGTATCCTCTAGACGAATAAAAAAGAAACCGTTACTCTATTCATTGGGCTAACAGGCACTAATGAACAAAGGCGGTTTCTTATGGATTCTATTGTAACAGATTTAGTGGAAGTAATGAAGAAGGAAACGAATTTTTTAGCAAGAGAAAGAGCCATGATGATCTTTTTTACAAAACTTATAGCCACGATCACACAATTGGCTTTTCAAACGCTCGATAAAGAAATTTGTGCGCAATGTAAAAAAGAAGGTTTTCGCGTCGATCGCAAGAGCGAGAGAACCATCACTTTTTTGTTTGGTCCCGTGACCTATGTTCGTCGACGAATGAAAAATCAAGCCAATGACATTCGTTACCCCTTAGATGAATTTCTAGGGATTCGAAAAGGCATTCGTTACAGTTCGCTTGTCCTGCGCAATGTCTCTCAATTAGGCAGTATGATGGTCTATCGTCATGTTTCTCAAGCGATCGATTGTTTGACATCTTGGCGTATGAGTCATCAAAACGTGCAACAATTGGTGGTTAAAACGGGAGAGTTCATCCAAGCCAAAAGCACGCATGAAAGTCGTTATGACGGGATTATCACCAAGAAAAAAGTGCCTTATTTATATCTGGAAGGAGATGGCGTAAAGATCAACGGACAAAAGAAACAATCTCTTGAAGTCCATCGTTTTCAAGTGTGCGAAGGCAGCCAGAAAGTCGGGAACCGCTCGGAGATGATCGCCCCGCACTTTGTGAGTCATCTGAATCGGCAAAAAGCATACAAAGAAATGATGGCCTATCTTCAAGCCTATTATGATTTAAGTCATACCGTTGTCATTTCCAATAGTGACGGCGGTTCAGGCTATGAAAAAGCCGTGTTTGATGAACTGGCTTTAGGTTGTTTGCGTCATGAACACTTCCGTGATCGATACCATGTCCATCGTAAAATTAAAGAACGAATGCCTTTTGTTCCCCAACTCCAACATCGTATGATACGAGCGATTGAACATTATGATTGGCAAGAGGTCCAGCTTGTTTTAGATACCTCGGAAAGCTTGATTGAAGAAAAGGAAGCCGAGGCTTCAGAACATTTACGTTTACTGCATCACTATCTTCAAAGAAATTGGCCTTATTTAAAATCATTGAAAGCACGAGGAATCAGAGATCCCCAAGCATGTATTGGCACGATCGAAAGTACCCATCGAAAAATCACCTATCGCATGAAGCGCCAAGGTCGTTTATGGACAAAAACCGGTGCCCAAGCCATGATTCGTGTCATTGATAGTTTACGGAATCAAGAATTTGAAGGATGGTTGAATCAATACGAAGCCCTTCCGGACGACGTGGTCGCTCAAGAAAAGCGTTGGCAAGCTATGAAACGTTGGGTACAGAAAAAACCTAACTTTCAAGCTCATGAAGGTGCGTTTAAAGGGCAAATGGGCGAAGGAAAAGCGAAAAGTGCACCTTTAGGCCAATTCGCCAAAGGACTAAATCAATTAATAATGACCCCGAATTATCTCTAATAAAAACTTGTTTTTGTTAGAGATGATGAGGGCGAACCGAACGAAAGTGAGGTTGAAAAATAACTTCGTGTCTGCCCAAAAGACGGTTTTTTTATTCAACCTCAATAAACTTGACACATACCAATCTTTAATGAACGTTTCCTTTTTCATTGTTTTCAGGTAAAATAATAAGGTATGGAACAGGAGGCATATTTGTGAGTACCCCACTTGTTTTAGCAAGCAAAGAATTTTATTTAATGTTGGTTCAATTGGCTAGTAAGAGAACTAAAAAAAAGAACGACAGGATTATTTTCTTACTTAGCTTTCCAGAGAGTAGCCAAATGACTTTACAATTGTTATACAAACATTTTCCAGAAAAATTGGTTATTTGTTATGCTAAAAATGCGAAAGACCTAGCTGAGTTTTATGAAAATAAAGGCTGTCCAATTTATTGTATTGATACCTTTTCTGTATTGATAAAAGATATTGTGCCGCTTGTTTCTAGTAGTAAGCTAGTTTTTTGTGATAACTATTTTGCTTTCTTAGCTCGTATTACATTCAATAATAAAGCTAGTGTAGTGCAATTGTGGCATGCAAATGGTGCTATTAAATTATTTGGACTTGAAGCGAAGTATACTAAAAATGTAACAAAAAGAGATCGAGAAAGATACATCGAGGTTTATAATAAGTTTACGCATTACGTTGTGAGTTCGCAAAAAATGGCAGACGTTTTTGCGAAAAATTATCGACAAGCAATTAATGAACTACCTTTTGGTTATTTACCTACAGATCTTTTTTTTGATCAAGAATGGTTACATAGGGCAAAAAAACAATTTAAACATAATTTTCCTACTAATAAAAAAATTGCATTGTATGTTCCAACTTATCGTGAACATCAATCAGAAGTACCCTTGGATTTTTCCTCTTTGAAAAGACAATTAAACGATGAATGGTTGGTTATGGTAAAGCCACACCCTCATGATAAAGAGCTTTATCAAAAAGTGAAAGATATAGATGGAATCATTTCTGATTTTAAAGAGATGGATTTAGCTCAAATCTTACCTTCAGTAGATTGTTTAATTACGGACTATTCTTCTATTCCTTTCGAGTATTCCCTAGCTAACCCTAATGGAAAAATGGTCTTTTTTTGTTATGATTACGAGGAGTATAAGAAAGAAGTAGGTATTGAAGAAGGGTTTCAATATTGGGCACCTGGAAAAATAGTAAAGAAACAAAATGAGTTGGTTTCAGCAATCCAAGCTCCTTCAGAGGAGGGCTTTGAAACTTTCAATCAAATGTGGAATGAATATGCGCATGGAAGTGCTCGCGAACAATTGTTAAAGTGGGTGAAAAACGTATATGATAACTGAAGAAATTATGGGATTTCCTGTGGATGTGATTACTTATAACGAAATTATTAAAGACTTGCCAGAGTATTTACAAAGTGATAAAAAGATGAGCGCTATTAGCGTGAATCCACAAATTATTGTCGAAGGACAGAACCGCTCGGAGATCTATGAATTTATTAAAAAAAGTACACATCGGATTCCTGATGGCATAGGTATTGTATTGGTTTCAAAGCTACTAGGCGGGCAAATTAAAGAACGCGTAGCAGGTATTGAATTAATGTACCGGTTCTTAGAATATGCGAATACATATAAGAAAAGTATTTTTTTATACGGAGCCAAACCTGAAGTTGTTGCTGATGCTGCGGAAAAAATCCAAAATGATTATCCAAACTTAATACTAAGTGGTAGAATCGATGGGTATACAGATTTATCAGAAACTGAAATTATTGAAAAAATTAACTATAGCAAGCCAGATTTTCTATTTGTAGCACTGGGTTTTCCTAAGCAAGAAGAGTGGTTAGCAAGAAATATCCCCCAATTAGATGCTTCTGTATTTCAGGATGTTGGGGGAAGCTTTGATGTATTTAGTGGACATGTTAAACGTGCGCCTCAATTTTTTATTGATGTCCATTTAGAGTGGTTGTACCGATCGTTAACTGATCGTAAAAGGTTTAAACGGATTTTACAACTACCTATATTTGTAATTAAAAGTTTATTTTGGAAGGTTCGTACAAGAAATGATAAAAAGAGTTCTTAGTAAAATATATAAAATCATTTTTAATTTTTCTGCCACAGTTTTTCCCATACAAAAAGGGATGGTTTTATTAGAAACATTCAATGGGAAATTACCATCAGATAACCCTTACGCCATTTATCAGGAACTAATCAAGAAGATGGAAAAGAAGAATTTATATTGGGGAATAAAAAAAGAGAACATGAGGGAAGCAAAAGAAAAATATCCTGATTTGAATCTTGTCCCTCGTTTCTCAGTCAAGTGGCTATGGCTTACTACTCGAGCCAATTTTTGGATATTTAATTCACGCATGCCTAACTGGTTAAAGAAAAACAAAGATACAGTTTACATCCAAACTTGGCATGGAACGCCTTTGAAAAAATTAGGGGCTGATATACAAGAAGTAGCGATGCCAGGTACTGACACAGAAAAGTATAAAAATAACTTTATTGTTGAAGCTAAGCGTTGGGATTATTTGATCGCTCCTAATGAGTATTCTGAAAAAATTTTTAAGCAAGCCTTTCAATTTCAAAATAATATATTGGAAATTGGCTATCCAAGGAATGACGAGTTAGTTAATAATAAAGACAATAAGCAGTTACAAAATGAATTAAAGCAAAAGATTATTGGCAAAGAAAGCGGCCGAGTTATTCTTTATGCGCCCACTTGGCGTGATGATTACTTTATCAAAAAAGGAAGCTACAAATTTTTTATGCCCTTTGACCTAGATAAAATAACTCGTTGCTTAGGGAAAGAAGATACATTGATCATTCGCCCCCATTACTTAGTTGGCGATTCAATTAATATTGTAGGCTACGAAGATCAGATCAAAGTTTGTATGAGTGAACCTATTAATGAACTATATTTGATTAGCGATTTATTGATTACGGATTATTCTTCCGTAATGTTTGATTTTGCGATATTACAACGACCTATGTTATTTTACCCTTATGATATGGAACATTATAAAGAAAAGTTACGAGGATTTTATCTAGATTACGATGAGGTACCCGGACCAATTGCACAAAATGAAGAAGAGTTTTACCAATTTATTCAAGAGTTCGTATCATATGGTGAATTTTCGCAATATGAAGACAAGATAAACGCCTTTGAGCAAAGGTTTTGTCAGTGGGAGGTTGGAAATGCCTCTCAAAAAGTTTCCCGAATATTAACGGATAAATTTTGATGATCAGGTATTTAGGGAAAAGTTTATCATTTATGGCAATCTGGTGAAACTTAAGTGGCTCTGGAAGAGTCAAAAATATTCATTGGGTACGCGAATGATATTTTATTTAAAAACTTTATATTTGTTCATAAAGGTGTAACTCTTTTTTTGTTAAAATTATTAGAGAAAATAAAAAGTTGCAGTTTATATGTACATTGGCTCATGCGTTAAATTTGCCAAATTTGAACTTTTAATTATATAAAATAATTTTTCTTCGTTTAGTAGTTTTCCAAATATAACCTGAATGATTTATAAAAATTTGTGGATAACGCATTCGACTGTTCAACGAGGTGACTTTTATGTTATTTTCCCTTTTTATCGCCGCTTTTGAATAAAGAATAGAAAGGGATGATCGAACGACGCTAAAAAAAGATAAAATTCTTCCTAGAGAATGAAAGCCAAGCCTTTTTTATCAAGAGGAAAAGGGGAAAAGTAAACTAGAGATTCAATCGCTGAATTCGTGTAAGGACTTCCCAAAAAAGCGTGTTGTAAACATTCGTACTTGATAAGTGAATTTGCACTTGACGCGCGTGTTCTTTGACTTTTCCAGCAATATGAAATAGTTGAAAACGGATCGTGTCAATCACCGTCGTCTTTTTCTCTTGCGGAAAAGTCAGCTGTTTCATCAAGTGGATGATATTATAGGCGATAAAACTTAGGGCTAAGCGAACCTTATTCGCTAAAAAGGAAGGACTGTCCGTTTTATCAGCGAAAAATCCGGTCTTCATTTCTTTAATGAAGTTTTCCATATTCCCTCGTTTTTGATAGAGCTGAAAAATGGTTTGGGGCGAAAGATGAGCGAAATCGGTCACCACAAATTGAAATTCGGAAAAAAGTAAAGTTTCGGCTTTTCGAGTAGCCTTGATGGCTACTGTTCGAGATCGGTCCCAAGAATCTGCTTGATAAGCCATCTTAAAATATTGATGTTCGGACTTTGTGTAGTCCGTACCGTTGGTATATTGGACAAGATGTTGCGCATAATGAATCAACCGTACGTTATTTTTCAATTTAATCACATAATGGGCGCCTCGACACTCACATTGTTTATAAATTTCCGGTTTGGCAAAGCCACTATCCCCGCGTACAAGCATTGTGGGATCACTCGAACGTTGTTGGTAATGCGCCAACATTTCTACGAGATAATCTTCGGCGTGGGTGGAGGTATAAGATTTACCATGACGGTGGCGAACATCTAATGCCAATCCGGTTAACCCTTCGAATGCCACAAATGGATGATATCCATTGAGGCCATAGTGGTAAATATATTCCCCTGCTTCTTGCTTTCCGTAAGTGGGACAACAGGTGGAATCCAGATCAAGCACGAGTTGTTGGCTGTTTTGCTGGTCCATGCCTAAATCGCCAAGTTTTTTCGCCACTTGTAATAGTTGATTAACATTTTCTTCTGTCAAGGTATGAAGCAAAGTAGACATCATAAATTGCGAACTAAGGCGTTCTTGTTTCAATGCTTCCTTAAAAAGGCGATCATATTGTAAGGTATTGGCGTCTCGGTCTCGAGAATAACCAGCGATCAATTGATATAGCCATTGTTTTACGACATCCAGCCATTCATGTTGGGCGAAGGCACGATACTCTGGAATATGAACGTATTGCGCTAACAGGGAATCAAAACGAATTTGATTTAGAAACTCCGAAAGTAAGACGAGCCCCGCGTCATTGGTTAAGGTGCCACCGTCATTGGCGATCAAGATGGCTTTTTGCTTATTGAATGTAAGAGAATTTTGTTGTAAAGTGAAAGACATAAGAACGCACTCCTTATTGTTATGTTTCGTTGACTTTACAATAACACGAAGTGCGTTCTTTTTGTACACCCAGAAGGTGAAGCAACTCAACCTTTAGAAAAAAGCACATGCCAAGGATTGAATGATCCTGGGAAAAATTTATAAATCATTCAGGTATAAGTAACCAAAAATTAATCCTTCAGATTTATAGCTGAGAACTGAGAAAGAAGTCTGCTATGAATTTGAAGGATTTTGATTTTACAGGTTTATTTATCTCGAACTATAACTAAGTGTAAAATTTATTGAGGTATCCTCTAGACGAATAAAAAAGAAACCGTTACTCTATTCATTGGGCTGTGACAGGCACTAATGAACAAAGGCGGTTTCTTATGGATTCTATTGTAACAGATTTAGTGGAAGTAATGAAGAAGGAAACGAATTTTTTAGCAAGAGAAAGAGCCATGATGATCTTTTTTACACAACTTATAGCGACCATTACCCAACTAGCTTTTCAAACGCTTGATGAAGAAATTTGTGCGCAATGTAAGAAAGAAGGCTTTCGCGTCGATCGTAAAAGCGAAAGAACCATCACCTTCTTGTTTGGTCCCGTGACCTATGTTCGTCGGCGAATGAAAAATCAAGCCAACGACATTCGTTACCCTTTAGATGAATTTCTAGGGATTCGAAAAGGCCTTCGTTATAGTTCGCTGGTTCTGCGAAACGTGGCTCAATTAGGCAGTAACATGGTCTATTGTCATGTTTCTCAAGCGATCGACTGTTTAACTTCTTGGCAGATGAGTCATCAAAATGTGCAACAATTGGTGGTTAAAACGGGCGAATTCATCCAAGCCAGAAGCACGCATGAAAGTCGTTATGAGGGCGTGATCCCCAAGAAAAAAGTGCCCTATTTATATCTGGAAGGAGACGGCGTAAAGATCAACGGACAGAAGAAACAATCCCTTGAAGTTCACCGTTTTCAAGTGTGTGAAGGCAGCCAGAAAGTAGGCAACCGTTCGGAAATGATCGCCCCGCACTTTGTGAGTCATCTGAATCGGCAAAAAGCATATAAAGAAATGATGGCCTATCTTCAAGCCTATTATGATTTACGTCATACCGTGGTCATTTCCAATAGTGACGGCGGTTCGGGTTATGAAAAAGCAGTGTTTGATGAACTGGCTTTAGGTTGTTTGCGTCATGAACACTTCCGTGATCGGTACCATGTCCATCGGAAAATCAAGGAACGAATGGCTTTTGTTCCCCAGCTCCAACATCGGATGATACGAGCGATTGAACATTATAATTGGCAAGAGGTCCAGCTGGTTTTAGATACTTCGGAAAGCTTGATTGAAGAAAAGGAAGCCGAAGATTTTGAGCATTTACGTTTACTGCATCACTATCTTCAAAGAAGTTGGCCTTATTTAAAATCATTGAAAGCACGAGGAATCAAGGATCCTAAAGCTTGTATTGGTACGATCGAAAGTACCCATCGAAAAATCACCTATCGCATGAAGCGCCAAGGTCGTTTGTGGACAACAACTGGGGCCCAAGCCATGATTCGTGTCATTGATAGTTTAAGAAACCAAGAATTGGAAGGTTGGTTGAACCAATACGAAGCCCTTCCGAATGATGTGGTTGTCCAGGAAAAACGTTGGCACGCTATGAAACGTTGGGTACAGAAAAAGCCTCGTTTCCAAGCCCATGAAGGTGCATTTAAAGGACAGATTGGCGAAGGAAAAGCGAAAAGTGCGCCTTTAGGCCAATTCGCCAAAGGACTGAATCAATTAATAATGACCCCGAATGTTTTCTAATAAAAACTTGTTTTTGTTAGAGAGGATGAGGGCAAACCGAACGAAAGTGAGGTTGAAAGATAACTTTGTGTCTGCCCCAAAGACGGTTTTTTTATTCAACCTCAATAAACTTGACACATACGAACTATAAGATTTGTTTGACACAGTAAAATTCTGTAAGTATAATAATTGATGTTTGAAAAAAATTTAATTTTAAAAGAGCAAGGATAATATAATGCACACGAAGAAAAATTTAAAAATGCTTAAGGGAGCTTATGATAAGCTTCATAAAAATGAAATGGCTAAATTACGGAATTATTATGCAAAGAATTATGAAAAAAGTACTATAAAAGACAACGTTATTCTTTATGAGTCTCGAGACGGACAATCACTGACCGGTAGTCCATTAGCTTTTTTTATTTCCTTATGTAGAGACTCTCGGTTTAAAAATATCCAGCACGTTTGGGTTATAGATGGAGACTCTACAAATATAAAGACAATAATTCCGGAAGATTGCTTAGCAAAAGTTACTTTTGTTATTAGAAATACAAAGAAGTACATTGATTACTTATTAACAGCCAAGTACCTAATAACTAACGCTACATTCCAGTCTTTTTTTAGTAAAAAAGATGGCCAAGTATACATAAACACATGGCATGGAACACCACTGAAATACATGGGTTATGATATACCAGGAAATCCCAAACATTCTCAAAATGTTATTCGTAATTTATTAATGACTGACTACTTTTTGAGCCCTAGTCCGTATACTTCCCGATTATTTTCGAACAGCTATAAATTAAAGGATATTTACCCAGGAAAAATCGTAGAGACAGGCTACCCTAGGATCGATTTTACTTTTAAAACCAATTTAAATGATAATATTAAATTTTTAAGTAATTTTGGAGTAAAATTAACAAACAATAAGCCTATTGCTCTTTATATGCCAACTTGGAAAGGAACATCTATTAAAGATCCTATAGCTGATATAGAGCAAATAGTTGCTGAAACAACATACCTAAGAAAAAGAATAGCTAATGAATATCAGCTACTCGTTAAAGTACATCCTTATGTATATCCGTACGTTAAAGATCGAAAAGAAGTAAATGAGTATCTTATACCTGATTATCTTGATCCTAACCAAGTCTTAGGGTGGACGGATTTACTAATTACTGATTATTCAAGTGTTTTTTTTGATTTTTTGGTTACTAATAAACCTATTATTTTTTACGCATGGGATAAAGATATATATGATGATGAACGTGGGATGTACTTAGATGAAAAAGATTTACCAGGACCTGTAGCTTCAACAATGATGGAAGTAGTAAGAATTATTAAAAATATAAATGAGACTATTTCAACTTATGAAGACAAATACAAAGAAGCTAAAGAAAAATTTGTTCCTTATGAAGATGGAGGAGTTACTCAAAGATGTATTAACTACATTTTTTTTGGTCAGGATTTTAATTCCAAAGAAGGTCGAATTCTTGATATAAATTCAATGAAAACTAAATTACTTATTTATCCAGGGAACTTATCAAAAAACGGTATAACATCAAGTTTTTTAAATTTATTAAATAATATAGATTACAATAATTATGATGTTACAGTATTCACTGAACCCGGTGGTGAAGATGGTAATACAAACATAAGAAGAATAAATAGAAACGCAAGAGTTCTTTTTAAACCGGGGGCAGCAATTTATTCAGTCATGGAAGAGTTTAGAAATAGGCAAATTAAAGAATTTACCTTACCTTCAGATAAAAAAAATATTTATCCTGATACTGCTTTTAGAAGAGAAGCGAATCGTTTACTAGCAAATTTATCTTTTGATGTGGCAATAGATTTTAGCGGCTATGGCTTTTTTTGGGCAAAGTTGATTCTTGGAGCGAAAGCAAATAAATATATTGTATATCAACATAACGATTTACTTTCAGACTCTCAAAAAGTTGTAAATGGGAAAAAACCTCACAAAAAATCTTTACCTGCATTATTTTCTATTTATTATAAGTTTGACCGAATTTTAAGTGTTTCCCCGATTACTATGGAAATAAACAAGAAAAAATTAAATGATTTTATAAATGATAGTCAAATAGGTTATTCAATTAATACGATAAATGCTGGAGCAATATTGGGAGAAAATGATCATTCATATTCGTGTGCTTACTCAGAAAATAGTCTTTCTGAAAATATCGTTCCAGTTCGTATTGATAAGTTTATGAAAATAAAAATTGGTGGTCAGTATAAGTTATACAGTAGTCTTTATAGATTAATTAATTCACAAAATGAAAATTTACTTAACTTAACAAAAGATAATGTTATTCATCTTATAGCGAAGGTTAAATTTAATGGATTTACTTATTACAAATGCTTAGTTGATGGAATTTACACAGGATGGATTTTAGGAGAGTACTTAGAAAATACGATTCAACTTTTTAACACAAAAAATTGTCATAAGGTTGCTACAGTACTAAACAAAAAGAATAAATTCATCTGGAAAAAGGTTGAGCATGCTTTTGAAAGAGACCGTGTAACAAAAACTATGTATTTAAAAAATAGTTATGTTTTTTTAGATAAAGAAGTTGAGACCTCTTTTGGTAAATTTTATCGAGTTATATATAATAATAAACCTATTGGTTGGATTCAGGGGAAAGCTATCGGCAGAATACACGATATAAGCTTTTCTAATCCACTAATCTTTTATTTCTTACTAAAAAATAAAAGAAAAAATATTGGAATTTCTCAAGAATTTAAAAAGTGTCAAAAATACGTTATGCCAACTAAACTATTTTTTGAGGAAGGTGAATGTTGGAGTCACTGTCCTGGAACAACATTTGAAAGAAAAAAAGATAATTTATTAGAACCGGAGAAGATATACGAGGTTCGCGCTACTATGATTGTTCAATCACGAAAATTTTATGAAGTGCGAGAAATTGCAGGTAAGTTTTTAGCTTGGGTAGAAAGTAGGTTTATAAGTGAGGTTTCTGAAGAAAAAGCTTTAGAGAGGTTGCAACAAGAAGAAGAGTTGGTTAACGAAGATAAAAAGCAAAAGAACCAAGTGATAGATGTTCCTGTTGCAAATTTTGATCAAAGTAAGTTTAATTTTGTTACTATGGGAAGGCTTTCTCCTGAAAAAAACTATGGGAATCTAATTGCCGCTTTTGCTAATTTTTTGGAAATAGTTCCAGAAGCAAATTTATATATTCTGGGCCAAGGTAAGCTTGAAGACAATTTAGCAACTCAAATATTCCGTTTAGGAATCCAAAAGAGTGTACATTTACTAGGGTATATTGATAATCCGTTTAATTTTATTGAACAAAATGATGTCTTTGTACTACCCTCTATCTACGAGGGACAGCCTATGGTTTTATTGGAAGCTATGACATTAGGTAAGAAAATTTTAGCAACTAATATTCCTGCTAATGTTCATGTGTTAGGTGAGCAAGAAGACTATGGGCTTTTTACCAATGGAACGGAAATAAATGATTTGTACGAAGGCTTAATAAGAATCTATAGGTTTAATGGTAATTTTAAAAGATTTGATTATCAAAAATACAATAAAAAAGCAATTAACAATTTCTATAATGAGCTAAAATTAGGTGATTAATACTAATCTATTTCTTTTTTGAATTTTAGTAAAACTTGAAATTACTAATTTTAATGCTTATTTAATGAATATGGAAAATTTTTGTTGTTTTAATATAAGATTTAATTGAAACCTGGAAGAAAAGTCTCCTTTTAAATAGAAAAGTTCCGAAAAGTCATCATTACGATGTCCTTTCGGAACTTTTCTTATATACGCACAACAAAATTCGTGAACTAGTCATAAAAAATTAAATTTCTACGACAAAGTTAGCCGTATTAAAAAAACTATTGATTTATTAATATGGATTTACGTCAATATTCTGGACACATTTTTTGAGAGTCTTTTTTCGAAACGAATCCACTCTCGAGAATGTCATCATTTCCGTTCAATATCAAATGAAAAACCGTATTTGACATTGAACGGAAATGATGACGAGAAGGTCTCGTGGATAAGTTCCTCAAAAAAATGTGTAGGAGAGCTTCAAACCTACGCCAACATTTTGGCTTGATCTTCCGCTTGCTGGGGCGTCAGGTAGTTGATATTCCCATGAATCCGTTCACGATTGTACCAACCATTAATGTATTGGAATAAAGCGAGACGAGCTTCGTCAAAATTTTTATAGTACCTCATATAAACTTCTTCCTTTTTCAAAGTCGCGTGAAAAGACTCAATCCCTGAATTATCATAGGGGCTTCCTTTGCGACTGTAGGAATGGCGAACGTTATACTGAGCTAAAAGCCCTTCGAATTCATCACTCGTATATTGCGTCCCTAAATCCGTTTGGAGAATCAAATGTTTGCCATCTTTTAATTGTTGATTTTGCAAAGCTTGGTGAAAAGCATCCACCACAATCAAATGTGTCCAGAATATTGACGTAAATCCAAATATATGGTATAGTACACTAATGGTGCATTAATATAATCAGAATATTCAGATTTTAACTTTTTCTAAAAAATGACAAAAAAATCAAATGCTTACGCAAGGGATGACTTTTCCAGAAAAAATTTTTTCATTATTTATCTGAATACTGTTGCAACGACGACAAATGCTATTTCGTCACGTAGGAACGAGTAATACCCACAATTCTTCAAAAGGTTGAAAAAGCAGATGTTTTAATAGGCGCTTGATTTGGAACGGGGATTTCTTACTTCCTGTCTCTACTTTGAGTAAATACGTCAATAGACTGGCAATCATGGCGAGAATGATTTGATTGCTTACCCCTTTTTCACTGTATGAAAATAGCTTTTTAATCGTCATATGTTGCTTGATATGCTTAAAAAATAGTTCAATTTGCCATCTCGCTTTGTACATGTCGGCCACTTCTTGGGCGGTCACATCAAAACGGTTGGTGACAAAGCGTAATTGTTTTCCTTTTTCATCCTGAATCGTGACCAAGCGAAACGGGGAAGTGAAATAAACCTGAGTGCCTAACACTACCATTTGGTCACGCAAAATGTTTTTACTCTGAGAAGGTTCATAAGTTTCTAGGACATGAACTTTGGCGTTTTTCTTCACTCTTGTGACGAAAAAGTAGCCGTCAGCTTCCATCTCGTCCAGTCGCTCGTAATCAATATAGCCACGATCAAAGATATAGGTCGCTTCCGGTTGATTGACAAAAACTTCTAAGTGATTGTCATCATGTTCTACCGCATTCGTGACTTCAAACTGATCCGGATACAAGTGTTCTTTACCCATAAAACAGAGTTTTAAGTGCAGTTTGATCCCCGCTTTGGTTGAGCGAAAGTCCGCCCAAGGGTACCGAGTGGTATTTAACGGAAAGGTGGAAGAATCCACGATATAGAGTGCGTTTCGTTTGGTCACCGGTATTTTTGACCGTACTTTCTCCAGTAATTGGGCGAAGATCGCCCACAAAATTTCGTCATCCATCTGGGCGAGCTCACGGGAAAGCTGCGAATGACTAATCGAATCTAACGCCATGGTCTGTTGTAGATCAGGCGAAACAAACGCTGTATCTATTTCACGTAAACTTTCGCACTCATTGTCGATGCCATAGAGAAACACTTTCAAAAAGTGTTCAAAATCAAACTTTTTATGATACTTGTCGGCTTGCGAAATTTTCTCACGAATAGAAAAAGGTAAATTTTTGAAATTTATGTTCGAAAGCCATTTATTAAAAGCTGAAATTGTTTTATACTTATCCATGTTGTTGTCCTTTGTATTGGTCTTGGATAAGTCATCCAAGCTCAGTATAAAGGATTTTTTTATGGATGGAAATAGCGTGAAACATAATAAGTGAATTTAAAATGTTTCATGCACCACTAGTGGGTATAATAATGAAAAAGAAATAACATCAAAATATAGAGGAAGGTCCACATGAAAAAGTCTTTATCTGCTAGTAAAAAACGGATATTCATTTCTTTGATGATTATCTTTATTGCTTCGATTTTATTGCAATGGGTCCAAATTAGTAATCAAAATTTGTATTTAGGGTATGATTGGATCTTCCACTATAATCGTTTTTATGATACAGCACAACAAATTAAAGAAGGGAACTTCCATTACTTTATTTCAATGTATGGTTTTTCGCAATCTGGCCGGATTATTAATGCATTATATGGGCCGATGTTTGCTTATTTTAATGGCCTTCTTTTATTGATTTGTCGTTCCTGGTTTAATTATCAATTACTTACTAATTTTTTGATTACTTTTTTGTCTGCTATTAGTATGTTTACTTTGCTGATAAAAAATAAGGTAAGGGCACTTATTTGTTTGATATTTTCAATTATGTACTCTTCTTTTTATATCATCCAATCTTGGTCGTTTGATCAAACCCTTAGAAGTTGGGGCGCTATTGTATTGCCTTTAGTTGTTTTAGCAGCAACTAGGTTTTTACGAGAGAGTTATTCAAAAAAAGATTTGGCATTTTTAGCTTTTGTTATGACACTAGCTATTCAAATACATGTTTTGACAGTTCTTTTTTCTGTGATTATTCTAATCCCTTTCTTTGTATTTGGCTTTTTACATTCAAAAAATAAAAAAACGCTTTTTATGTATACCTTTATTGCTGCTTTAGCCACAATATTTATGACTGCGAATGTCTGGTATCCTTTATTAGAAGTGAATATGGAAAATCAACTTATGAGACCCTTCGTTGTTTGGAATATGGAAAATCATGCACTTAGATTAGATTTAATTAGACCTTACAAAGATCTTTCCTTGGTTGTTTGTTTATTATTTGTTGTCCAATTTTTTATAATTATTTATAGGAAAATGAGTAAAACAAATCTTTTGGCTACTATTACAGCTTTTATGTGGTTTGCTTTATCAACTAAAGTTTTTCCTTGGAATGATTTTGTAAATAGGTTTCCCAGTATTTCAATTATACAATTTCCGAGCCGACTTTTGCCGCCGGCAGTAGTTTTAATTATCTTGGCATTGAGTCTTTCAATAGAAACAATATCTTCCAGTGAAAAAAGAAAGATAGATAGCCGTATTTTAATTTATCCATTTCTACTTTTAATGCTTATAGGCGCAGTTAGAAATCATATTGATTTTTCAAAAGAGCGAGAAGAAATTTGGCAAACGGAATTATTTAATTCAACAAACAACGTTATTTTTGCAACAAAAGATTCTAATACCTTAGAGAAAGCTTTTAAGTCAAAAGATTTAGGGGCGCCTCTACGTTTAATTAGCAAAGTGAACTCGGATTATTTGCCAGTAGATGATAAAGACCTTGCTTATGATAAAGATTTTCATCCCTATGGGGAACAAAAGCGAGCAATTATCGAAAATCCGATGAACGAAATATTAACTAAAAAAGTAAAGAATAATCAATTGGTCTTTTCGTGGCAATCTAATGGCGAGAAAACTCTATTACCTTTAATAATCTATAGACGTACTAGCGTTATTTTTAACGGTGAAAAAATAACCAACGTACAAGAAAAAACAAATAAAGTTGGCGCGTTACTAGTTCAACCAAAAAAAGGAGATAATGTTTTAAAAGTCAATTATAATAGTTCGTTTTTATTTTATTATATGTTTTTTCTTTCGATATTATCGTGGTTTATCTTTGTACTTTGGTTAATTATAAAAAAACTTAAAGCTTAAATTATAATAAATTGCTTTTTTGTTATTTTACTATTATAATATTTTGATCAAAGAGGAAAATACATCCGAAAAGAGTGATTATATGAATTTCTCGATCGTTATCCCGTATAAGGATAATAGTCCAAGGTTTTTAAAGTACTGTATTGAAAGCTTAGAAAACCAAGTTTATCAGGATTTTGAAGTGATTTTTATCCATAATCAATCAGCTTTTTTAGTAAACTATCTAGAACAGAGTAATTTAAACTATCGTATAATTGAAAATTCATCAGAAACAATACCGAATTTTCGTAACATAGGAATTCGTGCGTCGGCTGGTGAATATGTACTTTTTATGGATGCAAATGATCGATGAAAATAGGGATTCGGTGGACGTTTTTAAACTCAGAATAACTAAAATCGATTTGGATAAGGCGTCTGCCTTAAGATTAGAAAAGAAGCCATTTTATCGTAGCAATACTTTAAACAATTTAAGTAAATGGTTAGATGATAAAAACCTTC
The DNA here is from genome assembly GCF_003841405.1 of Tetragenococcus halophilus subsp. halophilus DSM 20339. Lineage (GTDB taxonomy): Bacteria > Bacillota > Bacilli > Lactobacillales > Enterococcaceae > Tetragenococcus > Tetragenococcus halophilus. Next base: position 699,715 of record NZ_PXYA01000001.1, on the reverse strand, counting down.
AAACGACTAACGAGAATGAAGTTATAGAAGATTTATTTAACTATGATGTGATTTCTCATAATTTTAGTACTTTTACTGCTGAACAATACTTTGCAAAGTTAAGTTATCATCTAAAGGCACATAGTTTTATTATAAGAAGAGATTTTTTGCTTGAAAATGAGTTATTTTTTGATACTAAGAATGATTTATATGCGGATATACCGTTTTTAGTTCGTCTGTATAGTATAGTAGATGTGATACAACAAACATCAACAAAATTATATTATAAGTCAATTCATAATGATCCAATCAATGAACCTTCTGCGTCACAAATCGAACGAGAGGATCGCCAATTAAAAAGAGTTCAAGCTTTTAACGAAGCCGTACAAATAAGTGATAATGATATCATTACAAAAAAGGTGAAAAATGCTGCTAAAAATTATTACCTATATAAGGTCGTAACAAATGATTCATTTAAAGTATCTTTTGAAGATATCCTTCCAATTTATCAAGAATTATATCAATTATTACAAATTGAATCAGAACCAATAAGTATCAAAAAAAGGCATAAACCTGAAATCAATAGTATTCAAAGCGGTAATTTTAAAACTGCCTATCGTTTGAGTAGAAGTCGCGTGATTGTTTATAATGCCTTACGCTTTATGAGTCCTAAAAAGAAACGTTATCGACAAAAAAGTATTCAAAAAAATATTTTCTCCAAACTACCGATTAAAAATCAAACAATTTTATATGAAAGCTTTTTGGGTAGGAACTATTCTGATAGTCCGAAAGCTCTTTTTAATTATCTATTACAAGAAGAACCTGATAAATGGAAACATGTTTGGATTTTAAATGATAAGGAGTTAGTTGAAAAGTCGCCAGAATTCCAGCGCTCAAATGTTAAAGTAATTACTCGATTTAGTTGGCAATATTTTTATTATGTGACAATTGCGAAGTATTTTATTTTGAATATGCGCCAACCTAATTATCTTGAGAAAAAGCAAGATCAAGTGATTTTATCGACTTGGCACGGTACGCCTTTAAAGCATCTAGTGTTTGATATGGATAATGTTACTTCAGCTAATAAAAACTATAAAAAAATATTCTATGAGCAGTCTAGAAAATGGGACTATTTAATTGCTGATAATAAATATAGTGAAGATATTTTTATAAATGCGTTTATGTTTCCGCGTGAGAATATTTTAACCTATGGCTATCCGAGAAACGATATTTTGATTAACCATACGGCAGCAGATGAACAAGAAATTAAACAAAGATTGGGTATACCATTAGACAAGAAGGTTATTTTATACGCTCCTACATGGCGTGATGATGAATTTCATTCTGTGGGAAAATATAAATTTACTTTGCGGTTAGATCTTGAACGACTACGTGAAGAGTTAGGAAATGAATACGTCATTATTCTGCGTATGCATTATTTTATTTCTGATGTGTTAGATTTAAGTAACTACGGAGGCTTTGCATTTGACTTTTCAAAATATAATGATATTAATGATTTATTTATTGTAAGTGATCTTTTGATTACAGACTATTCTTCAGTCTTTTTTGATTTTGCTAATTTAAAACGTCCTATTTTGTTTTATACCTATGATTTGGCAAAATATAAAGATGAATTACGCGGATTTTATATTGATGTGTATAACGATTTACCAGGTCCGCTGTTGTATACTTCAGATGAGGTGATTGACCGAATAAAAAATATTAAAGCGGTTATGTATGAATATGAAGAGAAATATAAGAGTTTCTATGAAGAATTTTGTGCACTTGATGACGGCAAAGCTTCAGAAAGAGTAATAGAGACAGTCTTAGAGAAATAAAAATTATTTTGATGCCTAGAAACTTCATAAGAAAGCTTCTAGGCCTTTTGTGCGCTCGGCATGGGCGATAACTTGGTGGTGAAAGTCCACTACAGGCTTGGCAGTAGGAACTGTTAGCTAAAAGCAAGGGTGTCCGTCGTGAGGCGGAATCTGAAGGAAGCTGGAGGCAAACACTCGCACTGACGAACAGGAATCTCATAAGAAGGCTGAATTGGGACGGACGAGCTTGCAAAACAAAGCAAAGTCCAATACTGCCCGAATCCCATACAGTAAATGAGGCGGTGACGTGAGTGGAAAGTTATCGCACCTTACCCGAGGAGGTCTGCCTAGCGATAGAAATCGTAGTAACAACGAATAGGCAGAAGTCAGCCAAGGTCATAGTAGTATCCTATGGATATGAAGGACTGAACAATAATAACTTTGAAGTAAACAAGGAGGTGGACGTGCTCACCAGGACCGCAGCCAATACCGTGGTAAAGACCGATAGGTAGCTCACTCGTGGAAGGATAAGCTGGAAGCAAAAGAAGAAATGAGGAGCGCGTAAGGGAGCACGACAATAAGATGATGAACCAAAGTGGCTTTCCATTAATGAACGAACTCGTCAGCTCAATGAATATAGATCGAGCGATCGAGAAAGTCAAAAAGAACAAAGGAGCACCGGGAATCGATGATATGACGGTATCTGAAATCAAATCTCATTTGAACAAGTATCGTCGTCCCTTTGTACAAAAGCTGAGAGAAGGGACCTATCGCCCACAACCAACAAAACGTGTGGAAATTCCTAAAGGAAACGGCAAGAAACGAAAATTGAGCATCCCCGTCGTACGGGACCGCGTAGTACAACAAATGATTTTACAAGTCATCACGCCCTTGATCGACCCGACCTTTTCGGAAAACAGCTATGGGTTTAGACCTGGAAAAAGCTGTCAACAAGCAATAGCGAAGGCAGGCCAATATTATGAAGAAGGCTATGACGTGGTTGTCGACTGTGATTTAAAGAGCTATTTCGACACGATTAACCATCAGAAACTTATGCATCGTATGCAATGGTACATCGAAGAAAAGGCCGTTCTCCAACTTATTTGGAATTTCTTAAACGCAGGAGTAATGGAGGGCGAAATTCTTCGTCCAACTTCAAAAGGAGCCTCCCAAGGGAGCCCGCTTTCTCCTCTTTTAGCCAATGTTTATCTGGACCAATTGGACAAGGAACTCGAAAGAAGAAACCATCGGTTTATTCGATACGCGGACGATTTTATTATCTTTGTCCAAAGCGAGCGGGCCGCTCAGAGAGTCCAAGAAAGTATTACCCAATTCCTGGAAAAGAAATTACGATTGACGGTGAATCAAGAAAAGAGCCAAATCATTAAGGCGCATCAATTAGAATACCTGAGCTATCGTATGAGAAAAGATAAGGGAAAGTAAAGAGCCGACCCACAGCGTCGGCCAAACAAAAGTTCAAAAGAACGCTGAAAAGATTGACGAACCGAAAAAGGGTGGGCACGCTAGATGAGATGATCAAAACCATCAATCAGTACACCCAAGGTTGGATTCAATACTATAAAGACGGAGAACTAAAAACTTTCCTAGCTAAACAGATGGAATACTTACGACATAGGTTGCGAGCCTTGATTTGGAAAAGATGGAAGAAAGTCGATACGAAATACCGCCAACTGAAGGCAAGAGGGGCCTCTCATAAAGAGGCCATGACGTATGCGAATAGCCGGAAACAGTATTGGCGAATTTCAAAATCAAAACTTCTAAATAGAATCTTCAGCAAAGAAAAGTTCAAACAATGGAAACTCAAGGATTTCATTGAAATCCTTGAGAAATAAAAGCTTAAATTATTGAACCGCCGTATACGGAACCGTACGTACGGTGGTGTGAGAGGTCGACTAATCAATTAATGGTTAGTCTCCTACTCGATTAATTGATTTGCAGTCTAAAAAGTTCGTCCATCTTTATCAATTGGTCTATATTTTTTCATATTGAAAAAAAGAAAATATAAGCTGAAAAAAATAATAAACCCTAAAATTGGTATATATGACCTTTGGATTTGATAAATTTAAAAACTTTTTTTATAAAAAACCTTGTATGTTTAATATATACATGTTAAATATATATTATAGTAACGGTTTCATAATCTTTGGTTAGGGGGTTAAATGTAATGAATACACTAGAAAATATCCAAGTTGGGGAACGTTATAAAGTCCAACCCAGTCATTTTCATCGAACTTTCATTGGAAATGTAAAGAGTGTGGATGGAGCAAGCATTGTTTTTGAAGTGGAGAATTATGAGCTTGTTGACCAGGAGAAAATAGACGATAGTCGATTAGTAACTGTAGATATTGCAGATGTGAAATATCCAATGAGCAATAATTATTTCTTTAGTTGAAAGTCTGAATAAAAGGTATGTTATAAAAACCTCCTTCCTAAGATAATGGAAGAAGGTTTTTACTTTTCGCACTCGTTGTAGGTATTGTTCACAATTCTTCTAGCACTTGAAAAATTCTTTGGCAGGCATTGCTATCATAATATGGATACAGTTGGGTTTTGACAATATCCACATAAGCTGATTCCAGGCGATTATCTTCTGTAGCCTCCTGAATTGCAGGAAGTAATTGTTCTTTTGTTGCAAAAATAGGGCCTGGCAAAAATAGATGGCTACTTTCTAAATTTTCTTTGATTTCTTTTTGGTCATTATCAAATTGAAAGTACAGCACTTTTCTTCTTTGGATGGCAAAATCCAGTCCTACACTTGAATAGTCCGTAATTAAAACCCCGTGTTTTTTTAATAAATGATGAACCGTTTGGTCTCCTGCATTTAAAATATTGACAAAATTTGAGTGAAATAAATCTTTATATTTTTGAAAATTATTGTGTAAATAAAAATTAATCGTTAGACCATTTTCTTTTACCAATTTTTCCAATGCTGGATCCGAAATCAAATCGGAGTAGTAACCAAAAAAAGTTGTTTGCTGGAATTCTTCACTGGTAAGTTTGTCTTGATCTTTTCTCCAACTGGGCATAATCAATATTTTTCTTTTAAATAGGCGATTTTTTATCAGATTCGTTTTCTTCAGTAAATCATCAAAACGGGCTAATCCAGTGATCTTTATATCTTCAGGCGGATAGTATAATTGCTCATGTATTTGCTGTAGCTCTCTTTGAGAAGAAACCACAATTTTGTCCGTTAACTTTGGATTTGTTTTTCTTCCGTAAAAAGGTTCCATATTCTTTGCAGCCGTAATACCATGTTGCAAGAATATTTTTTTCATAGCGTTTTTTTTAGCTTCTAGTTCTTTTGAGAAAAAGGGAAGTACATAATTAGATGCATGAGTATGCATAAGGTAAGTAGCTTCAAAGAGTAAACGAATGTGTTCTTTGCTTTTATAAATGACAACATGATCCATATAAGGCTTGAGCTTTTTTAAATCTTTAGAATCGTCAGTGATTATATAATAAGGGACAAATTTATTTTGTTTTGTCATTAAATACCGAAAGAAATAAAAACCATTATCTTGTGCCTTATAGGGATACTCACAAACTAAAACGATTTTGTTGTCCTTCATTTCTGTAGTGTTCAATAATGATTGGTATTCCTTGTAAGATTCATTATCTAGAAGTGCTATTCGAGTAGACAGATTACCATTTATTGTTTGGTACAAAAAAAGCGATGACATTTTTTCAACTGAGTAAGAACACCATATTTCTGTTTCGATCCTTTCTGAAAAAGGAATGCGAAATTTATAATTTGTGACTGAACCTTGTTTGATTTTAATTGTAAAATAAAAATCCACTAATGTAGTATCAAATTCATTATAATTAAAAAATGGACGTAGCATTTTAAAAAATAATTCTGGTGAGATATGAAAAACACAATTATTTTGATAAACATTTGGCTGGATTCTTATAGAATCTATTTGTGTGTTCGTGATTTCTAGTGTATATTCTTCTTGTCGATTAAGCAGTACAAGATTCGCCTTCGATAAGGGGGCAAATTTGCTTTGGATGGACAAGGTGAATTCAATATTATTATTTACAGTATTTATCGTTACTGGTTCATTTGATAGATAATAACTTCTAGCGGACGGTTTTTGATTGATACTCATTCGAATTTTGTTGTCTAAGCTAATATAGGCGTAAAAAATGCTTTTATCGCTTGTTAAGGTTAACGATTGGCCAAATTCAACATCAAACTTGGTTCCGTCGATTTCTTGTTTATTGTCAGTATAATAAATAAATAATCGTGTTCTATTTTCTTTAGCACAAAGTAAAAGCAGTTGTTCGGCGCTAATTGACCAAGTGGTTGCTGTAAGTTTTTTAAAAAACTTTGATTGATCACCTAAGCAAACTCTTAAATTAGATAAATCTGTTTTTTCTGTATGAATGATAAATTCGTTTTGTTCAATATAGAGGGTTAGTTTCTCCATTAGAATGTCCTCTCTTGTCTCAAGTAATATGTTAAACTCATTATAGCTTTTTTAGCGAACAAAATTAAGCGAATAAAGTGAATTTAAAATTTTTTTACTATAAAGAAGAATTTATTTTTGTGTTGTTTTCAGTTAAAATTAGAAAGAATAAATGGATCAAAGGGGTGAGTTTGTGAGTAATCCACTTGTTTTAGCGAGTAAAGAAATCTATCTTAAACTTGTGCATCGTGCCAGTAGAAAAGTAAAAAAAGAAAATGACAAGATTGTATTTTTACTTAGTTTTTCTACATCGAGTAAATATGCCTTACAGTTGCTTTATGAAAACTTTCCGAACCAGCTGGTGGTTTGTTATACCAGAGACAGTAAAATGATAGCAATGGGTTACCAAAAAAAGGGATGTGCTATTTTTGATATTGATGATTTTTCTATATTATTAAAAGAAATTGTCCCTATTGTCAGCGGTAGTCGGTTGGTCTTTTGTGATAATTATTTTGCTTTTTTAGCAGGAATTTCATTTTTTTCGCGTACAAAAGTTGTTCAACTTTGGCATGCTAATGGGGCTATTAAGAGTTTCGGTCTTGAAGCAAAATATACAGAAAATGTCACGAAAACAGATAAAAAAAGATATATGAACGTTTATGATAAGTTTACTCATTATGTCGTCAGCTCCAAAAAAATGACGAGCATTTTTGCCGAAAATTACCATCAAAAAATTAATACATTGCCTTTTGGTTATTTACCAACGGATCTTTTTTTTGACCGGTCTTGGGTAGATAAAGCAAAGAAATCGTTTTCTTCTTATTACCCTAACAATAAGAAAACGATTTTGTATGTCCCCACATACAGAGAAAGAGAAAAGAAAATTCCTTTAGATTTTTCTAATTTACAACGGCAATTGGGTAATGAATGGCAAATTATGGTAAAGTTACATCCGCATGATAAAGATCATGACGAAATAATTAATGAGCCCAATATTATAACTGATTTCTATAATTTGGATTTAGTTCAGTTATTACCATCAGTAGATTGTTTAATTACGGATTATTCATCCGTTCCTTTTGAATATTCTCTAGCCAATCCTAAAGGAAAAATGATTTTCTTTTGTTTTGACTATGAGGAATATGACAAAGAGGTAGGCATTGAGAAGGATTTCATGGAATGGGCGCCTGGAGAAGTCGTTCAAACAGAAGAGGCATTGATTTCTGCTGTTAAACATTCAAAAAATCAGAGTTTTTCTTCGTTTAATCAATTATGGAATGAGTATGTAACTGGAGATGCAGGGCAGAGATTACTAAAATGGGTGAAAAAAATATATGATAACTGAAGAGATTTGGGGTTTCCCTGTAGATGCTATTACCTATGATGATATTATCAACGATTTGCCAAAGTATATGCAGGCTGGAAAAAAAATGAGTGCGATTAGTGTGAATCCTCAGGTGATTGTGGAAAGTCAGAACTACTCGATGATAAACCAGTTTATTAAGCAAAGTACACATCGTATTCCAGACGGTATTGGTGTAGTGTTAGTGTCTAAATTAACGGCAGGTAAAATAAAAGAACGTGTAGCAGGGATTGAGTTAATGCAGCGTTTTTTAGCCTATGCAGATCTTAATAAAAAAAGTGTATTTTTCTATGGCGCAAGACCTGAAGTTGTCTCAGATGCTGCTGTAAAAGTGAAACAAGATTATCCAAATTTAACACTTAGTGGTACAATTGACGGGTATACAAAGCTGACTGAAGCAGAAGTCGTGGCCAATATTAATAAAGCAAATCCGGATTTTTTATTTGTAGCATTGGGATTTCCAAAACAGGAAGAGTGGCTTGCTAGAAATATTCCGTATTTGAATGTATCTATTTTTCAAGATGTAGGCGGAAGCTTAGATGTATTGAGCGGACATGTGAAACGTGCCCCTAAGATATTTATTCGGTGTCATTTGGAATGGTTATACCGATCATTGAGCGATCCGAAAAGGTTGCGACGGATTACGCAGTTACCAGTATTTGTATTTAAAAGTTTATGGTGGAAGGTAAGAACAAGCAATGATAAAAAAGATTATTAGTAAAATCTACAAAATTATTTTTAATTTTACAGCGTCCGTTTTTCCTATTCAAGAAAATCTTGTATTATTTGAAACGTTCAATGGAAAACTTCCTTCGGATAATCCTTGTGCGATTTATCAAGAATTGGTTAAGCATGTAGATAAAAATAATTTATATTGGGGAATAAAAAAAAGAGAGCTAGATGAAGCAAGACGTCAATATCCTGAGTTAAATCTGATTCCCCGTTTTTCTGTTAAGTGGTTATGGATGACTACTAGGGCAAATTTTTGGGTATTTAATTCAAGAATGCCGCAATGGTTAAAAAAAAATGCCGGAACAATATATATTCAAACTTGGCATGGAACGCCTTTGAAAAAACTGGGTTCTGATATTCAAGAAGTAGCGATGCCAGGCACCAATACGGAGCAATATAAAAATAATTTCATTTTTGAAGCGAGCCGTTGGAATTATTTAATCGCACCAAACGAATATTCTGAACATATTTTTAAACATGCTTTTCAATTTCAAAATGACATACTAGAAACTGGCTATCCGCGAAATGATGAACTAGTGAATAATAGAAATAAACAAAGTTTGCAAAATGAATTGAAAGAAAAAATTATCGGGAAGAAGGAAGGAAGGGTTATCCTTTACGCGCCAACTTGGCGTGATGATTATTTTATCAAAAAAGGAATCTATAAATTTTATATGCCCTTTGACTTAAAGAAACTATTAAATTGTTTGGATCAAGAAGACACCTTGGTTATTCGTCCTCACTATTTAGTTGGAGATTCAATCGACACTGAAGGGTTTGAAGATCGAGTGAAAGTATGCGTACATGAAAATATCAATGAACTTTATTTGATCAGTGATTTATTAATTACAGATTATTCTTCTGTTATGTTTGATTTTGCAATACTACGACGACCTATGTTGTTTTATCCTTATGATATAGCTCATTACAAAGAGAAATTACGTGGTTTTTATTTTGATTATAACAAGGTACCAGGCCCTATAGCTGAAGATGAAGAAAGTTTTTATGATTTATTGCGGCAATATAGCTCAAAAAAAATAGTTTCTCATTTGACAGAACAAGTTGAAAATTTTGCCAGAGTGTACACATCCTGGGAAAGGGGAGAGGCTTCAAAACAGATTGCAGAATTAATTGAAAAAAAGATGCATTAATTTTTGTTAACAAAATGAATAAGAAATATATTATTGGGTTTTAAGTGGTTGGTGTTAGGTTAGTTTTATGGACACATTTTTGTAGAGTACTATAATATTCTATGAAAGGATGTTCAATGATGGCAAAACAATACAACCAAGAAACAAGAGAATTGATTCTTCAATTAAATGAACAAGGACAAAGTGTTCCTTCTTTGGCACGTGAATATGGGATTTCAGAAGCAACGATATATAACTGGAAAAAAGCGTATACCCCGGATGAAGAAACCGGCAAAAGTCAGGCAGATATTCATCAAATGGAGAAGGAAATGCATCGTATGAAACAGGAGATTGATATCCTAAAAAAAGCTATCACCATATTCACGAAAGAGTAAGTAATGACACGTTGATTTATGAAATTATTGATAAAGAGCGTCAAGAATACCCCGTACGAACATTAACGAACGTACTCGAGGTATCAAAGTCAACTTACTATGCCTCCAAGAACCGTTGTCCGAGCCAAAGGAGCCAAAAGAACGAACAATTAAAAAAAGAAATTCTACAAAATTACGAGAAAAGCAAGCGCCGTTATGGCGCACCTAAGATCACGCATCAATTAATACAGTCAGGATGGAAAGTCAGTCTAAAGCGCGTGCAACGATTGATGCGAGAACTTGGCATTCACTCGATTATTCGAAAAAAATATCGTCCAGCAAGCAATCATGAAAAAGTGGAATCCCGTGAGAACCTCTTAAAACAAGATTTCTCTACGACTTCGATTAACCAAAAATGGAGTGCAGATATTACCTATATTCATACCCAAAAAGAAGGCTGGACCTATTTAGCTTCTGTCATGGACTTGTATTCTCGTAAAATTATTGGCTATTCTTATGGCAAACAAATGACAACTTCAATTGTGGTGAATGCTTTTCAGCAAGCCATGCAAAATCAACAATTAAAAGATGGTAAGGGACTCATCTTACAAACAGATTTAGGCACGCAATATACGAGCTATGAATTTGAAAATCTTCTCCTTCAGTATCACATCAATCATTCTTACAGTCGCAAAGGAACGCCCTATGATAATTCAGGGATTGAATCTTTTCATGCGACCTTGAAAAAGGAAGAAGTTTATTTGAAGCACTATAAAAATTTTGACGATGCCCGTCTCGCTTTATTCCAATATATTAATGGTTGGTACAATCGCGAACGGATTCATGGGAATATCAACTATCTGACGCCCCAGCAAGCGGAAGATCAAGCAAAAATGTTGGCGTAGGTCTAGAGCTTCCTACACATTTTTTTGAGGAACTTATCCACGAGGCCTTCTCGTCATCGTTTCCGCTTAATGTCAAATACGTTTTTCCATTTGATATTAAGCGGAAATGATGACATTCTCTAGAGTGGATTCGTTTCGAAAAAAGACTCTCGAAAAATGTGTCCAGAATATTGACGTAAATCCATTAAGTAGTTAAAATATATTTATAATTTGAAGGTGGGTAATTCTTGTTAAGTAAAGTGAAACGTATTTTACGCAGAAAATTTGAACTATATGATCTTAAATTAAATAAAGAAAATCTTGTCATGCAATTTAAATTGGATAATTTTATTATTTTTAATAATAAAGACTTTTATTTAAAACTAAACGGTTCTAATATTTCTTATAGCTTTAAGAAAATTTCACAAAATATAGTGGAAGCTCAAGTAGATACACGATTTTTAAATAATAATAATACTTTTGATTTCTATTATAAAAGTAAAAAGTTATGGTTGGTTATGTCTAAAGAAGTAGACGATGTTTTTGAAATAAATGACAGAATATACATAGGAAAAGTAGATAAGAGTCTTATGTTAAATAAATATAAGACAGATTATAACTTATTTGGGCAATGGGAAAATGCAAGTATACGTCAGTTAAATGAAGAATATATAAGCTTCGAATTTGAAACTAACTTAGATTCAATTATTTTGTTAAATAGTACAAGACAGATCGAAATCCCTGTATTTAACAATAAAATGTCTTTATCTAAGATACAAACCGAAGTAGAAGACCAGCAATACTATGTATATCTTGTATTTGATGGCAAAATGTATTCTTCTCATTTTGTGAATAGAGATGAAACGTATTATTTAATGATGAATTATGAATGGTTAAATAATCGACTATTTATCTCTACTAGTCATTATGAAGTACCTTCGTTAAAGGTATCCTCTATGTTAAATGAGGTTTCGTTAAATATTAATGTAAAAATAGAAGACAAATTATTTGATAACAATTATCAATTTAGTTCTTTTGCAATTATTGATAGTGATTTAACAAATTTAGAGTATCTACCGTCTACTGATGTTAAAGGAAATCTTAATGGAAGCTTGATAATAGATACTTTTGAGACTTTGAATAAGAAAAAACTATTAATGGTCTTTTATAATACACTCAAAGGTAATAAAATTTATTGTTTATTGGATAGCAAAAATAAAGTAAATATTACTGATTACTATTCCTTTGAAGGGCAAATTTATCAACTGAATTTAAAAAAGGAAAATGGAATAACAATTACTAGCACTAAGCCTAAATTTAGGGCGGGAGTAAATGCAGTAAATGATCAAGTACTAAGTATTTATTTTGAACCAAGTAAGATATATGAACGATTTCAATACTATCTAACCTTTGAGGAAAGAGCCTCGCAAAATAGTTATCATATCGCAATTGAAAGAGGAGAGCGAGACATAGAAATTCCCTATGATAAGCTGGAAACTTTAAAAACTCTTCCTAAAAATGTAGTAGATATATTTATTTCCATTTTCGATAATCAAGACTTAATTCGTAAGGAGAAAATTAAATTTAAAGAAGAGGTTTATAAGAAAGATAGCTACCTTACTTTGAGGAAAAAAGAGATTAATGATAAAAAAGTATACTATATGTTTACATTAACTCCTTTTAAAAATATAAAGGTAGAATCATTTGAAATAACGGACAAACAATACCAAATCTTAGAGAATGGGAAAAAGTCCGATAAGATATGGTTGATAGGTGAAAGAACAGATACTGCTCAAGATAATGGCATTCAACTTTTTAAATGGTTACAAGATAATACAGATGTTGAAGTATATTACGTTATTGATGAGCTGTCTGAAGATTTTAAACGTATTAAGCATTTACAAAATATAATAATATTTGGTTCACAAAAACACTATGAAGTTGCTGCGAAGGCTAATGTATTAATCTCTACTCATGATTTAGAAAATATACTTCCCTATAAAACGGCTCGAGGTTTTTGGGGGTATGAAAATACTGTGAAAATTTTTTTACAACATGGAGTCCTAGGAAGAAAAAATGTAGAATATCATAAACAGTATTATGATTTGCCTTTCCATTTATTCGATGTTACAAGTAATAGTGAAAAATATAAAATAGTTGTCAATCAATTAGGCTATCAACCTAAAGATGTAGCGGTTACTGGGCTTCCTAGATTTGATAATTTACCATTAAATCCTGATAAGAAAGTAAAAAAAATTTTAATTATGCCAACTTGGAGAGATTGGTTAAATAGTGACTATGCTTTTAATAATAGTGAATATATGCAACAATATTTAAATTTAATAAATGATAAAGAACTTGAAACATTGCTTGATAAATACAATGTAGAAGTCAATTTTTACCCTCATTATAGAGCTCAAGAATTTTTTAAGTATCACTTGGATAATGTGCCAGGAAGAATCCAGTATATTGAATTAGGTGAAAAAACAGTACAAGAATTATTAATTGAACATGATCTTTTAATAACGGATTATAGTAGTATAAGTTTTGATTTTTCTTACATGAATAAACCTGTTATATTTTTTCATTTTGATGTTGAACGCTTTTTTAGAAAAGGTATTCTTAGACCTATAGAAGAAACTTTTATTGGTAAGATTGCTTATAATAGAACTGAGTTAATAAATAATATTGAAGAGATTATAAAAACAAATGATATAATACAAAATGTAGATGGACCTAGTTTATTTGAACATATCGATCATAAAAACAGCGAAAGAGTATATAAAGCTATTTTAAGCAAGATAGATGAAGTACAAGGCTCATAAATAAGGTCCTCCTTCTATGGTATGTAGCTATTTGAAGGGGGCCTTTGAATGGAAAATAAAATTTAGTAAAAGAAAAAGTGTTAATAGTAAGGAATGAACTGAAAAATGATAAAAGTGGTTAAGTTTGATGTTGATTATGGCTATATTAAACAGGAACTACCTGATTTAATAACTTTTCATTTAAATAATCTAATGGAGATAGAAATTGAAAAAACATATTTGGATGGTGACGAGCATGAATTAGCACAGGTAGAACTACCTAACGGTTTAATTAGTATCATAGAAAATGAAACAATATTTTATTATATTCATATAAAAGATAGTAAACTATATATGACGCCGTATATAAACGGTACAACAGAAGGAAGCATAAAATTAAAAATTGAAAACTTTCATAGCCGTTTTGAGGCGAGATTGACGCGATATAGTTATGCTATCATCGATACTTACACGGAACAAATGTGGGAGCTAGGATATGAACCTTTTGTGGTGGGGCGAAAACCATTTCTCCTTAATGAAGAGAATATGTCAGGTGATCCAGCGATTTATTTAAAGATTACTTATGAAAACTGCATAACATTTTTAGAATATACTAATTCTAAATTAGACTTTGCTTTCAAGACAAACATCATTAACTTCCTAACTTCCTCTTCGTTAAAATTGGATTTTCATAGCGCGAACGAATTAGTAATTTGCTATGATAGTTTAAAGCAAACTATACGAGTTAATGACTTAAAACGATTTAAAGATATCAAATTAATTAAAGAATTCAAGTTAGCGGTCAAAGAGGCGATTTACTTAAAAATAAATAACAATTTATACATAATTAACGAACATAATAAAAAATTAAGTATAAAAACAGACGAAGAAAAAGCTCTTTTATTTAAAAGTAGTAACGTAATAGCGAAAAAAAAACAAGACCATATAGAATTGAAGGGCAAAATAAAGTACAACACAAATATACGACCTGATACATTAATTACAAAAGCAGGCATGTTTTTAACAAAATTACATTGGAATGGTGAAAGCTTTTTAGCGAACTTAAGAATTGATAAATTACAAGAATTAGAAAATATCCATAATACAATTTTTGTTGCTATTAATAATAAAAAACTACACCCTTTACACCAGTCTTCTAAATTCAAAGATGAAAAACTTGTTTTACTTTCCTTTAATGTCAATCAACATGCAATAATTTTACGTAGAAATGCTGGTGATAATTTATCGATAGGAAATTTACCTGAATTAAAAATATATAACGCAAATCATAAGTTAAAAATAAAATTTGCTGAAAAAATAGCAAAACTTTACAAAATTTTGAATAAAAACCGCAATATAAATGTTTATTTTGAAAAAGAAGCTTCTAAAGCAGTTGAATCCGGAAAATGCATATTCGAAGCTGTAGCTAAGCAAAAACTTAACTCTAAAAATGTATTTATTTTAGATAAAAGGTCTAAACAATATTCAGAAATGAAGCAAAAGTGGGGGCATAAAATCGTTGAGCGATTTAGTTTCAGAAATTATTTATATGTTTTTATAGCAGATCATTTTATTTCTAGTGAATTAAGTAATCATGTAATTAACACGAGAATTTTTAATGATAAGTTAAATGAGAAAATAAAAATGACTCCTCTTTATTTTTTGCAGCACGGTATTATATTCATGAAACCTCATGATGATCCGAAAATTAGTGGATTTCATAAAAAAAATATGACAAATAATATAGTGAAGTCAGTAGTTAGTTCAGATGTCGAGGCGCAAGAGTTTAATGTTATGGGGTATAATGATTTTGATATAATGAAAACAGGTTTACCAAAGTTAGACGGAGCTAGAGTGAAAAAAGATGCAAAAAAAATAACGTATATGCCAACGTGGAGACCTTGGGAAGAAGGAGAAGTGTTTAATGGCAAGATCACCCAAACTTCTTATTATCAATCATTAATTGATGTCATAGAAGCTTTTGATAAAGCAGGTATGTTAGATAGGTTACAAATCGCTGCTCATAATAAGTTTTCTCAATTTGCTAAGTCCCATTTTAAAAAATATCAAAATATTTTTGTGGAAGACCCAACAGACACGTTAACAAATTCTGCAATTTATATTACCGATATTTCTTCAATTATATTAGATGCCACCTATCATGGGGCCTATCCTATTTTTTATTGGAAAGAGTTTGATTCCATTATTGAGCATTACGGAGGTTCAACGCCAGTTAATGAATATAACGCCCCAGGCACAATTGTTTATTCAGAAAATGAACTAGTTAATACCGTTAAAGAAATTATTGATAAAAATTATGAAATACCTGAAAAAATAGAAGAAAATTATAAAAGAATCAATGAATTTGCTGATAATAAGAACACTCAGCGCGTTATCAATGAACTAATTAAAGATAATGTCTTGTAAATTAATTTTAAAGGGAAGTGGCTATAGAAAATTCAAAATTATGGAAGTTGACCAAGCCGTTACGTCATTTAGGAAAAAATAATTGAAATTGTCTTTCTATATTTGAGTAAAGCTATTTATTTGAGTTGTTTATTTAAAAAAGACGAACTATTTATGTACGCTATCTACAACGATAGATAGGTATAGGTAGTTCGTCTTTTTTTATATTCCAATTTTTATAAATAACAACACTCAATATTAAAAAATTTTTTATGCATTTTGAATATTTTATTTTCTATAACTAATGATATTATTTAAATTACGTCACAAAAATTAAGAAAAATTATCAATTTCCTACATATTGAAGAAACAAAGAATACCAATTTGTTATTTTATGGTAAAATTAAAAATATAATAGAACAATAAAATAAAGCACATATACAGAATAAATAACAACTCTTAAAAAAGCTATGAAAACTTCTGAGAGGTGTAGATGTGAAATGGATACAGTAATAAGATCATTCAGCGAAAAGGAAAGACTAAAAGATAATTTTATTGTAACTGAAGAAGAAAATAATATTCAGCTTAAAGATTCCAAGATTATTTTTAAAGGCACAAATAATTATGTCTTTTTAGATAAAGATGCGCAATTAGTAGATACTACGATTACTTTCCTTGGTAGTAACTCTGTATTGTATATAGACAAGACCAGGAATAATAAAATTCAATTAAAAGCTACATTATATAATGACTCTTTAGTGTCTTTTAATGAGGGTTGTTCCTTTAATAAACCCTTATTTTTAATTGCTTCTGAAGCCAAAGATATTATTGTTGGTAAAGATGTAATGTTTTCTTCGGGATGTTGGATCCGCAATTCTGATGTGCACTTGATATACGATGAATATCAAAGACGGATTAATGAAAGTAAAAGTATTCTTATAGGTGATCACGTATGGATAGGGCAAAATACTTCAATTTTAAAAGGTTCGTATATTGGTTCAGGAGCGATTATAGGGCTTGGGTCCATCGTTGCCAAAAAAATACAATCTAATAGTATTAATGTAGGGAATCCGATTAAACGGATTAGAGAAAATGTTTTTTGGGATAGACAGTCTTCTCACTTCTTTACTGAAGAAGATACGAGACAACATGAATTTTATGAAACAGATTCTTCACAATATATATTTAAAGCCACAGATAATTTGGAAAAATGGTGGGAAAACATTACTGCAAAGCCTACTTTTACCAATCAATCTGAAATTATGGGTTTTATAAAAAAAGTAATACACTTAAGACCGTTGGTTGTATTAGATTCATTAAATTAGTCTTTGGTCCAAAATTCTTTGTTCCTGAAGGGGAAATGACGATGAATAACTTAAGATACTTTGTAGAAGAAAAGAAACTGATTCTTGCATTTACAAGTAATAAATCATCCTATGACTATACAGTTTCTCTAAAGCGTAGCGATAAGCAATTTGATTTTCGACTTATAAGTTATGAAGAATATGACGATTATAATCTTTATCAATTTGCTTGTCCTTTAGCTGAGTTTGCCAAATTTTTACAGGAAAAAGAAAATTCAATGGTAAATTATGAAGACGATATAAATGAAGAAGAGGAAGAAGAGCAAGAGAATAATGAGAAAAGACAAACGTATAAATTTACTATTACAACGCAATATTTAAAATATAACAAAAAATTAGATACAATAAAGCGTGCGGAACATATCGTAAAATTGAATAAGAAAAAGTGGTCCTTGTTTAATTTGGACCATGTTTTTAATGAAGAAAATGATTTAATGTTTGTCCCTTACATTACAAAAAAGGGGGCTTTGGCTCTTTTAGTAAATAAAGAACTTGCGCATAGTCAATATTATCGAAGAAAGACGATTTCTAAAATAAAGTTACAGAAAAAGGATTAAATCTTCAGGGCAATTTGACTACTCGCTTTTTTGATATTGAGAGTGGAGAAATTCAACTCGTTGAAAGAGGTGGCGATCAGTCAATAAGTTTTCCTGTTTCAATTGTTCAAAATAAAAATCAAAAAGAGAACGCTTTTGCACGTAGGCATCATTATAACTGGGACTTACCTATAGCCAAAATAAAATCTTATTTAGAAAACTTAACAAAAAAGGAAGAGCTAAGTATTGATTTCTTCTTTGTTTTATCACTAAAAGGTACAGATCAACCGGTTAGAATTCGGGTGGGGAACCCAAGATTTTTGACGAATTATTTTATGAAGGGTGAAATGGCTATTTTTTCAGAGCAAGAAAATCACTGGCTTTCGGCTGTTCCTTATTTCACTCTGAAAGGCGTGAACCTGTCACTCACTTATAATCAATATGAAAAAGAAGCTTATGATTATTTTCGAAAACATAAAAAGCATTGGAATAGCGTCAAAAAACAAGCAAAGAATCGTGCCGTGTGGATTGTAGGGGAGCGATCTTATAAAGCTCAAGATAATGGCTACCACTTTTTTAAATATTTACGTACAAATCATCCAGAAATTGATGCCTATTATGTCATACAAAGGGATTCTCCTGAACGTAAACATGTTGCTCCATTCGGAAATGTGATTGATTTTGGCTCTAAAGACCACTTTGAAAAAGTCATCCAAGCCGATTATATCTGTGGGACGCATCACCCGGATTCTTTATACCCTATTCGGAGTAGAGAATACATTAAAAATATTTCAGCTAAAAAGATTTTTTTGCAGCATGGTGTTTTCGGAACAAAGAATATCGCTCCCATTTATGCAAAATGGGTGAATGAATTTTATACGGATTTATTTATCACAAGTTCAGAAAAAGAACGGCAAATTGCTATTATCGATATGGGGTACCATGATGAGGAAGTGGTGGCTACAGGTTTAGCTCGGTTGGAAACGCTATTTAAAAATGATATCCCGCTAAAGCGACAAGTTTTAATTATCCCTACTTGGCGAGATTGGATTACGAATAATCAAAATTTTGAAGAAAGTGAGTACTTTAAAAGATACGAAGAATTGCTATTTGATCCACGATTAAAAGAGTTTGCAGAAAAGTTTGGTTTGGAATTAATTTTTTGTCTACATCCTAATATGCAAGATTATGTTCGTTATTTTGAGAATGCTCCTGTAACCGTAATAAAACAAGGTGATCGTGATGTTCAAGATTTAATTAAAGAGAGTATGGTAATGCTTACGGATTACTCGAGTGTTGCATTTGATTTTAGCTTTTTGCACAAACCTGTTGTTTATTACCAATTTGACCGTAATCGATTTTTAGGTAAAAATCCTTCACATCTAGACTTAGATAATGAATTGCCTGGAGATATTGCGTTTGATGAGGATAAGGTTATTGAGTATTTATTTAAAATTGGTGAAAATCAGTTTAAAATGGCAGAGGAATATATAGAAAAAGCAGATAACTTCATTAAGTATCGTGATCGTTATTCAAACGAACGTATATTTAAAGCTATTCAGAATATTCCTAAGCAAAATAAGGTAAAGAAATTTCTTAGAGATGATCCATTAGCTTTAAAAGTTTTTGCTCGGTACAGACGTTCTAAGTACTATTTTCCTACAATGAAATTATTTTATAAATTTTTAAGTCATTTTGGAAAAACAAATGATAGACAAATTGTATTTGAAAGTGGTGTAGGAAAAAGATATGAAGATAGCCCGCGTATGATTTATGAAAAAATGATTGATAATAAGGAAGATTATGATTATATTTGGATCATGAACAATAACGCGCCTTTAAAGGTCAATCCTCATACAAAAATTATCAAACGGCTATCGCCTAGTTACTATAAATATTTAGCTACAAGTAAATATTGGGTGAATAATCAAAACTTTCCTACTTATTTAACAAAACCGAAGCAAACACAATATTTACAAACTTGGCATGGCACTCCTTTGAAGAAGATGCAACATGATCAAGAACAAATCGAAGGTAGAGATGAAGGGTATCTAGCTCGTGTGACTCATGCCAAAAATCAATGGAGCGCGCTGGTATCTCCTTCGCCATATGCGACACAAGCATTTCGCTCCGCCTTCCAATACAATGGTCCTGTCTTAGAATTGGGGTATCCAAGAAACGACGTTTTTTATACACCTCATATCGATGAGAAAAGAGAAAGTATTCGTCGTAAATTGAATATAGCTGAAGATAAAAAAGTAATCTTTTATGCCCCTACTTTTCGCGATAACCAGAAAAAAGGGAAGAAGTTTACTATGAAAAATAAAATTAACTTTCGTATTTTCGAACGTCGTTTGGGAGAGGACTATGTCTTATTAATTAGAGAACATGTTGTAGTAGCGAGTAAGTTAAATATCCCCGAAGAATTTCGCCACAACATTATAAATGTGTCAAAATATCCGGATGTCCAAGAGTTGATGATCGCTTCTGATATGTTAGTTACCGATTACTCTTCGGTAATGTTTGATTATGCAAATACGAATAAACCAATGTATTTTTATTGTTATGACCTGGATGAGTATGATGATATGCGCGGTTTTTACTTTGATTTAGAAGAACAAGCCCCGGGTCCAATTGTAAAAAATACGAGCAATTTATTTCGAGCGATTGCCAAAGGACATCAGTATTGGGATAATTATGGTGAGAAATACCAAGTATTTCAAAATCGTTTTGCTCCTTTAGATGGACCTGACCGAGCAGAAAAAGTTTATAAAGCATTTTTTAAAAGGTGATTAAAAGACTTTAAAAAGTTTCTTAATCACCTGCTTAATCAAAAAATTACATGTGAATGCGGAGGAGAATGACAGTGGAGGCCCCGGGAAAAATAAAATTGAACAATAGGGATAACAGAAGAAAGGTCCGCTTAACAAAAAAACAAATCATTATTGCTTTATCCATTATTATTTTAGCAGCTTTTTTAATGGTATCTGCTCAGCTTTATAAACACGGAATCATTCTTGGAAATGATATGATGTTTCATTTCAATCGTTTTTATGAAGCGTATATGCAAATAAAAACAGGTGATTTTAATTATTTTCAGTCAATTTTTTCTTTTGACCAATCAGGAAGAATCGTTAACGCATTATATGGACCTGACTTTTCTTATTTACAAGGTTTGTTAATGTTTTTTACTAAAAATTGGTTTCGTTATCAATTATTGACTTCATTCCTTTGTTTTTTTATTGCAGGCTTAGCAATGTTTTCTTTGGCCAGTAAAGCGCGGGTTCATTATAAATTTTCTATCTTTATTTCATTACTTTATATGAGTAGTTCAATGGTTTCTCATTATGCGTTATCGCAAAATATGACAAGCTGGGGAGCGGCTTTTATTCCTTTTATTTATGTTCCAGCTGTTAGAGTGATCCAGGATCAAGAAAGACCGATAAAGCCTATTGAATTAGCACTTGCTGTGACAAGCGTTGGATTTTTACACAATTTAACGTTATTTCTTGGAATTCTCTCAAGTGTTCCCTTTTATATAGTTGGTTTTTTACGTACAAAACATAAAGGAAAAATGATAAAAGATTTTTTTATCGCCGTTTTTCTAACGATTTTACTTAATATTAATACTTTAATAGGGTTTTTAGAAGTTTCCTTAACTAATCAACTTGTGTATCCTAAATTCTTTGATGATGTCTTATCTTATACAACTTATTTTGATATTGGAGATAACAATTATTCTAGTCTAGGCATGGTCTTTTCTTGCTTAATGTTGTTTCAAATTTTTTATTTCTTTGTTAGCTGGAAAGATACTTCTATCGTTGAAAGGCTGTTAACACTTGTGGGGGCTTTCTTCTTAATTCTTTCTACGAATTTTATACCTTGGGAAGATATTTCTCTTTATACGAGTTTTGTTCAAATCATTCAGTTTCCAAGAAGGTTTGTTTTGATAGCTTATATTTTTCTGCTTATTGCTTTTGCTTATACACTAGAGAAATTAACTAAAAACTTGAATGCAGATAAGAAAAAAGTTATGTACTCCTTTTTATGTATGCTTTCATTTTTGATGATTGCAAATGTTAATTTAAATATATTACGAAGTGCCGAAGCCTGGGAAAGCGATACGCCAACTTCTTCAGGAAACAACGCTCCTTGGGTTACCACCAATGACCCGGACGAGCTTCGTGCAGGTTTTACAAGCGGGAGTTATGAAGATGCGTTTAAAGTTATCAAAAAGCCGACCCCTGATTATTTACCATTATTAAATGATATGACCCAAGAAGAGCTGGACGAACAAGGTGGCTATCAAATGTATGATGAGCAGATCGTCAATAATAGTCTTGATGTCTCAAAAACAATTGATGAGAAAAATAGATTAGTACTAACATGGAAAGGAAGGGAAAACCAAGAAAATATCTTACCAACTATTGTTTATACAGGAAGCCAGATCAATTTTAATGGAAAAAACTTGACGTCAAATCAGCTACAAAAGACAACTCTAGGCGCGCCGATTGTTCAATCTAAAAAAGGCATAAACAAATTTACTATTGGATATAAACCTTTAGTGAATATAAAACTACTAATGAGTATTAAGTTTGTTACGATTGTGTCGTTATTTATTTTTGCTTTTGCTAAAATTATAAATAATTTTATTTATTTCAAACAAAAGTGAGTAGGTAAACATTGAAAATATAGAATTTAAATGTTTGTTTTATCAATTTATTGGTCACGATTTAGTACCTTCCAATGAATAATGTGTAATAGGCTGATAAAAACTATATCATGGTATACTAACAATTATGAAATTCAAGATTATTAGCTATCATGATTTTTTCTTTAGAGTGACTATTTAAAAAATAATTTCTTTTTTGATCTCATAACATTTAAGAAAGAGAAAGAAAATAGTAAAAAACATTTTATTTGGATACACTTTCAGGTATAATAGGACGAGTTAGAAACTTGAATGAAGATTAGGAGGCGTTGTTTTGAGTGACAAGAACCAATCAGAAGACAACCAAACTTCAGATAAAAAACAAAAAACAAATAATAAAACAAATAATAAGCCAAAAGATGTAAAAAAACGAAAGAATCGAAGGAACAAGGAAGATCGAGTTGTTCATAAGATTGTTTTAGTCATTATTTTAGCTTTAGTTGTTGTGGGGTTGATATTTGGTTTTTCTACTTATAATTATGTAAAATCTAGTATTAAACCATTGGAACCAAATAGTGAAGAATCGGTCGCTGTAACCATTCCTAATGGGTCTTCGAACAAACAGATTGGTGAGATTCTAGAAAATGAAAATGTGATCAACAGTGGCATGGTTTTTAATTATTATATGAAATTTAATAATCAAGATGGCTTTCAAGCAGGTGAATATGTCTTTTCTCCAAGTATGACTTTAGATGAGATCGCAAATAGCTTGAAAGAAGGAGAAAGTGCATTTGATCAAGCCAGAATTGCTGTACCCGAAGGTTATGATGTCGAAGAAATTGCGGCAGAAATTGATCAACAGACAGAATTTAGCGAAGACGAATTTCTTGATTTAATGAAAGATGAAGACTTTTTCGATGAATTACATGACAGCTATCCTGAGCTTTTAGATGATGCAGCGGAAGCTGAAGAGGTTCGTTATCGTTTGGAAGGTTATTTGTTCCCGGCTACTTATGATTATCAACCAGATATGAGCTTGGAAGAACTTGTAGAACAAATGGTCGCAACGACGGATTCAACGCTAGAAGGTCATTATGATGAAATTAAAGATTCTGATTTGAATGTACAAGAAACGATGACGGTTGCTTCTTTAGTAGAAAAAGAAGGTGTGACAGAAGAAGATCGTAAGGATATTGCTCAGGTGTTCTTTAATCGTACTGAAGCTGATATGCCGCTACAATCGGATATTTCGATCTTGTATGCCTTAGGTGAGCATAAAGAAACTGTTACTTATGAGGACCTTGAGGTTGACTCGCCATATAATTTATATCAAAATGTTGGTTATGGTCCTGGACCATTTGATAATCCGAGTGAAGATTCTATCGATGCGGTCTTGAATCCGACAGATAATGATTATTACTACTTTGTCGCGGATGTATCTACAGGTGAAGTTTATTATGCAGAAACCTATGAAGAACATAATGAGTTGATTGACGAGCATATGGACAACTAAAAAACGGTTACAAAATAAATCGAAATTAGGTTTACAATTTAAAAAAATAGTGGTAATCTTTTGTGGACTTGAAAAGATTACCATTATTTCTTTTTTAATAAAAAATGTAAAAGAAGTAATTTATGAAGGAGACTTTAGAAATGGCAGAAGAAAAAGTTTACCCAATGACGCCAGAGGGTAAAAAACAATTGGAAGACGAATTAGAAGAATTGAAAACTGTTAAACGTGGTGAAATTATCGAACGAATTAAGATTGCACGCGGTTTTGGTGACCTTTCCGAAAATTCAGAGTATGAATCAGCTAAAGATGAACAAGCCTTTGTCGAAGGGCGCATTACAACATTAGAAAATATGTTACGTTTTGCTCAAGTTGTTGATAGCGATGAAGTTGATAAAGATGAAGTATCTATTGGAAAAACCGTTGTATTTAAAGAATTGCCAGATGAAGAAGAAGAGGAATATAAAATTGTCGGAAGCGCTGAATCCGATCCATTTTCTGGCAAAATTTCCAATGATTCACCTATTGCTCAAGCATTGATTGGTAAAAGAAAAGGCGATAAGGTAACCATTGAAATACCTAATGGTAATATGGACGTAGAAATTGTTAGCGTAAAAGAAAGCTAAGATGAAATAGGAATGAGCCCACAGGGTTTATTCCTATTTTTTCAGCCGGAAGGCGGATGAGCCTTAAATGGTTTTGTAGTAAACTATAAGAAATAATGTTTTAACGAGGAGTGGAGTATGTGAGAAAACCCGGACGATTTTTCTTTGTCATTGAGAGTTTATTATTATTGCTTGTTATTTGGCAGACGATCCATAACTCACTTTTACTCATATTGATTGCTTCTGGCGCTTTTTTCATTTACTTGGCCTTGCGTCGGAAAAAGAAAGCAAAGACAAGTAACTTTAAACTATTTTTAGGGATCATCTTGATTTTATTTGGCTTGCTTAGTAATCCAGCAGTATGGCTTATGTTGGTTTTTACTATCCTTTTTATTGGCTTAAAAGGGATTGAAATTTCAGGTGTTGATTTTTCTAATTATGCTTTTTGGAACAAAAAACAAATGATTATGGTTCAAACCCAAGAAGCTAGAAATCATGATGGAAAAAAGAAAAAACAACAATGGCTTGGTAACGAGCGTATTGGTAACCATGTTTATGAATGGGATGATATTAATATCAATGTATTATCTGGTGATACGATCATTGATTTAGGAAATACGATTTTGCCTAAAAAAGATAATGTGGTTCTTGTTAGAAAAGGTATCGGACGAACACGTTTGTTGGTCCCAACAGGAATTGGCGTTCAATTAGAACATACTGCATTAATGGGTACAGTTTATTTTGAAGACTATGAAACAAAATTAAGGAATGAAACGCTTAAACTTTATAGCAAAGAATATAGTGAAAGTGCACGCCACCTGAAAATTATAACCAATGCCTTGGTTGGAGATATCGAGGTGTTTCGTGTATGACAGATAAAAAGTCACGAAAAATGCTGTCTGCATTTAGTAGCCTTTTTGCTTTGTTAATGATGCTTATTGTTTTATTTTTTTACATGTTAGGAACAGATCAAAAACAACCTTGGCTACAATTATTCCAAGTACGTATCGCTTATGTTCCGCTCATATTTTATATCATTGGCATCGCGCTTGGGTGTGGCTTAGTTACCTTTGTTGTGTTTACGTATTTTCAGAAGAAGGAAATAGCGCCTATTACAGAAAAACTCCGCTTACTAGTCAGTGGTAACTTTAAAGACACCAGTTTAAATTATTCAGATGTTTACTTAGATGAAAGTAAAGAGCTCACTATGATACATCAAGATATTTTTCAAATTACAGAAAAGTTAAAGGATATGTCAAGTGAGCTACAAGAACTTAACACGAGACCACAATATATTGACGGTCAAACCAAAGAGGAAATTTTGGAAAGTGAACGTCATCGTTTAGCAAGAGAGTTACACGATTCTGTATCACAAGAGTTATTCGCGGCTATGATGATGATGTCAGCTGTTACGGAAAAAGCTAACGAATCAGCTATCTCTGAGGCGCAACAAAAACAACTGCAAATGATTTCTTCTATTATAAACAACTCACAATCGGAAATGCGTGCATTACTATTACACTTACGTCCAGTAACTTTAGAAGAAAAGAGCTTGAAAAAGGGAATTGAACAATTATTACGAGAATTACAAAGCAAAATTAAACTTTCTTTGAAATGGGATATTGAAGATGTGGATATTCCACGTCATATTGAAGATCAGTTATTTCGCGTAATACAAGAATTATTATCAAACACTTTACGTCATTCTAAGGCCAATGAACTGGAAGTTTATTTACATTTGATTGAAGAAAATGTGTTATTACGCGTTGTAGATGATGGTGTTGGTTTTAATCCAGACCAAAAAGAAAGGGCTGGAAGTTATGGGTTACGTAACGTTCGTGAACGCATAGCAGCTGTTGGTGGGACAGTTAAAGTGATCAGTTTTAAAAATCAAGGAACAAGCATTGAAATAAAAATTCCTTTAATCAAGGAGGGTGTTAATAAATGATCAGTGTTTTATTAGTGGATGACCACGAAATGGTGCGTTTAGGTGTGTCTTCTTATTTGTTGGTACAAGAAGATATTGAAGTCATTGGAGAAGCAGAAGACGGTCAAGAAGGTTATGAAAAAGCGATCCAACTGCGTCCAGATGTTATTTTGATGGATTTAGTCATGGACGAGATGGACGGAATCGAAGCGACTCAACTTATTTTACAAGAATGGCCAGAAGCTAAAATTCTAATTGTGACAAGTTTTATTGATGATGAAAAGGTTTATCCAGCTATGCAAGCAGGTGCTGCTGGTTACTTATTAAAGACTTCCAGCGCAGCTGAGATTGCTGATGCGATACGTGCAACTAAGCAAGGAGAGCGCGTAATAGAATCAGAAGTATCAGATAAATTAAGTCATCGCCAATCTTATGAAGCAGCCCAATTACATGAAGAGTTGACAATTCGTGAAAAAGAAGTTTTAATGTTGATTGCACAAGGAAAAAGTAATCAAGAGATTGCAAGCGAATTGTTTATTACTTTAAAAACAGTAAAGACACATGTGTCGAATATATTATCAAAATTAGAAGTGGAAGATCGTACACAAGCTGCGATTTATGCTTTTAAGCATAATTTAATCAATTAAAGGAGATCATCATGAAACAAAATTATGCTATTATAGGTTTAGGGCGTTTTGGTGGGAGCATTTGCCAAACTTTGGTAGAATCAGGGCAAGAAGTGTTGGCTATTGATAAAAGCGAAGATCGTGCGAATGCATATATGGATATTGCGACGCACGTAGTGGTAGGCGATGCACAAGACGAGATGACGTTGCGCTCATTAGGAATTCGTAATTTCGACCAGGTAATCATTGCTATCGGCGAAGATATCCAAGCAAGTATTTTGGTTACTCTGATGGTCAAAGAAATGGGCGTGCCAAATATTTTAGCTAAAGCCAATAATGGGTATCATGCGCGTGTTTTAGAAAAAATTGGTGCAGATAAAGTCGTGCATCCAGAACGAGATATGGGAATACGGATCGCACATAAGATGGTTTCTAGTAATATCTTAGATTCTATTGAGTTATCTGATGAATATTCCTTGGCTGAAATTCGAGTGAAGAATAAAAAATTCTTTAATAAAACTTTGCTAGAAATGGATTTCAGGCGACGTTTTGGATTGACTATAGTGGCTGTTCGTCGTCGTAATGGAGACGTGATTGCTTCTCCTCCTGCAGAAGAAGTTGTTCGTGAGAACGACCATTTGCTAGTAATAGGAAATGTTGAGGAAGTTGATCAATTAGATGCAAAATTAAACGAGTAGGAGTGGAGTAGATGAATATTGCAGTCACACCAGAAGCGCTGGCGTGGTTTAAAAGAGAAATCGAGTTAGAATCGGGAATGGGTATTCGTTTTTTTGGAAAAGTTTATGGAAGTACACAAGTGCACGATGGCTTTTCAATAGGAATGTCTGTTGATCGTCCAGAAAATCCCTTGGTAAAAAAAGAAATTGAAGGTATATTATTTTTTGCCGAAAGGGAGGACGATTGGTTTTTTAAAGGCTATGATTTAACTGTAGATTACAATAAGGAATTAGACGAACCCAAGTATATTTTTACTGAAAATTAACTACAAAAAGCCAGGTGTTAAAAAAAGAGCACTTGGCTTTTTTCGAAAATACATAAAGAAAGATGATATTTATGCTGCTTATTTTAATTTTGTTTACCTTGCTCTTTTATATCTCTTTAAGGAAAAATCAACGAAAAATGATTTCAAGGCTGCTTTTTTTAAGTGCTAGCTATATTCTTCTATCATTTTTTTGTGGCGAAGTTTTGATCGTGCCTTATTAAATATACCGGCTTTAATTTATTCGCCGATCAATAATGCACAGAACATGGTTTTGTGTGCTATCGCGGCTGCTATTATTTTTTGCTTATTACAAATATATATATTTGTTTCAAATAAAGGCTATTTCGTTTCCAGTCTTTCCTTTAATAAACGCCAATGGCTTACCTTTGTTTTGTTAGTGCTTTTTGCATTTGTGGGTGGTTTGATCTATACAAGTAGTTATTGGACAATGCATGATATGGGAAATGTTCGTTTTGACCAGATTATCTATATCATGAGTCAATCTTTAAGGGAAACGGATCCTTTAAAAATTAGAGAGTTTATAGTTAAACCCTTGCTTTCAGCAGTAGGCTTCGCCAGTGTTGTTGGGGTATTCGTTTACTTTTTTGCAACACATCAGCTTTCTCTAAGAAATAATCGTCCAATAAAAAAGAGGAAGGTTTTATCTCCAATCTTTCTTTTCTTAGCTGTTTTACTCTTTTCTTCAGGATTAACATTAGGTATAAGAGAGGTTGGTTATGAAGACGTTAAAGCATACTATTTTGAAGATACTGAGGTTTATGATGATTACTATGTTGATCCCTCTGAGCAAAGTTTACAATTTCCACAAAAGAAAAGAAATCTTGTTTATATTTTCTTAGAATCTATGGAAAGTAGCTATGCCGATAAAGAGATAGGTGGCATTGAAGAGAAGAATTTGATTCCTCGTTTGACAGACTTGGCCCTGGAAGAGGGTACCCAATTTTCTAATGCTAGAAAAGGGAAATTAGGTGGTATGATGCAAATCCCGGGCGCTAATCAAACCGCAAGCTCCATGGTTGCACAAACTTCAGGTGCGCCTTTAAGAGCAAGTAGTGGTGTTTTAGATGTTAATAATTATGGCATGGAAGAACCAAGTTCTTTTTTTCCTGGCGTTTATAGTTTAGGAGAAATTTTAGAAAAGGAAGGTTACAATCAAACCTTGTTTCTTGGATCAAAAGCCGGATTTGCGGGCAGAAAAGCTTACTTTGAACAGCACGGTAATTATGACATTCGGGATTATCATTGGGCAAGACAAGAAGGATTGATCCCAGAAGACTATTACGAATGGTGGGGTTATGAAGATGACAAGCTCTTTGACTTTGCTAAAGATTCATTAACAGAGCTTGCTGACCAAAAAGAACCTTTTAACTTCACCATGCTAACAGCGGATACGCATTTTGAAGATGGATATGCTACAGATGAAACGCCGGATCTTTTTGGTGACCAATATAGTAATGTCATTCATGATTCTGATCAAAAAATCAGTGATTTTATCCAATGGATGAAAGAACAACCTTTTTATGATAATACAACGATTGTTTTAGTAGGAGACCATTTAACCATGGATAAAGATTTCTTTGAAGATATTGATGCTAATTATCAAAGAAGTGTTTATAATGTCTTTTTAAATACAGAACAAACGGCTTCCAAAACAGATAAACGTTTATTTAGCGCTGTGGATATGTATCCTTCTACTTTGGCAGCTTTAAATGTGAAAATTCCTAATGAAAAGCTTGGACTGGGTGTCAACTTATTTTCTGATAAAAAAACATTGATGGAACAAATGGGCTACAAAAAATTTGAGGAAGAAATGACTAAACGTTCTGATTATTATGATAAATATTTAATGCAAGGTTCAGATCAAGAAGTTGAGCAGGAAAATGCTGATAAATAAAAAATAGATATTAAAATTTACCTAGTTTGCAAAATAACATGATATAATTAAAGAAAGTGTTTATTTGAAGTAGGAGGCGTTTGTATGTTGTCCATTGTAGTACCCTGTTTTAATGAGCAAGAGTCTTTACCTTATTTTGTCAAAGAAGTTGAAAAGGTCGCTTCAATCATTACACATTCAGTTGAATATGTTTTTGTAAACGATGGATCACAAGATGATACATTACAAAGTTTAAGGCAGTTATATAAGAACATGCCTGATCGGGTTCGTTATGTTTCATTTTCAAAAAATTTTGGTAAGGAGTCTGCTTTATACGCTGGATTGCATGCCTCTAGAGGTGATTTAGTCACGGTCATGGATGCTGATTTGCAAGATCCACCAGATTTATTGCCCCAGATGATCGAACGAATCGAGACTTCTGATATCGATTGTGTGGGTACCAGACGTCAAGATCGAGAAGGTGAACCCGTCGTTCGTAGTTTTTTTGCTCGCTTATTTTATAAATTAGTCAATAAATTTGGCGATACTGAAATGATCGATGGTGCTCGTGATTTCCGCTTGATGACAAGGCAAATGGTTGATGCGATTTTGTCTATGACAGAGTACAATCGTTTTTCAAAAGGGATATTTAGCTGGGTGGGTTTTAACACTGAATATATTTCTTATGAGAATCGTGAACGAGTCGCAGGAACGACTTCTTGGTCGTTTTGGAGTCTTTTTAAATATTCAATTGATGGGATTGTAAACTTTTCAGATGCTCCTTTAACTTTAGCTGCGCTTCTTGGTGGCTTGTCTTGTATAGCTGCTGTTATTGCTTTGATCTTTATTGTGATTCGTGCTTTGTTGTTTGGGGATCCGACGACTGGTTGGCCTTCCTTGGCTTCGATTGTGTTGTTTATGGGAGGATTGCAGTTACTGTTTTTAGGAGTGATCGGCAAATATATCGGTAAGATATTTTTGGAAACAAAAAAACGACCTATTTATATCGTTAAAGAAACTGAAAAAGATATAAAAAAAGAAAGATGATCCAAAATTTTTAATGGACCATCTTTCTTTTTTAATAACCAGAGTTTAAAGAGACTTCGTTTTCTACAAGTTTTCCCTCGTTAACAAAACTAGATAAATTATCCAAAAATATTTGCATAAATTTCTTTTGAAAATGTGGGGTATAACCTGAGATATGTGGTGTTATCAGGATGTTTTCTAGAGACCATAAGTCATTATCAGAAGGTAAAGGTTCTTCTTCAAATACGTCAATAGCTGCAAAATTGATGTCTTTATTTTTTAAGGCAGCATATAAATCCTCTGTATCAACACTTGAACCACGTCCAACATTTATAAAGGTCCCAGTAGTCTTCATACTATTGAAAAATTCAGTGTTATATAGATGGTAAGTATCTTCTGTTAAAGGCAGGATATTAATTACTATATCAGAAAAAGAAGCTTGCTGGTTTAGCTCACTTAATGGATATGTTTCTGTGAAGTGTGCTATCGCGCGTCCATTTGTATTGATGCCGACAGGTTTACAGCCAAATACATCAAGATAGGATGCTAATTTTTGACCAATTTTTCCCGTGCCTACGATCAATACTCGCAAATCATACAGATAGGAGTAATCAGCGGATTTATCCCAAGTGGCTGTCAGTTGATTTTGTATGGCAGTAAATATCCCTCTACTTTGCATAAATATAACGGCTAATAAATGATCTGCGATCGATTGCGCATGGATACCGCTCGAATTGGTAAGCTGTATACCGTAGTCTTTAAATTTAGTAAGTGGTAAATAATCTACACCAGCTGAAATGGAATGTACCCATTTTAAGGGCGTACCTTCAAATAGTAACTTATCATTCCAATCTTTACGCCAACCTATTGTAATTTCAACATTGTTCCAAATATCAGCTTCGTTTCGTTCATCAGCAGTTACAAATTGGTAATCAGGGTCAATTTTCTTCATTTTTTGCTGAAATTCTTCGCGAAATGGACGAACTGATAAAATATACTTTGTCATATTATCCGCTCCTTTATCAACTAGTATACAATATTTTAAAGAAAAAGACATTTCCAGCTGGCTGAAAATGTCTTAAGGTTATTCAATTTTTTTCGTGCTTTTAATAGCTTGCATAAAGATAAAGAATGCTAAAATAGCAATTAGCATTGTACTATCGAAACCTGCAGAAAAACTATTGATCACCGCGCCTATAATAACGGGTAAAGTTGCGCTTGCAATCATGATTTTTAAATTGTCCAAAAATCGATTGCTAGTACGCTGAATACGGCTGTATAAGTTTCCAATGATAGTCGTAATCAATAAAATGACAATCAAGTTGATAAAAGAAGGATAAGTAGCAACCAGTAATGCCACTAAGAGTGTCCACCAAGGTAGTTTACTTTGACTTAATTCATTTCGAATCATTTCCCCAGTTAAATTTTGCATCCGACTATCATCATAAGATAACTCAAACTGATTGTTGCCAAATATCGTTTCTGTTGCTTCATTGGACTGAAGGCTTAACACTGCTTCTTCTTGTAACAAACCTATGCTCAAAAAATTACCGATCATATCTTTTGAAATATCATCAGAAGTTCGTTGTCCTTCAGGGTCAAAGGTGAAAATAATCGAATCCGTCTGATAGATAAATCCATCTTGTTCATTTGTCTGCATTTTTCCATCTTCGACTGTGAAATCAGGAATCTGTTCAGCGATTTCTTGTCCGTCCGATTGGATATCCGAAAAAACCTGACGTACTTGCAGTGTGATAGGTATGGCTGCAATTAGACTTAGTAACAATAGATAGAGGATCATCTTTCCAAAACCGATATTTTTGGCGTTTTTTAACTCATTAAAATGCAGTATTGAATTTTTTACTAACTGAAGAAAACTCATATTGTAACCCTCTTAATTTTATTTTTATTCATACCTAATATTTTATCTAACTAAAAGTGAGAAAACAAGAAGAATTCTAACTTTAATCTTAAAAGAGACGGTTTGAAATCAACTAGTGTCCTAGCTTAAAGGAAGATATTTTATAAAAATTTTCTAGAAATGAAATAATTTGTTGTATTTTAAATGAAAAAAGGATATTTTTATTTAGAGTTATAAATTCGTACTGAAGTGGTGGATGAGGTGACAAATTGAAGCAACTAATCAAAAGATTAAAAGAG
The DNA here is from genome assembly GCF_003841405.1 of Tetragenococcus halophilus subsp. halophilus DSM 20339. Lineage (GTDB taxonomy): Bacteria > Bacillota > Bacilli > Lactobacillales > Enterococcaceae > Tetragenococcus > Tetragenococcus halophilus. The sequence continues at coordinate 666,494 of NZ_PXYA01000001.1, read as the reverse complement.
GACCAGAAACTACAAGAAATTATTGCTTATTTATTTTTTGGTGGTATGACCACTGTCGTAAATTTTATTACATTCTTTTTAGCTAGAAGATTGTTTGGCTGGAATTTAGTTATATCAAATACACTTTCATGGATTTTTTCTGTGTTATTTGCTTTTGCTACTAATAAAAGATGGGTTTTTAAGTCACAAACAACTAGCATGAAGCGATTTTTTTCTGAACTAAGTAAATTTTTCTTTTACCGCATTGTTTCCTTTGGTATCGATATGGGGTGCATGTTGCTCTTTGTTGATAGTTTAAATATGAAAGAGTTTTGGGCAAAACTCATAACCCAGATTATTATTGTAGTTGCTAATTATGTTTTTAGTAAATTTTTTATTTTTACGCAAAAAAATACCTGATTTTTAAGGAGTAATTTTTCATGCAACATCTTCGTCAATACAAAAATTGGCTAGAACGTAAGGGACTATGGGAATTTGTTGCTTATCTTTTTTTTGGCCAATTAGCGACGATTGCTAATATCATTATCCATTTTTTATGCATGGGATTTTTCACGTTCACTATATGACAGCCACGATTATTTCTTGGTTTTTAGCGAATGTGTTTGCTTTTGTGACAAACAAATTGTGGGTTTTTCATTCAAAATCGTCCAGCCGTTTTGCTTATTGGACAGAGTTTTTACGATTTATGTTATTTCGCTTGTTTGCTTTGGGGATTGATATCAGCTTTATGTATTTGTTAAGAGAATGGATGCAGCTTGGTAATGGCTTAGCCAAAGTGTTGACGCAAATCTTGGTGGGGATTGCTAATTACTTATTTAGTAAATTTTTGGTTTTCCGTCGCGTCTCTTAAAAATAGGAGCATTTGTTTTGAATAAAATCGCTTTCTTTGATAGTCTTAACTTGTAATTAATAAGTATTATTTTAGGAGGAATTTAGAAATGGCTTACACTTTACCAGATTTACCTTATGCATATGATGCTTTGGAACCTTACTTTGATGAAGAAACAATGCACCTACATCATGACAAGCATCATAACACTTACGTTAACAATTTGAATGCAGCTATTGAAAAACATCCGGAGTTGGGCGAAAAATCAGTGGAAGATCTAGTTGCTGATTTAAAAAATGTACCTGAAGATATTTATACTGCGGTTCGTAATAATGGTGGCGGTCATGCAAACCATGCTTTCTTTTGGAAGATTTTATCCCCTGATGGTGGGGGCGAACCAACAGGCGCATTAGGAAACGCGATCGACAAAGAATTTGGTAGTTTTGATTCATTTAAAGATGAATTTAAGACAGCGGCTACAGGACGCTTTGGTTCTGGTTGGGCTTGGTTAGTTTTAGATAATGGAAAATTAAAAATCACTTCCACACCGAACCAAGATTCTCCATTAACTGATGGTCAAACACCTGTACTTGGTTTAGACGTATGGGAACATGCTTATTATTTGAAATACAAAAATGTAAGACCTGATTACATTGCTGCTTTTTGGCATATCGTGAATTGGGATCAAGCGAATAAAAATTACGAAGCAGCGAAATAATTTTGTTGTTTTGGCATAAGTAGAATAAAACCTCTCGCCAGAAATGCGGGAGGTTTTATCTAATAGAAGGTTTGTACAGAGGGGTTTGTCGCTTTGGAAAAAATAAAAATTACCACAAAAGAACAGTTGGATGATTTTTATCCAGTTTTAGTTAAAATTTGGAAAGAAGTTTTCACACCGGTTATAGGTAGTAATCAGGTAGAATACATGTTGGAAAGTTATCAGAGTAAAGATTTGATCATGCAAGAAATTTCTGCGGGTGTAAATTATTACGCTTTATTAATAAATGGTGTATATGTTGGTTATATCGCTTATGAAGTGAGAAAGGACTATTTATATTTAAGCAAGATTTATATTGCAAGTGAATATCGGAACCAAGGTTTTATGCGAGAAATTTTTGACTTTTTTGATGAATTAGGAGAAAAATATGGATTAAAACAGCGCTTATGGGTGAATCAAGGAAACACACAAGCGATTCGTGTTTACCAACATTTGGGTTTTCAATTGTTAAAAGAAAAAATTACAAATATCGGTGAAGGTTATCAAATGGTAGATTATGTTTTTGAAAAAGAATAATAATTATGAAACATTTCTTAGCTTTTTTTTAACAAAGTTGCTATTTTTTTATTTTTTTGATATCTTCAATATATTAAAAATAAGCATAGTGGTCAAGAGTCAAGATAAAAAATGAAAATCTTTCTTGTTTAAAACCTAAAAAAGGGATCACTGAACTAGACCTGCGCAAATCAAGCGTTTTCACAGGCCGTTTCCTAAGAAGTACGCAAATAACGTTGATGTTATTTTTCTATCACGCTCCTAGGGGGCGTATAGAGTTGATGGTTACGTAACAGCGTATCCACCAAGCGCACAAATTTTCTTGCAGTTAAAACGATGGCTCTTTTATGTTGATGTTTGGGGGTTTCTTGATATTTTTTACGGTAATACATTTGATATTCCGGAAGATAGCGTCTCACAGAGTTGGCAGCTTCAACTAAGTAATAACGAAAATAACGATTCCCTTTTTTCGTCAATGGCGTATTCTCCCGTGAATGACTACCGGATTCGTGTTTTTTCCAGAAAAGTCCAGCATATTTCGCTAAATGGGCCTGGTCTTTAAAACGTTCGATTTGACCGATTTCAGCTAATAGCCCAGCCGCATAAACTTTGCCTACGCCGGGAATGCTGGTTAAGCATTGATATTCTGGAATGGTTTGGACAAGGTCTTCAATGGCCTTATCAAAATCCTTAATCGCTTTTTCTAAGCCACGGATTTCTCGAACGAAAACACTTAAAACAATATCGACTGATTGGTTGACCGCTTTATCTAGCCGGTAGGACGTACGGATGGCCTTTTGAATGGTTTTCGCTAGACCTTGAGGGTCTTTAAAACGACCGCGCCCTTTCTTTTGAAGCCAGTCCGCTAAATCATCTAAAGGGAGCTGTGCGAGATCATCCATCGAAAGATCCTGGGTAAATAGATCCATGATTGCGGCACTAAAGACCGTCGTGCTTCCAGGCGCGTCACGTAATTCCTTTTTTAAGGTGTTACACTTATACGAAAGATTTTCGATAAAGTGTTGTTTGACTTCAACCAGTTGGCATACGGTTTGATAACGTGCACGCGTCAAACGTTGTAAGGCCATATATTTTTCTTCTTTTACAGGAGATGTCGTATAATGCTGGTTCCTTAAATAATCAGCGATCATAAAGGCATCAATCGTATCAGTCTTATCTGTATCAAACATTTTGGCATATTGTTTGATACGATGTGGATTTTCGATGGTCGTAATGGCCTGAATTTCCTGGAGTTGTTCATCTTGATGGAAATTCATGGCTGGGTGATAGCTGTACATGGACGTTGCTTCCATACCAATCACGACTTTGTCAAAATCATAGATTTGGTGTAGCTGTAAGATTTGTTTCTTTAAAGCCGTCGCACCTAAAGTGTCATTGACATAGGTGGTTTGGCACAGGATATTTTTTTCGTCGTCCAGAAAACAACTGTCTAGTTTTTCGGAGCTGACATCGATTCCTACAAAACATTTCATGAGGGAAGGACCTCCTTTCTAAAATTTTTAGGAAAATGCTTCGATACTGTGGGCTTCCCGAGATACACGTTGTGTAACCACAACCTCGTGTACAAGAATATGATAGCCAAAGTTTAAGAGCTGCGTTCGAATCTTCTGTTAAAGATAAGCTTAAACGAAGGCAAAAACAGATAGTGTGTTGGTAGTATAACAACGGTCTGGGTTGCATGCTTATGATCGTAGACAAGCTACAGGAGGCAATAGCACTATCCCATGTGGATCCTTTCCACAGACAATTATATCTCAGAAACCACACAATATCGAAACAAACTCCCATAAAGAAGTGTGCATCATTCCTTAAGATACCCACGCTTCTTTGGACCCGACGAAAGAAAAACGACTAGGCTTTGATGTTATTTATTTATTTTTCAAAGAACCAATCGTAAGACATCAGAAATGATGCTTACAAATATATTTTACGAGTGAGGTTAGAACATGAAAAGAGTTATTACATACGGCACGTTTGACTTACTGCATTATGGACACATTAACTTATTAAGACGTGCTAAAGAGCAAGGTGATTATTTGATCGTTGCTTTATCAACAGATGAATTTAACTGGAAAGAAAAACAAAAGAAATGTTATTTTGATTACGAAAAACGTAAGCAGTTACTTGAAGCGATTCGTTACGTCGACTTGGTTATCCCAGAAGAAGGTTGGGGCCAAAAGGTAAAAGACGTTGTAGAATATCATATCGATACTTTTGTTATGGGAGATGACTGGGTCGGTGAATTTGACTTTGTTGAAGAACAAACGGATGCAACAGTCGTTTACTTGCCACGTACACCAGAAGTTTCAACCACGCAAATAAAAAATGATTTGAAATTATAGTAAGCAAAAAGTCGAGGCGACTCGGCTTTTTTGCTGTGAATCACAGCGACTCAGCGACCAAAGGGAGCTGAAAGCTGATGATGAACAGTACTAGAGCGAGCGAAAGTGAGGTGTAGTGTCTTTAATTTTCAAATCACAGCGACTCAGCGAGCGAAGGGAGCTGAAAGCTGATCCTTCAAGGACTTAGTGACTTGTCACTTAGCCCTTGATGAGATCGAAGCGTAAGCGAAGAGATGAACAGTACTTTAGGAGAGCGTAAGCGGACGTAGTCTTCTAATTATTCATAGATCTTCATTAAAAAAATACTAAATTGCTTATTAGTTTTTTTGTTTGTATTCTTTTCACAGGAAAAATATGCTATGCTATAAATGTTTTGTTATATAAAGAGTAGTTAAGAATGGATGAATAAATTGAAAAACGATGATGTAAAAGTACGAGCTACTTTAGTTACTAAGGAATACGATCTTTATAAGAAAAAATCAGATAAAATAAAATCGCTTTTTAAATTTTCTCGTAGTAACATTCCTAGTTTCTGGGCTTTAAAAGGTGCGAGCTTTGAAGTAAAGGATGGGGAGTCCATTGGTCTCATTGGAATTAATGGATCTGGAAAATCCACCTTATCCAATATTATTAGTGGTATTATCCCACCTACTTCAGGAACAATGGAAATCAATGGAGAACCTACGATTATCTCCATTGGTGCTGGTTTAAAAAAACAATTAACTGGGCTTGAAAATATTCGTTTGAAAGCATTAATGTCTGGTATGACCAATAAACAAATTGATGAACGCATTGATGATATTATTGCTTTTGCTGATTTAGGGGATTTTATACACCAACCAGTGAAAAATTATTCCAGCGGGATGCGCTCACGTTTGGGCTTTTCTATCGCGGTACATAATGATCCGGATATTTTAGTTATTGATGAGGCTTTATCAGTTGGTGATGATACGTTTTACCAAAAATGTGTCGATAAAATTTTAGAATTCAAAGAACAAGGAAAGACTATCTTTTTTGTGAGCCATGCTTTAAAGCAAGTAGAGAAGTTATGTGATAAGACGATTTGGATGCATTATGGAGGCGTACGCGAATTTGGACCTACAGCCGAAGTAATGGAGCATTATAAAGAATTTATTAGTTGGTTCAAAAAATTGTCAAAGAAAGAACAAAAAAAATACCAAACACAACAAAAAGAGGGGCAAAAGAATTTTACTTTAGAAACTTTAAAAGAACGTGTGACAGAAGACGAAGAACTACGAAAGCAAGACTTAAGTAAAGAACAGCTGGCCAAGAATTTAGCGCGTACTCCTCTTGGTGATAAAATGACTGCTCCCACAAGGCTGCTTTTGCTTGTGACGATATTAGCGACTATCTTTTGTATGATAGTGTCTTTTAGTGGAAAATCGTTGACTTATGCCATTGGAAACCCAGCAGATATAATTATGCGTGTTTTTCAATAAACATCGTTGTAGAAAAGGAAGAGTTTTGTGAAAGAGATTATTACGGTCATAAAAGAACAATTTCAGCATATCGGCATGATATTTCGAATGTCTCGATATGAAGATAAAGCGGATTATCAAAGTCATTATTTAGGACTTGCGTGGCAAATCTTAAATCCAGCGATCCAAGTTGGGATTTATTACTTAGTTTTTGGTGTTGGCCTCAGACAAGGTCAAGAGGTTGGAGATCTTCCCTTTATTGTGTGGATGTTAATTGGAATTACCGCCTGGTTCTATATTAATTCTTCCATTTTAGGGGCGTCAAATAGCATTTATAAACAAATCAGTCTAGTGTCTAAAATGAAATTTCCAGTCAGTGTCTTACCAACCACTAATATTGTGGGTAATTTGAGTTCGTATTTTCCTATGGTGGCTATTGTTATTGGAACAGTTTTATCTTTTGGTATTAGTCCGAGTGTATATTGGATTCAATATATTTATTATTTCATTTGCATGATTTCATTTTTATTTGCCTTTGGCTTATTAAATGCCACCATTACAATATTGGTCCGTGATTACCACATTTTCTTGCAGTCTGTTATAAGGCTTTTATTTTATGTATCTGGAGCTATTGTAAATATTGAAGATAGTGGGTTGCCAGATTTTATTGTAAAGATTTTAAGGTTAAACCCTATTTACTATATTATTGACGGTTTTCGCGATACTTTTTTGAGTCGAGGATGGTTTTTTGAAAAAGCTACCTATACCTTAGTTTTTTGGGGAATTGTATTTATTTTATTGATATTAGGTAGTCATTTGCATATGAAATTCCGTGCTAAATTTGTGGATTATATTTAAATATATTTTTCGTTTTTTAAAATTTGGTAATAAAAAAAACGGTATATTGTAAAGTTAAGGGAATTATGCCAAGATTATATGTAATATCTTTTTAGGAGAAAAAGAGGTGTGGGATGCGTTTATATCAGAAAATTATCGTGGGTATATTAACAGCACTCGCTTTAGTCGTTGCTGGCATAACTGCTTATGGAATGCAGGCTTTAGATGATGCAAACAGTGCGATAAATAATATTAATGAAGAGATTAACCGAAGATCAGGTAAAAGAGATAAGGAAGTCAGTATTGCTGATCGTGAACCTTTTTCTATTTTGCTACTAGGGGTTGATTCAGGTGGCTTAGGTCGTAAAGAAGACGATGAAGATCCAGCTCGTACAGATAGTATGATGGTGGTGACAGTTAATCCCGAAAAAGAAGAATCCACTATTGTGAGTTTAGAACGTGATATTATGGCAGATATGCTTGATGATGGTCAAACCTTTGATAAATTAAATCATGCTTATGCTTATGATGGCGTGAGTCTTACTATGGATGTTGTGGAACAATTGCTAGACATTCCTATTGATCATTATGCGACAATTAATTTACAAGGAATGACTGATTTAATTGACGCTATGGGCGGCATTGAAGTCGATAATAAAATTGACTTTACTTTAGAAGGTGTCCATGTTCCTGATGGCAAACATAAATTGGACGGCGAAAAAGGACTTGCTTATGCCCGAATGAGAAAAGACGATCCAGAAGGCGATATAGGTCGACAAAGAAGACAACGTGAAGTTGTTACAAAAATTGTTGATAAATTGGTTAGTATTGATAGCGTGAGCAATTATCGGAGTCTCTTAAATGCGGTGGAAGAAAATTCCAAAACAGATCTTTCATGGAATGACATGCTTGATATTGCAAGTAATTATTATCCAGCTTTTGATAATGTAGAACAAGAACAGCTTCAAGGTCAGAACCAGATGATTAATGGCGTCTCTTATCAAATACTAGGGATGAATGAGTTGTTGGATCTGCAAAATCAATTAAAAAGAGAATTAGAATTACCAACCAGTGAAGAACTTGAAATCGATCCACAAAATGAGTACTCACAAAATGGTTTTATTGGTAATCAGTTTTATGATGATAGTGACGAGACAGACAGCCAAGAGGACGATGAACAAGAATCAGAAAATCCTAATGAGGCCGAAGATCCAAATGAAGAAAATCCTGAAACACAAGAGCAAGAACCTGAATTACCAACTGAGCCTCAAGAACCAGACGAAACACAGGAACAAGAACCACAAGCGCCACAGGAAGAAGTACCGCAAGAAAATTACGAACAACCGGCAATACCAAGTTATGATCCAGTTTACGAGCAAGAGGCAGATACCGGTAATAATGGTTTGTTTAATGTTTATCAGTGATAAGATGGAACTCATGGATGCCATGGGTTCTTTTTTATAAAGGATTATATTTTTCTTAAGAAGTTATCCACACTTAAAAACAAGCTGCAAATGTTTCACGAAATGTTGCAAATTAATCTCTTGTAAAACAAATAGTTCCTTTGTTTTATAAAAATTGTTTAATGTGTTGTGAAACAAAAAGAGCTTTTATTCTTATTTTTTGTATTTTATATAAATATTTTTTGAAATCTGTGTTTTTGCTTTTTTAATTTGAAATTTTTGGTAAAATGGAAAAAGTAGATCGACTATGGAAGGAATGTCATCATGTCTAAGAAAAACAATCATTTGCGTAATTCTCAAAACAATGAGAATGAAGAAAAAAATTATACATATAAAAGATCGCATGTCCCTTTTCGCTTAAATGTGTTATTTGTGGTGATTTTTATCTTATTTGTGGCTTTAGTGATACAATTAGGAAATTTACAAATTGTTAATAGCGATAATATGGAAACTAGAATCAAAGCGTCTACAGAACGCACAATTGAGCAAGGTACGCCAAGAGGAACGATTTATGACTCTCAAGGGGAGCCTTTAGTTGACAATAATTCAGAAGCTTCGATCACATTTACTAGAGGTTTAGATATGCAAGCGCAAGATTTATTGGATATTGCAGTTAAATTAGATGATTTGATCGATATTGATGTGGACGAAGACAAGTTGACGGAACGAGATTTAAAGGACTTCTGGTTAGCAGATGAGGATCATCTCGAGACGGCTCGTGATCGTTTAACAAGTAAAGAATCCAATTTATCAGATGCTGAAGAATATTCCGCTTTGGTGGATAAAGTAAAAGAGGATGAAATTGATTTTGATGAAGATCAATTAAGATTGGCTACGATTTTTCAACGCTTAAATGGCACGCAAGAGTTAAGTACTGATTTTGTAAAAAATCAAGATGTTTCTGATGAAGAAATTGCTCGCGTTTCAGAACGCAGTACTGAATTACCGGGCGTATCTACTGGAATGGACTGGACCCGTAAAACAGTTACTGATGATAGTCCATTGCAAAGTGCTATCGGCCAAGTTTCCACACAAGAACAAGGTCTGCCTGCCGAAGAGGAAGAAGAGTATATTGATAAAGGCTATTCTCGTAATGACCGCGTAGGAACGAGTTATTTAGAAAAACAATACGAAAGTGTTTTGCAAGGTACTAAGGCAAAAATTGAAGTTTCTGTTGATCGTAACGGACAAATTGTCGATCAAAAAACACTCTCTGAAGGTGAGAAAGGTGATAACCTAAAACTTTCTATTGATTCAGAATTTCAACAAAGAGTGGATAAGATTGTTAGAGATAATTATCAAGGCTTGATTGACGATGGTATGGCTAACTATTCTCCTGGGATTTATGCTGTGGCTATGAATCCAAAAACTGGCGAAATCCTTTCAATGAATGGGTATTATCATGAAACGGGTTCTTCTGATATAAGTGAAGATGCCATTGGGACGTATACAAAATCATTTACACCAGGTTCTGTTGTTAAGGCAGGGACATTAACTGCTGGCTGGAAAGCAGGTGCTATTCAAGGCAACCAAGTACTCTATGATCAACCTATTCGTTTAGCTGGCTCAAATAATAAGGCTTCTATTTTCAATAGAAATGGGAATAATAACCAAAATGTTTCTGCCCAAAAAGCTTTAGAATACTCTTCAAACTCCTATATGATCCAAGTAGCTTTAAAAATGATGGGGATCAATTATGATGGTGAAACAATTGCTATTCCTGGCGTGCAAAATCAAAAAGGTGTTTACAAACAATTACGTGATGCCATGGCACAATATGGTCTGGGTGCTGAAACCGGGATTGATTTGCCAGGGGAGACAACCGGGATTCGTACTTCGGTGGATGATTTAAGTGACGCCAAAGGACAAGCAGGAAATGTTTTAGACTTAGCTTTTGGACAGTTTGATACCTATACTCCAATGCAGTTAGTACAATATGTTTCAACTGTAGCTAACGATGGTCAACGAGTTCGACCCCATTTAGTTACTGGAATTTATGGCAATGATGACAAAGGCGGACTTGGCGACGAGAAAGACAAAATTGATACAGAAGTACTCAATGATGTGGATATTTCAGAAGGAAACCTCAATACTATTCAAAAAGGGTTTCATGATGTAGCACACGGAGATGATGCTTGGACAACTGCTAAAGGTTTGGATGATGCTGAAATGGATTTAGCAGCTAAAACTGGGACTGCTGAAATGGTCGTTGTTGAAGATGGCGATGAAATTCAGGTGGATGGTTTAAGCATGGTAAGTTATGGTCCTTATGATGACCCTGAAATTGCTTTTGCTGTAATGATTCCGCAAGTTCGACGCAGTGACGATAGAGGTAAGCCAAACGAAAAAATTACCAAAGAAGTTATGGACGCTTACTATGATTTGTATAAAGACAATTAATTAAATAAAAAAGTGGGAAAGCCCTGAAACGCCCCGCAAAAGTTAGCATCTTCTTCTGGCTTTTGCGGGGCGTTATACACTGTGCTTCCTGCTTTTTTTGTTATATGATAAAAACGAATGCTTTTTAAATTTAGAACATTTTTTTAACTTGGAACCTTTACAGTAAGCAATTATTTTGTGATACAATAAGATGGATCGGAGGAAGATATCGTGAAAGAATTAAAGGTTAGCGATCTTTCAAAAACATACGGGGATAAAGTACTTTTTGATCAAATTTCATTTATTATTCATGAACATGATCGTGTAGGATTGATTGGTGTTAACGGCACCGGAAAAACGAGTTTGTTGTCGATCCTAGCTGGTTTACAAGATGACGATGGAGATCAGCGACATGTTTTTTACCCCAACGATTATCGCATGAGTTATTTACCGCAAGAAACGACATTAGCAGCTGATCAAACGGTGTTAGAAGCTGTATTTCAAGGGGAGAATGAACAAGTTGCTGTAGTAAAGCAATATGAATCAGCTTTACTTGAACTAGAAAATAATAGTCAATCGACTAAAGCACAAAATAGATACGCTGCAGCTCAAGAAGCAATGAATGAAAAAGATGCCTGGAATACTGATACCAACGCTAAGATCATTTTACAAAAATTAGGGATTTCAACTTTAGATAAAAAGGTAGGCACATTATCAGGAGGACAGCAAAAGCGAGTGGGCCTGGCGCAAGTTTTGATCGACGAACCTGATTTGCTTTTGCTTGATGAGCCAACCAATCATTTGGATTATGAAGCAATTGAATGGCTGGAAGACTATCTAGCCCATTATAGAGGCGCACTTTTAATGGTCACCCATGATCGTTATTTTTTAGATCATGTTACTAGTCGCATTTTTGAACTATCCTTTGGTAAACTTTATGAATATCAAGGCAATTACGAAACTTATGTAATGGAAAAAGCGGAACGACAAAGAGTAGCGGCTGAACAAGAAGAGAAGCGTAAGCAATTATATAAGCAAGAATTGGCTTGGATGCGTACAGGACCTAAAGCACGAGGAACGAAACAACAAGCACGCATTAATCGTTTTGAGGATCTAAAAGATAATCTTCATCAAGTACAAAATGATGAACAGGTTGCTTTGGATTTTGCGACTAAACGTTTAGGCAAAAAAGTATTGGAAATTAAAGATGGTTCTTATCAAATGGGGCAACAAACGATTTTAGAACATTTTAATTTATTGGTGCAGTCAAGAGAACGTTTAGGGATTACAGGTGAAAATGGTGCAGGTAAATCGACTTTATTAAATATCCTGGCAGAGCGTTTACCACTTGACTCCGGGGAACTTATTGTTGGTGAAACTGTAAGAATCGCTTATTATACTCAACAAAATGAAGTAATGGATGAAGATAAGCGTATGATCAGTTATTTGCAAGAAGCAGCTGAAGAAGTTACTCAAAGTGATGGTACTACAACAGATGTCGCCGAAATGCTGGAACAATTTTTATTCCCGCGATTTATGCACGGTACTAAGATAGGTAAATTATCCGGGGGAGAAAGACGTCGTTTATATCTATTAAAATTATTGATCGGACAACCCAATGTTTTACTTTTAGATGAGCCGACTAATGATTTAGATATTGATACCTTGACGATTTTGGAAGACTATCTGCAAACATTTCCGGGAGCAGTTATTGCGGTTTCACACGATCGTTATTTCTTAGATAAAGTAGCAGAAAAATTACTCATTTTTAACGGAAATGGTGTCATCGATTCGTATATGGGTTCTATTGCCGATTATCGACAAGAAAAATCAACTAGCGTCAAACCTTCTAAAGCAAAGTCAGTTGCTAAAAAAATAGATCCCAAAACACCGAAAAAGAAAAAATTAACATATGCAGAACAAAAAGAGTGGGAAACGATTGAAGATGAGATCGATACTTTAGAAAGAACAATTGCTCAATTAAAAGAAGAAATGAATCAACAGAGCGATAATTATACTAAACTGCAAGAATTACAAGAAGATGTCGATCAAAAAGAAGAAGAATTGACGAATAAAATGGCGCGTTGGGAATACTTAAGTGAGTATGTATGAATAAGGGGAGGAAGACTGAATGGAGCAAGTTTACCTGGATTTAGGCCGTAAAATTTTAGAAGAGGGAAATCAAAAAGAAGATCGTACAGGTGTGGGTACTAAAAGTATTTTTGGCTACCAAATGCGTTTTGATTTGAGCAAAGGCTTTCCGCTATTGACGACTAAACGAATCCCTTTTGGTTTAATAAAAAGCGAATTATTGTGGTTCTTAAAAGGAGATACGAATATTCGGTTCTTGCTTGAGCATAATAATCATATTTGGGATGAATGGGCTTTTGCCAATTATGTACAAAGTGAGGACTATAAAGGACCAGATATGACTGATTTTGGCCGGCGTTCTTTGGTGGATGAAGCGTTTAATCAAGCCTATAAAAAAGAACATGACAAGTTTTGTGAGATGATCTTAAACGACCAAGAATTTGCAGAGAAATACGGCGACTTAGGCAAAGTTTACGGCTATCAGTGGCGTCACTGGGAAACGACGGATGGGAGTTTTATAGATCAAATGAAAAATGTAATCGAATTGATTAAAACAAATCCTGATTCACGTCGCATGATTGTCACGGCTTGGAATCCCGAAGATGTTCCAAGTATGGCTTTACCCCCTTGTCATACCATGTTTCAGTTTTATGTGAATAATAACAAACTAAGCTGTCAGTTGTATCAGCGTAGTGGAGACGTTTTTTTAGGTGTACCTTTTAATATTGCAAGCTATACGTTGTTAACCCATCTAATTGCGCATGAAACGGGATTAGATGTAGGTGAGTTTGTTCATACATTAGGCGATGCTCACTTGTATAATAATCATTTTGAACAAATGAAAGAACAGTTATCACGTGATATCAAACCAACGCCAAGTTTGATATTAAATCAGGAAAAACATTCGGTATTTGATTTTGATATGGATGATATCCAAGTAGAAGGTTATGCGCCACATCCCGGGATCAAAGCACCGATCGCAGTGTAATGGGAGGTAATATGAATTGTTAATCGCTATTTGGGCACAAGATAAGAATGGATTAATTGGAAAAGATAATAAACTTCCTTGGTATTTACCTAATGATTTAAAGTTTTTTAAAAATAATACAATAAATAATACCTTAGTTATGGGAAGAAAAACATTTGAAGGCATGGGTGGGCGTCCTTTACCTGATCGTGAAACGATTATTCTAACAAAAGATCCTAACTACAAAGCAGAAAATGTAAAAATTTTACATTCGATAGATGAAGTTATTGGATTAGCCAATCGACAATCTACGCCTGTTTTTGTTGGCGGAGGAACAGAGATTTTTCGGGCACTTCTTCCACATTTTGATTATTTATATCGTACTTTTATTGATGAGGTTTTTACAGGAGATACTTATATGCCAGAAGTAGATTGGTCTCAATGGAAGCTAAAAGAAGAAAAAGAGGGTGTGATTGATGAAAGAAATCATTATAAACATCGCTTTGAGATTTACGAAAGAGTATAGTTCGCTAACATGAATGTTGAATTGAATTTTGTGTAAATAAGCGAAGTTTTACTCAATTTTGATTTTTTGAGTAAAGAAATAAAATTCGTTTCTTCAATAATGAAAAGTTGAGGAATGAAATCGAAATTCATTCCTCATAAAAGTGATAAATCGAGCTATAAATACAATTTTTATCTTAAGTAAGACGGAATTGAATAAAGAAATAAGGAAAGTTTCCTCAATTTTTGGATAATAAGGAATGGAACTTAAATCTTTTACTCAACAATAAACGATTTGTTCACTTATACCACTTTGAATACTTCGCCAAGACAGGGAATATCTTCCGAAAATGTTTTGTTTGCATCAGCGTATTCTCGTTTAAAAAAGTCTTCATGTACTTTACGCCAATACGAAAGTGTACGATCACCTTCGCCTTCGTGATAGGCATGTTCTGCGGATACAAAATTAAAAGGGACTATTTCTGCAACTTTGGTTTGGGTAATGCAAATTGGGTGATGATTCCCGTCAAGAATCATATTGTATTCGCCGACTTCCGGTATTTTTTCGCCAATTTCGTATAAGTCATAAGCTGAGGTTGTAGCTGTTTTATCGCCTTTAACGACCAATTCGGCTAGTTCATCAGCCATTTGTTTACTGTCGCCAAAAGACCACGCTGAATAGTTTGTAGTACTGATGCCTTTTTCTTTAACAAACTGTTTCCAGTAATTTTCAATTTCAGTTTGATTGTTCAAATAAAAAATTCCTTTCTTTGATAAAAAAATTTCCTCAAGTATTCGTCTTTTAACCAATACTTGAGGTTTTATTTTTCTAATTTAAGTAAAAAACAAAACGGAAAAGTACATAAATGCTGCGCCTAACATAACAAATAAGTGCCAGACAACATGCATAAACCGTACATTTTTTAGACTATAAAAAATGGAGCCGATCGTATAAGCCAGACCGCCGCTAGCTAAAAGTAGAGCCCCCGAAATTCCTAGAGAGTCGATCAATGGCCGAAAGGCAATAATACATGCCCAACCCATCAAAACATAAATTAAAGTAGAAAGTTTCGAGACAGTTTCTTTTTTGTGCAACGTACATGATTTGTAGACAATACCCGCAATCGCTAACAGCCAAATTACACTGCACAATACCCAGCCAAAGGTGCCGCCAATGCTTAATAAACAAAAGGGTGTATAGCTGCCTGCGATCAGTAAATAAATAGAAGCATGATCGAAAACTTGAAAGACTTTTTTTGCTTTGGTAAATATCAGACTATGAAATAGCGTAGATGTTAAGAAAAGTAAAATCAACATTGAACCATAAATTGCATAAGATACAATATGGATAGACGAGCCCAAACGCGTTCCGCTTACTAGTAAAATGATGAGCCCGGCAACGCTTAAACCAAAACCAATGCCATGAGTTATCGCATTAAAAACTTCGTTTGTTATTAAGTATTTATTTGTAAATTTTTTCGCCTCCACTAGCTTCCCTCTTTCCAGTAAATATGTTCGATCTTTAATTCGACTATACACGTAAACGGTTTTTTATTCAAGAATATTTGCAAAAAGTAACAATTGTTTTAATAAATTCTTATGTGTGCAAAAAATTAAACGAATATTTAGAAAATTATAATTATAATACGCTTTCAACGTTGACTTCAGAAAAAATAAGTTGTAAACTTACTCCAATTTCAATAAACAAGGAGTGTGGCCATGAATATTAATGATGAAGTTCGTCCTGGAGGAAATCGTTATGTTAGCGGAACGAATGTTATAAAAGATCTACCCGAATATTTAGCAGCTTTTAAAGATATAGCCATTGTTACAGGAAATGTTTCTTACCGAGTTTTTAATGATTATTACCAAGAAGAATTGCCTTTTCCTGTTTACCGTTATGATGGCAGTGCGAGTTATGAAAACGCGCAAGAAATCGCAAACCAAATTGGTAAAGCAGATGTCATTGTTGGTATTGGAGGTGGACGTGTCTGTGATACTGCAAAGTTAACAGCTGAAGTATTAAACTGCGATGTTATTTTAGTTCCAACTTTGATCTCAAATTGCGCGCCGTTTACCCCAATTACAGCTGTTTATTATCCTAATCGTACTTTTAGATGCATGGGCTTTCAAACTCGTGCGCCTTATCTAACTTTGGTCGATTGGCAATTTCTATTGGCGACACCTAGAGAATACTTCGAAGCAGGCATTGGCGATACTTTGGCGAAGTGGTACGAAATTGAAGGGATTACCCGACGTTTAAATGAAGAGGATAAATCCGCTTATACACGTTTGGGGATTGCTTGTGCCAAAGAAATTGCAGCAATTTTATTTGAAGATTCACAAAAAGCAATCAACTCTTTGAATCAGCAGACCATTACACCAGCTTTTGCTCGAGTGGCGGACACAATTGTTGCACTGGCAGGAGAAACAGGTGGCTTTGCGGTAAGTTATGGACGTTCAGCGGGTGCTCATGCAGTCCACGATGGGCTTTCTTACTTGGAAGAAACGCATAAGGCACTGCATGGTAAAAAAGTTGCTTATGGTATCTTAGTGCAGTTAGCCTATACCAATGACTTTGATGAAATAAGCAAGATCCTTCCATTTTATGAACAAATTGGCCTACCTAATAAATTAGCACAAATGAATATTGAGAATGCGACAAAAGAAAGTCTAGCACCAGTGATTCAACAAGCGGCAGCAAAAGATGATACTTTTCCTATGATAGATCCAGAAGTGACCGAAGAGCAAGTTTTTGCCGCAATTCAAGCGGTGGAAGCTTTATAAGTTTAAGCATTTATTTTTGATGAAAATTCAAGTTCATTCTGTTATACTATTTAAAGAAATGATTTGGCTTTGACCACTTAAAAAAGGGTGCAGCTAAAAGAAAGAGTGAACAGAAAATTATGGCAAAACTGAAAATAGTAACAGATTCGTCAGCTACGATGAAGCCAAGTTTAAGGGACGAATACGATATTCATATTATCCCTCTTTCTGTTATGATCGACGGAACGGTTTATACTGATGATGAAAATCTTACTGGCGAAAATTTTATGGAAATGATGGCAAAAGCCAAAAAATTACCCAAAACCAGCCAACCACCTATTGGCGAATTTGTTAACTTATATGACGAATTAGGAAAAGATGGTAGTGAAATTCTATCTATTCATATGTCTGAAAAGCTTAGTGGAACTGTTGGAGCTGCAAGACAGGCAAGTAATATAAGCCAAAGTAAAGTAACAGTTATTGATACAGAAACAACAGATCAATCCTTAGCTTTTGCGGTGATGCGTGCTGCGCAGCTGGCACAAGATGGAAAGACTTCAGAAGAAGTATTGCCTGAAATTCAACAAATGTTAAAAAATACAAAATTATATATTGGCGTTTCAACGCTCGAAAATCTTGTGAAGGGTGGGCGTATCAGCCGAGCAAAAGGCCTTTTGTCAAGTATATTGAGTATACGTGTCATTATGGAATTTAAAAACGGAGATTTATTTCCTATCGTAAAGGGACGAGGATCTAAAACCTTCAATAAATGGTTTGAACGTTTGAAAAATGAATTGAAAGAAAATTCGACGGTAAAAAAAATTGGTATTTCTTATGCTGGTGGCAAAGAACAGTGTGAAAAGTACAAAAATGAATTACAGGAATTATTCCCTCAACTGGAAATTTATCTACTGCATACAACACCTATTATTGCGACGCATACGGGAAAAGATGCATTTGCGATTATGTATTATGCGGATCAAGTTTAATAAAATAATGAAAGAGGCTGGGAAAAAAGTCACTTTTCAGTAATGATCATAAAAAAAGTTTTTTGCTTAGAAAGTGATTATTGCTGGAGACATTTGTCCCAGCTTATTTTGATTTTTTAAATTTTGGTGAACAAATTGAAAATCAGTACGATTTTTTCATTATTTTTGATAAACTGATTGTGTGTAAATTTGCAAGAATAAGCTTAAATCTTAGAAAGAGGAAAGAGCCATGAAGAATAAAAAATTTTTTATTCCAATCTTTAGCGTGGCGGCTATCGCTTTAATCATTTTTTTGGTCCTTCAGCTAAGTTTTCCTAAAGCTCAGCCTAAATTAGTCGATAGTGCAAGCGCCAATGATAGTAAGGTCAAAGATCATATTCACTATACAGCTGTGGGTGACTCTCTCACTGAAGGTGTAGGAGATGCGACACAAAATGGTGGCTTTGTTTCTCTTGTGGCGGATGATTTGCAAGACGATTATGCTTTAAGCAGCGTTGAAGTGGATAATTATGGCGTTGCAGGTGAACGAAGTGATCAAATTTTAGAACGTATCAAAGAAGATGATAAGACACAAAATGATATTGCTAGCTCTGATCTTATTACAGTGACAGTAGGTGGCAATGACATTATGAAAGTCATAAAAAGGAATATTTTTGGTCTAAGTGTTGATTCATTTGAAGGTCCGTTAGAAAAATATCAGGAGAATCTTTCTGAAATATTAGAAGAAACTCGTTCTCTAAACGCAGATGCGGGCATTTATGTGCTAGGTGTATATAATCCTTTTTATGTTAATTTTCCCGAAATTGAGGATATGCAAACAATCATCCAAAATTGGGACGAAGGAACAAAAGAAATTGTTGAAAAAGATGAAAATGCTTATTTTGTCCCTATCAATGAAGTGATTTCGCAAGGAACTGGTGATGAAGCAGCGCTTAATACGAATAAAAAAAGTTCCTCTTCTGAGGAAGATGATGACCTAAATACGGTGAAAAATAAGGCACTTTATGAGGAAGACAATTTCCATCCTAATACGACAGGGTACCAATTAATCACACGTGAAGTGATGAAAAATATTGATGCAACCAAAGATATTTGGTTAAAGGAGGAGAACGCATCGTGAAAGAGGAAAAACGTAAGCATAGAAAATCAACAGCGAAAAATGAAAGAAAAGCAGTTAATAAATGGAAAGTTTCATTTATTATATTATTAGGAATCATCTTAGGATTAGCTGCTTTCTTTTTCTTTCGCGCGACACAGCAAAGAGAAGTGATTCAATACGATACACAACCTATTGTGCAGCGTGAAGGAGAGCCCGTTCTATCAATCAATAGTAATAAAGAACAGATCAATTCATTGATGGATTTTTATTTGCAAAATTATCAAGCAGACTCTGATGTAGAGTACCATTTTCAATTAGAGAATCAAGCCATGTTAACAGGTGATTTTGAGGTCTTAGGCGCACCTATTACTTTTTATTTGTATTTTGACCCATATGTTACTGATAATGGAAATGTACAACTTAAAGCAGATAGTCTTTCAATCGGTACTTTGGATCTTCCAGTGGGTCAAGTGATGAAAATGATCGAAAAAAGCTTTAAGTTTCCAAAATGGATTGAGTTTGATCCCGATGAAGAAACAGTACTTCTTCGACTTGATCAATTTCGTATGGAAAATGGGTTATTTATAAAAGCAGAGAAAATCAATTTAGTTGATGATGACATCCAAGTAAGTCTATACTTACCTCAGGACAAAGAAAAATAGGAGTGATTGTATGAAACAAAGAGCAATTTTTGCTGGCGGCTGTTTTTGGTGTATGGTACATCCTTTTGATGAACAGCCTGGAATTTATTCAGTAGTATCAGGTTACACCGGTGGTCATGTAGAAAATCCAACTTATGAACAAGTTGTTACCAAGACAACCGGACACACAGAAGCAGTTGAAATCATTTTTGACCCAGAAATTATTTCTTACAAAGATTTAGTCGAACTTTACTGGCAACAAACAGATCCAACAGATGCTTTTGGACAATTCCAAGATCGCGGAGATAATTATCGTCCAGTCATTTATTATTTAAATGAAGAACAAAAAGAAATTGCGGAAAAAAGTCGTCAAGCACTAGAAAACAGCGGTCGCTTTAACAAACCGATCGTTACCCAAATTGAACCTGCGCAAACATTTTATCCTGCGGAAATGTATCACCAAGATTTTTATAAGAAAAATCCCGAAAATTTTGCTAGAAATCATGCAAAACGCGCTGCCTTTATAAAGGAGAATTGGGGCGAATGAAGCGTAGTTTTTACCATTATTTAATGACCTTAAGAGGCCCAAATGCAGCTGATGAAATTCAAGTCTTTGCTAATAATGTGGCTAAAGATATTCAATTTCCTAAGCAAAGTGATAGTTATGAGGAAATTTCTGATTACTTAGAGATGAATGTTGATTATTTAAGTAATATGGATATTTTTGATAGTGTTTGGCAAAAATATTTAGAAAACAATCGGTAAAGTCGTTCAATAGAATTGAGGTGTTACATGAAAAATAAAAAGATATCTTTGAAAAGCTTCATTATTTCTTTAGTTCTTGTAGCTCTTATATCGGGAGGCCTAGTTTATTGGGTCACTTCAAGTGAATTTTTCCAATCTTCTTCTCTTTCCCAGAATGATTTGTACAAAGTTCATGCTTTGTATAATGATATTCAAGAAAACTATTATGAAGATGTTGACGATGAAGACTTAATTGAAGGTGCACTGGAAGGAATGACGGATTCTTTAGATGATCCTTATACTTCTTATCTAGGAAAACAAGAAGCCGGAGAATTTACCGAGTCATTATCTGGTGATTTTGAAGGGATCGGAGCAACTTTGACGATTGTCGATGACTTGCCAGAAGTTTCTGAAGCACCTGTAAAAGATAGTCCCGCTGAAAAAGCTGGCTTACAGGCAAAAGACAAGATTCTTGAAGTTGATGGAAAAAAGACCGAGGGTAAAGACCTTGATTCAGTTGTGCAGACCATTCGAGGCAAGAAGGGTTCTACTGTAAAACTAGCTGTGGAGCGTGACGATGAAAATTTTGATGTCGAAATCAAGCGCGATACAATCCCGCTTGAGTCTTTGGATTATGAACTTGATGAAGACCATCAAGAGGTGGGCAGTATTGAAATTGCCAGTTTTAATGAAAATACAGCTAAAGAGTTAAGAGATGCAATTAAGGATTTACGCAAACAAGGAGCCAAATCTTTTGTGATTGATCTCCGTCAAAATCCTGGGGGTTATTTAGATCAAGTAGAGGAAATGGCTAGTATGTTTTTAGCTGATGGTAAAACTATTGTTCAATTTGGAACTGATGAAGAGATTACAGGTAAAAGTAAAGCTTCTGAAAAATTGGACGGCGGTTTTAAAGTGAACGAGCCTACCACGGTACTAGTGGATAAACAAAGTGCTTCAGCTTCAGAAATTTTTGCGGCGGCTTTAAAAGAGTCAGCTAATGCGCCGATTGTTGGAACGAATACTTTTGGAAAAGGAACTGTTCAAAGCGTGAGTGACTTTTCTGACGATAGTGAAGTCAAAATGACCGTACAAAAATGGTTAACGCCAAAGGGCGAATGGATCAATGAAAAAGGTGTTGAACCAACAATAGAAGCTGATTTACCGGATTATGCTTACTTACCTCCGCTACCAAAAGATGAAACTTTTGAGAAGGGCGATCAATCAGATACGGTTAAGAACTTGCATAAGTTTTTGCAAGCATTAGGGTATGACACAAAAGGCGATGAGTTTAACGATAAAACTGTACAAGCTGTAAAAGACTTTCAAGAAGAACAAGACATTGCACAAAGTGGTAGTGTAGATAAAAAGACTAGCACAGCTATTGAACAAGAGGTTGTTAAAAAGATCCAAAATTCTGATTCAGTGTATAAAAAAGCAATTGAAGAACTAACAAAATGAGGAACTAGACGAGGTCGATAGCTAGATGAATAAAGAACGATTTTTCGAATGGTTTTGGCTGATAATAAAATATTCATTTGCTGCTGGTCTGCTAGCACTTTTGATTCGAGGGTTTTTGTTAATTCCTATGCCAGTGCAAGGAAGTTCAATGGAAGATACTGTGTCACAAGGAGATATGGTATTAGTTGAGCGTTTATCAAGTGTTAAACGTTTTGATGTTGTTGTTTTTAACCTCCCAGATGGTAGCACTTATGTTAAAAGAGTTATCGGCTTACCAGGCGAATCGGTTAGTTATAAAGATGATCAGCTTTATATCAATGATAAAAAAGTAGCTGAACCTTTCCTAGAAGATAATCTCCATAGTGATGACGAATCAGCTCCTTATACCCATGATTTTGATTTTGAAGAATTAATGGGTGTAAAGAAATTAGGAAAAGATAGTTATTTTGTCATCGGTGATAATCGTCGTCTTTCAAAAGATAGTCGTTCTTTTGGCGCAATTTCAGAAGATGAGATCTTGGGAACCGCTCATTTTGTTTACTATCCTTTGCCGCATATGAAATTTATTTAAAGAGAAATCTTGTAAAGTTCAAATAGCCGACTTTACAAGATTTTTTTGTAAATGATTTTAATGAAAAGAATAATTATTTTTATTTTGCTAACTAGGATTAGGAAACAGTATTTGCAAATGTTTTTAAGTAACTAAAAAGTGGCCCTTTTTTACTTATATTTAAGACCAATTTTATATTTTTGGCCCTTTCCTTCTTAGACTTTGGGCCAAGTGCTTTATGTTTGGCCCTTTCTTAATTGTTTTTAAGTCCAAATGTTTAGCTCTTGGACCTTGTTCTGCTTGGTTTAGGGCCAAATATTTAGCCTTTGGCCCTTGTCATACTGAACTTAGGTCCAGTGGCATTACTTTGTTCATTAAGTTTAACTTTAGCATTTTAAATTAATTGCCATTTAATACTTTTACACTCTCCTACTTGAAGTTTCCGAATGAAAACTCTATAATGAGAAATGTGAAAAATGTTCACTTATTATAAATTAAGTTTGGAGGCTTTTATTTATGAAAATTGCAATTGCAGGGGCCGGCGCGATGGGTTCCCGGTTCGGACTGATGTTGAAACAAGGTGGTAACGATGTTTTGCTAATCGACGGCTGGCAGGAGCATATCAATGCCATCAAAGAAAACGGATTGAAGGCTAATTATAATGGCGAAGAAATTACTGTTAAAGTCCCAATTGTTAATCAGAATGAGGTGCCCACTGGTGAGCAATTTGATTTGATTATCTTATTCACGAAGGCAATGCAGTTGGAAAAAATGCTGCAGGATGTTAAACCATTAATTGCTGATCACACAGAAGTTTTGTGTCTTTTAAACGGTATCGGTCATGAAGACGTAATCGAAAAATTCGTACCGATGGAAAAAATCTTTATCGGCAACACCATGTGGACTGCTGGTCTAGAAGGTCCCGGCAAGGCTAAATTATTTGGCAGCGGGTCTGTTAAATTGCAAAATCTAGGTATTGGCCAAGAAGAATCAGCGAAAAAATTGGCGGAAACTTTGTCCGCGTCTGGTTTAAATGCCAAATATTCCGACAACATTCATTATTCAATTTATCATAAAGCTTGTGTCAATGGTACGATGAATGGCTTATGCACGATTTTAGACGTCAATATGGCGGGGCTTGGTGCAACCAAACCTGCTCATGACATGGTAGTGACTATTGTTAACGAATTTGCAGCTGTTGCTGCCAAAGAAAACGTCAACTTAGACATTCCCGAAGTAATCGAACATGTAGAAACTTGTTTTGACCCGACTACGATTGGTATGCATTTCCCATCGATGCACCAAGATTTGATAAAAAATAACCGTTTGACCGAGATTGACTACATCAACGGAGCCATTTCTCGTAAAGGTAAAAAATATGGCGTAGTAACTCCTTACTGTGATTTCTTAACGCAACTGGTTCATAGTAAAGAAGAAATTCTAGGAGCGAAATAGTAATCATTAGAAAGAGGACGAGAAAATGGAAGAAAAATTAACTCCAAAAATATTTTTAAATAAAGTATTAGCGGGTACCGCAACGGGGATCATCGTAGGGTTGATTCCTAACGCGGTATTGGCAGCAATTTTGAAATTATTTGGTGAAAATACCTTAGCAGTAACGATCACACAAATGGCAGTTATTTTCCAACTAGCTACTCCACTATTGATTGGCGCTTTGATTGCGGTGCAGTTTGGCTTCAAACCAATGCAAATGTTAGTAGTTGCCGGTGCAGCTTTCGTTGGCTCCGGTGTTGTGAAATTCAATCCTGACACAGCTACTTATATCGGTGCTGGTACCGGAGACATCATCAATACCATGATTACTGCATCAATCGCTGTCGGCATGATCTTGTTGATCGGCGAAAAATTTGGGTCCGTGGCAATTGTTGCAACACCAATCGTTGTTGGTATCGGCGCTGGTCTAATCGGCTATTATTTATATCCTTACGTAACCAAGATTACTGCCGCTATCGGTGACTTAATTAATACCTTTACTACTTTGCAACCAATTTTGATGTCAATCTTGATTGCATGTTCCTTTGCTTTCTTGATTATCTCGCCGATCTCTACAGTTGCCATTGGTATGGCAATTCAATTGAACGGTGTTTCTGCTGGTGCAGCCGCTATGGGTGTTACCGCAACAACAGTTGTCTTGGTAGTTAACTCTTGGAAAGTCAACAAACCAGGGGTTACTTTGGCCATCGCATTGGGTGCTATGAAAATGATGATGCCAAACTTGTTTAGGAAACCAATTATCTTGGTGCCATGTCTATTCACCGCTATCATCTCAGCAATTCCAGCAGCGTTATTCTCAGTCTCAGGGACTCCTGCTTCTGCTGGTTTCGGTTTGGTAGGGTTGGTAGGTCCGTTGGCTTCATTGGACGCCGGTTTGAGTATTATTCTACTATTAATCAGCTGGTTTGTTGTACCAATCGTAGCTGCTTTCGTAGGTCAAATCTTATTTGAAAAAATCTTGAAATTGTATGATCGTAAAGATGTTTTCGAATTTTTAGGATAGTCAACTAGAAAAAGTGTGAGCCTTGTGCTCACGCTTTTTTGTGCAATTGAAGTTGGTGAATCTCAGCGAAAAGAGAAAGGTACCTTAAATAGTGTGTTTCTGGTCAATAGCACAATGAAATATCTAAATACATTATGAACTGCTTTTCGTTTTATGAAGAGCAGTTTGTGCTATTTGAGAAATTGCTCAATTTAATCATTAAGTAGTTTCATCAATGGTGACTATGCTACTGCAATTCTTGTTGTACCAACCGGGAGCGTCAATAATTTTGTGTAAATAACTCGTCCTTCTGCAAAATAATGGGTTACTCAGTAAACATTGAAGCTAATGTATCCGTCACTTGTTGGAAGCCTTTATGGCTTCTATTTAAGAATTTTTGATTGTATGTATCAAAGATGGATACTAGGAAACGCTCTAGTGATTCTTCATTTTGAAACTGCTCTTTTCTGCGGCTGTATTTCTTGATTTATTTATTGAAAGATTCGATTAAATTAGTTGAGTAAATGCTTCGGCGGATACCAGGCGGAAACTCATAAAAAGTCAATAAATCTTGATTTTTTATCAGTGACTGCGTCACTTTAGGATAAGTTTTCTGCCACTTCTCAATCATACTCCCTAAAAAGGTATTTGCCTCTTCCTTTGAGCTAGCTTGATAAACAGCCTTAAAATCATCACAGATTTCTTTTCGATCTTTGACACGTACTTTATGAGCAATATTACGGGAAACGTGAACACAGCAATGTTGGTATTTAGCTTTAGGATAAATCTGGTGAATCGTATCTTTCATGCCTTTTAAGCCATCGGTAATAAACAGTAAGACATCATGAACCCCTCTGGAGTAAATGTCCTGTAACAACTCATTCCAAACGTAGGTCGATTCAGTCGGAGCAATCGCATAACTTAGTACTTCTTTAGTGCCGTCTTCTCGTATACCAATGGCAATATAGATTGCTTCTTTGGAGACGGTTTGCCGTTTTAAAGGAATATAAGTAGCATCCATGAAAATAGCGACATACTTATCATTTAGAGTTCTAACTTTAAATGCATTTACTTCTTCAGTCAGCACTTTAGTCATGTTGGACATGGTTTGGGGCGTGTAGTGATGCCCATACATTTTCTCAATCAAGTCTGCGATTTCCGACATGGTAATACCTTTTCGGAAGAGGTGAATGACGGTCTCCTCTAAGGTATCATTCGTCCGTCTATAAGCAGGAACAGTCTGTTGCTTGAACTCGCCGTTGCGGTCGCGCGGAATTCTGTGAATGTGTTATGGTAACTCTATTCTACAGAAGAGACTTCCTTTTTTCTATTTACACAAAATATTTTATACTCTCGATTAAGGATTCAGAGATAATTTTTTAATTGAAGAATATCGAGAAGAATTATTAAAAAGGTATATTTTATAATAAACTTAGCCACTTCATAAAATAAAAAACATCATTACCCAATTTCATGTATTATTGAAGTTCCCACACAATCAATAAAGGATGAATTGTCCTGAGGATTTCACATATTTACGCAAAGGCAAACACCTTAAGTATCAGGAATGAAAAAAATTGAAGCTTGGAAATAACGTGACCGACAGCTATCCAATCGTGCAATCGCAAAATTACTCGAACGGCTCCTCAAACAATTCATACTGAAGTAAAAAACGGTACGGTCCGTCAAATTAAACGTCAAGTTCAAAAAGGAAAAACCTATGGCTATGAGCCCTTCGTTTATTCCGCCGATACTGGTCAGGCTTCTTATGAAAGAGCTCAAGTAAACTGTCGCAAACAACCGAAATGGGTTGCAGCTCCAGACTTCATGGCGTATGCTGATTATCAGATGAAGAAAAAAAAGTATTCACCCGATGTCCATGTGGGACGTGCAAAAAAACTGAACTTATTTCCCCATGAAGAGATTCCTTGCACGACAACGCTGTACAACTATATTGATCTTGGCTTAATGGAAACAAAAAATATTGACCAGCATCTCAAGATTCGGCGGAAAACCAACAAATCGCGAAACAGATGAAACAAAAAAATTTTTGGCGATCTGATCGAGAAACGACCGGATATGGTGGATAAACGGGAATGCTTCGGCGCTTTATCTCGAAGGGAACACGTATGGAACATGTATCCCTATCATTGATACGGCGTGTCCAAGACTGGATGAACAGGTTACCAAGAAAAATATTAGGCTACGCCACTCTCCCCGTGAGTGTTTACTTGAAGAGATGTCGAAACTTGCGCTCACTGCCGCATGAGCTTGATGATGAGACTCCTTGGCATGATGGTCTTTGGACAGTTCTTTGGAGTTAATCTCAGTACTTCTGACCAATCTACTATGCGCAGTGCCATGCCCGAGCTCATTTTCAAGCGCATGCTAGATAGTGTTTAAAATAGAATAACTAGTGAATTTCAATAAGTTGCTAAGTTCTACTTGAAATTTGCGTCTTATATATATAACAAATTTATGAAAAGCAAGATAAGATATTAGCTTTAACTGTTTGTGAGGCGTATAGACAATTCCTGTCTGTATGCCTTTTTTATTTTGAAAAAAATTTAGTTTTTTCGAAAAATGCTCACTCCCAAATTGTAGTAATAATGGAAAGGGATAGAAGTAAAACGAGTTGAATGAATTTTTTGAGGAGGAAAATTTATGGGCGACTCAGGGGAAACCCACATTCGACACGCGTTTGACAGTTTTTGTAAGAAAGTAGTCCGCAACGAGGCATTAAACATTCAAAAGAAATACGCTAGATTTCGCCAACGTCAAATCTCAATGGAGATATTGAAACAAAAAGGACTGGATACAGAGTTTTATTATTCAGAACCAAATATGAATAGTAGTGGTAGCTTTATTGTCCTAGGTATAAAGATTTTTATTTCAAATGAGGAGTTGTCAAATGCGATTGCAGCATTATCTAGTCTAAGACAAGAAATCATTTTGATGTCCTTCTTCATCGGTCTCAACGATCGTGAAATTGGCGATATTATTGGGAAAAGTCTCGGCGGTGTTTGGTACCAACGACAAGTGGCCTTGGAAGAGTTAGGAAAGTATTTGGGTGGCAATTATGAAGCAAAATAAACGATATATACCGTTTATACCAGTAGCTACTATTGAAGCCACAGTCTCTGGTGATTCAATCGCCATGTCCATCGTTCTGTCAAAATATCAAAATTATATATCACGATTAGCCATGAAACCTGTCTATGAAGAAGAAAAAGGAATGGTTATGTACGTAGATGAATATATGCGTAGACAACTGGAAACGAAATTGATTGAGAAGATACTTGAATTTGACACAACTCGTTAAAGTATTTTTTCCCTTTCCTTTTCATTCTATGGAAGTTTTTTATCAGTTTACAATAAAGGATTTCCATAGGCTGAAAATAGCCTAACGCTCTTTGACAAGTGAATAGTAAATCTATCAGTACATGTAGATTGCGATTTTCTAGTTACGCCATGAAAAGGTTATCCTTTGAGCGACAAGTTTAATATGAAAATTATGACTACGATAATGATACTTCCGTAACCAAATTGGCCCGCCATTACTGGGGGGAGGTGAAATTCCTATGTGCTTTTGGCAGAGCAGCTGATAGATTAGAATACTTTCGAATTGATTCTGATTTCTCAAAAAGAAATAGTGAGATAATTTATTTGTGTATAGTATGTACTATTTAATAGGAAGGAATTGAACTTTTGATGAAACTTACTAAAGATGAAGAATTAGAGACCGAGTGGACTAACAAAAAAGGCTTAATGAAAAGATATGAACATCTGAATGTCAATACGCTGAGTCATTGGTTGATGGAGATGAGAAGAAGTAGAGATTTTAGGAAATACGTTATTAACCCGACTCCAAAATTAGTTTGGATAAATATTAATGGATTTCATGAATTTTTGAAATATAAGCAAAGAACCAATTTCCGTTAAGTCGCTGTTAAAACAAAGTTGGTGTGATAAAATAGTGACTGGAGGAGATCTATTACACGTTTTTACAATCAATATCACACCAACTTATAGGAGTGATTTGAGATGGCATCACATGTAAAATTACCAAGTGGAAATTTTCAATGTATTAGCCGATATACTAATCCTTTAACTGGAAAGAGAACGAAAATTACTCTGACTTATTCTGGCAGCACTCGGAAAGCTCAAAGAAATGCTGAACGTGAATTAGAAGACAAGATTGATCGAATTTTAGAAGAATATGAATATGCCCAACCAGATAGAATATTACGTTTCTCTCAACTTGTAGAAAAATGGCTTGAGCATTGGCGAGTCGGAGTTAATGAAAGAACAGTAGAACGAGAAATTTTAGTGATTCGAAGAGTGAATGAATTAATTGATGGTGACGTTTTAGTTGAAAGTATCACACCATTATTACTCGAAAAATTGTTAACTGATTATCAAAAAAATACGATAGTTCATATTCTACGATGATTCATATTAAGAGTACCTTAAATAAAATTTTTCGATATGCAGTAAAACATCGTATTTTAGTTTATTCTCCCATGTCTGTTGTCGAGTTGAATTTACCTCGAGAAAAGAAAATGGAACCCAAAATAAGAAGAAAGTTAAAATATCTCGAACCACATGAGCTAAATGCTTTCCTAACAGAGGTTAAGAAATCGGTGAATCCAGTTTATTACCATCTTACTTTGTTCTTAGTAAATACTGGACTTCGAATTGGAGAGGCAGGAGCTTTAACAGTAGATGATGTCGATTTTGAAAATCGGAGAATAACAGTCACAAAAAATCTAATTCAAATTGGCAAAGGGAAATTTGAGTATGGGCCACCTAAAACAGAAGAATCTGAACGGGTAGTCGGATTGTCCCAGGTAGCTTTGAAAAGTTTAATTGTTGCTATGGAAAAAAGCAAACAGTTAGATAGGAGATATCAAATAAAACCTTGGAAATCATATGTCCAAACAGACTCAATATTCAGAACGTTAAACGGTGCGCCAGTTACTTCCAAATCCTACCGAACGTTTATTCATAGGATTCAAGATGATTTAAGAGAAAACTGCGAAAGTAAGTATGGGTTTAAATGGGTTGAAAATATAACTCCTCACTCTTTTAGGTTTATTAATATTACTTACTTAAAGGATAGTGAGGGGGTTGATCCAAAATCAATCCAATCTCATGTGGGACATACAGATTTGAGAACTACAATGAACGTTTATGCTCAAACTTCAAATAAAGGTACAACACGAATTGTAAATGCTCTTGATCATTGGCTAGATAAAGACAATCCACTTGATTTTTATCCGGAGGTTTTCTGTAGTGAGTATTCAACTAGGCTCAATAAGATTTTGAGAGAAAATATAGATAAAGATGTAATCAAGTTTACTCTCGAAGATTTTAAAAGAGCTTTAGGAATTCCTCCCGAATACCAAACTAGACACTTAAAGAATAACATTCTTCAGAAGATGATTAGTGATTTGAGTGAAGAATGGCAAGCATTTGATATTGAAACAATTTATGGTAAAATGCGAAAGATACTAGGTTACAAGATAACGTATGGAAACAATCTGGTGTTGAAGGGCAATCTTTAAATTGTCCCATGTTTGTCCCATGCGAAGTATTTTAACTTAAATTCTATGAGTCAAGGCCTTTAAAACCTTGATATGAAAGGAGTGGACTTAATAATATGACGATTCAATGGTTTCCTGGCCATATGGCAAAGGCGAAGCGCCAAGTATCCGAAAAAATAAAACATGTTGATATTGTTTTTGAGTTGGTTGATGGACGTCTTCCGATTTCTTCTAGAAATCCAATGCTAGACGAAATTTTACAACAAAAGCCTCGTCTTGTATTAATCAATAAGGCGGATCTAGCAGATCCTGCGCAAACAAAAAAATGGGAAACATATTTTAACGAGCAAGGTTATGCCGCTCTTGCTATTAATTCACAAGATAATAAGGGCAGTAAATCTATTCTGCCCAAAACAAAAGAAGCACTCGCTGAAAAACTGCAACGTGAACAGGAAAAAGGGTTAAAGCCAAGGGCTATACGAGCTATGGTAATCGGTATTCCTAATGTCGGAAAATCAACATTACTCAATCGTTTGGCAGGGAAAAAAATGGCTCAGACGGGAAATAAACCGGGCGTCACAAAAGGTCAACAATGGATACGTTATAAAAAAGATTTAGAATTATTAGATACACCGGGTATTTTATGGCCTAAATTTGAAGATCAAGAAATTGGTAAAAAGTTAGCACTAACAGGTGCCATTAAGGACCAATTGTTTCATCAGGATGATATTGCTATTTATGCTTTGGAATTTTTCAAGCAATTTTATCCAGAACAACTTGCAGATCGTTATCAATTAACACAAGAAGACTTAGCGTTTTCTACAGCTGAACTATTAATGTTGATTACTAAAAAGCAAGGTTTTCAAGATGATTACGATAAAGGAAGCCAACGTATCATCCATGATGTAAGAGAAGGCAAGTTGGGTAAGTATACTTTAGATCGTTATGAAGAAATGAGTGAGTAGATGGCAAAAGAAGCAATTTCTGAGATAAAAACGCATTTATTAGCTACTGAAACGATGACTGATCCTTATGTTAAGCAATTGCAAATGGATGAACGTAAAGGTGTGCAAAAACTTCTCTTGCAATTAGAAAGACGTTTAGCACAAAAAGAAACATTAAAAGAGCAGTTTTATACCATGCAAGCTTTCGAACGTTCATGTTACAAACAAGGTCACCATTTGATTGCTGGCATTGATGAAGTGGGACGGGGACCTCTGGCTGGACCGGTTGTCGCGGCAGCGGTTATTTTACCTGAAGGTAGTGAAATTTTAGGACTCAATGATTCAAAACAACTTAGTGAAAAGAAGCGCCTAGATTTGGATAATAAAATTAAAGAACAAGCAACGGCCATCGGAATTGGCGAAATTTCTGCTGAACAAATTGATCAAGTAAATATTTATCAAGCAAGCAAAATGGCGATGACAAAAGCGGTGGAAAATTTAGCAGTAAAAGCAGATCATCTATTGATTGACGCGATGTCTATAGATATTAATATTCCACAAGAAAAAATCATAAAAGGTGATGCTAGAAGTGTATCGATCGCTGCCGCTAGTATTATTGCTAAAGTTTACCGTGACCAGCTGATGAAAGAATATCATAAGATACATCCTCATTATGCTTTTGATAAAAATGCTGGTTATGGCACTAAGGCTCATTTAACTGGATTAAAAGAATATGGTATTACAGCCATTCATCGTAAGTCGTATGCACCAATAAAAAAATATTTATAAAAAAGAAATCCCTCTTTTTTGCGTATTTATTAATAAATACTTAAAAAGAGGGGGATTTTTTTGAATTACGAAGAATTATCGATGATTGAGAAAACAGTATTGAAATTAACTTATTGTAAAGGGATCGGTTTAATTGGAAA
This sequence comes from Tetragenococcus halophilus subsp. halophilus DSM 20339, assembly GCF_003841405.1. Taxonomy (GTDB): domain Bacteria; phylum Bacillota; class Bacilli; order Lactobacillales; family Enterococcaceae; genus Tetragenococcus; species Tetragenococcus halophilus. The sequence continues at coordinate 634,183 of NZ_PXYA01000001.1, read as the reverse complement.
ATGGAAAATTGTGAAATTTTATGAAAAATTCCAGGCTGAAAACTTTTTTGTGGAAGATGTGATACAGATTGCACAAATCAATCGATATAAGGGAATGTTTCGGCAAAGCTTTCGAGAAATTAGTGATGATTGGCTAAAAGAAAAGTTACAAGATCAGCAATATGTCACTTGGTTATCATCAGATTACCCAGCAGAATTACTAGAGCTGCCTTATCCTCCATTAGTGATCTTTTATAGAGGCAATCTTGACTTGTTAGATTATCCACGTTTAGCTTTTGTAGGCGCGCGACAAGCAAGTAAATACTCAACACAAGTTATCAGTAAACTACTTCCTACTATTGTAAAGCGACAGTTTGTGATTGTAAGTGGTTTAGCAAAAGGTGTTGATCGAATGAGCCATGAAATGACAATTCGTTCAGGCGGTTTAACCATCGGTGTTGTTGGCTGTGGTTTGGATATTTGTTATCCCAGGGAAGTTAGTGCACTTTTTGGTGAAATGAAGAAAAATCATTTGGTTTTAAGTGAATACCCACAAGGTACACCAATTCAAAAAAATCATTTTCCTATGCGGAATCGAATCATCGCGGGTTTAAGTAAAGCAACTTGCGTCATCGAAGCAAAGGAGCGTAGTGGATCTTTGATTACTGCACAATTAGCGCTAGATTATGGAAAAGAAGTTTTTGCTATACCAGGTGAAATTTTAACTGGCCAATCTGATGGTTGTCATCGTCTTATTCAAGACGGTGCCAAATGCGTGGTTTCAGTACAAGATATTTTAGAAGAATTGCCTAATTTTTAAAGCAGTATTTAAGACCTATGTGTTTCCTTTCTTGACAAACTCATTTCAAATGGCTATGATAGGCTACGATTTGTTATTTGAAAATTAAATGGCACGATATATAGAATAAACCATTTACGAAAGGGGCCTTTTAATGGCTTATAAATATTTGGTGATTGTGGAATCACCAGCAAAAGCTAAAACGATTGAAAAATATCTTGGCCGTAATTATAAAGTTGTAGCCAGTGTTGGACATGTTCGTGACTTACCAAAAAGCAAAATGGGCATCGACGTTGAAAACAACTATGAGCCTTATTATATCACGATCCGTGGTAAAGGTGATGTTATTAAAGATTTAAAAAAACATGCAAAAAAAGCAGAAAGAGTTTATCTTGCTAGTGACCCGGATAGAGAAGGGGAAGCTATTGCTTGGCACTTGTCTTATATTTTAGGCTTAGATCCTCATGATAAAAATCGCGTGGTCTTTAATGAAATTACAAAAGACGCTGTTAAAGAAGCCTTTAAAGAACCAAGAACGATTGATTTAGATTTAATTGATGCGCAACAAGCACGTCGTGTGTTGGATCGTTTGGTTGGTTACTCTATTAGCCCGATTCTTTGGCGTAAGGTAAAAAAAGGTTTGAGTGCGGGGCGTGTGCAATCAGTTGCTCTTAAAATGATCATTGACCGAGAAAAAGAAATCCGTAATTTTACGCCAGAAGAGTACTGGAGTATTGACGGTAATTTTAAAAAAGGTCGAAAAAAATTCAAGGCCAATTTTTGGGGACTTGATGGTAAAAAGAAAAAATTACCTAATGAAGATGCGGTTAAGGAAGTTACTCAACGTATATCTGGCAAAGATTATAATGTAACTAAGGTTGAAAAAAAAGAACGTAAAAGAAATCCAGCCGCACCTTTTACCACAAGTAGTATGCAACAAGAAGCTGCTCGTAAATTGAATTTTCGAACAGGCAAAACAATGATGGTCGCGCAACAGTTATATGAAGGAATCTCTTTGGGAAAAGGCGGTACGACTGGTTTAATCACTTATATGCGTACTGATTCTAAAAGAATTTCTGATACTGCTAAACAAGAAGCGACAGATTTTATTGAACAGACTTATGGTAAAAACTATGCCGCTCATAGTAATAAAAAATTAAAAAATGCGCAGGGCGCCCAAGATGCTCACGAAGCAATTCGTCCAACAAGTGCGATGCGTAGTCCAGAAGAAATTGGAAAATATTTAGATAAAGATCAGTTGAAGTTATATCGTTTGATTTGGTCACGTCTTATCGCCAGTCAAATGAAACCAGCCATTCTTGATACAGTAAAAGCTACCTTAGATCAAAATGGTGTTATTTTTGTGGCAAATGGTTCTAAAGTGAAATTCAAAGGTTTTATGGAAGTATATGTTGAAGGCCGAGATGATGGTAAGAAGGACAAGGAAAATGTTTTGCCAGAACTAGCATCTGGCGATATTGTACAATCAGAAGACATTACGCCAAATCAGCACTTTACCCAACCACCTGCTCGTTTTAGTGAAGCAACACTTATTCGAACTTTGGAAGAAAATGGTGTTGGACGGCCATCTACTTATGCGCCGACTTTACAAACAATCCAGAAACGTTATTACGTTAAGCTCACACAAAAACGTTTTGAGCCTACTGAATTAGGTGAAATTGTCGACAACCTTATTGAAGATTTCTTTCCGGAAATCGTCGATGCGTCCTTTACAGCTGGAATGGAAGAGGACTTAGACCATATTGAGGAAGGAAAAGAAGAGTGGGTTAAAGTCATCGATCGTTTCTATCAACCGTTTGAAAAAGAGTTAGAAACGGCTGAAGAAAAAATGGAAAAGATAGAGATCAAAGATGAACCAGCTGGCTTTGATTGTGATGTTTGTGGGCATCCAATGGTTATAAAATTAGGTAGATATGGTAAATTTTATGCTTGCAGTAATTTCCCTGAATGTCGTAATACCAAACCAATTGTCAAAGAAATCGGCGTAACCTGCCCTAAATGTCAAAAAGGACAGGTCATTGAAAGAAAATCAAAGAAAAATCGTATCTTTTATGGCTGTGACCGTTATCCTGATTGTGACTTTATTTCCTGGAACAAACCCATTGGACGCAATTGTCCGAAATGCGCTCATTATCTAGTTGAGAAAAAGAAAAAAGCTAGTAAACAAGTCGTTTGTTCCAACTGTGATTATAAAGAAGACGAACAAAAATAAAGAAAAAATTTCCATGATGTCTTAAGACATTATGGATTTTTTCCCCTTTGAAAAAGTTATAAAAGATGGGTAGATATAAAATTCATAATTTTTTCAATTGTGAGCAGAATTTGAAATATTGGTTAAATTCTGACAGTTTATTTGTATTTTTATCCGTTCTATGCTACATTTTAAAAGAAATAGGAAAAAGAGGAAGTGCAAGATGACAAAAGATTGGCCAAAGGAATATTACCGTTATCTCACGGTTGAGCGCGGTTATTCTGAAAAAACAAAAGAGGCTTATAAAGAAGATATTGATAATTTTTTTGTCTTTTTAAAAGACTCTGGAGATGCTAATTATTTGCAGATTGATCATCGCGATGTACGCGTTTATTTAAGTGAATTAAATGAACAAAGTTATAGTCGTAACACCGTTAGCCGCAAAATTGCCAGCTTGCGTTCTTTTTATCATTTTTTATTAAAACATGAAGTGATAGAAGAAAATCCCTTTTCTTATGTTCATTTGAAAAAAAAGAATGTCAAATTACCTCGCTTTTTTTATGAAAAAGAGATTGCAGTGTTATTTGATAGTGTTCAAGGAAACAAACCTTTGCAACAAAGAGATCGCGCTTTATTAGAGGTCTTATATGGTTCTGGTTTGCGAGTGAGTGAGTGTGCTTCATTGACGCTTGAGCAAATTGATTGGGAAAACAGTGTATTGTTTATCCATGGAAAAGGAAACAAGGATCGTTATGTGCCCTTTGGCGCTTACGCACAAGAAGCCTTAGATGTATATCTATCTGAAGGACGTTCTTTTTTGATGGAAAAATACCATAAAGATCATGCATATGTTTTTGTTAACCGTTTAGGTGATGGTATCACTTCAACGGGTATTGAGTATGCCTTAAATCAGGTAATCAAAAAAAGTAGCTTGGACTCACAAATTCACCCGCATATGTTACGACATACTTTTGCTACTCATTTATTAAATAATGGGGCGGATTTGCGGACGGTTCAAGAGCTATTAGGGCATGCTAATTTATCAACAACACAAATTTATACGCATGTAACTAAAGAAAACTTACAAAGAAATTATCGTCAGTTTCATCCAAGAGCATGAAACTAAATGAAAATTAGGAGGAACAAATACAATGGAATCACAATTTCATTCAACAACGATATGTGCGGTTGAAAAAGACGGCAAATTTGCTATGGCTGGAGATGGCCAAGTAACTATGGGAGAACAAGTTGTTATGAAGGGTACAGCGCAAAAAGTACGTCGTATCTATAACGGAGAAGTTGTTGTTGGCTTTGCTGGTAGTGTAGCTGACGCATTTACTCTAGAAGAAAAATTTGAAGAAAAACTAAATGAATATCACGGAAATTTACAAAGAGCTGCTGTTGAACTAGCGCAAGAATGGCGTACACAACGTTCAATGCAAAAGCTTGAAGCAATGCTAATTGTTATGAATAAGGATGAAATGTTACTTGTTTCAGGTACAGGCGAAGTGATCACGCCGGACGATGGTATTTTGGCCATTGGTTCTGGAGGGAATTTTGCATTAGCTTCTGCTAGAGCTATGCGTAAATATGCCAGTGATAAATTGTCTGCTAAAGAAATTGCAGAAAATGCCTTGAATATTGCAGCAGATATTTGTATTTTTACCAACCATGATATTAATGTGGAGGAATGTTAATTTTATGCCAAATCGAGAAAGAACACCTAAAGAGATAGTAAATGAATTAGATAGTTATATTATTGGCCAAGATCAGGCGAAAAAATCAGTAGCGGTGGCTTTACGCAATCGCTATCGACGTTTACAGTTAGACGAACAAATGCAACAAGATGTTACCCCTAAAAATATTTTGATGATTGGGCCGACCGGCGTTGGGAAAACAGAAATTGCGCGGCGTCTAGCAAAGACCATTTCAGCACCTTTTGTAAAAGTGGAAGCGACGAAATTTACCGAAGTCGGTTATGTCGGTCGTGATGTAGAATCTATGGTGCGTGATTTGGTTGAAAATGCAATTCAAATTGTTAAAAAAGAAAAATACAGCGGTGTTTATAGCCAAGCAGAGAAAAAAGCGAACCGTCGTTTAGCTAAAGCTTTAGCACCAGGGATCAAAAAAGAAAAACGGAACAATCAAAATCCCTATGAACAAATGATGAATATGTTTAACCCCAATCAACAACAACAAGAAAATGAAGAACCTGAAGAAGAATTAACTGAAGAAATTAGAAGTAATCGCCAAGCTATTTTTGAGCAATTACAAAAAGGGGTTTTGGATAGTCGTGAAGTGACGATTCAAGTAGAAGAAGAAAAAAGTCAAAACCCCATGATGAATAATGGCTTAGAACAAATGGGAATTGACTTAAGTGAAGCATTCTCTCAATTAAAACCCAATAAAAAAGTTGATCGTACTTTGCCGGTAAAAGATGCTAGAGAGCTTTTAATCCAAGAAGAATCAGCAAAATTAGTTAATGATGCTGATATTCACAGTGAAGCGATTAAATTAGCTGAATCTAGCGGTATCATCTTTATTGATGAAATTGATAAAGTTACGGCAAAATCAGAGCAATCTGGCGATGTTTCCAGAGAAGGTGTACAAAGAGATATTTTACCGATCGTTGAGGGCTCACAAGTAAACACAAAATATGGTGCTTTACAAACAGATCATATTTTGTTCATTGCGTCTGGTGCTTTCCATGTATCTAAACCAAGTGATCTCATTCCTGAATTACAAGGACGTTTTCCAATCCGCGTTGAATTAGATGATTTAAATGCAGAAGACTTTGTTAAGATTCTAAAAGAACCTAATAACGCTTTAGTTAAGCAATACGTTGCTTTATTAGAAACTGAAAATGTAAGTGTGACATTTACTAAAGAAGCGATTGAAAAAATTGCTAATATTGCCTTTGAAGTTAATCGTGACACCGATAATATCGGAGCTAGACGTTTGCATACCATTTTAGAAAGATTATTAGAAGACTTGTTATTTGAAGCTTCTGACATGCAAATGGGAGAAATCCAAATCACAGAAGCATATGTTGAAGATAAATTGTCTGATATTGCTAAAAATAAGGATTTAAGTCGTTACATTCTGTAAAAATTTGTCGAATAGTTGGAAAGTAAGTAAAGGAGAAGATGATGAGTACACTTTTAGAACAAACAAGAAAAATTAATGAGTTATTGCAGCAAAATAACACTTTTAACACAGATTCGGACTTACCTTATGGTGAAATGGCGGATGTATTAGGAGATATTTTAAATAGTAATACCTACATTATTAGTGCTGATGGTAGTGTCTTAGGCTTTACGGAAATATTGGATGTCAATAACGAACGTGTCAAAAATATGTTTTTACAAAAACAATTTCCTACAAGTTATGCGAATATGGTCGATCAATTGAAATCAACAGAGGCCAATATTACTATTGAAAGTGATATGACAGCTTTTCCGGTGGAATTGCGGGAGAAATATCCTAATGGTTTAACCACCGTGGTTCCGATCTTCGGCGCTGGTGAACGTTTAGGAACAATTATCTTATCGCGTATTGAACAGCCCTTTGATAATGATGATCTGGTTCTAGCAGAATACAGCGCAACAGTTGTTGGTATGCAAATCTTATACCAAAAATCACGGAGTATTGAAGAGGATGTGCGTAGTACAACGGCTGTACAAATGGCGGTTGGTACACTTTCTTATAGTGAATTAAAAGCTGTTCAAGCAATTTTTGAAGCCTTAGATGGTGATGAAGGACGTTTAACGGCTTCAAATATTGCCGATAAGATCGGTATTACCCGTTCTGTTATTGTCAATGCTTTGCGAAAACTTGAATCTGCGGGTATTATTGAATCACGTTCATTAGGTATGAAAGGAACTTATCTGAAAGTTTTAAATCATCGCTTTAAAGATGAATTAGATAAAGCCTAATTTTGAAGAAAAGAGGAATATGCGATGGCGGTTACGATTGAAACGGATCATTTAAAAGCAGTTCTCAATGAAAAAGGCGCTGAGTTAGCGAGTTTAAAACGTAAAGACGCTGATATTGAATATATTTGGCAAGCTGATCCAAATTATTGGAAAAGACATGCGCCAGTTTTGTTTCCCATCGTCGGTTCATTAAAAGACAATACTTATGTATATAAGGATAAAAGTTATCGTTTATCTCAACACGGATTTGCCAGAGATATGGTTTTTGAAGTAATCGAGCAAAGAGAAGATTCAGCTAGTTTTCGTTTAAAAAACACGGAAGAAACGAAAAAAGTATATCCTTTTGATTTTGAATTAATTATTGGCTATAGTTTGGGTGGTGATGGTTTAACAGTAAACTATCAAGTAAAAAATACCACCGATGAAGAAATGTATTTTTCCATCGGTGGTCACCCTGCTTTTAATGTACCTTTAGAAGGTCATTTGTCCTTTACAGATTATTTTGTGGACCCTTCTCCGATGAAGTCAAGGATCAATCTACCATTAAAAGATGGTTTGATTGACTTACAACAGCGGACTTTAGGCCAAACCAATACTTCGATTGCTTTAAATCATGAATTATTTAAAAATGATGCGTTGATTTATGAAACAAAAGGTTTGAACGCTTTTACGATTCGTAGTGAGAAATCACCACATTCTGTTACATTAACTTTTAAAGATTTTTCCTATGTTGGGATTTGGTCTACTTATCCTACACAATCGCCTTTTGTATGTCTTGAACCTTGGGTTGGTATTGCTGATACAACAGAGACAAGCGGCGATTTGACAGAAAAAGTGGGCATCCAAAAATTAGCAGCACATGATACATTCCATACAAAATATGCTATCGTAGTAAAATAAAAAAACTTTGCGCACTTTTTTGCGCAAAGTTTACTTTTACTTTTTCTTTTCTTGTTTGTTTAAGCCAAAAGAAATACGGCTTTCAGTTCCTTGTCGAATTCGCTGAATATTTTGTCTATGTAAATAAAAAATGAATGCAGTAACAATAACAGCAATACAAGATAATAACCAATCTTGTTCAGGCAGTAAAACAGGCAAGATCGACGGTAGTATGAAAGTAGATAACGTGATAATAACGGCAGCAATCATACTAGATAAACTGACCATGCTGGTAATAAATAATAAAATTAAAAAAAGTGCTAGTGAGCAAAAAAAGAAAAGCGGATTATAACCTAAAAGCATGCCGGCACTAGTTGCCACAGCTTTTCCGCCTTTAAATTTGGCAAAAACAGGGAAAACGTGACCTACAATAGCAGCTAAACCAAACCACAGCGGATTGGTATCTACGCTGGGCAAATAGGCTAAAGAAGTTGCTAAAGTACCCTTTAACAAATCGGCCAAAAACACTGCAAAGCCGGCTTTAACCCCTAATATACGAAAGGTATTGGTTGTGCCGGAGTTTCCACTGCCAAATTGACGGATATCTTTTTTATAAAAAGTTTTTCCGATCCATAAACCGGAAGGTATAGAGCCTAGTAAATAGGCAATAATTATTAATATTATTGTTTTCATATGAACCAACCTTTTGTTAGACTAGCAATATTTTAGCATGAAAACGCAAAAGCAACAACTTAAATCACTTGTTTTAAAGCAAATGAAATAATAAATTTTCAAAGGAGTATGATGATAATGGCTTTTAAAAATCCAGATGAACAAACAATACAACAATATTTAAAAGAAGCGAAAAATATTGCTATTATCGGTTTGAGTGATAATAAAGAACGGACAAGCTATCAGGTGTCAAAAGTTGTACAAGAACATGGTTATCATATTTTTCCTGTTAATCCAAAGCTAGCTGGAGGAAAGATATTAGGTGAAACTGTTTATGCTCGTTTGCAAGATATAAAAGAACCCATTGACATTGTAGATATTTTCCGTCGTAGTGAATTTTTAACTGATGTTGCTGATGATTTTTTAGAAACGGATGCAAAAGTTTTTTGGGCACAGTTAGGTATCGAAAGTGAAGAAGCAGCGCAGAAACTACAAGATGCGGGTCGTAATGATATTGTTATGGATCGTTGCATTAAAATTGAGTTAGGAAAAATGGATCAAAATTGATGAACGTTTAGCTATTGTTCAATGATTTTTATCATCATTGTATAGGTAATATTTTACTATAACTTAAAACGATCTTTTTAAGAAAAACTTCATCTAGGGGTTTTTCTTCTTTTTTTTATGTGCTTTTTAGCGTATGATATAGTATGTTCATGTATATGATTTAATTAATAAAAATTAAACAAAGAAAATAATGTTAGCAAGGAGCGTTGACTTTGGCAAAAAAAACCAATGAATATAACGATGCTTCTATTCAAGTATTAGAAGGGTTGGAAGCAGTAAGAAAACGTCCTGGGATGTATATCGGCTCCACGGATCAGCGCGGCTTACATCATTTGGTGTATGAAATTGTGGATAATGCAGTAGACGAGGCGCTTTCAGGTTATGGCAACACGATTGATGTTACTATTTGTGAAGATAACAGTGTTCAAGTAACTGATTATGGGCGCGGTATGCCAGTAGGAATGCACTCATCGGGGATACCTACTGTCGAGGTTATTTTTACTGTATTGCATGCTGGAGGAAAGTTTGGACAAGCAGGAGGGTATAAAACTTCTGGCGGATTACATGGTGTAGGTGCCAGTGTGGTAAATGCTCTTTCTAGCTGGTTAGAAGTTACTATTGTTCGTGATGGCATTCAATATAAAGAAGTATTTAAAAATGGTGGAAAACCTGAAGGTACGTTGGAAAAAATAGGAAAAACGAAAGAAGCAAATCGTACAACGGTACATTTTCTACCAGATCCTACAATTTTTTCAGGGGCCAAAATTTCTTATGATATGTTGGCTGAACGTTTACGTGAGTCTGCTTTCTTACTAATGGGAGTTGAAATTAACTTAACGGATTTACGTGGGGAAGAAAAAGTAGAGGAATCTTTTCTTTATGAAGAAGGGATCAAAGAATTCGTTGATTATTTAAATGAAGAAAAAGATACTTTGACACCTGTTGCCTATTTTTCAGGAGAAAAAGATGGTATTGAAGTAGAATTTGCTTTTCAATATAATGATGGCTATTCAGAAAATATCCTTTCTTTTGTCAATAATGTACGGACGAAAGATGGCGGTACTCATGAAGCGGGAATGAAGGCTTCCTTGACGAAATCATTTAATGAGTATGCTCGTAAAGTCGGTTTATTAAAAGATAAGGATAAAAATTTAGAAGGTAGCGATTTTCGCGAAGGACTGGCTGCTATTTTGTCAGTGAGAATTCCAGAAAGCTTATTACAATTTGAAGGACAAACCAAGGAAAAATTGGGTACACCAGCGGCTAGAACAGCAGTTGATAATGTGATCGGTGAACAGCTGATTTTTTATCTACAGGAAAATAGCGATATGAGTCAGATGCTTGTTCGTAAAGCGAGTAAAGCACGTTTGGCGCGTGAAGCTGCTAGAAAAGCACGCGAAGAAAGCAGAAATGGCAAAAAACGCAAGAAAGGAGAGTCATTGCTTTCCGGAAAACTAACACCAGCGCAATCTAAAAATCCAGAAAAAAATGAATTATATTTGGTTGAAGGAGATTCCGCAGGTGGTTCGGCAAAGCAAGGACGTGATCGTAAATTTCAAGCAATTCTACCTTTACGAGGAAAAGTAATCAATACCGAAAAAGCAAATATGCAAGATATCCTAAAAAACGAAGAGATTAATACCATGATTTATACAATCGGTGCCGGTGTTGGTCCTGAATTTAGCTTAGAAGATTGTAATTACGATAAAATAATCATTATGACAGACGCAGATACCGATGGTGCGCATATTCAAGTGCTACTTCTTACCTTTTTCTATCGCTATATGAAACCTTTAGTAGAACAAGGCAGAGTTTATATTGCTTTACCTCCTTTTTATAAGGTAACTAAGGGTAGTGGAAAAAAACAAGAGGATAAGTATGCTTGGACAGATGAAGAGCTTGAAGTTATCACTAAAGGTATGGGCAAAGGTTATACATTGCAACGTTATAAAGGTCTAGGAGAAATGAATGCTGAACAATTGTGGGAAACTACAATGGATCCAAAACATAGAACATTAGTCCGTGTTAGAATTGATGATGCTGCTCAAGCAGAACGTCGTGTGACGACTTTGATGGGAGATAAGGTTGCCCCTAGAAGAAAATGGATCGAATCAAATGTGCAATTTAGCTTAGAAGAAGATGGTAGTATTTTGGAAACTGCAGAATCTACAGAAGAAAAAAATACGTCCTTACAAGAAGACTCTCTTTAGACAAAGAAATTATTTGATAAATAGAAGGTGAATTTTTGGAACAAAATAGTCAGATTCAAGAATTGACATTAGAAGAAGTAATGGGCGATCGTTTCGGACGCTATTCGAAATATATCATTCAAGAACGGGCTTTACCTGACATTCGTGACGGGTTAAAACCTGTACAACGTCGTATTTTATTTTCAATGAATAATGATGGGAATACTTATGATAAGAGCTTCCGGAAATCTGCTAAATCTGTTGGAAATGTTATGGGAAATTATCATCCTCATGGTGATAGTAGTATTTATGAAGCTATGGTTCGGATGAGCCAAGATTGGAAGTTACGTGAAGTTTTAGTTGAAATGCATGGCAACAATGGGAGTATGGATGGTGATCCACCTGCTGCAATGCGTTATACAGAAGCTCGTTTATCAAAATTGAGTGGACAAATGTTAAGTGATATTGAAAAAGACACCGTAGATATGGTGTTAAATTTTGATGATACAGAAGAAGAACCTACTGTGCTACCAGCTAAGTTTCCAAACTTGCTAATCAATGGTTCTACTGGAATATCTGCCGGTTACGCTACTGAAATCCCTACTCATAATCTAGCAGAAGTTATAGAGGGAACAATATATTTAATCGATCATCCCAATGCTTCTTTGGATAAATTAATGGAATTTATCCCTGGTCCCGATTTTCCTACGGGGGGAATTCTTCAAGGAAAAGAAGAAATCAAAAAAGCTTATGAAACGGGCAAAGGAAAAGTTATTTTACGTTCTAAAACCGAGATCGAAAATTTGCGTGGCGGCAAACAGCAGATTGTGGTTACAGAAATTCCATATGAAGTCAATAAAGCCACTTTGGTTAAAAAAATCGATGAGATACGTTTAGCTAAAAAAATCGAGGGTATTGCTGAAGTACGTGATGAAACCGATCGGACAGGTTTGCGTATGGTGATTGAATTAAAAAAAGATGTCAACGCTCAAGGTGTATTAAATTACTTATTTAAAAATACTGAGCTTCAAGTGAATTATAGTTTCAATATGGTAGCCATTGACAGCATGCGGCCACAACAAGTTAACTTAAAACATATTTTAGAAAGTTATGTTAATCATCGACGTGACGTTGTTTTAAAACGGAGTCAATTTGAGTTAAATAAAGCGCAAAAAAGACAACATATTGTGGATGGCTTGATGAAGGCTTTATCAATACTTGATCAAGTAATTGCGACCATACGTGCTAGTAAGGATAAAAAGGACGCGAAAAATAATTTAGTTATTCAGCATCAATTTACTCAAGCACAAGCAGAAGCTATCGTTAATTTACAATTGTACCGTTTAACAAATACTGATATTACTGAGCTAGAAAATGAAGCTGAAGAATTAGCAGCTTATATTGCTGAATTACAAAAAATATTAAGCGATAGTACGGAATTAATGAAGGTCATCAAAAAAGAGCTACGTGAAGTGAAAAAACAATTCAGCAATGCTCGTTTGACACAAATTGAAGAAGAGATTGAAGAGATCAAAATTGAAACAGAGGTTCTCGTTCCTTCAGAAGAAGTGATGACAGCTATTACCCAAGAGGGTTATGTAAAAAGAAGTAGTCTACGTTCTTATAATGCGTCTAGACCAGAAGAGCTTGGTATGAAAGATAGCGATGAAGTGGTATTTTGCCAGCAATTAAACACTTTAGACCATTTGTTGTTAGTAACAAATAAGGGAAATATGATCTATCGTCCTGTCTTTGAGTTGCCAGATTTGAAATGGAAAGAAACAGGCGAACATCTTTCACAAAATTTGTTGAATTTTAGCTCGGATGAAGTGATTTTGGCTGTGTACAGTTTTAACGAATTAGATCCAAGTAAAAATTTTGTATTCATGACGCAAAAGGGTATGATCAAACAAACGCACATGGATGAATTTAGCCCGTGGCGTACCTATAAAAGTCGGGCAACGACAGCTATGAAATTTAAAGATGATAGCGATGAATTGGTTAGTGTGTACTTGATTGACAGTAAGGAAGAATTGGATGTCTTTTTAGCAAGCTATAAGGGAATGGGGCTTCGTTATTCATTAACTGAAGTTCCTGTTGTTGGCTCTAAGGCAAGTGGCGTCAAAGCGATTAATCTTAAGACAGATGATGAAGTGACAAGCGGTATGCTAGTTTACAGTAACGGAGATAATCCAGTGATTATTGTCTCCCAACGAGGTGCCATAAAACGTATGCTAGCACAAGAGTTAACGCAGTTAAGTCGTGCCAAGCGTGGCGTGATGATTTTAAGAGAGCTTAAGAAAAATCCTCATCGCATTATTTATATGGGCGATGGTCAAGAAAAAACTTTACTTCTTACAAATGAAAAAGGACAACAAGTAGAAATTGAAAGTAATCAATATCCAATCAGTGATCGTACTTCAAATGGTTCTTTTGCAATAGATGAGAAACAAGGCGGCAAGGTATTAGAAGTAAAAGAAAAGTTTGAATATCAATCTGAATAAAGCAGTAATGAAAGGGATAAATCTAAATTTTTAGATTTATCCCTTTTTTGTGGCTCTTTGTCAAATAGTGTTGTTTAAGCAAAACCTTTATAAAAAGAAGGACTTCGGTTCTTCTTTTTTTGTTATTTTATAAGATCTCAAGAAGCCCTTGTTGAATAAGCACTCGCTTACGTAGATGATTAAAAGAACGAAAGCCAAAGGCAATCCGTTGAATTACTTTAATCAAGTTGTTTTTCCCTTCAAGTTTGCCGTTGGAATACGGTTGAGTAAAAGATAAGGTAATTTCTTTACGGTACTTTTGGAGGTGACGTAAGGATTTTTTAAAGGGTTCTTCTAATAAAGGCGACAGTTGATCAATGATAGCGAAAAATGGTTGCGCTTTGCCGTTTTCAAAAGCGTCAAGCAGATCTTGATAAACATCATAAGAAGCCTTAAGCACGGGATCAATGGTTAATAAGTAATCTACAACTTCCGATTCCGTCACATATTTTTGGCGAAAAAGAGGGAACTGTTTCAAATGGTCGTACCCCAAGTTTTTATGCTTTTTTTGGAGCTGTTTCCAGTATTTTTTTAATTTGCGATAATCCTTCATTTGTTGGGCGCTCTTTTTGTCCAGCTGGTTCATCGACCGAATCCGCTGCTGGTTAAAAGCTCGAGAAATCTGTTGGATAATGTGGAAATGATCCACAAGAATCTTGGCCTTCGGAAATACTTGAGGGATCATTTTTCCATAAGCCGAATTCATATCCATAACCACATGTTGGACTCTTTTCCGCGCTTGTTGAGTAAATCGTTGAAAGTAAGCAATCAGTTTGAAATTGCGGCGATCGTCCAAGATATCGATAATTTTTCCTGTCTGAGCGTCACTGAAGATAAAACACATGGCTCCTTCACAGTCCTTCGTGCCTTTGAATTCATCGATTAACAAATGTTTCGGTAAATGGTTGGGATTGAATTTAAGTCCTTGATAGAAGGTATCCAATACGCGTTCCACGGTTTTAAATGAGACCCCATAGCGTAAAGCAATATCTTTCATCGATAGTTTTTTCTTCAAGTCTATCGCAATGGCAAACTTCAAGGCTTGCGAAATATAACAGTCTTTGGCGATATAATAGGTCCTGGCACTAAAAGTATGATGACAGGATTTACAATAAAATCGTTGCTTAAATAAGCGTAAAACGCTGGGCACTTCCTGATAAGGAATTAATTGAATATCCGAAGCCTTTGGCGAATGTTTAATAAGAAGATTCTCTTCATTTATGAGGCCACAACATTCGCAAGCTTTCGGGGTGTAGGTAAGGACACCGTAAAAGACATTCGTCATTCGATGATGAATGGGTTCTTTTTGAACTGCTTGAGCGGAAAAAAAGATGTGAGGGTCCTTAATATTGAGTAAGTTTTTAAGGCCTACATCTAGATTTTGATCTTTAATTTTGATATCTTTGTATTGAAGCATTTGTTTTCTCCTTTTATTTTGGTGTCCAACTTAATTATAAAGGAAACAAATGCTTTTTTGTTATATAAAAAATTAGTGTTATTACTAATTTTTTTAGTAACAACACTAAATATTATAGACCCTTTTTTGTCAAAACTGTTACATTACCTATTATAATTTTCTGTATCTGTAGCAGTACAGAGAGAAAAAATTGCTGAGTTTGTTCACTATTTTACAATTATTAAAAATTTAATTTGATTTATTTGTCACAAGTAAAATTGTTGATATTATAGTTTATTTTATGCATATAATTCATTTTATGTGATTTTTTGTTAATATAATTGCTTGTAATGGCTTGCAAAAAACTCACTATGTGTTATACTGTTCACAGTAAAGCTGTTACATTTTGGAACAGAAATTAAGGAGGAGCAATATATGGCATCTGTAACAAAAGATATTGAAAAAGTAAATGCGGCTGCTTGGCAGGGTTTCAAAGGAGAAACTTGGCGCCACGAAGTAAACACTCGTGATTTTATCCAAGAAAATTATACTGAATATCGTGGAAATGATGAATTTTTAGAACCTATCGCTGAAAGTACTGACAAATTATGGTCGAAGTTGCAAGAATTGTTTGATGTAGAACATGATCACAATGGTGTTTATGATATGGATAATGATATTCCATCGACAGTTACTTCTCATGGACCAGGTTATTTAATTAAAGATGAAGAAAAAATCGTTGGACTACAAACTGATAAACCATTAAAGCAAGCTTTCCAACCATTTGGTGGCATTAAAATGGCAAATAATGCTTTAAAAAGTAATGGTTATGAAGTAGACGAAGACATGAACAAGATCTTCACCGACTGGAGCAAGACGCATAACCAAGGTGTGTTTGATGCTTATACGCCGGAAATGCGTCGAGCTCGTTCAAACAAAATCATTACAGGTTTACCTGATGCTTATGGTCGTGGTCGTATCATCGGTGATTATCGTCGTATCGCTTTATATGGGATCGATTATTTAATCGAACGTAAACAAGATGACTTAGCAAATACTGGCTATCGTACCATGACAGATGACGTTATTCGTTTAAGAGAAGAAGTTACTGAACAATTACGTGCTTTAAATGATTTGAAAACAATGGCTGCTTCTTATGGTTTTGATATTTCACGCCCGGCAGCTAATGCGCAAGAAGCTATTCAATGGTTATACTTTGGCTATCTAGGTGCTATTAAATCACAAAATGGTGCTGCTATGTCCTTTGGCCGGGTTTCGGCATTCTTAGACATCTATATCCAACGTGATTTGGATGAAGGTGTAATTACAGAAGCTCAAGCACAAGAATTAATCGATCAATTAGTATTGAAACTTCGTATGGTAAAATTTGCTCGCACACCTGAATATAATGAATTGTTTTCCAGTTTTCCAATTTGGGCCACATTATCATTGGCTGGAATGGGTATTGATGGTCGCTCGCTTGTAACAAAAAATGATTTCCGTCTGTTGCATACCTTATCCAATATGGGGCCAGCCCCAGAACCAAATATGACGGTTTTATATTCCTCACACTTGCCTAAAGGATTTAGAACTTTTGCGGCAAAAATGGCCAGAGAAAGCTCTTCGATTCAATTTGAAAATGATGATCTTTTACGTGCAAACTGGGGGTCAGATGACGTTTCGATCGCTTGTTGTGTATCGGCAACGGTAACTGGTAAAGATATGCAATTCTTTGGTGCGCGTGCTAACTTATGTAAAGCAGCACTTTATGCGATCAATGGTGGTGTCGATGAAAAAACGAAAAAACAAGTGGGTCCTAAATATCGTCCAATCACAGGAGATACCATTGATTATGACGACTTTATGGATAAATATAAAGACATGTTAGATTGGCTAGCTGAGCTTTATGTAAACACATTGAATGTTATCCATTATATGCACGATAAATATTCTTATGAAGCAGCGCAACTTGCTTTGATGGATACCAATTTGAAACGTACTTTTGCTACAGGTATTGCAGGGATTTCACATGCAGCTGATAGTATTATGGCAATTAAATACGGTAATGTAAAAGTTATCCGTGATGAAACAGGATTAGCTGTAGACTACGCACCGCAAAATGAATTTCCAACTTATGGTAACGATAATAAAGAAGCTGACGATATGGCTAACTGGATTGTAGAGTACTTCATTACTCAAATTAAACGTCAACACACTTATCGTGATTCGACACCAACAACATCGTTATTAACGATTACTTCCAATGTTGTTTATGGTAAAGCAACCGGTAATACACCAGATGGACGTCGTGCTGGAAAACCATTAGCTCCAGGTGCAAACCCATCTTATCAAGATGGCCAATACTTGGGTGAAAAGAACGGCTTATTAGCTTCATTAAACTCAACAGCTCGTTTGAACTATGAAAATGCTATGGATGGTATTTCAAATACGCAAACAATTAATCCAACAGGTTTGGGTAAAGATGAAGATACTCGCATTAACAATTTGACAAATGTTTTGGATGGTTACTTTGATAAAGGTGCTTATCATATCAATGTTAATGTATTCTCCAACGATCTATTGCTTGATGCGCAAGAACATCCAGAAAAATATCCTAACCTAACGATTCGTGTTTCGGGTTACGCTGTTAAATTCCGTGATCTAACACGCGAACAACAAAATGACGTGATTTCAAGAACAGCTCACGATAGAATGTAAAGAAGCTTTTTGAGGGTGACAAGGCTCTTGTTGCCCTCTTTTTAAATAATGGTTAAAAAGCTAGCCATGCTTAAATAACCACCGATTTTATAAATTACAGCAAATAAACACTTAACTAGTTGTTGTTTTGCTTTTCTAATGAAAGAGGGATTTTTATGACAGATCCAATTATGGGTCGAATCCATTCTACAGAAAATTTTGGTACAGTAGACGGACCGGGCGTTCGTTTTGTTATCTTTGCGCAAGGTTGTCGTATGCGCTGCCAATTTTGCCATAACCCTGATACTTGGAATATTAATTCCAAAAAAGCACAAATGCGTACTGCCGACGATGTGCTTGATGAAGCGTTAAATTATCGTGCTTACTGGGGTGAAAAAGGGGGAATTACTGTAAGTGGTGGTGAACCTTTATTACAAATAGATTTCTTAATTGACTTATTTAAAAAAGCTAAGGATAAAGGGATAAATACTACACTGGATACTTGTGGGAATCCTTTTACCAGAAAAGAGCCTTTTTTTAGTAAGTTTGAGGAATTAATGAACTACACGGATCTATTATTGTTTGATATCAAACATATTGATACCGTTCAACATAAAAAATTAACTAAACATGGGAACGAAAATATTTTGGAGATGGCTCAATATCTATCAGAAATTGGTAAACCTGTTTGGGTTCGTCATGTGTTAGTGCCATTTCGTAGTGACTATGATGAGTTTTTGGATCGTTTAAATGAATTCATTCAGTCTTTAAATAATGTGGATAAAGTTGAAATTTTACCTTATCATACGATGGGTCGCTATAAATGGGATGAATTAAATCTAAAATATCCACTAGAAGGAATCGAACCTCCAGGACAAGACCGGGTGGAAAATGCGAAAAAAATTCTTCAAGTGGACCAATACACTGGATATCAAACAAGATAAAGAAGAAACACTGAAAACATTTTTTCAGTGTTTTTCTCATTTTAGAAGAGTCACTAAGAAGGAATAGCTTAAAGATCAGTGGAAAATATTTTACTAACTCAAACAAATAATGGATTAACATTTCCTTGTTTTACTTCTGTTTGTGAAAATCATGGAAATTTTTAGAAGTTTTTGCTATCATTATTATTGAATTGAAAGATTGGAGTGAAAGTTATGGCAAAGATTTTAGTTTTTGGTCACCAAAATCCTGACACAGATGCGATTGGGGCGGCTATTGCTTTTTCTGAATTACAAAAACAAAAAGGACAAGATACTGAAGCTGTTGCTTTAGGAAAAGTTGGAGAAGAAACGCAGTTTGCTTTGGATTATTTTAATCTTCAAGCACCTAGAGTGATTGCTAAAGCTGGCGATCAAACAAATGATGTAATGCTTGTTGATCATAATGAATTTCAACAAAGTGTAGCTGATATTGAAGATATTAAAATCTTATCAGTGATCGATCACCATCGTATATCCAATTTCCAAACAGCTGATCCACTATACTATCGCGCTGAACCTGTAGGATGTACTAGTACTATTATTTTGAAGTTATATAAAGAAGCTGGTTTAGCACCAACAAAAGCAGTTGCTGGTATTATGCTGTCAGCCATTATCTCTGATACCTTATTGTTTAAATCACCAACATGCACACAAGAGGATATCGATGCTGCTAAAGAATTAGCAAATATTGCCGAAGTGGATACTGATACTTATGGTTTGGAAATGCTTAAAGCAGGAACTAATCTTACAAACAAATCAGCCGAAGAGTTAATGGATATGGACGCTAAAAGCTTTCCAATGAGCGATAAAAATGTACGTATTGCACAGGTAAATACTGTAGACTTAGAAGAAGTTTTCAAGCGTCAAACTGAACTTGAACAAGCTATGGAAAAAGCAAATAAAGAAAACAACTATGATTTATTCGTTTTGCTTGTTACTAATATTTTAGATAGCGATTCAGAACTACTTGTTGTGGGGGATCCTATAGAAAAGATTGAAAAAGCATTTAATGTTACTCTAAATAACCATAGAGCATTTCTAAAAGGTGTTGTATCTCGTAAAAAACAAGTTGTGCCTCCTTTAACAGAAAGCTTTCAATAAAATTTAAATTAAAACGTCTTAAAATATAAAGTGAATGCTTTTATTTTAAGACGTTTTTTAATTATTTTATACCACGCTATTTAATCTGACTGAAAAACTTTTTTATTGTATTTTCCCAGTTATTTTTCCCTTTAGAAAATATTTGTTTTAAAGAAAATTCAGAATGGTTCTTTTATACTTTATGAAAAAAATGAAAGAAGCTAAATTTGTTAAAAATAAAATTTTTCTGCATATAATGAAAATTACTGATTTTATCGTATTTATTTATAAAAATTTTGAAAAAGAATCGGGGATAAAGCTAAAGTTTTATTTCATATATTTTGAAAATGCTTTCGTAAATGTCATTTTTATCGACGTAATTTAAAAAACTTTTTTAATTTTGTTAATTTTTAGAATAATAAAAAAATTCATTTGAAAAAATTGTGATTATGATATAATAGACATAGAAACAAAAGTTCAAATTATGCTAAATAAACGCACTTGTTTTTAGTAGGTATTTTTTCGTTATTTTTTAAAGGAGGGTTGATATGCTTGAATCAAGTAAAGAAGTCTTAGAAGCTGAACAACGTTTTTTAACGGGAGAAAACTTTTATGTTCAACATTTTTTAGGTGTTCACAAAAATGAAAACGGATACGTTTTTCGAGTATGGGCGCCTCATGCCCAGCAAGTATATTTGATAGGAGATTTTAATGACTGGGATGAGTCTTTGCCCATGGAAAAAAGAGAAAAATCAGGCGTATGGGAGCTTGCAACTTCCTTGGCGGAAGAAGGACAATTGTATAAATTTTTAGTTCAACAAGCAAATGGTCGTAAAATTATGAAAATTGACCCTTTTGCGGTTCGTTTTGAAGAAAGACCTGGAACAGCAGCAGTCATTTATACTATTCCTGAAAAAAAATGGCATGATAATTTATGGCGTGGTCGTCAAAAAAAGACACAAACATTGAAACGCCCTATGAATATTTACGAAGTTCATGCTAGCTCTTGGAAGCATGATGAAAGTGGGCAGCCTTATACTTTTAAAGAGTTAGAAGAAGAGCTCATTCCTTATGTTAAGGAAATGGACTATACACATATTGAATTTCTCCCGTTGATGGAACACCTTCTTGGCGCCTCTTGGGGTTACCAATTAACAGGTTTTTTTGCATTATCTTCTTATTATGGTACACCAGTTGAGTTTCGTGATTTTGTAGATTCTTGTCATAAGAATAATATTGGTGTATTTGTGGATTGGGTGCCTGCTCATTTTTGTGTTAATGAGGATACATTACCTTATTATGATGGAACACCAACTTTTGAGTATGAAGATCCAAACCGAGCGCATAACATTCGTTGGGGAACCATTTGTTTTGATCTTGGTAAACCACAGGTACAGAGTTTCTTGATTTCAAGTGCATTATTTTGGCTAGATGTTTACCATCTTGATGGTATGCGTGTGGATGCCGTTACTAGCATGTTGTATTTAGATTATGACGAAGGTCCATGGCAGCCTAATCATGAAGGAGGCAATCGAAATTTTGAAGGCTTCTATTTTCTACAAAAACTTAATGCTGTCATTAAACTTGCCTTTCCACAAACTGTTATGATGGCTGAAGAAAGCAGCTCGGAAACCCAAATTACCGGTATGATTGAAAGTGGCGCATTGGGCTTTGATTATAAATGGAATATGGGTTGGATGAATGATGTACTACGTTTTTATGAAATGGATCCTGTTTTCCGTAAAGATAATTTCCATTTATTGACCTTTTCTTTCATGTATATGATGAATGAACATTACATTCTTCCTTTTTCTCATGATGAAGTTGTTCATGGTAAAAAAAGTTTAATGCATAAAATGTGGGGCGATCGTTATAAACAATTTGCTCAATTACGAAATATGTATACTTTTATGATGACACATCCGGGCAAAAAAATCCTCTTTATGGGAAGTGAATGGGGTCAGTTTCTCGAGTGGAAATATAATGAAGGTTTGGAATGGGTGGATCTGGAAGATGAACTGAATAATAAAATGCAACA
The DNA here is from genome assembly GCF_003841405.1 of Tetragenococcus halophilus subsp. halophilus DSM 20339. Lineage (GTDB taxonomy): Bacteria > Bacillota > Bacilli > Lactobacillales > Enterococcaceae > Tetragenococcus > Tetragenococcus halophilus. The sequence continues at coordinate 612,214 of NZ_PXYA01000001.1, read as the reverse complement.
TTTTACTGCTAAACTAAATTCCTTGTATAAAGATGAGCGTAGCCTATGGGAATTAGAGGATACAGCGGAAACTGTAGAATTAATTGATGCTGATAATACCGCAGAGAGTGTATTGACTTTTATACGTAAATCAAAAACCAAAAGGGATTTTCTTATTATAGCGCTAAATCTAACGCCTGTAGAAAGACAAGATTTTGCGATCGGTGTTCCTTATCCAGGAAGTTATCAAGAAGTATTGAATACAGAAAAAATTGAATTTGGTGGTACTTGGACTAAAAATAATAGTCGCTGTCAAAGTATTGATCAGCCATTTAAACAGTTTAATCAGCAGATACAGACGGTTTTACCCGCTTTAGGTGCACTTATTATTAAACCTGAGGAAATTCAAATGAAATAAGAAAAGAAGTAGGATTATTGAGAGGAGGAAAGGTGTTTTCACCGTAATCATGAAAACAGAGACAGTAGCTATGATATTAGCAGGTGGACAAGGAACACGATTAGGAAAATTAACCAAAAATATGGCTAAGCCTGCAGTTCCCTTTGGTGGACGTTATCGGATTATTGATTTTACATTGAGTAATTGCGCTAATTCGGGAATTAACAATGTAGGTGTTGTTACGCAATACCAACCCTTAGAATTAAATGCCCATATTGGAAATGGTGCCAGTTGGGGCTTGGATGGAATTGATTCAGGAGCGACAATTTTACAACCTTATTCAAGTTCAGAAGGAAGTAAGTGGTTTGAAGGAACAGCGCATGCGATTTATCAAAATATGGAATATATTGATCAACTAGATCCTCAATATGTTTTAATTTTATCAGGTGATCATATTTATAAGATGGACTATGAAGCGATGCTGGAAAACCATAAAGAAAAAAGGGCGTCCCTTTCAGTAGCTGTTATTGAAGTGCCATTTAAAGATGCTTCTAGATTTGGCATTATGAATACAGATGAAAATGGACGGATTATCGAATTTGAAGAAAAACCGGAAAATCCTAAGAGTAATTTAGCTTCAATGGGGATCTATATTTTTAACTGGGGAAGACTACGGAGTATTTTACGTACTGGTTTTGCCAAAGATAGTACGATGAGTGATTTTGGTAAACATGTGATCCCTGCTTATCTTGATAGCGGAGAAAACGTGATCGCTTATCGTTTTGATGGCTATTGGAAAGATGTGGGAACAATTGAGTCTTTATGGGAAGCGAATATGGAATTTTTAGATCCGGAGATGGAACTAGATATCCGAGATAAAGGATGGCGTGTTTATTCTAAAAACCATATTTCCCCGCCTCACTTTATCACGGAAATGGGGTCAGCTAAAGATTCGTTGATTTCAGATGGATGTTATGTTGCTGGAGATGTAAAACATAGTGTCTTATCTGACGATGTGCAAATAAAAGATGGCGCTAGTGTATCTGACAGTGTCATTATGTCAGGGGCGACTATCGGTAAAAACGTGATCGTTAAACGAGCGATTATCGGCGAAAATGCAATTATCGGTGATAATGCTGTGATCGATGGTACTGATGAGATAGAAGTACTGGGCTATAATGAAGTGATTGGGGTGACCATGGATGAAGACTAATAAGATGTGTGCTTTGGTAGGTAATTTGCATAGATATAAAGAATTAATGCCTTTAATAAAAAATCGTCCGTTAGCCACCTTGCCTTTTGATGGTAAATATCGTTTAATTGACTTTAACTTATCAAATATTGCCAACGCAAACATAAAATCACTTTTTATGGTATTTAATGAAGGGGAAACGCAATCGGTTTTTGACCATGTAGGTGGTGGAAAAGAGTGGAATTTAGATGGTATCCAAAACCGCTTTTTTATCCATACTTATCAAAACTTCGTTCGTCAAGATGATAATAATAGCAGTTATTATGATGTTTTAATTGACTATCTACGCAAATCAAAATCAGAATACGCTGTTTATATGGGAAGTAAAATTTTATGTAATATTGATTTAAAAACACTTCTGCATATTCATCAAGCACGAAATTGCGATATGACAGTCGTTTATAAAAAAATAGATCTAGAAAAAACAAATAGTGATGACATTTTACTTACATTAGATGATGAGCATACGATTAGTGAGAAGACTTTTGCTAAAGATGCGACAACTCAGAGTGAGGTAAATCTGTGCGCCGATATTTTTATTATTAAAACTCACTAGTGGTGCATTAATATAATCAGAATATTCAGATGTTAACTTTTTCTAAAAAATGACAAAAAAATCAAATGCTTACGCAAGGGATGACTTTTCCAGAAAAAATTTTTTCATTATTTATCTGAATACTGTTGCAACGACGACAAATGCTATTTCGTCACGTAGGAACGAGTAATACCCACAATTCTTCAAAAGGTTGAAAAAGCAGATGTTTTAATAGGCGCTTGATTTGGAACGGGGATTTCTTACTTCCTGTCTCTACTTTGAGTAAATACGTCAATAGACTGGCAATCATGGCGAGAATGATTTGATTGCTTACCCCTTTTTCACTGTATGAAAATAGCTTTTTAATCGTCATATGTTGCTTGATATGCTTAAAAAATAGTTCAATTTGCCATCTCGCTTTGTACATGTCGGCCACTTCTTGGGCGGTCACATCAAAACGGTTGGTGACAAAGCGTAATTGTTTTCCTTTTTCATCCTGAATCGTGACCAAGCGAAACGGGGAAGTGAAATAAACCTGAGTGCCTAACACTACCATTTGGTCACGCAAAATGTTTTTACTCTGAGAAGGTTCATAAGTTTCTAGGACATGAACTTTGGCATTTTTCTTCACTCTTGTGACGAAAAAGTAGCCGTCAGCTTCCATCTCGTCCAGTCGCTCGTAATCAATATAGCCACGATCAAAGATATAGGTCGCTTCCGGTTGATTGACAAAAACTTCTAAGTGATTGTCATCATGTTCTACCGCATTCGTGACTTCAAACTGATCCGGATACAAGTGCTCTTTATCCATAAAACAGAGTTTTAAGTGAAGCTTGATCCCCGCTTTGGTTGAGCGAAAGTCTGCCCAAGGGTACCGAGTGGTATTTAACGAAAAAGTGGAAGAATCCACGAGATAGAGTGCGTTTCGTTTGGTCACCGGTATTTTTGACCGTGCTTTTTCCAGTAACTGTGCGAAAATCGCCCACAAAATTTCGTCGTCCATCTGGGCGAGCTCACGGGAAAGCTGCGAATGACTAATGGCATCTAACGCCATGGTCTGTTGTAGATCAGGGGAAACAAACGCTGTATCTATTTCACGTAAACTTTCGCACTCATTGTCGATGCCATAGAGAAACACTTTCAAAAAGTGTTCAAAATCAAACTTTTTATGATACTTGTCGGCTTGAGAAATTTTCTCACGAATAGAAAAAGGTAATTTTTTTAAAATAATATTCGAAAACCATTTATTAAAAGCTGAAATTGTTTTATACTTATCCATGTGTTTGTCCTTTGTATTGGTCTTGGATAAGTCATCCAAGACCAGTATAAAGGATTTTTTTATGGATGGAAATAGTGTGAAACATAATGAGTGAATTTAAAATGTTTCATGCACCACTAGTGGAAAAACTATCTGGTAGAAGAGCAAAAACAAGTTTATTATTTTTCGATTGAGTTTTTGCCTGGAAAATTACTAAAAAGTAATTTATTAAATTTAGGGATTTTAGAAGAAGTAAGAACCACCTTAGCTGATATCAATATTGACCTGGACGAATTAGCTGATGTTGAAAGAGATATGGCTTTAGGTAACGGTGGTTTAGGAAGGCTTGCTTCATGCTTTATGGATTCGATCGCTTCTTGTGGTTTGCCTGGAAATGGGAATGGCATTCGTTACGACTATGGATTGTTTAAACAGCAGTTTGTCGATGGTTATCAAGTCGAACTTCCTGATGAATGGTTAAAAAGAGGGAATGTTTGGGAGATTCGTCGTGAAAGTAAAGCTTGCGATGTACATTTATTCGGTAATGTTTATATGAAACGTCTTTCCAATGGCAAACTACAAGCTATCGAAGAAAATCAAACTACTGTACGTGCAGTGCCTTATGATACAGGGATGATCGGTTATCAAAACGGAATTGTAAATACAATGCGTTTGTGGAGTGTAGAAATCCTTGTTTCAGAAGAAGCTAAATATCAAAGCCTTGATGAAAGGCGTACAATTGAAGATTTGACTGCTGTTTTATACCCTGATGATTCACAGGAAAGCGGTCGTTTAGTACGCTTAGCACAAGAATACTTTTTTGTATCAGCAGGGCTTCAAAGTATCATTCGTTATTATAAAAAGCTCAATCTTCCTTGGCATTCATTAAGTGAAAAAATTGCTATTCACATTAATGACACACATCTTGCCATGTGTGTCCCCGAGTTAATGCGCATATTGATGGATGAAAATGGAATTAACTGGGAGTTTGCTTGGGATATCACGGTCAAAGTGCTAAGCTACACCAACCATACAATTATGGCAGAAGCTTTAGAAAAATGGCCAATTTATCTGATGAAACGGGTTGTGCCAAGAATTTATCAAATTATTGAAGAGATTGACCGTCGTTATGTTATGTCTATGCAAGGCATTCATCCACAAGATCTGATTCAAAGGACCCGTTTGTTACAAAATGACCAAGTCTATATGGCACACTTGGCAATTATCGGTAGCCATAGTACCAATGGCGTGGCGAAAATGCATTCTGATTTATTGAAGACAATTGTTTTACGTGATTTTTATAATATTTATCCTGAGCGTTTTAATAATAAGACAAATGGTATTACAGAGCGTCGCTGGATGCAGCTAGCTAATGAGCCTTTGTCAGCTGTTATGGATGAATTGATCGGTGATTCTTGGCGGAAAAACCCACAAGATTTAAAACGATTAATGAATTATCAAAACGATAAGAAAGCTTTAGAAAAACTGCGTGACGCAAAAAGAAAGAAAAAAGAAGAACTTGCTGTATATATATTGAAGACAACGGGCATCGAGGTATCAGCTGATGCAATATTTGATGTACAAATTAAACGACTTCATGCTTATAAACGTCAGTTAATGAACTTGCTTCATATTTTAAAGATATATTTCGAAATAAAAGACAATCCAGAGATAGATATTACACCTCGTGTGTTTATCTTTGGCGCTAAAGCAGCACCCAGCTATACTTACGCTAAATCAATTATCAAAGCGATCAATGAAACAGCGAATATGATTAACAACGACCCTGAGATACAAGATAAAATCAAAGTAGTCTTTCTATCAAATTACAATGTTTCTTTAGCTGAAAAAATTATTCCAGCAGCTGATGTTAGTGAACAAATTTCATTGGCCTCCAAAGAAGCATCGGGGACTAGTAATATGAAATTGATGCTTAATGGCGCTATAACTCTTGCTACACTGGATGGCGCAAATATAGAAATCAAGGACGCTGTTGGCGATAAAAATATCTACATTTTTGGCTTAACCGAAAAAGAGGTATATGATTACTATGAAAAGCAAGATTATTCTTCGCAAAAGATTTATGACGAAGATGAAGAACTGCAAAGAATTTTAAACGCATTTGTTGATGGCACTATTCCAAATGTTGAAATTGAGGGACGAGAAATTTTTGATTCTTTATTGAAGTTTAATGACGAGTACTTTTTGTTACGAGATTTTCGAGATTACGCTCAAGCGCAAGAAAAAATCAATCGTGATTATAAAGATTCGGTTTTATGGCAGAAAAAGAGTTTAGCAAATATTGCAAATGCTGGTGGTTTTTCGGCAGATGAAACAGTTAAAGCTTATGCAGAAGATATCTGGCAGATTGAACCAATTTTTGCTCATACAGAAAAAGAGGGGACAACTAATGGCAGTCATCCGTTTTAATCCTTGGAAAATTACCCATAAGAAACCTTTTGGTGCAGTAAAAGAAAACGAAGTTGCGACATTTACCATTGAAGTGATAGCTGAAAAAATCATGGCCGTTTATTTGGTTATTCATAAAGATTTCCAAGAAGAAAAGGTAATTACTATGAAAAAAAAGGAAGAAACACAATTTTCCTGTGAATATTTCTTTAACCAACAGATTGGATTATATTACTATCATTTTGTGGTACAGACCCAAGAGAACGGTAAAACTTTGACAGAATATTATGGACCTACAAAAAAGGGAGGGGAAGGGCAAAAGTTCTCTTCCTCTGAAGCTGTTTGGGACTATCAGGTCACTTGCTACAAAGAAGAGGAAAAAGCACCAGAATGGTATCGTGAAGGAATCTTTTATCAAATTTTTCCTGATCGATTTGCCAATGGCAATCCTGATCAGATCATTAACTCCCCCAAAAAAAATTCTTATATTTATGCTACCGAAGAAGATGATCCGTTATATGTCAAAGATGCAGATGGCGAAATTTTACGCTGGGATTTTTTTGGAGGAAATTTTAAAGGTATTCTACAAAAAATCCCTTACCTGAAAGAATTAGGCGTTAATGGCATTTATTTGAATCCTATATTTGAAGCAAGCAGTAATCATCGTTATGATACAGCTGATTATTTTGCTATCGATCCAGTTTTAGGTACACAAGAAGACTTTGAAACATTGGTAAATACTTTACATGAAAACGATATGCGTTTAATTTTAGATGGTGTTTTTAGTCATGTAGGTCAGAATAGTCGCTATTTTAACGTTAACGGAAATTATGGAAAAGACAAAGGCGCGTACAACGATCGTTATAGTCCGTATTACTCTTGGTTTACTTTTTATGATTATCCAGATGATTATGCATCTTGGTGGGGGATCAAGGATTTACCAGAAGTAAATAAAGAAGATCCTGGATTTCAAGCATTTATTTACGGAAATACTAACAGTGTTTTGTCGAAGTGGAATCAGTTAGGTGTTGATGGTTGGCGCTTGGATGTGGCAGATGAACTTTCTGATGAATTTATTAAAGGGATTCGAAAAAATCTAGAAAATTTTCCAGAAAAAGTTTTATTAGGAGAAGTTTGGGAAGATGCTTCCAACAAAATTTCATACCATCATAGACGAGAGTACATTCTAGGAGACCATTTACAAGGTGTCATGAATTATCCACTGCGCAATAGTGTTATTGATTTGTTGAATGAAAATAAAACGCCAGAAGATGTTGCCAAGTCATTGATGGTCCTATATGAAAATTATCCAGCAGATATATTTTTTAATAACCTAAATAATATAGGTACACATGATACAGAACGAATTTTATCTGAATTAGGAAATCATTTACAAAAACTTGATTTAGCTTTTGCTATGATGTTTATTTTCCCTGGCGTACCTTGCATTTATTATGGGGACGAAGCGGGGCTTACTGGTGGTAAAGATCCAGAAAATCGGAAATTTTTTCCTTGGAATACTATTAATCAAGATATTTACGATGATTGTCAAAAATGGATTAGTTTTCGTAAAAAAAATGCTTTATTAACAAAAGGAGATGTCTGCTTTTTCTACGGTCCACAATTATTTGGAATCTTACGTTATTCTGAAGATAACTATGTAGCACTTTTAATAAATCCCGGCAATTATCCTACCACAGTAAATGGGAATTTAACCTTTATTGCCGATGACACAGCTATGATTAAAGAAGTTCATCAACGTTTTTCTGATCGAACTTTAAAAGAAAATAGTTATTTATTGATTACGAGTGAACAAAAAAAGAAAAGTATTGAAAAATATCGGGCTATAACAAAAAAGTAAAACTTGTTCATCATTCCTTCGTCTATAAATATTTAATCTAAATTTTTGATAAAAGAAAGTTTGTGATTTAAGATGGTTATATGATAAATAAGAGGAGGAATGTAAAGATGGCAACAAAAGTAGCACTAGGAAATTCCGGCTTAAATGTTAATCCAATTGGTTTTGGCGCTAACGCAATTGGAGGTCACAATTTATATCCTAATTTAGATGAAGAGGAAAATAAAAAATTACTAAAATATGTCATTAATTCTGGCATTGACTTTTTGGATACAGCTTACGTTTATGGCCTAGGACGCTCTGAAGAGTTGATAGGTGAAGTTGTTAAAGAGTTAGGTAATCGAGACCAATTAGTTATTGCTTCTAAAGGAGCACAAAACGGAGAAAATATTGATAACTCACCTGAATTCTTAAAAGAGTGTGTAAGAAAATCTTTAAAACGGCTGCAAACAGATTATATCGATCTATTTTATATTCATTTTCCTGATGAAAACACGCCTAAGGATGAAGCAGTTCAAGCTTTAAAAGAATTAAAAGATGAAGGTTTGATTCGTTCAATTGGTGTTTCTAACTTTTCGCTGGATCAATTAAAAGAAGCTAATAAGAACGGAGATGTCGATGTATTTGAAGGTTATTATAACCTATTGCATCGTGAACCGGAAAATGATCTATTCCCTTACTTACGGGAAAATAACATTTCATTTGTTCCTTACTTCCCATTCCAATCAGGACTTTTAACTGGTAAGTACAACGGCAATGAAACATTTCCTGAAGGAGATTTACGTGGTGGCCAAGAAGACTTTCAAGGTGATAAGTTCCAAGATAACGTCCAAAAAGTAAATCAGCTGAAAGAAATAGCGGAAGTAAAAAATACCTCAGTTGCCAATATTGTATTGGCGTTTTACTTACAGGTAGATGTTATCGATGCTATTATCCCTGGTGCTAAACGCGAAGAACAAGTAGATAGCAATTTACAAACCTTAAATGTTCAATTGACAGATGAAGAAGTACAAAAGATTGATAAAATATTTGCCTAAAACAAAAGCTTTACAAAGGGAGAGAATTTTCCTTTGTAAAGCTTTTTTTATATTGTTTCCACAAGAATTATTGTCGATCACCACTTTTCTTAAAAAAATGATTCTAGAATTTAAAAAACTAGAACTACTTTGCCAAACTAACTCAAGATTTCGGAAAAACTAGAGCTACTTTGTCAGACTAACTCAAGATTTCGGAAAAACTAGAACTACTTTGCCAGACTAACTCAAGATTTCGGAAAAACTAGAGCTACTTTGCCAGACTAACTCAAGATTTCGGAAAAACTAAAGCTACTTTGTCGGACTAGCTCTAAATTTTAAGAAAACTAGAACTACTTTGCCAGACTAGCTCTAAATTTTAAGAAAACTAAAGCTATTTTGCCAGACTAGCTCAAGATTTCGAAAAAACTAAAGCTACTTTAGCAGACTAACTCTAAAATTCAGAAATCTAGCTACTTTGGTATAAAGAATTTATAGGAGAAAGGGCTATAAAACTAAATATAGATAAAAAAGTAGCTAGACATCATAGGTCTAGCTACTTCTATCCAAACAATGCGGATGGTGGGACTCGAACCCACACGAGCGATATGCCCACAAGATCCTTAATCTTGCTTGTCTACCAATTCCAACACATCCGCAATCGACAAAAATTATTATATCAATATGTATATTTTTGTCAATAATAAATAAAAAATGAGCGTTTTTTCATTCATTTACCCTTCTCGAAAGTATCCATTTTCTTTCAGATCATTTGTATCTTCCTCAATCATACCCTTGAGTGAACGATTAAGTATACCCGCCTTTTTATTTTTTGCCTTCGTTTGTTCTCTATTAGATAACTCATTTTGATCATACTTATGAATACGCACATCACTGTTATCTTTTGACTTAAGATTAGTATCATCAGTCTCAAACATCAAATAATCCTCTTGAGATTTTTTCAACGAATTTAAAAGCTCTTTTTCTGACTTCTTATGTTCATTTTTATTGTTGGCCTCTGTCGCTGGCACGTATTTAGAAGCAAAATAGGACCTTCGATTATTTTTTCTTTGCAAAGAATCAGTCGGACTTTCATTTTTTGCAGTTGCGTGTGTATACGTGCTTCCAAAAGAAGAATTATGCTTAGCAGAATAATCGGGTAGATGCTTTTTATGTTCTTTTAGTTCATTTTCTTCATATTTAGTCAGACCGGTTTTTTCTTGGCTAACTTTTTTGGAACGGCGGATCCCTCTTTTTTTCTTATTTTGTTTCAACAATGTTTTCGTTAGCGGTGCATCATTATCCTCGGTTAGGATCCAAGGTTCATCATTTGAAAATGATGGATGATTTTTTTCAGATTGAAGTTTAACACCTGTCTCATCGGAGAAAGCAGGAAAACGAGAATGTTTTCGCTTAATTTGATTAATATCTTTCATGAAATTCATTCCCTTATTCGTATTTTTTCTTCATCATACCATAAAAAACAAGGCGATAACAGACTTCTTATCGCCGAGTTAGTTACAGTGACAAGGCTAAATTATTTTAGTATAAGTGAAAGTAATTTTATTTTATAAATGCTAACTCGAGGGAGAAGTCTTGGTAGATAAGAGTTTAGCTAATAAAAAAACAAATGATTGACGGCGCGGCGCCTGACAAATAGAAATGAGCTTTGAGTATACTTCGTTTTATAATGGCTTCTTATATTTGTGGATTATAAATTTTTCAAAATTAAGATTTCTTTCTACGTTTTTTAAAAGTTTTTTGCTATAATATAGTCTTGAAATCTTATTCTATCTTTTGTTATAAACAAAGGATTTCTGGAAAGAGGAAGGCTTATGAGAGATTTTGAAAAATCCGGTAAACTTGAAGGTGTCAGTTACGATGTAAGAGGACCGGTGGTAGAAGAAGCGGATCGTATGCAAGAAGAAGGGGTTAGTATTTTAAAATTAAATACTGGTAATCCTGCGACTTTTGGATTTGAAGCTCCGAATGAAGTGGTTCGCGACTTAATTATGAATGTACGAGAATCAGAAGGGTATTCTGATTCAAAGGGTGTTTTTTCAGCAAGAAAAGCGATTGAACAGTACTGTCAATTACGTGATTTTCCTGAAGTTTCAATTAATGACATCTATACTGGTAACGGTGTTAGTGAACTGATTACAATGTCAATGCAAGGGCTTTGTAATAATGGAGACGAAGTACTTGTACCTATGCCAGATTATCCTTTGTGGACAGCTTCAGTATCTTTAGCAGGTGGAAAGCCCGTTCATTATATCTGTGATGAGGCCAGTGAATGGAATCCGGATATAGATGATATTCGTTCTAAAGTAACTAGTAAAACAAAAGCGATTGTTTTGATCAATCCTAACAATCCAACAGGAGCAGTTTATCCTAAGGAAGTTTTAGAAGGCGTTGTTCAAATCGCTAGGGAATTTGATCTGATTATCTTTTCTGATGAAATTTATGATCGTTTAGTCATGGATGAATATAAACATATTCCCATTGCAACTTTAGCACCGGATCGTCCGATTGTGACCTTTAGTGGTTTGTCGAAATCTCATCGTGTAGCTGGTTTTCGTGTAGGTTGGATGGTAATCAGTGGGGACAAATCTCATATCAAAGACTATATTGAAGGCTTAAATATGCTTTCGTCTATGCGTTTATGTTCAAATGTTTTATCACAACAAATTATCCAAACAGCATTAGGCGGATATCAAAGTGTTGATGAACTACTACTTCCTGGTGGGCGAATTTATGAGCAACGAGAGTATATTTATAATGCGATTAATAGTATAGAAGGCCTTTCAGCCGTTAAGCCTAAAGCAGCTTTTTATATTTTTCCTAAAATTGATACCAAGCGTTTTAATATCTTGGATGATGAACAGTTTGTATTGGACTTTTTACACGAATATCATGTTTTATTAGTTCATGGCGGTGGTTTTAATTGGCAACAGCCTGATCATTTCCGAATTGTTTATCTGCCTAATTTAGATGATTTAAAATTAACGACAGAGAAAATGAAAGAGTTCTTGGCTACTTATAAGCAAAAATAAAAAATACTACGCTCATATACCCAAAGTGATGTATGTGAGCGTAGTATTTTTGCCTTTAATTGTCTTCTTTGATTTTACATGCTTTTTTACTAACAACCATTCGGCCATTATAACTATCAGCGATTTCTTTAGTTGGGTTGTCAATTTCAACTAAATATGAATTTTCATATTCTTTTGAAACCTGACCAGATAAGGTGGTGTTTTCCCACTCAAATGTTACTGTTGTATTTTCTACCATATCATCGGCTCCTATCTAATTAGTTGAGTCAAGTAAAAATACCTGGATGATACTTTTAGGCTTGTTTTAAGGGCAGACAAATTAAGCATTGCCAAATCCTCTTGCTAGACTATACTATTATTTTTTCTATGATGCAAGGATTATTTCATGGGGAAAAAACGGTGTAGACCATTCTTGACTTTACTATAAAATTAGCGTAGGTTAATTGTAGGAAAAGAAGCAAACGAGGAGAGATTAAAATGAGAGAATTTCTAGCAGCAGATAGGTTTTTTTTCGCGTCCCATGTTGAAGATAAGGGTTATTTAGAAATTGTAGATGGAAAATTTGGACAATACTATAAAACACTTCCCGACGAAAAAGTAAATATTATTGACCAAAGTGGTAAATGGATCGCACCTGGTTTAGTTGATACACATATTCACGGCTTCAAAAATCATGATGTGATGGATAATGATGCACAAGGAATGAATGAAATTTCAGAAGGGCTACTTTCTTGTGGCGTGACTTCCTTTTTACCAACAACCTTAACTTCAAGTAGAAAACATTTAAAAGATGTAGCTAAAATGTTAGGAGAGGTAAAAGGTAGCGAAAAAGGAGCTAAAATTCAAGGGATTTATTTTGAAGGTCCTTTTTTTACGGAAGAACACAAAGGCGCACAAAATCCTGCTTACTTTAGTGATCCGGATACTGATACTTTTCATGAATGGCAAGAAGCTTCTGGAAGTATTATTAAAAAGATCGCGCTTGCGCCCGAAAGAGATGGTGTAGAAGATTTCGTTAAACAAGTCAGTGATGAAGATGTGGTTGTATCTTTGGGCCACAGTAGTGCTACTTTTCAACAAGCATCTTCTGCGGTTGAAGCAGGCGCTGATGTTTTTGTCCATGCTTATAATGGCATGAGTGGTTTGAATCATCGTGAACCTGGGATGGTAGGTGCCTTGTTAACATTAAACGATGTGTATGCTGAACTGATTTGCGATGGCTATCATGTTCATCCTAAAGCAGCAGAATTGCTTATTCAAAAAATGGGCTATAATCGTGTTTCTTTAATTACAGATTGTATGATGGCTGGAGGAATGCCAGACGGCGATTATATTCTAGGAGAATTTCCAGTAGTTGTTAAAGATGGTACAGCTAGAATGAAAGAAGGAAACTTAGCTGGAAGTATTTTGAAGCTAAAAGAGGGTGTGAAAAACGTTGTAGATTGGAACATTGCCACACCAGAGCAGGCAATTACAATGGGAAGCTTGGTTCCAGCAATTAGCTCAAATATTGATGATAGCTGTGGAAGAATTAAAAAAGGTAGAGCTGCGGACTTTATTGTTTTAAATCCAGATATGACCTTGAGTGCTACTTATTTGGATGGACAAGAAAGATATCATGCTTAAATTCAATAAAAAAGACAAGTGAGTTTTTGCTTCACTTGTCTTTTTTTTCCTCATCCTTTATTCTGTCATGTATTTGCGATAATTCATTTTGCAACGCTTGTTCTTGTTCTTTTAACTTTGTTAAGTCGTTTTCTATTTCTCTTTGTTCTTCTGTTTCTGGTGGCTTTATAACAATATTTAAAAAGATAGCAACGCCAACGCCAATAAAGGTATCAACAATCCGATCGAGCGCTACAATAACTGATTCTGCTTGAGGTGTACTTAAGGTAATCAAGATAAAAGTAGCAATACCGGTAATGATGCCAGAATTGTTGTCAATTCCATCTTGAAAAATAACCACTATAGCGACTAATATAGGTAACAAGACTAGCCGTAAAAACAATGTGTGTGGGAAAAAGTGTTGTACCACAAGATAAATCATAGCAGCAACACTGCCCACTGTATTACCTAAAATACGTTCTTTTCCTATACTAACAGTCGATGTCATATCTTGCCGCAAAGAAACAACAGCTGCGATTGTTGCGATCAACGGATTATCCCGACCAAGAACATGAAAAAGCAAAACACACACTACCACAGATAAAGCAGTTTTGAATGTCCTCATTCCAAGCCTAAACCGACCGATACCGATATGCATAGTATTGGTGCTCCTCCCTATAAACATATTTTACTCAATTTTAGGTATTTTTTCCAGTGCTAGACAATGGATAAATAGCAAAAAGAAAATACGAGAAACCCCAGGGAAATTCCTGGAGCTTTGGTTTATTGAGCTTCCCAAAAACTACGCATTTCATCTAAGACTTGAATAACGTCAGTTGTCAGTGGAAGTGTTGTATTCTCATTTCCCTTAATAGTGTCTATCATATTTTGTACTTCATAATTTAAGGCATCTTTTGCGTTTCCAGCTTCAACGGTTTGCGTTTCCCCCGTGCGATAGGTAATTTCAGCTTGTTCAGCTCTAGGATACTCGTCAATCGTAATATATCCTTTTTCATAAGCAATAATTCCCTTTTTAGGCATTTTTGCTTGGAAAGACAGATTTACAGAAGCCATTTCGTTATGGTCATTTTTCAAAATTGTCATCGACGCTTCATCTACACCCGTTTCAAAAGGAATCATTTCGCTATATGTTACAGTGGGCGCTGAACTTAGGAAAAAACGGGCAAAAGAAACAGCATAAGTACCTATATCTAATAAAGCGCCTCCAGCTAAATCTGGGTTAAAGAAACGATTGTTAGGATTTGGCTCTTTGTAACTACCAAAAGGCGCTTGGATCATTTTTAATTTTCCTAGTTCACCTGAGTCGGCGATTTCTTTTAATTTTTGGTATAATGGCATATTAAAAATTGTCATTGCTTCTTGTAAAACGAGGTTATTTTCATTTGCCAGGTCTGTTTCTTCTTGTAGTTCAGCGCTAGTCATTGTCATTGCTTTTTCACATAAAACATGCTTTTCTTTTTGTAAAGCTTTTGTGATATAGTAGTGATGGATATTATTTGGCACTGCGATATATACCATATTAATGTCTGGATTATCTAACATTTCTTCAACTGTTTCGTAAGCACTAGAGACTGAATACTCTTTTGCAAAGGCTTTTGTTTTTTCAAAATCTCTAGCAGCAACGCCTGTGATACTACTTTCTGTACTTTTAAAGTTTTTAGCAAATTGATGGGCGATATCTCCTGTTCCTATGATTCCCCATTGATAATTTTGCATATTATCTCTCCTTATTTACATTTTTTCATTTTATTACCTAGTATAACAGATAGATGATAAAATTGACTAAATGTTAGAATAAAAAGTTTTTATTTATGGGATATTTTCAGTAAAATATGAATAGGAGGAATTTACAATGAATGATATATATATTGATTTGATCATTAGTACAATTATTGAAAATTATGGTTCTGAAGAAGCGTTTTATGAAGACCGCTTAGGCGTTTCACCCTATAGATGGCAAAATTGGAAAAAAGGTCGAGGTAATTTATCTCCTGAAGAAATGCAAAAAATCAAAAATCTTTTTAGTGACTATGAGTGGATGTTACTGCAAAAAGTCTTGCGCCAAACCATTATTTATCCGGAAAAAAGAATGATTGCTGTTTCTGAATTTCGTCGCATGAAAACTAAGATTGCAAGACAATGGCTCAATATCGGTCTTGCGACGGTGGAAATTCTCGATACAAAAGAAGAAAATAATTATGGACAGTATCTTGACATGCGGGTGACTATTCATTATGGTGAGTGGGGTTTTGATGATATTATCAATTTCCGTTTACCCGCTTATATTCAACAACAGATCGATAATGAACAAGTTGCGTTATTAGATTGGGTAAATGATAAATTAGAAGAAACTTATAATTCTTAATAGTAAGGAGGTGTCTAACTTTTTTGAAGCGTTATTTAAAAATCATTATATTGAGTATCGTTGTTGTTTTTTTAATCTATGGTATTAATCGCTTTGTAACAAAACCATTTGAAGAACCTGGCGAACAAGAAACTGTTGCAAAAGATTCAACTAGTAAAACTGAGGAAGGTCAAACACAAAACAGTAAAAATGATGACTTGCCTGATTCTTCAGTTGACGATTGGTCGCTTATTTTAGTGGGTCCAGATGATGCTTTAGAAAAAGACATCTCCGCTGATAAAATCGCAGATATTCCAAATACAAACATGCAATTGGACAAACGAGTGATAGAACCTTATCAAGAGTTTAGTGAAGCTGCACAAGAAGCAGGTTATCCTTTGGTTATTATTTCAGCTTATCGTTCGATAGACTATCAAAAACAAGTTTTTGATACACGTGTTGCACAGTTTGAAAATCAGGGAATGGATGAAAAAGAGGCAGAAGCTAAAACAAAAGAAACCTCTACTGAACCTAAACATAGTGAACATCACACGGGTCTGGCTTTGGACATTGTAGATGAAAATTGGCAACAATCCTATTCAGATGAGGTTTTGTCTGAAGATTTTGGTAAAGAAGACAGCGCTAAATGGTTAGCTGATCATGCAAGTGACTATGGATTTATTTTACGTTACCCTAAAGGCAAAGAAGAAATCACTAAGATTAGTTATGAACCCTGGCATTTTCGTTATGTCGGTAAAAAGAACGCCAAATATATAGAAGAACACGAGCTGACGTTAGAAGAATATCTTGATCAATTAAATGAAAAGTAGGTTGTGTATGGCAAGAAAGAAGAAAAATCAACTTAAAATGCCCGCGATAATTGTGGGTTTTCTCTTGATTTTAGTAGGGTTTGTTTTTTCCTTGATGAGTTTATCAGACCCTGTGAACAATAATAGCCCACTTGTTCATCAGGAAAATGAGGATATGACAAAACAGGAGTTTATTGACCGTCTACGCCCACATGCAGAAGAATTACAAGAAGGATATGGTATTCTCCCTAGTATTATTATCAGCCAAGCAGCATTGGAATCTAACTGGGGAAGTAGTCAATTAGCTCATGAGTATAATAATTTATTTGGCATCAAAGCCTATGGAAACCAAAACAAGGTGAATCTTGAAACAAAAGAGTATGTAAATGAGCAATGGATCACTATCGAAGGAGACTTTCGTGTATATCATTCTTGGGAAGATTCTATGGATGATCATACGATGTTATTTGTAAACGGTGTTGACTGGAATCCGCAAAAATATGAAGCTGTATTAACAGCGCAAAATTATCAAGAAGCTGCTGAAGCATTACAAGAAGATGGCTATGCGACAGATCCTGGTTATGCTGATAAAGTCATCGAAGTGATTGAAACCTATCAGTTAGACCAATATGACTAGAGGAGTTGGTTTAAAATGAGCGATCAATTTATCCCCAATATCACTACTGAATTGAGAAAAGATATTGTGAAAGTACCTGAAGCGATTCAAGAGGCAAGCGGGATTATTGTTTTTGGTAAGAAAATTCGATCGATTATTTATACAACAGATATTGCGATTATTCGCAATACGAACGCTAATGCTGTAATTGCAGTTTATCCTTTTACCCCCCACCCAGCGATTACAAAAAGTATTATTGAGGCAGCTGATATCCCTGTTTTCTCCGGTGTTGGTGGTGGTTTAACACAAGGTATCAGAGCCAACTATATGAGTCTTTTTGCAGAATCACAGGGGTCTATAGGTGTGGTGCTGAATGGCCCCACGCCAGTTGATACGGTAGAGGAGGTTTGTAAAATTGTCGATATTCCAGTTGTTTGTACTGTGACTAGCGCTTATTCTTTGATAGAAGAAAAGCTGGAAAGTGGTGTAAAAATTATTAACATCAGCGCTGGAAGGAACACGCCAGAAGTTGTCGCTTATTTTCGTAAACTCTATCCAGAATTGCCGATTATGGCTACTGGCGGTCCAACAGATGAAAGTATTCGGGCGACTATTCAAGCCGGAGCTAATGCAATTACTTATACGCCGCCTTCTAATGGGGAATTGTTCAGTAAAAAGATGGATCTATATCGACAACAAGAATTAGAAAAATATAAAAAGTTATATTGATTTAAAGTATGATGAAAATAGATACCCTTTTTGCTTGGTCAAAAGGGTATCTATTTGTGTATCGTTAAGTTTTGTATAAGATCTGATTACGATTGCGACTTGTGTTTTAAATAAATGCTAATTAAGCTCATTAAAAGCGCCCTTAAGTAGTTAGTAAGAAAAAGATTAGGGGCATAGACGCAAGTCGTCTGAAGCACTATAATTAATATAATAAAGAAAGTGAACAGGAGGTAAAAATGTTTTCCTTATTTATTTTGCTTTTTGAACGTGTGGGTCTTATTATACTGATCGCTTATTTATTATTAAATATGCCTTCTTTCAAACAAAGATTAACCAATCGCAAGAAGTGGTCCACGCAAGCGCTACTTATTCTGATTTTTGGTTTGTTCGCGATTATTTCTAATTTTAGTGGTATTGAAATACAGAACGGAGAAGTTTCTTCAAACATTTTATTAGCAAAATTATCCGAGCAAGCTTCTTCAGTTAATACTAGAACACTCACAATTGGCATCTCCGGAATAACTGGTGGTCCAATCGTAGGTATTGCAGTAGGTGCTATTTCAGGTATTGTACGTTTCTATCAGGGAGGGATCGATCCGCAAGTCTATGTTTTTTCTTCTTTGTTTATCGGCCTAGCAGCTGGTTTGTATGGACAAAAATTTATTAAAAAAGAAAGCTTTCCGCTACCCGCAAAAGGTGCACTAATGGGAGCAGGCGTAGAAATGATTCAGATGGCTTGTATTCTTTTATTTAGTAGTTCATTTACCGGTGCTTGGCAATTAGTTCGTTCTATTATTTTACCTATGACATTAATCAACAGTTTTGGCGTGGCGGTTTTTCTGTCTATTATTCATACGGCACAAAGACAAGAGTTACAAGCAAAAGCAATTCAAACTCACGATGTGTTGGAGCTAGCTAATGCTACGCTTCCTTATTTTCGTTCTGGTTTAGATGAACAATCTTGTAAAAAAGCGGCGGAAATTATAAAAAAATTTATGAAAGTTTCTGCGGTCAGTATTACCGATAAAGAACAAATTCTTGCGCATGTAGGTGTAGGAAGTGATCATCACCTTCCTTCTCATAAAATAATTACAGACTTGTCTCATGATGTTTTATACACAGGAGAAATTAACGAAGCACATTCTCATGCAGAAATTGGTTGTGATGTGCCTGGTTGTTTGCTTGAAGCGGCAATTGTCATCCCTCTAAAAACTGCAAGGGGGATTGTGGGGACGTTGAAGCTGTATTTCACAGATGCTGAAGAACTAACATTTGTTGAGCGACAATTAGCTGTAGGTTTAGGCAATATTTTTTCTAGTCAAATCGAGTTAGGAGAAGCAGAGGTCCAAGCTAGGCTTTTACAAGATGCGGAAATAAAATCTTTGCAAGCGCAAGTAAATCCGCATTTCTTTTTTAATGCCATCAATACCATATCAGCGCTGATTCGCGTGGATAGTGAAAAAGCAAGAAAACTATTGATACAGTTGAGCCAGTTTTTCCGTTCAAACTTACAAGGAGCACGTAAAAATCTTATTCCTTTAGAAAAAGAGCTCGAGCAGGTAAAATCTTATCAACTTTTAGAACAAGCACGTTTTCCAGATCGTTATACCGTCCATCTTGAGATAGAGGAAGGGTTGGAGAAAATTGTTGTGCCGCCATTTATCGTGCAAATCTTAGTGGAAAACGCTTTTAAGCACGCGTTTCGTTCAAGAAAAACGGATAATCATGTTTGGATTAATATATCTAAAAAGGAAGATGGTGTAAATATTCAAGTACAAGATAATGGCACGGGCTTGCCAGATAATATTGTTCAACAACTAGGTAAAGAGGTGATTTCTTCTCAAAAAGGGACAGGCTCTGCTTTAGAAAATTTAAATCGGCGACTCGTAAGCTTATTTGGAGAAAAAGCTTGTCTTACATTTGACTCCAGTCAAGAAGGGACACTTGTATCTTGTCTAATACCTATGAAAAAAGAGAGTGATTGAATGTACATTTTATTAGTAGATGATGAAGCTTTAGCTCGTAATGAGTTAAAATATTTATTAAAGCAGTGTGAAGGCGTTGCTTCTATTATGGAAGTAAGCACAGTACAAGAAGCCTTAGAAATTTTGCTGACTACGACCATTGATTTGGCATTTCTCGATATTCAATTAACGAATGAATCGGGTTTAGAATTAGCAGATAAAATAAAACAAATGCCTCATCCACCATTCGTTGTTTTTGCTACGGCTTACGATGAATATGCTATTGAAGCTTTTGAAAAAAACGCAAGGGATTATATCTTAAAGCCCTTTGAACTAGAAAGAGTACAAGAAGCAGTCGATCGTGTCCGCCAAAGTGGTCAATCGCAGCATTTATCTTTTGTCACAAAAGAACAAAGTCAAGCCAAACAGAATCTACCTATTCAGGATGAAGATCGGATTATTATGGTAAATATGGCTGATATTTTGGCTCTGGAAGCCTCAAAAGGCATAACAAAGATTTATACTAAGGATAAAACTTATCATACACAATCATCTTTAACTTATTGGCAGCAGAAGTTAGATGATGAAAGTTTTATGCGAGTCCATCGTTCCTTTATCGTTAAAATTGATGCTATTCACGAGATTCAACCTTGGTTCAACCATACCTATCAGTTAACGATCACAGATCAACTGAAAATTCCTGTGAGTCGGTCCTATATCAAAAGTTTCAAAGAAAGGCTAGGGTTGTGAAAATTTTCTCAAAAACACTTATATATGTATCTGAGTAAAGCAGGTGTGTAAGTTGACCTGCTTTTTTGTCATTCCGTTGTGAAAACGATTTATTTTCTCTTTCATGTTTTATACTTATTTTATTAAATAAATGAGGAGGGAAAATGATTGATAACATTATTAGGTGGAATAGGGTTATTAATTCTTGGGTACATTTTCTATGGTTCTTATATAGAAAAAAACTTTCAAATCAAACCTGACCGCGTGACACCAGCTAAAGCATTACGCGATGGTTATGATTTTGTTCCTATGTCAAAATCTAAAAACGCCATCATTGAATTATTAAATATTGCAGGTACAGGTCCTATCTTTGGTCCGATTATGGGTGCGCTTTATGGTCCGGTTGCTTATTTATGGATTGTTTTAGGTTGTATATTTGCTGGCGGCGTTCACGACTATATGATAGGTATGATTTCATTACGTAATAACGGTGCGCATTTACCAGAGTTGGCTAGTAAATATTTAGGCAAGCCAGTTAAACACATTGTAAATATTTTTGCCATGTTACTTTTACTACTTGTTGCTACGGTGTTTGTATCTTCACCCGCCAATTTAATTGCAGATATCACGCCAAGTTGGATGACTGTGGGTATTATTACAGTATTAATATTTATTTACTATTTGATATCAACGGTATTGCCAATTGATAAGGCGTTAGGAAAAGTTTTCCCTATTTTTGGCGCAATTTTAATTATCAGTACTGCTGCTATAGGTGTAAGTTTATTATTTAGTGGTTATAGTATTCCTAATATAAACGTACAAACAATGAATAATTTTCATCCTGAAGGAACAGCTATTTTTCCAGCACTTTTCTTCACGATTTCTTGTGGGGCTCTGTCTGGCTTCCATGCTACACAAGCACCTATGGTTTCACGTACGACTGAAGGGGAAAAAGAAGGACGCTTTACTTTCTACGGTATGATGATAGGCGAAGGTGTCATCGCGATGATTTGGGCAGCAGCTTCGATGACGTTGTTTGATGGGCAAACATTAAACGGTATGATCAATGCAGGTACACCTTCTGCTGTTGTAAATGAAGTTTCTATTAACTTGCTTGGGAATGTTGTAGGAACAATTGCAATTATTGGTGTCATTGTTCTTCCGATCTCTTCTGGTTTATCAGCATTTAGAAGTTGCCGAACAATTTTGGCGGATTATATTGGCATGAAACAAGATAAGATCAAAAAGATTTTAATGGTTGCTGTTCCTTTATTCGCCATTTCATTTGTGCTTACACAAATTGATTTTAATATCCTTTGGCGCTATTTTAACTGGGCTAACCAGGTAACTGCGGTGATCTCATTATTGGTTTCTACTCGTTATCTCTTTTTGAAAGAAAGAAATTATTTCGTTACCTTTATTCCTGGGGCTTTAATGCTGTATGCTTGTATCGTCTATATCATTAGCGAACCGATTGGCTTACAGATGGGACTCACGCCATTATCTTATACTTTAGGTGTTGTTTTGACGCTAGGAATTCTTTGGTTATTCTGGCGTACAGGTTTGAAACAAAAATCGGCACTTTCACCAAACAGCCAATTTATAAACGATCAATGGCCAATTAAAAGTTTTACAAAAAGTAAAGAAGCCTCTGACGTAGGTAAATCATAAAAAAACGTCTTATGAGTTAAATATTACAAAATAAACGATAAGTATTTGATTAAAACACAAATACTTGTCGTTTATTTTATACTAGAAATAGTAGTTTTGTTACTTTTTTAGTTTTTTCAGAAAATATTTTTGCAATAGCTTGTAATTTATCTTGTATCAAGGCATAATATATATAAGTACTATATACTTATATATAGCCGTAATTGGACGGCTGTCTCTACCCGATACCGTAAATATCGGACTATAAGTCAAAAATGTGTCTAACTGCACACTTTTTTGACTTTGTTCAAAAAAGGTGCTTTTTTTAATTGAAAAAGGAGAGTAGAAATGGAAGAATTGGTTCGCCGTATACAACATGATGGCAATGTTTTGTCTGAGGGTGTATTAAAAGTTGATCGTTTTATCACCCATCAAGTAGATCCTGAATTAATGGAAAAAATTGGTGCTAGGTTAGCAGAAGTTTTTGCTGATAAGAAAATTACTAAGGTAGTAACCATTGAAGCATCAGGTATTGCTCCTGCAATATATGCTGCACAAAGTTTAAACGTGCCAATGATTTTTGCTCGGAAAGCTAAAAGCTTAACAATGGATGAAGAATTGCTCACTAGTTCAGTTTATTCTTTTACTAAACAGCTAGCTAGTACGATTTCTATTTCACGAAAATTTTTAAACGAAGAAGATCATGTATTGATCGTAGATGACTTTTTAGCTAATGGACAAGCGGCTAAAGGATTGATCGAGTTGTGCCAACAAGCAGGCGCAGAAGTAGAAGGCATAGGTATCGTGATTGAAAAAAGCTTCCAAATGGGTAGGCAATTACTAGAAGATATGGGTGTACCTGTTGTTTCCCTAGCTCGTATTGATTCACTAGATGACGGGAAAGTTTCATTCAAAGAAGCAGATGCATAGAAGTTGCGAAGTTATCTAACCAACTAAACAAAAAGCCTGTTTAGTTGGTTATTTCTTTTTAAATGAAAAGTTAAACGATTTCAATTTAAAATGTCTAAACATTTTTATTTTTAATAAAATTTTTCATTTAACTACTTAGTGACTACTTGCGACTCGGTGATTTTCAAGGTATCATTTAAAAGTAGATATGAAACAATAATGGAAAGTAGGGATCAACTTGGTCAGACCTTTGATGCCAGGTGGAACAATTGGAATTGTCGGCGGAGGACAACTGGGAAAAATGATGGCTATTAGTGCGAAAAATATGGGTTTTCATGTGGGCGTATTGGATCCTGTAGGTGATTGTCCAGCTGCTCAGCTAGCAAATTGGCATATTGTTGCTGATTGCGATGATGTCCTTGCCTTGGAAGAACTAGCTAAACGAAGTGATCTTATCACTTATGAAACAAGTAAAATCAGCGTGGATGGCCTAAATGCGATCATTGATTCTGTCAACGTCCCACAGGGAACTGATTTACTGGCGATCACGCAAGATCGTTTGATGGAAAAATCATTTTTAGAAACAAATAATATTGTTATCCCGCCCTATGAAACAATTATTAGCCCCACTGATATTCAAGAAGCCATTGATAGTATTGGCTTTCCTTGTGTACTAAAAACGACACGTGATACAGACCAACAGTATATCTTAAAGGATATGTCTGATTTAGCTCCTTCTATGAATTTGCTTAGAGAAGGAACGTGTGTATTAGAAGCTTTAATTCCTGTAAAAAAAGAATTATCTGTTCTAATTGCTGGAAACGGCTTTGAATGTTCGTCCTTTCCAGTAGTCGAAACTATTTATCGAGACAGCGTTTTATTTGAAACAATTGCTTCTGCTGATGTAGAAAAAGAAGTCGCAGAAGAGGTAAAACGTATTGGCGTACAAATAGGAGAGGCTTTAAATCTGCGTGGCGTTTTAGCTATTGAAATGGTTTTAACAGCCTCTGGAAGTATCTATACTACCAAGTTAACGCCGCGCCCGCATAGTATTGGAAATTATTCCGTTGATGTTTGTAATATAAGTCAATTTGACGCGCATATTCGTGGCATTTGCGGTTGGCCTTTAGGCGATATTCAGTTATTTAGTAAGGCTGTGACAGTAAATATTTTAGGTGAGGCTTTAAATACCAGTCTAAAATTAATTTTAGAAAAAACGAATTGGAATTTTTATTATTACGGTAAAAAAAGAACGGTAAATAATCGCAAAATGGGACATATTACTATCCCAACTGCAACACCTGAGGCGATTTTAAACGAAATTGCTGCGACGAATTTGTAAGTAAAAGGAGAAAAATATGTTAGATCGTTATACTCGTAAAGAGATGGGAAAGATTTGGTCAGATGAGAATCGCTATAATGCATGGCTTGCTGTTGAAATTCTAGCAGACGAGGCTTGGACGGAATTAGGAGAAATTCCGCAAGAAGATATGAAAAATATCAAGGACAAGGCTTCTTTTGATATAACTCGAATTCAAGAAATTGAAGCACAAACGAAACATGACGTGGTAAGTTTTACAAGAGCGGTTTCTGAATCTTTAGGTCAAGAAAGTAAATGGATACACTATGGACTTACTTCTACTGATGTTGTTGATACAGCTTATGGTTATTTAATGAAACAAGCCAATGAAATCTTGCGTCAAGATTTAAAAAAATTCGCTGAGGTAATTGCTGCAAAGGCTAAAGAATATAAATATACAGTTATGATGGGGCGGACGCATGGTGTTCATGCCGAACCTACGACTTTTGGCTTGAAACTTGCCTTATGGTATGCAGAAGTAAAACGTCACATTGAACGTTTTGAACATGCTGCTAGTGGGGTAGAAGCTGGTAAAATAAGCGGTGCTGTAGGGACATTTGCGAATACACCACCATTTGTTGAACAATATGTGTGCGAGAAGTTAGGCTTGCGTGCACAAGATATTTCTACTCAAGTTTTGCCACGAGATTTGCATGCTGAATATATTGCAAGTATGGCGCTAGTTGCGACCAGTATTGAAAAATTCGGCACAGAAATTCGAGGTCTGCAAAAATCGGAAACACGTGAAGTTGAAGAATTTTTCTCCAAAGGGCAAAAGGGCTCTTCAGCTATGCCGCATAAAAGAAACCCCATCGGTTCTGAGAATATGGCTGGTTTAGCTCGCGTTATTCGTGGTCATGTGATCACTGCTTATGAAGATGTTACTTTATGGCATGAACGTGATATCTCTCATTCTTCAGCGGAAAGAGTGATCTTACCTGATACAACGATCTTACTTGACTATATGTTGACACGGTTTACGAACATTTTGGAAAACCTTACTGTATTACCAGAAAATATGAAAAAAAACATGGGGGCAACCTATGGGCTGATTTACAGTCAACATGTATTGTTAAAATTAATTGATCATGGCATGACTCGTGAAGAAGCTTATGACTTAATCCAACCAAAAACAGCACAAGCATGGGACGAGCAAACCGATTTTCGTTCTTTATTAGAAAAAGATGCCGATATTAGGAATGTGTTATCTCAAGAAGACTTAGATGAGGCTTTTGATTATCGTTATCATTTAAAAAATGTGGATGAGATTTTTAAACGGGTAGGTTTAGATAACTAAAGGAGGAAACGACCATGAAACAGCTGAAATTTGGATCAACTGGCATTGAAGTCCCTAGTGTAATATTAGGCTGTATGCGGATGAATTCTGCAACAGAACCAGAAAAAGTGCTGCAAACAGCGGTAGAGCATGGCATAACGTTTTTTGACCATGCGGATATTTACGGTAGCGGCGAATGTGAGCAAGTGTTTGCTAATAGTTTGGCTAAGACATCGATTAAGCGAGAAGATTTATTTATTCAATCAAAGTGCGGTATTGTGCCAGGAGAAATGTATGATTTTTCTTAAGAACACATTATACAAGCAGTCAATGGAAGTTTAAAACGTCTGCAAACTGACTACCTAGACGCTCTACTTTTGCACCGTCCTGATACATTAATGGAACCTGAAGAAGTTGCCGCCGCTTTTGACGAGTTAGCAACACAAGGCAAAGTCCGGCATTTTGGTGTAAGTAATCATAATCCTATGCAGATTAAGTTGTTGCAAAAGACAGTCAAGCAACCTCTTGAGGCGAATCAATTACAATTTGGTTTAATGCATACAGGCATGATCGATGAAGGACTATATGTTAACCGCAAAGAAACGCAGGCAAGTGAACGTGACGGGGAAATTTTAGAATTTTCTCGTTTAAAAAATATGACTATTCAGGCATGGTCTCCTTATCAAGCTAGTTCAGTAAAAGAAGTTTTTATCAATAATGATCGCTTTCCTGAATTAAACCAAAAATTAGCTGAGTTGGCTGAAAAATATCATACTACGCCTAATGGACTTGCTTCTGCCTGGGTTTTACGTCATCCAGCGAATATGCAAATAATTGCAGGAACAATGAACAGCAAAAGAATTGAAGAGATCGCACAAGCATCTGAAATTCAACTCTCTCGAAAAGATTGGTATCAACTTTATCTCTCAGCTGGCAATGGTTTACCATAAAAAAAGCGGCCGATTGTTCGTTAAACACGAACAATCGGCTGTTTTGTTTATAGAAAAGTAAAAGTTTAATTGCAAAAAAGTTTCATTTACGCTAAGTTATTAGAGGTTCGATAAAAAATAACGAATAAAGCGAGAGGATGTTATCGATGTTTGATATGCAAGTGTTTGATTATGAGGATATTCAATTAATACCTAATAAATGTATCGTCGACAGCCGCTCAGAATGTGACACCAGTGTTACTTTAGGGAAACATACATTTAAAATGCCAGTGGTTCCAGCAAATATGCAAACGATTGTAGATGAATCTATTTCGCAGCATTTGGCGGAAAATGGTTATTTTTATATTATGCATCGTTTTGATGAAAAAGCAAGAATTCCCTTTATCAAAAGAATGAAGAAAAAAGATCTCATTACTTCTATTAGCGTCGGCGTTAAAGAGGGCGAATATACTTTTATTGACGAGTTAGCAAAAGAAAATCTTATTCCGGATTATATAACTATTGATATTGCCCACGGGCATTCAAATTCAGTGATTGCTATGATTCAGTATATCAAGAAAAATCTACCACAAACCTTTGTTATTGCCGGAAATGTAGGAACGCCAGAAGCTGTTCGTGAATTAGAAAATGCGGGAGCTGATGCGACTAAAATTGGTATCGGTCCAGGAAAAGTATGTATCACTAAATTAAAAACCGGTTTTGGTACAGGGGGGTGGCAATTAGCTGCGCTACGTTGGTGTTCAAAAGCAGCTAGAAAACCGATTATTGCTGACGGAGGTATTCGTACTCATGGGGATATCGCTAAATCCGTGCGCTTTGGTGCCGCTATGGTTATGATCGGTTCTTTATTTGCAGGACACGAGGAATCGCCTGGTGAAACAAAAGTTGAAAATGGGACAGTTTACAAGGAATATTTTGGTTCTGCTTCTGAGTTTCAAAAAGGTGAGAAGAAAAATGTTGAAGGTAAAAAGATTTGGGTCGTGCACAAAGGATCATTTCAAGATACTTTAAACGAAATGCAACAAGATTTGCAATCGGCTATTTCTTATGCAGGGGGCAAAGACCTAGATTCTATCCGTACTGTAGATTATGCTATTGTAAAAAATTCAATATTTAATGGGGATACAATTTAGTATGGTTTGTTTTTATTTTGTTTGGTAGAATAATGCTGAGGTGAAAGAGATGCCAATTAAAGTAATGACGATATTTGGCACACGGCCAGAAGCAATCAAAATGGCGCCGGTTGTCAACGCATTAAAAAAAGATGAGCGTTTTTCCGCAAAAACAGTAATTACTGCGCAGCATCGAGATATGCTAGATCAGGTATTACAAATTTTTGATATCAAGGCTGATTATGATTTAGATATTATGTCTCAAGGTCAAACGTTGACAGATATCACAACAAAAGTTTTATTAGATTTACAGCCGATTTTACAAAAAGAACAGCCTGATATAGTGCTTGTTCATGGAGATACGACGACTACTTTTGCGGCAGCGACTGCAGCTTTTTACCAACAAGTCAGAATCGGTCATGTCGAAGCAGGCTTGCGAACTTGGAATAAGTACTCCCCTTTTCCAGAAGAAGCGAACCGGCAGATGACCGATGTATTAGCTGATTTATTTTTCGCGCCAACTGAACAAAGTAAACAAAATTTACTAGCAGAAAATCATCCTGAAAAAGCGATTGTTATTACTGGAAATACTGCGATTGATGCGATGAAATTTACCGTAAGAAAAGATTACAATGCGCCTTCTCTAGCATCAGCAGGGCAACGTCAATTGGTGCTTACTATGCATCGTCGTGAAAATTTGGGCTCACCTATGATTCAGGTATTTTCTGCTTTACGGCGAATTGCTCAAGAATTTCCCGATGTATCTATTGTTTTTCCTATGCATAAAAATCCGCAAGTACGTAAACTTGCTAGTGAAAAGTTAGCTGATTTAAAAAACGTTCAGTTGATTGAACCTCTCGGAGTCATTGATTTTCACAATTTTATCGCTAACAGTTATTTAGTTTTAAGCGATTCTGGGGGAGTACAAGAAGAAGCACCTTCCTTAGGTGTGCCGGTACTTGTTTTACG
Organism: Tetragenococcus halophilus subsp. halophilus DSM 20339; assembly: GCF_003841405.1. Taxonomy (GTDB): domain Bacteria; phylum Bacillota; class Bacilli; order Lactobacillales; family Enterococcaceae; genus Tetragenococcus; species Tetragenococcus halophilus. The sequence continues at coordinate 583,417 of NZ_PXYA01000001.1, read as the reverse complement.
AGATACCACTGAACGTCCGGAAGGAATTGACGCGGGCACCTTAAAACTGATAGGAACTCAGGAAGAAGAAGTTTATCGATCAACGAAGATTTTATTGAATGATCAGCGAATCCACACAGCTATGGCACAGGCAAAAAACCCATACGGCGATGGCTTTGCAAGTGAATACATTTTAGATAGTATTTATAGCTATTTTAATGATAGCAAGATATAAAAATTTAAGTTAGATATCATATCTAATCATAAAAGAAACTGTACAGGCATATCATTGTGTTTGTACAGTTTCTTTTGTTAAGAAAGCTATTATTTGTGATTTGGATAACGCAATATAAAGGAAGTAAACTTATAAGGGTTATTCATCTGTTTCTTTCATTTTTTTAAACTGTACTAATTTTGTGATAAAAAACACGAACTCATTTTATAAAAGCAAACGTTTCCTAAATCGTTTACTTTTTTAAAAAAACTTTATTTTTTTAGGGCTATAAAACAGGAATAATACAATTTTCATAAATAATTTACTTGTATTTTTGTAATAAAAATGATAATTTTATAATTGTAGGCGGTTAAAACAGTAATACAGAATTTTTTGCTGTTATAATGAGCCATAACATAGAAACAATTGATAAAAAAAGAGGACAGTGTGACAAGATGGCAAAGAAGAAGACGATTGACTTTCAAGCATTGCTAGATGAAGTTGATACGCTATTTCCAACTTACCAAGCTATGGATAAAGATGGAAACATAGTAGATGAATCATTGGTACCTGATTTAAGTGATGAAGATTTAGTTGAATTGATGAGTCGAATGGTGTGGTCACGTGTATTAGACCAACGCTCAACTGCTTTGAATCGTCAAGGACGTTTAGGATTTTTCGCTCCGACTGCTGGACAAGAAGCAAGTCAATTGGCAAGTCATTTTGCTTTTGAAAAAGAGGATGTTTTACTTCCTGGATATCGTGATGTACCCCAATTAATACAACATGGTCTTCCGCTATACCAAGCGTTCTTATGGTCACGTGGACACGTTGTGGGAAATGAATATAGTGATGATTTACATGCTTTACCACCACAAATCATTATTGGTGCACAATATGTACAATCCGCTGGTGTAGCCCTAGGTTTGAAAAAACGTGGAAAAAAGAATGTAGTATTTACTTATACAGGTGATGGCGGTTCTTCTCAAGGGGACTTCTATGAAGCATTGAACTTTGCTGGATCTTACAAAGCAAATGGTGTATTTTTTGTACAAAATAACGGCTTTGCGATTTCTGTACCACGTGAACACCAAACAGCTGCTAGCACCCTTGCGCAAAAAGCGGTTGCAGCAGGAATTCCTGGAATCCAAGTAGATGGTATGGATCCATTTGCCGTATATACTGTTTCAAAATTAGCTCGCGAATGGGCAGCGAATGGTAACGGACCAGTGTTGATCGAAGCTGTAACTTACCGTTATGGTGCACATACATTGTCAGGAGACGACCCAACCCGTTACCGTTCAAAAGACTTGGACGAAGAGTGGGAAAAGAAAGATCCATTGATCCGTTTCCGTAACTATTTAGAAAATAAAGGCCTTTGGTCAGAAGAAAAAGAAGAAGAAGTTATGGAAAATGCAAAACAAGAAATCAAAGATGCGATTGCTGAAGCGGACAAAATTCCAAAACAAAAAGTAACTGATTTCTTGAAGAATATGTTTGAAGAACAACCGCAAAATATTCAAGAACAAATTAAACAATACGAAGCGAAGGAGTCGAAATAATCATGGCACAAAAAACAATGATTCAAGCAATCACGGATGCCTTAGCTGTTGAATTGGAAAAAGATGAAGATGTCTTGGTTTTTGGTGAAGACGTTGGTAAAAACGGTGGCGTATTCCGTGCTACTGCTGATTTACAAGATAAATTCGGCGAAGATCGAGTTTTTGATACACCATTAGCTGAATCAGGTATTATGGGTTTATCTTTTGGGTTAGCTTTAGAAGACTTTCGAGCTGTGCCTGAAATTCAATTTTTCGGCTTTGTATTTGAAGCAATGGACGAAATTGTTGGACAAATTGCACGTACGCGTTATCGCATGGGAGCTAGTCGTAACTTACCAATTACACTGCGCGCACCATTTGGCGGTGGTGTGCACACGCCAGAATTACACTCTGATAACTTAGAAGGATTGATCGCTCAAGCACCTGGTATACGTTTGGTTATTCCTTCCAACCCTTACGATGCAAAAGGTTTACTTATTTCTTCTATTAGAAGTAATGATCCAGTTGTTTTCTTAGAACATATGAAACTTTATCGTTCATTCCGTGAAGAAGTTCCAGATGGTGAATATGAAGTGCCACTAGATAAAGCTGGGATTGCCAAAGAAGGAAACGATGTAACGATCGTAACTTATGCTGCTATGGTACGTGAAGCTTTGAAGGCGGCCGAAAATCTGGAAAAAGAAAATATCAGCGTAGAAGTTATTGATCTACGTACAGTTTCTCCAATTGATTATGAAACAATCATTGCGTCTGTTGAAAAAACGAATCGCGTTGTGGTTGTGCAAGAAGCACAAAAACAAGCAGGTGTAGCTGCAAATATTTCTTCTGAAATTGCTGAAAAAGCAATCCTTTCATTAGAAGCTCCAATTGGACGTGTTTCAGCACCGGATACAATTTATCCATTCGGACAAGCTGAAGGTGATTGGTTACCAAATGCAAAAGACATTGAAGAAAAAGTTAGAGAAACTGTAAACTTCTAATAAAAAATTGAAGATGTTTTTTAGAGATAAGAGTAAGAAGTTATTTTTCTCTTATCTCTTCAAAATGTCTGTTTGTAAAATGAACGCTAAATAAAGGAGATATCAAAATGGCATTTCAATTTAAATTACCAGATATCGGTGAAGGGATTGCCGAAGGTGAAATTGTTAAATGGATGGTTAAGCCTGGTGATACGATCAATGAAGACGATACATTGCTTGAGGTACAAAATGATAAGTCGGTAGAAGAAATCCCTTCTCCAGTTACAGGAACAATTAAAAATATTTTAGCTGATGAAGGAACAACTGCAGCCGTTGGTGATACATTAGTAGAAATTGACGCAGAAGGTTATGAAGATGAAGATAGTAACAACACAGCTGCTCCTAAAGAAGAACAGACACCTGCAGCGCCAGCATCAGATGCTGAGTCTGGTGAAGAAGGCTTTTATGAGTTCAAATTACCAGATATTGGTGAAGGAATGGCAGAAGGTGAAATCGCTAAGTGGATGGTTAAAGCAGGCGATACGATCAATGAAGACGATACATTGCTTGAAATTCAAAATGATAAATCAGTAGAAGAAATTCCTTCTCCAGTTACAGGTACGATCAAAAATATCTTAGTAGACGAAGGCACTGTGGCGAATGTAGGGGATACATTAGTAGAAATTGATGCGCCTGGCCATAACACTTCTAAAGCAAGCGCTCCAGCTGCTAGTGGAAAAACAGAAGAAGCAAGTACAGACACCACAGGCTCCACGGGCGTAGTTGAAGCTTCTGATCCTAATAAACGGGTATTAGCAATGCCATCTGTTCGTCAGTTTGCACGTGAAAACGATGTTGATATTACACAGGTTACCGCAACTGGGAAAGGTGGTCGTGTAACTAAAGAAGATATTGAAAGCTTCATTTCTGGTGGTTCTAAAGAAACAGCAGCTCAAACTCAAGAAACTGGTGAAAAAGCTGCAGCAGCTCAGCCAGAAGAAAAAGCGGCACCAGCTAAACCATTTGCTTCTAGCTTGTCTGACTTAGAAACACGAGAAAAAATGACGGCAACGCGTAAAGCTATTGCAAAATCAATGAGAAATAGTAAAGACACAGCACCACACGTTACTTTACATGATGAAGTTGAAGTAACAAAACTTTGGGATCAACGTAAGAGATTTAAATCCGTTGCCCAAGAAAATGGCACAAAATTAACGTTCTTACCATATGTAGTTAAAGCATTGACAGCTACAGTGAAGAAATTCCCTGTTTTGAATGCTTCTATCGATGATGTGTCTCAAGAAATTGTATATAAACATTATTACAACATCGGAATTGCAACAGATACAGACCATGGTTTGTATGTGCCAAATATCAAAGAAGCTGATCGCAAAGGTATGTTTGCTATTGCTGACGAAATCAACGAAAAAGCTGGTCTTGCCCACGAAGGTAAGTTGTCAGGTCAAGATATGCGCGATGGCTCAGTTACTATTAGTAACATCGGATCTGTAGGCGGTACTTGGTTTACTCCAGTCATTAACTATCCTGAAGTGGCTATTTTAGGTGTAGGTACGATCAAACAAGAACCTATCGTAAATGATGAAGGTGAAATTGTAGTGGGTCGTATGATGAAGTTATCATTGAGTTTTGACCATCGTATTGTAGATGGAGCTACTGCACAAACAGCAATGAATAATATCAAACGCTTGCTCAATGATCCAGAGTTACTATTAATGGAAGGATGATAAATAAATGGTCGTTGGAGATTTTGCCATAGAGTTAGATACAGTAGTGGTTGGTTCCGGACCTGGTGGCTATGTAGCTGCCATCCGTGCCAGCCAAAAAGGCCAAAAAGTTGCTATTATTGAAAGAGAAAACATCGGTGGTGTTTGTTTAAATGTAGGATGTATTCCTTCTAAAGCACTAATTGCTGCAGGACATCACTATCAAGATGCTAAAGATTCTGAAGCTTTTGGTATAAAAACAGAGAATGCTACTTTAGATTTTAGCAAAACACAAGAGTGGAAAGAAAATCAAGTTGTTAATAAATTAACTTCTGGTGTAAAAGGGCTTCTTAAGAAAAATAAAGTAGATGTTATCGAAGGGGAAGCTTTTTTTGTTGATGAAAATAGTTTACGTGTCATTCACCCTGATTCAGCCCAAACATATACATTTAATCATGCTATTGTGGCTACAGGCTCTCGTCCTATTGAAATTCCAGGTTTTAAATTTGGAGGCCGTGTCATAGATTCTACTGGCGGTCTGGCTTTAGAACAAGTGCCAGAAAAATTAGTTATTATCGGTGGCGGTGTGATTGGCGCTGAATTAGGTAGTGCTTATGCTAACCTCGGCTCTGAAGTAACTATTCTTGAAGGAACACCACAAATTTTGCCAACTTATGAAAAAGATTTGGTTAAACTTGTTGAAAATGACTTCAAAAAGCGGGATGTTAATATCATTACAAGTGCAATGGCTAAAGAAGCTATTGATAATGGCGATAGTGTAACTGTTAACTACGAAGCTGATGGGAAGCAAGAATCTGTAACAGCAGATTATGTCATGGTTACTGTTGGTCGTCGTCCGAATACAGATGAAATGGGTCTAGAACAAGCCGGTGTAGAAATTGGAGATCATGGTTTATTACCTGTAGATAACCAGGGTCGTACAAACGTTAAAAGTATCTTTGCTATTGGCGATGTTGTCCCAGGTGCTGCTTTAGCTCACAAAGCAAGTTATGAAGCAAAAATTGCTGCTGAAGCTATTTCAGGCGAAAAAGTTGCTGTAGATTATAAAGCCATGCCGTCCGTTGCTTTTACGGATCCTGAAATTGTAACTGTTGGCATGACTATTAATGAAGCTAAAGAAGCTGGACTAGATGCTAAAGCTTACAAGTTCCCATTTGCCGGCAATGGTCGAGCGCTTTCTTTGAATAAAACAGAAGGTTTCATTCGTCTTGTGACTACTGTTGAAGATGACGTTATTGTAGGAGCACAAATAGGTGGTGTTGGCGCATCTGACATGGTTTCGGAATTAGCCTTAGCTATTGAATCAGGAATGAATGCAGAAGATATTGCATTGACGATTCACCCACACCCTTCTTTAGGCGAAATTACAATGGATGCTTCCGAGTTAGCACTTGGTCTACCAATTCATACGTAAAAATTAATAAACCTTGTTAGATGGGAACGTCTAACAAGGCTTATTTTTTTCATTTTAAATCTTCATCACTTTATCCACTACACAATATTTTTTCACCACAAATTGATTTTTATTGTTGTAATTGCCAGCAATAACTATATTATTATCTTCTCTAACTTCGTATAAAAAATTCAACGAATGACTAGCGATAAGACAACTAATATTATTGACCTTAAAATGTATAAGAGGACGAGTGCTAAGTTTAATGACTTTAATCTTTGTTACTTTACCTTTTATTGTTATCAACTCTACTCACTCCTTGATAAACCAAGTTTGTTCAAATTGTCATCTTATAACCATTATACGAACAAACGTTCGAAAAGTAAAGTGTATAAATTTTATAGTACTAATAAGTGGTCATTTATTTTATGAAAATTGCTTACAAACTGTTTGCATGAGAGTTGTTCATTTTTTTAGTTATTGGTACACTAGAATTATGAGATAAAAGAAAATAGGTGAAAATATGCAAGATTATCAATATCCATTAGATACGGAATGGTCAACAGAAGAAATGGTCTTAGTTATGAATTTATGGCAAGCCCTAGAAGATAGTTACGAAAAGGGGATTTCTGCTGAGAAATTCCTCGAAGCTTATAATGGTTTTAAAACAGTTGTTAAGAGTCTAGGGGAAGAAAGAAGATTAGGTCGAGCGTTTGAAAAACTATCGGGATACTCATTATATAAAACAGTCCAAGAAGCCAAAGCGCATCCTGACAAGAAATTAAAAATGAAAGGATGAATTAGATGCAGATTATGATTAATGAAATAAAAAATTGGATAAAAGAAGCAGCAGATTTGGTCAAAGAAGAAATCGCTAAAAATGACATGACAATCGATACAAAAGAAGGTCGTAAAGACTTAGTTACTAGTGTTGATAAAAAAGTGCAAGATTTTTTAGTCGAACAAATCAATAATTTTGACCCAGAAGCCAAGATTTTGGCAGAAGAAGACGGTCGTGATCGTCTTACTGACTTTTCTGGGCGTGTTTTTGTTATTGATCCGATTGATGGTACGTTAAATTTTGTATTAGAAAAAGAAAATTTTTGTATTATGATTGGTGTCTATGAAGAAGGGAAAGGAAAATTAGGCTTTATTTATAATGTCATGCAAGATCATCTTTTATGGGGCGGCAGAGAAATTGGGGTTTTCATCAATGAAGAAAATCTAACAGTACCAAAAGATTTGTCTTTAAAAGATGGTTTAGTAGGCATGAATTCGAGTATGTATCGTAAAAACGCTTATAATGCGCAAATTATGGCTGAACGGTCCATGGGTGTCCGGATGTCCGGATGTGCCGGCTTAGAATTAATCGGTTTAATTGAAGGAGAACGAAATGCTTATGTTTCAAGTTTAGCGCCTTGGGATTATGCAGCAGGAAGTATCATGTTAGAAGCACTAGGCATGGAAGTTTCCGATATTAATGGGAATCCTTTAAAATTTGCTGGAAGGGAACTTTTTATGGCGGGAACGCCTTCGGCTTATAAAGAAATGAGAGCTCTAGTTGAACAGAGTGAAACTGAAAATAGCTAGTTATTAAGAAAATTTCATATTTGAAATGTTTTCACTAGTTTTCAGAAAGATTTTTTGATATAATGATTTGTCGGGAGAAATATACGCGCTAAAAGTAGACATAAGTTTTATTATCATTTAATTTGATGGATAATCTGGTTAGTTTTTAAAGGAGCAAATGAATATTGAAATATAGAGATACAATCCGTAACGTAGCAATTATTGCCCACGTTGACCACGGAAAAACAACATTAGTTGATGAACTATTAAAACAATCTGAAACATTAGAAGGAAGAACAGACCTACAAGAAAGAGCTATGGATAGCAACGACCTTGAAAAAGAACGTGGTATTACTATCTTATCTAAAAATACTGCCGTACAATATCGCAATACACGTATAAATATTTTAGATACGCCTGGCCACGCAGACTTCGGGGGTGAGGTCGAACGTATTATGAAAATGGTTGATGGTGTGGTTTTGCTAGTTGATGCTTATGAAGGGACTATGCCACAAACTCGTTTCGTTTTGAAAAAAGCATTAGATCAAAATGTAACGCCCATTGTGGTTGTTAATAAAATTGATAAACCGGCAGCTCGACCACAGTTTGTTGTAGATCAAGTGTTAGAATTGTTTATCGAATTAGGTGCTGATGATGACCAATTAGATTTTCCGGTAATCTATTCTTCGGCTATCAATGGTACTTCAAGTCTTTCAGAAGATCCTAGTGAGCAAAAAGCAACAATGGCGCCGATATTTGATACGATTATTGATCATATTCCAGAACCTGTTGATAACAGCGATGAACCTTTACAATTCCAAGTTTCCTTATTAGATTACAATGACTATGTAGGTCGTATTGGTATTGGTCGTGTCTTTCGCGGGAAAATCAAAGTTGGCGATCAGGTAGCTTTGATCAAACTGGATGGCACTGTTAAAAAATTCCGTGTAAGTCAGCTGTTCGGCTATTTTGGCTTGCAAAGACAAGAAATTCAAGAAGCTAAAGCAGGAGACTTAATAGCAGTTGCTGGTATGGGAGATATTTTCGTTGGTGAAACTGTAACACCTTCTGATCACCAAGATGCATTACCCATTTTACGTATTGACGAGCCTACGCTGCAAATGACATTTTTAGTTAATAATTCACCGTTTGCAGGTAAAGAAGGTAAGTATATTACAGCACGTAAACTTGAAGAACGTTTAATGCTAGAATTACAGACTGACGTTTCATTACGAGTGGAGCCTTTAACACCAGAATCTTGGACAGTTTCTGGACGTGGTGAACTTCATTTATCTATCTTGATTGAAAACTTACGTAGAGAAGGCTATGAACTTCAAGTTTCTCGTCCGGAAGTTATTGAACAAGAAATTGATGGTGTGAAATGCGAACCATTTGAAAGTGTGCAAATTGATACCCCAGAAGAATACATGGGATCTGTTATTGAATCATTGGGCTTGCGTAAAGGTGAAATGCAAGATATGATCAACGGCGGAAATGGGCAAGTACGGTTGATCTTTCAAGTGCCATCACGTGGTTTAATTGGTTATAACAATGAATTCTTATCCATGACACGTGGTTATGGCATTATGCACCATACTTTTGATCAATATTTGCCAATGCTTAATGCGCAACTTGCTGGTAGAAATCATGGAACATTAGTTTCTATCGATGCGGGTAAGGCTACTGCTTATTCTATTATGAATCTTGAAGAACGTGGCGAGATTTTTGTAGAGCCTAACACTGAAGTCTATGAAGGAATGATTGTTGGTGAAAATTCACGGGAAAATGATTTGTCTGTAAATATTACCAAGGGTAAGCAAATGACTAACGTTCGTTCGGCTAACAAAGACCAAACTTCTACCATCAAGAAACCACGCATCTTGACTTTAGAAGAATCTATTGAGTTCATTAATGAAGATGAATATTGTGAAATAACGCCAGAAAATATTCGGTTACGTAAACAAATCTTAAATACGAATGAACGAGCAAAAGCTTCTAAAAAACAAAAGAAAGCTTAAAAGTAAAAAAATTCCAGAGCCTTTTATTGAGGCTCTGGTTTTTTTATGAAGAATTCATAAAAAAGATGTATCTAAATTTTAATAAGAACATTTTATTGTATAAACAGTGTTCTTATTCAGAACTACTCAAAGAGTAGTGTGAAATAAGTAGGTAAAATCTTACTAATTCTCTATTTCCTTGTAATGCTTCTTCTGATAAACTTTTAAATAAATTATTTAATTTATTATGAAATGCTAGAACCAACTGCCCAATTTAGATAAAGTTTGTGCTATAATAGTAAAACGTAAGAATAGGAGGGAATATAATGGAATCTATTTCTCCGGAATTAGCATTAGATTTGCTTTATCAAGAGGCTGATCGTATCAAAATGTTAATTAAAAATCAGCAAAACCAATTTTGTATTTCTCAGTGCAAAGCATTTGAAGAAGTTGTTGATACACAAATGTATGGTTTGTATAGGCAAGTATCTTTTTCAGTGCGCCTAGGAGTTATTTCAGAAGAAGAAGGGCAGCAGTTGCTTAGTGATCTCGAGCATGATTTAAATCAATTATACAATGAAATATATGAAAAAAACAAAGCTATTGAAAATGGCAAGGAGGTATAGCACTTGCCTGAAAAAATAAAAAAAAGACGTTTTTTAGATTGGGGAATCCTGATCCCTTATTTAATTTTGAATGTTATTGGCTTGATGATGGTCTATAGTACGACTTCTTATGTATTATTAGAAAATGGTCAAAATCCTGGCCGTCAAGCACTTTTTCAGTTAACATTTTGGCTTATCAGTTTATTTCTGATTGCTTTTATTTATAAACTGAAAACAAATGTTTTAAAAAATAAAAAGACGGTTGCAGTCGCCTTACTCTCTGTTATTGTTTTGTTATTAGTTGCTTTTGTATTTAGTCCAGTAAATGGGGCATACGGCTGGATACAGATTCCTGGAATGGGGACGATTCAACCGGCGGAATTTTTAAAGATCGTTATCATATGGTTTTTAGCTACGATTTTAGCGCAACAACAAAGCCAAGTTCAGCATCATTTTCTATATAGTATCAGGGGTTCATTAATTGCTGCGTTCATTCCAACTTTGATTTTGATGTTTTATCCAGACTTCGGAAACGCAGCTATTATTGTTTTACTTATTATTGTCATGCTACTGGCAAGCGGTGTTAATTACGTTTACACACTTTATACAGGCTTGATCGGTATTTTCGGAAGTATTTTGGCGATATTTGGCGTCAATACGATTGGTAAGTATTTTTTACCTGATTATGTACTTTCCAGATTTGCTGTATTCCGCAATCCTTTTATCGACGAGTATGGCGATGGTTATCAAATGATTCATGGTTACTATGCTTTGTTTAATGGTGGATTGTTTGGCAGAGGCTTAGGAAACAGTATTCAAAAAAAAGGTTTTTTACAATTTGCTCATACTGACTATGCTTTTGCTATAGTGGTAGAAGAACTAGGCTTAATTATAGCAATTCTCATTTTAGGTATTTTATTTTATATGATCGCACGTATTTTATTAATCGGCATTCGTTCAAAAGATCCTTTTAATTCTATTATGTGTATCGGCATCGGCGCGTTATTTTTAATTTCCATTTTTATTAATTTGGGAGGCATTACAGGTGTCATTCCTTTAAGTGGAATTACGTTTCCTTTTATTAGTCAAGGCGGATCGAGTTTAATTATGTTTTCGGTTTGTGTTGGCTTTGCCTTAAATATTAGTGCTGATGAGAAGAAAAAAGCAATGTTGAATGAAATAGAGCAAAAAGAGGCTGAAAAATAAGTATTGTCTTATTTTTCAGCTTTTCCATAAAAAATTTTAAGGAGTGGTTGGATGGATAAAATTCTTGTAGCTAATAGAGGAGAAATTGCAACACGTGTTTTTCGTGCGTGTGTCGAATTAAATATACAAACAGTAGCGATTTATGCAAAAGAAGACGAATATTCGGTTCATCGTTTTAAAGCGGATGAAGCTTACTTAGTAGGCGAAGGTAAAAAGCCGATAGATGCTTATCTGGACATTGAAGATATTATTCGTATTGCTAAAGAATCAGGGGCTCAGGCGATCCACCCTGGCTATGGATTTTTATCTGAGAACTTAGAATTTGTTACTCGTTGTGAAGAAGAGGGTATCACTTTTATCGGTCCGTCCTCTCATCATTTAGATATTTTTGGTGATAAAATTAAGGCCAAACAAGCAGCGGTTGCTGCAGGAATTCAAGCGATACCGGGTTCAGATGGACCTGTTTCTGGTGAAGAAGAAGTTGTTACTTTTGCTAAAGAAAATGGCTATCCTATTATGATTAAAGCTGCTTTAGGCGGCGGCGGTCGTGGTATGCGTGTAGCTCATGATGAAAAAGAAGCCCGTGAAGGTTTTGCGCGTGCAAAAAGCGAAGCGAAAGCCGCTTTTGGAAGTGATGAGATCTATGTGGAAAAATATATCGCTGATCCTAAGCATATTGAGGTACAAATCTTAGGTGATAAACATGGGCATGTGATTCATCTATTTGAAAGGGATTGCTCCGTTCAAAGAAGACATCAAAAAGTTGTTGAAGTAGCACCTTGTGTTTCGCTTGATAAAAAATTACGTGAGAGAATCTGTACAGCAGCAGTTGATCTAATGCAACATGTAAGCTATATAAATGCAGGAACTGTTGAGTTTTTAGTTGAAGATGGGAAATTTTACTTTATTGAAGTCAATCCACGTGTGCAAGTAGAACATACAATTACTGAAATGATCACTGATGTAGATATTGTGACCACACAAATTTTAATTGCTCAAGGTAAAGATCTTCATCAAGATATTGGCTTAGCTAAGCAAGAAAATCTGACATTTAAAGGAGCCGCTATTCAGTGTCGTATCACAACAGAAGACCCATTGAACGATTTTATGCCTGATACTGGAAAAATAGATACCTATCGTTCTCCGGGTGGTTTTGGGGTAAGACTAGACGTAGGAAACGCTTATGCTGGAGCGGTTGTCACGCCTTATTTTGATTCTTTGCTGGTCAAAGTATGTACACACGCTGCAAGTTTTGAACAAGCAATTGCCAAAATGGCTCGTTGTATTCAAGAATTTCGTATTCGTGGTGTAAAAACAAACATGGCGTTTTTAAAAAACGTTATTTCCCATCCAGAATTTCGTTCAGGAGAAATGACGACTACCTTTATCGATCAGACACCTGAATTATTCGAATTTTCCTTTACTCGAGATCGCGGAAATAAAACAATGAAATATATTGGAGAAATTACGATTAATGGCTTTCCTGGTATTGAAAAACAAGAAAAGCCTTTCTATGAAGCCCCACGTTTGCCGAAAAATCTTATAGATGCAAAGAATGAACAAACCGCTAAAAATATTTTAGATCAACAAGGAGCAGACCAACTGAGTCAATGGGTGCGTCGACAAAATAATGTTTTGTTGACAGATACAACTTTCCGTGACGCTCACCAAAGTTTACTAGCTACGCGCGTACGTACACACGATTTGTCAAGGATCGCTGGACAAACAGAAAAAGGAATTCCGCAGCTGTTTTCTAGTGAGATGTGGGGCGGTGCCACTTTTGACGTGAGTTATCGTTTCTTAACTGAAGATCCATGGGAAAGGTTACGTCTTTTACGTAAAAAAATGCCGAATACCTTGCTGCAGATGTTATTCCGCGGCTCAAATGCAGTAGGCTATTCTAATTATCCTGATAATGTGATCATTGAATTTATCAATGAAGCCGCAAAACAAGGAATGGACATTTTCCGTATTTTTGATAGTTTGAATTGGTTGCCGCAAATGGAAAAAAGTATTCAAGAGGTAAGAGATACCGGCAAAATTGCTGAAGCTGCGATTTGCTATACGGGAGATATCAATGATCCAAGCCGACAAAAATATTCTGTACAGTACTATAAAGATATGGCACAAAACTTAGAGCAACTAGGCGCACATATTATTGCTATTAAGGATATGGCGGGGTTGTTGAAACCACAAGCGGCTTATCGTTTGATCAGTGAATTAAAAGATACAGTCGATCTACCGATTCATCTGCACACGCATGATACAAGCGGTAATGGTATCATGACTTACTCTGAAGCTGTCAGAGCAGGAGTGGATATTGTCGATGTCGCTGTTAGTGCAATGAGTGGAGGTACCAGTCAGCCAAGTATGAGTAGTTTATACTATGCTTTAGATGATAGTGAGCGTGTACCACATATTCAGATCGAAAATGTGCAAAAATTAAATCATTATTGGGAAGACGTGCGTCAATATTATCAAGCCTTTGAAAGCGGGATGAATGCACCGCAAACCGAAGTTTATATGCATGAAATGCCAGGCGGTCAATATTCCAACTTACAACAACAAGCAAAAGCGGTCGGTTTATACGACCGCTGGGATGAGATTAAAGAAGTCTATCATAAGGTAAATATGATGTTTGGAGATATTGTGAAAGTAACGCCTTCTTCTAAAGTTGTAGGAGATATGGCCTTGTTTATGGTACAAAATGATTTAACAGAAGAAGACATTTATGAAAAAGGAGAATCCATCAGTTTCCCTGAATCGGTCATCTCCCTTTTTCAAGGGGATTTAGGACAACCTGTCGGTGGTTTTCCTAAAAAGTTACAAGAAATTATTTTAAAGAGTAGAAAACCTTATACGGATCGTCCAGGTGCTTTTGCAAAACCGGTAGATTTCAATGAAGTAAGTGCCGAACTAGCAGAATTGATCGGTTATACGCCTAATCAAGATGAAGTGTTAAGTTATTTAATGTATCCTGATGTTTTCATCGCTTATCGCAAAGCTTACGAACAATATGCAGATATTAAAGTTTTAGATACACCCACTTTTTTCAAGGGAATGCGTCAAGGTGAAAAAATTACCGTAACAATTGAAAAAGGGAAAGTTTTAATTATTCGACTAGATGATATTGGAGAACCAGATATTGAAGGAAATCGTACACTCTTTTTCAATTTAAACGGTCAACGACGTGAAATTGTTGTAAAAGACACCTCTATAAAAACGAGTGTAGCTGTTAAAAAGAAAGCTGAACCAACGAATAAAGAACATATTGGTGCTACAATGTCAGGTACCGTTTTAGATGTTTTGGTTCAACGTGGGGACCGCGTAAAACGTGGGGACACACTTATGGTAACTGAAGCAATGAAAATGGAAACTTCTATTGAAGCTGGCTTTGATGGTGAAGTAAAACATGTTTATGTAGCAGCGGATGAACCTATTGCTTCAGGCGATTTATTGATTGAAATCGAAGAAAAATAGTGGAAAGGTTGTATTCTCATGAAAAAAAGAAGTCTCCTATTTACAGGTTTGTTTCTTATTTTTCTTCTTGCATTATATATGCAACCTATTTGGTTTCCGCAAGAGCCAGCAGAAGATGAGACAACTAAGCAGCTTCCTAGAACGCCCCCTGCTACTAATTTGAACTATGAAACGATTGAAACAGAAGGATTTGCACATTGGATCGAAAAAGACTTAGATGCATTTGAACAGGACTATGGTCAACCAGAAGAAAGTATGGCTTCTGGTTTCTCCTTTACCATCAATCGTTATTTAATAGATGATGAATTATTGGAAGTCAACAGTGAAGACAAAGTCATTAAAAGTATTAAGTATTTAGGAGAAGAAGATGATACAATCAAACCTTTTAAATTCGGCATGACTATGGATGAGTTATCAAAAATTGCCATGGTTTATCCAAACTTTACGATTGACTATCAAGATGAAACGATTGATTTAGAACTTGAAGAAGACGATATGAACTATCGCCCTTTAATTGCTTTTGATAATGGAACATTTGCTATTTTATTTTTTGAGCAGATGCAAGGAGAAAGTCAGTTATATGCTGTTGATTATTTAGATAGTGAAACTTTATTAAAACTTGCGCCTTATACTGTTGCTGATGATCAAGGTCCTCGCTATGCGCAAGAAAAGGGTAGTGATTGGGAAGAAATTCATCAGTTTAAAAGACAGCAAACAAGTGACTTCCTTCAGTTATTACGCAAAAGAAAGGAACAACCTACTTTTTCACTCGATAGTAATCTTCAAATGACTAGTGAAAAAACATTAGCTACTTTTATCAATGATAAAGAAGATATTTTAACCACAGAAAGGTTACAAGAACTGCAACGATTTGAAGAGGAAGAACCGGGTACTTTTATGTTAAATGATAGCGAAATGACCGATTTATTAGATGATCCTTCAATCTCTGGACACTTTGAGATGCCAGTTTATGATCCCAGTTTTTCAGTTTTATCTTGGTATAGTACACCAAGGCTTAACGAGCGGTTGTTAGCCTCAAATGAAGCCTCTTTAGCCGTTGCCTTTTCAAAAGAAAATGTGTTAATCTTATGGAAAGAATTAGATTATCAAACAGAGGAAAGTGAAAGTAATTGATTTATGATGAGCAATTATTTGCTATTGAGGATCAAATGGATGATTTATGCGAAGTGTTGGTAAAAAGTGCGACTTTCCAAAATTATTTAAGGCAAAAGGGGCTAATGTATGAAGATAAAAACGTACGGGTGTTACGTGATGATTTTATAGCCAAAAAAGAGGACTTTGAAACGGTCGCGGCTTATGGAAAATACGCCCCTGACTACAGAAAAAAACAACTCGCCTTGCGTAAAGCCAAACGAACTTTAGATCTTCATCCTAAAGTTGCTGAATTTCGCTTAGCTGAAACTGACCTGCAGTCAGTATTAGATACTATTGGAAGTAAGGTTGCGAGTACAGTTTCTGAGGGTGTTAAGGTGGATGCAGGCACTCCTTTTTTTGAAAACAATTTAGGTAAAGGAGGGAACTGCGATGGCGGATAGTTCAAAAGCATTCGAGATGCAAAAACGGCGTGGGCTCGTTGTTTGGGTATATAGTCTAAAACAATTGAAAAATTTGCGTCGCTATGGTTTTGTTCATTATGTTTCAAACAAAATGAAATACGTTATTTTATATATTAATGAAGAAGACATGCAAAAAACCATCGACAATTTACATCGTCTTCATTTTGTAAGAGATGTTGATATTTCATATCGTCCAGATATTGATATGAGTTTTGGTGAAACAGTTGGTACTGAAGCTGCTTTTCAAGTCTCAGAAAACAATGAAGAAAACCTTAGTGAATGATATTTTGTATAACCAATGGAAGGAAGTGCGATTTTGCGTGTAATATCTGGAAATTATCGAAAAATGGCATTAAAAAGTTTGTCAAAAGACACCACTCGGCCAACAACAGATAAAATTAAAGAGTCCTTGTTCAATATGATCGGTCCATACTTTGATGGGGAAAATGTGTTAGATCTTTATTCTGGTAGCGGGGCTTTAGCTATCGAAGCTATTTCCAGAGGAGCAAGGAGTGCTGTTTGTGTAGAAAAATATTTTCCAGCGTTAAAAGTAATTCAGGAAAACATCCGTTTAACCAAAGAAGAGCAAAAATTTGTGACTTTAAAGCAAACTGCAGAAAGAGCTCTTTTACAACTTGCTCAGGATGAAGCGTTGTTTGATATCGTTTTTTTAGATCCGCCTTACGCCAAACAAACGATCGTACAGGATATCGATCAACTTTTACAGTTAAATTTATTAGGACAAGATTGTTTAGTGATTTGTGAAACGGATAAAAATGTTGATTTACCTGAAGAGATAAAGCCTCTACAGCAAGTACGTAAACAAAATTATGGTTTAACAAAAATAACGATTTATAGAAATGAGGCGTAAGTATGAAAAAGATTGCATTATTTCCTGGAAGTTTTGACCCTTTAACGATGGGACACTTATCTACTATTGAAAGAGGCGCACAGATATTTGATGAAGTAATTGTTGGTATTTTTATCAACACGAATAAAAAATCTCTGTTTTCAACGGATGAAAAGGTCCAATTAGCTAAGGAAGCTTTAGCGCACCTGTCCAATGTTAAAGTCATTTCACAAGAAACTGAGCTAACTGTACAAACGGCAAGACGACTGGGCGCAAAATTTTTATTACGAGGGATTCGAAATTTTAATGATTACGAGTATGAAAAAGAAATCATGACGATGAACCGTCACTTAGCTCCTGATATCGAAACGGTCTTTTTGATGGCTGAAACAGAGTATAGTCATATTAGTTCTAGTTTATTAAAAGAAACGATGCTATTTTATGGTGATGTGAAAAAGTATTTGCCAAAAAATGTTTACAAGGCCATAAAAAAGAAGCGTGAACAAGATGAAGCGTGATTCTTTAAAAAAAACGTTAATACTTTTGATCATTGCACTCGCTATTTTCGCGAGTGTCTTTTTACCTTTACCCTATTATATTGAAAAGCCCGGTTCTACAATTGAACTTAAAGATTTAATCACTGTTAATGATAAAAAAGACCAGGAAGATGGTTCTTTTTCCCTAACTTCGGTAGGTGTTCAGCAGGCTTCAGTTGTTACAGCAATAAAAGCAAAGATTTCTCCTTTTGAAGAATTGGTTTCAGAAGAAGATCTTTTCGGTGGGGCGAGTGGTGAAGAATATGATCAGATGCAAAATTATTATATGGAATCCTCGCAAAACGCAGCGATTCAACAAGCGCTAAAGTTGGCAAAGCGCCCTTATAACTTTGAGTATAAGGGTGTTTATGTGATGAATGTGATGGAAAATTCGAGCTTTAATGGAAAAATAGATGTTGGTGACACAGTAACGAAAGTCGATGGAAAAAGCTTTGATAATAACCAGGATTTTATGGATTATGTTCAGCAAAAGTCAATTGGTGACACTGTAAAAGTAACTTATGAACATAATGATAAAACAAAGAAAGCTAGTGGCAAGCTGGTAGAACTACCAAGTAATCAAAAAGCAGGAATCGGCATTACTTTAGTAGATCACACAGATATTACTTCAAAAGACGATATTGATTTTGATGTAGAGGATATTGGCGGACCTTCTGCTGGTTTAATGTTTACACTAGAAATTTATGAACAACTGACTGAAGAAGATTTGAGAAAAGGAAAAGATATCGCAGGAACAGGTACCATTGATGAAAAAGGCAAAGTCGGGCGAATCAGTGGTATTGACAAAAAAGTGGCCAGCGCAGATGAAGCAGGTGCGCAAATCTTTTTTGCGCCCAATGATACAATAAGTAAAAAAGTATTAAAGAAAAACCCCGGCTTAAAATCTAACTATCAGGAAGCTAAAGAGACAGCTGATAGTTTAGATACGGACATGAAAATCGTTCCGGTAAAAACCTTACAAGATGCTATTGATTATTTAAAACAGATGGATTAAATAAATAAAGAGTAAAAGCTGGAAAATAAGCTATAACAGTTATTTTCCATTTTTT
The DNA here is from genome assembly GCF_003841405.1 of Tetragenococcus halophilus subsp. halophilus DSM 20339. GTDB lineage: Bacteria > Bacillota > Bacilli > Lactobacillales > Enterococcaceae > Tetragenococcus > Tetragenococcus halophilus. The sequence continues at coordinate 564,675 of NZ_PXYA01000001.1, read as the reverse complement.
TGTTTCGTATATATTTATGCTATACTTAAATTTGAGAGGTGAAGTATTTGAAAATCAAACGACAACAGCCGTTAGTGGAGGCTTATCATTTTGACCAGCGAAAAAAAGAAGAAGCAGATCTTCAGACGGGGATAAATATTGGTCTAACGCCACTTAAAGCTCCTGATGAAAGCTATCCTAAGGAAAACAGTATCATTGGTACACGTTTGCGTTTTGAGATCGTCTTTTCGCAGTTTATTATTCGGGGCGCTATGGGGCAAATCAATCATATTGTCAATCAAAATATTCAAAGTCAAGATGATTTGACTAGAGAAGAAATTGATGAATTGATGGACCCTTTATTTGATATTTTACAACGATTAACTTATGAAGTAACTGAAATTATTACTGATAAACCAGGCGTTAATTTAGATTTTGAACGCAAAGAGTAGAAAAGAGGAGAAGATGTTTTCAAATAAAGTACAGATTAGTCTTTTTGTAGATGATGTAAAAAAAGCAGTTGACTTTTGGCAGTCTTTGGATTTTGCAGTGATAGATAGTCAAGAAACAGACGGCACTTTAGTAGTGGAGATTGCGCCAAGTGAAAAAGCGGAAATGAGTTTTGTCTTATATGATAGAAACTTTATAGAAAAGCAGTCTCCAGATGTAGCTACAAATCCACCACAAGTGATGTTTTTTGCGGAAAATATTACTGATTTATACAAAAAAATGGAAAATTTACCGATTGAAATTGGAGAATTAATTCAAATGGAAGAAACATTAGTGTTTAATTTCGTTGATCCAGATGGTAATTATTTTGCGGTGTCTGAAGCCTAAAGACTTTAGGACAAAGGAGGTTTTTTATCTTGAAACCTTATGTTTATGTGATTAGTGATATTCATGGAGAATTGGCACTGTTTGAAAAACTTTTAAAAGATTTTGATCCAGTAATTCATCAACTCGTTTTAATCGGTGATTTAAACGATCGCGGCAAAAAGAGTAAAGATTGTTTTTTACTAGGCAAAAAGTTAGTTGAAAAATATCATGCGATATATTTGCGTGGAAATCATGAGGAATACTTTTTACAATTTTTAAATTCTCCTGAGGATTGGTATCAAGCTTATGTACAAAATGGTGGTAAAGAAACGATGGAGAGTTTGTTATTTAAAGGATGTTGTGAAGAGTACTCGCCAACAGAAATCGCGATGACTATTCGTTCTTATTATAAACAACTGCTTCAGTTTTTAGTTGAAAGACCTTTGTATTTTGAGTGGGAAAAATATATTTTTGTCCATGCGGGGGTTGATCTGAATAAAAAAGATTGGAAGAAGACCAACCCACCGGACTTTATTTGGGTCAGGGAACCTTTTCATCAAGGAAAAAATAATACGGGGAAAACAATTGTCTTTGGACATACAATCACGCCCTTATTATATGGTGATATGCAGACAACTGCTTTGTGGATTTCCGATCACAAAATTGGTATTGATGGTGGCGCAGTATTTGGCGGCTCAGTTCATGGCGTCATTTTTAATAAAGATGGCATCGTACAAGATATTGAATATCACAAACTGACAGCAGGCTGGCAGCCTAATTTTTAAAGAAAGGAGGACTTTTTAAACAAAGTTCTCTCTTTTTTATGTTATAATAAAAGTTATGTGAAATGAAAGGTGTGTCAAAATGGCGCAAGAAATTAACGAAAAACTTCTTCCTTTATTACAGGAAGAATTAACACAATATCGCACAAAACAAATACATACTGTATTAACTTTATTAAATGATGGGAACACGGTGCCTTTTATTGCCCGTTATCGAAAAGAGATGACCGCTGATTTAGATGAAGTTCAAATTCGAGAAATTGAAGAACGTTATCATTACTTGGAAAATTTGGAAAATCGTAAAGAAGAAGTTTTGCGACTGATCGAGGAACAAGGAAAGCTAACTTCGGATTTAAAAAGTAAGATTTTAAAATCTCCTAAAATGCAGCAAGTGGAAGATCTTTATCGTCCGTACAAGCAAAAACGAAGGACAAAGGCAACTATCGCCAAAGAAAATGGATTAGAGCCTCTTAGTCAATGGTTATTAACTTTTCCGCAAGCAGATGTTTATGCTAAAGCAGAAGAGTTTGTCAACGAAAAAATAGCCACGACCGAAGACGCACTAACTGGAGCGCATGAAATTATGGCTGAACAGTTCGGTGATATAGCCAAATTCAGAAGCTGGATTCGTAATGAAACTTTTCAAAATGGCCGCTTTGAAAGTCAGGCAAAAGATAAAGAAAAAGATGAAAAAGGCGTTTATGAAATGTATTACGATTTTTCAGAGCCTATTAAAAAAATAGTTTCACATCGGATTTTAGCTTGTAATCGCGGTGAAAAAGAAGGCATATTAACGGTTTCGCTTAAAAGCGATGAAACAAAAATATTGAATTATCTAAATCGGCAATTAATAAAAGATGCATCATCTCCAGCTGCTTCATTAGTGGTTGCAGCTTATCAAGATGCTTATAAACGTTTTATTGCTCCTGCCATTGAACGTGAAATTCGTAATGAATTAAAAGAGAAGGCAGACGAACAAGCGATCGCGATTTTTGGCGAAAACTTACGCAACTTGTTATTGCAACCTCCTTTAAAGGGCAAAACAGTTCTAGGCTTTGATCCTGCTTATAGAACAGGATGTAAACTGGCTGTTTGTGATGAAACTGGGAAAGTGCTTGCTATTGAAGTGATATATCCACATAAACCTGCTTCTGCTGAAAAAAGAAAAGCAGCGGATGAACAGTTCAATCAACTTGTGGAAAACTATCAAGTAGATATGGTTGCTATTGGTAATGGTACGGCAAGTCGTGAATCAGAACAATTTGTTGCTAGAAATTTACAATCGATTACGCGTGATGTTTACTATGTAATTGTCAATGAAGCTGGAGCTTCAGTTTATTCAGCTAGTACGATTGCGCGTGAAGAATTCCCCAACTTACAAGTAGAAGAGCGTAGTGCGATTAGTATTGGTCGTCGCTTGCAAGATCCTTTAGCAGAATTAGTGAAAATTGATCCTAAAGCTGTAGGTGTGGGGCAATATCAACACGATGTTTCACAAAAAAGATTGAATGAGCAGTTGGATTTTGTAGTAGAAACAGCTGTCAATCAAATTGGTGTAGATGTAAATACCGCTAGTCCGCAACTTCTACAACATATTTCAGGTTTAAATAAAACAACGGCAGGAAATATTGTTAGTTATCGGGAGGAAAATGGCGCTTTTACGAAGAGAACACAGTTGAAAAAAGTCTCACGTTTAGGTCCTAAAGCTTATGAACAAGCCATTGGCTTTTTACGGATTCTCGGAGCTAAAAACATTTTAGATAATACTGCCATTCACCCGGAAAGTTATACTGCAGCCAAAAGCTTACTAGAAAACCTACAATTGGATTTATCAGATGTTGGTACTTCCTATGCTAAAGAAGTGCTGGAAAGTTTGTCTCCGGAAAGTTCGGCTGCTAAATTAGATATTGGTGTGGAAACACTTAAAGATATTATCTACGCGCTTATTCAACCCGGACGTGATATGCGTGATAGTATGCCCGCGCCGCTTTTACGCAAAGACGTTTTATCGATGGAAGATTTGAAAGCAGGCATGCAATTAACAGGAACGGTCCGCAATGTGATTGATTTTGGCGCTTTTGTGGATATAGGTGTTAAACAAGATGGACTTGTGCATATTTCAAAATTGAGTCCGAAATTTGTTAAACAGCCCACTGATGTTGTTTCAGTCGGTGATATCGTTACTGTTTGGATTGAACAGGTTGATTTGAAAAAAGGACGCATAAGTTTAACGATGATCGATCCAGGAGAATCAAAATGACTGAGGATGAATTACAATTATTAGTGGAAAAAATTTCCATACAGTTTTTTAATAAACCTTTTTTACATCAGGCATTTTTTAATCAACGTTTACAAACAACAGGTGGCAGATATCATGCAAGTGACCACCACTTAGATTTTAACCCTAAGATGGCTAAACTTGATCACAAGATCTTTATTGGAATTATTAAACATGAGCTATGCCACTACCATCTGCATATTGAAAATAAAGGTTTTCAACATAAAGACGCAGATTTCAAAGAATTGTTGACAAAAACGGGTGGTTTACGCTATGCTCCAGATATTCGAACGAAGCAAAGCTTTCATGTGTATAAGTGTCAAAACTGTCAGTTGACGATTACTAGACAAAAAAGAATTAATACACAACGCTTTGTTTGTGGTAAATGCAGTGGTAAACTGCTATATCAATATACCTATACAAAAAAAATCGGAAAATAAAAATCTTTTGCTATTTTTTATCTTTTATTAGATAATATATTCCAGTTTGGTAATGACGCTTTGGTTGTTATCAATTTTTCCGAGAAAAGAGGATTCTAATAATGACAAATCAAGATAAAAAAATCTACCATTTTGTAGGGATTAAAGGCTCAGGAATGAGTTCTTTGGCATTAATTTTGCATGAACAAGGAGAACAAGTGCAAGGATCTGATGTAGAAAAGTATTTTTTCACTCAGGTTGGCTTAGAAAAAGCTGATATTCCTATTTACCCATTTGATGCAAATAATATTACGGAAGGTTTGACTGTGATAGCCGGTAATGCTTTTCCTGATACTCATGAAGAATTAGTTCGAGCCCGTGAGTTAGGTTTAGAAGTCATTCGTTACCATGACTTTATTGGACACTTTATTCAACATTTTACAAGTATTGCTGTTACTGGCTCGCACGGGAAAACGAGTACAACCGGTTTATTAGCCCATATACTAAGTGGCATTGAATCGACTAGCTTTTTAATCGGTGATGGTACAGGTCATGGAAGAACCGATGCTGAATTTTTTGCTTTTGAAGCTTGTGAGTACCAACGTCACTTCTTAGCTTACAGTCCAGATTATGTAATTATGACGAATATCGATTTTGACCATCCAGACTACTTCAAGAGTATCGATGATGTATTTTCTGCTTTTCAAACCATGGCTAAGCAAGTTAAAAAAGGGATCTTAGCTTTTGGTGATGATCCTTATTTACGAAAATTAGAAGCAGATGTTCCTATTTATTATTACGGTGCGAATTCAGATGATGATATTCGGGCTGAAAATATCGCACGTACCACGACTGGTTCAGCTTTTGATGTTTATTTCCACGATGATTTCATCGGACACTTTGATTTGCCGGCTTTTGGTCAACATAATATCAATAATGCCTTAGGTGTTATCGCTACGGCTCATTTAGAAGGTTTTGATATGAAAGAAGTTGCCGAAGAAATGGCTTCATTTTCTGGAGTAAAACGTCGTTTTAGTGAAAAGAAAGTCTCTGATATGGTAATTGTCGATGACTATGCACATCATCCAGCAGAAATTAAGGCTACAATTGACGGTGCTCGTCAAAAATACCCTGATAAAGAAATCGTGGCAGTTTTTCAACCCCATACTTTTTCGCGTACCATTGCTTTAATGGATGATTTTGTCGAAGCACTTAATTTAGCAGATAGTGTTTATTTATGTGACATATTTAGTTCTGCGCGTGAACAAGCTGGTGATGTAAAAATAGAAGACTTAGCAAATAAGATTGATCAAGGTGGCGAAGTTATTCAAGAAGACAACGTTTCTCCACTTCTAGATCATAAAGATGGCGTGATTATTTTTATGGGCGCCGGAGATGTGCAAAAATTTGAACGCAGCTATGAAGATCTTTTAAGTAATACAACACGAAGTGTATTATAAGAGCGTTAGCTAGCTTGACACTTTTTTTATAGTTGATAAAATAATAAAATAAAAATCATAGACATAGGAGGCTAGTTGATTGGATATAGGGAAGTTAAATAATTTAGGAAAGGCAATTGATGAAATCGAAGAAGGGCAGACCATGTCTGTGACTGAAGCGATTGAAGATGACCAGCTATTATTATATTTAGGTTTGACCAATGATGCGAATCCTTTGTATATCCAGCATGATTATGCCCGTAAAACGATTTATAAGCAACCGCTCGTGCCTTCAGTATTATTGATTGGTATTGTAACCAGTACGATCTCAAAACACTTTCCAGGACCCGGTTCACATGTGGTGAATTTATCGGTTAATTTTGTAGAAGCTGTTTATCATTACGAAATGTTGACTTTTTTACTAGAAGTTATTAAAGTGGATAAACATAAAGACGTCGTGACTATTTCTGTAGAAGCTGTTAACACTGAAGAAAAGCGGGTTTTAGATGCGGTCGTTATGGTTCAACCTCCTATGATTTATGAAGAAGAAAGCGAGGAAAATAATGAATAATAATCCAGCAATTGAAGCAAAAGGTGTGAATCACTTTTATGCTAAGGTATATGGCATCTTTGCTTTAGGGCTTGGCATCAGTGCTATTTCAGCGTATTTAGCAATGACGATGTTTTTTGAACAAACCATTTCTTTTATCGACAGCTTTCCTTTAGGATTAACCGGCATATGGTTGGCTGAAATCATTTTAGTGGTTTTGCTTAGCGCTAAAGCACAAAAAAATCCTTCGTTAACCATCGCAGGTTTTGTTGTTTATTCGCTGTTAAACGGGCTTGTTTTATCGGTTACTTTATCGATGTATACGCAAGCCTTGGTCGGAAAAGCTTTTGCTACAGCGACAGCTACCTTTTTAGCTATGGCTTTATATGGGGCGATGACAAAACGTGATTTAAGCGGAATTGGTCGTGCAGCGATTGGACTTTTAATTGGTGTGATTGTGGCAACACTCATCAATTTCTTTTTACAAAGTCCAGCTGTTGATTATCTTTTATCCTATTTAACAGTCGCGATCTTTTTAGGTTTAACTGCTTATGATAATCAACAAATAAGAAATTTATATTTTGCTACAGCTGGTCAAGATAATACCGGTTTTGCTGCCTTTATGGCATTACAACTTTACCTAGATTTTATTAATCTATTCTTATCCTTCTTACGTATTTTTTCTAGAAATTAAAAGAAATTTAACGTTTCGATGTTCTGAGAAAACCTCTCTTTTCATTCGGAGCGTTTTTTTAATAATCGTTAGTTTACTTAAGGATAACAAACCATAAATGATCGCTTTCGTCCTCATTGTTTGTTAAAATAGGTAAAGAGAATTTGAGTGAGGGGATAAAAAAATGGCAAAAAATAAATTACTACTGGTAGATGGTAATAGTGTTGCATTTCGCGCATTCTATGCCTTACACAGTTCATTAGAACGTTTTAAAAATCCAAGTGGTCTTCACACCAATGCAATTTACGCTTTTAATTTAATGTTTGAAAATGTCATGGAAAAAGAAAGGCCTAGCCATGTGCTAGTAGCTTTTGATGCAGGCAAAACTACTTTTCGTAATGAAATGTATGAAGATTATAAAGGTGGACGGGCTAAAACACCGGGAGAATTAAATGAACAGCTTCCTTATATAAGAGAGTTGATTAATGGCCTTGGCATCTCTTATTATGAGTTAAAAAACTATGAAGCAGACGATATTATCGGTACTTTAGCCGAGCAAGTAGATAAAGATAAATTTGATGTTACTATTCTCACAGGAGATCGGGATTTAACCCAGTTAGCAACTGATGATGTAAAAGTCGCGATTACCAAAAAAGGTGTCAGTGATACAGAAGATTATACGCCAGCCCATATTGCTGAAAAATATGATGGTTTAAAACCTAAACAAATTATCGATATGAAAGGACTAGCGGGAGATTCGTCTGATAATATTCCAGGCGTAACAAAAATTGGGGATAAAACTGCAATCAAATTATTAAATCAATATGATTCTGTTGAAGGTGTTTACGAACATATTGATGAGATGAAACAAAGCAAGATGAAAGAAAACCTAATTAATGATAAAGAAACTGCCTTACTTTCGAAAAAATTAGCCACAATAAATATATCTGCTCCTATTGATGTTTCTATTGATTCTTTAAAATATGAAGGTAGCGATTTGGATAAACTTGTTCCTTTTTATAAAGAAATGAATTTCCGAACATTTTTGGATAATTTGGATGTCGGAGAAGAAGAAAATAAGATGGAGGACATTTTATTTGAAGTGGTTGATGAACCGACAGAAGAAATGTTTACCGATGAAATGGCTTTATATGTCGAAATGTTGGGTGAAAATTATCATGTAGAAGATATTGTAGGCGTTGTATGGGGTAACGATAAGAAAATTTATGTCACAAAAAGCGATAAGATTTTTGAAAATAAGGCTTTTAAAAACTGGTTAACCGATAAAAGTAGAGGAAAAAGAGTCTATAACGCAAAAAGCACCCAAGTAGCGTTGAATCGTTACATTGCTTTGCCTGAAGGTTTTTCTTTTGATGTTTTGGTTGCTGCTTATTTATTGGACAATACAGATAATACGGATGATATTGCAGGGATTTGTGCACATTATGATTATCAAGATATCCAATCAGATGTGGCTGTTTATGGTAAGGGTGCAAAAAAAGGTCTACCCGAAGATGATGAGACGTTTTTTGCCCATTTAGCAAGAAAAATCAAGGCTATTCAATGGCTTACGCCTAAATTAGAAGGTGAGCTTAAAGATAAAAATCAACTCGATCTATATAAAAATTTGGAAGCTCCTATTTCTTCCATTTTAGCTGAAATGGAAATAACAGGTATTACAGTAGATGCCCAACGATTGAATCAAATGAAGGATGAATTTGCTCAAAGCTTACAAAAAATTGAGGAAAAAATCTTTGAGCAAGCTGGAGAAAAATTCAATATCAATTCGCCTAAACAACTAGGGCATATTTTGTTTGAAAAGATGAACTTGCCTGTCATTAAAAAGACCAAAACAGGTTACTCGACGGCTGTTGACGTTTTAGAGCAGTTAAAAGATAAATCACCGATTGTTGAAAATATCTTAAAATACCGGCAGATTGCTAAGATCCAGTCAACTTATGTTGAAGGACTTTTAAAAGTCATTTTACAAGATGGTAAAGTTCACACGCGTTATCTGCAAACTTTAACACAAACAGGGCGTCTAAGTTCGGTCGATCCAAACTTACAAAATATACCTATTCGTCTAGAAGAAGGACGAAAAATTCGACAAGCTTTTGTTCCGCAAAAGCACGACTGGGTCATTTATTCTTCTGACTATTCACAAATTGAATTGCGCGTGCTTGCTCATGTTTCAAAAGATGAGCATTTACAAGAGGCATTTAATGAAAACCAAGATATCCACGCCAGTACTGCTATGCGTGTGTTTGATATTGAAAAACCTGAAGATGTAACAGCTAATATCAGACGTCAAGCCAAAGCAGTAAACTTTGGGATTGTTTATGGTATATCAGATTATGGTTTATCACAAAACCTAGGTATTTCTCGTAAAGAAGCCAAAAATTATATTGATACTTATTTTGAACGCTACCCTGGCGTGAAAAAATATATGAACGATTCTGTAGAACAAGCAAAGGAAAAAGGTTTCGCTGAGACGCTTTATCATCGTCGTCGTTATCTTGAGGATATTAATTCTAGAAACTTTAACTTAAGATCTTTTGCCGAAAGAACAGCGATTAATTCACCGATTCAAGGTAGCGCTGCTGATATCTTAAAAATTGCTATGATCGAATTAGATAAACAATTAAAAGAAAAACAACTAGAAACGAACATGCTTTTACAAGTACATGATGAGTTAGTTTTTGAAGTTCCAGAAAGTGAACTTAAAACACTAGATCAATTGGTAAAAGAAGTTATGGAAAATGCTGTTCATTTAGATGTTCCGTTGATTACCGAAAGTAGTTGGGGGAAAACTTGGTATGATGCAAAATAAAGAGGTGTGTACAGTTGCCGGAATTGCCAGAAGTAGAAACAGTTAGAAAAGGGCTAGTTACCCTTGTCCAAGACAAAACTGTTGCAGAAGTTATTGTTAGATGGCCTAAAATCATTGAATCACCGGCAGTTGATACATTTTGCCAAAAACTAATCGGACAAGTTATCAATGATATTGCGCGTAGAGGGAAATTTTTAATTTTTGAATTTACTGATTTTGATTTGATTTCTCATTTACGTATGGAAGGTAAGTACGAATATACACCAAAGAATACTGAAGCTCCGGTTGATAAACATACTCATGTGATATTTAAATTTACAGATGGGAGTCAACTGTCCTATCATGATGTAAGAAAATTTGGACGCATGGCTTTAGTAGAAAAAGGACAATATCCGTTTTATAAAGGGATTAAGCAATTGGGACCAGAACCAGTAGAAGAAGAATTTTCATTGCAAGCATTTGAGAAAAAACTACAACATTCTTCTTCTTTAATAAAACCTCTGTTACTTAATCAAAAAGTTGTAGCAGGTCTAGGAAATATTTATGCGGATGAAGTATTATGGCTAGCTAAAATTCATCCTCAACAGCCAGCTCGCACTTTAACAAAAAAAGAAGCAGAAAGTTTACACCAGGCAATTATTGCTATTTTAGCTAAAGCAGTTAGAGCGGGTGGGACAACCATTCGTTCTTATAAAAATGCTTTAGGTGAGGCAGGATTTTTTCAAGTGAGTTTAAATGTCTATGGTAAAACAGGTGAACCCTGTCCTAGATGTGAAACGCCTATTAAAAAAATTAAAGTGGCGCAAAGAGGCACACATTTTTGTCCGCATTGTCAGAAATTAAAGAGGAGGAAGCTGTCATGAGTTTTATCCTCGGTATCACAGGAAGCATAGCTACAGGAAAGAGCACAGTTGTTAATATTTTTAAACAGTACGGCTTTTCTGTAGTTGATGCTGATATTATTGCAAGAGAGGTCGTTGAGCCGAATACAGCGGGGTTAAAAAAGGTTGTTGAAACTTTTGGAAGCAGTGTGCTTTGTTCAGACGGCTCATTAAATCGCAAACAGTTAGGTCAAATAATTTTTAGTGATACAAAAAAAAGACAGGCACTTAATGCGCTACTTGCGCCTTTTTTACAAGAAGCAATTATCGAACAAATTAAGCGAGCAAGTGCTGTTTCTTCTTTAGTTATTGCTGATATTCCTTTACTTTATGAAGCTGGTTATGATAAGTATATGGATCAAGTGGCGGTAGTTTATATCCCTGAAGACTTACAAGTACAGCGTTTAATGAAAAGAGATCGTATAACAAAAAAAGAAGCGCAAAAAAAAGTTGCTAGTCAACTTTCCATTGAAGAAAAAAAGAAACGTGCGGATATTATTTTTGACAATCAAGAAAGCCTATCATCTATCCGCCAACAAATTTTTTCTTGGCTTAAAAAAAGACAATTTTTATAAAGCTTTAAAACTCTAGTCATTTCTAGAGTTTTTTTGTCCTTAAACTGTTAGTATAGGAAGGTTTCATGTTATAATATTAATAAGAATTTTTATAAAAACAATTGAAATTTTAACGAAATAATCATAAATGAGGTGAACAACATGCATTGTCCAAAATGTCATCACAACAATTCGCGTGTTATTGATAGTCGGCAGACAGATGATGGTCGTGCTATTAGAAGAAGAAGAGAATGTGAAAATTGCGGCTACCGCTTTACAACTTTTGAAAGGCTCGAAGAAACGCCGCTTTTGGTGATTAAGAAAAACGGTGCACGTGAAGAATTCAATCGAGAAAAAATATTGCGTGGCTTGATCCGTTCGGCTGAAAAACGACCGGTAGCTATGGAACAAATGGAACAAATTGTTGATCATGTGGAAAGTAGAATTCGTGAATTGGGAGAAAACGAAATTTCTTCTAATTTAATCGGCGAATATGTGATGGAAGATTTAAAAGATGTAGATGAGATTGCTTATATTCGCTTTGCTAGTGTCTATCGACAATTTAAAGATATGTCAGTATTTTTAAAAGAGCTAGAAGATATTGTCGGTAAGGCAAACGATTCAAATTAACAATAAGGAGGGACTCTTTTGCATAGCGCTTGGGATGAAGTACAACCTAATAATATTTATCAAGTGACCAAAAGCTTTTCTCTAACAGAAGAAGGAAATAACGGTTTGGTTTATCTTTACCAACCGATTATTGGCCAAAATGCACTGGCTTTATATTATGGTTTTATAGGAGATAAAGAAGATCAGTATGAAAATGAGTTTGCACATATTGATATGCTAGATGCCTTAAATATTGGCCTGCCAGATTTTTTACAAGCACGTAAACAATTAGAAGGTATGGGTTTATTGTCTGTGTTTACCAAAGAGGATCCGGAATTTGGCAAAATGTTTCTTTATCGTTTAGAAGAACCTATTCACCCGCAGGATTTTTTTCGCGATGAAACCTATAGTTTTTTATTATTAAATACTATCGGGGAAAGAAAGTTCCGGCAGATGGTCCGCCGTTTTCAACCTGAAAATCCTGATTTAACGGCTTATCAAGAAGTCACAAGTGGCTTTCGTGAGGTCTATGGAGCCTTGGATGAACGTTTATTTATTCGTAATGCCCAAAGCCTGGAAAAAGTTTCCCAGGACTATCAAGTACCTTCAAATAAACAATTACAGTTAGATGAAGGTCAAATTGACTGGGATTTTTTGTATCAGTTAGCACAACGAAAGTTTATTGTTAAAGAGAATTTTGATGATTCTTTTAAACAACAGCTAACTTTATATGCCAACTTATTTGGCTTTGATGAAATGAAATTAGTTGATTTAATGACTGAGGCGGTTTCTTTATCTGATGGCAAAGTCGGTCGAAAAGCATTGGATAAGGTTATTAGAAAGCAAGCGACAGTAAAAAAAGAAAAACAAGCAGATAACCATGACGAACAATCTGATGAACAGACTCGTCGCTTCAATACTTTACGACAAACGGGCTTTTCCGAAAATGATATTCAGTTAGTTAAAATTGCGCAAAGTTCAGCGCCCATGGATTTTTTACAAGCGATAAAAAATGAAAAGCATAATTTTGTTACAGATCCTGAAACTTGGTTATTAAAGACTTTAGTCGAACGTAGTCCATTACCCAATAGCGTGATTAACGTTTTGATTCATTATATTCTGGTTGTTAAGAAAAATAGCTTTTTACAGTCTAACTTTGTCAATCAAATTGCTACAGATTGGTCAGAATTGGAAATTAACAGTCCAGAACAGGCGATTAAACATGTACGCGATTTAGTAAAAGAAGCTAAAAATAAGCCAAGCAAAAAGAAAAATTATGCAAATAACAAGCAACAGCCTATTCGTAAGGAAAGCTTGCCAGACTGGGTGGACAAGCCTAATGAAGAAGTGGAAGACCCAGCAGTACAAGGAGAAATTAATAAAAAACTTCAGGATTATCTGAAACGCAAAGAAGGTGAAAGCTAATGGAAGATGTGGGAAAAAATTTAAATAAGCTAATGAATCAAAAAAATTATCGAACGCGTTTTTCTGAAATGATGACTGAGGTATTAAAAGATCAAGATGTGCAAAATTTTTTGGATGAGCATAAAAATGAGTTATCAGAAGATGATATTGAACGTAGTTATGCGAAGTTATATGAGTTTGTGCAGGAAAAAAGAAAATTCGATTTAAATGATCCGACAATGATTGCACCGGGTTATGAACCACAATTAACATTGAACTATCATTCGGTGGATGTCACCTATATTCCGACGGAAGAATTAGTAGCTAAACAAGAGCAAGAAGAGATCCGCAGTCGTATTCAAGCACTGAATATGCCTAAAGATATTCAAGAAGCCCGTATGGCAAATTATGAAGGAACAACAGGACGAGGCAAAGCCTTTATGAGTGCTATTGATTTTATCAACGCTTATAAAGATAATCCGCAAGTTTTTCATAAGGGTCTTTATCTAGTTGGTAGTTTTGGTGTAGGAAAAACGTATTTATTAGGCGCTATTGCCAGAGATTTGGCTGAATCGGGTTATACATCGACACTGCTGCATTTTCCTTCTTTTGCAGTAGATATGAAACAGTCGATCAAAAAAGATGAAGTTGGCGAAAAACTTGACGCGGTCAAAAGTGCTTCTATCTTAATGCTAGATGATATTGGCGCAGATGCGATGAGTAGCTGGATCCGCGATGATATCTTCGGGGTTATCTTGCAATACCGTATGCAAGAACAGCTGCCTACCTTTTTTAGCTCTAATTTCACCATGAAAGAATTAGAGCAGCATCTATCAGTAACACAGCGTGGAGAAGAAGAGCCGCTAAAAGCGAAGCGTTTGATGGAACGTATACGTTATCTAACACAAGAAATTGAGCTGACTGGAAGAAATCGAAGAAACACTTAGAATAAATGATAGTTTGTGATATCTCCTTCTTTGCTGATAAAATAGCCGAACTATAGAGAGGTTGTGTCTGTGATTACTTGTCGCAAATTTATGACAACCGACAAATCTCAGCAAGCATAGTTCGGTTATTTTTATTATGTTACAGCTCCTTTTCTAATTTAAGAGAGAGGAAGAAAGCTTTTTGAATAGCCATATATTATCTCAGCGTTTGGCTGCAGTTGCTGAGTTTGTTCCCAGAAAAGCTCGTTTAGCAGATATTGGTTCTGATCATGCGTATTTGCCTATATTTTTAGTAACGGAGGGCAAAATAGATTACGCCATTGCTGGAGAAGTTGCTCAAGGCCCTTTAAAAGCTGCTAGCGCACAAATAAAAAGATATGACCTTGAAGAAAAGATCACTTCTAGATTAGCTGATGGTCTAACGGCTATCTATCCGAAAGATCAAATTGACACGATCGTGATTGCGGGTATGGGCGGGATATTGACCGAGAGCATATTAACCAATGGCCAGAAATACGGTTTTTTAAAAGGACAACGCTTGATTTTACAACCCAACAATCATGAATCGGATGTAAGGTATTGGTTAGCAGCTAATCATTATAAAATTTATGACGAACAGATCATTGAAGATCATGGAAAGTTTTACGAAATTATTGCTGCTTGCTATCAAGAAAATAATCATTATACAAGCAAAGAATTATATTTTGGCCCTGTTTTAATGCAAAAAAAGACAGCTAGCTTTAAAAAGAAGTGGCAGAAAAAGTTAGAAACAAAACAAAAAGTTTTAAGGAATCTAAAAAACGCCTATCGCGTACCTAAAGACAAAATTGAAGCGGAAAAAAGACAGATGGCGTGGATCGAGGAGGTATTATCTTGAGTCTTGATGCAAAAGAGTTTATTAATAAATTTGAAACATTTTGTCCTCTTTGGTTGGCTGAAGAAGGTGACCCTTGCGGACTTCATCTAGGAACATTAGATAAAGAAATTGAACGTGTCATGATGACATTAGACGTGCGTCCAGAAGTTGTTAAGGAAGCAATCGATAAAAATATCGATTTGATCATTGCTAAACATCCGCCGATTTTTCGCCCTGTAAGCCGTTTGGCTGCTGATGATCCGCAAACTAAGATGTATATTGATTTACTAAAGCATGATATCGCAGTTTATGCTGCACATACGAATATGGATATTATCTGGGATGGATTAAACGACTGGTTTTGTGAAATGTTAGGTGTTAATGTCGACAATTATTTGGTAAAAACTCATGAAGTAAGTTTTAAAAAATTAGCAGTATATGTTCCTATAGAAGACAGCAAGAAAATGCGGCAAGTCTTAGCTGATATTGGGGCTGGTATGCAGGGGAATTATCGTAATACAAGTTACTCCCTAGTAGGCACGGGCCGTTTTACACCTAATGCACAAGCCAATCCAGCCATTGGTAGGAGTGATCAAGAAGAGAAAGTGCAAGAAGCACGAATTGAAGTGATTTTTCCAGAAACGATTCAAGAAAAGCTCCTCCAAGCGATGTTTGCTGCTCATCCTTATGAAGAACCTGCCTATGATATTTTACCTTTGGATAATCCAGGGGAATCATTTGGGCTTGGACGAATAGGGCATTTGGATACTGCGGTTGATATAGAAGATTTTGTGCAAAAGGTAAAAACAACATTTCAGCTTGATGGACTACGTCTCATTCAACCAAAAATGGCAAAACAGAAAGTACAGAATATAGCGATTTGTGGCGGATCTGCTGGGAAATTTTATCCTGAAGCAATTAAAAAGTCAGCGGATGTTTATATTACTGGAGATGTCAATTATCATACAGCCCATGACATGCAATCTAACAACTTGACGGTCATTGATCCGGGGCATAATATTGAGGTAGTTTGTGTGAATAAATTTATAGAAAAAATGGAAGAATGGAAGCAAGAAGAAAATTGGGATATTGATTTTATCCCTTCTTCTACAAATACAAACCCCTTCCAATTTAGATAAAGGAGATAGCATATGTACGAAAATTTACTAGCACGTTTTTTACGTTATGTTAAAACTGAAACTCGCTCGAATCCAGAAAGTGAAACTATTCCATCCACTCAATCACAGGTTGATTTTGCAGATAGCTTAAAACAAGAACTGATTGAGTTAGGATTAGAAAATGTTCATTATGATAATAATAATGGCTATGTTAGTGGCACACTTGCAAGTAATATTGAAAAAAAGGTGCCTAGCATCGGCTTTATTTCCCATATGGACACTGCTGATTTTAATGCAGAAAATGTAGCTCCTCAAGTGATTGAAAATTATGATGGCATTTCAGAAATTCAATTGGATGAAAAAGGTGAATACAGCTTAAATCCCAATGATTTTCCTAGTTTAAATAAATACCAAGGAGAAACCTTGATCACTACTGATGGCTCCACACTCTTAGGTGCAGACGATAAAGCAGGGATTGCCGAAATTATGACGGCTATGGAAATTTTAAAGGCTAACCCTGATATTTCACATGGTGAAATTAAAGTAGCTTTTGGTCCTGATGAAGAAATCGGGACAGGCGCAGACAAATTTGATATAGAAGATTTTGATGTCGATTTTGCTTATACGATGGACGGGGGGCCTCTTGGCGAACTTGAATATGAAACCTTTAATGCAGCACAAGCAGAAATTACTATTAAAGGAAAAAACGTTCATCCGGGAACAGCAAAAAATATGATGATTAATGCCTTACAATTAGCCATTGATTTTCAAAACCAACTTCCTCAAGATGAAGTACCGGAAAAAACTTCAGGAAGAGAAGGATTTTTCCACTTGATGAATTTAAGTGGCAGTCCAGAAGAGGCAAAGATGTCTTATATTATTCGTGATCATGATCATCAAAAATTTGAAGCGCGTAAACAAAAAATTAGCGCTATTCAAACGAATTTAAATGAAGCATTCGACCAAAAACGTGTATTTGTTGATATGTATGATCAGTATTACAATATGAGAGAAATCATCGAAAAAGATATGAGTATTGTTGAGCTAGCTAAAAATGCCATGCTTGATTTGGCTATCGATCCGATTATTGAACCAGTACGTGGAGGAACAGATGGTTCTAAAATCTCCTATATGGGTCTTCCAACACCTAATATTTTTGCGGGTGCTGAAAACATGCATGGTCGTTTTGAATATGTATCTTTACAAACCATGGAAAAAGCAACAGCGTTAATTGTAAAAATCGCTGAATTAAATGCTGGATAATTATAAAAGAGGAAGTAAAATAATATCTTCCTCTTCTTTTTCTATCCATCTCATTGGTTTTCTGGTTAAAGGAGAAGTTGATGAAAAAAAATCCAAAGTGGAAAATCGTGTTAAATTTAATTTTACTTCTGCTTATTTTGGGTATTATGTTTTATTTTATCCAAAATTCAATGCGCGAAATTTTTGTGGAATTAAAAGAAACGAATCTTGTGATTTTGTTGGGTGTTATTTTCTTAGGATTGTTACATCAGTTTTTTGAAGGCTATGGTATCAAAGAGACTGTAGGTAGTTTTGCCCCTAATTTTTCAGTATTTGATGGTATGATGACATCTTTTTACACTGCATTTTATCGAGTTGTTACTTTTGGCGTAGGCACTTTACTGGCTGAAATCGGTTTTTATAAGAAAAAAGGCATTAAAATTAGTCAAGGCGTAGGGGCTTCAGCTCTACATATGATCAGTTATAAGGCCGCTATTGTGACTTATGCTGTACTAAATTTGTCCTTTTATTTCAATGCGATTTTAAACCAACGTCCAAAGATGATCGCGGTGATCATAACAGGTATTGTTTTAACTGTTTTGCTTATTGTGACATTGATTGTATTATCTTTGAGCTTGAACTTACAAGTGCTGGTATTGCTATTTTGCAATCGATTTATTCGTAATCAAAAATTACGTGTCTATATCGATCAGTTCAATTTACAAATCAATGCACTACACCACGCGATGCAATCTGTATTAAATGATAGGACTTCTCTTTTAAAAATTTATTTGTTTAATTTATTAAAAGTAGGCGCCTGGTATGTTATTCCATTTGTTTGTTTACAAGAAGAATTTAACGATATTGATTTCTTTTTAACATTTGCACTTATTAGTTTTACTTTGGTTGTATCAGGTGTTATTCCCTCGCCAGCGGGTATTGGATCATTTGATTTTGTTTATTTATTGATGTTTCGTCCGCTAAGTGGCACAGTAGATGCTGTATCTTCCTTACTTTTATATCGTTTTGCTAGTTATGTCTTACCGTTTTTGTTAGGATTTTTAGTCTTTCTGAAAGAACGAAGAACAGCTATTACTACTGAAATTGAAGATTCTTCTCAAATTTAGTTGTTAATCTTTGACCAATTTTGACCAATGAGCTATACTAGTTAATGGAGATAAATTCTCAACCTTAACTGATTGGGGGAAAACAAATGAATATTGAAAAAATGACAACCACATTACAAAGTGCAATTGCTGAAGCACAACAGGTTGCTGTAACAAGAAAACAACAAGAAATAGATATTGCTCATTTATGGAAAATATTTTTACAACCAAAACAATTTGCTAGAAATTTTTATAAAGACTTAGGTGTTGATCTTAACGCTTTTGAACATGAAATTGATCAAACGATCGATAGTTTACCAAGTGTTGAAGGCGGTAATGTACAATATGGTCAAAATATTAGTCAAAATATTAGTCAAAATTTATACCATTTATTAAATGAAGCAGATCAATTGGCGAAAGATTTTAAAGATGAGTTTTTATCTACCGAAATTGTTTTACTTGCATTGATGAAGTTAAAAAATTATCGTTTGACAAAATTTTTAAAAAATCAAGGTGTTAATGAAAAACAAATAAAACAAAGCATTGAAAATATTCGACAAGGGGATCGGGTCACTTCCCAAAACCAAGAAGAACAATATGAAGCCTTAGAAAAGTATGGAACAGATCTTGTTCAAGAAGTGAAAAATGGCGAGATGGGTCCGATCATCGGCCGTGATGAAGAGATTCGGGATGTTATTCGAATCTTATCACGCAAGACTAAAAACAACCCTGTTTTGATTGGTGAAGCTGGGGTAGGTAAGACGGCAATTGTTGAAGGTCTTGCACAGCGTATTGTTAAAAAAGATGTACCTGAAAACTTGAAAGATAAGACTGTATTTTCTTTAGATATGGGTGCTTTGATTGCGGGCGCTAAGTATCGGGGTGAATTTGAAGAAAGATTAAAAGCCGTTTTGAAGGAAGTTAAAAAAGCGGACGGTCGTATTATTCTATTTATCGATGAAATTCATAATATCGTAGGCGCTGGGAAGACTGAAGGTAGTATGGATGCCGGTAATTTATTAAAACCCATGCTAGCTCGAGGTGAATTGCATACAATCGGTGCAACGACCTTAGATGAATATCGGGAAAATATTGAAACGGATAAAGCGCTAGAACGACGCTTTCAAAGAGTCAGTGTTCAAGAGCCATCGGTAGAAGATACGATTTCTATTTTACGTGGCTTAAAAGAACGTTTTGAAATCCATCACGGCGTAAATATCCATGACAATGCTTTAGTTGCTGCGGCTACCTTATCTGATCGCTATATTACAGATCGTTATTTACCAGACAAAGCCATTGATTTAGTCGATGAAGCTTGTGCCAATATTCGGGTGGAAATGAATTCAATGCCAACTGAATTGGACCAAGTAACAAGACGTTTAATGCAATTAGAGATTGAAGAAGCGGCTTTGAAAAAAGAAATAGACGATGCTTCAATGAAACGTTTAGCATCTTTACAAGAAGAACTGGCTGAATTACGTGAAGAAGTCAACTCAATGAAGCTACAATGGGAAACAGAAAAAGAAGAAGTAAATGCTGTTTCAAATAAACGGGCAGAAATTGATAAAGCGAAACATGAATTAGAAGACGCCGAAAATAACTACGATTTGGAAAGAGCTGCTGTTTTAAGACATGGCACTGTACCACAGTTAGAAAAGGAACTTAAAGAATTAGAAGATAAAGATGATCAAACTGTTCTAAAAATGGTACAAGAGTCGGTGACTGCTAATGAAATCGCAGTGGTTGTAGGACGTTTGACAGGCATACCTGTAACGAAATTAGTTGAAGGCGAACGAGAAAAATTACTTAACTTGAACGAAACCTTGCACAAGCGAGTGATTGGTCAAGATGAAGCTGTTAATGCAGTAAGCGATGCAGTGATTCGTTCGCGTGCTGGATTACAAAATCCGGATCGACCATTAGGTTCTTTCTTATTCCTGGGACCCACAGGTGTAGGGAAAACTGAACTTGCTAAAGCTTTAGCAGAAAATCTTTTTGATTCTGAAGATCATATGGTACGGATTGATATGAGTGAATATATGGAAAAACATACGGTTTCTCGTTTAGTCGGTGCACCTCCTGGTTATGTAGGTTATGAAGAGGGCGGACAATTGACTGAAGCCGTACGTCGCAATCCTTACACAATTATTTTGCTTGATGAAATTGAAAAAGCTCATCCAGATGTCTTTAATATTTTACTACAAGTATTAGATGATGGTCGTCTGACAGATTCAAAAGGTCGAGTTGTTAATTTTAAAAATACTGTTTTAATTATGACAAGTAATATCGGTTCGCAAATATTATTGGAAGGTGTTTCGGACCAAGGAGAGATTTCAGCAGAAACAAGATCTCAAGTGATGAATATGTTACAAGCAGCGTTTAAACCAGAATTTCTCAACCGAATTGACGATACCATCGTTTTCACTCCGTTAAATATAGAGGACATGAAAGGCATCGTTGAAAAAATCATTGAGGAATTATCACAAAGATTAATGCAACAGGAGATTTTCCTTGAAATATCAGATGAAGCAAAAGCTTGGATCGCTCAAAATGCCTATGAGCCAGCATATGGCGCTAGACCTTTGCGACGTTATATTACACGTGAAGTAGAAACACCATTGGCTAAAGAAATTGTTTCAGGACGTGTCATGCCAAAAACAAAAGTGACTATCGAATTGCTTGATAACCACTTAGTATTTCAAAATGAACCAATGGAAGAGGAATAAAAAAGTATTCGGAAGTTGAATATCCAACTTCCGAATACTTTTTTTATGGAATATATTATTTTGTTTCTTCAGTATCATCTAGCCAATTTATTGTGATAATTTTTAAGATAGCCGCGATTGGAACGGCTAGAAACATTCCTAAAACCCCGAAGTAGGCACCACCTACTGTAATTGATATGATGATGATGATCGGGTTAAGATTTAAGGCACCACTCATAATACGCGGACCGATAACATTTCCATCCAGTTGCTGTAAAATAAGTAATGAAATCAATGCTGTGATAGCTAGTTGAAGGTCTGCACTGAAAAAAGTGATGACTGTCGTTACAATCGAAGCAAAGATAGAACCAAAATAAGGGATCATATTACATACGCCAAGAAGAATTCCTAAGGTTAATGCGAAAGGCACGTCTAAAAAGTAAAGTATAATCGTTGCAAAAGTCCCAATAATACAAGCATCCAAAAATTGCGAACTGATAAACTTATAAAAAATCGTATGGGTTGCTGCTAGCCATTGTTTACTACTTAAATGAATTTTTTCAGATAGTATTTTTCTTCCTAACTTATCGAAAAATGACAAGATAGAGTCTTTAAACAATAGTGCATAAATGGAAATAATCAAAGCTAAAAATCCATTAAAAACAAAGGAAGAAAGACTCCTTGTGATGGCTCCTAAAGAAGTCAGGGCTTGTGTCCATTGTTGTAATAAGTTTTCTGGTGAAAAGTCTGAGGTAAAACTTTGAAAAAACTCTTCTAAATTCAAAGATTCAAAGACTCCTTCAGATTCTAATCTTGCGATAAGATCCATCAGATAATCATAAAACTGCGGTAATAATCCAAGTAAGTCGATCACATTATTAATCATCAAAGGAATGACATAATTTAATGCTAGAAAGAACACATAAAAAATAAATAAATATAAAGTCACAACACTTATACCGCGGCTATGTTTTTCTATAAAGGGTAATTTGGTTTTTTCAAAAAGTAGTTCTAAACGCCTTACAGCACCATTTAAAAGATAAGCAAAAATAAAACCAATGATAAAAGGCGATAGAATACCTAATAAATTAGATAGGCTATTCATTATAAATTGGTAATTTGTAATCAATTTATAACCAACGACTAATGCCATCAAAAATAAAAACCGTATAAGCCAATAATTCCAGTCAACTCTCATTTTTTGCACTACATGCACCTCGCTCAATAATTTCTTTTTATTTCTGATGTCTCTTAATATAATAAACGATAGTACAAAAAAAGGAAACAAGCTAGTCAAAATAAAAATAAAAGTTAGTTTATGTTTTATTTAGAGCTTATTAGACACTTAATCAATGTTAGACCATTTATGATATGACTTCAATTCTATATGTTTTATCGTATCATAAGCAATAAAATTCTCTTCAATGAAGATACCATCTTCATTATAACCTTTTATCTTTCCAACAGTATCAGGCAAATAGTTATGATCCCAGAGTTCATTGCTTTGTACGGCGACTATTTTATCTTTCAACAAAGCTTCTTCCATTATTTCTGCGATCTCCTGCTCGGCCATATCACTTTTTTCTTCTATTGTAGTATATTCTTCAAAAGCGCTTTGATCGATTTGCGCCGTATGTTCTGATAAATAAAATCCCATCCATTTTAATCTTTTACGATCAACATAATCATGTAATGTGCTCAATTTTTTCACCTTCTTAAAGATATTATCAACTTCATTATACGAACAAACGTTCCTTTTATAAAGCGAACAATTTATTAAAATTTACTTTTTAATAAAAAAATAGAGCACTGGCAGAATAAATGATAAAAAACGTGGAAAAGCTGAAATTAACTTTCCCACGTTTTTTTAATCATCATCGTCCATTTCAAGTACAGCAAGAAAGGCTTCTTGTGGTACGTCGATGGAACCGATTTGTTTCATTCGTTTTTTTCCTTCTTTTTGTTTTTCTAGTAATTTTCGCTTACGAGAAACATCACCACCATAACATTTAGCTAATACGTTTTTGCGTAGGGCTTTAATATCAGAGCGAGCAACAACTTTTTGTCCAACAGTTGCTTGTACCGGAACTTCATATTGTTGCCTTGGAATCAAGCTTTTCAATTTTTCAACGATGGCTTTGCCACGTTCATAAGCAAATTCACGATGGACGATAAAACTTAAAGCATCCACTTTATCACCGTTTAGTAGAATATCCATTTTTACCAGATTGCTTGTACGATAACCTGATTCTTCGTAATCCAAAGAAGCGTAACCTTTGGTATTAGACTTTAGCTTATCAAAAAAGTCAAAAACAATTTCAGAAAGGGGAATATTATAAATAACATTTACCCGATAATCATCCCAATAATTCATCGTGACAAAATCGCCACGTTTTCGTTGACATAACTCCATGACCGGTCCTACAAAATCATTAGGAACCATAATTTCTGCTTTGACAAAAGGTTCTTCAACTTTTTCGATAGCAGAGCTTTCAGGAAAGTCAGCAGGATTGTCGATGTCAATTTCTGTGTCATCTGTTTTAGTCACATGATAAACCACAGAAGGCGCAGTTGTTATCAATTCTAAATTCGCTTCACGTTCTAAACGTTCTTGGACAACATCCATATGAAGCATGCCTAAAAAGCCACAACGAAAACCAAAGCCTAAAGCTTGTGAAGTTTCTGTTTCAAATTGTAGGGCCGCATCATTTAATTGTAGTTTTTCCAAAGCTTCACGTAGATCGTTGTAGCGCGAAGTATCTACCGGATACATACCGCAGAAGACCATCGGATTTTTTTGCTTATAGCCAGGTAACGCCTTTTCCGCTGGCCGGTCAGCTAAAGTGATTGTATCTCCGACCCGGGTATCTTGCACTGTTTTGATAGAAGCTGTTAAGTAACCAACATCGCCAACCATTAAATAATCTCGAGCAATAGCTTTAGGTGAGAAAATACCTAATTCAGTAACTTCAAAAGTCTTTCCATTGTTCATCAATTGGATTGTATCACCTGGACGGACGATACCGTCAATGATACGTATACTTAAAACAACGCCACGATAGACATCGTAAACTGAGTCAAAGATCAAAGCTTTCAAAGGGGCTTGAATATCCCCTGTAGGCGCAGGGACAATTTCTACGATTTGTTCTAAAATTTCTTCAATCCCTAGTCCTGACTTGGCGCTAGCAAGTACTGCTTGACTGGCATCAATGCCAATAACATCTTCAACTTCTTGGCGAACACGTTCAGGATCTGCTGCTGGCAGGTCAATTTTATTAATAACTGGCAAAATCTCCAAGTCATTATCCACTGCTAGATATACATTAGCTAAGGTTTGTGCTTCAATGCCTTGAGCAGCATCGACAATTAAAATTGAGCCTTCACAAGCCGCTAAACTACGTGAAACTTCATAAGAAAAGTCTACATGTCCAGGAGTGTCGATTAAATGAAATATATAGGTTTGACCATCTTTAGCAGTATAATTTAGTTCAACGGTGTTTAATTTGATCGTAATTCCGCGTTCTCTTTCTAAGTCCATCGAATCTAGTAATTGGTTTTGCATTTCTCTTGAGCTTACGGTATGTGTCTGTTCTAAAATACGATCAGCTAAAGTGGATTTTCCGTGATCTATATGAGCGATGATTGAAAAGTTACGAATCATCTTTTGTCTTTGTTTCATTTCTTCTAAGTTATCCATGGAATCATTCCTCATTTCTTTTCCTTCAGCTTATTAATTATACCAATCTAAATAGGAGAATAAAAGCTTTTTGTAAGATTTGCTTAAGGGAAGTCATGATTTTTTGCTAGTATTTAACGAGTAGATTTGATAAAGTAGTTGTGATCGATTTGGTCAGGACAACTTTATTGGAGGGACTTACATGAAAGTTTATTTTGCTGCACCGATGTTTGCTAAAAGTGATTTATTTTATAATTCTTATTTAGTAGATAAAATTCGAAAAAGATATACTGAACTTACAATTTATCTTCCGCAAGAAAATGCTGCGATCAATGATAAAACAGCTTTTGCGGATAGTAAAATGATTGCACTAGCTGACACTAAACAAGTAGAAGAAAGTCAGCTGATGATCGCTTTATTGGATGGAAATACCATTGATAATGGGGTAGCTTCTGAGATTGGTGTGGCTTACGCTAACGGTGTTCCGATCCTTGGCTTATATACAGATTCTAGGCAAGAAGGCGCTGATAACCAAGAAAAATTAGCGGCAATTTCAACAGTAGCCGAAAATCAGTTTCATTATTTGAATTTATATACGGCTGGTTTAATTAAATTAAACGGTCAAATTTTTTCTACAGAAGAAGAGCTTCTAACTGAAATCTATCAATTTTTACAGCAGGGCGTTTCTAAATGAGTAGCTATGTAAAGAGGCAACGTACGTTAGTTTTATTTGGTTTTTTGACTTTACTGGTTATTATCTGGGAATATTTTGTAGGGTTTGCTACTATTGATACGACCTTTACTAAAATTGTTGAATGTTCTGCCGGGATCCTCTTAATCTATGCGCCAGAGATTTTAAATCATTTTTTTCGTTTAAAATTTGCCAACTTTGTTGTCTATTTTTTCTGGATTTTTATTTTCTTAGCTATTTTCCTAGGGACTTGCTTACATTTTATGACGTTTATTCCTTTGTGGGATAAGTTGTTACACTTGGTAAGTCCGATGATTTTAACTGCTATTGGTTATGGCATTTTAAGTGAATTTTTAAAAGGACAAAATATAACAGCAATATCGCCTTGGCTATTTCTGATTTTCGGTTTTTCGTTTGCAGGAATATGTGGCGTTTTTTGGGAATTTTGGGAATGGAGCTGGGATATGCTTTTAGATATGAATCTACAACGTTATAAAAGTGGTAACACGGTTTTTGTAGGGCGACGAGTATTGCAAGATACCATGGGAGATTTATTGATCAATGTTATTGGTTCGTTTCTTCTTAGTTTTTTCGCTTGGTATAAGAGTCGATATAATAGCGCCTATTTTGAAAAGTTTAGGGTTCAATTTTTAAATAGTTAAAGGAGTCGTAATATGACGCAGGATCGTTCGTTTTTTTCTACCTATGAATTAGCTTACTTAGCCATGACAGTAGCGACTTGTACAGTGGGACGACTTTTATTTCAATTTATACCCAATATACAACCGATGACCGCTATATTTTTAATTATTACCTTACAATTAGGTATTTTCCGTGGACTTTTAATCAGTACTTTATCTGTGCTTATAACAAATATCTATTTAGGCATGGGTATCTGGACAATTTCCCAGATTTTTTCTTTTACGATCATTATTTGTTTGATGGGACTTTTCTGCAGTGTATCGATATTTCGAGAAAGTAGAGCATTACAGACGCTTTTTAGTATTTTTGCCGGATTTTTATACGGCTTTATTATTGCTTGTATCGACGTAGAGGTTTACGGTATGCCGCAATTTTGGCCTTACTA
Organism: Tetragenococcus halophilus subsp. halophilus DSM 20339; assembly: GCF_003841405.1. Taxonomy (GTDB): domain Bacteria; phylum Bacillota; class Bacilli; order Lactobacillales; family Enterococcaceae; genus Tetragenococcus; species Tetragenococcus halophilus. The sequence continues at coordinate 538,033 of NZ_PXYA01000001.1, read as the reverse complement.
TATTTCAGGGCTTTCCTTTGATTTATTACATGCAATAGGAAATGGTGGTTTTTATTTATTATTGACGCCGATTTTTCAAAAGTTATATAAAAAGACAGTAAAAAAGAAGGCTTGATTACTAAGCCTTCTTTTTACGTTCTTCTAACATTATTAAGGTTTCTTCTAATTCATTTAAAACTTCTCCATCTGTTTCTTTTTCTTCTAGTTCGTAAAGCAAGTCAATTGCTTGCTCGGGTTGTCTTTTCGTTAGTTCTCCGATTGCCCAAACAGCTGTACCGCGAATGACGGGTCGAACGTCTTCAAGACATTGACATATTTTGACTAGACTTTGTCTTCCCCCTAAGTTAGCTAAGGCAATCAGGGCATTTCTTTGTAGTGGTTTTTTTCCTCGCCAAGTTCCCGCTAGATGTCCAAATTGTTCTTTAAATTCTCGATTTGAAACTGATAGTAAAGGGGCTAATTTAGGTCTCATTTCATCAATAGAAGGTTCCATTTCCTTATGAAAGTGAAAATCTTTTCCTTGATTATAAGGGCAAACTAGCTGACAAATATCACAGCCATAGATAACATTATGAATCTGTTTGCGATATTTTTTTGGCATCATCGTTTTTGTCTGCGTTTGATAAGAAAGACATTTTTGCGCATTCATTTTTCCATCGCCTAATAAAGCACCGGTAGGACAGTGGGTGATACAACGCCTACATTCACCACAACCAAAAGTTCCGGGCTCATCAGGTTCAAATTGAATATTTGTTATAATTTCTCCTAAATAAACAAAAGAACCGTATTCTTCTGTAATCAATAAACCGTTTCGACCGATAAAGCCTAAGCCTGCTCGTTGGGCGACAGCCACATCCACGAGTTCTCCGGTATCAACTTGTGGCAAAAAACGCCAATTTTCGGCGTCTTGCGTATTAGCAGCTTCTTTTTGAATAAAAGCAATAAGTTTTGTTAGACGGTTCTTTAAGATATCATGATAATCGATCCCCCAAGAAGCACGGGCCATTTGTCCCCGTTTCTCATCTCTAGGTACTTTTTCATGAATTTTTGTTGGGTAAGCTAGAGCAATCGCGATGATACTTTGCGGATTTTCAAAAGTTAATTCAGGATAAAGACGTTCATCAATATTTTTATGTTCAAAGCCAGAAGTATGTCCAGCTGCTTTTTGTGCAATCAAAGACTCTTTTAATTCATCAAAGGGTTCAGCAGTTGTAAAACCGATCTTATCAATTCCTAAATTTTTACTTTCTGCAATAATTTTTTCTTTCAAACTTGGCATGCTTTTCACTTCCTAAGCATTTTTTTCTACTATACCATAAGTTAAAAAATAAGAATACATATGTTTAATACGCCTGCTTTGTGGTATATTAAAAGGAAATAAAAAATAGAGGAGATCGTCAATGACTTTATTTTATAAAAGCACCAGAGATTCTGAGAATGTCGTTTCAGCTTCGCAAGCGATTTTACAAGGATTGGCTGTAGACGGCGGATTATATGTCCCTACAGAAATCCCTGAAACTGATTTAGATTTTAAACATTTAGCTAATCAAAGCTATCAAGAAATTGCGGCTTTGATTATGCAACTATTTTTACCTGATTTCACTCAAGAGGAATTATACGAATGTATTAATAAGGCTTATGATCAAAAATTTGATAATCAAGAAATTACCCCTTTAGTAAAAGTAGGTGATCAGTATTATTTAGAATTGTTTCATGGTCCAACCTTAGCCTTTAAAGACATCGCTCTATCCATCTTGCCGCACTTAATGAAAAAAGCAGCACAGAAAAATAATATGGCTAAAGAAATCGTTATTCTTACAGCGACTTCTGGCGATACTGGAAAATCGGCTATGGAAGGATTTGCTGATGTCAAAAATACTAGAATTATCGTTTTTTATCCGGAAAGTGGCGTTAGTCCCATACAAAAAAAGCAAATGATTACACAAAAAGGTGAGAATACCTTTGTTACTGCAATTAAAGGGAACTTTGATGACGCACAAAGGAAAGTAAAAGAACTTTTTAATGATGAGAATTTACGTAGTAAAATGGCAGACAATAATAAAGTATTCTCTTCAGCAAATTCTATTAATATTGGACGGTTGGTTCCACAGATTGTTTATTATGTTTATGCGTATACGCGATTAGTAAAATCGGGACAAATAGAAAGTGGAGAAGAGGTCAACTTTTCAGTTCCGACAGGAAATTTTGGAGATATTTTGGCTGGTTTTTATGCAAAAAAAATAGGCCTTCCGATTCGTCGGTTAATTTGTGCATCTAATCAAAATAATGTGTTAACGGAATTTTTCCAAACTGGTAATTATGATCGTAATCGTCCTTTTTATGTTACATCTTCTCCATCAATGGATATTTTAGTTTCTAGTAACCTAGAACGTTTATTGTTTTATCTAACAAAAGAAGACACTGTAAAAACAAAACAACTGATGGATGACTTAAATAAGAGGGGGAATTATAAGATTACAGCAGAGATGAAAAGTGCTTTATCCGACTTTTTTGCTGATTTTGCTTCTGAAAAAGAAACTGAGCAAACAATCCGTGAAGTTTATGAAAAAGAAAACTATGTCATCGATCCGCACACAGCTGTGGCAACTTGTGTGGCGAATAAGTATGAAGAAAAAATGTTACCAACTATTATTCTTTCAACGGCTAGCCCTTACAAGTTTCCTCAAGCTGTACTTCAAGCGATCAATAATGAGGGTGAAAAAGCAGAAGGAATAGCGGCGCTCAATAAGCTGGAAACATTTGCTGAAATTCCTGTTCCTGCGGCTATAGAGGAATTAGAAAATGCAGAAATTAAACATAATGATAAAATTTCTGCTGAAGAAATGACACATTATGTAGAAAAAGTATTGAATTTAAAATAAGAAGGAGTTTGTCATGGGAAAGTGGTTACAAAATGTCAAAATTGAAACATCTTATGCAAAAGAAGGGGAATTTGTTTCAGGAACTAACACACAGTTAGTCGATTTATTCATCGAAAATGGTAAGGTAAGTAAAATTCAAAATCACAAGCAAGTAGAAGATGGCTATGAAAAGATTGATGGTCGCAAGTATTTGCTTTTACCTGGTATCCGAGAAATGCATTGTCATTTTGATAAAACCAAGTTGGGTACGAACTGGCAGCCAATTACACCTGCTAACTCAATTATTGAGCGATTCACAAAAGAAATTCCAGAACTAAACACCTTAGAGCTCCCGCTTTCTGAACGTATGAAGCATTTAATTGATAGAGAAATGCAGCATGGTGTTAGTTTTTTTCGTTCACATATAGATGTTCATCCAAAAGTGGGGCAGAAGTTCTTACAGCAAACTATAGAGGCTTTAAAAGCGTATCAAGAAAAATTTGCTTATCAATTAGTTGCTTTTCCTCAACACGGTATGCTTTTATCTAACGCCTACAAAGATGTCCAAACAGCCTTAGCAAACGGTGCAGATCTTATCGGGGGAGTGGATCCGACTGTACTGGATAAAAATACAGAAAAATCTTTATACTATACCTTTGATTTAGCGACAAAGTTTAATGTACCTATCGATATTCACGTACACGAACGGGCAGAAGAAGGCAAGAAAACATTTTATGAATTATTAAAATTGACAAAAGAAAGTAATTGGCAAAATAAAGTAACCGTGAGTCATGCTTTTGGTTTAAATGATTTTAGGGGAGATGAACGTAAAGAATTTTTCCAAGAATTAGCAGATCAACAAATTTCTATTATTTCAAGTGTGCCTCTTGATGGCGTGATTCCACCCTTGGAAGAATTGCGTCGCTATGGGGTGGATGTTTCTTTGGGTTGTGATAATGTTTATGATTCATGGTCACCTTTTGGCGATGGCAATATACTTGAGAAATTAAATCGATACGCTGAAATTTTCGGTATAACAACCCAAGATGGTTTGACAGATTGTATGGAACTGGTCACAGGTAAAAAGACAGTAGGAGAGAATTTGTGGCTCAAAGAAGGCGATGAGGCTACATTTATACTAGCTGATAGTTCATGCAGTGCTGAATTTGTTGCACGAAAGTCAACTGTCTGTACAAGCTATTATAAAGGCAATGCTGTATTTTCTTTATAATTTAAATAAAAGCAAAAAAACGACTGTTCACAAAAAACAGTCGTTTTTATTTCTTTTGTTTTGAAAGTGTCAGTATGGTTAAGGGAATAATTAAAACAACATAACCAATAACTGCAACTAAAATTATAGCTAACCAGGTATTAGTGATTGAAAATAATTTAGTAACTAACATCGCTATAGTAATAGATACAAAATAACAAATAAATAGTTGGACAAAGCGTTTGACTGTCAACTTAGCATTCCTCCAATATCACGCTATTTACTATTTGCTAAGTATAAGGAACGTACTTCATTTTGCATGTTAGAAGTAATTCCTAACTCATTTGTTAAATAATTCTTTATACCACCAAATTCTTCATTAACCATTTGATAGAAAGTATCCAAATAAGAAGCATCAACGGTTAAAGCGATTTTTAATGCTTCGATTGTCTTACTATCTGTGCCTTCTTTAATCGCTTTAGCAATGATTTCGTCGTTTTCTTGTACGCGCATAGCATTAGTTGCTAGGTAGTCTTTGTAGATCGTTTCTTTAGGCACATTTAAAATTTCTAATAGCAAAGTGGCTGAAACCCCGGTGCGGTCTTTTCCAGCAAAACAATGAAAAAGAAAACTCTTATTAGAATCAACACTTAAAGCTGATTCAATCACTTTTTTAAAACCTTCTTGCGCACTAGGGTTGACTGCCATCGTACGGTAGGTTTCTTTCATATAATTTCTAGCTGTATCAGGCGAAAAAATTTGTTTAAAGTCATCAAGTCCTGTTCCTTGTCCCTTAACATTTTTAAAAATATCAATATGTACATAATCTGTATTTTTAAAATGTTCATCTGGACGTTCTTTAATTTCTTGGCTTGAACGTAAATCGGTGATCTTTCCCAAGCGATAGTTTTCCACTAGTTCATTTTGATCTTGCGGTGAGACTTTACTTAATTCTCCAGAACGTAGTAACTTTTTTCCAGCTAGTACTTGACCTTCACGATTTTTTATACCACCTAAATCTCTAAAATTTGTAATAGTTTCCATAAAATTCCTTTCTACATTCCTCTTTTATTCCCATCTTACCATAATTTTTAATCGTTTAGTATACACTTGTTTTCTCACTTATAATTTAAAAAAGGTACTTGCTAGCGTATAATGAATTTATGAAAGCAATAACAGGAGGCGTTTTATATGAAAAAAATCTATCATACAGAAGTTGTTAACGATCAAGGTTTAAAAGGTACAGCCTACACTAGAGGTGAGCACGAATTAGCTGTTGTTACATCTAGTCCAACAAGCACTGAAGCAGGAACAAATCCAGAACAACTTATCGGACTTTCATGGGCAACTTGCTTTAATTCAACCATTGAAATTCTTTTAAAGAGTAAAGGAATTGAAAAAAAGAGTCGAGTGGAGGTTCATATAGACTATTGTGAAGATCAAAATACCAAAGAACATTTTTTTGAATTAAAAGCCTATGCAGCTATCGACGGAATTGATCTCGATGAAGCCACAAGTTATGTAGATACAGCAGCGAAACGTTGTCCGGTATCAAAAATTATCGGAGATTATCCATATGCTTCTTATGAGGTTATTCCTTATTCTGAATGAAATACAGACAAGACTCTTTTACTTAAATCATTGAATCATAAAAAAGCTTGTAACTACCAAATAAAGGCGTTACAAGCTTTTTTGCTGTGAATCACTACAATTCAGCGACCAAAGGGAGCTGAGAGTAGCTGATGAACAGTACTAGGGCGAGCGAAAGTGAGGCGTAGTGTCCTTTACTTCGAATCACTACGATTCAGCGACCAAAAAGAGCTGAGAGTAGCTGATGAACAGTACTAGGGCGAGCGAAAGTGAGGCGTAGTGTCCTTTACTTCGAATCACTACGATTCAACGACCAAAGGGAGCTGAGAGTAGCTGATGAACAGTACTAGGGCGAGCGAAAGCGAGGCGTAGTACCCTTTATTCTACTGTCACTGATTTAGCCAGGTTTCTTGGCTTATCGACATCATAACCACGTTGCAGACAAGCATAATAAGCGATTAATTGTGTTGGGATAACAGCAACCAAGCTTGTTAATAGCGGGTGCACTGTAGGTAAAATGATTTGGTCTTCTTGTCTTGCCAGTTCTTCTGAGGCAATCACAATGGTATTAGCACCACGACTCTCAACTTCTTTTAAATTTCCGCGTGTATGGGCACCCGTGTTTTGGCCGGTAATAATGCCCAATACTGGGGTAGCTTCTTCAATTAAAGCAATTGTTCCATGTTTTAATTCCCCGGCAGCAAATCCTTCTGCTTGTACGTAGGAAATTTCTTTTAGTTTCAATGCAGCTTCTGAGGCCACATAATAATCATTTCCACGACCGATATAAAAAGCATTGCGGGTAGTACTTAAATAATGTTCGACTAAACTTGAGATATAGTCTTTTTCATCTACCATACTTTCCATAGCAGTTGCAACAATGGATAATTCATGAAAAGCATCAAATGAAGTACTTGCTTTACTATTTTTATTCTTTCCTACTGCTTGGGCCAAAATTGCTAACATCGCAATTTGTGCTGTATAAGCTTTTGTGGAAGCCACAGCAATTTCAGGACCGGCATGAAGCAGCAGCGTATATTTAGCTTCTCTGGATAAGGTTGAACCCGCAACATTGGTAATTGTTAATGACGGAAAGCCTAAACGATTGGTTTGGACTAAAACTTGTCGACTGTCTGCTGTTTCCCCGCTTTGAGTTAGAAAAATAAAAAAGGGTCTTTCTGAAAGTAAAGGCATGTTATAACCGAACTCACTGGAAAGTTGTACTTCAACCGGAATTTGCGTCACTGTTTCAAGTAAGCTTTTAGCAGCCCAGCCAGCATTATAACTTGTTCCGCAAGCTACAATATAAATACGATCACTTGCCGAAACTTCTTCAACCAAGTCCTTATCGATGTTCACTTTTCCTTGATCATCTCGGTATTCTTGCGTTAACTTACGCATTACCGTAGGTTGTTCGTCAATTTCTTTTAGCATATAAAAAGGGTAAGTTCCTTTTTCGATGTCAGAAGCATCTAATTGGGCTTGATAAGCATCGCGTTGAATGATTTCGCCCTTCTGATCTTCAATCACAATACCATCAGCAGTAACTGTAACCAATTCATTATCTGCGATTTCCACGAATTCATGCGTTTGGTCCAAAACAGCTAAAGCATCACTTGCAATCACATTAAAACCTTCACCTAAACCAATCAACAACGGACTTTTATTTTTAGCAACATAGATCGTTTCGGGCTCTTCTTTATTCACTAAAGCAAAAGCATATGAACCATGTATAACGCTAAGCGCTTTTTGGAATGCTGTTTTAGTAGATAAGCTTTCTTTTTCCATAAATGAAGCAATCAAATTCACGACAATTTCAGTGTCTGTTTGACCATAAAAATTTTCTTCAGCTAGATAATCATTTGCAAGTTCCGCAAAATTTTCGATAACGCCATTATGAACTAAGACTAATTGACCGTTTTGTGAAGTATGCGGGTGTGCATTTTCTTCTGAAGGTTTTCCGTGAGTTGCCCAACGTGTATGGCCGATTCCTATTGTCCCATTCACTTCATTTGTTAGTTTTTCTTGTAAATTTTTGATTCGACCTTGAGATTTGACCAAATGCTCCTGTTTTTCATCTGATACAAATAAACCAGCCGAATCATAACCGCGATATTCTAAACGTTGTAAACCATTAATGATAATTTGTTCTGCATGAGTCTTTCCTACAATTCCTACAATTCCACACATAATGAGATTCCTACTTTCTTTTGTCATTACGTATTTCTAACTGCGCGACAAAATTTTTGTTACAAACTTTGCAGCTTGTTTTTGTTCTTGTCTTTAGAGTGCAGACCCTAGAGCCACCCGCCGAATATTTCGATAAGCTCTTTTCCTCGTCATCTGTAAAACAGATCTGGCGCTGTTAAATAATGGTATAGCTATCCTCCTTGTTATTTGTTATTTAGAAATACATTGGTAATGATATACATAATTTGATTTTAAGTCAAGAAAAAATCAAAAATAAATAAATTGGTCTAGATTGAAGCGAAATTAGTTTTTCTTTTTTCCTATACTAAATAGCAAACTTTCGGTAAAATAAAGTGAGCAATGTTTTATTTGTATAAAATGAAAAGGGGAGGGTATAAATGAATAAAAGACGTTGGGTCGCGGTGATTATTGCTGCAGCTTTATTTATCTTCGCAGCTGTTTCATCTTTTATGACAGAAGATACAGACGAAAAAAATTTAAGCGGGGCAGACGCGCTATTATTCGGTTCAAATGAAATAACAGAAGGAATTGTGGAAGAAGGAGGAGAGGATCAGCGGATCGCTCAATTAACTATTGATGGAACGATTGCTGATACTGGAGAAAATAGCTTTTTCTCAGGAGAAGGTTATAACCATCAATTTTTCATGGATCAATTAAAAGAAGTACAAGAAGATCCAACAGTAGCAGCTGTTTTACTAGAAATTAATACACCAGGTGGCGGTGTCTATGAAAGTGCGGAAATCGCCAAAGAGATCCGAGCGATTCAAGCAGCTGATACACCCGTCTATGTTAGTATGAAAAATATGGGTGCAAGCGGAGGCTACTATGTATCTGCTTCAGCTGATAAGATTTTTGCTACTTCTGAAACTTTAACCGGATCGATCGGTGTCATTATGTCTAGTGTAAATTTTTCTGAGTTAATGGATAATTTAGGCATCGAAGATCAAACCTATAAAAGTGGTCCTTTAAAAGACATGGGATCGGCTATGAGAGAGCCAACAGAAGAAGATGAAGAAGTTATGCAAAGCTATGTCGATAACTCTTATGATCGCTTTGTGAAAATTGTCTCTAAGGGACGATCTATGTCTGAAGACCAAGTGCGTGATATTGCTGATGGTAGGATTTATGATGGACAACAAGCTAAAGATAATGATTTAGTAGATGAGATCGGTTTTCCAGACGATGCTTTAACTTCTTTAAGAGAGGATGAAGGCTTAGAAAAAGCGCAAGTATTTGAATACGATATTGCTAGTACTGGTTTTGACCAAACTTGGTTAGGGTCTAAAATCGCTCAAGCAAAAGGTATGAAGCAAACGGAGACAGATCGTATGCTCAATGTTATCGAACGAATCGGTACACCAGAAGCACCTAAACCAATGTATTATTACGGAGGTGAATAAGATGTCCGAACAAGAAAATGAAACAAAACAAAAGGATTTTTATCAAAAGGTTTTAACCTCTTTTAAGTCTAGAGAATACACAGAAGATGAAGCTGCGCAAAAGAAAGTTGAATGGCAGAAATATGAGGAAAAACCAGAACAAAGTCGTTATTCAAATGATTTTCCTAATTATTTCTTCGCTGGTTTTTGGATTCGTTTGTGGGCTTTTCTGATAGATTTGCTTTGTATTAATGCGATGACTACGATTCTTTTGGATGCTACTTTTACCTGGTTTGACATCGAACGTTCTACTGAATTTCTAAGTGCATATAGTTTACTTGCTTTGCTGATTTATCTTATTTATTTCACCTTTTTAACTAAGCTAAACAAAGGACAGACGATCGGCAAAATGATTTTTGGTATCCGTGTCATTTGTCTAACTGAAAAAAATTTAAGCTGGAAAACAGTTTTTATTAGAGAAACTGCAGCAAGATTTGTTTTACAATTTCATCCGTTCTTATATTTAGGATATGTACCTACACTTTTTACACGGAAAAAACAACATGTTGGTGACTATTTTGCTGATACTAGCGTTGTAACGATCAATTTGATCCAGGCGTTTAATCAAAAGGTTAACGCATAAATAAAAGAAAGAGGATTGCATGGCAGATATTATTAATTTTCCTGATGAAAGTAAACGATTGTTAGAGAGTGCGAATAAAAAAATGCAAAATCAAGATTATTTGGCGGCAAAAAAGGACTTTGAGCAACTTTACCAGCAAAATCCAACATATACCTATGCCAAAAAGTTGGTGAGAGTATTGCAGTATTTAGATGATTATACACAAGCCCTAGCATTAGTTGATGAACATTTCAATGCCTTTATAAATGACGCAGACGGTTTTGTAAGGTATTTTCATTTATTACTTTTAGATACGCAATTTTTAACTGCGCACAAGTTGTTATTCTACGAAAAAAAGCAAGACCAGTTTTCTGCATTAAAAGAAGAACTTACACAGTTAGAAAATGCGCAATCTTTACTATCTGATGATCTTAAAATGGCAAAGAGCAGACATCTTGCTTCTCTAGATAAGATGCAACAGCCCATTGCTCCTAAGGATTGGCAAGAATTGATAAAGGGAATCTCTTTATCGGATTTTTTAATGATTTGTCAAAAATATTTAAAAAATGCGCAGAACCCCTTTATACCTCCTAAATTAGTGGAAGAATTGGTAAAAGATGGTGCGACAGAAGAAGTTATTATTGATGATAAAAAAGTTGATTTATCCGAACTTCCTTTACCCGAAGACGCAGAGGTATTAGATAAAACAATCGCAGTTATTGAAGAAGAAGTACAAGATAATCCACAATTAGAGGCGCTTATTATTTCAGAAGTGAAAGCTCATTTTGCTTTATTGTATCCTTTTTTGCCTGACAAAAAATATGCTAGGGATTGGGCACAAAGTTATATTTTAGAATATAAAGCAATGTTTGGTGAAGACATTTCAACTGGACAATTAGATAATTATGCAAAAATACAAGAAAAAAAGAAAAAAATTCGACAAATTTATCAAAAATTAGGATAAAAATGCTAGAAATTAAGGAAGTTTGCTTTTAAAATGTTTACAATTTAAAAGCGTTAGTGTACTATTTATAGGTATGCATGAAACTATTTCATATGTAAATTTATTAATCAATTCGGAGGGAATTACATGACTGCAAAATGGGAAAAAACTGGCACCAATGATGGTGTGTTAACATTCTCTATTCCACAATCAGAGATTCAAGAAGGCTTAACTAAAACATTTAATAAGGTAAAAAAAGACCTTAATATTCCAGGTTTTCGTAAAGGAAAGGTTTCACGTAGTGTTTTTAATCGTATGTATGGTGAAGAAGCTTTATATGAAGACACAGTGAATGATCTTTTACCTAGCAACTACGAAGCTGCAGTACAAGAAGCTGGAATCGATCCTGTTTCTCAACCTAAGGTAGATATTGAAAGCATGGAAAAAGGTCAAGACTGGGTTATCAAAGCTGAAGTAACAGTAAAACCAGAAGTGAAATTGGGTCAATACAAAGATTTGAAAGTTGAAAAACAAGAACGTGAAATCACTGATCAAGATGTAGAAGATCGCCTGCAACGTGAACAAGACCAACATGCTGAAATGGTGATCAAAGAAGATGAACCAGCAGCTGAAGGCGATACTGTCGTGATCGATTTTGAAGGATTTGTTGATGGAGAATCCTTTGAAGGTGGAAAAGCAGAAAATCATTCACTTGAACTAGGATCTAACTCATTTATCCCTGGTTTTGAAGAACAATTAGTCGGCGTTAAAGCAGGCGATAACCTAGATGTGACAGTTACTTTCCCTGAAGATTATCAAGCAGAAGATCTAGCAGGAAAAGAAGCGGTATTTAAGGTTACAGTTCATGAAGTAAAAGAAAAAGAACTACCAGAATTAGACGACGAGCTAGCAAAAGACCTGGACGACGAAGTCGAAACTTTAGATGAACTAAGAGAAAAATATCACAAAGAAATGCAAGAAAGTAAAGAAAAAGCAGCACAAGATGCTGTTGAAGAATCTGCAATTAAACAAGCAGTTGATAATGCTGAAGTGGTTGAACTGCCAGATGTAATGATTCAAGATGAAGTAAAAAGAGCAAAAGACGAATTCTTGAATAATTTACAACAACAAGGTATCAGCGCTGAAATGTATTACCAAATCACAGGGACTAGCGAAGAAGACTTGGATCAACAATTCGAAGGTGAAGCTGGTACACGCGTGAAAACAAACTTGGTTATTGAAGCTATTGTAGCCAAAGAAGGCTTTGAAGCAACTGAAGATGAAGTTAATTCTGAAATTAAAGATTTAGCTGAAAATTACAATATGCCAGAAGCACAAGTTCGTTCTGTTTTATCAGAAGATATGCTTGAACATGATATTAATATGAAAAAAGCAGTGGACCTTGTAACTTCTACAGCTATCGAAGAATAAAAATCGGTTAGATAATAGTAATGTATTAAAGACGATCTGCATTTAATTGTAGGTCGTCTTTTTTAAAAAACCTTAATTAACAAGGTTAAAAAGCTTTTTCTTTTATTTTAGGTGTGCTAAAATGATGAAAGGTTGTTTATGAACAAATAACTGTATTAAGCGATTTTTATATAGAAAAGTTAGGTATTTCTAAATCGCTAAACAAGGAGTGAACACTATGTATGACAACACAAATACAAATCAACCGGTTCGCTGTTCTTTCTGTGGTAAAACACAAGAAGAAGTAAGGAAAATCGTTGCCGGTCCGGGTGTTTACATTTGTGATGAATGTATTAATTTATGTAAAGATATTATCGATGAAGAATTTTATGAAGATGTTGACCAAGAACTTACTGAAGTACCAAAACCTCAAGAAATTTTAGATGCGTTAAACGACTACGTTATAGGACAAGATGAAGCTAAAAAAGCATTATCAGTAGCTGTTTATAACCATTATAAAAGAGTAAATGCACAAGCTTCTTCTAAAAATGAAGACGAAGAAGACGTAGAATTACAAAAAAGTAATATCTGCTTGATTGGTCCTACTGGTTCGGGAAAAACTTTCTTAGCGCAAACATTAGCAAGAACTTTGAATGTACCTTTTGCGATTGCAGATGCAACCAGTCTTACCGAAGCTGGCTATGTTGGTGATGATGTAGAAAATATTCTCTTAAAACTTTTACAATCAGCAGATAATAATGTTGAAAAAGCTGAAAAAGGGATCATTTACATTGACGAGATCGATAAGATTGCACGTAAAAGCGAAAATGTTTCGATTACACGAGATGTTTCAGGTGAAGGCGTACAACAAGCACTGCTGAAAATCTTAGAAGGTACTACTGCAAGTGTACCTCCACAAGGCGGACGTAAACATCCACAACAAGAAATGATTCAAATTGATACAAGCAATATCTTATTTATTGTTGGCGGGGCTTTTGACGGCATCGACGCTATTGTTAAGAATCGCTTAGGTGATAAAACGATTGGATTTGGCGCTAATAATCAAAGTATTTCAGAAGATGATAGCGTAATGCAAAATATTATTCCAGAAGACTTGCTAAACTTTGGCTTGATCCCAGAATTTATCGGTCGTTTGCCTGTAACAGCAGCTTTAGAAAAATTGACAGAAGATGATTTGATTCGTATTTTAACTGAACCTAAAAATGCTTTAGTTAAACAATATAAGAAATTGTTGGCTTTAGATGATACTGAACTTGAATTTGATGAAGATGGTTTGTCAGCTATTGCTAATAAAGCGATTGAGCGTGGTACAGGTGCTCGGGGACTACGTTCGATCATTGAAGAAATCATGATGGATACGATGTTTGACGTTCCTTCTAAAGAATCAATTAAGAAAGTCGATATTACTGAAGGTGCGGTTAATGGCACCAGCGCGCCAGAAATTACCTATGAAGAAGAGAAAAAAGCAGGCTAGTTACATTGAACCGGATAGAGTGATTTCTATCCGGTTTTGTTTCTAAAAAGTCAACTAGGAGGAAGTTATGAAAGTTCATGCAGCAGAAATTGTCATCAGTGCTGTTTCCAAGAAACAATATCCTAAATCTGCTTTAGCTGAAGTTGCTTTAGCAGGACGTTCAAATGTGGGGAAATCTTCGTTTATCAATACTTTAATTGATCGAAAAAAATTAGCACGTACCTCTTCTAAACCAGGTAGAACGCAAACCATTAATTTTTATCTGATCGAAAATAAATTTCACTTTGTAGATCTACCAGGTTATGGTTATGCTAAAGTGTCAAAACAAGAACGCGCCAAGTGGGGTGAGATGATTGATGAATATTTTGCCAATCGTAAGCAACTACAAGCGGTTGTATCTTTAATCGATATGCGTCATGACCCTTCAGAAGGGGACATACAAATGTATGATTTTTTGAAGTATTATAATTTTCCAGTGATTGTCGTCGCAACTAAGGCTGATAAAGTGGCTAAGAATAAGAGAGAGCAACAAATAAGTAGAATTAAGGAAATCTTGGATTTTGATGAAAATGATCGTTTCGTGGTGTTCTCGACTGTAACTAAAGAAGGTAAAGAAGAAGCCTGGAAAGCGATAGAAGAATTTATATAAAAAAGTTCCGAGAGTAGGCGAAATAATCGTACTTCTCGGAACTTTTTTATTTTTTATTTTTTTCGACTGTATTTTCTTCTTTATCTTTTTTAGACTCTGGATGTAAGAAGCGTTCTAAGTCTTGCTTTTCATCCTTTTTATTTTTGTCTTCATCGGGTAGAAAGGCGAATTCATCAAACTTTTGATCTAAGATATTATCTTGTTTAAATTTTAATCCCATAATACCACCTCCACTAAAAGTAGTCTATCACGAAATTTTTGTTATTGCATATAAAACGGAATAATTTTAACAACACTTTAAAAAAATTTTTTATAAGTACATTAAAGTGACAAAACAATGAGATTAGTCAGAATTAAAAACAGTACTTTCAGAAATTAACGAACTAGTTATCTTTTTGAACAATAGTGTTGTACATACTAGATATGAAAAAAACTTCGAGTAAGAAGAATTTTCTCTTTACTCGAAGCTTTTTAATGAAAAGATCATATAATTATTTAATTGGCTTTTTCAAAAGACCTAACATAACGCCTGCAATAATTGCGCCAATGATAACAAATAATATATACCATAGCGGTTGGCTAACAAGAGCAATGACAAAGATACCGCCGTGAGGAGCCATCAAACGAATGCCCATAGCACCAACTAAACCACCAGTGATTGCAGAACCAACGACAAAACTTGGAATTGCGCGAAGTGGGTCAGCAGCGGTAAATGGAATGGCACCTTCAGTTACAAAGGAAGCTCCCATAATAACGTTAGTTAAACCAGCTTGATTTTCTTGCTCAGTAAATTTATTTTTAAATAAGCGAGTGGCTACAAAGATTGCCAAAGGTGGAACCATACCACCAGACATAACAGCTGCCATTACAAGACTTCCGCCTTGAGCAATTGTTGCTGCAATCGTACCTGTACCAAAAACGTAAGCTGCTTTATTGAAAGGCCCCCCTAAGTCAATAGCCATCATTCCAGCTAATAGTGCACCTAATAAGGCCGCATTAGCGCCACTTAAGTTCAGTAAGAAACTGTTCAATCCATCATTGATTACTTTCATTGGAACGTTAATTAAAAGCATAAGGAAGCCAGTAATTAAAAGACCAAAGAAAGGGAAGAACAGAATGGTTTTAATTCCATCTAGTGATTGCGGTAGACCTTTTAATATTTTACGTAGAAATTCAACAACATAACCACCAACGAAACCGCCTATTAAAGCACCGATAAATCCAGCGCCGCCTTGTTCAGCAATCGCACCAGCAGCAAAACCAGTAACTAAACCTGGTCGGTCACTAATACTCATTGCAATAAAACCAGCTAATACCGGAAGCATAAAGCCAAAGGCAGCATTACCAATTTGGTTGAACCAATCAGCGACTTGGTTATAATTTCCTAATTGATCTAAAGCATCTTGTGGAACGCCCATCCATTGGTCGATCATAAAGGAAAGAGCCATCATAATTCCACCGGCAACAACAAATGGTAGCATGTGAGATACACCATTCATCAAATCTTTATAAATCTTTTGTCCGACGGATTGTTTTTCGCCTTCAGAACTGCTTTGGCTTTGGCTTGATTGTTCCTCACTACTTTGATAAATTGAAGCATTCCCACTTAAAGCATTGTTGATGAGCTCTTCAGGTCGACGAATACCATCACTAACTGGGCGAGAAACGACAGGCTTACCACCGAAACGATTCATTTCTACGTTCGTGTCAGCAGCAATTACCACGCCACTTGCACGAGCAATATCATCTGAAGTTAAACGGTGCTTGACACCTTCAGAACCATTAGTTTCGACTTTAATGTCAATCCCCATGTCTTTAGCTTGATTTTTCAGAGAGTCTTCTGCCATATAAGTATGGGCAATTCCTGTTGGACAAGCTGTTACAGCCACAATAAATGGACGATCAGCTGAATCAGTTGATTCCGTTTTTTCTGCAGATGATTGATCTGTTTGTTCTTCTTGCTCTTCATCATCATCTTGTTCCACTTGTGCAAAAGCCGCTTGAACGTCATCAGGTGTTTGAGCATTGTTTAATTCTTCTACAAAGTCTTGGTTGACTAATTGACGTGATAAGGCAGCCAAGGCTTGTAAGTGGGTATCATCAGCGCCTTCAGGAGCAGCGATCATAAAAAACAGATAAGTTGGCTGTCCATCAAGCGCTTCATAGTCCACGCCTTGCTTACTTTTAGCAAATAGAACAGTCGCTTCTTTTACAGCGTCATTTTTTGCGTGAGGCATAGCGATGCCATCGCCCAAGCCAGTAGAAGTTTGTTCTTCGCGCGCTAAAATTCCATCTTTAAATTGGTCAATATCAGTAATTCTGCCAACATCGTAAAGCTTTTGTACCATCTCATCGATCGCAGCTTTTTTCTCTGTTGCTTGCAGATCCATAATCATGGCTTCTTTAATCAATAAATCATTGATATTCATTATATAAGCCTCCTATATATTTTTAACTGTTATTTCTGGTAACAAGTCGTTAATAAATTTAGCACTAGCTAGATCATCTGAAAAAGTCGTCGCACTGCCACAAGCAACGCCCCATTTAAAAGCTTCTAGCGCATCGCTGCTTTTAGAAAATTCTCCGATAAAACCAGCAATCATGGAATCACCAGCACCGACTGAATTTTTAACTTCATGTTTTAAAACATTAGAAAGGTAAGTGCCATCTTCTGTAATCAATAAAGCGCCATCGCCAGCCATAGAAATAATCACATTTTTGGCGCCATCAGTTAACAATTTCTTCCCATAAGTAATAATATCATCTAATGATTGCAAGTTTGTATGGTAGAGTTCAGCTAATTCATGGTTGTTTGGTTTTACTAACAATGGTTTTTCTGGCAGAGCAGCGAGTAAATCATCACCCGTTGTATCAATCACAAATTCGGCACCATTTTCTTTTATGATCTTCACTAATTCTTGGTAAAAACCTTCTCGTAGACTACCAGGCGTACTTCCTGATAAAACAACAATATCGCCAGTAGTAATAAGTTCAGAGAGGGTGAACTTCAAACGATTAATTTCATCGTCATTTAAATCAGGGCCTAATCCATTGATTTCTGTTTCTTCTTCAGCTTTTAATTTAACATTGATTCGCGTATCCTGTTCAACTTTAGTAAATTGACTGCGAATGCCTTCTTCAACCAACCATTTTTCAATAAAATCGCCAGTAAAACCACCTAAAAAGCCAAGGGCACAAGAAGATGAACCAATACGTTGTAAAATACGAGAAACATTGATTCCCTTTCCTCCAGGAAGCTTAAAGTCTTCTGTCATACGATTTACATTTCCAGTGTTTAACTGCTTGATGTGAACAATGTAATCGATTGAAGGATTTAGTGTTAAGGTGTATATCATTGCTTGACCTCCTTTAGCATTGTTTGTTCTTGGAAATCCTTTAGAAGTTTTGATGGACAACTATCAGTAATAATTTTAGCCGCTTTTAACGGAGCAACTTGAGCAAAAGCGATTTGCTGAAGTTTCGAATGGTCAATTAATACATAGTTTTGTTGACTCTGTTTTAACGCCCATTTTTTGACAGCTGCTTCTTCTGGATCTGGTGTAGTAAAACCAGCTTCTACTTCAGCACCGTTCATTCCTAAAAAAGCTTTACTGAAACGAAACTTACCTAATTGTTGAAGGGCGGTAGAACCTAAAGTGGCATTTGTTGATAGCTTAATCGTACCCCCTAAGATAATCGTTTCAATTTGCCGATCGATTAAAAGAGAAGCATGTTTTACTGAATTTGTAACGACTTTAATCGATAGATCCTGTGAAATAAACTGAATCATCTCAATTGTAGTTGTTCCTGCATCAAGATAGATAACATCTTCTTTATTTAGTAAATCAGCGCAAAATTTTGCGATCTGAACTTTTTGTTGATGAAACTTCTCTTCTTTTTCATCCATCGAGGCTTCAAAAGTGAGATGTGATGGTTTTTTTGCGCCCCCATGAACACGAGCAAGCATTCCTTGTTCTTCAAGATTTTGTAAATCACGACGAACAGTTGATTCTGATGCTTTGAGCGGTTTCATAAGTTCGCTTACTGTGATTACATTATTTTCAGTCAAAAGATCTAAAATAATTTGATGTCTCTTTTCTGTAAGCATTTCCAATCAATCCTTCCGAACACATTTTATCACGATTTATTTTCAATATCAATCAAAAACAAGCATAATCAGTCAATTATTTTGCTAAATAGCGATATAGTCAAAAAAAGTGTCAGTAAGCAATGATTTTAAGTCCTACTTACTGACACTTTTGCTAGATCATTTTATTTAATCAAAGTCTTTTGTCTCAATTCTTTTTTTACCAAGGCGGCATGCTGGCTGTCTGTTAAGATAATAAGCATATCTCCCATCTGTAAAATTGTATCGCCGTGCGGTATAATATCTTCTTGTTCACGTCTTATAGCCACTAGCAATGTGTCTTTTGGCCAAGAAAAGTCACGGACTGCATAACCATCTAACACACTTTCAGCAGTGACTGGGTACTCGATTGTTGTCTTCTCATTTGTATTGGCAATTTTTTTATGGGAAACTAAGCGATCAAGCAGAGATTCATAGATTGGATGTCCTCCCAGCAAATCTACTACAATATAAGCGATCAAAGAAACAAAACCTAGTGGCATTAAGTGATTGATCGAGCCGACCATTTCCGTGACAAGAATAATCGCTGTAAGAGGTGCTTTTCCAATAGCTGTAAAATAACCAGCCATTGAAATAATAATAAAGTTTTTTAAATAATATTCTTCAACACCTAAATAGCTAATTGAAAATTCCCCAAAGAGTGCTCCTAAAATAGCACCTAATGACAAAATAGGTAAAAATATCCCTCCTGGAAGATTGGAACCATAAGAGATCATGGAAAAGATGTAACGTAATAAAAATAAGAACAAAAGTAGAAGAAGTGGAAAATGATTTTCTTCCAAACTTAAAATAATTTGATTACCCCCACCTAAAAGTTGTGGAAGATAAAAGCCAATTGGAATCACTAGTACTAAAGGGACAATCCCGTAAAAAGCAGCGGGAATAGGTAATTTGTTAAACCACTTTGGCAGATCGAGTAAATTTTTTTGATAGAGTCTGCCTAAAACACCTAAAATTATTCCTAGTATCATGAGTAAACCATAATATTTTAAAGGTAAATCCTGCATATGTCCCAAATACAAAACAGGCTGTAGCCCGAATATATAAAGAGAAATAAAATTAGCAATAATTGCTGAGACAAGAGAAGTTAACCAGATCAGTGGGGAAAAGGTATGATGAATCTCTTCGACAATAAATAATACCGCTGCGATAGGCGCATTAAAAGCGGCCGCTAAACCGGCGCTAGCGCCGCTAGAAATTAAAATCTTTTGCTCGTATTTAGGAGAGTGGTACATATTACTTAATCCTTGTCCCACAGAAGCGCCTAATTGGATCGAAGGACCTTCACGTCCCAGAAATAAACCAGTCCCTACTGAAAGGATACCACCGACAAATTTACGCCAAAGAACTGGAAACCAACGATAATGAACTTCTTCTTCTAACATGCCTTCAACTTGTGGAATTCCACTGCCGGTAATATGAGGTTGTCCCTTAATCAGATAACCTACAAATAATGCGATAACAACAGATATTACGCCCCAAAGAATAAGCCATAGAGGCTCATTCTGCGAAAACACATAGAAATTTTGGACATATTCGGTCATTTTTTCAACCGCTAGACGAAAGATACTTCCTAAAACTCCAGAAATAAGTCCGACGATCACACCCTTTAAAATAAATATCGATCTTGTTTGTTCAATTTTATTAAATTTATTTAACATTTTTTCACCTTCGTTATAAGTTTACCGCGCTTTTTCTTTAAGGACAAATATTTTTTTATAATAACTAAAAAACAAATGGTATCATTTGTTTTTAAACGTTGTCAAAAAGCAGGGAGTGAGCACTGTTCGGTTTATTGAAAGAAAAGAACATGCTATAATTGAATGGATTGAAAAAGAAAGGATGTTTATCGGTGCCATCCCAAAAAGAATTATTAAAAAACATGAATCAAAAACAAGAAGAAGCAATCACAACAACTGAAGGTCCATTACTTTTAATGGCAGGTGCGGGTAGTGGGAAAACACGTGTACTAACACATCGTATCGCTTATTTAATTGAAGAAAAAAGTGTAAATCCTTGGAATGTTTTGGCGATTACTTTTACAAATAAAGCTGCCAAGGAAATGAAAGAACGGGTGAAAGCTTTACTAGATGTTCAAGCAGAAGGTGTTTGGGTCTCGACCTTTCATTCAATGTGTGTCCGTATTTTAAGAAGAGATGTAGATCTTATCGGCTATTCACAAAACTTTACAATAGTGGATCCTGCCGAACAACGCACATTAATGAAAAATGTGTTAAAAACACTCGACATCGATCCTAAAAAATATGATCCGCGAGGGATTTTAGGAAACATCTCCAACGCCAAAAATGCTTTACTTACACCTGAAGAGTATCAACAAACGCAAGGGAGCTATTTTGAAGAGATTGTAGGACGTTGTTATGAAGTATATCAAAAAGAACTACGCAAAAATCAAAGCATGGACTTTGACGATTTAATCATGAATACTATTACATTACTTAAAAATAATGAAGAAGTTTTACAGTATTATCAAAATAAATTTCAATATATCCATGTAGATGAATATCAAGATACCAACCATGCGCAATACATTTTAGTTAACCTTTTAGCTAAACGATTAAAAAATTTATGTGTGGTAGGAGATGCTGATCAAAGTATTTATGGTTGGCGTGGCGCAGATATGCAAAATATTTTGGACTTTGAAAAAGATTATCCTGAAGCACAAACGATTTACTTAGAACAGAATTATCGTTCGACTAAAAATATTTTACAAGCTGCTAATCAAGTCATCACAAACAATCAAAACCGTAAAGATAAAAAATTATGGACAGATAATACAGCTGGACAAACAATCTCTTACTATCGGGGAGATTCTGAGCGAGATGAAGCGCAATTTGTAGTTAAAAATATCCAGCAAACCATTGACACTGAAGGAAAAGAATATGGAGACTTTGCTGTATTATATCGTACAAATGCACAATCTCGTGTCATTGAAGAGATGTTATTAAAAGCTAATATTCCTTACACTATGGTGGGAGGACATAAATTCTACGATCGGAAAGAAATCAAAGATGTCCTAGCTTACTTAAATGCGATTGCTAATCCTGAGGACTCACTGAGTTTAGCGCGTATTATTAATGTACCCAAACGTGGTATTGGACCGGGAACGTTAGAGAAGTTAAATGATTTTGCCGATTTTAACGGCATGCCGCTTTTAGAAGCAACGGAAAATATTGAATTGTCGAATATAAGTGGTAAGGTAATGAAAAAATTAAAAGCATTCGGCGATATGATGGTTAATTTTAATCAAATGATTCCCTATTTGTCCATGACAGAATTAACAGAAGAGGTATTACAAAAAAGCGGGTATTACGATGAGTTAAAATCTCAAAATACACTTGAAGCCCAAGCCCGTCTGGAAAACTTAGATGAATTTCTTACTGTTACACAAGAATTTGATAAGCAGTATGAAAATCAAGCAGAAGAAGACAGAGAATCACCAGAAAATAAGTTGACTGTTTTTCTTAATGACTTATCTTTGCTTTCTGATGTGGATCAATATGAAGAAGAAAGCTCAGAAGTCACTTTAATGACCCTGCATGCGGCAAAAGGTTTAGAATTTCCGGTGGTTTTTCTCATCGGAATGGAAGAAAATATCTTCCCGCTGGCTCGTGCAGCGATAGAAGAAAGCGAATTAGAAGAGGAACGTCGCTTAGCATATGTTGGTATTACACGTGCGGAGGAAAAACTATACTTAACAAATGCTCTTTCTAGAATGTTATACGGAAAACCACAATACAATCGTCCTTCACGCTTTATAGAAGAAATTGATCCAGAATTATTGTCTTCTGATCAACCGGTTATTTACAAAAATCAACGTATTTCTGCAAGGGAGCCTCAAGAGCGCCAAAATTTTGCTGCTAAAAGAAATGCTGGAAGTAAAGCAGTCTCCACTAAAAATCCAACAGTTGCAGAAAATACAGATTGGCAAATTGGGGATAAAGCCAAACATAAAAAATGGGGAGTAGGCACGGTCGTAAAAGTTAGTGGGAATCAAAAAGACGTAGAACTTGATATTGCTTTTCCTAATATGGGAATTAAACGATTATTGGCAGCTTTTGCGCCAATTGAAAAAGTGGAATAAAGGAGACAAGAAAAATGGTTGAAGACTCAGTGGTAAAAAGAGCCAAAGAACTAAGAGAGCAATTAAACCAGTATTCCTACGAATATTATGTAAAGGATGCCCCCAGTGTCGAAGACTTTGTCTATGATTCTTTATATCAAGAGCTTGTTGACATTGAAAATAGGCATCCTGAATTAGTAACCGAAGACTCGCCCACTCAACGCGTAGGCGGTAGGGTATTAGAAGGTTTTGAAAAAGTTGTTCATAATGTTCCTTTGTATAGTTTAAACGATGTTTTCAATAAAGAAGATATTACAGCTTTTGATCAACGTGTACAAAAAGCTTTAGGCCATCAAGTATCTTATACCTGTGAGTTAAAAATCGATGGTTTATCTGTTTCTTTACGCTATGAAGATGGAAAGTTAGTGCAAGGAGCAACTCGCGGCGATGGCTCGGTCGGTGAAGACATTACAGAAAACCTTAAGACAGTGCGCTCTATTCCATTAAAATTAAAAAATTCAGTTACTTTGGAAGCCCGGGGCGAATGTTACATGCCCAAAAAGTCTTTTATGCGTTTGAATCAAAATCGCGAAGAAGAGGGGCAAGATATATTTGCGAATCCCAGAAACGCTGCGGCTGGAAGTCTACGGCAATTAGATACTAAAATAACCGCTAAACGAAATTTAAGTACATTCTTATACTCTGTGGCAGATACCAATTCTCTTTCTTCTTCTTCCCAATACGAGGCCTTACAAGAATTAGAAGATTTAGGTTTTCAAACTAACCAAGAACGCAAGCTTTGTCGCTCCATTGATGAAGTCTGGGATTATATTGAAGACTTCCAAGAAAAACGTGGAGATTTGCCCTATGAGATCGATGGTGTGGTGATTAAAGTAAACGACTTTGATCAACAAGAGACACTGGGTTATACTGTCAAAGCTCCTCGCTGGGCCATTGCTTATAAGTTCCCGCCTGAAGAGGCTCAGACAGTTATCAGAGACATTCAGTGGCCAGTGGGGCGTACAGGCGTTTTAACCCCAACGGCGATCATGGATCCTGTGAAAGTAGCAGGAACGACTGTAAGCCGGGCAAGTCTGCATAATGATGATTATATTCAAGAAAAAGATATTCGAATAAATGATAAAGTCGTCATTTACAAAGCTGGCGATATTATTCCTGAAGTCGCTCACGTAATTTTTGAAGAACGGGACAAAGACAGTGAGCCTTATCAGGCACCGGAAACTTGTCCAGTTTGTGGCAGTAAAGTGGTCCATTTGGATGAAGAAGTTGCACTGCGCTGTATTAATCCAAAATGTCCAGCACAAATCAAAGAAGGGCTTAATCACTTTGTTTCAAGAAACGCGATGAATATCGAAGGCCTAGGTCCGCGAATATTAGATCAGATGTATGAAAATCGCTTGGTTAAAGATGTGGCTGATCTATATTATCTGGAAAAAGAAGATTTACTAGGCCTTGAAAAAATTAAAGATAAATCAGCGAACAATATTTTAAACGCCATTGCAGAAAGTAAAGGTCGTTCAGCTGACCGTTTGATTTTTGGTTTGGGTGTGTGGCATGTTGGAGCTAAGGCAGCTAAAATATTACTTGAGCATTTTAAAACCGTCCGCGCCTTGCAAAAAGCTTCAAAAGAAGAAATCAATTCTCTTTATACCTTGGGAGAAACAATTGCTGATAGCGTTGTGACCTATTTTTCTAAAAAAGAAATGGATGAACTACTAACTAAATTAGAAAAAGCGGGGGTCAATTTTGAATACTTAGGTAAGACTTCTAGTGAATTAGCGGAAGTAGCGTCTGTTTTTAAAGATAAGACGGTTGTATTAACAGGGAAATTAAATCAGTATACTCGCTCAGAAGCTAAAAAACAGATTGAAAATCTGGGAGGTAAAGTCACTGAGAGTGTTTCTAAAAATACAGATATCGTTGTAGCTGGCGAGGATGCAGGGAGTAAATTAACCAAAGCGCAAGATTTAAATGTTACCGTTTGGCAGGAAGATCAGATGGTTGAAGCATTGGAAAATAGTTCGACCAAAAAAAATAATAATGTAAACTTTTTTTGATAATTATTCAATGATTTTCAATAAAGTGATATAATACAGTGAAAATAATTTGTAAAAATATAATGAAGATACAATTGAGGGGGATATTATGGCGATCCGTGAAGAACAAGCAAAACATGTAGCCGCATTAGCAAAACTATCTTTTTCAGAAGATGAATTACATCAGTTTACTGAGCAATTAGGAGAAATTATTGATCTAGTCGAAACGCTAGAAGAAGTAGATACAACTGATGTCGCACTTACTTCTAATGTCAATGATGAAATTAATGTAATAAGAGAAGATCAACCATTAAATGGTACTGATCGCAACGCTTTAATGAAAAATGCACCAGAATCCGAAAATGGTTTTATAAAAGTACCTGCGATTCTTGATGAAAAGGAGAGTGAAGCATAATGTCTAAAATTTACGGTAAAACATTGGAAGAATTACATGCTTTACTCGTGTCAAAAGAAATAACAGTGGTTGAATTAATTCAAGAAACTTTTGATCGTATTAAAGAAGTAGAAACAGATATTGATTCTTTTATCACTTTAAATGAAGAAAAAGCTTTAGAAATGGCAAAAGCAATTGATGCAAAAGGTGTTAGTGAAGAAAATATCCTAGCAGGACTTCCGATCGGAATCAAAGATAATATCGTAACTAAAGATCTTCTGACAACTGCCGCTTCTAAGATTTTATACAATTTTGAACCAATATATGACGCGACTGTCATGGATAAAGTTTATCAATCCGATATGATTCCTGTAGGAAAATTAAATATGGACGAATTCGCTATGGGTGGTAGTACGGAAAATTCTTACTTTAAAAAAACAAAAAATGCATGGGATCAAACAAAAGTTCCGGGGGGTTCTTCAGGCGGTTCTGCTGCAGCGGTAGCCAGCGGTCAAATCCCGCTTTCTTTAGGGACTGATACGGGAGGTTCAATTCGCCAACCAGCAGCATTTAACGGTATTGTTGGTATGAAGCCAACTTATGGACGCGTTTCTCGTTTTGGTCTGATTGCTTTTGGTTCTTCTTTAGACCAAATTGGACCATTGACACGTACGGTTAGAGATAACGCTTTGGCTTTAAACGCAATTAGTGGTTTTGATGAAAAAGATGGAACTTCTTCTGGAAAAAGCGTGCCTGATTTTACAGCCGAACTAGATAGCGGGATCGAGGGGATGAAAATCGCTTTGCCTAAAGAATATTTAGATGAAGGCGTAGATTCTGATATTAAGGAGGCTGTTTTAAAAGCAGCAGACACTTTCCGTAAACTGGGCGCAACAGTAGAAGAAGTCAGTTTACCTCATTCTAAATATGGTGTAGCTGCCTATTATATTATCGCTTCTTCTGAAGCTAGTTCTAATTTACAGCGTTATGATGGTATTCGTTATGGTTATCGCAGTGAAAATGCAGCAACCTTAGAAGATGTCTATGTTAACTCACGTAGTGAAGGTTTTGGCGATGAGGTGAAGCGTCGTATCATGTTAGGAACCTTTTCTTTGAGCGCTGGTTATTATGATGCTTTCTTTAAAAAGGCGGCACAAGTTCGTACGCTGATTAGAGAAGATTTTAAAAATGTATTTGCTGATTATGATTTGATTCTGGGCCCAACTACACCAACAGTTGCTTTTGGCTTAGGTGAAAAGATCGATGATCCAGTGACGATGTATACTAACGATGTCTTGACCATTCCAGTGAACCTTGCTGGTTTGCCAGGTATGTCACTTCCTTGCGGCTTTTCTAATGACTTGCCAATCGGACTACAATTAATTGGAAATCATTTCGATGAAGAAACAATCTACAAAGCAGCGTATTCTTTTGAACAAACAACGGATTTCCATAATAAAAAATCTGAAATATTTGAAAGGAGTAAGTAAATGAACTTCGAAACTGTGATCGGACTTGAAGTCCACGTAGAATTAAAAACCAATACGAAGATTTTTTCTCCTGCTCCTGCTCATTTTGGAGCAGAACCCAATAGCAATACTAATGTTATCGACTGGGGATATCCAGGTGTTTTGCCAGTAATAAATAAATCTGCTTTAGAATATGGCATGAAAGCCGCTTTAGCTTTGAACTGTGATATCTCACAAGAAACCCATTTTGACCGAAAAAATTATTTCTATCCAGATAATCCAAAGGCCTACCAAATTTCTCAACTTGATGATCCTATTGGTCATGATGGCTGGATTGAAATTGATGTTGAAGGTCAAAAGAAAAAAATTCGGATTGAACGTGTCCATCTAGAAGAAGACGCGGGGAAAAATATGCATGGTATCGGTGGCTATTCTTATGTTGATTTAAACCGCCAAGGCACACCGCTTATCGAAATTGTTTCTGAAGCGGATATGCGTTCTCCTGAAGAAGCTTATGCTTATCTAGACGCTTTACGCTCAATTATCCAATTTACCGGTGTTTCTGATGTGAAAATGGAAGAAGGGTCACTACGTTGTGATGCGAATATTTCATTACGTCCTTTAGGCCAAGAAGAATTTGGTATTAAGACTGAATTGAAAAACCTAAATTCTCTAAACTTCGTGCGAAAAGGTTTAGCTTTTGAAGAAAAACGTCAAACCAAACTTTTACTATCTGGCGGTTCTTTACAACAAGAAACACGCCGTTTTGATGAAGCAACAGGCGAAACAGTGTTAATGCGGGTAAAAGAAGGTTCGTCTGATTATCGTTACTTCCCGGAACCAGACATCCCGAATTTTGAAATTGATAATGCTTGGGTAGATAAGATCAGAGAATCACTACCAGAAATGCCTAAAGATCGTCGCCAACGCTATATCAATGAACTGGGCATACCAGAATATGACGCCAAAGTGCTTACGTTATCAAAAGAAATGTCGGATTTCTTTGAAGAAACCATTCAACAAGGCGCGGATGCTAAGCAAGCTTCAAACTGGCTGATGGGAGATGTTTCAGCTTACCTTAATAGCGAAAAACTAGATTTAGCCGATACACAATTGACAGCAAGTAATTTAGCTGGCATGATACAGTTGATCAGTGATGGTACGATAAGTTCTAAAATCGCTAAGAAAGTTTTCCAAGAGTTAATTGAAAAAGGCGGCGAACCTAAAGAAATCGTAGAAGCCAATGGTTGGATACAATTATCAGATCCAGCACAGTTACTGCCAATGATCAATGAAGTTTTAGATAATAATCAACAATCGATTGATGACTTTAAAAATGGAAAAGACAAAGCGATTGGCTTTTTGGTAGGTCAAATTATGAAGTCCACTAAAGGTAAAGCCAATCCAGGTGTAGTCAATAAACTGTTAAAAGAAGAACTAGAGAAACGATAAGAGGTAATCATGGAAAGAGCGCGGGTAATTTATAATCCAACTTCAGGAAAAGAGTCTATGAAAAGAAACTTGGCTGACATTTTAGCTGTTTTGGAAAAAGCAGGCTATGAGGCAAGTGCGTTTGCTACGACTTCGATTCCATATTCTGCAACAAATGAAGCAAGAAGAGCAGGGCAAGCTGGCTTTGATCTCATTGTTGCAGCAGGTGGTGATGGCACAATCAACGAAGTAGTCAATGGAATAGCTCCTTTAGAAAGACGTCCAAAAATGGCGATTATTCCTGGAGGTACAACAAATGACTATGCTAGAGCCTTAAAAATTCCAAGAGACAATATAAAAGCGGCTGCTGAAGTTATTTTAAAAAATCAGACAGTAAAAATGGATGTCGGTAAGACGCCTAACAATTATTTTATTAATATTGCAGCGGGTGGACATTTAACAGAATTAACCTATGAAGTTCCTTCAGAGTTAAAAAGAGTGTTTGGTTATCTAGCTTATTTAGCAAAAGGCGCGGAGTTACTGCCGCAAATTAGACCCATCAAAATGCACTTGAAATTTGATGAAGGAGAATATGATGGCAAAGCTTCTATGTTTTTCTTAGGGTTAACAAATTCTGTCGGTGGGTTTGAACAAATTGTTCCTGACGCTAAACTTGATGATGGCAAATTTTCTTTAATTATCGTAAAAACCGCGAATATCTTTGAAGTTTTACATTTAGTAGCGATTATGCTCAGAAATGGAAAACACATTGAAGACCCCCGAGTGATTTATACGAAGACGACTAAATTAGAAGTTTCCGTACCGCAATCACAAAAACGATTAATGATCAATTTAGATGGAGAATACGGTGGCGATGCACCTATGACTTTTGAAAATCTGCACCAGCACATTGAAATGTTTGCCGATGTAGATGAGATACCAGATAGTGCCGTATCGACTGAAGAAGAGCTGGAAGAAATCAGTGAAGGATTCATCAAAGAAGTCGAACGTTTAAATGATGAAGAAATCGATGATGAAAACAAAGAAAATGATGAAAATAGCTAACTTTAAGCTATTAACGAATATTTGTATTGAAAAAAGGGAGCACATGAAGTGTTTCCTTTTTCTTCATTTATGGATAAATAGGTGCTATAATTTATTTCTGAGCGTTCTAAATGGTTTGAGAAGGAGAAAACATTTATGGAAGAAATGCCTGTTAAAAAAAATCAGGAGTTAGAAGTAACGGTCGTTGATTTATCTCATTTAGGCATGGGCGTTGCAAAGGTCGATGCCTATCCAATTTTTGTCGAAAATGCTTTACCACAAGAAAAAATACTAGTTAGAATTGTTAAAGTAGGTAAAAAGTTTGGTTTTGGAAAGATGCTTTCTATTATCCAGAAAAGCCCTTACCGTCAAGAAGTAGAAAATGAAGATCTATTACGAACAGGTATTGCACCGCTTAGTCATTTAAAGTATGAACAACAGTTGGCATTTAAAAAAGCACAAGTTAAAAATGTTTTAAAAAAGACAGCTAGAATGCCTGAGATCCAAGTTGAAAAAACGATAGGCATGCGGCAACCCTTTGGTTATAGAAATAAAGCACAAATTCCCATTCGTAAAATTGATGGTATTTTACAAACAGGCTTTTATCGTAAGAATAGTCATGAATTAGTACCTATCGATCATTTTTTTATTCAAGATCCAGCAATTGATGCAGCGATTATAGTTATTCGAGAAATTTTACAACAATTTGAAGTAAAAGCCTATAACGAAAAAAATAATAGCGGATTTTTACGACATATTGTTATTCGTCGTGGCTATCAAACACATGAAATGATGGTTGTTTTAGTCACTCGTAAAGAACATTTTGTCCAAGGAGAAAAAATTGCGCAGGCTATTCAAGAAAAACTGCCAGAAGTTGTTTCTATTATGCAAAATGTGAATCCAAAACAAACCAATGTAATTATGGGCACCCAAGAAAAAGTTTTACTAGGACGCAATGATATCTATGATCGTTTATTAGGAAAAACTTTTCGCATTTCAGCTAAATCATTTTATCAAGTAAATACCCCTCAAGCTGAAGTTTTATATCAAAAAGCCTTTGAATTAGCTGATTTAAAAAAATCAGATGTTGTCATTGACGCTTATTCAGGAATCGGAACCATTGGATTGTCACTAGCCAATCAAGTCAAACATGTTTATGGCATGGAAACAATTACACAGGCAGTAATAGACGCCCAAGAAAATGCGAAATTAAATAATATCGACAACGCCGATTATGTTACTGGTAAAGCTGAAGACGTCATGCCAAAATGGCAAAAAGAAGGCATTCAGCCGGAAGTGATTTTTGTCGATCCGCCGCGTAAAGGATTAGATCAATCTTTTATTGAAACTGCCTGTCAGATGAAACCAGAAAAATTTATCTATATTTCATGTAATCCGGCAACGATGGCAAGAGATCTAAAAGTATTTGCAGAACAAGAGTACTTTACAGATAGTATCCAACCCGTTGACTTATTTCCGCAAACGCATCATGTGGAAACAGTGATGATGTTAAAACAGAAATAATTAAAGTAAGAAGAAATGTTTACTTTAGTTTTTAAGTAAACATTTCTTCTTTATAACATAATACTGATATTTAACAAACAATTGCTTAACTTAATCTTTAGTTTCAGCAGTAATATTTAGTTTAAAAATTCGTCTATTCAAATATACGAATGTAGGCATTTTCTCTTTTTAAAAGGCTAACCATATGATATTTACAACAAATGAATTGTAAGGAAAAGTATTTAAAGCAACGACCTTCATGTTTTAATATCAAGCTTACTTAGCTCAGTTCGTGAGTGGATAATGTTTTCACTTTTTATTAGTCCTTCAATGACTCGATAAATGATAAAAACAACTAAGTTCCACTATTTAAATACAAACTTCAAATCAGATCTTGGTAAAAATAATTCACTTGATGTTATGATTAAGTATAGAAGTGAAGAGGAGATGTTTTAATGAAAGTATTAGTTATTGGTGCCCATGGTAGTGTTGGTAAAATCTTGGTAAAAAAACTACAAGAATCCCAAAACCACTTTCCAATTGCCATGGTACGTAAAAAAGATCAGTTAGAAGCCTTCAAAGAGCAAGGTGTAGAAGCTGTTTTGGCAGACTTGGAAGGATCTATTAGTGATATCAGTCAAGCAGCTAAAGATGCTGATGCTATTGCATTTACCGCAGGTTCTGGTGGTAGCACTGGTGCAGATAAGACCATGTTTGTCGATCTAGATGGTACGGTAAAAGCCGTAGAAGCAGCTAAGGATGCTGGTATTGATCGTTTTGTTATTGTTAGTGCACTGGGTAGTCAACAATGGTTAGAAGATCCTCATCCAGACTGGTTAGATCAATTAGGTCCTTATTATCCTGCGAAATTTTACGCCGACCAATGGCTTAAAAATAGCGGCTTAGATTATACAATCGTACGTCCAGGCCTTCTTTCCGATGATGAAGCTGCAGGAAAAGTTAAATTAGCCAAAACACTCGTTGAAAGCGGGAAGATTACTCGCAGTGACGTTGCACAAATTATTGTTGATAGTATAGATAATGATGACACTCGTAAAAAAGAATTCGACGTCATAAATGGTGACACTCCGATCAAAGAAGCATTAAAAGAGTTAGAACAATAAATAAGTACTAAATTAATATGAAAAGCAATTGTGTTCTTTTTAAAAGAGCCTAATTGCTTTTTTTGTCATTCTATAGAATAATAGTGGAATAACTAACTGCTAAGGAGGTATTTATGCAATACAAAATTCGCGCAATGGAAGAAAAAGATTGGTCGTCTGTCTATGATATCTATCGCCAAGGAATGGAAACAAATTTAGCAACTTTCACTGTTGAAAATTTAAGTTATGAAGAATTCGATCACGAGCGTCTAAAAGAAGGCCGTTTTGTACTATTAGATGAACAAAAAGTTGCAGGTTGGACAACTTTGAAACAAGCTTATACGATTCCTCAATACCATGGAGTAGCGGAAGTTAGTATCTATATCGATCAAAATTACCAAGGAAAGGGTGTAGGATCAAGATTATTAAATCATCTAGTTGATTATTCAGAAAGAATCGGTTTGTGGACTTTAGAAGCTGATATTTTTGCTAACAACTATGGCAGCCAGCGTCTACATGAAAAATGTGGCTTTCGTAAAGTTGGTTATCGGGAAAAATTAGGAAAAGATCAATATGGTGTATGGCGTGATTCTGTATTAATGGAGCGCAGAAGTAAAAAAGTAGGTATTGAATGAAAGGAGCTAATGAATGACAGTTCGTTGTGATTGGGCTAAAACAAGTCCTTTAATGCAAGATTATCACGATTATGAGTGGGGAAAAACTACGCAAGATGATAGGAAACTTTATGAATTGCTTCTATTGGAAAGTATGCAAGCAGGCTTGAGTTGGTCAACTATTTTAGATAAAAGAGAGAATTTTCGCTCAGCTTTTGACCAATTTGATTACACAAAAGTTGCAAATTATAATGACAATAAGATTGCGGAATTGTTAACTAATCCCAAAATCATTCGTAATCATTTAAAAATAAACGCTGCAGTGAATAATGCCCAAATGATTTTAAATATGCAGGAAAAATATGGGAGTTTTTCAACTTATATTTGGTCTTTTGTTGAAAATCCTATCATTAACCACTGGCAAAGCATGGAAGAAATACCAGCAAGTAGTAACTTGTCAAAACACATAAGTAAAGAATTAAAAAAAGTAGGATTTAAATTTGTGGGGCCTACCATTATTTATTCTTTCATGCAGGCAATCGGAATGGTCGATGATCATATAGAGACATGTTCATTTAAATACGAAAATAAATAAACATTGCATTTTTATTCACGGATCTTTTTTGTATAATAAATGAATATATGCATTTTTAATAGGATGTATATAAATTTAATGAACATGTAGTTAGCTACTTTATCCAACACATATATACTTTAATATGGGATATTCAGAAAAATGTATAAAAATAAAATAAAAAATACTTTCTCTTTTGTTCAAATTATGATAAGATAAATTGCAATTAATAAATGAATTTTTATGCAATTATTTTAAATAAGAAGGGTAGATAGCAAATGGGAAAGTTTAAAAGGGTATTTTTAGTTTTATTACCGTTGTTTCTATTGTTTGCACAGCTGTTTCCGATAACACAGGTAGCAGCTGAGGAAGAACAAGATGAACATTATGAGGCTATTCAAGATCGTGGGGAGCTAGTTGTTGGCTTGTCAGCTGACTATGCACCTTATGAATTTCATGCTACAGTAAATGGAGAAGATGAAATCGTAGGTTTTGATATTTCTATCGCACAAAAGATTGCGGATGATATGGGCGTAGATTTACGTGTCGAAGAAATGGGCTTTGATGCTTTACTGGGCGCTTTAGATACAGAAAAAATTGATTTGATTATTTCTGGTATGTCGCCAACACCTGAACGTTTACAGGAAGTGGATTTTTCTGAACCATACATGAATTCACAGCAACGTTTAGTGGTAAGAGAAGAAGACCAAGATAAATACACTAGTGGTGAGCAATTTGAAGATGTTCCGGTTAGTGTTCAAAAGCAAACTACTCAAGAAGAACTAGCAAATGATGAATTAAAAGACGCACAAGTCACTTCCTTGCAAAAAATTCCAGATGTTGTAATGAACCTAAAAAACGAGAAAGTAGATGCTGCTATATTAGAAGGTCCGGTGGCTGAAGCTTATGTAGAAGAAAACGACGATCTGGCTTTATCTGATCTAGAATTTGAAGAAGGAGACAAAGAAACAGCGGTCGCCTTTCCTAAAGACTCGCCAGTGTTAGCTGAAAATATTAATGGTTCTATTCAAACAATCAATGATGAAAACTTAATGGAAGGCTATCAAGAAGAAGCTAATGAATTGATGTTTAGTGAGGAAGACCAAGGTTTTTTTGCTAAATATTATCCTTACTATCTTTCAGGAACTGGCTATACTATTCTTTTAGCGATCATTGGCGTAATTTTTGGTATCATTCTCGGTGTCATTTTTGCTTTGATGAAATTGTCTTCTATAAAAATTTTACGAGTATTAGCTTCCATCTATATTGAGTATGTTCGAGGAACGCCTTTATTAGTACAAATCTTTATTGTTTATTTCGGAACAGGAATCTTAGGTCTTGATTTTTCACGTTTTGTGGCTGGCTGTATTGCATTATCGCTTAATAGCGCCGCTTATGTCGCAGAAATTATTCGCGCTGGGATCAACGGTGTAGATAAAGGGCAAATGGAAGCTGCGCGCTCACTTGGTATGGATCGTACAGAGTCTATGCGTTATATTATTTTCCCGCAAGCAATTAAAAATATCCTTCCAGCTTTAGGGAATGAATTAGTTACCGTCATCAAAGAATCTTCAGTGATTTCAGTAATTGGTGTTTCCGAGCTGATCTTTCAAGCTGGGAATGTACAAGGTGCAAGTTTTAAACCCTTCTTGCCTTATCTAATTGTTTCGCTGATTTACTTTGTATTGACGTTTACGCTTTCTCGTTTGTTAGGATTTGCTGAAAGGAGAATGAAGACAAGTGATTAATATTGAAAATTTGCATAAATCATTCGATAAAAACGAAGTGTTAAAAGGAATTGACTTATCAGTTGATGCTGGTGAAGTTGTCGTGGTTATTGGCCCATCCGGTAGTGGCAAAAGTACTTTCTTACGTTGTTTAAATTTATTAGAACAACCCACCGAAGGAACGCTTTTATTTGAAGGTAATGATCTTTTAGCAAAAGAAAATGACATTGATAAATTAAGAC
The DNA here is from genome assembly GCF_003841405.1 of Tetragenococcus halophilus subsp. halophilus DSM 20339. Classification (GTDB taxonomy): domain Bacteria; phylum Bacillota; class Bacilli; order Lactobacillales; family Enterococcaceae; genus Tetragenococcus; species Tetragenococcus halophilus. The sequence continues at coordinate 503,277 of NZ_PXYA01000001.1, read as the reverse complement.
AAAAAATGGGGATGGTCTTTCAAAATTTTAATTTATTTCCCCATAAAACGGTTTTAGAAAATATTACGATTAGTCCTATTAAAGTAAAGGGACAAAGTGCAGAAGAAGCAAATAAAAAAGCACATGAATTGTTGGACTTAGTAGGTTTAACTGATAAAGATGACAGTTATCCAGCGAGTCTTTCAGGGGGACAGCAACAAAGAGTAGCCATTGCAAGAGCCCTGGCGATGGATCCTGATGTTATGTTGTTTGATGAACCTACTTCTGCTTTGGACCCAGAGATGGTAGGCGAAGTGTTATCTGTTATGAAGACCTTAGCTGAAGAAGGAATGACGATGATCGTTGTCAGTCACGAAATGGGTTTTGCAAAAGAAGTCGCTGATCGAGTGATTTTCATGGATGATGGTATCGTTCAAGAAGAAGGTTTACCCGAAGAGATTTTTGACCATCCAAGAAACGAACGAACACAAAGCTTTTTGAAAAAAGTATTATAAAGTAAGTGGGAGGAAATTACTCATGAATCGCTATAATTTAGCAAAAAAGTATCAAGAACCAGAAGAAAATATTATGATGGACATTGGGGCATTGGCGAAAAGTCAGGAAGGATTGATCGATTTATCGATTGGTGATCCCGATTTAATTACAGATGAACGTATCATTGAACAAGCAGCCCAAGATGCCAAAGCTGGACATACGCGTTATACCGCATCTGATGGTAGTGCAGCTTTCATTCAAACGGTTATTGATCATTATAAAAGCCGTTATGACCTAGACCTTGCCACTAATCAAGTACGTGCGACTGTAGGAGCGATGCATGGCATGTATTTGACACTTTTGGCGATTACCGATCCTGGCGATGAGATTATTATCCATGAGCCCTATTTTTCTCCTTATAAAGATCAAATTGAATTAGCTGGAGGCACTCCAGTTGTTATACCTACTTATGAAAAAGATGGCTTTCAACTAGAAGCAGATGTATTAGAACAAGCGATTAGCGAAAAGACAAAAGCTGTAGTGATTAATTCGCCTAATAACCCAACTGGAGCGGTTTTCTCAGAGGAAACTTTCCAAAAAATTGCGGATATTGCGATTCAACACGATTTATTTATTCTTTCTGATGAAATTTACGAAGAACTGGCTTTTGATCATTCATTTACACCTATGGCAAAATTTGCGCCAGAAAACACCATAACATTCAGTGGCTTTTCAAAGTCTTTTGCGATGACAGGTTGGCGTATCGGTTATATGATTGCCCCCTCTTATGTTAGTGAAATAGCCAAACTAATCAACGAAAATATTACTTATTCCGCACCATCTATCTCGCAACAAGCGGGTATTTATGCGTTACAACACGCCGATGAGCTTATCCCCGAAGTTGTCAATGTTTTTAAAGAACGTCTCGCCTATGTAAAAAAACGGGTTGATGAGATTGATTTTCTCCACTTAGGAGAAGTGCAAGGAACAATGTACGCATTTATAAATATCGCTGATACACACTTAGATTCTGCTGCTTTTACTAAAAAATTACTGGATGAAACGCAAGTGCTTGTGGTACCGGGTAAGGCATTTGGCGTTACTACTGGTGATCAACATGTTCGTCTAGCTGTCACACAAGAAATCGCTATGTTAAAGGAAGCTTTTGATCGGATTGAACAAATGAAATTTTAAACTTTCAAACCAACAGTTAACTAAAAATTAGCTGTTGGTCTTTTTTAAAATGAATGATACTTTTAGCAAAAATCATGGTAAAATAGTTAGGAAAAATAAAATTAAAGGAGTCATTTCATTGTTTAATACCTTTATTTGGGATTTTGATGGGACGTTGTTTGATACTTATCCGATGATTGTACAGGGTTATTTGCAAGCTTTAAAAGAATATCATATCGATAGTACAAAAGAAGAAGTTTATCAGATTTTAAAAGAATATTCTTCGGCTAAGATCGCTGAAAAATATCAATTAGATTTTGCCGAGTTATCTAAAAGAGCAAAAGTTTATGAAGAAAAACCTGCTTACGAGCCTCAAAGTTTTACAGGAACAAAAGATGTTTTGTCCTTTATTGTTGCAAAAGATAAAATAAATATGATTTTATCTCATCGTAGACAAGCATCAACACAGGCCTTATTAAAAAAAGAACAATTAGCTGATTTAGTTACAGAAGTTGTAGGTCCAGAAAATAATTTTCCCAGAAAACCGGATCCAACTTCACTGAATTATTTGTTAAAGCAGTATGGACTTGATCCTAAAAAAACGGTAATGATCGGCGACCGTGCCTTAGATGTAAACGCTGGTAAAAACGCTGGCGTTGCAACTATATTTTTTGATAATGAGAATTTGCTTACTGATATTCAAGCAGACCATCGAGTCACATCTATGAAAGAAATAGAGAAATTTGTTTAAGCATCAAGACTTTTTAACTTAGGAAAAAAATTTCTTTTGTTAAAAAGTTTTGGTGTTTTTTTGCGTACTTATAGGTGAAAGGAGGAGAGGACACTGATGATAAAAGAACGGCTTAAAAAATTTTTACCTTTAATTTTAGCTACTTTAGTTACAGTTTTTGTGCTTGTCATTTATTTTAGTCAATCAAATAATGAACAAGCTGATGCTTGGGAGGAAAATGAGAGCGCATTTCAACAAGCAACTGAAGATAGTGAAAAAACAACAGAAGAAACAGGAAAAATCATCGTAGATATTAAAGGAGAAATCAATAAGCCTGGCGTTTATGAACTAGAAGGCGATGCGCGAGTAAAAGAGGTCATTTTAGAAGCAGGAGGTTTAACTAAACAAGCAGAAAAAAAGCAATTGAATTTAGCTGAAAAGTTACAAGATCAACAAATGATTTATATACCTAATAAAGAAGAAGCCGAAGAAATGGAGATTGATGGTGATAAAGAAGCAGAAGATAACAATGAGGATATGATCGATATTAATGCAGCAGATATCAATGAATTACAAAAAATAAGCGGCGTAGGACCTGCCAAAGCACAAGCTATCGTTGATTATCGGGAAGAAAATGGTGCTTTTGAGAGTGTCGATGAATTAAATGAAATTTCAGGATTTGGGGAAAAGACAGTTGAAAAATTGCGTGATTCGATTAAAATATAGTATAAGTAAGATCAAGAAAGGAGGAAAATGATGGCAGACAAACGCATTCCATGGGATCAGTATTTTATGGCCCAAGCACTACTTTTATCATTAAGAAGTACTTGTAGCCGTCTGGAAGTTGGCGCGACTTTAGTTAAAGACCGACGGATCATCGCCGGAGGATACAATGGTTCTGTTTCCGGTGATAAGCATTGTATTGACCATGGCTGTTATCTTGTGGATGGTCACTGTATTCGTACGATTCATGCAGAAATGAACGCTATTTTACAATGTGCTAAATTTGGGATTTCTACTGCAGGCGCAGAAATTTATGTGACTCATTTTCCTTGTTTGCAATGTACTAAAGCATTGTTACAAGCAGGTGTTAAGACAATTCATTATCTTAATAATTACCATAATGATTCTTACGCTTTAGAATTGATCAACCAAGTTGGTGGCGCCGTCCACCAAGTCACACTTGAACCTCATTATTTTGAAAAATTATCTTTTGGTCAATTGCATGAACCACAGGATTGATTTTTCCTGGAAAAATCAATTAGTCTTCCCCATAATTATAGCTGCTAGCTTATTAAATGCTTATTTACTGCAACAACCCCTTTTATTGTTGGTTAGTATTTACTTTTCATTTGTTCTCTGCTGCAAAAAGCAAGTTGTCTTAGGGCTATTGTGTATTTTTTGCAGCTTTTTTCTATTGCTAAGGGCCCATACTATGGCTTTACCTCAAGCTCCAGAGGCAGAAAAGGAAGTATCTACAAAAATTAAGATTTATAATGATACGATTAAAGTAAATGGAGACCTAGTTTCTTTTGAAGGAAAAATTGACGATTACAAAATAGACGGACAATATCAAGTTGAAAACAAGCAAGAACAAAAATCTTGGAAAAGACGTGCAAACTGGAGTAAAGAAATCCAAGTATCAGGTACTTTTTTACCCCTAGAAGGTAAACGAAACTTACATGGCTTTGATGCAAAATGGTTTGCTTTTTCCAAGCATAAGCTGGGAACTTATAGAATTGAAGAGATTCAAAATAAACGTCCGCTAAGCGGTATTTCGTTTTTAAGGCAATGGCGAGCTTTCTGTATTGATTGGGTAGAAGCAAATTTTTCTTCCAAAACAGCTACTTATATTCTATCTTTGCTTTTTGGTTATCGCGATACAAGTTTTCAAGAAATTAAAGAAGTCTATAGTAGTGCAGGTATTTTACATTTATTTACTATCTCCGGTATGCATGTCTATCTATTTTATGGTTGGCTTTTTTTCTTTCTTCGTCGCACCAATCTAACTTTTGGTGAGTTTGGTTTGTTTTTCTTTCTACTTATTTTTGTAAGCACTATTTTATTTGGGCAAACAATCAGTGTTTGGCGCGCTTCTTTGATGTATATATTACGTTTGTTTTTCAAAGAAATAAATATTAAACTTGCAAGTCTAGATCGGTTTAGTATTGTATTGTTTCTACTATTATTATACGACCCAAAAACATTGCTACAATTTTCGGGGATTTTATCTCTATGGATGTCCTGGGTAATTTTACTTCATCAAAGTTCCCCCAAAAAATATGGGCAGCGTTTATTACACTCTCAAGAAATCTCTTTATTAGCTGCACCACTCATTATGTATATGTTTTTTGAAGTACCTCTGTTAGCTGGATTGTTAACAGCGTTATTTGTTCCTTTGTTTAGCCGAATCATATTACCCTTGTTAGTTGCTAGCTGTTTTGTAAATTTATTGGGTTTTTCCCATAATATCTTAGAAATAGTATTAGAAAAGTTAATCATTTTTTTTGAAAAAACGCTTAGCTTTACTAAGTCCTTTGTTTTAACAACAGGACAACCCCCTTTATTTTTGACTATACTTGCTTTAATTGCTGGGATTTATATTTATCAAAATCATCGTAAAATTTGTTTGCTTCTTCCTAGTTTTTTATTAATTGTCTTCCAATTATTTTCTTTAGAAACTTCTATTGCTTTTGTTGATGTAGGACAAGGAGATAGTATTGTTATACAAACTCCCTTTAAACAGGAAGTATATGTTATTGATACTGGAGGAAAAATGAACTTTTTTCAAGAAGATTGGCAAAGGCGCAATTACCGCTCAAATGCGGAGTATACGTTAATTCCATACTTAAAAGGAGAAGGTGTCAAGAAAATTGATGGTTTATTTATAACCCATGGTGATATTGACCATATGGGGGATGCACAAGAAGTCATGGAAGCCTTCAATGTCAAGTCGCTTTATCTAGGAAAGGGTAGCTTTCAAAGTGAAAATATAAAAAAACTTTTAAAAAACACACCCAAAAATACAGTGATTGAAGAAATTGGTAGTAAAGATCATGTTGGTAAAAAATTAAAACTTCATATTTTAGGACCTGAACATGTGGGAAAGGGTGAAAACGAAGACTCCTTAGTTATTGCCACTACAATTTATGGTACAAATTTTGTAATGACTGGTGATTTAGGACAAGAAGGTGAAAAAAAGGTGATAAAAGACTATCCTCATTTGCAGGCTGACGTTTTAAAATTGGGTCATCATGGCAGCCATACCTCGTCAGCGCCTGAATTTATTGAACAATTACAGCCTAAACAAGGCATCATCTCTTGTGGTGAAAATAATCGTTTCGGCCATCCACATCCAGAAGTGATGGATACTTTACAAGATTACGGAGTAAAAGCGCTACGAACAGATAAACAGGGAATGCTGCGCTATTCTTGGAGTACTTTAACTCCTAAAATGCAAATTACAACACAAAAACAAGACTAGTCATTCCGTCTGTTTCATGATAGGATTTCTTTTGAGAAGTAAAAAGAGGGGCTATTTTATGAACGTTCAAAATGCTTTACAGATTATTTATGATCAAAAGTTTCAAGCGATTTATTTAGTAGTTGGGACAGAAGAATATCTACAAAAACAAATACACCAAGCTTTTCTTGAAAGTTTACATCTAGGGGTTGATGATTTAAACTTTGCTGCCTTTGATCTAGAGGAAAACACGGTGGATGAAGTACTTGATGAAGCAGAATCTATGCCTTTTTTTGGCGATTATCGTTTGATTTTTGTTGAAAGTCCGTTTATTTTAACAGCTGAGAAAAAAACAAATGCACCAGAACATGATGTTGAACGTCTGGTATCTTACTTGAAAAATCCGGTCGACACCACAATTTTAGTTTTTTTCGCTGATTATGAAAAACTCGATGAACGTAAGAAAGTTACGAAACAATTAAAAAAACAAGCAGAAACGATCGATGTAGAGCCTATGAGTGAAGCACAGCTACGCCGTTTTTTGCAACAGACATTAGATAATGATGGCATTGATATGGACAGAGAAGCTTTTGAGTTATTTATTCGGCTAACGGATGCTAATCTTACAAAAGCTATGAGAGAGTTACAAAAGTTACAATTATTTGCTTCTAAAACAAAACGTATAAGAAAAAATGATGTTGAAAACTTGGTTCCTAAAACGCTCGAAGATAATGTATTTGATTTGACCAATTATGTGTTACAAGGCAAAACAGCTGAAGCTTTACAGTTATATGAAGATCTGCATGTACAAGGAGAAGAGACGATCAAGATTAATGCTATTTTAATTAGCCAAATACGTATTTATTTACAGACAGTGATCCTATTAAAGATGGGCTATCAACAAGGTAATATTACGCGCACTTTAAATGTTCATCCCTACCGCGTGAAGCTTGCGATTCAACAAGTACGTAAGATTGATAGCAAAATCCTAACTCGACTCTATGATGAGCTTATTGAAAATGATTATAAAATCAAAACAGGACAGATGGATAAAGAATACTTATTTCAATTGTTTCTTTTACAAGCGGCTTAATTTTAGCCTAAAAAAAAGATTTGAAGCTTTTAACAAACTTCAAATCTTTTTTTTATTTAGCGGCGATTTTGCTTAAACGTGATTTATCACGCGCTGCTTTATTTTTATGAACTAATCCTTTTGATTCAGCTGTGTCAATTGCGCTTACAGCATCTTTGAACAACGCATCTTTATTATCAGCATTTTCACGGGCTGCTTGTTCTGCTTGTTTGATAGCAGTACGCATAGCACTCATTTGAGCTGAGTTTTTAGGAGTAACTTTATAATTTTGGCGAACTCGTTTGATTGCACCTTTAATTTGTGGCATTTATTTCACCTCCGGATCAGAAAATATTATACGAAAATAACGTATAATGCAACAATAGTCATTATACATAATGCTTCAGTTGTTTGCAATAACAACTTATAAAGAATTTTATTGTTAAAACACTGAAAAGGTTGATACATTTAATGGTAAGATTTTATTTTTTTTTCAAATAAAAAAACTGAATTAAAGCACAAAGCAACTTCCCTAATGACTAACTTTTGTGCTATGATAAGCTCGTACTATGAATGGTGGTGTAAAATTTTGAGCGTTGCATTAGTAGTTACAGTTACACTAGTTATGGGAGTTATTTTTGTCAACGGTTGGACCGATGCACCTAATGCGATCGCTACTGCCGTATCGACTCGGGTACTAAAACCAAATATGGCTATTGGTATCGCAGTTGTAATGAACTTTTTAGGCGCATTAATAATGACCATTTTTAACGCTCAGGTAGCAGAAACAATTAGTAATATCGTATCTTTTGAAGCGCAAGGCCAGGTAGATGTTGCTCATATTGCTTTAGCGGCAGCCTTGTTTTCTATTGTCGTTTGGACAGTGGCCGCCTGGTACTTTGGAATTCCGACAAGCGAGTCGCATGCTTTAATTGCTGGGTTAACAGGTTCTGCTATGGCGTTGAGTGGTTTAGACGCAGTTAATGGTCAAGAATGGCTAAAAGTTATTATCGGTTTGCTTTTTTCAACCATATTTGGTTTTGGCGGCGGCTATCTTGTCACTAAACTTATTAGTTTTTTATTTTATAATTCCTCCAGAAGAAGGGTGAACAAGTTCTTTACTTGGGGGCAAGCTGTTGCGGCAGCTGCAAATGCTTTTTTACATGGGGCACAAGATGGCCAAAAATTTATGGGGGTTTTCATGTTAGGCTTATACTATAATGGTTTAGCTGAAAAATCTGGAAATGGATTTGTTATCCCCATCTGGGTTATGGCACTTTGTTCGCTTACCATGGGAATCGGAACTTCAATTGGTGGAATGAGAATTATCAAATCTGTGGGAATGGATATGGTAAAGCTTGAAACTTACCAAGGCTTTTGTTCTGACTTAAGTACCGCGATTTGTTTATTTTTTGCTTCCATGTTTGGAATTCCAGTTTCCACGACACATACAAAAACGACCGCAATTATGGGTGTAGGTGCTTCAAAGCGTCTTTCTAGTGTGGATTGGTCGATTGTAAAAGATATGATTTCAGCTTGGGTACTGACGTTTCCAGGTTGTGGTTTGATTGCTTATATTATGGCTAAACTTTTTGTGGGAATTTTTTAAGGAGAGATAAAAAGTGGGAAGAAAAAAGCAATATGATTATTTTAAAAAAATGGAACAACTTGCTGAAAATGTACATATTGCAGCAGAAATTTTAGAAGAAATCGTAGATAACTATTCTACAACGGACTTTTCTGAAAGAGCCGAGAAAATCCATGAAATTGAAAAAAATAGTGATCAAATTGTCGAAGAATTAACAAATGAGTTATATGACGCATTTATTACACCGATCGAACGAGAAGACATTTTAGTCGTTTCGGAACGCTTAGATGATATTTTAGATGGGATTAATGCAATGACTTATTTATTTGAAAACCTAGTGATTACTCAGATGCGCGCAGAAACAGATAAACTCGCTGCTTTAGTAACAGAAGCAGCAAAAGGTGTGCATGAAGCAATGAAAGAGTTTCCTAAATTAAAAAATTCTAAAGACTTAAAAAAACTGATCTCAGACGTTAATTACGTTGAATCACAAGGTGATCGTTTGTACAGTCGTTTGAAAAAACACTTATTTAGTAAAGAGCAGGATGTACTGGAAATTGTTAAATGGAAAGAGATTTACGATGGTTTTGAGTTAATTATAAATTATCATGAAGATGCTGTTGATCTTATCGATGGTATGATTATCAAAAATACTTAAATAAAAAACCAAGAGCATATATAAACTCTTGGTTTTTTTAAATGTTTTTACATTGCGACCATCCAGTAAATGATCAATACGATACCCAAAACAATACGATACCAACCAAAAGCGGTGAAGTCATTTTTCTTAAGATAATTCAATAAGAATTTAATAGCTAGGATTGAAACAATAAATGAAATCACTGTTCCAATAAGTAAAATGATCGTTCCGGTAAAGTCAAAACTGTTGCCAGTGCCTAAAAATTTCAAGATTTTAATAAAACTAGCACCAAACATCGTTGGAATACCTAGGAAAAAAGAAAACTCAGTGGAAACAAAACGCGAACCACCAATCAAAATAGCTCCTAATATCGTAGCGCCAGACCTAGATGTTCCTGGAACTAAAGAAAGAACTTGAAACATTCCTACAATTAAAGCAAATTTATAGGTGATTTCATTTAATTGGGCAATTTTAGGTGTCCGATTTTGATTTCTTTTTTCCACTAGAATAAATGCAACACCATAAATAATCAACACAATAGCGACAGGTAAAAATTTATGCAGATGTGCATCTAACCAATCGTCTAAAAAGATCCCTATGATTCCTGAGGGAATGATTGCTACAATTACGCGAAACCATAATTGCCAGGTAGCATTTTTTTGGGTAGTGTTCTTATTTGAAGCAAATGGATTTAACTTATTAAAGTATAAGACGACGACAGCTAAAATCGCGCCTAATTGAATGACTACATTGAACATCGACATAAATGCTTCGCTTGCTTCTAAACGAACAAATTCATCTGCCAAAATAAGATGTCCAGTGCTGCTGATAGGTAACCATTCCGTGATACCTTCAATGATACCTAAAATGATCGCTTTAATGACATTTGTAAAAAACATATTTTCAATCCCTTCTTAAGTAATGCCAAAAATAAGTATACCTTTAAAAAAGAGGATTATAAATAATTTTTGATAAAAAAAGCAAGTTTTTAACTTGCTTTATAATTTTAGCTTTTATTTGTTTTAATTAAGCTTGTTCTAGTTCTTTGCCCTTTTCGATATAAGCTGTTGAACCAACTTCTTGGCAAGTGAAATCGCCATTTTCATAAGTTAAACGAGTGACAGAGCCATTTTCTAAGTCCATACGAACGTTACTTTCTTCATTAATTAAATTCAATAAGAAGGCAATCGTTAAACCATGAGAGACGACCAGCGCTTTACCGCCGCCATTTTTTTCAATACGATGAGCAATATCTTCAAAACCAGTACGTACGCGATAGCTTAGTTCATCGTAGGTTTCGGCCCAGTTTGCTGTATCCGCATCATAGATGGCTTCGCAGATCTGTTTAAAACCGGTTTGTTTATCGATCATTTCATCGTAATTATGAAAATTCAAAACTCTAGGAACAACGCCCCACATTTCAGCGTCGTAACCTCCTTCTAGTGAACCAAAACACCATTCCCGAATTCTTTTATCTACACGAAAAGGAACCTTAGCGCCATTTGGAAGTTGGCTTAAAATAATTCTTGCAGTTTCGATAGCACGACCGGAATCACTAGCATAAGCTTCTTCAAAGTTAATATCTTTAAGTCCTGCCCCTAGATATCGGATACCTTCTTCCCCTGTCTTTGTAAGGGGAGTATCACACCAACCTTGCACTCGTTGTACTGTATTAAACATAGTTTTACCATGTCTTACGATGTATAATTCTGTTTTTGTCATTTTCTTCACTCCTTGGTTAATTAATCAACGAAAAAGGGATTCGTTATTTTTTCATGACCGATCGAAGTTATCGGACCATGTCCTGGATATACTGTATATTCATCGGCTAATTGGAATAATTGCGAATTAACGCTATCAAGCAGCTGTTCGTAGTTTCCCGTGTAAAAATCAGTTCTACCAATGCTGCCATTGAATAAAACGTCCCCAGAAACAACAAAATCATCAAAAATAAAACTTACGCTGCCTATCGAATGTCCCGGAGTAGGAACAACTTTGAAGGAAATACCAGCTAAATTATAATCACGCAGCTCTAATTTATACTCCGCAGGGCGAACGATTACTTGCCTTTTTTCAGGTAATTGTACGGATAAATTTAAAACTGGATCTTGTAGCCAGTCAAATTCTAAAGGATTGAGATAAACAGGAATTTGATATTCATCACGCAATTCATCTACAGCCCCAATATGATCAAAGTGAGCATGGGTTAATAAAATTGCGACGGGCAAGGCATCGGTTTGTTTAATTTGTTGTTTAATATTAAAGGCATCAGCACCTGGATCAATAATTAAAAGCGATTGGTCTTGCCATATTAAGTAACAATTTTCGCCAATATCGCCTGTTACCAATCGATTGATACGCATAAAAGTTAAATCCCCCCTTTATAAAATACTAACTCAAGTATAACTTAAATTATTCCTACAAACAAAGAAGATGAGTGGATTTTTTTAACTTACTGTAAAAATAGCTAAAAGTATTCTATAATAATAGTTTGGAAGAAGGTGGCAACATGTTTTCTGAGAAAATTTCGGTCAGACATCTCGTTGAGTTTATTCTACGTAGAGGAAATCTTAGCAGTCAAAAAAATAGTAATCATACTGCACAAGAAGGAGCAAAGATCCATCGCAAACTACAAAAAGCTGCAGGAGAAAATTATCAAAAAGAAGTATTTTTAAAAGAAGAAATAACTGTTGAAAATGATAAGATCATTGTTGAAGGTCGCGCAGATGGTATTTTTCAAGAAAACGAAGAGTGGATAATTGATGAGATAAAAACTTCGGAAGTACAATTTGAAGAATTAGAAGATGATCAAATTGAAATTTACTTCTATCAAGCAATGGTCTATGCGTATATCTACTCTTTACAAAATCATTTAACAAATATCCAAGTACAGCTAACTTATTATCAAACGATTGAAGAAGAAACCGTCCAAAGAAGACGTTCATATGAATGGAGTTTTTTAAAAGACTTTTTTGATAAGCTGATAAAAGAATATCATAAGTGGTTGGTCTTTCAAAAAAATTGGCGAGATCAACGTAATAAAACACTGCAGCAAATGTCTTTTCCCTATCAAGAGTTTCGTAGTGGACAACGCGAATTAGCCGCCGCAGCTTATAAGACTTTACGTAGCCAGCAAGAGCTATTTATTGAAGCCCCTACCGGAATAGGCAAGACGATTTCTACACTTTTTCCAGCGTTCAAAGCTTTGGGAGAAGACCGCGCGGATCGAATTTTTTATTTAACAGCTAAAACAATCACTAGACAAGTGGCCGAAGATACATTAACCGTTTTAGCGGATAAAGGTGCGCAAATAAAAAGTGTCACCATCACAGCAAAAGATAAAATACGTTTTCCAGAAGAACAAGAGGGCAATCCAGACGATAGCCCTTATTCTATAGGATATTATGATCGAATCAATGAAGCACTATGGGACATTTTGCATCATGAAAACCAAATGACTCGTTCTGTAATTGAAAGTTATGCAAAAAAACATGTCGTTTCTCCTTTTGAATTCTCTCTTGATATTAGTCTATTTTGCGATGTGATTATTGGTGATTATAACTATTTATTTGATCCTACAGTATATTTACGTCGTTTCTTTGAAGATAATAGCGAAGCGTATTACTTTTTGATCGATGAAGCTCATAATCTTGTGAATCGTTCGCGTGAAATGTATTCTGCTTCTATTCATAGACAATCTTTTAACAGTGTTTTTAAAAGTTTTTCCAAAAACGATAAAAAGATTCTCAAAAATCTCAAAAAAATCGATCAAGAATTTGCCGCAATTGAAGAAACTGCGCAGGAATCTGGCTGGACTTTCCATCATCAAAAAGGACAGGCGGATACTTTGCTTAAACTTTTATTTCGTTTTAGCGAATTAGTCAAAGAATGGTTAGCTGCAAATGAAGGAAATCCACAGGAGGAGAAAATCTTAGACCTTTATTTTGATGTTCTACGATTTTTAAAAATGAGTGATTTTTATGATGAAACATACGAAACAACTATTGAAATTATGTATCATGATTTGAAAATCCGACAATTTTGTATGTCACCAGCACCATTTTTAGCGGATACGCTTCATAAAGGGAAAGCTAGTCTACTTTTTTCTGCGAGTTTGACACCCTTGCCTTATTACCAAGAAGTATTAGGAGGGCATCGGGAGGCATTACGTTATCGTCTAGCTAGCCCATTTCCAGAAAAAAACCAACAAGTCTTCATTGCCGATTATATCCAAACAACTTATAAGAAAAGAAATCATAGTTATCAAGCAATAGCTCAAGCTATTGCAGAAGCAGTTTCTGCTCAAAAAGGAAATTACTTAGTATTTTTTCCATCTTATAAATATCTCGATGATTGTTATCAAATTTTTCGTGAACAATTTCCAGAAATCGATACGGTTGTACAAGATACACAAATGAGTGAAAAAGAACGCGAAGATTTTTTGGCAAAATTTGTTGAAAAGCCAGCGCAATCTTTGGTCGGTTTTTGTGTATTAGGCGGTGTATTTTCTGAAGGTATTGACTTAAAAGCTTCACGCTTAGTAGGCAGTATTATCGTAGGTGTTGGGCTGCCTCAAATGAATCATGAACAAGAATTAATTAAAGAATATTTTGATGAAAAAGAGGGAAAAGGCTTTGCGTATGCTTATCAGCTGCCGGGAATGAATAAAGTATTACAAGCCGCTGGTCGTGTCATTCGAGATAGTACTGATAAAGGCATTGTTTTACTTTTAGACCAAAGATTTACGACTAAAGCCTATCGCCAACTCTTTCCTGCCCATTGGCAGAATATGAAAATTTGTCACAATCTTGCACAATTAAAACAAGGAATGGAAAGTTTTTGGCAAGAAGTTGAATAAATCTCCCCATTTAAAATATTGACAAAATAGAATTTAGTTAAAAGATAAAAGATTGTTAACTTATCTACAAATAGCGTTTACAAATGATATAAAACAAGGTATGATTTGCTTGGAGAGAAAAGTAGAGGGGGGATTAGAAAACATGAGTGTCGCACGAACAGAAGAAGAAATTGAAGAAATAAAAGATAATATTTTAATGGCACTAGAAACTGTTATCGATCCAGAGTTAGGAATCGATATTGTCAATTTGGGTTTAATCTATGGCGTAGAGTTCGATGATGCAACAGGAGACACTGAAATCAAAATGACACTGACAACGATGGGATGTCCTCTAGCTGATATTTTGACTGAGTCAATTTTGGATTCACTAAATGAAGTGCCTGAAGTAAATCAGGTAGATGTAAAACTCGTCTGGTATCCACCGTGGACACCGGAAAAAATGAGTCGCTACGCGCGAATTGCATTAGGAATAAGGTAAATAAAAATATTAAATTGTTTATTCAATTTATTAAAACTAAGGAAAGCTTCTTTATTAAAAAAATTAATAAAGAAGCTTTTTTAAGTGATTTTAGATAAATACTTCCATGGGGGATTACTTTAGTACAAAAGACAGGCTAGTGGTCTCTTCTTTATTAAGCTTTGGGACAATTACTCTGTTTATGGCCCCTTCTTTGGCTGACTCAGGTACAAATACTAAATGATTGGTCTCTACTTCGCCATACTCAGGGACAATAGCCAAAGTTTTGGCCTCTTTTTTATTTGACTTTAGGACAAAAAGCTACATAAGTCTTTTCTTATTAGACTTAATTTTATCTGTTTTTATAACTGATTCTTTTATTGCTTTTTGCTTTAAATTTGGATAAACTACTAACAAATATTAATGAGATCATCTAGGAGGTAAGACCATGTTTGAAGTAACTTTCCAGGATTACACATTTCAATCTCCACTAATGAATGCTTCAGGTGTTCATTGTATGACCAGTGAAGAATTAAACGACTTAGTAGACTCAAGGGCGGGGACATTTATAACAAAAAGCGTAACACGGCAGAAAAGACAAGGGAATTCGGAACCACGATATTATGAAACAACGCTAGGTAGTATTAATTCCATGGGTTTGCCTAATTTAGGATTTGATTATTATCTTGATTATGTCAATGAATATCAGGAAAACTTTTCTACTCCGATGTTTTTTTCAGTAGCCAGTATGACTATGCAAGAAAATATCGAAACCTTAAAAAAGCTTGAGGGTAGTGAATTTCAGGGTTTTACAGAATTAAATTTATCTTGTCCTAATGTAGCGGGAAAACCACAAGTTGCTTATGATTTTGCATTGACCGAACAAATTTTAACTGAAATCTTTTCCTTTTATACAAAACCACTGGGTGTCAAACTTCCCCCATATTTTGATATCGCACATTTCGACCAAATAGCTAGCATTTTAAATAAATTTCCTCTGGCTTTTGTCAATTCTATCAACTCAGTTGGTAACGGACTGGTGATTGACCCAGATAAAGAACAAGTGGTGATCAAACCTAAGGAAGGGTTCGGTGGAATTGGTGGCGAATATATCAAGCCCACTGCTTTGGCAAACGTACGAGCTTTTTATACGCGTTTAAATCCAAGCATTCAAATCATTGGAACCGGCGGGATTGCTTCTGGTCAGGATGCTTTTGAACATCTTTTATGTGGCGCTTCAATGCTACAAATTGGTACGCAATTATATAAAGAAGGCACCTCAGTTTTTGCTAGAGTTCTCGACGAACTGGCTGCGATCATGGATGCTAAGGGTTATAGCAATATTCAACAATTTCAAGGAAAGTTAAAAATAATAGAAGAGTAAGAGGTCACAGGATGATTTTTAGAACGGCTGATATCCAAGATATCTCCAGAATTATGACGTTGACTGCACAAGGGATTACAGCATTAAAAAAACAAGGCTCTCCTCAATGGCAAGACGGTTATGGTCCGAGTTGGCAACAAATTGAACAAGATATTAAAGAGGATGCAGGATATGTACTTGAAGATAAGGAGATTGTTGCTTACGCCGCCTTAATTAAAGGAATTGACCCAGTGTATACAGCCATAAAAGAAGGTGCTTGGTTAGAAGAAGGTCCTTATGTATCTATTCATCGAGTTGTTGTTGACACCCAAAAAACGGGGAAGGGGCTGGCGCAAGAACTATTACGTTATTTAATTGATGTCAGTCAGCAATTAGGCTATCGTGATGTTCGTATCGATACTTATCACTTAAACATCGGCATGCAAAAGGCGATAATAAATGCTGGCTTTGTTTATCGCGGCAAAGTTCAATTTCCTATACCTTACGGCGGGCGCTGGGCATATCAATATTTACTAGAATAGGAAAGGGAGTTTTTTCTTACAAACAAATTTGTTTGTAAGAGAATTTTAAAGAAACGAAAATAAAATAGCATATTCGCCCTATTTTTGATATGATTTCTATGAAAGAGTTGTCAAAATTACATCATTTTTGTTTCGAAATAATTTATAAAGTTACTAAGAACAAAGCTTCTTTTTTCTAATAAACATGATAAAATGGTAACAAAGCAACAGAGGAGGTTACACTATGCCTAAACAAACAGGGCGCCAAAATAACGAAGATTCTACAGATAAATTACAAGGGCCAAGTTTTGATGAAATTAAAGAGGTCGCTTTTCAAAATGTAGGCTCGATGCTTAAAGACTTGCAAGCTTTTGAACAAGCGATTCAAAATGAAGATATTGCTGAAATCTATCGTATTTATAAAGGGAAATTACATGAAGAGCTAAAGAAAACATCAAATAAAAACCATGAGATCGATGAATTATTAGCGCAAAAAATCCATGATAGTTTTACCCAGGCTTTTCCTTTTATTCATCACGAACAAAAAATATCTCCCACTATGAATTACTACCGTCTAGGTGATTACTATCGTGAGCGTGCAACGATCGGTATTGATGCGAGTACGCCTGAGATATTTGTTTTACCCAATATTGATAAAGAATGGCGTGAATTTGCGCCAGCTAAGCGTGATGCTTTAAACAAAATTGAAAAGGAAATGGACGAACTCGATGCCAACATTATCACTGCTGAATCAGAGATCTCAAACATCGATGAACAGATAAAAGAGATTGAAAATGAAAAAGCATCGGTGGAAAATACCAAAGGTCTGTTTAATCGAAACAAAACTGAGGAAGAAATTGAAGACTTAGATAACAAATTACAAGCATTGGCAGAAAAAAGAGAAGGTTGGTTACCTTATATAGAAGATAAAAGTAAAACCAATAAAAAAAGAGAGGAATTGATGAAAAATCATCACGATATGCGTCTAAAACAAGCAGTGGTGACGAAAGAATTCCGTTTGATCCAACAATATTTTGGGTCATTAAAAGCAATGAATCAACAGATTCAAGATTTTCTAACAGCTTATCTAGGTTCAGCTAAAGGAGGGAATCACGCATGAGTACAAAAGAAAATAAATCCACAGAATTAAAAAAAACATCGCAAAATAAAGAGGAAACAGATCCTTATTATAAAGAAAAGGCACAAAATCATGCCGAAATGGTTTCCTGGATCGCTTCAGCTGAAAAAGAACTAGCTGATTTACGCTTACGAAAAACTTTACTAGAAGATGATTTTACTGAGTTACTGAAGGAATACAGACGTTTAATTGTAACAGATGCAGCGATCTCAACCGTTGCTAAAACTAGTTTACTGGCCTATCTTACTTATGAATTATTGAAGCCTTTAAATGATGCGACATTAAAACAAACTGATAGCTATAATGTATGGGAAGCAAAATATTTTTCGATAAAATATCAATTGACTGACAAAAGAGATTTAGCGTTAAGTTTTCAAATGAACGTCATTGATACTCGTTTTGAATCGAAATTTATGTCTTTATTTTTACTGGATTTACAAGAGATGTCAGTTACAGTAGATGAACGTCAGGTGTTAGAACTCATTCGTTTGTGGTATTCTGAGAAAATATTTTCTCGTAATCAGTTAACGTTAATTAATTACGACTTGAACCGTTTGTTGGCGAATTTTAAACAATTAGGCTTTACTGTTTCCGCAAGTCTATTAGATAATACTAGAGCACTTTCAGTGGATTTGGAAAGTGACTTTCCTTTAGAAACCAACATTTTAGACGATATTTTTATCACCGCTATGGACGCTACCGAGTATGACTTTGATAAAATTGGCCAAAGGTATTATCAGGTAAAATTAAATCAAGAGCAAAATGTGTATATCCAATCGAAGAAAAATAGAACACACTTATTTATCGATTCCAATAATCGTCGTCGCTCAATTTTGGATTTTTTCACTCATTATCCATTCTTTGTGCCATTGATCGTTCGTGAATAAGTAAGAAAGTCTGGAGTTATTTTCCGGGCTTTTTTCATTAATAAGGATGAAAGTTATGCAAGAAAAATTAAAAGAGATAAAACAGTTTTGGGACGATTTTGCTAGGGAGTATACAGACATTCAAGAAGAATCTCAACTAACAATTCAAAAAGATGTGCTCGATTTTTTTAACAAGCAAGGAATTTTACCGCAAAATAATTTGCTAGATGTAGCGGGAGGAAGTGGGAAATATGTTCCCTACTTTATTTCTCAGCTACAAAATTATGTACTAGTAGATTTATCTTCTGAAATGTTAAAGCTTGCTTCAAATAAGTATCCTTATAAAAACTTAAGCTTGATTGAAAGTAGTCAACAATCTTTTTTACAGCAAACAAAAGATAATGCTTTTGATATTGTTTTTAGTGCTATGAATCCGGCATTGACTTTACAAACGCAATTAAAAGAAATGATAAGGGTTGCTAGAAAATATGTCTGTATTCTACGGCTAGTAAAAGAAGAAGACCAATTATTTTCACCAATTGAAGAAAGACTATACGGTAAAGCAGAGCATTTAGCTTGGATGTCTACTTATAAAAGTTGGTTTAAAAATGCCTACCAAAGCAAAACTTTTCATTATGTAATAAGTGAAACGATCAGTAAACACTTCTTTTATTCGTATTTTAAAGACGAATTGCCTAATGATGAACTAGAAAAAGCAATTGAGAGATTGTTTCAGGATGAAAAAGAAGTTGAAAATACCACCTATTACACTTTTGAATTGCTTTACTGTCGCCTAGAAAAGCAAAAAGCTGAGTGAGGTGAAACAATGCGTTTTGTCGATCTACTAGATAAAGATCAGAAAGTTCAGGTCAGAATTTTGGCGTATTTTTTGCAACATGCAAAAACCATTAAAATGAAAGATCTTAATGATTATATGGATGTTTCCTACCCAACATTACAAAAGGAAATCACAGCTCTTGCTGATAGATTGCATCATTTTGAGATAAGTGCAGCGTTAAGTAGAAAAGATAGTGATTTTTTACAATTAAATTTACCCGATGATTTTTCTGTTAAAAATTTTTTGTATAGCTATTTAAAACAAGCGATAAATTACCGTTTGCTCGTTAGCGTTTATCAAGAAAAAGAGTTAACTGTAACTAAGCTAGCCTTGGATAATAATTTGAGCGAGGCTTCAATTTTTAGACGTTTAAAAGTGATCAATCAGTTGTTAGGGGAATTTAACTTACAGTTTAAAAATAAAAAACTATATGGCAGTGAGCTACAAATTCAATTTTTTTATTTTCAACTTTTTAATGGTGCCATCCCCGAAAAGCGCTTAACCACCTTGATGACGAATCAGGCAATTAAAAATTTGATACACGTTATTGAAAGTCATTTTCAGTTGCAATTTAGCAAAAAACAAAAGCATATGCTCAGCTTACATCTACATATTTTGCAGCAAAGGCTAGACTATAGAAAAATGCCTAAACGTGAAATCTCAGAGGATATGCTAAGACAAATAGAACAAGATCATTTTTATCAAGAGCTAGATAATATTTTCAAACGATTTTTAAGTCGTTTTGCTTTAGCGGCAAGTGGGTATGAAGCGGTTTATTTGTATCTTTTTTTTATTACTGAAGGGCTTTTACCACAAACAAGTCAATGGTGGAAAAAATCATCTTTTATTCAGCATTTTTTAACAATCGATAAACAAATTTATCAAACAATTACCAAAGCAAAAATGTATGATCCTACTTTTGCTAGTTTTCTTTTACAAAATCATGTGAAAGTGACTTTTTATGAGGGAGAAATTAACTTTAACCATAACAATCAATTACTTTTGTCCGATATTGATTTTCAAGCGATGAATCAATGTATGTCGCTTATTGAAAAAAATTTATCCCGTGAAGTTTCAAATGCTCAATGGGAAATGCTTGATCATTCCTATGGTTTGATTTGGGATATCCATCAAAGGCGGCAACAAAAAGAAGTTTTGGTGGGGGTAGTGGATGACGGTTCACTATATGCCGAGGAAGTTTTTCGTTTTACTAAACAGACTTTAGCAGGAATGTCTCATGTTACAGTAAAAAAGGCTAAAAAAAGAACTTACGATTTGCTGATTGCTTCTGATGATTTAGATATACAAGCATTTAATTATCAAAAGCTTTATCTTTTAACAGGCGCTTTATCCTCATTTGAAAAAGAACGTTTAGAACAAGCTGTAACAGCGATTATTCAAAAAAAGTAGAAGGGCGGTAACGCTATGCGTGTTGTTATTATTGGCGGATCTCATGCGGGAATTGCAGCTGCCAGACATTTAAAAAAAGTCAATCCTAATGTTGAAGTGTTGATGCTCGAACGCTCCAATGTTTTAGGCTATATTGGAAGTAGCTTAAATCTTTATTTAGAAGGGACGATTGCTGATTTAGATGAAGCTAAAACCGCCACTGTCTCGCAACTAATGTCTGAAAATATCAATGTATTTATTGATACAGAAGCGATCGATATAGATACTGAAAAAAAAGAAGTCGTGGCTTTAACTAAAATAGAGCAAGAACCAACAAAAGACTATTTTTCTTATGATTATTTGATATTAGCGATGGGATCTAGTCAGTATCAAACGGGACTTTCTTTACAAAGCGATCGTGAAATTACAAATTATAAAACTTTAGAACAAGCGCAACAAGCAATCGACACTTTAAACAAAGTAAATAAAATTGCGATCATTGGTGCAGGTTTAATCGGATTTGAATTGGTAGAGTCCTTAACCAAGTTAAGAAAAGAGATCTATTTGATCGATCGTATGGACAATGTGTTATTTCGTTATTTTGATGAGGAGATTACTCAGAAACTACTGACAAAATTACCGGATAATGTCCATATTATTTTAAATAGTAATGTAAAAGAAGTTCAATTAGACGTCAATGAAAGTGTGTCAGGGATTATTTTGACAAACGGACAAACGCTATCCTGCGATGCAGTTGTTTTTGCTATCAATCCTAGACCTAATGTATCTTTAGTTGAAGATGATCTAGCGATTAACATGGATGGGACGATAACGACTGATGAACACTTACAAACTTCAGATCCTTTTATCTACGCTGTAGGTGATTTGGTTTCTATAAACTTTAACGAAACGGCTGCTTCAATTTATGTTCCGCTTGTCACTAATGCTTACCGTAGCGCTATGATTGCTGCATCTAATATCTTATTGACAGAAAAAATTGCTTTTCCCAAAGTACAACGTACGATAGTGACAGAACTTTTTGGTTCTTATTTTGCTAGTGCCGGTGTCAATGAAGAAGAAGCACCTTATTATGGTCTTAAGGTTGCTTCATTAACTAAAACCTACACTCAACAACACTTATTGGCAGAAAATGGTACTTTCGAGCTCACTTTAAAATTGGTTTTTGATGCTAAGAGTAAACAGATTCTGGGTGGGCAACTGATGACAAATCAACGAGAACAAGTAGAAATGGTTAATACTTTATCTAGTTTGATCACCATGCAAGCTAACTTAAATCAAATTAGTACTATGGACTTTTATTTTAACCCTAAGTTCTCTCTTCCTTTACATTTTTTAAATGATTTGGCAATGGAAGCACTTATCAGGCAATAACTTTATTATTTTTATTAGAAAAATACTCCCGCTGATTATTTTTTCTTAAATTCATCGATTAAAACTTGTTTCGTAAATTTTCTTAGTTTACTATTAAGGATTGAACAAACAAAAGATAGGAGAAAGTCGATGAATAAAAAATTAGTCAGCGGGATCGTTTTTTTTATTTTTTGTGTCATCGTAAGTTTTGGCATACAGCTAAAAAGCAGTACTTTATACAACCAAGCTGTCGCAAAAATCGATCAAGTAGAAATAAGTAATAATCAACAAGAAATTAGCGCAACAAAAATGAATGGAAAGGACAAAGGAGATACTGTTCATTTAACAGCTGACTATCGTAAAAACGAATTAGATACGGTTGATTATTCTAAAGGCGAGCAAGTCTTTTATTCACATAATAAAGTAGACGAAAAAAAGCGTGATGGCTATGTCTTTTTTATGATAGCTTCCTTACTGTTTACCTTAATTTTTGTGGGTGGAAAATCGGGCGTCACTACTTTTATCAGTGTTGTTTTAAATAGTGCAGCCTTATTTTTGATCGTTAATGTGTACCGCAGTTATACAAATATCTCTCTGGTTATTTTTACCGCGATTTATACGGTGCTTTCTATAGCTATTACTTTATTTCTTATTGATGGGATTAAAAAGGATAGTTTACAAAAGTTTTTTGCAACATTTTTAACCGTGTTCAGCGCTTTTTTTATTTGTCTTATCGCAATGGAATTTTACCAGGATGAAGGATTACGCTTTGAAGATATGGGTGTTTTGACTCGACCCTATCGTCCGATATTTTTATCTGGTTTATTGGTAGGGGCAATAGGTGCTTCTTTAGACACTGTAGTTTCTGTGGTTTCGACACTAGAAGAGATCGAACGCAAAAATCCAGCAGTGACGCTTAATCAGTTAGTTCGTTCAGGCAAAAGAGTCGGTCAAGATGTCAGCTCGACCATGGTTAACGTACTCATCTGTTCCTATTTTAGTAGTGCTATCCCGATGATGTTAGTCTATTTGCATAATGGCTGGCTTTTTGGGGAAACCGTTAGTATGCTACTATCTTTAGAAGTTGTACGAGTACTGTGCGGTGGTTTTGGCATTTTGCTTTCTATCCCATTTTCACTTCTTTTCTTTCAAATAAGTAGAAGGGGGGTACGACAATGAATGTAATCTCTAGTTTATTACTTGTATTTATCTTATTAGTTGTTTTAATTTTAGGAAGATCGTCTTTCTTTGTATTGAGCGGCTTGTTTATGAATATTTTGTTGTTTTTTCTTTTGATTTTTTGTCTACATTTGGGTCTTTCAGTTTATCTAGCAGCTCTTGCTTATATTCTTTTAAATAGTTTGATTACCTTAGGATATGTGAACGGGTGGAATGAGAAAACGAAAGCGGCTTTTTATAGCTTGATATTGTTTTCTTTTATCGTATCTTTAATATTTATTCCCTTTATTCAAAAAATATCAATTTCAGGCTTTTCTTCTCAAGAATTAGAAGAGCTTGCAGCGTTTAACTTGAATGTCCCTGTCTCCTTCACTCAATTGAGTGTTTCGGTTATTCTAATTGGTGTTTCAGGAGCATTGATTGATGGAAGTATGTCTATTGCTAGTTCCACCGCGGAAATTTTTCATCAACGCTATCAAAAGCTAGATGTAAAAATGTTGTTTAAATCCAGTATGTCAGTGGTCAGAAGTATCCTAAATTCAACAGTCAATACATTATTATTCGCCTTTATTAGTACAGGATTAGCCCTTATTTTTTGGTATCAAGACCTAGATATCCCTTGGTATGAAATGATGAACTCACAAGCTTTTGTTTTTGAATTTGCCGTGGTTATTCTTTCAAGTATTAGTGTTGCATTCATATTGCCTTTTACAAGTATCATTACTTGTTATTATTTACTAAAAAAATCAAGCTAAGTGTTTCATTCAAATAGACATCAATTGTTTTCGTAAAATTATTCCTTTTTAAGTTGACAAAAGGACATTTTTGTTATATTTATAGGTTAGTTAAATATTATAAATTTAGCACTTATTAAAATCAGAAGAAGTGGTGAATAAATGAGCTACCTGGATCGAGACGTTTTCTTTAAAGCACCTCAACAAATTCTACTAGGATTTGCGGGTATTATTTTAGCAGGGACTTTTATCTTAATGTTGCCTTTTGTTACACGAAGCGGTCATAGTACAAATTTTTTGGACGCGCTCTTTACTGCTACTTCTGCGGTATGCGTTACGGGCTTAACCACAGTTTCGACTATCGGACATTGGAATATGTTTGGTCAAGCGGTTATTTTACTTATGATTGAAATCGGTGGTTTAGGTTTTATGTCTTTACCGTTTCTTTATTTTACGCTCACCAAAAGAAAAATAAATTTAAGTATGCGTATGATTTTAAAAGATACCTTGAACACCTTTGATATTTCTGGGACAGTTAGCTTAATGCTTGCAATTTTTCGGATAGCTTTTATTATTCAATTTTTAGGCTTTCTGTTACTAAGCGTAGACTTTATTCCGCGTTTTGGTTGGGAAAAGGGACTTTGGTATAGCTTTTTTCATGCGGTTTCTAGCTTTTGCAACGCTGGTTTTGATCTTTTTGATAATAGTTTAATCAGTTTTCAAAACGATCCTTGGATTTTAATGGTCATCAGTTTTCTAATTATCGCAGGAGGACTTGGTTTTATCGTATGGCAAGATTTATTAAAGAATAAAACATTAAGAAAATTAAGATTGCACAGTCAGATCACATTAAAAGTAACTGGGTTATTATTAGTGTTAAGTAGTATTTTCTTTTTCTTTACGAATACCGTTGGTTCAAATCCTTTATCGAGGTTATCCAATGTTTTTTTCTTAGCGGTCACGCCACGAACAGCAGGATTTTTTTCTATTGATTATGCAACGATGAGTCATGCGGGTCTTGTATTAACGATGATATTAATGTTTATTGGTGGAAGTTCGGGTTCTACTGCGGGAGGCTTTAAGACCACAACATTAGGCATCATTTTGATTAAATTGTATAGTGTGATAAGGGGACGTTCAAAGGCGCAATATAAAGGACGCACGATTAAAGAAAACACGATTTCACAAGCTTTTATGTTATTTTTTATCTTTTTAATTATGATTATAAGTAGCACAATGATTTTATCTGTTACTGAAACAATCCCTAATGTTGATCAGTTAGGATTAGAATATATTGTTTTTGAAGTAATCTCTGCTATGGGAACAGTCGGATTAAGTTTAGGCCTATCTGCACATCTGACTTGGATCGGAAAGTTAGTGCTTATTTTCTTGATGTTTATCGGTAGAGTTGGGATTTTAACAATGATCTTTTCGACGATTAATCAAACGCATAAAAGAGAAACAAATTATAAATATCCAGAAGAAAATGTGATTATTGGATAAGGGTTAGGAAAAACTAGAGAAGTAACCATTGCTAATAGAAGCATCTGAATTACTCAAAATAGTAAACGAGATGTTTCTATTTATTTTTTACAAATTTCAAAGAAAAGCTTTTGCTATAAAAAATAAACGCTATACTAAAACATAAGGAGGGTTAAAATGAAGACCCCATTAACAACACAAATGGAAGAAACGCTGTATTATTATATTAGAGAAAATGGTGCTGTAGTTGTCGAAGAAGTCACGATGCCTGAAGAACAAGGAATTGTTGATACGCTTAGCTGTCATTTAAACAACCAGCAACAATTCGAATGGCGCTGTTATGAACTAAAAGTGAGTAAATCTGATTTTCGCTCCAAAGCAAAACTTTCATTTATTGGCCATTATAATTATTTTGTTTTACCAGAAAATCTATACGCAATAGTGAGTGAAGAAATCCCTTCTCATATCGGGGCTTTAGTTTATCACCCTTACTTGTTAGATGATCTAGGTGCTCCTGGTTTTTTTACGACTGAGAAAAAGCCACAAAAACAATCTTTGCAGGTCAACGAACAGGAATTACTCTATCGTTTAATCACTTCACAGGCACGAGAAGTAAACAAAGCCAAACAAACAGCACGTGGTTTGCGAGTATTTGGGACAAAACAACTTTATCAAGAGTTGAAAAAACGTCAGCCTGAGTATGATTTGTTTGGAGGCGGTGTAAATTACTATGATCATTTTATTGAAGAAACACAAAATCAAACCGTAGAAGCGCTAAAAGAGGAACTAGAAGCAACCCGAACTGCATATTTTCAATTGGAACAACGCTTTTTTGAGGAGAGTGAATAATGTATTATCCTTATTTCAGAGGAAAGCAATTTGATCTATTAGCCTTGCGAGAACTGATAGAAAAAGGTTTATTATCTGAAAAAATTCAGCCTATCATTGAGCCCGTAAAAAAAACTGCTACTTTTCAAAAATTTTTATTAAGCGCTCAAAACTACCAACATCCTATTTATTTGATTCAAAATCCACAGTTAGGCGAGTTTAATACAGAAACAGGAAATATTAAATTAGAAACTTTTCCAGTAAGAAAAGCCAGTGTTGTTAGCCAGGCACTAGAAACAATGACGCAAAGGTCTGAAATGTTAATTATTGATCAGCCTTCCATTGCTTTAGCCAGTGATTGGGAAAATAATCAAAGAAAAGTATTAGTCCCACCTGAGTTTCGTTTGCTAAATAAAATAAAAGGGGACAAAATTCTTTCCTTAGATCATTTTACTCGCTTACCAAATCTTAATTTTTATCAAGAATGTCCTGATGAATTGTTTTCAACAGATTATTTAAACTACCAAAAAAGAGGGTTTGTAGGATTTAGTGATTTTTCAATCGATAATCGTATCTATTATGAGAGGGTCTATCCCTCTCCGATATTAAGTTTACATCTCGTTTATTTTTTTCAGGATACACTTCGCATCCACCATTTTCTATCGTCAGAAGAAGGAGTAACACAAAAAGAGAAATTTTTAGTATTAATGGAAGAAGTAAAGTCTTGGTGTCATCTCTTAAGCAGTGAACAACTCACTTTAGGGTTAACGATCTTGTTTGATTATGCTGATAAAGAAAAATTTCCTGGTATGGGAGTTATGCGTAAAGCTTCTGTCATGCATCATATGGAATTAATGAGCCGTTATTTGCAATAAGTATAGAAAAATGTTTCAGGCTTTTAAATTTACTTATGTAAACGTCGATGTTATATTGTAGGTGTATAATAAAAAGGGAGATGAAAGAAATGAGAAAGAGGAAAGCATTGCCATTTGTTACTTTATTCACTTCTGTGCTATTGTTAGGTGCTTGTAGTAATAATGAAAATGATCAACAAGAACAACAAGCAGGCAGTACAGCAGAAAGTACCGAAATGAGCCACATGGATGATTCTGGCCATCATATGGAAGATTCAAGTGGACACATGGATCACGGCAGTATGGAAATGGAGCACAACCGCAATGAAGATGAACCAGAAGATATGCAAGATGCAAGCAATCCGCAATATTCAGTGGGGGATAAAGTAGAGGTTACTGATGCGCATATGGATATTATGGAAGGTGTTACAGCGACCATTACTGGTGCTTATGATACCACCTTGTATCAAGTAACATTTACACCTGAAGATAGCGATGAACCGATGGAAGATCATAAATGGGTGGTAGCAGAAGAGATGGCCTCTGATGATGATAATGAAGATTATGAAGAAGGAGACGAGGTAACTCTTACTGCTGATCATATGGCAGGTATGCAAGGACAAAGCGCTGAAATCACTGGGGTTCATGAAGGACCAGCTTATATGATCGATTTTGAACCAGCAGACGGAAGTGAAAAATTTACCAACCATAAATGGGTGACAGAAGACGAGTTAGGACCAGCGGATGAAGAATAATAACCTAGTGAGTGAATGAAATGAATTATTTGTAGCGTTTTTTCTGATTTGTTAGAATATAAGTAGAGCTTAAAACAGCTTAATTTGAGCAAGGAAAAAATAACCATGGAAATATATGATAAATTATTTTATGACGGCAAATGGCAAGATGCACAATCCAATGATTATTCAGATGTTATTAATACGGCAAATGAAGAAGTGATTGCTAAGGTGGTCAAGGCCTCTCATAAAGATGTAGATCAAGCAGTCGCAGCTGCAAAAGCGGCTTTTGAACAATGGAATAATACTTCTCCTGAAACACGTGCGAAATATATTGAAAAAATCAAAAAGGGTATAGAAGATCGTCAAGACGAAATTGCTGATACAATGGTGCAAGAGTTAGGCGCTTCTAAAACATTTGCTCAAAATGGCCAAGTGCCACAATCATTAAATGAAATTCAAGGAACGTTAGATGAATTTAAAGACTTTAATTTTGAAGAAGAAGTCGATAATGCGACAATTATTAAAGAAGGTTATGGTGTAGTTGCTTGTGTGACACCTTGGAATTACCCAATGAACCAAATTCAACGTAAAATTACCCCCGCTTTACTTGCAGGAAATACCGTTGTGGTAAATCCGGCAACGAATACACCACTTACCGCAATTATCTATGCAGAAATTATTGAAGAAGCAGGATTACCAAAAGGCGTCTTCAATTTAGTAACGGGTAGCGGTAGTGATACAGGGGATTACTTGACCAAGCATCCAGATGTAGCTGTGGTCTCCTTTACTGGTTCAACAGCTGTCGGTAAGGGTCTATATGAAAATGCTGCAACTTCAGTGAAAAAATTAGTTCTTGAATTAGGCGGTAAATCTCCTATGGTTTATCTCAAAGGCGGCGATTTACAATTAGCTGTAAGATCAGCTGCAAGTACTGTTTTAGATAATCAAGGTCAAACTTGTTCGGCACTAACTCGCTTATTAGTTCCAAAAGATGAACTTGAAAGAACGAAAGAAGTTATCCAAGATTACTATAAGGATATTAAAGTAGGCGATCCAGCTGAAGATGATACACGAGTAGGACCTATGGTATCTGAAGATCAAATGAATACTGTTTTGGATTACATTCAAATAGGTATAGATGAAGGAGCAAATGTATTCCTTGGAGGCAATCGACTCAATCGCAAAGGATACTTTATTGAGCCAACTGTCTTTACAGATGTTACGAACGATATGACGATTGCCCAAGAAGAAATTTTCGGCCCCGTTTTAGTTGTTATCACTTATGATACACAAGAAGAAGCTGTTAAAATTGCTAATGATTCTTCTTATGGCTTATCCGGCGCTGTAGTAGGCCCTGAAAAAGAAGCGATGGATGTCGCTCGTCAACTAAGAACAGGTAATGTTACAGTTAATGGTGGTGCTCGTTCACCAAAAGCGCCATTTGGTGGATATAAACAATCAGGTATTGGTCGTGAAAACGGACTTTATGGTTTAGAAGATTATTTAGAAGTCAAAGCTTTATTTAAATAATTTCGTTAGCCGAAAATACGCTAAATAACATATTTATTGTTATTTAGCGTATTTTTCTTTTTTTTATATTACAAAAATGTAGTAAATAAAATAAAGAAATTATTTTATGGAAGGAAATGTATGAGTACGTTAGACAATAATAATGAATATGTCATTGTCGATGGCGGTATGGTTGCAGGTTATGCTGTAAACGGTATACGAAAAAAGGATATGAATGGTTCTATTCTTGTCGTTTCAAATGATGCAGATGTGCCTTAAGTAAAAAATTATGGTTAGACGATGAATTTACGGAAGAAAATATAAGGATCAGAGCAGAAGATCAACCCAATGTAACTTTCCGATTTAATATGACAGCGAATAAAATCGATTGCGATAATAAAGAGATTCAACTAGGCAATGATGTCGTTGTCCATTACGATCAATTGTTACTTGCCACAGGTGGTGAAACCAATGACAATTGACGGACCAGATGATCCGCATGTGATTATGATTAGAGGTTGGTCAGATTACCGCAAGTGTTTGTTAAAAGAAGCGATGGAACAATTGTATACTTCTAAAAGAAGAGCAATAGGTTGGCGTTTTAGTAGGGAATGTAGCAGTAGATTTAGACGATATCCGTGATTTATTAGCATATCCACCTGCTAATAAAGAGGATTTAGTTGGTTCGATCAAAGATTAGATCTCAGAAAGTCGCAGCAAAAAAAGAAAGTCTCTAGACAAACAAAAATTTTTTTGCTATAGTATAAAAGAACGCAAATAAAAAAACAGGTTGAGCGCAAGCTTTCAAGACATGTCTTCCAAGGGTGAGGAAGTCTTTGTTTGCTTACGCTTTTTTATGTTTTTATAAATGAACTAGAAAGGATGAAAAAAGTGAAGCTCTATCAACAACCAAAAGAGCAAGTTATGGAGGATTTTCAGGTTGATTTAGAAAATGGGTTAACTGATGAACAGGTAACGCAACAACGTGAAAAATACGGTGAGAATAAACTGCCTGAGAAAAAAGAAGATCCTTATTGGAAAGTTTTTCTTAAAAACTTTAAAGAACCTATCGTAATTGTATTAATGGGGGCAATTGTTTTGTCGCTATTAAATGCTTTTCATGATATTCAGATCCAAGGAAATATGGAAACTGGATATGAGTCCCTATACGAAGCAGCCGCTATTTTTATATTAATTATTATTAATGCCTTTCTAGGGTTTTGGCAGGAAATTAGTGCTCGTAAAAGTTTAAATGCTCTAAAAGAAATGAATAGCCGACATACTACGGTGTTACGTAACGGGAAATGGCAAACTATTCCGGTTAACGAAATGGTTGTAGGCGATGTTGTAAGTAACCAAGTCGGCGATTTTGTAGAAGCAGATATTCGTTGGTTGGACGTCAATGAACTTCAAGTGATTGAATCCCATTTAACTGGGGAGGCTGACGCGATCGAAAAAGACATGGAGGCTATCAGTGAAGACGTCGAACTTGGCGATCGGACTAATATGGGCTTTTCTGGTTCTACAGTTTCTAACGGCCAAGGGGTTGGTGTTGTTGTTGCGGCAGGCGCAAATACCGAATTAGGTAATATCGCGCAAATGATCGAATCTGTTGAAACAAAACCATCTCCACTTCAAAATACCGTTAATAGACTAACAAAAACTCTTATGGTAGTTTCTGGAATTATTGTCATCTTTACCATTATTGCAGGAATTATTCAAGCAGGTGAATTAAGCTTTGAATCGATTGGTTCCGTTCTTTCTACTTCGATCGCGCTGGCTGTTGCATCTATTCCAGATGCGTTACCAGCTGTTTTGTCAATCGTACTAACTATCGGTGCTAGTTCCATGGCTAAAAATAAAGGTTTAATCAAGTCATTAAACAGTGTGGAAACTTTAGGGGCGACTTCATATATTTGCTCTGATAAAACAGGGACCTTAACGAAAAATGAAATGACCGTTGTGCAATATTATGCTAATGGCCATAAATATGAAGTTAGTGGACTAGGGTATAATCCTAATGGTGAAATTAAAAATCAAGATAATGACGATCCAGTCGCTACATCAAAAGCCTTCTTATATGGCGCCGTATTATGTAATGATTCTTCCGTTCAAGAAAATGACAACGGAGAGTATACGCCTCTTGGAACGCCAACGGAAGTTGCTTTGACTGTATTAGGGAAGAAAGTAAATATTAGTCGTGAAAATTTACAACAAGACAAAGAAATTGTCCGCACACTACCATTTTCAAGTAGTCGAAAAATGATGAGTGTCGTTGTAAAAGAAAAAAGTGGTAAGTATACCTTATATATCAAAGGTGCCCCAGATGTTATGATCAATCGAAGCAGTGGCATTCTAAAAGACGGCGAAGTTGATCAAACAGAAGAAGAAAAAAATAACTTTATGTCTATCGTTGATGATTACGCTGATGATGCTTTACGTACATTGGCTGTTGGGCAAAAAGAGATTACCGAAGATGAAGCAATGAATGGTACAACAGACACATTAGAACACTCTTTCGTATTAACTGGGGTTGCAGGAATTATTGACCCATCACGTGAAGAAGTGAAAGTATCTGTGCAAACCTTGCATAATGCTAACGTTGAAGTAGTTATGATTACAGGAGACCACGAGAAAACAGCTCGAGCTATTGCCTATGATTTAGGTATTGTTGATAGTAAATCTGCTCCTGTTGTTAAGGGCGTGGAAATTGAAAAAATGTCCGACGACGAATTGTATGAAACCGTAAAAGAAACAAATGTTTATGCTCGTGTATCGCCAGAACACAAACAACGTATTGTTATACAATTACAAAATTATGGTCAAATTACCGCTATGACGGGTGATGGTGTAAATGACGCTCCTGCATTGCGTGTCGCAGATATTGGTATTGCAATGGGTGTTGCCGGAACAGAAGTAACGAAAGATTCGGCAGACTTGGTTCTATTAGACGATAAATTTACTACCATTGAAAATGCCGTTAAAAGTGGTCGTACCATTTATGGTAATATTAAAAACTTCATTCGTCACGAATTGACAACCAACGTAGCTGAAGTGTTATCTATATTGATTGGTTTACTATTTTTCACTCAAACCATTGGCAATGTACCTGGAGCTACACCTACGCTATCAGCTTTGATGGTTTTATGGGTGAACATGATCAGTGACGCCGTTCCGTCCTTTTCTCTAGGTTATGACGTTCCCGAAGCAAATATCATGGAAGAATCTCCACGTGATCCGAACGAATCTGTATTAGCTAACTATACTTGGTCTCGTGTATTAATTCGTGGTTTCTTTATGGGATTATTGGTATTTATAGCATTCCTTTGGGCTGCGCATCAAGGAATGGGAAGTAGCCAAGCACAAACAGTCGCTTTCTTAACCTTAGTTTATGGTCAACTGTGGCACGTTTTTGATGCTCGTAGTACGAGAACTTTATTTGAACGTAGTCCATTTGAAAATAAATACTTGGTAGCTGCTGTATTGTTTGCTGGAATTACTTCTTTCTTAGTAACAATTATCCCATTCTTTAATACAGTTATGGGAACAGCACCACTTGATGGATACGTTTATCTAATGGTTTTATTTATTCCTGCAATACCTACACTTATTTTGTCAGGAATCAAAGAACTATTTGGCGTAAAGATTTGGTAAAAAAGTTTGCTAAAAAGCATGCGGTGACTAAAATCACTGCATGCTTTTTATTTATAAATAAATAACGAATACGTTTTTAAAAGGTGATATTAATATTAGGATCGTTATAAACAGCTTTTTTCCAAAGGTGTATGAGACACTTTATAAATAAAATTCGTTTTTAAAAGTTGTTGACAGTAGAAATAAAAACTTTGATAATATAATTGTTAAAAAAAAGAGTGGAGGAGATTTTTATATGGAAAAAGACCCTATGGCTAAAAATGGATTAGATTCTTATCAAAGTAGTCGCAATCAAAATGTTGGTAATAATCCAGAACTACAAACAAATGCTGGAGCTCCAGTTTTCAACAATGACAATACGATGACAGCTGGAGAACGTGGTCCTAGTATGCTACAAGACGTTTAGTTACTCGAAAAACTTGCTGATTTTAACCGTGAAGTGATTCCTGAACGTCGTATGCATGCCAAAGGATCGGGTGCCTTTGGAACTTTTACAGTGACACATGATATTACTAAGTATACCAAAGCTAAAATATTTTCTGAAATTGGTAAACAAACGGAAATGTTTGCTCGTTTTTCTACAGTTGCCGGAGAACGTGGTGCTGCAGATGCTGAACGAGACATCCGTGGTTTCGCATTAAAATTCTATACAGAAGAAGGAAATTGGGATTTAGTTGGCAATAATACTCCTGTGTTTTTCCACCGAGATCCAAAGCACTTTATTGACTTGAATCGTGCGATTAAAAGAGACCCTAGAACAAATATGAGAAGTCCTAACAATAACTGGGATTTTTGGACGTCATTACCTGAGTCATTACACCAAGTAACCATTACCATGAGTGATCGAGGAATACCCTCTTCTTACCGCTTTATGCACGGGTTTAGTTCTCATGCTTATAGCTTGATTAATGCAGATAATGAACGAGTTTGGGTAAAATTTTATTTCCGTTCTCAACAAGGAATACAGAACTTAACCGATCAAGAAGCAGATATTGTTAACGCAAATACTCGTGAATCCCATCAAGCAGATCTATACAATGCCATTGAAGAAGGAAAATATCCTAAGTGGAAAATGTACATCCAAGTGATGACCCAAGAAGAAGCGAATCAATTAGACTATAATCCTTTTGATTTAACAAAAGTTTGGTACAAAGAAGATTTCCCTCTAATGGAAGTTGGAGAATTTGAATTAAATAAAAATCCAGATAATTACTTCCAGGATGTGGAAGAAGCATCATTCAACCCGGCAGCACAAGTACCGGGGATTGGCATTTCGCCAGATCGTATGCTACAAACTCGCGTCTTTGCTTATCAAGATGCCGCACGCTATCGGATTGGTGTAAATCATCATCAAATTCCGGTTAATGCTCCGCGAGGTGTAAAAAATCCTCATCCTTATAGTCGCGATGGACAAGGACGGATGGACGGAAATCTTGGTAGTGAAGTTCATTATACCCCTAATAGTTACGGAAATTATACAGATCATAAATTTATGGAAGAACCAACAATGCAAGGTGGAGATGTAAAAAATTATGACTTTAGAGAAGATGATCATGATTATTATACCCAGCCTGGCATGCTTTTCCGCCGTATGACAGAGGAACAACAACTTGTATTATTTGAAAACACGGCTCGTAATATGGGAGATAGTACCTTACAAATTAAACACCGCCATATCAATAATTGCTATCAAGCAGATCCAAACTATGGGGCAGGTGTGGCTAAAGCATTGGGAATCGATCTCAAAGATGTTGATTTAACACCGACACCTCGTGATTCAGAAGAAGCTAACGACAAAGCAAATGCTAGAGGTCACAAAGATTTGAATGTACCCACAGAGCCTGCTATGCCGGAAACTGCAAAAGATTTAGGACCTGAAGGACGCGATACTAACGTAGAAGATCCTTTCTATTTGACTGATCCTATGAACGATCCATTTTTATTATAATGTGAAATAATTTTTGCAAGAGTATAGGCTGCTAATAAAATAGCGCCTATACTCTTTTAGTTTTACTAACTATTATAATGCATAATTTTTTATCTTTATGTACTTTTTTATTACAATAGAAATAGAAACATTAAAGAGAAAATCAGGAGGGTTAAAATGAGTCAATTACAAAATAACAATAGCTATGAATATGTGATTGTTGGTGGCGGTATGGTTGCAGGTTACGCAGTTAAAGGTATACGTCAAGAAGATACAGATGGTTCTATCCTACTTGTCTCAAAAGACGCGGATGTTCCTTATGAACGTCCTGCTTTAAGTAAGAAATTATGGTTAGATGATGAATTTACAGAAGAAGATATTCGAGTAGGCGCAGAAGATTATCCTAATGTTAGTTTTAAATTTAATACAACAGTAAACAAAATCGATCGAGAAAATAAGAGTATACAGTTAGGTGACGATAGCGTCGTTTATTATAATAAATTATTACTAGCAACTGGAGGCGAACCGATAACTATTGATGGAGCAGACGATAATCATGTAATTGTCTTTAGAGACTGGTCCGATTATCGTAAATTGCGTCAATTTAGCGGAAATAATAGACACGTTATTCTTATTGGTGGCGGCTATATTGGAAGTGAAATTGCAGCCGCACTGGCACAAAATGATACACAAGTGACAATGGTCTATCTGGAAAATACTTTAGGTGAAAATCAATTTCCAGAAGAAATTACTGCTGAATATGAAGGTACTTTTAAAAAGAACGGCGTTGAACTAATTAGTGGTAAAAAAGCTGAATCCTATCAACGTGATGGCGAGCAATTGGTGGTTACCTTAGATGATGGTTCACAAATCAAGGGAGATACCATCGTCGTAGGTTTAGGCGTCTCACCAAGAATTGAACTTGCAAAAGCAAGTAGATTAAAATTAGATGGAGATGGCGTTGAAGTAGATGAATATCTACAAACTAGTGATTCTGCTATCTGGTCAGCTGGAGATATTGCTTATTACCCTGATAAAATCTTAGGCTATCAAAGAATTGAACACGTAGACCATGCGAGAAATTCCGGTGAGCAAGTAGGCAGAAATATGGCAGGTGCGCATGAGGCTTATACGCATACCCCTTATTTCTACTCCAATATATTTAATATTTCATGGCAGGCAATCGGTACAATGGATCCAACATTGCCGCAAATCTTTGATAAAAGAGAAAATGGAACGATTGTTTACTTCTTGAAAGATGACCAACTTGTAGGTGTTTTAGTTTGGAATGTTAATGTAGATTTAGATGATGTACGAAATCTATTAGCAAATCCTCCTGCTGATAATGATCAATTGCTTGGATCTATTAAAGAAAAAGCTTAAGAACAAAGGACACAAACAGTTTATCCATTTTTTATTGGATAAGCTGTTTTTTTATCAAAATAAATTGAATGAATAACTTTAAATAATGAAGCTATTGGTTATTAGAAAAGAAATAATTATCATGTTATGATTTAAAGAAGAACAAACTTAGTGGAGGTATAACGAATGAAAATTGTCATTTTAGATGGGTACTCTTTAAATCCTGGCGACATTGATTGGGAACCATTAAAAGAAATAGGCGAATGTGAAATATATGATAGAACGTCATTTACTGATAAAAAAGAAAGCTTGCAACGAATTGGTGATGCGCGGATTGTTTTGACGAATAAAACACCTTTGGATGAAGAGGTCCTTAATGCTGCACCTAATTTAGAGTATATAGGTATCTTAGCTACTGGTTACAATATTATCGATATTGATGCAGCAGCTAAAGCTGGAATTACAGTAACGAATGTTCCAGCATACGGGACAGAGGCGGTCGCTCAATTCACGTTTGCTTTGTTGTTGGAAATCACAAGTCAAGTCGGTTTACACAATCGTCTGGTACATGAAGGACAATGGTCGAGCAATCCTGATTTTAGTTTTTTTGCCACACCGCTGACAGAACTACAAGGAAAAACGCTAGGGCTTGTTGGCTTCGGACGAATTGCTCAAAAAGTGGCTGAAATTGGTCATGCATTTGGCATGAAAGTCATCTTTTATAACCATCGCCCTAAAAATGTTAAAGCTGAATGGTTACAACAAGTGAGCCTAAATGAACTATTAAGCCAGTCTGATGTCGTTAGCTTGCATGTACCGCAGACTCCTGATACAAAAGAGTTGATCAACAGCTCCTCACTGCAAAAAATGAAAAATACTGGGATTTTGATTAATACTGCGCGTGGTGGTTTGATTAATGAAGCAGACCTTGCTGAAGCCTTGAACAACGAACAACTTGCCGTAGCAGCCATGGACGTAGCTCAACAGGAGCCCATCAATGAAGATAGCCCTTTACTAGCAGCTAAGAATTGTTACATTACACCACACATAGCCTGGGCACCACAAGAAACAAGAAAACGATTATTAGATATTGTCGCTAGTAATTTAACAGAATTTCTAGCAGGTCGAAAGCAAAATACAGTGACTAGTTAAGAAATAACTTTAAATCACCAAGAAAGTTGAAGTACTTTCTTGGTGATTTTTATTGAATTTTTAATTGAATTATCAACATTTTTATTGTAATGTAGTCATTAAATTAAGTTTTGGTGATAGTAAGTAGAGGAGTGAATTTTGTGTTTCAAAAAAGAAAAGAGGTCTCTTTTAAGCAAGTTTTTTGGACAAGTACATTTCTAATAATGATTTATTTTCTTTTTCAACCATTTCATTGGATAAACTTAATAGAAGCATTATTTATCTTATTAGTTATCATTCCAACTGTTTATTATTTTAGTAACAGCCATAGTTTTAAAGCCATTTCTTTTGAAAATGAAACATATTTTGCTGGTGTTAGTACTTTTTTTATTTTGTTAACCACTGTATTGACCATTTTAATTACGGTGTTAATTAGTGCTTTTGCTCCTAATTTACTTTGATAAAATAGAATAAGGCGAGGAAAGGTAGGAATGTCTTATGTCTTTAGAACGGGTAAAAAATTATTTTTCAACACTAGGTTTAGAAAAACGAGTGAAAGTTTTGAACGGGTCTAGTGCTACGGTAGAACAAGCAGCTCAAACATTAGGTTGCAAGCCTGAAAAAATCGCTAAAACAATGTCGTTTTCATTAAACGAAAGTCAAAATATTCTTATCGTGATGCCAGGAGATGCGAGAGTCGATAATAAAAAATATAAGTCCTTTTTTGGCAAAAGAGCAAAAATGATTCCCAAAGAATTTGTCGAAGAAGCTATTGGACATTCACCTGGAGGCGTCTGTCCTTTTGCGATAAATGATGACATAGATGTGTATTTAGATAGATCACTAGAAAATTTTGACTGGATTTATCCCGCGGCAGGAGATAGTCAAAGTGCAGTGAAGCTAACACCTGAGGAACTAGAAAATTATTCATCGGCTAAAGAATGGATTGACGTAGCAAAAGAGCAGTAAAAGGGGATAGAATGGAAATTATTCGATACGAAGAACGTTTTAAGCAAGATTTTATTGAAATGAACAAAGATTGGATTCAAGAATATTTCACCCTTGAAGCGCATGACTTAGAGCAGTTAAACGATATTGATAAATTAATGTCTGATGGCGCTATGATATACTTTGCAATTGAAAACGAAAAAGTATTATCAACATGTATGACCGCTCCTATAAAAAATGATACTTGGGAAATTTGTAAATTTGCAACTAATAAAAATGCTCAAGGTAAAGGCGCTGGAAAGGCCGTTTTTAAAGCCGCTTTAGACTACGCCATTAAAAAAGAAGCAAAAAAGGTGGTTATTTACTCAAATCATTCTTTAAAACCTGCATTACATATCTATCATTCTTTTGGTTTTAAAGAAGTTCCAGTGGATATTGATGATTATGATCGTTGTAATTATCAAGCAGAGTTAGTTGTTGGAAATTAAAAAAATAGAGAGCATCAGAACATAGATAAAATTGAAAAAAGTTTATCTATGTTTCAATTTGTAATCGCTTGTAATATAATCGATTTGAGGTGATGAATTTGAATAAAAAATCAAAAGAACGTAAAGTGATACAAGCTCGATTAGATAAAGAATTAGTTGATAAAGCAGAAGAAATTTTCAAAGATATAGGAATTGATCGTTCGACTGCGCTTAGGATTTTTTATCGACAAGTTGTTTGGAATAATGGTTTGCCTTTTGAACTGAATCGTCCAGAGATTCCAAATGAAGAAACCATTAAAGCATTAAATGAGGATTTAACTAATGCAAAGAGGTATACAGATGTTGATGAATTGTTTAAAGATATTCTAGAAGATTAATTTATAAAAAAGTAATTTATTAATTTCAAAAGAATTAGTTTAAAGCAAAAGGTAGTATTTGTTGTTCGCGGCGACTATTTTAAAATTTATATTCTAGTTTACATAATATATATTATACAAAGTTATAACTGAAGATTAACTTTATATTTGAAATAAATCATTTAACTTTTTACAACTTACTTTTTGTTTTTACGTCCCTTTTATTTACTTTTTTTGTCTTTAACTTTGATTTGTGCAATTATATGGCATATTTATTATTCTCGTTTATTTTTTCCATATAATAGTTTTTGAGTTGTTGTCCTCTTAAATTTACAATATTAGTTCTAATAACCTCATAGCTACATGCTATAAAAAATGGTTTTGCTGTAACTGAAGCAAAAGTTGAGAATTTTCTGCTCTGGATGCTTTTTTCCAGATAACTAATCAGCTTACTAGCTATGGTCTGATTTTGAAAATCCTTGTGCACGAAAATTGATCTAAATAGCCCTTGTTATCCATATCGGCAAAACCAATGATTTTATTATTCCAATCATTGACCATAACGACTGCTGAATAGTCTTTTAAAGAAGCTTTCCATGAATATTCATCTATAGACGACCAGGCAGCTAATTGTTCTTTATTGTAATCGTTTTTATTCACTTCTTGAATTGTTTGTTTGATCATTTTAATTGTCTCTTTTTTATCAGAAAAAGTATAATCTCGAATATACATGATAACCTCCAAATCAAAATATTATTCTACTATATCAAGCAAAGTTGGCAAATGAAAAGCTATAATTTCCATAAGGAAATTGCTGTCTTTTTACGATAATTTCTGGCACCACTTTCAAAAATTGCATATAAATGGGCATCATAGACTGCGATTTGTTCCAAATAAGGCGGTGTCTTGATGATCTTTAAAGCTGTTTTGCTGTTTAATTTACCACTAGAAAGCTGTTCATTTGAAAAAATATAAATTTTAGAGCTAACGGGTCCAAAAGATTGAGATATTAAACAATATTCTTTATAAAAAGCCATGGATTGAGCTCTTTTAGGAATATCAATTGTTTCGTCCAGGTTGTCATTGTTAGTAAAGTCCTCCTCTTTTTCAAATGTCATTTTTATAACCACACCATTTTTTGTTTTATCGAAAGTTCCTGCAAAGAAAGAATTTTCTTTTATTGTGATAAAAGAAGCTTGAGGAATCGTGGGAAAATTAACGCTATGATAATAAGGGATAATTTCAGAATTTGGCATATACTGATAGTTCAATATATCATCTTTGAGAATGGCAGAAACTCGTCCGTGATTTTTTGCAGCAGAACAAACCCATAAGCATTGCCGATTCTTATCATAAACAAGTCCTCCTGCATGTGTCCGATCTTTTAAAACCATTGTTTTTGGCGGGTCGTTTTCTTTTTTATCAAGCATAAAAATAACAGAGTGATGTTCATGACTGTAACAATAAGCAGAAATAAATATGTGATTTTCAGTTACAGCTAACCCTTGCGGCGTTATATCATAACAATCATCCAGTTTTTTACTGTCAGTTTCCAGCGTTTGTGTTTTAAATAAACCGGGAATTGAAAAAGTCATAGGATCTAATGTTGTTTTTTTAAATGCTTTATATAAATCCGGATACCGTTTTAAAATATCTAGCAAAATATTGGAAGAATCCTTTTTTAAAAAGCGGATTTTTTCGGTATAAAATAGAATAAACGCTAAAAAAAATAACAGAATGATGTTTATTAAGACAAATATCACTTTACCTACCTCCCCTTTCTTTTAAATTATAACGTAAAAGGAAAAAAAGAAAAGCGCCTGATAAAATGACAAATGTTTGTTTCCCTTTGCAAAATACGTTAGACTAAAAGTGTAAGGATATTATTACTAAGGAGGAATATTGAAAATGTCATTCAAAGAAATTCCTGAAACAAAAGTAAAGTTAAAGGAAGTAAAAGATTTATATAATGCTGGTTACGAGGTCTTAAGCGAGTTACGTAATGAAGTTAACGCTCCAGTTGTTAAAGCTTCTCTTTTAAATCAAGAAATTATCGCTGTTTACGGACAAAATGCGGCTAAAAAATTCTATGACGCTGATAACTTTAAACGTGATAGTGCTATGCCTACGCCTATTTTAAAAACACTTCAAGGTGAAGGCGGTGTGCAAACATTAGATGGCCAGCAACATTATAAACGTAAAAGTATTTTTATGGACTTAATGACACCTGATCGAATGGAAGATTATCGAAAGATTTTAGAAGAAACATTAAAAGAAACATTAGATGCTCAAACAGGAAAATTTGAGTTATATCATTTGACAAAAAACGTGCTTTTTAAAGCGATTTGTAAATGGGCTGGTGTTAATTTAGGAAATTATACCACAGAAGAAATTGATGAATTAGCAGATACACAAGTGAACATGTTTGAAGGTACAGTAAATTCAGTAAGTGATCACTTACAAGGCTTAGAAGGACGTAAAAAAGCTGAGAAATGGGCGCAAGAATTGCTGGCTGATGCTCGTGAAAACCCAGTTCCTGGAAAAGAAAATGTGGCTTTATACGCTTTTGCTGACGCTCGCGGTGTTGATGGAGAGTTATTACCTCTAAACATTGCTGCAGTAGATTTTCTAAACATCATTCGTCCAACTGTTGCTATTACAGTTTGGGTAAACCTGATGGGACATGCTTTATTTGGTCCTAATAATGTCTATAAAGAACTAAAACAAAATTTTGATCACTTACAAGATTCCTTTATCCAAGAGTTAAGACGTTATTATCCATTTTTCCCAATGGTTCCTGCTATTAGTACAAGGGATGTTGATATTGACGGCTATCTGGTTCCTGAAGGCAGCTGGGTTGTTTTAGATCTTTATGGAACCAATCACGATGGACGTTCGATAGATAATCCGGATTCTTTTGTAATAGACCGTTATGTAGGACGAACAAAAGAGATCTCTTATGATGAAGAATATGAAATGATCGCTCAAGGTGGCGGCGACTTTCGAGCAATGCACCGTTGTGCTGGAGAATGGATTACGTTGCACACATTACGGGTATTTAGCGATAATTTAGTTAACCATTATGAGTTTTCGGTTCCTGAACAAGACTGGACAGTTCCAATGAATAAATTCCCTACTTTCCCAGAAGATAAAGTTTTATTGTTTAAAAATGAATAAACTACAAACAAAACGCACAGAATGCTACTTTTTAGCTCTGTGCGTTTTGTTTCATTATAATGGCATTTAGTTTACATAATTATATTATGGTTAATTTAATAAGTTCATGATGTTGCTTTTATTCAGCGCATATAGCAAAGCCTAATGCTTTTTCTCCTAAATGAGTACCGATTACTGGGCCGAAATGGCCAATCTCCACTGTAATATCAGGGTAACTTTTTTCCAGGCGTGCTTTTTCTTTTTTCGCTAATTCTAAGTGATTTCCATGAATAACATACAATTTTACTGGGTGATTGATTTCATTTTTACGTTCTCCAATCACTTCTTCACAACGACGCAGTGCTTTTTTAGTAGACCTTATCTTTTCAAATAACACGATTTTTCCGTCTTCAAACTTTAACACTGGCTTAATTTTTAATAAACCACCAATCAAAGCAGCACCGTTAGTTAAACGCCCACCACGTACTAGATGATTTAAATCATCCACAATTAAATACGCGTAGGTATTCGCACGAATGATATTTAAATGTTCTAAAATTTCATTTAAAGAATTATCAGCATCCCGCATATTCAAGGCCGCTTCCACCATATGTCCCATAGGCATGCTTGTAATTAAAGTGTCATAAGGAATAATGGTCATCCCTTCTACACTATCTTTGATACTATCAAGATTGTTAACATATCCTGAAATACCGGAAGATAAGTGTATACTGATAATCGTGTCATATCCTTTTTCTTTTAATTTCTTGTATAAATCTAATGTTTCACCAAAAGTTGGCTGTGAAGTTTTGGGAAACTCTTTACTTTCATTCATTAACTTATAGTATCCATCAGCTTGAATATCGACATCCTCATTATAAACTTTACCGTCCAAAATGACTGGAATGGGTATAACAAACAAATCTGGATGCCTCCTCACCCTTTCAGGTAGGAAAGCTGTACTATCAGTGACTATTGCTAATTTCATCCTTTATCCTCGTTTCAATTCAAGCATTTTTCATACTCCGATAATTATCATAGCATAAACAAGTACTTATTTGGAAGCATTTGTTATTATTTTGCTAGAAAGTCTTGAATGGCTTGCTGATTTTCTTGTTGATCCATGATCAAAACGCTACCGCCATCATAACTTTGACCATAACTCCAGGTATCTTCAGCAGGTATGCTTAAACGATCCACTCCAGAAGCTCCTTTAGCAATTGAAAAACTATTTTTTGCTAAAAAGCTCATCGGAACATCATTAGCAGAATAGCCCATTGCTTTTCCTGCGGCATAAGGTAGTTTTAATAACGCAATAGGATTTTTTAGTTCACTAAAAATAGCAGAAATGACTTGTTGCTGGCGCCTTACACGACCAAAATCCCCTTCTTCATCCATACGAAAACGTGCATACTGTAATAGCGTTAGACCGTCCATTTTTTGTGGACCTTTTTTAATAGGTGTTTCTAGATTTTTACTCATATCTTTTTCGGCATCAATATCTACACCACTAGAAAATAATGTATCGATAACTTTCTCAAAAGTTTCAAAATCCAATGTCATATAATATTTACAATCTATACCAAAATTTTCAGATAATGTCTGGCGTACCAAATCTGCGCCCCCGTAGGCATAGGAAGCATTAATTTTATTGTCTCCTGCACCAGGTATGTTCACATAGGTATCCCGCATAAAGGAAACTAATTTAGGTTTTTTAGCTGGACCGTCTAGTTGTAAAACCATGATCGTATCGGCCCGCGCATTTTCTTCGCCGCGGCTATCACTACCGATAAGCAAAATATTATTGCCACCATTGGCGTCTGAAAAACCATTAAAGTTTTCTGCCTGCGGGGCTTCATTATCTTCACTTTCTCCTACTTTTTCACCTATATAAAATGAAATTCCAGAATAAGCAATCAACAAAATGAGTACTGTAAGAATAAAACGTAAAAAAGGATGTTTCTTTTTGCGCTTTTTCTTAATTTTCTTTTTTGGGCGATTCCCAGGAGGTTCATCTTCTGCATGTTCTCTATCGGCTTCATAGTAATCTTCTTCAAAGGACTGCCAGTTATTTTGATAATCTTGTTCGTATTCCTCTAAACGATCGCTATCCTCATCTGATGATTGTCTACGCTGTCTTCGAGCGAAAATATTATTATGTGAATTTTGCTTGGACGTTTGCCCTTTTTCATGTCTATATCTATCCATCCGGCTCATTTACTTTCCTCCAAACCGTTGTTCAATTTATAGCATACAATACTTATGTAATAAAGCAAAATGAAAATCAAAGAATTAATCATTTTAAAGATATTTTAACAAAAAAACAACGCCATCTGCATTGTTTTTAAGTAATTTCATCAACTGGATAATTCCCTACCCATTGAACTTTAGCATGTAGTAATTCAATTTCTTTTATTGCATTTTCAATTAATACTTCATTTTCATTGAGTAGAATATCAATAATGAAAAAGTACTCACCTAAATAAGTCTTTAAGGGTCTGGATTCGATTTTGGCTAAATCAATCTTACGCCAAGCAAAAGCCGATAATACTTGGTGAAGAGCG
This sequence comes from Tetragenococcus halophilus subsp. halophilus DSM 20339, assembly GCF_003841405.1. Classification (GTDB taxonomy): domain Bacteria; phylum Bacillota; class Bacilli; order Lactobacillales; family Enterococcaceae; genus Tetragenococcus; species Tetragenococcus halophilus. The sequence goes on along the minus strand of NZ_PXYA01000001.1, from coordinate 458,427 downwards.
CCGGGTAAATTGGCTGGTAAGCTAACAAATAAAGTCACTTTTTTATTTTGGTATCTAGCAAGATTTTGCTTATCTTTATCCATGCTTAATAGCCAAAAACGTGTTTTATTCATTGAGTTATCTTGGATATCTTTTGCTAAAATTTGTAAACCATATTCTTCAGCAGCTTTTTTTGAAGCAATCGCTAAAACTTTATCATGAGGATGTTCTGCCACATATTGAGCTGCGGCTGTTGTTGAGCTGACTGCTTCTAATAGTACTTCTGGAAAATGTTTTTTTAAGTATTGTTCTGTTTGTGCCAATGCTTGGGGATGCGAAAGAACTTTTTTAACTTGTTCGACAAAATGTGTACCCAACAGTTGTTGGCGTATGGGTAAGATTACTTCTTTTTTTATAGTAATAGCTGTCTGGTCAAATAAATAATCGACCGTAGCGTGTACCGATCCCTCCAAAGAATTTTCAATAGGAACAACTGCAAAATCAAGCGTCTTGTTCTCAAGTTGCTCAATTGTCAATGGAATAGAAGCAAATGGAATTAATGTATTTTCTGGGAAAATTTCATTAGCTGCTTGGAAAGTAAATGAACTCTTAGGACCTAAATAGCCAACTTTCATTGAAATACCTCTACTTTATCTAAAATTTCTTGTACGATGTCTTCCGGTTTTTTTGTTGTTGTATCGATAACTAAATTTGCACTTTTTTCATATAAGCTAATTCGTGGAAGGTAAACTTCCCGAATTTCATCTATTGATTTTGAACTTGCTAGGGGGCGCACATTACGCTTGTCTAATACTACGCGATGGACTAACTCATCTAAGTCAGCTTTTAAATAAATCACATTGGGGTGTCCTTGTAAAAAGTGTTGATTTTCTTTTTTCATTACGATACCGCCACCTGTTGAAATAATGCCATCTAAAGTCAAACTTTGTTCTAAAACCTTTGTTTCAATTTCACGGAATGACTCACTGCCATAACTGGCAAAATAATCAGCAATACTCATCCCTATTTGTTCTACTATAATTTTATCAAAATCATGTTGCTCTGTATGAAGTTTTTCTGCTAAAAGTCGTCCAATTGTTGTTTTTCCTGCTCCCATAAAGCCGATTAATATAATATTCATGTTAACACTTCCTTTTTGCTAAATACTTGATATCTTGAAAAAAATGAGGATAAGATACAGCAATAGCTTCTGGATTTTCTAGCTCTACGTCTCTCCTGCTCAAAAGTGCTGCAATTTGTAACATCATACCGATCCGATGATCATTATGACTAGAGACTTTAGCGGTATGTAAAGTTGTTTTTCCTTTAATAACCAGCCCATCATCTGTTGCAGCAATATTTGCGCCCATTTTTTTCAATTCTTGCGCTGTTGTATCAATCCGATTTGTTTCTTTCACTTTCAATTCTTGCGCGTCTTTGATCACAGTCGTTCCTTCTGCTTGAGTAGCCAATAATGCTATAATAGGTAGTTCATCAATGACGCGTGGGATCAAGGAACCCTCGATAGTCGTTGCTTTTAGTTCGGAACTTTTTACTATTAAGGTCGCAGCACCATTTTTTTGATCTGTTTGTGTAAATTGGATATCTGCCCCCATCTCTTGCATGACATCAATTATGCCAGTACGAGTAGGATTGAGACCAACATTTTTTAAAGTTATTTTACTATTTGGAACAATAGCGCCTGCGACTAAAAAGAAAGCAGCTGAAGAGATATCTCCAGGAACACGTAATTCTTGTCCTTTTAGTCTTTGAGAACCAGGAAGCATAATTGTTTTTTGTTTAACTTGAATTTTTCCACCAAATTGCGTAATCATCTCTTCTGTGTGATTGCGAGAGACTTCTTTTTCAATAATCTTTGTCACGCCCTCGGCTTGCAACGCTGCAAAAAGAATAGCAGACTTTACTTGCGCACTTGCGATTGGCATATGATACTCAATCGCTTGTAATTTAGCATTAGTTTTTACCGTAACGGGCGGAAACTCACTATGATTATTGCCAGTTACTTCTGCCCCCATTTGTTTCAAAGGATCCATCACCCGCGCCATAGGACGTTGATTTAATGAAGCATCCCCGGATAATGTTGTTTCAAAAGTTGTACCCGCTAAAATTCCCAAAAGTAAACGCATCGTTGTTCCCGAGTTTCCTACATTAATGATACTATTTGCTGGTTTTAAACCAGCAAAACCTACGCCAGTTATCCTTATATTTTTTTTATCATCATAGATAGGAACGCCTAATGCTTGAAAAGCTTGTAGTGTATTTAAGCAGTCTTCAGCTCGTAAAAAGTTATGAATGGTCGTTTGCCCTTCAGCAATTGCACCGAACATAATACTACGATGAGCAATAGATTTATCTGGGGGGATTTCAACTGTACCTTGCAAGTAATCCGCATTTATTAATTTCATACTTCTCCTCCTTAGGCGAAACGACAATCATAGTCCGTATTTTCTTCAATATGTGCCTTTGCAGCCTGTAACTCTCTCTCTGTTTTAAAAGTTAACTGTAATACGCCGCTGATTTCTTCGCGGGTTTCCAAAATTTTAATATTGGTTAAAGAAATTTGAAATTTTCCCAGCAAACCAGTAATTTCGGCAATGCTGCCTGGTTGATCCAATACATCCACAAATAAATCATAAAAAGCAGGTATAGCTCCCTTATCGTCGATCGGAAGACGATCGCGCAAGCTTTTAGCATTTGAAAAAAATTGTTGTATTTGCTTGCTGTCTCCAGCTTTTAATAAAGTAGAAATTTCAGAAACCTTTATTTGCCATTTTTCTATCAGCTCTAGCAATATCTGACGATTGCTTAACAAAATGTCTGTCCACATCTGCGGATCAGATGAAGCGATGCGCGTGATATCTCGAAAACCGCCTGCCGCTAATTGTTGTGCTCGTGGATATTTTGGGTTTAAAAAATCTGCTTGCTCAACCAGTGCCGAAGCAATAATATGAGGTAAATGACTTAACATGCCGGTAATTTCATCATGCTCTTCTGGTTTTAGTAATACATATTTTGCTCTTGTACCCAAAAACAACTTTTTTAATTGTTCGACTTGATACTTTTGTTCTTTGTATAGAGGAGTAAAAATATAATAAGCATTTTCAAAAAGAAATTCATCGCATGCTAGAATCCCTGATTTATGTGAACCTGCCATTGGATGTCCACCAATGAAATTTAAATGGTGAAAATTTGCTATTTCCACCATTTTTTGTTTTGTACTCCCAGTATCCGTAATAATTACTTCCTTTTTTAATGGAAGTTCCGCTAATTTTTTTAAATAATTTTGCGCGGTCATTATAGGAACAGCTAATAAGATAACATCACTTTTTTTGCAGCTTCAGCAAAGTCTTGCGGAATTTGGTCAACGATTTTATTTTCTTTGGCTATTTTACTTGTTTTTTCATGATCCCAGCCATACAAAAAAACATCTGGATGCTCTTTTTTTATACATACAGCCAAAGATGAACCGATTAAACCTAGCCCGATAATCATCATATTTTGTTTTGACATGGGAAATTCTCCTAATAATTTTTTAGATACTCTCGGTAATTTGTGACGGCTTCTTGTAACTCTGTAAATGAATCACTAGAAAATTTTTCTAAGATTTCTTGTGCAACAACTGTTGCCACCACATTTTCACAAACAACGCTGGCTGCTGGGACTGCTGTACTATCAGAACGCTCCACACTAGCCTTATAAGGCTCTTTTGTATCGATATCAACGCTTTTTAAAGGTTTATACAAAGTCGGAATAGGCTTCATAACACCACGAACAACAATCGGCTGCCCATTTGTCATTCCTCCTTCAAAGCCTCCTAGATTGTTTGAGCGACGAGTGTAGCCTTCATCTTTACTCCAAATAATTTCATCCATCACCTTTGAACCAGTTAGTTGTCCAGCCTCAAATCCTACGCCAAATTCTGCTCCTTTAAAAGCGTTAATACTCACTACTGCTTGGGCGATTTTAGCATCTAATTTTTTATCCCATTGTACATAACTTCCCAGACCTGCAGGAACGCCTCCTACTAAAACTTCTACCACACCTCCGATGGTATCACCGTTTTTCTTTGTTTGATCGATTAAATCACGGATAGGCTGTTCAACGCTGGGATCAATAACCCTTACATCAGAAGCTTCGGACTTTTCTTTAATTTCTCTAAGGTTAATCGCCTCAGGAATTGTAGAGGCAATGCCACCTAGCATACGAACATGTCCTGCAACTTCAATACCAAGTTCTTTCAATATTTTTTTGCTTACTGCACCAACAGCTGTGCGTAATGCAGTTTCTCTAGCCGATGACCGTTCCAACACATTACGCAAGTCTTGATGATGATATTTCATACCACCAGCTAAATCTGCGTGACCTGGACGAGGTCTAGCTACTCGTCGCATCTTTTTTTGCTTTTCTGGCACAGCTTCTATTCCCATAACTTTTTGCCAATTTTTCCAGTCCTTATTCTCAATAACTAAGGTTAACGGCGATCCTAATGTTTTTCCATGGCGCAAACCTGAAGTAATTTGCACTTGATCTGTTTCGATGATCATTCTACCGCCCCGACCATAACCAACTTGCCGACGAGCTAGTTCGTCATTGATATCTTCTGGTGATAAAGCTAAACCTGCTGGTAAACCCTCAATAATTGCGGTTAATTGTGGTCCGTGAGATTCTCCTGCTGTGATATAGCGCATAATTTAGTTCTCCTTTATAAATATTCTTTCATTTTTTCTAAATGAATAGGGACAATCTTAGCTTGACCGATTTTTTCTAGTAAAACAATGTTTAACTGATTGTCTCTTACTTTTTTATCATGAATAATCGCTTTATTGATTTGCAATGGATCCCAATCTGAAAGCTCAGTAGGTAAATGAAATTTATCTAACATTTGCTGTAATTCTTTTGTTGTGTTTTTAGCTGTTAGACCGATTTCTTCGGCATGTGCTGTAATCTTTAGCATGCCAATCGCTACACTTTCGCCATGACTGATTTTACCGTAACCAATTGTTTTTTCAATGGCATGGCCAATTGTGTGACCAAAGTTCAGTATTAAACGTTGGTTTTGATCGAATTCATCTTTTTCAACAACTTCTTGTTTTACTTTTAAAGCAGCAATGATGACTTCTTCAGCATGTTGTTTTAAATCCACTGTATCCTGCAAACGATCGAGGAATTGCCATAATTGATCGTCAGCAATCGCTGCTGCTTTGACAATTTCAGCAATTCCTTCTTCTAAATGCTTTTGGGGCAGAGTGGACAAAACATCAGGATCGATAAGAACACCTTCAGGCTGATAAAATGTGCCTACTAAATTTTTAGCTGCAGTTGTATTTACAGCAGTTTTCCCTCCAATGCTAGAATCTACTTGTGCTAGTAAAGACGTAGGCACTTGTACAAAAGCTAGTCCTCGCATATAAGTTGCAGCCACAAAACCGGCTAGATCACCGATAACACCGCCGCCTAAGGCGATGATACCATCACTTTTAGTAAAATAATTTTGTGCCAATTCTGCATAAAGCTTTTCTGCCATAGCTAAAGACTTACTGCTTTCACCACTTGCTACTTCCATAATAGTTACTGCAAATCCACTATCTGTAAGTGATCTTTCAACTTTTTGTGTGTAAAGTTGGTTTACTGTGCTATCTGTGATAATAGCGATTTTGCGCTTTGACCAAATATCTTTTAGCCACTCGCCAATGTTGGTTAAACTGCTTTTCTGAATCTTTATTTGATAGTTGTGTTCTTTTAAATTAACTGTTAGCAGCATTTTTCTACCTCCCAGCAGTAAGCATCTCTAATGAATGAATCTCATTCATAGCAGCATTTAACACTTCAATTTCTTGCATCATTTTACGGTAAGTATCTTCATTTAATGATTGTTGACCATCGGACCAAGCATTTTCTGGGGCTGGATGAATTTCAACGATCATTCCATCAGCGCCTGCTGCAACTCCGGCACGGGCCATTGGTGGCACTAAATCCCATACACCTGTCCCGTGACTTGGATCCACAATGATCGGAAAATGACTCATTTTTTTAATCAAGGGAACAGCGCTTAAATCAAAGGTATTACGCGTAGCATCTTCAAATGTACGAATCCCTCTTTCAATAAATATTACGGGACTTTTTCCAGCAACTGCCACGTATTCTGCTGCGTTAAGCCATTCATTGATCGTACCAGAAATTCCTCGTTTTAAGCCAATGGGTTTACCCGTTTTCCCTACAGCTGCTAGAAGTTTAAAGTTTTGCATATTACGTGCACCAATTTGTAAAATGTCACTGTATTGTGCAACCAAATCAATATGAGATTCATCCATGACTTCAGTGATAACTTTCATATCTAGTTCATCTGCTGCCTGTCTTAAGTACTTTAGTCCCTCTTCTTCCAAGCCTTGAAAAGCATAAGGAGAAGTCCGAGGTTTAAAAGCCCCTCCTCTTAAAATTTTTGCGCCACCAGCTTTAGCGATTTGTGCAGTTTGTCGGATTTGATCCAAGCCCTCTACTGAACAAGGACCTGCCATCGTAATAAAACTTCCGTCTCCAATTTTAACGCCATCTACATCCACGACTGTATCTTGCGGATGAAATTCACGGGAAGTTAATTTATAGGTATTGCTGATACGAATCGTCGTATCTACCCCTTCGTAACTACGAAAAGCTATATCCTGTACACTTCGCGTGTCTCCAAGCAGGCCTAAAACCACCTGTTCTTTATCTTGATTTATTTGTACATCTAAACCGATATCTTTGATTCGATCAATCACGCTAGTTACTTGTTTTTTTGTTGCGCTTGGTTTCATAATAATAATCATATTTATTCCCTACCTTTTTATATTTCTTCTAAAATCGTTTGAATCTTTTTTACTGGCATTTTTTTATGGGTCCATAATTCAAAAGAAGCAGCTCCTTGATATAACAACATTCCTAATCCATTTAAAGTCCTGGCCCCTTGTTTTTTTGCTTGTTTTAATAAATAGCTTTCTCTAGGCTGATAAATCGCATCATAAACCACTAAATCTTCTCTTATAACCGAAAAATCATTGATTGGACTTTCATTTTCTTTCATACCTATACTCGTAGCATTGACTAAAATATCTGAATTAGCCACCGCTTTTTTAAAGCGTTCATCATCATAGAAATTGTTTAGCGTGACGCTACAAGATGTTTGTCTTTGCATACCCTTGACTTTTTCTTTCATTTGTTCAAAGCGTGGGCCTGCACGACTAAATATATGAATCTTTGTCACTCCTTCTAAAGCTGCCTGGCAAACCATAGCGGTGGCAGCGCCTCCTGCTCCTAAAATAGTCATTGTTTTACCTTTATAATTGATCCCTGCACTTTGTAGGCTTTGCATAAAACCAATGCCATCAGTGTTATACCCAAATAGCTTTTTATCGCGTAAAACAATAGTATTGGCTGCACCAATCAAATGACAGCTCTTGGAGTAGTGATCTAAATACTGTAATACGGTATTTTTATGAGGCATTGATACATTAGCGCCTAACATATTAAAAGTAAATATAGATCTTAAGGCTTCTTCTATCTGACCTTCTTGTATTTCAAAAGCAAGATAAATGGCATCTGAATTTGTCAGTTGAAAAGCTAAACTTTGTATTTTAGGTGATAGACTATGTTGGGCTGGACAAGCAAAAAACCCAACTAATCTAGTTTTTCCATTAATTTGTACTTCCATTTTTTTCCTCCTTTTAAAATACCTTAAAATCATAACCACCCTTCAAAAGGGTGGTTTGCTCTGGGGCTATAAGCCCCCAATACTAGCCAGCGTCTCAAGGCGCTGGCTTTCACTTTGTTCAAGCCACACTGGTTTTGTCGCTTTTGCTACCTCTCAAGAGGTGTTTTTATCACTCTCTAACCCTTAAAAGGGTCTGCATATTCTCGAACACTTAGTTTATCTAAGGCCATATCATGTTTTTCTTGCTCTTGAATATATTTCTTGATGGTTGCCTCATTAAGACCCACTGTGCTCACATAATAACCTTCTGCCCAAAAATGACGATTCCCAAATTTGTACTTCAAATTGGCATGTTTATCAAACATCATCATGGCGCTTTTTCCTTTTAAATACCCCATAAAGCTAGAAATACTTATCTTCGGTGGTATACTTACGAGCAAGTGAACATGATCGGGCATCATATGTCCTTCTAGGATTTCTACACCTTTATAACTGCACAATCTTTTGATAATCTCTTGTAGACTTGCTCTGTATTGATTATAAACAATTTTTCTTCTATACTTGGGGGTGAATACAATATGGTATTGCATAACCATTTTGTATGGGCTAAACTATTTGCTTTGTTAGCCAACTGAATCTCTTCCTTTCATTACCATGTAGCCTGAACAACTACATTGTAACGCTAGTGAAGAGATTTTTTTAGTATAACTTTTTCCTTTCCACCCGCATAGCGGGTGGTTTTTTGTTTCGCACGCTACGCGAGCTCAACCCGGTCTAAAGACTTAATAAAAAAGGTGTCCGCTAAGTTAAAAAACTATAGCGAACACCTTTATAAGTGTCTACATCATTGAAATTTATCAGTAGGCTCGCTATAGATTTTTATCGATCTATGCGGCCTTTTGTCAACTCAAAATCCTCTAGCCATCATAGATACAAACGCTGTTGTGTTTGTATCCACGATTTTATGAATACAAACCTATCTAAAATAGCTAAAGAAATAATTATTCAGTTGTATTTGCATTAATTTTATCATAAAAAATCGCTCCAAACTGAATTGAGATTGAACTTAGTATAGAGCTAAGCTAGAAGAATGTCAACAATTTTTTTAATTTTCAATTGATTTCTTCGAAAAATTGCAACAAATCAGTCATTGTCAGCTTAGCCTTTTCTTTTTCATTTAAATCTTGAATAATTTTTCCCTTTTGCATGACAATCATACGATTACCATATTGTAATGCATCCTCCATTCGATGGGTAATCATTAAACAAGTTAACTGTTGTTCTTTGATTCGCTGAGCAGTAATATTCATCAATAATTTAGAAGTTTTAGGGTCAAGAGCTGCTGTATGTTCATCTAAAAGTAACAATTCTGGGGTTTGAATAGTTGCCATCAATAAACTCAAAGCTTGCCTTTGCCCCCCTGACAAATCACCTGTAGGCGTATTTAGATGATTTTCTAGCCCATTACCAACTTCTTTGGTTAGATCATAAAAATTATCTAGGTTTTGTTTTAATTGACGTAAGCGAAAACGCCTCTTTTTTCCACGACTTTTCGCTAATAATAAATTTTCTGCGACCGTCATTCTGGGCGCTGTTCCCATCTTAGGATCTTGAAAGACGCGGGAGATAAGTGAAGCGCGATTTTCTTCACTTTCTTGTGTAACATCTTGATCTTCAATAAGGATTTTACCGGAAGATAAGGGCATAGTACCAGAAATTGTATTAAATAAAGTACTTTTTCCGGCGCCATTACCACCTAAAACAGTGATAAATTCGTTTTCTTGAATAGAAAGATTAATATGATCCAATAAAACCTTCTTTTCCTTAGGACCATTATTAATTAATTTCGCTGCATTTTGCATTTCTAAAACACTCATTTTTCTCCCTCACTTTCAAAGCCCGTTTTTAATCGTAGTTTTTCTTTAAATTGTGGAATTAATAGACATATAGCTAAGACGATAGAAGAAAATAGTTTCAGATAAGTTGTATCAAAGCCTAGACGAATAATCAATAAGATCAATAATTGATAGATGATACTTCCGATTACAATTGCCAGTAGACGTTCAAAAAATGTTAATTCTCCGTATAAAACTTCTCCAATAATAATCGAAGATAGACCAATCACAATAACACCTATCCCTTTGTTTACATCGGCATAGCCATCATTTTGTGCGATTAAGGCACCTGATAAAGCAATTACACCATTGGAAAGTACTAAACCGGTAATTTTCATTCGATCTGTCTTAATCCCTAATGATTTAGCCATATTTTCATTATCCCCTGTAGCGATATAACTTTGGCCAAATTCTGTACTAAAGAAAAAGAACAAAATAGCAATAATGACAATAACAACCGATAAACCGAGAAATACCGTGTCAAAGTTGGGCGGCAAGTTCATATCAGTAAAGAAGTTCAAGACATTGGATTGATTCAATAAAGATAAATTAGGTGACTGCATAACAAATAACATTACCGAATTCAAAGCTGACATGACAAGAATTCCTGATAAAATAACCGGGATTTTCCCTTTGGTGTACAAAAAGCCCGTGACAAGTCCAGCACACATCCCTGCTAAAACACCTAAGAGTGTAGCAACAACGGGTGAAAAACCGTTAATGATCGCTGTAACACAGACAGCGCCACCTAGTGGAAATGAACCTTCAGTTGTCATATCCGGAAAGTTCAGAATTCGATAGGTCATAAAAATCCCCAAACCAAGTACACTCCATAATAAACCTTGTCCAATTGATGATATGATCATTCGTCTTCCCCCTCTACATAAGTCGCTTCATCTGTCACTGATTCAGGTAAGTCGATATTTAACTCTTCTGCTTGTTCTTTATTAACGATAACGTCTCCTGTATCAAAAGTATAAATAGGTGTGCTTGCAGGATTTGCATCACCATCAAGTATATCGGCTAGCATTTCACCGGATTTAACACCTAGATCATACTGATTTACGCCAATAGTAGCCAGACCGCCTTGTTCAACCATGCTATCGACCGAAGGAATAATAGGAACATCCTTTTGATTTGCCTCATTTACCACTGTAGGCATAGCATTAGCAATAGTATTATCTAAAGGAATGTAAATCATATCCACTTCATCTCCCATTGTCTGTACTGTTTGGGTGATTTCATTAGCTGAAGGCACAGGATAGTCTTCTACTTGGTAACCTGCTTTTTCCGCTTCTTTTGTCGCTTCGGCTACTTGGTATTTTGAATTGTCTTCAGTAGAGGAATATAAAATCCCCACTTTTTCCGCTTCGGGCAGTAGTTCTTGGGTTAGCTCCATTTGTTGATCCACGGGCGCTTTATCTGACACTCCAGTGAGGTTGCCGCCAGGCTCGTCCATGTCATCGACCAAGTTTGCCCCCACCGGATCAGTAACGGCACCTAAAACAGTAGGGATATCTTCTGTAGTATTGGCCAGACTTTGTGCAGCTGGAGTAGCAATCCCCACTAAAGCATCAGGCGAATCTTGTACCAATTGTTGGCTCATTGTTTCTAACTTACTTTGGTCGGCTTGACCATTTTGATATTCAATCGTTAAATTCTCACCCTCAGTGTAGCCGTTTTCTTCAAGCCCATCTACTACACCTCGTCTGATTTCATTTAAAGCAGGATGACTGACATATTGCAATATTCCTACAGTTTTATTTTCGTTGTCCGTATTTGCCTGATCTACATTGCTTGATTTACCCATCTCAAAAACGAAGGTAATAATAAGTGTTGCAAATAAGACAATAATAGTTAAAATAAGTCCTCTATTTTTCATTGGCTTTCCTCTTTCTTTAAACATTTTAACGTTAAAAAGAACACGACAAGTTTTTCATACAATAAAAAAAGACAATTGTCTTTGCGGCAACTGTCTTAACAACAAAAACCGCATAGATGAATGATCTATGCGGCGTTTTCTTATATGTAGACCGGCATAGATACAAAACTTTAGAGTGCTCTTCTAAAAAGTTGTATCTATAGGAAGAATAAAAAACCTATCAATACAACGTTTTGTACCAGCTTTGCCATGTTTGTCTTACTTGCTTAATATAAACGTTTTTCATGATGGCTTTTGCTCCCTTCCTTATTAATTGAATTAATCATAACTGATTCATTATTTTACGTCAACTATTTTTTATTTTCTTCTACTTCAATATTCCACATAGGCAGCCGATTTAACTCCGGGATGAAATTTTCTTTCGGATCTTTCACTGAGTTTAATGTAAAACGATTTTTTTCTTCACCGTTTTGGAAAAAAACAAAAGTGACTTCATCAGATGCTATATTATAAGTATTTTTAATTTCTGGTGTTTGATAAACCAGAGGATAGTAATAAAATTTTCGATTAAGCTCGTCTTCTTTTTGCTTAATGATTTGTAGCGCTTTTCTTGTTTCTGTTTGATTAGGTTTAGCAAACATCACTGAAACTGCTTTTTTTTCATTAATCATTTTATCCCCTTCTCCATAGGAAAAAGGAACAATCTTTTTTGTTGGAAGATCTTCATAAATTAGATTATCCATTTGTGCAGCACGTATTTTACTATTAACCGTTAAGGTAAGAAAAGTAAGAGCTATTACCAGCAAAAGGGCAAGAAATACACCTAAAATACTCTTTTTCTTATTCGCATTTATTGTATCTGCAAAACCATGCCATAAAGCTTGCAGGCTATTTTTTATTTTTTTTACCAACCGACTTATCATAAACCCATTTCCACCTGCTTTAACACTTGTCATTTTAATTTATACTAGCAGTAAATAAATACTGACGTCAAGCACTATCACAAAAACATTTGATTATTTTTGTGTTACATTTTGTTTTCTTTTCTATAATTCGTTATAATAGATAAAGACAAATTGAAGAAATGAGGGAATATCATGTCATTTGATGGTATATTTACCCATTTAATGGTAGAAGAGTTGGCTAACCAGTTACAAAATGGACGTGTTCATAAAATTCAGCAACCTTATGACCATGAAATTGTACTAATTGTACGCGTGCAGCGTCAAAATCATAAATTATTACTTTCCGCTAATTCTAATTATGCTCGAATTCAACTAACAAACATGCGATATGATAATCCAACAACACCTCCTAATTTTGTTATGATGTTAAGAAAATACTTAGAAGGTGCTATCTTACAGTCTATTGAACAAGTAGCTAATGATCGCGTTATACATCTTACCTTTTCCCATCGTGATGAACTGGGAGATTTGGAAAACATCGTGTTGGTAGTCGAGTTAATGGGTCGACACAGTACGATCCTATTATTAAACCAAGAAACGGGCAAAATTTTAGATGCCGTTAAACATATCGGATTATCGCAAAACACCTATCGTACCCTTTTGCCGGGTGCTACTTATATCGCGCCTCCCAAACAAGAAGTGCTCGATCCGCTTACTGCAGATGATACCCAGATCTTTGATCGAATTTCAACGCTCGAGGAAGTAACAGGAAAAGCGCTGCAAACCCAATTTCAAGGTTTAGGTCGAGATACAGCTAACGAACTAGCTTTTCGCTTAAACGAAAAACCCAATGAAAAAATCGCGGTATGGTCTGACTTTTTCACGGAATTAACGCAATATACACAACCTACTTATACAAAGACCGAAAAAAAGGAATTTTTTACCCCTATTGTTTATCATCATTTAGCACAGCAACAAATTGAACAGGATACTTATCCTAGCTTAAGTCAATTGTTAGATTCTTTTTATATAGAAAAAGCAGAAAGAGATCGGGTGAAACAGCAAGGGAACTTTTTGATTAAAAGAGTTGAAAATGAGATTAAACGCAATCAAACAAAACTTAAAAAACGTGAGAAAACATTGGCAGATTCCCAAAATGCAGAAGAATTTCGACAAAAAGGCGAACTTTTAACCACATTTATGAATCAAGTGCCTCGGGGCAAAGATCAAGTTGAACTAGCTAATTATTATAATGAAAATCAACCACTTATGATTTCTTTAGATCCTGCTCTTTCGCCTAGCCAAAATGCACAAAAATACTTTCAACGCTATCAAAAGTTACGCAATGCTGTCAAAGTTGTCGGACAACAAATCAAGGATGCCAAGGATGAATTGGCTTATTTAGAATCAGTCATGGCACAAATTGAACTAGCTTCTCCTACCGATTTAAAATTAATTAGAGAAGAATTGACTACACAAGGTTATATTAAGTCCCCTAGTAAGAAGAAGAAAAAACAAGAGAAAAAGTCTCAACCTGAACACTTTCTTGCAAGCGATGGAACGCCAATTTTGGTCGGAAAAAATAATTTACAAAACGATCGTTTGACCATGAAATCTGCCAAAAAAACCGATCATTGGTTACATGCTAAAGATATTCCAGGTTCGCATGTGATTATTCAAAGTGCTGATCCTACCGAAGAGACGATTATAGAAGCGGCTAAACTGGCAGCTTACTTTTCTAAATATCGTTTTTCTTCTTCAGTGCCAGTGGATATGGTTCAAGTAAAACACATCAGAAAACCTAACGGAGCTAAGCCCGGCTTTGTTATTTATGAAAACCAAAGTACTTATTTTGTTACTCCTAGTAAAGCGGATATCGATCAATTAAAAAAAGAATAAAATAAGAAAACCACTAAAGCCTGATCATTCACATCAAGCTTTAGTGGTTTTCTTATTTTTTATAAAAAATGGGACGTTGATTTTTATTTTGCAAAGGACGATTATTAGGTAAAAGACTGGTTTTAAAATCTTCGATCAAAGAGCGGCTCATTACGCCTATTTGATCAAAAACAAACCACTGAACGGGCCCTTCTGTGGGTGGTGTTGTAAGTGAACCTTCATAATGAAAATAAGTGATATTTTCCGGCAAAAAAATCTCAGGATTTAGTGATTGTTCTTTACCTTTATCAGCCTCTAATATCAACTTGCCGTTATTACATTTTTTGTCTTCATCTTCAACTAAATCAAAAAGTACAGCACAAACTAGGGGCTTTCCATCTTCATCTTTATGCACCAAATGAAACTCTAAAGGTGCTTGTTGTTTACTGATTACATGCTCACTAGGCATATGAAAATGAATATCTGTTAAATAGTAACGATTCTGGGCAAAATCAACAAAACTTGCTGCGTCTACGGGAACAAAATGCATCGTTTCGTTTATTTTTTGCACATAAACGTTTTGTTCAACGTAAGTAAATTTAAGTGCTTCTTCTAAAGTTTGTGTTTCTTCATAAGATAATGAAATCGGTGATTGCAAGGGAAATTGAGCTGCTGTATAAAATTCTTTACAAAGTTCAGGCCAAAACTCTGGTCCAGTATTTCCTCTATAACTCCAGATTTGTGACATAAAAGAATTCCTTTCTTTATTTTACTTTTTGTCTAATAAATAAAATTTTACCAACTTTCTTTTATAAAATAAAGAAAATTCTATTCCATTTTCGCCCAATGATCAGGGTCTTTTTTCCAAGCTTGTAATGACTGTAACTCGTTTTCTTCAATATAATTTTCAGCTAAAGCTGTATTGATTAAAGTAGAATAATTGGTCAATGTGATAAGCGGCATATTATTTTCCTTAAAGTTATCTTTTCCACTTTGCAACTCATAGGTAAAAATCGCTGCCACACCTAATACCTCAACCCCTTCATTTTTGGCTGCATGACAAGCTTCCAAAACGCTAGCACCTGTTGAAATCAAATCTTCGATGACAACAACCTTTTGCCCTTTTGCTATTTTTCCTTCAATTTGATTGGTTTTCCCGTGATCTTTTTTCTTGCTACGAATATAAATCATCGGTAAATCCAAAATATCAGCCACCCAAGCTGCATGCGGGATACCCGCTGTTGCAGTGCCCGCAATGACTTGCGTAGCAGGAAATTGTTCTTTAATTTTTTTAGCGAGTTCAGTAGCAATTAATTTTCTTACTTTAGGATAACTCATTGTGATACGATTATCACAATAAATTGGACTTTTTATACCACTAGCCCAAGTAAATGGCTGATTGGGGCTTAAAAAAACCGCCTCAATATCTAACAAATTTTGCGCAATTGTTTTTTCGCTATTATTCATCTGCTATGTCATTCCAATCTATTTTAATGTTTTGATAAGCCTTATAAGGATCATCAGCTAAGGTAATAGGTCTTCCCACTACAATCGCATTAGCGCCCATTAAGTAAGCCTTACTAGGTGAAACTACTCTTTTTTGATCATCTGCAGCTTTTCCGTATGGTCGGATTCCGGGTGTTAGGCACATGAAATTTTCAGAAGTTACATCATGAATTTTTTGTGCTTCCCAAGCTGAACAAACCACACCGTCCAAACCAGCTTGCTGTGCGCCTTTAGCATAATGGAGTACACTTTCTTCTAAACTTGCTTGTACTAATTGTTCTTTTTGCATCTGCGCTTGGCTTGTTGAAGTCAACTGAGTGACAGCAATTACTTGAGGCGGTGTTTGACCTGCAGGTGTTCCGCTATCTAGTCCTTGTCTGGCTGCTTGCATCATCTGATTCCCGCCAGCTGCCTGTACAGTTGTAATAGCTACCCCTATTTTAGCTAAACCTATCATTGACCGCTGTACTGTATTGGGTATATCATGTAATTTTAAATCTAAGAAAATATCATGTCCAGCTTTTTTGAGCCACTCAACAATAGCAGGACCTTCTTGGTAAAAAATTTCCATGCCCACTTTAACAAAAAGAGATTCATCTTGCGGGAATTTATTTAAAAAAGTCTTGATTTCAGCTTTAGAAGAAAAATCTAAAGCAATTATTGGACGTTCAATCATTTTCTCTATCCTCTCTACCCTGTTATTTTACCATTGTTAAACTTCTTTCGTTGAAAATGACCTGGATTGAATCACTTTTAAAATAGCGACTACAGTATCTAATGAAGTAAATACAGCAACACCTTGCTCTACGGCCTTGCGAAAAATTGCAAGACTATTATAAGAAACGTTTTGACGATTGGGTCTTACCGTATTGATAATCATTTGAATGTGGCCATTTTCTAAACGTTCGAATATTGTCTGTTCATTTTTAGTAGACGATTTCGCTAATTTACGTACTTTTAAACCATGGTCATCAAAGTATTCTGCAGTTTTTTGTGTTGCGGTGATATTAAAGCCTACTTCAGAAAAGCTTTGTGCTAACTGCAAAGCCATTTCCTTATCTTTATCTGCTACAGTAAATAACACGGACCCAAATTCCGGAATAGCTAAACCAGCCGCCGCAAAAGCTTTATATAGAGCTTTCTCTAAGCTTATATCTGATCCCATCACTGTGCCAGTAGATTTCATTTCCTGTTTTAAGTAACTATCAGTAGCTACTAAATTTGTTAAGGAAAAAACGGGTGCTTTCACATAAAACTCCTTGCTAGCTAAAGACATATTATACTCCATATCCTCCAGCTTATCACCTAAAATCACCCTTGTTGCAATTTGTACTAGCGGGACTTTTTTAATCTTACTCAAAAATGGAAGCGAGCGACTCGCATATGGCAACACCCTGTTCACATATACTTGGTTTTCAGAAATGACAAATTGAATGTTCATAACACCGATTAAATCAAGATGCTTTATTATCTGTTTACTATAGACTTCAACTTTTTGTAAAACTTCTTTAGAAAAAGTTTGCGCTGGATAAACTGTGATTGAATCTCCAGAATGTACATCTGATCGCTCGATATATTCGGTAATACCAGCTATAAAGATGGTGCTACCGTCATAAATAATGTCAGCCTCACATTCTCTAACAGAAGTATAGTTTTCAACCACTAGTAGTGGGCTATCCCCCTTGTGTTTCAAATAGTTTAAACCAACAGCAAGTGTTTCTTTTTCATCAACACGACGCACATTATCCTCATTGAATAAATCATAGGAACGTATAGCAATAGGAAAGCCCATCGATTCAACGCTAGCAAGTGCTTCTTTTTCTGTAGAAACGACCTGTCTTTGCCGCGGATTTATTTCTAGTGTTTTTAACATCCTATCAAATTTTAGCGGATCTTTTATCTCTTGTAATTTGTTTAAGTCCATAGCTAATAAATTGATCCCTAATTCAGCAAGTTCTTCACTTAAGCGATAAGTTGATGTACCTCCGAATTGTCCTATAACACCCACCGGTTTTTCTTGTTCGACGATATCGTATACTGCTTCAGAAGTGAGTGGTTCAAAATATAATTTATCTGCGATCATAAAATCGGTAGATAGACTGCTAGGATTATCGTTAATAACGATTGCCTCATAACCAGCTTGTTGTACAGCACTTATAGCCTGGACATTAGCATAATCAAATTCAAGACCTTGTCCAATGCCAATAGGACCGGCTCCTAAAAGTAAAATTGCAGGTTTTTGTTTACTGCTACTTTCGTTTTCTGTTTCATAGCTTCTATAAAAATAAGGTCTTTTAGCGATAAATTCACCTGCACAGCTATCCACCATTTTAAATACGGCAGAGAGACCTTGCTGCTTTCTAAAATGCAGAATTTTTTCTTTTTCAGTATGCCATAATTGTGCAATCTTTTGATCAGAAAAACCGTTTTGCTTAGCAACTTTTAACACATCAAAATCATCTTTTCTTTCGCTTAATAGACTTTCGATTTCTACAATATGAGCGATCTTGTCCAAAAATAACAAATCAATCTTTGTGATTTCTGCCAGTTCCTCAATCGTATTATAACCTCGACGTAGGCTCTCAGCTAAAGCAAATAAGCGATCTTCTTGTGCATGCACGATTTTTTGTGTTAAATCATCATCAGTGAGTTGTTTTAAAGAGACAAGCTCGATATGAGAAGTATCAGCCAATGATTGGATTGCTTTTAATAACGACTCTTCTAGATTTCGTCCTAAAGCCATTCCTTCACCTACAGACTTCATCTGCGTATTCAATTGACATTGTGCGCTTTTTCTTAAATCAAATGGCCAACGCGGAATCTTGGTCACGACATAATCCAAACTAGGTTCAAAATTAGCAGAAGTCATTTCTGTCATTGGATTTTTTATCTCAGCTAAGGACATGCCTATAGCAACTTTTGCCGCAATTCTGGCAATTGGATAAGCTGTTGCCTTACCGATGAGTACACTTGAACGAGTTAAACGTGTATTAATATCTAATACATAATAGTCAAAACTTTGAGGATCAAGCGCAAGACGCACATGACAGCTGCCATTGATTTTTAACGCATGAATAATTTGTAGTGAAACATCACGCAATAATTGGTATTCATGATCAGTTAAAGTTTGACTAGGAACAAAAGCTAGGGAATCTCCACTATGAATGCCTACCGGGTCAAAATTTTCTATATTTCCAACCGCTAAAGCATTGTCTGCAGAATCGCGTAAAACTTCAAATTCAATTTCCTTAAAGCCACTTAAACTTTGTTCAACTATACATTGTCCAGCAGGTGATAAATTAAGACCTTCTGCTATACATTGCTTAAGTCTGTGTTCGTTATAACAAATACCACTAGCTGCCCCTGCTAAGGTTAATAAAGGTCGTACAAAAACTGGATAACCTATTTCATTTGCACAAGCAAGCGCTTCTTTTTCTGTAGTAACCACTTGTAAAGATTGTACAGGTTGATTTAATGAAGTTAATAATTTTTTAAGTAGATCTGGATCTTCTGTTTGTTCAATCACTGAATTTTTTGTTCCAAGAATTTCTATATTTAACTCAGTTAAAATACCTGAAGCGACCAACTCACCTGCAAGATTTAAAGCAGTTTGCCCGCCAAAAGTCGGCAAGATGGCATCTGGTAATTCTTTTCTTAGCACGCGCGAGAGAAATTCTGTGGTTACAGGCTCAATATAAATATGATCGGCATTTTCTTTATCTGTCATAATCGTCGCAGGATCTGAATTAACCACGACCGTTTCATAACCCTCTTCTTTTAAAGCGATACAAGCTTGTGTGGCGGTATAATCAAATTCGGCAGCTTGACCAATAACAGTCGGGCCTGAACCGATGATCAATATTTTTTTAATGTCTGTTCTTTTTGGCAAAGCTAAACCGCTCCTTTTTGTGCGTCCATCATTTCGATAAATTCATCAAATACATGTAAAGTATCGTGAGGTCCTGGTGCAGCGTCTGGATTAAATTGCACGGTAAAGGCTGGATAACGACGATGTTTTAACCCCTCAATACTACCATCGTTTATGTTGTAATGAGTCACTAAAAGTCTTTTTCTATCTAAGGAATCTTTTTTAACAGCAAAGCTATGACTTTGTGAGCTCATATCAATACGCCCAGTCGCTTTTTCTTTCACTGGGTAATTTTGTCCGTGATGTCCAAAACTTATCTGATAAGTATCACAATCATTAGCTAAAGCGAATAACTGCTGCCCTAAACCCACCCCAAAAATAGGAATTTTTCCTTGAATTTGGCGGATTTTTTCTATTACATCAGGAATACTTTTAGGATCTCCTGGACCGTTCGTTAAAACAAGACCATCAGGTGCTAATTCTAAGATTTCTTCAGCTAAACTATCATGTGGCATAACGGTCAAGTTACAATTACGCTTAGCTAACTCTCGCATAATACTATGTTTTAATCCTAAATCAATAATCACTACATTGTGTCCTGTCCCTGGACTTGGGTAAGGCTTTTGTGTAGAAACTTGTTCTACTTGATTTGTGGGTAATACATTGGCTTTTAATTGATCATAAGCATGTGTAAAAGTATCTCCAGAATCTACGATACTAGCTTTCATAGTACCAGAGCGCTGGATTTTATGCATTAATGCACGTGTATCAATCCCGGCGATACCAGCAATATTTCTTCTAGCCAAAAATTCAGAAAGTGACATCTGATAACGCCAATTACTTGCCAGACGAGGATACTCTTTTACTACGATTCCTTTACAAGCCGGCGAAAGGGACTCATAGTCATCCCGATTAATCCCGACATTGCCGATTACTGGATAGGTAAAAGTAATAATTTGTCCGTTAAAATTTTGATCGGTGATCGTCTCCTGATAGCCAGTCATACTCGTACTAAAAACAATTTCGCCAAAAACGTTTAATTGGGCACCAAATCCTTTACCTTCAAAACAAGTGCCATCATCTAAAATTAGCCAACGATCCATTTTGATTCCCACCTTGCCAAACAATTTTTCCATTTACCAGTGTATAAAGGGTATCTCCAAAAAGTTCTCTGCCAATAAATGGCGTATTCTCTGCTTTTGATAAAAACTTTTTCTCATCGACGGTGTAACTATGCTCAATATCAAATATTGCTAAATCCGCGGGATCACCAACATTCAAACGATTAACCGTTAAACCAAACAACGCCGCCGGTTTAATTGCCATCCAATCGATCACTTGAGCCAGGGTAAAGATCCCTTTTTTAACAAAGGCAGTATAAATTAATTGAAAAGCATATTCTGAGCCTACAATACCAAAAGGAGAATGATTAAAATCTTGGTTTTTTTCCGCAAAACTATGAGGCGCATGATCAGTCGCGATGCAATCGATTGTACCATCTAGTAAACCTTCGATAAGTGCATTTTGATCTTCTCTAGCTCTTAATGGCGGGTTCATTTTCCAGTAGCCGTGGTTTTTAGGGATGTCTTCATCAGCAAATAATAAATGATGAGGACAAACTTCACAGCTAACCTGGATCCCTGCTTTTTTAGCTTCTCGGATCACCCGCACGCTTTCTTTTGAAGAAACATGACAAACATGATAATGGACGCCGGTTTCCTCCGCTAAAAGTAAATCACGAGCAATTTGTGAAGACTCTGCAGCGCTCATAATACCAGCTAAGCCTAATTCATCCGCCTTCTCTCCCTTATGCATAACACCATTAAAAAGTAGTGATTCGTCTTCAGTGTGGGCCACGATTGCGCGCTGATTTTTTGCTGCTTCTTTCATTGCCAAATACATGGTACCAGCCTTTTGAACGCCCACACCATCATTAGTAAAAGCAAATGCCCCAGCATTTTTTAAAGCTGCTTGATCTACTAAATCCTCACTTCGTAAGTTTTTAGTGATCGGAGCATATTGGAGCACATGATTGACTGCACTTTGAGAAATCAACTCTTGTACTTGATTATATTTCTCAATAGTATCAGGTACAGGTTCTAAATTAGGCATGGCACAAATCGTAGTAAAACCTCCACGACTAGCTGCCAAACTTCCCGTTTTGATCGTTTCTTTATAAGTAAATCCGGGCTCTCTAAGATGGACATGAACATCTACTAAACCTTGTGTCACTAGCTGGTTTTTCGCATCAATGATTTGTTCGAACGAACCTTCATCGAAATTTTTGCCAATTGCATGAATCCTTTCGTCTTTGATCCATATTGCTACTGCATTCAATTGATTATCATGGATAATCATACAAGCATTTTTGATTAATAAATCCATCATCTTGCCCTCCTTTATAATAAGCTAATTATGCTTTTCCATGTAAGATAGCTTCTAATATAGCCATTCGGACATATACGCCATTTGTCATCTGCCTAACGATCCTTGATTGTAGCCCTTCTACTAATGAATCCGCAATTTCAACATCTCGATTTACCGGAGCTGGATGCATTATAATGGCCTGCTCTTTCATTTTCTTGGCACGATCATCTGTTAAACCAAATTTCTTATGATACACTTCTTTTGAGAAACTTTCGTTGGGATCATGACGCTCATGTTGAACACGTAGCATCATCAATACATCCATTTTACCTATTAATTCATCCAAAGGTAAATAAGTACCATAAACATCAAAAGTCTCATCATACCATTGTCTAGGTCCAGAGAAATAAACATGCGCCCCTAAACGCTTGAGCATTTGCATGTTTGATTTCGCGACTCTAGAATGGGTGATATCTCCAACAATCGCTACATTCAACCCCTTAAAAGATCCAAATTCTTCATAAATTGTCATCAAGTCTAATAAGCACTGTGTAGGATGTTGACCACTGCCATCACCGCCGTTAATAACACTACATTGGATCGTAGGACTTTGAATCAAGGCATCATAGTAATTTTCATCACTGTGTCGTATAACCACACAATCAACCCCAATAGCTGACATGGTTAAAACTGTATCATAAAGTGTTTCTCCTTTTTGTACTGAACTTGTAGCAGTGGCAAAGTCTATCACATCGATCCCTAGTTTTTTTTCGGCAACTTCAAAGCTTTTATGCGTTCGCGTGCTACTCTCAAAAAAGAGATTAGCGGCGAAATATTGCTTTTTTTCTGGACGCCATACTTCCCCATTCTTAAAGGCTTGTCCCCGATGGATCAATCCCATAACTTCCTGATCAGACAATGCTTCAATCGTTAAAACTGACGCTTTCAGAGCGAGCGATCATACGCTGACCTCCTTATTCTTCACTTCTAGCTTTTACAGGTAACACCAAGTTTAAAATAATCCCAATAACAGTCGCTAAGGCCATACTAGTTAATTCGAAACTGCCTATTTTCAAGTATGCCCCGCCGATACCAATCACTAAAACTGCTGCAGTGATCATCAAATTACGTTTTTTATCAAAATCGATTTGATTGTCAATTAAGATACGTAATCCACTAGAAGCAATTACACCAAATAATAAGAAGCTGATACCGCCGATGACTGGTGTGGGAATACTATAAATTAAACTACTTATTTTTCCCACAAAGCTAAACAATACAGCTAGTAAGGCGGCTCCGCCAAGAACAAACACACTATGGACTTTAGTGATTGCTAAAACGCCGATATTTTCTCCATAACTTGTGGTTGGAGGGCCCCCAATAAAACCGGCAATAATGGTCGAAAGTCCATCAGCAAATAAAGTTTTTTTCAAGCCCGGTGATTTGAAAAAATCGCGTTTTGTCGTTTTACTTAATACCATCAAGTGTCCCATATGTTCAGTCATTGTTACAAAAGCGATCGGTGCCATACTAATTAAAGCAGCTAGAGAAAAATGAAAGTTATAATCAACAAACATGAACTGAAAGTCAGGTACTTGAAACCATGGCGCAGCTTTTACTGCTTCCAGGTCAACAATCCCTACGACTAAGGCAAACAAATAGCCGCCAATAATCCCTAATAAAATCGGAATTAGACTCAAAAATCCTTTTAAAAACATATTGAAAAAGATCGTAATAGCTAAGGTAACCAAGGCAACTAAAAAGTACTTGGCATCATAATTTCCTTCATTAAACATTGCATTTTCAGCAGCATTTTGCGCTAGCCCTAAACCGATAACCATAATCACAGGTCCTACAACGATCGGTGGTAAAACTTCATCGATCCAATCAGAACCGGCTTTTGCGATAATAAAAGCTACAATCAGATAAACGATCCCAGAATAGATAATTCCTTGCGCAACAGCTGGATAACCACTGCTTCCCATTAATGACTGAATAGCTGTAATAAAAGCAAAACTACTACCTAAATAAGCAGGTACGGTTCCTTTGGTGATTAGAATATATAAAAGTGTGCCTACGCCCGAACTAAATAAAGCGATACTTGGATCAAGGCCGACTAATATTGGAACTAATACTGTTGCACCAAACATCGTAAATAAATGTTGTAAGCTAAGACCAATCCAAGGCAAAAATTTGGGCCGATCTTTAATATCTAAAATTGCGTCTGGATTACGAAATTCATTTTTTTCTGCCATTACTGTTCTCCTTTTTTATTGATTAAAATGCGGTCTGTACCATCTGTCTCCATCATTTCAACAATAATTTCTTCTGCTGAAGAAGTAGGGATATTTTTCCCAACAAAATCAGCTCGGATCGGTAATTCTCGATGCCCCCGATCGACCAAAACGGCTAAGGCGATTTTTTGTGGACGACCAAAATCCATAATAGCATCTAGCGCAGCACGAATCGTACGCCCCGTAAATAATACATCATCGACAACAATTACTTCTTTTCCTTCCAAATCTTCTGGAATATCAGAATCGTGTAATTCTGGTTGCCCTGATTGATTTCTTTTATCGTCTCGATACAAAGTAATATCCAAAGCTCCCACAGGTACCTCAACATTTTCTAATTGTTGCAAACGTTGAGCAATACGTTGAGCAATATAAATGCCCCTTGTCTTTATACCAATAAGTACCAAGCGATCGATATCATAATTTCTTTCGATAATTTCATAAGTAATCCTAGTGAGCGCGCGTTTCATCGTCACTTCATTAATCACTTCTTTTTTTGCCATATGACACCCTCCCATTTTTTAAACATAAAAAAACTCCTACCCGTTAGAGGCAGGAGTGAGTATACACTGATGGTTAAAAAAGTATATTAAAATTCAACAATGAAAAATTTGCTCTTCTTTGTCTATTTTATCACGTCCTTTTTAGCCTCACGGGACTAACTTAAAGGATAAGTTATGAAATTTTATTGGTTCAACTATACAGTTATTTATTTCAAAAATCAATTGGTTTTTCTAAATTCGCTAAAGTTTTTTGAAAGATTTCCGGCAAAGCGGCTTCAAAAGTCATCCATTGATCAGTTACCGGATGATTAAAACCAATAACACCCGCATGCAAAAATTGTCCGTTACCCGCTAAAGTTTTTTTGGGACCATAGACTGGATCTCCTGCAATAGGATAGCCAATATATTTCATATGCACACGGATCTGATGTGTTCTTCCGGTTTCCAACTGTAACTTAATCAAAGTAAAATCTGTAAAGTGTTCTAACACCGTAAAATGAGTCACTGCAGGTTTCCCATCTTCAACCACATCTTGCATCTGGCGATTCGTTTTAGAACGACCGATAGGTGCTGTGATCGTTCCTTTCTGATGTTTAATATTACCATGTACTAATGCTGTATATTCCCGCAAAGTTGTTTTATCTTGTAGCTGTTGGGCTAATGAAGCATGACTATGATCATTTTTAGCTACCATTAAAAGTCCTGAAGTATCCTTATCAATACGGTGGACAATCCCTGGCCGTATCACACCATTAATACTTGATAAGTGATCTAAATGGAATAATAAAGCATTTACCAAGGTATGATCAGGATGTCCCTTGGAAGGATGGACTACCATACCTTGCGGCTTATTAACCACTGCCACATCCTGATCTTGATAAACAATATCAAGTGGGATATCGCTAGCTTTAATATCTAATGTTTTTTCTTCGGGAATATTTATAATAAAATGATCTTCAGCTCTTACTTTATAATTTGCTTTTACTTGTTGATTGTTTAAAAGAACCAAACCATCTTTTAACCACTGTTGGATCTGTGACCGACTATAAGAAGGTAGCTTTTCTGATAATACCTTGTCAATCCGTCCTTGCTCTTTTGTAATTGTAATTTCTAATTTATCCGACATGATTTTTTCCTTTCAAACGATCTTCAAATATTGTATAAATAAAGATACAAATAACTCCTATGACTAAAGAACAATCCGCGATATTAAAAATAGGAAATTGGATAAAATCTACTTGTATCATATCTACAACATAGCCTAAACGGATACGGTCGATAAAATTTCCCACCGCTCCTGCAAGTACCAAGGCAAGCCCTAAGTTTAAAAATTTACTGTCATTACGATAACGAATCATTAAGTAAATAACAACAGTAACGGCAACAATTGTAATGATTGTAAAAAAAGTTGTTTCTCCTTCTAAGATACTCCACGCAGCCCCAGTATTTTGAACGTAGTTTAACGAAAAGAAGTGTTCAATTACATTTTGACTTTCGCCAATACCTAGATTAGCAACCGTCCACAATTTTAGCCATTGATCAAGACTGATAACTATTATACTTAACACAAAAAAGATGGTTAGCAATCACTTTTCCTCATTTCTTAAAATTTAAAAGATATCACGGGGACGAACGATCCCTAGTAAATTACCATTAGGATTGCCATCTTTAGTAATAAAAACAGCATCTAACAATCCATTATTTCGAAATTTTTGTTCGACTTCATTGATCGTGGTGTCTTTAGCCACGAAAGCAAAATTCGTTTGTTTTCCGTCAGTAATAATCAGGTCTTTTGCCGTACGATTTTTTAAGTCAATTTTACCCTTGACTCTTTCCTTAGCAAACCAATAACCTAATGCTTTTAAGGTAATCAATCCTTGAAAATCCCCTTTTTCATACAAGGGAAATTGCGAATAACGTTTATCTGCCACAATCTTTAGTAATTCAATAATCGGTATATCTTGTTCAAAACCTGTCACGTTTTTGGCAAAACGAGGGATAACAGTTTCTGGTTGTATTAATGCCGCTTCAATTTTTTTAATACGATCTAAAATCCATTGGTTCGGCTCAGCGATCACGAAATCATCGTCGATTTGTTCATGGACGATCGCATTACGTAATTGCGAAATTTGCAGTAAATCATTTTCGTAAGTTTTTACCGGCAATTCTTCGCGGTTGCTTAGTCTACGTACCATTTGATTAAAACCCATATTTTGTGGATTATCTAACTGGTCATTTAACCATTTTTCAATCCGATTAAAGCTGCTTAAAAAAGCGTCCGCGCGCGCTCCCATTTGTGAACCCTCCTTTATATTTTGACAGTATTTATCATTTAAAGTATGTTAAAACAAACCACTAGCATTTCCCTTTTCATCAACATCCATATCTAAAGCTGCGGGTCTTTTTGGAAGACCCGGCATGGTCAACACATTTCCTGTTAATACTACCAAAAAGCCAGCGCCTATCTTAGGACTGATTTCTCGTACCGTTAAATCAAAGTCTTTAGGTACACCCAACAAGCTGGCATCGTCAGAAAGTGAATACTGGGTTTTAGCAATACAGACCGGTAATTGATCCCAACCTAATGTCTTGATATCTTCCAGTTGTTTTCTGGCATTTTTCTCGAAAAACACATTTTTTGCTCCGTAAATATTGCGCGCGATTTTTTTGATTTTATCTTCTACAGGAAGTTGATTTTGATAAAGTGGCCTATATTTTGCTTTTTTATCTGCGATCGTATCCACCACTGTACTTGCTAATTCTTTAGCACCAAGTCCACCATTAGCCCAAGTAGAACTTCGTAAGGCTTTAACTCCAACTGCTTGACACAGTGTTTGTAATAAAGAAAGTTCGCTCTCTTGATCAAAAGCAAATTCATTGATCGCTACGACTACAGGTAAGCCAAAACTTTGCATATTTTGGATATGTTTTTTCAAATTAGCGAATCCTTTTTCCAAGGCAGGCAAGTTCTCTTTATTTAACTGATCAACGGCTACTCCCCCGTGCATTTTTAAAGCGCGAACAGTAGCAACCATTACTACCACATCAGGTGATTTTTCTAAATTAGGAACTTTAATATCCAAAAATTTCTCCGCACCTAAATCAGCGCCAAATCCGGCCTCTGTTACCACATAATCACCTAAACGTAAAGCAGTTTTAGTGGCAACGACACTATTACATCCATGGGCAATATTAGCAAACGGTCCGCCATGAATAAAAGCAGGCGTTTGTTCGATGGTTTGTACTAAATTAGGCTTCATGGCCTCTTTTAATAAAAGAGCTAAAGCCCCTTCGACTTGCAAATCCTGCACCGTCACAGGTTCTTTTTGATAAGTATAGCCAATCACAATGCGAGCTAGACGAGCTTTTAAATCCGAGAGATCGCTAGCTAAACACAAAACAGCCATGATTTCACTTGCTACTGTAATGTCAAAGCCTTCTTGCCGAGGGACGCCTTGTGCTTTATTTCCTAACCCTACGAGGGTATTTCGTAAAGCCCGATCGTTTAGATCTAAAGATCTTTTCCAGATAATTTGTTGGGGGTCAATCCCTAACTCATTTCCTTGATGGATATGATTATCGATAAAAGCCGAAAGCGCGTTGTTAGCTGTAGTAATAGCATGAATATCTCCAGTAAAATGTAAATTGATATCTTCCATAGGCAAAACTTGTGAATAACCACCACCCGTAGCGCCACCTTTTAAACCCATAACAGGACCTAATGATGGCTCTCTTAAAGCTAAAACAGCATTTTTATGTAATTGGTTCAAACGATCTGCTAATCCGATAGAAACAGTCGTCTTGCCCTCGCCGGCTGGGGTCGGATTAATAGAAGTTACTAAAATAAGTTTTCCTAAAGAAGCTTTATCCTCTTCCTTTAAAGAAACTTTTGCTTTATCGTTGCCAAATAGTTCGATAGACTCCGAAGAGATTCCTAATTTTTCAGCGATTTTTGTAATTGAAGAAAGCTTACTTTGTTGTGCAATTTCAATATCTGATAACATGAATTTTACCTTCTTTCATAGCTCAATTAAAAACACTTCATGTGCGTTTGATTTTACTTATTTTGAATACACAGTTACTTCTTTTGGTAATAGTTTCCAAAATAATTTTACTTGCTTTTTACGTAAGCTTAATTCCAGTTTTTGTTTTTTTAGGTTAATGGTTACAAAATTAACAGAAATTTGGATAGATTCAATCTGATTAAACGGTAAGTAATCAGTTTTCCAAAAACGAGCATAATTTATTTGTAAGCCATTTTTATGAACGATAATCGCTCGTCGATAGCCTAAATAAAAAAGAAGTAGAAATATTACCATAAAAAGCATACTTTTCCAATGTACTTCAGCACGTTCTAAAATAAATGTCAGACTTAAAAATAAAAATATAAGGGTCACTGACCAATAAATAATAGCAAGAGAACGTTCTGGTTGCCAGCGAATTTTATAATTTTTCAAGTGGCTCTCCTTTCATCTATCATTTAAGAATTCTGTATATTATAATCAAATTACTTGAACAGTATTTGTAGGAGGTTTATAAATGATAAAATCTTATATTGACGCTTCAACCAAAGGGAATCCGGGGCCAAGCGGCGGTGGCATTGTCCTTTTAGGAGAAGATATCTACGAACAAGAATCTTTTGCTCTCACTCAGCTAAGCAATCATCAAGCGGAGTTTGCCGTGTTTAGCCACTTGCTGGATGATTTATATAAACGAGGCTTGCATACACAAACAATTCTTGTCTATACAGATAGTAAAATTTTAGCGCAAACTGTGCAGAAAGACTATACAAAAAACCGAGATTTCAAAAAATACTTGGTTGAAATTCAAGAAAAATTAACAAATTTTCCTCTACTACTTATTCAATGGATTCCCGAAAGTAAAAATAAGGGGGCTGATCATTTAGCCAGACAAGGGTTACAAAAAGCCATACAATTAGAGGATCGGTGAAAGTAAACGAGAGAAATTTTGTTTAAACTTCAGCCAATACGATTGTTGTTTGATCATTTCTTGTGTTAATAAAGTAGAATGTTTCATATCCTCTTCAAAGATTGTCGCAAGTTCTTTATTCACCTTTTCATCATAAGCAAAAGCACTCACTTCAAAGTTGAGTTCATAGCTTCTGATATCCTGATTTGTTGTACCAAAAGAAGCAATCGTATCATCAGCAAGCAAAGTTTTGGCATGAATAAAGCCGCCTTCATAAATATAAATTTTAGTACCAAGTTTTTGAAACAAATTGGCATAATATTGCGTCGCGCGATAAATAAATGGATGGTCTGGCATGCAAGGGATCATGATTCGCACATCTACGCCAGAACGAAGTGCAACCTGTAGTGCACTGGTCATTGAGTCATCCGGAATCAAATATGGCGTTTGAATCCAGACCCTTTCTTTAGCCGCTACAATCGTTTTAATAAAGCCGCCTTCAATAACTTGTTCTATTGACTCAGGGCCATCAGCCACCACATGCATAGGAACATCCACATTATCATCTTGTGTTGGAAGCACGAAATAAGATTCTTCGTATTCTAATAAATCTTTTTTATTTTTTATCGAAGCATTCCAATCGCGGATAAATATCTCTTGTAAGGAAAAAGAAGCTGTACCCACAATTCTGGCATGCGTATCGCGCCAATAGCCGAATTTTTCCGTTGTCCCCACATATTGATCTCCAACATTAAAGCCACCGGTCCAGCCGATTTCACCATCAATGACAACAATTTTGCGATGCAAGTGATAGTTTAAACGTGTTTTGCGAATCAAGTTTCTTGAAGTGATAAAGGGAATGACTTTGCCTCCAGCCTCTTGCAAAGGTTTAAAAAATCGGACGTTCGTTCGACCACCCCAAGGGTCAAATACCAAGCGAACCTCTACACCTTCTCTGGCTTTTTTTACCAACAAGTCTAAAAAAGCATTGCCGATTTCATCGTTAAAAAAAGCATAGTATTCTACATGAACATTATCTTTTGCTCTTCTTATATCTTCAAATAAATGAGAAAATTTTTGCTCACCATCAGTAAAAAATTCAACATGATTTCCCCTTGTTAAAGGAGACTCGTCCATTCCGGCAAAGTATTGTTTTAACAAATCCGCTTCATATGGATAAGTTTTAGGAGGATAGTACTGATTGTTCTTTTCAATCATTTTGTTGATCTCTCTGATTCTTTTTTGATGTTGCTCACTAAATAAGTAAACAGTTTCTCTGTCAATCCCTCTACCGCAAAAAGCGTATAAAATAAAACCCAAACCCGGAAGAAAAACCAAGGTCATCATCCACGCAAGTATACTGGTAATTGAACGCGGTCGACGAAAAACAGTAATAAAGGCGACAACTGTATTAATAAGGATTAATCCCCAAATAATTTGATATAAAATAGCCAAGTCTGTTCTTAAATCCATTATTTCCCCCTATAGTAAATAATTATGGTCTAGTCTTACATCTAAGTGATAATTTCCGATTCTTTTCATCACTAATTGACGTATGTCCTCTACTAGCTGATTCTCATTTTCAGTAATGCCTTCTGGTATAACCAAATCAAACTGTAATACATTATGGTTTTTTATGCGCAAGTCATGCATTTTTAATCCTTGATTTAAGTCAGCTAAAATATTGTTCAATTCTTGATTGATCTTTAAATATTGATCATCATGAATAGCCACTGGATCAAGGTGACAAACAAGTTCTACCTCAAGATTTTCTTTAAAGTCTTTTTCAATCATATCAATAACTTGGTGCGCATCAGTTAAATCCCAAGAAGCGTCAACTTCAATATGTACCGAAGCAAATTTGCTTTGAGGGCCATAATTGTGAACTAACAAATCATGATAACCTAAAATTGAAGGATAATTTGCAAGGCGTGCTTCCATGATCTGTATTTCATAATCCAAAGGACGACTCCCTAATAACTCATCAATAAAATCTTTAATCATTTTAATACCAGTATAAATAATATAAAGCGCTAAAACAAACCCAACAAAGCCATCAATATGCCAACCACTGATGTATTCAACTAAGGCGGATAATAATACTGTAATGGTTATAAAGACATCGTTTAAGCTATCTTTGCCTGAAGCTTGTAGTGTCTGTGAATCTATTTTTTTTGCAAGCTTTCCATACATCTTTCCTTGCCAAATTTTGATGATAATTGAGGCGAGTAAAACAATAAAGATCAAAACAGAAAATGTGATACTTTCTGGATCAAGAATTTTATTAAAAGAACTTTGTAAAAATTGCACGCCCACAAGCATGATGATAAAAGAAACAGCTAACCCACTAATATATTCGAAACGTTCATGGCCATAAGGATGTTCTTTGTCTGCTGGTTTGGCTGCGATTTTAAAACCAACCAAAGTTAAAATTGAAGAGATCATATCGGATAAGCTGTTGATTGCATCTGCCATAATTGAAACAGAGTTGGCAATAAATCCAATAGAAAATTTCCCCAAAAATAAAACAATGTTGGAAACTAATCCTATCACGCCAGCAATTTGTCCAACTTTTGTGCGCTGTTCTTCTCTATTCTTGTTTTTTATCATTTTTTCTACAAAATGCTCAAGCATTGTCACAAACTCCTTATTATAGCAAAAATCAATAAATGAAGCGGCATACGATAGAACCACATTGTATCCTGAAATACTTAAAAATAACAACTAAAAAGGAGGAAAAGGCTGGAAAAATGAAAATAAATCTTTTTTCCAACCTACTTTAAACCTAATTTTCTAACCAACGACCTGCTTCTTCTAGTGCTTGTGAAATACCGTCGGGGTTTTTTCCACCCGCCTGAGCCATGTCCGGGCGACCACCGCCGCCACCAGAAACTTTAGGTGCGATCGCTTTAATCAAATCACCTGCTTTAATTCCTTTATCGATTGTCTCTTTAGAAACAGCAGTTAAGAGATTCGCTTTTCCATTACTTTCTGTCGCCAAAACAAGTACATCAGAGATATTTTGTTGTTTCCATTGATCTGCCAATTGACGTAGTTGATTCATATCTTTTACATTTACCTGAGCGGCTATATAAGAAAGATTACCTGCGTATTTGATATCCTTAAAAACATTGACAGCTTGTTGATTGGCCATCTTGCTAGATAATTTCTCATTTTCCTTTTGCATTTGTTGAAGTTGTTCTTGCAACTGCTCTGTTTTAGCGACCACTTCGCTAATCCGTGGTAGTTTTAATATTTCAGCCGCTTTTGCTAATTCATTTTCTTGTTCTTTAAACTGCTGATAAGCTTCTTTGCTGGTTACAGCATCAATTCTTCGGGTACCAGCGCCGATACCAGATTCAGAAATAATTTTAAAAATGCCGATGTCTTCAGTGCTTTTCACATGATTTCCACCACAAAGCTCAATCGACCAGTCTGCTATATTGACAACTCGAACTTCATGACCGTATTTTTCACCAAACAGCGCCATAGCGCCCATATTTTTCGCCGTATCAATATCAGTTTCGATCGTTGTTACAGGCAAAGCTTGCCAAATTTTTTCATTGACAATCTTTTCCATTTTTTGGAGTTCTTCAGTCGTAATTTGACCAAAATGCGTAAAATCAAATCGTAAATGATCTGGAGCAACTAATGAACCTGCTTGATTCGATTGGCTACCTAAGACCTCTTTTAAAGCTTTGTGCAGTAAATGAGTAGCTGTATGGTTCTTAATAATCCTATTATGTCGGTATTTATCAACTTGCAGAGTATATTCTTGACCTTTTTGCAATTCTTTTTTTACTTCAATCTGATGTAAATATTGTCCTTTAGGTGCTTTTTGGACGTCTCTTACTGTAGCGCAAATTTCTCCAGTTTGATTAATAATAACGCCTGTATCAGCAACCTGTCCACCCATTTCAGCATAAAATGGTGTTTGAGAAAAAATTACTTCTGCCTGCCCATTATTTACCTCATCAACAAAGCTATCGTTTTGCAGCAAAAGTGCTAATGTACTTTTTGTTTCTAAAGTGGAATAGCCAACGTATTCACTGTCAACATCGATTTGTGTTAACAAACTAGATTGCAATTTCATTGATTGTTCTTTGCTCCGAGCATTACGCGCACGTTGTCTTTGTGCCTCCATTTCGCGTTCAAACCCAGTATGATCTACTCCAAAACCTGATTCTTCAGCAATTTCTTCCGTTAACTCCACCGGAAATCCATAAGTATCATATAGTTTGAAAATATCTGAACCACTGATCATTTTTGTTTGTTCATTTTTTTCTTTTGCAAGAAGCTGATCTAAGATTGCCATACCTTCATTGATTGTTTCGTAAAAGCGTTCTTCTTCACTTTTAATCACTTTTTCGACAAAGGCTTGTTGTTGCAACACTTCAGGGTAATAACTATTCATGATTTTTCCCACAGTGGCAACAAGTTGATATAGAAACGCTTGATTAATGTGTAATTTTTGACCATGCATATCAGCCCGTCGCAACAAGCGACGTAATACATAGCCTCTGCCCTCATTAGAAGGAAGAGCGCCATCCGCGATGGCAAATGCTAAAGCACGAATATGATCAGCAATGACTCTAAAAGAGACATCTGTTTCTTGTTTTTGACCATACTTCACTTGACCACTGATTTTTTCAATTTCTTCAATAATCGGCATAAATAAATCTGTTTCATAATTTGTTGGTGTATCTTGTATAACTGAAACAATTCGTTCCAATCCCATACCCGTATCAATATTTTTGCTGGGAAGCGGTTCGTAAGTATTTTCTGGCTTATGATTAAATTCGGAAAAAACTAGGTTCCAAATTTCTAAATAGCGTTCATTTTCTCCCCCAGCGTAGTTTTCAGGATCATCTTCGGCTAAATTATTAAATTTTTGTCCTCGATCATAAAAAATTTCCGTATCCGGGCCACTTGGTCCTGCACCAATATCCCAAAAGTTATCCTCAATTTCTACGATATGATCGCTAGAAAGGCCGATTTCTTCTTGCCATATCCGTTTGGCTTCTTCATCTTTAGGATAGACTGTCACATATAGACGCTTAGGATCAAAACCAATCCAATCTGACGAAGTTAAAAATTCCCAAGCAAAATGGATGGCTTCTTCTTTAAAATAATCACCTATAGAAAAGTTTCCCAACATTTCAAACATTGTTTGATGACGTGCAGTCAGTCCCACATTTTCAATATCATTGGTGCGGATTGACTTTTGCGCATTGGCGATTCGTGGGTTATCAGGAACGACTGAACCATCAAAATATTTTTTTACGGTAGCCACTCCTGAATTAATCCATAATAAGGTCGGGTCATCTATTGGTACTAAAGAAGCACTAGGTTCAATCGAATGTCCCTTTGATTTGAAAAAATCTAAAAACATTTGCCGAATTTCAGCACTTGATAAATTTTTCATAATTATTCTCCTCGTATAATAATATTATAATTTTTTGTTTTCTCTCAATAAAATTAAAAAGACACCTTTGCAAAGCAAGGACGTCTACACGCGGTACCACCTTACTTGCAATGATGTCGATCATTACCTCTTAGGCTTCGATAACGCCGAAGTTGCGTTGATATTCCTACCAAACATACTAAAAGGGAGCAGTCAAAAAGCACCTTGTTTTTCTCTCAGCACTAAAAAACTTTCTGTAGAAGGATTGTATCTTTGACCATGTCCTTTATTCCTTCCAAAGTATAGGCAAATTTTCAGAAAATGTCAATTCATTTCAACGTCTTCCTATAAAATATCAGCCATTTTGAATAACAATCGCTTTACGAAAACGAAAATCGCACGGATCCATTAACTCTTCTTTAGCTAAATTTTTACGTGAACGATAATAAGAGGCTAGCGGCAAATGGTCGAATAAGGGATGGCCTATTTTTTCACTTTTCTCCGCTTTTAAATACATAGAATCCGTTAATTCCCAATAAGAAAGATCGCTTGCGAAATATAATCCAAACATATTCGCTTGCCGTATTTTTTGACTTGTCTGTTTCCCATAATAACTATCGTCTTCTTCTAATTCGCCTCCCCAACGGAATAACTTACGTGTAGCACCAGAAATGGCATACTCCAACTGATCTTCTGTCAGTAAGTCAAACAATTGGTCATCCATTTTCTTCTGCAACTGATTTAAATGACAAGTTTCATGTCTGTAAACAGCATATTTTTCATTTTTTTCTGAAAGCAAGGCATAAAACTTATCTTTTTCAAAAATCTCTTGTGGGGGGACAAATTGTAAACTTTCCTCAAAAGTTTGCGCTTGCTTAAAATAACTGAGCAGTGATTGCTTGATGGGTAAAAAATCTTCCAAACGTCCGCTAAACTCACCTGTGATAATATCTAGGTCACCAATATAAGTGGTCCCAACAGGTTGTGCCCTTTTTTGCACAAGCATAGGTGCAACATTGCGTTTTCGCAAAGGAGACGTTGACTCATTCACAAATATTTCCCAATCTTCAGCAGTCTTTAGTCCATAATTACTTTTGATTTTACGATAGGACTCGTTCTCTTGAGCAGGCGTTTGATCCCACAAATTGCGTGCTATGCCCTGTGTACCCGACCCCCAGCCTAGTATCGCCGCTTGGTTTCCTGGGACTAAAACAAAACGTTCTCCGTCAATTGAACATTCGAAACTGCCACATTTTACACCATCTAGCTCGAATTGCTGATAAGTGACATCAGAAACTTTTTTCAAGGGGCTGACAAAATACTTCAGCACTTGATTCATCACCTGCGTTTTTAATTCAAGCGATAAGTTTTTCCACTGGGTTGATTCTAAAGCCTCAAAGATATTCACACTCACTGCTCCCCTCATTTTTTATGTTTTGTATCAGTAACTTTGGTAAAATAAAGTATAACATTTTGCTATTTAAAAATTACAGTTAGGAGTTAGATAACAATGCAGACAGGACTAGCGCCCGTTTTTAATAAAAATACCGAAATTTTGATCCTAGGTAGTGCGCCTAGTGTTCATTCTTTAGAAAAACAACAGTATTATGGTAACCAAGCAAATCGTTTTTGGCAAATTATTTTTACAGCTTTACAAATTCCTGATCCCAAAATTTATCATAAACGACTACAAGTCCTATTGGACCATCATATTGGCCTTTGGGATGTTTACCAAAGTTTTGAACGTAAAGGTAGTATGGATCATCATTTTAGCAATTATAAATTAAATGATTTTAATCAATTGCTTGAAACTGCACCTATTAAAACAGTCATTGCTAATGGTAAAACAGCTTATCAAGAAATTATAAACCAACAACTCTTTGTTGAACAAAATATCTATTACTGTCTATCAACAAGTGGTGCCAATAACAGTCGTGCTGATAACCGACAAAAAGAGTGGAAGCAAGCATTGGATAATAGCTATACAACTTTTTTTGGCAACGATCACTGGATCAAAGCAGCTGCCTTTTACCTTCGCTATCAAGTCTTTGTATTGGAACAACAAATTAAACCTTACTTAGAATTTGATGAACAAACAAATGCATTCAACAACTACTTTGTCACTTTCAAACAAAAAGAAGCTCTTGCTACTATACGTTATGAAGCTTTTGATAGTAAGACGATCTCTCCTGATCGTTTTTGTGTAGCTAAAAAAGCTAGAAAACAAGGGATTGCTAGCAAATTATTAAAAATTTTTGAGACAAAAGCTATCAGCCAAGGCTATCAATTCAGTCAGTTAACAGCAGAAAAACAAGCTGTTGCATTTTATCAAAAAAACGGCTATCGAATAATATCTCAGGAATTTCTAGAAGATGGACTTCCTTGTGTGAAAATGCAAAAGACTTTAACGATTTGAATTTTTCTTTTCTCTTTTTGCGGCTCGTTGTTGTTTTCGCCGTTCTAATTTACGCTTTTCTTGATTACTTTTATTAATTTCCTGTTTGATTTTCTTTTTATAACCTGGTTTTACTTTTTTCTTTTGCTTTTTAACATAACCAATCGTTTCAGGATCCAACTCTTCAGAAGTTTTTTCTCTTTTTTGACGTCGATTACGGTCATAAGTTGTAACAATTTCTCCCTGTTTGATTTCTTTAGGCTCAAAATCAATCCCCATTTTTTCTAGTGAATTGATGGCATACTCATCACTGGGATCATACAGCGTAATGGCCGTTCCCTTTAACTGATTGCGACCAGTTCGTCCGACCCGGTGAATAAAGAAATCTAAGTCACGAGGCAGCTCTGCGTTAATTACATGACTGATTCCCTCGATATCAATCCCACGAGCTGCTAAATCTGTAGCAACGATATATTGATAATCCAGATGGTGAATTTGTCGCATGATCCGTTTCCGCTGTCTAGCAGGAATGTCTCCATGGATTGTCGCTACTTTTAATCCTTGATTTTGCAAAAAATCGCTAATTTCATCTACATGTTCTTTAGTGTTAGCAAAGACGACAGCTAAATAAGGTTGACCGATGGTTAGTAATTGAAAAATCAACTGGTTTTTATCTCTTCCTTTTGTGGAAATCAACCAATTTTCAATAGTATCAGCAATCAAGGATTGCGGCTTTATGTCTTCAACTACCGGATGTGTTACATATTTTTTTAAAAATGGACGCAACTTTTCCGGGATAGTCGCAGAAAACACCATCATCTGTATATCTTCTGAAAATTTTGTAGCAATCTGGTCTACTTCAGGCAAGAACCCTAGATCCAGTGTCATATCAGCTTCGTCAACAACGAATGCTCGGCTTTTATAAATAAGCAGTGCATTTTCATTGACCATATCTAAAATCCGCCCAGGAGTACCAATGACTATTTGGGGTTGCTGATGCTGCAACTGTTCCAGTTGTCTTTGTTTATCGGTACCGCCCACAAACTTTGAGACGCGAATATCCTTAGGCGCAAATGCGGTAATCTGTTTAGCCGCCTGATAAATTTGTTCTGCCAATTCCCTACTTGGTGTTGTAATGACAACCTGAACTTCATCTTTATCTACTTCCACTTGATCGATCAAAGGAAGTAAAAAGGTGTGCGTCTTGCCCGTGCCTGTTTGTGATCGCCCTACAATATTACGTCTTTTTTGGATCAAAGGAATTAATTTTTCTTGAACTTCTGTGGGTGTTTCAAAGCCACTTTCATTTAATGCTTGATAAATAAATGGTTGAAATGCGAATGATTCAAAGGTCATTCATCCACCTTCTTTCTTTTTATTATATAATTATCTTTATCATGGAAATGAGCATAGAAATAGAATGTTTGTTAATGGTTTGACTATATCAGATTAATATTGATTTTTCATACCTTAAAGACAGAAATAAGATACAGGTTAAAAGATTTTTAGCGAATAAAGACCTTCTAACCTGTATCTCTTAAATAAAGTCAACAAATTCATAATATTTAACTTGTACCGGGCTATCAATAGACATCGTCGATAAAATACCTAACTCCAACTGAATAAATTTTTCCTCAACTATAGTATAACAATTTTTCTCAAAAGCTTCTTCTACATAAGGAAGTAGCTCTTCCTCGTCTCCTTGGCTTTCTTGATCGATCCCCTGAATTTGTTGAAAAATACAGCCATCATCTAAAACAAAATATTCTTGACCATACTTATAAACAGCGACATTATAGTCACGAGTGGTAAGTTTAGTATGAATAGCAAACAAGCATTCGTTGACATTGGGAACGACAAATGCCAATTCCTTCGGCTTTAACATATGTTGAAAAAACAATCTTCACGCCCCTTTCTCTTTCATTATAAAGAAAGAAATAAAAAATGAAAATAATTTACTCTGAAAAAAAGAAATAATGGACAAATTTAGCACTCTTTATAAAATTCCTCTAAAAAGTCTTCCATAAATGCTTTTCGACGGTTTCCTTCTTTTTTTCCGTAATAGGTATTCATCATTTCTGGCAGTAAAAACAGTTTTTCATACATATGATTGATCATGGTTGATGGTCGACGATAATCTTCTTTGCTATGAAAGTGTTGCACAGCTTTATTTTCATCATAGATCGCTTGACCGTGGGCACCGCTAAAATAAGCAGCTCGTAGGATTCCAACGGCCCCTAGCGCTTCCAAACGATCTGCATCCTGTACAATTTTTCCTTCTAATGAAAGTGACTTTGCTTTTGCAAACATTTCGGCGGAAAAAGATAAATTTTGAATAATTTCTAAAATCGCTTCGATTTCTGCAAAAGAACAATTTATTTCTTGCAAAAAATGAACTAAGGTTCGCTGTGCTTTTTCAGGCTCGTCTGTCACTTTGTCATCAATCATATCATGTAAATAAGCACTTGCCATAACAATAAAATTATTTACTGCTAATTGGTCTTTTTTTATGATCTTTTCTGCTAAACCGGCTGTTCTTTTTGCATGCTCAAAATCATGCCCTGTACTTTCTTGCGCTAAATTTTCTTGCGCGTATGAAATAACGTCTTTTAATTTCTCCATATTTTTCCTACTCGCTTATTTGATAGACAGCAAAATAAATTTCTTGTAAATAATCAAGTAAATACTGTGGATTCAATGCTTCACCACTAGCGTCATAAATCAATTGATTGGGTTTTTTAGAAGCCCCATATTGATGAATATTTTGACTTAGCCATTTTTGAATAGCTGAGTAATCATCCGATTTCAAAATTTGATCGACATCCAGTTCTTTTTTCATGGCATAGTAAAGTTGACAAGCATACATATAACCTAAGGCATAGGATGGAAAATAACCAAATTCAGCTGCTGACCAATGAACGTCTTGCAATATCCCTTCTAAATCATTTGCTGGACGGACGCCTAGATATTTTTCATATTTATCATTCCAAAGTTGTGGCAAATCCTCTACCTTAACCTCTTCATTAAAAATCATTTTCTCAATCTCGTAACGAATGATAATATGTAAAATATATGTAAGACTATCTGCTTCAATTCGAATCAAACTGGCTTGTGTCTGTTGGAGTGAGGCATAGAAATCTGTAAATGAAATATCAGCAAAAGTACCATCAACGCACGCTTGCAAAAAAGGATATTGTTTTTGCCAAAAAGATTTACGACTAGCAATGACAAGTTCATTAAATAATGACTGGGATTCATGGATTCCCATAGAAGCACCTTCATGTACCGGTGTATATTCAAATTTTTCAGCAATATTTTGCTCATAAACACCATGTCCGGCTTCATGAATCAAACCAAAAATTCCCATAGAAAAGTCTGTTTCATTCCAGCGGTTGGTTAAACGTACATCCTGATGATTAATCCCTGTAGCAAAAGGGTGAATTGTGTCGTCAATACGCCCACGGCTAAGATCAAAACCGAGATCTTCTACAACTTTTGTGACAAATTTTTGTTGCTGCTCTTTTGCTACTTTACGATGTAAAAAATCTGTTCTTGGTTTTATTCCGTAATTTTCAATTTTTTGATAAATCGCCATAATTCCATCACGAACTGTAGAAAATACATCATCTAAAGTTTCAGTTGTCATATTTGGTTCATAAATATTTAGTAATACATCGTAATCAGTCTGCTCATCTTTTTTCCAATAAGAAATCAATTCTTTTGTTAAACGAATATTATTTTTTAACGCATCATAAAACAAAGAGAAATCCTTTGCCTGTCTTGCTTTTTGCCAAGCATGATGGGCATTAGCCGTAGCTTTACTATATTCAACCATCAACTCATTAGGCACGGCTTGTTCTCTTTCATATTCTTCTTTTACTAATGTCAGCGCAGCTTTTCCAACTTCAGAAAGCTTTTCTGGGTGTTGCGAAAAATATGCAATCGCTTCAGACATTTTAGGACCGATTTTTTTAGAAAAATATTTTCCATATAAATAACTGGATACTTCTGCACGAGCATTGCTAGCTTCAGCTGGCATCCCAGTTTGTGCGTCCCATTCTAAGATTGCCAGTGCTTGTTGCAGCATATCCATTTCTTTTAATTCTGTTAAAAACTCTTGTTCTTTCATTTCAGTACCCCTTAAAAAATAATTGTAAAACTTGCAATCACTAACAACGAACTTAGTAAAGTGCCTAATAAATAATATTCCGCAAATTTAGGATCTTCAGCTATTTTGTTATAACGAGCAATTGATTTAGCAGTTAGTACAAAACCAATAGCTGCGTATTGATTAGCATAAAGCATAAACAAAATAAGTAGACGTTCAAAAACGCCGATAAGTGCTCCTGCGTTAGCAACCCCCTCATCTGAAGACTTGGGATCAAAGTGGTCGAGAACTTTTCTGATTGTAATACTGCTTGGTTGTAAAACCAAAAGCAACACCGTTACCCAAGATAATATCTCTTTAAAGTCAACATTCAAATACACAAATAGTTCTTTTAAGAAAAGAAGGTAATTGATATCTATTTGAGCCAATGCAATAAATGTCACTAGCAATAAAATGGTTAAAATGTGTAACAGCTGGTCCGTAAAATAAAGAAGGACATTTTGTAAATCGTTAAATGTAAAATATTTATTGAGTAAGGCTTTACAAGCATCAATGAAAAAGTGAATCATCCCAATAAAAAGTGCTCCCCAAAATAATGGCCAGTTAAACAATGGAAAAATAACTATAACCATGGTCACTAGATAAATAAAACAATGCAATAGTAAATAACGGAATGTGCTTTCTTTTTCTTTGGCTATTGTCGAAGTCTGAAAATAATAATCGGCTAAGATATGCCCAATAAAAAAATGTAAAAATAAACTATTTACCATATACTCCCATCTCCAGCTACAATTCATTAATCACGTTTTGCAGCGTGATTAATGAATTGTTAAAGGTATAAAACTCCGCGCTATTCAATGCTTTATTGACACTCGACTGTCCAATATTTAAAGCTTCAGCAGTCATATATTGGTTTTTTTCATTTGCTAAATAAGTTCGAATAATTTCTTTTTGTCTTTCCGTCCATTTCGTCTTTATAACAGACTCTAGAGAAAAAATCGTATTAATGAGCTTTTCATAATGAACAGCTTGCTCCCCAGTGGACAATAAAATATTGGAATAACATTGCTCGTATTGCTTTTCGCTTCTTTCAATCTGTTCAATCATTGCTCGAGCTCGGTGGTAAGAAGAACCATCGTTTAATAAAGAATTTTCTGTATTAAGCTCTGTTTCAATATCACCTAAACCAATACCTATACGTAATTCAATAGGCGCTAAACTCAGCTCAAGTTCAAAAAGCATTACCATTAGATGGCTGGCATCTTTCAATAAACCTTGAAAAGCATCGCCCATACTCACTGTGAACTGAGCTGCTATATCTTTCTGATACACATGATTTAATCGTGCTAAAGTTTTAGTAAATTTCTGCTGGTTTGCTTTTCGATGACCTAAATTTCTTGAATCTTTAATATCGCCAATAACCGCTATATAGGGATAATAAGTTGTAGCCGTAGACATGCTAAACACCTCCTAAACCCATTATACGATTCCTTTAGTAGCGAATCAATCAATTTAATTCACTTTAAAACGAATCATTGTTAAAGATTTATCAAAAAGGGAATTAATTGTGAAAATGTCTCTAATTAACGTCCCTTATATTGTGTTCTCACCTAAATCGACTTAACTTTTCCACCGTCAACCAGAAGATTTTGACCTGTCAGATAAGAGTTAGCCCCCGAAACTAAGAAAGTAGCTACTTTTGCAAATTCCTCTGGTTTTCCATAACGTCCCATAGGAATAGTTGAAAGATTCGCTTCTTGTACAGCTTCTTTTGTCTCTCCCTTTTTCTTCGCATTCACTTGGTCAAGTTCGTCCACTCGTTTTGTTTGAATACGTCCTGGTCCAATCGTATTTACTAATATGTCATCTTGAGCTAATTCTTGCGATAATGTTTTTGCAAGGCCCAAAATCCCTACTCTAAATACATTAGATAAAGTCAGCCCATCAATGGGTTC
Organism: Tetragenococcus halophilus subsp. halophilus DSM 20339; assembly: GCF_003841405.1. Taxonomy (GTDB): domain Bacteria; phylum Bacillota; class Bacilli; order Lactobacillales; family Enterococcaceae; genus Tetragenococcus; species Tetragenococcus halophilus. The sequence goes on along the minus strand of NZ_PXYA01000001.1, from coordinate 414,851 downwards.
TTTTGTCGAAGAAGAAGTATTATTTAAAATACGACCCTTATTTTCTTTTAAATCCGGTAAAACCATACGAATAACTCGAATATAACTTAATAAAGTAAGCTCAAATGCTTTTTGCCAGTCTTCATCTCCAAAATCTTCGAAATTTCCAGCAGGAGGCCCGCCAGAGTTATTCACTAAAATTGAAATAGAACCGAATGTTTCCCTTGTCGTTTTTACTGCTGCTGCAATGCTTTCATTTTTTGTCTGATCTAACAAGCAATAAGCAACAGAACCAGTAGCTGTTTTTTCAATTTCTTCTTTAGCTAGCTTTAAATTCTCTTCTGTGCGGCTAGTCAACATAACATTAGCTCCTTCATTGGCTAATTCCTGAGCAATGGCCTTACCCAAACCATCGCTTGAAGCTAGTACTAAAGCCGTTTTCCCTTTGATTTGTAAATCCATTGATTCATTCCTCCTATCAAAACGTTATTTATTTTTTTAAATCGCTTTAAAAGCTATTAAATAATGCCATGTTCTTTTAATACTTGCGTCTCATCTCCAGTGACCCAACCAAAGATTTTAGGCTGACCTTCTCTAAATTGAATAAGATAATTCGATGTAAAAGGAATAACTATTTCTTTTTCTTCTTTAAGATAAACGGCTTTCCAATGAGTAGTAGCAACTGCATGCTGCTCGTCAAGAGGTATAGTATCAATAGACTGGCATTTCATTTCTTTTGTACCAATTAAACGGTAATATTCATACCCTTTATCCATTGCCTCTTTAAGCTGATCATTATTTTCTCCCGTTTTTACCCCAGTTGGATTAGCAGCGATAAATTCTTCCGTATAAAAATTCGCAATAGTTTCTAAATCAGCCTCTTTAGCCAAAGAACTATTCATTTGCTGCTCATAGGATTTATTTTATCTTTCATTTGGGAATGCTCCATTATTACATCCTTTCTATTGCTTATAGCTTAACAAAGCTCTGAGTTTAGTACAAAGTTTTTTCTAGTAAACGTAACAACAGTATACCATAATGCTTGAGAAAACGCTTTTTATCTTTAGAAACTAGTCAATGAAATTTAGTGAATGATCCCTTTATTTCACTCATTATAACTAAAAAAATAATTTAGATATTTGATTACAGAAATGAAAATGATATAATACTTCTGATTATATTATATTTTGGTTGTTTATGAATGAGAACATGAGAAAAGAGAGGAATTGCCTCTCTTTTTTAATGAACTCCTAAAGACAATCATCACGAGCGCTACATTAATAAAAAAAATAGAAAGGAAATCAAATATTGCCTGAAAACAAAGAGAATCATACTCAGAAGCAAGCGAGAAAAGGAAATCGTAGACGTGGAAAAGAAAATACAAGATCAAAACGTAACCCAGAACTTGAATCAGAACGCGAATTAGCTAGAAAAATGCGCAAAGAAGAAGCCCGAGCGCGTAAAGAAGCCATAGAAAATCGGCCACCATTTAGAGGTTTGCAAATAAATCCTACGACGTCTTTATTCGATGAAGAAGGAAAAGAAGAAATTGGGGAACGTAATTGGAAAGGATGGGGCGTTGATATTCACCCCCAAGTTACCATTCCTGCGACTATCATCTTGTTATTATTCATCATTTTATTATCAATATTTTCGCAAGAAGCAAATGTCGTTTTTGATTACATTTTAGACGCTGTTACAAATTACACAGGTTGGTTTATGATTTTAGCAACCGCCATATTTATTGGCGCAGGTCTCTTTTTTGCTTTCAGCCGTTATGGAAAAATCGTCATCGGCGGTAACGATGCTAAGCCAGAATTTTCCAGGTGGGGCTGGTTTGCGATGTTATTAAGTGCAGGAATGGGCATCGGACTTGTTTTCTGGAGTGTCGCAGAACCCATCTCACACTTAGGTGAACCTTCTCCCATGTTTAATGTTGATCCAAATTCTGCTGGAGCGGTTAAAACAGCATTGACCTCATCTTTCTTCCACTGGGGGATACATCCCTGGGCAATTTATGCGATCGTAGGTTTAGGGCTTGCTTTCTTTTCTTATAATAAGGGGCTTCCTTTAACAATACGCTCCCTTTTTTACCCTTTGATAGGAAATAAGATATACGGCTGGTGGGGTAACATCATTGATATATTATCTGTTTTAGCAACCATGACGGGATTGGCCACCTCTCTTGGACTTGGCGTTTCACAAGTTAATGCTGGTTTAAATTATCTTTTCGGGATATCAATAAGTCCAGGCATTCAGATTGTATTAATCATTGTAATTACCGCTTTTGCAACAACTTCAGTCGTTTTAGGGCTTGATAAGGGTGTACAAAAATTAAGCGAAATCAATATGGTCTTAGCAGCAATTTTTGCTCTTTTCATCCTCTTAGTAGGCCCTACGGTATTTATACTGAGCGGCTTTACACAAAATCTTGGGTATTATGCTGCGAACTTTATAGAAATGAGCTTTTGGACAGAAACCTTCACTAGTACAAATTGGCAAGGTAGTTGGACATTGTTTTATTGGGCTTGGTGGATTTCTTGGTCTCCATTTGTAGGAATGTTTATTGCCAGGATTTCTAAAGGTAGATCCGTTAAGGAATTTATCATCGGTGTCGTTCTTGTTCCAACGATCATCTCGGCAATATTTATGAGTATACTTGGAGGAACTGCCTTATATCAACAAATCAATGGTATAAATGATTTAGCAAGTGTCGTTAATGTGGATGAATCCTTAGCCCTGTTCTCATTATCAGATAGCTTGCCACTATCGAGTATTTTATCAGTTGTGGGAATCATATTGGTTACAGTGTTCTTTATTACTTCTTCTGATTCAGGTTCATTGGTGATTGATCACTTAACTTCAGGAGGAAAATTGGATACTCCTCTCGCACAAAGAATTTTTTGGGCTATCATAGAAGGTGCTGTAGCTGCAGTATTACTTATTGGTGGAGGTCTGACTGCCTTACAGACAGCTTCGATTATTACCGGGCTACCGTTTACCTTTGTTTTACTTGCTATGGTTTATTCCTTATACCTAGGATTAAGACAAGAGTTCTTGATCGAACGAGCGGTTAGAGAAAAACTCCGCAAAGTCAGAAATGATCATATTATCACTGAAGTTGTACAATCTAATGTTGAAGACAAGGCTTTAGTCGAAAATGTTGCTGAAAAACTTGCTGAAGAAGAAGATCCTGAAGAAGATACAAACGAAGAAACAAATGAAGATGACTACAATACAGAAAGTCAAAGCTCGCAGTAGAGTTCTTCAATTAAAAAAGAGAGGATCGTTAGGTTTACTTACTGTGAACCTAACGATCCTCTCTTTTTTGTCAATCTATTGTTAGCTCAATAAAAGCTTACTAAAATTCTACACACAGCAACTTCTACCAGAATTCATAGAATTACTTGCATAAGTAAACCCGATAGAAAAACTATCCAAAAATGGAGCCAGTTTTTTATACGTTTCTATAAGTTGTTTAGGCATTCCTGTTGGTATATCAAGCTGCTGAGAAGGTATTTTTTTCATTTTATTATATACTTTATCCGCCAAACCAAAAAGACTTATCCAAGTAAAGACTTCTTCCCAAGATTCAATCTCATTTTTCAAATCAAAATTTTGGTCAATAAGATCTTCTAGATAATGAAAGTATTCTTTTAAATGGTTATATAACTTCTCACCTTTTGTCGTACTATGCTGACTTGTTTTGAGGTTAAAATAAAGCAATCGCCGCTCTTTTTCCACTAAAAATCCATTTTCAATCAAGAAATTCTTTGAATCATTCGTCAATTTATTTTCTAAGGAAACAAAAAGTAAAGCCTCCTCTTTAACGATGTTTTTAAGTTCTTGATCGATTATTTTGTTTTTTTCATCTGCAGCTTCCAATAAAATATTCCAAAGTAAAGACTCAACTGATTCCTCTTCCATTCTATCTTCTGTTAGAAAAAACATCGTAGTAGGCGCTCTTTTGATCAATGAATCGTTCTCTAAGATAAGAATTCTCTTTTCAATAGCCCATTTCAAAAAACAAACTTGTGCGTAATTTTCAAGTTTCCCTCCACCGATTCTTTGTAGGTAAAATGCGACATCTAATACATTGTCTCTAAGCGGACTATAAGTTGTTGTCCGATTTTTTTCCACTATTACCCCTTCTTAATTTTTTAGTTTATAAAGATAAACAACTACTATTTCTTTTATTTTAACAGAAAAAGCGCTATCAAAAAATAAAAATCAAGTAAGTTGACCTATGAAACTAGAAAAAGACCAAGGAAAAAGACCTTCATTGTCTTCCTTGGTATCATTTTCTGTAATCTCTGACTATTTTTCCGAATTTTTAAAACGATCCAGTAGAACAACCATATGCTCTACCCCTTGATAGAAATCAGCCAAACGAATATTTTCATTCGGGGCGTGTGCTCCGGATTTTTCCCATTCAGTGCCACTTCCAAGAATAGGAACATTTAAATACTTGCCAAAACCGTACATAGGACCCGTTCCAGCAGAATTAGGTTCTAAAACAACTTTATCCTCCCCATAGACTTTTTTTGCAGAGTCAATAACAATTTCTACAAAAGGATCTTCTAAATTTGTTCTAAACGGCATAACTGATGTGATCAGCTCTAAGGCAACATCTTCAAAACCATTACTATCTAAGTGTTTCCTCAATAGTTCTGTTACCTTATCAGGCTCATATCCAGGAACTAAACGAACATCAATTTTTGCCATGGCTTGTCTAGGCAAGATGGTTTTAGCACCAGGGCCCGTATAACCAGATAATAAACCACTGATCGTTAACGTCGGATAAAAAACCAAAGCTTCTTCGGGTGTATACGGCAATTGATCTGTAATCAATGGGTGCTTCAAACCGTAAGTTTGCTTACTAGCTTCAGGATCAAAAGGTATACGATTAGCTACCCTTTTTTCAAGATCTGTTGGAGCTGTCATCATGTCATAAAAACCATCTACTGTAATTTCGTTGTTAACATTTCTCATACTTGCTAAAGCTTGAACTAAACGCCATGCTGAATTGTCAGCAATAGCCGCTAAAGATGAATGCATATCAATATCAGCACTCTTTACACGAGCTTCATAATAAGCAATACCTTTGACGCCTGCTGAAATCTTCAAACGTTCTTCAGAATCTTTCGAACTTGACTCCCATATACAAACATCGGCAGCAAATAAATCAGCATAGGCTTCAAGATAATCATTTACATGAGGACTCCCGATTTCTTCTTCTCCTTCGACGAAGAACTTGACATTAACAGGTAATCCCCCTTCTGTATTTTTATAGGCTTCTATCGCATTGATGCGGGCCACAAAATTAGCTTTATTATCGGATACACCGCGAGCATACAAAAGGCCATCTTTTTCAGTCGGTTCAAAAGGCACAGTGTTCCACTCATCTAATGGGTCTTCTGGTTGTACATCATAATGGTCATAAAATAATAATGTCTTCTCAGCATCACCAGATGGTCCAGCCGCAAAAAAACCATAAACAACTGGATGAGCACCTTCTAATGCTAAAACCTTTGCCTCTCCTCCAGTATTTTCAATAAATGATTGTACAGCTTCGGCTGTTTGGTTAATTTGTCTTCCTTGAGCTGACACTGATTCTAACCTTAAGTAATCATAAAAACGCGCCATATTTTTGTCTGAAATACGTTTGATTTCTTCTGTACTAATTTGACTCATATACTCACTCCTTACCTTTTACTCATTAACTAATTTTTAAATAATTAGAAAATTCAATATGTTTTAAAGATTACGCCAATTAAAGAACAGTGTCAACGCCAATAATAAAATAAAATGGAATTTACTAGCAAAATCACTAGTGGTGCATGAAACATTTTAAATTAGCTCTTTATGTTTCACACTATTTTCATTCATAAAAAAATCCTTTATACTGAGCTTGGATGACTTATCCAAGACCAATACAAAGGAACTTAATATGGATAAGTATAAAACAATTTCAGCTTTTAATAAATGGTTTTCGAACATAAATTTCAAAAAATTACCTTTTTCTATTCGTGAGAAAATTTCTCAAGCCGACAAGTATCATAAAAAATTTGCTTTTGAACACTTTTTGAAGGTGTTTCTCTATGGCATCGATCATGAGTGTGAAAGTTTACGTGAAATGGATACGGCATTTGTTTCCCCTGATCTACAACAGACCATGGCGTTAGATGCCATCAGCCATTCGCAGCTTTCCCGTGAGCTCGCCCAGATGGATGACGAAATTTTGTGGGCGATTTTCGCACAGTTACTGGAAAAAGCACGGTCAAAAACACCGGTGACTAAACGAAATGCGCTCTATCTCGTGGATTCTTCTACCTTTCCGTTAAATACCACTCGATATCCTTGGGCGGACTTTCGCTCAACCAAAGCGGGGATCAAGCTTCACTTAAAACTTTGTTTTATGGATAAAGAACACTTGTATCCGGATCAGTTTGAAGTCACGAATGCGGTTGAACATGATGACAATCACTTAGAAGTTTTTGTCAATCAACCGGAAGCGACCTATATCTTTGACCGTGGTTATATTGATTACGAGCGACTGGATGAAATGGAAGCCGATGGCTATTTTTTCGTCACAAGAGTGAAGAAAAACACCAAAATCCATGTCAGAGAAACTTATGATACTTCTCAGAGTAAAAACATTTTGCGTGACCAAATGGTGGTGTTAGGTACGCAGGTTTATTTAACCTCCCCGTTTCGCTTAGTGACGATTCAGGATGAAAAGGGAAAACAATTACGTTTTGTCACTAACCGTTTTGATGTGACCGCCCAAGAAGTGGCCGACATGTACAAAGCTCGTTGGCAAATTGAACTATTTTTTAAGCACATCAAGCAACATATGACGATAAAAAAGCTATTTTCCCACAGTGAAAAAGGGGTAAGCAATCAAATCATTCTCGCCATGATTGCCAGTCTACTGACGTATTTACTCAAAGTGGAGACAGGAAGTAAGAAATCTCCTTTTCAAATCAAGCGTCTATTGAAACACTTGCTTTTTCAACCTTTTGAAGAATTATGGGTGTTGCTCGTTCCTACGTGACGAAATAGCATTTGTCGTTGTTGCAATAGTATTCAGATAAATAATGAAAATTTTTTTCTGGAAAAGTCATCCTTTGCGCAAGCATTTGATTTTTTTGTCATTTTTTAGAAAAAAGTTAAAATCTGAATATTCTGATCATATTAATGCACCACTAGTGTAGCAAAATATAATTTAAATGTTCTGCAGCTTTAAAATATATACGTTTTGTATCCATATATTATCATCGACTTTTCTAATTTCGATATGAAGCATACTCGAACCTAACGTAACCAATTTCAGAAGCATTTTTCATCAATTCAAGATTTAACCAAGCAGCCAATTTATGAAATTCCACTGTATTGTTAAATGGGAATTCACTGTAACTTTTACTATATAGCTCTTCTTCTGTTACACTATCTAACTTTTCTTGCCATCTTTCTATTAGAGAGTTAATGCTTATCTTAACTGATTCCACATTTTCATAAACATCTATGTCTTCTTTTGTTAATGTTCCATTACCAAAAGAGTGATTAAAGACCATCTTCCACCAAAACGTTATATGCCACAACGTCCAAGCAACACTGGGTGTTCCGAGCTCATAATTTTCATGTTCAGGGAAGTTAGCATACCAGTTGCCATTTATTTTTTGAATATATAGCCCACAGTTAGGTGAACGCCATAAATATTCATCTTGGCTGAGTGAATCAAGATGATATTCAAGAAGCTTTTTAGAAATATCGAATTGAAATTTAATATTATCTATTAACGCCTGATTGCTTTCCATCATAAATATCTCCTTTTATCTATAAAAAAACTCCCTTTAAATCAACTTTCAAAAGTCTGTTTTAAAGAGAGAATATATTTAGCAATTTTTATATTCATTCTATACTTTTACAAATTCTTCCCCTTTTTTATTTATAATTCTTTTTGAAAAGGGTTGCCTTATTCCTAAACTGTGTTTAGCAATTTTAACAGAATGGTCTGATATACGTTCTAAGTTAGAAACAATATCCACAAATAAAATCCCATCGGAAGGTTTACCAATCCCTTTGTTCAAATTAGAAATATATGTGCTTCGGATACTTTCTTCCAGATTGTTCACATCTTTTTCTCTTTTGATAACTTTACCCGCAATAGAATGACTTTCTGTTTCATAAGCTTGCATCGCTTCTTGGACATTTTGTTTAACTAAGTTGAATAATTCAAGCAAATTTTCATTGTATAACATATTCTTACGATCGCTGTTTCCATTCTTTTTCTGTAACTTCTCAGCAGCATTAACTTCTTCAATATTTTTCAGAATGTTTTCAGTATGATCACCTATACGTTCTAAGTATTTCCCTATTTCACCCATTTGCGCATGTTCATTAGAATTTCTAGCGGGTAAACTTTCTCCTGAAATATACATCAGATACTCTGTTATTTGAATATCTATACGATCTACGACATCTTCTATTTTAAGTACATGATCGTAACTTTTCTTATTTTGTTTAAGGTAGTAATCAAACATTGTATCATACTCTTCTAACACGAATTGTCCCAATTGAATGATTTCATGTTTAGTTTGATCCAATGCGATAACTGGCGATCTTTGAACCAATGAGTAGTCTAAATTTGGTTCATACATTTCAATCGTATCCTCTTCACCAGGAATAATTTTACTTACGACTCTTGCCAATTGTGGTGTAAACCAAATCATTATACCTACCGATAACAAATTAAAAAGCCCATGGGCAAAAGCAATCTGTAACTCAGGGTTTAAGCGAAGTGTATTCGTCAAGGTATTTAAAACCATGGTAAAAGGGGTAAAAAGCACCATAGCAAAAATTGTTCCAAAAACGTTAAAAATAACATGAGCCAGTGCTGTCCTTTTGGCGGCAAGACTAGCCCCCACTGCAGCAAGAATGGATGTAAATGTTGTCCCTATATTGGTACCAAAAAGGATAGGTAAAGCAGCTTCTATCGTCATCGCATCTTGAGAAAACAATTGCTGCAAAATCCCTGTAGTAGCAGAAGAGCTTTGTAAAATAAGTGTCATAACTGACCCTGTTAGGATACCTAAAAATGAATTATTAGACAACCAAAGCATTAAATCACTAAATGCTTGAAGATTTTGCAATGGCTCAAGTCCACTACCCATTAAATCTAAACCATAAAACAGCGCACCAAAACCAAAAATAATTTGTCCAATACTGGTAATCAACTGGTTTTTAAAGAAAAACAGAAATAAAGCGCCTGCTCCTATGATTGGAAGCGCATAGTCACTAATATTCAAACCGATAATAAAAGCTGTAATCGTGGTACCAACATTGGCACCCATTATAACACCAATCGCTTGAGTTAAAGACATAAACCCTGCACTAACTAAACCAACAGTAAGTACCGTAGTCCCTGTACTACTTTGGATAAGGGCAGTAACAATAGCACCAGCTAAGACAGCTCTCAAAGGAGTGGAAGTAAATGTATTTAAAATACTTCTGAGGTTATCACCAGCGGCTTTTTGCAGCCCATCTCCCATATATTTCAATCCGAATAAGAAGATCCCGATTCCTCCTATGAATTGAAATATGATCTGTTGTGCGTCCAATACGTTTACCTCCATATTTTACCTATAATAAAAACATAGCTATAGAATTTTCTTTTTTATTTTAACCCACCCCCCATTTTAAAGAAACCCTTGCTGAAAAGAAAGGAAGTTTTGAGAAAAACTTATAAATGATAAACTTTTAGCATTCTAACTAAATATGATCATTAAGTTGAAAAGTTCTGATATTTTGTATCTTCCCTTGTATTTCTGATTCTTTGATTTATTTCCTTAGTAATACCGTCTAGCTATTGTGGGGCCAATCCCGTTTCTTTTGATTTTTGTCGAATGATTTTTTTCATTTTCTGTTTATTTAGCAATGGTCAAAACCTTGTTGTTAATTACTCCTCTAATATTGAATGTCTTCCGTATTCTTTTAACCGTTCAATATTTTTATCTTCTCTACTCAAGTAATTATCCACTATTTCTTCTACAACGTTTGGAGAAGTTTTTGTATATCTCAACATATCGACAACCGTTTTCTTCAAATTGGTAACCATTAGTGGATTTGAATCCAAACTTTCCACCACATCAATATATTCATCAGTCAATTCTTTTTTTGAAATATAATGAGACTTAATATTTTGTTTACTAGCATTGGTTAAATGATACCCTTTTGGAAATGATATATGGTAAACCAATGAATAATTTGTGCTTAACCAATGCAGCATAATCGCTGTTTCATGAGAAAAAACACTTTTAGAGTACTTTAATTAGAGCATATAAATATCATCAAAATAAAAATTATCTAAGAAATAAATGCCGCGACAATACTTTTGAATATCATTTCGGGCGACTGCTTTTCTAAGCGTCGAATCAGCAACACCATATTCTTTTGTCATTTGCGTTGTCAAAATCCCATGATATTCCTCGAACAGTTCGATTAATTGCGACTGAATCACGGCTATCACCTCAATATTATCATACCAAAATTCACATTCTATACAACAATCAACGTATTATTTCTTCACTCATTTCGGTTGGTTCATCACTGATATAGGATCCTGATTCCGTTTCAGGTACAACAACTGAATGCAGATTAATAATATCTTTCCAAGCCACATCTTCATTTAATAAACATTGTGTCAACGGCGCTTACATCGTCATAAAATCCACCATAAACTTTGATATCATCAATTTCGTAAATAATCGCATCACCACACTCGCCAAACCTGTACCATTATCAATTAATTCTTTAAGGATTTCAATAAACTACTTACAGAAGCTAAAAGTGTTGAAACAGCTGAGCTGATACTTGTAATGAATTTTGGAAAATTAAATAAATCGTGTAAGAGTTAAAATTCAGAAAATAAAAAAAGAGAGAAAGACTGTCATATCAATCTTTCTCGACACTATTATTTACGTTGTCCCCAGTACTGAAACAGGTCTGTTCGCAACGACCCGTTGTATAATTTTCTCTTTTTTGTCGCTTTTTGACCGTAAAAATCTTCAAAAGCTAAATCACTAGTTAAAATATACTTACTCCAACTTGTTAGCGGTTTGAATACCTCTCCCATTTCTTGATAAAGTTTACGCGCGCTGTCTTCTTCACCTAAACGCTCACCATAAGGTGGATTGGCAACAATAACGCCGTCCTCTTTTTCGGTACTAAAATCTTTTAGGGCTTGTTGCTTAAATGTGATTGAATCTCCTAATCCTAATTCATCAGCATTGGCCCGGGCAATATCAATCATTTCACCATTAATGTCAAAACCTGTAATATCTAATTCAACATCATAATCAGCTGCTTGCTCTGCTTCATTACGCGCTTGTTCAAATATTACATCCGGCACCCACTCCCACTGCTCACAAGCAAAATCTCGATTAAAACCTGGTGCAAGTTGATGTCCGATCAATGCTGCTTCAATACATAAAGTCCCCGAACCACATACAGGATCAACGAAAGGTTTATCTTTATACCAATTTGTCAACTTAACTAAAGCTGCAGCCATGTTCTCTTTTAAGGGTGCTCCACCCTTTTCTAGACGATAACCACGCTTAAATAAACTCGGACCCGTTGTATCTAACAATATCATCACATGATCCTTACGTAAAGTCACTTCTAAGCTATACAATGCACCTGTTTCAACTAAAGGAACGTTTTGTGGACGATGATAATAAGTTCTCATTCGTTCTACGATTGCCTTTTTAGTGATCGCCTGACAATCAGGCGTGCTATACAATTTAGATTTAATTGACTTACCAGCTACTGGAAAAGCAGCATCTAAAGGTAAGTATTCTTCCCATGGCAAAGCTTTAACTTTTTCAAATAGTTCATCAAAACTATAAGCGTCAAATTCTCCCACAACAATTTTTACCCTGTCAGCTGTTCGTAACCATAAATTCGTTTCCGCTATGGTTTTTACGGTTCCTTGAAAACGTGCACGCCCATTTTCAACTTGACAATCAATTCCTAAGTTTCGCAATTCTTTTCCTGTTAGAGCTTCCAATCCGCTTGCTGCAGTTGCTATCAGATTAAGGCGTTGGTTATCTTCCATAATTTCCTCCGAAATAATTTTCATTTTTTAATAAAAAAACCTCCCGTACTGGAAGGATTTTTTCCCTGTTTATTGTGATTTTCTATAAGCCATGTTTTGTCCAGTCATCTTACAGGGCAAGATAACTTGGATAATCATCTGTCTACAATGAAACATTGTCTTTTTGCTAGCGTTGAATTCCGCCGCAAAAAGCGCCCCGACCTTTGTTTGGGTTGCTCACTCGAGGGGTTTACCGCGTTCCACCAATAAGATTTCTCTTATTGCTTCGTCACTGTGGCACTTTCAAGGATACTCAAGCATAGTGTATAAAATACACCTTAGCTTTTTTTCCTGCCGTTATCTTAAATAAATGAAATACCTCAGCTTATTTTTTCGCTGAGCACGAACACTACAGACATCTCAGTCTGTGTGAGCATGGACTTTCCTCAGTTAGATTTACTCAAACCGCGATTATCCGAAAACCACAATTTTATATTTTAAAACTGACGCGTTTTTTCTAGATCATCGTCACCTGATGAACGGTTAGTATTTGATCGACTTTCAGTTGTCCGATTATCTCGTAAGCGAGTATCATTAGAGCGACTATAGTCGTCAGTCGATTGAGAAGTACGTATTTCCTCATTTTCTTCTTGATCTAATTTTTTACCAAAAACTTCTTTTTCCAAATTAGACAAACGTTTTAGGATATCGAAATTCGTTACTGTCTGACTTTTTGAAGTACTTTCTGATTGGTTCCGTGAATTTGTCGCTTGATTCTTACTTAATTGCGCAATTTTTGCATTCAAACGATCATTTTCTTCTTGTAGCGTTAAAATTTCTTTATTATAAGCTTCGTAATCTTTAATGACGCCATCTAAAAATTCATCAACCTCCACAGGATCGTAGCCGCGCATTTTTGTTTTAAACTCTTGCTGTAAAATATCTTTAGGAGTATATGTTATATTTGCCATTTTTCCACCTCATTGTTTGTTTGTACTACTTCTTATCTCAATTCTATTCTATCCAAAAAAAAAGAATAAATCAAACAGAATCATCGAAAACTGCATTTTGTAAATCATCCATTGTAATTAAATGGAGTAAAAAATTGTGCTTTTCAGCGTATTCTCTTGCGTCGTGTACAAAATAAGTACTTTTACCAGAAAATTCATCATCATATACAACAATAGCACCATCTACATGAGTAAGTAAAAAGTGTGTATGATTTTTTAATTGACTTGGATCTTTATAAGATAAATGGCTCACAGCATCTACATAATCAGCTTTTTCTACAATTTTTTGTAACATCGCTTGGTTTGCTTCATTCCAATTATCGCCAAATTCCAAGTAAGGATAAATGATTGAAAATTTCAATTCTGGGTACTCTTCTTTTAATTCATCAATCAGTTGAGCTGTCCAAATTTCGACACCTAAATTACCACCTATGATAACCCATTGTAATCCTTCTTCTAAATACTGTTCGAGCGTTGTTTTTATAACTTTCTTAATAACTTTTATTTTAGGATCTGTTTCTTGAAAAACGCCTAACTCAAAGCTTCTATAACCGGTAACGAACAATGTGTGAACAGCTTGCATAATATTACCTTTTCTTTCTTTTTATCTTTTTGGTATAATATGGTCTAGGAGTGTGAGAATCATGGTCTTTCATTATCCCAATGGCCATCCTAGCCACTATAATGAAGCGTCAAAACAAAAAATGCAAGGAAAAGATAAATCAATTAATTTTGCCAATCGTGGGATGCGTTTTGAAGACGCGATTAATCAAAGTAATGATTATTATCGTAATCACAATCTTGCTGTGATACATAAAAAACCAATACCACTACAAATAGTAAAAGTAGATTACCCCAAAAGAAGCGCTGCTGTTATTAGAGAAGCTTACTTTAAAGAGGCCTCTACCACCGATTATAATGGCGTATATAAAGGTTACTATCTTGATTTTGAAGCAAAAGAAACCAAAAATAAGACATCATTTCCGCTTAAAAACTTCCATGAGCATCAGATTGCTCATATGGAAAAATGTATGGAACAAGACGGTTTATGTTTTGTTTTATTATGGTTTTCGTCGTTAAAACGTTGCTTTTTCTTAGATAGTAAACAGCTTGTTTATTATTGGCGTAATAAAGAAAATCAAAAAAAATCAATGCCAATAACTGCTATTGAAAAGAATGCTATCGAAATCCAACCTAAAATAGCACCACGCATTCCTTATTTAGAAGCAGTTGATCAGTATTTGCAAGCAAAGGAGAAAAACTAACATGGCAAATCAATCAGATTCACGAGTCAGTCGACATAAGCAAGATAAACCCAAAAAGCGCGGTGTCGGCTCTATTTTACTTAAAATTATTATTTCTTTGTTTATCTTTGCTTGTATCGTTTTAGTTGCTGGAGCCGGTCTGTTTATGTTTTATGCAAAAGACGCACCTGAGCTGAGCGAAGACGAGCTAGATGCAACCGTCTCTTCCAAACTGTATGCTGCAAATGGAGAGATTTTCCAGGATATCGGTTCAGAAAAACGTGAAGAAATTTCCCCGACCGATGTTCCCCAACAATTAGAAGATGCGATTGTATCAATTGAAGATCGTCGTTTTTATAAACATATCGGGGTCGATCCAATAAGGATTGCAGGTTCCGCTTTTTCTAATGTCACTACAGGAGGAAAACAAGGAGGAAGTACTTTAACCCAACAGCTGATCAAACTTTCCTATTTTTCTACCAGCGAAAAAGATCAAACGCTAAAACGTAAAGCTCAAGAAGCTTGGTTAGCAGTTAAATTAGAACGGCAAAAATCTAAGCAAGAAATTTTAACTTATTATATCAATAAAGTGTACATGTCAAACGGCCTTTATGGTATGCAAACAGCAGCAGAGTCCTTTTATGGCAAGCCTTTGGAGGAACTATCGCTTGCGCAAACTGCGATGATTGCTGGCATGCCAAATGCGCCCAATTATTATGACCCTTATGAACATCAAGAAGAAGCAAAAGAGCGACGTGATACTGTTTTATATACAATGTTAGATAATGACAAAATCACGCAACAAGAATATGATGATGCCAGTAATACACCAATTGATGATGATCTGCAAGAACTAGAAGAAGACGATGATGACGGGAAGTATTATGACAATTATACAAAAGAAGTCATCAAAGAAGTTGAAGATAAAACCGGAAAAGATGTATATCGAGATGGACTTAATATTTATACAAATTTGGATGAGGATGCGCAAAAACATCTATACGATATTGTAAACTCTGATGAATATGTTGATTACCCTGATGAGAAAATGCAAGTAGCTTCTACACTGATTGAGCCAGATACTGGCCAGGTTAAAGCACAAATCGGTGGCAGAAATGTTAAAGAAGGAACGGTTTTAGGCAACAACTTAGCTGTTAATACCTCAAGAGATTTCGGTTCCACGGTAAAACCAATAGTTGACTATGGGCCAGCTTTTGAATTTAAAAAATATTCAACAGCTAAAACCATTGTTGATGAACCTTATTCTTATGAAGGTAGCGATACCCAAATCAATAATTGGGACAACTCTTTTATGGGGTCTATGACGTTGCGTAAAGCCCTTGTGCTTTCAAGAAATATCCCTGCAGCTAAACTTTTTGCAGACGTAGGCACCGATTCGATTCAAGGATTTTTGGAAAATGTGGGGATACAATACAAAAATTTAAATCAATCAAATGCTATATCAAGCAACGCTGATGAACAAGATGGTGCTAATTATGGTATATCTAGTCTGAAAATGGCGGCTGCTTATGGCGCCCTTGCTAACGGTGGAACATATTATGAACCACAATATGTTAATAAAATCGTTTATCAAGACGGTTCTGAAGAAACAGATGCTTTTGAGGTTGAAGGTCAGAAAGCTATGGAAGACACAACAGCTTACATGGTCACAGACATCTTAAAAGACGTGATTACAGATTCTGATGGTACAGGAACGAATGCCGCAATTTCCGGTTTATACCAAGCCGGTAAAACTGGGACTTCTAATTACACAGATGAGGAATTAGAAAAGCTTGAGGGTAATCCATCCTCTCCTTCACCAGATTCTAACTTTGTCGGTTATACTAGAAACTATTCGTTAGCGGTATGGACAGGTTATAATGATAAAATGACGCCTGTAACTAGCGAATCTTCCCATGTAGCCTCTGATGTTTATCGTGAATTAATGGAATATGTATCGTCTTCTGTCGAAAATAACGATTGGACAATGCCTGATGGTTTGGTTCGTATTGGAAAAGAACTTTACTTAAAAGGACAAGATGATACACCTTCAACTTCAAGAAGGACAAGACGAAGCGCACCATCATCTTCTTCCACTCCTTCTTCGCAAAGACCATCACAGACATCAGAAGCGCCTTCGACGGAGACAGAAGAAGAAAGTAATACAGAAACAGAACCAACTAGCGAATCAGAAGAAAGTTCTTCAACAACTGAAGAAGAGGAAGAAACAACGGAAACAGAAGAAGAATCATCTCAAGAAGAAGATAGTTCAGAACCAAGCAGCGAACCAGAAGAAGAACCTTCATCATCAGAAGAAAATCCACCTGAAGAGGAACCAGATACTAGTGAACCTGATGAAGGAAACAACGATGATGGAGGAAGTAGTGAAGAAAACGGAGGCGGAAACGAAGAAGAAAGTCCACCTGATACAGGTGATGATGGGAATCAAGAGGAGTCTTCGGAATAACAAAAACGGCAAGAGAGCAATAAAACTCTCTTGCCGTTTTTTTATTTTCACTTGATGAAAGTCATTCGTCTTCTAACCAATTATGTAAAGAAACATTTGGTAAGTCTTTTTCATTCCTACTACTTTCTTTTTTCATCATATTCCTTTTACGTTTTTTTTGTTCTTCTTCTACTTGTTGCTCAGTCGTAATGTTTTTCCGTTCCCAAGAGAGCAAAACGCGATCAATATAATTTAAACTATAAGCTTGATTTAAAACAGCTTCTTTTAAAGCTAAACGTATTAAATCTGGAGAATATTGATCCTCCTCGATCCATTGACCGATGCGTTGAAACTCAATTGGCGATAACGCTCGACCAAATTCTTTTTCAAACAATTGATACAAAGATCGGATCTTTTGCTCGTAGTCTTTTTCTCCTTCTTTTTTGCGTTTTTGGCTTTGCAGTAATTCCAGTTTTTCAAAAATAGCTGAAAAATCATAAAAATCATTTCTAATTCCTTGCCTATTTTTTTCCGATTCAATAGTGATCACTTGTTTTTCTACCAGTTGATTCAATAAATTATAAATTTCTTTTTGGTCACAGCCCATATTTTCCGCAATAGGAGCTAAATCAGGAAAATCATTACCCAATTCATGATATTTATATAGCTGAATCCATAAAATAAATTCATCATTGCTTAATCCCAATTGCCTGTAGTGTTCAATTAAAAGGTTGGAAAGTACAGTTTGTCCACCCTTTAAATAATCTTGTAATGAAATCATAAAAATGCTCCTTTATAAGTTACGAAAAAGCTGTTTCTTTCTTTTTAATAGAAACAGCTTTTTTATTATATTATTTTTCAATTCTTGTTTGGCATCTTGGACAAAGTCCATATACTTCCAAACGATGGCTATCGATATTATAGCCTGTTAATTTTCCAGCTGCCATTTCCACATCTTCTAAACCTGGATAGTAAAAATCAGTCATTTGTCCACAATTTCTACAAATTGCATGATAATGAAGTTCTGTAAAAAAGTCAAACCGACTAGAAGCGTCTCCATAATTCATTTCTCTTATTAAGCCAATTTTAGTAAATAACTTTAAGTTATTATAAACTGTTGCTACACTCATTCCAGGAAACTTATCTTCAATTGATTTATAGATCGTCTCAGCAGTGGGATGTTCATTTGAGTGAGCTAAAAACTCTAGAATAGCTTTGCGTTGCGGCGTGATCCGGATATGTTCTTCTTTTAACCGTCGTAATGCTTCATCAAAACTTCTCAATGCGACCCCCTCCATTTTCTACTAATTTTATAATACTATGACTTTCGCTTTTTTTCTAGCATTTTTGTTAAGTTCGTGCAAAAATGGCTGAGATAAAAATCCCTAGCAATGTTCATTCTTTGAATAACTAGAAGAAAAATTCTTCAATTCAGTTGAGTTTCCCGTAAAAACTGAATTTGTTAATTAATGAATCATTGCTAAGGCTCTATATCTCAGCACTTGAAAAAAATATTAAACATTTAATTGTTGCCCTACTGTAACCATTTGGTCTGTTAGTCCATTATTAGCCATTAACTCATCTAGAGAAATTCCTTGGTTTTGTGCAATATCCCATAAAGTATCGCCTTGCTGTACTGTGTAGGTGGAGCCTGTATTAGAAGATGTCTGCGTTTTTTCAGAAGTCGACTCACTTTCTGCACTAACTTCTGTCTCTTGAATCGACTCTGTAGTATTCCCAGCTTGTGCTGGTGTATCAAACTGCGTTAAATTATAAGCTTCAATTAAGGCATTAAGTTTTTGACCATAATCCGGATCAGTAGCATATCTTCCCGTAAGATAAGCCGTTGCATCTGTATAACTAGATGTTTGGCTTTTCCAAGTTCCTTCATAATTAGGAGCACCAGATGAGTAACTAGAAGCTTTCAAAACAGCTGCATGATCTTGTAAAGACTCTTCATAACTATTGTAAACTCTAAATGGTTCGTCCATAGTTTCCCACTCTCCATCAACATATTCTTTGGTGGACATCCAAGTCGAAGGCTCTTGACCATAAGCCTTCACACCAAATAGGTTATATGTAGGAGAAGAAGAAAGAGAAGAGTTACCATTCCCGCTTTCTAACAA
This sequence comes from Tetragenococcus halophilus subsp. halophilus DSM 20339, assembly GCF_003841405.1. Classification (GTDB taxonomy): domain Bacteria; phylum Bacillota; class Bacilli; order Lactobacillales; family Enterococcaceae; genus Tetragenococcus; species Tetragenococcus halophilus. Next base: position 395,949 of record NZ_PXYA01000001.1, on the reverse strand, counting down.
AGCTTGTGCAATCATAACAGAAGCATATAAGTCATTACTGTCTGCAATTTGTTGTGCTGAAGTACTAATTTGATTAATTAAATAAGAAGCCTCATTTTCTGATGGTTGATACTCTTCTGCATAGCTTTCCTGTGGAAGTAAAGCTGCCGTAGTCGGAGCAATAACCAAGCCTGTACCTACTAATGATAATACTGTTTTCTTATTAAACTTTTTATCAAGCGTTCTCTTTTTTTGATGACGCTCACTACGCGTTCTGTAAACCATAACATCCTCCTTCGGAAAACTTTAAAAAAACTTTATTAAGAAAATTAAGAATTCTATAAAAATAATTGTAAAGTAAAAAAGAAAATAAAACAACATTTTTACTCCGTTTTATTCAAAAACTCTTTATATTGATCTTTCTATATACTGATATAAAGGCAAAAACTTTTAAAAAATTTTTTAAAAGTTTTTGAAAAAATAACAAAAAAGCACGGAAACTTTACTAAGATTCCGTGCTTCTTAGCGCTAGTCCATTGATTTAAAAATCGATACAATGTTTTCTGCAGTAAATCCGTATTCTTCTAATACTCTACCACCTGGGGCTGATGCTCCAAAGCGATCGATTGTCAGTAACTCGCCATCGTCTTTAACGTATTTATGCCAACCAAATGAAGCTCCTGCTTCGATACCTAAACGTTTTTTAATACCGCTTGGTAGAACAGATTCTTTATAGGCTTCACTTTGTTGTTCGAATAAATCAAAACTTGGAAGAGAAACCACTGAAACATCAATATCGTCACTTGCTAATTTTTCTTGGGCTTCTACTGCCAGATGAACTTCGGAACCACTCGCAATTAAAATACCATCCGGTTTGTTGCCTTTTTGTGGAGAAATGACATATCCACCCTTAGCTAGATTTTCTTCAGCATCTTCTGTTGTACCTGCTAGTGTGGGTAGATTTTGACGACTTAAAACAAGCATTGTTGGATGAGTTTTAGCCTGCATAGCCATCTTCCAAGCTGCTCGAGTTTCGTTTCCATCAGCAGGACGGATAACACTCATGTTTGGCATAGCACGTAAACTAGCTAAATGTTCAACCGGTTCGTGAGTAGGTCCATCTTCACCTACAGCAACAGAATCGTGAGTAAACACATAAGTTGTAGGTAAATGTTGAATAGCTGCTAAACGTAATGCAGGACGACAATAGTCACTAAAGACAAAGAATGTTCCACCATATATCTTGGTCCCACCATGTAATTGGATACCATTCATAATCGCAACCATTGCAAATTCCCGTACACCAAACCAGATATTACGTCCTTCATATTGGCCAGGCGCAAAATCTTGATCGTCAGTTGCCATTGTATTGTTTGAAGAAGACAAATCTGCCGATCCTCCCCAGAAAGAAGGCAATGCTTTAGAAATCGCTTGAATGACATCCTGGCTGGATTTACGACTAGCTTGTCCACTATCTGTATCATAATAAGGTAACTCTTTATCCCAATCTGTTGGTAGTTCACCAGCAAAAGCTTTTTTCAATTGTTCTGCTTCATCTGGATATTTCTTCTCGTAAGCCGCAAATAAGTCGTTCCATTCAGCCTCCGCCTTTTCACCACGATCTATCATCGTTTCCTTAAAACGAGCGGCTGCTTCTTCTGGCACTGTAAATTCAGGATAATCCCAGCCAAAGAAATGCTTAGCTGCGGTAACACCTTCCTCACCAAGAGCAGCACCATGAACAGCTGCTGTTCCTTCTTTTGGTGAACCTAAACCAATGACTGTTTTTACTTCGATTAAAGTGGGTTGATCTGTATTTTCTTTTGCTTGTTCTATTGCTTTAGCAATGGCTTCCATGTCTGTGCCATCTTCCACTAATAAATATTGCCAACCATATGCTTCATAACGTTTGCCTACATTTTCAGTAAACGCTTTAGAAGTTGGGCCATCTAAAGAAATCTCATTGGAATCATACAAAACAATCAATTTTCCCAATTGTAAGTGACCTGCTAAAGAAGACGCTTCTTGGGATACACCTTCCATTAAATCACCGTCACCTGCTAATGCATAAGTATAATGATCAATAATGGAGAAATCTTCTTTATTATATTGTGCAGCCAAGTGAGCTTCTGTCATTGCCATACCTACGGCCATAGCAAGACCTTGACCTAAAGGACCTGTTGTTGCTTCTACTCCATCGATGTCACCAACTTCTGGGTGGCCTGGTGTTTGACTACCGTACTGGCGAAAGTTTTTTAGATCATCTATTGAAATATTATAACCAGAACAGTGCAATAAACTATATAATAAAGCTGAACCATGTCCTGCCGATAAAACAAAACGATCCCGATCGATCCAGTTCCGTGAAGTTTTCGGATTCACTTTTAAATATTTTGTCCATAAAGCATAAGCCATTGGCGCAGCTCCTAAAGGTAAGCCGGGGTGACCTGAATTAGCTTTTTGGACAGCGTCAATACTCAATGTTCGCAGCGTATTTACGCCTATTTCATCAGTCTCATCAAACAATACGAACCCTCCTATTTAGGTTAAATTTACTTTTAATACTATTTCATTATAAAAGATCAATCGCTTTTTTTCAACTAAAATTGAAAAGGGATACACCGCTTATCAACGATCATGTAATCCCTTTTTCTTTTGTATTTTCTTTAATTTTTCTGGTGTAACATCTTTTCCGTCAGGATCCACAACTTTCATACCTTCAATATGTTTTCTCATACCTCCGCGAAAATCTTGCAGATATTCCTTTCTTAGTGTATCTTGTTCATTTTGTTCTTTATCTGTTAAACCTTCTGTCTTTTTTTTATTTGCTAATTCATTAATACGATTTATTTTTTCATCTGATATCATTTCTATAGCCCCTTTCCTAACCTTTATCATACACAAGGATAATAAAAAAAACAAACAACAACATCTAAATTAATGCGAACGTTTGTTTGAATTCTATAACAACATATGCTAAACTTTAATTAATAAGAAAGAGAGAAGGTGTTAACTTTGGCAAAACGAACAGAGAATCGACAGATTGAAGTCCTTAAATTTATCCATACATGTGTCAGCCAAAAAGGATACCCACCTACTGTTAGGGAAATTGGTGAAGGCGTTAGTTTATCTTCTACTTCAACTGTTCATGGGCATTTATCACGTTTAGAAAAAAAAGGAATGATTCAACGTGATCCTACAAAACCGCGCGCTATTGAGCTAACTTCTTTAGGATTAGAAGCAATCGGTGTGCAGCAAGAAAATATTCCAATGCTTGGTACTGTCACAGCTGGTGAACCTATTTTAGCTGTTGAAGAAGCTTCAGATTATTTTCCCATTCCGCCTAATTTAACAAGTCTTGATGGGCAATTATTTATGCTTACTATTCGTGGCGAAAGTATGACCAATGCAGGGATTCTAGATGGAGATCAGGTCATTGTTCGCAAACAAAATTTTGCCGAAAATGGAGACATTGTCATCGCAATGACTGAAGATGAAGAAGCAACCTGTAAAAGATTCTATAAAGAAAAGGATCATATTCGTTTACAACCTGAAAATGATTTTATGGAACCGATCATTTTGCCAATAGTTAAAATCTTAGGACAAGTTGTTGGTCTCTATCGCCATTTCTAACAAAATACCAGTAAGATCTTCAAAAAAAATGAAGATCTTTTCTTTTTTGCTTTACAAAGGGAACAAATATTCGTATAATAGAATTACAAACATTTGTTCGCATATAAGGAAGGAGTAATTTACTATGAAAGGAATACGTCGTTTTGGGTTGATGATCGTTATATTATTAATCGGTATCACAATCGGTCACTTTGGTCTTTTTATTTCAATTTTATTTGTCTGTCCTTTAATAACCCTATGGCTATTACTCTGGGATGATAAAAAGAGTAGTCAAATAGAATATAAACGTCAAATACATCGTTATCAAACAAAGTCATAAAAAAGAAGCTTAAAACCAACTTATATGGTTTTAGGCTTCTTTTTATAACGCTTTACTCTTTTAAAAACAAGGGATTAATAGTCTAATAAAGTAAGTATCTCGTAGTCTTCAATCTTATCTCTTCCATGTAAATCTAATAATTCAATCAAGAAAGCACAACCGATAACGACTCCCCCTAATTTTTCAACTAGATCTATCGTAGCCTTTACAGTGCCGCCAGTAGCTAGCAAGTCATCACAAACAAGTACTCTTTGTCCAGGTTTAATAGCATCCTCGTGTAGCGTCAAGGTATCCTGACCATATTCTTTATCGTAGGTTACTTCAATCGTTTTACGAGGTAATTTGCCTGGTTTACGCACAGGAGCAAAACCTACACCAACCTCATAAGCCACGGGACAGCCTACGATAAACCCACGTGCTTCAGGACCTACCACCATATCAATTTGTTTTTTATCGGCATAATCAACAATTTTATTAACCGCTTCACGGTAAGCTTTACCATCTGCCATAAGAGGTGAGATATCTCTAAAGGTAACGCCTTCTTCGGGATAATCAGGAATACTTGCAATATAATCTTCTAAATTCACTTATTTTTCCTCCTAATAAACGTGCGTATAATATTTTTAATATCGAATACTTATTTTTTATGTTGCTAACCAACTTTTCAAAGAGGGTAAATCACTTAGCAATAAAAACTCTTCTGTTTTGATTTTGTTCAACCGTTTTTGATAAGCTTGGCTTTCGGTCAATGCTTGAGGTTTTGGATCTTGTACTTGATTCATAATCCCGTCTGTTATTGTAACAAATCCTAAGTCAAAAAACACTTGAATCATAAAAAACAATAATTTTTCTGGAATAGCTAAATATTGTGCAATAACGGGTAACTTGTATCTCACATCCACTTGCTGTTGTTTGGAGATAAAGTGAAATAACTTAGCATACTGTTCTCGCGTGCCTACGCCATCTAGATAAGCATCATCTTTAGCTGAACACAAGAAAAATACACGTGAGACTTGAGCTGCTTTAATAGCTGCTTTAGCCTCTTCTAATTGTATTGGACAGTTAAAAAGTACCAACTGATTAAAAGTAGTCTTTTCTATTGCAGCAAGAAAATCCTGTGAATCTTTATAAGTGACTACCGGATGTTCAATTCTTTCCTCAATCTTTTTGCTTTCTTTTTCAGAAAAACTAACAAACAATGTTGGCTCTACAAATGTTAGATTTTGTTGATGCTTTTTTGAACGATAGTCAAATACTTGCATGTGATTGATACGATAATCCTTTAAAATAATTTGAGGAATACGTTTATGATTCCACTCATTAATCGACAGTTGCGCTACAATATCAATAAATTCACTTTGAAATTCTAACATATCAGGACCAAAACCAAAGCCGATGCCTTCCACATTTTCTTCAGAAGAATCTTTTAAGGACAGTTTCAGATGTTTGCCATCCGCTCCAACAGTCCGGGTATTTATCGCGGAACAATCTTTAAACAAAATATACGGCAAAGGATTATCCATACCAAAAGGCGCTAAATTTTGCAGCGCTTCAATATGTTGTAATTTAACATCTGACAAGCTAAGTACTGCATCAACTGAAAGTTGATTAGCCGGCTGAATATTATTTGAATCAAGTATTTCATTCACTTTTTTTATTAGTAAAGACAAATTCTCTTTTTGTATACTAAGTCCAACAGCGGCATGGTGTCCGCCAAAACTGGTCATTAATTCGCGAGTTTGGTCTAAAAGCTTGAATAAATTAACTGTATCAACACTGCGTCCTGAACCCTTTAAGAGTCCTTCTTGCGTCTGAGTCAAAACAATCGTGGGTTTTCCTACTTTTTGTGCAATATTTCCTGCTACAATCCCTAGTACACCTTCATTCCAATTTTCACCTGCAATGATTTGAACTTTTTTATCCGGAGATAATTGTCGCATGGCTTCTTCAGTTATTTCTTGAGTAATTGCTTTTCTTTGTGTATTCACTTGATTTAATTGTTCAGATAAATAGGAAGCTTTCTCTTGATCAAAAGTGGTTAATAATTCTACCGCTTCGTTAGGATCTTGTAAACGTCCTAAGGCGTTTAATCTGGGAGCAATCGCAAAACCAATGGTTGACTCGTCTACTTCTTCTATACGGATTTGACTTCCCCGTAACAATTCAAGCAAACCGATGCGCTGTGTTTGTTTTAAAGCCTCTAATCCAAAAACAACTAACGCGCGATTTTCATCAGTAAGTGAAACCATATCAGCGACAGTACCGATGGCTACTAAATCTAAAAAGTCTGTGGGTACTTCATCAAGTAACGCACAAGCAAACTTAAAAGCAACACCAACGCCGGCTAGTTCACCAAAAGGGTATTGTCCTTCTGGATGACGCGGATGAATAATAGCATAAGCATCAGGCAATGACTGGGGTAATTCGTGGTGATCCGTAACGATTACATCTACATTCTGACTGTTAGCAAAATCAATTGCTTCATGGCCAGAAACGCCGTTATCAACTGTAAGTATCAGTTGAACACCTTCAGTTATTTTTTCTTTATATACCTCTATATTAGGACCATATCCATCTTTAAAGCGATTGGGTAAATAATAATCAACATCGGCACCTAAAAGCTCCAATGTTTCTTTTATCAGTGATGTACTCGTAATACCATCAGCATCGTAGTCACCATAAACCAAAATTTTTTCTTCATTTTCCAGTGCTTGTTGCACCCGTGAAACGGCCTCTTCCATATCAAATAGTTGAAATGGGTCATGTAATTGATCAAGCGACGGATGAAAAAAAGTTGCTATTTCCTGCGGACTTTGAATCCCACGTTGCCACAGAAGTTTTCCCAAAAAGCTAGGTATCTTTTCTTTTTTTAATTGATCAATAAATTCTTCTGGCAATTCTACATCTGATGGAAGTTGCCAATTATAATTCGCTGGTTTCAAACAATCACTCCTAACCACAACATTACATTATAGCAAACCTAAACAAATAAGCAAAGAAAGGATAATTTTTAGTTAAAGCATCCTTTCTTTGCTGGCTTTTATTAACTATCTGAAGAGTGTTCTTCTTCCTTTGCTTGTGCTGTTTCTTCTTCAACTGCAGCACTTTGGTCACTGTCTGCTTTTAAAGCAGCTAACTTATTATTGTATTCACGTTCTAATTCTTGTCGTTTATCCGCTACTTTTTGGTCAAGTGATTGTTCAAGTTCACCTAATTGTTTTTTTAAAGATTTGATTTCTTTTCTTTGATGCCAAATCGTACTAGTAGCAACCAATGCAATTACTATGGCGCCTAAAAATGCTGACCCAATAATAATAATAACAAGTGGTGCTGATAGTTGGGAAAATCCAAAATTTATAGGAACATCCATGTTATTCATCACCGCAAATAATACAATCAATAAGGTTAAAACAAATCCAAGAATAATTCGCCATTGACTTTTCATAAAAACACTCCCTCACTTTATACTAATGAAACTATTTTTGATTGAAGATACCCGCTGCTAAAAAATCACCGACTTTAGGAAATAGTTGATAGGCTCTAGCAGCAAATTCCATAATCGCCGGTTGGTTAATTTCTCGTTTAGGACGACTTATCTGTTTGACGATTTTATGTGCCAGCTTATTAGGTTTTATAACAAAAGCATCCACATTTTCCAGATAATTGCCACTAGGATCGGCTTTGTCGAAAAATTCAGTTCGAATCGGACCTGGATTCACAGTTGTCACTGCAATACCAAATGGTTTTAATTCTAAACGTAAAGCATTTGAAAAACCAAGAACAGCAAATTTAGTCGCAGAATAAATACTAGACTTAGGCGTAGCCATTTTACCTGCCATTGAAGCAATATTTATAATATGTCCGCGTTTACTTTCTAACATATCTGAAGCAACACGTTGCGTTAGAAGCATTAAGCCTAAAACATTCACTTCAAACATCTCTCTGATTTTTTCCTGTTCAAAAGAGACAAAATTATCAAAATGGCCAAAGCCTGCATCATTAACCAAACAATCGACAGCCCCTACTTCTTGTTTTACTCTTTCATACATACGCTCAATACTGTCAGGATCTGAAACGTCAAGTTGAAAAGCATAAGCTTCATTTTGGCTAAGTTGCTTACATTTTTCTTTTACTTGACCGATCAATTGGATACGTCTTGCACATACAATGATAATTGCCCCTCTTTTTGCTGCTTCGTAACAAATCTGTTCACCTAAACCTGAAGAAGCTCCCGTAACTAGAATAACTTTATTTTTTAAATTCATTGATTTTCCTCCCTTTCTTGAAATGGAATCATCATACAATAAAAATCTCTTGCTATGACCGTATGAGGAAAAACTTCTCGCGCTTCTTTTTCCAATTCTATCGTATCTTTATTAAGGTAGCGAGCGCTAATATGGGTTAAAATTAATTGGTTCACTCGCGCTTTTTTAGCCACTGTTGCCGCCTGTTGGGTTGTCGAATGATAATATGCCTTCGCAAGTTTGGCTTCATGCTTGTTAAAAGTACTTTCATGGACTAAAACATCAGCATCTTCAGCTAGAGCAATGGCATTTGCCGTATAACGAGTGTCACCCAAAATTGTTACCACTCGTCCTTTTTTAGCTTGACCAACAAAATCCTTTCCGTTAATTGTCTGACCATCTGTTAAAGTAACACTTTCACCTTGCTTTAATTTACCATAGATAGGTCCTGGTTTAACACCCAAAGCTTTTAGTTTTTCTACTTGCAATTCACCTTTATGATCTTTTTCTGTCACCCGAAAGCCAAAACTGGCAACACCATGGTCCAATCTTTTACAAGTCACAACAAATTGATCATCTTCAAATAAGGTTTCTTCATCACTTGATATTTCGATAAATTTTAAGGGATAGTTTAAATGTGTTTTCGAAATTTTAAGGGAGGTACGAATAAAGTCTTCTATGCCTTTAGGGCCGTATATCTCTAGCGGCTTATCTCCTGCTTGGTTTGATCGGCTAGTAATCAAACCGGGTAAGCCAAATATATGATCACCATGTAAGTGACTAATAAATATCTTCTCAATTTTACGTGGCTTGATTGTTGTATGTAAAATTTGCATCTGAGTTCCTTCACCACAATCAAATAACCAGATAGCATTACGCTCAGCCAAAAGCCGTAACGCAATACTAGTAACATTACGATGTTTTGCCGGTAAACCGGCCCCTGTTCCCAAAAATTCCAGTTCCATAATTTACCTATCTTTCTTTTCTAAACTCTGAATTATCGCTTTACTTTTGATGCTTTTCATCCCATTTTTGTTTTGTATTTTCCTTGGTCGTTTCTTCTACTTCTTGTGCTTTTTTGATTTCTTCTTGTACTTCTGCCAAATCAAAACGCGCAATTTCTCCGCCTATCTCCATCATAATAAGTTGGTTAAGCACACGATTATCTGTTTCATCTGCAATCAGAATCAAACCTGTTTGACCAGCATCTATTTTCTTACCAACAAAATCAAAAATCGTATGCGCCTCACGAATTTCCTTACTATCCCTAGAAGCTCCAATCACACTGCCGCCGAACCAGCCCAAAAGAATCCCTAAAGGACCGCCTAAAAGACCTACCATCATTCCGATAAGACCGCCTTTTGAACTTTGATTTGTACCGGTAAAATCTATAAAGTCTTCTACATCGAATTGGTGTTGGCCATTAGCCGAGTGTGTAACAACCGCCATCTGCTCACCACTGAGGTCCTTATTTCCTTGCGCTTTTTTAATCATTGAAAATGCTTGGTAGGCTTGTGCATTTTCCTCAAAGTTCATAATAATCACACGTCTTGTCATTTGCTTCCTCCTCTTAGAACTTTATTGCATACTATTTATTCAACAAATTCAAAAACAAAGTCACGAATTCTTACTAAATCACCATCTTGCGCGCCTCGTTGGCGTAGAGCTTCATCAACACCCATTTTACGTAATTGTCGGGTAAAGCGTCTAATTCCTTCCTCGTGTTCAAAATCTGTCATTTCAAATTGTTTTTCTAATTTTCTTCCTGTTAACACCCAAGTTGCATCTGGATCACGTTGAATTTCAAAGCTTGACTCTTCAGGAGTATAGCCATATTGTACAACATCTTCTGTTTCTGCCACTTTTTCATCAAGGAAAAAGGCAGGAGCTTTTTCTAGTAAATCGGCTGTAGCATTCACCAAAGGATCTATCCCTTGATTTGTTACACCAGAAGTTGGAAAAATTAAAGGCATTTCGCTGTTTTCATTTGCATATTGTTGCGCTAATTTTTCTTTAAACTCTTTTAACTGATCTTCTGCGCCTGGCATATCAATTTTATTAGCGACAATAATTTGAGGCCGTTCTAATAAACGAAGATCATAAGAAGACAATTCTTGATTAATGGTCAAATAGTCTTCGTAAGGGTCGCGCCCTTCCATACCGCTCATATCAACCACATGTAAGATCACGCGTGTTCTTTCTATATGACGCAAAAATTGGATACCTAGTCCTATACCTTGAGAGGCGCCTTCAATTAATCCTGGTAAATCTGCAATAACAAAATTAGCCCCATTTGAAGTAGATACCATACCTAAATTAGGAACGATCGTCGTAAAATGATAAGCGCCGATTTTAGGCTTAGCTGCTGAAATAATAGACAATAAAGTAGATTTTCCAACCGAAGGAAAACCAACCAAGCCCACATCAGCTAATACTCTTAGTTCTAGTTCTATTTTTCTTTCTATACCCGGCTCACCATTTTCCGCCAACTCAGGCGCTGGGTTTTTTGGCGTAGCAAAGTGAACATTACCACGTCCGCCACGTCCACCTTTTGCAACAGTTAACATTTGTCCTTCCTCTACTAAATCTCCAAGAAGTTCCCCTGTTTCCTTATCACGCACAATAGTGCCTTGTGGAACTTTAACATAAAGATCTTGTGAAGAGCGCCCATGCATATTTTTATGCATCCCATTTTCGCCTGCAGAAGCTTTAAAATGTCGATTATAACGAAAATCCATTAACGTACGTAAGCCTTCATCTACAATTAATATGACATCGCCGCCACGTCCGCCATCACCACCAGCAGGGCCACCGTTAGGAACGAACTTTTCCCGACGAAAAGCAACCATTCCATTACCGCCGTTTCCTGCTTTTACGTCAATTGTTGTTTGATCTAAAAACATGGACATACTTGTGTCCTCCATTCTATATACATACTGACTATCCTTGAACCTTTCCTATTGTACCTAGCATTTGTGTGTTTGTCCATCATTTCCTTACTACTCACTTATCATACTTTTCTAAAAAAGTTTGTACTTTATCTTGATAAAGAGCTGGATCTTGATTATAGCTATCCGCATGAACTGCATTATCCACTGCCCACTTTTCTTTTGGTGCGTTTGTGGCTTGATAAAGCTCATCCAACATAGAAAAAGGAACAAATTTATCTTTTTTTCCGTGAATAAAAAAGATGGGACGTGTATTTTTAGCCAATTGTTTGCTTGCATCGGCTTCATCAAAGAAATAACCTGCGCGAATTTTGGTCACTAAACTTGTAATTGGAATCATAGGAAAGGCAGGCAAATCAAACTGATCTTTTAACTGATAAGTTAATTCTTCTTTGACAGAGGTATAACCACAATCTTCTACAATCGAAACCACATTTTCAGGAAGTTTTTCACCAGAGACCATCATCACCGTAGCCGCCCCCATACTGACACCATATAGCGTGATTTTTTCCTGTTCACCTTGTTTTTGTAAAACTTGCTCAATCCACTGCAAATAGTCTTTTCTCTCATGCCAGCCAAAACCAATATAATCACCTTCGCTATTGCCGTGTCCACGCGCATCAGGAACTAATACATTATAGCCCATATCATGATACATTTTAGCATATTCTGCCATCGTTTCAGCTGTATCCATATAGCCGTGAGCCAAAATCGCTGTTTTTCCTTCCTGTTTTTCCGCCGGCAAAAAGAATGCTGACAATTTCAAACCGTCTTTTGAATACAAGGTCCATTGTTCGCGATTTTTATCATTTGTATACCAGTCTTCAATTTTTTGTGTCTCAGTAGTTTTGGTTTCTGTATCCGAACTTAAAAAATCTTTTTCCGAGGGAATAACAGCATATTCGTAAAAGTAATTACCGGCGTAAAGTAGACCCCCTATTGTTAAAATTGCTAGAATAAAAATAAACCATTTTAAAATTTTCACTATCTTTTTCCTCATCACTATTAAAAATTTCCAGTCTAGTATACGAAAAAAAACCAAGAAATAAAAATACTTTGCGTTTTTGTTTACATAATTTTTATACAGTAAACAAAAACTAGAACGTCAATTTTACGTTCTAGCCAATAATTTTATTTATTTTCAATTAAACGAAAACTAGACCAAGGTTTTAAAAACTGGAGTAAAAATAAATCTTCTTTAGAAATACTACCTACGACATTGACGCGACCGTCATTTTGCATAGCTTGTAAAGCAATCTGTGTCTCTCCTTTATACTGCTCATAATCTACATTATCGATCAGTACATCGCCGCGCTTCATATTTTTTGTATTATGTGCAGGAAAAGGTTTTTCCTTATAATAAACACGAGTCATTGTTGACCGCAGTAAATAATCAGAGGCGTCCCCGCGATAACTATGCAAGTTATCAAATAAACAAATCCGCTCATCTTCTGTAATATCGTCAGCTGCATCCACTCGCAAAGTTGGATAAAGCGCATAAAAACTTTCAGCCATTGCTTGTAATTCAGCTTCTGAAGCATAAGCATTCGCAATGGTGATATCATCAATTAAGCCTGTCAGAAGTAAGTGTTTTACTTGTGTTTCAATGGCCAACGTTCTATGTTCTTCTAAAGTACAGAGTCCATCTTGTGTGGGCCAAGGTCCAAAAGTTGCTGCTTGTGAATTAACAAAAGCCATCGTATTTAAATTATAATGACGAAATTTCTCAGAACAATAAGCAAAATGCTTATAACCTAGCCCTGTATAACGGTGAGGGTAGAAATTATGAGAACCGAGCAGATTTTCCTTGTTAGGCGAAAAGGACATAATATTGTCTACGTAATTTGTTCCGGTACTCATATTGATTTCTATTTTTAAATGATAAGGGTTACGCGTCATTTGAGCTTCCTCAGCCCCCGTAAATCCCAAATCCAGACGAACCCCATCTGCGCCTAACTCATGAAAAAAAGAAAGATCATCGTATGAAATTCCTAATTGTTCAAACAAGCTAGGATTAATATCCACCATAACTTCCATACCTAAAGTATTAGCATAGTCTACCACTTGTTTAAAATCAGCCAATACTTTATCTTTTTCTTCTTTGATCTGTAATAAACTAGTGAACACACGCTTAAAACCATATTTATACGCTAAATCTAAATACGCCTCGTCTTTTGCAAAATTCGAACGTTCAGGATAAAGTGAGATACCTAATTTTCCCATAAATTCCCTCCTATAAATAAGATGTTACTTCATTGTATTATAACAAAGCGCTAACAAGTGGTCTATATCTTAATTTTATAGATTTTAGAATTATTTTTGCCAAACTTATTGATTTACTAATAAAAAAACCCGGAAACGACGCAATAATCTAGTCGCTTTCGGTCTTTTTTTATTCATCGCCAACTATAAAAGTAAATTCACATTCAGCAGCTATTTTATCTTCAACCGTTGCTTTAGCTACGGCCGTACCTACAGATCCCTTCGTTTTAGTAATCTCAAAGGAAAGTTTTAAAGTATCCCCTGCTAGTACTTTTTGCCGAAATTTTGCTTTATTTATTCCACCAATGTAGGCTGTCTTTCCTTGAAATTCGTCAGATTTCAAAATCAAAATCGAGCCTGCTTGAGCTAAGGTTTCTAAGATTAACACGCCTGGCATTACCGGATTATCAGGAAAATGCCCCTGGAAGAAATCTTCGTTAATCGTCACATTTTTTGTCGCTATAATTTTCTTACCTGATTCAATATGATCGACATAGTCTATGTAAAGAATCGGATAGCGATTAGGTATTACCTTTTTTACTTCTTCTTCAGTTAAAAATTTTTCCATTTCATTTATCCCTCTCAAATTGCTTGAATACTTTGATTATCAAACTAACACACTTTCTTTTATTTCGCAATAAAAGAATAAATTAAGTAAATTTAGTTTGACAATCAAACAATTTTATCTAATAATAAGAAATCATGAACCTTTTCATGAATTGTACTTGAAATTATTATACTATTTTATTTAAGGAGTGTATTTATGGGCTTTCTAACTGGAAAAAAAATTGTTGTCATGGGCGTTGCTAATAAAAGAAGTATTGCTTGGGGTTGTGCACAAGCTATCACTGAACAAGGTGGCGAAGTGATTTATACCTATCAAAATGATCGGATGAAAAAATCTTTAGAAAAAATTCTCAACGGTGATGAATATCTAGTTGAATGTGACGTTGCTGATGATGACAGTATTAAAAGTGCTTTTGAACAAATTAAAGACTATGCCGGTGAAATCAATGGTGTTGTTCACGCAATTGCTTTTGCTGATAAAAATGATTTGCAAGGAAATGTTTCTGACATTTCTCGTAAAGGTTACGCTCTTGCACAAGATATCAGTAGTTACTCCCTAATTGCTGTAGCACATTATGCAAAACCTTTATTGGCTGAAAATAGTGGTATTGTCACATTGACTTATTTCGGTTCGCAACGTTCAGTTCCCAATTATAATATGATGGGCATTGCCAAAGCTTCATTAGAAGCAACTGTCCGCTATTTAGCAACCGAATTTGCGCAAGATCAGGTACATGTTAATGCTATTTCTGCAGGCGCAGTGAAGACATTAGCTGTAACAGGCGTTAAGGATTATCAAAAATTAATTCAACTATCTCAAGACCGCACAGCTGATGAAATAAGTGTTACTACGAATGAAATTGGTAATGTTTGTGCCTTTTTAGTGAGTTCTTTAGCCAGTGGTGTTATCGGAGAAACCGTCTTTGTCGATAAGGGTGTACATTTATCTTAATTTTTGTTTACTCCTATACTTTTTTGATTTTCTTTTTTCAAAAAGCTTGTTACAATAATTAAGCATTAATTTTGGAGGGATCATCATATGTCTTTACTTATAGGAGCGCAAAAAATCCTTGCGACGACAGCTAATACTAATTCTACTGTCGATACTTCGGATTCAACGGTCATAGAACCGACAACAGAAAAACTAAACGCTTTTCAGCGTTGGTGGAATAATATCAACTGGGAAGATGTAACAGGTACACTCATTTCAAAAGTAATTACTATTATTGCTTTAACCATTTTATTTTTTGTTTTGTTGCGCTTAGCCGACTACTTTATTAATCGAGGCTTTCGCCTTAATAAAAAGAAAAAGCAAAGTGAAGTACGAGTAAAGACGATGAACACGTTGGCAAAAAACGTCGCACATTACACATTAGGCTTTTTTTATGTGTATTCATTGCTCTCTTCAGTGGGTATTCCTGTAGGGTCTCTTTTAGCTGGGGCTGGAATTGCTGGCTTAGCCATTGGTCTCGGTGCGCAGGGGCTGATGAGTGATATTTTCACGGGTTTTTTCATTATTATCGAGCAACAATTTAACGTTGGTGATTATATCGGGCTATCGGATCTGGGGCTTGAAGGAACAGTTATTTCCGTTGGATTACGAACGCTTCAGTTACAGTCAGCCGATGGAACCGTACACTTCGTTCCTAACCGTAATATAACTACGATTAGTAACACTTCACGTTTTGACATGCGTGTATTAGTCAATGTAAGGGTTCGTCCAGAAGAAGGAATTGAAGGAATTCAACAATCAATAGAACGAGCCAATCAAAAAATCGTTGATGAGTATTCTGATTATATCCAAACCCCGCCGTATATTTTTGGTGTTGTTGACTTAGGAAATAGTAATTTTGCTGTTCGAACAATAATGTATGTCGAAAATGGTCAACAATACAAGCTGGAGGAAGAATTACTAAGTACCTCAGTACAAGAATTGACAAACGATGGATATTCTATTCCATCCTCACCTATTAATATCTAAGTAAGGAATAACAGACCTTAAAAAAACTGACTATATAGATACTGCTCCTACGATTTGCTAGGTTCATTGTTGCAACGAAGCAATAGTTAGCAGATGGTATCATATATAGTTCAGTTTTTTATACTTGTTTTTAAATATTCAATTCTTCTTTTATTTCATTTACCCTTGGTATAAATTCATATCTTTTTTCTAATTCATGTGCGAGATGATTTACCGATTTTAATATTTCTTTTCGCGTAATAATTCCTTCAAAAGTATTGTTGGCATCAACAATAGGTAAAAAAGAAGCCTCTACCAATAAATGAAGCACATCTTCTAAATCATCTTCTTGCTGTAATGAAGCAACATTAACTTCCATCACGTCAGATACTAAAAGCCCATCTAGAACATTTGAGTTAAAACCATCAATATCCATCATTTTATCTACGATATTTGCTAAACTGATAAGACCTACCAAATGATCCGATGAATCTAACACAGGAATTTTGCTATATCCTACTTTTGATAAAACTAATAACGCGTGCTCTAAAGGATGGCTATATAGCACGGTCGCCACATTGTCTGAAGGGATCAAAAATGAATCTTTGTTTTCTAAAAGTAAGGATTTTGTATATTTCCCAATCAATCTACTGCCTCCATTTCTAACAAAACTACATCTTTTATTATACCTTAAAATAATGTAGAAAAGAAGAAAAAGCGCTTTCTTTAAAAATTTATAATAACTATTCACTTTTTATTCTCAATTATAAAAAATCTCCTACATTTAAATTAAAAACTTATCAAAAAGTGCTCAAAAGCCGATAAAAGCAACTTTTGAGCACTTTTTTCTACTTATTAAACTCAAATGAAAGATCTTCCAGTGCTTCAAAATTTCGGTCATAATATTGTACTTGAAAAGAAGTTTCTGTGCTTTCAATAACGGCGTAAGTTTTTATTGGAAATGCTCCACGAGGCTGTAAAATGCTCCCTGGGTTTAAGAATAAACGTCCTTTATTAACTTCACAGCCAAGCTGGTGTGTATGACCAAATAAAGCAATATTTGCTTGATACTCTTGTGCCTGCATATCCAACTGGGTCATTCCCATTTTCACACTTGATAGATGCCCATGCGTTAGATAAACAATGTCTTTTCCTGTATCTACTACTTGAAACTTTTTATACTGAGAATCAAAATCAGTATTGCCAGTAACGACATAAACACCTTTCCATACTGAATCATCTTCTGCTAGCTCAGAATCCCCACAATGAAAGATATAATCAACCTGATCTTTATAATGTTCAAATAGATCCACTAGAATTTGACGATCTCCGTGATTATCACTAACAACTAAATATTTCAAACTAATTTCCTCCTTCTAGCCAATCTTGCCATTGGTTCTGTAACTTGTTTAATGCTTGTGCACGGTGACTTACCTTATTTTTTTCACTTTCACTCATCTCTGCAGCTGACTCATTTAAGCCCTCTGGTATAAAAAGCGGATCATAACCAAAACCGTTATCACCTTGCGGAATACGAGCGACTCGACCTGGCCAGTCAGCCTCAACAACCAAGCTTTCTTTTTTAGGTGCCGCAAATACCAGTGTACAATGGAATTGAGCCTTTCTTTGTTCATCGGCAATATTTGTTAATTCATGCAGTAGTTTTGCGTTATTGGCTGCATCATTTTTCTCTTCCCCTGCAAAACGTGCTGAATAAATGCCTGGCATCCCATCTAAAATGTCAACTTTTATCCCAGAATCATCTGCTAAAACAGGACATTGTAAAATATTTGCGATCGTTTCCGCTTTCAGTCGGGCATTTTCTTCAAAAGTAGTCCCCGTTTCTGCAACTTCGGACAACTCCGGAAAGTCTTTCATAGTTTTGACCTTATAATCAGCCTCATGAAACATTGTAGAAAACTCTCTGGCTTTGCCCGGGTTTCCAGTAGCGATCACTATAGTTTGTGCATTCACGTCTTGTTTTTGCTCTACGTTTGCATATAATGCTTCTTTTTGTCTGGTTACTAATGTATCAATTCCTTGTTTTGCCAACAATAATAATTCATTTAGTTGAGAACGATCAAAGGTCGCTTGTTCCCCATTACCTTGAATTTCTATAAAACGGCCGGATTCAGTCATAGCAATATTCATATCTACGGCACAAAGGCTGTCTTCTTCATAATCCAGATCAAGTACACAACTACCATCGGCTAAGATACCGACACTGATAGCCGCACAGAATTCCTTTACAGGATCTTCGCTTAACTCATTCGTTTGTAATAACTTATCGATTGCTAAACGTAAAGCGGTAAAAGCACCTGTGATACTAGCAGTTCTTGTGCCACCATCGGCTTGTACTACATCACAATCGATGATGATCGAACGTTCACCCAATTTATCCAAATCGATCACAGCACGTAAACAACGTCCAATTAAACGTTGGATTTCCATTGTACGTCCCTTTAATTTTCCTTTGACACTTTCTCTTTTATTTCTAGTTTGTGTTGCGCGCGGTAACATACTATATTCTGCTGTTACCCAACCTGTATTGCTATCTTTAAGAAATGGTGGAACTGTGTTTTCAATGGTGGCTGAACAAATAACCTGTGTATTACCAAAATTGATAACAACCGACCCTTCAGGTTGTTTGTAAACATTTGTCTTTATTTTTATATTCCGTAATTGATCAAAATACCTACCATCATGACGCATGATCTGTGCCTCCTAGAGCAATTTGTTTTGAACTAGCCATCGTTTTACCCAGCCAGTCTTGAGCAATTTGGTCAAATAATTGAGTTGAACCCGTCGTATAAAAAGTAGTATCCCCTTTTTTCTTATTTTCAGCATTAGCAATACTAAAATAATCTAAAAGCATACTAACTTCACTGATCGTTTCTGCGCCAGAATCAATTAAAGTAACATCTTTTCCCATAACATCTTGAATTACCGGACGTAATAAAGGATAGTGTGTACATCCTAAAATCAAAGTATCTAAATGTTTATTTTTAAATGAACGTAATGTTTCAAAAACGACTTTTTTAGCCACTGAAGAGTGAAATTGGTTGCTTTCTACGATGGGGACAAATTTAGGACAAGCAAGACTTTCAACCCGAATTTGAGAGAATTTTTCTTTGATTGCGCGCTCATAAGAAGCACTTTTAACAGTTCCTTGAGTAGCAATCACACCAATCCTCTTATTTTTAGTTGCTTTAACTGCAGCCCTAGTTCCTGGCATGATCACGCCTACAACCGGTATAGCCAATTGATCTTTAATCGTGTCTAAAGCCACCGCAGTCGCTGTATTACAAGCAATAACCAACATTTTAATATTTTTTTCCAATAAAAAATGCGTCATCTCCCAAGTAAATTCAATTACTTGCTCTTTAGGCCTTGGTCCATACGGGCAACGTGCTGTATCCCCTAAATAAATAAAATTTTCGTTGGGTAATTGTTTCATCGCTTCTTTTACAACAGTTAAACCACCCACACCGGAGTCAATAAATCCAATTGGTCGATCATTCATATTTGTCATCCCTTATTTTTCTTTAAACACACTCATTTCTATATTGTGTACTTTTTTTTAAAACTTTTCAAGCTTTAAGCAAAAAAACCCATCTATAAAAGATGAGCTTTTTCTTTAGTATTTATAACGTTTATGCTCCAAGTATCTAGACAGTAATGATAGCAAGTAACAAATCACAAAATAACTAGCTGTCATAGCCACAAACATCGGTAAAACATAATTTGTATCTTGTCCATAAATGATTCTAGCATGGTGAGTTAATTCCGGTAGCGAAATAATAATTGCCAGAGAAGAGTCCTTTACTAAAGAAATCAACTGACTGATAATCGCTGGTATCATTGAACGAAATGCTTGTGGAATAATAATAATTACCATCGTTTGTATATAACTTAGCCCTGTGGAAAGACCTGCTTCAAATTGCCCGTTAGGTACTGCATTCAAACCGGCCCGGAAAATCTCAGAAAGCATAGCAGATTCAAAAATTGTTAAAGCCACTACTGCCGACCAAAAAATATCAAAACGAATACCTATTTGCGGTAGTGCAAAATAAGTAAAGAAAATGATCAATAATAAAGGCAAATTTCGAATAATATCTATAATTAAGCCTAGTATTTTAGAAAAAACAGGGATATCTGAAAAACGCAATGTGCCAGCCAATACGCCGATCAAAAAACTAAGTACAATCGATATAGCTGATACCGAAACAGTGACCTGCAAGCCATCTAATAAAAAGCGCAGATTATCGAATGAAAATGCTCCTATAAAATCCATGAGCTGCTTCTCTCCTTCCTAAACTAGACATTTAAACGTTTTTCTAGATAACTCATCAAATAAGATAACGGTAATGTCAAAATTAAATAAAAAATTCCTACGATAATATAAGTATCAAAGGTAATAAAGGTTGAACTTGCGATCAAATCTCCTTGATACATCAGATCCAAACCTGCAACAATCGCAAGTATTGAGGAATTTTTAATTAGATTTATAAATTGTCCGCCCAATGGTGGGATAACAATTTTGAAAGCTTGCGGTAAAATAATATAGCGCATCACTTGTACATAAGTAAATCCTGAAGATAAAGCAGCTTCAGTTTGACCTTTAGGTACAGTTTGGATACCCGAACGTACTGTTTCAGCAATAAAAGCAGAAGTATAAATCGTCAACCCAATCGTTCCTGCTTGAAAGCCAGTAAAGGGTAGACTGTACATTGGTAAAACGACGTAAAAAAACATCGCTATAATCAACAAAGGAATATTGCGGAAAAATTCAACATAAGCTCTTGCTAAACCCTTAACAACTTTGTTTGAAGAAAGCTGTAGAATCGCCATTAAAGTACCAATTACTAGACTAAAAAATAAAGCAATTAAACTAGAGAGTATGGTGATTTTAAATCCATCAAAAAATATTGTCGAGTAGTTCTGAAATAAAGTTAACATCTCTTCTCCTCCTTATTCACTGACTCTACCCTCGTCATCATTTGGAAACCATTTTTCATATAACTCATCATAGCTTCCATCTTCATGCATTTCTTTTAACGCTTCATTTATCGCATTTAAAAAGTCTTCTTGGTTTTTATCTACGGCAATTCCGTAGGGCTCGTTAGTGAAGGTTCCCCCTACTAATTCGTAATTAGGGTTTTCACTTGCCATCCCTAATAAAATTGCGTTATCAGTTGTCATAGCATCACCTTGGCCAGCTTGTAGAGCTGTAAAAGCTTCTGCGTAATTTTCTAATTCGATCACATTAGCTTCAGGAGAGTGCTCACGAATATTTTCAGTAGAAGTTGAGCCTTTCACGGCCAAAACTGTCATTCCTGGTTCAATAGATTCAACATCGGTAATAGGACTTCCCTTTTTAACTAAAAGAGATTGGCCTGCATCAAAATAAACATCAGAAAAATCAACTTCTTTTTTCCGATCTTCAGAAATGGTCATCGTTGCGATAATAGCATTTATATTACCATTTTTTAATAAAGGAATCCGTGTTTTTGAGGTAACTTCCACAAAAGTTGCTTGCCCATCTCGACCTAGAATTTTTTCGGTGATCGCTTTGGCCATGTCAATATCAAACCCTTTTACTTCTCGTGAGGAAATATCCATCAAGCCAAATAAGCGAGTATCATTTTTTACCCCCCAAATAATTTCGTTTGAGTCTTCGCTAACTTCCAAGACATCTCTATCTGCAATACTTTCTGATTTACAAGCAGATAATGCAAATACAGTCATTAAAAGGGTTAAAAAGGAAAATATTTTTTTCCTGTTCATTGCTTTTCCTCCTTTTTTAGACCAGTTTTTTCAAAAACTTATGTAAAAATCTATAGTTTAGAAATAACAGGTTAATGATTAACAACTTTACTAATAAATTGTTGTGCTCGCACTTCTTTTGGTTTTTTAAAGAAGCTTTCCACATCATGACTATCCTCTAATACTTCTCCGTCGGTCATAAAGATGACACGATCGGCTACTTCTCTAGCAAAGTTCATTTCATGAGTAACAACGATCATTGACATTCCTTCATGAGCGATTTTTTTCATAACATCTAATACATCACCGATCATTTCCGGATCAAGCGCTGAAGTTGGTTCATCAAATAAAAGCATTTCTGGTTGCATCGCTAGCCCTCTTGCAATAGCAACACGTTGTTGTTGTCCACCAGAAAGCGTTGAAGGGTAAGAATCTTTTTTATCCAACATCCCCACTCGGTCAAGTAAACTTTCTGCTGTATCACCTGCATCTTTTTCACTTTTGTTTAAAACTTTAGTAGGTGCTAAAGTAATATTTTCCAGTACAGTTTTATTAGGGTATAAATTAAAGTGTTGAAAAACCATGCCAATATTCTTTCTTATTTCTGTTAATTTGGTTTTTTTACTACGAATATCTTGATCATTAATCAGAAGATTCCCCGAAGTAATCATTTCTAACCCATTGATTGTACGCAAAAGCGTACTTTTACCAGATCCCGAAGGTCCGATCACCACTACTACTTCGCCTTTTTCAAATGTAAGATTAATATTTTTTAAAGCATGGAAATTACCAAAGTATTTTTCAACGTTTTTAAATTCAATCATTGACATATTTTCACACTCCCTTTTTTTATTTAAAATTAATAAGATTTTTCTAATAAACAGCTAATCAACATTATAATCTTACAAATTCCTTTTTGTAAAGTTTTTTTAATCAGAAAGACGAAAATTTTTTATTCCTAACAAACTCATGTTAGCTTACTTATCGTATGAAATTTATTTTGTTATAAGTTAATGATTGTTTCTTCTATGAAAAAAAGGTAAGATTATTACAGACTACAATTAGAAAAGGTGAATAATGTGAATACAATTCTTACAGGAGACCGTCCAACAGGCCAACTGCATTTAGGACATTATGTTGGCTCGTTAAAGACTCGTAAAATGATGCAAGACGATCCAAATAATGAGTTATTTGTGATGATCGCTGATGTCCAAGCATTAACTGATAATGCTAAAACACCTGATAAAGTTTCTTCTAATGTGTTAGAAGTTGCCCTGGATTATTTAGCAGTTGGACTGGATCCCAAAAAATCAACTTTATTTATCCAATCACAGATCCCTGAACTTTCTGAATTGACTATGTATTTTTTAAATCTAGTTAGCGTTGGCCGTGTGCGGCGTAATCCGACGGTAAAAACAGAAATTGAACAGAAAAATTTCGGTGAAGGCGTGCCTACTGGATTTTTTATCTATCCCGTCTCTCAAGCAGCAGATATTACTGCTTTTAAAGGAAGTTTGGTTCCCGTTGGAGAAGATCAAAAACCGATGTTAGAACAGACACAAGAAATCGTTCATTCCTTTAATACCACTTATCAAGAGGTTTTAATTAATCCTAAGGGCGTATTTCCGGAAAAAGGTATGGGACGCCTTCCAGGGATCGACGGAAACGGAAAAATGAGTAAGTCTTTGAATAATGGTATCTATCTTGCCGATTCTAAAGATACTGTGGATAAAAAAGTGATGAGTATGTATACCGATCCTAATCACATCCATGTGCAAGATCCAGGAAAAGTTGAAGGAAATATGGTCTTTACTTATCTTGATGTTTTTGCAAAAGATAAAGCCTATGTAGAAGAATTAAAAAAACAATACCAAAATGGTGGATTAGGTGATGTAAAAATCAAACGTTATTTGATTGACGTATTAGACGAAGAGTTAACACCCATGCGTAAGCGTCGTGAAGCTTTTGCGCAAGATCCACAGTATGTTATGGATCTTTTAAAAGAAGGTAGTTTATCTGCTGAAAAAGTTGCTGCACAAACATTAGATGAAGTAAAAACAGCAATGGGAATTAATTATTTCCGCTAATAAAAAAAATTCCGAGTAAAATTTTACTCGGAATTTTTTTTATTTTTTAATTATTAGCGAATTGTTGCTGCTAATTGTTGAGTTAAAGCTTTTTCCACTTTTTCCATCGCTTTATTAACTTGTTCATCAGTTAATGTCGCTTCTTGATTTACAAAAGTTAGACGATAAGCCATTGACTTATATCCTATTTCGATATTTTCTCCCTGATAAACATCAAATAAGGTAACTCTTTGCAAGAATTTACCTGCAGCTTTTTCTATAGTTTGTACAATCGTTTGATTTGCTACACTTTCGTCAATAGCTAGCGCAATATCTCGTGTAACTTTCGGATATTTTGTGACTGCTACATAAGTAAATTCTGGCTTTGTTTTTAAAATGACGTCTAAATCTAATTCAGCAACATAAGTTTCTGGGGTTTCATAAGCTTTTGTAATCGTTGGATGTACTTGCCCTATAAAACCGATACTTTGTTCATTTAAAAAGACTTCTGCAGTTCTGCCTGGATGCATTTCCTTTAAGGCCGTAGTTTTTTCATAACTAATTTTGTCCGCTAAATTCAATTCTGTAAACAGCTCTTCTAAAATACCTTTGGCTTGATAAAAATCAACCCGTTCTTCCTTACTTTGCCAATCACGACTTGTCCACTTTCCAGATAAAGCAAAAGCAACATGATTTTTTTCTTGAGGCAAATTTGCTTTAGGATCATCTGTTTGATAGAAAACACGTCCAATTTCATATAATGCCACTTGTTCATTTCTACGAGCAACATTGTAAGAAATATCATCTAGGAGTCCAGTGATCAAATTCAAACGAAGGACCGTACGATCAGATGTCATCGGCCAATCTAAATGAGTAAGCTTTGAGCTTGTATTGGTAAATTGCAGTGATTTTTTTTCAGATGTTAATGCATAACTAATCGCTTCACTTAGACCCGCTGATTCAAGAAGTGTACGTATCCTGCGTGTTTTCAACTGATCGTTTGTCAAGCTACCTGCAACGGTTTCGCCGCTAGGTAAAGTTGATGGTAAGTTATTATATCCATAAATGCGGGCAACTTCTTCTACAATATCTGCTTCAATAGCAATATCCCAGCGACGCGGCGGAACGATTACTGTATAGCTTCCCCCATCTTCTTGATAACCAAAACCTAAAGCCGCAAAAATATCATTGACATCAGCTACTGTTAATTCCGTTCCCAGATAGTCATTCAAACGTTGCAGTGTTGTCATAACCTCTTTATCTTGCGGTTGTACCTGGCTAGCCTTTACACTACCCTGAAGTACCTTTCCGTCAGATAGTTCAGCGATCAAAGCACAAGCTTGTTCGCAAGCTTCGTCAATTGTAGCTACGTTGATACCTTTTTCAAAACGAGCCGAAGACTCACTGTGTAAATTAAACTCTTGCGATGTATGTCGAACAGCCGCTGCGTCAAACATTGCTGATTCAAGAGCGACAGTCGTTGTTGTTTCCGTAATCTCTGAATCAAGTCCTCCCATCACACCTGCTAGGGCCACTGGTTGTTTGCCATTTGTAATAACGATATTTTGCTCAGAAAGCGAGCGTGTTTCCCCATCTAAAGTTATAAGTTTTTCATCTTCTTGTGCACGACGTACGACAATTTCCTGACTATCTAAACGATCATAGTCAAATGCGTGTAATGGTTGACCGTAATACATCAAAATATAGTTTGTCACGTCCACTACATTATTAATAGGACGAATTCCGATATTCATTAAACGATTTTGCAACCAATGGGGACTCGGCTTAATTTTTACGTTTTCAATCAAACGTATCTGATAACTAGGTGCATCTTTTTCATCTGTTACTTTGACCTTGATCTGATCTTCTGCTTTAGCAGTCGTTTCAGTTAGCTCTTGTTTTTTAAACACTGGTTTTTCAGAATAAATTGCAGCTGTTTCAAAAGCAACCCCTCTCATACTCAAGGCATCCGCACGATTAGGTGTGATTTCTAATTCAATAATCGCGTCATCCATTGCTAAATAAGGAAATACTTCATCACCAACGACAGCCTCTTCTGGTAAATAATAAATTCCATCTGCATACTCTTTAGGTATAACACTTTCGCTATAACCGATCTCTTGTAAAGAACAGATCATCCCATAAGAGATTTCTCCTCGGATTTTACCTTTTTTTATTTTTTCATTTCCAGCAATTCGTGCACTCGGTAAAGCAACGATTACTTTAATGCCCGCTTTAATATTAGGCGCGCCGCAAATAATTTGTAGCAAGTCTTCTTGTCCTACATCTACTTGGCAGATGGAAAGATGATCAGAATCTGGATGAGATTTACAAGATTTTACATAACCCACAACGATCTTTTTTAATCCTTCGTATGGATAAGAAATTTCTTCTACTTCAATACCGGTTAACGACATTTTATCGGCTAAAGTTTGAGGCGTGACATGAGACACATCTACCAATTCATTTAACCACTTATATGAAACTAACATTTACTTATTCCCCCTTGAACTGATCAATAAAACGAGTATCGTTTAAATAAAAGCTACGAATATCTTCTACACCGTAACGCAACATAGCGATCCGGTCAGGACCCAAACCAAAAGCAAAACCGCTATATTCTTTAGGATCAATCCCAGACATCTCTAAGACGTCAGGGTGAACCATACCGGATCCTAAAATCTCGATCCAACCTGAATGTTTACAGACACTACATCCTTTACCTCCACATTTGAAACAAGAAACATCCGCTTCAACAGAAGGTTCCGTAAAAGGAAAGTAACTAGGACGTAAGCGAACTTCGCGATTTTCACCAAACATTTTTTTCATCAGTTCTTCTAGTGTCCCTTTTAAGTCCCCCATTGTTATATGCTTGTCAACAACAAGTCCTTCGATTTGATGAAATTGATGACTATGTGTGGCATCATCTGTATCTCGACGAAACACCTTACCAGGAGAGATCATCCGTAGTGGCCCTTTAGAAAAATCATGTTTTTCCATCGTTCTAGCTTGTACAGGAGAAGTATGCGTGCGTATCAATAATTCATCTGAAATATAGAAGGTGTCTTGCATATCTCGAGCTGGATGATTTTTAGGAATATTCATTCGCTCAAAATTATAATGATCTTGCTCAACCTCTGGTCCTTCAATAATTTGATAGCCCATACCTACAAAAATATCTTCAATTTCTTCTACAATTTTAGTTAAAATATGTCTTGTACCTTGTGGGATCTGTTTACCAGGTAAAGTAACATCAATACTTTCCTCTGCCAAGGCTTGATTTAACGCTTCTTCTTCCAACTTAGCTCTTTTTTCTTCAATTTGTTGTGTTAAATGATCCCTTACCTGATTGGCAAAACTTCCCACCTTAGGTCGGTCCTCAGGTGTTAAATCTTTCATACCGCGTAATACTTCAGTAATAGGACCTTTTTTACCCAGCGTTTTTACTCGAATGTCATTGAGAGAATCCAAATCTGAGATATTACTGATCTTTTCCATTGTTTCTTTCTCTAAATTTTCTAGCTGTTCTTCTAAAGTCATTTATTTCCCTCCTTATTTTTAAACAAAAAAAGACCTCATTCCATAAAGGAACGAGGTTTCGTGTTACCATCCTAATTCGCAACAATCATCGCGCACTTAATTAATTAACGGTAGTCATTACCGGCTTTATATCAAAGCAAGCTACAGAAGTGAACTTCATTTTTCGAAACCAGCAATTGCTTTCAGTCTGTGGCAATTTTCCCTGTTACTGTTTCAACCAAACTACTCTTTTCTATTAACGCTTTTTATTATCTAATTATTTGTTAGTCTACTAAATAATAAAGAAGAAATCAATAACTGTTTGTTGAATTCTTGAAATTACATTCTTTTTCGCTTGCCCAATCTTGGCTCCAATTTCTTACTGAATCTAGCACCTCTTCAAGGCCTGCGCCCTTATCAGTTAATTGGTATAGTCCGTCTGATTTGCTAACGATTCCTTCATTTTCTAATTCTTTCAAACGTTCTGTTAACACACGATCACTTAACATAGGAATTTTATGTGCCATATCAACAAATCGTTGTGATTTTTCTTGAAGTAATACATCTATAATCAGACCGTTCCACTTTTTCCCCAAAATAGAAAAAGCTTTTTCAAATTTAGGGCAAAGTGTATAAGTTGTTTCTCTTGTTTCCATCATGAGCCCTCACCTCTTTTTAAAATTATAACATAATTATTCGATTTCTTCCCAAAAATTGCTTTACTCGGTAAATAACTCAATATTTTCTTTACTATTTAAAAGAACTAAAAAAGTATGTTGCACAGGTTTATTTAGTGCCTGTTCCAAAGCTTGGCAATATAAGCGTAATTGCCCTTGATACTTAGCAATGAACTGTTGTCTGCTTGTCTCATTATACACAGCATCTGTTTTAAAGTCATATAAAATAACATAATCCTCATATTCGATAAAACCGTCGACAATACCGTGTATTAATAATTCAGCATCTGCTTCATGAAAGTCTAAAAATACATCACGAGCATCTTTTAGCATAGAAAATGGTTGTTCACGATGGACAAGTTGTGGTTTTTTTAAAATTTCTTTGCCTAATTCTGTTTGGAAAAACCACAGAATAGCTGTTAAATCAATTTTTTCAGCAACTTGTTTTTCGATTTGATGATTATCTACTAACTGTTTTAATTTTTCTTGTATACTGTCAAATGTTGGCAAAGTCGTTAATGGGATCAACTGTAATAAACTATGAGTCGCACTGCCTACAGTCGTTGGATCAATACGATCTGCTTGCATAAATTTAGGTTTAGCCAATTCTTCTGTTACATACCGATAATATTGTGCTTGTTGCTGCTCGACATTACTTTGCCAAGAGATTCTATTAAGTTGCTGGTCATCAGGGTCGTTATACAAACGTTTCATTTCAGAAACGGACTGATAACTAGTGGTTTTGGTTGATTTTTCTAATGGATAAACAAAGTCCAAACGTTGCTGTAAGTCATTTACTTCAGTTTTTTCTGAATTACTTAATGAAAAATCTTCAGCAACTGATGTTTTAGGCTTATTCAACTCTTTTTGTAGTTGTGCTTGATTTACCCAATGTATTTCAAAATGAGCTGGATGATCAAGTACTTTTTTACTATCTTTGGCTTCAGCAAAAACTTTTTGCATATCTGGATGACGCATCAAAGTCATTCCTACCCAATCCATTAAGTTCCCTTTGCCTTTTAGACGTAAAGCTGTATCTAGCACCAAATTTTCTTGATCTAGCGCTTGTTGCCAATTCTTTAAGGCTTCTTCTTTGGTTTTGTAGGAGCCAACTAGATAAAGCTTCTGTTCTGCTCGGGTCAAGGCAACATACAACTTACGCATTTCCTCTGATAACATTTTTTGGATTCTTTGCTGTTTGATTGCTTGATACGGCAAAGTATCATAGCGAACTTGTGCTTGATCTATATATTGAATACCTGCTCCTAAACGTTCTTCAAAAATATAGCGTGTCGAAAAATCACTATAATTAAACTGCTTAGTCATATCCAAAAGAAAAACCACCGGAAATTCGAGTCCTTTACTAGCATGGATCGTCATAACCTTTACCGCATTTTCTTGAGTTAAGGCAAGAGGTTCGGCTAAGTCCTTATCTTTTTCCTGCATTTTTTCGATAAAACGGATAAACTGATACAAACCTCTAAAACTACTCTTTTCATAAGTTTCTGCCCGATGAGCTAAAGCAACTAAGTTGGCATGACGTTGTCGACCTGAAGGAAGGCCAATGACGTAATCTAAATAGGCCGTTTCTTGATAAATCGACCAGATCAATTCACTAAGTGAACGTCTTCTAGCTAGTGTTCGCCACAATTCTAATTGTTCATTAAAAGTTCGCAGACGACTAGCAAGTTCGTCGTCTTCTGACAAATACGCCAAAAATGCCTTATAATAATCATCATTTTTTTTAGCTAAACGAATTTTAGTTAGCTCTTCTTCATTTAAACCAACTATCGGAGAGCGCAGAACTGCTACAAAAGGAATATCCTGATAAGGATTATCGATAATTTCTAATAGTGAAATCATAATTTGGATTTCTGATGCTTGAAAGTAGTTTTGTGCATCATTGACTTCCAAAGGAATTTGAAACTGTTTAAATATGTCCATAATCACTAGATTATTTTTGCGTGTTGGCGTCAATAACACAATATCATTGTAAGTAACAGCCCGTTTTTCTTTAGCATGTTTATCATAGATCATAAACTTATTTTCAACTAGTTCTTTGATCTTTAGCGCAACCAGATATAATTCTCCTTCAGTTTTATCGTCAACGACTGTTGGATCTTCCTCAACTTCTTTTTCACATAAGAGTAACTCAGTATTAAATGCATCACTTTCGGGAAAATCTGAAAAACCAGGGACTAATTGATCTGCTTCATCATAAGGGATCTGACCTACCTTTTCATCCATCAATTGCTCAAATACCAGATTGGTAAAGTGTAGTACTTCCTTTCTAGAACGAAAGTTTTCCGCTAAAATAATTCTTCGGCCACCATTTTGCTGTGCAAAAGCTAAGTATTTATCTACAAATAATGTCGGATCAGCCAAGCGAAAGGCATAAATAGATTGCTTCACATCTCCTACCATGAATAAGTTTCCTTGTGCGGGATCTGGTTTACGGATCCAAAACAAAATAGCTTCTTGCAGGCGATTGGTATCTTGGTACTCATCAACTAGAACTTCTTCAAAACGATCTCTATAGTAAGAAGAAGCTTCACTACCTTCGCCATTAGCTTGTAAAATATCTAAGGCATAATGTTCAAGATCATTAAAATCTAATACACCCTTAGCCTGCTTACGCTTTTGATATCTATCAATAAAGCTTAAAGTTACTTCGCTCATCTTTTTAACTAAAGGTTTGGCTTGCTCCATTAATTCGAGCATTTTTTCAGGAGGCTGCGCAAAAAATGTTTCAGAATCTTTAATGAGTTCCTTAGCATGATCACGTCGAGGTTTAATGAATTGTTTTGATAGTTCCTTTTCTTCTTCTTTTTTATAAGTTGGATAGCGTTTAAAGTCAAAGCTTGTTAACTGCGCGTAAACTTGTTCTACATTATCCTCCTTGATGTAAGCATATAAACGATTCGCTTGTTCTAAATCATTGGCGACTACAACGACTGCTTTTTCCATCGATTCCGAACTTTGAGCTACTTGCAAAGCTGCTTGTAATTGACCAATAGCCGTTTGTAAATTAGCTAAAACAAGCGGCTTAACTTGGGTTTGATACATCTGATTTCCTGCTAAACCATGTGTCGTATCATAACTTTGTACCAGCTGGTTTAACCAAGTGGTCGAATCAGGATTGGCTCTAGCAAAATTATATAAAGACATGATCAGATCAGTAAATCCATCATCTGAGCGATCACTAGAAAAATTCTCTGCTAATTGATAAAATTCCTGATCAGAAGCTTCAAAGTATTCATCCCGTAACTCTTCCCAAACCTCTTCTTTTAATAATATCCGCTCCGTATCATCAGTAAGCATACGAAATACTGGATCCAAGTCAATCAAAAAGTAAAAACGGCGAATAACAGTTAGACAAAAAGCATGCAAAGTAGAAATATGAGCTCGAGGTAGTAAAGATAGCTGTTTAACAAAGTGATTACGCCGCGATTGCTGACTTTCTTTATTAATTGCATCTTGTAAAGAACTTTGAATACGCTCCTTCATTTCTCTAGCTGCTGCTTCGGTAAAGGTGACAATCAATAATTCGTCAATATTACTTCCACTCTTTAATTTTTCAATCACGCGACGTACCAAAACAGTCGTTTTTCCTGAACCTGCTGAAGCAGATATTAGTAAATTATCACCAGTGTCAAATACTGCTTGCCATTGTTTGTCAGTAAATGTTTCATTTTTTGGTTTTAAAGGAATATCAGTCATCTTTTTCCTCCTTTAAGCGTTCCATAATTTCTTCTTTTGATAAGGAATGAATGCGATGATAGTCATTTTCTTCTAACATCGGATCAAATAAAGAGATACTACGAAACGGAGAATATTGTGTTGCTCGCCTTTTATCTTTCATCTTATAAGAAGGATTCATTTTAATTTCACCAGAAAGTATTCTTTCAGCCGCTTCTTTTAACTTCTTGCGATTGTGTGCCATCAGCGTGTTCATCTCTTCTATAGTATAAAACTTTTCTTTACTTCTAACAGAGCCTTTTATTTGCTCATTTTTATCTTTTTGAATAGGAAATACTAGTGAATGTTCGGACTTATTAAGCGTTTCATCAAAAGCTTCAAACACTTCCGGGTCATCTGCAAAAAGCCCATCAAGCTTGTATTGCTTCAAGCGTTCCTTTTCACTAGCTTTTTTAGGGGCCAGAATAGGATCGTAAACATGGAAGTAATAAGCACCAGCACCACTTACATCTTTTTTGCCTATGAGTTCAACAGCATCTTTTAAAGCAATATCTAAATAAGTGAGCAGTTGCATGGCAAGACCATAGTAACTATCGGTAATATCAAACTGATGAGCGCTTGATTTATAGTCCATCACCGCAAGCCAAGGTTTTCCATCAATAGTCGTTGTGTCGACACGATCAATTTTTCCTCTTAGATAAAGTTTGCCCCCGTTAGATAAAGGGATTTCTAAACCGGGAATCCCTTGGTTTCCTGCAATTTCTCCAAATAAGACTTCAGTCTGAACAGGCGTTAATTGTGTTTTTTCAGCCTGTTTTTTTAACCCCCAGGAAACATGTTGGACTGTTTTGCCTAAACGATAACGAATAAAACTCATACGAGCATTTTTTTCCATAAAAGCATAACGTTCTTGTCCAAATATATTTTTTAACACACGATCGATTAAAAGTTGTCGCTGTTCTTCTGACATTTGCGTCAGTGAAAGGTCATCTTGAAAAACAGCCTTTAAAAAGTTATCTAAAGCCTCA
This sequence comes from Tetragenococcus halophilus subsp. halophilus DSM 20339, assembly GCF_003841405.1. Classification (GTDB taxonomy): domain Bacteria; phylum Bacillota; class Bacilli; order Lactobacillales; family Enterococcaceae; genus Tetragenococcus; species Tetragenococcus halophilus. The sequence goes on along the minus strand of NZ_PXYA01000001.1, from coordinate 363,282 downwards.
TGGAAGATTTCTCCAGTCATCGCAGAATTGAGACCGTAAATTTCTCTTTCTTTTAGCCCCAAACCGAATTTAAGGAAATAATCATACTGATAATCATAAAAAGTTTCTATTTGTGAAATCGAGCTATAAATATTTTTCCCATATAACTGCTCAGCCAACTCAGGTGAGAGGTTCACTGGAACATTACGATGCACTTGACTTTCAAATACTTTAGTTGCTAATGACCGATAATCAGACATCAAGAGTAAGTCTTTTAAGGATTGCCATTTCCCGGAAAGAGCGCTTTTTTCCTCTTGTGCTTGACGATATAAGCTGTTCAATTGGCGGATTAGGCTCTTATAGCTTCCAACGTAATGATGCGGATCACAAGTTAAATCCAAGCTACATCGATCTTGCAGCGTTAGATCAGTCCACTTTAATATACGAGCAAGATAAGAAGACATCTTGATATTTTGCTTGGAATCTGCATTTTTGGGATAGCTTAAATATAATTTTTCAGAAGCTGACAATAACATATTATAAGCGACAAAAGGCTCTTTACGAATCGTTTCTTCTGCTTGATCCTTTAAATATTGTCCTGGCTGTAAATTTTCGTTTAATTGTTGTCTTTCTTCTGTGGAAATTAAACTTTTATTTTCCACAGTACGAGGAAAACTTGTTTCGTCTAAACCAATTGCAAAAGTCACTTTTGCTTGTAAAGGACGAGTTAAATCTAGTGGGTTAATTTGTACTTGGTCAATAGCCGTGGGAACTTTACCAAATGTAAGATTTTCCAACCCGCTAGATAATATTTCCTTAAAAAGGTCAAAGTCAAAAGGATCTTCCCCATAGATTTCTACAAGTTCATCTAATAAGTCCATCAAAGAAGCCCATGTTTGCTCGTGATCACGTGCTTGCTCCAAATTTCCCCATACAATTTCTTGTTCTCGCCAATAGATCAACTGCTGTTCAACACCAATTTTTTGTAAAAATTGATAAAAGATTATAATTGCTTCTTTCGTTGTATCTGCAGCTTTTAAACTGATAAAAAAGCTGACAATATCATTACGAAAATTATTACGAAGCTGATTTGTAAGTACTTCTGTATTTTCAGTATCAATAAGTTCTTCTTTTTCAAAATCAAAATTAAATAAACGCCAGTCTTGCTCACGTGTCCAGTCAGCACCATGAAAATTATGTGCCAAAGCTTGATTTTCCGTTATATCAACTATCCAACGATATTTATCACGTGCTTTTTGCCAATCTTGTGTATCTTCTTGTAGTTGCTTTGGTATGTATAGTTCGGTGCGCAAGAAACGGAAAACATCAGATGTCCGGTAATAATAATTATCTAAAGCAAATAAAGCTTGGATAAATTCTACTAAGGGGTGTTGTTTCATCTGCCGATCTTCATCTAAATAAAAAGGAATATCTAATTCTTCAAAAATCGACGGAATGAAAGAATAATATAGTTCCGGATTCAAAGTTAATAGCTGAATATCTCGATAATAAAGTGGCTTATTCCCTTTAGTAAATGAAAGAGAAACTAATCGTCGAATTTCTGTTGCTACTTGTCTTAACTCTTCTTCTGGGTTCTCGGCTTTCCAAATTTCCACATGATCACTCAGAGCACCTGCTTGTTCATATCTTCCGTGATTCGTCTGTCTGAAACAGCGTTCTAACTCTAAGTAACTAGTAGATACATTATTTAAAAGAGGGGCCTTTTTATCAAATAAGACATGGCTTTGTTGATTTTGCGCAAAGTTTTTTAAAAGATGGTAAGTTTGTTTTGGATCAAAAAATAAATCTAAGGCGTCACTATCTGTATGCACAGAGTCAACATACAGATCAATACACACATGACTTTTACCAAATAAGACTTTTAAAAGTTCTTGTTCTTGCATACTAAAATTCGAAAAACCAGTGACTATAAAAAGCTTTTGTTCTAACTGAGCTGTATCCTGTAAATCACTAGCTGCTAAAAAATTAGTTAACATCGAAATCGGTTGTTCTACTTGTAAGTTTCTTTTAGCCAGTTCTTTTTCATAAGCGGTAAATATCAGTCTAATTTCATACATCTTAAGTTCAAAATCTTTAGCCTTAGTTGTTTCCTGACTGCTAGGAAGAAAGCCAAGCGTATCAATTGTAATGTTGCCTAGTTGAAATTCTTTATAAAGTTCAAGTAATTTTGCAATAAAACCTTCCTTATTGATCTCACCACGGAAAATAATCAGTTTATCGCTTAAAGTTAGAAGAACTTTACGCATAATCATAGCTGAGCCTGTATCCGAAATTGTCTGTCCATTTATATTTTCACTATCTTGTAAAAAATACCATGCTAAACGGTTAAAACTATAAACTTGTCCCCGAATCGTACTAAAATCCTTTTTTTCTTGTCTATGTTTTAATTGCGACAAAATTTCTTGTTCACGTTCAAATTTATTGTAGTTAGGGACTAAAAAAAAGACTTCATTATGATCATTTGCTAACCAGTCACAAGCGGTATCTAATACCACTTTTTCATGGTCGCAACTACCATCTCCGGTTATAAATTGTAAACTCAAAAAGCCCCGTCTCCTTTTCTATCTAATATTATCAATGGAATTGACTCATATTATCATATTCAATGACCAGTGTAACACATTAGTAAAGTTAAATTTAATAACAAAAATAAGCATTTTTATTTACTAACTTTTAGTAAGAGGGTATACTTTATTTTGTAGCAAAAAACCAAAGGTGGAATTTTTTTATGTCAAATTTTTTAAATGCGATTAAAAATCGTCGTTCTATTTATTCCTTAGGACGCGATATTTCTTTAACTGAACTTGAAATTACAGAATTAATCAAAGAGGCTGTAAAACAAAGTCCTAGCGCGTTTAACGCCCAAGAGCCCCGCGTTATTACTTTGTTTGGTGACGCTCATGAAAAGTTATGGGAACTAACGGAACAGGCTTTAAAACCATTAACTCCAGCAGAAGCTTTTGAAAATACAAAGCAAAAACTAGCAGGTTTTAAAGCAGGACTTGGTACAGTGATGTTTTTTAATGACACTGACATCACCAAGCAATTACAAGAACAATTTAGCCTATATGCAGATAATTTTCCTACTTGGGCTGAACAAGCAAACGGTATTGCGACGGCAAATACTTGGACAGCTTTAGCAGAAGTTGGTATGGGGGCCAATTTACAACATTATAATCCAGTCATTGATGAAGCAGTAACTAACCAATGGGATATCCCTACAAACTGGCGCTTACGCTCGCAACTTGTTTTTGGCTCACCCGAGAAACAAGCCAGTAATAAAGACTTTATAGCAGATGATGAACGCTTTAAAGTATTCAAACAATAAACAAATAATAAATAGTACAGCTTGCATCATACCAGAGAACAAGCTGTACTATTTATTATTTGACTCCATTACAACATCAATAGGCGTCCCTTCTTTTAAATGTTTTGACAAAAACTTAACTAGTTCATCCATGGGCGTACTAAATTTCATTAAAGGACCGCGTAAACCAAATTTAAAGAAATTCATCTTGACCTCATTTTTCTTTTCATCTCGAAATAAAACAACTCGATCCACTTCATCAAATTTGATTCCACGATTATCTAAAGGATGGATAACAAATCGATCGCTAGCAATTCCTCTGCCATTAACAGCATAACTAATAATTGCTAAACTAACTGCAACTCCTCTTACTATTTCATCTAAAGTTCCTGTGGTTATAAATAAGCTACCCGCAAAAATACCCAGTAATATAGGAAGAAAAATTGAAAAGAGTGATTGATGTTTTGCAGTAAAGATCAATTCTTTTTTTACTAAAAATAAATATAAATATAAAACCGTTGTAAACGCAACAAACAATAAGGTAAATACTGTCAAAGTAAACACCACCCTTCTAACTCCTTCTATTTTATCAGAAGATAGAACAATCTACAAAGAGAAACCACCAATTCAAAATTTTGCAAGCAAACTAAAAAACGATTGTCCTTAACTAAAAAATAGCCCCCTATAAAAAACTAAAACTTCTGAACTTTTTATCTAGCAGATAGTCCAAAGGTTTTAATAGTTTGCAAAATTAGTGGTCTAAAGAATTGATAATATAAAATATTCCAATCAATATAAAGTATAAACCAACTAAAAATGAGACAGTAAGTGCCGAAACGATTGGGTCGAAAAATAACATAAGCCCCACTATAATTCCAATAATGTTTATAAATAGCGTTAGCCAGTAGTGCCCGTTACCAAATGTTCGAGCGTGATCTAAGAAGAATAAGTTTCTAACAGAATCCGCAATAAACCAAACAGCAAAGACATAGGATAGTGCAATAACACCTGCGCTAAGGTTAAATAATAAAATAATTCCCAGGATCAATTCGATGATACCTAGTACTAAAAAAGCGGTCGCGCGAAAACCAGTCATATTCTTGATCTGGTTACGGACTACAATACTAAAAATTCCATTGATAATCGCAATAATAGCAAAGAAGATGACAAGAGCTGACAAACTTCCAGCTGGATTATTAAACGCTAATAGCGCAATTAAAAGAAATAGTATCCCTAAAATTAAGCCGCCCCAATTAACAGATTTTCGTTCATTCATTTTTTCACCTCCTCTTTTCTCACTAAGGAGTATTATGACACACGTTTATCTTATTTAGCAAAGAAAAGGAAAACGATCGATCTCTTTTTTTAGATCGATCGTTTTCCTTTATTCATCTAAACCTATTTCATTTCTTACTACATCAGCTATTTGGTTAACGTAATAATCAACTTCTTCATCCGTTGGCGCTTCTGCCATAATGCGTAATAAAGGTTCTGTACCAGAGGCCCGAACTAAAATACGTCCTTCGTCTCCAAGTTTGGCTTCGACATCATCAATAATTTTTTTGATTGCTGGAACTTCCATAGCACCGTATTTGTCAGAAACACGAATGTTAACTAATTTTTGCGGATAAATCGTCACATTAGCCGCTAATTCAGAAAGCTTTTTACCCGTTTGCTTTATGATGTTAAGTAATTGAATGCCCGAAAGCATGCCGTCACCCGTAGTATTCAAATCAAAAAACACCATATGTCCTGATTGTTCGCCACCAAAATTGTAGTCATTTTTACGCATTTCTTCAACTACGTAACGATCACCAACTTTGGTCACAACATCATTCAAACCAGCAGCTTCTACTGCCTTGTGAAAACCTAAGTTACTCATTACAGTGGTTACAATCGTATTTTGTTTTAACAAATCATTTTCCGCTAAATAATTTGCACAAATGTACATAATTTTATCGCCATCAACGATCTGCCCATTTTCATCAACCGCAATGACTCTATCACCATCGCCATCAAATGCAATACCTACATCGGCTTGTTTTTCTACTACAAAATCAGCTAGTTGTTCTGGGTGAGTAGAACCTACACCATCATTAATATTAACACCGTTAGGAGAAGTACCTATTGTATAAAAATCTGTTTCCAAATCAGCAAATAAACGATTCACAGTAGGCGCAGTTGCTCCATTGGCAGCATCTATACATACCGTAAGTCCAGATAAGTCGTCTTTAATTGTTTGTTGCAAATACTGCGAATATTTCAGCATCCCTTCAGGAAATTCTTCTAAAGATCCTAGACCATCAGCCGAAGGGCGTGGAAGATCATCTTCCTCAGAATCAAGTAAAGCTTCAATTTCTAGCTCTTTTTCGTCTGCCAATTTAAATCCATCATTTCCGAAAAATTTAATCCCATTATCTGCTGCTGGATTATGTGAGGCAGAAATCATTACACCAGAGCTGGCTTTTTGGACACGAGTTAAGTAAGCAACTCCGGGTGTTGAAATCACGCCCAACTGAAAGACTTCAATTCCCACCGAAAGCAAACCGGCAATCAGCGCACTTTCTAATAGCTGACCTGACATCCGTGTATCTCGTCCTACTAAAACTTTTGGTTGTTCTTTTTCGTCTTCATGACGACTTAGTACATAACCCCCACAACGTCCTAATTTAAATGCCAATTCAGGTGTTAGCTCTTTATTTGCAATACCTCTAACACCATCTGTCCCAAAATATTTTCCCATAATCAACTTACCTTTCTGTTTCTTCTTCATTTTCTTGTGAATCTATTTGTTCATCTGTTGAATCTTGCTGTTCCTGTGAATCTTCTGTTTGTGTTTGCTCTTGACTTTCTTGAGTAGTTGTTTCTTCTTCCGGCGAGTTCTCCTCTATCTGACTGCTATCTGTAGTTTCTGTTGTTGTATCTTCTACTTCTGCATTTTCATTTTCTTCATTATTTTCCTCACTTGCTGGAGCTTGATTATCTGGCGCTGACTCATCACCGTTACTTTCTTCTGTAGTTGAATCTTCAAATACCGGCGTAATATTAACAGTTACCGAATCAATATTAGAAGTCAACTGAGAAGGAGCTTGAACATCAATATTTCTGGTTGTCGGTTCTGTAATATCAGTTACGTCAATCGGCACTTCAAGAGAATCTACATCATCTAATAAATTTTGTGCTCCAGTTATTGTAGCACTATTTTCGCTCAATTGAAAATCGTAATCAGTTACTCCTTCTGCAACTTCACCTGTCTGAGAGGGTTCTAAACTAACTTCCTTATCTGGCGCAGAAACCTCCATACTAAGGTCCACATTTTGTGGACTCAAACTTGCAGACAAGCTTTCCCCGTTTTCATCGACAGCTTGTAAAGGAAAACTATCAGAAATATTTTCATTAATTGTTTCTAAATCAGAGGAAACAACCACTCTAGAAATATCTTTCATTGTCTCTTCTCCTGAAGTAACTTCTACTTCTTGCGGGGAAACAGCCAGATTATCTAACTCAAAACCATCTTGCAGTTTATCTTCTAGATCTTGTGTATCAATTTGAAAATTTTTCGTCTCTTTTTTTTCAATCGTAACTGTTAAAGTATCTGGCTCTGCGCTAGCGTCTACACTATTACTTAAGTTATCTATTTCAAGAGGAACATCGTGAGTACCTTCTTCTAAATCAGTTAAATCAGCAACTACTTCAAAATTTCGTGTTTCTTCGTTAGCTTCTGCATTTAACTGAACTCGGTTAGCACCACTTAATGTCACATCAGCCGTTTTTTCATAACCTTGAATGTAATACTCATCAGAATCATAGTCAATGGTAATAGGAACATCATGTGCTGTTTCATCAAAAGTTTCTGAAGAAGCAATACTATTTTGAAAATTTGAACCATTAGCATTGAAAAACAGAAGCAGACTGATAAATAAAGCTAAGAGTCCGTAGACAACATTGCTTTTTTTCTTTTTCTTAAGCATCATTTGCCTCCTTTACTCAACTTATTCAATTCATCTAAAAGGCTTCTGAAAAAATTCTTTTTACTCTTCTCAGTATTTTCTACAACCAGTGTATCTCTAAGCAATTTTAAATACTCTTCTTGACTTAATTCATTGTACATCTGGTTATTCAAAGTCAAAGTTACGCCGCCAGTTTCTTCAGAAACCACAATTGTTAAAGCGTCGCTAACTTCTGAAACACCAACAGCTGCTCGGTGCCTAGTACCATACTCTTTAGAAATCATATTACTATCAGATAACGGTAGATAAGCGCTCGATACCGCAACTTTTCCATTTCTAACAATTACAGCACCATCATGTAGTGGCGTATTGGGAATGAAGATATTGATTAAAAGTTCTCCAGTAATATCCGCATCTAAACTAATCCCAGTTTCCACGTATTCTTCTAGTCCTGTATTACGTTCAATGGTAATCAAGGCGCCAATCTTACGTTTGGCCATATATTGGATCGCCTTATCAAAGGCTTGAATCATTGTTTCTCCCTGATCCTTCTCTGTTTTTGTCGGGGTAAAAAAGGTTGTTCGCCCCAAGTGTTCCAAGCCGCGACGAATCTCAGGCTGAAAAATGACAATTGCAGCAATAACACCATAAGTAATGACTTGATCCATCAACCAAGACAAAGTGTGAAGTCCAATCACTTCAGCTAAGAAGCGAATAGCAATAAACATCACAACGCCCTTGAATAGTTGGATCGCCTTTGTCCCTTGTACCATCTGTATCAATTTATATACAAGATACCAAACAACCAAGATATCTAAAATATTGATAAAAAAAGGAACAGAAAAAAAATCCACAGATAATAACTGTCTCCAATAATCTAAATCAAAAAGTTCTGCAATGTTAAACGACATATAAAGCCTTCCTTTACTCTAAGACTACACTCTCTGTTACAGTATAGCATAGCTTTTTTCTGTTGTTGATAAAAAAGTTACTTCCTTTTTATTTTTTCAAAAAAAAATAACATTTTATTCACTTTGAAAAATATAGATCAGAAAAACGTTAATAACCTTGGCTAAAATATCAACTCAATAGCTTATTTTCATTTTGTATTTAACCTTTATTAAAACCTTATTTTCATATACCAAAAACGAATTGATTCACAATCGTTAAAAAAAACGTTACACTGGAAGAAAATAAAGGAGGAATTCTCGTATGGATATCTCAGCAATTAATAAAGAAGAGGTAAACACTGACTACGGTATTTTCATTGGAGAAAAAGCACCCAAAACAACGGCGGAATTTATTAATTTAAACTGTCCTTTTTGTAAACAATGGTTTACAGAGTCCAAAGATACTTTGAGTAAAGCTGTCTCAGACGGAAAATTAAATCGTGTTATTAAGTTGTTAGATCATACTAAAGAATCGCTACAGCGCGGAAATGTAATGCATCGCTTTGTGACAGACGATGACCCCGATCAAGCTCTTGAAGATATAACTCGTATTTTTGATTCTCAAGATAAGTGGGGGGATTTACCTTTACAAGAGGTAGCCAATTACGCTAGAAACGAATTAGGATTGAGTGAACATCATCATTTAGATATTGCCGAAGAAATCGTACAAGAAAGTAAAAAAGCAAATATTACATTAGTACCAACCTTAATTCTTGGTGAACATATCTTTGATGAAAATATCGATCAAAAAACATTAAACGATTATATTAGTGAATAAAAAACACTGAGCGCTATTTAAAACACCCCATAATTATTAGATGTTATGTCTAACAATTATGAGGGTTTTTTTATACTACATCTTTTTTTAATTTATCTGCAAATTCATTGATTTTTCGAATACGATGGTTGATCCCCGATTTAGATATGGCACCTGAGGGCAGCATTTCTCCTAGTTCTTTCAGACTAATTTCTGGATGAACCAAACGCAGTTCCGCGATTTCTTGTAGTTTATCTGGCAAGGCAGACAAACCGACACGATCTTCAATAAATTGAATATTTTGAATCTGTTTAGAAGCAGCATCGATTGTTTTATTCATATTTGCTGTCTCACAATTCACCAGTCGGTTAACAGAATTTCTCATGTCGCGTACAATCCGTACATCTTCAAATTTAAGCATAGAATTCGTTGCGCCGATCAAAGTAAGAAAATCAGCGATATGCTCCGCGCCTTTTAAATAAGAAATATGGCCATTTCTTCTTTCTAATGTCCGTGCGTTTAAATCATAATAATTTAACATCTTACAGATATCTTGATTATGCGCTTCATATGTAGAATAAATTTCCAAATGATAACGACTCGTTTCCGGGTTATTGATAGATCCCGTAGCCATAAAAGCACCTCGTAAGTACGAACGCATTTTCTGCGTATCTCCTATAATATCGTTACTTACCTGAGTAGTAGGCATTCCACTTTCCATAATACTTAGTTCATCTAAAACACGTCTTGTATCTTGTTTTAAACGGACAATATAGACATTGTTTTTCTTTAATTTCATCTTTCGTCGCACTAAAAGTTCGCTACGCACATTAAAGTGTTCTTTTAATAAAGAATAAATTCGTCTTGCGATCGCAGCATTTTCTGTCTGTATATTTAAGATAAGACGTTGGTTAAAAAGACTTAATGAGCCATTCATGCGAATTAAGGCAGCAAGTTCGGCTTTAGCATGTTCACGATGCACTTCTAGACTTGTTAACTCTTTTTTTACATCCGCAGCAAAAGACATAATTGCACCCCTCTCAAATTCTTTTTAATTTTTGGCTTCATAAACAATTCGTAACAATTCTTCGACAACTTTATTGCCATCGTGGAAAACACCACCGTTTCTTAGCTCAAGAAAGTCGGTGGATACCACACGACAACCTAGGCTCCTTAGTCCCTTAAAATCGTGCTGCACTTGTAATAAATACTCATCATAAACTTCAACATTCATATAACCATCCGGTACCTTTTCAGTATTCACTAAGACAGTATCAATAAAAGCCTTACCTAAATGTTCATTTAACACACGTACATGATCTGCATCTGTAAAACGTTCAGTTTCACCTTTTTGTGTCATGATATTACAAATATAAACTGTTTCTGCCTCTGTCTGCAGCATTGCTTGTCCGATTTCTGAAATCATCAGATTAGGTAAAATACTGGTAAATAAGCTTCCCGGTCCTAAAACGATCATATCTGCTTCTAAAATAGAGGAAACAACCTTTTTAGCTGCTTTAGGTTTACCATCATTTGCTTGATTTCTAACAGAAACATTGTCGATTGTTTTACGGTCCAAAGCAATTTTTGATTCGCCTATCACACTCGTCCCGTCTGTAAAGTTTGCTTGTAGTACAAGTGGTTCATCAGAAGAAGGATAAATATTGCCTTTAACATGCATCATTTTGGATAACAATTGAATCGCTTCATAAGTGCTGCCGCGCATCTCAGACATGCCAGCGATAATTAAATTTCCTAATGCATGGTTAGCCAAAAACTTATCTTCTTTTTTAAAACGATATTGAAAAATATCTGAATAAAGTTTTGGCATATCAGATAAAGCAACTAGTACATTACGTAGATCTCCAGGAGGTGTTACTGAAGTCACTGAGTCACGCAACTGTCCACTGCTTCCTCCGTCATCAGCGACTGTAACCACAGCAGTAATATCTACCCCTTGGTTACGCAAACTTTTGAGTATTACAGGTAGTCCAGTACCTCCACCCATCACAACAACCTTAGGACGTCTAATACGGTAGGTTTTCATTCTCACGAGCGATTCACCGTCTCTTTCCTTTTAGCCTTGTCTCTATGAGTGATATTCACCTTATAATCTTGTGCCAAGGCTTCTCCGATTCTTTGCGTCAATGCGACTGAACGGTGCTGGCCCCCTGTACAACCAATAGCAACTAATAGATTGCTTTTTCCTTCCTCTACATAGCCAGGTAAAATCGATTGCAATAGAGATAGAAATCGCTGATAAAAATTTTCAGTTGAAGAAAAACTCATCACATAATCATAAACTGGTTCTTCTAGTCCAGTTAATGGACGTAATTCAGCGATATAATGCGGGTTAGGCAAAAAGCGCACATCCATCACGATATCAGCATCAATCGGCAGGCCATATTTATATCCAAAAGATACCATTTCAATTCGAAAGCCGGCATCGTTTGAACTACGAAATTCTTCATTGATTTTTTCTCGCAGTTGTCTTGGTGATAATTCTGTTGTATCTATAACAATCGACGCATCTGCTTTTAATTCTTCTAAAACAGCTCGTTCTTTTCTGATACCTTCTGTAATCAAACCATCCATAGCTAACGGATGCGTACGACGTGTTTCTTTATAGCGCGAAACTAGCTCACTATCTGAAGCATCTAAAAACAATACACGTGTATTGATAAAGGCCGTATTTTCAATTTCTACTAACATCGCTTGAATTTCTTCAAAAAAAGACCTGGAACGCAAGTCCACAACTAAGGCAATTTTTGTTATTTTGCCCGACTCTTTAATCAATTCCCAAAACTTAGGAATTAAATTAGGCGGCATGTTATCTATACAAAAATAACCTAAATCTTCAAAACTTTGGATGGCTACAGTCTTTCCTGCGCCACTCATCCCAGTGATGATTACTAAATCTAAATTATCAGACATCTTCTTCTCCCCTTGCTCAAACTTTCTATTCTTCTAATTATAACACTCCGGGCGTATCTTTCCGAATGGTTTTTAAAATAATTAAAAAATTTTTTTATGAACGATAAAAAGAGCAATCACTTGAAGTAATTGCTCAAAAAAGTTGTCATTTTTCCACTAATTTTTTTAAGTACTGCCCAGTATAGCTATCTGGACTAGCTGCAATTTGTTCTGGCGTACCTGTTGCTATAACTGTACCACCATTTTCTCCACCTTCTGGCCCTAAATCAATCACGTGGTCAGCAGATTTTATGACATCTAAATTATGTTCAATCACTAAAATTGTATTGCCAGCATCAACTAAACGATCTAAAACCTGTAATAATCTAAGAATGTCATCTGAATGTAAGCCGGTAGTCGGTTCATCTAGAATATAAAAGTTTTTACCGTTAGAATTTTTTTGTAGTTCACTAGCCAGCTTCATTCGTTGCGCTTCCCCGCCAGATAAAGTAGTCGCAGGCTGACCCAACTTAACATAGCCTAAGCCTACATCCACAATCGTTTGAAGCTTACGACTGATTTTAGGGATATTTTGGAAAAAGTCAAAAGCGTCATCAACGGTCATATCTAATACTTCGGAGATATTTTTACCCTTATAATGTACTTCTAAAGTTTCGGAATTATATCGTTTGCCATGGCAAACTTCACAAGGAACATAAATATCTGGTAGAAAATGCATTTCAATTTTTATGATACCATCGCCCTTACAAGCTTCGCATCGTCCGCCCTTGATATTGAAGCTAAAACGTCCCTTCTTATAACCACGTATTTTTGCTTCATTCGTTTGCGCAAATAGTTCGCGAATATCGTCAAACACACTCGTATAAGTAGCTGGGTTACTACGAGGCGTTCGACCAATTGGACTTTGATCAATATCGATGATTTTTTCAATATTTTCAAAACCTGTGATCTTTTTAAATTTCCCTGGTTTTTTTGAATTTTTATTCAAACGCTGAGCAAGGGCTTTTTTCAAGATATCATTAATCAAAGTTGATTTTCCTGAACCTGATACACCTGTTACTGTAATAAATTTCCCAAGAGGAAACTTAACATTAATATTTTTCAAATTATTTTCTTGGGCGCCCGTTAAAGTAATATTTTTTTTATTTCCTTTACGACGTTTTTTAGGTAAAGGAATTTCCCTTCTTCCACTAAGATACTCACCTGTTAAGGAATGAGGATTCTCGACCACCTGCTCTGGCGTACCAGAAGCTACGATCTCGCCACCATAATCTCCTGCACCTGGACCCACATCGATTAAATAATCAGCAGAGCGCATCGTATCTTCGTCATGTTCCACCACAATCAAAGTATTGCCTAAATCGCGCATTTTCTTTAAAGAGCCTAGCAAGCGATCATTATCCCGTTGATGTAAGCCAATAGAAGGTTCATCTAGAATGTATAATACGCCAGATAAATTAGAACCAATCTGCGTTGCTAAACGAATCCGTTGTGCTTCACCGCCAGAAAGCGTGCCTGCCGAACGACTCAAAGTCAAATAATCTAAACCAACATTTTGTAAAAAGCTCAAACGATCTCCGATTTCTTTAACGATAGGTTGAGCAATCATTTGTTCCTGTTGTGATAATTTGAGGTCTTCAACAAAATCATAGGCATAATTAATCGCTAAATCACTAACTTCTCCGATATGCTCCCCATTTATTTTTACGGAAAGAGCCTTATCATTTAAACGGTAACCGTGACAAAGTTGACAAGTCAACTCTGTCATATACAAACGCATTTGTTCTCTAGTAAAGTCACTGTTTGTTTCATGATAGCGACGTTTGATATTGACCATCACTCCTTCAAAAGGCATATCTACATCACGAACATTACCAAAATCATTTTTATAATGAAAGTGAAAATGACGACCATTGGACCCATTTAATACAATATCTTTCTGTTCTTTTGTAAGCTCTTCAAAAGGTGTATCCATATCAATCCCAAAATCCTGACAAGCTTGTTCTAACATCTGCGGATAATATTGAGAACTGATAGGATTCCAAGGAACAATTGCCCCCTGGTGTAAAGTTTTTGTTTGATCAGGGATAACTAAATCAATGTCTACTTCTAATTTTATCCCTAAACCGTCACACTCTGGGCAAGCACCAAAAGGCGCATTAAAAGAGAATAAACGTGGTTCTAATTCACCTACGGTAAAACCACAGTAAGGACAAGAATAATGTTCACTAAAAAGCATATCTTCTCCATCAGTCACATCGACGATGGCGTAACCATCAGATAACCGAAGCGCTGATTCAAGGGAATCAAATAAACGAGAACGAATGCCCTCTTTAATGACGATACGATCTACAACGATCGCAATATCATGTTTTTTATTTTTCTCAAGTTCAGGCACCTCTGTTATGTCATAAATCTCATTATCAACTCTTACACGTACATATCCTTCTTTTTGTACCTGTTCCAAAGTCTTCTTATGTTGACCCTTTTTTTGAGAAATGACTGGCGCAAGCAGTTGAATCCTACTTCTTTCTGGTAATTCAAGTACTTGGTCAACCATTTGTTCCGGTGACTGACTGGTAATTTCCACATGGTCATTAGGACAAATCGGATGTCCAACACGAGCGTACAGTAACCGCAAATAATCATTGATTTCAGTCACTGTACCGACGGTTGAACGAGGATTTTTACTAGTCGTTTTTTGGTCAATCGAAATAGCTGGACTTAAACCATCAATACTATCAACATCCGGCTTATCCATTTGACCTAAAAATTGTCTGGCATAAGAGGAAAGACTTTCTACATAACGCCGCTGTCCTTCTGCATATAGCGTATCAAAAGCCAAAGAACTTTTTCCTGATCCAGACAAACCTGTGACCACTACCAGTTCATCTCTGGGAATGGTCACATCTACATTTTTTAAATTATGGGCACGAGCACCATGTATCACTATATTATCGTTTGGCATATTCTTCCCCCGAACTATTAAGCTTTTAATTCTAAAATCGAATCACGTAAATTAGCTGCTTTTTCAAAATTCTGCGATTTAGCAGCTTCTTTCATTTCTGTATTTAATTTTTCAATTAAATCTTCTTTTTCATCTTTTGTAAGATCTTCGTAAGAGACTTGTTTTTCTTCGCCTTCTTCGGTAACAGAAGAAATTGAAATTAAATCTCGAACATCTTTTTTAACTGTTTGTGGAACAATCCCGTGTTCTTCATTGTATGCTTCTTGAATTTTACGACGACGAGTGGTTTCATCTATAGCATTTTGCATAGAATCAGTCACTTTATCAGCATACATCACAACCTCACCATCAGCGTTTCTAGCCGCTCTTCCCATCGTTTGTACAAGGGAACGTTCGCTACGCAAAAAGCCTTCTTTATCAGCGTCTAATATCGCGACAAGAGAAACTTCAGGCACATCTAAACCTTCTCTTAGTAAGTTAATTCCTACTAAAACATCAAACTCACCTAATCGCAAGTTGCGGATAATTTCTGTTCGTTCTAATGTTTTAATATCACTGTGAAGGTACTTGACTTTTATTCCTAATTCTCGGAAATAGTCGGTTAAATCTTCCGCCATTTTTTTAGTTAAAGTTGTAACAAAAACACGCTCGTCTCTTTCCACACGTTCATTGATTTCCCCTACAAGATCATCGATCTGTCCCATAATAGGACGGACATCAATCACTGGATCCAATAAACCAGTTGGACGAATGATTTGTTCAACCACCGTATCTGTCTGGTCGTATTCGTAAGGACCTGGTGTCGCAGAAACATAAATAATCTGATTCACATGTTTTTCGAATTCTTCTAACCTTAATGGTCGGTTGTCTAAGGCTGAAGGTAAACGAAAACCATAGTCAACCAGCATCTGTTTTCTGGCCCGGTCTCCATTATACATCCCGCGAATTTGCGGCATAGTTACGTGAGATTCATCGATCACTATTAAAAAGTCCTCAGGGAAAAAGTCTAATAGTGTATACGGGGGCTCTCCTTCTTCTCTTCCGTCCATATGTCTAGAGTAGTTTTCAATGCCTGAAGTATAGCCCATTTCTCGCAACATTTCAATATCATAATTCGTTCTTTGTTCTAATCGTTGTGCTTCTAATAATTTATTATTTTCTTTTAAAATTGCTAAACGAGTATCTAATTCCTGCTTAATCGAAGCAATAGCAGTTTCCATATGATCTTCATCTGTCACAAAGTGAGTCGCCGGGAAAATAGAAACATGCTCTGTTTCATTTAATATTTCACCCGTTAACGCATCAACTTCACGTATTCGATCGATTTCATCACCAAAAAATTCAACTCTTAAAGCACGTTCAGCACGTGAAGCCGGAAAGATTTCAACAACATCGCCTCTTACACGAAAACGTCCCCGTTGAAAATCTATATCATTACGTTCAAATTGGATATCGATCAATGAGTGTAATAATTCATCTCGAGAGATTTCCATTCCTTGACGCAAAGAAACAACTTGTTTTTGATATTCCATTGGTGAACCCAAACCAAAAATACACGATACTGAAGCAACAACAACAACGTCATTACGTTCTAATAACGAGCTAGTGGCTGAATGGCGTAATTTATCAATTTCATCATTAATACTGGAATCTTTTTCAATATAAGTATCGCTTGATGGGACGTAAGCTTCTGGTTGATAATAATCATAATAACTTACGAAGTACTCCACCGCATTATTAGGGAAAAATTCCTTAAATTCTCCATATAGCTGACCCGCTAGTGTTTTATTGTGAGCAATAATCAGTGTTGGCTTATTTACATTTTGGATCACATTTGAAATAGTATAAGTCTTCCCCGTTCCGGTAGCACCTAAAAGAATTTGAGCCTTTTTATGATCTAACACCCCATCAGTTAATTCTTCAATTGCTTCAGGTTGGTCCCCTGACGGCTGATAATTTGAAACAAGTTCAAATTGATGTGATAATTCTTTTTCAATCATAAACGTCTGCCTTCTTTCTGGATAAAACTATCCTATATGCAAATCATTGCTTTTCCTATACTATTCTAACACACCGAACGTACTTTCGCTATTTTTTTACTTTTTTCTATAATTTCTCTAAAATGTTAGGTTTTCTTACGTAATTCGTGATTTTTTTAGACATTTTTGTATTTTTTATTCTAATTTTCTTGCTTTGTTTAAAAACTTTAGGATATAATCTTCTTTATTAAGACAATTTAACGGAAATAATTTATTTTAATCTAGACCCTGATTTTCAATTGTCTTTAAAGGAGGAATTTTTAAATGAAAAAAAGAACGATACTTATTTCGTTACTTTCTGTGTTTATTACTTTATTTTTTTGTGGGAGTAAAACTGTTTCAGCTGCGGAAAAAACCTATGATATTGGAACAGATGTGACATTTGCTCCTTTCGAATTTCAAAATGATGATAACGAATACGAAGGTATCGATATTGATATATTAAATGCGATCGCCGAAGATCAAGGATTTAAAATAAATTTACGTCCTTTAGGATTCGATAGTTCGGTGCAAGGCGTACAATCTAATCAACTTGATGGCATGATCGCAGGAATGTCGATCACTGAAGAAAGGGAGCAAAGTTTTGACTTTTCCGACCCCTACTACGACAGCGGTATACAAATGGCAGTTGCCCAGGGGAATGATGAGATAAAATCTTACAAGGACTTAGAGGGTAAAACGGTAGGCGCTAAAGTGGGTACCGAAAGTGCAGATTTTTTAGAAGATAATAAAGATAAATATAACTTTGATGTTAAAAACTACGATGATGCGTCTGGACTTTATGGAGCTGTTGACAATAACACCGTCGAAGCTATTTTTGATGATTTTCCAGTCCTTGGTTATGCAATTAAACAAGGAGAAGAATTATCCTTAGTTGGTGAACCAGAGGCGGGAAATCCCTATGGTTTTGCAGTTAAAAAAGGGCAGAATGAAGAACTGCTAGAAAAATTCAATGCTGGATTAAAGAAATTGAAAGACTCTGGAGAATATGATGAAATCGTCGATAAATATGTAGAAACAGAGGGTAACAGCGAAGAATCTGGCGAGATGAAAAATGTAGAAGCCAAAAAAGACGAATATGTAATTGCTAGTGACACTGCTTTTGCGCCTTTTGAATTTCAAAACGATGAAAATGAATATATTGGTATCGATGTTGATTTAATGAAGCGTGCTGCCGAATTACAAGATTTCAACATTACTTTCAACCATATAGGCTTTTCCGGTGCAGTGCAAGCTGTTGAAGGCAATCAAGCAGATGGTATGATTGCTGGAATGTCTATCACAGATGAACGAGAAGAAAGTTTTGATTTTTCGGATTCTTATTTTGAAAGTGGTATTCAATTAGCCGTACAAGAAGGTAACGATGATGATATCAGCTCTTATGAAGATTTAGACGGAAAAACTGTGGGAGCTAAGGTTGGAACCGAAAGTGCTGACTTTTTAGATGAGCATGAGGACGAATACGGTTATAATGTAAAATTATATGACGATGCTGATCAGCTATATGAGGCTGTAAGCGTTGATGCAATCGATGCTTTAATGGATGATTACCCGGTTATAGGTTATTCCGTTGCTCAAGGACAGGCACTTGAGACACCTATTGAACGCGAATCTGGTGGTGAATACGGCTTTGCAGTTAAAAAGGGAGAAAATCCTGAACTATTAGAAATGTTCAATGAAGGTTTAAAAGAGATGCAACGAACTGGTGAATACGACCAAATTATTGCAAATTATATCGATGATAGCGGAGATGCTACGGCCAGCGAATCTTCTGCCGATGAATCTTCTCTTATCGGCTTAATTAAAAATAACTATAAAGTATTATTGAACGGTTTATGGAAAACGATGGCTTTAGCTTTGATTTCTTTTGCTTTAGCTTTGATCGTTGGTGTTATCATAGGTCTCTTTAGTGTAGCACCTATTAAAACATTACGAATGATCGCTTCAATTTATGTTGATGTGATTCGTGGTATACCGATGATGGTTTTGGCCTTCTTTATTTTCTTTGGTTTATCTGATGCAATTGGCATAACCATTCCTGACTTTACAGCAGGTGTTATCACATTGACATTAAACGCTAGTGCTTATATTGCAGAAATTGTCAGAGGTGGAATAAATGCCGTGCCAACAGGACAAATGGAGGCCTCGCGAAGTCTAGGATTAACCTATAACAAAACGATGCAAAAAATCATTTTACCACAAGCAATCAAAATTATGATTCCATCTTTTGTCAATCAATTCGTTATCTCTTTAAAAGATACCACAATCATTTCTGTTATCGGGGTTGTCGAATTATTACAAACAGGAAAAATCATTGTTGCACGAACAATGCAAAGTACTTATGTATATTTGATTATTGCAATTATGTACTTGATTGTAATTACTGCTTTAACAAAACTTGCAAAAGTACTTGAAAAGAAGGTGAAATAATATGAAGGAAAAAATTGCAATTGAAAATCTAGTGAAAAAATTCGGAGATAATACTGTATTAAACGACATTACAACAAGCATTAAAGAAGGTGAAGTTATCTGTGTTATCGGTCCTTCCGGCTCCGGTAAATCCACCTTTTTAAGATGTCTGAATCGTTTAGAAGAAGCTACTAGCGGACAAATTATCATTGATGGTGAGCATTTGACCGATAAAAAAACTGACATTAATCAAATACGTCAACATATTGGCATGGTTTTTCAACATTTTAATTTGTTCCCTCACTTATCTGTTTTAGAAAATATTACTTTAGCACCTCTAGATGTAAAAGGTAAAAACAAAAAAGAGACAGAAGAGCGAGCAGATGAATTATTACAAACAGTTGGACTATCAGATAAAAAGAATGTCTATCCTGAAAGTCTTTCTGGCGGACAAAAGCAACGTGTAGCCATCGCCCGTGCTTTAGCTATGAATCCAGATATCATGTTATTTGATGAGCCTACTTCTGCATTAGACCCCGAAATGGTCGGAGACGTTTTGAAAGTCATGAAAAAATTAGCAGATCAAGGAATGACAATGGTCATTGTTACCCATGAAATGGGATTTGCCAAAGAGGTTGCAAATCGTATAATGTTCATTGATGACGGTTATTTCTTAGAAGATGGCAAACCCGATGAAGTTTTCAATCATCCTAAAAACGAGCGAACGAAAGATTTCCTAGACAAAGTATTAAATATCTAAATAGTAAAAAGGAGTTCTCGTTTGTAGCGAGAACTTTTCTTTGTGCTATCTCTTCCCATACAACATAGCTTTCCTGTTTCTTTATGCTATCTCTTCCTCATACAACATAGCTTTCTTGTTTCTTTGTGCTATTTAACAGTATTTAATTTTATTTGAGAAAATTTACTCTTCATCTACAATCTCTGCTTCTTCTTCGACGGGTTATGACAAATCAATTCCGCATTTTTTAATTTTAATCTTTTTTTTATTTATTCAACAGCTGAATAAATAATTTTTTCAATTTACCCACCTTTTACTCGAATATAGTAATTAAAAATTACAACAATAGGATAAAGGACACTACGCCTCGCTTTCTCTCGCCCTAGTACTGTTCATCTCTTCGCTTACGCTTCGATCTCATCAAGGCCTAAGCCGACAAGTCGCTAAGGCTTTGAAGGATCTACTCTCAGCTCCCTATGGTCGCTGAATCGTAGTGATTCACAGCAAAAAAGTGGAGATCAACTATTATATGATCTCCACTTTCTCTTTTATTTTTTAAAAGCATCTTTCATCTTGTCGAAAAAACCTTCTGATTGTTGTTCTTCTGTACTTTGTCCCGTTAATTCAGCAAAATTCCGCAATGCTTCTCTTTGTTCTTCATTCAAGTTCTTCGGAGTGATAATCTTCACCGTTACTTGTTGATCTCCCGTACTATTTCCTCTTAAACGAGGTGCGCCTTTACCGCGCAGACGGAATTTCGTACTTGTTTGTGTACCAGCTGGAATCTTCAATTTTACATTTCCATGAACAGTTGGTACATCGACTTCATCACCTAAAGCTGCTTGTACAAAGTTGATTGGCAATTCGTAATAAATTTCCGATCCATCACGATCAAAAATATCACTTTCTGCTACATAAAAGACAACATATAGATCGCCATAAGGTCCACCGTTAGTGCCAGCTTCCCCTTGGTTAGCTAGCCTCATTTGTTGTCCATCTTCTACACCAGCTGGAACAGAAACATTAACACTATGTGTTTTCTTTTCATGTCCTGTACCATGACATGTTTCGCAAACTTCTTTGATTTCTTTACCAGTTCCGTGACAAACATCGCAAGTTTGTCTTGTCATTACTCGACCAAGTGGCGTTTGACGTTCAGCATTGATCGTCCCAGATCCCTTACATTTGTGACAAGTTTCTGGTTGCGTACCTGGTTTGGCTCCATTTCCACCGCAAGTATGACAAACTTCATTACGTTTATACGAAACTTCTGTATCTTTTCCAAATACCGCTTCTTCAAAAGTCAGATTGATTGAATATTGTAAATCATCACCTTGTCGTGGCGCATTTGGATCTGCAGAACGGCCACCACCGAAGAAAGATTCAAAAATATCTTCAAAGCCACCGAAACCACCAGCGTCTGAGAAGCCTCCACCGAAGCCGCCAAATCCACCAGCACCACCGCCGCCGAAATTGGCGTCTGCACCTGCATGACCATATTGATCATAAGCTGCACGTTTTTGTGGGTCGCTTAGTGTTTCATAGGCTTCTGAAATTTCTTTAAACTTCTCTTCTGCATCAGCTTCTTGGTTGACGTCTGGATGATATTTTTTGGAAAGCTTACGATATGCCTTTTTGATTTCATCATCTGAAGCCCCTTTGTCTACACCTAGGACTTCATAATAATCTCGTTTTGTTGCCATTGGCTTTCCCTCCATCTAATACTTTAACAGTCTTTCGTATTTTATCATAAATTATGCAGAAGAAACATTATTTTATAAAAATACTTAAATTAAAAAGAAAAGACCGATTCATCACTATAATAGACAATATTTCAAAAGAAAAAGCCAAAGTGGATGTCTTTGGCTTTTTCCCAAATAACGAAATTATTGATTATCGTTATCATCGTCATCTACTTCTTCAAAATCTGCATCCACTACATCATCGTCACCAGAAGCGTTAGAAGCATCATCTGAACCTTGGGCTGCTTGATCGCCTTGTTGTTCTTGTGACGCTTGTTCGTACATCTTAACACTCAAGTTTTGTACGATTTCATTCAATGCATCGCGTTTAGTTTTCATGTCTTCGATGTCGTCAGCTTCTACTGCAGCTTTTAATTCATCACGTGCATTTTCAGCTTTTTTGACTTCTTCTTCGTCCACTTTACCATCAAGGTCACTCAATGTCTTATCTACCGTAAATAACAGTGTATCTACTTCGTTACGTAGATCAACTTCTTCTTTACGTTTTTCATCGGCTTCAGCGTTTGCTTCAGCATCTTTAACCATTTTATCAATTTCGTCATCTGATAAACCGGAAGAAGATTGAATGGTAATTTTTTGTTCTTTTTGTGTACCCAAATCTTTAGCTGAAACATTTACAATACCGTTTTTGTCGATATCAAAGCTAACTTCAATTTGTGGTACACCACGTGGAGCTGCTGGGATATCTGTTAATTGGAAACGACCTAATGTCTTGTTATCAGCTGCCATTGGACGTTCACCTTGCAATACGTGAATATCTACGGCTGGTTGATTATCAGCTGCTGTAGAGAATACTTGAGATTTACTTGTTGGAATCGTAGTATTACGATCGATCAACTTCGTAAATACACCACCCATAGTTTCAATTCCTAGAGATAGAGGTGTTACATCAAGTAATACAACGTCTTTAACATCACCACTAATAACACCAGCTTGGATAGCAGCACCCATAGCAACTACTTCGTCCGGGTTCACTGATTTATTTGGTTCTTTACCTGTTTCTTTACGTACTGATTCAACAACAGATGGAATACGAGTCGAACCACCAACCAAGATGACTTGATCAATATCAGATTGAGATAAATCAGCATCTTTCAAAGCTTGGCGTACAGGTTCTTTTGTACGATCAACTAAACTACTTGTTAATTCATCGAATTTTGCACGAGTCATATTCATTTCTAGATGAAGAGGGCCATCTTCACCAGCTGTAATAAATGGTAAACTGATTTGTGTACTTGAAACGCCTGATAAGTCTTTCTTCGCTTTTTCAGCAGCGTCCTTTAGACGTTGTAAAGCCATTTTGTCTTTACTTAAATCAATGCCATTTTCTTTTTTGAATTCACTCACCATGTAATCAATGATTTTTTCGTCAAAGTCATCTCCACCTAGCTTGTTGTCACCGGCAGTAGATAACACATCAAATACACCGTCACCTAATTCTAAGATGGAAACGTCAAAAGTACCGCCACCAAGGTCAAATACTAAGATTTTTTCATCTTGTTCAGTTTTATCTAAACCGTAAGCTAAAGCAGCTGCAGTTGGTTCATTTACAATACGTTCAACTTCTAATCCAGCGATCTTACCAGCATCTTTAGTTGCTTGACGTTGTGAGTCATTGAAATAAGCAGGAACTGTAATAACAGCTTTTTCAACTTCTTCGCCTAGATAATCTTCTGAAAAGCTTTTAATGTGTTGCAAAATCATTGCTGAAATTTCTTGTGGTGTATAAGATTTATTGTTCGCTTCTACCTTATAACCATCTTCACCAATATGACGCTTAATAGAAGTAACAGTATCTGAGTTTGTAACTGCTTGTCTTTTTGCTACTTCACCTACTTGAATTTCGCCATTTTTAAATGCTACAGCAGAAGGTGTTGTACGATTTCCTTCTGGATTTGTAATAATTTGCGATTCGCCGCCTTCTAAAACTGAAACGGCTGAATTTGTTGTACCTAAGTCAATACCAATTATCTTACTCATACTATGATCTCCTTTGTCATTTTATCATTCATTTAATATTGAAATAAACTAATTTATTGTGCGACAACTACCATGCTGGCGCGAAGTACACGGTCATAAATTTTATAACCTTTTTGCAATACTTCAACGACTGTTTCTGCCGGATGGTCCTCTGTCGCAGGAACTGTTTGAACAGCTTGATGTAATGTAGGGTCAAACGTTTCACCTTGGGCAGAAATTTCTTCAATTCCTTCTTCCTGCATGGCAGAACGTAAGCTTTCTAAAGTCATCTCTACCCCTTTTTTCAAGCTTTCGTTTTGTTCTCCTTCAACTTCAATTGCTACAGCACGTTCTAAATTATCAATTGCAGGAAGTAATTTCTTTCCTAAATCTTGTGAACGATACCTTTGCAATGTTTGTCTTTCGTTACGAAAACGATTATTCATATTCGAAAGCTCAGCTGAAGCACGAAGATATTTGTCTTCCATTTCATCAAGTTGTGCTTTTAAGTCATCAACTTCTGAAATAGCTTGAACATCTTCATTCTCATTTTCTTCAACTGTTTCATTTTCTACAGTTGATTCATCTTCACTGGTTTTGTCAGAAAATGTTTCTTCAAACTCTTCTGCATTCTTTTTTTTATCAGACAATCATCTAACATCCTTTCTATATAAATAATTGACAATTCACGCAGATCAGCCGAATGAATCGATCGAACGATAATAATCATCCAGTGTTTCTGCTAGTTCTTGACGAAACACATCAAGTAAACTAAGCATTTTCGAATACGGCATACTAGCCGAACCTAATAATGCGATCGTACCATTGCCATGATCTTTAATCTCATAATTAGCTTGGATCAAACTCATGTCGCTTAGTAAGTCATTACCCAATTCTGACCCAATCCGAATTTGAATCGGTTGATCTTTAGTGCTCAACAATTCATTCAATTGCTTCGAGTTCTCCATAAACAAATACATGGATTTAAACTGATCAATGTTTTGGATTTGATCGGAATTCAGTAAATTCATCTGACCGCCAACAAAAATCTTTTCTTCAAAAGCTTCACTCAACATATTATTGAATAAATCAAGAATTCCTTCAGTTGTTTGAAAATACTTATGAAGAATCATCGGGATTTCAGTTCGCAAGCGTTGATAAACTATTAATAAAGGTTCACCAATTAGTTTATCATTGATGATTCGCACCATTTTTTCAAGATCTTCACTATCTACGCTTTTAGGAATTGAAAATACTTGATTTTCAACATTTCCCTTGTCAGTTACAATGATTGCGATCACTTGCCGATTATTAAGTGGCACCATTTTAAAACCTGTAAGTTTTCTATTACTTACATCAGGTCCAATCGATAGCGCCGTATAGCTAGTCAATTTAGAAAGAATTTTAGCTGATTGTTCAATGATATCATTGATCTCATGAAAATCTTTTCCTAAGGACTGCTGCATGACGTCTACTTCGCTCTTTTTTAACTTTTCTGGTTCTAGCAGATAATCGACATAGTAGCGATAACCCTTTAGCGAAGGGATACGACCTGAAGAAGAATGTGGTTTTACCAAAAGCCCATATTCCTCGAGAGTTTTCATCTCATTTCTAATCGTGGCTGAACTAGCTGCGATCCCTTCTTCCATCAGCGTTTTAGATCCAATTGGCTTTCCTAAATTTGTATAATTATGAATAATTTGATGCAAAATATTATCTTGTCTTTGCGTCAACAAATTTATCACCCTTTAATTAGCACTCCTTATATCTAAGTGCTAACACGATTATTAATATACCACAAATCACAAGAATGTCAAGAGGAAATGCTCAAAAAATTAGCACTCTTTATGTTAGAGTGCTAATTCTGGAGAAATAGCTAGAAATTCGTCTAAGTTTATAAATAACTATGGTAAACTAATGACAAAACATGCTTTGCTAAAGGAGCAATTAATTAATGGAAAAAGTTCTACAAAATACCTCTTCATATATTCATATTCCTTTTTGTGAACATATTTGCTTTTACTGTAATTTTAATAAAGTATTTTTAAAAGGGCAGCCTGTCGATGAGTATATCCAAGGGTTATTAAAAGAAATACAATTAACACTTGATCTTCATCCTACAGATGCCAGTCAAACGATTTATATCGGAGGAGGTACGCCCACTTGTCTATCTGCTAAGCAATTAGATGATTTACTCAGTGGCATCACTCAATTGCTGCCCGTTGAAACTACCAAAGAATTTACAATTGAAGCAAATCCTGGTGATTTGACGCAAGAAAAACTAAATGTCATTAAAAATTATGGAATTAATCGCCTTTCAATGGGGGTGCAAACATTCGATAATCGTCTTCTAAGAAGAATTGGCCGTAAACATACTGCTGAAGATGTATACCAAACATTAAAATTAATAGAAAAAAATCAGATAGACAACCTTTCAATCGATTTAATTTATGCTCTGCCTGCACAAAGCATTGCAGATTTTCTTATTACTTTAGAAAAAGCGATCGCTCTTGATTTACCTCACTATGCGATTTATTCCTTAATTTTAGAAAATAAAACAATGTTTATGAATTGGGTAAGAAGAGGAAAAATTGAATTGCCCGAACAAGAAGAAGAAGCAAAAATGTTCGAGCTAGCGATAAATGAGATGGAAAAAGCCGGATTTTCTCACTATGAAGTTAGTAATTTCGCTAAAAAAGGATGGGAATCAAAGCATAATCTAGTTTATTGGAATAATGAGCATTATTATGGTTTTGGCGCTGGTGCTAGCAGCTACCTAAACCAACAACGTTATAAAAATTTCGGTCCTATTCAACATTACTTAAACCTGTTACGTAATAATCAGTTACCTATCATTGAAACAGAAAACCTTTCTTTTAAGAACCAAATTGAAGAGGAATTATTTTTAGGATTAAGGAAAAAAGAAGGCGTATCCTTGCATCGTTTTAAAGAAAAATTCAACTTAGAACTTACCGATTTATACCAGGAAGTTCTTCCTGAACTATTCGATGCGCAATTATTAACTTTTAAAAACGATCATCTCAAGTTGACTCGTAAAGGTTTATTTCTAGGAAACGAAGTATTTGAAAAATTCTTGCTCTCATAAAAATTTTTAGATAAGCTATTTTTTCTATTAAAGCAAATGCAATTATTGATTTTTATTTTCTTTGTTATATCGATATAAAATAAGGTCTTTAAGCGAGAATACTCACTTAAAGACCTGATAAATCATTAATAATTCTTAACGACTCCTTCCCATTACCACCCCCCTGAAGCGCCTCCGCCTCCAGAGGATCCACCGCCAAATGAGCCCCCACCAAATCCACCGAACCCACCACCACGGCCTCGGCCTTTGGATGATCTTGGATTATAAGCAGAAGAAGCGTAATGAGCAGTTAAAATTAATCCACGGTAATCATATAAAGTATCGCCCACTAATACGCGACGTCCTATTTTACGACCAGATGGATATTTGTTCAACAGGCGTCCGATGTCTCTATTTTTTAATACATGACGATAAGTTTGCCAGTAAACCATACCATAAAAAATGAGTGCATATAAGTTTAATTTTTTAATTTGTTTAGCAGACTGTTCCGTTATTCTATTGTCATTGCCAACAATACCAGAAAATTCTTTGTAGTCTTTTCTTACCAACCTTCTAGTTCTCATTATTCCGATAAAATATAAAAGAACCACAATAAATAAGAGGGTCATAAAAACAATTGGAATAAGCAAAACAAAGCCTAGGCTATCTCGACGACTTTCATAAGTGTTTATTTGGCTATCTTCATAAGGTGTTTTAGAATTAATATAATTTGCAACTAAATCAGTCGTCGCACTCACACCTTCTGAATAATCTTCATCTTGATAGTTTTCTACTACTTCATCGTCGTCAAGGATCCCTTGACTATCAGCATCTGTCAGCACACCTTCTAGTCCATATCCTACTTCTAATCTAGTTTCCTGTTCAGAAACCGACATCAAATACAGTACGCCATTGTCTTCCTCATTATTTCCTATACCTAAGTTATTGAAGATATCTGTTGCATAAGACTCAATATCTTTTCCATTAGGTAATTGATTAAGCGTGACAACCATAAACTGAGCACCATTAGCATTCTCATCTAACTGTCGATTAAACTGATAAACTTTTTCCTTTACATCATCAGATAAAATTCCTGCATTATCTGAAACAAAAATATTATTACGATCAATTGCAATCGTGCTATTTCCTATATCCGCTTCGTAATAATCAGCTTGAGCTGTATATTCATTTGCGTATTGTACTTTTTGAGATTGTAAAGTTGTTTCAAACGAAGGAGTAATTTGCGCATCAATTTCTTCTTCTTTTTGCTCTTTTTGCGCTTGCAACTGGTTAATTTGTGTATTGTAATATTGTTCCATTACATTTTTTTGATGATTTAATAAGGGCACGCCGATAATAAAAAATAGTAATCCCAATAAAATAAAAAATCCACATATCCAAACATAAATAGTATTCAGACGTTTAAAACGTCGATAATAATTATGAATATTTTTTATTGTATTTTTACTTAAATGTGACTCGTTAACTTCTTTCATAGACAAAAGCCCCCTTTATTCACTCGTATCAATATCAAAATCGACCTCGGGAACTTCCTGCGCGCCTTCTTCAGCTTCAAAGTTATCCTTTCTATCAAAGTTGAATATATTAGCAACTAAATTATTAGGAAAACGTACTAGCAATTGATTATATTGATTAACCGATTGTATATAACGTCTACGCTCTGTTGAAATTCGATTTTCTGTTCCTTCTAGTTGAGACATTAATGTCCTAACATTATTATTTGAACTTAGTTCTGGGTAATCCTCTCTGATAACATTAACCATTGTTGAAAGCTGTCCAGACAATTCGTCATTTGCTTCAACTGTTTCTTCAGGTGTATTGGCTTCATTATAAGCTTGTCTGGCTTCGGCAATATTACCAAATATTTCTTGTTCTTGTTGCATACTTCCTTGGACCGATTCTACTAAATTAGGCACAAGATCAGCTCTTCTTTGCATCACATTTTCAACTTGTGACCAGCTTGCGTCCACATCATTTTCAGCAGAAGCTAAGCGGTTATAAGTAAAAATGGTAGGAGCAGCAATAACAAAAATCACTGCCGCAATAATTAATAATAAAAGGTTCCGATTTCTTTTATCCAATTTTAAATCACCTTCCTTGTGAGTATTTCACATTTTATTTTACCATAAAATAACATATACCACAAAAGTATACTAGCTATATCCTTTGACAAGTCAGTCTCTATGTCTTAAGCTGAAGTCAACATCAAAATAATAAAAAGGGATGATCATCATGGAAGAAACTATATTTTTTAACCGTGGAAATGCTTTAACATCTGATGTCGATCAAGAAGAATTGATGAAAAAAGTGCAAATCGAAAAAGATAAACGCGGGCTCAATAATAAATTAGTTGTCGTTCAAGATAATAGAGGCGAGTACCTACTATTTGACTTTTCTGATGCTGACTCTGAAAATGATCGATCCAGCGAATTTCAAGTGAAACAAATTATCGAAGATGACAAAGTAGAGTAGTTAAAAATATATATTCTCTAGTAAAGAAAAATCGCTAGAAAATGAACAAAAATTTCATTTTCTAGCGATTTAATTTTTATATTACTCACTAATTTTTTTCATTGCTGCAAAATAGCGTCGTGTATCTTCTTCATCATCTTTTAGCTGTTGAATTAACTCCTCTGCTCCATTAAAAGCTACTTGATCTCGTAAAAGATGATTCCAGCGCACTCTGACTTGTTCACCATAAATATCTTGGGTAAAATCTAAAATATATACTTCGATCGTTAACTGCCGACCTTTTTCAAAAGTATCATTATGACCGATCGACCCCATAGCTGGATACCACTTCTCACCTATCTTTATTTCAGAAGCATAAACGCCTTCTTTAGGTAGACGACTGGTGATTTCAGTCTTGATATTAGCTGTTGGAAAGCCTAAAGTACGTCCTCTAGCGTCGCCGTGGACCACGGTTCCGTCAATTTCATAAATATATCCCAATAGACTTGCCGCCAGCTCCATATTTCCTTGATCTAAGCTTTCTCTAATTCGTGTTGAACTAACTTTACTGTTATCTTGTGTTTTTTTAAGAACTGATACAACTTCAAAACGGCCTTGGGCATATTGCGGTAAATGATCCATATCTGCTATATTTTCAGGTCCGTAAGTATAATCAAAACCAGCAACTGCATACTTTGCATGTAAGTCAACAATATACTGGTCAACAAAATCCTGTGGACTCAAACTTGCAAATAAAGATGTAAATTCTACGATATATAAATAATCCACCCCTAAATCAGCCATTAACTGCTTCTTTTGTTCCGGATTGGTTAAATATTTCATTTCATCTGGTTTAACTTTTTGAAAAACAATGGAAGGATGTTGGTTAAAGGTCATCACTGCCAACTTCAGTCCTTTTTTATCTGCAATTTTTCTCCCCGTTTCGATCACCTTTTGATGTCCTTTATGTACACCATCAAAAAATCCCAGCACTAAAACAACATCCTCATCAGGAATAATATTTTTTGAATAGGGATGTCTAAACTCAATGACTTTCATAAAAAGCTAATCTCCTAACTAACTCAGTTCTTTAATACTTTTAAGGGCTTTAAGCCGTTCTTTTCGTTTTTATTGGCTTCATACAAACTAACAACCTGATTTTGGTAGAAAATCGCAACGGCTTCTTTTGGCATATCAACTAAACCAAAAGCCGAATAAGGTAAGCGTGCCCCATTTCTGACCTTCTGCCACAGTTGCTCAGAAATATCTACTCTTTGAAAAGCTTGAACGCCATACTCTATCGGCAGTAATATTTCACTCACTTGATCTTTTTCTGCTGCTGCTTGTACTTTTTCTAAAGTTATCGCTTGTCCTTTTGTAAAACCAGCGCTTTTAACGCGCGTTAAATCTGACATATGCGCACTCACGCCGAGTTCTTTACCAAGATCAACAGCTAAAGTTCTAACATAAACGCCTTTACCACAAACTACTTTGAAGCGCCAAGATTGTGTCTGTTGTTTTTCTTGGTGAACTGGCCTACTCGTACGCGTAAAGGATTCAATTTGTACTTTACGCTGTGGTCTTTCTACTGATTGTCCACTTCTTGCATACTCATAAAGACGCTTACCATTTACTTTCACAGCAGAATATAAAGGAGGAACTTGAGTCATCTCTCCGACAAATTTTTGCATCGCATCATCAATTTCCTTAACTGAAAAAGGCTCATTAATCGGATCTTGTTGAACAACTTCTCCACTAGCATCTTCAGTAGTTGTTGCATAACCGAGTGTAATTTCGCCTTCATACTCTTTTCCAGAATCGACTAAAAATTCGACTACTTTAGTTCCTTTTCCAATACAAATAGGTAGTACGCCATCGACATCAGGATCTAGTGTCCCGCTATGCCCGATTTTTTTAGTATGTAAGATTTTTCTTAATTTAGACACGCAATCATGACTTGTCATGCCACGATCTTTCCATAAAGGTAAAATACCGTCCATAAGTTTCTCCTGTTCTAGTTTTTAG
Organism: Tetragenococcus halophilus subsp. halophilus DSM 20339; assembly: GCF_003841405.1. GTDB lineage: Bacteria > Bacillota > Bacilli > Lactobacillales > Enterococcaceae > Tetragenococcus > Tetragenococcus halophilus. Next base: position 331,925 of record NZ_PXYA01000001.1, on the reverse strand, counting down.
CTTTAATAGTATAACATAGCCTGTTAAAAAAAGCATGAAACAGATTAATCACCACACACAAAAGTGAAAACTAGCTCTCTGTGTTTAAAAATAATAGATCAGCCCAACTATCAGTGTTATTGGTGGCAACTTTTCTGATCTACCTCCAATCGATGAGTTATTGGCGGCAACTCCTTCGATGTGCCCCCAATCCATGAATTATTGGCGGCAACTCCTTCGATGTGCCTCCAATAATTGTAAATAATGGTAGAATGTCTGAATGAAAGCAAATAATTTTCTAGTTAAGAAAACTATTACTGCTATTATAAAGTCTCAATAAACTTTACATTTAGTTTTTCAAAATAAAAAACAGGTATCCACCTGTAGCGACCTCTAAACGACAAAAGAAAAACTTGACTTCTAGAGGTCGGTTCATCAGATACCTGTTTATTTTTAATCTTCTTCATTTTCATGCAGCTCACGAATAACTTCATCGATTCTTTCACCGTATTCAACTGATTCGTCCAATTCAAAGAAGATCTCAGGCGTTTTATATATACTTAGTACATGACCTACTTCACGCCGGATAAGTCCTTTAGCTTTTTCTAAGCCCATTTGAGCTTCTTGTTTTGCTGAAGCGTCATCAGACAAAATACTATAAAAAACTGTCGCTTGTTGCAGGTCACCAGTGACACTTACATCTGTAATAGTTATATCTTGTACGCGTGGATCACGAATTTTTGTTTGCAATAAGTGAGTTACTTCTTTTAGTATTTCTTGAGCTACTCTACGATCACGATAATTAGCCATGATACGTCCTCCTATACCAACAAATTACTTGCCAAAAATTTAGTTTACTTTAACTTCTTGCATGACAAAACCTTCAATAATGTCGTCTACTTTAATATCATTATATTTTTCGATAGTAGCACCACATTCATAGCCATATTTTACTTCTTTAACATCATCTTTGAAACGTTTCAAGCTAGCAAGTTTTCCTTCAAAAACAACGATACCATCGCGAATAACACGCACACCACTATCTCTATGAATTGAACCTTCCATAACATAACAACCAGCGATTGTACCGACTTTAGAAACTTTATAAGTTTCACGTACTACCATTTGTCCTGTGATTTTTTCTTCGTATTCTGGATCAAGCATTCCTTTCATCGCTGTTTCGATTTCATCAATCGCTTGATAAATCACGCGATGCAAACGAATATCGACTTCTTCTGTCTCAGCTTGTCTTCTAGCTGGTACAGTAGGTCGTACATTAAAGCCAATAATAATCGCGTCACTAGCAGAAGCTAAAGTAATATCACTTTCATTGATCGCTCCAACCGCTGCATGGACGATATTGATTTTCACGCCTTCTACTTCAATTTTTTGTAAAGAGGCAGAAAGTGCTTCAGCTGAACCTTGAACATCAGCTTTAATGATAACATTTACTTCCTTGAGTTCGCCTTCTTTTAGGCTTTCAAATAAATTATCCAAAGTGACATTTGAACCAGTAGCTCGATGTTCCATCAAAGCTCTTTTTGCTCTTTCTTCTCCAGCCTGACGAGCTGTTTTTTCATCTTCAAAAACAGCAAAACGATCACCCGCTTGTGGTACATCGTTTAACCCGGTAATTTCAACCGGAGTCGCTGGCTTAGCTGATTTATCACGACGGCCTAAATCATTAGTCATTACACGTACGCGTCCATAAGTATTACCCACTACAATTGGATCGCCCACCTTTAGTGTTCCTTGTTGCACCAATAAAGTAGCTACTGGACCTTTTCCTTTATCTAAACGTGCTTCAACAACTGAACCGATTGCCCGTCTTGTAGGATCAGCTTGCAGGTCTTCAACTTCAGCCACTAATAAGATCATTTCCAAAAGTTCTTCAATATTTTGATTGAACTTCGCTGAGATTTCAACAAAAATTGTGTCGCCACCCCAAGCTTCTGGAATCAGTTCATATTCACTTAATTCTTGCATAACACGTTGTGTGTTAGCACCAGGCTTATCGACTTTATTAACAGCTACGATAATTGGAATTTCCGCTGCTTTAGCGTGGTTAATTGCCTCAACTGTTTGCGGCATTACTCCGTCATCAGCAGCTACAACTAAAATCGTAATATCGGTGATACTTGCCCCTCTTGCACGCATACTAGTAAAAGCCGCGTGTCCCGGAGTATCTAAAAAGGTAATTGGTTTTTCATCAATATCAAGTTGATACGCACCGATGTGTTGGGTGATACCGCCTGCTTCGCCACTTGTCACACGAGAATGACGCAAATTATCCAATAAAGTCGTTTTACCATGGTCAACGTGTCCCATAATCGTAACTACAGGTGGACGTGATTCTAGATTTTCTTCATTAATTTCTTCGTTATCAAAGAATTTATCAATATCAGCAATATCAACTTCCACTTTTTCTTCTGCTTTTATACCATAATCAGCAGCTAACAGTTCAATACTATCTTTATCTAAAGGTTGATTTTGGTTAACCATAATGCCAACCATAAATAATTTTTTGATAATTTCAGCTGGTTCACGACGAATCTTTTTGGCAATATCAGCCACATTCATTCCTTCTGTATATTCTAATACTTCAGGTAATTCATGGTACTTACGTTGGGTAGCTGGTTTCTTACTTTGTTGCTGTTGTTGTTTACCTTTTTTGCCCTTTTTATTGAATTTATTACGGTTTTTATTATTAAAGTTATTATTCTTATTATAGTTATCGTTGCGATTTTGCTTTTTACGCTGTTCGTTTGTGTTTCCTTGTTTTCTTTTATCTTCTTGCACTTTTTGTCCTTGCTTGTTTGTATTTTTTTGTGTCTGTTGTCTTTCCGCTTTTTGTGGTTGTTTCTTTTCAGCAAATTTATTCGCAGTGTCACCTTTTTGCGTACGGTTTTGTGAATTATTTTCACTTGCTTTACGCTGCTGTTGATTTACAGGGCGATTTTGCGATACATTTTGACGTTGTCTTTTATCTTTATCATTTGTTTGTGCCTTTTGTTTATTTGGCTGATTTGTTGCTTGTGCCTGGGACTTTGCTTGCTGCGGATTCCTATCTTGCGGGCCTTGTTTAGTCGCCGCTTGATTTTGTTGCGCCGGTTTTCCTGAACGCATTGTTTGTTTTTGTCGATTTTGAAATTTCGGATTATTTCGTTGTGATTGAAATTTCTTTTCTTTTGGTGCCTGTTTATTGTCCGCTGGTTTTTTATTTGATGATTGACTATTATCTGGCTGACCACTTAAATTTTGACGAAGCTTTTGTTGTTCTGACTCAGAAAGTGAGCTCATATGGTTATTAACAGCAAAACCTAATGATTGTGCCGTTTCAACAATTTCTTTACTCGATTTGTTTATTTCTTTTGCAAGTTCATATATTCTTTTTTTGCTCATGCAGTCACCTTCCTAACTTGAGATTAGTTCCCTTATTTTCTTTGCAAATCCGCTATCCAACACACCGACTACCAAACGTTGTCGGCCAATCGCTTGACTTAGTTCAGATGAATGAAAACAGTCTACAAAAGGAACTTGGTAAAAAGCACTTTTATCTTTTACCTTTTTTCGGGTATTCTTACCAGCATTTTCTGCTACTAAAGCTAATTTCACTTCTTGTGTGCGTATTTTTTGAACAGTCATTTCCTCACCTGTTACAAGTTTACCAGCACGCATTGCTAAGCCTAGCAGATTCAACGCTTTTTGTTTATTCATCGCCAAACAGCTCACGACGAGCTTTTTGATGCGAAACATAATCGTACAACTCTTGATAAAATTCGTCGCTTAATTTCGTTTCTAATACACGATCTAAAATATGTTTATCCCACGCCATTTGTGCCTCTTCAGGCTCTATGGCAATGTAAGCACCCCGACCAGGTTTCTTTCCAGTAGGATCGATTGAAACATCGCCTTCCTTAGAACGTGTGATGCGTAACAATTGTTTTTTAGGTATCATTTCGCCAGATACAACAGATTTTCGTAAAGGAATTTTTCTTTTTTTCATACAAAAGCCTCCTTAAGATTCTGTTTCAGATTCATCTGATTCATTAGAAACATTTTCTTCATCAAAAGCTTCATTATTATCTTCTAACACAGTATCTTCAACTTCTTCTGCGTCTATAATTTCTGAAGCATCCTCTTCTTCATCCAACTGAGCATAAAAATCTTCCATGTCCGATTCAGATTTAATGTCGATTTTATAAGCTGTCAATTTGGCAGCTAAACGAGCATTTTGTCCTCTTTTGCCAATAGCAAGTGACAGTTGATTATCAGGAACCACGACAGTACACACTTTAGGATTTTCCATATCGAAAATAACATCACTAACTTCTGAAGGATTCAAAGAATTTGCGATATAAATTGCAGGGTCTTCATTCCATTCAACAATGTCCATATTTTCACCCTTCAATTCGTTCACTAAAGCTTGTACTCGTTGACCTTGAGGTCCCACACAAGTACCGACTGGGTCGATATCTGGATCAATAGAACGTACTGCAATTTTAGCACGATCACCTGCTTCACGCGCAATGCTTAAAATTTCAACAGTACCATCATAAATCTCTGGCACTTCTTGTTCAAATAAACGGCGTAACAAATCTGGATGCGTACGGCTAACAAAAACTTGTGGGCCTTTTGAAGTATTTTCCACACGAGTAACATACACTTTGATCTTATCATGTGCTTGGTAATGTTCATTAGGCATTTGATCTTGTTTAGATAAAACAGCTTCGATTTTGCCTAAATTAACGTAAATATAACGCCGATCTTGACGTTCAACAACACCTTGCATAATATCATTTTCATAAGCAGAAAACTCATCATAAATTATAGAACGTTCTGCTTCACGCACACGTTGTAGAATGACTTGTTTAGCCGTTTGCGCTGCGATCCGACCAAAGTCTTTAGGTGTTACTTCAAACCGAATCCTGTCTCCAACTTCATAAGCTGGGTTGATCGCAATAGCATCTTTTAATGAGATTTCTAGTTGTGAATCCATTACTTCATCTGTTACTTCTTTTACTGCATAGACATTAATGTCACCTTCGTTTTCATCAAAATCCACTTCTACATTTTGTGATTGTCCATAGTGACGTTTATAAGCCGAAATCAAAGCAGCTTCTAGCGCTTCAATTACGATCGTTTTAGAAACTCCTTTTTCTGCTTCCAATGTGTCTAACGCGTTCAACATTTCTTTGCTCATTATCTTTGATTCCTCCGTATTTATATTTGAACAGCTAAACGGGCTTTCGCAATTTTTTTTCGATCAATCGTTATCTCTTTTTCGCGGGTTTTAATGCGAATCTTTAAAACAAGTTGTTCTTTGTCAAAGGATTGCAAGAAACCGTCGTATTGTTTTTGGTTATCAATAGGTTCATACAAGGAAACATGGATATACTCTCCAAGTGCTTTTTGATAGTCTTCTTCTTTTTTTAAAGGACGTTCAGCTCCAGGAGAAGAAACTTCTAAGAAATATGCTTGCGGAATTGGATCCGGATCTGCCTTATCCAATTTCTCACTTAAATATTCACTTACATAAGCACATTCTTCAATATCAATGCCGCCTTCTTTATCAATAAAGACACGAAGATACCAATTTTTTCCTTCTTTTACAAATTCTAGATCAACCAATTCGAAGTTATTTTCTTCGAGTACGGGCATCACCAAATCTTTTACAGTGTCAACGACTGCACTCAACAGTTATCCCCTCCTTTAGTAATTGAAAAATTCTTTCCATAAAAAGAGTGAGGGAATTTTCAGCCCTCACTCAACTCTAGTATCAATACTTTTATAATATAGCATAAAATTTGCATAAACTCAAGCTTCATGCATTTTTTGTATGTAAAGAAGAAGAATTTAAAAAGTAGTAAAATCCATTTGTTCTTATAATTCAATAAGACCTATCTTAAAAAAATGAGATTTCAGCAAATTTATCTGAAATCTCACCTTTTTTATACTCTACTATAATTATTCACATCAGCTACAATCGCATCGATAAACATATTAGCTGATTGAACTTCTGTTTCTTTACTACCATAACGACGTACATTAACTGTAGCTTCTGCCACTTCATTGTCGCCTACTACAATTTGATAAGGAATCTTTTGTGTTTGTGACGCACGGATCTTATAGCCCATCTTCTCATTACGATCGTCAACTTCTACTCGAATCCCTTTTTCTTGCAAACGACCTTTAATTTCATAAGCATAATCAGCATGTAAATCGACAGAAACTGGAATAATCGTTGCTTGAATTGGTGCTAACCAAGTTGGAAAAGCACCTTTATATACTTCCGTCAAGTGAGCAACGAAACGTTCCATAGTCGAAACGATCCCTCGATGAATAACAACCGGACGGTGCGTATTTTCTCCATCTTCCCCTACATAAGTTAAGTCAAAACGTTCTGGCATCAAAAAGTCTAACTGGATAGTAGACAGCGTTTCTTCCATCCCTAAAGCAGTTTTTACCTGAACATCTAATTTAGGACCGTAAAACGCTGCTTCGCCTTCAGCTTCATAGTATTGCACACCTAGTTCATCTAAAGCTTCTTTTAAAACAATTTGCGCATGTTCCCACATCTGGTCATCGTCAAAATATTTTTCTTTATCATTAGGATCACGATAACTTAAGCGGAAACGATAATCATTGATATTAAAATCCTTATATACAGCTGTCATCAATTCTAGTGTTCTTTTGAACTCATCCTTGATTTGATCAGGACGTACGAAAGTATGCCCATCGTTTAAGGTCATTTCACGCACTCGCTGTAAACCAGATAATGCGCCAGATTTTTCATAACGATGCATTTGTCCCAATTCTGCGATACGTATAGGCAATTCACGGTAAGAATGAACATCGTTTTTATAAACCATCATATGATGGGGACAATTCATCGGACGTAAAACCAGCATTTCGCCATCGCCCATGTCCATCGGTGGAAACATATCTTCATGGTAGTGGTCCCAGTGCCCCGATTGTTTATAAAAATCGACATTAGCCATGATCGGTGTATAAACATGTTGATAGCCTAAACTTACTTCTTTATCAACAATATAACGTTCGATAATGCGACGAATGGTCGCTCCCTTTGGCAACCAAAAAGGCAAACCAGAGCCTACTTCTGAAGATAACATAAACAAACCAAGTTCTTTACCCAATTTACGATGGTCACGTTCTTTGGCTTCTTCTCTTTGTTTAATATAAGCTTTCAAATCCTTTTTATCAAAGAAAGCAGTACCATAAACTCTTTGCATCATTTGATTATCTGAATTACCACGCCAATAAGCTCCCGCTACTGAAAGTAATTTAAACACTTGAATACGGCCTGTTGAAGGAACATGAGGTCCACGACATAAATCGATAAAATCTCCTTGTTCATAAGCTGTAATTTGTTCATCTTCTGGCATGTCATGAATCAGTTCTACTTTATAAGGATCATCTGCAAAAAGATCAAGCGCTTCTTCTTTAGATAACACCTTACGATTGATTGGATTATTTTCTTTTACAATTTTCATCATCTTTGCTTCAATTGCTGGTAAATCTTCTGAGGTTACAGGATTCTCACCATTATCAGTATCATAATAAAAACCTGATTCAATCGCAGGTCCTACACCAAAATGAATATTGGGATATAAACGACGCATTGCATTTGCCATTAAATGAGCTGTCGAATGACGTAAAATGCCCAAAGCATCTTCATGGTCGGGCGTAACAATTTCAATTGCCCCATCTTCATAAATAGGACGGTCTAAATCGATTAATTGTCCATTAAACTTAGCAGCTAAAGCTTTTTTAGCTAAGCTTTTACTAATATCTTCAGCAATCGCTTTAGGCGTGATTCCATCTTCCAATTCTTTTACAGAATTATCTGGAAAAGTGATTTTCAACATATTTATTTCCTCCTGATATTTATTTTAATTGATGAAAAAGCGCGTTTTACTGCAAATTCCTGTTTATTTTGCAATAAAAAAAGCCCTAGTATTATCCTAATACTAGGGCGACTAATTTCGCGGTTCCACCTATTTTTGGATACAAAACTTGTATCCCTCATTAGCTATAACGGCGCGGCCGCCTTTGTTTCAACAAAGGTTTCAAAAGTGGTCCTTGCTTGGGTTGCTTTTGGAAAAGTTTCAGCCTGGCTTTTCCTCTCTTATAAAAGTCGCACAAGTTTGGTTGGCTTTTTCATCAATCATTTATGGCTTTATTTAACCACTTCTGAAAATATTTTGCAAGTGCTAAGCGTTAATTTTTCTTTAATCAAATCGATAAAAAGCTACGCCTACACCTTTATCAGCTGAATAAAAACCACATTTTTCATAAAAGTAACGTACATCAGCAGCTTCTTCAGTCATTAATACTTTTTGGCGAACTTGCGGATAGCTGGCTAACAATTGCTTCATTAGTGTAAAAGCTATACCTTGATTTTGATACTCAGGTAAAACCAAAAGATCTTGAATATACAAAATGGTAAAATCATCGCCAACTGCACGAATTAAACCTAAAAGTTGTTCACCCGCCCAAGCAGTGATCACTTTTAATGAACATTCTACTCCTTTTTTAAGTTTTTCAGGTGCGCTAGTATAATTGTCCCAACCCACACTTTGATATAAGTGTAATAATTGTTCCAAAGCGATATCTTTAGTTTCTTTTAATTCGTATTCTTTCATTAACTAGCTACCTTTTCTTGCAGATAATTTTTTAAAACGACCGCTTGATTATACTTTTTGTCCTTTGCACCATAAATAAGTGTCACATTATCTGCTTGCAGCCAGTCTGCGATTTGTTCAACAAATTCTTGTGTTTTATCGTTATTATCCAATTCTTTTTTGTACTCTTTTTCAAACCAAGGAAATTTTTCTGGGTCATGACCAAATTCTTTTCGTAAATCATTTGTAGGAGCAATGCTTTTTTCCCATAAAGCTAACGCTAGTTTTTCCTTTTTGATCCCTCGTGGCCACATACGATCAACTAAAACTCGTTTGCCATCAGAAGGCTCTATATCTTCATAAGCACGCTTTATTTGTAAATTTCCCATAAAAAATCGGCTCCTTTTCTTATTTCCTTTATTATAACTTGATGCTACAATAAAAAACAAATATTTAGAAAGAATGGTATAAAGTCTTCAAGGGAAAATACTAAGCAATTCAAGGCTATTCGGGGCAAAGATAGAGAATAAAACGTTGAGAAACGACCGTTTTAGTAAAATAAAAGTTATATCCTTACTTTTCAGATAAAACTTTTCTATTTCTCTCTCCGTGATTGGCATTTCGGATAGGATTTTTCTAAACTGTTGTCCGTGATTTCGTTTTCAGATAATAGACTGTCGAACTTTTGTCCGTTATTCACTATTTATTTGTCCACTAGAAAACCTCAATAAATTTTACACTTAGGAAAGGATGACAGCAATGGACTATCTAGCAAGCTATAAAGAATTACTTTCTATCGCACAAGCTGGCTTACATTATGGCAACGATCAATTTGACCTTGTTCGTTATCAAGAACTAAACGATTTAGCCCTACAGTTAATTCAAAGCCTTGGTAATGAACCCCAAGAAGTGATTCATGATTTATTTTCTCATGAGTCTGGTTATCAGACGCCTAAAGTAGATGTTCGAGCATTCATTACTCAAGATAGTAAAGTATTGCTTGTACAAGATAGCAAAACACTCGAATGGTCTTTACCTGGCGGTTATGCAGATGTCGGTTTTTCTCCTAAGGAAAACACACGTAAAGAAGTCTACGAAGAAACCGGCCTTAATGTAGAAGTTAAACAATTAAAAGCCATTTTTGATACCAATTTACGTAAAGATATCCCCCAAGCTTTTCAATATTACAAATTAGTGTTTGACTGTGAAATCCTCTCCGGCTCTTTTATGGAAAATCTAGAAACTAACCAAATGCATTACTTTGCTCTGGATAATTTACCGGTACTTTCCAAAAAAAGGACGACTCAAGAACAACTAGTTCAATTAATGCAAGAAAATAATATTAGCTATTTCGAATAAGAAAAAAAGGAGGAAGAAAGTGGAAAATATCGGCACTATTCGATTAGAAACTAAGCGATTAAATTTACGGCTTCTAACACCTGAAGATGCACAACAAATGTTTGATCATTGGGCTAATGATGGTAAGGTGACAAAGTACCTTAACTGGAAGCCCTATCAAACAGTCAAAGATGTCAGGAATAATTTAAGTGAATATCAAAAAAATTATATCGATGTTGATTATTTTTTCTGGGGAATTGAAGAAAAAGTAAGTCAACAGCTTATCGGTACAATTTCAGCAAGTGTTGCTGATAAAACGGCCAAAGTTGCGGAAGTTGGTTATTGTATTGGACAAAATTGGTGGTGTAAAGGTTACACTAGTGAAGCATTAGAAGAAGTGATTGCTTATTTATTAGAAAAAAATGATTTTAAACGAATCGAAGCTATTCACGATACAGATAATACTCCTTCAGGAAAAGTCATGGAAAAAGCTGGTATGAGCTATGAAGGAACGCTCCGACAACGATTGGTCAATAATCGCGGTCTTGTTGATGGTGTATACTACGCCATATTAAAAAAAGACTACATCAGTCAAAAAGCTCAACATCAAATTTATAGTTTTTTGAATGAAGCCAATATTTCCTATCAATTGCTAGAACACAAAGCAGTTTATACTATAAACGAAATTGACTTTGATATACCAGGTATCAGCGTGAAAAATCTATTTTTACAAGGAAAAGACGACTTTTATCTATTGATCCTAACAGAAGATAAACGAGCTATTTTAAAAACAATCGCACAAGAAGTCGGTGAAAGACACTTGTCCTTTGCTTCTGAGCAAAAATTAAGTCAACTTTTACATACTACTCAAGGAGCTGTCTCACCTTTAGGTTTATTATTTGATAAAGAGCAAAAGGTACAATTGATCATAGACGAGCAGATCCCTGTAAGAGGAAAAATCAGCTTCCACCCAAATAGAAATGATAAAACATTGATTTTTGACTTTAAAGATTTTCTTACTTTTCTTACAAAAGTCAATCACCCACCTAAATATATCAATAATTAAAAACAGCAAGGATTATCGCATTCCTTGCTGTTTTTAAGCTGTTTATTTCCGATTTTTTAAAGCAAGCCGAAGCGTTTCATTGGCTAGTTCTGACTGTGCATCCACTACCGGATATTTTTCATTTTGCGTGGCTTCTTGTACCAATGACAACTCCGTACATCCTAAAACCATGACATCACAATCGTATTCTTCCGTCATTTTTTGCAATATTTGATAATACAATTCTTCATTACAAAAATGACTTTCCTTCACATCTCGATAAATCAGATTTGTAACCTCTTGTTGTAAGTTAGTATCAGGCAAAACAACGTCTAAATGATCGAATTTATTCAATTCGTTTTCATAAACTTTGGTCTTAATCGTTCCTTCAGTCGCTAACAAACCTACACGCGTTTTCCCTGTTTTTTTGCCAAATTTTTGACTCGTTACTTCTGCAGCCAGACGCGGCATATGCAAAATTGGAATATTGGTCACTTCTTGTAATTCATCAAAAAAATGGTGCGCGGTATTACATGTTAATACAAAAAAATCAGGTTGAAGTTTAGTATACTGTCTTAAATCTTTTTTTAGTTCACTGGAAGGATTTTCTGTCGATTTTCCCAAAATAAAATCTGTTCGATCAGGCACTGTTGCGTGATTTACTAAAAGGTAATTTAAATAATCTTGATCAGAACGGATAGGCGTTCGCTCATTGAGTACATGTACAAAGCTTTCAGTAGCTAGTGTTCCCATCCCACCTAAAATTGTAAAAAAGTTTTCCATTATTATCTATTTCTTTCTAAAGTATTTTTTATATCTATCATGATATAAATAAAAAATCCGTTTGACAAGCAAATAGCGTTTCAAATTCATGTCTTTTTTATAGTATAAAGTATTGCCGTATTTATTTTCTGCCAAATATTGCATCGCTTGCTCTTTATCGGGGCCTTCTGCAATGTATTGTTTTAAGATTTTTTCTGGCACACCTAACCAAAGTTTATCACCTTGAGCATAGGTCGTTTCTGTAAACGGTGTTTCTAATACATAGTCTTCTACTAAATATTTCGCTAAATTATAGCCGCCTAACGTTACACAGAAACTGCTTCTACCTTGCCGCAAATTAATTTCAAATAATTTATATTCGCCATCTCTTTCATCATATTTCATATCAAAATTGGCAAATCCAACATATTCTATTTTTTCTAAAAAGCTTTTCATTTGATCAAAAACTTTTTCATTATAATCAGGCATAATTGCCACATAATTTCCCACTGCTTCTGGTGTAGGGTCTTCTAATAGCGGATGACCTAAATACATCATTCTTACATTATGATTGTGATCCACATAAGCATTTAATACACGCATCCGTGAATCATCACCAGGTATAAAATTTTGACAAATCATTTCAGAAGTATAACCTGCTTGGTAAACTTTAGCCAAAATATCATCCACTTCTTCTTGTGAATACAAAATAAAGGCTTTTTTTCGTCCTTCGAAATCAACATCCAAGTACTCAACGCTATCTGAGGGTTTCAAAGCTACTGGGAAACCAAAAGGTAGTTCAACAGAGGAATTTTTTTCCACCATATCTTTTGTGATAATAAGAGTATCTGGATAAGGTAGACCGTATTTTTCACAAGTTTTATAAAATGCCGCTTTATCTTCTAATGTTTCTTGCGTTTTTGCATCTACAGTTGGACAAATAAAACGTTGACTCAATTCTTCTTTGTTATGTGTAATCAATTCGGTATATCCATCGCCGCAAGGAACTAAAATAATCTTACGAGGATCATCCTTGTATTGTGCCATCAATTCACGCATGACTTTCATAAAGCCTTCTGGTTCAGAAAAACCAGGATGAGAATGAACATTGACGATTTTGCTGTATTTTGTCGGAGAAAGTTGTCCAGCACCATGCGCTTCTGAAATTGTCCCATATGCTTCATGAAATGAACGCGCCATTCCATAAACATTTATATCACTACCTAATAGAAGAGGTAAAAATTGTTCATTTACTTTTGTATTCACAGCTAAAACCACTTTCTTTCTCAAAATTTTCATACATAATATTTAATTGAAAGTATACCATAAGTAAAAGAACAATTGCATCCATTAACTTATAAATCTTAAGATAGCTAAGATAGTTGAGAATTTTTTTAGGATATTTCTGTCCCATACTCAACCTGACTTAGGGCCAAAACTAGTATCATTGGTCTTTTCTATGCGAAACGTTAGACCAATCACTCTATTTACGGCCCATTCTCTGCCTAACTTAGGGCCAAAAATTGAATTTGCGGTCTTTACTTTGCTAGACTTTGGGCCAAAAGACAAAGCTTTGGCCCTTTCTTTGTCATACTTAGGTCCGGAAGTTGGTTTTGCTGATCCTGCTTCTTTTCAAATAAAGTTCAGTGCTAGCGTATTTTTTCGCGTATAAGCTTAAATTATGCTATAATTTCATGATGGAAATTTCTATATTAGATAGAAAAACTTATCAACTGGAGGTAAGTTCATGAGCGAACGTCAATATGAAGAAAAGCATTTAGCGCAAACGATTTCGTTGATTGAAAACGAAGAAGAGTTGTTGAAAAATCAGCAAAAAGAACTAGAAAAGTCTATGAACAATCAGTTAAAAGAAGTAAGTAAAAATACGATTAATACTGCTACTGAAGAATCCTTTTATGAATCTGTAGTTGAATATCGTCAGCACGAACATGAACTAGCTTTACGTTATCAAAGTGCTGAAGCAAAAGAAAAACGAATGAATACACTAGAAACGATGGCACAGTCTCCCTATTTTGCAAGAATCGATTTTAAAGAAGAAGCAGAGCCAAAAGAAACATTATATCTCGGGATTGCTTCGTTAAGAGATAAAAAAGATGACACGATCGTCATTGACTGGCGCGCGCCGATCGCCAATCTATATTATGAAGGAGAGCTTGGAAAAGCTTCCTATTCAGCAAATAAAGAAACTTTTTATGTTGATTTGTTGTTAAAACGTCAATTCAAAATTCAAAACGGGGAACTTCTTTCGATGGTTGATACTTCTGAAATGATCAATGACGAGTTCTTGTTGGATATCCTTGATGATACGTCTTCTCCACAAATGAAAAATATTGTTTCAACGATTCAAAAAGCGCAAAATCAAATTATTCGGGATACAAGCAGTAAGTATATGATCATTGAAGGGATCGCAGGTAGTGGGAAAACTTCTGCTTTATTACAACGCATTGCCTTTTTGTTATATCACCATAGAAACTGGTTAAAAGTTGATCAAGTATTATTATTTTCTCCGAACCATTTATTTTCCGATTATATTTCAATGGTATTGCCTTCTTTAGGCGAAAGTGAAGTACCTACTCAAACTTTTACCAACTTTTTACAAAAGCTTATTCCTAATTATACGATTCAAAATGTAGCACAAGAAGAAGAACAATTTTTAAATGGTGAAAATAATCCGATCCAAACAATCAAAAATGGCTTAAGCGTACTTGATGAAATTCAACCTTATGTGACGTCTATTACCAATTTTGGGCCTATTTTTCGCGACTTAAAAATCAATGGAGAAAGCTATATCAAAAAAGAACAAATGCGCCAGTGGTATAAAGAAACCAACACAAAGCTTCCGCTCTATCAAAGAATACAACTTTTACAAACTAAACTATTAAAGAAAGTGAGTGGCTTACAAAAAGATGAAGCGAAAAAAAATTGGGTAAAAGAACAGGGAGCTGAAAAACTCGAAGAAATTTACGAAAACAACCCTAATCTTGATGACTCTGAAGAAAAAGAAAAGCAGTTAAGGAAACAAATAAAACAAGAAATTGTTAAAAAGAAATTTCGTTCGATGACACAAAAAGTCAATAATTTTCGCTTTATCAACTTTGCCAAACAATATATCCACTTTTTAAAACAATTTCCTGAAAATATTTTACAAGAACATGGTATTTCTGCTAGAGCTTGGGGGGATAGTATTCAAGGGGTACGCCAACAAATGAAAAATAAAGAGATGTTACAAGAAGATGCGCTACTTTACTTTTCACTTTTAAGAAATATCTACCCAATGACTAATGAGCAGAAGGTTCGCTTTATCTTTATTGACGAAATGCAGGATTTTCCTCCTGCACAAGCAGCACTATTAAAAGACCTATTTCCAAAAGCCTCAATGACCCTATGTGGTGATTTAAATCAAAAAGTTTTTGGCAATGAAACAATTGTTAATTCAGTAGATAAACTATTTGAAAATGATGAAGTTACACGTTATCAACTAACAACAAGTTATCGCTCAACTGAGGAAATTACAGCCTTTGCTAATCAGTTTCTATCGCAAAAAGATCGCGTACAAACTACAGCAAGAAACGGTGCAAAACCATTAATTTTAAATGCCACAAATCAAATGCAAGCAATTAACTGGCTTGAAAATAACTTGTGCGATGAAACTGCGCAGAAAAAACAATGGCGTACTGCAATCATTGCCAAAACCACCCAAGAGTGTAAAGAACTACACAGTCAGCTTTCTGTATCTGCGCAAAAAAATATTCAATTAATTACTTCTGAAGATGAATTTATGAAGCGTTCAATAGTGATTATTCCTGCTTACTTAGCTAAAGGTTTAGAATTTGATCGAGTATATGCTTGGCATGTTGCCGAGAACTTCTCAGCTAGTGATCAACTCATTTTTTACACTATAGCTACTCGTGCCATGCATGAATTAAATATTATTAGCTTTGGACAAAACAGTCCTTTACTAGAAAATGTTAAAGCAGATAGTTACCAACAAAAAGACTTACTTCCAGGAGAATAAAAACTAAAAAAGCAGCAACTCCACCGGTCAATAATACTGAACTGACTGCTTGGTTGCTGCTTTTTAAACGCTCAAATAAAAAAAGTTGTTTCTGGATATTTTAATTGTACCACCTGTAAAATCATTTTTAACTCAGAAACATTGATAGGATTATCTTCATCAAAAATTCGACTATGACGACCAATTTGTCCATTTTCAATCAAATGGTAAATACGGTTCCATACAATAAATTCTTCCAAGTTTTCAAATCTGCTGATTGGAAACCCTCCTACATCAAGGATCTCAGACAAACGAAAAGCGACATAAGCACTATCTACATACATTTTTTCTGAATGAAATTCGTCAGGTGCCCTATAATTAATAATTGCCTTTTCTGGACGATTTTCTATCAACCAATCTAATAAAACGAAAAATCCTGGCATACGACTAGGCTCAGTAAACAATCGTTGTGATTCTTTCGCACCACGAAAAACCATCGGAATGAAAATATTTCTCTTATAAACAAGCATTGGTGCACTTTTAATAGAACATTCCAAGTAACGGTTTAAATAACTAGGGCCACTATAATCACCAATACGATAACCATCAACGCCAAATTGCTTATACTTATCAGCAAGCTCAGAGCAATCTTGGATCGTTAACGCTGTTTTGGATAATACTTCATACCCACTTAAAACACGACGAAAGGGCTTTAAAGTTATTTCTTCTTCCACCGTTCAACCCCCTATTCAAAACTTCTTCTTAAAAATAATAATAACATAAATTTCAAAGATTAGCTTATAACAAATGAAATATTATTTAGTTTCTAGCTAAAATATTTTAAAATCGCTTATATAATTTATTTATCATTTACTTATTATCTACAAAAAAATACTCCAAGAACCTGTTTGTTCAGATTCTTAGAGTAAATAAAAGGTTCGTTTTTATTCATTATTTGCTTCTAATAAGTTTCTTAGGTGTTCAACTGCCTCATTACTACCTGACATAATTAAATGATCACCTAATTCTAAACGAGTCGTTCCATGGGGAATGATTGGCTCATGATCCCGAAAAATGCGACTAATGATTACCTCTTTAACCTCTGGCAATTGCGAGATCATCTTTTCCTCATACTTAGCGTTTGTCACAGTAACTTCATTTAAGCGAAATTGTGTAGAAGTTAGTACGTTAAAGAAAGCAGGTGCTTCAATCGCACTACGCAACATCCCGACATTAACGTCAAACATACTGAAAAATTCTACCTTAGCTTGCTCTAAATCTTCCTCCATTCGCAGCCGCTCTTTTGGATCACGCACATCCAAACGTACAATGACGCGAGGAACGCCATATTTTTTAGCTTTCAATGCAAGATCAAAATTTATATTTGCCTCTTGGTGGGCCAAAACGAGAATATCAGTATCAAATACTTGATTAAATATTAAGTGTTGGCTATCTAAAGACTCAAGTAAAGACAATGCTGCTTTATTATGATAAGTATCATATTGGTATTGATCATTAGTATAGATAGCTTTACTATAATGGGTAGAAGACAATTCCTGCATTGCAGAGATTGCCATTAATCCAACCCCTATAAAATGCACCTCTATCTTCTTCTGCGCTTCTTCGTGAGGCTTATAAAAGTATTTAAATAAAAGAGGGCCTATTAAACAAGTCAAAATCCCCGATAAAAGGAAAGCACCTGATTGTTGTTGATCAATAACATTCAAATTTTCCGCTACATTAAGTGCTGGTAAAATAAGCGTGATAGTCGTTTGCGACAAAAATACCCCACTTAAAGCATTAGAAGTTGTAAATAGCCGACGAAAGATAAAATAAGCTGGTAGTTTAGCAAGCAGAAAAGCGATTAAGAATAAAGGAATCAATACTAGTGTTTCCGCCGAACTAAACATTGCCGGTAAATCTAATTTTACCCCTGTCAGAATAAAGAAAAACGGAATAAAATAACCATAACCAATAGCATCTAGTTTTTCCTCAGTCTCTTTTTCTGGTTCCAATAATTTAATGACAATTCCAGCCAGAAACGCACCTAGAACGTTTTCCGCTCCCACTGTTTCTGCTAAAACCACTAGCGTAATAATCACCACAAAAGCAAGACGAATATCTAGTTGGGTTGTTGGCTTTGTATATTTCTTAAAAACAGTAAAGAAATTACGAAAGCGCAAAAGTAATAATACAGCTACCAGAAAAATTAAGGAAGTCAGCCAAAGCGTACTACTGTCTCCACTTTTTAAGGAGGAATAAATCGTTAAACCAAGAAGTGGAACAACTTCTCCTAATACTGCAAAGAGCAAAAGGGTTTGTCCATAGGTCCGTCCTAATAGCTCATTTTCCTTTAACACCGAAATAACTATTCCTAAAGCGACCGTACTAAATAAAATACTAGCTAACTGTACATCTGAGAAAAAGCCAGAAACACGGAACAAAACAGCAAGTAGTACAGAACCAACTACTGTTAGCCCATAAGCTAAGCTAGCCACTTTGAGCGGTGTTTCTTGGCTAGTATTTTCAGCTTGTCTAGCAGCTAAGGGAGTAGAGGTATCAGGCTTTTTAAATAATGAAAAATCAATTTCCATCCCACTTAAAAAAAGCAATAAAACTACGCCTAAAGTCGAAATGGTGGACAATACAGCATTGGTTTCAACAATGTTAAATCCACTCTTACCTAATAAAATTCCCACAAAAATTTCCGCAACAGTCGTAGGAATAAATGATATACGAAACCTAGCTAACAGCATAGGCGTTAAAAACGCTGCAAAAGTTACAATTACGAGAGAAAAATTCATACACTTGCCTCCCTACTCAAATTCTTTAATATATTTGAAATAAGTTATAGGATAAATTCTTATTTTATTATTTTACAATAGCTTTTATCAATTTTTCCCCATTTAACCTATTCCAATTTTTTCCGAAAGCAATTCTAACAGCTTTCACTATATTTTGAAAATATTATAAACTATAAAAATAACGTTTCTGCAGTTCGGCTTTTGAATAATTAATCCATTAGTAAATAATAATGGACTCAAGTATGTTAAAATAAGTCTGGAAAAGCTTTTTTAGAAATTATATGTTAAAATTTAGTTAGCAACTACGAAAACGCTATTATTTTTAAGTTAGGAGGTGCAAATTATGAATAAAAAACAAGCGGCTCTGTTTTTATATCTTTTGGAAGATTTGGTTTTTGATAGACAGTTTCACTTACAACAAAGTGTAGTGTTTGAAGCTAAGGAAAATTTAATGACTGGACTTTTCTATCCTGGTGACGCCTTTTTTGCTCCTTTTACAAGCCCAGAAGATGCCTATACATTCAAAGAAACCTTTGTCAAAAGAACCATGAAGAGTGCTATTGCTGATTATAATAAGGCACAGATACAGCAAGATTTACAAAAAGATATGCCCGCAACTTTTGAAAAAATTGAATATTTTGTCTTACATTATGAAGAGTTCGAAGAAACAAAAGATGTGAAAACAATGATTACTAATGATACAGTTATTAAAAATGTAGATTTTATGAATATCCCAAACAAAATTTTCCCATTTTTTATTTTCCCTAAAGATGTCACATTTACCCCCGTGTCACTACTATTTGAAAGTTAGTAAATAATTACATGTTTAGAAAAAGCACTTAACTGGCATTACAGTTAAGTGCTTTTTCTACGTAATTCAATATAAAAATCATTCTATTCTAACGCTACGTTATGGTAAATGTTTTGCACATCCTCCAAATCATCTAATACATCAATAATTTTCTCAAAAATAGCTTTGTCTTCATCCTTTAATGTTACTTCACTTTGCGGAAGCATCTGCATTTCTGCAATGTCGTACTTTTCAACGCCATAACTATTTAATGCTTCTTGAATAAGATGGAAATCTTCTGGCTCACCGTAAACGACGATTTGACCCTCATCATTTTCAACATCTCGTATATCAATTTCTTTATCTAGCAAAAATTCAAAAATTTCATCAGCGTTATCTCCGGCAAAACTAAACAAAGCCGTATTATCAAACATATAAGACACCGCACCATTTACACCCATATTTCCACCATTTTTACTAAAAGCAGCACGTACTTCACCAGCTGTTCGATTTACATTATTTGTCAAAGCATCTACAATAAGCATCGAACCCGCAGGACCGAATCCTTCATAACGCAGTTCGGAGTAAATTTCGTCACTAGCGCCTTTTGCTTTTTCCAACGCACGATCAATTACATGCTTGGGTACATCATAAGTCTTTGCCCGGTCAATGACAAACTTTAACTTTTGATTTGTATGCGGATCAGGCTCTCCTGATTTTGCGGCAGCATAAATTTCTATCCCAAATTTTGCATAAACTTTGCTATTATTTTTATCCTTTGCAGTCTTTTTGGCGACGATATTTGCCCATTTGCGTCCCATCTCTTCACTTCTCTTTCAATTATTTTAAAGTTTATTTCTATATTTTAAAAATACTATACATTAAATACGAATCGGAAACTGGCCAAAGTTTTGTTCTTTTATCTTGGTATTTACCATCTGATAAATGTTATCACTTTGGATGCCCAGTGTCATCTTTTCTTCCTCAGTTTGACCAACCTTA
Organism: Tetragenococcus halophilus subsp. halophilus DSM 20339; assembly: GCF_003841405.1. Classification (GTDB taxonomy): domain Bacteria; phylum Bacillota; class Bacilli; order Lactobacillales; family Enterococcaceae; genus Tetragenococcus; species Tetragenococcus halophilus. The sequence goes on along the minus strand of NZ_PXYA01000001.1, from coordinate 311,545 downwards.
GAAATAATAGGCCATGAGATTGTTTTTTTCTCCTGCTGTAAGTATTGTTGTCCTTTCTGTGTAAATCCTAAAATGTGTAAATAGTTATTATGCCAAGCTTTTTTTACATCTTTATCTTTTAAATTCAATAAACAATAGCAAAACAGTCGTTGAATCCTTGCACGTGTGTATCTTTTTGATTTAACAAGCTGTACATATTCCTCAAAATTACTTGCTTGTCTAATTTTACTTTTTAAACGATACTCTAAACCTTCAACCATTTGATAGATTTCACGTAATTCAGCTAAGGAACTCGCTAATATTTTATATCGTAAAAATGGCCAATAATCCTCCCAACTCACTTGATAATTAGTGAGATCTTTTGCTGTTTTTACCGGAACTACATTTTTCACACTATTTTTTTCAAAAACTGCTTGACGGATTGCCGTAGCGCTTGCGATTTTTCCTGTTAATTCGGCGGAATGATGGTTTACTTTTTTTCGTTCAATGGGATAAATGCCCATAGCTTGTTCAAAACGAGCATTTTCTTTAGCATAAGTCAATCCTAATACATGATTTGGTTGTTCTTTTAGTCGTGCAAAAGCAGGATCATCGTCAGCTAACACAGTCGCCATTTTTTGCGCGTAAGTTAAAGTAGGATCATCATATTTCTGGTAAGCTTCATCAATCGCTTTTTGGTGAGTTGTAGTAAAATGTCCAAAAAAAGAATAATCAAAATCTGCACTATGATCTGTACCAAATGAAAGGCTTTTGCAGTGCAGTGCATGTAAAAGTTGCACGCCACCTTTAGCAAAGTAATCCGCCGACTGTAAGGACCATTGAATAGGTAATTCAACGATCAAATCTGCACCTTGTGATAGTGCTTCTTCGGCTCTTTGCCATTTATCAATGATAGCCGGCTCTCCACGTTGTAAGAAATTGCCGCTCATTACAACCACCATCACATCTGCTTGAGTCCGTTCTCTCGCCTCTTGCAATTGATATCTATGACCATTATGAAATGGATTATATTCAGCAATGATTCCGCAAGTATTCATCCTTATCTCCTTATATGTAAAAACTCAATTCCTACTAAAATCCCACGAAATCAAAAGATTTCATGGGATTACATTTATTTATAACAAACAAAAAACCAACGTTCGCTATTGTTTGTTGGTTCACTATCCTTAAAATCAGCACATACTTTAATCTGCTCAAAACCCGCTTGTTTCAACAAATCTTTATAAGTTTCTATGGGATAAGTACGTTCCAAATGCAATTCATCTTCACGGTTAAAAGTTTCATCCTGATTTTTAATAAAAAACGTCAGAAAGTGTTCGATACTATGAGGAAATTCTCCGGGATAACTTTCCCATAAAAAGGCGAAATCTTCTGTTTGATAATGATAAGTATAATCAGGAAAAACTTCATCTATCTGATAAAGCGAGTGGACATCAAACAAAAAAACACCATCTTTTTTAAGCACTTGGTAAACCTGATTAAAAGCCGTTTGTACTTCTAGTTCATCAGCTAAATAACAAATAGAATCAGAATAGCAAGTGACTACTTCATAAGTTCCCATATCTTTTAAATCAAGCATGTCTGCTTGTACAAACTGTACATCTGCTTGTTCATATTCTGCTCGTTGATTGGCTACTGTTAACATCTCTTCTGACAAGTCTAAAGCTGTAACAGCATATCCTTTTTGAGCAAACTGAATGGCTAATTCACCCGTGCCACAAGCCAATTCTAAAAGTTGCTTTTCTTTCTGTAAATGACGCAAGGTAAAAGCTAACCAATCCTCATATAACTGTTCATCCATAACTTGATCATAAATAAAAGCAAAAGTTTCAAATGCACTCATTATTCTGTGACCCAAGCCGAAGTATCAACAAAAGGGGCATCCGCCCATAGTTTTTCCAATTGATAAAATTCACGTTCATCTTCATTAAACACATGGACAATCACGTCGCCTAAATCAATTAAGATCCATTTCGCGCTATCTCTTCCTTCGACACTTTTTACTTCAACTTGTGCTTTTTGCTCACTTTCAATAATATCGTTCACAATAGCTTGAATTTGGCGATTGTTTCTTCCAGAGCAGATCATAAAGTAATCAGCCAGTAAAGACACCTCACGAACATCTAGAACGACAATATCTTGCGCACTTTTTGCGTTTGCTGTTTGTACAGCTGTTTGTAAAATTTGTTGACTATCTATTTTCGTTCACCTCTTATTTATCTTAGTTCTTTTTTGCCACCCAGCGGTTATAAGTTTCAATCGTTTTAGGGTAAATCGGCGCATTAATATCTATTAAATGAGCCAGTGTATGTTTAGTTTCATAAGCTACTGCTTCATCCAAATCTTTTTTAGCAATAGCACGTGCTTTTTCTACACCAGGGATATCTCTTCCAGCTTCAATATAATCTGCTACATAAATGATTTTATCTAGCAAGCTCATTTGAGAAGCCCCAGTTGTATGTAAACGGATCGCTTGCAAAATGGACTCATCAGTAATTCCAAGTTCTTTTTCGACGAATTGTGCACCTACAAGACCATGCCAAATCGCATTATTCCAATTCAATAAATCTAAGTCGTAGTCATAGTCACGAATGACTTGTTTAAATTCACTGTCCGAACGTTCCTTGGCATAATCATGAGTCAATGCAGCAATACTTGCTTTTTCCTTAGACTCTCCATATCTTTCAGCCAAAGATAGGGCAGCTGCTTCTACTCCTAATACATGGTTAAAACGTTTTTCGCTCATCGCTGCTTTAATTTTTTCCAATAAGGTTGCTCGAGTATTCTCATTATATTTCATCAAGATACAACCCCTTTTCTTGAATATAGTGTAACACATTTTCTGGCAGGAGATAGTTCACCGAACAACCTTGTGCAATTTTTTTCCGTAAATCTGTAGAACTGATATTCATATCAGGTACATCAATCCAAATAATTGGATAAGAAGTTTCAGTTGGATAATTAGGTCGTTTAACTCCTACAAATTGAACCAATTGCATTAGCTCATCAACTTTATACCACTTGGGTAAATACTCCACCATATCTCCACCGAGAATAAAATAAAAATCAGTATCGGGATATTTCTCTGTTAAGATTTTCATGGTTTCATAAGTATAGCTTTTACCTTGACGATTGATTTCACTTTTTTCAATATCAAGTAAAGGATTATCAGCAATTGCTAACTCTAACATCTTTAATCGATCTGAAACATCAATTGTTTCTTTAGGGTCCACATGGGGCGGTTCATTAGACGGCATCAAATAAACCTTTTCTAAACCTAATGATCTGCCGACTTGATCTGCCATGATCAAATGCGCTATATGAACAGGATTAAAGTTTCCTCCTAAAATTCCTACTTGTTTTTTCTTTGAATTTCTTTGTTCTTTAACTTCTACAAATGTCTGTACATTGCTCATTACTTGCTGTTTCAACTTCTCATGCGCCTCCAATAACTACACTTTCTTTACAGCAGCAGAAATCTTTTGATTTTTTTCTTGATTTGAAATTTTAAAAATCACTAGCACACGACCGATGATTTGAACTACTTGGCAGTCCAATTTTTCTTCTAAAATCGACGCTACCTCACTAGCTTCTTCATCGGTATTTTGTAGTAAACTTACTTTAATCAATTCTCGTTTTTCTAAAGCTTCGCCGATTTGTACGATCAGTTGATCATTTAATCCACCTTTACCAATCTGAAAAATCGGTTGTAAATGGTGAGCTTGACTCTTCAAAAAACTTTTTTGCTTTCCTCTTAATTTCATTACGTCCTCCTAAACCAACGCTTGACGTGTAATAACATCGACGCCCTTGGGTGCCCAACCACTGACCACAACTGGATCTTTCACTGTAACCCAGCCTAAGCCAGCAAAAACAATATCCGTTTTTTCTTTAATGGAAAATTCAAAACGTTCCAATTCAGGAAAGTGTTCTTTTTCATCATTACGTGGTGGTTGTAATAGTTCACCTAAATGTTTTTCATAAAATTTATCCGCATTTTCTAATTTGGTTCGATGAATCATTAAATCATTTGAAACAAAAACAGTAAAAGAGCTTTTTTCTCCTTTAACAAAATCAAAACGCGCTAAGCCTCCTAAAAACAATGTTTGTCCAGCATTTAATTGATAGATCTTAGGCTTAATTTCTTTTTGGGGCGCGATAATCTTAAGATCTTTTTCCCCTAGAAAATGCGCCATTTGATGACGATGGATAATCCCTGGTGTATCTATTAAAAATTGACCATCTTCTAAAGGAATTTCAATTTTATCTAATGTTGTTCCCGGAAATTTTGAAGTAGTGATTAGCTCCTTAACATCCGCTGTCTTTTGAACAATCTGATTAATCAATGTAGATTTACCTACATTTGTTACACCTACAATATAAACATCACGACCTTCACGATACTTTTCTATCATATCAAGTAAAGCATCCAACTCGTCATTTCTTTTCGCACTAGTCAATAATACATCAACTGGACGTAAGCCTTTATCGTGGGCTTGTTCTTTCATCCATTGTTTCAATTTAGTCTTTTTCAAAGACTTAGGTAACACATCTACTTTATTACCTACTAATAATACAGGATTGTCTCCCACAAAGCGATGTAAGCCAGGTATTATTGAACCATTAAAATCAAAAATATCTACCACATTGACAATCAGTGCGTCCTTTTGCCCTATTTCATTTAATAGCCGTAAAAAATCATCGTCGGTCAACGAGACATCTTGAATCTCATTATAATGGCGCAGACGAAAACAACGTTGACAATAAACTTCGCCGGATTCCATTCCTTTTTCCAAAACTGATTTTGGTGTATAACCTATTTCATTTTTATCTTCTGTTTGAATAACAGCTCCACAACCAATACATTGAAGGGCTTCTGTCATTTTATTTCACCTTGCCATTTCATATCAGAATATTTTTTTTGCAAATACTTCATGATTTTACGTTCAAAAAAACGATTAAACCGCGTTTTCCAACCATCAGTGTTTACTACTGGTTGAACCAAAACGCTCCATACACCAGCACTATTTGCTGCTTTAATATCAGTCATAAGCTGGTCTCCTAGCATAACTACTTCCTCTTTATTCACATTTAGCCGTCTACATGCCCTATTGATCCCAACAGGAAGAGGTTTGAGTGCCCGTGCAACATAAGACAATCCTAGTTTATCTGTTACCCTACTAACGCGTTGTGCGCTGTTATTTGATACAACCACAACAGAAATGCCAGCGCCTTTCATTTCTTCCAACCATTTTCTTAACTCATCTGTACCATCTGGATGATCCCAGGCAATCAAAGTATTATCAAGATCAGTCAAAACAACCCTTATACCAACGTTTTTTAATTGCTCGGGTGTAATTTTATAAATTGACTCGATCATCCAACTTGGTTTATAACTTGAAAACATCAATCATTTTTCTCCTCAAATGAACAAGCTCATGCTAACGGTCATAAGCGTTCTTATCTAACTTTTAAAAATAAATTTCTTTTTTACTCTTCACAAATGTTGATTATACAATAAATTTTCGTAAAGGAAAAGTTTTGACCTTTTTGTTGTTTTTATCCAATCGCTTGGCAAATATTTTTTCTACACTATCCAAATGCTTTCCAATTTTTAGCGATTTTTATTAAAATAATCACTTGGCTTTAGATAGCCTTGCTTACTTTTCTTCCTATCAAATATAAAGCAGAGCCAAATAATATAATGATATAAAATGGTAATTCAACTTTTGGTCCTAGATCAGGTATAATCAAAGCGACCAAAACAAATAATCCTACTGCCAAAATACCAAAAAGACCAGATAAAAAAAGAAATCTTTTATTGTTGATCTCTTTGAAACAAGTCCAGCGAATATACTGAAGGGCTAAAAACATGATTAAAAACGCAAACGGAATATCTAGCAAAGCTTTAAGCACAAAAGTCCCCAAGTAATAAGTGTTACTCCATGAATCTACACTAAAAATATAAGGACCTAACCAGTTAAAAATACCAGAAGTTATGCTAGCTGCCGCCAAGAAGTAACATACAAGCATAACAAAATATTGTATATGTTTTTTAGTTACTCCTTTGGGAAGCTCTCCAAGGATTTCATTGGCATATTTCTTTGGTTGCTTTCCAAAAACATCTTTTGCTGTCTTCCCTTCCGCTTGTGCCTCTATTAAGTGATCGAGCAGCTCAACTAAAATTTCTTCCATTTCTTGATCAGATGTATTATAAGACGTTCGTATGTAAATCAACATATCCTCATAGTACTTTTTATTTTCTTGAGACAGCTGTTTGCGCTTTTCATTATTCAATTGCACTAACTCTTCTGCATCCATCTTATTCCTCCTTATCCAATAACCGGTCAACCGGTGACTTGATCGTTTCCCAATTTGCTTTAAAATCAACTAGCGCTTTTGCGCCCTCTTTTGTCAGATAATAGTATTTTCTATTCGGTCCTGCCGGTGATTTTTTCATCTCGCCTGTAATTAATTGTTCTTTTTGTAATCGCAATAAAATTGGATATATCGAACCTTCACTGACAAAAAGGCCGTAACTTTGAAGTTTCACTGATAATTCATATCCATATACAACTTGACGATCGAGTAGTGCAAGAATGCATCCTTCCAATATTCCCTTTAATAATTGACTTCGTATCGACAATTATCCCACCTACTTTGTATTTAAAGTTATGAATGATTTTTATTTATTTGGCTAAGACTAACTTGTATTACCATATAGTTTAGTAAAAATGTAACTATCTTGCAATACAACTTAGTTGATTTTTTATTTAATTATTGAAAGCGAAATAATCGTTAGAATAATCAGATTTTTCGGACAATTGCTCGCTTTACCTGCAAAGATATGTTAATATACTCAAAAAGGAAGTCGATCATATGAAACAGCCCAAAAATTTCATTATTATTTCGCCGCATTTTCCCGAGAATTTTTCCACATTTGCTGTTTGTTTACGAGAAAGAGGCTTTAATACCTTAGGAATTGCTGATATCGCTTATGATCAATTAAGCGATACTTTAAAAAACGCCCTAACTGAATACTACCGTGTAGATGATATGAATGATTACGATCAAATGTATCGTGCGGTGGCTTTTTTCGCCCATAAATATGGCAGAATCGATAGAATTGAATCCCATAATGAACATTGGTTGGAGTTAGACGCGCAATTGCGAACAGATTTCAATGTAGTTGGCTACAACCTTACAGATCTTGAACCAATCAAAAAGAAATCTAGTATGAAAAAACAATTCCGAATGTTAGATCTTCCTGTGGCGGAAGGTCGTGTATTTTCTGATGAAGAAGATGCTTTTTTTCTAGCAGAAGAACTAGGCTATCCAGTGATCGTAAAGCCTGATAGCGGAGTGGGTGCAGGCGATACTTACAAAATCAAGAGTCCAGATGAGTTAACTAAACTTTTTAATGAAAATGACATGACAAATGATTTTATTATGGAAGAGTTTATTCCTGGGGATGTCGTTACCTTTGATGGATTATGTGATCAAGAAGGTCAGATTGTCTTTTACTCTAGCTTAGATTATAACATCGCAGTTTTAGAGACAGTGGAAAATGATAGCGATATGTATTTTTACTTACCACGTGAAATTCCAGAAGACTTGATCGAGATGGGCTCAAAAATTGTGGAAGGATTTCAGGTAAAGGAACGTTTCTTTCATTTTGAATTTTTCCGTACCTATCCAAACAGTGAGTTATTGCCGCTTGAAGTGAATATGCGCCCGCCTGGCGGACCAACAATTGATATGTTTAATTACGTTAATGAGTTCAACATCTTTGCTGAATATGCCAATATCGTTAAAGAAAATCAATTTAAAGCGCCTATTAATCGTCTTTACAACTGTGCCTATATTTCTCGAAAAGCCAATAAAATTTTTAACTATACGCATGATAATGAAGCAATTCGCCAAAAATTAGGGGAATCACTCGTAGGTATTCAGTCGATACCTGATATTTTTTCAACAATTTTAGGAACAGAAGGCTATATTGTTCGTTGCCCGGAATTGGAGGAATTATTTGATCATATAAACTATATCAGTCAAAGACAAGAAGCAGTAAGCTAAAAAAAGGAGGAAGTTCAATGCATTTTGAACAACGCAGTTTTTACAGTAACCAACTAGAAAAAGAAATGCCTTTTAATGTTTATGGACACGCCGGTAAAGCTGTTCTTGTCTTTCCTTCATCTGGCGGAAGCCAAAATGAATACGCTGATTTTGGGATGATCGCTTCTTGTAGTTCATTTATTGAAAAAGGTCTTTTACGATTTTATACAGCTGCTTCTTATGATAATGAGTCTTGGTTGGCCAACAATAAATCGCCTCATGAAATGGCCGAAGCACATAGATGTTACGAAAATTACATTATACAAGAACTTATTCCCTTAATTACTTATGAAACAAATTCACCTCAGGTAATTGCAACTGGTTGTAGTATGGGCGGATTTCATACGTTGAATTTTGCTTTAAAACATCCAGATATTTTTACAACAGCTATTGCTTTAAGCGGTGTTTATGATATTCGTTTTTTTACTGGAGATTACTATAATGACTTAGCTGTTTATTTTAACTCCCCTATTGATTATCTGCCTAGTCTAAAAGACCCTTGGTTTATTGACCATTATCGGCAAAATACTTATATTACTTGTGTCGGCCAAGGAGATTGGGAACTTCCTCATCTTTTACAAACGAAAAATCTGCAAAAGATACTAAAACTTGAAACCTATTTTTCGATACGTATCCCTTGGTATACTAAGCATCTTATGCACAAAATTAACTTCAACCTGCTTGCTTGAGCTGTTTTTGTATAGAGGAAGGTAGTTTTTCAAGGAACTGTTCGATAATGTTATTTAATACGGCTTCATCCAAAACATATTCATCCGCAAAAGCTTCTTGGAATAAAACGAGTAATTGCAGAATGGCTTCCGATACAGAAAGCTCGGAAAGCTCATCAATGAGAAGATAAAATAACTCGCCAAGCGTTCGGTCGTCTTTACTTTCACGTTCTTGCACCGCTAGGATCATATAACCGATAGCTACCAGTGTCGTATGCGCAAAGATCCCGTCATAAGAAATCCCTTGGTACTTGGCTAATTTTAAGTATTGTTTGCACATCTTGAAGTAGACTTCCACCGACCAGCGTCTAGCATAGAGCTGAATGATCTCGTCTTCGGTCAGATCGATATCGGTCGAAGCTAAGACCAAATAGTCGTTTCGTTTATTGCGATTGCGAATATATACCAACTTAATGGGAAGGATTTTCCCTTCTACGACAGCTTCTACTTGGACACTCAAAAGATAGCGAGAACGACCGCGGCGTTTCTTGTTTCGTTTGAAGATTTCTTTGACATCCATCTTTTGGCCTTGATAACGGTAGTAGATCTTTTGACTACGTTTAACCATCGCTACGCAGTGGCATTTCAGGTCACGGATCTGTTGGAACATTTTGGGACTGGAAAACCAAGTATCGAATAAGACATAATCCGCATGGATCCCTTGGTTCAAAGCCGATCGAAGCAGTTCCAGTGTCACTTCCGTACCTTTACGAAGCGCTTGAGCTTTACGTTTCCCCCTATTCGTGCGTTGATCCCCGATATCAAGATCAGATTGGAGCTTTCTTTTCCCGGAGAGCAAGGAAAAAGCGACGGGGACAAAGCTGTTGCCATCACTCCAGCCTAATTGTAAATAACGAAATCCTTTGAAATATTTTTTCTTGGCATGGTCGTATTGTAAAGCGGCACACTCCACTTTTTTCGCATTCAAGCGAGAATACATGGAGTCATCCACGATAAACGTGGTCTTTCGGGCATCATCCGTCAATGGACGTAGGAAAGTAATGACGGATTTAGCCACTAAGATCAGTAATTTTTGCCAATGAATGTGCGGATCATTCAAAACGTTGCGAAATGTTTTATCTGAAAATGATAGCTGTTCCTTTTGCTTTTGGTAAAACCGATAGGTAGAACCGTTGGTAAAGATCGAGGCCAATAAAAAAGAAAAAATAACAGGAACCGAAAAACCCCTTTTATGGACTGCGTTTGATTTTTTCAACGCAGAAGCTACATGGAACCGATGAAAAAAATCAGACACAGAGGTAGAAATTTTTTCTGAGTTTGGCGTTGTTTGTGTTATAATTGACATGGCATGAACACTCCTTGGTTAGTGGTTTTTCGTTGATTCTATTATACCAGGATTTGAGTGGTTCATGCTATTTTTGTATAAAAAAACGTTTATTTATCAAGGGATGAACTGTATTTTTGAACTTTCAAGTTTTAGTACTTGAAGCAAAAGAGCTGCCTGCTTGGTTTGACTATTGGGGTGAAGACAGTGCTCATGACTGGCAGTGGTGGTCTAAACAGATCGCTTATTTTATGAATGAATTGAATAAACAAAAAACGCTAATTTAAAAGAAGAACCTTCCCAACAAGCTTTTGCCTGTTAGGAAGGTTTTTAAATGAACAACAAACAACTTAGTCTACATTAAAAGCAAAAGCTAAAAACTCACCAAAATGGTCTGCCCAATATTTTTCAAAATGGTATTCTCCAGAAAAAATCCGCAAGCTAAGATTATCAAGGTCATGGCCATTTCCTAGTAAAGTATTATAGTAACGAATAGAACTATCGATATAAGCTTGATCCGTATCTTTAGTTGTTAACATCTGATCTTCTTCATTTCCCTCATTTGTTCCTGATTGAATATAAACCTTGCTTTTAGAATTTATGGGATTTGTGGACAAATAATTGATAAAAGCTTCTTCACATAGCCAAGAAGCAAGAGAAAAAATACCTAAACCACCAAAAGTATCGGGATAAGCAGCGCTCGTATAAGCAGTGATCACTGCTCCTAGCGAACTGCCGGCTAAAATTGTATCTTTACGCTCTTTTTTTGTGCGGTAATGCTTATCAATAAATGGTTTAACGGTTTCAACCAGCCATTTTGCATAATCTTTTCCCATACCGCCAGCTGAAATTTTTTGCTCCTCATCTTCAACGCTTATTTCCCAAGGCATATATTCATCAAAACGTTTTTCTTCACTATTATCAATACCGACAATAATTACTGGAGGTAAATTTTCCGACTTTTTTAATAAAGGAATCAATTTCCAAGAATAGCCCGAATATGATTCTCGACTGAAAAAAATATTCTGACCATCATGCATGTATACCACAGGATAATGTGTCGTCTCTGACTCATAATTGCTGGGTAATAAAACACGTACCCTGCGTTTTTCTTGCATATAAGGAACTTCCAAAGAGTGCTCATGAAGCGCTAAATAATCTGAATTCATCTTTTACCCTTTCCTTGTTGGCTATGATAACTACAACAAAATTTTTAATGAAGCAATTAAAAGCTATTGATAATAAGCAGGTAAGTGAAATTGTTGATTGTTTTCAAATAGCTCTCCAACTTCAAAAAGTAAATCCTCACGACCTTTAGCTGCCATAAACTGAATCCCCAAAGGAAGGTCTTCATTGGTTAAATGAGTAGGTAAACTGATTGCAGGTTGTCCAGTTAAATTTGCTAATTGAGTGAATGGCGAAAATCGTAAGCTTTTATCAAACATTTCATAAACCAAATCTCCTGCTTGTTTTAAGGAATAATTTTGTATTTGTGCTAATTGTGCACGAATAGTATTACTTTGTAAATCATCAGTGATTTTAGGAGCTGAATAAGCTGTGGTAGGCGTTAACAACAAATCATAGTTTTCAAATAACTCTTCCATCTGCGCTGCTGCTTGATCCCAAGTATTAAGATTATGGATATAACTAGCTGCTGACTGTTTCAAACCATATTGGTACAGACCCCAAGACATCAATTCCATATCTTCTTTTTCGATCGGACGCGCTAAATTATAGGAAAGTTCTTCTATCATAGCGGCTGTTTCTGCGCCATTCATATGATAATAAGATTGCATTAGCTTTTTACCTTCGATCGGTAAAGAAATTTCTTCTATCCTATGCCCTTCTTTTGTTAGAAAAGAAACTGCATTTTTTACTGCCGTCATCGCCTCTTTTGATACTTCACTTTCCACTGGCGAAGTTGTAACAAAAGCAATTTTGAGTTCTTTTTTATTCGCACTTCTCGTATGCTCCCATTCAACTTTTGGCGCTTGATAAGGCGCTGCTTTTTCCGTACCTCTTATCGCATAAAAAAGCGTCTTTGTATCTCGCATTGAAACGTTTAAAGCAAAAGAAATTGAAGCTCCCTGCCAAGCACGAAATCCTGCAGGACCAACGGGCACCGTTCCGCGAGTAGGTTTTAATCCAATTAAACCACTAAAAGATGCCGGAATGCGAATTGAGCCACCACCATCACTGGCCGCAGCAAGTGGAAACATACCAGAAGCCACGCTAGCTGCTGCACCTCCGCTTGAACCCCCCGGAGAATAATCAAGATTCCAAGGATTACGTGTATTACCATAAAGTGTCGGGTCTGTAACATTTTTAAAACCGAATTCTGGAGCATTTGTTTGCCCTAAAGGAATCAATCCTGCTGTTTCCAAAGCCTGCACAAAATGATTACTGGCTGGTGCACGATTTGTTTTTAATAAGTGACTGCCAGCAGTAGATAGCCACCCCTTTTTATCCTGACCTAGCATTTTTAAAGGCAAGGGCAAACCAGCAAAAGGCGTTTTTTCTATATTTTTACTAGCTTCATACTGTTTTTTAGCATCTTCTTTAGCAAAAGTTAGCAATGCATTTATTTGTGGATTATCTTTTTCTACCCTATTTTCAATTAACGTCAATAATTCTTCAAAAGAAATTTTTTGTTTTTTTAGTTGCTCTGCCCAATACAAAGCATCATGTATCATCACACTCACCTCTTCTTTTATTTTACTATAGAAATTTAAAAGTGTCGCATGTAATTTTTTGTTTAGCTATTGCTAAAAATAGTTATGACCATTATACTAAGTTATACAATATATCGGATGGAAACACAACAAAAACACAATATATAGTATTTCCAAATGGTTGTCTTAAAGGAGTTTTTAAAATGAGCGTACAAATAAAAGAACCCGAACTTGATATTGAAAAGTTAAATCAAGATATTGAACAATTCCCACAAGTTTACCCTATTACAGATGATATGTATACAACAAGAAAAGGCGTTTCGCGTTTAGTTATGCTTGATCGTTACGCTTATAAAGATGTGGAGCAGCGTACACTTGCAGTAGGCGATTTAATTGTTTTAACAGTTAAAAGTGATCCCAATTACCCAGCACGTGGTGTAGGGATCGTTCAAAAAATCGATGATCAACAGCAAGAAGCAGATATTCTAGTAGAAGAAGCTTACCGCTTTTCAATTGAAGATCCCGATGAACAAGCTTTAGGTATCGTTACTCGTAATTTAAACGAAATCGATAAACCCCTAGAAGTTTTTTATGAACAAATCACAAAACGTGTTGCTCACGCCCTAGCAGATGTAGACCAAACTATTGGTAGCAAGACGATGATTGAAGAAGGATTTTATCAACAATTAAAAGAAATGAACTTTGTCCCTGCTGGCCGAGTTCTTTATGGTGCTGGATCCGGGGCTAATGTTACCTATTTTAATTGTTATGTTATGCCTTTTGTCCCAGATTCAAGAAGTGGAATTGCCGAACATCGCAAAAAAGTAATGGAAATTATGAGTCGCGGAGGCGGTGTTGGCAGTAATGGTTCTGCTTTACGTCCTAGAAATGCAATCGTACGAGGCGTTAATGGTAAATCTTCTGGTTCTGTTTCATGGCTAGATGATATCGCCAAACTAACCCATCTAGTTGAACAAGGCGGCAGTCGACGTGGCGCACAAATGATCATGTTAGCTGACTGGCATCCAGATATTATTGAGTTTATTGTATCAAAAATGCAAAATGCGCGTATTTTACGCTATTTACTGGAAAATACCAATGATAGCCAAATCAAACAAGCTGTTCATGAAAAGTTGAATTTCACGCCTCTTTTACAAAGCGAACGTGAAATGTATCAATTTATCGTTAATCAAGAAAACAAAACAGAAGCAGTTTCATCTGCGACAATTAAAGAAGCGCAAACAAAATTAAATGACGGTGGTACTTACAGTGTAAATAATCCTGAGTTTTTATCAGGCGCTAACATTTCTTTAACACTAACGGATGATTTCATGCAAGCTGTTAAAAATAATGAAGAATGGCCACTTCGTTTCCCTGACTTATTCAATTATAGTCAAGAAGAAATGGATGATTATGATAACAAATGGCCGGAAATTGGCGATGTGCGTCAGTGGGAAGACTTAGGCTATCAAGTGGCAACTTATCGAACAATTAAGGCGCGTGAATTATGGAAGTTGATTAATATCTGTGCAACTTATTCCGCAGAACCAGGCATCTTTTTTATCGATAATGCAAATAATAAGACAAACGCTATCGCTTACGGTCAAAAAGTTGTTGCAACCAATCCATGTGGAGAACAGCCTTTAGCTCCTAACTCAGTTTGTAATTTAGGTGCTATCAATTTAGCGAATATGGCAAATAAAGACACTGCCGAAGTGGACTATGATAAATTAATGGAAACAGTCAAGATTGCTGTACAAATGCAAGATGATGTCATTGACTCAACCCCTTATTTCTTAGAAGAAAATAAAAAACAAGCTTTAGGTGAACGTCGTGTCGGACTTGGCGTCATGGGACTTGCCGATTTACTTATTTATACCCATCATCGATATGGTTCTAAAGAAGGAAACCATGTTGTTGACAAGATTTTCGAAACAATCGCAACTACAGCTTATCGAGAGTCCATTCGTTTAGCAAAATTAAAGGGCAGCTTTCCATTTTTAATTGGAGGAACCGAAGAAGAAACACAAAAACTAAGACAACGTTTCATTCAAACTGGCTACATGAAGGATATGCCGCAAGATATTCGAGAAGATGTTTTAGCACACGGTATCCGTAATTCTCACCTATTAACTGTGGCTCCTACCGGCAGTACTGGTACTATGGTGGGTGTTGCTACTGGCTTAGAGCCTTATTTTGCCTTTAAATATTATCGTAGTGGACGCTTAGGTAAATTTATGGAAGTAAATGCTGAAATTGTACAAGAATACTTAAATGAACATCCAGAATCTGATACTAGTCACTTGCCTGAATTTTTCGTTTCTTCTATGGAATTAGCCCCTGAAGAACATGTTGATGTGCAAACAACCATTCAACGGTGGGTCGACAGTTCGATCTCTAAAACTGTAAATGCACCTAAAGGTTATACTGTTGAACAAGTAGCAACTATTTACGAACGTCTATATGATGGCAATGCTAAAGGTGGTACGGTTTATGTAGACGGCTCACGTGATTCTCAAGTATTAACACTACAATCAGAAAAAGAAACAGAAAAACAAACCTCCTTGTTTGAAACAGAAGATATCCGTATTGTAGATGATTCTGACGAATTAGAACAACTAGTAGAACAAGCAGAAAATGATCATATTCAACAAGAAGGACATACAGATGATGTGATCTATGGTTCTGACGTTGGTAATACTTGTCCAATTTGTCGACAAGGCATTGTTAAGGATATAGGTGGTTGTAACACTTGCACAAATTGTCAAGCACAATTACGCTGCGGTTTGTAAGCTAAGGAGGAAAAATAATGCAAATTTATACTCGTACTGGTGATCAAGGAACAACCAAACTTATCGGTGGCTTTGAAGTAGCAAAAGATGATCCTCGTATTCAAGCTTATGGAACGATCGATGAATTAAATAGTTTGGTTGGATATATTGCTAGTTTGCCCGAATTGGCAGCTAACTTCAAAGAAGAACTCGTTTACATCCAACATTATTTATTTGATTGTGGCAACGATCTTGCTACACCCACATTTAAAGAAATAGGAAAAATTTCACCTAGGACTAGAAATGCAAGTGACCCACTCTATCCATACGTGGTCAAAAAAGAAGACATAGAGTGGTTGGAAGCACGAATCGATTTTTATGCAGACATTCCAGCTGAAATTGATTATTTCATCCTCCCAGGGGGCACGCCGGAAAGCGCGCAACTGCATATGGCTCGTACCGTCGCACGACGAGCGGAACGAGAAATAGTTAGCTTCCAAAAACAAGGTCAGGTAAATCCCTTTGCTTTAAAATTTGTCAATCGGTTATCAGATTATTTCTTTGCTTTAGCCCGTGTCGTTAATAGCCAAGCTGGAAAAGAAGATATCCGTTATGAGCGTAGCAAAAAAGTTTTCCATACAGATCTCACAAAAGATGATATTCAATAAAAAAGCACGACAGGAGTCAGTAAGCGGCTCTTGTCGTACTTTTTTATTCATCTTTGCGATTTCAGAGAACATTTTAGTATTTCTTTATTCATCTTTCATTCTTGGAGAACGTTTGTATTATTCGTTATATGACCTTAATGTCTATTACCACCAGAATCAATAGATCTTGGAGGCACGTACTTTGATATAATGGCAATGAACTCCTAAGCTTGCGTTAAGTACCTTCCTCCTACTTTAAGCTAGGCGAAATCAAGACTCATTTAAGTCAGCAATTGTACTGTTTTCACCAAAAATACTCTCCCAATCTCCAGTGAAATCATCCACCGCTTGAGCAATTGACGGCATTGCTAAAGCTTGACCAATAATATCTGGTGCAACCGTTACCGCTTGGGCCCCTTGTTCTAAGGCAGTAGTCACTTGACCTACGTTTTTAAAACTAGCAGCTACGATTTTAGTTTGACTATTACTCGCTTGTATTTCATTTGCCATAGCTTTCAAAGCTTTTCTAGCATCGATATTTAAATTTTCCATACGGTTAAAATAAGGCGCAATATAATCTGCACCCGCTGCAATTGCTAAATAAGCCTGGAATTTAGTATAAATAGCTGTAGCCGTTACATTTAATCCTTCTTTTTTTAAGGCCTTAATTACTTTTAAACCTTCACTACTTACAGGAACTTTGAAATAAATCTCTCTTCCCAATTGCTCTGATATAGCTTCTACATCTTTTAACATCCCTACTTTATCCTTTGCCACCACTTGTATATGCAGCGAACGTTTTTCACCAATCACTTCCCTAATTGCTTTCATATGCGCAAAAAAATCAATTTTCCCTTCTTTTTTTATAATCGAAGGATTAGTTGTTACGCCTGCTAATGGAAGAATAGCCTCATACTTTTTGATTGTCTCAATATTTGCAGTATCTAATAAAATTTCCATTATAATTTGCTCCTTTGTTTAAAAATAAGTGAAACCGCTTGCTTTAAAATTTAAAAAGCCAACTTTCGTTCAAAATTTTTTTATTATCTTACGAAATAAACATAGCACAAGTATCAGAAAACCGTCAATAAGTATTGTACAAATCATCACAAATTTATTTTTAAGTCAACAGCTAAAGATTTATACACTATGATTGCATAAATACAACCTGTATTAAAAAATAATGAATATTTATTCGCTGATCTATTGATTAAATAAAAGTAATTTGCTAACATATAGTTTAAATTCAATTTAGGGGATGCATAATTATGAAAGAAAAAGTTGTTTTAGCTTATTCAGGAGGTTTAGATACTTCTGTTTCAGTTCGATGGTTGACCGATCAAGGATATGATGTTATTGCATGTTGCCTAGATATTGGTGAAGGAAAAGATATCCAAGCAATTCGAGATAAAGCATTAATGGTCGGAGCAAGCCAGTCTTATGCCATTGATGCAAAAGAAGAATTTTTACAAGACTTTGCTCTAATCGCTTTACAAGGAAATACTTTTTATGAAAATTCCTATCCGCTGGTTTCCGCACTGTCACGTCCACTTATTGCAAAAAAATTAGTTGAATTAGCACATAAAACTAACGCAACAACAATCGCTCATGGTTGTACCGGCAAAGGAAACGATCAAGTTCGCTTTGAAGTTGCTATTGCATCACTAGATCCTAGTTTAAAAGTGATTGCACCAGTGCGCCAGTGGCAGTGGTCACGTGAGGAAGAAATCGCTTATGCACAGGCTAACAATGTCCCTATTCCTGCTGATTTGGATAATCCTTATTCGATTGATCAAAACTTGTGGGGCCGAGCTTGTGAGTGCGGCGCCCTTGAAGATCCCTGGTCTACTCCACCAGAAGGCGCCTATGGAATAACAAATGAATTGTCTAATACACCTGATAAACCAGATAGCTTGGAATTAGCTTTTGAAAAAGGAGTCCCTATTGCTATCAATGATAAAAAAATGAGTCTGACCTCTATTACTTCTACACTTAATACTCTAGCAGGTAAACATGGTATCGGACGAATCGATCATGTAGAAAATCGTTTAGTAGGTATTAAATCTCGAGAAGTTTATGAATGCCCAGGTGCTTTAACTATGATGCATGCTCACAAAGAATTAGAAGATTTAGTTTTTGCCCGTGAACTGGCTCATACCAAACCGATGATCGAAAATCAATTAGCTCAAACCATTTACGACGGACTTTGGTTCAATCCACTTACAAAAGCGCTTGTCGCTTTTATTAAAAGTTCACAAGAAAACGTTAATGGCGTGGTTCGTTTGAAATTGTTTAAGGGAAACATCATTTGCGAAGGTAAAAAATCTAAGAATAGTTTATACAACGAAAATCTAGCAACTTATACTTCCGCTGACACTTTTGACCAAGAAGCCGCGGTTGGATTTATTAAACTATGGGGGTTACCTTCAAAAGTTCACGCTGAAGTACAAGCACAACAAGCAGCTGAGGAGGAAAGCAAATGAAAAAGCTCTGGGGCGGTCGTTTTACTGGTGAAAACAAAGACTGGGTAGATACATTTGGGGCCTCTATTTCTTTTGACTATCAACCGGCTAAAGAAGATATCTTGGGCAGCTTAGCTCATGTTAAAATGCTAGGCGCTTGCGCTATTATTACAAAAGACGAGATGCAACAAATTCAAACAGGGTTAGAAAACTTGCAAGAAAAATTAGCTAATGACGAATTAACTTTCACAATTCAAAACGAAGATATACATCTAAATATTGAATCCCTTTTGACTGAGGAAATTGGCCCAGTTGCTGGTAAACTTCATACAGCACGTAGTCGTAATGATCAAGTAGCAACGGATATGCATCTATACCTCAAAGAAACTGTGATCCTTGTCATCAAAAAATTGCACCAATTACGTAGTGTGTTGCTAGGTAAAGCCGAAGAAAATGTCGAAACCATTATGCCTGGTTACACGCATATGCAGCACGCTCAACCTATCTCTTTCGGTCATCATTTATTAGCTTATTATCAAATGCTGACACGCGATCAAGAACGTATGCAAGAAAGTTTATCACGTATCGATATCTCCCCCTTAGGCGCAGCAGCTTTAGCTGGCACTACTTTTCCTATTGATCGTCAAATGACAGCGGATGAATTAGGATTTTCTGATATTTATGATAACAGCTTGGATGCAGTTAGTGATCGAGATTTTATTTTAGAGTTTTTAAGTAATGCTTCCTTGTTGATGATGCATCTTTCTCGTTTTTGCGAAGAGCTTATTCTATGGTGTACTTACGAGTTTCAGTTTGTTGAACTAACAGATACTTTTTCTACCGGAAGTTCAATCATGCCTCAGAAGAAAAACCCGGACATGGCGGAACTAATCCGTGGTAAAACAGGACGTGTCTACGGGAATTTAACTCAGTTATTAACCGTTATGAAAGGTTTACCTCTAGCTTATAATAAAGACTTTCAAGAAGATAAAGAAGGCATGTTTGACGCTTCAGAAACGGTTATCACTAGTTTAGAAATTATGAGTGACATGATTAAGACAATGAAAGTAAATCCAACAAATATGCAGCAGGCAACGGAAAAGGATTTTTCTAATGCAACAGAATTAGCTGACTATTTAGCCAATAAAGGCATACCCTTTCGACAAGCACACGAAATTGTGGGTAAATTAGTTTTAGAATGTATTCAACAAGGAAGCTATCTGCAAGATATCCCCTTAAAAAAATACCAGGAAGTCTCTCCTGTTATTGAAGCAGACATTTACGATAAATTAAGTGCCGCAACTGCCGTGAAAAGTCGTAATTCAACAGGCGGCACTGGTTTTGATCAAGTAAAAGCCCAAATTGAAAAAGCTCGAAAAGAACTACAAAACTAGAGTTAGACTGATAAAGTAACCTTAGAATTTACTAAATCTAGAGCTAGTCTAGCAAACTAGCCCTAGATTTTTTTAAATTTAAAGTCGGACTAGCAAAGAAGCTCTAGAATTTTTAAATCTAGAGCTAACCTGACAAAGTAACCCTGGTTTTTTAAATCCAGGGTAATTCTGCTTATTTTTTCTAGTTTTGCGAAAAAAGTTTAGTATGCTTCTTTTTATATTTCTTCTAAACTTTCTGAATCGAGAATTTGAATCGTTTGTTTATCTCTTTTAATCAGTTGATCCTTTTCCAAAGATTTCAATTTACGCGACAATGTTTCTGGTGTCGTACCTAGAAAACCAGCTAGTTCTTTCATTTTCATAGGAATTTTTATTTGGGAACTTTCCGTAGCTTTTGCTAAATTTAACAAATAAGTTGACAATCGTTCTTCAATTCTCTCCATAGTTAGAAATTGCGTCTGTTCCTCAACTTTAGCGTTTTTTTCAGCATTAATTGTTAAAAGTTTTATACTTAATTGCGGATAGTCTTTTAAAAGTTTTTGAAAATCACTTTGTTTTAGTACACAGATCTCGATATTTTGTAAAGCTTCGCCAAACAAGTTGTTATTTTTTACACCAAACAACACATCTTCACCTTCATAGCCGCCAGGTTCCACCACGCGTAGTAATTGTTCTTTTCCATTTGGCGAAAGTTGATAAACTTTTAAAAGACCTTTTGCCAGAATGACCAATTGAGGGTCATCATAAGGAGAAAATACTGTTTCTCCTTTTTTATAAACGGTATGTCTAACTAATTGGTGAATTCTTTTTTGATCTTGCAAGTCCAAATGGTTAAATAAGGGAACTAACGTGACACATAAATGCTCTTTATGCTCCATAATCATCCTCTTTTTATTCTTCTTCGTCTTCTTCTAAACCTTCAGAAACTTCGTGTCCTAAATAACTTTGTATACTATAAATTTGATGTTTTATCCAAGCGTATAACTGTTTTAAAAATTTCGCAAGACCAAACTTACTTTCATCTTCTGACAACCTTACTCCTCGAGTAATAAACATTAATTGAGTACTAAAATCTTTAACAACCTCCATCAACAGATCGTTTCCTGTTTCGTACTTTAAACGTCCATTTTCTTCTAACATACTATATTGGGTAAATTCTTCTGTAGTTGTAGGAATAACCTCGTCTTCATCTAGCATCAAATAATTCAATTCATCAAATAAATGGCTTTCTTTAACAATCAATTCAGGAAACACTTCTTGAACAAAGCTTCGCTCTACTCCCTTTATATAACAAACAACTTGTCTTAATTTATTCTGGTGGATATACAAATTGGCCAGAACATGTCCAATCATTGCTCCAGCTGTCGGCGTATGATGGTCTTTTTCACTTTGAATTAATTCTTATTGGTATTTTTCTTCTGGGGTCATTAAGATAACTCCTTTGTCTTGGTATTTTCTACGGTATAGCCTAACTTTTTAATCGTTTGTTGGATGATTACCGCATCTGTCACACTCGAATCAAGTTCAACTTTTACTTTACTTGCATTAAATAATACTTTCACTTTAGCTACGCCATCTTCCTTTTTGATTGCTTGTTCGATTTTTTGCATACATGAAGGGCAAGTAAGCGTCCCTAATTGAATGATTACTTTTTCCATAATAAAATTCCTCCTCTTTTATTTTCATAGCTATCTTAAATTATTTTATAAAAGAAAAAATTGATACTTATCAAGTTTTGTGTTTTTTCTTATAACTTAGTAATAAACGCATGCCATTAAAGATGACAATTAAGATACTTAATTCATGGATAAACATACCACTAGCCATATAGATATAGCCAAAAACCAAACCTAATAACAACAGCAATATGGTTGTTAGTGCAATTAAGATATTTTCCTGCATATTCCGCAATGTTTTTTTCGTTAAACGATAAGCTTCTGCTAATTTTTCAAAATTTGATTTCATTAAAACAACATCTGACGTTTCAATAGCGACTTCTGTACCGCCTCCCATAGCAATTCCAATATCACTTAAAGTAAGAGATGGGCTATCGTTAACACCATCACCGACAAAAGCTGTTTGATGACCTTCATTTTGTAATTTGCGGATATAATCGGCTTTATTTTCTGGCATTAAATTTCCATAAACCTTAGTTATTCCAAGTTCTTCTGCAGTACTTTCTGCTGTTTCTTGATTGTCACCGGTTAGCATGATTAGCTCTTTTATACCCATTTCTTTTAGATAGGATAATGTCTCTTTTACTCCTGGACGAATCTGATCTTTAATACCAATCAATAAAGACAATTGCCCATCAATTGCCACCATCACTAAAGAATGTCCGCTAATTTGTAATTGATGAGTATCATCTTTTATTTTTTTCGTAAGTTTAATATTATTTGCGTTCATCAAGGATTTATTACCAACAAGTACCTTTTTATCATCCAATATTGCTTTAATTCCTTGACCTTTAACTACGTTTGTTTGAGTAACTGGCAGATAACTGGACATCTTTGCATAGTCTAAAATCGCTTGTCCCAATGGATGATCAGATTCTCTTTCAACACTAGCGACTACTTTTAAACTGTCGCTTAAATCCTCTGTGTAACTTTTGATATCAGCAACACTTGGCTTACCTAATGTCAAAGTGCCCGTTTTGTCAAATACAAAAGTGTCAACTTTACTAAAACTGTCAATAACCTCGCCACCTTTAATCAATATGCCATCTTTAGCACCACTTCCAATACCGGCAACATTTGAAACTGGGACACCAATAACCAAAGCTCCAGGACACCCTAGAACTAAAATAGTAATGGCTAAGCGAACATCTTGTGTCAAAATACCGACAATTAAAGATAAAATAAGGACGAGTGGTGTATAATACTTGGCAAACTTATCGATAAAACGCTCAGCACTAGACTTACTATCTTGTGCTTCTTCCACTAACTCAATAATTTTACCAAAAGTAGTATCTTCCCCAACTTTTTTAGTTTTTATTTTTAGCGTGCCATTATCTAAAAAAGTTCCCGCAAAGACGTCGTCACCTTTTCCCTTTTTTCTTTGTTTCGATTCACCAGTTACACTGGCTTCATCTAAGTAACCTTCTCCTTCATCAATCACTCCATCTACCGGTACTTGACCACCCGTTTTTACTAATAAACGATCATCTTTAGCAATAGCCTCAATTTCAACCGTTTCGCTTGTTCCATCATCTAATATTTTTAGAGCACTTTTAGGAGCCATTTTGGTCAAAGACTGAATAGCTGTACGTGTTTTTTCTAAGGTTTTTCGTTCTAAAAAACTACCAAATAAAAACAAAAAGGTAACAATCGCTGACTCATTATATTCTCCTATCAAAAAAGCACCAAAAACTGCGATAGTTACTAACAAATCAATACTGAGTACTCGTACTTTTAACGCTTGATATGCTTGTAAAAAAATTGGTAACACCCCAATGATCGAAGCAATAATTAGAAAACTTTGATAAAAAAGCCTCTCCATAAAGACAAACTGCGCGATCCCAGCAAAAATGATGAATATTCCAGTAATAAACGTTAACTGATTTTTATGTTGCATAATATACTGTTGTATTTTCATTTGTCTCCTCCTTTTCACAATTATAGTGTAGTGAAAAAACCAGAGAAAAAAATTGATTATCATCAAGAAATACAGTTTTCTGTTAACAAAGTAATAATGATAATAAAATGACAAAACAGCATTTTTGAAGCTTATTGACAAAGCTATAAACATTGATATAATAAACTTTGTTGTAAAGCGGATGTGTTGGAATTGGTAGACAAGCATGATTCAGGTTCATGTGAGCATAACGCTCGTGTGGGTTCGACTCCCACTATCCGCATGTAAAGCAAATAAGATGATATAACAAAAAAGAAGGAAAAGATGACTTGTATCAACATCTTTTCCTTCTTTTTATTAACACCTCATAACTGCTCTAAATCAATCTGCTTATAATCTACATAAGCGCGATAAAACAAATCCATAATTTGAAATAAGGGCATCATACTGAAAATCTCATCGCTGGATTGACCTATTTCCGTCGACTGATAGTATAAATTATAAGTTGCTTTGGAGGCTAAACGATTCCTGCTCATATTAGTGATCGATAATATAGGAATATTTTTTAATTTCATTCGATTTAAAATACTTTCTTGTGGTTTATTTTCTCCGCTTAATGATAAAATAATCATTAAATCTTTTTCAGTAATAGAACCGTTTAAAACAAGACTCAACTCTTTTTGTGATTGTAAATGTATAGGAAAACGTTGCAATGGAATAACGCTACGCATAAAGTTTTGTAAAACATCTCTTTGTCCCCAACCAGTGCCATAGCAATAAATTGATTTCGCTTGATCGAAAGTTTGCAAAGCGGGGGTAATATTTTGCTGATTAAAAAGTTTGGCTGTTTGTAAAAGGTCCTCTTGTTGCATAGCGACAAAGGAACTTTCTTCTTTACGATATGTATTTTGTTGCTTTAATGTATACTTGAATTCACTATAGCCTGAAAAGCCTAATTTTTGTGTAAAACGTAAAATTGAAGATTTTGAAGTCATTGTAGCTTCTGCTAGTTGAGTGATTGACAAACGTTTACATTCTTCTTCATGGTTTATAATATATTGAGAAATATATTGGTCGTTTTCATTTAAATGATCATAATGTTCATTAATTAAAGCTTCTATACTCAAAATAATTCATCCTCCATCTTTTTGTGTTTTAATTGTAACACAAGGTGGATATGCTGCTAAAAATTATTATTATCTTGTTTTTTTATCTTATTAAAGAAGGTCCCCAGACACTGTTTAAGCATCTGAGAACCATTTTTTCCATTATTTTAGTTCTGGCCAATATTCTTTGTTGGCTTCAATCAAATCATCCAAAATTTGTTTTGCTACACGTGCATTTGGCACAATACGTGATAATGTAAGAGCTTGCCATAGTTTTTGATAAGATTTAGTAATCCAGGCATCAACCACTAATTTTTCTACGGCCACTTGTTGTTCCATCAAACCTTTTTGGAAACGGGAGATTGATCCTTGAGTCATTGGTTCAGCGCCTTGTGATCCTACAATACAAGGAACCTCTACCATTCCTTCTGAGTCAAAGTTCTCCACTGCGCCATGATTAGGTACAATCAAAAGCATACGTTCTTTCGTGTTATAAGCAATCGCCCGAGCCAAATCAACAATATAACTCGCATGGTCATCTGCAACTAATTTTGCATCTTCTGCTGTTTTGATATTAGAAATTCGGTTACATTCACTAAATACGTGTTTTTCTCGATTATCCATCACTTCATTGGCACGAGTATAGTTGATATCGCTGTGTTCTGCTTCATCTTGCGGATAGAAGTAATACTTCAAATAGG
This sequence comes from Tetragenococcus halophilus subsp. halophilus DSM 20339, assembly GCF_003841405.1. Lineage (GTDB taxonomy): Bacteria > Bacillota > Bacilli > Lactobacillales > Enterococcaceae > Tetragenococcus > Tetragenococcus halophilus. Next base: position 286,091 of record NZ_PXYA01000001.1, on the reverse strand, counting down.
TATTAGGTAAGGTATCTGGATCCAACCATTGTACTTCTTTCGCTTTACCAAAAGTGTATTCCCAACTTGGCTCTTCATCTGTACCCGCTTCTAATTCTTTCGGCGTAATATATCCGTGTTCTTTCACCCAATCAATAAGTTGTGGCATAAGGTCATTGCCCTTTTTATCGCGAATATCGGTCCACCAACCAAAGTGGTTCAAGCCATAATAACGTACTTCCATATCTTTACGGGAGGCTAGACCCAATACTTCAGCCATACGAATTTCAATTCCTACTGGCATATCACAAATATTGATAATCTTGCTATTAGGACGTAATCTTCTTGTTGCTTCAGCCACAATCGCTGCAGGATTGGAATAATTTAGCATCCATGCGTTCGGAGAATATTTTTCCATATAATCTAAAATTTCTAAGACGCCAGGAATAGAACGCATGCCATAAGCAATCCCACCAGGACCACAAGTTTCTTGTCCGATAACACCATATTTCATTGGAATCTTTTCATCTTTTTCCCGCATGGCGTATTTTCCGACACGGATATGTGCCATGACAAAATCAACATCTGTAAAAGCTTCTTCTGGGTCAGTCGTTGCTTTAAACTCAATTTCTGGTGCCCGTTCTTTTATAATCACTTCTGTGGCATCCGCAATTTGTTTTTGCCTTTCTTTATCATTATCATAAAATTTCAAAGAACGGATGGGAAACTTATCCAAGTTTTCTAATAACATCATCACAATTCCTGGTGTAAATGTACTGCCGCCGCCTGCTACTACAATTGATTGTTTTTTCAAAGTCATAAAACTATTCGTCTCCTTCATAATTTTTATTTTCGTCTTCTACAATTTCCTCAAAAAACTCTCTTACTTTTGGCACATCCAAACCAACAATGACTTGGAAAGCTTTTCCGTTTCTTACGACTCCGTGTGCACCGCCTCCTTTAAAGAAATCATCTTCTAGTACTTGTCCTTCATCTGCGACAGAAACCCGCAGTCTTGTCGCACAATTGGTCACATCGGTGATGTTTTGTGCACCCCCTAGACCTTCTATGAACTGTGCGGCCTTCTGTGCATTTGGATTATCACTTTCTCTCACGCTAGACATGGCTACACCGCCTGCCGCTTGTTTTTCTTTAAAATCTTTTTTGCTATACATTTTGACTTCGCCGCTATCTTCACGTCCAGGGGTTTTGATATTGAATCGAACAATTGCCCAGCGGAAAAGGAAATAATAAATCACCGAAAAGGCTAATCCAACACCTAAAAATATAAATATAGCATCTTTATGGTTGGCCCACATTGGTAAAATAAATTGCGAAAAGTTTGCAATAAAGCCGCCACCAATAGAAGCGGATACACCTAATGTATACATAATCATACTCATTGATGCAGCCAACAATGCATGAACAGCAAATAGCTGTGGCGCTAAAAACAAGAAAGTAAATTCAAATGGTTCTGTAATTCCTGATAAAATTGCAGTAAGTGCTGTTGGAATGACTAAAGCCATTGTCTTTTGCCGATTTTCTGGTTTAGAAGTCGCTATAAAGGCGCCGCCAATACCAATCGGCGCGAATACTTTGGAAACATTTTGAAGACCGAATCCTCCCCCCGGAAAAAGTTCTCTTAAAGATTCCGTGGAGTTGGCAAATTCAGATAAGTGTTCGAACCAATAGCTTATTGTTCCACCTTGAACGACTGCTGGACCTAAATCGAATGGTTGGTAAATAAAATGGTGTAACCCAGTTGGTATCAAAATTCGTTCTAAGAACACATAGATACCTACACCGATTGTTCCACTTGAAGCCATAAAACCTTGCAGTTGAGCAATCCCATCTTGAATAGGTGGCCAAACCCAAGCAGCTAAGAAAGCTAATGGCAAAGCTGCGATAAAACCTAAGATCACAACAAACGAAGAACCAGAAAAAACACCTAGCCATTCAGGTAGCGCTGTATCATAAAATCGATTATGTAAATAAATCGCTACCCCTGCTATTAAAATCGCTCCGATAATACTAGTATCAAGAGTTGTCACACCACCAATGGATTTAATTCCTATCGCTTCTGGATCACTTAAATCAACACCAAAATTCCAAGTCTCTAAAATAGCGTTCATAAAAGTATTCCATGTCATATAAATAACAAATGATTCCAATACTGCACGTCCGCTAGCTTTTTTAGCCAAGCTGATCGGAAGGCCAATAACAAAGAGTAACTCCATATTATTAAAAACAGTCCAACCGCCTTCTTCAATGACGCCCCAAATGTTACTCCAAAAGGTTCCTTCTGTAGCAATGGAACCAACAATATCTGGATTTTGAAAAACAGTGGATAAAGCTAAGATAATCCCATTAAATGCAAGCAATAATACAGGAACAATCATTGCTCCGCCAAAGCGTTGAATCTTTTGCATCATACTCCATTCACTTCCTCATAAATTTAATTTGCAATCGTTTTACTGATTTAAGTCTAGCAAATTCAAATCAAAATGATAGGGGTTTCAAAGTAAATGGGACTGTACTTCTAATTTCCATATTTTTCCTATATCGCGGGAAAATTCCCAGCTTCAAATACACTGAAATCTAAAACAGTGTGACTATGTATAATTAATAACAATAAAAAAAAGCAAGTAAATGACCTATTGCTAGGCTACATTCACTTGCTTTTTTCAGCAATACTTAAGCTACTTATTTTAAATATTGGCTAAATAGTTGTTTATACATTTCAATATAATCAAAATACATTGGTTTAGATAGACTTTCATTATCTTTATGCATCGTATCATTACCTGGACCAAACATCGTATAATCAAATCCGTTGGGTTGATTGATCAAGAATTTCGAACCGTCTGTTCCGCCAGAAACACCCATCGTTAAAATTTCATCGGCGGAAAATTTCATTCCCGTTAACTCCGCTGATTTTTTAGCTTGTTTGATTTCTTCTTCTGACATTCCTTGATTTTGCAGATACGGTGTTCCAATTTTTTGAATTAAACGAATCAAAGAAGAGTCTTTATTTCCAGTAATAGCTATCGTATTCATCGTTACTGTGTAATCAATTTGCGCATCGGTATCTTGATTATAATCAGCAATTGTTTCTTTAAAGATTGATTCTAGTTGATCATTAGTAAATTCAGGGATCGTTCGCATATTAATTTGAGCCTGAGCTGAAGCTGGGATTGCATTAATTTGATTTCCGCCATGAATGACATCAATATTAAATACCGTATCTCCTAGTACTTCATTTTCAATACCATCGGTTGCTTGTTTAACTTTATTTTCAATTGTATTTAATACATGTAGTAGATGTTCAACCGCATTTACGCCAGCTTTTGGCATGGAGCTGTGTGCTGCTTGTCCTTTAGAATCGATGGTGATATTTAATTCACCTTTATTTGCGTAAACACAACGATAGCCACTTGGTTCGGCAATTAATAAAGCATCAACATCTTTCATGTAGCCTTGCTCTGTCAGTTTTTCTGCACCTGGTTGACCCACTTCTTCGCCACCAGTTGCTAGTAACTTAATTGTTCCATTCAGTTGAGTACCTGCTTCTTTTAATTCTATCATAGCAATAACTAAAGCCGCTAAACCAGCTTTCATGTCCGTCACACCACGGCCGTAAAACATATCGTCCTTTTCGACCAATTCAAATGGATCAGTATCCCAATTCTCTTTATCAGCTTCAACCACATCCATATGGCCAGAAACAGCTAATACAGGATGACCATGACCAAGTGTTGCAACTAAGTTTGCTCGGTTATTGCCAAAAGGTAAAATTTCATTAGCAATCCCCGCGTCATCTAACTCTCTTTTTAAAATTTCAGCTACGTCTTTTTCGTCCCCATTGACTGACTTTACTTGAATCAGCTCAGAAAGTAAATCGATCTTTTTCTTCTTATCCATTAATAATCGCCTCTTTATAAATTGTAAACAATTAAATTATAACGCTTTTTATCAATAATTAACAAAAAATAAGTCCCCATTAAATAGATGAATAAATAAAACAGTAAGAATGACAAAAGTTTATCGTCGCATTCTTACTGTTTTATTTATTTAACTATTCATCTCAGCTTGACGTTTCAATACACGTTCACTAACTTTTAAAAATGGTAAATAAATCATTACACCTATCGCAATTAATAAAATTTGTAAAATAGGTGCACGCCAATCACCGGCAGTTGCTAGATAACCACTGATGACAGGCGGTGTGACCCAAGGAATAAAGACCACAGTCTTACTAACCAAACCTATTGCGGTCACAGCGTAAGCAACTAAGGCTTGTACAATAGGAACAATAACAAATGGAATAATCATCGGAATATTAAAAACTATAGGTAAACCAAAAATCATCGGCTCATTAATTTCAAATAAGCCTGGTGCTAAACTTAGCTTAGCGACCTCCCGATATGGCTTCATCCGTGAAGATATAAGAATTGCAATTAACAGGCAAAAGGTCGCACCGGTTCCTCCCATCTGTGCAAAAGACGTTTGGAAGCTAATCGTTAAAATATTGGGAGGTTCTGTTCCTTGAGAATAAGCAATCATATTTTCATTAATATTTTGCGTTAGAAAAGGCTCAGTAAAAGGACCATTAATCACAGATTGATGAATCCCAAAAGTAAACAATAGATTTCCAAAACTATATAAGAATAGCCAACCAATCAAACTTGTTCCCACGCTCCGTAATGGCTGTTGAATTAGCGTCACAATTAAAGTGATTAGATCCATATTAACTGTAATCTGTAAAAGTAAAGAAAGTGCCACAAATAGGGAAACAGTAATAATAGCGGGCAACATCGTACTAAAAGATTTTGAGACAGCTGGAGGAACTTGTTCACCTAAGTTAATTTGTAAAGCTTTACTTTTATTTAAGGATAGTAATAGTTCTGTTGCTAAAAGTCCTATAATAATGCCCACAAACATTGCTTCTGTACCCAAATTGGCATAAGTTAAAGCCCCAGTCGTTTCGATGGTATCTTCATTAAATGGCACCTCTACTGCTAAAGGCATAATAGTAATATAAGTTGCCAGTGAAACCACAGCCGCTGAAATCGGGTTAGCAAATCCTTTATTTGATGACAAAAAATAAGCAATGGTTGGACACAACAATAATCCAGCGATATTGAGTGTCCCATTATTAATACTATTGCCGAAATCCTGAGCTACCGCTAAAGTTTCTCCAGAAAAAATAAAAGGAAACAAAACATTATTAATTAACACAGCCAAACCTGCCAAAATAAACATAGGAATGATTGTGGCAAAGGCATCGCGTAAGGATCGCAAATGAACTTGATTCCCAATTTTCGAAGCCATTTCTACAAATTTATCCATAAATTTACTATTCATTTTTTATCTCCTCATTTCAAAAGATAGTCACCATTCGTTTGAATGACCTTTTTAAACCAATCGTAACTTTTCTTTGGCACACGTTTTAAATCTTTTAAATCGTGATTTTCTCGATTAACATAGACCACACCATAACGTTTGCGCATATCACCCTGTGAGCTTAAAATGTCAATTAAACCCCAGCCAAGATAGCCTAGCACCTCGACCCCGTCTTCATTAACTGCTCTTAATAAAGCGAGTAGGTGTTCTTTGTGATAATCAATACGGTAGTCATCTTCGATTGGATCCTTGCCATTCCACTCTTCTATCACACCAATACCATTTTCAATTGGAAAGACAGGTAAATTGTAGCGCTGGTATATTTTATTTAAAATATCACGAAAACCATTAGGATCGATCTGCCAATTCCATTCTGTGGTATCAATATAAGGATTATCCTTTTTACCAAATTGTATATATTCATTAGGAGCTGCACTTTGGGGAACCAGCTTATGATCAATTGTTGTACTAGAATAATAGCTAAAGGTTAAATAGTCACTTCTTAGCTTACTAATTTCAGCCAATTCATTTTCAGTAATAGCTAAATCAAATTGGCGATTTTTAATAAACTGCAAATAAGAGTCTGAACGTTTGCCATAAGTGTACATTTCCAAATAATGATGATTCATAAATTCATCAAGTTCACGTGCTAAACGGACATCTTCAGGATGACTAGTCGCAGGATAAACTTCTTGATACGCAAGCATCCCGCTGATCTGAGCATCTGTTATTTCGTGAATATAGTTAGCAATACTAGCATGACAAACCATAGTATTATGTTGAATTTGATATAATTTCTCCAAGGTTTTTTCGCCTGTCAAATAGCCCGAAACGATAAAGCTTTCCTCCGGCATGCTAAAAATATTTTGTTCATTAAACGTTAACCAGTGCTTCACTTTATGACCAAATCGATCGACCATCTCTTTGCCATAACGAACAAAAGCATCGACTACTTCCTTGCAAATAAAACCATTATAAGTCTCAGCCAGATGTAAAGGCATGTCAAAATGATACAGACAAATCATCGGTTCGATACCACGGCTGATTAGCTCATCAATAAATTGATCGTAAAAAGCGATCCCTTCTTCATTCCATTCTCCATTGCCCGTTGGGTCTACCCGGCTCCAAGAAATTTGAAAGCGATACATATTCATGCCTAAATCTTGCATATAATCAAAATCCTCTAGATAACGATGATAAGAATCAGTTGCTACTTTCCAATCAGAAGCATTCTCGCTAGCTTCTCTAGTATCGTAGACAGACTTCCCCTTTCCTCCTTCATTCCAAGCACCTTCTGTCTGCATACTGGATACAGAATTTCCCCAATAAAAATTTTCACGTAATTTCATTTGAATTCTCCCTTTCATCAGTTGTTAATTTAATCATAGCACGATAAATAGCGCTTTCATTTTCGGATTTGTTATTGCACTTTCATATATTAGTTCTAACTTTCAATTTGTGAAAATTAAAGATACAATTCAGACAAGGGGGTGTGCATATTATGAGTGGAGGATTAATTCTTTCTTTACAAGATATTTTAAATCATTATCAAACTAAAGATACAGAATATCTTATTGCCCAATATCTTTTGAAAAACCTTTATCAGAAGACCATTACTATTACTGATATTGCTAAATCCTGTCATCTTTCTGAAGCAAGTGTTACACGTTTTGCTAAAAAATTAGGTTATACAGGATTTACTGAGTTTAAAAAAGATTATTTTTTAATTCAACTTGAAGAAAACGAACTAGAACTTGACCTTTTAGCTAGAAATGAAAAACAAAGCACGAGTCAGTTATTATTAAATGAGTTACAAACAGTAGGACAAGAATTTCACGCTTTTATTGATAACTTTGACTCAAAACAAGTCGAAAAAGTAAGTAATAAAATACATGAATGCCGGCGAGTTTATCTATTCTCCACCTTGATACCCGGAAATATCACTATGGTTTTACAAACCATTCTTTTAAACTGTGGTAAAGAAGCCATATACCCGGTAGACAATAGGAAACAACATGAAATCATTCCGCAATTAGAAAAAAATGACCTAGCAATTGTTGTCTCTTTGGAGGGATCGCTAGTCATGCAAAAAGATTTAACATTATCGATCATTAATTCAAAGGCCTCAAATATTTTAATTACTCAAAATTCACATATGAAACTATCTTCTTTGTTCGATACAGTTGTGACCCTTGGTGATCATGACTTAGAACGGACAGGTAAATATAAATTGCTAGCTTTTGTAGAATTATTAGGGAATTATTATATACTAAAAAATAAATAAACATTTCAATTTATTTATTTCAAAAGGCCAAAATGTTTTTCAGTATGTGAAACATTTCGGGCCTTATAAAATAATCGTATTTACTCATCTTTCCAGTAAAAACTTATTATCGCAGATAAAAAAGAAAAATTAACAAAGAAGTTTTCCACAATTCTCCTTTTAGATGTTTTGTTAGTTTAACTATTTCTATCAAACTAAGATAAGTACATCATTATTTTTCAGAAAATTAAACCTATTCAGATTATTATGTTGACAATCGCCTAGTTTCCGGTATGATAGGCTTAAATATACTTTTTAGTAGGCTTTCATGCATTTAAAACCAACACTTAAAAGTAAGATGAATCACTTTTTCGATTCAACAAATCAGCCGAATCCAGATATCACAATGGGTTTGATTACATTACAACCAGGAGAAAAACATCCAAAACAAGGATACTCTTACCATAAGCAAGATGAATTCTCTTATATTATTTCGGGACTAGCACACACAGTTTTAGAAAACGGAGAAGACATTGTAGGAAAAGCTGGAGATGCCCAATTGATTGAAAAAAACGAAGGACATATAAATTATAATGACAGCAACGAGCCCGCTGTTGTTGTTTGGTTTTTATTGAAAGAAAGGAGGAAAAGTAAATGAAAAAAGCCATGTTAACTAAAAGTTGCCTATTTATAACGTTACTTATTCTTTCTGGCTGTTCAACTGGGAAAACGAATGAAGCAGAACAAGAAAATCAACCGATTCGTCTTATGTCTGAATCCGAACTAACAACGCTTGATACTTCGAATATGCTTGATTTTCCTGACGCTATTGTGCAAACTGCGGCTTTTGAAGGACTGTATGCACTCGATGAAGAAGATGAAGTGATTCCCGCAGTCGCAGAAGCAATGCCAGAGATTTCTGAAGACGGGAAAACATATACCATCCAATTAAGGGAAGATGCTAGCTGGTCAAATGATGACCCGGTCACTGCAGATGACTTTGAAGCTGCCTGGAAAAAAATGATTGATCCAGAAAATGCCTTGGAATACAGCTTCTTGTTAATAGATACGATGGAAAATGCCGAAGCGATTTCAGAAGGAGAAAAAGAAGTGGATGAACTTGGCGTTGAAGCACTTGACGATCACACACTGGAAATTCATTTGAATGAAGCAACGCCCTATTTTACTTCTTTATTAGCATTTCCTACTTTCTTTCCCCAAAACCAAAATGCTATTGAAGAGTTCGGAGAAGATTATGGCAGCAGTAGCGAAACCGTGGTTTACAATGGACCGTTTGTCGTAGAAAACTGGGACCAATCTCAAACGGATTGGGAACTAGCGAAAAATGATAAATATTGGGATCAAGAAAATGTGAAAGCTGATAAAATTCATTATGATGTAGTAAAAGAATCCTCAACGGCTTTAAATTTATATAACGACGGTCAATTAGATGTCGCAACACTGACTGGAGAAATGGCTAGACAGAATTTGAATCACGAGGACTTTGAAGATTACCCTACTGCTACAATGAATTATATTCGTTTAAACCAAGAGCGAGCGGGTAAAGATACACCACTAAAAAACGAAGATCTGCGTAAGGCATTAGCCCTGGGAGTTGATAAGGAAAACTTAGTAAATAATGTTATTGCCGATGGATCTGAACCCTTACATGGCGCAATAACAAAAGATTTTATCTCCCATCCAGAAACGGGCGAGGATTTCCGAGAAGATGCAGCGGATTTAATGAATTATGATAAAGATCAAGCCCTCTCCTATTGGGAAAAAGCACAAGAAGAACTAGGAGACGAAATAACATTAGAGCTGCTTGTAACTGATGAAGGAAACTATAAAAAATGGGAGAAAGCATTCAATATCAATGGCAGGACCTTTTTGACGGGCTAACAGTCAATGTGAAATCAATGCCCACTGAATCTGCGTTAAATTTAGCTCGCGATAGTGATTACGACATGTTTTTAATCTACTGGACACCTGATTATAAAGATCCAATTTCAACTTTAAATACCTTATATTCGGGTAATGATCGAAATTATTCCAACGAAACTTATGATCAACTTTTAGATGATGCATCTGGAAAATACGCCAACGATCCAGTAAAACGCTGGGAGACATTAATTGCGGCCGAAAAAGAAGTAATGGAAGATACAGCCGGTATGATTTCGATTAGTCAAAATCAGCAATCCGTCCTACAAAATAGTGATATCTCAGGAATGAATTACCATACCTTTGCTGCTCCTGTTACATTGAAAGATGTTCATAGAGAATAATTACGTTCTTCTTAAAAATTTAAAATAAAAAATTGCGGATAGACATTTTTCGTCGCTCCGCAATTTTTTATATTGTTTAATCATTTCGCATATTTTTTACCTTAATCATTCTTGTAACACCCGCACGTTCGTCTTCTTCTAACTTCATTCGAATGTAATAAATTGTTTCTTCCAACTCAGGAATTGTCATATATTCCAAAGCGTTCACACGTCTTCGTGTTTTTTCGATTTCGTCAGACAGAAGTTGACAAGATTTTCTTTGGCTTTTGCCCGCTGAATTTTAATCAGTAAAATTTTTTCATTTAGTTGCAAACAAAAAACTTGCTGTCGCAATTTACCAATTTGTTTGGTCATCTCTTTTTGTTTTTTTCCACAAACGGTACTGCTTATCTTTTGCATCTGTTAGCATCTTTTTAGGAGACTTTCATAAGGATTTTGTTCAAATAAAACGCCCAGTTCATTTAATTGTTTTCTTATCGCCGCTTCTTCTGTTTTAAAAATAGCCCACTAAAAAACAGCTCGTTCTTGCGCGTATCATTTATTTCATACTAGATCTTGGAGGTTTTCAAATAAGATTGAATGTCTTCCCATTGCTCAGCTGTCTGTTTCCACCCACTGCTTCTGTAAAGCTTTGATATCAGATAAAAATTGATGCAACTTTGCGTTATCGTAGGAATTTTCTAAACTTGAAATATCCATCTCTTTTCTTTTTAGTATTCGTATCCTCTGCTTAGCAGCGCTATGATTTCTGATAAAACTAATTGCTTCTTTTACTTGCGTTAAGATTCACTACTATATAAAAAACTACGGACAATCGCTAAAAAAACGAATTAATCCATAGTTTTTTTGCAGACTTCATTGCTCGAGATGCGGGAAAACTAACTACTATTTATTTCACCGCCGTCAACAAATAATCTCCTGGTGTAACTTGTGTTTCTTCGGTTACGTCGATCGTTTGAAACTCAGCAGAATTTGTAATTACGACGGGTGTAATAGTGTCATAGTTTTCACTTTCTACACCCTCTTTATCAAATTTGATTAATAAATCCCCTGCTTTTACTTGTTGACCTTGTTCTGCACTAATTTCATAGTATTTTCCTTCTAATTCAACAGTGTCTAAGCCAATATGAATGAGAATTTCTGTCCCTTCATCAGTTGTCATACCAACCGCATGGCCAGTCGGAAATAGCGTTGAGATAATACCATTAGCTGGTGCTCTTACCTCACCAATTTCAGGTTTAATTGCAACGCCTTTTCCTAGAGCTTCACTTGAAAAGACTTCATCACTCACTTCGCTCATTGGAACAAGTTGTCCTTGCATGGGACTCGCAATGATATCTTCTTTGGCGCTTTCTTGTAACTCTTCTTTGCTTGCTAGACCTTATTCATCGCTTTTGATATTTTCACTTTGTCCTTCATCGCCATTGCCGTCTATAGATGGTACTGGGAACATCATTTGAAGTACAAAACCAACGACAGTACACAAAGTAAAACCGATAATGACATTCCAAAAATTCATATCTAAGCTACCACTAGGGTTAATTGTATTAAAGATTGAAAATACACCTAAACCGCCTGTCCGATAACCTACTACACTCATAGCCCCGATATAAGCACCACCAACTGCATTACCAATTAATGCGTACAAGAAAGAACGTTTCATTGGTAACATTAAGCCATAAATTGTAGGTTCTGATACACCAAATACCAGTGAAATCGCACCTGGTAAAGCAATATCTCGAACTTTTTTAGCTTTAGATTTGATAAGCAGAGCAATTACAACACCTAATACACCAAATGTTGATGAAACCATGGCAGGGCCAATCGATTCATAACCTTGTTCAGCTAGTAAGATAAACATAATCGGTACAATACCCCAATGCAGGCCAAAGATAACCAATAATTGCCAAGCAACAGCTAGTAAAGCACCAAATAGCAATGGACTGAATCCTTGAACAACAAGGAAGAATTGTCCGACTAATGCTGAGGCCCAATTAGCAATGGGTCCAATCACGATCAAGGAAATCACAAAAACGATCATCACTGTGAAAAATGGCGTTAAGAAAGAACGAACAACACCTGGGATAATATTTTTTATCCCCTTTTCTACCACAGAACCTAACCATACAGAAACTAATATAGGGATAATTGCGGAATAATAACCGTTAGGCGGCATAATAATCGGAATTCCTAAGAAAGTGGAGTAAATTGGCGACTCAAATGCTGTACCGGAAAACAAGGTATACATGACATCTCCAGTCATCAAATTATTGATTTCTGGGTGTAAAAAAGCCACCGCAATTGCTAAAGCTGTAAATTCATTCATATTTAATTTACGAGCTGCAGTTATCGCCACCATCACTGGCAAGAATTGGAAAAATCCATCGCCGGCGAAATTTAGCACTTGATATACGCCACTTTCTGGATCAACACCTACTGTACCTAATAACGCTACAAGACCTTTGATCATCCCAGTTGCAGCTAAAGCCATCAAAAATGGTTGAAAGACACCTGAAATAAAATCAATAAACTTATCTAGTACATTACGATTATCATTTTCATTGCCACCATCACTGGTTTCACTAGCAGAAGTGTCGCCACCTATGCTTGTTTGGTTTACGATTGCTTCATAAACCTCTGCTACCTGTTCTCCGATAACAACTTGGTATTGCCCAGCACTTTTCATGACCGTTACAACACCATCTCTATTTTTCAAATAATCTGTATCCGCTTTATTTTCGTCTTTTAAATTAAAGCGCAAACGGGTAACACAGTGACGCAATCCAGCTACATTTTCTTCGCCGCCAACATGGTCGACGATATCACGAGCTAGTTCATCATAATTATCTTTACTCATAATCGAACCTTCTCCCTTATTTTTTTAACAAAATAAAAAACCTAAATAAACACACAATACAAAAATAGCGTAAACTTTTTTGTCTTATGTTAATTTATTTAGGTTATGCCTGGTCCATCCCAGTAACAGTCCTTTAAATGTCTATTAACAAATTATCATGAACCGCTTTCTATTGCAAGTATTATTTTTAGTATTTATTCAAAAAAATCGTCGATATAGTCAATACTAAAAAAGTTATAGAGTAACTCAATTGAGTTGAGTTTTTTGAGATCCTTTGTTACACTATAAGTGAAAAGAGGACGTAGTAATTACGCCCTCCAACAGCACCGTTTAAGCCGGTGGCAAAGGTTTATTAAAATAACCGTCCCTTCGCTAAAGTTGACGGTTATTTTTTATTGCCATTTTTCACTATGGATAGAATGCCAAAGATCACAGTTGCGATTAACAAACCGAAACTGATCATTAGCTCTATCGCTTCAGCGACAGACAACGGGCATCTCCTTTCTATAGATTTCAGTGCTATTTTCATAAGCACCATCACCTTTCAAAAAGATAGCCACCGCCATAAACTTTACTGTTACAAATATAATAACATATAAAATGTTTTGATCCTACTAAAATTTGAGCATACCATTTTAAAAAAATTTTTCTCAAACTGTTTCAGCGCTACATTTAAAAACTATATAGGTCACTTTATAATAAAATGAGGCTGGGACAAAAATCATCCCTTCTTAAATAGAAAGTTCCGAGAAGTAACGATAAAGATTACTTTTCGGAACTTTTCTTCTATCATATGTACACAAAAGAAACGCCTTTTCTGCTATACTAAAGTCACCATAACCAAAAACAGAAAGGACGTTTCTTATGTATACCCACTATACCATGAACCAAACCGTCTTGCCATTAGAAATATCAAGTTTCTTGCCAGAAAATCACCTAGTTTATTCCATTCATCAAGTTGTGGAAGACTTGGATACACGATCTTATGAGTTGATCAAAAATGACTTGGGTCGACCTGCTTTTCATCCTAAGATCCTTCTTAAAGCGTTACTTTTTGCGTACAGTGAAGGCATTTTTTCCGGACGTAAAATTGAAAAAATGATGCAAGAAAACTTAGCTATGCAATGGCTTACGGCACAAACGATCGTTTCTTATCGCACGCTTAATCGATTTAGAGTTTCGGAAGAAACGAAAAAAGTGCTTCAAGATTTATACTGTACGTTTTCGACTCGTTTAAAGCAAGAGAAACTCATTGAAGGGCAGGCCGTATACATCGACGGAACAAAAGTGGAAGCGAACGCGAATAAGTATACTTTTGTTTGGAAGAAAGCGGTCGATCGCTTCTATCCTAAATTAAAAGAAAAAGAAATGAAAATTTATGAGGAAGAAATCGCGCCTTTGATCGAACAGGAAATGATACGAGAAAATAACGACGCATTTACAAAAGAAGAAATTTTCACGTTAAATGATCTTTTACAAGAAGAAATTGAAAAAGTAAACGAAGAATTACAAACGATTACAAAGAAAGAACAAAGCAGCTCTTTAAAGAAAAAACGTCGTCAGTTAAAAAAGTACCGAAACCAATGTCATAATGATTTTATTCCCAGAGAGCAGAAATACGAAAGGTATTATAAAACGTTTAAAGGACGAAATAGTTTTTCTAAAACCGATCCCGACGCAACTTTTATGCGTATGAAAGATGACGCTATGATGAATGGGCAATTGAAAGCTGGTTATAATGTGCAAATTGCGACAGAAAACCAGTTCGTTTTGCATACCCAAATTTATCCCAATCCAACGGATACCCAAACATTGATTCCTTTTATGAATACTTTTCCAGAGAGCGTAAAACCTTCGACCTATGTGGTCGCAGATGCTGGCTATGGCAGCCAAGAGAATCTTGAATTCCTAGAAAGTTCACCTTGGACGGGAATCGTAAAATATGGCATGTATGAAAAAGAGCAAAAATGGAAATATCTTCAATCAGAAAAAAATTTAGCCAACTGGACCTACATACAAGAAGAAAATGCTTATGTCCATCCCGATGGGACGTATTACGCCTTTAATTATATTCGACGGCAGAAAACGAACACCGGATATGTAAGGTTTTCTCATGTTTATCGCTCAACGGACCCTTTTTATCAAAACGGGAAAAAGTCTTTATGGATAAACTACGACTATGAAGCCCACAAATTAAAAATCAAAGAAAAGCTTTCATCAAAAGAAGGCGCGAAACGTTACGGACAGCGTAAAATCGATGTGGAACCCGCCTTTGGACAAGTGAAGGCGAATTTAGGTTTCACTCGATTTTCTGTCCGTGGGCAATCTAAGGTGGAAAATGAAACCCAACTGATCTTTATGGCGAATAATCTACGAAAATACCATAAAAGAAAAGAGAAATAAGGAAAGAAAAAGGAAAAATCCGGGGAAGTTTGTTAGTTCATACAAACTTTCCCGGATTTTTTTGTGATTCAAAGTTAGGTTAGGCTTTTTGTCCCAGCCTCATTTATTTTATTCTTCTTGTTCAAACATCTGTTCAATCAACTGTAATACATTACGCACTTCTGTATTTTTTACAATAGGTGTAGCATCATCACGGATGACATGATAAACATTGCTGTAAAAGCTATCATACTCAGCGGATGCTTTGGGTAAGCTTAATGTTTCTGTTGCATCTTCTGAAGGTGGCGCCATAGTTTTTGTTAAACCGACGCCCGCTTGAATTGGTTGTGGCATTATTTCATTTGAAGTTTGTACAGCACGAACCATCTCTCCGGAAAGATCCCAATCATCGATTCGAGCGGTACCTTCTGTTGCTTTAACATACCATCGCGGCAACTTCACATAATTTGTGGTTCCGACTTCAACAATTGCTTTTATACCGTTTTCGAAAGTAATAAAACTAATAAAGCCATCGTCGACTTCATCTCCTAAAACATAACTAAAATCTACTTGGACATCTTTAATCGGTGAATCAACCAGCCAAAGCATCTGATCTAATAAGTGAATCCCCCAATCCAAAAGCATGCCACCGCCGTGTTTTTTTAGATGACGCCAATCGCCTGGAATACCGTTAGCGCCATTTACACGTGATTCGATTTGAAATACTGAACCAATCGGCTGACTTTGATACAGGTCCCTTACAATTAAAAAGTCCGGGTCCCATCGTCGATTTTGGTGAACAATAAAACGATTGCCAGTGTCTGCTGCAACGGCAAGAATTTCATCAAATTCCTCCGTATTTAAAGTTGCTGGTTTTTCGCAAACCACATGTTTTCCTGCTTTTAATGCAGCGATACTCATACTTTTATGCAGATCGTTAGGAACAGCAATCAACACCGCTTCTATTCTTTCATCAGCTAGAACTTCTTCAAAACTTTCATAGGTGGATAAACCTTTTGCACGAGCCACTTCTTGTCTTTCTTCTAAGATGTCGTAAACGCCTACTAAGTTGATCTTTTCTTTTTCGGAAAACATTAAGTTCTTTTCATGATAACTACCCATGCCACCGTAACCTATAATTGCAAAATTTACTGCTGCCATTTACACGTCTCCTTATGCCCACCACATTTCAGATGGTTCTTCTTTAATCATTACACCTTTTAAATTCTTAATCGCTTTGGTCAATCCTTCATCAATCGACATAATGGGATCTTCGTGTTCAATACTTAAAACATGATCATAACCATAAATACGTAATGCAGAAATCATATCTGACCAGACTTTCATGTCATGACCATAACCAACTGTTCGAAAAGTCCAGGCGCGTGATTCAACCTTGTTGTATGATTGCATATCCGTTAGTCCATGCATATTGATGTTGTCTTGATCCAAGAAAGTATCTTTAGCATGGAAATGGTGGATCGCTTGTTCTTTGCCTAGAATTTTCACTGCTGCAACAGGATCAATCCCTTGCCACCACATATGACTTGGATCTAGATTACATCCGATGGCTTTACCGGTTTCTTCACGTAAACGTAACATAGTATAAGGTGTGTGTAATAAGAAACCACCATGCAGTTCAATGCCGATTTTTATTCCTGCCGCTTCAGCTTCTTCATTGATTTTTTTCCAGTAAGGAATCAATTTTTCTTCCCATTGATACTTATAAATATCTGAATAAGCACTTGGCCAAGGAATAACCGGCCAATTATTAGCTGTATCGGTCGGATTGCCTCCGGATACGCCAGAAAAACCATTAACGACAGGAACATTCATTAAATTAGCTAATTTAATTGTTTTACGTAATAATTCATCGCCTTCTTGCGCAACTTCTTTTTTAGCTGAAATTGGGTTATGATGCGCACTTAAAGCCGAAATTTCTAGGCCTTTATCTTGTAATTTATGCAAATATTCTTTACGTGCATCGCTACTTGCTAATAATTTATCAATATCTAAATGAGCATTGCCTGGAGAACCTCCAGTACCGATTTCAACTGCTTCCAAACCTTTATGTGCAGCTTCTTCTATCATCTCATCAAATGTTAAATTATTAAATAATGGTGTAAATACGCCTAATTTCATTTTCTATCTTCTCCTTTGTAATGACCGTAATAGGGACGACTGTTTTCAGTAGGTGCACAAAACTCTACAGCATTGTTTATCACTCTTTGTACTTTTTCATTGTAATAGCTGTCGTAAGTTTCATGTCCAGGCTGAAAATAAAAAATCTTACCGTTACCGCGACGAAAAACACAACCACTCCGAAAAACTTCACTTCCTGGATAAGCACTAATAAAAATAAGTTCATCAGGTGCTGGAATATCGAAGTGCTCTCCATACATCTCTTCTTGTTTGAGATCGATAAATTCACCCACACCCGCCACAATCGGATGGCTAGGATTTACATTCCAAAGACAGGCAGACTGACCATCTTCTCGCCATTTTAAATCACATGTTGTGCCCATCAGTTTTTTAAATATTTTTGAGAAATGTCCTGAATGCAGAATAATTAAGCCCATACCTTCTAAAACACGCTCGTGTACTCTATTTACAATCGCGTCATCAACCTCGTCATGAGCAATATGCCCCCACCATAATAAAACGTCCGTTTCTGCTAATACCTTTTCCGTCAAACCATGTTCTGGCTCATCTAGCGTAGCTGTTTTTACAAAATAATTTTGACCAAAAATTGTCGCTAACTGTTTATGGATGCCTTCCGGATACACTTTCTGAACGGCTTCATCGGTTTTTTCATGACGAAATTCATTCCAAATCGTTACTCTAATCAACACTTTCACCTCTTTTACAAATAAACAGGTTCTCCAGTCTTAGATGATTGATAAATTGCTTCTAATATCTCTGTTACAGTTAAAGCTTCTTCTGGTTTAACAACTACCTCCGTATCATTTATGACTGCATCAATCCAGGCTTGAGCTTCCAATAAAGCAGGATCCTCTCCTTCTTCGTCGTAAAAGTCAACACCACCAGTTTCTAATTGAATTTTTTTATCATAAAGTAAGCCGTGGTCTTCGCCATTGATGGTCAAACCATCATTCATATCCGCACCAGCTTTGGTGCCCATTAAGGTCGTTTTTGCTTCTTTAACATCTAAACTATTTAAGGCCCAGCTGGCTTCTAGAAAAATGGTCGCGCCATTTTCCATAGCAACAAACCCAAAAGCTGAATCCTCTACATTAAATTCATCTGGATCCCAAGGACCCCAAGCATTGGCGGCATTTTTTGTCTCAGATAATTTATGATAAGCATTACCTACTACATACTTAGGTTTATAGTTATCCATCATCCACAAGGTTAGATCTAGCGCATGGGTACCAATATCGATCAAAGGTCCTCCACCTTGTGCTTGTTCGTCCAAAAAAACGCCCCAAGTAGGAACTGCCCGCCGTCTAATCGCATGGGCTTTTGCTGTATAAATTTCGCCTAATTCACCTTCTTGGCAAACTTCATGTAAATATTGCGCGTCTTTTCTGAAACGATTTTGATAGCCGATCGTTAACTTCTTACCAGTTTTTTTGGAAGCTTCGATCATTTTTTGTGCTTCTTCTGCTGTTTTTGCCATGGGTTTTTCACACATTACTTGTTTTCCTGCTTGCATTGCGGCAATCGAGATCTCTGCGTGCGCGTTATTAGGTGTTAGTACATGTACAACATCCAATTCAACCGAGTTAAGCATTTTATTATAATCCTCGAATACTTTTGCATTTACGCTACCATATTCTTTATTGGCTTTTTCTGCTTTTTTTACTTTAATATCACAAAAAGCGACAAGTTCTACCTCTTCAATTTGCGATAACGCCGGTAAATGTTTCCCTTCAGCAATTCCACCACAACCAATAATACCAACTTTTACAGACATAGCTTCCCTCCTGAAATCGTTTTTATATTTCATATATTTATTATAACGAAGAGCTATTCGTGATTCTTCCTGCTTTTATAAGGAAAAATTCCTGAATATTGCTTTTTTATTCTTTTGGGTATTAAAAAAGCCTGGAGCAGTCGGCCCAGACTAAAAAAATTTTCAAGATGACAAATAACTCATCATTTTTTGATATTGTAAAGGTGAATGGCCCACAGCCCCTTTAAAGACATGATGAAAAGTCTTAACACTAGCAAAACCAGCTTTTTCCGCTACTTCTGCCATAGGTAATTTTTCATTTCCCAAAATAAACTGTGCTTGATTTACTCGATATTCTGTCAAAAATTGCATAAAAGTTTGCCCTGTATTGGCTTTAAAAAAACGTGTGAAATAATAAGGGCTAAACCCAACATAACGGGCCACATCATCAATAGTAATAACTTCTTGATAGTAATTCTCGATATAATCAAATACTTTATTCAAACGTTGTAGTGTTTCTTTTTGCTGGATAGCATTAGGGACCTTTTTGTTTTTTACTATTTTTTGTTTTGGCAAAAAGCGGTAGCACTCTCCAATTAAACGATGTAATAACGCCAAAATGAAGTAGTTTTTCCCCGGAGACTCATTATTTTCTAGTTCAAATAATTCTAATAATAGTCCTCGCATTGTTTCCGCAAATTCTTCAGACCAATAGCGACTATGACGTTGTCCTTCTTCAAATAAAGAAAACAAAGAATTCTTTTCATTCTTTCGTAAAACAGACTCGTCGAATAATTTCAAATCAAATTGATAAACATAGCGCACACTTTCCGGAGAAGCTAAAAAATAGTGGGGTTGACCACTGGCAAAATAAATCATTTCTCCCTCTTCTAAGGTGATCACTTTTCCATCAAGACCGATATTCACTCTACCTGATTTGGCATAAATTATTTCTATTTCTTTATGCCAATGCGGATAAACGATGGTCATTCCATCATTTACTAACATCCGGTAAGGGAAATGCTGGTCTAGTTGTGGAATTTCTAAATATACACTCATAAACAACCTCTTTTACATAAATTTAGCTAAAAAATTCATGTATGCCTTTTCTTTTATTTTAATGAATATTAGGATAAAAAACTAGCATTTTATAGAAATTCTTTAAGTGATTACGCTTACTTCAAAAAATAGAATAACAAGCATCCCGATAAATATAAAATTATGCTAAAATAAATAAAAATTATATAATTAGGAGATTATTTGGATGAAAAATATATGGCTAATCATAAAAGGAATCTTTATGGGAGTAGCAAACATCGTCCCCGGTCTTTCTGGAGGGACAATTGCTGTTTCTTTAGGAATCTATGACGATATCATTCGTTCCATCGCTACTATAAAATCTGAAATGAAAAAAAGTCTCCGCTTTTTTATTCCTCTTCTTATAGGATTATTACTCGGTGTTGCGCTTTTTTCAAGGATGATCACTTATCTTTTTGATTTCTATCCTTTAGTCACTGCTGCAACTTTTACCGGTTTAATTTTAGGTGGCTTTCCGATCTTGTGGAAGGAATTTCGTTCCTCACTATATCTACAAAAAAATAAAATCAATTATTCTCATTGGATTATTTTTCTAGCAATGTTTGTTTTAGTTGCTTGGATGGGTGTTGCTGAAGTATCGGGGACTTCAACACACGAACTATCACTTGAATTCCCTACATTATTCGGTCTGTTTTTTATCGGAATTATCGCTTCTGCTTCAATGGTGATTCCTGGAATTAGTGGTTCCTTAGTCATGTTGATTTTGGGATGGTATCAAGCTTTCCTTGCCATGATCAACGGTTTTATCGATGCCCTACGAGCTGTTGACATCAATGAGATTCTAACTTTTGGTATTTATTGTTCTTTTTTTGGGATAGGAATGTTATTTGGAATAGCCATTATTAGCAAACTTATCGATCAGATGTTTAGACATTTTCCAAGTTACACTTACGCTGGTATTTTCGGTCTTGTACTGGCCTCTCCTATTGCTATTTTTTCTAGTTTAACTTTGGAGGCTTCCTCCTTTAGTATTTTTACAGTAGTAATGTCTGTACTGCTTGCTATTGTTGGGTTCGGGCTCACTTATCTTTTAGGAAATAAAAGTAGTTAGCACGTAAAAAATAAGCTTTACCGACTAAATAAAACGGTAAAGCTTATTTTTTTGTTTATTCTGTATCTGGAACCAATAATTCTTTAGGAACGGCAAAAAGATAAGTGATGATAAAAGTCAAAATAAAGGTCAAAACGCCTACTGCAATATAAGTAATTAATTGATATGGATCATAAATATACATTAATGGAGATAAAATAACTGCTAGACCATAAGAATTCGCTTGAATCCCTAACATAGATAGCACAGCGCCACCAATTGCAGAACCTGCTAACATAGCAGCTAAAGGTCTTGTACCATAGCGTAGTGTAATCCCGAATAAACCGGGTTCACTAACCCCGAGTAATTGCGTAACACCAGCACTTGTACCAATAACTTTTACATGACTTTTTTTAGCTCTTGTACTAATCGCAAAACAAACTGCCGCATTGGCAAATCCATACATTGCACATATCGTAATCAATGGATTAAATCCAGTTGAGCCCAAAAGTGCCGTTTCAATTGTAATAAATAAGTGATGCATACCGGTCATAACAGCTAATGGATAAATAAAACCGATGACTAAACCACCAATACCAAAAGGTACATGGATAAATGCTTCAACTACATAAACGAGACCGTTTTCTACAAGATGTAGTATAGGGCCTAGGATTAATAAAGCAGTAATTAGCATTACAGCAATCACGACAAATGGGGAAAACATCATATCTAGAGCTTGTGGCATCACCTTTCTTGTAGCAATCTCTAGTTTCGAGCCCAAGTAACCGATAACTAGAGCAGTCAATACACTTCCTTGATAACCAGTGATCGGGATAAAGCCAAAAGCCATCACAGCTTCAACATTACTACTTGCATCTGCCACCTCATAAGCATTAGGTAGTAAAGGCGAAACCAGCATTAAACCGATCACAAAACCGACGATAGGTGTTCCGCCAAATTTTTTAAACGCCGACCAACAAATTAGCGCTGGTAAGAAAGAAAACACTGTATCTGTTAAAACATCCAACAAAAGCATGACGGCATCAGGAATAGCATCTTGAGTCGTACCAAAAAAGCTTAAAACATTTTCATTTCATAAAACACCTTGTAGACCTAAAAATAAACCTGTAGCGGCAATCCCTGGAATAATTGTCACAAACACATCCGCTAATGTACGAACGCCTTTTTTAATCGGATTATGTTCTTCTTTTACCTTATCTACTTCTGCTTCTTTTTCTTCCATCGTATGATCTTCTTCTACTATCGCTTTATAAACTTTGTCAACAATTCCTGTGCCTAAAATCACCTGATATTGTCCTGCGTTAAAAAAGACACCTTTAACTTCGTCTATTTTTTCTATTTCATCGTCATCAATACGTTGTCTATCGTATACTTCTACTCGTAAGCGTGTTGCACAATGAGTAATTGATTGAATGTTATCTTTTCCAATTTTGTCAATAATTTCTTGACCGATTTTTTTATAATCTTGACCCGCCATACAATGGTCCCCCTACTTAATAAGCCCTGTGGCTATTAAAAATTTTTAGTAAATATAGAAAGCAGTTTCATAGCTGCTTTAAAAAATAAAACCTCACATGGTATCGATATCACAAAGAACATCAGAAATTAAGCTGTTATAAAACTTTTCAAATGTTGATAGCTTATCTGATACTCTTTGTTTTTATATTATTCTATGCTAGCTTTTTACCAATTATTTCCCGATACTTTTACAGCAAATGCTTCATAAGCTTGTAGTTCCTTAGAACCGCCTATTCCAGTATTATAATTATGAATTAAACACTTTGAATGGTTTAAATTTGTCTGTAAACTATACTGTTGTGATTGTTTTGAAAAGTTTACTACAACAATAATTTGTTCATTATCGTTATATCTAATATATGCAAGAACATCTGGATTTCCAGTATTTAAAGTTTGATATTCTCCATTAATAATGTCATAGTTATTTTTTCTTAATTCAATTAATTCTTTATAAGTGAAAAATAGTGAGTCTTGATTAGCTAAGGAAGTTTCTACATTTATACTTTTGTAGTTAGGATGTACAGCAAGCCATGGAGTAGCTGTTGTAAAACCTGCGTTTTTAGAAAGATCCCATTGCATCGGATGCCTAGCGTTATCACGACCTTTGGTATTGATTGACTGTAGAACCTCTTCTTTTGGATAACCTTTATCTAAACGATCATAATACATTTGCCTACTTTCGATATCGTTGACTTCTGAAATATCACTTATTTCATAATTTGTCATCCCAATTTCTTCTCCTTGATAGATGTAGGGCGTTCCAGACATAAAATAAAGATATATAGCTAACATTTTTCCGCTAAGTTCTCGGTATTGTTTCGAATCATCTCCCCAGCGAGAAATAATTCTTGGTAAATCATGATTATTCCAAAATAATGAATTCCAACCATCACCTTGCAATTCGGTTTGCCATTTCGAAAATACTTGATGTAACTCTTGAGGATCAAGTTCTTTTAAATCCCATTTTCTTTTTCCAGCTTGTTTATCTAAATTGATATGTTCAAATTGAAAAACCATAGATAACTCGTTTCTTTCTGGCTTACTATATAATTTAGCTATTTCAGGTGTTGCTCCCCAAGTTTCTCCAACGGTAACAACATTATAATTTCCAAAGGTTTGTTGATTGAGTTCATGAATTAACGGATGCAGTTCAGGTCCATTCTTCGTTATCAACTCATCTGGTTCTTTCCCTATTAAATCAATAACATCTAGACGGAAACCACCAATTCCTTTTTCTAACCAGTAATTGATCATTTCCCAAATTGCTTGTTTCATTTCTGGGTTTTTCCAATTAAGGTCCGGTTGTTCTTTTGAATGTAAATGAAGATAATATTCATCTAATTCAGAGACATATTCCCATGCGCTTCCTGAATCAGCTTTTAATGAATTAGGAGGTTCAGAGTTATTACTTGTACGCCAAATATAGTACTCATGATAAGGATTATCTTTACCTTTTAATGCTTCTTGAAACCAAAAATGTTGGCTTGAAGTATGATTAATCACCAAATCCATAATAATTTTGATCGAACGCTTATTCGCTTCATCAATCAGACGATCCATATCTTCCATCGTGCCATATTCAGGATCTATAGTTTGATAGTCACTTATATCATAACCATTATCAACATTAGGCGATTGATACACAGGGCTTAGCCAAATCGCATCTATTCCTAAATATTGTAAATAATCTAATTTTTGTATAATTCCGTTTAAATCACCTATACCGTCCCCATTTGAATCTTGAAAACTGCGCGGATAAATCTGATAAATCACCGCATTTTTCCACCAATTTTTTTCCATTTTTAAGTTTATCCCTTCTGCGTTGTCTAGCTTTTTTGTTATTTAAACAATATACTTTGATAGGGTGAAAGTATATTACCTATGTCTTGGTTTTTATTGTTATGTGTATTGACAAAAATCTGTTCAATATCTTTTGGCCAAATCACTTCTTCTTCATCTGTACCAAGATTGGTGAAAGAATAAACACGTTCACCGTTATATTCACGAACATAAGCAATCACATTTTCCGCTACATTTGATAAAAACTCGATTGTACCATGAATTAAAATCTGACTAATTTCAGAAGTTTGCCTTAAAGCAATCATTTTCTGGTAAAACGCTATAACTTCACTACCTTGTGTGTTAGTTGTAGGATATTCCTCTGTCATTTCTAACCATGGTTGTACTTGGGAAAATCCACCATACTTTTCATTATTCCATGGCATAGGGCTACGAGTATTGTCACGGCTACGTAAATTAACAAAATGCAAGGCTTCCTCTTTGGAATAGCCTTCTTCCATTCCTCGATAATAATTATCGATACTAGAAATATCATCAAACTCTTCAATGTTTCTTCTTTCGGCGTTTATCATACCTAATTCTTGACCTTGGTAAACAAATGGGGTCCCTCTTAAGAAGAAGTAGAGTGCTCCAATGCCACAAGCCGATCGTGCGTTTTGAAAGTCTGGATGAACAAGTTTTGACAATGCTCTAGGTTGGTCATGATTTTCAATAAAGTTGGCTGCCCAGCCTGCTTGTTGGATCGTTTCTTGCGATTGCGCTAATAATTCTTTAAAATCCCTTACTTGCCAATGGGAACGTTTAAACCAATCTGTTCCTGACTCAACATCAATATCTGCATAATGAAAATCAAAAATCATCGAAAAATAGCCATCTTTACCGATAAATTCTTCATAATCCTTATAGTCAACACCTGATGCTTCACCTACGGTTACACAATTATATTTTTCAAACGTCTCTCTTTTTAATTCATTCAAAAATTCTCCTATCCCCGGTCGGTTACGTGTCTTACTCTTACAAGAGACAAGCCCATCCACACCGTCAGCTGGTAAAGAGGCAAAGTCTTGGTCTTTTTTGATAAAAGTAATAGAATCAATGCGAAAACCAGCAATTCCTTTTTCTAGCCAGCGGTTAATCATGTCATAGATTTCTTGTCTTAGCTCAGGATTTTCCCAGTTCAAATCTGGCTGTTCTTTACCAAAAAGATGTAAATAATAAGCATCCTCTCCAGGAACTTTTTCCCAAGCAGAACCGCCAAATTGTGAGCGCCAATTATTCGGACGTTCTTTACCTTCTTTAAAGATATAATAAGCACGGTACTTACTGTTCTTATCTGCTAATGCTTTTTGAAACCACTCATGTTCATCAGAAGTATGGTTTACCACAAGATCTAACATAATTTTTATATCTATTTTGTTGGCGTCATTTAGTAATAAATCAAAATCATCCATAGTGCCAAATTGAGGATCAATATCTTCATAATCTGCGATATCATACCCATTATCGTGCATAGGAGACTTAAAGATGGGACAAATCCATATCATTGTCACCCCTAAATCCTTTAGATAAGGCAACTTTTGACGTATACCTTCTAAATCACCAATCCCATCTTCATTTGAGTCATTAAAACTTTTTGGATAGATTTGATAAATAACCTCTTTTTTCCACCAGTCTTTTTTTAATTCTTGCATTAATAATACTCCTTTTATTATGGTATCGATACCACATTGACGAATAAAACAAGAAAATCTTACTTATTTTCTAAGCAGATTTTCTTTTAATTAATGATAATTTTAGCTTACTTTGATCAACTTCATAGCTGCTATCTTCAATCTTAGCTAATAGTAAATTTGTTGCCTCAGTCCCTAAAGCAGCCACTGGTTGAGCAATCGTGGTTAAAGGAACAGTTAACATCGAAGTAGCTGGTTGATTATCAAAACCTATAATAGCCAAATCTTGCGGGATTTTATAGCCTCTTTGCAACATACTTTCCATCACACCAATAGCGACTTCATCACTATTGGTAAAAATAGCTTCCGGCCGTTTACCTTTGGGCAGATTAAAAATTTTGTCAGCAACATCATTGCCATCTTGGCTTGTATGAACTTGTCGAAAAATCCAATCTCTTTTAAAAGGTAATTGTTTTTCCAGTAAAGCTTGCTCGAAACCTTCTGTACGTGAACGACCATGTCCTTCATTAGTCAATGTCCCGCCAGTACAGTAAGCAATCTGTTGATATCCCTTATCAGCTAAATAAATCATAGCATCATAAACGGCGCTTTTTTGATCTGTAACAACCGTCGGTACCAAACTTCCGCGCATCGTTTCATTACACAAAACAATTGGCCCAAATTCTTGGTAGCTTTGAATTGTAGCAGGATCTCCTTCTACAGAACACATAATTAACCCAGAAACCACCTGTTGTTTCAGTAATTCTAACATGTTCATTTCTGATTTTTTATCATCATATGTTTGCATAATCAGCACGTTATAGTGACTTTTTTTCGCTTCTTTTTCAATGGCATCAACTAAATAGGAAAAAAACGGGTTCGTTATCCTTGAAACAAGAATACCTATCGTATTTCCTTTTTTAGAGCGCAATTGCGTTGCAATCGAACTAGGCATATAATCGAGCTCTTTCATGGCAGCTTTAATCCTTTGTTTCTTATCATCTGAAATATAAGGATGATGGTTTAAATATCTAGAAACTGTGGAAACAGACAAGTTAGCCTTACTAGCTACATCCTTTATAGTCGCCATAAAAAGAACTCCTTTGTGGTATCGATTTCAGATATACTATATACTCTCCCACTATTTTTGTCAATATGTTATTTTATTTTTTCAAAGTCAAATAAATTTTTGCTTTGAATCACTATACTAATTTAAAGATGCTAAAATTAGAAGACGAAGATACACTTGCTATTTCATCTCCTAATCTTAATGTAGTTTAACCTTTAAAAATACTATGAATTAAGTAACTCGTAAATAACGTAAAGTTCCCAATCAGAAATCTGAATTTTATAAAACTGTTCCAAGGAATAAAAAACATTTTTTACGTTTTGATAAAATAATTTGCCATTAATCTTAAGCTCCTCAATATTTTCTGGAACAGAGTAATCTTCCACGCCTAATATTGTTCTTTCAATTAAAATTGCAGAATGCATTAATAAATTAAAACGCATTTTCGCGGATAGCTTTAGATCAAAACGTCGTTCAAGTTTTTCCACAACATCTTCTACTTGCCGGATAATAACATCCGGGTTTAAAAATCCTAATTTTTCGGATAACCCTTCTTTGGAGAAAAATTGAATAAATTCATTTAAAATGTTCGAAATATCATTAGGGTGAGCTAAAGTATTAAATGAATTCTCTAATTGTTTTTCAGCATCCTCATCTACAACATCTAACATATTCATTGTAGGTATATGCGTTCTATTGCTAAGATAAGAAGTACTTAAAATTAAGATCGTCGATTTTAAGTAATCCTGTTGATCATTCGCAAGATCCAAAGTGTTCAACAACTCGTTAAATTCCAATACGATAATCTTAATATCAGGATCTATATATTTTTTACAAATAGACTGTATTTTTTTAGCAACATCTTTGCCCGAAATGCTCGATATAATAATATTTTTATCGACTTCAAACCCTTCAAAATATTGCACCTCTGTTTTAAAATTCTTTTCAGCAGATTCTGCAATATCATAAAATAGTTTTCCATTGAGTAATTGTTGTCCGATATCTAAGGCATAAGAAGTCGTCAAATTATTAATCACCAACAATTCTCCCAAAATTTGTGGTTTCAAACTCTTATACAATTGCGTTAATGATCCCATGTCCACCAACATAATGACCCCTTGCGAAGTATCTCTTTCAGAAAGCCAGATTTTTACTTGCGAAACAATATCATGAATAGAAGAGGTCAAAGGCATATTAATCGCATCAAAAATGTAATCATTACATATTCTATTGGCTACTGCTTGAATACTAGAGGCAGTTGTATTTCCGTGGGCAACCAATAGCGCATGATAACGAATATCTTCTGAAACCGTACCAATTAACAAAATCCCCAGTATTATTTCAACAGACTCTTTAATCTCTTGGTTGATATCTTTGGTCAAATTACTTGCTAATAAGACCGTTCTTGGATATTCCCTTTGTAATCTCTGCTTGGTTTTAATAAGCTTTGCTTTAAGTTCATTACTTTCATTAAGCTTTATAATATTATATAAACAATCAATAGCATCTTCTGTTAATCGTTCATTATCTAATATTTTCTTATTTTTACTTTGAATACTATTTTTTATATGATAAAAAAGAAAATCGTTATCATTTGAAAAAAGCGTGGTTAAATAGTTTTGATAAAATTGATAAATGTTTTCTTTTAATTCAACTAAACGATCGTTTTTATCAAATAGATTAAAAAATGTACGCTTTAGTCTTTCTTCTACTACCTTATTTTCGTCTGTTAGTGTATCTGAACGTGAAAGATAAATCCAATCATTTTCTTGTGAATCTCCAATTTGTATCACTTCTTCTTCGCTATTTTTTCTTAACCGATCAGCACATAACATGCGTACTTCATTTCTTAAACTACCTACATTTCCTGATAATCTTTCTTCTGTCATTTTAAAAAAGAGCGTTCGACCTATTTTTAAATCCTTTTGAATTCGCCTAGCTTCATTGAAAAATAAATATTTAACTAACCCTATTCTTTCAAGGAGCGGTCGCTGATGAAAAGTAGGTAAATGAATCGTAACCGAGATACGTCTGTAAAAGGTTGGTAACAGTACTTTTTCTGGGTTTTCTGTGGTGGCAAATAATAAACGAACATTTGAAGTGACTGTTTTTGCCTCTTCTCCCATCGGACGAAAACGTCCTGTATCCATAAATTGAAACAATTTTTCTTGATTCTCATTTGATAGCCGATGCACTTCATCAAGAAACAAAACGCCTTGATCTGCTTGCACCAACAATCCCTTTTTATCAGTATCCGCACCGGTAAAAGCACCTTTTGTATGACCGAAAAGAATTGAAGAAATAAGTTCTGGATTATTAGCATAATCAGCACAATTAAAAACCAAGAATTTTTCTGTTCCTTTAGCTTCTTTAGCTTTTAAATAGTCAAAAATCAACTCCGCTAAATAACTTTTGCCCACACCACTGTCACCATGAATTAAGAGGGGTAACCCTAGAGGTGGATAGAGTACAGCAGACTTACATTTATTGATCGCTTCTTTCACGCTTCCTTCACTACCAATAAAATTTTGAAAAACATTTTCTTCATTTTTATCCTGGTTAAAAATAGCTAATTTCCAGTAAATTGGTTTTCTTCCTTTTTTTATAACTTCACCATTTGTTAAAAGTTCATTTAAATAAAGGCTAGTAACTGAACGACTTAATTCCACAATTTTAGCAATCTCAGTTGTGGTTAAACCATTTTTTGCTTCTTTTAAAGTAGACACAAGCTTTTGTCGTGTTTCTGATTTCATAGTTTATACCTCCATCTTATTAAGATACCTAAAATAAACTTAAAAATCATTCTAAATTAAAAATCGACGTGAACATTCACCAAAAGAAGACTGTTCACGTCAATAATAGATTTTAAAAATTTTCACTATGAATTAATTTTCGCAGAGTCATTACAGCTTCTTCTTTTTCTTTTACCTCAATATACCTATCTTGCATTACTTTCTCGTTAAATCGATTTAACCAAACTGGAAGCCAACGACTGTTTAATAACGGTTCGATGTCGTTTGTAAAACTATCACCTACATAGATCCATGAATCAATGATTTTAGGTAATGCTTGTTCTACTTTTTCAAAACAGCTAAAATTAGGCTTTGCATCATTTAAACTTTCTGAAATAAAAATTCGTTCTGGAGTCATATAATTCAATAAATTTAACTGTTTAATTTTATTAGTCTGCGTTTTTTCTAAACCATTTGTTAGTACGCCGAAATAAACCTCATTTTTTTCTAAAAAAGAAAATAGATCAATATAACCTTTCGAAAGCTTTTGTTTCTGTTGGTTCTTATGATACAAATCATCTAGTTCTTCTAAAAACAAAGGATCACTTGCCATATTTAAGTCTTTTGTGACCCATTGCCAACGAGCATTTATATTATTGATAAAGCGAGTTTCATAATATTGCTTATAAATAAGCTCACTATAAAATCGAAAATTTTTATAAAGTTTTTGCATTTGTTCTTCTGATAAAGACTCTAAAGAAGAAAGAGCAAACAATGTTTCCTTAAATGCGGCATAGTTATCCAGTAATGTATCATCTACATCAAAAAATACAGCTACTGTCATATTAAGCAATTCCTAACAAGCCTAGTAGTATCCCTAAGCACATAATGCCTAACATCACCCAGTTTACATTTACCTTTTTACGCAATAACCAAAAAGCCCCCAGTGTAACAGCTAAAGGTACAATACCTACAAAAAGTTGATCTAAGTATTCTTGAATTTGCATTGTTTCTTCACTGCCTGCGACATTTACCTCTAGAATCGTTTCAAAGTTAACATTTGAAGCTGTCATACTGCCCATCATCATTAAACCAAGCATACTAGAAGCTTTGGTTAAAATTTGCATACCACCAGATTCATATAACTTTTGAATAAAACTAGTTCCAACCGAATAGCCACCATATAAAGCAAAATAATGAATCAGAAAAGCTGGAATATTGTACAAAAGTAAAAAGACAATAGCACCCAATGGCGTCCCAGTACTTGCTAAAGAAATGCCTATACCTGCGGCGACAACTCTTAAAATTCCCCAGAAGAAAGAATCTCCAATACCGGAAATAGGGCCCATCAACGAAGCTTTTACCGCTGTAATTGAATTCGCATCGAAATTTTCATCTTCACTATTTTGTTTTTCCATTGAAGAAACTAAGCCCATAATAAAGTTATTTAGATGCATCGTTGCATTAAACCAAGTGGTATGGCGTACCAATGCATCTTTTCGTTCTTCTTCTGTTTTGTAAAAACGATTAATTACCGGAAGTAATGTATAAATAACACCAACGGCGTGATATTGCGTTGCTCCTGTTCGGCTAGCATTCATTGTCCAAGAACGCCAAAATACAGAGCGCATCATTTTTCTTTCTTCTTTACTTAAATTCTCTTGTAATTTCATGCGAAAAAGTCATCCTCCTCTTCTTCTTTGGTCATAGTTCCTGTGGCGTTGTTGTTATTATTTCCATTGGTAGAAATATCTCGCATCTGTAAATCTCGTTGTGCGCTAACTACACAAATAACAACACCGATAACCGCAACGGCAACAGCCGGTAAGTCTAAATAGGCAGTAAGTACAAAACCTAAAATATAAAAAACGGCTAATTTATTATCCCATAGAAGTTTCATTAACATCGCAAACCCGACAGCTGGTAATAAACCTCCTGCAGCACTTAATCCGTTCATCAATCTTTCTGGAATATTTTCTACAAATGTGTTGACTGGTCCACTTCCTGCTAAAATTCCAATGAAAGCTATTGAAGCGATAATTAAATAATAAATAACCCAAGTACCCCAATGAAGCGTAATAATCATTCTTTCGTTTGCTTCCCGAGCAGCTTTGTCTAAAATAGGCGCAAATAAGTTCATAAAAACATTTTTCAAAAACATTACTACAAAAGCTGCTAACATCCCAATAGGAACAGCTAAGGTCATTGCCGCATTTTGTTCTATATTTGAAATAATTGCAAATGTAGTAGCAAGTGTTGTGGCAGTTACTGGTTCAGCCGCAATTACTCCACCTATATTTACATTTCCTAAGAAAATTGCTTCTAAAGAAGCACCCATTAAAACGCCAGTTCTCATGTCTCCCATTACAAGACCCGTTACAAGACCAACAACTAACGGACGTTCCAACATACTTTGGCCTGTTAGATAATTTCCGGCAAAACAGACAAATACGACAAACGCGGCTAATATTGCCTCTATCAACATAGTTTATAATTCCTCCTTCTATAGCTTACTTAAAGCATCATTTAAATTGTATCTGGAATTTGTAGGTAAAACTTGATTATAACTATCTACTTGTTCAATTTTAGATAATTCTCTTGCAGCTTCAAGCTCGTCTGGATTCAATTGCACACTTGGAAATAACATTGTTTTTGATTTTGGATCTGTCTTATCAAAACGCCCAGTATTGGCTACATTTACCGATTCAATAGATTCAACATTTTGAGCGATTTTAGTGGCATCACTGACGCTATTGACGATGACAAAAATTCGACGATCTTTACCTCGAGGGTCGTTGAAAACATCTATTGCTTCATCCACTGAACGAATCAATAGCTTTATACCATTAGGCACCGCCATTTTTAACGTCATTTGTGTAACCTCATTTTTCGCAGCTTCATCATTAGCAACCACTAGTAATGGCGCGTTTAACTCTTTTGTCCAAACCATTGCTACTTGTCCGTGAATCAATCGGTCATCTACTCTTACTTGTGTTATCATTAGCTTTTCCTCCTAAAAAAATGTGTCTTTTTCTACTGTTTGGCTTGTAGGAACTAACTTTACTTGACTTTCTTCTATAGCTTCTTGTATAAGTTCAGCGTTTATTTTTTCTTCCTCACTTCCTACAATCAGTGTCAATAAAACAGCTAAGTTAGTATTTGAAATAATAAAAATATTTTCTTTTTTCTGTGTAAGTACCTCCGCTACTACCTTTTGGTTTACACTTCCACCGAATAAATCTGTAAAAATAATTGCTTGCTCATCTTGTTGAATTCCTTGCACAAATTCAGTAATTTTAGGAGTGTAATCCTCATCAGTTACATAAGCATTAATGACTTCAATACTCTTTCCTTTATCTGCTAAAATATTCAAAGAGCTTTGAAATCCATCAGCTAGCTTTCCATGTGTCGCCACTAAATATCTTTTTTTCATTAACATCACCTCACCCTTATATTAGCAATAAGTATGCCAAAAAATAAAAAGCTTATAACCCTATTATTTCAGAGTTACAAGCTTTAATTCTTCTGTTTAAACAGTTTGATTTATTTTTAAACAAGTATCAGTCATGTTTAATTCTATAATAAATTATTTATTGAATAGTAAACGAATAGTCTAGAGACCGAATACCATTGTAGCTGGCTTATTCAAAAAAAGCCTCTACAAATCTCTTATAAAATGCAATAGATTTACTAAAAACGTCAATGTCTATGTTCTCATTACTTTGATGCTCGCTATTATTCCCTGGTCCAATTTGCACTATACTAAAATCACCTTTGGCATGTGAAAATTCTGAAGCATCACTAGCACTTGTTTGGCCGACTACTTTTATTGGATCAGGATACATATTTTTATGTACATTTTTAATCAACCTCACTAGACTTGCATTGCTATCACCAGACATTGCTTCTTCTGGAAAAATATATTCAATACTTAAGTTATAGTCTGGTTCCTGATTTAAATTATCAATTAAATGGTTCAATGCAGAGAAAACCAATTGATTAGGGTAAGCAGGGATCGTTCGTATATTTCCTTTCATGATCGCTTTTACAGGGACGCTATTAATTTGTTCCCCACCATGAAAGACACTTTGAACATGGGTTAACTTCCCTAAAATAGGATCAGTTTTATCAAAATTTTCCATTAGTGGTTTTACTTCATTAGCAAAATCAATTAAATGATCAATAGCATTTATGCCATCCTCTGGTTTAGAACTATGAGCTCCCTTACCTATGGATGTTACGACGTAATCAATAACACCTTTAGAGGATATCCCCATCTCTTTCATTTCATTGGTAGGCTCTGCGATAATTAAACCAGCCAAACCATCAACATAACCTGCTTTCGTTAACTGCGCTGCTCCATATTCTCCAGTTTCTTCACCAACTGTCGCAAGCAGTCTAATCTTTCCAGGAATTGAATCTTCTGCAAGAAAATCAAGCATGGTGATTACTAAAGCAGCTAAACCACCCTTCATGTCTGTGACACCGCGTCCGAATAATTTATTATTTTTTATTTCAGCTTTAAAGGGGTAACTGTTCCAAGCTGACAAATCCCCTTGAGATACAACATCTTCATGACCAGAAAATCCTAAAATCTTTTCACCTGTACCAATCGTAACAACTAAATTATCTCTAGTCGGTGCATAAGTTACTCGCTGGATGTCTACATTTTCACGATCCTTATAAGGTTCAAATAAAGAAGCGATATAGTCAGCAACTTTCGCCTCATTATCATCCACCGAATCTATAGCAATCAAATTTGCTAAGATTTCAATTTGTTTTTCTCTGTCCATCTTATTCACTTCCTAAAGTATTAGTATTAAGCAAACTTTATAATCTTAATAATATTGGTGGTACATCGCGTGAGTTACCACCAATCCATATAATATTGGTGGTACATCACAAGAGTTGCCTCCAATCCATAAATTATTGGAGGCACATCACAAGAGTTGCCTCCAATCCATAAATTATTGGAGGCACATCACAAGAGTTGCCTCCAATCCATAAATTATTGGAGGCACATCGCATGAGTTGCCTCCAATCCATGAAATATTGGTGGCACATCAGAGAAGTTACCTCCAATAATGCGAATTGAGTATAACGTTCGACATTTCTTCAGACTTTTCTTTACTCTTTTTCCATCAGTTTTTCTTCATAAATTTCCCTCATCTTCTTCACGACAAAATGACAAGTAATGAAATACCAACTGACAAAAGGTCATGTTCGACCAAGAAAACCATTCTCTTGTATACTGATTAGGGTCACCTACAAATACGCCTTCATGACACTGATTTGTATTAGCGTCTGTTGCACAAATCAAATCAATTTTAGCTTTTATTTTTTCAATATTTTGTGTCGTTAATCCTTCCATAGCAAGTGCTATGGGCCATACGTGATCTTCTGGCGTATGAGGGCTACCAACACCTGCCAAATATTTTCCTGCATAATAAAAGGGATTATTTCTACTTAATACTTGATGTCGAGTAGATAAATACAACGGATCATCTACAGCACAAAAACGTAAAAATGGTAGAGATAGCAAACTTGGAACATTGGCATCATCCATAAATAATTGATTGCCAAAACCGTCTACTTCATAAGCATAGACAGTTTCACCTGCTACTGTCATTTGACCAAACTCCTGTATCCCCTTTTTGATTTCAGTAAGTAAAGTAGTCATCTTTTCCTGCACTGCAGTGAAACTTTCTGGTATAATTGTTAGTAATTTTTGTAAAACTGAAACAATAAATAGGTTTCCAGGAATAAAATAGCCATAAACACAGGCGTCATCACTCGGGCGAAATCCGCTCCAGACCATACCTGTATATTGAACCGGAGAAGCTCGTCCATCATTTTTTAAAGTGTCTGAAGGGGGACAATCGGTTCTTTTAAAATAATAATCTGATTCTTCATGATGTTGTTCAGTAATAAAAACATCTAAAATTTGATCTACAGTTTTCCAAAATTCCTCTGTTAAATGCTCTTTATATCCTGTCTTTTCATATAAGAGAAAAGACAGGTATAAAGGTGCACATAAAGAATCAATTTCAAATTTACGTTCCCAGACCCAATCAGAAATGGGGATGTTTGATTGGTCTTGGCTATAGTGCGCACCATTTGCACTTTTATTAAATGCGTTAGCATAGGGATCATGTTGGATAAAGCTAAGTTGTTGCTTAATCACACCATGCAATAACGCCTTGATCTCGGGTATTTTATTTGTTAACTGAAGATAAGGCAATACTTGAAAAGTTGAATCACGCAACCACATCGCCGGGATATCGCCAGTTGCCACAAAAATATTTCCATCATCTTGCACTGAAACAGTATTACTGATTGTATCAATCAACGCATGGCGAAATAACTTTGTCGCTTTTTCTGAATATAAATTTACTGTGTCAGCGTAATTAGTTATTTTATCAATCAAATGTTTTTGATCAATCATTTCATCCCTCTCTTCTAATCATTTTGCGGATAAATACCGTAAGTCCGTATTTCGCCTGGTCCAAAAGCTTCCATATGGTAATGATCGACTTGCATCGCCAACTGTTGTAATTGTTGCCCTCTTAGATTCAACTGAGAAATACTACTTGTCTTTTGGCAAATAATATTGCCAGGGACTAAAACTTCTTGATCTGTCAGATTATATAAACGTAGTTCATAACCTGTTTGATCTTTAGTTATCTGCATACTACTAAAAACGACTTGCAAGTTTTCAAGTTCAAATAAGCGATCATGTGCAATCGAATGTTTACTTTGATTAATCGCAAAATATTCTATAGGTGTAGTGAACTGATTTAAATTTTGTCTTTGATAGTAAAGTCCTTCTTGTGTTAAATGTACATAATGATTTTCCAGTGCAGTTGCGTCATAGTTTTCCTCAATAACTAAACGGCCTTTAAAAGAAAACTCTCCTTGTAGTTGACTGTCTGGTGTTGGAACAACCGTCGTTTGTAAGCCCGAAGCATCTCCGGGACGTCTAAATAGATCGGGTCTACCTAAATAACCTACCCCTCTTAAAACCGTCACTGCTAACTGTTTGTAATCTTCACCAATTAATTGGAAATCTTTTGCCCCTTTGCTGATAAATGACCAGCTTGATTCATCATTATGCGTATTGGCAAAGTGGATCATAGGACGCATACTGCTTGGTTCTTCCTTATAGCCAATCGCTTGCCAATCTTTTAAATGAGGATCTTCGACCGGACGTTTGATAACGCCAAAAGGAGTATCTGCATAGGAATAATCAGCTTGAACATCTGTATTAAACACTAAACGTAGTCGATGATCTAAGATTTGATTGTCTATTTGTAAAGAGATATCAATTGCTTTTTCTTCTTTGTTTAGTGTCA
The DNA here is from genome assembly GCF_003841405.1 of Tetragenococcus halophilus subsp. halophilus DSM 20339. Classification (GTDB taxonomy): domain Bacteria; phylum Bacillota; class Bacilli; order Lactobacillales; family Enterococcaceae; genus Tetragenococcus; species Tetragenococcus halophilus. The sequence continues at coordinate 248,716 of NZ_PXYA01000001.1, read as the reverse complement.
AAGATAATTCATAAGCAACTTCACCATTTAAGCTGTGTTCTTTTCTAGCCGTTAAATCATAAGGAAGCAGCCATTCTCCATTCAATGCTAAAGTACTCACAAAATTACCTTGTTTCGCTTTTGTTTCTGCCTGACTAAAGTCTAATGCAAGTATCCAATCCGCAAAAGCTGGTGAATAATCATAATTATCCCCCTCATCTCCACCATCTTCAAAAGCTAGAAAATCAGCATAATTTTTCTTATTACTCTTGTCATATAAATCCAAACCATGACCATTAAAACTTAAAATATAATATTCATTTTCAATAGTATTATCAGCGCTGGACAATTGAGATGCTGTCGTTTTTCCTTCTTCAATATGAAATTGGTAAAAATCTGTCGCGGGAACAGTTACAAAAAAAGCAATTTCGCTTAGATAATAGAAATCATTTGCCATTTCTTCAGGATTACGACGCAAAACAGCGGCATTTTCCCTTTCCTGACTAATGATATCAAATTGTACCGGATCTCCATTTTGATCGAAAAGAGAAAAATCAGCTGCTTTAGTAGAAATACTAAATTGACGTATTTGTTTACTTTCAACCGGCAAAGGATTCCAAATAAATAAATCGTTTAATTTATTATCTGCAACAGAAATACTCATTTTTCGCAGTAAGTAATCTCGTAAAGATTCTGCCATTTGTAAAGCATTAAGACCTCTTTGTTTGATATCTTGATTGGTCTTATCGCTGTTACAAGCACCAGAACTATCGTGGGCCTGTCCTCTAGCAATCGTTTTCCATATATCGTCTACTAGGCCTTGTTTAAGTTCAAGTCCTTTTTGACTAGCCATTGCCGATAAAGGTTCTACCTGATAAATCATTGTTCGTTCTAAACGATCATACAATTGCTTTAAATCCGCTCTTGAGGAATAAATACCACGATGAATTTTTGAAAGGGAAGGATCAATAAACTCCCCAGAAATTGTTTTTAATTCTTCTTTTTCAAGTTGATCAAAAAACGCAGGATAGTTACTTTCGACAAATTCAACGCCATCATCAGTTGTAGTATTAGCTTTAGTAATCCGTTCTTTTAAGTTAAAATCAACCGGGCGCTGATCACCACCAACAAGTAATAAAGCTGGTTCATCATTTGTCTCTGATGTTATGTTTTGTATTAGTATTTTGAATTGATCCGTTTCAATTAAATCAACACCTGCAAAATAGCCGTTTTTTATATTGGCCGTAAGAATTTGTGATCCGTCATTACTACGCCAGTAAAAATAACGTGTATCTACTTCTTTAGGTGTCCCGCGCCAAAAGAGCGCATGATTAATCCCTAATCCATGATAAATCTTAGGCATATCTTGTGACTGCCCAAAAGAATCTGGCAGATAACCGACCGGCATTGCTGCACCTAATTCATCTGCACTATCCATTCCTAAACGCAAATTACGTATAATAGATTCACCACTAGTTACCATTTCATCAATTTGCGTATACCATGGCCCCACAAAGAGACGACCTGCAGTAACATAATTTTGAACAACGGGTCTTTTCTCCGGGAAATCTGCTAAATAATCATCTAAAATTGACATTTGACCATCTAAAACATAATAATCCAGTTGGTTATTTTCTAAAGCAGTAAAGACCTCATCCATATGAAAAGCAAACTGTACTTTTGCTTCTTGTCGAGTAAAATACCACTCAAAATCCCAGTGTGTATGTGCAACAACATGTACTTTCGTCAAAAACGACACTCCTTCATCTCATATTTAAAACTATTTTATATTAAGCTACTTTGTAAACAAATACCTGACTTATGAACAATCCACCCATAAATCAGGTAAATTTCAGAAATCAATCTATTCATTTAAATTATTCTTTACTGCATCTTCTAGTTCATTGCTAAAAGGTTGCAGTCTTTTTCCAGCAGGTTTTGCTTTTGTCGGATCTTCTCCTTCTAGCATAGGTCGATCATAATCTAAACTTTTTTCCCTTAACTCTTGACCTTTGTCAAAATATTGTTGCGCCTGATCGCTATCGCCGTCATCAAGTGCTTCTTGTGCTTTTATAAATTCAACATCAGCTAATACCATGTCATGTAATGCACGTACAAAGGGTTCTAATTCGTCTTTTAGCTTCTCATTGCTCGCTTGATCTAAATAGATCTCTCCAGCATTTGCAATATATTCTAATTCCTTAATTAAATTCGGGGCTGTTTCTTGAATCGATTCCCCATTTTGAACATTTTCAAGCGTATTATCAAGTAAATCTTTAATATTTTCGCTTTCTTCTGCTTCTAGCCCTACCTCAGGATCGGAGTGTGTCATATGTTGGGCAAGAGTAGCAAAAGCTGTAGTAGCGTTGGGTTCAATATATTGCATACTATCTTGCCAACTTTTTTGATCATTAAAATCTTCATTGTTCCAAGCATAATCAGCAATCGCAAAGATAGCGACTTTAGAGGCTTCAGCTTCTTGCATCGGATTCGTAACTACACCTGCTAGATTATCTACGCCCGTTTCAAGCATATCGCCTTTTCCTAAGAAAACACGCTCCATATCCACGTCGTTTACCGGCCAGTTAAGCCAAAACAAAGGATCTCTTCTCTCGTTACCCTCATTATCAAGATTTTTAAAATCATCAACAGTATCTTGGGTGACTGGCGATACGGTATTAGCTCCTGTCCAAAGAATATGAACATTGTCATCAAAATTTTCTTCTAAGGTATTTAACTCTTCACCATCATCCCAGGCCCAATCAGAATTATAGGCAGCTGGCGTATAAATCGTATCTTTGACGTCTCCTTTTTCCTCTGCCCATTCAGAAACAGCATTGACTTGTGCAACCACATAATCAAGAGGAAGTGCGCCAACATCATCACCTAAAATGCCAAATTCTCTCACACCTGCATCATACAACTGATCGAATTTAGCTAACAGTTTTTCATTATTTTCATCTAACAGATCCATTGCTGCTTCTTCGCCTTCATCTTGTGCGATCTCAGCGACTTCTCCTAGCGGTGATATTGACCAAACAAAATCTGTTTTATTTTGTTCTCCGACCTCAGCCATATCGCCAATTTCTTCTAATTCTTCTTCTGGATAAAGATCATCCCACTTTTCTCTATGATAAGGATCATCTTTAGGTGCGAAAATGTATGACGTCGTCTTGAATTGCCCGCCAAACTTCATCAATGACTTGCGGTCTTCATTGGACCAAGGAATACCATAATAGCCTTCAATAAATCCTCGAATTTTAGTATCTGCATAATCTGCTATTTGAACTTGCTGAATCACATCATCTTTTGTTTGCTTTAAGATAGTTTCTAGTGTTGTCAGTCCATAAAAAGCAGCGTCCGTATTTTTTCCTACAATCGCAATAGAATCTCCATCAACAGCTAATTGATAAGCGTCATTATAGTCAAAAATTTGATCGTTATTGGCTACAATTTCATCTGCTTGCTGCTCAGCCGGGCCATCTGAATCTTTTGTGCCTATATAAATATTTAATAGCCCCTCTGAAGCTTCATCAGCGACTGTGGGTTCAGGTAGATTTTGTCCTTTAAAAATACTACTTACTTTATCCTTAGTAACATCATCGATGGTATCATCATATATCACTTGCGCTGCTTGATTAATCGCTAATTCTTCTTCTCCGTATTTAATAGTATGAGGGTTAGGATAAATATTATATTCTTTTTTTGTCATCGCTGAATCTTGGCTAGCACTTTGCGTAGAATTTTCAGTAGACTGGTTAAATAAATATATCGCTCCTATTATGATTAAAACAGTTACTAAAACGACAGATAGTAACGTTACAAATTTTTTAGACATCCTTTCAACCCTTTCACTTTATGACTCAGCCATCTCCGCGTTTTGTCTACGAGTACTTCTTTGATTGATAATCACAAATGGCGCGTAAAGGAAAATATCTAATACAACTAAAACAGCGGTCAAAATAACGGGACTCAAACGGAAAGCACCCAAGATCCATGTACTTACAAAGAGCGGCTCATTTCCTGAATTTAAAACAACCAATGGTACAACCCAACCAAGGCTGGTCGCGATATAAGCGATAATTGCATTCATCATCGGAACCAATACCCACGGAATAAACATAATCGGATTTAAAACAATCGGCAAACCAAAAATGACAGGCTCATTGATCCCAAAAAGTCCTGGAATAAGTGACAACTTGGCGACTTCACGCTCTTTTTCACCTTTTTTAGCAAACATCCACATAGCAATAATTAAACCAAACGTTGAGCCTGAACCACCAATCATCGCATAAACGTTGGTCATGGTATTGGGCGCAATTTCAATACCCGCAAAACTTTGAGTTTCAGCAAATTGTGCGATAATTTCTAGATAAATCGGTAACCAAAAAGCAGAAATAACGCCCCAAACAATGTTGAAACCATGAAGTCCTAAGAACCATAAAATTTGTTGTAGTAAAATAACGATTAAAATTGCTGGCAAACCAGTACCTACTGTTAATAAAGGTGCAATAAGTACTTCTGATATCATTTGTAACAAGGAAGCAAAGCCTAAAGACTGAATAATAATTCGAATAACACCAAAAATCAGCAATACTTCACTAATTGGAATTAAAGAAAAGAATGAATCGAAAACATTCGGTGGCACACTGCCAGGCATTTTAATCGTAAATTTACTACGGGTAAATTTGGCAAATAACGCTACGGATAACATTCCTACAATAAGTCCGGTAAACATTCCTTCATAACTAAAAAATGAGTTCGCAAATCCTTCAATAACTTCGGCACTGGGATCTTCAAAGTTAACATTATTAGGTACCATTACAAAATAAGAAGCAAAAGCTAAAAGTGTAGCAATTATTGGATTTAAATTTTTATTTTTTTCTTTCCTTTTTAATTCTGTGGCATAAGAGTAGGACGAGGAAAATACAACAATTAACGCCACAATTCCTAAGGTCGCATTACCCAAATAACCAAAAAGTTCGCTAATTCCAGTAACAATTGGATTAGTAATATTTTGATTATCTATTAATGCATCCAGTTGCATTTGAATCAAATTCGAAAAAGATCCAACGACTGTAAAGGGAATAATTCGAACAAATGCATTTTTAATCGCTTGCAAAATCGTGTTACTTTCAACCCAAGAAGATACCTTTAGTAAAGGCTCTTGTAATTTTTCAACATTAAACTTCATTTCTTTTCTCCTTTAAATAAATTTTAGAAAGCGCCTTCCTTGTAAACTATTATATATAAATTTTTTTATTTGTAAATATCTAATTTAATATTAAGCTTTACAAATTATATTTTTTGTTTATAATAAGTATATACAAATTATATTTTAGAGGTGGACAAATTGTATAAATACCATGATATTTATTCTGATATTAAACGTGATATTTTAACAAATCACTATCGTGCCGGCACTTTATTGCCCACGCAAGATTTTTTTGCAAAAAAATATGATGTTTCAAGAATTACATTGAAAAAAGCCCTTCACCTATTGGAAAATGAAGGACTTATTTTTAGTAAACAAGGTTCTGGTACTTATGTGCGCAAGCGAATTAACACTGATACTAGCGATCTTTTACCCTTAGACTTACCTATCGGAACAACTTATTCTCACCGCGATCAAAAAATCACGAGTAAGATTTTACACTTTGATGCCCGTCTAGCTGAAAAAAACGAGCAGGAAAATTTAGGAATTGAAGCAAGTAGTCCTGTCTATGAATTTAAACGTGTTCGTAGTATTAATGATCAATTGTATAGTTACGAACACACAATAATGCCAGTATATATCGCGCCCCTTGATAAAAAAATATTGCAAGATTCTATCTACCATTATTTAGGTACAGAAGCAAAACTACAGTTAACAGACGCTCATCGTACAATTTATGCTGAAGAAGCTAGTGAGGAAGCAAGCAAAGCCTTAGAGATAGCAAAAGCTAGCCCAGTTCTGGTCATTGAACAGGTTGCTTACGATCAAAAAGGACGCGCTTTTGAATTTTCCAAATCTGTTTTCAAAAGCAGCCAAAGCAAATTTATCTTAGATGTTCATATGAATAGTGATCGCATTTCCCTATGAAATTAAAAATGCTCGCACCTTTTGCAGCAATCCAAGAGAAGATAAAAAAAAGCGCTAGAAACAGATCATGACATGAACAAGTATGTAATGTTTTTAGCGGTCATGAAAGTCATGCTAGAATACACTAGCAAAGATGACTGGGGTGAAATGTCCCTATCGCTTATTCAAAATCATTATTTCGAATTTGAAAAAGTGAAAGGTATCAAACATCGCTTAGACTTTTATCACCCTTACAAACTTTATTGCGAATTAATGCGCGTTTATTATCCACTAGCAGACAGTAAGAAAAATATCATTCAAACTTGGTCTGATACTTTTATACTAAAGTGAAAAGTTTTTTACTGATATGTTTTATTATGCGAAAATTTTAACCTCATTAGTCCCAATTTCATTGCTCATCTAACATAAGCAGGTGGGAAGAATATTTTGTTAGATTAATATCAAAATAATTAATAAAAAAACTGTTTATCCAATTAAAAAGATAAATCGAGTAAAGAGCTTACCTCTTTGCTTGACTTATTTTTTATACATTTTAAATATTAACACCTCATGATACCTCTATTCTCGTCTTCTTTAGCAAACGACTCTTTAACTGAATAACCGATTTTTAGCCTTTACTACACCAGAAAAAAGCTCAAATTTTTTTCACATAATAGTGATGTGAAGAAAATTTGAGCTAATTTTACACTAGCAATAGTTTTTCAACTTGATAAAATACTTTTTGTTACCCAAACAAGCAACGCTAATTTTTTATTCTTAGCTTATGATATTTGTATATAACAGTATGAAAGGATGAGTTTTTTGCAAAGCGAAAAAAGATTAGTGATTCACATCCATGACCTGACACAAAAATATAATATGTCTTTACGAGAACTTTCTCGCCAATCTGGTATTGATATCGCTCGTTTAAGTGAGTTAGCTAGTGGCAAACGCAAGCGGGTCAATATTGACTTTGTTATAAAAATTGCTGAAGCATTAAATATTACTGACATTCGTGAAATTTTTACCATTGAAGATAAATAAATCAATTTTACTGAGTTTCCCCTAACTGCTGCTTCTTGCTTTCGACATAAACCTCGGAGGCAGCGCTTTCATTTATACGATCACCTTTCTTTTTGTTAAATCCAATCCCCTTTCCAACAAGAACCATTGATTCATCATTATCACTTTTAGCAACTAGAGCATTATGGCTAAATACTTGCAAAATTTTCACTGCAACCTTTCCTCCTTTAAAAAATAGTTGGTTATTCTCATTCGTTGCCCTTAAGGACAACGTTTTCAAACTTATTATAACCTATGATACTTATATAAGCAACAAGCTTTTGAAAGGATCTGGTTATTTGTATACAGAAAGAAAATTGGTCGTACATATTCATGAACTACTAGAAAAAGAAGGCTGGTCCTTATCAAAACTTGCGCTTGAAGCTGATATTGATAAATCAAAATTAAGTCGTCTGGCTAGCGGACAACGTGAGTATTTATATATTGATTACTTAGTAAGAATCGCTGAAACATTAGACATTGACGATTTAAATGAAATTGTTTCCCTTGAAAGAGTAGAAGATAAAAGCAAAAAATAAAAGCGGCTAATTTTTTAGTCGCTTTTTAGTTTTCTGAACAAACCAGTTTTATTATTCATTCGTCTTCTGAGTGAACAATTTTTTCTATTCTACTATCTGTTGCTTGACTTTACGCCATCAAAATTACATCAAAAAAACAGCTGACATCTTATCGATGCAGCCATTTAAGTAATATTATTCTATGTTTCCCAGTGCTAAATCTTCCAATAAATGTTCTGTTTGAGAGTTTAATTGCAGTAAAGAAAATGATTTTTGAACATAAAAAGTACTTGTGATTGTCTCATTTTCATTTATAAATATTTCAATAGAAGACCGATCAAGAAAAATTTGCACAGACAAAGCTTTTTTTGTATCTATAGCTAGCACATCAGATTCCTCCATAGAACTATCACCTTCCCCGCTTATTTGGTAAGCAGTATTTTTACGAGAGAAAAACAAGCCCTGTTTTTCTGAAGAATAGCTGAACTGTAAAGATTCTCCCTCTTCATTTGTAAAAAACAAATCAAAAGGCGTTACATTATTTGCTGCTATTTTAAAAGCAATATAATTTCTATCTTCTATTGAAATCTCATTATTTTCTAATTTTGTTTCTTATATTTTTATTAAATCAAAAATTTTTAAAGGGACTTTTTGCTGTAATTCCCCATCTTTAGCAGTAATCATTCTTGGCAATGTCATTTGTCCAAACCAGTTATGACCTAGTTCGTAAGTTGGCCGGTTTGCTTGCCAGTTCTGCATCCATGCAATAGCTAAATAGCGTTCCTCTGCTAATTTTACTGTTTGTGGAGCATAAAAGTCCATTCCATTATCCATCTCTTTTATAGATGTTTGTTGAAATTCAAAGTTTTCCCAGTCCATCTCACCTTCAATTAACCAAGAAATATGAGAGTGTACTTTTCCTTTTTCATCAACATAGTCCATAGCGCTTAAAATAAAAACAGCTTTATCTTTAAACAACAATAAATCTGGACATTCTACCATCGTACCTAAATAAGGGTTATACGGAAAAATAACTGAAACATACTCCCAATTCAATAGGTCCTCTGAGTGGTATAATATGACCTGCCCTTTGTTATCCAATGTTTTAGAACCGATCACAGAATAATATATGCCATCTTTTTCGAAAATTTTTGGATCGCGAAAATCAACGACCGAAGTACCTGCAGGAATATCATCTTCCGTTAGCACAGGGTTTCCCTCATATTTTTTAAAATTCACACCATCTTCTGAAATAGCTATATTTTGATTTTGACGCGTTTTCGTTTCATCTGTTTCATCTGGCAAGTGTCCTGTATACATCACATATAATTTTCCATCTTTTTCAATAGCACTCCCGGAAAAAACACCGCCCTTATCATAATCTTGATCGGGAGCAAGTGCTACTGGCAAATCTTGCCAGTGTAAACCCTCCTTACTTTTTGCATGCCCCCAATGCATAGCTCCATGCTCTGCTTTATAAGGATAATGTTGATAAAATAAATGAAGTTCATTATTAAATATAACTACACCATTTGGATCATTTGTCCATCCAATTGGAGGAGCAAAGTGATAGTCTGGATAAAATTTCTTCCCAGTAGTTTCCTTGTTCCCTCTAATAAATTCATTAGCTTTTTCAATTGTATAAAGCATAAATAACTTTTCTCCTGTTCCTAAATAAACTAAACTTTTGTTAAACCAAACCTTAAATTAAACATTAACTAACATTGTCGTTTACTATCCTTTCGAACTCTTCTCGTACTTTTGGAACCTCCATTCCAACAATAACCTGGATAGCTTTCCCATTTCGAACTACGCCATAAGCACCATAATTTTTGAAAAAAGCATCATTTTCCAACTGATCTGGATCTTTTACCGAAATTCGCAAACGAGTCGTACAGTTATTAATATCAGCAATATTATCAGTCCCACCCAAAGCATTTAAAAAACCTAACGCTTTTTTACCTACATCGCTTAATCCTTCATCACTAGAAGCAGCGCCTTTTTCTTCTGCTTTTTTAGCTTTATATTCTTTCTTACTATACATGTGTACTTCTTCGTCCTCTTCACGTCCAGGCGTTTTTAAATTGAATTTTAAAATTACCCAACGGAAAGCAAAATAGTAAATGAAAGTGAGTACAATACCACTAGCAAAGTAAATAAAAATAGCATCTAAATGATTTTCAGCCATTGGTAAGAGAACGCCCGTAATACCTCCAATATTTGCCGCGAATCCTCCAGCTAAACCAAACGCATATATGGTCATTGCAAAGATAGATGTTAATGCTGCATGAACAGCAAATAATTGGGGTGCTAAAAATAAGAAGGTAAATTCAAAAGGTTCTGTAATCCCTGCAATCATTGCTGTAGCAGCTGTTGGTATAACTAAAGCCATTGTCTTTTTCCATTTTTCAGGTTTTGAAGTAGCAACAAAAGCTGCTCCAATACCTATTGGAAAGAAAAACATAGATGCATTTTGTAACATAAAACCGCCTTGAGGAAATATCTCTCTTATTGAGCCATCAAAAGCAGCAATTTCCGAAAGATTTTCAAACCAATAATTAAGTAGCCCACCTTCAACGGCTGCTGGACCAAATTCAAAAGGTTGATTAATAAAATGATGCAAACCTGTTGGAATTAAAAGTCTTTGTAAGAAAACATAAATTCCAACACCAGCTGTTCCACTAGAAGCCATAAACCCTTGCAGTTGAGAAATAACGTCTTGAATCGATGGCCAAATCCATGCAGTTAAAAATGCAAGAGGAATAGCCATAAAGAAACCAAGCATAACCACAAATGATGAACCAGAGAAAATCCCTAACCATTCTGGTAAAGGTGTATCGAAAAATCGGTTATGTAAGTATACAGCTAACCCAGAAATCAATAATGCCCCAATTAAATTAGTATCCAATGTCGCAACGCCACCAATTTCTTTAATACCGATAGCATCTTCCACATTACTCATATCTACGCCAAAGTTCCATGTGTTTAAAATGTAATTAATATTTGTATTCCAAATCATATAAATAACAAAAGATTCCATAACTGCTCGCGCCTGAGCTTTTTTCGCTAGCCCGATAGGCAAACCGATTACAAACAGTAATTCCATATGATCAAATACTGTCCATCCGCCAGATTCAATCATTCCCCAAATATCGCTCCAAAAGGAACCTTAAGCGGCGAGTCCTCCTACTATTGATTCATTTTGAAACGCAATAGATAAAGCTAATATTATCCCGTTAAAAGCAAATAGCATAACTGGCGTAAGCATTGCTCCACCAAAACGTTGTATTTTTTGCATCATTTTATTTAGCTCCTTTAATGCCTTTTTTATTTTATCCAGATATTTTTGACAGCGATTTCTAAAAGGGACAATTTATAAAGCTTTACTATGAATAAAGCTTTATAAATATATTTTTTTACTCTAATATTATGACTTCAACACCAAAATGATCACTCACAATAGATTCATTATCTTGATTGAAAATGACATGGTTTTTTTGAACAGTTAATTTATCACTAACAAAAATATAATCAATTCGTTTACTATCAGAAGTTGTTTTCCAACCATCGATTTTTCCCTTCATGGTTGCATACCCGTAATTTTCTTGTGCGATTGTATAAGAATCATTTAAAAAGGGCGCTGTTTTTAAAACATAATCATATCCTTTATTGTAAGTGCTAGCTTCATTGTTAAAATCACCCATAAAAATAATGTTTTCTTTCATGTTTTCATTAAGGGCAATTTGGGCTCTATCCCACTCATGTTTGAAAATTTGATTATCTTCTGGATCTTCCCACCAAGAAAAATGACCATTAAAAATTAACCATTTTTTATCAAAAATTGATATTTCACTTTTTAAAATATTTCTAGTGCCTACGTTATCGTATTCTGTAGACTGAGAAATATTTATTACCTGGGAATTTTGTGGTGTTTTCGATAAAATGGCTAGTCCTTCATCATATTTATCATATCCTATATGATTAGCGCTCCAAGTCCAAAAATAGTACTTTCCAAATTTCTCTAGTTCTTTGACCAAAACTCCTGCATAATTGCCTTTTTTTAATGGAACGAGATTAACTTCCTGACTGGGTTTTATAAAGCGCTTATGCTCAGTCATTCCTTCTTTCATAGGCTGATTAACTTCTTGAAGAGCGATCACATCATAATCTTTAGTCGCTATCACTTGCGCTAGTTGTTTTATTTTTTTACTAGCAAATTTTTCCATCCATCCATGTACATTTAATGTTAAAACTTTCATCTTCCAATCCCTTAATTTTAAAAAATTCAAATTCAAAATATTTTTTCCTATTTTGAAATTTTATACATACGTGCTTCATAAGGACGTAATAAGATACTATTATTTAAACGATCATTAACTTCATAATTAGCTAGTACAAGTTCTTTTAGATTATATTTAGAAAAGTCCATTTTTTCACGACCATCAAACATATTTACCATAATAAGAAAATCTTCTTGCTCACCGTGTCTGAGATAGGCATAAACTGATGGGTGCTTTTCTTCAATTAATTCATAGGTTCCATAAATAAGGGTTTCTGAACGACGTCTGATATCAATCATTTTTTTATAGAAATTATAAACAGAATTAGGGTCTTCATAAGACTCAGCTACGTTGATATCTGCGTAATTGTCATTTACTTTTAACCATGGCGTGCCCGTTGTAAATCCTGCTTGCTCTGTAGAATTCCACTGCATTGGCGTTCTTGAATTATCACGAGAACTTTCCCAAATATATTCCATTGCTTCTTCTTGCTTACTACCTTCTTTAATCATAGTTTTAGCTTTATTGACTGACTGTATATCATCATATTCATCTAAAGAATCAAAATGAACATTTGTCATACCAATTTCTTGCCCTTGATAAATAAAGGGAGTCCCCTGCATAAAGAAATACATCGTTGCTAGCGCTTTAGCAGATGTTTTACGCATATCTGTATCATTTCCCATTGACGAAACCGCACGCACTAAGTCATGGTTTTCAAGAAACAAAGCATTCCAACCAACACCTTCTAACCCTTTTTGCCACTTGGTTAACACTTTTTTAAATTCTGTGAGATCAAAAGTAGCTTTATCTCCCCAAAGATTTATATGTTCAAATTGAAAAATCATATCAAAATAACCGTTTTCTTCACCAACCCACTGTTCTGCATCCTCTACTTCAACACCATTTGCTTCTCCTACTGTCATAATATCGTAGTTATTGAAGGTTTCTTCAGCTAATTCTGTGAGATGTTTATCAATACCCGGTTGATTCATATGCGCATCAAAAGATGGCACAACATCTTTTTTCAATGGATTAGGCAAATCTGGAAAACCAGGCTTTTTCTTGATATGTGTAATTGCATCAATCCTAAAACCGTCGATTCCTTTATCTAACCACCAATTAACAGTATCATACAGCGATTGCCGCACTTCTGGATTCTCCCAATTTAAGTCAGGTTGTTTTTTAGAAAATATATGCATATAATATTCTTTTGTTTTGTCATCCCACTCCCAAGCTGGACCATTGAAAATAGATTCCCAATTATTAGGGCGGCTTCCATCTTTTTTACCTGGATGCCAAATGTAATAATCACGATATAGATTATCTTTAGAAGACCGTGATTCAATAAACCATTCATGTTCATCCGAAGTATGATTAATGACAAGATCCATAATTAATTTCATACCACGTTTGTGTATTTTTTCCATCAATTCATCAAGATCTTTCATTGTCCCGAATTCACTCATAATAGCTTTATAATCGCTAATATCATAACCATTGTCATCGTTAGGTGATTGATAAACTGGGCTCAGCCAAACTACATCAACCCCTAAATCTTTTAAATAGTCTAATTTTTCTATAATACCTCGTATATCACCAATTCCGTCTCCATTTGTATCATAAAAACTACGAGGATAAATTTGGTAAGCAACTGCTTCTTTCCACCATTTTTTTGTTTGTTTCATTGAACATCCTCACCTTTCCTAAAAGTTGCTCTACGCCATAATAGAATTAATTATTTTTTATTATTTCCGATTTTGAAATCGTTTTACGAAATATAATAATATAATATGTCAATCGTTACCATATATCAACCCTTTAACATATTTTATCAAAAAACACTCCCAACCTTTTTTAGTTAGGAGTGAATGGACATAATCACTGGCTAGAAGTTGAAGATAAGAGATTTACTGGTAACTTGGTTACTTGTTCAACTTTTTCTTCATTTAATAACGCCAATAGCACTTCGACTGATTTTTGTGCCAGTTTTTCGATTGGCTGAACAATGGTAGTCAATTCTGGATTCAGTTGCCGAACAATCTTTGTTCCATCAAAACCGATGATTTTTAATTCTGCAGGAACTGAAACCCCATGTTCTTTAGCGCTGTTCATACACATCGTAGCAATGATGTCATCCCCAGCAAAAATACCGTCATATCCCGTTTCTCCGGTAAAAAGCTGATCAATCAGTTCACGTTTTTTTGGTCGGTGAATTGAAAAGGAACTTCCTTGAAACTATAAACAAGGTTATTTTCTTTCATCACATCTTTATACGCAGCCGCACGATCATTTGCTGGAGTCGTAACCTGTTGATCTCCTCGAATGCATACAATTTTTTGGCAACCCTTATCAATTAATTCTTGTGTAGCAAGCTTTCCCCCCAGATAGTTATCACTTTGAATGATAGGAATATGGGCTGTTAATTCTCTTTCGATACTTACGATCTTATTCTCAAAGTATTGATATTCACTGATATTAATATTATGCGATCCTACAATAACCCCATCGACCCGTTTTTCTTGAAGTAAGCGTAAGTATTTTTTTTCATTATCAACATCATTTAAGCTGTTACAAATAAATAGATTATACCCTTTTTTAGCCAGCTCTTTTTCAAGATGAAACGTTAATTCACCGAAAAAAGGGTTTTCAGTTGTTGGAACAATTAGTGCAATAAAGCGCGTCTTATTGGTTAAAAAAGAACGTGCCATTTCATTAGGCGTATAATTTAATTCGTCCATTGTGGTCATGACTTTTTTCCGCGTCTTATCACTAATATACCCACGATTGTTTAACACGCGCGATACGGTTGTAACGGAAACGCCAGCCTTTTCAGCAACATCTTTGATGGTCAATGACATATTGAACCTCCTTATCATAAAGAAAGAATCGTTGCAATAAGTATAAATTTTTTTTACTAAGAAAGCAACGAGCAGGAAGTCGATCTAATTTTTAATTCGCTTCTTCATATTTCAGTGATTTTCCTTTTTTGATTTGTGTATTTGTTGATAGCTGAAAAAGTCTTTTTCAGTCATCTTTGTATTTCAGATGCAGTTCTGTTAACTTGCCCACTTAAGTGGTTTCTATAAATTGCAAATCCTACTTTTATATGGAATGTTTAAATATTGGAAAAATTCAGAAAAAGTGCTATTCTTTTACTTATAAAAATTTGTATTTCAGAAAGGGACAATCTTATGACTCAACAAGTAACTCCAAGAGAATTTATTATGAATATTTTAAACGGCTTAGCCATTGGTACAGTCATCGTTTTAATTCCAAGCGCCTTATTATCTGAACTTTGTAAAGCACTCTTACCTACTTTCCCGTTTTTGATCAACGTCTTAAATGCAGTAAATCTTTCTAATTCTATGATGGGAATTGTTATTGGGACTTTGATCGGTATCAACTTTAAATTTCCACCGATACAGTCGGCTGCGGTAGGACTTGCTTCTATCTTTGCTTCTGGAGCCGTTAACTTTACACCAGATGGAATGCTTTTAGAAGGTACAGGCGACATTATTAACATAGGACTAACTGCCGCTATGGCTTGTGGCATGCTTTTGTTCTTAGGAAATAAGTTAAAGTCTTATACCATTTTAGTTATTCCCGCGCTTTCTTTGATTATTCCAGGCATTATTGGACGCTTGATTTTGCCTTATATTTTAAAAATTACGGAATGGATCGGACAAGGGATCGCCCAACTACTTGATTTACAACCTCTTGTTATGAGTATTTTATTAGCTGTTATTTTTTCTGTTTTGATTGTTTCTCCGATTACAACCGTTGGTATTGCTTTAGCGATCTCGTTAAGCGGCATAGGTTCAGGCGCGGCCAATATTGGTATTTGTGCAACCGGATTTGGTTTTGCAATCATGGGCTGGCATGTGAATACCAAAGGAACAAGTTTTGCTCACTTTATCGGATCACCGAAAATGTCGATGGCTAACGCCTTGAAAAAACCACTGATTTTGTTACCTATCATTTGTACTGCTGCATGTTGCGGTGTTTTAGCTGCTTTATGGGATATTCAAGGTTCACCTATGTCAGCAGGCTTTGGTTTTAGTGGCTTAATTGGTCCGATTAATTACATGAATTTGGCCGAAGATGGCTGGACATTTGTTACTTTGTTAAAATCTATTATCGCTTTTGCCGTTGCTCCAATTGCTTTTAGTTTTCTTTTTAAATATCTCTTTACCAAGGTGACGCCCATTCTAAAAGAAGAAGATTACTATTTGAATATTTAATTTGTTAAATAATTTTTTTAGGTTTGCCATAAAAATTCTTTTAAGATTTCGGATTTTGATGTATGATAAAAACGAAATTAAAGGAAAGCAGGTATTTTTATGAGCGATGAACCAAAAAAACACTCCATTATTGAGCAAACCAATGGAGCATCCTTGCAAGAAATCAATAGTACCGTCCAAGTACCCAAAGGAAAAGGATTTTGGCGAACTTTACTGGCCTACTCTGGACCGGGTGCCTTAGTCGCTGTCGGCTACATGGATCCTGGGAATTGGTCTACCTCTATTACAGGTGGTCAAAATTTTCAATATTTATTAATGTCCATTATTCTAATTTCCAGTTTAATTGCGATGCTTTTACAGTATATGTCTTCAAAACTAGGAATCGTTAGCCAAATGGATTTGGCTCAAGCCATTCGTGCGCGTACAAGTAAATCTTTAAGTATCGTTTTATGGGTACTGACAGAATTAGCCATTATGGCAACGGATATTGCTGAAGTGATCGGAGCTGCGATTGCGCTTTACTTGTTATTCAATATTCCACTTGTATATGCTGTTTTCATCACTGTCTTAGATGTATTGCTCTTGTTACTGCTAACCAAAATCGGTTTTCGTAAAATTGAAGCTATTGTCGTTTGTTTAATTTTTGTCATTTTATTTGTCTTTGTCTACCAAGTCGCTCTATCAAAGCCTGATTTAGGAGCCATGTTTGCAGGTTTTATCCCAACAATGGATACCTTTTCGCAAACGCCGCATATTGGAGGTCAAACACCACTAACAGGTTCATTAGGAATTATTGGTGCCACGGTCATGCCGCATAATCTGTATTTGCATTCAGCGGTTTCACAGACACGCAAACTCGATCACGATAACAAAGAAGAAGTCGCACAAGCTGTTCGTTTTTCTACTTGGGATTCCAATATTCAACTTTCTTTAGCTTTTCTTGTCAATGCCTTGTTATTGGTTATGGGCGTAGCTGTATTTAAAGATGGCGCAGTACAAGATCCGTCCTTTTTTGGGCTCTACGAAGCTTTATCTGACCCTAATACCTTAAGTAATGGCGTATTATCTCAAGTAGCCAGTTCGGGACTGTTATCCACATTATTTGCCGTTGCCTTATTAGCATCTGGACAAAATTCAACCATTACTGGTACGCTCACAGGACAAGTAATCATGGAAGGTTTTATTCATATGCGAATGCCCATTTGGTTACGTCGTTTAGTGACTCGCTTGTTATCAGTTGTTCCCGTCTTAATTTGTGTTCTTATCACGAGTGGTAAAAGCACCGTAGAAGAGCATACCGCCTTAAACAATTTAATGAATAACTCACAAGTTTTTCTAGCTTTTGCTCTACCGTTTTCAATCATCCCACTGCTTATGATGACAAACAGTCAAGCTGAAATGGGCAAACGTTTCCGCAATAGTACCATCGTAAAGTTTTTAGGTTGGATTTCTGTTATTGCGTTAACTTATTTGAACTTAATCGGCTTACCCGACCAAATTGAAGGCTTTTTTGGAGCGCAAGCTACTAGACAAGAACTTTTATGGGCAGATGGAATTGCTTATGTTTTAATTCTTGTTGTTCTAGCCTTATTAGCATGGACAATTATTGAGTTATATAAGGGAAATAAAAAGTTTGAACAACTACAAAAAGAAGGAATGAATAATGATGGGTAATGGATTTCACAGCATCTTAGTTGGAGTCGATGAATCTGCCAATGCGCAAAAAGCTTTTCAATATGCCGTAAAAAAAGCTGCTCACGAAAATATTGAATTGGTTATTGCTTCTATATTAGAATCGGATGAAATAAACGTGTATCAGGCTTTGGATGATGATTACTTGCGATTAGCACGTAAAAAAACAGAAGAAAATCTACGAAAGTATCAGCAATATGCTTATGACCAAGGTGTACAAACCGTTAAACTTTTTAGCGATGAAGGTGCCCCTGCTGAACGAATTATTCATCATATCTTGCCACAAACCCAATGTGACTTACTCATTATTGGATCACACGCTAAGCATGGGCTGAAAGACTATTTTGGCACCAGTGCTTCTTATATGGCTAAAAATGCCCCAATTTCAGTCATGATTATTCGCTGAAAGTGTACTTTTTTGGTAACCGACACTCAGAAGTTAGATTTTAGCTCTAAGGATTGCTACATGATTTTAAATGAAGATTCTACTTACTTCTTGGATAAAAAATACAATTATAAAAAGCGTGCTGCTTTATACATAGCACGCTTTTTTTCATCATGAATTAAACTAAATTTTATCTATCTATAAACTCTGCTTCATCTTCCAAATTTTTTGGCAAATCAATATTGTACTTTTCCACTTGCTTTTGATTAACATATGTTTCCCCTTCGTCGTAAACATAGACAGGAGTTTTAGCTGGATCATCTCCATTGAGGATATCAGCTGTCATTTCACCTGTTTTTACCCCTAATTCATGTTGGTCAATCCCTACGGTCGCGACGCCGCCTTCTTCCACCATAATATCTACTGATGGAATAATGGGAATATTCTTTTTGTCGGCTTCGTTAACAATGGTTGACATCGCATTAGCCATAGTATTGTCATTTGGAATATAGATAAAATCGACATCGTCCATGGCTTGGATCGTTTGTTGAATTTCATTTGATGAAGGAACCGCATATCTTTCAGTCTTAAAATCTTGCTTTTTCGCCTCTTTTTCGGCTTCTACAACTTGTGGTTTAGCATTATCTTCTGAGGACGAATAAAGGATCCCCATTGTTTTTGCTTCAGGTAAAAGTTCTTTGGCCAAATCCAGTTGTTGATCAATCGGTACTTGATTAGAAACGCCGGTCATATTTCCGCCTGGTCTTTCCATAGAATCGACTAAATCACTGCCCACTGGATCTGCAATAGCGCCTAACATAATAGGTATATCACTCGTTTCATTTGCTAAACTCTGAACAGCGGGTGTAGCGATTCCTACCAGAGCGTCAGGATTACCTTCGACTAATTGTTGGCTCATTGTCGCTAATTTGCTTTGATCGCCTTGACCATTTTGAAACTCGAGTTCAAGATTCTCGCCTTCTTTGTAACCCGATTGCGCTAGGCCGTCTTCCACACCTTGTCGTATATCATCTAATGAAGGGTGACTGACATATTGTAAAATACTTACTTTTTTCGTTTCTTCAGACTGAGCGTTTCCCGAATTCCTTTTCCCTAACTCAAAAGCGAACAAGCTACCTGCTAAAACTACCACAATAACAGCAACACTGAATATCAATCCTTTGTTTTTCATTTTACCTTCCTACTTTCTTTATTGAATTAAACTGATATGATCGCTTTGTTTGCTTTGTTTTAACAAATAAAAAAAGCAACAATCCTGCGATCATTGCTGAAAAACAAAGGGTCTATAATATTTAGTGTTGTTACTAAAAAAATTAGTAATAACACTAATTTTTTATATAACAAAAAAGCATTTGTTTCCTTTATAATTAAGTTGGACACCAAAATAAAAGGAGAAAACAAATGCTTCAATACAAAGATATCAAAATTAAAGATCAAAATCTAGATGTAGGCCTTAAAAACTTACTCAATATTAAGGACCCTCACATCTTTTTTTCCGCTCAAGCAGTTCAAAAAGAACCCATTCATCATCGAATGACGAATGTCTTTTACGGTGTCCTTACCTACACCCCGAAAGCTTGCGAATGTTGTGGCCTCATAAATGAAGAGAATCTTCTTATTAAACATTCGCCAAAGGCTTCGGATATTCAATTAATTCCTTATCAGGAAGTGCCCAGCGTTTTACGCTTATTTAAGCAACGATTTTATTGTAAATCCTGTCATCATACTTTTAGTGCCAGGACCTATTATATCGCCAAAGACTGTTATATTTCGCAAGCCTTGAAGTTTGCCATTGCGATAGACTTGAAGAAAAAACTATCGATGAAAGATATTGCTTTACGCTATGGGGTCTCATTTAAAACTGTGGAACGCGTATTGGATACCTTCTATCAAGGACTTAAATTCAATCCCAACCATTTACCGAAACATTTGCTAATCGATGAATTCAAAGGCACGAAGGACTGTGAAGGAGCCATGTGTTTTATCTTCAGTGACGCTCAGACAGGAAAAATTATCGATATCTTGGACGATCGCCGCAATTTCAAACTGATTGCTTACTTTCAACGATTTACTCAACAAGCGCGGAAAAGAGTCCAACATGTGGTTATGGATATGAATTCGGCTTATGGAAAAATGATCCCTCAAGTATTTCCGAAGGCCAAGATTCTTGTGGATCATTTCCACATTATCCAACAGATTTCTCGAGCTTTTAACCAGCAGCGGATTCGGTCGATGAACCAGCTGGACAAAAAGAGCGCCCAACAAATGAAGGATTATCGCAAATTAAAAAAATACTGGAAACAGCTCCAAAAAAAGCATAAAAACTTGGGGTACGACCATTTGAAACAGTTCCCTCTTTTTCGCCAAAAATATGTGACGGAATCGGAAGTTGTGGATTACTTATTAACCATTGATCCCGTGCTTAAGGCTTCTTATGATGTTTATCAAGATCTGCTTGACGCTTTTGAAAACGGCAAAGCGCAACCATTTTTCGCTATCATTGATCAACTGTCGCCTTTATTAGAAGAACCCTTTAAAAAATCCTTACGTCACCTCCAAAAGTACCGTAAAGAAATTACCTTATCTTTTACTCAACCGTATTCCAACGGCAAACTTGAAGGGAAAAACAACTTGATTAAAGTAATTCAACGGATTGCCTTTGGCTTTCGTTCTTTTAATCATCTACGTAAGCGAGTGCTTATTCAACAAGGGCTTCTTGAGATCTTATAAAATAACAAAAAAAGAAGAACCGAAGTCCTTCTTTTTATAAAGGTTTTGCTTAAACAACACTATTTGACAAAGAGCCAAAACAAAAACCGCATAGATGATTGATCTATGCGGTTCATAAGATTGATTTTAACCGGCATAGATACAAAGCTTTAGATTGCTCGTCTAAATCGTTGTATCTATGGAAAGAATCCATCAATACAACCTACTACGCCAGTTTTGCCATGCTTGTGCTAAATTGTTTGCGTAAGTTAATTGCATAATGGTTTCTTCCTTTCTTGTTTAGTAATTGAGCTTATCATACCTGAACAAAGAACTTAGGTCAACCTTTTTACAAATCAAAGATTCGATTTGGGTTTAATACATTTTTTGGATCTAGTGCTTTTTTAATCGCCTTTAATGTATTCATGTATTCTTTTGAGTAAAAATGGGATAAATACTCTTTCTTTTCCAAGCCAATACCATGCTCAGCAGAAGGCAAACCGCCCAGTTCAGCAATAAATGGATAAAGTTTTTGTTCATATTCGACTAACATCTTTTTCCACTGAACATCTTCATAATCTTCTTGTAAAACGCAGATATGGATGTTGCCATCACCTGCATGTCCAAAAAACGCACTTGAAATTCCCATCTCATCTGCATATTTTTTCGATTGAATAATTAAATCAGGAACGTAACGAGTGGGAACGACAGGATCGTACATTTTGGTAGTTGCCGCAGCATAAATTCCGGTTAGGATATGATCGCGAATATTCCAAACTAATTTTGCTTCTTTTTCATCAATATCCCGGATATTTAACGCGCCTGCCGAGTTAACAATGGAACGGACTTCGTCTAATTCACGGTTTAGAGCTTTTTCGTCATTGGAGTTTAATGTCAAAAGTAAAAAAGCCGCTCCTTCTTGTTTGGGCATTTTGACTTGTAAATAATCTTCCGCATAACCCACCGAATTTTTCTCTAATAATTCCAATGCTACGGGCTCTACAGGCGAATTTAAAATTTCATAGACTGTAGGTGCCAGATCATCTAATTTTTCAAAACCAACCAGCATGGAACGTTCATAACGTGGTCTAGTCCGCAATTTTAATTGTAATTCAGTAATAACACCTAATGTCCCCTCTGAGCCAATAAAAAGATCTTTTAAGTCGTAACCAGAACTATTTTTTTGATTTAAACTACCTGCATGAATAATATCACCATTAGCCAACACCACATCATAGCCACGTACATTATCGCGTGTTACACCATATTTGATGGCGCGCATTCCTCCTGCGTTCGTTCCAACAGTACCACCAATCGTAGCGGATTTTTCACCTGGATCTGGCGCATAAAAATAAGGCGTATCGGCTAAATACTGGCGGATTTGCGCCAGAGTCACCCCTGCTTGTACATTTAAAGTTAATGTTTCTTTATCTAAAGAGATAATATCAGTCATCTCAGCTAAACTTAAAAACCACTCACCTTCATGAGGATAAGTTGCACCAGTTAATCCGGTATGTGCCCCAATCGTAATCACTTTTTTGTCAGCCTCATTTGCTTTTTTCATAAAATCGCTGACATCTTCTGTACTCTTAGCATAACCGATTAATTCCGCTTGTCCCGGTTCGAGTTCATGAGCATTTGAGGTTAATAATTCCTCAGGCACTATTTCTTTAATTTCCATAAATAAAAATCTCCCTTAACTAAAAAATATGTAAGCGTTATTACTACTTAACTATAACATAGTTAATTTTTTTGAAAAAGAATTGCGTCAATTGTTTCTTATAAATGAAAATAAAAATTAGTTGGTTAACTTCAAAAAATAGCGCAATTGGCGAAATAGTTGACGATGTGAACCCAATCCATAGAAATATCGGCGGGACATTTGACGATGTGCCACCAATCGTTAAATTATTGGAGGCAACTTGCTCAATCTGCCTCCAATAATTACAAATAATGATAAAATGTATGAAACAAAACAACTTTCATCTTTTGAATTACTTTTCTATCGTTCCTTGTTCTTTCGCGAGTTCGTTTTTGTCATAAACTTTAAAGAAAGGATAATAAATTAAAATAGCAATAATGATTAAAACAACATTTAAAACAGCAGCTCGCCAATCTCCATTTGTTGCCAAGAAAGCGCCGATAGGTCCGGGTAATGTCCAAGGAGCAGTCACCGTCACGGCATTAACCAAACCTAGTTTTGTCGCAAACCAAGCAATTGTTGCTAACACAATAGGTGCTCCAATAAATGGCACCATTAGAATAGGATTTAACACAATAGGTACACCAAAAATAATAGGTTCATTGATGTTAAAAATCGCTGGCGCCAGAATCGTCTTTCCAAGTTTTGAACCATATTGCGACTTTGAACGAAAAGCTAGTAAAATAGCTAATCCGATCGTTGCACCTGCTCCACCGATCCAGATGAACCATTGATAAAATGGCTCTGCTCCAATTGTAGGTAAAGGCTCTCCAGTAGCTAATGCACTGGAATTACTTTCCAATAATTGTAACCACAGTGGTCGAGCGATTGATCCAATAACCGCTAAGCCATGAATACCAAAGAACCAAAAGAAAGTTGTTAGTAAGACTAATAACAAAACAGATGGCAATGAATCTGCCGCACTAATTAATGGACTAATTAAATTACCGATAAAAGCATGCCAATCAAAACCAATATAATAAGTAATTGAACCAATCAACAAGATTACAATTAACGTAGGCGTTAATACTTCAAAAGAACGAGCAACTGCGGGAGGTACTTGATCAGGCATTGTAATTTTAAAATTTGATTTATCCGTTAAACGATAGATTTCTACAGCAATAATCGAAGTCACAATCCCGACAAACATTCCTTCGCCGCCAAGATTTGCCATAGGAAGCACAAAACCTTCAACACCAGCTATTTCCGTTGCTTCTTCAGGAATAGAAACAGGAACCAAAGTTAGTAAGAAAGCCGTAACTGCTAAAATTCCACCCGCAACTTGGTCAAGATCATAACTCTTGGATAAACTCGCACCAATACCAAAAGTCGCATATAGCGCCATAATATACATAGACATACGATAAGGAAGCAAAATTGTTTCAGCATTTGCGGTCAAAAACTGTGTAATTCCCCACGACTCAGGTAGTGGCGGAAAAGCGACAATCATGAAAAAAGATCCAACAATAATCAAGGGTAATGCGGCAATAATCCCGTCACGGACAGCTCTTAAGTGACGCTGGTTGGCAATATTTGCCATCGGTCCTCCCAGATATTTTTCAATCCATTGGGTGAATTTGTCTAACATATTTCCCCTCTTTTCTTTTTTAGAAGATAAACCCTTCTATTAACCAGACATATGACATCAGTTCTAAAATGACCGTAGTTACAACAAAAAACAAAATAAATCGCTTACAAAAACCTTGCTTAGTCTCTATAAAATAATGACTATATACCAAAGAAAAAGCTAGACTGACTGGTAAGGTAAGCATAACGCCTGTCTTAAAACTAAGACCTAATATTGTCAACAAGTAAGGAAAAATAACTCCGCCAAGTAACAAAAAAGCAAATACGATAAAACTACTTTTAACAGAAAGCCTAGGTCCTCGTAATGGCTGTTCTTCAGGTTTCATCTTTTCCCTCCTCTCGCCTTTATTATAGCGTTTACAAAGCGTAGTTTCAATTGTTTATAGACATTTTTGAAACATTTTTTCTAAAATAGCCTTTTCAAGACAAATAAAATATGTAGTGATGAAATATTATTTCATAAATGATTAAATTAATTCTTAAAAATACTGATTAACCTACGAAATCTTATTCACCGTCTAAATAAAGTAAAAAATGTAAAATGAATGCCAACCTCCTATAATTAAATCTATAACTAGCGTATAATGAACTGAGAAAATTGATGAAAAATTTATTGGAGGTAACTATGAAAAAAAGTAGCAGTAAAACGATACGTACATCGGATTTAATTTCTATAGGAATTTATACAGCATTATATTTTATATTAGTCGGCGTCGCTGAAATGATTGTGGTACTGCTTATTCCTGGTTATTCCTATTCTTATTCTCCTGTTATGGCAGCTTTGCTTGCTGGAACGATTTTTATGTTAATGGTCGCAAAGGTCCCTAAATTTGGCGCGATTACGATTATGGGGAGTGTTTTAGGTATATTTTTCTTTTTGAGTGGATTATTTCCTTTTGCCTTAATTCCAAGTGTTATTTCTGCCCTACTTGCAGACATTATCGCCTATATTTTCAAGTACAAAAGTAGGATAGGACTACTAATTAGTTATATTGTATTTTCTTTTAATACTACTGGACCTGTCGTTCAATTGTTATTTAGCCCAGATAGCTATGCAGCTAATCTCAGAGAACGTGGAAAAGATACAGCTTATATTGAAAATGTCTTTGCAAGTATTGCTAATTACACGGGGATTGTTGTTTTTGTTTTGCTTATCATTGCGGCTATTGTTGGTGGCTTATTTGGTCAACGAATGATGAAAAAACATTTTAAAAAAGCAGGAATTGTCTAATGGTTTTCCATTTTGATCCGCGAACAATTCTTTATTTTTTGCTAATATCCCAAATTGTCTTACTGTTAGATAGCAGTATTTTTATCGAAATAGTCACGGTCTTTATTTTCATTATGCCTTTTTTTATAAGTAAGCAACTTAAATGGGGTTTCATTATTGTTATCGTTTATAGTCTGCAATTGTTTACAGCCTTTACTATTTTGCCAAATATCGATAATACAATGTTGCTTTACCCACTTTCAATGGTCGCTAATGGATTTCGGGAGTTAATCCCCGGAATTATAATAGGCATTTATGCATTAAGATTAACACACTCAGCGGAATGGATCAGTTTATTTAAAAAATGGCGTTTTCCTAATTTTTTTATTGTACCCTTTTCGGTTATCTTTCGTTTTTTTCCAACAATACGAGAAGATTATCATCAGATTAGAAAGGCGATGGCTTTTCGAGGAATTGAAAAAGGTCCTATTGCTTTTATTAAACAACCCGTACAAACCTTTGAGTTTATTTTAATTCCACTGCTGATGAACGCAAGTCAAGTGGCACAGGATTTGACTATTTCTGCTTTAACTAAAGGATTAAGTATTCCGGGAAAACAAACGTCCATTATCAACCTCCGCATGACTAAAGTTGACCTGATTTATATGGTTATTGCTATCATTCCCATTGTTATTGATATAGGAGGTTTATTATGAAACGATTTGCAATAAATAGTGAAAATACTTCATTTCGTTTTCTTCATGCAGATGATACTTTTTTAAAATCGATTAACCTAAAAGTATCTTCCGGTGAGTGTATTCTTATTTGCGGAAAAAGCGGTAGTGGCAAAACCACTTTTAGTCGTTTATTAAATGGAATTAGCCCTAACTATATTGAAGGCGACTTGACTGGACATGTTGAAACACTCGGTTTAATTGCGGGAGAAGCAGACATTGAAGATTATGTTCCTGTAATTGGTAGTGTTTTTCAAAATCCAAAAACACAACATTTTACTACAAATACCACCTATGAACTTGCTTTTGCTCCTGAAAATATAGGAGAGTCTCCTAATCAAATTTATAAACGTATCAATGAAGTCTCTGAAGAACTTGATATCAAAAACTTACTTAACCGTGATATCTTCAAATTATCTGGTGGGCAAAA
Source organism: Tetragenococcus halophilus subsp. halophilus DSM 20339 (assembly GCF_003841405.1). GTDB lineage: Bacteria > Bacillota > Bacilli > Lactobacillales > Enterococcaceae > Tetragenococcus > Tetragenococcus halophilus. Next base: position 222,102 of record NZ_PXYA01000001.1, on the reverse strand, counting down.
ACAACAAGTTGCTATGGCTGCTGCCAACACTCTACGCCCTAAAGTTCTGATATTAGATGAAGTAACAAGTAATTTGGATCAAAAGGCAGTAGAGCAGATCAAAAAAATGATAAAACAAAAAAAGGAACAAGGAGTCACAATTATTCTCACCGAACATCGTTTAGCTTGGAGCAAGGGACTAGTTGATCGCTACGTACTATTTGAAAATGGTAAGTTAGTCCAAGATTGGAACAGCGATAAATTTAATCAATTGACGAATCATGAGTTAGGACAAAAAGGTCTGCGAGCCATGGATTTGTCTAAAAAACACAAAAAACTTTTGCAAAAAGAACAAAAAACTGAAAATTTCCAAGGGGCCTATTTACTACAAGCGGAAAATTTAAGCATTGGTTATGATAAAAAAACTCCGATTTTATCAAATATGACTGTCGGGCTAAGTCAAAACAAAATCACAGGAATCATAGGTCCCAATGGCGTAGGAAAAACAACACTAGCAAACACGCTTACGGGCTTATTAAAACCCTTAGCAGGAAAAATTTTATGGCATGGCCAATCAATTTCTCCTAAAGAATTAGTCAAAAAAGGTTTTTTAGTGATGCAGGATGCAAATTACCAATTATTTAGCGAATCTGTTTCTGAAGAAGTTTTACTCAACGCAAAATATCCTGAACAAAAAGACCCAGTATTAGAAAAACTAAATTTGTCAGGTTTAGAAGAACGTCATCCTATGAGCTTATCAGGGGGACAAAAACAACGTGTTGCCATAGCATCAGCTATCTTATCGGGAAAAGAATTGATTATTTTTGATGAACCTACTAGTGGTTTAGACTATGTCAATATGCAACATTTTGGTCAGTTATTAAATACGCTGAAGGAAACCGACGCTATTATAGCCATCATTACCCATGATGTGGAACTATCAGCTGATTGGTGCGATGAGATTATTAATTTAGGATAATTGTATAAAAAATATCCAATTGGCAAATTATGCTTCTTGGATATTTTTTATACACTGAAATACTTATCTTTTTTTTAAAATATCTATCGCTAAATGCTATCATCAAAACGACTCAGTCGAAAACTTTCCAAAGAAACAGCTGGTTGTTTTCCCATCAGCATATTTGCCAAACATTCACCAATACCACTGGCAAATTTAAAACCATGACCCGAAAAACCACAAGCAACCATAATATTTTCATACTCTGGTAAATAATCGATAATAAAATCTTCATCCGGCGTATTCGTATAAGTACATACTTTGCCTTCTTTTAATTCTATATTTTTTAATAAATGCTTATGTGTAAAATCAACCACTTCCTGCTCGTCTTCTGGATATGTTCCAAACCGTTCTAACACCCTCGGATCATCTAACAAACGTCCTCCATCATGTCTACCGATTTTCAACCCTTTTTCATTTATATCAGGAAAGCCATAATAAGTGCTATTTCCATCATCATAACCCCAAGCTGGAAACCTGCCTTCCTTATAAAGTGAATTTTTAGCAGCAGTCATCCATGAAAAAGTTTTACGTAGTGGTATAAGAGGTAATTTTATATTTAATAGTTTTGTTACTTGATTGGTCCTTTTACCAGCAGCGATAAGTAATTTTGTACCAACAACTGCTTCATTTTCTAATTTTACAGTAATTTGTTCTGTTGATGTTTTAATTGATTGAACAAAACGATTCATGTATAAATCAGCACCATTTTTTTCTGCTAACATACGGTAGGTTCGTATTGCATTTTCACTAAACAACACACCAGAACTTTTTTCAAAATAACCAATAGCGTCTTTATCCAATTGAAATCCCGGCCAGCGTTGGTTAATGTCTTTTGCTGTCATCACTTCTAGAGGCAAAAGATACTCTTCAGCTGACTTTTTCACGGTTTCTAAGAATATATTATCTTTAGGACCAAAATTTAATACGCCAGTTTTAGCAAAAATTCTTTCATTCGTTTTCTTTTCTAAGCTTTCCCATAGTCTTTGTGCATGCAGTGCTAAAGGGACATAACTACTACCTTCTCCATAAGCATGGCGGATTAACCTAGTTTCGCCATGATGCGAACCTTCTTCATGCGGAGGGTCAAAAGCATCAATCAGCGCAACTGTTTGTCCTGATTCTGTTAAGTAATATCCAGCAGCCATTCCCATAGAACCTGCTCCTATAATAATCACATCATACAATATTTATAGCCTCCTTATTTTTTAATTCATTACTAAATTTAAGTCTTATATTATTTTATTTCTATGTACTGTTTCTTCCGAATACAACATTATCTTGTGTTTTTATAAAAAGCATCCTAAAAGCGTAATGCCTTTTGGATGCTTAAAATTATACATTAATAAATAAATTAGCTAGCGGATATGCTATAAATAATGCGATAATTAGTGTTCCTACTGCTACTAACATCCCATATTTTAACATTTGTATAGTATTGGTCCAACCAGAAGAACCAGCGATAGCTACATAAGGCATCGAAGGCGGTGTAGCTGAGCCGATAGAAGCCACTAACCCAATAACAGCTGCAAGAGAAGCTGCTTCAACCATATTGGAAGAAAGCGCAATAGGCACTGCCACGGAAGTAACCACTTGTGAAGTAACCATATGCGAGCCAATATTTGATTCAAAAGTTGCCCAAGCGATAAATAATCCTACGATCAATAACGGCGAAAGCCCTTGTGCAATTGGCTTCATCACATTTGATACATAATTAATCAACCCAATATCTTCATTAGTCAGCGCGCTACCTATGGCTAAAGTCGAAGCTGCCATAATCAGACTCGGCCAAGAGACACCCTTTGTGATAGCTTCATTGATGACTAATAAAGGCTTGCCTTCCAATCGCAACATTGCTAACACAACAACGCCAGCAAGCGGCGGTACAGCAGTTCCGAAGCTATCGATTGTTGCTGCTATATTAGGCAAGATAGGCGAAATAATACCCGGTAATACCCATAATAAAATGACAATAACAAAAATAGACAAAATCATTTTTTCCCGTGTTGTAACAGGTTCAGTCTGCATTTCTTTAAAGTCAGCTTTATCCAACTGTTTAAATTGCTTTGTATCTGGTTTTAAAATAAAGCGGAAAACTAACAACATAAATAAAAAGATTAATAAACCTGATGGAATCGCAAAAGCCATATAATCTGCGTAGCTTATTGTCATATTTGCAATAGATTCAAATACGCCCAATGCAATTACAGGAAAAACATGAGCGATAGGTGTCATCCCCGAAGATAAAGAACAAGAAATCACTAAGCCAATCATTAACATGGAAGCAAAGGTACTTCCTTTTTTCAGATTTAAAATACCATAGATCTCTTCTAATATCGGCAGCATAATAAAAAATAAGACCGTTGGGGAAATAAATAATCCTATTAATAATACCGATAATAAAAATAATAATGTCAATTGCCAAGCGCCCTTTTGTGCCCACTTACTAGTAATAAACGCTAGTGCAATACGTTTAATAATACTTGTCTGCGACAAAGCGTAAGTAAGCATAAAAGTAAAAAGTAAAAAGACAAAAGTTTCATTACCAAAAGATGAAGCAAAAACTTGCTCCGGATCTAATACTGGCACCAAAGTCAAAGCCGCTAAACATAATAAACTTGGCCAATCAATCCCTACAAAAATCCACAATAGTAGCGTGCCTAAAAAGATTCCGACAACCTGCATACCATCCGCGTTTAACCCTGTAGGTGCTGGGATAAAACGAAAAAAGAAAATCACTAGTAAAGCAAAAAGCAGAATCGGTATTTTCCTATTTCTCATAAAAACGCCAACTTCTTTCAAAAAATTACATTATGATAAATTTATTAACAAGACAAAAAAGTATTATTGATCAATAATTTCTTCTTGTTGATATTCTTTTGTCGTGTCCATAATTGCTTGAAAAATTTTACGAACTGAATCTTCAAAGTCTTTGTTTTCAGTATAAGAAGCGATTTTATCTAAGACTGCTTTTTCACGATTTTCATCTAAAACAGGTATATTATGCTCTTTTTTAAATTTACCCACTTCCACTACCGCGTTCATTCGTTGTTCAATCAAAGGAACAAGCTCCTTATCTGCTTGATCAATCAGTTTTCTTGCCTCTTCTAAATTCATTGTCATACCCTCTTTCAGTTATTTTAAATAGGAGTATATCATGGTTGATAGTATAATACTATGGGAAAATAAAATTAGTCATTCAATATTCTAAAGTTAGTCTTACAAAGTCACTCTAGTTTTTCATAATTTTAGAGCTAGTTTGACAAAGTAGCTCTAATTTTTGTGGAATCTTGAGTTAGTCTGCTAAAGTAGCTTTAGTTTTTTCGAAATCTTGAGTTAGTCTGGCAAAGTAGCTCTAGTTTTATCACTACAAATGCTACTCATAAATCTCAAACCCATAATTTCGAATGTGCTGTTTTAGTAATTCTAAGTAATCTTTTGCTATCTTACTTAAATCGATCTTCTTATTTTTTAAGTAACCTAGTATCATTGAATCGTCTATTTCCAAAGGAATAGCAACAATCTTTTCATCATTTAATTCACTACTAATAATACCCGAACTGATCGTATAACCATTTAGTCCTACCATCAAATTAAAAATTGTCGCGCGATCACTGATTTGAATATGCTTTTTCCTTTGTAAGGTACTTAAAATTTCTTCAGAAAAATAAAACGAGTTAGTATCCCCCTGTTCATAGGATAAATAAGGATAATCTTCTAAGTCTTCTAAAGTAATACTTTTCTTTTTCGTTAAAGGATTTTCTCTGCCCACGAAAACATGTGGTTTGGCTTCAAATAATGGAATAAATTCTAAATTTTTTTCTGCAATAAGTCGCTTTAGGACGGTTTGATTAAAATCATTTAAATAAATTATACCTAATTCGCTTTTAAAAGTTTGGATGTCATCCAAAACATTTTGCGTCTGTGTTTCTCTTAAAGTAAATTGGTATTCGTCTTGACCGATTTTTTTCACTAACTCTACAAAAGCGTGAACAACAAAAGCGTAGTGTTGTCCTGACACACTAAAAATATGTTTACGTGTCGTAGTTTTCCCGAAACGTTCATCTAATAGATTAACCTGATCTAAAATCCCACGCGAATAGTTGATAAATTCCCGTCCTTCATTTGTTAATGTAATCCCTAATTTCGTTCGGTAAAATAATTGGATTTTATATTCTTTTTCCATTTCCTTCATTGCCTGTGATAACGATGGCTGACTAATAAAAAGCTGCTTTGCTGCTTCATTTATCGATCCTGTTTCAACGATTTTCTCCAAGTATTCTAATTGTTGTATCCTCATATGTTTTCTCCTTGTTATAGTTTTTACCTATCATAACATAGAAATAAAACGTATTATCTATTTTAGAGTAAACTTGTTAGAATAATGCCAATACAAAAATATTGGAGGAATGCTTTATGAGTACAGCTACAACAAAATTTCAACTTGTGGGTTTCTTTGTTAAGACCTGAAGATTTATTGGAATACAAACAAAAAATTGAAAATCGTGATGATATAAAGTATCCATTTTATGATGCTTTTCCAGGTTATAAAGAAAAAGAAAGTGAAACGACGAAACAAGTGATTGCTAAACAAAAAGAAGAAGGAATAACGCCTATTACTGATGGAGAATATACAAAGTCTATGTGGCATTTGGACTTTATTTGGGGCCTTAAAGGGATTGAACGCTATATTGCTGATACTGGCTATGCTTTTCAAGATCATGACGGCGGAGATTTTGAAACTAGAAAGGACATTGGTCTTCGTATCACTGAACCTTTATCTGGGAAAAATCATCACTTTATTGATATTTTTAAAAATATTAACGCTCAAGCTGAAGAGACCGATGTTAAGCTCACTGTGTGGGGTGCCGCTCATGCATTTACTGAACTAACAATCTTTGATGGTCTGTTTGGTAAGAATCAACTGTACAAAACCCAGGAGGAATTAAAAGATGGTTTAGTCAACGCTTATAAAGAATTTCTAACTGAATATAAAGAAGCTGGTGGTAAGATCATCCAATTTGATGATTGTCTGTGGGAGCTATTTGCTGATGATAATGAACATAGTTTTTACGCTAGTGGAAATGAAGGGATAGAAGATTTAGCCGACACCTTTATCTCAATTAACAACAAAGTCGCTGACTTTGGACATGAATTAGGTCTAAAAGTTTGGACGCATAATTGTCGAGGAAACTACCAGAGCCGTCATGCTGCGGGAGGCACTTACCAAGCAATTGCCGAAAAATTTTTAGGCGAACAACACTACGATCGTTTCTTTTTGGAATGGGATGATGAACGTGCTGGTGACATTTCAGCTCTAGAAGTATTAAAAGATAAGCCTGATGTTGAAGTCGTTTTAGGGCTTCTTTCCAGTAAAACAAGTACGCTTGACGATGAACAACGAGTGGTAAATCTGCTTGATAAAGCAAGTCAGATTTTGCCAAAAGAACGTTTATTTCTTTCACACCAATGTGGCTTTGCTTCTTGTGACAACGGAAATGAACTCTCCATCGAACAACAATGGAATAAAATTAATCAAGGTCAGAAAATCGCAGCTGAGTATTGGGGATAGATAAATTTTTACTGCTTTTTCTAACTTCAAACAAAATCTAACCCATTCTGTTTAGATGGCAGGATGGGTTAGATTTATTATTTAATTTCTTCAATCAACCAAAAAATGGCTATAACTTATGTTTTCCTCTTCGTTGACTGCATCTAGCTTCAATGGATCAGTCATAATTTGTTCAATGATATTGACGAGCATCTTTAGTTTTTGTTTGTCTCCTGCAATTTGAGTTTTAACTTCGATATAATATTTCTTCTCCTCGAGATCTGCATCATTTATATGAAAAATGGTAAAATCCTCTTTTTCATGGTGTAAATTAAACTGGACTTGCACGCTATTGTTTTGGACAAATGTTGTCGATGTTAATTCATTGAGTCCATTTTTATCGTTCCAATTGATATTCTTTAACTTAATTTGAGGAAGCTTTTTATCATAATCATACGATTGAAAAAAAATATGCTTCAAAGAATCCATATACTTAAATTCATTCATTTCCTCTTCTATATAGAAAATGGGTTCGCAAGTAATGTTTAACTTCTTGCCATAATCAGAGCATAAATAATAATCAAATTGCTGGTTTTCCAACGTTTCTAATTCATACAAAACTTTGGTTTCGATTCGTTCGATAAATTCCGAAAAATAATGCTGTAAGTTGAATTTCAAAGGTTGTGTAGCTAAACGACCATCGATAGCAATAATTGCTAAGCGTAATTTACGATGACTTAGTGTAATCCGGTTGATGACGCCAAGGATCGTCGAAAAAATAAGCTGTTGTTCTCTTTTTGAAAATGAATAATGATAAACTTGAAAAAAATCTTGATACACTAACGAACTGTAATAGCGAATGAGCGACTGTGCGCCTTCATTTTTAAAATCTTTATAACGCAGATCAATACTATCTGAAACACCTAACTTTATTTTTAAACTAATGGGAATCATAATTTTTAATAAATCTTTCAAGCAAGTGTAGTCATCAAAAATATCAATCTGTAAATATTCAGACATACCTTTTAAAATAAAGTTCCTAATTTCTTCAGCAAAAGAAATCAGCGTATTATAATTTTCTTTGCTACAATCAATAAATCGATATAAATCTGTGCTAAAAACCGCCACATAGGTTAAAAACTGGACTATTTCTTTAGTAAATTCAAAACCACTAAACTTGATTTTTAGTTTCTGTACTAATTCCACAATGAGTTCATACTCCTCAGTTGCGCGGTAATCAAAATCGATCGTTGGTAAAGACAATTGCAGTGAATTCTTTTGCAATGTTTGGTTACGAAAGTATAACAAATAGACAATAAAACGTTCTGCATTAATATCTGAAAATACAATCCTTGATTGGATAATTGTTTCGTAAAACGTCTTTCTTATCGCTGATTTTTCTAACTCATCGCAATAAAACAACTGATTGTAAGCTATAATTCCAAAGTCATGGTTTATACTTTTATCAAAATAGCGATACATTCGAACAGTAAGCATGATTTTTTTAAACGAAGCGCCATCAATATACATTCCATAATGAGGGCGTGTTTTTAAGGATAAATCATACTTTGTAAGCATCTTTTTAACCTCTTGCATCTCACGATTTAAAGAATAGCTAACCGCGATTTCCGTCTGTATATCTTCTTCTTTGACAGCTTCTTCCGAAGATAGCAGTCTACGAATAATATAACGAACACGATGATCAAATTCACTTTCACTTGATATTGAAGGATAAATTTGAAAAAACTGCTTGATTTTATTCTCCGTTTCTTTATTCATTACTTCTAATTGATAGCCTTTGGAAGGCTTCGAAGTAATGAAAACTTCTTCTGTGTAGAAAATCTGTTTTAACAATAAAACGTCTGACTTAATTGTCCGCGAGGTCACGCCTAATTCTTCTGCTAACTGCATACTGGTAAAATAGCCATCATGACGAAATAAAAGAAGAAACAAAGACTGTAACCTAGGCTCATCTGCTAAAATACGAAGTTCGTCTGTATTTTTCATACGCCTACTTTTTCCTCCGCACTATTCTAGATACATATTTTTCATCTGTTGCACCATCTGTTCTGTTAATTTTAATTCCTTTTTAACATAATTTTCAATCGATCCGTATTGCTCATGAATCGTATCGATCGATTCTTCAATAAAGTCCGGTTTTGTATCAATAAAAGAGTATAACTGATCCAATACCACTGGGTCATTCGTCAATTTTTTATAACCTTCCATTTTAATTCGATTTCTTTCAATCCGATTTTTTGCGGTTAGAAGATAATCCTCGACTAAGTCTTCTTTTTTTACACCCAATGTTCCTAAAACAAGCATAGAACCAAAACCTGTCCGATCCTTTCCACCTCTACAATGTTGAACTACAGCAGGGGCATTAGGATCCGCAACGATTTGCAGCATCTTAGAAAAAGCTTCTTGGGATTCTTTTTTAGTCACAAAGGTATGATATTGTGTTAAAACAACATCGCTATGATCGACTAAAGTTCCTTTTTCCTTTTGTTCAATAATTTCATTAATTAAATTTGCATCTTCTTCTTCTTTAGAAGATTGAAATTGCGCGGCTAATTCTGCGGCATGTGCTGATGGATCCATTTGATAAGTGGTTACTTGATCGCTGATCTGCTTATTAGGGTATTTTTGCGTCTCCACATTACTACGGTAGTCAATAATGGTGTGAATGCCCAAAGTTTGTAGATAGGCGATTCCTTTATCCGTTGCATTATGAATATGATCCGAGCGATAAAGTTTTCCCCATTGAACAGTTTTTCCCGAATCAGTCTCGTATCCGCCCATATCTCTAAAATTATTCATGCCTTCAACAGGCAACGTCCGTTCTGCCGTAATATATTGATTTGCTTTTGTTTTAATCAAAAAATAGGGACGATGAGAAAGTTCGTTAAGATCAATATCAAAATTTTCCTGTTTTGTTTTTAACTAAAACTTGAAACCTACTTTTCGATACGTATCCCTTGGTATACCAAGGATCTCATGCACAAAATTAACTTCAACCTGCTTGCTTGAGCTGTTTTTGTATAGAGGAAGGTAGTTTTTCAAGGAACTGTTCGATAATGTTATTTAATACGGCTTCATCCAAAACATATTCATCCGCAAAAGCTTCTTGGAATAAAACGAGTAATTGCAGAATGGCTTCCGATACAGAAAGCTCAGAAAGCTCATCAATGAGAAGATAAAATAACTCGCCAAGCGTTCGGTCGTCTTTACTTTCACGTTCTTGCACCGCTAGGATCATATAACCGATAGCTACCAGTGTCGTATGCGCAAAGATCCCGTCATAAGAAATCCCTTGGTACTTGGCTAATTTTAAGTATTGTTTGCACATCTTGAAGTAGACTTCCACCGACCAGCGTCTAGCATAGAGCTGAATGATCTCGTCTTCGGTCAGATCGATATCGGTCGAAGCTAAGACCAAATAGTCGTTTCGTTTATTGCGATTGCGAATATATACCAACTTAATGGGAAGGATTTTCCCTTCTACGACAGCTTCTACTTGGACACTCAAAAGATAGCGAGAACGACCGCGGCGCTTTTTATTTCGTTTGAAGATTTCTTTGACATCCATCTTTTGGCCTTGATAACGGTAGTAGATCTTTTGACTACGTTTGACCATCGCTACGCAGTGGCATTTCAGGTCACGGATCTGTTGGAACATTTTGGGACTGGAAAACCAAGTATCGAATAAGACATAATCCGCATGGATCCCTTGGTTCAAAGCCGATCGAAGCAGTTCCAGTGTCACTTCTGTGCCTTTACGAAGCGCTTGAGCTTTACGTTTCCCCCTATTCGTGCGTTGGTCCCCGATATCAAGATCAGATTGGAGCTTTCTTTTCCCGGAGAGCAAGGAAAAAGCGACGGGACAAAGCTGTTGCCATCACTCCAGCCTAATTGTAAATAACGAAATCCTTTGAAATATTTTTTCTTGGCATGGTCGTATTGTAAAGCGGCACATTCCACTTTTTTCGCATTCGAGCGGGTATACATGGAGTCATCCACGATAAATGTGGTTTTTCGGGCATCATCCGTCAATGGACGTAGGAAAGTAATGACGGATTTAGCCACTAAGATCAGTGATTTTTGCCAATGAATGTGCGGATCATTCAAAACGTTGCGAAATGTTTTATCTGAAAATGATAGCTGTTCCTTTTGCTTTTGGTAAAACCGATAGGTAGAACCGTTGGTAAAGATCGAGGCCAATAAAAAAGAAAAAATAACAGGAACCGAAAAACCCCTTTTATGGACTGCGTTTGATTTTTTCAACGCAGAAGCTACATGGAACCGATGAAAAAAATCAGACACAGAGGTAGAAATTTTTTCTGAATTTGACGTTTTTTGTGTTATAATTGACATGGCATGAACACTCCTTGGTTATTGGTTTTTTGGTAATTCTATTATACCAAGTTTTGAGTCGTTCATGCTATTTTTGTATCAAAAAACGTTTATTTATCAAGGGATGAACTGTATTTTTGAACTTTCAAGTTTTAGTTTTTAATAAAAAATTTGGTTGCGAATTTTCCATCAAAAATACTTCTACTTCTTGTTCTTTGTTAGCCATAGGTATTTCAAAATGGAAATGATTTTTTCTAGTTTGCTCTACTTTATATTTATTTTCCATATCATTCTCCTAAGACGCCGACCGCAGTCAAAAGAATTGATAAAATCATAATGGCTAATATCAATAGGGGCGCATGTTTTCCATTGGTTTTTTTCAAAATTTTATATACAGCAAAAGTAATCAATAAACTAAACAATCCAGGCATTACTTGGTCAAACATTTCCTGAAACTCAATGACATTATCCCCTGCTGAGATTTCAGCAACAACATTCACATTTACTACAGACGCAATAAGACCGCCAACAACCATTAAACCTACAATATTAGCAATATTGGAAAGGCGCTGTAAGATATTTCCACCTGTTCCTTCGATCATTTCCATTCCCTTAGTATATCCCAAATGAATCCCATAATATTTGATGGATACATTCACTACATTATATAGTAAAAACATAACAATAGGACCTAGAATACTACCGTTAAGCGCTAAAGATGCACCAATACTTCCGCAAATAGGTAACCAGGTAAATTTTAAAATACTATCACCGATACCGGCAAGTGGTCCCATCAGTCCCGTTTTTACATCGGTTACTGTTTGTTTTTCTTCTTCACCTGTTGTTTCTTCAATAGCAGCAGCAATCCCTAGAATCAGAGCATCGGCATTTACGTGACTGTTAAAAAATTCTAAGTGACGTTTCATTGCAGTTGTCTTTAGTTCTTCAGATTGGCCTTCATACAAACGTTCTAAAACTGGAACAAAACTAGATAAAAACCCAATTGCCTGTAATGATTGAAAATTGTTGGTTACATTTAATAACTGCATACGCCAAAAAACACGATTCAAATCATGTTTGGTAATTTTCATCTCTTCAGTACTCATAGATCGTATTCCTCCTCATCATCAGCTGTATCAGTCTCTACATTTTGTTCTGATGTTTGCGGTGTTTGTTTTACTGCTAGATCATATATAAAAGCGATAGGCAGAGCGATTAACGTAATCGGCAGTATCTCTAAGTCTAAATAGACTGCTAAGGTAAAACCAGCCACCAAAAACATCCAGAGCTCGCCTTTTTTGATCATCATCAACATCAATAAACCAATTCCGACCGAAGGAATAATTGCACCTGCCACACTTAGACCATCCATTATCGCGTCTGGAAGGCTTCAACCGCTGTATCGATAGCTCCGGCACCGAAATAAATAGCTAAAAATGTAGGCACCGCTCGAACTAAAAAGGCAATCAGCATAGGAACATAATTAATACGGAAAACTTTAGAAAAATCACCTGTTTCAGCAATCCGATCAGCAATTGGATTTAAGTAAGTAATTGTCGAACGATATAAAATGAGTAATTGCTGAGCTAACAGTGATGTGGGAACGGCTAATGCTACAGCAGTGGCGGTTCCACCCGAAGAGATACCTAAAGCCGTACCAATAGCTGTACCAGAAATAATATCTGGAGCAGAATATGCACCGACATTTCCTATCCCCATCCACATAACTTCTAATGTTGCACCAATATATAAAGAAGTTTGCAAATCACCCATAATTAATCCAACCACCGGAGCAATCAATAACGGTCTACGTAATATTTGTGTTCCAATATCGTCAATCGCACAAATCCCTGCCCAACAAGCAACTAATAATGCAGAAATCATTGGATAACCTCCTTTAGGTTAACTTTTTCATCGTTTGGTACCATTTGAATCGTGATATTTAGTCCACCGTCAAGCAACTTTTGAAATGCTTGTTTCTCCTCTTCTGTGACTGCTAACGCTTTTGATAATCGTTGTCTACCTTCTTGAAAACGCATGCCACCAATATTTAGCGCGTCGATTGGAATTCCCGCATCGACTGCTCTTAATACGTCAACACTCGTCGTAAATAAAAGCATAGTACGTCGCGTGATTTCATTTTTCTTAATAATTTCGCCAAATTTTTCTACCGGAAAAGCTTGTACTTTTATCCCTTGAGGGGCAGACATTTTTAAAATATTTTTTTGTGTTTTGTCCCCTGCAACTTTGTCATTTAAAATAATAATCTGTTCAATTCTATGCATATTCGCCCAGGTTGTTACCACTTGTCCATGAATTAAGCGGTCGTCGATTCTACTAAAGACTATACTCATCGTCATCTTCTCCTTCTATATCCTCATTTGTTCGTACAGATAAACCTTGATTATAAGTACTAGTTATGATTTCTTTAAGAGATTGGATATCTTTTGTACAGTTTGTGAAAACTTCTAATAAAATGGGTAAATTCACTCCTGCAACCACTAAAGCATCTTCGCGTGTTAATAATTCACTTGCCAAGTTTGTCGGCGTACCACCGACAATATCAGTAAACAAAATTAAACCATTACTAGTATCTAACTGATTCACTTTATCGAATAGTTCTTGTTTTAACTGTTCGACATCATCTACAACAAAAACACTAACAGTATCATAGTTATCTTGCTGACCTACAATTAATTGGGCACTTTCCATCGCTGCTTTTCCAAAGTCACCATGGGTCATAACAATAATTCCAACATTTTCTGACATTTCACTTTCTCCCTTCCTTTTTTTACCAATGTTTCACTTACTTGTAATGCTATTTATTATAATTAAATTATAAAAGCTATTAAATCGTTTTCAACGATCGTTATTTCACTATATATAGTGAAATAATTTCTCGCTAAACAAAAATAAACATCGAAATGATGTTTGTTCCAATGGTAAAATAAAATGGACATAATACTTTATAAATTGACAAAATCAAAAGCGTACTATATTATGTACATATGAGGATGGTGTTTAAAATGGATTCAATGACAAGAACAAATCTCAGAAAGGATTTATTTAAAACTATTGATAAAGTGAATAAAGAGAACACCCCGTTAGAAATTACAATTAATAGTAATGAAGGTACAAATGAAGGTGTCGTTATGCTTTCTAAAAGAGAATATGAAAGAATGCAGGAAGAACTTTATCTTCGTGAAACTGGTACTTTAGACTACGTCTTTGATCTGATGGATAATTCTTCAGAAGACGATTTTGAAGAACTATGAGTGTTTGGAGAGTTAAAGCGCATAGAGTTATAAAAAAAGAGCATATTCCATTACTTGAGCAATCTGGATTAAAAAAAGACTTCGATGAGATTGTTGAGACATTAAAAGAAAATCCTTTTGCAAATGTCCGAAGACAAGAAAAATTAAGTCCAAAAAGTAGAGGACTTTACTCTATGAGAATAAATAATAAACATAGAGTTGTTTATTCAGTTAATAAAAAAGATAAAGAAGTCACAATTTTAGCAGCATGGTCGCATTATGAAAAGAATATACCAAAAAAATAAAGACTAGATAAAACTGATATTGTAAAAAGTTTTTTCTAGTCTTTATTTTTTTCTTATCAAGAGGCAAATTTCAATTTCGTTCTCACTTTGTTAAGTAAGTACTTAAGGATTGATTAGAAGTAAATTTAGATTCTGCTAAGCTCATAAGTAAGCAAAAGTAGTGAGCTAAAAAAGAAATAAGCACATAAGTTCAGTAAACTAGTGGTGTTAAATCATGATAACCACATAAGTTTGTCCGACTTATGTTCTTAATTTAAGAAAAGAATAACAAAAACTCCATTTAGAATGGATTTAGCACATAAGAACGACCAAAGTAGTAGCGTTATTTGTGTTTAAGCACATAAGTTCAGTAAACTAATGAGGTTAAATCATGATAAGCTCATAAGCTTGCCCGACTTATTTGGTTAATTTACTGATCTCCTATAAAAAACTGGCTACTATAAATTAACTTCACAGTAACCAGTCTTTATTATCTTCTATTTAATTGGTGTAGCTGTTATCTTTAATACTTCATTTAATTCGTCAATGTTTTGTTTACCTTGTGTTTGTAACCATTTGATAGCGGCTTGTTTACCATCTTGTACAAAAACAGGAACGCCATCTGCCCAAGTTGCCCGGCCACATAAGACGCCGTTAAAAGTTGATCCAGCTTCCTTAGCAAAGCGCAAGGTGTCACGAAATAATTCAGCTGATACTCCTGCACTTAAGAAGATGAATGGTAAATCAGTTGCATTAGTTTGATCAACAAAGTAACCAGCTGCTTCATCTTGACTATAAACAACTTCTCCATCACTATAACCTTCGACAAAAGTCATATTTACTGGCACTTCAACTTTTAATACATCTACATGGTATTTTTTAGCAGAAAATTCTTTCATCATTTCATTCACTTTATGTGGTTTTACTCTCGCATACTCTGCACTTTTTACGTCTAAACCAGAAGCATCATAAGAGACTAATTCTAAAAAGAAAGGTAGGTCTTCAGCTACACATTCGGCACCAATTCGTTCGATAAACGCATGTTTTTGATCATTGATTGCTCGGTCTTCGTCTACATCATAATAAAGTAAGAATTTGCAAGCATCAGCACCGGCTTTTTTTAATCGGTGAACGGACCAAACATCAAGTAAGTCAGGCAAACGGCCAGGTGTTGTCGCATCATAACCGGATTTTTCATAAGCGAGTAATAGCCCACTGCTGTTGGCTTTTTTTCCTGCAGCTGGTAAGCCATACTCCGGATCCAGCAAGATAGAAGAAGTATAAGGCGTTAGCTCCGTTGCCACTAAACTTTTAAAGTCAGAAATATCGTTACCTTCTGGTTCTTTGTAAGGGGCGATCATTTTTTTCATTGCCCCTCTTTGGTCGATTGCTAAAGCGCTAATCACCCCTTCTTCATTCATAAGTTGATTTAAATGTTCTTGTTTATTCATAACTAGTAATCTCCTTTTTATGATTCAGCAATATTGGAATTTAATACTTCTGCGATTTCAGTAGCAGATGTGGCTTTTTTTAATTTGTCTGTGACATCAGCTTTCATTAACAAACGTGCTAATGTAGATAAAAGAGTTAAATGCGTGGTTCCAGCTTCTGTATCGGGAACAAATAAAGCAATAATATACTTAGAAAGGCTATCGTCCATGCTATCCCACTCAATCCCCGAATTAGGATAAACAATGATTACCTCTGCTTCTTTTATTGATTTATCTTTCGCATGAGGAATGGCAAAGCCATCCATCATGCCGGTTGTACTCTCTTCTTCCCGTCCATTGAATTTTTGATAAATAGCCTCAGCGTCTGTCGCAATCCCTGCTTTTACTGCTTGTTCTGCTAAAAATTGAAATACCTCATCTTGTGTTGTTAATTCTTGGTTTAAAAAGATATTTTCTTCTTTAATATATTGTTGCATTATGCTGCCTCACTTTCGTTTGTATTGTTTTTTACTGCAAGTCTTTTTTGTTTAAAGCCAAATAATAAACCTGCAATAATTGATCCTAATAAGATGGAAGAAACCCAGGCTACTTTACCTGTTACGACTGGTAAAACTAGGAAACCACCGTGAGGCGCAGGTACTTGCACATTAAACATGTAAGTTAATACGGCTGCGATGGAAGAACCTAGCATAAAAATTGGGATGTTTCGTAATGGGTCTTTTGTGGCAAAAGGAATTGCTCCTTCAGTAATATGAGTAGATCCCAAAATAAAATTAACGAATCCAGCATTACGATCATTTTTTTCAAAATATTTACCGAAAAATAGAGCACCAAAACCAGTAATCAATGGAGGTGCGATACAAGCTGCGGAAACGCCAGCCATAAACCCACTATTTCCTTGCGCTAAAAGAAAAGTCCCAGTAACATAAGCTGCTTTATTAATGGGGCCTCCCATATCAAAGGCGGACATACAACCAATAATGATGCCTAAAATTAAAGGATTCGAGCCTTCAAAGTTGACTAAAAAGTTCATCATTGCTTGGTTGATTGCCTCCATTGGACCGCTCAATAACCACATAATCACACCAACCACAGAAACTCCAATAACTGGATAAAGGAAAATAGCTTTTAACCCGTCTAATGATTTCGGCATTTTAACTAGTAATTTTTTCAAAGCTAGCATGAAATATCCTGCTAGAAAACCAGACAAGATCCCGCCTAAAAATCCCGTTCCGCCATCATCAGCAATTAAACCGCCGACAAAACCAACGGCTAAGCCAGGACGTTGCGCGATCCCTTCAGCAATATAAGCGGATAACACAGGTACCATTAGTCCCATCGACATATCGCCAATGCCTTTAATCATCGCAGCCGTTTCATTATATTGTGCACTATCAGGTTCCGCCGAATAAACACCCCAAATCGCAAAAGAAACCGCCATCAAAATACCTCCAGCGACCACAAACGGCAGCATATGCGAAACACCATTCATCAAATTATTGTAAATGTCTCGACCAATACTATTGGCTTGTTTTGTTTCGCCTTGGCCTTCTGTTTGTTCTGACTGTTTTTCTTGCTTACTTTCACCTTCCAAGACTTCACCTTTACCTGCTAGTGCATCGTCAATTAATTGATCCGCTTCTTTAATCCCTCTACCTACCGCAACATTGATCACTTGTTTGCCAGCAAAGCGTTCTTTTTGTACATCTTTATCTGCTGCAATAATTACCGCATCAGCATCTGCTATTTCTTGGGCGGTTAATTCATTTTCGATACCAACTTGCCCATGAGTTTCGATTTTGATGGTAACGCCTTTATTTTCAGCCGCTTGTTGTAAAGCTTCTTGCGCCATATAGGTATGTGCAATCCCAGTAGGACAACCTGTTGCGCCTACAATTTGATACCTTGCCATGTTAGTTCACTCCTTTTTTGAAATGGTAATTTGTCTTTGTAAATCATCCACATCTGAAAAATCCGTTAGACCTTTATGAAAAGCCGTAGAACTGCCAGCTGCCAAACTAAGTTTTAAGTTATCTTCGATATTTTTCTCTTTTAAAATTCCTACCAAAAATGTTCCTAGTAAAGTATCTCCAGAGCATGCTGTATTAACGACTTCGCCCTTAGGTGAATTTCCAAAAAAGACCCCTTCTTTATTCAATAAAACAGCGCCATCTGCCCCTAAAGAAATCAGTACATTTTGAGCTCCTGCTTTTAATAATTCATTACCATAATAAACATAGTCTTCTTGCGAATTAATCTTAGTATTAAACCATAAAGCTAATTCTTCTTCGTTTGGTTTTAATAAAAACGGCTGATAAGTTAAGCAATCCATCACATCTAAATAGCTGCTATCAATAATTAGATGAACTTTTCTGTCCTGACAGATTTTTGCCATATCGACTAAAATCGATGAAGAGACACCTTGTGGAAAGCTACCAGATACACATAAATAGTCGCCTTCTTGTAAATTGTTGATTTGGTCTAATAACGATTGAACAGCTTCTTTTGGAACATTCGGACCTCGATTGACTAGTTTGTATTCTTTATTCGTTTGATTGACTTTCGTAAAAACATTGATCCGTGTCATTCCAGGAACTTCAATAAAGTCCGTATCGATTTGTTTTTCATGTAAAAATTCTTCAATATAATTGCCGGTAAAACCCGCTTGAAACCCTAGTGCGGAGCTATCAATACCTAACATTTTTAAAACCAGTGAGACATTAAATCCCTTTCCATTTGCCTGAATATCATCATCTTTTGTTCGATTGACAACAAAAGGCTTTAACTCATCTGTTTCAATAAATAAATCAATTGCTAGATTTAACGTACAAGTATAAAAAGCCATCACCACTTCCTCCTTAATTTTTATTATGCAACATATAGATGTGTAAAAGTGTTCAAAATAAGGAGATAAAACAGAAAACCTTTACAATCTTTTTTCTTTTTAATAGACGCATCGTTTTGTTCATATTATGATAGGAGCTACAAGGAGTGTGCATTCATGGATAAAAAATTAAGTGATTCAGAACAATATGTTTGGGACTTTATTCAAGAAAATATACAAAATATTCCAAACTATTCCATCGTCAAACTAAGTGAATTAGCCAATGTCTCAACCGCTACAATTGTTCGTACCATGAAGAAAAAAGGCTATGAAGGATTTACAGCCTTTAAACATCATTTAAAAGAAATGTCTTATAAAGATATTAATTTTTCTTCTTTAGACAAAGTAGATCAAGGAATACGAACTGCTATTTTAAAAAATGAACAAGAAGTAACACGAACCATTAATATGATCGAAACAGGTAATATTGAAGATGCAATTCAAAGAATCAAAGCAGCAAAACGTGTCATTATTTTTGCACGAGGCTTTTCAGAAATGACGGCACAAGAAATGATGGTCAAATTTCAGCTTACAGGAAAATATTGTGAGTTACACGCAGATCCAGAAATCATAAAAACGATGAGTAAAAAATTAACGAAAAATGATGTAGTGATTTTCATTTCCCTTAACGGAGAGACTAAAGAGTTAGTTACAGCAGCAAAAAATTGTTACCAATTAGAAATTGGAACGATATTGTTAACAGCCAGCCGCCACTCTAGTTTAATAAATTTTGTCGAAATTCCTTTTGTAGGATTTAAATCGGAAGGATCTTTTTTTCCAGATTATGAGGTGCGTTCGAGGTTGCCTTTAACTATTTTAGCTCGAGTGTTGTTGGATTCGTATGCTTTACGAACTTCTGAAAATTAAAAAAATCCATTGAAAATTGAGAATCGTCCTAGTCACAATTTTCAATGGATATTTTATTATGTTAATCAAAAGTAATTACATTTTTCAAGCCAATCGACTTTTCAGCATTTTCCAGCGCTTGTTTAAATTCTTCTATTGGATATTTATTGGTAATTAAACGTTCAATAGGGACCTGGCCACTAGCAATCAGTTTTTCAGAATTGCGATAAGAGGATAAGCTAGCCCTAGTACAACCAAAAATACGTAATTGTTTATAATGCAAAATATTAGTATTTATTGCTACATTCTCACGATTTTTGGGTAATCCACCAAAGAAAAGTAAACGTCCATTAGTTACCATATAATACATGCTTTCTGTCTGTGCTTGAGGTGAAGGAGCTGCAACGATGCAAAGATCCATTCCTTTCCCCTGTGTTTTTTCAGCAATTTTATCCGCCAAATTCTCACCTGATAGAATCGTTAATTGCGGCAAGATTTTTTTAGCTGCTTCCATGCGATTTTCATGATGATCGGTTAAAATAACTTGGCCAGCTCCTTTATTAAAAGCTAACATCGCATGCATGATACCAATAGGACCTCCACCAATGATCAAAACTGAGTCTCCAGGAAAACTACCAGCGATCTCTTGACCATTAAATACACAACTAAAAGGTTCAATTAAAGCTGCTTGTTCAAAAGAAGTGCTATTAGCTAAAAACGTAATATTCCCTTGCTGAATAGCCTTTTCAGGGATTTTTAAGTACTCAGCAAAACCGCCAGCTAAATGAATACCAAAAGCTCGATAGTTGGTACATAAATGAGTGTTTCCATTAATACATTGATCACAGTTACCACAACCAACATTAGGCGCCACAGAAACCCTTTGTCCTATTTTATAAGAAGTAACATTATTCCCCACTTCTTCAATAATTCCTGAAATTTCATGGCCCAGTGTTAACGGATGATGCTTATCAATACCTGTAGCTCCGTTTTTATACATACGTACATCAGTACCACAAAGAGAAGCTGCTTTTATTTTAAGTAAAATTTCGTTTTCATTAATTTGTGGTTTTTCTATATTATTTATCCGCATATTTTCTTTTCCATAAAGTTGCACTGCTCGCATTTCGTACCCCCTTGTGTTTCTTCACACATTCAAAGCTTTCATTTATTACCTACTTTCGAGTTGTTACAAATTAACTTTGCTCTGCTCGATACTCTTCAATAACTTTAACACTTGAACTCATGCCTAAACGATCGGCCCCTGCTTCAAGCATATCTTTAGCAGTTTTCAAGTCACGAATACCTCCAGCAGCTTTGACTTTTACTTTGTCACCAACCACTTCTTTCATTAATTTAACATCAGCAGTTGCTCCAGCTGAACCAAAACCAGTGGTCGTTTTAACAAAATCTGGTTGAACTTCTTTAGCTATTTCACAAACTTTTTTCTTTTCATCGTCTGTTAAATAACAAGTTTCTAAAATAACTTTCGAAAGAACATCTTCTTTTTTACAGATATCCACAATTGTTTGCATCTCTTCTTCAATATATTTGTCGTCACCATCTTTTAATTTTGATAAGTTGATAACATAATCAATTTCATCTGCGCCATTTTTAATTGCTTCTTTGGTTTCAAATGCTTTTGTCTGGATAGTCGTTTGCCCTAAAGGAAAGCCAATCGCCGCGCCTACATGCACTAAACTTCCATCTAATAGCTTCTTACATAACGCAACAGGATAAGAATTAATCGCCACCATTTTAAATCCATACGATCTTGCTTCTTGGCATAACTTTTCAAAATCGGCTTCCTGTGCATCTGCTTTTAATAAAGTATGATCTATTTTATTGGCTAATTGCTTTACCGTTAAATTTATCGTCATTCGTATTCTCCTTTCTTAATTTTGATTTCGCTTACATCATAACATTTATTTTATGCATAGTTCATTGTATTTGATTATTTTTTAGAAGCATAAAACAAAAAGGGATGCTAACTTTTTATTAGCCAGCATCCCGTTTCCTTGTATAAGATAGAAAAATTTACTTATAAATCTCGGCTTGTTCAATCATCGTTACTTTTTCTGCTTGGCCAGTTTCTCTTGATTTGATCAACGCGTCTGAAGTGACACAAGAAGCATACCCATCCCAAGTGCTAGCTCCGACAAGTTGATCATTTAAAATACCAGTTGCCCATTCAATAAATTCCTCATCATAAGAATCCGCAAAACGACTCGCCCAATGATCTCCTAGACCGTACGAAACTTGTTGGTTTTTTCGCTTAGCCACTACGGCTGGATCTGGTAAATCTAGTGTACCGTCCTCTCCAACCACTTGACAGCGAATGTCATAAGCATAAGCGCCATCTGTTTGGACTTCAACATCAATACGTTGTCCTGATTTTGTTGTAAACATCATCAACTGTGGGTTTAACCAATCGCCGGAAGTGCGTTTACTTTGTTTTACTTTAAGAACTTGGACTTCCTCATACTCATCTCCTAATAACCAACGACTAATATCTATTTCATGAATAGCCACACGAGTGATTGCATAATCAGTTTCAAATCCAGGGGCTTGTGAAATATTACGATGCGCACTATGGATCATTAAGGGAGCACCAATTTCCCCATCTTCAATTGCGTTTTTCATTTCCACATAACCTTTATCAAAACGACGATTAAAACCCATTTGTAACAAACGATGGCCTTGCTTACTTTCAATTGCCATCATTTCTTCACATTCTTTGGCAGTTAACGCTAAGGGCTTTTCACAGAAAACATATTTATTTTGTTTTAAGCACTCCACAACATAACCAGCATGCGTCTCATCTGTCGAACAGACTACAACCGCGTCCACGTCATCACTTGCGATTAATTCTTCACCACTTGCGAAACTTTTAGCATCATAATTTTGCGCAACTTCATCTGCAACTTTTTCTACATAGTCGTATACAGCCACGACTTTCGTTTGAGCAACGACGTTCGTTAGTCGTTCAACGTGTTCTTTTCCAATCGCTCCACATCCGATAACACCTACACGAATCAAATGATTATCCAATGAAATTCCTCCTCATATTTTTATTACATTGCTATATTTTGCAATTTCAAGCGTTTTCTTACTCTATTACAAAATAACATATTCCTTTTTTCTTGTCGTCCCCAAAATTCTATTTCGTCATGCCTATCAAAATACCTCCGGCAACCACCAAGATCAAACCACCTAAAGTGTACTTAAGTTCTTTGGAAGTTTTTATTTCATGAAGAATAAGCAGTCCACCTATAGTGGAGACCACCACATTCATCTGAGAAAGAGTAAAACCTAATGCAACGCCATTTGCTTCATTAGAAAGCATAAGTGTAATATTCCCGATAGCAAAAAAGAGCCCAATAAGTAAATTTTGAAAAGACTTTTTTCCGAAAATATCTGGTTTCTTCTCAAATGAACAAAACAAAATCGAACCAATAAACATACCAATCGCTTGTGGGAAAATTGCATCCCAACCATTAATATCAGCAAGACGAGGAATTACTGCGTATAATACAAAACCTGCAGAAGAAACAATTAATGTAATCATCCCTTTTTTCATGTCTACTTCATTACTTATTTTTTCTACTTTTTCTTGATAAGCAGTAAAAGTAACACCCGCAATAATTAATATTAATGCACTAATTCCTAAAACATAATGCATTGCTTGGGTCCACTCTCTAAAATACAATACACCTACTAAGGTTGTACCAATTAATTGTGTCCCAGTCGAAATCGGCATTGCACGCGAAACACCAATAATATGAAAACTTTTAATTTGGTTAAACTGACCAAATGACCAAGATATCCCACATAAAAATGAAGCTATAATTAGATTGGCAGACCATGCAGCTGGTTGATAAAAAAATAAAACCGCTACTGAGAATATTAATGTTCCCATAGACATTCCCATCTGTTGATTTGTTGCTTTACCACCAATTTTTTGCATAACTAGTGGGTTGATCCCCCACATTAATGCTGGCACTAGTGCCAATAAAATATTACCCATTTTAAAAACCACCTCTTGCTTTTATTTTCACAAGAAATGAACTACTAGACTGAACTAATAATTAAAAACTTGTGTCTACCATTAAATTATAAAAGACAATTAGATAAAAATATTTTCGTATCTTGCGCAATATGTGATTTACTAAACTTAGTAAAAGTCCTTCTCAAAAAAGTTAAAAATAAAAATTTTAAAAATCTTGCGTTCACTATTTCACGTACCTATCTCGATATTCTCTAGGACTTAGAGAAACAATTTTCTTGAAAAGTGTTGAAAAATAAGCAGAACTATTAAATCCTACTTTGTGGGCAATTTCTGTGACTGAGCTTTTAGTTGTAATTAATTGCGTCTGAGCTTCTCCTATCCTGCGTCGTTGTAAATATTCAATGGGTGAATAACCATAAAGCTCTTTAAATTTATGAGCAAAATAAAATGAATTAATATTCCATCGTGGATTACTTTCTAAATTCTTTACTTTAAACTCTTGAGTAAAATTTTCATCCATATATAATTTAATGTCTTGTACGATAGCTAGTTTGTTATCTTTTTTCTTCATATTGTTTTTATTTTGTAGAATATTCGACTTTAATAAAAGCACTAGTGTCATAAAAAACTGTTGTACAATCGTTGCATAGTTGAGCTGCCGTTGTTCTAAAACGAGAAAACAAGTTTCAAAAATATTTTTTATAATATTAAAGTTTTCTCTTGTTTTAAAGATAGGCATTTTTTGATCAGAAATCAAAGCTCCTGGTCGTAGTCCCTTTTCTTGCACACCTTTAAAACCAATACAATACAAAGAAACGGCTTCATTTTTAAAAAATTCCTCATGTACAACATCACTATTATAGACAACCAGATCCCCTTTTTTGACAAGATACTCGCGTTCATCAATAAAGATTTCCCCTTTTCCTTCAGTAACTAAGAGCAATTCAACAACATCTGAATGAGCATGTAAGGTACGAGGATGGTTACGATCTTCTATGTTTACTTGACTAATATATATAAAACAAGGGTTGTTTTCATTAAATTTTTGAGTAAATGATTTCGGTAAAAATAACTGATGCATAGCATGCCTCCTTTAAATACAGTAGGAAAATGTGCAAATATTCTTTAAGATTAAATATAAATTCATTATAACAATTTTAAAGCAATGAAACCTTATTCGCTTTAAATTTTTTTAACTGCGCAAGATTCAAAGAATAAAAAAGCCGATTTATTCTTATATTTAGTCTACAAGAATAAACCGACAGTTTCATGGCACTATAAAAAATAAACTTCTATAATTATCCCTGAATGATTTATAAAAATTTGTGGATAACGCATTCGACTGTTCAACGAGGTGACTTTTATGTTATTTTCCCTTTTTATCGCCGCTTTTGAATAAAGAATAGAAAGGGATGATCGAACGACGCTAAAAAAAGATAAAATTCTTCCTAGAGAATGAAAGCCAAGCCTTTTTTATCAAGAGGAAAAGGGGAAAAGTAAACTAGAGATTCAATCGCTGAATTCGTGTAAGGACTTCCCAAAAAAGCGTGTTGTAAACATTCGTACTTGATAAGTGAATTTGCACTTGACGCGCGTGTTCTGTGACTTTTCCAGCAATATGAAATAGTTGAAAACGGATCGTGTCAATCACCGTCGTCTTTTTCTCTTGCGGAAAAGTCAGCTGTTTCATCAAGTGGATGATATTATAGGCGATAAAACTTAGGGCTAAGCGAACCTTATTCGCTAAAAAGGAAGGACTGTCCGTTTTATCAGCGAAAAATCCGGTCTTCATTTCTTTAATGAAGTTTTCCATATTCCCTCGTTTTTGATAGAGCTGAAAAATGGTTTGGGGCGAAAGATGAGCGAAATCGGTCACCACAAATTGAAATTCGGAAAAAAGTAAAGTTTCGGCTTTTCGAGTAGCCTTGATGGCTACTGTTCGAGATCGGTCCCAAGAATCTGCTTGATAAGCCATCTTAAAATATTGATGTTCGGACTTTGTGTAGTCCGTACCGTTGGTATATTGGACAAGATGTTGCGCATAATGAATCAACCGTACGTTATTTTTCAATTTAATCACATAATGGGCGCCTCGACACTCACATTGTTTATAAATTTCCGGTTTGGCAAAGCCACTATCCCCGCGTACAAGCATTGTGGGATCACTCGAACGTTGTTGGTAATGCGCCAACATTTCTACGAGATAATCTTCGGCGTGGGTGGAGGTATAAGATTTGCCATGACGATGGCGAACATCTAATGCCAATCCGGTTAAACCTTCAAATGCCACAAATGAATGATACCCATTGAGGCCATAGTGGTAAATATATTCCCCTGCTTCTTGCTTTCCGTAAGTGGGACAACAGGTGGAATCCAGATCAAGCACGAGTTGTTGGCTGTTTTGCTGGTCCATGCCTAAATCGCCAAGTTTTTTCGCCACTTGTAATAGTTGATTAACATTTTCTTCTGTCAAGGTATGAAGCAAAGTAGACATCATAAATTGCGAACTAAGGCGTTCTTGTTTCAATGCTTCCTTAAAAAGGCGATCATATTGTAAGGTATTGGCGTCTCGGTCTCGAGAATAACCAGCGATCAATTGATATAGCCATTGTTTTACGACATCCAGCCATTCATGTTGGGCGAAGGCACGATACTCTGGAATATGAACGTATTGCGCTAACAGGGAATCAAAACGAATTTGATTTAGAAACTCCGAAAGTAAGACGAGCCCCGCGTCATTGGTTAAGGTGCCACCGTCATTGGCGATCAAGATGGCTTTTTGCTTATTGAATGTAAGAGAATTTTGTTGTAAAGTAATAGACATAAGAACGCACTCCTTTATTGTTATGTTTCGTTGACTTTACAATAACACGAAGTGCGTTCTTTTTGTACACCCAGAAGGTGAAGCAACTCAACCTTTAGAAAAAAGCACATGCCAAGGATTGAATGATCCTGGGAAAAATTTATAAATCATTCAGGTTATCTCTACATAAATATCTTTACAAAGATTTAAATTTATTCACTACATTACCCACAGTAAATCCAAATGCTTCCATCACCTCTTCTGGGTCACCCGAATAACCAAAGGAATCAACAGATAGAATTTTACCTTCAGATCCTGCATATTCTCTCCAACCTAATTTCGAAGCCATTTCCACTGTTATACGTTTAGTTAAATTATGTGGTAATACCTTTTCTTTATACTCTTTTGTTTGCGCTTCAAATAAATCCCAAGAAGGAAGACTCACAACATTCACTGCAATGTTCTCTTTAGTAAGAGCTTCTTGGGCTTCCAATGCTAAAGAAACTTCCGAACCACTAGCGATTAATATCCCCACAGGATCTTTCACTTCAGAGACAATATAGCCTCCATGGCTTACACCTTCTATTGCCTGATCCAAAGAATGAGTAACTGGCGCAGTTGCTTGTCTTTCTAATACGAGCATTGTTGGTTTAGTCTTTTGTTTTAAAGCGAACTTCCAAGCTGCTGCCGTTTCGTTGCCATCTGCGGGGCGAATTACTTGCAAGTTCGGCATAGAGCGAAAAGCAGCGAGTTGCTCGACCGGCTGATGCGTAGGGCCATCTTTTCCAACAGCAATACTGTCATGACTAAAAACATAAGTAACTGGTAAGCCCATTAATGCGGCTAAACGAATAGCCGGTTTCATATAGTCTGAGAAAATAAAATACGTGCTGACAAAGGGTAAAAAATGATGTAATGCTAATCCGTTAGCAATTGCTGCCATCCCGAATTCTCTGACACCAAAATAAATATTTTTACCGGAAAAATTAGAAGCAGTAATCGCTGCAGAATTATCAATTGTCGCTTTTGTTGATGAACTAACGTCTGCAGCTCCCCCTATCAACTGTGGAATATCTGTTTGTAAAGTATTTAATATTTTATGAGAAGCAGTACGTGTTGCTAAGGGCTCGTTATCAAAAGAAAGCTCTCCTAACATTTCAGACCAGTTTTCTGGTAGTTTTTGTTCGATGAAATATTCCAATATTTCTGCTTTTTCAAGATTATTTTGCTTAAGTTTTGAAAAATTTTTCTCCCATTCTTCTTCCAATTGTTTCCCTCTAGTTTTTAAATCTGAAAATGTCTCATAAGCTTCATCGGGGATAGTGAATGGTTCCTCATATTCCCATTCTAAAGTTTGTTTGGCTTTCTTTGCGTTCTCTTCTCCCACTGGATCACTATGAGCATCGCTGGTTCCTGCAATATTCGGTAAACCATAACCAATGGTTGTTCGCACTTCGATAACCGTCGGCTGATTTGATTCTTTTGCTTGATTAATTGCCGCATCGATCGCAGCGATACTTTGTCCATCTTCAACAAGTAGATGTTGCCAGTGAACAGCTTCAAATTTCTTTTTGATATCATCTGAAAAGGACTGTTCCAAAGAAGCATCCAAAGAAGACTGGTTAGAATCATATAGCACGATTAACTTTCCTAATTGCAAGTGCCCGGCAAAGGAAATGGCTTCATGACTCACACCTTCCATCAAATCCCCATCACCACACAACACATACGTATAATGATCGATTAACTGATTTTGCTCTTCATTGATAGTTGCCGCCAACTTTTTCTCGGCTAGAGCCATACCAACGGCCATAGAAATTCCCTGTCCTAAAGGTCCAGTGGTTACTTCTACTCCTTCTGTTTGCTCCCATTCTGGATGTCCTGGCGTTTTACTATTAAAAGAACGAAACTCTTGCAAATCTTTTTTTGAAACATTAAAACCACTTAAGTGCAATAATCCGTACAGTAACATAGAACCATGACCTGCTGATAAAACAAAACGATCTTGGTTAAACCACCGCGGATCTTCTGTATTAATATTTAAATGTCTATTCCACAATGTATAGGCCATTGGAGCTGCCCCTAAAGGAAGCCCCATATGTCCGCTACTTGCTTTTTCGACGGCATCAATAGCCAATGTACGTAAAGTATTAATTGCTAATTGTTCACTTTTAGAATTTGTACTCATATAATAATCTCCTTTAAACTTCTATTTTCTTCGCTGGACGTAGGGCTGAATAAATAAAGTAAGCCACTAAAATAGCGACGATGCCATAAATTCCGACTTTGCCGAACCAGTTATAGAAATAGCCAAGTACAATTCCAACAACAGCAAAATCAGAATCTCCAAAAGTAGAGTTAGTAAATCCTAGGTCTCCTAATAATGGTAGCAAAATTGCTGGCAACAAAATTAGTAATGCGCCATTAATAATGCCACTAATAATTGTCCCTCGTCTTCCTCCTGTTGCATTGGCTAACACACCAGAACCAGCACCTACAAAGAATAATGGAATTAATCCTGGAATGATTACGGGTAAATTAAGTAATGGCAGGAGTAAAAACATAAGGAATCCACCTACCACAGAAGAAACAAAACCTACTAAAACAGAATTAGGCCCATAAGGAAAAATAACAGGTACATCTAAAGCCGGTTTCGAATCTGGCACAATTTTTTCAGAAATTCCTTTAAAGGCAGGAACAATTTCAGCCAACATCATACGTACCCCTTGTAAAACAATCACAAAACCAGCCGTAAAAGTAAGCGCTTGTGTAATAGCAAACATTACAATGTTATCTCCGCCGGACATTTCGCCAATAACCGCGCTGTCAGCAAATAAGAAGGTAAGTACATAAATAATTATCATAACGATAGCAGTAGAAATCGTATTGTCTCTGAAAAAACCTAAGCCCTCAGGGATTTTTAAATCTTCTGTCGATTTTTCTTTATTCCCTACTAATTTACTAATCCAGCCAGATAATGCATAATTGGCCGCATTAAAGTGACCCATAGCGATATTATCATTTCCCGTCACATTACGGTAAAAAGGTTGAACAATGGCAGGAGAAATCGCCATAAATGAGCCTAACAAGAAAGCACCGACCACGACTAGCTCTACACCTGTAAAACCGGCTGTACCAAGCACTGCAGCTAATAATGCTGACATGAACAAAATATGATGTCCTGATAGAAAAATGTATTTAACATTGGTCAACCGAGCAATCAAAATGTTCATAATAAAACCAAAAGCCATAATTAAGCTCATCTCTGTTCCCAGCAAGTTTTCTGCTATCCCAATAACAGCTTCATTTGCCGGAATTACCCCTTGTACATTAAACGCATCTTCAAAAGCAGGACCTAGCGTTTCTAATGCACCAGAAATAATGTCACCGCCACTAGATAGGATTAGAAAACCGATAACTGTTTTACCTGTTCCGGTAATAATTTTCGTTACTGGCTTTTTTAAAGCAACCAAACCAATAAAAGCAATCAGTCCGATGATAATTGACGGTTGATTAAAAAAACTATAAATAAAATTCATCTATTTCCACTCCATTTCTACTTTATCTGAGGTAAAATTGCATTTCTTATTGCCTCTTTATCAACTACATTGTTCACAAATACTTTAGGAGCTTCAACATCCGTTAGCTGACTTTCTAGTTCAGCGGTTGAAATAATTAAATCTGCGCCTTGTCCACCTACAGAACCTAAATCACAAGCTTCTACTTCACCTTTAATATCTTCTTCTTCTAAAATCGCATCTACATTCATTTTCATAATCAAACTAGATCCTGAACCCATGCCACATACTGTTAATATTTTCATCTGTATTTCCTCCCAAAATTTTTATTGATTATTTACTACACTTTCTTCTACTTGCGTCAAAACCATATGGAAAATGGACATCGCAATTTCTTCAACTAAATCTGAATCTTTAAAAGAAAAATCGATACATTTGTCCGTCCACTCTTTTAACACGCCTCCATTATTTCCTAATACCGCAATCGTATATATCTCCTTTTCTTTTGCCTTTTTCAACGCCTGTAATAAATTAGAAGATCCCGCACTAGAAGACATGATAATAAGAACGTCCCCTTTATTTCCTACCCCTTCCACCTGGCGAGCAAACACTTCCTCGTAGCCATAATCATTTCCAGTCGCTGTCATCACGCTGGGATCAACCGTCAAAGTAACCCCCGCAAAAGCTTTCCTTTCGATTTTGTAACGTCCGACAACGTCACCCGTAATATGCTGTGCATTTGCTGCGCTTCCCCCATTGCCAGCAGTTAACACTTTATTTCCATTTTTTAAAGCTTTTATGAGTATTTCAGCTGTTTGTTCCATTTGTTCTATCTTTGACTCACGAACATTTTGCAAAGCTTCTATCCTACTATTAATTTCTTTTGAGTAATCCAGTTTTTATCCCTCCTACGCTTTTAAATACCTGTTTTATCAATATACTGTAAGATCCCTTCCTTATCAGAAGAACGTAATAAGCGATTAAACTGCTCTTCTTTTAAAGCTTCCACTAATTCGGATAACGCTTTTAAATGAGAGTTATGATCAATAGCCGCTAAGCAAATAACAGTATAGACAGGATCATTCTCCTTATTACCAAAATTAATTCCCTTATCTAAGGTAATTAAACTCATTCCAATTTTATGGACGCCATCTTTGGAACTAGCATGAGCCAAGGCAATATGGGGGGCGATAACAATATAAGGACCAAATTTTTCCACGGACTCTACCATCGAATTGGTATATGTTCTATCAATAGTTCCTTCTTCTTCTAAAATTTTTCCGCCATAAATGATCGCTTCTTTCCAATCATTGACGTTAACCTGAGTATCAATTGTATTTTCTGTTAATAGTTCTTTTAACATTGGTTCATAGCTTCCTTCCATACTTTTTTCTTGAATCATTTTTTCATCTAAAATCTTTTTTTCTAATAATTGAATCTTATTGACATCTATTTCGGAAAGAACAGCCGATACTTCAACAAACGGAATATCTATATCTTCTAGCGGCACAGTAGAAATAATCATATCCGCGTCATATAAATGCGCTTGTAAATAATCTTTGGTGACCACTTCCATAGGAAAGTTAAAATGCTGTTCTAATTTATTTTTTAAAAACTGAGAAGTTCCTACGCCCATATGACAGACTAGAAAAACATTTAGATTTTTAGTATAGATGTTTTTCATTTTTTCCATCGAAGAAATGAGATGTAAGGTTACAAAAGAATATTCTTTATCATCACTTATTGAAATATGGTGTTGTGTAAATACCTGCTTCATTACTTTTTTGACAGCAACATAGACAGTTGGATACATATTTCGAATCTTTTTATACATCTCTTCATTGATCAAATCACTAATATCAGTATCTTTAGTTATAGTTGTCTGGAAATGTAAGGCTAAATTTTCATATAACTCTTTGTCTTTTGTTAAGTCAATGTTTAATTTCTTACTAATTTCCGTTATTACATTATTTGCTAAAATATCCAAGTTTACTTTAAACCCTTGATAGATCACCTCGTTTTTGATGAAATGTCTTTGATAAAGCTGATTGGATAGAAATAAAATTTCGGGGGAATCGAACAAAATGTCAAAGTATCTTTCTAGTAAATGACAATTGTTGCTAACAATTTCTAATTCATTGATAGAATAGCCAGCAGCGGGTTTATAATTTTCGCTTACATATTTGTTGCTCTTTATTCGTTTAATAATCGTCACAATAATTTCTTCGAATTTTTGAAAACTATCATCTGTCATTTGTATCATTAATTCTTCTTCCACTTTTTTAATCCAATAATTGATAAAAGAACGATCACTTGTTTCCAGTTCTTTTAAATAATTACTCGAATGTATGGCTTTTTCTATAAATATAAAATAAAGCTCGCGTTGATTTTCTTCAGAACCTGATAAATAAAATCCTCTCTTTTTTTCAAAATAAATGGAGATATCTTTTTTCCAAGCAATCTTTCTTAACTCTTTCAAATCATTATTAACCGTACTTCTACTGACTAATAAGCAATCCATAAAGTATTCGATAGTAATCCGTCGTTCTTCCCAAAAAAGCTTATTGTATAAAAATTGCAATCGAAAAGAAGGTTCTTGCCAAAAATCTTCTTTATTATTCGAAGAATTTCCATGGGATAAAGCCTTTTCAATTGAGCTTTTACTATCATTAAGTGAGTAAGTCACTTGCACTTGTTTCTCCAAACCATTTAAATTCTTACTATGTAAGAATTCATCAATTTCCAAAAAATGATTTCTTACAGTCCGTGGTGAAACACCCAATAGTTTAGCAATGTCATTTAACTCGATCGTTTTCTTTTCAAGTATAAGAGTCAAAATTAGCTGGCTTCTTTCACTTAACATTTTCTTCCTCCCTAGATCGTATTATCCAATATTTTTTTATTAATCAACAGCTCAATTCTTTTCCGTGATTTTGAAAGGGCTTAAATACATAGTTTATAATACTATGACTTGCTATTGAATAAATGTAAAAAATAACCGAAAAGGTTTGTAAATATACAAACTTTCTCGGTTATTTTTAGGTCAAGCTAAAGAGGATGCTTCTCTTAGTTTTTTTGATTCAGTTTAAGATTGAACTCGCATTTATTCGCCCCAGCCATATTTAGCAAGCTCTTGTTTCATCTCCTCTTCGGAAAGAGTATGGCTTGTTTCAGAATCTGCAAAACTTGCTTCAATGATTTGGCGATCGTGTTCTTGTGCTAACTGTTGCGTATCAACCATATAATGATTATCCCTTTTTTGATAATTCAAGATATCTTCTCCTATTTATTGATTTAAAGATTCAAAATTTAAAGCTGCACCAATAAGGTTCGCATCATTATGGTACTGACAAGCTTGGATTTCTGGCATAATGGACTCGATATCATCTTTTGCTAAATCACGATATAGTCGCTTACGCAATTCGTTGATAAATTCATTTCGTGCAGAAACGCCTCCGCCGATAATCACCATCTCTGGATCTAAAGACACTTGTATATTATATAGACTTTCCACCAAAGCATCATACATTTCTGAAATCATTTGCGTCGCCTTAGTATTGCCTGCTTTTTTTAAATCAAAAAGTTGCAGGCCATCGACGTTTTGACCAAATTTTTCGGAAAAACGCAAGGCTGTATTTCGAACAGTCCCATTCACACTCAGAGCTTTCCCATTCTGATTACGCATAAGACCAAATTCGCCACCGAAAAGATGGGCGCCTTTGTATAATTGATTATGAATAAAAATGGCGCCCCCGACACCCGTTCCAATAACAAGAAACACCGCTTGTTGTACTTGTTTTCCTGCTCCTTGAATCATTTCACAAATACCAGCACAATTGGCATCATTTTCGATGGTAACAGGTAATTTTAAATAGTCTTCCAGTTCAGCAAAAATGGGGCGATGATGAAGATAAGATACCGCACTTATGCCATCAATTCTTCGTTTCTCCACATTGACTGCGCCTGGAGAACTAATAGCAACGCCTGTAACCTCAGTATCAAAATTTTTGATTGTTTGAGCAAAAGTTTCTTCTAGTTGGGTAAAAGAAGAGGGGGTAGGAAATTTCCCCTTCTGTTCAAGTACCCCTTCTTGCCATAAACCATATTTCACTGCAGTACCGCCAATATCAAAAACTGCCAGACTCATTGTTTTCCTCTTTTCTTAATACCCATTATTTTGTGCGACTTCTTTGTACCATAGCCCACTTTTTTTCAAATGACGTTCAAAGTTATTCTCCAATTCCAAACGATAAAAGCCATAACGGTTACGATAGCCATTTAGCCATGACCAGCAATCAATAAAGGTCCAAGTATGATAGCCAAAGCAATTACTGCCTTCTTGAATCCCTTGATAAAGATAATCCAAGTGTTCTTTCATAAAATCAATGCGATAATCGTCTTGAATCATGCCTTGTTCATCCATAAAACGTTCCTCATTCGCAACGCCCATACCATTTTCACTCACATACCAAGGGAAATTGTCATACTCATTTTTCATCATCATCGCCACATCATAAATGGCTTTGGGATAAATCTCCCAGCCACGATAAGGATTAATTCTTTTTTCTGGCCAATCATAAGGGGCATATAAGTCCTCTGGATCTTGCGCAGGAAAACGTGGATTTTCAGGTGCTTGTACGCGTAAAGGCTGATAATAATTTAAACCAATAAAATCTACTGTATTTTCTTTCATTACTTCTTTATCAGAAGGGTTTGTTTCTGGAGTTAGCTCATGTCCTTTGATTAATTGCACCAAAGCTTCAGGTATAGCTCCTTTGACTGCTGGATCTAAGAAACTTTTCATCGTTAATAAATCGGCATTTTCTTTGGCTTTTTGATCGGCTTGTGCAGCACTGCGTGCATAAGCCGGAGTAATATTTAAGATAATGCCGATACTGCCTTTAGGCTTTACTTCACGAAAAGCTTGCACGGCATAAACGTGAGCCATCAAGGTATGGTAACCCACTTGGACTGCTTTTTTGAAATCATGAATAGCTGGATAATGAGCGCCATTTAAATAGCCACATTCAATATGCACGATGGGTTCATTAAAGGTCGTCCATTGATCAATTAGATCTCCAAACAACTCAAACGCCGTTCTTGCATAAAAGGCAAAAGCATCCACCGATTCACGACTTTCCCAACCGCCCTTTTCCATTAGCCACATCGGCATATCAAAATGAAATAAGTTAATAATAGGTTGAACACCTTCTGCAAGGATATGTTCAAAATAATAGCGATAAAAAGCCACTGCCTCCTGGTTTACATGCTTGCCATCAGGTAAAAGACGTGCCCAGGAAATGGATGTCCGAAAAGAATTAAGCCCAACTTCTTTCATTCGCTGGCAATCTTCTTTATACATTTCATAGATATTCGACGTATTTTCGGGTCCTTGATTCTCGTGGAATTTTTCCGGATTGGTTTGAAACCAATAATCCCAAGTTGTAGCAGACTTACCATTTTGTGAACTATGACCTTCAGATTGCGGGGCAGAAGTGGCCGACCCCCATAAGAAATTTTTCGGGAATGTTTTCATAAAAAAGCTCCTTTTAGCTGTGTAATATTTCTTCCGATTTAATCCATTTTTGGATATTTTCGGAGTATAGCTGGATATAACGTTCATAAACAATATCTAATTGAATAAGTATCGGAACCTGTGGCGAAATAATTCCCAGAGATTCTTCTCTAGTAAAGCCTGCAGCAAACAAAACATTGTTAGCAAATGGAATTAAAGGAGAATGTTGATTAGAAGTGATTAACAAAATAGGCACATTCTTTTCTTTAGCTATCCCTAAAGATTCCTGCATTTGTTCATCTTCTCCTCTTAAACTAACAACAACAATCAACTCATCTTTTTCAGCCGAATTTGCTGAAAGAGCAATCGATCGCTCATCAGAAATAATCCTTACATACTTTCCCATACGAGAAAACTTCAGCTGAAAATCAGCTCCTGCATAGGAATTAAACCCTCTGCCAAAAAAATGAATGATTTTGTGTTGATACAATTCATGACAAAAATCATCAACATCATCCGGAGAATAAGTCACGTCACTTCTAGTCGCAATGGAGTGATAAGCAGAAGTTACATCACTAGCCACAGACAAACGCTCCCTCTCCCTTTTTAGAGAAAGATTATATAAAAATATCAATTCTTTATAGTTATTTAAACCGATCTTTTTACAAAAACGAGTAATAGATGCCTTTGAAACGGAAATCAACTTAGCTAATTCATCCATGTGAATGGCTTCTTTTTTCGATAAAAAATAATCTGCAATGACTTGCTCTACATCTGTAAAATTTTTTCGGTAAGATTCAATTAATATAAAAATATCCTCTTGCATAGATTTTCTCCTCTAAACGATTCGAATCGTTCTGATTTCGCCTGGTTTAAAAATACCTAAATCTACTATATCATTTTTATCTTTTTTAGAAAGGAGTTCACCTTTTAAATCCACAAATTCTATAGCTTTTTTATGGCTAAAAGTTATACTACCACCTTTGACTGAATTCTTTGTATCCGGATTATACAAGCGTAATTCATAACCATTATCTTTTAGCGATTTTCTAAAGGAACTGTAAGCGAGTGTATCTGTGTCTAAAGTAAATGGTGAACGATAATCGATCTTTTCTTCTAATGGATTAGAAACAAAATATTTTAGCGTCGTCGTAAACAAATTAAGTTCTTGTATTTGATAATAAGGCAGCATTAACGCATAATCCAAATAATCTTGCGATAATTTTGCTGCAGAAAAATGATCTTCAATTTGGATTGAAAATTTAAATGTTAATTTTTGTTGCAACTGACTACCGGGGGTTGCAATATACTTAAATTCATTTCCCGAAGCTTTTCCAGGTCGACGTAGTAAATCGGGTCTGCCAAGGTAGCCAACCGACCGAAATAAAGTCAAAGCGATCTTATCAAATTTATCACCAACAATTTGATATTCTTTTATCCCCTTAGAAAATAGAGTAAGACTTTGTTTTTCATTATGTGTATTAACATAGTGTATCATCGGAAAGATAGCTGTCGGTTCTTCTTTCCAGCCCATCTCTTGCCAATCTTTAAGATGCGGGTCTTCTACCGGGCGCTTTGCTACACCGAAAGGCGTGTCTGCATAAGAAAAAGAATTTTCTAGAGGTGTTTGTACCAAAACACGCATCCTATGATCATAAGCACTATTGTCGATTGTCAAATGGCAATCAATATGAGTAGACTTCGAACTCAAGGATAAAGTTAATTGGTAAGAAATTTCCTGATCGCGGATTTTTTTCCCCCGACTATTCAAATTTCGTGCTATTTGCCACGTGCCTTCAATAGTCATTGTTTGTAACAAAGATTCGCCAGATGTTTTAACAACTGCATTTTCAAAATCAAACAAATAAGTGTCATTTTCATAAGCGGGTGAATAGTCATAAGTATCGCCTTCGTCCCCACTATCTTCAATTTGAATAAACCGATGATAAGTTTTCTTATGTTTTTTATCATATAAATTGAGAGTGTTTTGTTTAAATTCAATAAAATAACCATCGTTTTCTATCTTTAGCTCTTTGTTTTCTAATTTATCCTTTATTACTCCTTTTTCCACTTGATAAGTAGTAAAATCAAGCGAAGGTATTTCAACCTCTAGTGCTATGGTATGAATAAAATAAAATTTATTTTCATCCATTTCAGCTGATGTCCGTTTAATAGAACCATTATATTCTTTTTCTGTATTTATATATTCAAATGGAATATCCTTACCATCTTTTGTTACTGTGATTGTAGAAAAGTCTGTTGAAACATCGACTTTTATCACTTTTTTAACTTTCCAAGGTAAAGGATTAAAAATTGTCAGGTCGTTTTCTTGGACTTTGTGCCTTGATTCAGAGATCTTACGAGTCAAATAATCTACTATTGAATAAGATAATTGATCTACCTGAGTATAACGCGCCAAAATTGCTTGGTTCGTCTTATCACTATTACAGCCACCTGCACTGTCATGTGCTTGATTTCTATTAAGTAAACGCCAGATTTTATCAAGAATTCCTTGTTTATAAGTAATCCCCAACTGATCTGCCATAGCCATCAAAGGTTCCACTTGATAAGTCATACGACGTTCAATTTTATCGTTCAAATATTTTTGATCGTAACGAGAAGAATAAATTGAACGATGAATTTTAGAAACAGAACTGGAGATAAATTCCCCTTGCACTTCAGATAAATTTTCCGTAGAAAGCTCATGAAAGAAGTCTTCATAAGTACTTTCTTCTAAATGATAATCTTGCAGCTGTTTATTATAAACCGCAACTCTCTCTTTTAAGTTTCGATCAACATAACGTTGATCTCCTCCTACAGGTAGCAACAATTCATCGCTAGTTGCGCCATTACCCACAATATCCATTTGTCCTTGATAATCTTCATCATAAATCAAACCCAAACCTGCAAAATAGCCATCTTTAATATTGGATACAATAACGCTTGATCCATCTTCACTTTTCCAATTAAATTCTCTATCGACCGTCACATCTTCTGAAACACCACGCCAGAAAACAGCATTTTTGATACCTAAACCATTATATATCTTGGGCATATCTTTCCCTTGCCCAAATGAATCTGGAAGATAGCCCACATTCATATATCCGCCCAGTTGATTGGCTAAAGACATGCCCGCATTAAGGTTACGAATGATAGACTCACCCGAAATAATCAGTTCATCCGTCTGGGTATACCAAGGTCCAATTCGTAATTTTCCACTTTCTACAAGAGTTTGAAGACGCTTTTTTTGTTCTGGAAAACTCGTAAGATAATCATCGAGCAAGCTCATTTGGCCATCTAAAAGATAATAATCGATTTTATTTTGTTCTAACGCATCCATTACTTCATCCAGATGATATATCAGTTGAATAAATGACTCATTACTTGTAAAATACCATTCTAAATCCCAATGGGTATGATGAATAACATGAACTTTTTTTACCATATTGTTTTATTTCCTCCAATGTCAAAAATCGATCGTATCAATAATAGAAGCCAATTTTTTGGTGTCATTATTGGCTAAGATTCCTTCTCTAAAGTCTGTATCAATTAATTTTCTTGCAATGAGGCTAAGAAGCTTTAAGTGTTCAGAAGCCCCTTCTCCTGGAATTGTAAGCGCAAAAACCGTGTTTACCGGTTTTTGATCCAAAGCTTGCCAATGAATTGCATGTTTAAACTTGATCAAAAACATACCAGGTTTAATCACTGAGGCATCTTTACTATGTGGAATAGCAATACCTTCTTTAAAACCAGTAGTAGCTTCGTTTTCTCTTTCCTTTAACCCTTTAAAAAAGGTTGTTTCATCTGAAACATAGCCTTTTTCAAAAGCAACCTCGGCGATTACTTTAAAAGCCTCCTCTTGGGTTTTAGCTGATTCATCAAATAGAATGTGGTCTTCTTTAAAAATTTTACTATCCATTATAACTTTCCTCCAAATCCATATTTACATTATCCTCAATTGGTTTGCGCATAATACCAATGAGTAAAGCAGTTACTAAAATACCGGCGCACACACAGAATATCCAAGTTACAAAAGGAATAGGTTGTTCAATATATCCAATAAATGTCCCCAAAGGTGAGCCAATACCACCAAAGAAGCGACAACCTGTAGCTGCGGCCAAACCACCGGCTACTGCAGAACCAGTCACATTCGCTATAATCATACGTATTGGATCTGCAGCTACAAAAGGAATCGCTCCTTCTGTCACCCCAACCAGTCCCATACCAAAAGTGGCACTGGCTGAGACTTTCTCATCTTTGGTAAATTTATTTTTAAATAACACTGTCGCTAGCCATACGCCTAATGGGGCTACCGAGATAGCTGCTTGCGTGGCTGTACCCGGAACAAAATTTGCGTCGTTTATGCCGTATTTGGCAAGGGTATCAGTAAATACAGTCGTACCAAATACCAAAGCCGTCTTATTGATGGGACCACCTAAGTCAAATCCGATCATGGCACCACAAACGATTCCCAAAATAATAGGTGCACCTGTATAATTACTATCAAGTGCTGTAAGTCCACTATAAAGTGCGTCCATACCACTAGCGATTGGATTTCCAATAATGTAAAGCACGATCAAAGAAATAATCGCACTGGCAATAAAAGGAATAATCATAATAGGTACGATAGGTTGTATAATCTTAGGCCATTTGATTTTTTTTAGCGCTTTTACCATATACCCAACAATAAAAGCAACAATGATTGCACCAATAAAACCACCACCAGCTTCTGCATCTAGAAATTCAGGATCGTTTACCAGATAAGCGCCAATCATGGCTGGAGCAATCGCTGGTTTATCCGCAATGGAATTAGCGGTAAATCCAGCAAATAACGGAATCATTAAAGTAAAACCAGCTTGTCCAACATCAAATAATTTTGACATTAAAAAACCCATTTGAGTACTTGTATTAAATCCCCATTCGACGATCCTTCCCATATCGTCGCGTTGAAACGCATAAAGGTTCGCAATTGTTAAAATAAGTCCTGCCGCAATAACCATTGGAACCATATAAGAAATACCGCTCATGATATGTGTTAAAACAGTGGTTTTTTCTTTATCATTTCCAATTTGGACTTTCCCGACTTTTGATCCTTTTTTTCCAAATACTTGTGCTTCTTCAAAAGCTTTATCAATAAGTACTTCAGAATCATCAATAGCATCATTAGAATCCGTAACATACAGTGGTTTTCCAGTAAACCGAATGGGATCAATTTTTATATCAGAAGCGACTATGACTAGATCTGTATTATCTATATCTTCATTTGTCAGCTCATTTTCAGCCCCAATTGCACCGTTTGTTTCTACCTTAACTTCGTAGCCCTTTTTCTTAGCCGCCTGTTCGATTGACTCAGCCGCCATATAAGTGTGAGCAATCCCCGCCGCACAAGCAGTAACCGCAACAATTTTTTTAGACATCTTCGTTCCTCCCTATGAAATATTTATTACATAAAAAATATTATCAAAGGGGACCATTGTTTGAAATCGTTTCATCGGAAGTTGTTCTTAATTTCAAAGAAAAAGGAAAAGCTGAAATTTTTTTCAATATACTACCAAAAATCGACTTACTTTATGAGAACGTTCGCGCCTTCGCCATGCTAATATAAACAAAAATATGGAAAGGAAGAATAAAATGAAGAAGACAGAAAAAGAAAAGAGAAAGCTATTTGAAGAAAAGCAAGGAAATCCCTTTGACGATGACATAGGTCGCCGGCTCAAAGAGAAGATGGACAGTTATCCTGATATGGATAAATACGTGATGTTTTTAGCTGTAATGAAAGTACTGATTGAATATGCAGAAAATGGTAACTGGGCAAAAAAAGCACCAGATTTTGTTAAAAAGTATTATTTTCCACAAAAGCAAATAGAAGAAGTACAGCAAATTTCTGCGTTTCGTTATTCTTATCAAGACTACTGTGAATTAACTCGCGATTATTATTTATTGACAGAAACCACAGGTAAAAAAATATTCCAAAAAATGTTGGATTGGTTTCCTTCAGAAAAAGAAAAAAATAGAATTGCTACTTGGCCAGCATCTTTTGTAATAAGCTTATTTCGTCCTATTGAATTGGAAAATAAAATCTACTTCGAAGACATTCGAACGAAAGAAAGATATAAAGCAACGCTTCTTGATGACGCACTGATTAATAAAATTAAAACATTTCGTGCGCCTTTCTTATCGTTATTAGTCCCGTCTGATAAAGGGTACTTAACTGATATTATTTTAGAGTGTGAAAACTTTGATCTTATCAATCCGACTAAAACAAAAAATCTTTCTAAAAAAGACTGGGGAGAATATGTATTTCGTTGGTATCGAACAAATTTATTAAGATCACTGACATCAGAAAGCTCTCAATCGAACTAGACTGGAATTAGGATCCCCTGAGACAGCTTTTTTCAGGAAAATATAAAGATAACATAGTCGAAATAACGTTACAAGTTACGAAAAACAACTATATCTATACGGAATAACATTTCAGTATAAAAAATAGCAACGTTCAACCAAGATTTTTTGGAGAACGTTGCTTTATGTTAAATATATTTATAATGAACGTGATATTTTTATAATTGTCGCTATATTAGCAGCTAAAGTTTCCAAATTTTCTTTTCCATTGGCTAAAACTGTTTCTAGAGAAGAAAGTTGAGGAATAATACTAAACGCAGCATCAATTCCCTCTTCGTAAATTGTTTCATATCCTTCATTTAAACTACCAGCCAAAGCAATCGTAGGGATGCCCAATTTCTTTCCGATATGAGAAACAGCTACAGGCGTTTTTCCAAAGCGCGTCTGATGATTAATACTACCTTCTCCCGTTATTAAAAGTGCAGCATCCTTTAATGCATCTTCAAGACTCAACATTTCAACTAGTAGATCTCCACCTCTTTGTAACTTGGCATCTAAAAAACCTAATAAACCGGCTCCTAATCCACCTGCAGCGCCTGCTCCTGCTGGTGAATCAATATCTTTTCCCATTTGTTTTTTGACAATATCTGCGTAATGAGCTAGATTTTTATCCAATTGTTTGAGCATTTTCGAACCGCCACCTTTTTGCGGCCCATAAATGTAAGAAGCACCATTTGGACCTGTTAAAGGATTATCTACGTCACACGCAACCCTAAAAGTAACATCTTTAATACGAGGATGTATGTTAGAAGTATCTATAAATTGAAGTTCTTTCAGTCCTTCTCCAGTCGGAATGATATTTTTTTCATTTCTATCTAAAAGTTTTCCACCTAGACTCATAATCATTCCAGCCCCACCATCGTTAGTAGCGCTTCCGCCGATACCTAGGATGATCTCTTCAACTCCTTCATCTAAAGCTGAATATATCAATTCACCAAAACCATATGTCGAGGTTTTTAAAGGATTACGGTCGCTTGGCTCTACTTTATCCAGGCCTGAAGAAGCTGCCATTTCAATCACTGCCACTTTTTTATCACCCGTTAATCCATACTGTGCTTTCAAAGATTCTCCTAATGGTCCTTTTACAGTCTCTGTCTTAAAACTACCTCCTGTAGCATCAATGATCGATTGTACCGTCCCTTCTCCACCATCTGCCATTGGAACTTTTAAATATTCTTCATTTGGCAATACTTTTTTAAAGCCCTTTTCAATAGCCGTTGCTGCTTCTAAAGATGTCATACTTTCTTTAAATGAATCTGGTGCGATCACAATTTTCATCTTTTAGTTCCTTTCTGTTTTTATAAAGTTATCCTATCATTCCAAAAATAACAACCGAAACAATTGTAATAGTTAGACCAACCAATGTTTCATAAGGAATGAGTTTCAACCTATCCTTAAATTTCATTTGAACGCTCCCACCTGTTGCATGGAAGAAACTTCCATGTGGCATATGGTCTAATACTGTAGCACCGGCATGAACCATAGCTGCACCGGCAATACCTGAAACGCCAGATTCTAGTAATGTGCTGCTGAAAACTTGACCAGCAACAATTGCCCCTAAAGTTGTAGAAGCGGTTGCACCTGACATAAGAATACCTGCTAA
Source organism: Tetragenococcus halophilus subsp. halophilus DSM 20339 (assembly GCF_003841405.1). Classification (GTDB taxonomy): domain Bacteria; phylum Bacillota; class Bacilli; order Lactobacillales; family Enterococcaceae; genus Tetragenococcus; species Tetragenococcus halophilus. The sequence goes on along the minus strand of NZ_PXYA01000001.1, from coordinate 178,632 downwards.
TGGTGCCAGTAAATAAACAGGTAAACCCAAATCAGAAATAAAATTAATTAAAACATCGCCTAATGTCGAATTTGTGATCACTCCGGCAATCAAACCAGTCCCAATTAATAGCACTGCAACATTAGACATTTTACTTAACCCAAAAGTCGCTTGTCCTATAATTCCTTTAAAGCGTCCCATAATAACTGAACCTGTGACACCACCTAATGGTAAAGCAATCATAGGATCAATTTCAATACCAAATATTGGTCTTAACGAAAGTAAAATAACAGCTACTAAGGGACCGGATAGCACTGTCATAAAACTCGGTAACTCTAATTCAGATCTTTTCTCTTCATCAGTGTCCTCCAAAGTTACTCCTACGCCTTTTTTCGTTAATCGTTTAGCCAAGAAATAAGTAATAAATAAAGCCACAAAAGCAGGGATTACTCCAGCAAGCATGACAGAAGTTAGCGGTGTCGCAAAAGCGTCGGATAGTGCTATTGTATTAGGATTAGGAGACATAACATTACCTGCTTTTCCGCCACCAATCATAGCTAATAAAATGGCTGTTTTACTAATGTTAGCATTTTTAGCAATGATTAATGCAATGGGAGCAACTGTAATAACTGATATATCAATAAAAACGCCAACTGTAGTTAAAATCATTGTTGCTAAAGCTAGTGCAAAAAGTGCTTTTGTTTCACCAATTTTATTGATAATTGTCCGAGCAATTGATTCCGCGCCCCCTGTTTCGATTAAAACACCAGCTAAAATACCTGCAGCCAAAATCCTCAAAATAGCTGTAACCATGTCTTGTGCTCCGTTTATCATCAACTCAATCGTTTCAGCTAAACTTGCTCCTCCTAAGAGTCCTCCTGCTAACGCTCCGATAAAAAGTCCATATACTGGTGGTGTCTTGATAAAAATCAAAATAATAGCAATAATTAAACCTGTTACAGCACCAAAAGCAGTTACTTGTATATCCATTTTTTTCCTCCTTGAAAATTTTAGTTATTCCCCGTCGCTAAAATACATGCCAAAAAACCTAATTTTTCAGTTTTAGATGAAAAATTAGGTTAAGCCTTTGATAGTTACTCCCATTAAGTAAGTTTTTAAATCATTCTATTTTTTATATTATTTAAAATTATTCTTACTAGTATTCCTCCCTTACTAATTATGATATTTAGATTAAAGTGCCATAGTTAAAAACATTATAAAAAATATGGTTAGTTATACCGCTTTCAAAGTTATTATATAATAACTTAAGTTACTCCACAATATAATTGACAAAAAGAACCTATACCTCTCTTCAACTTTTAAATAAAGGATTTTATTTAATTAGATAGACGACTTTTTTTAAACCAAAATACCAAATAGTTAATTTTTGCACAATATCAGCATTTTTTCTAAACTTTTCTATTCTTTTTTATTACGTGGCAATACTGAAAGCAAAAGATCCATAGAAATTTGCACAAATAAGCGAACTTCTATGGATCTTCTAATGTTTTAAATTAACTTCTACTTCTGATTTTTATCAGCCATTGTCTCGTTGGCTTCTTCTCCGATAATTCTTACCTCGGTTTGCAAATCAACATCAAATTTTTCTTTAATTACTTCTTGAATATGACCGATCAGTTCTACATAATCCGTAGCTGTTGCACCGTCTAGATTAATAATAAAACCGGCGTGTTTATTAGAAACCTGCGCGCCGCCCCATTGTAACCCTTGTAGGCCAGCCTCTTGGATTAACTGCCCTGTAAAATGACCAGGTGGTCGTTTGAAGACACTTCCGCAAGAAGGATATTCTAAGGGTTGTTTAGATTCTCGTAAATAAGTCAACTCGTCCATACGTTCTTTGATAAAATGATGCTGTCCTTCTTGTAGAGAAAAACGCGCATTTAAAATGATGCCATGACGAACTTGAATGATGCTATTTCGATAGCTAAAATCCATATCTTGGTTAGAAAAAGTTTGCACTGTACCATCTGGCATCAAAACATCACTAGAAGCAAATACATCTTTTATCTCACCGCCATATGCACCAGCATTCATAAAAACTGCGCCACCTACACTGCCAGGAATACCGCAAGCAAATTCTAAACCACTTAAAGACGCATCAAGCGCTGCATAACTGGTATCTATTAAGCGCGCACCTGCTTGCACTTCAACTGTATCATCAGTAACTTTAATTTGGTCCATCGACAAAAGCATAATAACAAGACCACGGATACCGCCATCACGAACAATTAAGTTACTAGCATTTCCTAAAACTAGCCAAGGAATGTCATGATTACGACAATACAAAACTAATTCTTCAGCTTCTTCAGCATTTTCCGGAAAAGCTAAAACATCAGCCGGTCCACCCGTTTTTGTAAATGTATAATATTTTAAAGGTTCATCTATCAATAAATTAATCGCAGGAAATTGTTGTACTAATTTTTCTTTATCCACCGAGAACTTCTCCTTTTTCCAAACATCTTACTCATTCTATCACGTTCTTAGCGAACTGACTACTGATAGTTTAGTGCATTCTATTTTTTTCAACTTGTTTTAATATTTCGGCGCAAATTTTATGACTATCATACACATTTTCCTGACGTAAATCCGTCGTTGATCGCGTCTTTAAAGCCTTAAGAAAAGCTTGAACCATTGGATAAAACCCACGTTTTACCAAAGTATTTTCCCAATCACCAAAGGCTTCCACTTGCTCCATATTTTCTTTGTGCGTGATATACTTTGTTAAATTTGTTAAACGATGCGTGCCTTCTTTGGTAGTTACTTGGTAGTTTTCCTGATTACTTCCACTTTTAGTATCCATACTTAAAATCGCTGTCGATTGTTTTGTTTCTAACTTAAGCAAAGCTGTCTCTAAATGTTGCTTAGTTTCACGGATATCACTGTAAAATGTTTGAACCGAATCATCTAAGAGATAAATTGCCGTATCGACCAAATGTAAAAAGACATCAAAAATTTCAAAGGCCGTCTCTTCAGAATTAGCTAGCTGGTTTTTTTCCAAAAATAACATGCGCTTAACCTTTCGTTGGTTCAATCTTTCTACCATAGGAGCGAATCGACGATTAAATCCTACCATTAAAATTCGTTGTTTCTTTTTGGCTAAATTTAATAGTTCTTCTACTTCGGAAATATCTTCACTTAAAGGTTTATCGACAAATACATCCACACCGTTTTCTAAACATTTTTTTACCAAAGAATAATGCGTTTTTGTTGCCGTGTGAATAAAACAGGCTTGGATTCCTTCTGCTAATAAATCATCCAAATATGTATTCATATGCTGCAGATGATACTTATCTTGCAGCTTTTTTTGTACTTCTTTATTTCTAGTCGCAAAATAAAACGCTGCTTGATCTTGCATTTGTGTATAAACAGGTAAATAAGCTTTTTGCGCAATATTTCCTAGACCTAAAACGCCCACCTTCATCTCTTAACCCCCAAATTTTCATTTGTTTTTATATTAACGTATTTTAGGATAAAACAAAACTTATACAACCTACTTTCTCATGTCAGAAAATTTGAAGGAGAACTAGATCGGTGCTAAAATATAGAGGTGTATTCAATAGGAACATACCCACCCTTTAATAGGAGATGTATAGCAAATGAATTTTATCGCAATGGATTTTGAAACAGCTAACTACCAAAAACACAGTGCTTGTTCACTAGCTTTAGTCATGGTAGAAAATAGCCAAATCGTTGACGAATATTATACCTTAATTAAACCGAAGACAAAGTTTTTTTGGAAAAACATTCAAATTCACGGCATTCATCCAGAAGATGTTGCCGATGCACCAAAATTTCCTGAAATTTGGCAAACAATCCATCCTTACTTTCAAGAAAATAATCTCGTTGTAGCACATAACGCTGGCTTTGATAATAGCGTACTAGCAGGTTGTTTAAACTATTATAATTTAGAACCTGCCCGATTTTTATCATTATGTACCGTCAAAACAAGTCGCAAACTTTATCCTGAAATCAGTAACCATCGTTTGAATACGATGTGTGACTTTTTGCATATTCCACTAGATAATCATCACGACGCGCTAGCTGATAGTCGTGCTTGCGCAAATATTTTACTAGAAGAAGAAAAGTACTTTGGTACTGAACCCTTTAAAAAATTAGTAACAGCAAAATAAAAGGCAAAAGCTCATCAATTGGGCTCTTGCCTTTTATTATAGTGTTTTTGAGGAATGAATCCGTGTTTCTTTATTCGATTTAGCTTGCAGGATCAATCATCTTACTCATTAGCAACACATCCAAAAAACGTCCATCGTCACCAATAGCGCCGCGCTCTAATACAGCTTCGGTTTGAAAACCATATTTTTCATAAAGATGGCTTGCACGGCGATTTTGTTTTTGTACGGTTAACTCTAAGCGACGAATCTGTCCTATTTGTTGAGACCAATCGATCAACTCTTCTAATAAAACACTACCTAAGCCTATGCCCCAGTAATCCTGTAAAATTGAGATACCTACTTCGCCAATATGTGAGATGCGTTTTTCTTCACTTGTTCTGACAGAAGCAGTTCCCAAAATTTGTCCGTCTACTTCTGCGACCAAAAGTAATTGTTTATCACTCTCGTAGATTGTTTCAAGCTGATTTTCTAATAAATGAATTGGCAAATCCATACCATGTTCGTCCATGACTAAAAATTCCGTTTGTTTGCCGATAGTTTGCGAAACTTTTACTATTTGCTCAGCATCTTTGGCTAATGCTTCCCGGATATTCACATCCACTTCTTCAGACATTTTATAGCTCCCATCTTTTCTCAATTCTTTTTTTGAAATCTTCGGCTTGCTTACCAAATGCCTGTAATACTACTTGACGTTTATTTTCATCATCCGAATCTTTTTCAATAATAAGTTCTAAATAATCTAATGGGACTGCATCTTCTAATTGTTTCCCCCACTCAATTACACAAAGGCCATCACCTTCAAAATATTCATCTAAGCCTAAATCCCAAGCGCCTGTTTCAATACGATAGACATCCATATGATACAAAGGTAGTCTTCCATTAGGATATTCTCGAATAATTGTATAAGTGGGACTTTTAATCGTTTGTTTAATTTCCAAGCCTTTAGCGATTCCCTTTGTTAAGGTTGTTTTACCAGCGCCTAAATCTCCGGTCAAGATTAAATTATCGCTTGCTTTGGCTACTTCACCAATGACTATAGCGAATGCTTCTGTGGCTTGTAGGTTTTGTAAAGTGATCACCTTTTTCACTTCCTTTCAATCAATGGCTAGTATAGCTGCTTTAATAAAAAATGGCAAAGATTTTACAGTCTACTGCTAAGTAGTAATGAATCCATAATTGTAAAATGATGAAGATTTCAATTCAAAAAAGCTAAAAGAGTCGGCGCTAACTTCAACCAACTTTTTTAGCTTTAAAAAATACTTTTTTAATTCATCAATGATTGACCTGCAGTAATAATTGCTAGCTTATAAACATCTTCTTCATTACAGCCACGAGACAAATCAGAAACCGGCTTGTTTAAGCCTTGTAAAATTGGGCCAATCGCTTCAAAGTTACCTAAGCGCTGTGCAATCTTATAGCCGATGTTTCCAGATTGTAAATCAGGAAAAACAAAAACATTCGCTTTGCCTGCAACATCAGATTCAGGAGCTTTTAGTTGAGCCACTGTTTGAATATAAGCCGAATCAAATTGCAACTCACCGTCAATTGGTAGCTCGGGAGCTAAATCTTTTGCCAATTTCGTCGCTTCAATCGTCGCGTCTGATTGCGGGCCGTGCGCAGAGCCTTTCGTTGAAAAGCTTAACATTGCCACACGCGGATCAATATCAAACATTTCCGCTGTTTTAGCTGATTCAACAGCAATTTCTGCTAATTCTTTGGGTTCAGGGGCAATATTAATCGCACAATCTGAAAAGATATATTTTTCTTGTTCATTTCCGCGCATCATCAAAAACGCACCGCTTGTACGACTTACACCAGGTTTGGTTTTAATGATTTGCAAAGCTGGACGTACTGTATCACCAGTAGCATGAATCGCGCCGGATACTAAACCATCGGTGATTCCCATATAAGTCAACATTGTGCCAAAATAGTTTTCATCTTTTAGAATTTCTTCTGCCTGCTCACGAGTCGCTTTTCCTTTACGACGTTCCAAAAATGCTTCTACAATTTGTTCCCAGCGCTTACAATTGTCTGGATCATAAATCGTCATATTAGAAATATTGATTCCCCGAGTAGCTGCGGCCGTTTCAATTTCACTTTGCTTTCCGATCAAGACTGGTTCAATCAATTCTTCCCCTCTTAAACGAGCTACAGCACTTAAAATACGAGTATCTGATGCTTCAGGAAAAGCGATTTTGATTCCACGACGAACAATTTTAAATTTCAGACTATCAAATAATTCCATGAATTGGTTCCCTCCAGATTTTATTTACCTCTTCATCATACACTATAACAGCGGAAAAAAACAGGGCTTCTTTCTGTATTAATAAAAAAACACCTTTTAAACATTTGCTTAATTTGAAAAGATGAACTGCTATATTACGGCTTTCAATCTGTTATACTTTTTGTGGTAATCGCCAATCAATAGGTTCTTTACCTAAAGCGATAAGCGCGTTATTGGCTTGAGAAAAAGGTTTTGACCCAAAAAAGCCACGGTGAGCAGATAACGGGCTAGGATGAACAGATTTAATAATCACATGTTTGCTTGTGTCGATCATAGAAATCTTCTTTTGTGCAGGTTTTCCCCATAGAATAAATATCACAGGATCTTGACGTTCATTTAATTTTTCAATGACTTTATCGGTCAAACGTTCCCAACCTTTTCCTCGGTGTGAATAAGCTTGGCCTTCTCGTACGGTTAAAACCGTATTTAATAATAAAACCCCTTGTTTGGCCCAAGGCACTAAATATCCATGATCTACCGGCGAAATGCCTAAGTCACTTTCTAATTCTTTATAAATATTTTGTAAAGAAGGTGGTACTTTCACACCCGGCTGCACGGAAAAAGATAAACCGTGTGCTTGATTTGGGCCGTGATAAGGATCTTGACCTAAAATAACGATTTTCACCTTTTCATAAGGCGTTATCTGTAAAGCCTCAAAAATATGATACATATCAGGATGAATTTTCTGACTCGCATATTCTTCTTTTAAAAATTCACGTAAATCTTTATAGTATGGCTTTTGGAACTCATCAGCTAAAATATCTTGCCAACTATTATTGATGATCGTCTTCATTTGAAATAAATCCTCCTTATTTTTAAGGATATCTCAGAAATTGTCTGGCTACAAGTAAAGACACATTTTTTTACTAAAAAACTTTTTTCTAGCTAAGAAATTCTAATAAGAATATGGTAAACTGAAATTGTATAAAAAGAAGAAGCGGCAATGTAAAGTCGTTTTGCGAATGGACTTTCGTAGATTTTTTACTTGCCTAGGATGAAAGGAACAAATATATGATTAAGCTAATAGCTTCAGATATGGACGGCACTTTGCTTGATGCAAATATGCAAATTCCTGAAAAAAACGTAGCAGCAATTAAATATGCCCAAACACAAGGGGTGGAATTTATGGTGGCTACAGGTCGAAACCGTTTTGAAGCACTTCCCTCACTAAAAGAAGCAGGAATCGATTGTGCGATGATTACGCTTAACGGCGCTCAGGTTTTTGATAAAGCAGGGAACTCTATGTTTATGGAGCCGATTGATGTAGAAACAGCAGATAAAGTTTTAGATCTCTTAGAAAAAGAAGACATTTACTGCGAAATTTCAACTAACAAAGGAACTTTTTCGCAAAGTAAAGAACGACGTATTGAAAATTTTGCTACCATAGTAGCCGAAGCAATGCCCCATTTAACGCGTAAAATGGCAATCGCCATGTCCACTGCACGTCTTGAATTTTTACCTATCCATTTTGTCGACAGTATCCGTGAAGTGATGCATCAAGAAGATATTATCGTCTTAAAAATTATTTGTTTCCATAGGGATGGCGCGGCATTTTTAGGCCCTGCTGCTCGTATTGTAGATGAAAGTTTTGAAAATTTATTTGTCACTTCATCTGGACAAAATAATTTGGAAATCAACCATCGCTTAGCACAAAAAGGCATCGCGGTCGCTCATATAGCAAAAGAACGCGGTATTTCTTTAGATGAAGTCATGACAATTGGTGATAATCTAAACGATGTTAGCATGATCCAAACAGCAGGTGTTAGTTTTGCGATGGATAATGGTTTGCCAGAAGTAAAAGAATACGCCAAATATACGACAGATACCAATGTCGCTTCCGGTGTCGGCCAAGCGATTTATCGCTCTATTGAAGAAAATTTATAGTGTTTTGCTTTTTTGCACGAACACCTTGATTGTTTAAACAAGGAGGTGAAGGGCATGCCAGAATTTTATATTCAAGATAAGCAATTAAGTAACATTACACGTACGGTTGTGACAGATGAAAAAGGTCAATCCCTTTTCTTACTTGTCGGACGCTGGGGTACAAAAGGCGATGCTCTTTCTTTATATCGAATGAACGGCAACTTAGTCGCTAGTATCAAACAGATCAGTTGGACTTTTGGTAAACGTTTTGAGATTTATGAAAACTATACTAAAGTGGGGACTTTACAAAAAATCTTTAATTGGCCAGGTGATTTTTATTACATTCCAAGATTAAATTGGAGTGTTTATGGAGATATTTACAATCACCATTACAAAATTCGGCGCTTTAACGAGGAAATCATGCAAATGAATAAAGCTGTGTTTTTAACTGGCGACTATTATATGCTAGAGATTCCCAATCCAAACAATGCGCCTACTTGTATCTGTGTCGCAGCTATTATGGACTATTGGTTATATAATCGTAATCGAAAAAAGAAAGCTGCTTTTTATTTTGATTTTAAACTATCCAACAGTCTAGAGTAAAAAGACAGAACCTAATTGGTCCTGTCTTTTTTCATTAAGAATGAATCTCTTTTTGCATATGATGATAAGGATGGTCACTGATGATTTGCTCCCCAACGATTTTAAATCCATTCTCTTCGTATAGTCTTTGCGCCTTTTTATTCGCATGGTCCACACAAAGGCCTAAAACCGTGGCGCCTTCTTTTTTGGCAAAATCTTCAGTAGCATCTAACAGTGCTGTAGCAATCCCTTGCCCACGATAAGCTGAATCTACACAAAGCGTATCTAGATACCACTCCCCAGCAAAACTTTCTTTTTCGCCAAACATAGATTGATCAGCTACATTATATTTAGCGAGCACTTTTTCTAAACTTCTATCGATCGTTTCTTCCTCGCTAGCAAAATAACCAAAAGCAATTCCAGCGACTTCCCCATCAACCTCATTTACCAAGCCATGTTTCCTGCCATACCGATACTCAGGATCTTGCATAGCTTCTTGTAAAATTTTTAAAGTCGTTTGTTCATCGACTTTATTTAAAAAGGGTAACTCCATATCCTTTAAAATAACTAATATTAATTCCGCAATTTTGGGTTGATCCTCTTTTTTGGCAAAACGAATCATAAAATTCCTTCTTTCTTATAAAATTATTTTCCAACATTTACTTATATTTGCTATACTATCTCCAGGAGGTAATATCCAATGAATGTAGTATATATATCTATTTCTGGCAACACTCGTTCTTTTGTGCAACGTCTCCAACGATTTGCCGAAGAAAAAAATGTTAATGAGCTAATTATACACGCAAAAGAAATCGACGACAATACACCTGAAGAAGAAGAAACTGAACCATTTTTTGCTTTTGTTCCTACTTACTTAGAAGGCGGTAATGGCATCGATAATGGAGATCAGGAAATCTTAACTGAAAGCTTACGAGATTATATCGAATTTAAAAATAATCCAAATCTTTGCTTAGGAGTAATCGGCAGCGGCAATAAAAATTTTAACGACCAATATTGTTTAACTGCTAAACAGTACGCTGAACAGTTTGATATCCCTTTTTTGGCTGATTTTGAATTACGTGGTACCAATGACGAAATCCAAAATATTTACCACTTACTCTGTGAAAAATGGCAAGCTGCCGTAGATGAATTTTAAAATTTATAGCAAATGAGGTGAAGGTTTGTTTCACTTATTAAAAGCTTTTTTATCTGTTTATGAAACCCATAATTTTACCAAGACAGCCAACAGTCTTTATCTAACACAACCTACTGTGTCCGCTCAAATCCGAAAATTAGAGGATCATTTAAATGTCACTTTATTTATTCGCAATGGGAAACAAGAAATTCTTCCTACCAAAGAAGCTGATTTTTTATATCCTAGAATTTTAAAGATTATTGAAGAATGGAATGACGCCATTACGCATGTAAATACACAAAAAAGTTATCGTGAAAATTGTGTTTTGGCTAGTTCTCAAACTTGCGGAACCTATCTGATCCCTAAAATTGTACCTATTTTGGTCAAGCGTTTCCCTATGGTTAATTTTAGTTTTCCAGTCATGTCAGGAGAAGAAATTGTCCAAGCATTAGAAAAAGCAAAAGTTGATTTTGGCTTGATTGAAACTCCAGAACGTAGTGAATTGGTTGATCGTTATATCGTCACTAAAGACGAATTAGTACTAGCAGGTGATCCTGATTCCGACTATTGGTTACTACCTGAAACCGACTCTCCTCTGGGTTTTATCAATGAAAATTATTTAAAATCTAACAACCTAACGCCTAATATTATCCGTACTTATAACCATGAGATGGTTTTAGCACTGTTAAAGCACCATGTAGGAAAAACGATCGTTTCCAAGTTAGCTTTAGAGCAAAATTTACCCTACCAATGTTTAGATTCTTTCGGCGAACGCAATCTATATTTTTTAACACGTAAGAAGGTAGTATCGGAAAAGTTAGGACAGATTTCTGCTTTTATCCAAGAACAATTATCCCATCGCGAAATGTTTTCTTAAAAAAATGGCTTACTGGTTTTTTAACCAAATAAGCCATTTTTTTATCCACAATTTTTATCCAAAAAACATCCACACCTCTACTTAGCGTTTCACAAAAATAGTCGTAAAAGAAAAATTAAAAGGCGTGATTTCATGTTTTAAATGATAAAATTATTTTTTATTAAAGCTAAACGTGAAACAACTTAATTGAAAAAATCGTTTTCTAAACTATATTGTTCCCCTTGTAAAATATCGTATTGAATCAAACGATAATCCTGGTAAATTTCTTGTTGCTTTTTATTCAACTTTAACTCTTCATGAAATTGTTTATCATTATCTACATACATCCTCGCCTCAAAAGCAGGCAGTATATCTTCTAAATCTAATAAAAGTTCATAAAAAGGTGTTGACTGCAAGCCTGCTTTTTCAAATAAATTCGGTGCGAAGTAAAAAGGACTCGTAACCTCCCCTTCTTCGTGTTGTAAATCTTCTTTTGAATCTACCATTAAAAATTCCGTTTGATGTAAATTAGCTTCATCATTTTGTTCTTGTAGTTGATCAGAATAAATCCCTGGTAAGTGATCGCCCCAAAAAACGACTAAGGTACGTTCTGGTAATTTTTCCAGTTCTTGGGTGAAGTCTTTTAGCGCTTTTCCACTGTAATGAATGTCTTGTAAATAATGTTCAACATTACGATTATTATCATTTCCACTTACTTGATAATCAACATTATCATATTTGCCCTCATAAGGCATATGCGTTTGCATAGTCACCAAATGAAAGAACTGTGGTGTTTTTTCTTCTTGTAATTGATCCAATATTTGCTGATAAGCGGCCTCATCAGAAATATAAGGATTATTTTCGATGGTTTGAGTATAATCCATACTATCTTGATCGATAAAACGATCAAAACCTAAGATTGAATAAACATCTTGTCTTTTATACATGGAAGTATCATAAGGGTGGATCGCAGTTGCATCATATCCGCGATCTTTTGTTAAAGAAACCAATGAAGGCAAATCATCCATCTTAGGTATTAACATCGTATAAGGGGTTGTCATCTGCGGATTCAATAATTCCATAGAAAAACTCGTTAGTGCCTCAAATTCAATATTCGCTGTACCCCCACCGTAATTTTGCGAAAGCATTTTCCCACTGTAGGTTTGCTCAGCTAGGTCATAATACTCTTTTAAAGGATTTCCTGAAACCGAGAGTCCCTGTAGATGCTCAGGATCAGAAAAACTTTCACTCATCACATAGACAATATTAGGCTGCTCTTTACTTTCAGCTGGTTCAACTTCCTCTTGGTATTTTTCTGTAATATCTGCAATTGCTTCTTGTGAATACCCTTCAGGCTCTTTCATTGCGTCCACCCGCAAATTATATAAAAAACCACCTACAAAACCGACATTATAGTAATTCATTTCTTGCGAATAAGGAATCCACAAAGCGGTTTGATCATAACCTTTTCTTAGCAAGTTACTCTCATCATTGAAATGACTAATATATACCAAACCTAAACTGCTAAGACAAAGCATCATAACGCGCAAGATTTGTGTATTTTTGGCTAAAAAGAAACTACGATATAATTGATAGATAAAAAGAAGTCCAACAGCGATCATTAAAATAAGAACGAACACAAAGGGGCCTGTCCCAATAACTTCTCTAAAAAACCCCAACTGAGTCACCATTTGTAAATCATCAGGATAAACCGGTTCTTGTCGAAAGGACATTTTCAAATAAGTAGCAATGCCTATGATCGTAATAAAAAGGCTATAAAAACTAGCACCAGCAATTAACGAGCCTGCCAGACTACTGAAAAAGATAAACAGTATCAACAAAACCAAACTAGCTAAAAAGAATTTTTCTGTATGCCATGAAAAAGCAAATTTTATGGCTAAATCAATGGATAGCTCATTTTGACACCATTGTAAAAAAAGATTACTAAAGATAATTCCACAAAAAATCACTAAAGTTAAGACGAAATATTTTAATTTTTTATTCATTCTTTTCAAACACCTTACTAAAAAATCATAACCACCCTTCAAAAGGGTGGTTTGCTCTGGGGCTATAAGCCCCCAATACTAGCCAGCGTCTCAAGGCGCTGGCTTTCACTTTGTTCAAGCCACACTGGTTTTGTCGCTTTTGCTACCTCTCAAGAGGTGTTTTTATCACTCTCTAACCCTTAAAAGGGTCTGCATATTCTCGAACACTTAGTTTATCTAAGGCCATATCATGTTTTTCTTGCTCTTGAATATATTTCTTGATGGTTGCCTCATTAAGACCCACTGTGCTCACATAATAACCTTCTGCCCAAAAATGACGATTCCCAAATTTGTACTTCAAATTGGCATGTTTATCAAACATCATCATGGCGCTTTTTCCTTTTAAATACCCCATAAAGCTAGAAATACTTATCTTCGGTGGTATACTTACGAGCAAGTGAACATGATCGGGCATCATATGTCCTTCTAGGATTTCTACACCTTTATAACTGCACAATCTTTTGATAATCTCTTGTAGACTTGCTCTGTATTGATTATAAACAATTTTTCTTCTATACTTGGGGGTGAATACAATATGGTATTGCATAACCATTTTGTATGGGCTAAACTATTTGCTTTGTTAGCCAACTGAATCTCTTCCTTTCATTACCATGTAGCCTGAACAACTACATTGTAACGCTAGTGAAGAGATTTTTTTAGTATAACTTTTTCCTTTCCACCCGCATAGCGGGTGGTTTTTTGTTTCGCACGCTACGCGAGCTCAACCCGGTCTAAAGACTTAATAAAAAGGGAAACCTCAACGTTTCCCTTAGCTATTGTTAACAAAATCCAAACAAATACTTGCGCGCTTTTATTTCCAAAAATCATCAAAAATCGTGATCGGTTGATGTCTTTTATGTTGTGTTTTCGCCCATAAATTTTCAATTGTTTCTTGGGCTTGTTGGGAAACGCGTTTTCCTTCTAAGTAATCGTCAATCTCTTGATAAGTTACACCTAAAGCAGTTTCATCGCTAAGTAGCGGCTTTTCTTCTTCTAAATCTGCAGTTGGCACCTTAACATAAAGTTCTTCTGGTGCGTTCAACGTTTCTAATAACAGTTGTCCTTGTCTTTTATTTAAACGGAATAAAGGCAGAATATCAGCTGCTCCATCACCAAATTTTGTAAAAAATCCTGTAATATTTTCCGCCGCATGATCTGTTCCGATCACTGCACCCGAAAACTCACCAGCAATTGCGTATTGCGTAATCATGCGCTGACGTGCTTTTATATTCCCTTTGTTAAAATCTGAAACTGACATACCTACAGTTTCCAAAGTAGATACTTGAGCATCTACTGCCGGTTTAATATCAACCGCAATTTGTGTGTCTGGTTGAATAAACTCAATAGCGCGTTCAGCGTCTTCTTCGTCTGCTTGTGTCCCATAAGGAAGTCGTACCGCAATAAAATGATAGTCCGAATTTTGGGTCTCTTGTCGTATTTCCTCCATGGCTATTTGTGTCATACGTCCAGCTAATGAAGAGTCCTGTCCACCACTAATACCTAGTACAAAGGTTTTTAAAAAAGAATTTTTGTATAAATAATCTTTTAAAAATTCTATACTCTTTCTGATTTCTTCTTCTGGATCAATGGTCGGCTGGACGCCTGTTTCATTGATAATTTTTGTTTGTAAACTCAAAATAATTCCTCCTACATATATAACAATTAAGATGTTATATCTTCTACCTCTTGACGAACTTTATTCAAAAGTCTCATCTTATGATTATAACAATCTGTCGATAAATCTACTGGATAAGGTTGTGGATTTAACTCACGTTTATACTCTTCCCACAAGGAAGCTAAGCAACTTTTAGAATATTCTTTGATCTCTTCTAAAGAAGGCATATCATAAATTAATGCACCTTGTGCAAAAATATCATGTAAAAGAACGCGAGCAGTAAAATCAGTAACCGTTTTGTTAATATAAGTGTGTACGGGATGAAACATATAGATACTTTCTTGTTCGTTAGGTTTTTCATCCCACAAAGTGACGTAGTCTCCTTGTGATTTTCCATCTGAATTACGTGTAATACGCCATACTTGTTTTTTTCCAGGCGTTGTTACTTTTTCTGCGTTACTGGAAAGTTTGATTGTATCAACCATTTCTCCTTGATCATTTTCAATCGAAACTAATTTATAAACCGCACCTAATGCAGGTTGATCATAAGCAGTAATCAGATTCGTTCCCACACCCCAGACATCAATTTTGGCTTTTTGCATTTTTAGATTTAAAATCGTGTTTTCGTCAAGGTCATTGGAGGCATAAATTTTCGCCTCAGGAAAACCAGCGTCATCCAACTGCTCTCGAACTTTTTTGGAAATATAGGCCATATCCCCGCTATCAATTCGCACTCCTAAGAAATTGATCTGATCGCCTAATTCTTTAGCTACACGTATCGCATTTGGTACGCCTAGTTTTAATGTATCATAGG
Organism: Tetragenococcus halophilus subsp. halophilus DSM 20339; assembly: GCF_003841405.1. Classification (GTDB taxonomy): domain Bacteria; phylum Bacillota; class Bacilli; order Lactobacillales; family Enterococcaceae; genus Tetragenococcus; species Tetragenococcus halophilus. Next base: position 163,308 of record NZ_PXYA01000001.1, on the reverse strand, counting down.
TATCCACTAAAAAGACACAATCTCTATGCGTTTTAGCATAAGCCATAAAACCATCATAATCATTCCCATAAGATTGAATAAGTGAATGTGCATGTGTCCCAGCATCCGGAATACCAAATACTTTACCGGCGCGTACATTACTAGTAGCATCAGCACCACCCACATAGGAAGCCCGAGCTCCCCAAAAAGCAGCATCCATCTCTTGTCCACGTCTTGAACCAAATTCCAAGAGCGGATCTTCTCCGATAACCGACTTAATACGGGCTGCTTTGGTGGCAATTAATGTTTGAAAGTTAACGATATTTAAAATAGCAGTTTCTACTAATTGCGCTTGAGCTAGAGGTCCTTCTACTTGGATAATAGGCTCATTGGCAAAAACCAAATCCCCTTCTTTAGCTGAACGAACAGTACAACTAAAAGAAAAATTTTTTAAATAATCCAAAAAACCTTCCGGATAATTTTCTACTGAACGTAGATATTCAATGTCTGATTCAGTGAATTTCAAATTTTTTAAATAATCAACCAAACGCTCCAACCCAGCAAATACTGCATAACCATTTTTAAAAGGCATTTCCCTAAAAAAACATTCAAAAACCGCATGCTTATCAGCACGCCCTAGTTCCCAATAAGTTTTCATCATATTAATTTGATAAAGATCCGTATGCAGTGCTAAACTATCATCTTTGTAGGTTTTATTCATTACACTCAGACTCCCTCAATTTTTCTCCATTATATTATAACAAAGATAATCACAGCAATGTAACAATAACACTTAAAATAAGTAAAATATTATAGAATGACTTGTAGACTTCCTTTTTATTTCGCCAATTATAATTATTTGTTATGCTAAAACAAGAAAGAACATTCGTGAAAGGAAGGGATACCAAATGAAATCATTGTCAGAATCCACAGTTTTAATTACTGGCGCAACAGATGGTCTGGGAAAAATGACAGCTGAACGTTTTGCAAAACAAGGCGCAAAAGTCTTGTTACATGGAAGAAATGAAGAAAAAGGTTTTAAAACTATTGAAGAAATACAACAAACAACCGGCAATCAGAATCTAAAATATTTTAATGGCGATTTTGCTTCGCTTCAATCGGTAGCAAAATTGGCTGAAAAAATTATAGCAAATAGTGAAAAAATTGATCTTTTGATAAACAATGCTGGTATTGGTGGCGGTCCGAAATCACAAAAGCAACGTGAACTGAGTCAAGATGGTTACGAGTTAAGATGGAGTATCAATTATTTAGCTCAAGTTTTATTAACTAGAAAATTACTTCCGATGATGAAAGATCATGCAAGAATCATTAACGTTGCTTCAGTTGGCCAAGCGCCTATTGATTTTAATGATATCAATATGGAAAACCATTATGAAGGTTACTTAGCATATGAGCGTAGTAAATTAGCTTTGATCATGTTTACATTTGACCTTGCAGCTGAATTACAGAAAAGAGAAATTCACGTCAATGCACTACATCCATCAACACTAATGAGCACAAACATGGTATCTGATCATTTCGGTCCAGCGCAAACTTCAGTGGAAAAAGGTTTTTCTGCCGTTGAATATCTTACAACTTCAAAAGAATTAGATGAAGTTACAGGTGAATATTTCGAAGGTAAAACCCAAGCTCAAGCAAACGCACAAGCTTATGATAAAGCAGCTAGAGAAAAATTGGGACAAATAACAAAAGATAGCATAGCAAATTATCTATAAATAAAAAATACAGATTGATTTTAGAGTATAAAAAACTTATGTTGTATGAGCGGCGATAGCACATAGAAATGGGAAACTTATGTTGTATGAGCAACGATAGCACATAGAAATGGAAAACTTATGTTGTATGAACGACGATAGCACATGGAAATGGAAAACTTATGTTGTATGAACGACGATAGCACATGGAAATGGAATTTCTATGTTGAATATATAGCAATTCGAATTCGCATAGCTCTTTTGTATTATCAACGATAAAAGGTAAAGGACACTACGGCTCGCCTTCGCTCGCCCTAGTACTGTTCATCTCTTTGTTTACGCTTCGATTCACAGCAAAAAAGCCTTGGACATTTTAAAGTCCAAGGCTTTTTGTAAAGTTATTACATCATGCCGCCGCCCATCATTGATGGATCCATTCCTTGAGCGCCAGCTCCAGCATCATTGCCTGATTCATCTGGACGATCTGCAATTACTGCTTCTGTTGACAGTAATAGTGCAGAGATAGATGCTGCATTTTGTAAAGCAGAACGTACAACTTTAGTTGGGTCAACAATACCTGCATCAACCATGTTTACCCATTGACCAGTTGCTGCGTTAAAACCAATTCCTAATTTTTCGCTTTTTAGTTTTTCAATAATAACTGATCCTTCAAAACCAGCGTTTTCAGAGATTTGACGTACCGGTTCTTCTAATGCACGAAGTACGATGTTAACTCCTGTGATAGCATCGTCATCTGCATCTAGTTCAGCTACTTTGTTAATTACATTAACTAGTGCTGTACCACCACCGGATACCATACCTTCTTCAACACCAGCGCGAGCAGCGTTTAAAGCATCTTCAATACGTAGTTTTAGTTCTTTTTGTTCTGTTTCAGTTGCTGCACCGACTTTGATTACTGCAACCCCACCTGCTAATTTAGCAAGGCGTTCTTGTAATTTTTCACGATCAAAGTCAGAAGTTGTTTCAGCTACTTGGTTTTTAATTAATTGTACACGATCTTCGATAGCTGTTGAATCGCCAGCACCTTCAACAATTGTTGTATTGTCCTTATCAACAGTTACTTTATTAGCTTTACCAAGAGAGTCCATTGTAGCATCTTTTAGTTCAAGTCCTAAATCTTCAGTGATAACTGTAGCACCAGTCAATACAGCGATGTCTTCTAACATTGCTTTACGACGGTCGCCAAATCCAGGAGCTTTAGTTGCAACAACGTTAAATGTTCCACGAATTTTATTCAAAACAAGTGTTGGTAAAGCTTCACCATCGATATCATCAGCGATAATCAATAGTGGTTTAGATTCTTGTACAACTTGTTCTAATAAAGGAAGAATATCTTGAATGTTAGAAATCTTCTTATCAGTAATCAAAATGTAAGGACTATCTAAATCAGCTTCCATTTTTTCATTATCCGTTACCATGTATTGTGATAGATAACCGCGATCAAATTGCATACCTTCAACGACATCCAATTCTGTGTCAATACCTTGTGAATCTTCAATAGTAATCACACCGTCGTTACCAACTTTATCCATTGCATCTGCAATATATTGACCTACTTGTTTGCTGCCTGAAGAAACTTCACCAACTTGTACAATCGCTTCTTTTGATTCTACTGGTGTAGAAATATTTTGTAATTCTTCTACAGCTTTTTGTGTTGCTTGTTCAATACCACGACGAATACCTAAAGGATTAGCGCCAGAAGTAACGTTTTTCAAACCTTCACTTACAATAGATTGTGCTAATACAGTGGCAGTTGTTGTACCGTCACCAGCGATATCGTTAGTTTTAGAAGCAACTTCTGAAACTAATTGTGCCCCCATATTTTCAAAACGATTTTCTAACTCAATTTCTTTAGCAATCGTTACACCGTCATTTGTAATTAAAGGAGAGCCGTAAGATTTTTCTAAGACAACGTTACGACCTCTTGGGCCTAAAGTTACTTTGACTGTATCTGCTAATTTACTTACGCCATTAAGCATTGAACGACGTGCGTCTTCTGAAAATTTAATATCTTTTGCCATGATTTCTTCACCTCAAAATAAAGTATTTTTTATTCTACAATTGCTACAAGGTCTTTTGCTGAAAAGATCATGTAGTCTTGTCCATCATATTTCACTTCAGAGCCGGCATACTTTTCAAATAAAACAGTATCTCCGACGTTTACAGGAACCGTTGCTAGTTCACCATTATCTAGTGTACGTCCTGGACCGACAGCTACAACTTTACCAGTTTGTGGCTTTTCTTGCGCAGTGGATGCTAAAACAATGCCTCCAACTGTTTTTTCTTCTTCTTCCGAAACTTCGATCAATACGCGATCGCCTAATGGTTTTAACACGAGAAATCCCTCCAAATAAAATCTTTCATTTAATTTTCTGTTATTAGCACTCATTAATATAGAGTGCTAAATCACAATTTCAATATTATCATTTTTTACTAATATTGCAAGTAGTTAGAACAAATTTTTTTACAAAAGTCAAAAAAAGTCAGTCACTTCTAAAGCCGAACCTATCGGCTAAATGACTGGCAATTGTCAATCTGACTCTCTTTTTGTATAATAAATAAATTGATAAAAAAATTTCTTAGAAAAAGGAGTCGCTAATGTCTGTTAGAAAATATAGTTTATTAACCATTTTTATGTATATTATTGCTTTTTTTGCGCCCATCTTTGCGCCAACGAGCCAAGCCAGCACGAATATCACCACAGTGACTTATCTTTTAGGCGCTGCTTTTATGATTTTTTTATACCTTAGGCAAACGAACAAATTAAGCTTTGAAAAAAACAAGATCAACCTACTTCCTACTTTATTTTGGGGGATCGTCGGGATTTTTCTAGCCATACTTTTGCAAACAGTTATTATGCAAATAGAACAATTTTTCGGCATACCAATTGAATCGCAAAATACACAAAATATTATTGGGATTGTTTTACGTCAGCCCTTATTTGCTCTAGCAGCAATGGTTGGCGGTCCGATTATGGAAGAGTTTGTCTTCCGTCGTTCGCTGATCGGTCTGTTTGATTCATTTGCTTATCCTTGGGTAGGTATTATTGTTAGTTCACTGATATTTGCTGTTGTTCATCAAGATGGGCATCTGCTGTTATACTTTTGTCTAGGCTTTTTCCTTAGCTTACTTTATAAAAAAACGGGAAAGATTTGGACTTCCATGATTAGCCATGTCGGCATGAACAGCTTAGTCGTTATAGCAAATCTTATCTTAATCACAGGAAATTAGACAAAAAGAGACATCCGAACTTTAATCGGATGTCTCTTTTTATATAGCAAACAAACTTGTTGCTTGTTCTGGATCTGTATCACAGATTTTAAACATTTCCCCTGCACCAAAATCATGTTCTTTTAAAGTATTTTCCATGGTTAAATGTGCCAACTCTTTTAAATTGTTTTCTTTACTTAAATGACCTAGATAAATACGCTGGGTTTGATCGGTCAAAATATCTGTCATCGCAAAAGCACTATCCTCATTTGATAGATGACCGCGATCGCCTAAAATCCGCTGTTTTAAACTCCAAGGGTACTTACCTGAACGCAACATCGCTAAATCATGGTTATTTTCAATCAAATAAGCATCTGCGCCGCGTACGACCCCACGCAAATAATCGCTACAATAGCCAGTATCCGTCAATACCACAAATGACTTTCCATCTTTATGAATACGGTAAAATTGCGGAGCAGCCGCATCATGTGAAACACCAAAGCTTTCAATATCCATATCGCCAAAAGTCAAAACTTTACCCATTTCAAAGGAATGTTGATGTTCAAGTGCGACATTACCGATTAAAGGTGACATTGCTTGCCAAGTTTTATCATTGGCATAAATATCCAAATTATATTTACGTGATAATACGCCCACACCATGAATATGATCACGATGTTCGTGGGTAACAAAAATCGCATCTAAATCATCCGGTTTTCGTCCTACTTCACTAAGCAATGAAGTGACTTTTTTTCCGCTTAAACCAGCATCTACCAGAATTTTCTTTTTAGGTGTTTCAATATATAATGAATTACCGGTGCTTCCACTGGCTAAAACACTTACTTGAAATGCATTTTCTTTCTCCACCGCGCGTGACTTCCTCTCTAACATAAAAACTAATTTCATTATACATACCTTTTTATGAATTTTCTACCGTTTGAACTGTAGTATTTGTAATGATACGATTCGTCAACGCATTGACTTTTTCAATTTGGGTCTGTCCATCCTCGTCTTCAATCGCAACAAACCAAGCAGGTACATAAACATTTTGTCCTCGTACTTTCAAATTTAAAGTATAGGCTAGATGGCGCCATTTGATTTCAGAGCCACTTGGAATTTTATTATTCACATATAAGGTATTAATAATTTCTTCTTCTGAATATAAAGAGATCGCTTCGCGCAAAGGAATCAAATCAGAAATATGCGTTTGTGTGTAATTACTTAAAACCCATTTATCATCTTGCTCTGACAGCTCGATTTCAATACGACTCGAACTATCATCAATAGGGATACCTTCATAACTTTGTGCTGCAATTATTGACGGGTAATCCCCTTTAAAGCTTGAAACATCTTCTAAGTAACTGTACTCATCTCCAAACAACACTTGATTTTCTTCTTGTAAAAATTGCTTTAATACATTGCTTGTCTGAGAGGTATCGGTGATCGCATTTTCTTCTGTCAAACTATGAGTAAGTGTTTGATCATCGACTGAAGTTTGATCTTTTAAAAGATCCTGGTCATCTTGGCGATCCCTTTCTTCATCCAATACCTCATTCATATCGCTAGATTTACCACTGATATAATAACCTTTTTGGTGTTTTTCAGAAAACTGACCACTATAGCTTATATCTTCTGAATCCAGACGATCTTCAATAGGAACCTTTTGGTCTGTTCGATAAACAACATCTTCCTGATCATCTGCTTCTTTATAAATACTAAATAAAAATATATTCAATCCTAGAAAGGCAAAGAAAAAAATCCAACCGATCTTTTTAAAATCCATTTATTTATTCCTCGCTTTCTTGCAATTGTTGCATTAAGTCTTCTGATTTGTGCCAGCTATTTCCATACTGCACATACCAAGCCGGTTCTAAATCGACAACCCCTGTATCTTCAATATTTTCCCAGCTGTAACCAACGACCAGGCTGTGTAATTTTTCTGGGTCTGCGCCCGTATAATATAGATCCTCTAAAACTTCTTTTCCTGAAGGAACTTCTACTTCACTATCAGAAGGAATCGGCACTTGAATCATATTTAGATTGGCTTGGATTTCCACACTGCGTTGACCTTCTTGCGAAGTATCTGAAAATTCAACCGAAAATTTCCCTTCCTCGGTATCGCTAAAGACTGGAAAACCTTCTACAAAAATACGATAATCAAGAGTATTTTGCATAGAATCTAAAAAGCGTATTGAGCCATAATTGGTACCCAGTTTTCGAATATATTGATAACTATCAGTATAAGGGTCGAATTCCTCTTCTTCAGAAGTATTCCCTTGAAAATCGACCTTTTGATTATCGGGTTCAATAATCATCGACTCAGATCCATCGTAAATATTTAGGTTGTCGGTATCATCATTACTGCGTAAATTATCCGGATTTGTAAAGAAGGAATCACGGAAAACGGTATATGGTCTTGAAGAAGCAATGTAACTAAACTTTTTCAATTTTACTGGCTGGTCATTGAAGTATTCAAAATAATCAAGTCTTTCATCTTGAACAACATCATACCAATCAACAGAATCTTCATTTAAGATATTTTTTATACCATCTAAAGAAGATTGAATATCTGCTTCTGCTGATAGCTGTTCATCTTTGTTAATAAAACGAATTTTCTCTTCTGTAAAATCAATTTGAATCAACTGAAATGTCAATGAATTTATTTCTTCATTTCCTTCATTTGCCAACGCTAAATTAAAAAAGTCAATGTATTTTTCTAAAGGAAAGGAACTAGTATAATCCATCTCAACGCCATCAGACATTCTAGTTTGTTGAACTAGTTGTTCAGTTGAATCATAGCTTTGAACATTTAAAGAGCTAAAAGAAGCTTGCGAAATATCTGCCTGTAAATCTTCTAATAAGTTTTCCGTGTTACTGGCTTGTATTTGCTCTTCTGTTTTATAAACAGCTTTTATAGGTAAAAAGACATCTTCAGCGGCTATATAATCCTCTTCTTCTTCCTCATCATTTGCTTGACTTTCTTCTGTTTCTTCGACAAGTGTCTGACCTTCAATGGTTGGATTGGCCCATATCAAGTAAGAAAGATAAAAACTTAAGATGATCATTAGTGCTAAGCCGATCCACAAAAAATATTTTGAAAACTTCATTCCCACCAGTCCTCCTCATAAGGTTCATAAGGCAAACTAACAAAGAAAGTTGAGCCAACATGTTCACGACTTTCAACCCAGATGTTACCTCCATGAACTTTCAATACTTCTTTAGAAATCGCAAGGCCTAAGCCGGTACCGCCTTGCTTACGTGCTCTTGCTTTATCGACCCGGTAAAAACGATCAAAGACTTTATTAATATCATTAGGTGGGATGCCTAAACCTTGGTCGGTGATACTTAAGATGATATTATTGTGTGTTTCCACCAATCGAACCGTGATGATACCGCCATCTGGTGAATATTTCACCGCATTGTTCATCAGATTATCGATCACTTGAATCATTCGGTCGGTATCTACTTCTACCCATAATTCTCTTTTCGTAAAATCACGTTTGATATGGTATTTTTTTTCTTGCTCATCGACCATCATATCAAAACGGTCTAACACAAAATTCACCAGTTCTTTAAAATTAATATATTCTGCTTGGAGTTGATAATTTCCGCTATCCATTCTAGAAAGACTCAATAAATCATTGATCATACGAATCATACGATCTGTCTCATTTAAAGTAACATTCAAGAACTTAGGCGCGATTTCTTCGTCTTTCCAAGCGCCTTCAGACAAAGCTTCAATATAACTTCTAGTACTTGTCAAAGGCGTACGTAATTCATGCGAAACATTGGAAACAAACTGGCGTCGTTCTTGTTCGGTTTTTTCTTGTTCAGTGACATCATGTAAAACAGCCACTAAACCAGAAATAAAGCCGGAATCACGACGGATCATGGAAAAATCTACACGCAAAAGGACATTATCCAAATTTTTATCGGCAGAAGGTCGCTCTAATAAAATTTCCTCTGGATTTTCCAAAATTTTACGTAAAGTATAATCTTCTCCCATATCAAAGAGTGTTAAAATCGACTGGTTTACTGCAGACTCACGTTCGACATTTAGTAAAGATAAAGCCATCTCATTGATAGTAATTACTTTTCCACGACGATCTGTCGCCACAACACCGTCTGTCATGTGGGATAATACACTATTTAAACGGTTGCGCTCTGATTCCATCGCTTCTTGCGTCTCTTCAATTCGTTCGCCCAATTGATTAAAAGTCGCTGCCAATTCACCCAGCTCGTCATTTCCTTTTACTTGGACCTTACGACTATAATCTCCTTTGGCAATACGAAGAGCTTGCTGTCGCATTTCCCCAATCGGCTGAGTGATGGAACGCGCCACTAAAACAGCCACGATCATCGAGATAAAAACTGCAATCACTGAAGAAGTAATAAAAATTAAAGCAATATCATTGATTTCTTCATATTGTTGCTCTAAGTCACTTCTAATATACAAGGCCCCTACTGTATCACCTGTTGTTTGAATGGGCTGTACATTAATTTGCACACGATTAGAAGATTCTTCATCAACAGCTACTAAACTCTTGGTAGAAAAATCATCAATATAGGGATCATCATTTTTCTTTCCTACTGTATATCTCTCTGCAACATTGGTTGTTGCACGAATGTTATTTTTTCCATCGACCACTTTCATTTCCAATACATCAGGAGAATCACTATTATCAAGCACTCGTTGCAGCTCATCGTTTTGTTGACCACTATCTTCATCATCTTGATTGCCTAAGTGATTGCCTAAAGTACTCGCTAGCGTTTCAGCCTGTGTGTCCATGCTAGTTTTGAAATTATCGATGGTTGAGCGTTCCAATCCGCGAATAAAATACGCCCCGATAATCTCGATTGAAACAAGTAAAACCAAGATAAAAGTCAGGGCGATTTTAAAGTTCACTGATCGAAAAAAGCGAACCTTTTTTTTCATATAGCGTTACTCCTGTTCTGGATTGCGTAAATAATAGCCTACGCCTCGACGTGTAACTAAATAGCCTGGATGGCTAGCGTTATCTTCGATTTTTTCGCGTAAGCGTCGCACTGTTACGTCCACAGTACGTACATCGCCAAAATAATCATAACCCCACACCGTTTGTAATAAATGTTCACGCGTCATTACTTGTCCAATATGTTGTGCTAAGTAATGTAACAGTTCAAACTCACGGCGGGTCAATTCAATCTCTTCCTCATTTTTTGTAACCATATAAGCATCCGGGTGAATGGTAATATCATTGATTGTAATCTCTACATTGGCTGCTTGATCAGCGCCTTTAGCGCTGGAAGATCCTCGTCTTAGATTAGCTTTAACACGAGCGACTAACTCACGATTAGAAAATGGTTTTGTAACATAATCATCTGCTCCTAATTCCAAGCCTAAGACTTTATCGATTTCTGCGTCTTTAGCAGTCACCATAATGATTGGCATATCATAAGTTTTGCGAATTTCACGCGCCACTTCTAGCCCATCGACTTTGGGTAACATTAAATCAAGTAAAACTAAATCAGGTTTCACCTCTTCTACTTGTTCTAATGCTTCTTCTCCGTCATAAGCTGTATAAACTTCATAACCTTCTTTTGACAAATTAAAATTAACAATGTCAGTAATCGGTTTTTCGTCATCAACAACTAATATTTTTTTCAAAAAATTTCACCTCATTTGATTTAAATCTTTTTTAGCGTCGTTTCTATTATACATGATTTTGTCTCTAGTTTCATTAAAACAAAACAAACTCTTCTTCTTAAAGCCTAAATTTTCCCAGAAATATGCGATTTTTGAAATGATTAACTACAAAATTCTAGACAATAAAAAAGAGAGCAAACAAAAAAGAGAGCAAACAAAAAAAGAGGCCTGCCGAAAATGTATCGGCAGGCAAGGAGTAAAAATGAAAAAGTGTTAGGGTTGTCTTATAAAAAGACATTTTGTTGGTATGAGTCTATAGTAACTATTAATTATGAATAAATTATGAAAGATTAACTGTTTTCATGTAAAATTTTTATAAGGAATTTTTAAAAGCAAGTATTTCTATCTATTTTAGCAAACGATGTTACAATAAAGAAAAAAGTACAAGGAGGAGTTTCTGATGGGAAATACAATGAAAGCTGTGGGGCTTTATCGTTATTTACCAATTGATAATGAGGAAAGTTTATTAGACTTGACTCTGCCTAAACCACAAGCCAAAGGTCGTGATTTGCTTGTTCGTGTTAAAGCTATTTCGGTTAATCCGGTTGATACGAAGATACGCTCGCCTAAAGAAAAAATCGAAGAAAAACCAAAAATTTTAGGTTGGGACGTGGCAGGTGTCGTAGAAGAAGTTGGAGAAGATTGCTCCTTATTTCAAGTAGGCGATGAAGTATTCTATGCAGGTGACTCCACACGTCCTGGCGGCAATAGTGAATTTCATTTAGTGGATGAACGTATTGTAGGAAAAAAACCAAACTCCTTAGATTTTGCTTCCGCTGCATCTTTGCCATTAACGTCTTTAACGGCTTATGAAGCTTTATTTGAACACTTAGCTATTAGTCATAATAAAAGTAGCAATGTAGGTAAAAAATTACTTATTGTAAATGGTGCAGGTGGTGTTGGATCGATTGCGACCCAACTCGCTAAAAGTGTGGATTTAACTGTTATTGCGACAGCTTCCAGACCCGAAACACGCGATTGGGTAAAACAACAAGGCGCAGATGTGATTATTAATCACCATAAAGATTTTTCTTCTCAGTTAAAAGAAGAAGATATTACAGATGTTGATTATATCCTTTGCCTACATTCCACCGAAATGCATTGGGAAAATATGGCGGATGTGATTGCGCCTTTAGGTAAAATCTGTTCTATCGTAGAAACGGAAGAAGCGGTTGATTTGGGGTTACTGAAAAACAAAAGCGCTACTTTTAGCTGGGAATTTATGTTTACTAAATCAAGTTATCAAACAGAAAATATGGTTACTCAACATGAATTTTTAGATAAAATTTCGCAAATGGTAGATAACAATGAAATTCATGCAACCATCAACCATCATTATGGTACAATCAACGCTAAAAATTTGAAAAAAGCGCATAAACAATTAGAATCAGATACAACGATTGGAAAAATTGTTTTAGAAGGCTTTGACTAAAGTTGTTTCATTTATAATTATTGAATTGGGGGCATTTCTGAAGAGTTGCCCCCAATATTTCTCGGATTGGCGGCACATCGAAAGAGTTCCCTCCAATATTTCTCAGATTGGTGGCACATCAGAAAAGTTCCCTCCAATATTTCTCAGATTGGTGGCACTTCTGAAGAGTTCCCTCCAATATTTTTCGGATTGGCGGCACATCGAAAGAGTTCCTTCCAATATTTCTCAGATTGGCGGCACATCAGAAAAGTTCCCTCCAATATTTCTCAGATTGGTGGCACTTCTGAAAAGTTCCCTCCAATATTTCTCGGATTGGTGGCACATCGAAAGAGTCGCCTCCAATATTTCTCGGATTGGTGGCACATCAGAAAAGTTGCCTCCAATATTTTTTGGATTGGAGGCACATCGGAAAAGTTCCCTCCAATATTTCTCGGATTGGTGGCGCATCGAAAGAGTCGCCTCCAATATTTTTTAGACCGCTTATCCTATTTGGTATTGGCGCAACGGAGGCTATTTTAGATTAACTTTCTTAAAAATTTTTATGTGCAGCTAGAATTAACATCATCGGACGACGCAGTTCTTCTTGCATATCTTGACTAGACGCTAACATTTCTTGTGTAGGCGTTGGTTCAATGACTTGATCAAGAACAAGACCTTGATGCAAAAGAGCTTGCACGTAAGTCATCATGGTTCGATGATACTTCGTCACAGTGAATCCCAAAAAATCAGTATTTCTTACGCCTTCTGAAAAGTAATAGTCCACCGGCCAATGACTGATCTCGCCTTGCTTATCTAGCACCCACTGTTCACTACCTTGGGCCGTAAAAACAGGATGCTCCACACTCATGATAAAAACGCCTTCAGGTGCCAACTGCTTATAAACTTTTTCAATTAATCCTACGTAATCAGCAATATAATGAATCGCTAAAGAGCTAATGATCACATCAAAATTTTCCTCGAATTTATCTAGATCAAACATGTCCATCACTTTGTACGCTATATTTTCATTTTCCGTCATGGATCGTGCCTGCTCGACCATTTTTTCTGAACTATCAATGCCAATGACTTGTCTTGCTCCGTGGTCTGCTGCATATCGACAGTGCCAACCATAGCCGCAACCTAAATCTAATACTGTTTTTCCAGTAAAGTCCGGCAAAATTTCTTTTAATTCATGCCACTCCCCGGCTGCATCTAAGCCATATCTAGAGCGATCCATGTTGGCATATGCATTGAAAAACTCTGGATTATCGTAATTGGAGTTCATTTTCTCATCCCTTTTCTATTAACACTGATTAAAATAATTACTTGATGTTAAAATTACTATAACATATTTAGATGCTTAATTTTATGTAATTATGTCATATGACTCAAATCATTAATTCAGAAAATCATCATAATAAATAACAAAATAATCATATAAATCTTTACCTCATGTTGTTTTAATTTCTTTACGGTAAATCGAAATTTTTTTATCTAAAATTGCTAAATTTTTCTTATAAATACTCAACTGTTCTTGTATCTTTTTTCGATGTAAAAGTTGCATCAGCTCCTCTACTGGTGGTTCTTCTAATTGTCTTAATCCAGTGTATTTTTTCGTATCTTTTATTAACATTCCTGTTTCTTTCATATGAATTAAAAATTCAATCTATTTCTTGTCTTCTTCTGAATAAATCTGATTTTTGCCTTGTCTTTTCGGAGTTACTAATCCCTCATTTTCCCCGTGAACAGTCATTCCTACAATTTTTGCCAATTCGCCAATAGAATAACTCATTAAAATTTTTCCTCCTTTTACCCAAAAATAAGTAAAAAGGCTCAAGAATTAGCTTCCTGAACCTTTAAAAATTAAATGATTTAACATTTAGGCATCTTCATCAAAGATTTCTTTAGCTAAATTAAACGCCGACCAAGCTTTAGGCCAACCGGTATAAAAGGCTAGATGAGTAATAACCTCAACAATTTCTTCTTGTGTTACGCCATTTTGTTTGGCTATATTTAAATGCGCTTCTAATTGTGGAACGCCTTGCGTTAACAAGCTTGCAACAGTAACTAAACTACGATCACGTGGAGATAGCTGTTCTTCTCTATCCCATACTTCACCAAATAATACATCGTCATTTAACGCCGCAAATTGCGGCGCAAAATCACCTAAATTGTCACGTCCTGCAGTTTGTTTTGCCATAATAAATACCTCCGTTTTTATTTATCTAAATTATAATAAATTTCATCAGAAACAGGTTCCAGCCATTCTGGAGTTCCTGCAGTAATAGCGATATGTTCAAACCAACTATCTTTAGTTGCACCATGCCAATGTTTAATGCCATCATGTGTGACAATCACGTCGCCAGCTTGTAAGAATTGCACCTTTTTGCCATCTTCTTGGTACCAGCCTTCGCCACCAGTAACTAAAAGGATTTGATAGCCATCATGGTGGATGTGCCAGTTGTTACGACATCCTGGTTCAAAAGTTACATTGCCAACACCTACATTTACTTCAGGATCTGCAACCAAAGAGTTCATGTAGCTTTGTCCTACGAAATATTGGGCAAATGCGTCATTTTTTTCACCACTTGAAAAGATGATACCGTCTTTTACTTCTTCATTTTTTGCCATTGTTTATTCCTCCAATTTATTATATTGAACAAGCCTATTTTTTACAGCTTCATCAGCCCTATAAACACGAGAGCCATGTACAGCAAGCCCGGTCGGTCATAATTTTTGCGTGAGGGCACAATGCTTTTAGTTCAAATAGACTATTGCCAAAAGCACTTCCCTCAAGAGTGCAAAAAGGAAAAATAGTTTTTCCTTTTATATTATAATTTTCTAAAAAATGAACCACAATTTTAGGGAGCCCGCCACACCAATTAGAAAAACCTAGAAAAAGTATCTCCCTCTTTAAGGCTTTTTCTAGTCCATAAAATAAAGGCCTTAGTTGATCTCTCTTTTCATTTTCAGCTATTTCTACCATCTTATTATAAGATTTAGGATAGCTTGTGACAGCTTGCAGCTCTAATTGCTCACATGCAATGCTTTGACTGATTTTAGCGGCAACAACTTCTGTATTGCCTTTTGCAAGCTCTACCACTTTCCCATCGATTAAATTTTCATACTTTCTAGAAAAATAGATTACTTTGGGCAATACTTTCACCTCAAAAAACTGTAACTGACTTATTTCATAAGTTTATCTTACAGCTGAACTTTGGCTATGGCTATTGCTTTTTATGCAGAGGGCTATGCTTGAAAAGCTTGTAAAAATTTTTCTAGTAGTTTATTAACTGAAGGGGATAATATTGTATTTCTTTTCCAAACAAGCACACAATGAGTGCTTATCTCTGGAACAATAGGTAAAAATTTCACATTGCTCGTATTTCTATTAGCCATAGCACCTTCTATTGTTAAGGCGGACCCTACTCGGTTTTCTACTAATGAAAAAACATTAAAGATTAGATTATAGGTGCCTATAATGTTCAATTGTCTATCCTGCAAAGCTTCATGAGATTGAAACATTTTTTGTACATCCTCACGTGGAGAACAAAGGAGAGGAACGCCGACCAGCTCTTCTAAATAAATACTATCTTTACTTGCTAAATAAGACTGTTGTGATACCATCAATCCCCATTTTTCTTCTCTGGGTAAAACGAACTTATGATATTTATCAGTTGATATAGGCTCTAATAAAATCGCTAAATCTAATAAGCCTTTATCTAACCTATCTACAATAACATCACTGGTACCACTAAAGGTCGAAAAAGTTACTTGTGGATGTTCTGACACAAATTCTTCTAATATAAGCGCTAGTGTATCTGAATTATCCGCTTCTACACAGCCAATACTTATGTGTCCACTGAGCCATTCTTCTTTACTATCGTTAAATTCTTTTTCTGTTTTATCGCTTAGATATAAAATATCTTCTGCTCTTTTTTCAAAAACAAACCTGATTCAGTCAGAAACATTTTACGATTTGTTCTTGTAAAAAGGTCTGTCCCTAAATTCTCTTCAAGTCCTTTGATTTGTCTACTTAAAGTTGGCTGTGTGATATGTAATGTCTGAGCAGCTTTTGCGATACTTTGTTCCTCAGCGACAACTAAAAAATATCTAAGTACTCTTAGCTCCATATAGTTTCCCTCCGACTTTGTTTCCCTTTACATTACAACTTATTTTACCTAAATAATGAAACAAAAAAGATAATAAAGCAATAAAAAAATTCCTTGTAGCTCCTATTTTCTGTTATTTTAAATTTGATTTGAAGCTAGGCATAGTTTGTTAATTGACATAGAGTGAAGTCTAGGTAGTACACTACAATTGAATTACTTTAAGAAAAGAGGAGATTTAGTTATGAATAGACCTTACGTTTTTTGTCACATGCAAGTTTCTCTTGATGGAAAAATTATCGGTAAATTTATGGATATTCCAGAAAGTAAAGGTTCTGGTGAGTTCTTTTATAATGTTGCTTTTGGAGAAAACGCTCATTACAAACATCAAGGTTGGTTATCCGGACGTACAACAACGGATGATAATTTCACCCACTATAAAAAACCTGAATTAGACGAACAAGCTCCTGAAGTACCTGCAGGAGACTTTGTCGCAGAACCAACTGGAAATAAATATTACATTTCGATTGATACCTCTGGAAAATTGGGATGGGCTAAAAATACTCTACAATACGGTGATACAACTGCTGAAGTTTTAGAAGTCTTAACGGAAAAAGTAAGCAATGCATATAAAGCTTTTCTAAGAGAAAAAAATATTTCTTATGTTATTGCTGGAAAAGATTCCTTAGATATGGAGTTACTATTACAAAAGTTAAATGATCTTTTCCAAATGGATCTCGTCATGTTGGGTGGCGGCGGTGTCTTAAATTGGTCCTTTATCCAAGCAGGCCTTTGCGACGAAGTTAGTGTTGTGATTGCTCCTGCAGCAGATGCTTCAGCTACTTCCCCATCTTTATTTGATACAAAAGAGGGCTTAACAGATGATGCACCCGTTTCCTTTACATTGAAAAATGTAGAAACAAAAGAAGATAGTACAGTATGGCTGACTTATGATGTTAATAATAAAGAAACAAATAGCTAATGAAATTTCGACACTTAACCCTCTATTTCTGTAATCATCTTTTCAAGAGCACTTGCAGCAATTTCATTTTCAGGCATGTTTTCTTTGATACGCTCTATACACTCACTATGGTCATGCTTACGTGCGATACATTGATAACGCCCAAACAACCATATCGAGTGATGCGCTGGGTACCACATGTCTTCAGGGAGTTTATCTGACATCATCTGTTCCACTTTTTCTACCGAAGCATCTTGGGGAACGAAATGGAGTTTTCTTGTCACTCTTTTAATGTGAGTGTCCACCGCAAAAGCCGGGATATTAAAACCGTTTGTCAATACAACATTGGCCGTTTTTCTACCCACGCCAGGTAAAGTTGTTAACTCTTCCCGATTATCTGGAATTTGACCCTCAAATTTTTCCAATAACATCTGACTCATATTTTTTAAATATTTCGCTTTATTTTTGTACAACCCAATACTTCGAATATTTTCCTGAATATCTTCTAAAGACGCTACTGACATAGCTTCAGGTGTTGGAAATTTTTCAAACAGCTGAGGAGTTACTTTATTCACAGACACATCTGTTGTTTGTGCGCTTAATAAAACAGCGCATAACAATTGAAAATTGCTTTCATGATTTAAGTCTGTTCCTAATTTTGGATAGAGCTTGTTAATGGCTTGAGCAACTGTTGTCGTTTCTTTATTGGTTAATAAAACTTCTTCAGACACATGATCCTTCCCTTCTAACTTTTATATTTAAATCCTAGCCTTTTTTTGTGAACTCGTCAACTTTCTTCTTATTTTGAAGATTTAAATAATTTATAGTTATTGATGTTAAAGATAAGGACTGAAAAAGTTCCCCCTATGTTTATAAAGATGGGGAGTGTTTTTTCATTACATTACCTGATATCTTAAAGATAGGGGTTATTTTTAAGTTTCTTTACCTATCTTTAGAAAAATTGGATAAATAAATGAACACAGTGTTCAAAAAGAGCCAAAGATGGGGAGTGTACTTCGATTTAATTCCCTGTGTTTGCAAAGATAGGGAGTGTTTTGCGATTTCATTACCTGATATGCCAAACATGGGGGTTGTTTGACTCATTTACTCCCTATTAATATCCATAAAAAAGCTACCTAACAAGATAGAATGAGTCTTCTTGTCAGATAGCTTAAATGAGTTTACTTTTACGCAATTGCTTTCTTTACTTGACTTGCTTCTTCTTTAGTTGTTTCAGTTTTAGCTGGTTTAAATCCTTTCAAACGCAGTGCATTTAGTAAAACGGAAACTGAACTTAAACTCATTGCGGCGCCTGCAAACATTGGATTTAGTAGCGGGCCACCAAATAAGTACAAAATACCCATGGCAATCGGAATACCAATCGTATTATAAGCAAAAGCCCAGAATAGATTTTGTTTGATATTTTTAATCGTAGCTCGGCTTAGTTCAACAGCTGTTGGTACATCCATTAAATCACTACGCATCAAGACAATATCAGCTGATTCAATTGCAACATCTGTACCAGAACCGATCGCAACCCCTACATTAGCTTGAGCTAAAGCAGGCGCGTCATTGATACCATCGCCGACCATAGCTACATGGAGCCCTTCATTTTGTAATTTTTCTACTTCATTAGCTTTGTCTTCAGGTAAAACTTCACTAAAGACACGATCGATTCCTACTTGTTTAGCAATTGCTTCTGCTGTACGTTTGTTGTCTCCGGTAATCATCGCTACTTGTAAGCCCATATGGTGCAGCTTATCAATAGCGGCAATACTGTTTTCTTTAATCGTATCTGCTACAGCTACAATGCCTATCAACTGTCCACCAGCTGCAATAAACATCGGTGTTTTCCCTTCATTAGCTAAACGATCGGAAACTTCTTGCGCGTCAAGCGTAGCAATATTATTTTCTGTAATTAATTTTTTATTTCCTAGTAAAACCGTTTGTCCATCAACAGCGACTTGAATTCCATGTCCTGGAATTGATTGGAAATCTTTGACTGTTTGTAAAGTTACGCCTCGATCTTTGGCACTTTCAACAATGGCTTCTCCTAATGAATGTTCTGATCCTGTTTCCGCAGAAGCGGCTAATGTTAAAACAGCTTTTTCATCATAACCATTATAATTAATGATATCCGTTACTATGGGTTTACCTTCTGTAATGGTTCCTGTCTTATCAAAAACAATGGTTTGAACTTTTTGCGTACCTTCCAGCGCGTCACCGCTTTTGATCAATACACCATTTTCAGCACCTTTTCCAGTACCAACCATAATTGCCGTCGGTGTTGCCAATCCCAAAGCACAAGGACAAGCGATAACCAAAACGGAAATCGTGATCGTCAAAGCAAAAACCCAAGATTCTTGCCCTAAAAAGAACCAAGCTAAGCCAGAAAGTACAGCGAGACCGATCACGATAGGAACAAATACACCAGAAACTTTATCTGCTAATTTAGCAATCGGTGCTTTAGAACCTTGCGCATCTTCTACTAACTTGATGATTTGTGATAGTGTTGTATCTTTTCCTACTTTAGTTGCTTTAAAATGGAAAGAACCATTTTTATTGATACTTGCGCCTACAACTTTATCACCGATTTGTTTTTCAATCGGGATACTTTCACCTGTGATCATCGATTCATCAACCGCAGAGCTACCATCAACTAACTCCCCATCAACCGGGATCTTATCGCCTGGGCGAACAACTACAATATCATCTGTTACTACTTCATCGATGGAAATTTCGACTTCTTCATCATGACGAATAACACGAGCAGTCTTAGGCGCTAGACCCATCAATTTTTTAATCGCATCGGAAGTTTTCCCTTTAGAAACAGCTTCTAAGTATTTCCCTAAAGTAATTAAAGTCAAAATAACTGCCGCAGATTCAAAGTATAAATCAGGATGACCATGATGTACTTCCACACGTCCCATGACTAGAAGAACGGTCATCACAATGCCTTGCAATAAAGCCGCTGTCGTTCCAATGGCAATGAGAGAATCCATATTAGGATGCCCTTTAAAAAGTGATTTGAAACCTACAGTATAAAAAGAACGTCCTAAATAAATGACGGGTAAAGTTAAAGCTAGTTGGACTACCGCAAAGGTAACTGTATGTTGTACCGGATCTAGAAATTCAGTAATAGGCAAGCCGCCAAAAGGCAACATAGGCCCCATAGCGATATACAAAAGGGGTAAAGCAAAAATAGCTGATCCTAAAAATCGGATCCATAAATCTTTCATCTGCTTTTGTTTTTTATCTGCATCATCGCTACTTACTTTATCTGATTCCACAGCCGCTTGATAACCAGCATCTTGAACAGCTTTAATAATATCGCCTGCATTGATTGCATCTTCATCATAAGAAACATTCATTTTTTCTGTGGCTAAATTGACGGCAACTTCTTGTACACCCTCTACTTTTCCTACACTTTTTTCAATCGCTTGTACACAAGAAGCACAAGTCATTCCTTCAATGTCAAAACTCTGCGAAGCTATATTTTTAAGTGCTTTATAACCGGCACTTTCTACCGCTCCTTCGATATCACTACCCGCAATGACCGTCGAATCATAAGAAACATCCATCTTTTCAGTCGCTAAATTAACAGCCACCTCTTCTACAC
Organism: Tetragenococcus halophilus subsp. halophilus DSM 20339; assembly: GCF_003841405.1. Lineage (GTDB taxonomy): Bacteria > Bacillota > Bacilli > Lactobacillales > Enterococcaceae > Tetragenococcus > Tetragenococcus halophilus. The sequence continues at coordinate 142,597 of NZ_PXYA01000001.1, read as the reverse complement.
CGTCAAGTTTTCCCACACTTTTTTCTACAGCTTGCACGCAAGAAGCGCAGGTCATCCCTTCGATATTATATGTGTCTTTTAACACCTTTTTCATCCTCCTTCAATAGCGGATGTATGTAAGAAAAGTTATGCTAATTTCTTACACAACAATGCTCACTACGCTTTTTCCGCTGTATAACCTGCTTGGCTCACTGCATTTACAATATCTGCAGATTGTACTTCATTTGTATCAAAAGTAACCGTTAATTTCTTTTCATCTGGATCGGCATTAGCGTTTTGAATGCCAGTCAGTTTATTCACTTCTTCTTCAATGCGCGCCTTACAATGAGCGCAAGACATATCTGGTACTGAGTAAGTATTGGTATTCATCATTCATTCCTCCAAAAATTTTATTTTTTTCGCATATTTCCTCAATTTTAGCTGAATCATGATTCGTAAAATATTTTCGTTTACAATTGTAATTAATTTCTATATTCTCAATTTACCTTTTTTGTTTACAAATGTCAATAATAAAAACAAAATTTTTTTAACTTCCTAAAAAAAAGCGAGCATCCCTTAGCTTATACCAAGAGAATGCTCGAATAAATTTATTTAAAAACTTCACTAAACAGCTATACGTTCAGCATTTAAAGCATAAGAAGCATATTGCTTTGCTTTTTTTACAATTTGTTCATCTGTTTGATGCCCCACAACAAGTGATCACTTGTTGTCATCAGAGGCTCATTTTTTATTCACTATCTTTACTAGACAACAAATCAGCGATCACCGGATGAACTAAATCAAGCAAATCTTGCACCGCAATAACGACACTTTTATCCAGCTCACCTGCAGAAACAGTAATGCGTTCATAATTTTTTATTACTTCATCAAACAATATCGGATACTCCGGATGGTGCATATAAATTCCAATAGGTGTATTAGCACCATGCGGATAACCGGTTGTCTCCATCACATAATCCATCGGTGGAAGCCCTATTTTTCTATTTTTAGAAACAGCAGCAGTTTTTTTATAATCCAGACGAGCATCTAAAGGAACTAACGCAATCGTAGGACCGGTCTTATTTCCCTTAAGTACTAAGGTCTTAAAAATAGGTGTTTTACTTGTATCAATATTATCAGAAGAAAATTCATAGGATTGATAAGCAATATTCTGCTTATCTAAAAAAAGTTCTACTTCATTTTTAGACATTTCCATCCTCCTTATCTCTTTATCTACACTAATAAATATAATAAGAAATAAAATTTATGAAATCAAATATAGTGAACTCGCGTGAAATTTAAAGATAGTCATAGTTTTTTTGATTATTGAGGAAGTTTTTTCTTTACTCATTATATAATAATGCGGTTAGCATCTCCGCTGTTTAAACATTAACTCACTTTTTCCAAAACATTACAAATTCTTTTTCTCCAGTCTCCTCATCGACATTAACTTCTTTTGTCACAAAGCCTTCTCTTTGGTAAAAATCTATCGCTCTTTGATTTTTTTCGTAAGCTTTTAGAGTTAATTTACTTTTTTGCGTTTTAACATAATCAAGTAATTGTTTCCCTATACCGTCAGATTGTTTTTTATGAGTAACAAAAAGTCCAGCAATATATTCGCCAGCTAAGCCAATAAACCCTGCAATGTTGTTCTTACTATCTAGATACACATAAACTTCAGATTGCGGCAACGCTCTTTTCATCATACCGATCTGACTGTACCAATAACTTGCAGTAATAAAATCATGTGCTTTAACATTTTCTTCTTTCCATATAGTAAGCACTGTTTCTATATCTTCTTCTTGTAATTCACGGATCATATTTTCTACTCCTTATTTTTCCCCTAGGACAAACGCCCTAGATATGGTATTTTAAAGTTAATATAAAAAGTGCTGAGTGGAGGCAACATTAACTATGAAAAAAGGAAATATTATTGAAATTATCGCTATTTTGTCATTATCTTTCATTCTGACATCGACCTATTCCGTCTCAGGTGTGGTTCCCACTTTGTTAGAAGCTTTTCCTTTTTATTCACGTTCTTCCATAGAATTTCTGGTCTCCATTCCTTCGATATCTATGATTGTAATGATTGCCTTAAGTCCATTACTTGCCAAATTCTTTAGTGAACGTACTACCATCATTTCCGGTTTGCTCATTGCTGGTGTCGCTGGCATTACACCTTTTTTTACAACAAACTTTTCTATGATCTTTATTTCTCGTCTGATCACGGGTGTCGGCTTTGGCTTGATTAATACTTGCGCTATAAGTATGATTAGCGAACGTTTTACTGGCAAAAAGCGTGCGCATTTATTAGGTTATCGTACTTCTATAGAAACCTTAGGGCAAGCGATTTTGACACTGATTGCTGGGCAACTATTGGTCTGGGGTTGGCAGCCTGCTTTTTTAATCTACAGTATAGCATTTCCTCTTCTAGTTTTATATCTTCTCTTTGTCCCTAATAAAGAAGTTAAGACACAAAATACATTCACAAAAGAAAAGCTTCATCTAGGTCAGCTTTTACCAATCTTAACTAGTGCGCTTTTTGGCGGTTTATTGATTGCGACTAATACAGCCAACTCGCTAAGAATCCCTAGTTATATCGTGGAAAATAATTTAGCTTCTACGCTAACAGCCAACCGTGTGCTAAGTTTGTTTATGTTTGCTGGTTTTATGGGTAGTGCTTTTTTTGGTAAACTTTTCACGCTATTAAAAAAATACTTTTTAACTGTTCTACTGTTTGCTGGTGGTTTAGGTTTAATCTTTATTCCGCTAAGTACAAGTATTTATTTTATAGCCATTGGTGCTTTTCTTAGTGGGTTTACAATCACAAGTACTGTTTCTAGTATTTTTACTCGTTTACCAGAAAAAATACCATTAACGTTTTTGAATACTGCCAACGCTATGGTATTAATCGGTTGTAATTTAGGCGCTACAATAGCACCTCTTCTTTTAAATTGGATAGGAAAAATAAATGCTGGCTTAGATTTTCCTTTTATTATTTTTGCAATAATCTTTTTTATCATTTCTGCTGGAAGTTTTTGGCATGCTATAACTTATAAGCAGTAGCAAGCAGATTGTTCTATTGCGCAGCTAAATTTTTTAATCCGAGATGAACCAAGCCATTAAAGTAATCCTTATTCATAAAGATATGACTCTATCATCCTCAATACGCTGTCTTCATCATTTGAAGGCGCAGTATATTTTGCTGTTTTCAATACCTCTTTACTGCCGTTTTTCATAGCATAACTTTCATTCGCTAATGCCAGCATTTCTAAATCATTATTCCCATCACCAAAAGCCAGCAACTCGCTAGTATCAATCTGCCATTTGTCTAAAAGTTTTTGCACAGCCTCTCCTTTGTGTATCCCCGGTATAATCAAATCAACATCTCCATGCCCGCTATAAACAGCGACAACTTCATTTAAAAAATACCGATTAACGCAATTAATCAGTTCTTCAGTTTTTTCAGTAGAAACATTTAACGCAAACTTTACAAACTCGTCTTTCGGTAAAAATGAAAAAGAAGAGATCTCAGCAAGTTGGTAATAATATTTTTTTGCAAAAGATTTAAAAGTAGCCATCTCATTTTCTAGCATATAGGCTTGGGTGACACCACATAAAACAATCCCTACTTGAAAAGGCAAATCCAGTAAAAACTGCAAAATCCTATCCACCAAATTTGCTTTAAAAGCTACTTTTTGTATCAATTGATCCTGCTTAAAAACCAAAGCCCCATTTTCTGATACAAAAGTCATCTCTTGCTCTTTTTCAGGAAAAAAAGTCCGCAACTGCGCGTATTGATTGCCACTAGCAACTATAAATTGAATATTTTGTTGCTGTATTTCATTAAATATTTTTTCAAATCGCTCTCTATTATAATCATTGTTCGAATTTAAAAACGTCCCATCCATATCAACTGCAATTGCTTTAATCATTGGTTTCCTCCTAGATTTTTTAAAGAACTTGAAGTTTCCTTAGCGCAAATTCAATACCTTCTTTTTCATGATCAAGCGTCACCAAATCAGCTGCTTTTTTAGAACGATTTTTATTCACAATTGCCAGCGAAAAAGGACTGTCTCGGTAAAAGACAAAAAAGAAGAAATTTAGACAGTTAGCACTTAATAAAAAGTTACCACAGAAAGACCTTTTTCTTATATACCGAATTACAAAAGTCTAATGTAGATGTAGATACTGCTTTATCCTCAATGACATGGTTTCCATAAAATGAACATCGATTACTTAAGACAAAAAACCTGGAAAATTTCAAAAAATCTTCCAGGCTTTTTATCCCGAATAATATGATCTTAAATATTTCACTCTTTCATCTTTTTGACTTGATAAGAAATTGGGCGAAAGCTAAATAGGCCTATCACTATGACGGCTACTAACAAAAAGCTAGCAAAGCTCCAATTAAGAAATACCTTCAATAAAAGAAGAAAAAGTAGTATTAACCCCATCCCACCTACATAAAGCCAAAAACTTTTTTCTGATTTAAAATATTTCATTGAAGAACACCTACCCTTTTTTATACTAGCGTATCAAATAACTTTTATTCCTTGCAAATATATATTTAAAAAAGAAAAATAAATATTTGCAAGTTACCCGTTACTTATACGGTTTTGCTAGCACTAGTAGCCGCAATTTTTATGCGGGTAATTTCAAAAGACAGTAATCTTTTGAAATTACCCGCCTTATTATTTTTAGGTTCTGCTATCGTACGAAGTATAATAGTCATTAAGCAAACTAAAAAGGAATAATCTAAAGTATCTTAATTAAAAAAGCATAGAAACCTCTATTATGTCAGGAGTTTCCGATGCCTTTTTTTTATTATACTGCATTTTCATTATCTCTATCAGAATAAGAACTGTCTTTAAAGAAGTAATCCGTCACTTTTTTATATTCTTCTATGGAAACGTCGGCATTATCAGAATGCAGCATTTCATATCTCACGCCGCCTTCTGTCATAATTTTACCACTACCGACAAAACCGTTTCTCAAATAAAATCTCTTCCGGCTTTTTCTTTGCTCGTTATTTTCCGCATCATCACGGATTTCTTCAACCAGTAAAATAATTTTATCATTAGCAAAATAATTTCTTATTGCTTTTATAGCTTCTCTGCCATAACCTTTAGATTGAATCATCGCGTCTATGGCAAAATAAAAGATATATACTAAGTTCTCATATCTTGTGTAATAAACAATGCCAACGAGTTGTGAATCGGAAAAAAGTCCTGAAAAACTAGCTTTTCCCAATTCAACATTATCTTTTAATATGCTAAATGGTAATTGTTCTTTTTCAGGAAAAGAGTTGAAATAGATTTTTTTCGCGTCATCAATTGATGTTGAATCATTCTTAAGTTCTCGAATCATTAACATAAACTACCCCCAATATTACAATTCATCTATTTTTTTAATACAACTATTTTCCATCATAAGAAACTTAACAAAAGAAAGTCAATAAAAAAATATTAAACAACCCGTTCTATAAAATCCCTTTAAAAACGGGTCATTTAATACATTTTAATTTTATTATTTTGAAAACTTAACCTATATTTAAAAAACCAAGTTTAGATAAGTGAATCCTCACCTGCTTCTTGTGCAAGTAGTTTTTGATCGTACATTTTGATAAATGGGAACCAGATAAGAAATGCTATAATAGCACAAAGTATAGATATAACTATGGACATATAGTCTCCACCTGTACTAATAAAAGCACCTGCTCCTATAGGGGTAGGCCAAGGCATCATGGCAATAACCGGTTGCATAAATTGTAATTCAACTGCCCAATAAGCTACTGACGCTGTAACCATCGGTGCTACAAAAAATGGAATAGCTAAAAATGGATTGTATACAATAGGTAACCCGAAAACTAAAGGTTCATTAATATTAAAGAATCCAGGCACAATAGCTGCTTTCCCTAATACTTTTAATTGTTTAGATTTGGCTACAAATGCGAGATATATTACCAATCCTAAGGTTGCTCCTGCACCACCCATAATGATAAATGCATTATTTAGTTCCCCTGCAAATGGAATATTTGCGCCATTTGCATTAGATTGTAAATTTGACATAAGAATTGGAAAAAGAAAGCCCTGGATAATAATATTTGAACCATGAATTCCCACAATCCAAAGAGCATGAACTAAGAAGTAAATAACTAAAATACCTAACCAACTATTCGTCAAATTAACAACAAAGCCAAAAGGAAGGGCGATTAATTTAAAGATATCTGTTCCAAGTGCAATCAAAATACCGTTAATCAATAAAACCGAAATAGCAACAACAAAAGCTGGTATTAAAGCTGTAAAAGCATTAGCTACGCCCGATGGTACTGCTTCTGGCATTTTTATAACTAAATTTCTTTTTACACAAAATCTATAGAGTTGAACAGCTAATATAGCCATAATAATTGCTGAAAAAATTCCTGATGAACCTAAACGGCTAATACCGTCTTCAACCATTTCCCAGCCGTAAATAATTGTTGAATCTTCATTATTTTGGTTGACTAAAGACATTTCCCCATTTTGAAAAACTAATTGAGGAACTGTCATAAACAAAGCAAACATAGCTAGCAAAGCACCATTTACTGGGCTCATATTCAACTCATCTTCCTCTGCATATATCCTTGTATATTCATAACCAACGACAATACCAAAATATAATGCTAACAACCCCATAGTCGTTTTATTTGCTAACATATATAAATCACTAATTCTAAAAAAAGTATTATTGAAAAATCCTTCCAAGAAAGTAAATGTTTCGGGTAATACATTAAAAACGAGGAACATAGACCCAACAATAACAAACGGTATACTTGCCATCCCAGCAGCCATTACAGAACGAACAATACGCCATTGTGCAACTTTACTCATAGGTCCTAATAAGTACTTTTCTAAGGTATCAAGTGCCTTATTTCCTGATTCCATATAAATTCTCCTTTCGATTATACATGAATAATTTCTTCATATTTTTTAATACGCTGGTAATGTTTATCCTCATTATATTGAATTTGATGTAAACGATAGAGAATGATACTACTAAGTAAAATGCCTATTGCTAAAATACTTACAATTAGCACTTGGGACTTCGCTTGATTTACAAGAAAAGGATATAATTGAGAAAAAACTGGAGAAAAAAGGCTTAGAAACACCAAGAATACATTGGTTGTAAGCAAGGTCATAAAACAATATTTTGTATAAATTGCTCGATTTGTATGCTTGCTTATCATTTTCACCTGTTCAGCAACACTACTTAATAGACAAAGTATCAATATTGAAGGAATAAAAGATAGAATTGAACGACTCATTAATAAGGAAATTAACCAATATATATTGATAAAGAAAAATAACGCTACAACATACCTGACAAGTAAATACCGATTAAAGTACATCGATTTTATGCTAAAATTTTTCTTATTTTTCTCTATTTGCTTCTTTTCCTCTTTCTTCATAAGATAATTTTCACTCACTTTCATTTTGGATGTTTTTATATAAATGTAACATCTCCAAAGCAACTTCCCTTAGTGTCACTGTCGTCATTAAGTGGTCTTGTGCATGTACCATAATAATGTCTATATTGACATCTTCGCCTGAAGTGTACTTTTGCATAAGTGAAGTTTGTGATTGATGAGCCGCCGTTAATTCGTTATTGGCTTCGTCTAATTTTTCTTCAGCCTTATCGAATTCTTTATTTCTCATCAAGCCAAATCCTTCGTGTATTAGCGTTCTTGAATTACCACTATGTAAAATAATGGTAAAGGCGACATTTTGAATTTCATCTTGATCCATCCAATTAGCTCCTTTGCTTAAAACATTTTATTTTTACGATTCAGGTAACTCTTGCAAAATTAAATTCGATAATTTTTCAATTCCCATAGGGACAGGCACATATGCTTGAGGGGGAATATTTATTACTTTCTTGCCTGATCGTTCACCTGTTTTTTTAAGTTGTTCATAATACATCTTGGTTTGAGGGCTAACTAAATATAAATCATACTTTCCTTTTTCAATCATATTTCTTCCTTCATTTGTAGAGGTGGCTTCCACTTGAATATCATTACCTTTTTCTTTTAAGTATTCGGTCGTCTTCTTGGCTAATACAGAAGAAGACATACCTCCTTGACAAATAATTAATATATTTTTCATCTTTTTTCCTCCTTTATTTAATTTCACGATTTTTATTTATAGATCTTCACCACTTGACTTGATAACTTCTTTATACCAATAAAAAGAGTCTTTACGCTTGCGATCTAAGGTCCCTTTTCCCTCGTTATCTTTATCCACATAGATAAAGCCGTACCGTTTTTCCATTTCTCCTGTTCCTGCGCTAACGATATCAATCACACCCCACGGCGTATACCCTATTAAATCTACGCCATCGGTAGCTACCGCCTTGATCATCTCTTCAATGTGTTTTTTCAGATACGTGACACGATAAGGATCATGGATACTTCCATCTTCCTCTACTTTATCGTAAGCACCTAAGCCATTTTCCACGATAAATAGTGGTAAATTATAACGTTGGTGAAGAACATTAAGAATATAGCGTAGACCAATGGTATCAATCGGCCAACCCCAATCACTGCTTTCAATATAAGGGTTATCTACCATTTTGGCATCAGGATATTCCGGCACAGAATCTTGTCCTGTTACATCTGGTAATGTGCTTACAGTTCCTGACATATAATAACTAAAACCGATATAATCCACTGTGCCTTCTTTTAAGGTCTGCAAGTCTTCATCAGTATATTCGATGTTATAGCCTTTTCTTTCCCATTCTTTCAAGGTATAAGCAGGAATTTCTCCGCGAGCGTGAACATCATTATAAAAGAAACGGCGATTCATCACTTTGACAGAAGCCATCATATCGTTAGGATTACATGAATAAGGGTATATTGGCACATAAGCCATCATACAACCGATTTCAAAATCAGGATTGATTTCATGGCCCAACTTCACCACTTTAGCGCTTGCGATAAGTTCATTAAGCCCAGCTTGAAAAATGACTTCCTCATCATTTTCTTCTTCATTGACTAAAATCGCCGAATTGGTCCATGTTTGAAAGGGTTCTTGTCCATCTGCCTGATTATTGATTTCATTAAAAGTCATCCAGTATTTCACCTTATCTTTATAACGATTCATCACCACTTCAGCATAATGAACGAAAAAGTCAATCAGCTCCTTATTTCTAAATCCACCGTATTCTTTAGCTAAATGATAGGGAATTTCAAAATGTGATAGCGTGATTACTGGCTGAATACCCGCTTCTAATAATTCATCAAATAAATCATCATAAAACTGCAATCCTTCTTCATTGGGTTCTTTTTCATCACCATTAGGAAAAATACGAGACCAAGCGATGGAAGTGCGAAAAGCTTTTAACCCCATCTCTTTTAATAGTGCAACATCTTCTTTATAGCGATGATAAAAATCAATAGCTTCGTGATTTGGATAGTTCTCACCTTCAATGACACCATCAGTAATTCTTCGACGCACCTTATTTGTACCTGCTGTCATAACATCAGCCGTGCTAATTCCTTTGCCACCTTCTTGCCAACCGCCTTCAATTTGATGTGCAGCGACCGCGCCACCCCACAAAAAATTTTTAGGTAATTTAGCCATTTATATCTTACCCCTTTCTTTTGTTGATTACATTTTTATAATAGTTTATAACCGCTTTCATTTGTAGAGAATATTTTTCCGTTGACAACAGAAAAACGTTGGACATAAAAAAAAAAGACGCCATATCGCGCCTTTTTAAACTTTCTTGAGCGTATTTTTTAAACCCTCATAAGTATCACATTGCAGTACTTTTTGGATGAGTGAACGGTTATCTAATAGTTTCATTAAAACATCATACATAGGTTTGGACTCTTCCATCTGATTTTGCTCACTGATATTAAGCAAACAGACAAGTTGAACTAATTTATCGTCCCACTGAATTGGATGTTTTAAAGTAACAACCGACCAGAAGGTTTCCTCGACTTGCGGGTCCATAGGATGAGGTATAGCAACTAAATTACCAAAACTTGTGGTAGAATATCTTTCCCGTTCTAGTACCGAATCGACAAAATCATTATTCACTAAACCTGCCTTTTGCAATTCTTTACCTAAAAACTGAATCACTTCTTCTTTAGAAGAGAAATCCTTTTGTAAATAAGTAAATTCTTTTAGCATATACTTTTCGATAATTGTAATATCAAGGCTCACTAATTTTTCTATTTTATTGACATCTTGCCTTCCTAAAAGCGTACTTACCTGAATGACTGGAACAGGCAATTTATCAGGAATAGGAATCGTACTAATGATCAAATCTAAAGAATGAAAATCTTGCTTTTTTAAATTGTAGTATTCAGTTGTACCTAAGATATTCAATTCATCATAAAAAGAATCTTGTAATTTCAGTAAAAGCAATTGCGCAGTTCCTAAACCAGAGGCACAAACAATCAAACATCGTTTCTTACTTTTTTGATTTTGTTTTTGTCTTTCTAAGGCAGCTTCAAAATGAAGTGCAATATAGCCAATTTCATTTTCATCAATGGTGATTCCTAAACTTTCTTTTATAACTTCCGCCGCAATGGTTAAAGCTGCTTCATAAGAAAAAAGATATTTATTTTTTATTTCTTCTAATAAGGGATTTCTTAAATTCATCTGATGCTTATAGCGGTTAATCGCCGGCTCAAGATGAAGGCTCAAACTCAACATTAGTTCATTGTCTTGAAAAAGATTTAGTGAATATACATTATCCATTCTGCGCAAAATTTCTTTAGTCAACTGTTGAATATCATTTTCCAAATAGTTTTCTATTTCATTCATCTCTGAATTAGAATGCATTTTCTTTGTTCCTTGTAAATGAATGGCCAAGTAAACAACCTCATTTTTAGGAAAAGAGACGTCTAACTTTTGTTCTATATCTTCTACGATTGCTTTTGCTACTGTATATTCTTTTTTCTTAGTAATCTCTCCGAGCTCTTCTTGAAAAATCTCAACCATTTCCCTTTCGCGAATTCGCTTACAAGCGATGGCGATATGAGTTATTAAATTATTCAAACTAATATCGGTAATCACAATACTATATTTTCTTAAATTTGTTAGTATACTATCACGAATCCATTCAATCTCATTTTGGGGTAATATCTCAATCAATTCTGTGATTTGGTCACTTAAATCAGACTTATGATTAAAAACATATTCAGAAATACAAAAGCGAATATCCATCTCGTTTCCAGTAATTTTAATCCCGTAATTAGGTTTTTGTTCTAAAGATAAATGATACTTTTTTACAATTTTTCGAATATCGTTGATATCACTTTGTAAAGTCGAACGACTGACAAACAATTCGTCTGCAAGGTCGTCTATTTTCAAATATGAAGTCTGTAATAACAATTTTTCCATTAAAAATTGCATACGAGCTTCAGGCTCAGTCGGTATCACTTGATCATTTTTATCTGTATCTTTTCTTAGAAAATGTTTAAACTGCTCTTCATCAAAAATACGAAGTAAATAACCTTTTCCTCTATAGGAGTCAATTATTGCCGTTTTGTCACTTAGTAGCTTATTTAATTCTTTCATCTCTTTTTGAACCGTTTTTGAACTCAACTGAAGGTTTGTTGCAATTTCGCCACTAGTTTGTAGTTCATCGGTTGATAGTAATAACTGTAAAATTTGCTGCATACGAGCATTCAAAATACCCATTGGTTAAAACTACCCTCCTTTAACATATGTTGATTTCTAAACATTAGTATAGGGGAGTTGTTTTAAAAAAACAACGCTAATATTCATATTGTTAAAGTTCAAGTTAACAATAAATAGATTGAAAGCGTAAGAAAATGTTTTTAGAAAATGTGCTACTTATAGGAAAGTTAATAATATAAGATTCTTAAACTAATAAAATTACCTCTTAATACTATGCTATTTCACTTTAGCTAGTTACCTTTTAAAAAATAAGCTAGCATCTCTTACATATTTATAGAAAATGCTAGCATATTAATATATTTATTTAGCCACATGCATCATTATAGAATTCGCGGCAGCTCTTCGCCTTTAACACTATGCACATCGTCCACTACCACAAAGGCGTTTTTATCAATATTTGATATCAACGGGAAAATATTAGCTACTTGTTTATCAGAACAAATCAAATAGATCATTTCACGAGATTGTTTATGGTAATAACCTGTTGAATTAATAAGCGTAATCCCTTGTTTTAAAGTGTTTGATAGTGCTCCGGTAACTTCCTCTGTTTTGTTTGTAATAATAGTGACTGATTTTTTAGCACCAAAGAAAGAACGTAATTTATTTAAAAACATGGCACAAGTATATAATTCAACAACGGTTAATAACATATTTTCAAAGCCGATGATAAAACCTGAAGGAATAGCCACTGCTAAATCAAAAATCAACATTGCATTTCCTCGCTTCATCCCTAAATAACGATTGCCGATTTCGCCTAAAACCGTACTGCCAGCGATCGTACCTCCAGCATTAAAAATCAAAAACAGACCAAATCCCATGAGCAATCCCGCTACTGTTGCAGGGATAATCGTCTGATCCGTAGTATAATCTAAAAAATTAGGCAAACGTAAAAAAACGGAAATCCATATAACCGCCCAAAGAGAATTAAAAATAATTTTTTTATCCAATAAGCGATAACCTAATAAAAGCAACAGAGCATTAAGCACTATATTTGATATATCAGGAGGAATTCCTAACGCATAATAGCCGATGGCAGCTAAACCTACCACTCCACCGTCCCCAATTTCATGCGGAAGTAGGAACCAATTCACAGCAATACCGTACATAAAGGCTCCTATTACCATCATTAATAAGTTTTTCATGCGCAATTTCATTTCACCAACTCCTTAAAAAAAGATAGACGCTTCAGTCTAACATAAAAGGAGAAGACTTTTAACCAAGAGCGGTTGGCATTTCTTGCTGCTATTTTTACAAGCTAAAATTTTACTATTGAGTATCTTATGAAACAATAAAACTTTACTAAACTCACAAAAATTGAGGAAAGAACATTGTGCTTCTTTCCTCAATCAATTAATAACAAGTAATACTGAACATTCTTTACAGAAGTAATTATTTTACGCCTCTTTTACTTTAATTAACAATTTCCCAATATTTTCGCTATTTTCCATCGCTTGATGAGCTTTTGCTACATCTGCAAAAGCGTAAGTTTGATGGATAATCGGTTTTATTTTTCCGGCTTGAAAATAAGGGATCACTGTTTTTTGAAAATCAGCAGCTAATACCGCTTTGTAATCATCTGAACGTGGGGATAGTCCGGTACCAATAAATGAAATACGTTTGCCAAGAAAAGCACTTAAATCAACATGATCCACTTCCACTCCCCCAAGTGTTCCAATGAAAATCCAGCGAGCATCGACTGCAGCACTATTAACATTTTTATGCCAGTAAGTCGCGCCAATAAAATCTAGGATAACATCTGCGCCATGTCCGGTTGTTTCTTTTTGAACAATCTCATCAAAATTTTCTTTTTTATAATTGATCGTGACATCTGCACCTAATTCACGGCAAAAATCCAGTTTCTCTTGTGAGCCTGCTGTCACAATAATACGAGCATCACTGATTTTTCTAGCCATCTGAATGGCCGCTGTCCCTACACCACTTGCTCCGGCGTGGATCAAAATAGTCTCTTCTTCCTGCAATTTTCCTAACCAATACATGGTTTGATAAGCGGTCAAAAACACTTCAGGTATAGCTGCTCCGTCTTTTAGAGACATCTCTTTGGGTAAGATAATTGCTCTACCCGCTGGAATAATAGCATATTCTGCATAGGCGTCTTTTTTTACTAAACCTGCTACTTTGGTACCCGGTTCTAATGAAGGATTATCAGAATGGTTTGCTTTTACCACACCACTGACTTCAACGCCTAAAATAGGATAAGGCTTTTTCATTGCCGGATTTTCTCTTGTTAAAATATCTAAACGATTAATCCCCGCATATGAAACCTCAACCAAAAGTTCGCCATTTTCTGCAGTTGGAACTTGTCTTTTAACTAATGTTAACTGTTCACTTCCTCCGGGTTTTTGAACAGACCATGCATTCATTTGCATAAACTCACTCCTCTAATTATTTGTGCAACCAACGAAACGCACGTTTTAATTCATCACTACCATTTTTATCATACCAACGTCCATGAGCCAAAATAATTTTTTCTGGTTGCCAATTTAACATTTGCTCATAAGCTGCTTTTGCGATTTTCTTTCGTCCTAGAAAAGTTAGACGTAAATCGATTGGCGTTTTCCCATCAGGATCTGCAATTCCTCCTAACTTATGTACTATACGCCAAAAACTATTTGAGGTTCGCTTTGATTCAAAGTTTTCAATTAAGTCCGTTAAAATCAATGTGTAACTACTTTTATGGAAGAAAACAACTTCTTCCATAGCACGACTTCCCTTAAAGATAAGCTGCTCAATTTCATCCTTCCAATAAGAAGGCGCAGTATTTTTTAACGAATCATCAAAATGTACCTCTATATCTTGCTTAGCAGCACGCTTTTCAACGCCTGGACTTGACCAAGCAATAGCATCGGGATAACGCTTCTTCCATTCTTCAATATAGGCGTAATGAATTTTATTCGGTGAAATCAAATGTCTTACTGGGCCTAAACGATCAATTTCTTGAAATAGCTCTTCATTAGCTTGAATCGGAGAATGACACCATAAACTTTGATCAGATAATCGAACAATAGTCATTCTAGTTGAAAATGGGACCTTAAAACGACCCACATTCATTTTAATTTGTCCACCGTCTACAATCCAAATATTTTCTGCTACTTTTTTTAAAGTATTTAATGGTTCATAAATGGGAAGTGTCATGATACGCTCCTTTATAGGTAATTAAAAAACGATAATGGTTTTACCGTTATTACCGCTTTGACTAGCATGTTTCAACGCTTCTTGTATCTCATTCATCGAATAGACCGCTTCGATTCGACTGTGTAATTTTCCTTTAGAAAACAAAGTAATGATGGTTTGTAAATCCTCTTGGCTAGTACGAACAAAATTATGTTCTGCCCACAAAGCCTGTTCTTCTACATTGTGACTTACTTTGTCATCACTTACGGTAATCAAACGTCCTTGGGACTGAAGAATCTCCGTACGATCTAAAATTCCTGCTGTATCAAATACTGTATTAAAAGCCGGAACCGATTCATCACTTACATACATTGTCACATCAAATAAATCTTCGCAAATCTTTTTTTGTTCTTTATTTCGGACAAGCCCTGCGACAGAAATTTTCGCTTGTTTTGCTAATTCGATGGCATAACCACCAACTGAACCCAATGCTCCTGTTACAAGTAAAGTTTCCCCTTGCTTTATTTTCAGTTTTCTTAAAGCTTGTAAAGCAGTCACAGCGCCTAAAGGAATGCTTGCGCCATGGATAAAATCAATATCCTCTGGTAATTTTAGCAGTTGGTCTTCTTTAACAGGCACGACTTGTTGCCAGCTTCCTTGTGGATGTAAAGCTAGCACCCGATCTCCTATTTGAAATGCACTATCTTTATCAGCTTCTATAACGATACCAGCGATATCCCAGCCGAGTACCATAGGAAATTGATCAATTTCTTGTACTGTTCCTGGTGTCATATGTTTAATGTCGACAGGATTCACACTAGAAGCAACCACGCTTACTAATACGTCTCCTTTGTTTTTTATCGGTGTGTCTACTGACTGAACTCTTGCAACCTCAGGTCCACCATAATTTGTTACTTGAATTGCCTTCATATAAAGCGCCCTTTCTTTTCATGACTTACTTAATATCAGTGTATCTTTCTAAACAAAAAAAGTCAGTTAAAACGTTTTGTTGTTATTTACCAAATAAATTTAAATACTATCTTCCTCCAATTAGTCTCCGCTTATTTTTTACGAAACTTGAACTTCACCTCTGGAATCGTTACACTTATAGTAATAAAAGGAAAGGAAGGCTTTCAAGTGAATAAAATAATTATCCATTTAGAAAACCTGTTACTACTGTTTCTTTGCTTGTTCTTTTATTTTCAGTCCGACTATCCAATCGTATTATTCATTATCCTATTTTTTGTACCGGACATATCAATCGCTGCCTACTTCATAAATAAAAAGATTGGCAAAATCGTATATAATTTCTTTCATTCCTATAGCCTTCCCTTTTTACTACTGACAATCAATCTTATTGCAGAAATTAATCTTTTACTTACAGCCATCGCACTCATTTGGATTGCACATATCGCACTAGATCGCACACTTGGCATGGGGTTAAAAGAAGAACACTTTAAAAAGACTCATCTACAAAATTTATCATAAGCCGCAGGAGGAACAAATACATGACACAACCAAAACGTTTTGCAGGAAAAGTCGCATTAATCACAGGAGGACGTTCAGGTATCGGACAAGCTATCGCTACTCGTTTACAAGCTGAAGGAGCCACAGTTATCACTGCTCAACGTGGTGAAGATAGCAAATTTGATTCGATTAAAGCTGACTTTTCTGATCCTGAAGTTCCTGCACAAGTCATTGCAGAAATCATCCAACAAAAAGGACAGCTTGATATATTGACTAAAACTTGAAACACCGAAAACCCGACTAAAGGCTTGATATAACTAAGATTGTTCTAATAAAAATAGCACGAACCTTTCCAAATTGGTAAAATAGAATTGACTAAAAAACCATCTACCAAGGAGTGTTCATGCTATGTCAATTATAACATCAAACAACCAAAATAAAAACGAAATTTCATCCTCCATTGATACTTTTTTCCAACGGTTTAATGTATCCACTATTGCGAAAAAATCGAATGCACAAAAGGAAAAAGGAGTGAACTTTCTCGTGCTTTTTCGCTACCTTGTAACCACCCTCTTTTCCAATCGCTCTGCTTTCCGTGACTTCCAACTTCATCAGGAGGAGTTAGGATTTTCAGATAAAACGTTTCGCAACCTACTAAACAATGGGAAAATTAACTGGCAACGCTTCTTGATTCTCTTATCCAAACAGGTCATTGCTTTCATTCGTCCGTTGACAGAAAAGGATCGTAAAGAAGTGTTTATCGTAGATGATTCCATGTATGAGCGTTTGAATGCGAAAAATGTAGAGCTTTGTGGTTGGCAATACGATCATACTGACCACAAAAACAAGAAAGGCTTTCGTTTTCTTCAACTTGGTTGGAGCGATGGCAATACCTTTTTGCCTGTGGCGTTTAGCCTTTTGTCCGCAAGTAAGAAAGTACGTGAAGTAGAGAAAATAGATCATCGGACACACGCTGGGAGAAGAAAAGCACAAGCACAACGCAAAGGAACCGACGTACTCATAGAGCTTCTTCAAGCTGCTCTAAAAGAAGGAATACAGGCAAAGTATGTGCTCTTTGATTCGTGGTTTTCAAGCCCGAAAATGTTTCATGCTTTGCGCGGACTCAACCTTCATGCCGTTTGTATGGTGAAACGTTCAAAAAAAGTCTATTATCGCTATCACGGCGAGTGGGTCGATGTAAAGACTATTTTTCAAATAGAGAAAAAGCGAAGAGGTCGTTCAAGATATCTTCTTTCTGTTTGTGTTGAATCTGAATTGGAGGGTAAGATACTTCCAATTAAGCTTGTGTATGTGAGAAATCGCAACAAGCGGAATGATTATCTTGTCTTGGCTACAACCGATCTTTCTTTGAACGAAGATGAAATCATTCAGCTATATGGAAAACGCTGGTCGATCGAAGTGTATTTTAAAATCTGTAAACAACATCTCCGTCTAGCCAAGTACCAAGGGCTTTCTTATGATGGGATTTTTGCGCATACCATTACAGTCGCCGTTAGTTATCTCATTCTGGCTGTCCAACATCGTGAACAAGCCGATGAACGAACGATGGGCGAGTTATTTTATTTGATGATTGAAGAACTATCTGATATTAGTTTTTCAGAAGCTATCGTCCAACTTCTCGAGCTTTTTAAGGAAGTATTTGCGAACGAGATGATCCTTTCTGAAGAAACTTTAAATAACATCATGAGTCAGTTTATACAAAAACTACCTCAATCAACACAAAGACAGTTAAAAAAGGTTGCTTGAAATGAAATTTATCGTCCTTTTGCTTGATACCATAGGCTTAATGTGTACTTTTTATATTTCAAGTTTTAGATATTGATTAATAATGCTGGGATGATGGTAGAAGCAGGTATCGAAGAAATGTCGCTTACAGATTGGCAAAAAAACATGAACATCAATCTTACTGCGCCTTTTTTAATGATTAAAGCAGCGCTTCCCTATTTACGACAAACGAAAGGCAATATTGTCAACACAGGATCAGTGGAGGGACAAGCTTCCAATCCTAAACATGTCGCTTATAGCGTTTCAAAAGCTGGCATTCAAGGCTTAACTCACGCTGTTGCTGTAGACCATGGTGAGGATGGGATTCGTTGTAATGCTGTTGCACCAGGTTGGATCGATACAGCATTAAATATTGATATGATTGAAAATTCTTCTGATGCAGAAACTTTTAAGCAAAATATCGGAAAAATTCATCCTATTGGTCGTAGTGGCACCCCAGAGGAAGTCGCTGCACTTGTCGCTTTTCTAGCAGCGGATGAGGCAAGCTTTATCACCGGACAAGTCTTTACTGTGGACGGTGGTAGAACAACTAAATTGAGCTTACCTTAATTATTCCAATATTAATTCCTGCCTAAAAATAAAACAGGCAGGAATTTGTCATTCTAATCATTTTCTTGTATTTTTGTAAAAATCGACTTAGCAGTCATCAAATCTTGGGCAGCAATTCCCACTGTTTCAAATAGAATAATTTCTTCATCGTTTTCTCTGCCTACTAATTCATTGCTTGCAAGCTGACCGATATCACCTGTAAATTTATCTTTAGTTATTTCTCCTTTATCTAATGGCACAAGTAAATCTCCAGCTTCAGCTAAGACTGCTTCTTGTGAGTCAAAATATATTTTTGAAGCTCTTTTTAATAATTCAACTGGGATTTCTTGCATATGTGGTTGATAAGAGCCTACACCTGAAATCGTAGCACCAGCTTTTACTTTATTTCCATCAAAAACCGCTTGCGTAGAAGAAGTTACCGTTGTGATTAAATCAGCGTTATCAATGGCTTCATCAGCATCTGCCACGGCAATAATTTCAGTTGGAAATTTTGCTAAAGATTTACGCATGCTTTCTGCAAAATTTTTCGCCCGTTCAAAATCAAGGTCATAAACACGAACTTCTTTTAGCTCTTTTGCTGTTAACATGGCTTCAAGTTGTGTGGCTGCTTGCCCGCCTGTACCGATTAAAGCGCCGATTTCACAGTGTCTTTTGGCTAATAATCTAAATGCTACACCACTAGCAGCTCCTGTTCTTAGCTGCGTCACATATGTTCCATCCACTAAGCCATTAATTACCCCAGTTTCAGTATCCATAACTAAAACTTGAAACCTACTTTTCGATACGTATCCCTTGGTATACCAAGGATCTCATGCACAAAATTAACTTCAACCTGCTTGCTTGAGCTGTTTTTGTATAGAGGAAGGTAGTTTTTCAAGGAACTGTTCGATAATGTTATTTAATACGGCTTCATCCAAAACATATTCATCCGCAAAAGCTTCTTGGAATAAAACGAGTAATTGCAGAATGGCTTCCGATACAGAAAGCTCAGAAAGCTCATCAATGAGAAGATAAAATAACTCGCCAAGCGTTCGGTCGTCTTTACTTTCACGTTCTTGCACCGCTAGGATCATATAACCGATAGCTACCAGTGTCGTATGCGCAAAGATCCCGTCATAAGAAATCCCTTGGTACTTGGCTAATTTTAAGTATTGTTTGCACATCTTGAAGTAGACTTCCACCGACCAGCGTCTAGCATAGAGCTGAATGATCTCGTCTTCGGTCAGATCGATATCGGTCGAAGCTAAGACCAAATAGTCGTTTCGTTTATTGCGATTGCGAATATATACCAACTTAATGGGAAGGATTTTCCCTTCTACGACAGCTTCTACTTGGACACTCAAAAGATAGCGAGAACGACCGCGGCGCTTTTTATTTCGTTTGAAGATTTCTTTGACATCCATCTTTTGGCCTTGATAACGGTAGTAGATCTTTTGACTACGTTTGACCATCGCTACGCAGTGGCATTTCAGGTCACGGATCTGTTGGAACATTTTGGGACTGGAAAACCAAGTATCGAATAAGACATAATCCGCATGGATCCCTTGGTTCAAAGCCGATCGAAGCAGTTCCAGTGTCACTTCTGTGCCTTTACGAAGCGCTTGAGCTTTACGTTTCCCCCTATTCGTGCGTTGGTCCCCGATATCAAGATCAGATTGGAGCTTTCTTTTCCCGGAGAGCAAGGAAAAAGCGACGGGGACAAAGCTGTTGCCATCACTCCAGCCTAATTGTAAATAACGAAATCCTTTGAAATATTTTTTCTTGGCATGGTCGTATTGTAAAGCGGCACATTCCACTTTTTTCGCATTCGAGCGGGTATACATGGAGTCATCCACGATAAATGTGGTTTTTCGGGCATCATCCGTCAATGGACGTAGGAAAGTAATGACGGATTTAGCCACTAAGATCAGTGATTTTTGCCAATGAATGTGCGGATCATTCAAAACGTTGCGAAATGTTTTATCTGAAAATGATAGCTGTTCCTTTTGCTTTTGGTAAAACCGATAGGTAGAACCGTTGGTAAAGATCGAGGCCAATAAAAAAGAAAAAATAACAGGAACCGAAAAACCCCTTTTATGGACTGCGTTTGATTTTTTCAACGCAGAAGCTACATGGAACCGATGAAAAAAATCAGACACAGAGGTAGAAATTTTTTCTGAATTTGACGTTTTTTGTGTTATAATTGACATGGCATGAACACTCCTTGGTTATTGGTTTTTTGGTAATTCTATTATACCAAGTTTTGAGTCGTTCATGCTATTTTTGTATCAAAAAACGTTTATTTATCAAGGGATGAACTGTATTTTTGAACTTTCAAGTTTTAGTAACTAAAATCTGGGCATTAATGGTAGGCAATCCTTTTTCTACATTTCCTGGAAACATATTTAACACTTTAACACAAGAAGCGTCATACTCCTGGCAGTAAGCCGGCATACATAAATAGGTCCCTGTACCCTCTTCATTTTTAATTTGTGTTCTTAAAGGAACCTCTACTTTTCCCTGGGAAAATAAACGAAAAGCATCTTGAACTGCTTTCATACACTCTTCCATCGAATAATATTCTTTTATATCTTTTTCGGAAATATTAAGCACTTTATTATTCCTCCTTTGATAATTATTAATCATAGTATAACATCTCCTAACACCTTTAAAAAACGTTTTCAATTTTGTCTATTAAATTAATAAGTAAAAAGGGCCCTGAATGATTTATAAAAATTTGTGGATAACGCATTCGACTGTTCAACGAGGTGACTTTTATGTTATTTTCCCTTTTTATCGCCGCTTTTGAATAAAGAATAGAAAGGGATGATCGAACGACGCTAAAAAAAGATAAAATTCTTCCTAGAGAATGAAAGCCAAGCCTTTTTTATCAAGAGGAAAAGGGGAAAAGTAAACTAGAGATTCAATCGCTGAATTCGTGTAAGGACTTCCCAAAAAAGCGTGTTGTAAACATTCGTACTTGATAAGTGAATTTGCACTTGACGCGCGTGTTCTGTGACTTTTCCAGCAATATGAAATAGTTGAAAACGGATCGTGTCAATCACCGTCGTCTTTTTCTCTTGCGGAAAAGTCAGCTGTTTCATCAAGTGGATGATATTATAGGCGATAAAACTTAGGGCTAAGCGAACCTTATTCGCTAAAAAGGAAGGACTGTCCGTTTTATCAGCGAAAAATCCGGTCTTCATTTCTTTAATGAAGTTTTCCATATTCCCTCGTTTTTGATAGAGCTGAAAAATGGTTTGGGGCGAAAGATGAGCGAAATCGGTCACCACAAATTGAAATTCGGAAAAAAGTAAAGTTTCGGCTTTTCGAGTAGCCTTGATGGCTACTGTTCGAGATCGGTCCCAAGAATCTGCTTGATAAGCCATCTTAAAATATTGATGTTCGGACTTTGTGTAGTCCGTACCGTTGGTATATTGGACAAGATGTTGCGCATAATGAATCAACCGTACGTTATTTTTCAATTTAATCACATAATGGGCGCCTCGACACTCACATTGTTTATAAATTTCCGGTTTGGCAAAGCCACTATCCCGCGTACAAGCATTGTGGGATCACTCGAACGTTGTTGGTAATGCGCCAACATTTCTACGAGATAATCTTCGGCGTGGGTGGAGGTATAAGATTTGCCATGACGATGGCGAACATCTAATGCCAATCCGGTTAAACCTTCAAATGCCACAAATGGATGATACCCATTGAGGCCATAGTGGTAAATATATTCCCCTGCTTCTTGCTTTCCGTAAGTGGGACAACAGGTGGAATCCAGATCAAGCACGAGTTGTTGGCTGTTTTGCTGGTCCATGCCTAAATCGCCAAGTTTTTTCGCCACTTGTAATAGTTGATTAACATTTTCTTCTGTCAAGGTATGAAGCAAAGTAGACATCATAAATTGCGAACTAAGGCGTTCTTGTTTCAATGCTTCCTTAAAAAGGCGATCATATTGTAAGGTGTTGGCGTCTCGGTCTCGAGAATAACCAGCGATCAATTGATATAGCCATTGTTTTACGACATCCAGCCATTCATGTTGGGCGAAGGCACGATACTCTGGAATATGAACGTATTGCGCTAACAGGGAATCAAAACGAATTTGATTTAGAAACTCCGAAAGTAAGACGAGCCCCGCGTCATTGGTTAAGGTGCCACCGTCATTGGCGATCAAGATGGCTTTTTGCTTATTGAATGTAAGAGAATTTTGTTGTAAAGTGAAAGACATAAGAACGCACTCCTTATTGTTATGTTTCGTTGACTTTACAATAACACGAAGTGCGTTCTTTTTGTACACCCAGAAGGTGAAGCAACTCAACCTTTAGAAAAAAGCACATGCCAAGGATTGAATGATCCTGGGAAAAATTTATAAATCATTCAGGAGGGCTTTAATTGTAATTAACAACGATAAATATTAAAATGAAGTCGTAATAATAGTTTCAGTCGAAATGGAGGATTTATAATAATGAATGATAAAACAGTGGTATTAAACGGCAGTGTCGTAAATTACGATGGGAATGTTGATTACTCAAACATTGCTTCTGAAGTTGTTGTCTATGATGAAACGCCTAAAGAAAAAATCTTGGAACGTGTCGATGGGTTCAATATCGTCGTCACAAAAGAGATGCCTGTACCTGGAGACATTATTCGTCAATTTCCCGATAGCGTAAAAATGATTTGTGAGGCTGGTACTGGCTTTAATAATATCGATATGGATGCAATTCATGAAAAAGGAATTGCTTTATGTAATATTCCAGCTTACAGTACACAAAGAGTGGCTCATACGGGCATCATGTTTATTTTAAACTTAGCTAGCTCCATGCAAAAACAAATTCGCATGTTAGCAGAAGGCAATCATGATAATTTCCAAAAACATCTTATGGTCGAACATATGGAAGTAAATGGGAAAACATTAGGTGTGATTGGTTATGGTAATGTAGGTAAAGAAATTATCAAAATCGCCCAAGCTTTAGGTATGAAGATTTTAGTAGCGACTCGTACACCTAGAGAAGACCAAGATGGCGTCCACTTTACTACCAAAGAAGAATTATTTAAACAAAGCGATTTTGTTTCGCTGAATTGTCCTTTAAACGATGAAACTAAACATACCATAAATGAAGATACCTTAGCTATGATGAAATCAACAGCTTATTTAATTAACACAGCACGTGGTGGTTTTAGTTGATGAAAAAGCACTGATTCAAGCCATCCAAAGTGGAGACATTGCTGGCGCTGGTTTAGACGTCCAAGAAAAAGAACCACTGCCTGATGATAGCCCGCTATATGATATGGATAATGTTATCATAACGCCTCACATGGGTTGGCGCGGTCTAGAAACCAGAAAACGCCTGCTTTCATTGATTCAAGATAATATCACGGCTTTTGCCAAAGGTGAACCTATTAATCGTGTTGATTAATCGTTTAGCTACGATATATTTTTAAATAGGAAAATCCCCAGCTTTTGTCATTGAGTTCTTACAAAAGCTGGGGTTGTTTTTCTCAAAAGACAATCACGGTTTTTCCATTATTACTGCTTTGGTTAGCATCTTTTAAAGCGGTTTGAATTTCATTGACGGAATAAACTGCCGTTACCCTTGTTTATAATTTTTTATCTAGAGTAAACTGAATTGTGTCTTGTAAGTCTCTTTGATTAATAGACACATGGTTTTGTTTGGCAAACGATATATGTTGTTTTACTTCATTACTAACATCGTCATCACTTACCGTGATCAGTTCTCCCCCTTACTTAAGAATGTCCGTACGATCTAAAATTCCTGCAGTATCAAAGACAGCATTAAATGTTGGAAGGTTTTGAAAAAACCTGTAAATGAAGTAGCGGAGCTTTTTAACTAAAAAGAAAGCTCGTTTTCTGAAAGTAAACTTCAGATATAGTTTCTATCAATTTACAGGGAGTCAATTAACGAAACGTTCCCTATCTTTGGCTTTTCAGGGGTTAAATTGCAATTTTACTACCTAACATGTTGAACATAGGGAGTAAATCAGCTATTCAACCCCTATGTTTCTTCTTTTTTGCCATAATTATATAATTTTATGCTAATTTACACTAATAACAGGTAGTCTTTTTTCAATCTATTCCCTGTCTTTTATTTCTCAGGGAGTAAATCTGAGAAACGTTCCCTATCTTTTCAAACATAGGGAGTCGTTTTGGATTTTACTCTCTATCTTTGATGTTTACCGCTTAGAAAATAGATTACCCACTTATAGAAAAACTATAGTTTAGTGTTTCTAAATATAAACTAAATTTGAAAAGCAAGGACTATAAAAAACAGAGGAAATGGAAAGTCGAAGACACAATTGCTGAACCTCTTTTCAGACATAGAGCCTAGCTAACGTATATAATCATAAGCAATATTTATAAACAAAAACTGTCTACCGCTCGCTTCGCTCAAAATCTTGACGAATAAAATTTAAAATAATCGAAGCTAATCGTTGTTTCCAATAGTTTTCTTCCACGTACAACGCATATACATTAGGCGTTAAATCTTTACGTTTATGATAGTTATTTCCAATTACTCCTGCTCCTAAAATAATCTCGTCTTTAGCATTCATGCCTACATACCACTGGGGCACGGTGTTAGAGTTATTAATACAGTCTTGTATGTTTTTTTATAACTTGTAATAGAGGCC
This sequence comes from Tetragenococcus halophilus subsp. halophilus DSM 20339, assembly GCF_003841405.1. Lineage (GTDB taxonomy): Bacteria > Bacillota > Bacilli > Lactobacillales > Enterococcaceae > Tetragenococcus > Tetragenococcus halophilus. Next base: position 117,335 of record NZ_PXYA01000001.1, on the reverse strand, counting down.
TTCCATTTTTCTGCAAACCAAGTCGCAGTTCTTTCTAATAGAAAAGACGCATCATGTAGAGGGACTAGCCCAGTTCAGCTATTAGTTAGGTGCAGTAAAGGGTATGGACGGTTTTGACCGTCTACACTGGAACGACCCATAATCAGAAAGCCATTTTTCAAATAAAATTTCTTAGCCACAGTATTTTGTTCATTTACATCAACACCAGTAATACCATATTTTGTGATTAGTTCTTGCAAAATAGCTGTTCTATAACCTTTAGCTGTAAATTGGGGATCGATAAAAAGCATCTCTAAATATTTTTCATTTTGACCGCTAAAACCTAGCAAATTATCCATATCATACCAAAGTCGAATATCTAAAAAAGGAAAATAACTTGGAATTTCTTTCCGAATTCGAACTTTATCTTCTTGACTTAAAAAATCATGCGTAGCTGTCACGCTTTTGTCCCATAAGGCAATAATTTGTCCTTCGTCTTGCTGTGTCGCAATTTTATTGCTTAACATATTTTCTCCTAAGTAAATTTTTCTATAATTTATTCAAGTATAAATCATAAAGAGGGGAAATTTCTATATTAATTTGTATCAAGATAAAATGATCCATATTTATCCCTACATTCCTCCACTTTTATATAATTATTGGTGGCAACTTTTTTAATCTACCTCCAATAAGTTAAATTGGTAGCAAGTTTGCAGAGTTGCCTCCAATAGCAGTTATTTATTAATATTTTTCAAATGAAACAAAAAAACTAGGTATTTTATGTTTATCGTTAAGTTAAACATAAAATACCTAGCGCAAAATTTTATTAACTAATCATCTAATCCTATCATATAATCATCATCACTCATCGCTTCAACAGTTCCAAGCAAATAACCATTACCGACTTGTGAGAAGAAATCATGGTTGCTGGTTCCTGTGGAAATCCCATTCATAACAATCGGATTGACATCATTCGCGCCATCAGGGAACAACGGATCTTGCCCCATATTCATCAAAGCCTTGTTGGCATTATAACGTAAGAAGGTCTTTACTTCTTCGGTCCAGCCAATATCGTCATAAAGTTGTTCCGTATAATGTTCTTCATTTTCATATAATTCAAAAAGAAGATCATACATCCAATTTTTCATTTCTTCTTGTTCTTTTTCAGAAAGTTCGTTGAATCCTAATTGGAATTTGTAACCAATATAGGTACCATGAACTGATTCATCGCGGATAATCAACTTGATAATTTCTGCCACATTTGCCAACTTGTTATTTCCTAAATAATACAGCGGTGTATAAAAACCTGAATAAAATAGGAAAGTTTCCAAAAAGACACTGGCTACCTTTTTTTGTAAAGGTGAACCATTTTTATAGATTTCATTGATACGTTCGGCTTTTTTCTGCAAATATTCATTAGTATTAGTCCACTCAAAAATATCATCAATTTCCGCTTTCGTATTCAAAGTGGTAAAAATTGAAGAATAACTTTTCGCATGAACAGACTCCATAAATTGAATATTATTTAAAACTGCTTCTTCATGCGGTGTGCGAGCGTCTTCGCGAAGACGCTCCATCCCATTTTCAGATTGTATGGTATCTAATAGAGTTAAACCACCAAATACATATCCCACAAGTTGTTTTTCTTGTTCACTTAAGCTACGCCAGTCATCTAAGTCGTTTGACAAAGGAATCCGCGTATCTAGCCAAAATTGCTCAGTTAACTTTTCCCATGTTGATTTATCAATAAAATCTTCGATTTCGTTCCAATTAATGGCTTCATAATAAGTGTTTGCCATTTTTGCGCCTCCTTGTTTCTAAACTTTAGATGACACAGCTTTCACATTGATTGCTGCCGATTTCTTCTTCATCTTCAGTAAACGTACGTACATAATAAATGGATTTAATGCCTTTATGAAAAGCATAGTTTCTTAAAATATTCAAATCACGTGTCGTTTGTTTATTCGTATCTGTCTTCCATTCGTAAAGCCCTTCAGGAATTTCCGAACGTAAAAACAGTGTTAAACTCATGCCTTGGTCTACGTGTTTTTGTGCTGCAGCATAAATATCAATCACTTTACGCATATCGGTATCATAAGCTGAAGTGTAGTAACCAATTGTATCATTATCTAAATGAGCAGCTGGGTAATAAATTTTCCCAATTTTCTTTTCTTGCCGTTCTTCAATTAAACGAGTAATTGGATGAATACTAGCGCTTGTGTCATTAATATAAGAAATTGAACCCGTTGGCGCAACTGCTAAACGGTTTTGGTGATACAAACCATATTTTTGCACTTCGTCGCTAAGCGCTTGCCAATCCTCTGCACTTGGAATAAAGACTCCTTCAAATAAAGATTGTACTTTATCAGATTTTGGTTGAGGTGCATCTGCAATATAGGAAGCAAAATAGCTGCCATCAGCGTAATCCGAATTTTCGAAGTTATGGAAAGTTGTTCCCCGTTCTTTTGCGATGTTGTTACTTTCAACTAATGTCCAGTAGTTTAACAACATGAAATAAAGATCCGTAAATTCGATAGATTCAGGAGAACCATATTCCATATGATTTTTCGCAAAATAACTGTGTAAGCCCATCGCGCCTAAACCGATGGTATGATTTAAATGGTTCCCATTTTGAATGGTTGGGACAACGTCAATATCTGAAGAATCTGTCACAAAAGTTAAAGCACGCGTCATGGTTTGCACAGATTTTCCAAAATCAGGACTGTCCATTAAGTTGCCAATATTGGTTGAGCCTAAATTACAGCTGATATCTGTACCAAGTACTTCGTAATCTTGCTTGCCATTAATGACTGAAGGTTTTTGTACTTGTAAAATTTCAGAACATAAATTACTCATGATGATCTTACCATCAATTGGGTTGGCCCGATTAGCCGTGTCAATGTTAATGATATAAGGATAACCTGATTCTTGTTGTAGTTTTGAAACTTCATCTTCTAATTCACGCGCACGGATTTTGGTTTTGCGAATATTTGGATTGTGCACCAAACGATCATATTCTTCTGTGATGTCTACATAAGAAAATGGGACGCCGTATTCTTTTTCAACACTGTAAGGGCTAAATAAATACATGTCTTCATTTTTTCTTGTAAGCTCGTAAAATTTATCCGGTACAATTGCACCTAGAGATAATGTCTTCACACGAACTTTTTCATCAGCGTTTTCCTTCTTAGCGGATAAAAAGCTAATGATGTCTGGATGGAAAACATTTAAGTAAACCACACCCGCACCTTGGCGTTGACCTAATTGATTTGAATAACTAAAGCTATCTTCAAACAATTTCATAACGGGTACAACACCACTAGCGGCGCCTTCATAACCTTTAATAGGTGCACCAGCTTCGCGCAAATTAGACAATGTAATGCCTACACCGCCGCCAATGCGAGAAAGTTGTAGCGCCGAGTTAATACCACGACCAATAGCGTTCATATCATCGGTTAACTGTACTAAAAAGCAAGAAACCAATTCTCCACCGCGTTTTCTTCCGGCATTTAAAAATGAAGGGGTTGCCGGTTGATAACGTCGATGAATCATTTCATCTGCTAGATCAAGCGCCAACTGTTCGTCTCCATCAGCGAAATACAAAGCATTAATCGCTACGCGGTCTTCAAACCTTTCCAAATATTGGCTACCATCATTCGTTTTTAAAGCATATTGGGAATAAAACTTATAAGCTGCCATAAAAGAATGGAAGCGGAAATTTTGATTATCTAAAAACGCATAAAACTCTTCCAAAAATTCTGGCGTATATTTTTGAATAAACGTTTCGTCTAAAAACTCATTTTCGACCAAATAATTCATCTTATCTATAGCAGAATCAAACTTCATTGTATTTGGTTCTACGTTTTCTCTAAAGAAAGCTTCTAAAGCTTCCTGATCCTTATTTAGCGGAATTTGACCATTCACCGGGCGATTAATTTCATTATTAAGTTTAAAGTAACTGACATCTTTTAATGTTTTTAAACTCATGCATACACAACCTTATCTATAAAATAATGGGAAAAAAATAAAAAACAAGGACTTGTGAGTCAGAAGTGACGGACAAATCCCAGTCTTTTTTGAATTTGTTCAAAGAAAGAATTAACTTGCTAGTTGACGCAACTGGTCAGGACGGAACCCAACCACCGTAGTCGCATCTGAAGTAATTACTGGAACACTTTGGAAACCTTGCTCTTTTAACCAATCCAATGCGTTAGGTTCATTATCGATATTAACCTCTTCAAAATTAATATTATTTTCAGCTAAAAAGCGTTTTGTCATTTTGCATTGCATGCAATTATTTTTAGAGAACAGTGTAATATTCATAGTCGTTCCTCCTTGGTATTTCGTTTGATTAACTGTGTCTATCATATAATGAGTAATAAACAAAAGTCAATAGAAAAATACCATATCTTGTGTTTGTGAATCAGAGGAACACTAATTGTTGTGTTTTATTCACAATTTTTTAAAAGTCTTTTACTGTTAAATGAGGGCTTTGCCTTATCTTTTTTACATAAAAAAATCTCTTCAACTCTTTAAAAATTTCTAATTGTGAAAGTCATCTCAACAAAACATTATTCATCCATTCCCTGTTCAAACATTGCTTGACGTTCTTCAAAAGAAACTTCTTTATGAATTTGATGCAACATCCATTGGTAACCAAACGTATCGGCCACGACAGCATTGGTTACACCAAAGTCAGACATATTTGTTAACGGCATTAATTCTTGCCAGCCATGATCCATTGCGCGTTGAAAAGTTTCTTTGATATCAGGAACCATTACATTTAACCAAATCGGTACCACAGTTTCTTTAGGCGCTTGCATTCCAGCGTCAAGATTTTCATCTAGCAAATGAATACGTGTATCATAAATCGTAAACACCACTTCATTTTGTCCCTTAGGAAAATCTGTTTTTTCGATCAATTCTGTCGCAAAAATTTCTTGATAAGTTGCAAAAGCCTTTAATGCGTCATTTACGACAATATCCACTTCCACTCCAGTATGCATACATAAATACCTCCAATTTTTCTTTTTAAGTTTAACACAGAATAGTTAACCTGGATGATTTCTAAAAAGCTTGTGGATAACTTTCGTGCCGAATGAAAGCGTCTTTTTGATGTTATTGAATCATTTCTTTGCCTTTTTTGGCAAATGACGGTGCTGGACAACTTTCTATATCTAAAAGTGAACATACTTCTTCCTAGAATGTCTTTAAGGCGAAAATCAAGACGCTATTTTTTCTTCTTTTTTTCTCATTTTTATAGATTCAGTCGCTGGATTCTGGCAAGAACGTCCCAGAATAAAGTGTCATAAACATTCGTATTCGAAAGATGGATTTGAATTTGTCGTGCATGCGCCGTCATTCTGCCTGCTATATGAAACAGTTTAAAACGGATGGTATCGATCACTGTCGCTTTTTCTGTCGAAGGAAAGGTTAGATGCTTCATCAAGTGAATAATGTTGTAAGCCATAAAACTTAAGGCTAAACGCGCTTGATTGGCGGTAAACGAAGCGCTATCTGTTTTTTCGGCAAAGAAGCCGCCTTTCATTTCTTTAATGAAGTTTTCCATGTTCCCTCGTTTTTGATAGAGTTGAAAAATCGTCTTGGGATCGAGATTCTCAAAGTTTGTAACGATAAACTGAAAATCGCTAAAAAGTAAGGACCCGGCAAGACGAGTGGCTTTCATGGCGACTCGACGTGATTGTCGCCATTTGTTAGCCCGATAGTCCATTAGAAAATATTGCTGTTCGGTTTTCGTATAATCGGTGTCATCTTGATAAAGGACTTGATGTTGAATGTGGTCGAGCAAACGGGCGTTGCTTTTGAGTTTGATCACATAACGGACTTGACGGTCTTCGCAATGGGAAAAAATTTCGGGCTTGGCAAATCCGCTATCTCCACGAACCATGATCAGAGGATCACTGGATCGCTGCTGATATCGATCTAACATCTCCTCGAGATAATCTTCGGCATGGGTAGACGTATAGGATTTTCCGTGACGATGGCGAACATCTAAAGCAAGCCCGGTCAATCCTTCAAAAGTGACAAACGGATGATAGCCATTGATGCCATAGTGATAGATAAACTCGGCTTCTTCTTGTTCCCCGTAGGTGGGACAAGCCGTCGAATCAAAATCGAGCACTAAGTGTTGTGTATTGTCATGGTCTAACCATAGATCCGCTAAGTCTTTGGCTACTTGTGAAAGTTGCGACACATTTTCTGTCGTTAATGTATGCAGAAAGGTCGAAAGCATGGACTGCGAACTAAGGTTTTCTTGTTGAAGCGCTTCTTGAAAGAGGCGATCGTATTGCACTTTATTGGCGTCTCGATCGCGTGAATATCCCGCAATCAATTGATAAAGCCATTGTTTCAAGATTTCTAGCCAGGAATGATGTGAAAATTTGCGGCCATCGTTGATATAAATCCGTTCATTTAATAACTGATCAAAATGAATCTTCTTTAAAAATTCGGCAACCAATACCATTCCGGCATCATTGGTTAAGGCGCCCCCATCATTGGCGATAGAAATTTTCTTTTGAGAATTGAACATTAATGGTTTTTGTTGTAAAGTGAAAGACATAAGAACGCACTCCTTATTGTTATGTTTTGTCGACTTTACAATAACACGAAGTGCGTTCTTTTTGTACACCCAAAAGGTGAAGCAACTAAACTTTTAGAAAAATGAGCATACCAAGGATTGAATCATTCTTGGAAAAATTTATAAATCATTCAGGGTTAACTTTCACGAAAAGAATTTTACTTCTAGCTGTGTCAATATAGTCATATAAATAATAAAAAATAATTTTTTTATTATTTAACTACTAATGTTTTACGATCATCCATTCATGTGGTACATTGTTACTGTTGACGTAAATGAAATTTTAACTAAACTATAGTGAAAAGGTGACAAGAGCAATGTGTGGGATTGTTGGATTTGTGAATACAACTTATTCAAAAGATGAAAAAGCAGATCAGTTAGAACAAATGATGGCACGAATCGTACATAGAGGCCCCGATAACACAGGCCAATTTATTGATGAAGGCGTGGGACTAGGGTTCCGACGCTTAAGTATTATTGATTTAAAATGTGGTAACCAGCCCATTTTCAACGAAAACGACACAAAAGCGATTATTTTTAATGGAGAAATTTATAACTATCAAGAGTTGCAACAAGATCTCCAAGATAAAGGGCATGTTTTCAAGACAAGCGCGGATACAGAAGTTATCTTACATGGCTATGAAGAATATGGAACAGAAATCGTTCAAAAACTACGTGGAATGTTTACTTTTGCGATTTGGGATAGAGAAAAGCAAGAACTGTTTGGCGCTCGCGATCACTTCGGAATTAAGCCATTATATTATTATCATAAAAATAATACCTTTATGTTTGGTTCAGAAATTAAAAGCTTCTTGGATCATCCAGCATTCGAAAAACAAGTGAATCCAGGCGCCTTAAAACCATACATGACGTTTCAGTACCCCGCAACAGACGAAACATTTTTTAAAGATGTCTATCGTGTTCCAGAAGGACACTATTTTTTCGTAAAAAATGGCGAAGTAACATTCACCCAATATTGGGATATGGAATATACGGAAGAAAATATGACAGAAAAAGAAGCGGTGGATTTGATTGACCAGGCCGTTCAAGAAACAACAAACGCTCATCTGATTAGTGATGTTGAAGTCGGAACGTTTTTATCGAGTGGGGTAGATTCTAGCTTAGTGACGACGCTAGCCAAACCTCAATATACGTTTTCCATTGGCTTTGGTGAACACACCTACAACGAATCTTCCGAAGCTAAAAAACTAACAGACATTTTAAACTTACGTAACTACTCACGTGTGATTGAATCTGAAGAAGCCTTTAATGCCTTTCCTGAGATCCAATACCATCTGGATGAGCCTTCTTCCAATGCTTCTTGTGTTCCTCTTTACTTTTTAGCGAAGTTAGCTCGAGAACATGTCAAAGTGGTTCTTTCAGGGGAAGGAGCTGATGAACTTTTTGCTGGTTACACAGAATATGGCTTCTCCTCTAACTCCAAGATGGTCCGTGTCTTTGCTCAAGGGTTAAAGAAATTACCTAAAAAGTCACGTTATCGCTTAGCAAGCCGTTTAAAAAATGCGCATAACTTTCATGGAAGACTTCATTTGTACCAATCCATCGCACCGGCGGAAGATTTTTTTATTGGCCAAGCCTTTGTGTTTGATGAAGATGAAGCTGCAGATTACTTGCAACCAACTTACCAGCAAAGCGAATCGGTACACGATATCGTACACAAACAATATCAAAAAGTCCCCGACCTGCCGGATTTGAAAAAAATGCAATACTTAGATATGCATCAATGGATGCCCAAAGATATTTTATTAAAGGCAGATAAAATGACCATGGCACATTCCCTTGAAGCACGAACTCCTTTATTGGATACCCGTTTAATGGAAGTTGCTGAAAAAATCCCATCCAAATATTTGTTAAATAGTAAAGAGACAAAATACGCCTTCCGTAAAGCCGCTCATCGTCATTTACCTGAGGAATGGGCCAATCGTAAAAAATTAGGTTTTCCAGTACCAATCAAAGATTGGCTACATGAAGAGCAATTTTATCATCAAGTTCGTGACGTTTTTTCATCTGATTTTGCTGCTGATTTTTTTGACCAAGGAAAAATCTTAGATCTGTTGGATCGTAATTACCAACAAGAAATCGATGCTCGACGTAAAATTTGGACAATTTATTCTTTCCTTACCTGGTATAAAGTATATTTTGTTGAAGAAAGTCAACCCAAGAGCTAATGGAAAAACTCAAAAGAAGGAAGAAGCTCGAGTGTATGAAACGACCGGTATCGTTAAGATAGCAGTAGATATGTTGTTATAGAACCTCATTGTTAACTGTTCTTTTGCATGAAAGCTCTTCGTCGTTGCAATCATAATTAACTTAGCTAATTGACGTAAAAAACTATTAGTAAGTGGTAGACTGTTATAAAATTCAATGAGATAAAAATGAGGTGAAGAAAGATGAAGCAAAAAAAGAATCAACTTTCTTTTAAAGAACTACTGCTTACTCTAGTCCTACACCACACTGCTATACTTCTATTTAATTTTATATTTACTAGGCAATTAATATGGGGGCACTTGTTTGTGTATTAGGCGCAATTATTATAGGAACTCCAATTACTTACTATTCGATGAATAATCGAAGTTTTCGATCAATGAATGTAGAAAAATTTTCAATAACTGTATTCATTAACATTCTAGTAACATTAATTATAGGTATGCACTATTTTTTCTCGTAATACATTTGTAAAAATGAAATTAGCAAATAAAAAAGCTCTCCAAGTCTAATAAAATTGACTCTTTGTCAAATAGTGTTGGTAAAGAAAACACGACGAATAAAGGAAGCAGTTAGACGCTATTGTCTAGCTGCTTTTTTTCGCTTGTATAGGTAAGGAACCAGGTTGGAAATATTTTCCTCGGTATAAAAAGATCCGTTGCCGAAAGTTCTCAAAGCTATGGAACCCATAAGCGACTCGTTTTAGCACTTTAATATGATTATTTAACCCTTCTAAAGGACCGTTAGAATAAGGCACTGTCAAAGCAAGATGAATCTCTTTTCGATATTTTCGGAAGGTCTTGATTACAGGCTGAAACGGGTCAGAAAGCTGGGACCCATCGGTTTTCAGTAATTGATCAAAACGTGCTGTGTCTTGCTTATGAAATGCGGAAAGAAAGGATTGATAGAGTTTATAGCCTTGTCTAAGGGCAGAATGATAACGTAATAAGCGATCGACAATCTCTTGCTCGGTTAAATGATCCCGAAAACTAGGCCGCCAATATCGATTTTTATAATCAAGCGTCCAAGCTTTTTTCTGTAGAAGTTTCCAGTATTTTTTGAGGTGCTTATATTCCTTTTGCCGACGGTGAAAGGTGTTCATCACTTGTTTCCGCTGTTGTTGGAAAGCTCGTCCAATATGTTGGCTCATATGGAAACGATCAATGACTAACTGGGCATTAGGAAAAAGGGTTTTGACTAAGGAGGCATACGGACTGTAAAAATCCGAAACGACATAGTGCACCTTGGCTCTTTCCTCTCGAGGATAACGTGCAAAATATGCTTCTAAATGAGGCAGTTGTCGATTGGCGACAATCTCTAAGAGCTGCCGCGTTTCCCCGTTCATCATAATAAAACTCATGGCGCCAGAAACCCGTTTGACCGATTGAAATTCGTCAAAACAAAGCACTTCTGGTAAGGAAGTATTGGGAGATAGCTGTTTGGGTTGAAAACTGTGAAGCACACGTAAAACCGTTGTCGGCGAAACATGCTTCAACCGAGCGACCATTGACATCGATAAGGGTTGCGATAATTTTTCTGCAATGGCGAGTTTGACACGACGAGCGATCGAACAATGACGATCTGCGACACTGGTTTCGGCGATAGACGTTTTCCCGCAAGTTTTACAACGAAAACGTTGCTTCTTCATTTTAAGTAAGGTTTTGTATTCACTCACATCGTTGAGTTGAATCGTCACTTCCTTAAACCCCCATTTCATTAAACAGGCGGTTTCTTCTTCGCCACAGTGAAAACAGGCTTGCGGACGATAAGAAAGCCGACCATAAAAAACAAAACAAATGTCGCCGTTGATGGCTTCTTTTTGAAAACAATTTTCTGCAAAAGTTAGGTTTACATCTAGGATATCTAGGATTTCTTTAGTATAATGAGAGATGGACATCTTGAAACACTCCTTTGGATATTTGTTTGGTAACTTTATTCTACGAGTTTTCAAGGTGTCTGTTTTATATTTTGCTCAGAAAACATAAAAAAACTAGCATTGGCTACAAGAAATTGATTCTTGTTTACCAACACTAGAAATTATAGAGCCATAAAATTGGAGAGCTTTTTTAATAGTTAAGATGAAAATGTAGATATAAAACGAATCTAACATCAATATTATTAGAAAGATTTGCGCTCACGCTTAGGTTTGTAGAAATTTAGGATACTTACAGATTCTTTCTTTTGTTAGAAAGTCTAAAATGAACATTCTTTGCAGTAAAAATATTTAATAATATATTTTTATGACGCGTTGCCCATATGATCCCCAACGTTAAGAATAAGGTCGTAAAAAATGAGTCATACTCAGTTGAAATCCTATTCTTTTTAAACAATATAGAGAATCGGTTTGATTATATGTGTAAAAGAACTGTAAAAGACGAATGAAAGGTTATTTTAGACACTTTCTAGAAGTTAGTGACTTCTATATATTAAACCAATCTTCTCCAGTAGATCAATATGAATCAGATGTACAATTTTTCAATTTAATTCTATGACTACACAAATATAATGAACAAAAACGTTGGGAGATAGTGTTCATTCGATTGTTGAATGAACACTCTAACGCTTAAACAATGTTCGTTCGATTGTTGAATGAACATTCTAACGCTTAAACAATGTTCGTTCGATTATTGAATGAATACTCTAACGCTTAAACAGTGTTCATTCGATTGTTGAATGAACACCCTAACGCTTAAACAGTGTTCGTTCGATTGTTGAATGAACATTACAATACTTAATCCATGTTCGCTCAGCAGCAATTGAGAATAAATTCCCAGAAATACCCCACGTTCACTTAAAAAATAAAACTAGGAAATGGAAAATTATTGGCAATAGGGTTATTTTTCTAATTTTAGCTAAATTATTTTAAACAAAAAAAGAGGAGCAAGAAATGTTTTCGAAGTGCTTTTCGCACCAACATTCTTCTCCTCGTGGGTTTGGCACCCAATGGGCTGTGGGGGGCTCGAACCCTCGACCCACTGATTAAGAGTCAGTTGCTCTGCCAACTGAGCTAACAGCCCAAAAATAAATATATTAGCTTTTCATTTAACACCTTAATTATCCTACCACCCTATGATAAAAAATGCAAGTTGTTTTTTCATTAATTACTTTTAAAGATTTATCATTTATTTCTCAATTTTTTCCTTCGGTACCCATACCGAAATCGAGCCAGCACCCACCGCAAAGACAGCAGAGCCATCTTCTTCAATAGTTACTTCTTCTTCTCGATATCCGATAACATCAACATAAGTTTCACCGGCGTGCAGGCTTCCGACATTCATTTCTTTTTCATTTTCATCATTTGTAGAAATAACTACCGCACATCCTACTGGGTGTTCGTCATCGCCACTTCGTGTAAAACCAATACATCTTGGATCGTCTAGATAACCTTCTGTTTCACCATAAGCAAATTGTCGCCTTATATAAAGCAACTTATCGATAAGTTCCTGACTCCCACCATAATCCACATCTTCTGCATAATAACCGTAGTAATCGGGATAATATAAACAAGGATAACCATAAGAACTAAGCAAAATAATGCCATAAGCTAAAGGTTTGAACCAAGGCTCTACAAAGGATTCTAAAGATTGTCCAGGTTGCGAGTCATGATTATCCACAAAGGTAACTGCATACTTGGCATTGTCAAGATGTAAAGTACCGTCAAACAACTGCGTTAGATCATAATTATCCGGATCGATAGAAGCTTCATGTAAAGCGTAATGGAAGCGCACATCCATCATGGAAAAATCAAAATCCTGTTTTTCTAAATATTCTTCCAATACTTCTGTATCTTGTTCCCAATATTCTGCGACAAAAAAGAAATCTTGACCGAATTCTTCTCGAACATAGTCAACCAGTCCATCAATAACTGAACGTTTAATATGTTTTACCGCATCTAAACGAATACCATCAATTCCCGTTTCATTGATAAACCATTTAATCCATTGTTTTGTCTCTTCCAAAACTTCTTCATGTCCATAATCAATGTCTGCAAACATCAAATAATCAAAGTTGCCAAATTCATTAGACACTTCATCATCGTCGGCCCAACCTTTTCCTTCACCAACAATTTGAAAAATCCCCTCAGTATCTGTTTTTTCGTCTCTAGATACGCCGGAAAAATGACACCAGTGCCATTCAAAATCTGAGTATTTTTTCTCTCTTCCTGGAAAATAGAAATGGGGCCAGCCTTCAATTTCGTGTTCGTCACTAATCGCTTTTTGACGATTGTTTTCATCCACTCGAAAGGCTTGAAAGTTTTCAGTTTCATCTGCAGCTGCTTTATGATTTAATACAACATCTGCGTATACTTGAATACCATACTCATGTAGAGCATCAATAGCCTCATGCAGTTCTTCTTTTGTTCCATACTTCGTGCGTACCGTTCCTTTTTGATCAAATTCACCGAGATCATACAAATCATAGACCCCATAACCCACATCCTCTTGCCCTGTCCCTTTGAAACAAGGAGGAATCCATACTGCCGTAATTCCCTTTTCGCTAAGATGCTTAGCATCGTCACGTAACCTCTGCCAATGTTTGCCATCATTAGGTAAATCCCATTCAAAATATTGCATCATTAATCCATTTAGGCTCATAGTTATCTCCGTTCTTGTGTATTTCATTCCTACACAACTAATAAGTTAAGAGTATCATACTATAATACACAACTTATCCGAAGAAAAACGCTCTAATTAACATTTAAGCCTAAATTAGGGTCTGTATAAGCATACATACGCTGGATTAGACCATTCTCTTCATTAATTTCAAATACATTGCAGAAATGGTTATTTTCAATTGTTTGACCTTCTGACAGTTGACCATATTCGGTGCCTTCTACAACGATTCGATTTTTTTCTACTGTAAAGATAAACGCTTCTTTTCTAAAAAATAATTGTTTAAAATACTGTACCAATTGCTTGTTTACTTGTTCAAAAGCATCCCATCCTTTTGCAATACCAAAAGCAGCAAAAAACACTTCACAGTTTTCATGAAATAATTCCATAATTTTTTCATGACTTCTAGCTTCTACAGCTTCAAAATATTGAATAGCAATTTTTTTATTATCCATCAAATGTCCTCCCAGAAATTATTAAGCAAACTTTTTTGTTCAACTTTTATTAGCTTAATTAAAAGAATATCATCAGAAAAGAAATAGGGTAGAGGGGAAATAAATTTCCGCCCCTCCCGTCGCACCGTACGTACGCTTCTCGTATACGGCGCTCCATTTGTATTGTTTTCACGCTTGATTAAGATAGTAATTTAAAGGATTGACCAATCCAGGTCGATCCTTTTTCTTTATGGCTAAAACTTTCGGACTTAGGGTAAAATTGACGACGTCCATGCCACATTTCCTATACCAACCTAATCTCGAATTTGCCACCTTATAAATATTTTCTTTGGTAAAATGGCATTTGAATAATCGGTTTAATTGTTGTAGATTCGTATAGATTCGTTGTGGCAGTTTCCATTGCTTTATGATGATCACTCGGACTTTATGTCGTAACCATTGCCCAAACTTTGCTAGATAGGTTTTCATATTCCCGATACGGTAGTAATTGATCCAGCCTCTTATCGTTTGGTTGAGTTTCGTGAATGTCACCGCTAAGGGTCGTGACACAGCCTGTTTTCTTTTAAGGATGGCTTTCGTTTTATCATAGAGCTTTGTTTTACTGACTTTGCTCGGTTTACACTGCCAACCCTTCTGGTTCTTCCAGAAGGTAAACCCTAAAAATTGACTCTGTGTCGGTCGTACCACCTTGGTTTTTGTGACGTTCACTCGTAAGAAAAGCTTTCTTTCAATCCAACTCGTAATAGATTTCATTACACGATTGGCTGCCCGCTCACTTTTGACAAAGATATCCGTATCATCCGCATAACGGACAAAATAGAGTCCTCTTGCTTCTAGTTCTTTATCCAATTTGTCCAGATAAATATTCGCTAAAATGGGACTTAAAGGTCCGCCTTGCGGAACGCCCGTTTCATTCGGACGAACAAAGCCATTTTCCATAATCCCTGCTTTTAAGAAAACACGTATTAAGTGAAGCGTTTCTCTATCTTTGACCCGTTCTCTAAGGGTCGAGATTAATTTATCATGATGAACCGTATCAAAATATTTCTCAATGTCCATATCAATGAGCCATTCATAACCTTCATTCAAGTAATCGAGTGCTTTTCCAATCGCTTGATGTGCACTTCGATGGGGACGAAAACCATAACTGCTTTCACTGAAGTGAACATCGAAAATGTGACTCAGTTGTTGCGCGGTTGCTTGTTGTACCACACGGTCTACCACGCTTGGAATCCCTAAAGGTCTTTGTTTTCCATCGGCTTTAGGGATATAGACTCGCTTGACTGCCTTAGGTCGATAGGTCATCGATCGAATCTCCTGAACAAGGTCTCGTCCATGTTGATAGAAGTAATGGTCAAGTTCGTTGACTGTCATTTTATCAACACCCGGAGCGCCTTTATTCTTTCTGACCTGCTCGATGGCTTGTCTCATATTTTGATGACTCGTGATCTTTTCAATGAATCTCATGCGCTGTTCCTCCTCTAGGTGTAGATGGATCCAAGATCGTCCTCACTACTTTTCCCATCGATAGTTACGTTCTACCGTTCTAGGGTATCCTCGTTTCCGGACTGCTTGGATATTTTCTTCTAGCGATTCACACTATACAAACATTCAGCCCTTCACTACATGTAATATCATAGCTACTATGGCCTCGGCTGACTTCTTACGACAAACCTTTTTCGACCGTTCGCAAACGTCCGTAAGATCTCCCAGGGTAAGACACTTATCTTTCTCTCCACAACCTCTTGATTTACTGTCTTGGTTTTACGTTTACCTTTTGGACTTCGGCTTGATATGCAGCCTTATCCACCATTTAGCCTCATCAAGTTCCTGTGCGTAGGTTCAAGAGATTTGCGCCACCACTTCCTTCACCCCATCATCGCTGATTTCGGCTTGTGGCTCGCTACACTTGGCGGTAACTACCCGTGACTAGACTTTCACTAGCTAGATAAATGCCATGCCTGGCACACATAAAAAAATATCGCACTTTTTTGTGCGATACTTACTAAAACGAAAGTATAAGAATTTGTATGCAAGCTTTCACCCACTTCTGAAGTTCATTCTCCGCCGAATGAAGAAAGGTTATTTATTATCCAAAGTTCACTCAATCTTCGTATAATTCTTCTCCAAGCATCTCTAATGTATCAAAGGTACGAGGACCATAGTCCATAAAGTCGTCGTAAGTTGTTGTGTATATTCTATTTTCTTTAATCGCGCTCACATCTTTAAGTAATGGTTCATTTGTAATACTTTCCACCGCTGTTTCGTCTAAATCCGCATTACGATCAGCTGTAACGTAGAGAATAATGTCAGGATCAGCATTAATGATTGTTTCTAAAGAAGGATCTGAGCTACTCCCTTCAATTGCAGGTTGCACATTTAACTGTTCAAGCAGGTCGCTTTGTAAACCTTCTGAAATGTTAAATGCTGCAAATGTTGAATCAGAATCATCATAGGCCACCATTGGAAGAAGCGTTAATTCTTCCTCTCCTTTGTTCTCATCGGCTTTTTCTATAACATCTTGTAGACGTTGTTCCAATTCTTCAGCATATTTTTCAGCACGTTCATTCACATTAAAAATTTGTCCTAAAGTACGTACATCATCGATTACTGCAGTCAAAGGAGGATTCGTGGACATACCACTTGCCGTTTGTATATAAGTTTGTGCGCCTAGTTCATTTAAAGTGGAGACTGACCCCATTGAATCATCATCAAATGACATTTCACGTCCTACGACAATATCAGGTGCGTACTCTGCAACTGTTTCCTTGGATACATTCATCTTATCGCCAATCACTGGGATATCATCAACATCTTCTGCAAATTTCCCAGTAACTTCATTATCTGGTTGAGTAGTGCCGACAATTTTATCTTTTAAGCCCAATTCTAACAAAATCTCAATTGAAGACAGGTTATTTGTCACCACTCGCTCAGGTGCTTCTTCAAATTTTTGGGTCTGAGTATTTCCCTCAGCGTCTGTCACATCTATCTCTAGAGGGTAAGTCGTCTCATTTTCATCGACTTGTTCTTCAGTATTAGCAGTAGCCTCCTGTCCTTCTGTTTGTTGTGAATTACAAGCTGTTAATAAAAGTAAAACTACAAATAATGCGCTTATCAAATAGATAGATCGTTGCTTCATCTGATTCTCTCCTTTAGTCTAAAATGTATAATAACTTATCAATAAATTTTGCGTTTTCGGGTCGTTGTAGACTTCACAATCCACTTCATAAATATCCTTTAAAATTTCTTTTGTGATAACCACTTTCGGTCTACCGTAATATTTCACTTCTCCTTCCTTTATAAAATAGATATAATCACAAAATTGTGCGGCTAATGAAATATCATGTAAAGCCACTAAAGTATTTACACCTAATTGTTTAATCACACGAAGACTTTCTAATTGATACTTGATATCCAAATGATTACTTGGTTCATCTAAAATCATTAAAGTAGGTGCTTGAACAATCGCTCTAGCAAGACAAACACGTTGCTTTTCTCCTCCAGATAGTTGGGAAATAGGCCGATCTCGTAATTTGCACAGGCCTGTTTTTACCAAGGCTTCTTCTACTAATTCGTAATCATGGACACTTTCTTTTTCTAAAGCACGTAAATGAGGCGTTCTTCCCATTAGAACGATTTCTTTTACGGTAAAATCAAAACTATTATTTTGAAACTGTGACACCACAGACATTTGCTGGGCAATTTTTTTAGTTGGCGTATTTTTTAAGTTCAAATCATTTAAATAAATAGTACCGCTTTTAGGTTCTAATACGCGATATACAGATTTTAATAAGGTAGACTTCCCACTACCATTAGGACCCAATAAAGCAGTGAAAGAGTGATCATGTACTTGTAGATCAATTCCTTTAATCACTTTATTTGTTCCTTGAAAAATTTCTACGTTTTCAACATTAAGGTTCATAACATTACTCCTGACTAGTCTTTGAATTGATAATTTTTTTGAATCATGATAAATGCAAAAAATGGCGCGCCAACGATTGACGTAAAGATGCCAATAGGTAATTCATTATTTTCAACCATAGTACGAGCTAAAATATCTACAACGACTAAAAAAATACTTCCAGTCAATACAGTTATAGGAATCAATTTCCGATGGTCTGGACCAACTAAAGCTTGGATATTTTATTTTTTCTTCATCACTATAAAAAAACGAGTTAACTAGAAGAATTTCTAATTGATATTCATAAAAGGAAACACACAATCTTGGCAGCAATCCATATGATTAAAGACTCCCCTTTCTTAAACAAAGTTGTTGACTATAAAAATCTATCTTGCTAGACTATTACGGTCGTCTTTTTAAAGACATACGAAATGAAAAGTAAGGAAGTGATGATGGTGGCTTGGATTTTAGATTGGGGAGAAAAATGTAAACCAAAGCTGGGAAAACACCTTATAGATATACAGGCTGGTTATAAACCAAGCCGCTATGATTTCTTTTAAAAAATAGAATGAGGTGTTTTCCCATGCAAAAGTTTAAAACGCAAAGTTTCATTTTGATTTTAACGTCGTTTCTTTTAGGCTTTAGTGAATTTATTATCGTAGGTATCTTAGATGATATCGCTGCTTCTTTTCCTGTAGATGTTTCTACAGCGGGTTATTTGGTCACCATTTTCGCATTATCTTATGCTATTAGCACGCCTTTTGTGACTACTTTAATTGGGCAAAAACGTTTGCTTAATGTTTTATTATTCCTGATGAGTATATTTACTATCGGAAACTTTGTCACTGCTATGGCACCAACGTATGCTGTTTTAACACTTTCCCGCGTTGTCGTAGCTGTTGTTTCTGGTTCAGGCATCTCCGTGATTATGGCTTTTGCGACTTATTTAGCTCCGATGGAAAGACGCGCTTGGCTTATCGCTTGGATATTTTCAGGTTTTAGTATCGCTTCTGTTTTTGGGGTTCCATTGGGTACATTCTTAAGCACACAATTTGGTTGGCGTTCTGCTTTTTACCTCATTGCTGGACTTAGCTTTATCTTGTTGTTTTTCCTTAAGATAAGTTTACCTGATGATCTGCGGCAAAAATCTTCAGGAGCTACACGTTTTTCTGACCAGTTAGCTATTTTTAAAGATTCACGGATACAATTAAGTGCTTTCGTTACCATGTTCAGCATTGCCGGTATTTATGCTGTGTACACCTACCTGCGTCCTATTTTTTCGACAGAATTAGGGATTGCGCCTTCGTTAGTGACCTTAGCTTTTACAGCTTATGGTTTCATGTCCCTTATAAGTAATCAATTGAGTGGTAAAATCGCGGAAAGACGTGGTTTGCTTACATGCCGAAAGTTTATATTGCTGAAATTTTCTTATTAGGATGTTTGCCTGTTTTGTTAAATATACATTGGGCGGGTTTTATTGATTTAATGTTGATTGGTTTGACGATGTATCTACTCAATTCGCCTATTCAATTGCATATGATAGGTATTGCAGAAAATAGTTATCCTCAATCTATGGTGTTAGCATCTTCTTTTAATTCGATCTTTTCCAATATTGGAATTGCCATAGGTTCTGCTGTTGGAAGTCAAATCGCACAAAATGTTGGTATGCAAGCTCTCGGGCCAGGAGGTGCCGTTCTTGCTGCAATTACATTGGTACTAACACTGATGTTAAATCGTAAGAACGCCCAATTTACGGAAAGTTTAGAAGCTTAAATTTTAGAATGGATCGCCTTTCTTTTTGAAAGGCGGTTTTTTCATCAGGTTTTGTTCAATCTTGCACATAATAAATGAGGTGTTAATATATAATTGTTCGCACAGGCCGCTATAATTTATATCCGGATATGAAATTTATGGCAACACCTCCAATTGATGGCGATTTAACCCAATATATCACTTATCCTAATGAGAAATTACGAGATGAATAAGCTGAAATCTTGTTTATACATCTAACCAAATAAAGAGACAAACCGGAATACTTCTTCAACTTTAAAAGCAAGTCTTCCGATTTGTCTCTTTTTGTTTTTAAATACAATAAAGCAAAAAAATTATAATTTCCCTGCTTTTATTAGCTCTGTTACCTTCGATGCTTTTGGTACAAACGCCACTGACAGATTCCGTAAATAACCAGTAAAGCAATTGTTAACATATTTTGCTGGATATACATCCCCATCTTAAAATAGGTATTCATTTCTGGATAAAACGAAACTTGCGGAACCATATAAATAGAATAACCTAATGATAGAAGGGGCAAAACAAGCCCCCACCAAAAATGTTTTCTGGTAGATAACCAAATCTGAAGTCCCACGCCCCCAAATACTGTAATCAATACAATGAGTAAATCGGTCATTGATAACGGCATAATATCACCTCTTTTTTATTTGACGATTTTATAGTAAGTCTTGGCAGTAATTCTATAAATCATAATGTAAACCAGCAAAAAGATAACAAACGCTAGGAATAGACTCAGCGGAAATAAGTTCACTTGATTTAACATCACTAAAACCATCCCTTTTTTCATCAGCGGCAACATCACGAGTGTATGGACGCCGGTGACAAATACCGGCAAGAAAAAGACGCTTAACATTTGCGAACGAATAGCTTGTTTAATCTCTGCATCGCTTAATCCAACATTACGCATAATCCGAAAACGTTCTTTGTCATCGTAAGCTTCTGAAATTTGTTTATAATAAATGATTAATACTGTCATCATCAACAATAATAACGCTAAGTTTAAAACGAGAAATAAGACGCCTCCTCTTAACGCACGAAAGTTACCGTTAGCCTCTACTCTTGTGTCAACATTGGTAATATTCATCTTTTCTTCATTTATTTTATCTTGATAATGATTGGAAAAATCAATTTTCTCCTCTTTTGTAGCATTTACTAAATCAAATTGTGAGAAAACGCTGGTGGGTGTCGTCATCTCCTGTAAAACATCTTGTTGGCTTTGATCAATTTCTTGTAATACTTCAGGAGAGCTAACAATGATATAGTAACCATCATTTACCGCATTTGACGTTTCATTTCCTATAGCAAACTCTTCAATATTATCTTCTTCTCTTACCTCAAATTGTTGATTTAATAAGGACAATGTGTTCGCTTTATAAGCTTGTACTGTCCCGTGAACAACCACTTCGTTTTCTGCTAAATCTAATTGATCCCCCGAAATTTCCTGATAATTATCTTGATCAACAAAATAAAGATTGGCTGGTGTTTGGTTCGTTTGCGTTGAGTAAACATCTTGTGTGAGCGTAAAACCATTTTTGTCTCGTTGTGCCGGAAAATTTAGATAAGTGTAAGATAGGAAGTCCTCTACTTGAATATTGGTCTCCGCTGAAATCTGTTCGACAACCTCTTGTATTCTTGTTTTTGTGGTATCCTCTGTTTCTGCATCACTATTACCTACTTTCACTTCAGAAATCACATCACGCGGATACTGTGTATTCACTGAATTATCCGTCGTTAAATACAAGGAAGCCGCAATAGAAAACATTAAAACAACACCGACTGATAAAATAGAAATATTGGCCAAACCTACTGCATTTTTTTTCATGCGATAAAGCATACCGGAAATCGGTATAAAATGTTTGGTTTGATAATAGTATCTTTTATTCTTTTTAAGTAGCTTCGAAAAAGTAATTGTTCCTGTAGTAAACAATAAGTAAGTAGCAGCAATTACGATTAAAATGGCTAAAAAGACTAACTGCATCCCTAAAATAGGTGACTGAATCGTTAATGCTAAATAGTAACCGACGCCCATTAAAAGTAAAGCAATAATGGTCCATACAATTTTTATTTTAGGTTCTTTCTCCTCTGTATTGCTTGCTTTTAATAATTCAATGGGATTAGCAAGCCTGACTTGATAGATATTCACAAGTAAAACTGCAAGAAAAATCAAGAGAAAGAAAGCTGAGGTCCATAAGATCGGCTGCATAGAAAGCTCAAAGCCCAAAGAGACAGGCGCAGCTAACATACGTCGAATAAGAAGCGTCGCGACTTTATTTAACAACAATCCTGCTATAAGCCCGACAATTAAGCTAACGAAATAAATAAAAAGAATCTCATAGGAAAGGATCTTGCTTATATGTTTTTTATCCATGCCTAAAATGTTATAAATACCAAATTCTTTTTTTCGATTTTTCATGAGAAAACTATTCATATAAAACAAAAATATCGCAGAAAACAGAACTAATATCACATAGCCTAAAGCTAAAATTGTTTGTAGGTTCGCGCCTCCAGGGATTTGTTTCAAACCGCTATTGACAGATAAGCTTAAAATAACGAAGGTCATCATAACAGAAACAATACTTGAGATAATAAATGGATTGTAAAGTCGGCTGTTTTCGCGAATACTTTGTAAGGCTAATTTTGCGTAAAATCCATTATGCATAATAATCCTCTCCTGCACTCAATACAGTTAGTGTCTGTGAAATTTTTTGAAACATCTGCTCGCTACTTTCTTCTCCTTTATATAATTCATGAAACACATTGCCATCTTTAAAAAAAGAACGCGTTTGGCATGACTAGCTGCTTCGATACTATGTGTGACCATTAAAATCGTTTGTCCTTCATCATTAATTTGATTAAAAAGGGTGAGCAGTTCGTTGGTTGATTTTGAATCTAGCGCTCCTGTCGGTTCATCAGCTAAAACCAAAGCCGGACTAGCAATAAGTGCCCGCGCCACTGCAGCCCGTTGTTTTTGCCCACCAGATACTTCGTAAGGAAATTTCTCTAGCAATTCTAATATGCCTAATTTTTCCGCAATGGGTTTTAGTTTTTCTTCCATCATTTCATGCTTCTTTCCTGATAGAACTAAAGGTAAAAAAATATTATCTTTTAAAGAAAAAGTATCTAATAGATTAAAATCTTGGAAAACAAATCCTAGATTTTCACGTCGGAATTTTGAAATATCTTTTTCCGAAATTTGTACGATATCTTGATCATTTAATAATACTTTGCCATTTGTCGGACGATCCAGCGCTGCTAAAATATTCAGTAAGGTTGTTTTGCCAGAACCCGATTCGCCCATAATGGCAATATATTCTCCACTTTCAACAGAAAAAGAAAGATTCGCCAAGGCTTCCAACTTATTTTTTCCGAATCGATTGCTATATACTTTCTTTAATTCTTGTACTTGTAGAAGACTCATTTTTAGCTCCTCACTTTCTAAGTAGTGATATTTCTTTGTTAATCTAACGATAGCAAAAAAGAGAAATGCCTTTCTATAATTTAAGCTGGCATTTCTCTTTATTTTCTAACAGTTTTGTTAGATTGCTTTATTTTGTAATCATTTCCTGTTTGTCAAAATGTATAGATACTTTTGTCCCTTTTTTAGCTTTGGAAGATAGGAAAAGCTGGTGCCCTAATTTCTGAATCACTTGTTTGGACAGGTAAAAGCCAATGCCCGTAGCATTTTTTTGTTGGCGTCCCGTAAATCCTGTGAAATTTCTTTGACCCACTCTAGGTAAATCTTCTGCTGAAATACCAATACCTGTATCTTCGATAACTAAAGACTGATTTTCTAAATAAATCGATATTGATCCTTCATGAGTGTACTTTAAGGCATTAGAAAGTAGTTGATCGATGACAAAACTTAGCCACTTGGCATCAGTAACAACACGAAGATGAATCATCTCATAATGTAGCGTAAGTTTTTTTCGGATAAAAGAAGGAGCGTACTTTTTAATATTTTCTCGAATTAAGTCATCTACATCCACTTCTTGAAAATGATAATCGGTGGAAGAACTTTCCAAGCGGACATACTGTAAAATCAAATTTACGTACTGATCAATTTTAAATAGTTGTTCTTCCAACTCATCTGAAACTTCTGCTTCATCTTCTTGTAAAATTAAATGAAGTGCTGCAATCGGTACCTTAATCTGATGGACCCAAGTTGTGAAATAATCCAAAATTTCTTGTTCAGTGTGTGCCGCTTCATTTTCTAAAGCTAAAAGCTGCTGGTTTATTTTTTGAATAATTACTTGATAGTCCTTTTCAACAGAACCATTGCTTTCAGGTAAGTCTTTGAATGTGACCTCTTCAGAACTTTTAAGACGAGCTAATTGAGTACGTTTGGTATAGAAATGGTAAAAATCAAAAACACCCATAATAATAACTACAAAACTGCTGATAACAATGCTTAATAAAGCTCTTTCTAGCGGCAATTGATAAACATAGCCCACTACAATATTAACCACAGCAAAAAAGAGACAGAGAAAAAGAAACATTCTTTGTTTGTATAGATATTGGAGTAGTAGCACACCTTTAGTTTTCAATAAGATAACCTTCTCCTTTTTTTGTACGAACAAAATCCTCTAAGCCCATTTCAGCTAACTTTTTCCTTAAACGATTGATATTGGTATACAGTGCGCTATCATCCACATAACTATCTGATTCCCATAGATAAAGCATGAGCTTTTTCCGAGAGACAATATGTCCTTTATTTTCCATTAACTTTTGGAAAACTTTTGCTTCGTTTTTTGTCAGTTCCATCTCATGGTCTTGATAGGAAATCGTAAAGTTGCTGCTATTAAAAATTAAACCACGATGTTCAATTAAGTCATTGGAATCACTAAAGTCGTAACTACGACGAAGAAGCGCTTGTATTTTTGCCATTAAAATTTCCAAGTCAAAGGGTTTTGTAATATAATCATCGGCTCCCATCTCAATTGCACGAAGAATATTCAGATTATCTATAGCCGAGGAGATAAAAATAATCGGCACACTGGAAATTTTCCGCATTTCCCGACACCAATGGTAACCGTCAAAAAAAGGAAGGGTGATATCAAGCAAAACTAGCTGCGGATCAAAGGAAACAAGCGCTGACAAAATGTTTTGAAAATCCTTTGCAATCAAACTTTCATAATCCCATTTTACTAGATGTTGTTTGATTTTATTAGCAATCACTTCATCATCTTCAACGATAAATATTTTCATGACGGCACCTCTTTTCTTCCCATATTTTCCTTTAGTATGCCTTAATCCAAGCTTTCTGTCTAATATTTTCAGCTGTTTAAACACTAGTGACGATTGATCAACGACCCCACCCATATTTCCATTGAAAATAATTGAGAGAAGAACGAAGGCTTTGCTTCATTTATTGCTGCGTTGTTATAGTAATCACTTAGTTTTCCTTGAAATTCTAACTGTAATGTAGGAATTTCTTTTAAATCTTGCGGCGCAACTAAAGATAATGGTTTTTCAAAAGTATTAAACTCGCATTCTGCCAGTACTGAAGCGACAAATTGTGAACAGAAAAATACATGATCTCTTTTTATAGGTCTATTGATTAAAAAACCAAATAAACCAATAAAATTATAATGATAATATTCTTTTTCTGCTTTTATTTGTTCAACATATAACTCCATTTGTTCTAATTGCTCTTGTGTAATATCAAAAGAGTAAACTGCACAGTGCGCTTTTTTAAGTAGCCCCGTTCTGATATTTTCCTCGATAAACCCACCAATAAATGGATTTCTTATATGCTTTCTGCCAAAGCTATAAACTTCCGACAAATCAGAAGTAAAAGCAATGGAAGCATGATTGTAAGGATGATGTGTATACAGCCTAATAAACTTAGTAAACAGCGTTCCCGTATCGGTTAATAGTATATATCCTTTTTTCTCTTCCATAATCTTGCTCCTTTAACTCTCCTATTAAGAATATTTTCTATTCTCAATATAACGATAAAATACTAAAAAAGAATTAATTAATTTCTTAAAAAAGAGTTAACTATTTTCTAATTGATAACAATTATCTAAAACTTGAGAACATCTTTATACCATGATAATTTATTATTAATAATAAAGCTATAAGGAGATCTTTTATAGAACAAAAACAACTCGTCTATGCAAAGTTAGAAGAAATGAATATTGATTTTCAAAGGATTGAGCACCCGGCTGTTTACACAATAGAAGAAATGAAAGCCCTGGATTTTCCAGCGCATTCCACCGTTGCTAAAAATTTATTTTTAAGAAATGGCAATGGGAAAGAACACTATCTGCTTGTGGTTGAAGAGGATCAAAATATAGATTTAAAAGAAGTTAAAACAATGATTGCCTCTTCTCGCTTATCTTTTGCCTCTGAAGAACGGCTTGAAAAATACTTAGGCTTAGCTAAAGGAGCTGTCAGTCCATTTGGTTTATTAAATGACAAACAGAACGATGTGACTGTTTATGTAGATAGTCATTTAAAAGACGCAAATGTCATTGGTCTTCACCCTAATGATAACACTGCTACTGTTTTTATTACTTTTGAGCAGCTCTTGCAATTTATAAAAGAAACAAAACATGAAATCCATCAATTAAATTTTGCTTAATTCATTTTACAAAAGAATACCGAATTGGAGGCAAGTACTTAAATACTTGCCTTTTTCATTGAAAAAAATGCTTGATTTCAGTAAATTTTCAAGCTTTTTTAGTAGATTATACAATAAAAAATATGCTATCCTATTCCAGGATTATTAATAACTCTTGCAAGCTTATAGACTGCTTTAAAGCAGCTTATTATATTTTCAAGGGGAGAAAGGAGTGTAGTAATGGCTAAATTTATTAATAAACATTATAAAAATATCATACTTTGTTTCATAGGAACTTTTATCAATGCGCTCGGTGTTAACTGTTTTCTACTTGGAGCAAATTTAGGAGATGGAGGTACTGTCGGGATATCTTTGGCTTTAAGGTATACGCTTGGCCTTTCGCCCGCCTTAACATCTTTGATTATAAACACTTTAGTCGTTTTTGTCGGTTGGAAATTTTTAAGTAAAACCACAGCAATTTATACTGTGATCGCCAACACTGCACTTTCTTTCTTTCTGAATTTAACCGAAGGAATCAATTTAGGTGTCGACGACTTTGTTATAAACTCTGTGTTCGGGGGTGCTGTTATAGGTATTGGCGCGGGTCTAGTGATCTCAACAGGTAGTACCCTAGGCGGAACTTCAGTTATAGCTAAAGTCCTCAACAAATATCTGGATATAAAAACTTCTCAAGGAATTTTTATGTTGGATGGTCTAGTTGTCCTATCTTTTCTTTTAGTACTTCCTATAGAAAATGTTTTATTTACTATCATTATGCTGTTTGTAACAGAAAGAGCTACCTCCTTTATTATTGAAGGTTTTAACCCTAAAAAGGTGGTTACCATTATATCTAATAAGAATGAGGAAATCAGTAATAAAATCAATGATTTTACAGGCAGAGGTTCAACGTTATTAACAGGTAGCGGTGGTTATAGTAAAAATCAAAGAACCATGCTTTATGTTGTTGTACCGCAATCACAAGTTACTAGGATTAAAAAGCTTGTCAATAAGGAAGACGAACATGCATTTTTGGCCATTCATGATGTTAGAGATGTATTAGGTAGTGGCTTTATCAATATCAATTAAGATAAAAATATTCCTTGTTCCCACCATAATTTACAAATATTGGTGGGAACTTTTTTGATGTCCCTCCAATAATTTTTCAATTGCTGGCATCTTTTTAATGATACCACCATTTTTTATGATTTTGGAGGAGTCATTTTATTTGATGTATTTTCTCCTAAATTGTAAAGGAGAGTCATCGTAATACTCGCCAAACTTTTTGATAAAGTAAGCGACATTTTCCATCCCTACGCTTTCAGCAATTTCTTTGACGGTTCGATTTGTTTCCAACAATCCTTTTTTTGCCATAGTTAGACGAATATTCATCAATCGTTTTTGTGGGGTTATCCCAGTAATTGCTTTATAAGTGTGGCGTAAATATGATTCTGAACCTCGTGCTAAGTGAGCTAATTCTTCTAGGGTTAACTTCTGCTGATAGTTATGAAGTAAAATCGTATCAATTTCTCTTACCCATTCCTGATTGCTAACTGGCTCACCTAAGGGTTGGCATCTTTTACAAGGTCTGTAACCTGCCTGTACAGCCCCTTCTTTTGTATAATAAATTTCTATATTTTCTTTTTTGGGTAATCTTGAAAGACAAGAGGGGCGACAAAAAATCCGAGTACTTTTGACTGCATACCAAAAGATATCATCATAATACTTATTATTAGCTTTTATGGCCTGCCACTCAGTTTTTGTTACACTCACACAATAAACCTCCTCTCATCGAATGTCTTCTAAAGTAAGCAGTTTTAATTTTCTTTCGATCCCTCCTGCATAACCGGTCAGAGAACCATCGCTTCCAATGACTCTATGACAAGGGATAATGATCGAAATAGGATTATGTCCTACAGCGCCACCAACAGCTCGTGCTGATCCGACGTTTTCACCGTAATTTTCTTTTAATTTATCAAGGATTTGCTGATAAGTAATTGTTTGTCCATAAGGTACAGTTTGCAAAATTGATAATACCTTTTGACGAAAATCTGTAACTTTAGGAGCTAATGATAAATGCTCTTTTGCAGGTTTTCTTCCGTCGAAATAGTCACTCAACCACTCTTTTACTTTCTTTATCACACGGTTTTCTTGATAAACAGCTTCTTCTAAAGAATAGGAAGCACCGTAATATTTCTGATCTTCAAACCATAGCCCCAACACAGAACTGTTGTCAGCTAATATTAGGAGATTGCCTAAAGGTGATGCATATTTACTTTTATATAACATCTTTTCCCACCTTTCTTTTATCATCTTTACTCATTTCATCACTAAAAAAATTTCTTTCTTATAAATCTATTATAGCAATTTTTTCCTATAAAAAATAATACAATCTGGCTTTTTTAACCTAAAAAAAGTCCAGACCTATTCTTTTATAGATCTGGACTTTTGCTGTTAAATTAAGCATCTTTCCATACTTCTTGGGCAATGTCTTTGATAAATCTTATTTTATTCCATTGCTGTTCTTCGGTTAAAATATTTCCTTCTTCAGTGGAGGCAAAACCACATTGAGGACTAAGACATAAATTTTCTAAAGGAACAAACTGACTTGCTTCTTTGATGCGAGCGATAATATCTTCCCGATTTTCTAAACTTCCTGATTTAGAAGTCACTAAGCCTAAAACCACCTTCTTTCCAGCTGTTACATTAGCTAAAGGTGAAAAACCGCCTGCACGATCACTATCGTATTCTAGATAATAAGCGTTGACATTTTCTTGGTCAAATAAGGGGCTAGACACATTATCATAGCCACCTGAAGAGGACCAAGTTGACTGATAATTTCCTCGACAAATGTGTGTGTTGATCACAAGATCTTGTGGTTGATTGTCGATAATTGCATTATTTAAAGTAACAAACAACCGTTTTTGTTCTTCCGCTTCTTTTTCAGCCCTAGCGCGCTCTTTACTAGCCACTTTTTCTGGAATACCATTTGTCATAGAAGTGCCAGCTGCTAACATTCCCCAAGTACAATCATCGATTTGTAAGGTTTTAACACCTGCAGCATAAAATTCCGATATCGCTTCTCGATAGGCGGAAATAATCCCGTCAACTAAGGCTTCTGTTGTTGAATATATTTCTTTAGTTGATGCTTCATTTTCCGGTCTAGCCAATTCTGCCCAAAATTGTGCAGGGGCTGGTATCGTTAATTTTACTTCCGTATCTTCTTTTGCATGTTCTTTTGCAAAACGAAAATGTTCTACAAAGGGATGATTTTTTCCACCCAGTTTACCTGTTAGTCTAGCAGTTTCTGCTCGAGTTTCCTTGTCTTTAAACTGATAGCCTTTATCACTTGCTGCTTTTGTAACACCATTGAGTCCCCAAAAGAAATCTAAATGCCACCAACTACGACGAAACTCACCGTCCGTTACAGCGTTAAGTCCAACTTCTTCCTGTTTCTTTATTAAATCAATAATTGCCTGATCTTCTACTTCTTTTAATTCTTCTGCCGAGATGTTTCCTTGCTCAAAATCTTCTCTAGCTTGCTTTAACGCCTCGGGTCTTAAGAAACTACCGACGATGTCATAACGATAAGGTGATTGTTGTTTTAATTTTGTATCTGCCATTATAATTCCTCCTGTATTATCTTTTTATTTATTATTTTTAAATACTTTTGAGAACTGGCTCTCTTCCTTTATATCATCCTTTTTTTATTTAATTTTTTTATCTACAGCATCCTTTGATAAGCTATTTAAAAGAATTTGAACAGCTTGAAATGCTTGAACGCTCACGTTATCCACTGAATCATCAAACATCTGTGGTGCTTTATCTCCTACCTTATCCGAAATTGCGCGCACATTGAGTATCGGAATATTATAAAAACTAGCTACTTGAGCAATTGCGCAACTTTCCATATCCGAACCTATCAAGTCTGGAAAATTTTTGCGTATTGTGTTGATAGTGGCATCATCACTCATAAAAGAATCCGCAGTTACAATCGTTCCTAAATGATAAGTAATATTGTGAACAGCAAATAACTTTTCAACTTCTTGCAAAAGAGCATGGCTAATCGGATAATCAGCTGGCATCTGAGGCACTTGACCATATTGATAGTCAAAGCCTGTCGCATCCACATCACTATAAACAAAACGATCGCTAAGAAGTATTTCTCCTAAGGCTGCATTTGCATGAAAAGTACCAGTAGTTCCAGTATTAATAATTAAATCGGGTGCGACATGTTCACATAACCAAGCCGTACTAGCAGCCGCATTTACTTTACCAATACCTGATTCAACTAAATAAACATCTTCGTTGAGTTTTTCAATAACAGTCTTTCCTTTTTGCCAAATTTGTTTACGTTGTGTGAAGAATTCACGAAAAGGAGTTACTTCTTCTTGCATCGCCGCAATAATAGCAATTTTCACTTTATTCCCCCCAAACTTCATCAATTGATTCGTCTACTTCTACTTTGGTACCTTCAAATTCTTCATCTATATACTCTTGGATTTCAGGGTCATGATAGATTTCTCCTAGCTTTTGCAGATCTTCTTCATCTTCTCTTCCTTCTTGGACTGCAATAATGTTAAAATTCCCTTTATTGTCATCATTAACTTCTTCATGATAAATAGCATCTTCTAATACATTTAGCCCCCCTTCAAGTGCGACCGTGTTACTGATTGGAATTAAATCCAAATCAGATAAAACACGAGGGCCCGTCAGATCATCAATTAAGCTAAACTCGAGATTTTTAAGATTTTCTGCAATATCATCAGGTGTACCCAGCCCATCATCAAAGTCCTCTTCTAGTGTAATCAATCCAGCCGATTCTAATAGGCGCAATCCTCGTGCGGTATTTGCTGGATTATCTGCTAGCGCTACCTGAGCACCATTAGGAAGATCTTCCACAGAATCATACTTGTCTGAGTATAATCCCATAGGTTCCATATAAGTTGTCGCTATAGGAATTAAATTTGTTTCACTTTCTTCGTTATAACTTTTTAAATATTCAATAGACTGAAAAGCATTCGCGTCTACATCGCCATCTGCCACAGCATTATTGGACTGTGTTCCTCCTGTGATTTCTGTTACCTCAATTTCAAGTCCCGCCTCTTGGGCTGCATCTGAGTTTGCGATATAATCCCAAACTTCCGCATCCGAATCTACTGAACTGATATGAACAACACCATCATTTTGCTGTGCACCCTCTTGTTCTGCAGACCCACTATTTCCACAAGCACCTAAAAGCAGTAAAAAAATTGTTGCACCTATATATAAACTTATTTTTTTCATGTGTCACCTTCCTTAATGTTTAAACAACTAATGATACGCCAACAAACAAGCAAATTCTTCCCCCTTATATGTTTTTAGAGATAAAAAAAAATCTCCATCCCTTTGCTTATTATTTCTAATAAACAAAGGGACGAAGACTTTTCGTGTTACCACCCTTATTCATATCGACCTCACAGCCAATATCTCAACGGTACGCATGATACCCGGCAGTATATCGGCTGCTTTCCCGTTTATTCAGCGCTAACTGAACAAAAAGCTTAGAGCTCATCTTCACTAAATTTATTTGCACCCTTTCACACCATCCGGGCTCTCTTTAACAAACGCAATAGTTACTCTTCTCTATTATCGCTTTATCTGTGATTTGCAAATTAGTATAGAGAATAGTCAAAACTTTGTCAAGCTATTTTTTGAAAATTCTTCCATTTTAACTATTAGTCCTTGTATACCATTGCTGCTAAATCAAATTTTTTAATTATTCTGATAATCTTATTTTTAACTAACACCTAAAATTTCCTCTTTGGAATGAATCAATTCTGTTAAAAAGTTACAATAAGGCGTTGGTATTTGGTATTGTTTTCCTTTTCTAACAATCACGCCATTAATATAGTCGATCTCAGTTAAACGTTTATTATCGATTAAATCCTGATACATTGATGGATAATGTAAACCTATTGTTTCTGGATCAAAACTTGATTTTATTTGTGTTAAAACTTCGTCTTTGTCTAGGAAAATATTTTGTGCGTTAGCAATTGCGATAAATTCATCGACAATTTGAGAAATAATAATGTTGGCGTAACTGCTTGCACCAAGACTAGCGATGTTACATTCTAAAACAGTGCATAGTCCATTGACACTTCCATTCACACATGCCTTTTTATAAATAGAGGACAAAATATTAGAAGAATACTTTGCATTTAAATCAGCTCGGTTCAATGCCTCAACAATTGTATTGGCTGCTTGTTCTTGGCCTTGTGCTAAGTTTTGTAAGTCAATCGAACCATCGCCAAATAGTTTCACTTTTCCTGGGCCTTGCAGACCGGAAGTCCACATAGTATTTCCTAAGAAAATATTTTGATAAGGTACATATTTTTTAATCATATCTTCATGACCAATGCCGTTTAGTAGACAAAGTACCTTCGTATCTTCATGTAAAAGACTATTAATAGATTGCAACATGGAATCTAACTGCATAGCTTTAGTAAATAAAATCACCAAATCTGCTGAAAAATCAACCTTTGCAATCTCATTTTGATTATAGGCAGAAATATTTTCAACTATTTTTTCTCCGTTAAAATTAGCTTGTAATCCATTTTTATTGATTGCATCAATGTGTTCTTGCCAACCATCCACTAAAACAACTTCATGATTCGCACGATGTAACATTAGCCCAAAACGACTTCCCATAGCTCCGGCTCCGGCTATAATAATTTTCATATAATTCACTTCCTACTAGGTATATTCATTTCACCCATTTTATTATACTACGCTTATTCCTGATAAAAAACCATTTAAGAGGTTGTAATTTTTTTACGTTCAGATATTATCCGTGCTACACTTTTATTGTACAGAAAATATATTAAGCGGAGGTAATATAAATGCAACAAGAACAATTAATTCTAAAAGAACGTCCGAATGGTTTACCCGATGATAATACTTTCGAGTATAAAAACATTGATGTTTTTGAAGCAGGGCAAGGCGAAATATTAGTCAAAACTTTATATCTCTCAGTTGATCCGTATATGCGTGGCAGAATGTCCGATGCGCCTTCTTATTCTGCACCTTTTGAAGTGGGCAAAGCTTTATATGGAAGTACCGTAAGTGAAGTTGTTCAATCTAATAGTAATGAATTTTCTAAAGGAGATTTAGTCACAGGTACAACGAATTTCCAAGAATATAATGTCGTTAAGCCTTCAGAAGTACGTAAAGTGCAAACAGATCATTTAAAACCAAGTAACGCCTTAAGTGTCTTAGGTATGCCTGCTCTAACGGCTTATTTTGGAATGATGCACATCGGTGAACCCAAAAAAGGGGAAACTGTAGTAGTTTCAGGCGCAGCTGGTGCTGTAGGACAAGTTGCAGGGCAGCTAGCTAAAAGTGTTGGTGCACGGGTGGTCGGTATTGTTGGTTCTGAGAAAAAAGCCCAATATATCACTGAAACATTAGGCTATGATGCAGCGGTTGAATATAAGAAAGGTAATGTGAGCGAACAATTACAAGAGACTTGCCCTGACGGAATCGATGTTTATTATGAAAATGTAGGCGGTGAAATTTCTGAAGCGGTTTGGCCATTACTTAACGTTTTTGCCCGTATCCCAGTTTGTGGTGCAATTTCTTCTTACAATCTTAAAGAAGGTGAAGAAGACATTGGTCTACGCGTCCAACGCTTTTTGATCAACTCTCGCGCAAAAATGCAAGGATTACTCGTGGCTGATTTTGCAGATTCTTTTGATGAAGCTTATGAAGCACTAGAAAAGAAAGTGGCTAACGGTGAGTTAAAATTTGAAGAAACGATTTACGATGGTTTCCATCAAACACCTGATGCCTTTTTAGGTTTATTTAGTGGCGAAAATATCGGTAAACAAATTGTGAAAATCGCTGATAAAGAATAGTTGGATAAAAAAGACCCTAGATAATAGGTCCACTGACGGTTTTTTATCAGTGTCTATTAACTAGGGTCCATTTTTAGCAGGGCGACGGTTATTTTTAATTAAATAATGTTTTCTGTCACCGTCTTAAACGGTGCTGTCATTGAGGGGTTGTTCATAACAATCCCTCTTTCCTTATATAAGGAAGTATAGCATACAAAAGCGGATTATTCAATGAAGTAAGCTTCTTCATAGTGCCACAGTATGAGCATTTCAAATTTAGCTTAGATTTAGAGATGCTATACCATTTATTTTATAAGTAATAGACACTTTTGATATGGACAAAGACAGGAGTGAAATCATAATTTAACCCCTGAAAAATCAAAGATAGTAAACGTTTCATTAGGTTCCCTGGAAACCAACTGAGTCTATATCTGGAGTTTACTTTCATAAAACAAACTTTTTTAGTTATAAAAGCTCCTCTACTTCAACTTACAGTTTCTTTTCAAAACCTTCCATTGGAGCCGCTTGGTTTTGGTAATTTTCTGCTTTTTTGCCATCAGGTGTAAAGTTCATTACACTGCCAAATGATTCTTTCAAATAAGTTTGCATAGCTCCTGAAATGCCTAATTCTTCCATATCTGCAAAACTCATTGTCGTACGAATGCTTGCTTCATCGCCCATCATTACTTTTTCTACCCAACGGGGTTCACGTAAAAGTTCACGACCAATAGCCACTAAGTCAGCGCCGCCGTCTATCATTTCTTCAGCATCTTTCGGAAGTTCAACCGAACCTACGCCGATAAGCAGAATTTCGTTGGCGATTTTTTCCGCAAATTTTTTCAAAATAGGCGTCGTGTCTGTTTCATCATTTAATGACGTACGTTTGTAACTTCCCATAGATAGATGAATATAATCCACTTGCTTTTTAATTGTTTCGGCAAGATATAAAGTATCTTCTAAACGAATACCTGGCGTTTCAACTTCTTCTGGTGAAATTCTATAACCTAATAAAAATGGATCTGTTGCATACTTTTCGATCGTTTCCGTCACTTCTTTAATAACCGCAAGTGGAAATCTCAAACGTTTTTCTCGATCGCCGCCCCATTCATCAGAACGTTGGTTAGAATTGGCAGAATAAAATTGTTGTAACAAATAAGTATTTGCTCCATGTAATTCCACACCATCAAAACCCGCTTGAATGGCTCTTCTTGTAGCAGCTCCAAAGTTTTTAATGATTTGTTCAACTTCTTCTTGTTCTAATGCTCGTGGTGTTTCCAAACCTGGAGGAAATTCTGCTGCAATCGCACTAGCACTTACAGGGGTTTCTCCCCGCAACACTTGTGAGGTTGATTTTCTACCTGCATTAAAAATCTGCAAAATCGCCTTTGCGCCATCCTTTTTGATCGTAGCTGCTAGGTTTTTTAACCCTGGTAGCATTTCATCGTGTGCTACAGAAAGTTCGCCTTCAAAACCTTTTCCATTATCAGAAACATTAGCTACTGAAGTGACAATCATACCTGGACCTCCAGCTCTAGCAGCAAAATAATTAAGCTCATCTTGCGTAATCTTGCCATTATAAAAGCTAGACATTGTAGTCATAGGTGCCATGACTATTTTATTCTTTAAGGTGATGCCATTGTTAAATTGTAAAGGTTCTAAAAATTGATAATCTGCCATAGTTCAACACTCCTTATTTTTTAGCAAAGCTCTTTTCTTTTGCTTTACATATGTTAGTATAAATCTACGAAGAAGAATACGTAAGTACGCACTATAAAGTGCTATAGATACCAAAAAGTTCCTATTGGAAGAAAAGAGGATTTATCATGAGTAAAATATATCAAATGGGCATTGAGGCTACTTTAGATGTTATCGGTGGAAAATGGAAACCTATTATATTATGTAATTTAGGACATGGACCCTTACGCTCAGGAGAATTAAAAAGAAAGCTCCCTAACGTTACGCAAAAAATGCTAACACAACAACTTAGAGAGTTGGAAAAAGATCAGATTATTGCTCGAGAAGTTTATAACCAAGTTCCCCCTAAAGTCGTCTACGCTTTAACAGAAGAAGGAAAGACATTACGAGATATTCTAGTTTCCATGTCTATTTGGGGAGAAAAACGGATTAAACAAGCACAAACAGATGGCGAAGATGTTACTTTATTAAGGGATTATGACGGTTTTATAGAGATGTAAAAAAACATTACTAACTCCATAATGATTAGAGAAGCAAGCTAATCATTATGGAGTATTTTTGTATTGTAAGACTTTTGTAAGATTTACGAAAAAGATTCGAAAGTTTCTCTTATTAAGATAAGTCTATCATCAAATAACAGGGAGGAAATCTTTTGCAAAAATTTTTGGTTGGAATTGTACTTAAAACAAAAAAGAAGCGTGACAACTTATGAACCAGTCAAAGAAATTGACATCCTAAATACGAAAGAAAAACTATGAGGAGGAAATGAACATGGAAAAAATTGTCGATGCACAAGATTTGAGAAAAGTTTATGGTAAAGCGCAAGGAGAACAAACTGAGGCGTTAAAACAACTTTCTTTTACTGTGGAAAAAGGAGAATTTATCGGTATTATGGGCCCTTCTGGTTCGGGTAAATCGACCTTGTTAAATTTATTAGCCACGCTTGATAAACCAACAGATGGAACAATCACCATCGACGGAAATGACGTCACAAAACTAAAGGGTAACCAGATTGCGGATTTTCGTAGTCAAGAAATAGGATTTATCTTTCAAGAATTTAACCTTTTAGAAAATCTAACGGCTTCTGAGAATATTGCGGTCCCCCTTTCACTTCAAGGTGTTAACGCTAAGGAAATCAAAAAAAGAGTAAATCAAATCGCGCAGCGATTATCAATTGATGCCATTTTAGAAAAGTACCCAGCAGAAATTTCTGGTGGGCAAAAACAACGGGTAGCCGCCGCTCGTGCTTTAGTGACTCAACCTGCCATCTTATTAGGTGATGAACCTACGGGCGCTCTTGATTCGCAAAGTTCACGTGATTTGCTGGACACCATGAAAGAATTAAATCAAAATGACCAGATTTCCATCTTACTTGTAACCCACGATCCTTTTTCTGCTAGTTACTGTAAACGGATTTTATTTATCCAAGATGGTGTCATCCAACAAGAAGTCAAAAGAAACGACCAAAGTCGAGAAAGTTTTTATAGACAAATATTAAAGATTCTAGGAACTTTAGAACAATAGGAGGTGAACACAAATGCTTTTAAAATTATCACTGACTGGACTTAAAGGACGCTGGCGCGATTACGCAGTTCTTTTTTCTGGACTAATGATTGCCGCAGGAATATTTTATATGTTTCAATCTATGGCAAGTAACGATGCTTTTTTATCAAGTAATTCTCCTGTAGCTATGACAGGTATTATTTTTCAGCTAGGCTCTGTTTTGCTTGGTATTATCACCTTAGTTTATATTTTATATGCCAATTCTTTTTTGATGAGTATGCGACAAAAAGACTATGCGATGTTTATGATGTTAGGCGCTAAACAACGTAAAATCGCTCTGCTGATTTTTATCGAAACGTTTATTATCGGTCTTTGGGCAACACTTCTAGGCGCTATTATAGGTGTTGGATTGTCCTCTATTGTAAGCAAACTTTTGACCAATCAACTGGACATTCAAGTAACAAATTTTTCCGCCTTCAGCGCTAAAGCGCTCCTTCTTACATTAATCTTTTTTACGATCTTATTTTTATTGGCCGCGACAATTAACGCTTCTTCAATCGTCAGAAAGCCGATTTTATCTTTATTAAAAGCAAACGAAATGCCGACTGCCTCACGACGTAAGCCAGTAGTATTAGCCCTAGAAGCCATCAGTGGGCTGGTCTTACTCGGAATTGGCTATTACATGATGAATAGTGTTGACAAGATTGGTTTACTCGCGCTAATCATCGCTTTATTTACAATTGTATTAGGAAGCTATTTCGTTTTTCATTCTGTCATGATTTTTGGTTTAAATCTTTTGAAACGCTCCGATAAATTAAGACTGAAAAATTTAAATAACTTTACATTATCGCAGTTAAGCTTTCGTATTCAAGACTATACTAAAATGCTTTCGATGGTATCGATCATTTTCGCTTTAGCACTAGGCGCGTTAACTGTCGGATTAGGTTTTCACAAGGAAATTCCGAAAATGACTGAGCAAACCTCTACTTATGACTTATTCTTAAATAACGCACAAGATGCTGATCAAAAACAAGTCGAAGAGCTAAATCCGACTTTAGACCTTAGTTATCAGCTAAAAGAAGATGAAGATACGGTTTATTTTAACCAAGAACAGTTTGATGAAGAACCTTTAAACGCGATTTACTATGACACAACGCCTAAAAAAACCACTTATTCTGGTGAAGAATTAGCTAATGATGAAGCTAAGATGGATAGTCTACGGACCTTATTGCTTCCCGAGCAACAGGGAAAAGAGATATCGATGGTCGCTGCAGATGAGTTTAATGAGCTTAATCAGGCAAGCAGTCGCTTACAAGTTGTTCAAGTTAAAGATTTTATGGCCCAAAAAGATGCTGTTGGAAAAATTGTTGCTGAAAATGTAAAACAAAATCCATCTTTAGCCCAAGATCAATTTTCTATGAACCAAAAATATGACATTTACACACTCTACAATGAAATGTTCTCTGGACTTGAGTTTATGGGATTTTTCCTCGGCATCGCTTTTTTGACAATGCTAGCGAGTTGCTTGATGTTTAAAATCCTATCAGGAGCAGCCAGTGACGTTGCTCGTTACAACATGCTAAATAAAATTGGTACGCGAATGAGTTTATTAAAAAAATCGATCAGAAGAGAAATTGTGGTATTATTTTTAGCACCGGGAATTTTAGGCGCTATTCATGTGTTATTTGGTCTAAAAATGTTTACTTCTTTAATTACCGAACCTTATGCCGGCATTTGGTTACCGTTTCTTATCTTCTTCATCTTATATCTGCTTTATTATTTGTTAACGGTCTGGTTATACACCGATATTGTTTTAGAGAAAAAAGAATAGCT
Source organism: Tetragenococcus halophilus subsp. halophilus DSM 20339 (assembly GCF_003841405.1). Taxonomy (GTDB): domain Bacteria; phylum Bacillota; class Bacilli; order Lactobacillales; family Enterococcaceae; genus Tetragenococcus; species Tetragenococcus halophilus. The sequence continues at coordinate 78,305 of NZ_PXYA01000001.1, read as the reverse complement.
TACACAAAATGAAAGCTCCTTTTAAAAGGGGCTTTTTTGCTTGATATTTAGAAATCTATGACCTTATTAGTGGACAAATAAAAGCGCTTGCGTTTATGATAAAGATACGCTTTAGTGAATGGAATTAAACTTCACCTGTCAAAAATGTATTCGTCTAATAAATTGAAACACTTCATTATTTGCAACATTTGTGTACGTAAAAATTCAACTTATGAGAGGTGGTGAAGTTTATGAATCTAACATATCTTTTTATTATCACAATAGCTATTATTGTACTTATTTTTGGTTTTATTAATATTTTTTCACCTAAAACAGGCTGGTGGTTAGAAATTGGTTGGCGGATAAAAGATGCCGAACCTTCCCACGCTGCTTTAATTATGAACCGTGTTAGCGGTGTTTTCATGATTATTATCGCAAGTATAATCATCTATAGAATCATACAGTTAATGTAAATACGCAATTAAAAGCTCATTGCCAAAATTGACAATGAGCTTTTTACTTTAATCGTCGTCTTCTTCTACTTCTAATACTTCACCGTTTTCTGCATCAATAGTGACTTCTGTTTCGTTTCCTTTTTCAAGAACATTGACTTCCCAAGTTTGCTTATCATCAGAAACACGTTCTAATTTCCATTCGCGAGCTTTTCCGCTATTAGCTTCTTTTTCTGCGATATCCGTCGCTTCTTTTTGGCTAATGGCATCTTTTTGATTTAGTTCATAACGAGTTTCCTCTTCGTCATCGTCTTCATCATCTTTATCACTTCTGTTATCAATAATATCTCCAGAAGCTGCATCGATATCCGTATTATATTCCGTTTCATTATCATAGCTTTCCACTTCATATACGTAGCCATCGCGAGTAGGTTCTAATTCGATGCTTTCAACTTTTTTCCCATATTCATCAGCAAAAGTATCCAGAGCTTCCTCTTCTGTTACTTCAATTTTATCCGGATCAGAATTATCAAGTTCTTTATCACTGGTTGAAGCCCAAGCATAACTTCCGCCTACGATAAAAACCGCTGCAACTGCAATACTTCCAATCATTGTCTTTTTGAAATGTTTCATCTTATTTCCCTTCCTTCCTGTTTTTCTATCTTTATATTAGCAAGAATTTCATTTAAAAAAATCAAAAAAGAACATAAATCTGATGAAAATTTCTTCATTTTTTAGGGAAGGTAATCATAAATATGGTTCCTTTCGGTTGATTGTCCTCTATCTGAATGGTGCCTTGGTATTTTGTAACTAGGGCTTTTACGATAGATAAACCAATCCCTGAGCCATTCACTTCACTAGAGCGTGACTGATCAATACGATAAAGGCGCTCGAAGACTTTCTCTTTTTCATCATCCGCAATCCCAATGCCTTGATCGGCAATTTGTAAGCAGATCTTCTCATTTTTTTGCAGCGATAGCTTGATTTCACCTGTTGGCGCATACTTCAAAGCATTTTCTAGCAAATTTTGGATAATTTGTTGCAAATCAGTTTTAGCTGCTTTGATATAAATTTCTGGTGCTACTTGTAAGGTAATTTTTCTTCCAGATGTCAACTCCATGTTTTCTACTTCTTGCGTTACAAGTGATGAAAAATCAATATTTTCTAATTTATTCTTATTTTCTACACGTCCTAATGTTAGCAATTGCTCACTTAATAATTCAATACGCTTGGATTCTTTATCGATAAATTCCAAAGACTGCGGGATGACTTCTGGGTGCGTCTCACTTCTTCGTTGAATCAAGTTAACATGCCCGCGAATCGCTGCTATCGGCGTTCGTAATTCATGGGAAGCGTCACTTACAAATTGTTTTTCACGCTCAATCGCCTCTCGTTGTTTTTCCACTAATGTATTAAATGCCGTGGCTACTTGATAAATCTCCTGAGGATCTTCTGGCACAGTTAAATACCCTTGCGTTTCCTCCAATTGATTCAATTCGTTCGACATCTTACTTAATTTTTGGCTCCAACGGCCTACCATCCAGTAAATGAGTAGCGCACCCACGATTAAACCAACGACATTGAGCAAAAAATTGACCAGCAATAAACTGGTAACAATATCGGCAATGGCTTCACTATCAATAATTAAAGATACTTCAGCATCACCAATCTCTTTTTCTTCATAATAATAACGGTCGTCGTCTACAAATACAAAATGTTCTAAAAACGGAATATTTCTTCCTTGAGAAACATCAGCAAATGTCTCTTCTGCGTCTTCTGAATAATAGCTTTCACCATTTGGCAAGCGTACTTGCAGCACTTCTCCTTCATCTTGTATCACATAGCTATCAACCCAATCAGACCAATTTTGTTGGGATGGATCACTCTTTTCGATCGTTTCAAAAATATGCTCACTGCGATCAGAAACATAGTCATAGACAAAGGCGATAGACACACCAATAAAAATGACATTCATTAACAATAATATCAATGCAAATAAACCCATAAATCGCACGGTTAATTGTCGTTTAGCTGTTTGTTTAACTTTCATAAGGATCCCTCAAAACATAACCCACCCCACGAATGGTTTGAACAAAAGAGTCTGCATCAACTTCTTTTAATTTATTACGTAAGGTGCGAATATATACATCAACCACGTTTGTTTGCCCAAAATAATCATAACCCCAGACTTCATTGAGTAAGTCATCGCGTTTTTTGACAACTTCAGGCTCTTTCATTAATTGATATAAAATCCCAAATTCTTTTGGTGTCAGCTCAATCAATTCATCTTTTACCTGCACTTGGTGTTTAGCTACATCCATTGTAATTTTTTTGTAGTGTAATAAGTTACTTTCTTCATTTTGCACTTGTAACCGTCGTTCAATTACGCGAATACGAGCAAAAAGCTCTTCAATTTCAAATGGTTTGGTGATATAGTCATCTAAACCAGTATCTAAGCCGGTCACGATATCTGTCGTTTGTGTACGAGCGGTCATCATAATAATTGGTATCTTGCTTACTTTACGAATGCGTCGAGCAATGGTAATCCCGTCTAATCCCGGTAACATCCAGTCTAACAAAATCAAATCGAACTGTTCTTTATACTGTAAAAAAGTATCTAACGCGGCTTCTCCATTTTTTTCCCAACTCGTCTTATACCCTTCAAACTGTAATTCACTTTGAATAAAACTAGCCAAGCTTTCTTCATCTTCTACTAATAACAAGTTTAACGGTTCCATTTTCCCCACCTCTTGTCTCTATTATAAAGGATATGTTTATTTTTATTGTAACAGAAGGGTACTATTTTCCCACTTTATTTATTATCAGACATTTTTAAAAGCTTGTCTTAAAAATAGGACAAAAATTTAATGAAGATTTTTTCATTATTATTTGACCACTTTTTTTTAAGTTCATTGCAAAGGGATGTTAAATCCCCACAGGCTAATAATGAATAATGTTTTCTTATTCCACTATTCATTATTCAAATATTGAATAAAACTTTATCTTTTTACTATTCAATATGCCAATAAAAAGAGGAAAAGGGCTTCTTCTTAGTTGTTAAATATACAAAAAACGAATTTGTGTTCATTTAGTCTACGTTATTGAACAATAAAAGTTGATTTCTTTATTCAATCATAAAAAGTTGAATAAAGAAATTGAAAATCATTCTCCAATTTTAAAAAAGTAAAGTAAAATGACAGTTATAATGAATGGCAGTTAAAAAGAATTAAAAGCTATAAGACTTTGACAATTTTAATGCTGTATGCATATGATAATTATCACGAAAGGACTGGGAGGAAAAATAATTTTCTATTCTTTTCAAGACAAATGGTAAAAAGCGTCATAAAAGGAGGACAACAATGATCAACGTAAATTTTTTGGTATTTGATGATTTTGAATCTTTAGATCTATTCGGTGTTGTAGAAATTTTTGGTCGTTTGACTAACATCTATACCTTAAATTACTACTCTATGAAAGGCGGACTCGTTAAAAGTAGCCAAAACGCAGAAATGATGACCCAACCAATAGCTCATTTGACAAATGAAGATATCCTGATTATTCCTGGTGGTAAGGGAACTAGAAAGCTGGTCAAGGACTCAGAATGGATAAAAAAATTAAAACACCTTAGCCTATCAGCTTCTAATGTTCTAACAATCTGTACAGGAGCTGCCTTGCTAGCAAAAACGGGACTTTTAAATGATAAAAAAGCAACCAGCAATAAAAGAGCGTTCGATTGGGTGAAATCTGTTAACAAATCCGTTTTTTGGCAAGAAAAAGCTAGATGGGTGGTTTCAGGTAAGTATTATACTTCCTCAGGGGTATCTGCAGGAATGGATATGGCTTTGGGCTTTATTGCAGACCAGCATGGAAGAAAAACGGCAGAAAAAATTGCCTTTGACATTGAGTATGTTTGGAACGATGATCCTAACAATGACTTATTTATTTCTTAGATGTAACTTTATAAACATAAGCGTATTTAATGCAAAAGTAGGATTTCATTGGTAGAGTAAAATTAATAAAGCATAGAAGGAGTGGTAAGATGTACGAATTACACGAGTTACTTGCGAAATTAAAAGATTACGAATGGGTTAATTTAACACATGTCGTCACAAAAGATATCCCGGTGTATCATACCTTCAACCCTCTGTCAGAAACGACGATCTCAACACTCAAGGAAACAGGTTCTTACTCCGTGGAATATAGCATCGGAAATTCGCACGGCACCCATATTGACGCGCCCAGTCATTTTGCCCAAGGAAAAAGAGATATATTAGATATTTCGCAAAAAGAACGCGCGCTACCTTTGTATGTTCTTCATTTGGAAGATAAAGTAAAAGAAAATCCTGGATATGCTGTAACGGTCGAAGACTTGGAAGAATTTGAAGAAAGTTATGGAGAAATTCCTGCAGGTAGCTTTGTCGCTTTTTCAAGCGGGTGGTATAAAAACTTTGATGACGAAGAGAAGTTTTTAAATAAAGATGAAAATGGTGTAGAGCATACGCCAGGTTGGTCCATTCCAGCATTAGAATATTTGAGTTGCAAAAGAAATATCACTGCAATTGGTCACGAAACACTAAACACAGATAGCGGTCCAAATGCCGCAGAAGCTAACTTTTTGCCTGCCCAACAATACTGGCTAAAAGAAGATAAATACCAAAATGAACTGCTAGCCAATTTAGATCAAGTACCAGCTGTCGGTAGTATTATTTTTACCGCTATGCCACGCATCTTAGCTGCTCCAGGTTTCCCCACTGAAGTATTTGCAATTGTGCCGAAAAATTAAATTTGAAAATCCCCATTTCCTGTTTTGTTGAACCCTCAACACTTTGCGAAATGGGATATTTTTTATTCATCTTTGCATTCTTGGATAGTCTTTCTGGTTTTCTTTATCCATCTTTGCATTTTCGAATAGTCTTCCATGGCTTTCTTTATCCGTCTTTGCATTCTCGGATAGTAATTTTCCTGGTATGCTCACCATAAATAGGACAATAAAAAATGGAAATCCTAATTTATGGAGGGAAGAAGCATGCAAAGTAAAGAAGCAAACGAGGAAAAGCGAATCGCTATTGTAGAAAACTATCTTCGGGATGAAATCAGTCAACATGGGGCAGCCAATGAAGCGCAAGTGAGCGTAGCGGCTTTTAGAAGATGGGTGATTCGATATCAAAATGAAGGCCCCGCTGGACTAAAAAACGCCATAAAAAAACCTCATTTTTCAAGGGAAACCAAGTTACACGCTGTTTGGGATTATTTAGACGGTCGAGGGAGCTTAGAGCAAATTGCCCAAAAGTATGGTTTAAGAAGTCCAAGTTCGCTTACAGAGTGGCTGAAGCGTTATAATACCTATGGAGACTTTAAAACAAGAAAGGAAAAGATTTCCATGGGTAAAACAAGAACGACAACGCAGAAAGAACGTTACCAAATCGTTTTGGATTGTTTAGCGAATGACAAAGACTATCGAGGCATGGCGATCAAATATCAAGTACCTTACCAAAATATTCATCATTGGGTCCAGAAATATGAACAGATGGGCTATGCAGGTTTAGAAGATCGCCGAGGGAAACGGAAAGGAAGCCTGTCTTCTCGAACCTCAGAGGAAAAAATGCGAGATGAGAACGCCCAACTCAAACGTCATAATGATTATTTACGAATGGAAAATGATATTTTAAAAGCCGCGGAAGAAATCGAGAGGAGGAATCGCTCGGACAAGTCCAACACCTAAGGGAATATCAAATCATTTTTTACTTAAATGAAGAAAAAAACTATGCGATTCAACCGCTATGTCGCCTATTACAAGTCACACGTTCTGCCTATTATCATTGGCGTGACCATCCATTAAGTGATCGGGAGAGAAAAAATCAGCGATTGGCGCAAGCCATTCGACAAATTCATCAAGCGCATCCAGATATGGGGTATCGGCGCATTCGAGACGAACTTTACGGTCGTTATGGCCTATCGGTCAGTGATAAACGTGTTTTGCATATTTGTCGTTACGAAGAGATTCAATCGACCATAAAATCACCCGCCAATAGTATGACAACCCCTGCGAAATATCCTTATCATACGGCAGAAAATATTCTTGATCGTCACTTTCATGCGGAAGCACCGAATGAAAAATGGTGTACGGATATTTCAGAATTTCGTTATGGGAACGGAGATCGGAAGCACCGAATGTATTTAAGTGCGATTCTTGATTTATATGACCGACGCATCGTGGCTTATAAACTCAGTGATCAAATGCCCCTCTCCCTTGTCACAGACACTTTGGATCAAGCGGTAACGGCCGAGCCTAAAGCGCAACCTATTTTTCATAGTGATCGAGGCAAACAATATACAAGCAAACAGTTCCATACAAAATTGCGCGATTTAGGAATGACTCAAAGTATGTCACGCGTGGGCAAATGTATTGATAATGGCCCTATGGAAGGTTTTTGGGGTATGCTTAAACGGGAGCAATATTATCGTCGACACTTTGAAACACGTCAAGAATTGACCGACATGATCACCGAATATATAGATTACTATAATCATCGACGCTTTCAACGACGTTTAAATGTGTTACCTCCCATGACTTATCATGAGAGATTTTATCAAGCAGCCTAAGAAGCTTCTTTTTTGGGGGAAAGGGGCAGGTAGGTGTTTTGGACTCGAACAATGAAATGACCAAAAGAAGAAAGACCCATTTATCGTTCAAATCAGCCTTTCTTTTGCGTCAATTTTTAGGTTTAATGCGTTTATTTTTTTCGTGTCCTATTGACGGACCGCACACCACCCTTTTTCTTATCCGACTTTTGCTAATTTTGAGGTTTTTAATCAAATTTACATCTTTTTCGGATAGTAATATCGTCATTTAATATCCAAGATTCCATTCTCGAATAACAAATCTTAAATCCTTTATCCAACTTTTCAATCTCAAATAGTAATTCTGGATTCCTTTATTCAACATAAAATATAGCCAGTTTGAAACAAAACAAGATCCGTCAAACAATTAGGTGTCACTTCCTCCAATGACACAAAAAATTCCAGCAATTGAATCGTCTGCAAAAGTGACTTTTAAATCCAGGGAACGAGCTTCATTAGGATGGTTCTTTAAGTAGTCCACTCCTTTCAACGAATTTAGTATTGTCGAAGATTTCAAACCAAATGATTTCAACCTTTGTTTCCCAAGATTTAATTGATGAAACGCAAATAACCTCTCTACAATTCCATTTGATAAACTTACAATACCACTCGCTCCCCTTTTTAATCCTTTAGGTTAGTTCATAATTAAGCTCCTCTATTTTGATTTGTATTTAACTCATAGTAAGCGTTTTTTCAAAATTATTTTCAAATGTATCATATTTAATCATCATATAGCTTTATTCGTATGTTTTTTTCTATTCTATGATAAAATAACCCTATTAATTCTGAGGAGGACAATGATGATCAATGTAAATTTTTTCGTTTTTGAGGCATTTGAAACGTTGGATTTATTTGGCGTAGTAGAAATTTTCGGACGCTTACAAGATCGCTATAATTTGAATTATTACTCTATGGAAGGTGGGCTTGTTAAAAGTAGCCAAGGAGTGGAAATGATGACACAACCTATCACTCATTTGACAAATGGAGGTATTTTGATTCTTCCTGGAGGCAAAGGAACTAGAATCTTAGTAAACGATCATGAATGGATCGAAAGATTAAAGCAAATCAGTCTAACAGAGACAAATGTATTAACCGTTTGTACAGGGGCCGCCTTGCTAGCAAAAACTGGACTTTTAAATGGAAAAAAAGCTACCAGCAACAAAAGAGCTTTCGAATGGGTCAAATCCGTGAATGAATCGGTCCTTTGGCAGGAAAATGCTAGATGGGTAGTAGCAGATAAATATTATACTTCTTCAGGGGTGTCTGCCGGAATGGATATGGCACTAGGCTTTATTGCAGATCAGCTTGGCAAAAATACAGCAGAAAAAATTGCCTCTGATATTGAATATATTTGGAATGACGATCTTAATAACGATCAGTTTGCTAATAAATAAGATTGCTCCGTTTCCTGTTATCTAATTTGTAAACTTCTTTAGTAAAAAAGGACACCCACTCTCCGGTTCGAAATGATAATTTTGCATAGTAGCATTACTTTGACAAAATATTAGAAAAACCAGGTAGTCAAAAATCGCTACCTGGTTTTATTAAAATTTTATGCAATTGAACATAGCAACAAAGACAATAAAATAACTTATTAATACACATATTTACTACAATTAAAAGATGAGTAAAGCTGTATTATTCACCATCAACGCTAAATAAGAATTTATAAATAGCGATGATCTCAGTTAATTCTTTTTTAGAAACCTGATCCACAATGTCTGCTTTAGTTACATTTCTTGCTTGTAGGTTTAATGCAATTGTTTGGTCCAATAAAACTTTTCCATAAACAACTTTGGTACTTTCTAAAGAATAATACATGGGAAAACCACGTTTTGTTGAGCTAACGGGGGCTACAATTGTCATATTACTTGTTTGTTGCACCATGTCATGGCTTAAAGTAATTGCTGGACGTCGGGTCCTCTGTTTATGGCTTCACCTTGGATTAAAGTTCACATAAAAATATCTCCTTGTGTTACCAAGGCAACGCGTTACCTTCTGCTTTCCCCCAATCTAACTCATGATCACGTTGACCGTCATCTTGCCAGTCCGCAAAAAGGTCATGAATATTAGTCGGCTGTTTTTTTATAGGTGTTAAAACGATTGAATTATTTCGAGTAGTTACAGTTAAAGCTTGATTATCTTCTAAACCTAATTGTTTTACAATATAACTTGGGATTCGAATAATCATCGAATTTCCCCACTGTGTAATACGAGTTTGACCTTTAATATTATTCATTATGATCACTCCTTAAAAAGGTTTCCTTTATATAGGAAAAACGATGTATATACATAAAGTCAACGATAATTACTCACTTACGATTAATTGAATCCATCACGTTTATTTCTTAATTGAACAAATTCATCAAAATCATTCGCACGAATAAATGGGTTGATTTCTTTTTCAATTTCGATTGTCGAAGGCAATGTTGGTTCATTATTTTCTCTTTGTTGCTGAACTTTCTTTAGTGCTTTACTTACTGCTGAATTTGAGGGGTCCACTTCTTTGGCAAAACGTAAATTGGTGTCTGAATACTCGTGAGCTGCATATACTTTAGTATCATCAGCTAGTTGTCCAAATTTATTAACTGTCTCAAACTGCGCTTGGTAATCTCCTGTAAAGACTCTGCCACAACCCGCCATAAATAAAGCATCGCCACAAAAAACTTTATCCTCCACTAAATAAGCGATATGCCCATTTGTGTGTCCAGGTACTGACATAATTTCCCATTTGTGATCGAGTAAATCAATGGTTTCGCCCTCATGAACTATATTTGTAGCATAGGCCCGACACTCTTCCGGTCCATAAACCGTAGTACCCGGATATACAGCTACGATTTCTTTTACACCGCCAGTGTGGTCAGCATGATTATGCGTAAGTAAAATAGCTGTCAAATGTAATTCTTCATGATTAGCTAAATAGTCCAGCACAGGCTGCGCTTCTCCTGGGTCTACAACTACAAGGTTTTGATCCTTTTGATAAAGCCAAATATAATTATCCGATAAAGCTTCTAAAGCTGTCACTGTCATTTTATCTCCTGCTTTCTATCATTTTTCTTATATTCATTTTACTGTAAATATGAATATATGTTAAATCATAGCTAGCAAACTTTTATGATAAAAAATTGTCAAAATGTAGATTTAGCACACAACTTATTGAAACTTATGTGCTTAGCCTGATTTAACCACACTACTTTTGCATACTTATGTGCTTATCTGCTGATAACCACACTAGTTCGCCGATCTTATGTGCTTATTTTGGAGAAATCTCCCATTTTTACAATAAACATTTAAATTAAGCACATAACTTCGGTAAGCTTATGTGCTTATAACGTTTTAACCCCATTAGTTTTGTATTCTTATGTGCTTAATTAAACGAAAGATAAACTTTATCTTTTACCGTTGGATCTAAGGCTTTTTGTATGGCTTGTTTATATTGACTAAAGGGATAAACAATTTGCGGAAAAGTTAGCTGCAGCTCTCTTTTATCTATTAAGTGGAAGATTGTCTCAAACTGCTTTTGCCATTCTTCAAGGGAACAATTTTCGCTCCAATGTCGTAAGTGAAACATTTTTGCTGTAATAGTTAAATGATTCGCGATATATTGAAAGTCCACTTGACGACCTGAAAGCAAACCAATCGTACGGAAATCTCCACCATTTCTGACACAGCGAGCTAAAGTTGTTCCAGCTGAATTGCCAATCATATCGATAGCAGCTTGAACGCCCTTTCCTTTCGTTATTGCCATGACCGCATCAAAAACGTTTTCTATTCCCGAGTTAATCACATAATCCGCACCTAATTTCTTTAACGGTTCTCGATATTGCTCGTTTCTAACTACCGAAATCATTTTAAAGCCTAAAATATTTGCAAGTTGAATAAATATCTTTCCAATCGAAGAATTCCCGGCGTTGACTAATAAAAAATCTTGCTTTTTTAATGTAAATACTCGAGTACACAACAACCAGGCCGTAATAGGATTGATATAAGTTTGGCAAGCTATTTTATAATCGATAGTTTCTGGAACAATAATTAACTGATTAGCTTTCATTACTACTCCCTCTTGCCAAGTTCCCTCTTCTCTTAAAGGTAACACCATTTTACCTATTAATGACTGATTCTCTGCTTTTCCAACTTTTTTAACAACTCCAACACCTTCGTAGCCAACTGTACTGGGCAAGGGAATTCTGTGGGCGTAAGCTCCAGTTACAGGAATCAAATCGGAAGGATTAATGGGCGCCATCATCATTTCAATGAGCGCTTCATCTTCCTCTAAATGCGAAATTCTTCTATTTGTTTCTTGGATAACCAATTCCGGTTGACCAAATTCTGAATAATATAAGCTTTTATAACTCAGTAATATTCACCCTTAACTTTTTATGACTTATGAACGAAAATAATTTATTTCATTGGTATTAAAAATTCACAGATCTTGTCTTCGCCTTCCTCTTCTTTGTAGCGTTCAAGTATAGGCGCATTTGCTATAATATCTAAATGATTTTGAGAAATAGTTTTACCTATATTTTTCCAAAATGAATCGACCGCTTCTGTGGTATGAGTCACAGTAAATACTGCATACTTTCCACCTTCAAAATCCCCCCATATTTACTTGAGAGTCCTGGGAAAAATCTTTATCCGTAAACAGCATTAAATCAAATCGACATTGTTCAACTGGTGTAAGCTGAGGATTACCTTGTGCAATGCCAATAATCCCTTCAGTCTTTTTGTCTTCTTCTAAATGATTATGAGAAATCCATTTTTTTAAGTTTTCCATCATTTGAAAGTTCTCAGGGCTTCCATACTTCCCTATATTTCTAACATGAACCATTTTGTAATTATCCAAAATTTCAATTTGATAATTCATTTGTTACCTCCCAAAATATATTGAGAAGATTAGCTAATCGTTCCTCATCAATAACGGTAACACGCTTTAAAATGGTTTTCACTACCTTTTTTAAAACAGTTTATATTTTTTAATGAAAGATAAGTTGGACCTAATATTTTACGGATTGGGGACATGTCGCTAAAGTTGCCTCCAATATCTTATAGATTGGGGGCACATCTCTAAAGTTGCCTCCAATATTTTATGGATTGGCGGCACATCGTAAGAGTTGCCTCCAATGTTTTATAGATTGGGGGCACATCTCTAAAGTTGCCTCCAATATTTTATAGATTGGCGGCACATCGTAAAAGTTGCCCCTAATCCATTACTATCCAATAAAAACTAAAACGCTAAAACTCTTTATAAAGAATTTCAGCGCTTTTATCCACATGATCAGCTATATATTTTCTAAAAACTTTTCTGCTACTGCTTTGGCGGAAAATGGGTTTTGTCCTGTGATGATTCGTCCGTCCTGTACGGCAAATGATTTAAAGACTCTTGCTTTGACAAACTGGGCGCCATGTTCTTCAGCGACTTTCTCATTATAAAATGGAACAACGGAACTTTTTCCACTCAGGTGTTCTTCTGTTGTCGTAAAGCCTGTAATCTTTTTGTCTTTTACAAAATATTCGCCATCTTTATTTTTCATAAATAACAATCCTGCAATTCCGTGGCAAACGGACATCACATAACCATTATTTTCGTAAATTTGTAAACTAATTTTTTCTAATTCGGGATTGTTCGGAAAATCCCACATCACGCCATGGCCGCCTGTGTAATAAATCCCACAATAATCAGCAGGCGTCACTTCGCTAGGTTTCAATGAATGAGCCAGTGCTTTTTCTTGGAATTGGCGTTGTTCATAGACAGCAAAAGATTCGTCGTCGATCGATTTCATACTACGTGGGTCTAAAGGAACAAAACCACCTTGTGGACTGACATAATCTACTTCAAACCCTTGTTTTTGCACTTCAGCAACAAATTCGGTAGCTTCGCCTAGCCATAAACCAGTTGCTGCATTCTTTTCACCATATTTTACTGTATTTGTTAGCACAACGAGAATTTTTTTCATCAAATCCACTCCGTTCATTATTCTTGTATTTTAATTATGATTTTTCCTTTAGCATGTCCAGACTCTGAATATTCTACAGCTTCTTGCGTTTGTTCAAAGGAAAATACACGATCCACAATAGGTTCTAATTTCCCATCTTCAATATAATCACGTAAAATTTCTAGTTGTTCATCACTTGGTTTCATGAATAGAAAGTGATAGTTCACGTCGTATTGCTTTTCTAAACGTGTCAATTTAAATGAAGCGAGGCTAAACAGCATGGTTTTAAACCAACCGACACCATATTCTTTACCAAAACGAGCATTGGGTGTTCCGCTGATCGTTACTATGTTACCTCCTGGTTTTAGTATTCTAAAACCATCCATCAAGTTTTGACCACCTAAAGTATCAAAGACATCATCATAATCACTTAAGACTTCCGCAAAATTTTCTTCATGATAGTTAATTATTTGATCTGCACCTAGACGAGTTACTAAATCCTTGCCTCGGTTACTTGCTGTTGTAGCGACATAGACGCCCATTAATTTAGCTAATTGAATCGCAATCGTACCAATGCCACCAGAGCCAGCTTGGATTAATACTTTATCGCCTGGTTTTACTTGCATAATATCGTGTAGGGCTTGATAACTGGTCAAGCCAACCAAAGGAATCGATGCAGCTTCTTCAAAAGTAAGATTTTTAGGCTTCAATGCAATATCTCCTTGGTCAATACCGATATATTCAGCAAATGTGCCGATTTTAGACTTTTGTGGTCGACCGTAAACTTCATCACCGACCTTGAATTTTGTTACCTTATCGCCTAATTTTACAATTCGTCCGGCAAAATCATTGCCTAAAACTAAGGGCATATCATAGCTTAACAACATTTTTAGTTTTCCATCGCGAATTTTCAAATCAACCGGGTTAATACTTGCAGCAACAATTTCTACTAATACTTCATTAGCCGAAATTTCAGGCATAGGTAAAGTTAATTCTTCTAATTTTTCTTGTTTATAATGAGAAATTCCCATTGCTTTCATCGTTTGTGCCACGCTTTTTCCTCCTAATCGTTCAAAGGTTTAAACCGTTGAATTTACGAAGATTATCGTATGCTTTTTGGGAATATTAGTCAACTATTATGTTTTCAATTAACCATAACTTTTAAAAAAGACATTAAGTTATAAAATAGGAACTTTTTCACCTAGTTTTATAAATATGGTATAGTATTTAAAAACGAGGTGGTTTGATGAAACTCATTGAATACACAGCAAAATATAAAGATTACCTGAATAACTACTACTTAGCCGACGATACCTTTTCTAAAAGCCCACAAGAATCACTTTTACAAACACATCGAGGTAGCGAGTTGCATCGAATTTTAGCTTTGAACCACGATGATTTGGTTACTTTTTTTGTTTTGGATGAAGGAAGAGATAAATATGATTATACCGATCGTACGGATAGTATCCTTCTACGCAGTTTTTCAACTGATAGCAGATATGCTAGAAAAGGCTTTGCTTTACAAGCGCTTAAGGAATTACCCGCTTTTGTTCAAGAGAAATTTCCTCACATCAAGACAATTATCTTAGGGGTCAACCAGGAAAACACTAAAGCTATTCAATTGTATAAAAAGGGTGGTTTTTATGACACCGGCAGAAAATATTCTGGTAGAAAGGGCTGGCAGCTTATTTTTGAATTACCTATCTATCAATATTATTCCACTAATTAAACAAATGAATCATAGAGGAGCTCATCATGGAAAAACAAGATTTACAACAATTAAAAACAGCATTTGCTGACACCAGAGATTTTCTTTTAGCGTTAGGTGATGAAAAAAGACAACTTATTATTATGGCTTTATTAGAACAAGAATCTTGTGATGGATTGCGTGTCGTCGACTTAACCGAAATTACACAGTTATCCAGACCCGCTGTTTCTCACCATCTAAATATTTTAAAACAAGCAAATATTGTTTCTGTTCGTAGTGAAGGCACCAAAAACTATTATTATTTCTCCAATATGATTGATAATGTCAAAGATATGAAAAAATTAATCGATCAACTGTTAAATCTATTAGAAGAAAAAGAAGTAAATCAATAAAAAAGAAGAAAAAAGCCTCATAAAAAGACTTTTTTCTTCTTTTTTAATTTAAAATCGCAAGTCCTAAACATAAGTAGCCGGCATACAAACACCAGATTAAGTAAGGAGCAAATAAGAAGCTAGCTGCTTTATTAATATAATAAAATACACGCATACAGAAAATAATCAAGGCGATTAGCACGATAATCACCAGCGTAGCAATCCAATAATGGTTGCCGCCAAAAAATAGAATACTCCAGGAAAAATTCAAAATTTGTTGTATGGCAAACAAGGTAATCGCCGAAGCTTTCATCTTTTTTGAAACTTTAGAGACAATCAATAAAAATAATGCTGTCCCCATCAGCGCATATATGATGGTCCAAATCGTACCAATGATACTTCCAGGCGGCGATAGCGGCGGTTTTTGCAATTGTTGATAAACACTTTGAATATCTCCTGCAAAAAATCCGGAAATAATCCCAGTCAATTCAATACCCACGACACTTATTAACCAAACGACCCACTTTCTCATACACTTGACCTCCTAAATTTTTTTACTAATTTTTTTCTATAATAATAGCCATCGTCTTATTTTCTTCATTATAAGCTCGTCCTGTAACATCGCTAAAAATTTCGCAAAACTCAAAACCAGCTTCTTGCATTTCTTTTATCAATGCATCCTTTGTAAAACAAGTATTCCACACATAATAAGGTGTAATTTCTGTATCTGAAACAATCGTGGTTTGTTCTAAAGTAACATCATTCGAATACTTATAATTTCCGTACAATGCAATATACTCATCTGGACGCCAAAAACCTCCGTTTTCACAGTTTTCCCACTTTTGTTCTTCTTGAAATTGTTGATAAAATTTTTGGGAAAAGACATCAAGTAATAATTTCCCACCTGGTTTTAAATGCTGATAAATATTATCCAGTAAAGTTTGACGATCCTTAGTCGATAAAGCACCATAATCACAATAGATTAATGTAGCTAAATCAAAGCTTTGTTTTAAATCCATTGCTAAATAGTCTTGATAATAATAAATATTTGCTAAGCCATGTTGCTGGGCGGACTTTTTGGCATAATCAATCGATCGCTTGGAAAAGTCAACGCCCGTTACTTGATAATTCTCTAAAGCAAACTTTTCTGCATATATTCCTGGGCCGCAGCCTATATCAAGTAGCTTGGGATAGGTTTGTGCTGGAATTTTTTCTTTAATCCAAGACACAGATTGTTCGATAAAAGAAAATTTGCGACTCGCACCAGAAAAATCCGGGTCTAAATGTGCTTTTAGCATTTGTTTCGAGATATATTCATCATCCCAAAAAGCTTCTTTTGATTTTGTATAAAGCGCTGGCTTTTCTAAGCTCTCTTTTAAATTATAAAACATTCACTACCTTCCTTTTTTACTCTTCTTATCTAAAATCGATAAATCATATGATAGACGCTAAAATGACTTGCTTGTTTATGCTCAACCATTTCATAACCAATGTGTGAATAAAGGTTCTTATTTTTTTCGTCCGCTGTATATAAGTAAATCGATTCAAAATCTTTTTTATACCGTTGATGGATTTCATTTAAAAACTGTTTACCTACACCTTTTCCTTGATAATTTGAAGTCACAGCAATCGCCGCTAAAGTGACATAGTTTTCTTTTAAAGGGTGGGTTAATTTCATTGTTTTGCTCATAGAAAATGCATTTCTATACTTTATTTTTGTTAATAATGGGAGCAACTCAAAAACTTCTGGGAAAACAAACCTTAAGGTATGGATCAAAGACTTTTGAGATGTTTTTTTCATAATAGAAACCCCTACAATAGTATCATCGATTTTAGCAACCATGATATCATGTCCCTGTTCAATATAAAGTTTAGCGTTCAACAAAGAAGCTTTATAGTACTGTTTTTCTGTCAGCTCATGATTAAAATTATAGGTATGAGCGGTAATAGCTTCTGTTTTAAAAGTTTCAACAAACAATTTCAACGCTTGCTCTAGCTCTCCATCTAATCCTCTTACTGTATGAAATGTTAGTCTATTCTTAGGCAATGGGCACTCCTTTTTAATTAACTAAATAAGGGGCAGTAACTGTATTGTCAGTTTTCGCTAAATCTTGAACTGTTCCTGAAAACGTAAGATAGCCCCCTTTATCTCCGCCTTCAGGACCGATTTCTATCACCCAATCGGCTCGTTTAATAACACTAATATGATGTTCTAGTAGAATAATACTATTGCCCTCATCTACCATTTGTTCAAATAAGTCTAGGAGCTGCTGAATATCATCTAAGTGCAAGCCGTCTGTTGGCTCATCTAATAGATAAATCGTTCCTTCGCGATGTAAATTATCCGCCAATTTTAAGCGCTGCAATTCACCGCCAGATAATGTCGTTAATGATTGATTTAATTTTAAATAGCCCAAACCTACATCTAAAAGTTGTTTTAATTCTTGGGCAAAAGGTTGGTCTTTAAAGAATGCAAAGCTCTCGTTCACGTTCATATCCAACACATCCACAATGGTCTTTCCTTGATAGAAGTATTGGGTTGCTTCTTCGTTGTAGCGAGCCCCATGGCACAATTCACAAACTGTTGTAACATCTTCCATAAAAGACATATCCGAAACGATAATCCCTTTACCCTTACATCTTGGACAGGCGCCTTTGGAATTATAACTAAACCAAGCAGGACTTACATTGTTTTCTTTGGCAAATAATGAACGGATTTTATCAAAAATATTTAAATAAGTCATCGGCGTCGACCGTAAATTCACACCAATATTTTTTTGTGAAATATAAACCATTTCCTTATCTTGTTGCATAATTTTTTGATAAATGACACTTGCCAATGAAGATTTCCCCGAACCAGCAACGCCACAAATAACAGCTAGCACGCCTAATGGAATATCAACGGAAAGATTTTTTAAATTATGCAGGTCAGCATTTTTTATCGATAATGTATTTTCCGATGTTCTTGGTGAATCGTTCAATGGTACTTTTTCATGAAGGGCTCGACTCGTTATCGTATTTGATTGTAAAAATTCACTATAAGGACCAGCAAACTGTACAGCTCCGCCATTTTCCCCAGCTTTAGGCCCGATGTCTATAATATAATCCGCCATTTGAATAAGTTGCGGATGATGTTCCACTAAAACCACTGTGTTTCCTTTATTTTTTATAGCAATCAGTGCTTGGCTCACACGTTCAATATCTTGCGGATGCAATCCCGCACTAGGTTCATCTAAAATATACATGATATCATTTAAGGAACTATTGATATATTTCGCGATTTTTATTCGTTGTGCTTCGCCGCCTGACAAGGTTCCAGTTGCTCTTTCCAAGGTTAAATAAGATAAGCCGATATCGATTAAAGCTTGTACACGTAACATAATTTCTGACTTTACATTTACAGCGAGAGGATCAGAAATAGCAGTGACAAATTCCTTTAGTTGCTCTAATGACATACTGACAACATCAGCGATATTTTTACCGGAAATTTTACAACTTCTAACCTTCTCATTTACTCGACTCCCATGACAATCTGGACACTCTTTTACCGTTACAAAACGGTCCAATTGTTTTTGGTGACGACGACCTTCATCCGAATGAATAATACTTCTTTGTACACGCGGTACAATTCCCTCATATAAAGCAGTATGTGGCCATTCAGCTGGCGCATTTTTGATTTGTTGTCGTGGCGCATAGAATAATAAGTCTTGTTCTTCTGGTGTGTAGTCTTTAATTTTTTCATCTAAATCAAACAAGCCACTATTAGCATAGCGTTTCCAACGCCATTTTCCTTTGTGAAACGTAGGAAAATCGATAGGGTCTTCGTTTAAAGACTTATTAAAATCAACCAGTTGATGTAGATGAATTTCAGTGACTTTTCCTAAACCATCGCAGGTTGGACACTTACCATCAGGATGATTAAAAGAAAAGGTATCAGAATAACCGATAAATGGTTTCCCAACACGAGAAAATAACAAACGTAAAAAAGTATATATGTCTGTATAGGTTCCCACAGTTGAACGAGAATTCGCTGAAACTTTTTGCTGCTCAATCATAATTGAAACCGGCAAATTTTCAATTTTTTCTACTTCAGGCCGTCCATATTTAGGCAAGTATGCCTGCACATAACTATTAAAAGTATCGTTTAATTCTCTTCTTGACTCAGCCGCCAAAGTATCAAAAACCAAAGAAGATTTTCCTGAACCTGAAACACCGGTAACCACAGTTAATTGATGTTTAGGGATCTCCACTGTAACATCTTTTAAATTATTCTGTTTAGCATTTTTTATTTTGATATATTCCATCACATAAGCCTCCAAATATATCTATATTATAACATGTTTCATCTAAATTTAGTTTTTAGATCACTTTAAGCCTTTGGCGTAAAAAAGCCAGATTTACGAAAAATAAAGTTTGTAAATCTGACTTTTTTATTAATAATTGTAACAGAGAGTGTTTTTCACTCCCCATGTTTTTAATATCAAGTAATATTTTTATCCGTTTATATATCAAGTTCTTCATTTAGCAACAAATCATCATTGGCTGTATCGATGATTTTCAAACGATTTGTTCGTTTAATAAATACGCTTTTGTATTCTTTTTGTCCTTCATCGTTAGAAAACAGTAATACTCTTTTATTTGGATTATCAGTGGCTGTCTCCATGGTTAAGCCTTCCAAATCAATGGTGTCTTGCAAAATATCGCCTTCCTCAAAGTCAGCAACATCATTTTCTGCATCTGAATTTTGCGATTCATCAGTAGAAGTTTCAGCAGTCTCTTCTTCTGTAGAAGCTTCTTCCGTCTCCTCTGTGGATTCTTCCATTGCTTCAGAACTTATCGAAGACGATTGTTCTGTTTCGGTTGATGTTTGTTCAGTTGATTCTGCTGTTTCTGAAGTTGCTGCTACTTCCTTATCTTCATTATTCTCAGTGGATGTTTGTTGTGTACAGCCTGCCAATAACATGGTTGAGATTAAGACAAGCGTTGTTACTTTTAAACTTTTCATTGTAATACTCTCCTTTAAATTATCTGTTTTATTTTATCATGTTTAAAGGGAGTACCCAAGTTTTATGCAAAAGCTTTTTCTTATTCCACTTCAACCACAAACGCTTGCCATGGCTGTAAGTTTATATTTTCAAGTGTCGTAAACTCGTCCACTGTATTTTGTATGATGACTTTTTTCATTTCATCTTCTGAAGAAAAAGGTTGTACTTCGCTGGAAAAGTTCGTTACCACTAACCAACGTTGTCCTTTGTACTTTCGATAATAACTAAAAACTTCATCAACAGTATCCACTAACTGAAAGCTTCCCCAAATCATAATTGGATTTTCTTTGCGTAACTGGATCAGTTTTTGATAAGTATAAAAAATTGAATTGGGTCCTTTTAACGCTAATTCTACATTAATATCTTTATAATTATCATTGAGTGCTAGCCATGGTTTACCAGATGTAAAGCCAGCGTTTGTTGAACTATCCCAAGCCATAGGACGACGTGCATTATCCCGGCCCTTGGCATTAATCGAAGCTAAGATATCTTTTTTATCATAACCTTTTGCTAAGCGTTCATGATACATATTAATGGATTCGATATCGGCTGCTTCAGAAATATCTGAAATAGGTGTATTGGTCATACCTATCTCTTCTCCTTGATAGATGTAAGGCGTTCCTTTCATCATATGCAACAGAATCGCTAACATTTTTGCACTTTGTACGCGATACTTATCATCATCACCCCAGCGTGAAACGATCCGTGGTTGATCATGATTGTTCCAATATAAAGAATTCCAACCTTCATCGCCTAACTCCTTTTGCCACTTGGCAAGGACTTCTTTCAATTTAGCTACATCTAAAGGCGCTAAATCCCACTTTTCGCCATTTGCTTGTATGTCTAAATTCATATGTTGAAATTGAAAGACCATTGATAGTTCTTTACGTTCTGGTTTGGAATATAATTTAGCATTTTCCGGCGTTGCCGCCATCGTTTCGCCTACTGTCAACAAATCGTACTTGCCGAAAGTCTTTTGGTTCATCTCTTGTAAATAATCATGTAACTTGGGTCCGTTCGTTGAAATTTTTTCTTGAGGGACTTTACCGATTAAATCAATCACATCCATACGGAAACCACCGATGCCTTTATCAATCCAAAAATTCATCATATGATATACTTCTTCTCGTACTTTTTCATTTTCCCAATTTAAATCAGGTTGTTTTTTACTGAAAAAGTGAAGATAATATTGCCCGGTCTCTTCATCAAACTTCCAAGCAGAGCCAGAAAAAAAAGAGGTCAAATCATTAGGTGTCGTGCCATCTGCAGCAGGATTTGCCCAAATATAATAATCGCGATATGGGCTGTTTTTATCTTTTCTAGCTTCTATAAACCATGCATGCTCATCAGAAGTATGATTGACGACTAAATCCATTATAATTTTTATTCCCCGTTGATTCGCTTGAGCCAAAAGTTCTTCCATATCGTCCATGCTACCAAATTCATCCATAATCGCTTCATAGTTGGAAATATCATAACCATTATCGTCATTAGGTGATTGATAGACCGGAGACAGCCAAATTGCGCCTATCCCTAGTTCTTTTAAATAATCTAGTTTTTCAATAATTCCTTGCAAGTCTCCAATACCGTCGCCATTACTATCGTTAAAACTACGCGGATAAATTTGATAAACTACAATTTCTTGCCACCAATGTTGTACCATACTATTCCTCCTTTGATTCATTTTAACTATACGCCTTTGCACTAAAAATTGAAAGCGCACTACTAAAAAACTGAACTTTTAAAAACTGTAAATAATAAAAAAGCAAATGTTATGTTATTTGTAAACAACAATTGTCGATCACAAAATTCGTAAACTTTCGCTTTGTTATTTTCATTCCAACACAGCCTTACGTAATTGTTCGATGTCCAATTTTTTCATAGAAAACAGGGCACGGTTAATGTTTTCTTCTTTTTCTGGTTCTGGATTGCTGAGTAGTTCATTTAATTCGCTAGGCACAATTTGCCAAGAAAGACCATACTTATCTGTTAACCAACCACATTCTTCTGGCTGGCCTTCTTCACAGAAACCTTCCCATAACCGATCTATTTCTTCTTGAGAATCACAGTTAACCATTAGTGAGATTGCAGGTGTAAATTTAAACATTGGTCCTCCATTAATCGCAATATATTCCTGATCAGCTAGTGAAAATTCTACTGTTAATACAGTCCCTTCTGGCATGTCAGATACCTTAGCGCCTGAAGAACCATAATAAGTGATATTATGAATAGAACCCTCTTCAAATAAAGAAGTATAAAACTTCGCCGCTTCTTCTGCCTGAGTATCAAACCACAAATTTGTCACAATTTTTTGCATCTGAAAAACCTCCCTTTTCAGACTCTCTGCTACATTCATATTTAGCTTAAACAACATTCCATTGTTATTAAAAAATGGTAACTAATCCTACATTTCACTTTTATTTTAACATAAACGCTTACAAATCGCTTATTGCTAATAATTATTTTATCTAAAGTTTTTTCTTACCACGGCTGTGTCGTAGGTCCGATAGTAAACTCATTAACATTTGTATCTTCTGGCTGATCAATGGCAAAAGCGACAACATTGGCTACACGGTCAGGACCAATTTCGTATTGATCATACATTGCATTTCACAGCAAACAAATACTTATATTACATACGCCCTATACTTAAAAAGCATATTAAGTCATTATTCTTCTATTTTGTCTGCCAAATTAGAAAGGAATTTTGCCGGATTTCCTCCTACAATTGTATTTGCCGGCACATCTTTGGTCACCACAGCTTCTGCGGCGACAACTGAATTCTCCCCCACTGTTACGCCTGGAAGAATAGTAGCATTTGAACCAATCCAAGTTTTTTCTTTCAAAACGATAGGACGCAGGTGCATAATCCCTCGCTTTTCTGGGTGATAATCATGGTTAATTATAGCCAAAACTACATTATGACCAATCAAACATTGATCACCAATTGTAATGCCTCCTTGGTCTTGAAAGCGACAACCAGAATTGATAAACACATTTTTACCGATTTTGATATTTTTACCAAAGTCAGACGTAAAGGGTAAAAACAAGGAGAAACCTTCATCTAATTCTTGGCCAGTGATTTGAGTCATCTGTGCTTTAATTTGCTCATCAGTATACACACCATTATTAAGTTTCGTACTCAGATAACGTGCTTCACTGGATACTTTTGTCATCGCACGATGGACTTCTGTATTGGGATAAATCACTTGCTCTTTTGCAAATCTGCTTAAAAGTTCTGTTAACTCTATTCTTCTCATTCCTCACTCATAATTTTTATATTTTTAACAAACAATACCTTTGCCACTCTATCATAAAATGATATGATTTATTTAGCAAATACTTATAACAAATATGTAACTATGCTTTTAACGTATAGGAGGAAACTTATGGAAATTCGATTGTTACGTTACTTTGTAGCGGTTGCCAGCCAGCAGACCATTTCTGCAGCTGCCCAACAGCTCCACCTTTCACAGCCGACATTATCCAGACAACTAAGTGATCTTGAAAATGAATTAGATACAACGCTATTTATTCGCGGCAATCGTAAAATTAGTTTAACCGCAGACGGACAGTATTTGTTAAAAAAGGCCCAAGAAATTATCCAGTTAACGGATAAAACGACGGCAAATTTTAAGCAAAAAGATGAAACATTAAGCGGAGAAATTTATATTGGCGCGGGTGAAACTAAGGGAATACAAGTTGTCGCTCAAGCTTTAAAAAAGCTTTTACAAAATTATCCTGCCATCCAATTCCATTTATACAGTGGTAACGCTGATGATATTATGAATAAATTGGATAGCGGTTTGCTGGATTTCGGAATTGTGATTGAACCTGCCGATAAGCAAAAATATGATTACATGCATTTACCAGAAAGCGATACTTGGGGTGTATTAATGCATAAAGATAGTCCACTAGCAAGCAAAGAAGAGATTCGTCCTGAAGACTTGCACAATAAGGCTTTAATTATTTCCCGACAAACGACCGTTGATAGTGAGCTTTCAAGTTGGCTAGGACAAGAGATTACAAACTTGAATATTGTCGGCACATATAATCTCCTTTATAATGCTGCACAAATGGCCAAAGAAAAACTCGGCTATGTTTTATGTCTTGATCGTCTGATTGACACTTCCATTGATAGCTCTTTAGTCTTTAAACCACTAACGCCTAATTTAGAAGCAAGTCTTAACATCATATGGAAGAAAAACCAGTTTTTTTCTACAGCAGCACAAGAATTTTTGCAAGAATTACGTAAAACAATTGAAAATGAATAGGAATCTCCTCGATAATAGCCTCGTTTTTTCTTTTCTAATATAAACAAAAAACGCGCTTTAGTGAAAAATCACAGAGCGCGTTTTTTAACATATTTTAAATTCAATGATTATTCAACTCTAGGTTCAGTTCTTGATTGTACTTCGTTTTTGGCTTTTTTCGTTGCTTTATTCGTTTGTTTTGAAAGATAACGACCTGTGGAGCTAGCAGCACCGCTTACTTTATCTTGCACAGTCTCGCTTTCTTCTTGATATTGCTCTTGCGATTTAATATCAACTACATTTACATTAACTTCAATTACTTCTAAATGCGTCATTTCACTAACTTCGCTGGAAATGATTTTTTTCACTTCATCATAGATTTTTCGAACGTCTTTACCAAATTCTACAACAATATCCATATCTACAGCCACTTGTTTTGTACCAACTTCAGTATGAATGCCTGTAGTCACATCATTTGTATTGACTAATTTTTCGGCAATGTTTGAGAAAAATCCTCCATCGATTGTCAACAAGCCATCAATATCTGCTAAAGCCAAACCAATAATCTTTTGAATGACTTTATCCGCAAAAGTTAATTCTCCCGAAATTTGTTGTGTTGTAGTTGTACTGTTGTTTGTTTTATTTTCCATCTGTCTTTCCCCCAATTCATACATTTTTTATTTAAAACGATCAAAAAATCCCATAGTATTTAAATAAATACCAATAAAAGCACCTAAAAAGATACAAATAATAAGTAATAAAGTTTCGGAAAATCCGATCGTTAGCAGAAGAACTGCCAATATTAACCCGATTCCTCCACCAATGATGCCGTATCGATAGCGCTGAAATAATCCTTGCATTTTGACATCCTTCCTATTCTACTCTATTTCTTGGGCCCGCATTTTCTTGTTCATCTTTTAAGTAAACCTCTGTTTTGATCGCATCTGTTGCTAACAAGTCAGAAACCTCATGCCGTATTTGCTCAACTAATTCATTTTGCTTTTCAGTTGTACGCATCGTTTTACGTAGGGCTCCGACAATTTTGATCTTAATCTTTTTCTTACTCATTTTAACCTTTACTCGAGGATTTTCAATAGAAGGTTCTTTTTTTAAGGTTTCTAATACAAAGTTTTCTACAACACTTTTTCGAACGCTTAAACGCCCATTTTTACCTTTGATCACTAGCGTATTGCTCTTTTTCGGATAAAAAATCGTTACAAGCATAAGAAGAATCGCTAAGCCGATAAAAAATACACTCAAGCAAAAAAGTATGATTTGAATATAAGGACCAACCAAAGGATAATTATCCATTGAAATAAAATAAACGGGTAAATAAATTGCTTGCTGGTTTTCAATCAGTACAAAAAAGAAGGTAATAAGTAAGCCGAGCAGCACAATACTAAATAAAAGTTTCCTTATTTTTCCCATCCTTTCACCCTCTCTGATAGATTCAATAGCTAGAATAGAAGTGAGTACCCACTCTTTTCTTTACTATACAATGGTACTCACGCTATTGAAAAACATTTACTCAACTTCGGGCTTATTTTTTGTTTCGGATTTTTCCAGGCCTTCATTTATTTTCCCAGCCGCTTGTTCGGTTTTTTCTGAAGTATAATTGGCAATTTCATTTGCTTTATCTTCTAGTGTTTCTTTATTTTGTTCATATTCTTCTTGTGTTTGAATGTCTGCTACATTGACATTAATTTCAATCACGTCTAAACGAGTCATTTTCTTCACTTCTGTAGTAATGACCTGTTTGATTTGTTCATATATTGCAGAGATGTCTCGACCATATTCACAAATAATCTGCATATCTACAGCCACTTGTTTTTTACCTACTTCAGTATCGATCCCTGCGGTAACATTTTCTGTATTGCTTATTCTATCAGCAACTGATGAAAAGAACCCCCCTTGAACATTCAATAAACCATCGATTTGTTCCATCGCGATACCGATAATTTTTTGGATCACTTTATCGTTAAAAGTTAGCTCTCCAGAAGCTTGAGAACGATCTTCCATTGCTTGAAAAGAATTGTTTCCTTTTGAAGTTTGCTCTGTTGTCATTTTGATTCCTCCTCATTTTATATAGTTCATGTTATCTAAAACAAATAAATTTTTCAAAAAATAACTATAAACATGCTTTTTATTTCATAAAATAAAATAGCTTTTTCTTCTGTTCTTATTATATTTGAAAGTTTTTCAAATCGCCAGCGATAACCACTTTAAGCAAGAAAAAAATTCTTGTTGCCACCATTATTGATAATTATTGGAGGCAACTTTTCTGATGTGGCACCAATCTGAAAAATATTGGAAGCGACTTTTCCGATGTCCCACCGATCTTTAGCAATTTAAAAAATATTTCCTTGTAATCCAGAAAAAAAAGAGAGAAAAATCTCTCGTTTTGTATCTACTGCTTAGATGTAGTAGTTTAATCAAAAAACTCACAACCAATTAAGATTGCGAGTCCTCTCTAGATTCAATATTTTGCTGGTCATTGTCATTATCATTATGATCTTCACTATCAGTGTTAACAAATTGCACTTCAAAAATGGTTTTTTTGGCGTCATTGTCATTGAAAGCATCAAACTGAGCAACCAAGGTAGCATGTTGCCACTTTTGTCTAATACTACTTTTGTATTGCATATCAATTGTCAATTCAGTGGTTTACTCTTTTTCTATTAGCGCCTGTTTCAAACCATCATGAACCTTATCGTTTACTGGAAGCAAGTAACTTTCGTTGCCCGGTAAGATATGCACATATTTATTTTGTAATTGTTCATTATCCAAATATATATCTATATTGATGTTTTTAGCAGTTCCTCCGCCTAAATTATACAAACTAAAATAATCAATACTTTCCTCGCCGATCTTCAATAAATCTACCGCATTTTGTAGCTTAAACTTACCGTTTTCATGAATGATAAATGTTTGCTCAAAACCTAGTGCTGGGTAAAAACCCAAACGCATTTGGTACAGTTGAATTGATATTGAAACACAATAAAAAATCGTCATAACAAGTGTCCCAATCGAACCCACAGCATTTAAAATACTGACAATATCCATAAATAACTCCCCCTTATTTTATACAAGTGTCCTAATTGCCTATACAAGTATAAAATAAAGGCCTTTTTTTATAAAGTATTTCCCTTCAAACATACAAATAAAAAATCTTCTATGCTATTTTTACACAGAAATCGGTCGAGTCGCAAATACATCGTAGTAATGATTTAAAACAGCTAGCATTGTTTGATTCGCAATATTTTTCAATTGCAGATAATCTTCAGGCTGTTTTTTTTGTATGGCATAAAAAGCATCATTGATAAAATCGGAAAAGATGTTCACTTTACTAATACCATGTGTTGCACAACGATTTAAGTTGCTATCTCCACTAGAAGAACCGCCGTGAAGCACTAGCGGAATCGTTGTCATTTCATCTATTTCTTCAAGTCGTTCAAAGTTTATCGTGGGGGCCCCTTTATAAATTCCATGAGCTGTTCCTATAGAAATCGCTAATGAATCCACATTTGTCTGATCAACAAATGCAAGCACATCTTCTACTTCTGTATAGATTGAATCAGTAAGTGTGGGAGATTCGGAAAAATCATTTGACCCCACATGCCCTAATTCTGCTTCTACTGTCACATCAAATTGATGAGCATATTCTACAACTCTTTTAGTTATCGCAATATTATCTGCAAAACTTTCTCTTGAAGCATCGATCATGACCGAAGTAAAGCCCAATTCAATCGCTTTGAAAATAAAATCCGTATCTTCTCCATGATCTAAATGAAGGATAATCGGCACATGACTTTTTTCTGCAAAAAATTTACCGATTAGTGCTGCCTCTTCAATAGCTAATATTTCGCTGTGTGATTGTGCATACGCTAAAATTAAAGGCAAGCCTTTTTCTTCTGCTATCTTCACATAAGAACGTGCACTGTCTAAGTCAATAAAATTAGTAGCTGGTATGGCAAAATTTTCATCTTTAGCAGTAAGTAATGCGTTTTTAGAATTTACTAACATCGTTTATCTCCTTTTTTAAATATCTTTCTTGTAAAAGCGCTTTTATTTAATTGCCCATTATTAATAAATTACATGTTCGATGACGTTTTCGATTTTGATCCCAATCAACAAAATAAATATAACCTACAGAACCAATTAAAGGTTGGCCATCTTTAATGATCAATGTTTGGCTTGAACCAAACAGAGAAGCTCTTAAATGAGCATCCGCATTTAAAATGGTCGTTAAATCGTTGGGGTATTCCGGTGTTTGTTGGGAGAGTTCTTCTAAAAACTGTACGTGATCTTGTCCTGGATATAAATAATCACTTTCGGTTAACTGTCTGGGAATCAGTTTGTCCAAAATACGATTAAGATCAACTTGTAATAATTCATCCCCGTTCCAATCTTTATCATGGACAAACTCTTCAAAAATCACTGAACAAGTAGTATGTTGTGAACTAACGACACATAAACCATCTTGCACACCCGCTTCTTGAATCTCTTGTCGTACTTGATCGGTAATATCTGAATATGTGACTTTTGATCCGTTAGATTCGACTTTTAATGAACCATGTTCAATTTTCATAATTATCTTCCATCCTTTCCTTCTTCATAAACGCGTTGTACCGATTCAATCATTTCTTCTAGCATTTGACTAGGCAAATCTGCTTCGGTGATTCCACTTGTACATCCCGTACCATCGGCACCCAATTTAAGCGTGCGATACACATCCTCAGGGGTACTTATCCCAGCTGCTTGTAAAATATAGATATCCGGGTCAATCTCTTTTATGGCATGATTTGTTTCTTGGATATAACTTTCATCACTTGCTTGTCCCGTTCCAATGAGTTCAGTGGGTTCACAAAGCAAAACGTCAGGTTTAAGTAAAGCAATTGAACGAGCCTCTTCCAAAGAGTTAGCGCATACAATTGTTTTAATTCCCAGTTCTTTTGCCTTTTTCATCGATTGAATAAGCTCTGTTAATTGCAAAGGATGCTCCGCATGGTTCAAAAAGACTGCTCGAGTGCCTGCTTGATAAATAGACTCTGGTAATACTGCCCCCATTCCTCTGCCTGGGTCAATGCCATCCATGTGTTGCGCTGTAACGATAATATGTTGCGTATGACTTGCGATATTTGCTAAATCAGCATAAGGCGCAGTTATAAGAATCGTTAAATGGGGATACTTTTGGGCTAATGTGTCAGCTTTTTGTGCTAATTCCAATAATTTCTTACCATAAAAATAAGACTTCGGATTAAAAGTAAAAAAAGGTGCTTGCAATTTCATCGATCTCTTCCTTTCCATTTGTAAAAATTATTTACATTTGATAAATTTAGTATAACTTTCACAAGAAACCCTGTCAATATATAGTTTTCCAATTGAAAACACATTTAGCATTTGTTAAAACAATTATGTTATAATAAAAAGCACTTATAAAATTAATCCATTCAGGTGATCAAGTTGAACAATAGAAATAAAATGATCGTACAAGCTGCCCTCCTTTTTTATAAAGAAAATGTCAATCAAACAGAGATTGCCAAACAATTGAATGTTTCTCGTCCGACTGTGGCGACGCTACTCAAAGAAGCTGTAGATCGCGGTATTGTTAAAATTTCCATTCAAGACTCAGAAATTATGAATTTTGAACAACAAGAAATTCTCGCTAAAAAATATGGTCTAAAAACTGTTCTTATTTCCTCCGCTACTGCTTCTGAGGAGGAAGCCAAACAAGAAGTCGGCAATCTATGTGCTACTTTTGTAGAAAATAATTTAAAACGTATTAAAAATTTAGGGATTGGCTGGGGATCTACTTTAAATAAGTTTGCAGAAGCAGCCAGTTATCATCACTTTGAAGATTTATCGATCGTACCGCTTATCGGTGGTGTTGATGTATCAAATGTTAAAAACCAGTCCAACCACTTAGCTTTTATCTTATCGCAAAAATATAATTGTCATATAGACTATTTCTATGCGCCAGCCATTGCAGAAAGTTTAGAGATGAAAGAAGCCTTTGACCAATCACAATTTATTCGTGATATTATCCAAAAAGGAAAAAATGTTGATATGGCAATTACTGCAGTGGGCAATCCGATTGAATCGTCCTCCTATCGAAAGTTAGGTTATTTTAGTGAAGAAGACGCTTGTGAAATGAAAGAAAAGAATGTTATTGGAGATATTTTAGCCACATTTTTCAATAAAAACGGCGAGAGTGTTCCAACAAATATTTCAAAAAAAATGATTGGTGTTAATTTGGATGACCTTATGAACATTCCAGAAGTCGTTGTTGTAGCTTCCGGAAAAGAAAAAGCGCCTAGTATCCAGCATTTGTTAAAACAACCGATCATCGATCACTTAATTATTGATGCAGAAATTGCGGCAACATTATAAAAAGGAGCATAAAATGTTTACTTTTGAAAACTATCAAAGAAAATATCTCGCTCAAATGACAAAAGTTTGGAACGATGTGTTAAAAGACGGCGATGCTTTTCCAGGAGAAGAATTATTCACTGAAGAAGAATTTGAGACCTATGTAGCTGAACAAAGCATTGTTCGATGTATGACAATTAAAGGGAAACTAGCTGGTTTCTATGTTCTTCATCCTAATAATATCGGTCGTTGTAGTCACGTTGCCAATGCGAGCTATTGCATCGATAAATCTTACCGCGGAAGAAAAATTTTCTCTAATCTTGTAGAAGACTCACTCATACAAGCAAAAGCGCAAGGTTTTACCGGAATGCAGTATAATGCTGTAGTAACGAGCAATCTCCCTGCCATTCATATCTATCAAAAAAATGGTTTTACTACTGTGGGGACCATTCCTGCAGGATTTCGTTTAAAAGATGGTCGTTATTCTGATATGTATATTATGTCACTAGTGGTGCATGAAACATTTTAAATTAGCTCTTTATGTTTCACACTATTTTCATTCATAAAAAAATCCTTTATACTGAGCTTGGATGACTTATCCAAGACCAATACAAAGGAACTTAATATGGATAAGTATAAAACAATTTCAGCTTTTAATAAATGGTTTTCGAACATAAATTTCAAAAAATTACCTTTTTCTATTCGTGAGAAAATTTCTCAAGCCGACAAGTATCATAAAAAATTTGCTTTTGAACACTTTTTGAAGGTGTTTCTCTATGGCATCGATCATGAGTGTGAAAGTTTACGTGAAATGGATACGGCATTTGTTTCCCCTGATCTACAACAGACCATGGCGTTAGATGCCATCAGCCATTCGCAGCTTTCCCGTGAGCTCGCCCAGATGGATGACGAAATTTTGTGGGCGATTTTCGCACAGTTACTGGAAAAAGCACGGTCAAAAACACCGGTGACTAAACGAAATGCGCTCTATCTCGTGGATTCTTCTACCTTTCCGTTAAATACCACTCGATATCCTTGGGCGGACTTTCGCTCAACCAAAGCGGGGATCAAGCTTCACTTAAAACTTTGTTTTATGGATAAAGAACACTTGTATCCGGATCAGTTTGAAGTCACGAATGCGGTTGAACATGATGACAATCACTTAGAAGTTTTTGTCAATCAACCGGAAGCGACCTATATCTTTGACCGTGGTTATATTGATTACGAGCGACTGGATGAAATGGAAGCCGATGGCTATTTTTTCGTCACAAGAGTGAAGAAAAACACCAAAATCCATGTCAGAGAAACTTATGATACTTCTCAGAGTAAAAACATTTTGCGTGACCAAATGGTGGTGTTAGGTACGCAGGTTTATTTAACCTCCCCGTTTCGCTTAGTGACGATTCAGGATGAAAAGGGAAAACAATTACGTTTTGTCACTAACCGTTTTGATGTGACCGCCCAAGAAGTGGCCGACATGTACAAAGCTCGTTGGCAAATTGAACTATTTTTTAAGCACATCAAGCAACATATGACGATAAAAAAGCTATTTTCCCACAGTGAAAAAGGGGTAAGCAATCAAATCATTCTCGCCATGATTGCCAGTCTACTGACGTATTTACTCAAAGTGGAGACAGGAAGTAAGAAATCTCCTTTTCAAATCAAGCGTCTATTGAAACACTTGCTTTTTCAACCTTTTGAAGAATTATGGGTGTTGCTCGTTCCTACGTGACGAAATAGCATTTGTCGTTGTTGCAATAGTATTCAGATAAATAATGAAAATTTTTTTCTGGAAAAGTCATCCTTTGCGCAAGCATTTGATTTTTTTGTCATTTTTTAGAAAAAAGTTAAAATCTGAATATTCTGATCATATTAATGCACCACTAGTGATATTATGTATAAAGATTTGTAAATTGGTTATAGATGATGGAAAAACTTGGACCTTATTTTAGGTTCAAGTTTTTTATGCTAATACCACCTATCTGCTACAAACGCCCACTTATCCATAAGTTATATACATTTATGAATCATTCCACTATGCTTAATTTGAAGGAGGGAAAGAAGATGAAAGTAAAATTAGAATTAGATCAAGCACTGGACAAAGAAATGATTATTTTAAAAACAAAAACACAGTCATCGGAAATTAAGGAAATTGTTGCCTATATCGAGCAAAAGTCCACACCATTAGTTGGAAAAAAACAAGACAAAAACTATCGAATAGCAATTAATGATTTTGTTAACTTTTATTCCAGTCAGAAAAAAGTTTTCGGTCACACAAAAGATCAAGAATATATTATTTCCTATCGTTTATATGAATTAGAAGAACAGTTGCCTCATTCTTTTGTTCGTATTTCTAATACCGAAATTATTAACTTAGATTACGTACAACATTTTCAATTGAGTAAAAGCGGTTTAATTTTAATTCGTTTGTCAAATGGACATATGACAAGTTCCTCAAAAAGATATTTAAAGAAAGTAAAGGAGCGCTTATTATGATGAAAAAAATTGCAGCTTGTTTAGGTATCGGCATCGTATTCGGCACATTCATCGGTTTAATCTTATCTGTCTTTGCTTCATTAGCCTATAGCCAATCAGAGTATATGCCAGTATCACCAGCGTTTATGTCCTACTTTTCTAATGAAATACAAGCCATGCTAGGAGCAATTGCTTTATGGTCAGCTATAGGCAGCATATTTTCATTGGCTAGTCTTTTTTATTCCCAGACCGATTGGAGCGTCACTAAAATGACCTTGGTTCATTTTAGTGTTACCTATTTGACCTTCCTACCTTTAGCAACAATAGCCGGCTGGACTTCTTTAAAATTAGGAACTTTACTAGGATTCACGCTTACTTTCCTTTTTATCTATGTAATCATTTGGTTTGTTGCTATGTTAAGAGTAAAAAAAGAAATAGATGCGTTAAATCAACATCTGCAAGATAATAGCTAGATTAAAAAGCGTATCCTTTTTGCGGGATACGCTTTTTTAACTGCTATGACATAAGCTGCAATTGCTTATTTTTCATCTCATAAACTTCGTCGGCTAATTTTTCGACAAAATAAGGATCGTGCGAAGTAAAAATAACCGTTCCTTCATAACTTGCGATCAATTTTTCTAAAGCTTCTATGGTTTTGATATCGATAAAATTCGTCGGTTCATCTAATATTAATACATTAGAAGGTCGTACGAACAACAGTGCAATAGAAAGTTTGGTCGCTTCTCCTCCACTTAAAGCCGACAATGGTTTACTAATCTCTAATTGAGCAAAACCTAAATTATTTAAAAGACTACGAACCAGTTTTTCTGGATACTCCGTGCGTTTCATTAAAAAGGTTAGCATCCTTTCTTCGCCATACAATTTATAATCCATTTGTTGGTAAAAAGAAAAAGCAACCTTAGGTGATAAAACAACGCCTTCTCTATCATTTACAATAGCATCCAATAAAGTTGTTTTACCGCTACCGTTTTCTCCTACAATCGCTATCTTCTTATTTAAAGCAAATTGAAAGTCCGTTTGTTTTAATAAGACTTTATCTCCGGCTGTTAATTGTAGATTTTCTCCACGAATAGGATATTTATTATGAATTTCTACTGATTTTGGCGTAGGAAAATGAATTTCTTGTTCTTTGGTTTCTGTTCTGACTTCTTGAAGCTGAGACAAACGTGATTCCATTGACTTAGCAGACTTTTGCATCGATTTTTGCACCGTATCTTTTTGTTTTGAAGAAGAAAGACGATCGGGACGAATACTCTGTTGTTTTTTCTTATTAGATACTTTGCTTGCCTTTTCTGCTTGTTCTTTCTTTTTAGCAATCGCTGTTTCTAAACGTCTTTTCTCTTGTAAATAGTTTTCCTTGTCACGTTCATTTTTTATATGTTCCTGTTCTTTTTGCTCTTTGTAAGAATCATAATCGCCTTCGTATTCAACAACTTTACCATCTTGAATTTCCCATATTTTATCGGCTAATTGATTCAAAAAATAACGATCATGACTCACAAACAGCAACGTTCCATAGTAATAACGTAATTCTTCCACTAATTTTTTTACACTTTCCCGGTCAAGATGAGTCGTTGGCTCGTCCAACAAAAGGCCCATTTGATACACTGAAAGTATTTGTGCTAGCCAAAATTTCGAGCTTTCTCCACCGCTTAATGTCTGTAAATTAATTTTAGGAACATCAAACTGACTCATCAATGCCCAATCAAGTGAATCAATATTCAATAATTCATCCACCTCTGCTATTTGCGGGTAATAATTGAATGCTACTTCTCTTTGAACTTCACCTTCAGGGATTAAATCACCATGAATAATTTTTAAGAGCGTAGATTTCCCCTCTCCATTTCCGCCAATAATACCGATGCGGTCGTTTTCATAAACAGATAATTCATCAATTGCTAATACTTCTTTTGCGCCAAAATTTTGCTGTATATTTTTTAATTTAATTGTTAATTGTTCCATGATATATTCCCTTTCTTACTTAGGAAAAGGAAAAAAATGAGTACACAAAAAAGGATAGTCTTCTACGGAACTATCCTTGCCATTTCAATTTTTATTTTATAGAAAAGTATACACTCATCCCTTGAAATCGCTATTCCTAAGACTTTTGAATTTATATTTAATTATTGATTCAAAAGTGCAAAGCGCAATCTCATAGATGCAGTCATTGTATACTTCCTTCCTTCATAATTTTCATTCTAATAATAACTTAACAGTTAGAAAAAGTAAAGAATTAGCTTTTTCCTATAAAAATTACAGATGAGGAATTAATCTAGCAAAAAGATTATTAGCAAATTCAAAAGTACATAAACATTTATGTATATGAAAGGAGTATTCATATTATTTTTTATTCAAAAATGAACCAAGTTTATCTAACACAATTAAAAAAATAGAGAAACCTATGATTTTTATAATAAATTTAAAAGAGTTTGTATCATGGAAAATAAGATTATCCACGATGAAAATAACACAAGCGTATCCTATAAGGTAAAACCTTTTCCGGTTTCATAGAAACACTCCTACTCAAAATATATTAAATGTCCCATTAAATTTGTCACTAGTGTAAACTACTAAAAATTATTGAGAAATGTTCATTCAAAAACTGATAGCCTTTTGCACTACTTAAAAAGCATGGTCAAAAGTATGGTCAAAACGCAAAAAAGAGGATATCCTCGGCATAGGATACCCCCCAAAAGCTGGTAATTCAGCCTTTTCCTTATTCCGCTGCGTTGGCGTCTTTGAAACCATACTTCTTGTTGAAGCGGTCCACTGGGCCATCTGCTTGCGTGAATTTTTGACGTCCAGTATAGAATGGATGTGAATCGGAAGAGATTTCAACACGTACAACTGGATATGTGTTGCCGTCTTCCCATTCAATGGTTTCTTCTGAATTTTTTGTTGAACCTGACAAAAATTTAAAACCTGTTGTTGAATCCATAAATACAACTGGATGATATTCTGGATGGATATTTTGTCTCATATTATTACTCTCCTTTGCCCTGAATTATTTGCTAAATCAGAGTGTTTCTTTACAACACGTAACATATTAACATTTTTTCAATTTGAATGCAATTGACTCCGCTGATTTCTTTACAGTTAATTTCAGCTACTTCCTCGTTGATCTTTTTGCCTTTTTATCGGTAAATGAAACATCATGAAAAGAGTCAAGAAACTCTTGGTTTGTCTTCGTTTTTTTCAAGAAGCTTATAAATTGTTCTGTATACTCTAAAGAATCACCCAACATATTGTTACGCAAACGCCAAGTTTCTTCTAATTGCTCTGGACTCATTAACAATTCTTCTTTACGAGTACTGGAACGTTTCAGATCAATTGCCGGGAATACTCTTCTTTCAGCTAATTGACGGGAAAGATGCATTTCCATATTTCCTGTACCTTTAAATTCTTCATAAATCACATCATCCATACGACTGCTTGTATCTACTAAAGCCGTAGCTAAAACGGTTAAACTACCGCCTTCTTCAATATTTCTGGCAGCGCCGAAGAATTTTTT
The DNA here is from genome assembly GCF_003841405.1 of Tetragenococcus halophilus subsp. halophilus DSM 20339. Lineage (GTDB taxonomy): Bacteria > Bacillota > Bacilli > Lactobacillales > Enterococcaceae > Tetragenococcus > Tetragenococcus halophilus. The sequence continues at coordinate 41,567 of NZ_PXYA01000001.1, read as the reverse complement.
AGGTTTATATAAAGCCGCTGGATCAATCCCACCACTTAAAGTACGTCCACTGGGAGGTACGACCAAATTATACGCACGTGCTAAACGCGTAATACTGTCCATTAAAATAACGACATCACGTTTATCTTCGACTAGACGCATTGCCCGTTCTAAGACTAACTCTGAAACGCGTGTATGATTATTAGGCTGCAGATCAAAAGTGGAATAAACAACCTCACCATCTACGCTTCGTTCTAAATCAGTAACCTCTTCAGGACGCTCATCAATTAAGAGCACAATTAATTCTACATCAGGATAGTTTTCTGTAATTCCGTTGGCAACTTCTTTTATAATACTAGTTTTCCCTGCTTTAGGAGGCGCAACAATCAGTCCACGTTGCCCAAAGCCAACGGGTGAAAATAAATCCATAATCCTTGTAGAAATTCTTCCTGGTGTGGTTTCCAATGTAAACGGCGTTTCTGGGTAAAGTGCTGTTAGAGCTGGAAAATGTGGACGTTTTTTAGCTTCTTCCGGATTTTTTCCATTAACACTTTCCACATGCATTAAACCATAATAACGTTCAGATTCTTTAGGTGGACGCGCTTTACCTGCGACCTTATCCCCATTTCTTAAGCTGAAACGACGAATTTGTGAATTGGAAATATAAATATCTTCAGCACTTGGTCCATAGTTAATCGGACGCAAAAAACCGTAACTGTCTTGTGAAATAATGTCTAAAATTCCTTCCATATAGAAGAAACCTTGTTTTTCCGCTTGTGCGCGAATAACAGCCAAAGATAATTCTTTTTTGTTCATTTGACTATAATACGAAATTTTAAAATCTCGTGCGTAATTATAGATTTCTTTTAGCGTCATATTGTCTAATTCCGCCATTGTTAAATAGTCGCTCATTTTTCATCCTCTACCATTTCTATATCGGCTCCTAGCTTTGTTAATTTCTCAATAATATGATCATAACCACGCAAAATGTATTCTACACCACCAATAGTTGTAATACCTTCTGCCATCAAACCGGCAGTAACCAAGCAAGCCCCTGCTCGCAAGTCGGAGGCTTCTACTTCTGCACCATGTAATTGACTAGAACCATTAATAATCATCGTATTTCCTTCAATCGAAGCATTGGCACCCATACGAACTAATTCTGGAATATGATTAATACGTTTAGAATAAATCGTATCGATAACCTCAGAACTCCCGTTTGCTTTTAGTAAAAGCGGCGTAAGTGGTTGCTGTAAATCAGTAGCTAAACCTGGATAAGGATAGGTTTTTACAGATACTGCTTGTAAGTTTTCTGTCTTAGGCACATAAATTGCGTCTTCAGTAATGTCTAACTCCACACCAATTTCTTCTAATTTAGAAATATAACTATCCAAGTGTTCATAAATAACATTTTTGATTTTAACACCTTCACCACAAGCAGCTGCCATAGCCAAATAAGTTCCTGCTTCAATTCGATCGGGGATAATCGCATGACGACAACCATGTAGATTTTCAACACCTTCGATACGAATCTCATCTGTACCGGCACCACGAATTTTGGCACCCATATTATTCAGCAAAGTAGCTACATCAATAATTTCTGGCTCTCTTGCGGCATTTTCAATAATCGTACGTCCTTTGGCTTTTACAGCAGCTAACATCACGTTAATCGTAGCGCCAATAGAAACCATATCCAAGAAAATACGATCTCCTTGCAGTCCTTCTTCTTTCGTACGTAAATACATGGCACCGTGTTCGTTTGTCACTTGCGCCCCTAAGGTTTCAAAACCTTTAATATGTAAATTGATCGGCCGTGGACCTAGATCGCAACCACCGGGTAAGCCCACTACACCTTCGCCGAATTTGCCTAACAACGCGCCCATAAAATAATAAGAAGCACGTAAACTATTAATTTTTCCACTTGGCATCGGAACGGAAACAGTAAGAGTTGGATCAATTTCAAGTTGATTATTTTCAAAAGTGGTTTTTACACCCGTGATTTCGAGGATTTCAATTAAAGAATGGACATCTTGAATGTCGGGTACTCCTTCAAGTGTAACTGGAGAATCTGCTAAAATTGCAGCGGGAATCAAAGCGACGGCACTATTTTTAGCTCCGCTAACAGCTACTTCACCTGACAACGGTTGGCCGCCGTGAATCACAAATTTTTTCATTTTTTTCACCTATTAATTATTTTTTAATGTAATTATACATACGAACCTTATTCTACCATAATAAGAAACTTGAAAAAAGCTAAAAAAACTCACGAACCATTGTTTTGGTCCGTGAGAGCTATCGAAAGGATGAGTTAAGCTTTATCAGCTGAACCGAACCAATCAATATGGTTTTTAGCTTCCTTGATGATTGCTTCTTTACCAGGCGCCAATAATTTACGAGGGTCAAAGCCTTTGCCTTGTTGGTCTTTGCCATCTTCAATGTATTGACGAGTTGCTTTAGCAAATGCAATTTGGAATTCAGTGTTTACATTAACTTTTGAAATTCCCATTGTAATAGCTTTTTCAATTTGGTCTTGTGGAATACCTGAACCACCATGTAGTACTAATGGCACATCTTTACCTACAGCTTCTGTGATAGCTTGTAAATGGTCAAAGTCTAAACCTTTCCAGTTTTCAGGGTATACGCCATGGATATTACCAATACCACAAGCTAAGAAGTCAATACCTGTATTAACCATTTGAATACATTCGTCGATATCAGCTAATTCACCTGTACCCACAATGCCGTCTTCTTCGCCACCAATTGTTCCTACTTCACATTCAACAGACATGCCTTTTGCATGTGCTCTTTTGACAACATCTTTTGTTTTTGCCAGGTTTTCTTCAAAAGGGAGAGATGAACCATCAAACATTACTGAAGTATATCCAGCTTCGATACATTCTAACGCATGTTCATATTCACCATGGTCTAAATGAAGAACAACAGGAACGGTAATGTTCATTGAATCAATTAAGTTATTTACCATATCAACAACTAATTTGTAACCGCCCATGTATTTTGCAGCGCCCATAGAAGTTTGGATTAATACTGGTGCATTTTTTTCTTGCGCAGATTGAAGAATCGCTTGGGTCCATTCTAAGTTGTTTGTGTTATAAGCGCCAATTGCATACCCATTCTTACGTGCTTCCTTAAAAATTTCTGAGCCTGATACTAATGACATAATAGTTTCCTCCTAAATTTTAATTGAACGTTTTTTACTAAGTCTTACTTAGTCAACATCTTTATTTTAGCAAATTATTCCAATTTTTTCTACTAAATCTAGAGGATTCTGTCGATTTTCCAACTTTTTCGCGTCTTAAACACCTGAACAGAAGAAAATTTTCAGAAAAGAAATGAACTTTATCATTCTTTAAAAGCCTGTATAAGAAATATCTTACTATGATTTAAAAAACTCGAAAAGCTTCTCTCAGCTTTTCGAGTTAAAATACTTTAATCTTCTTTTGATGCCAAGGAAGCTTCCACAAAACCTTTAATTAATTTTTGTGGACGGTTCGGACGAGAGATTAATTCTGGGTGGAACTGACAGCCAACAAAGAATTTATTTTCAGGAACTTCTACAATTTCTACTAAATGGTTATCTGGAGATACACCAGAAAAAACCATACCACTTTCTGCAAAAGTATCACGGAAATCATTATTAAATTCATAGCGGTGGCGATGACGTTCTTGTACCACTTCTTCTTCTTGATAAGCTTGTGCTGTTTTCGTTCCTTTTTGCAACTTACAAGGATAAAGTCCTAGACGTAGTGTTCCACCTAAGTCCTCTACTCCTTCTTGATCAGTCATCAGATCAATAACATTGTATGGCGTTTCTGGATCTCTTTCGGTAGTATTAGCGCCTTCTAAGCCAATCACATTTCTGGCAAATTCAACACAAGCCATTTGCATGCCTAAACAAATCCCTAAAAATGGGACGTCATTTTCTCTTGCATAACGAATGGTTTCGATTTTTCCTTCAATTCCGCGATCCCCAAAACCGCCAGGAACTAAAATACCATCGACATTACCTAATATATCTTCTACATTTTCAGCAGTAATTTCAGCAGAATTTATCAGTTCAACATCAATGTCTGAATTATAACAAAAGCCAGAATGTTTTAATGCTTCAATAACTGAAATATAAGCATCAGGTAACTCAACATACTTTCCTACAATAGCAATACGAACAGTCTTTTGTAAGTTCAGCACACGATCAACTAACCCTTGCCATTCTGTCATATCTGCTTCTGGTGCGTCTAGATTCAGATGATCTAAAACAATTTTGTCCATTTTTTGTTTTTGTAAATTTAATGGAATAGAATAAAGTGTATCAACATCACGAGATTCAATCACAGCTTCCGGCGCAACATCACAAAACTGCGCTAGCTTATTTTTCATCCCTTGAGAAATCGCTTCTTCAGTTCGTACCACTAAAATATTGGGTTGAATGCCTAAACCTCGCAATTCTTTTACGCTATGTTGGGTAGGCTTCGTTTTCATTTCCCCTGCTGCTTTTAAATACGGGATTAAGGTCGTATGAATATAAAGCACGTTATCTGAACCTACGTCTCCTTTCATTTGACGTAGTGCTTCCAAAAAAGGTAAGGACTCGATATCACCAACAGTACCGCCAACTTCTGTAATAATGACGTCTGAATCCGTCATATTAGCTGCGCGCATAATTTTTTCTTTGATCTCATTGGTTATATGCGGAATGACTTGAACCGTAGCGCCTAAGTACTCGCCTTTTCTTTCTTTACGAATAACTTCTGAATAAACTTTTCCCGTAGTAACATTAGAATATTGGTTTAAATTAATATCAATAAACCGTTCGTAATGTCCTAGATCCAAATCGGTTTCTGCGCCATCATCTGTTACAAATACTTCCCCATGTTGATATGGACTCATTGTGCCTGGGTCGACATTAATATAAGGGTCGAACTTTTGGATCGTTACTTTCAATCCACGGTTTTTTAATAAACGACCTAAAGAAGCCGCTACAATCCCCTTTCCGATAGACGAAACAACGCCGCCAGTTACAAAAATGTATTTGGTCATAACAAAAAACTCCTTATCCTTTTTTCAGGTGCTGTTTTTAGAAATAAAAGAAAACTCCCTATTCAGTTTGAATAGGGAGCATTATTTACTAAAACGATCATAGCTCTTTAATATAAGAGCGCCCAAGCAAAATATTACCTTGTTCATTTAAGAAAGTCAATCGTTAAAAAACAATTTTATTAATAAAGTTCTAAATACTGATCTCTTTCCCAATCTGATACAGTTTGTCTAAAGGCTGCCCATTCCATTTGTTTTGCTTCAACAAAGTTTTCATAGATATGAGTTCCTAAAGCATTAATCATTACTTCATCATCTCTTAATTCTTTAAGTGCATTATGAAGTGTGGAAGGTAAATCAAAAATTTGTGCCGTTTCACGTTCTTCTTCACTCATCACATAAATATTGCGATCCACACCTTCTGGCGCTACCATTTCGTTTTGAACGCCATCTAGTCCGGCTTCCAACAAAGCAGCAAGTGCCAAATAAGGATTCGCTGAAGGATCAACTGAACGCAACTCCAAACGAGTAGACAAGCCTCTTGAAGAAGGAACACGAATCAGTGGTGAACGATTATGTCCTGACCAAGCCACATGTACAGGCGCTTCATATCCGGGTACTAAGCGTTTATATGAATTAACTGTCGGATCACAAACGGCGGTATATGCTCGCGCATGTTTAATTAAACCAGCCAAGAATTGATAAGCCGTTTTACTTAGCTCCAACTCGCCGCTTTCATCATAAAAGGCGTTTTCTTTTCCCTTAAATAAAGACATATTGCAATGCATGCCAGAACCAGCTATTCCTTCCATTGGCTTAGGCATGAAAGTCGCATGTAAATTATATTTTCTAGCAATCGTTTTAACCACTAACTTAAAGGTTTGTATGCTATCACAAGCATCGACAGCATCTGCATATTTAAAATCGATCTCATGTTGTCCTGGTGCTGCCTCATGATGAGAGGCTTCTACTTCATAGCCTAGTTTTTCTAACTCTAACACAATATCACGTCGGCAATTCTCCCCTAAATCCATAGGAGCAAAATCAAAGTATCCGCCATGATCATTCAAATGTTGAGTGATATTTTGATTTTGGTCAAGTTGAAATAAGAAAAATTCTGGCTCTGGCCCTAGTTCAAAAGAAGAAAATCCTAATTCTTGCATATGTCTTAATACCCGTTTTAAGTTTCCACGAGGGTCGCCCGCAAACGGTGTACCATCAGCATTGTAAATATCACAAATTAAACGACCCACTTTACCATGTTCAGCTTCCCAGGGAAAAATCATCCAAGTGGTTAAATCAGGATATAGGTACATATCACTTTCTTCAATGCGCACAAATCCTTCAATAGAAGAACCATCGAACATCATTTTTTGGTCCAGTACTTTATCCATCTGACTGATCGGTACTTCTACATTTTTTATCATACCACTAATATCGGTAAACATTAGTCGTAAAAATCGAACATTTTCTTTTTTGGCAATCTCTTTAATCTGTTCTGCGGTATAATCTACTTTTGGCATATATTTTTCCTTCCTTTACGGCGGTTTGTAGTAAGAGACAAGTAAGTACGGTAAAACTATAGCTTAGGGCGTTGAGAATCAAAAGGACCTTTGGGATTGAGTCCACCTTGGGATAAAATTTCATCATAAAAAATACGTCGGACATCTTTATCTGTTAACGGTTTTTTATTTTTTGCTTGTTTTTCTTCTTCTTTTCGCATCTTATAAACATGCTTGATACCGGCCATATTTAAACCATCTGAAAGATAATCTTTAATTTCTAGCAGGATATCTATATCATTTAAAGAATATAGACGTCGATTGCCTTCGCTTCTTTCAGGATGAATTAAATCTTGTTCTTCATAGTAACGAATTTGGCGCGCGCTTAAATCCGTTAATTTAATGACTGTACCAATTGGAAAAACTGACATTGAACGCCGCAGCTCTTTTTCACTCATAGGCTTACTCCTCTTTCTTTCATTCGGTCAAGCTACCTAGCAACTATACCAATTTATGTTATAGCTGTCAACAGTTTATGTTATAAAAGCTAACACAAAAAAAATAAGAGCAGTCAGACAATCCCGCTGCTCCTACTTTGCCTGTTCCATACGAGTAATAGCAAAAGAGTGCTCTTTAGCAAAACCTTTGGCTACATACTGCTGTTTTTCTTCTTCAAAATCGGTTGAAACAAGCAATGTATTTTGTTTTAATTTTTCTAACAAACGTCCTTCATCCGGCGCTAAAACTAAAGTATAAGGCTGTAATTTTTCCTTCATAATTGATTGGATCGCTTCAATGAGTTTATCCTTACTAGCAGGATCTTTTGCTGAAACTAAGACATAAGGAAATAATGTGGGAACAAATTGCTCTTTATCTATCAAATCCGCTTTATTATAAACCACCAAAACTGGAATTTGACGCAATTGCAAGTCGTCCATCAACTTTAAAACCGTTTGCTCTTGTTGCTGCCGATTTTCAGCAGAAGCGTCAATCACGTGCAGTAATAAGTCCATATTTTGACTTTCTTCCAAAGTTGAGTGAAAAGCGTCAATTAATTGCGTGGGTAAGTCTTGTATAAAACCAACTGTATCAGTAATCGTGACTTCAAAACCTTCTGGCAAGCGCCATTTTTTAGTCAGTGGATCCAGCGTTGCAAATAATTGATTTTCTTCATAAGCATCTGCGCTTGTCAATAAATTAAGTAAGGTCGATTTTCCAGAATTGGTATAGCCAACTAGACCAATTTGGTATACTTGTTGTTCATTTCTTTGTTGACGTGTTCTTTGGCGATGTTGCTCCACTTCTTTTAGCTCACGGCGAATACTTGTCATTTTTTTGCGAATTAAACGTCGATCAGTTTCTAGTTTAGTTTCCCCGGGGCCTCGGGTACCAATACCACCTCCAAGTCGCGACAAGGTTTTTCCTTGACCGATGATCCGAGGAAAGGAGTATTCTAATTGCGCCAATTCTACTTGCAGTTTACCTTCTTTGGAACGTGCACGTTTGGCAAAGATATCTAGAATTAACTGAATCCGATCAATGGTAGGCGCCTCCAATGCGTCTTCAATAATTTGCCCTTGTCTTGGTGTTAACTCATGGTTAAAAATCACCAAATCGATCGCTTCTTTGTCAATCGTCTGTCTTAATTCTTCCAACTTTCCTTTACCGATAATGGTTTGATGATCAAATTGTTCTCGATTTTGTTCGATAGAAGAAATCATGGTACCATTAGCAGTTTGTGCCAAATTTTTCAATTCAAGCATAGATTCTGCGAAATTATGATGATTTTCCGGCGTCTGTACGCCAACTAAAATCACTCGTTCTTTTTTTACCATACTACACCTCCAACCACTGTGCGACTTCTTTTTTGATCTGTGCTATTTCCTGAGGTTCTTGGAACAAATCGAACCAATGAAAAAACATGCGGTTATTAAACCAAGTCAACTGTCTTTTGGCATAGCGCCTTGAATTTCGTTTGATAAGATCGGTCGTTTCTTGAAGACTACGTTCTTTGGCAAAGTATGGAAAAAACTCTTTATAGCCAATTCCTTTTGCTGCCTGACTGTCGGGATATTTTTTTACTAACGCTGCTTCTGTGATAAGTCCACTTTGTATCATATCATCCACACGTGTATTAATACGCGCATGCAAAAGCGAACGATCAGTGGTTAGTCCAATCATAAAGCTATCATATAATGGTTTGGGCGCTTTTTCTGGCGCAATAATACTTCTTCCGGTTTTCTCTTTTACTTCTAAAGCGCGAATAATTTTACGCTGATTGTTCATATGAATCTTTTTAGCAGCTAAAGGGTCCTTTTTTTCTAATAATTCAAAAAGTGCTTGTGGACCTTCATTTTCTGCAAAAACTTCATATTTATGACGAAGTTTATCATCCTGCTCTTTTTGCGTTGCACCTAATTGATAATCATAAAGGAGGGATTGAATATACAATCCAGTCCCTCCCACAATAATAGGTAAATGCCCTCTGTTACAAATTTCAGTAATTTTTTGCCGTCCTTGCTTTTGAAAGTCGGCTGCAGAATAACGATCTCCGATATCACAAATATCGATTAAATGATGAGAGACTCCCTCTTTTTCTTCTTCGGTAACTTTGGCCGTACCGATATCTAATTGTCGATAAATTTGCATAGAGTCACCGCTTATGATTTCACCCGCAAAAGATTTAGCTAGTTGAATGCTCAGGCTTGTTTTCCCGACAGCTGTCGGTCCTGCAATGACTAACACTTTTTTCATGTCTTTTGTTGATTCCTTCTCTTAGCCAATTGTATTTCTTCCGGAAAATCAGTAAACGCGCCGGAAACTTGTAGGTCCATTACTTTTTTTAAGTTTTCTTCATCATTGACGGTCCATGGACGAACATCAATAGGATAATTAGGAACTTCTGCATCATGTGCCAAGGCCCAATCAAGACTCGGGTGAATGCCCTTGATATATGAACGATCCATCGCCATATTCGTCGCTTCTTCTGAATCCTTCATTACTAAATCAATTCGCGTTTTAGGTTCAAGTTTATGAATACGTTCTAATGTATCTAAATTAAAACTGGAATACCAATAAATAAATGGCCATTCTTGACTCAGCATAAGATCCGAAACTTTTTCTTCAATACCCGGATAGTCTTCCACATTTGTTTTAAGTTCAATTTCTACGATCCCTCGATAATTTCGTGCAATCAGTAAGTCAGTCACTTCTTTTAACGTGGGCACTTTAGTTGATGCATATTTTTCATCAAACCAACTGCCCGCATTCAATGCTTTTATTTCCGCAAGTGTTTTATCTTTAATAGCACCCTTACCATTGGTCGTGCGATTTACTTGTTCATCGTGCATAACAACTAGCTCATTATCTTTCGTTAGTTGAACATCTAATTCAATACCTTCTGCTCCTGCGCGAATCGCTTCAGCAAACGAAGGCAAAGTATTCTCGGGCCTTGTGCCACTAGCTCCTCTATGAGCAAAAATTTTCATCGGTCTCACTCCAATCAGAAATATTGTAACATGTAACGATAAAATCAACAAAAAAAGAAGAAACAGCGCTTTGTCTCTTCTTTTGGCTCATTATAAAGGTTTGGAAAAGTAGGTCAACGGTTCATCGCTGACTTTTTTCATTTGATTTTTCTTTTCATAAATCATTTCTGTTAACTCATCAGAAAGTTCTTCGACCAACATACGCGCGCCTTTAAATGTATAGCCGCCAATTTGAACCGTTTCTTCAGGAGATAAAACGACCTTACGAGTAGCAATTCTTTTAAAAAACTCATCCAAAAAATAATTAGGTAAATAAAAGCTATTTTGAGCTGCAAAAGAATGTAAATAAATATAATCATCCACCGTAATATAGCAATCATCAAAAGCGTTAAAACTGGTGTATTGCTCCATCATAATGACCCGTTTATCCAAAATTTCTACTATTTTTTTATTTAATAATACTAAAGTTTCAATCTCTTTGACCTTATGCTCTAGCATTCTTCTTTTTTCATCTTTACGTTGATCATATCGTATACGTAAATTAAACGCGACCGTTACAACCAATGCGCCAATTAGCACTCCTAATAAGCTTGCGATAAAAACTTGCATTTAACTTGCCTCCCCATTAAAAAATAATTGATGTCTTTATTCTACCAAATTTTCTTTATCATAGCCAAGGTTTTATATTTGACCTTTATTGACCAAATATGTATACTAGCTATTAGAAAAAGATAAATGGACGTGATATAATGTCTTTTAAACGTCTATATTTTCTATGATTTAAAAGGAGGAACATGAAATGAATTTAATTCCAACAGTAATTGAACAATCAGCCCAAGGGGAAAGAGCGTATGATATATACTCTCGTTTATTAAAAGATCGTATTATTATGCTAAGTGGTGAAGTAACCGATGATCTATCTAACTCCATCATTTCACAACTACTATTTTTAGATGCACAAGATTCGGAAAAAGATATTTATTTGTACATTAATTCGCCAGGTGGTAGTGTGACAGCTGGTTTTGCCATTTATGATACCATCAACTTTGTCAAAGCTGACGTGCAAACCATCGTATTAGGTATGGCAGCCTCTATGGGAAGTTTCCTATTAACCGCTGGTACCAAGGGCAAACGTTTTGCTTTACCAAATGCTGAAATCTTGATTCACCAACCATTAGGCGGTGCGCAAGGACAAGCAACTGAAATCGAAATTGCTGCTCGTCATATCTTGAAAACACGTGATCGCTTAAATGAAATCTTGGCTGAACGTACAGGTCAATCACTTGAAGTAATCAAACGCGATACCGACCGTGATAATTACATGACTGCTGAAGAAGCCAAAGAATACGGCTTGATAGATGACATCATGACCAACAAATAAACAATGATTAAAAGTGCCATTGTCTTTACTATTTTGGGTAAAGGCAATGGCTTTTTTGTATTTAATAATAATTTAAGAAGACTATTAGGACCTAATTCTTTTTATATTCAGTGTACTTGCCGTCCAGATAATCTTTGCCTAATTGGCAATAATGATCTACGTTTTCTTTATTGCCTTTAATTTCTTCTGGCGTTAATTCTCTAATCACTTTTGCTGGTCGTCCTAAAGCTAAGGAATTTGGCGGAATCACTGTTCCTTGGGTCACTAAGGAACCGGCACCAATCATACTGTTCTCCCCTATCATTGCATTATTCATAACAATCGAACCCATACCGATTAAAGCGCCGTCTTCAATTTTACAACTATGCAACAAGCACTGATGTCCTACAGTAATGTTGTTACCGAGCACACAAGAAATATCATGATCAACATGAATCACTGTTCCGTCTTGAACATTCGTCCTATCTCCTACAAAAATAGGGGCGTAATCACCACGAAGCACACTATTAAACCAAACAGTTACCTCTTTGCCCAAAGTCACATTTCCAACAATCGTAGCATTTTCTGCAACAAAATTTTTCATAGTTTCCTCTTTCTAATCCAATTAAAATAAGAATATAAAATTATAAATGAGGGTTTCTTTCTCAAACTTCCCTTCATTATTATCAAAATGAAGGGACCTCTCTCGAACTTCCCTTGATTTTGGATAAAATGAAGGTTCCTTTTCTAAACTTCCTTTCATTTCATCTAAAATGAAGGCTCCTTTGTTTAACTTCCCTTCTTTTGTAAAGTATATCATATCACTCACTAGCAACAAAAAAGCGACACCAACTTATAGTCAGCGCCGCTTTTTCTCTTATTCTTGGTCTGCAAATTGGCTATTATATAGCTCTGCATAAAAACCATTTTTAGCAAGTAAAGTATCATGCGTTCCTTGTTCGATAATAGAACCATGATCCATAACTAAAATCAAATCCGCATCACGAATGGTTGACAAGCGATGGGCAATAACGAAACTGGTCCGTCCTTTCATCACTTGATCCATTGCTCTTTGAATCAATGCTTCTAGACGGGTATCTACTGAACTGGTTGCTTCATCTAAGATCAAAATTTCAGGATCAGAAATAATTGCCCTTGCAATTGTTAATAATTGTTTTTGTCCAAGAGAAACATTATCTCCTTCTGAAGCAATTTCCATATCATAGCCTTCTGGTATCGTCCGGATAAAGTGGTCAACATTGGCTGTTTTAGCAGCATCTACTACTTCATAATCGGTAGCATCTAACTTACCAAAACGAATATTATCTGCGATTGTCCCACCGTAGAGCCAAGCATCTTGTAATACCATACCAAATAATGAACGAACATCACTTCGGTTCATTTCCTTAGTATCAATCCCGTCGATTTTGATCGCGCCATCATCTACATCATAAAAACGCATCAACAGATTGATTATAGTTGTTTTCCCAGCGCCAGTTGGACCAACGATCGCTACGGTCTGACCTGCTTTTACACTCAAGTTCAAATCTTCGATCAATGGCTCATTTTGTTTATAAGAAAAATAAACATGATCAAATTCAACATCACCTTGGACATATGCAGGCAAAGCTACTTCATTTTCACTTGCTTTTTCTTCTTCTTCATCTAAAACTTCAAATACACGACGAGAAGAAGCAGAAGCACTTTGTAGCATAGCAGATAATTGCGTGATATTTCCCATTGGTTGACTGACTTGCCAAATATATTGGATGAAAGCTTGTAGTTGACCAACCACAATCACACCACTTAGGACATTTAAACTACCAAAAACCGCAATCACTATATAAGTTAAGTAAGCCGTTGATTGAACCAATGGCATCATAAGTCCTGAAATAAATTGCGCTTTAAACCCATTTTCTTTAACAGAGCGATTTACTTTTCTAAAGTTTTCGGATGTTTCATGTTCACGTCCAAAAAGTTTAATGACATTAAAACCTGTCATATGTTCCTGTACAAAACCATTCATTTCACCTAAAGAGTTTTGCATTCCATTAAAGTATTTTTGCGATTTTGAAATAACAAAACGCGAAATAAAATAGGAAGCTGGAATCATAAGTACAGCTGCTAGTGCCATATAAACATTAATATAAAACATCATTGAGACAGATAATACAATACTCAAAAAAGCATTCACTAATTGAACTAATGATTGTTGTAAAGCGCCACTAACAACATCCACGTCATTCGTTACACGTGAGAATACATTCCCTTGTTGGTGAGTATCAAAATAAGAAACCGGCAACCGATTGATTTTATGCGAAATATCTTTACGCAAATCCTTCATCGCCGATTGTACAACACCGGTCATTAACAAACCAGCAGCCAATTGTGATCCCCCATAACCAATACCAATAAGGACAATGGCGATTACAGTTTGTTTGATGTAAGCAAAATTTATCGGATCGCCATTTGAAATATTACGACTGATTTCTGTGGTCGGAAGTCCTGTAACATAAGGCAAGGCGGTATTAAAACCCACCGTTGCAACTACCAGAAACATGACGAAAATAAATTTAAATTTATAAGGTTTTACTCAAGTTTCGCATACCCAAAATGATGATGTCCCTTTGATAGAACAACGCTGATAGTAAAATAATGGTTCGCTTGACTTTTGTTCAAAGGATACAAAAAGAACTCCTTTTGTTTTATAATGGATTTAACGACAAATCTAAAAACAAGGAGTTCTTGCTCTTATGATACACTTAAAAAACATCAAAAATCAATTACCAAATGAAATGAACGCAATTTTTTCTGAACTGAACGTCCTGAAATGTTTACGACAAACCTCTATTTGTAAGCAAAAAGGCTATTCTCCCGCCATTATTTTTACTTTTCTTTTCAGTTTAGTGTTTAAGGGCAAGACCTTGAACCAAGTCCTCAGCGGACGTGAAGCAGATCAATATATGAAGAAAGATACCGTTTACCGTTTGATGAACGATCCGCACAATAATTGGCGTAGCTTTCTGCTTCGTTTTAGTGCTTCTGTGATCGAAAAGATCCATCGATTAACAGATCCAAGTACCCATCTACGTACGCTTGTTTTGGATGACTCAACGTTCTATCGAAATCGAAGTCAGAAAGTGCCTGGTTTGGCGCGCCTTTGGGATCATGCTTTACAAAAAGGTTATAAAGGCTATCGCATGCTAACTTTAGGCTTTTCTGATGGGTACTCTTTTATTCCTATTGATTTTGGATTGCTTTCAGGCAAAAACCAAGTCAATCAAAAACAAGCGGAAAGTGATCAAAGAACGAGTGGGGCAAAACGCTTCAAAGAAGCCCAACGATCTATGCCTGATGTGGCCATTGAGATGGTGCAAAGAGCCCTTGATCAAGGCGTTTACGCCAGTCATGTGTTAATGGATAAATGGTTTACCTCTCCTAAAATGATCGATCGTTTGCATGATTTAGGCATCCATACCCTAGGTATGGCAAAAAATGGCAAGACCCAATATTTTTATCAAAGACGTTTATATAAATTAAGCGAACTCTACCAAAAGTCAATAAAGGAATACTGTCAAGAAGCCATCATTTCCTCTATTATTGTTCAGCCAAGCAGCGGGAAGACCCCCGTCAAAATCGTTTTTGTCAAAAATCGGAATAACCAAAGTGCTTGGTTAGCCCTTATGACAGATGACCTGACTTTGTCATCCCAAGAAATCGTGAAGACGTACTCGGTTCGCTGGGACATAGAAACGTTCTTTAAAGTTTCCAAATCTCTCCTTCATTTGTCACAAGAAACCCAAACGCGCAATTATCAAGCCTTGATTTGTCATACCACCATTGTGTTCACGCGCTACATCTTATTAAGTTGGCAACAACGCTGTGCCAATGACGAGCGGACCTTAGGCGGCTTATTTTATGAACTTGCTGACCAAATAAAAGAACTTGACTGGTCGGTGGCTTTATTAGAACTAATGGACATTTTGCAAGCAGTCAGTGAAAAAGCGAGTCATAAACTACAAGACTTCATTGAAAGTCAACTGCAGCTCTGGATCGATACGCTGCCCAATTATATCAAGGCTTATCTACCGAATTTGGTGTGCGAAACTTGAGGTTTTATATATTGTCCTACACGTTTTAAAGAAGAAAAAGTATTCATTGTCCTAACTCCTCCTTCGTTAATTGAGACGAAGCAATGTCGTAGTAAACGGAGCTAGATTTTAGTAACTCTTCATGTGTTCCTATACCGACAATATTTCCTTCGTTCAATACAATAATTCGATCTGCACCCATAATCGTACTCACTCGTTGAGCAACAATCAATACGGTGGCATTTGTTGTTTCTTTATCGATTCTTTCACGCAACTTTGCGTCTGTCGCAAAGTCTAAAGCAGAAAAACTATCATCAAATATATAAAGATCAGGTCTTCTTACAACCGCCCTAGCGATAGCTAAACGTTGTTTTTGTCCGCCAGAAAAATTAGAGCCACCTTCAGCAATCTGTGTATCTAAGCCATCGGCCAACTCAGAAACAAAATCGCTAGCTTGTGCGATATCTATGGCTTCATACAGTTCTTCATCAGTTGCGTCTTTATTCCCGTAGAGAAGATTTTCTCTGAGCGTTCCAGAAAACAAGACCGCTTTTTGCGGTACATAACCAATCTTCTGACGTAAAGCAGCAATATCATAATCGCGAACATCAACACCATCTACCAAAATTTCACCTTCACTAACATCATAAAGACGAGGGATCAATTGAATTAAAGTAGATTTTCCGCTACCGGTACTCCCGATAAAAGCGACTGTTTCGCCGGGTTTGGCTGAAAAGGTCGCGTCACGAATCACTGGAGCCTCGGCATGTCCTGGATAAGCAAAAGTAACATCGTCAAAGGCTAAGTAACCATTCGTTTCTGTTGTCGTTACGCCATTTTCTTTATTTTCTATAATAGGTTCAGTATCCATTGCTTCTTGAATTCTGTTTGCTGATACTGCCGCTCTTGGATACATCATAAAAATCGTAGAAAACATCATAAAGGAGAACAATGCGTGGAATATATATTCAATAAAAGCAATCAAATTCCCCACTTCTAATGTTCCAGCATCTATTTGGATACTTCCTTGCCAGATGATATAAGCCATCACGGTATTAAATAGAAAGAAAAATCCTGGCTGCGCTGAAGACATCAAACGAAACAAGTTTTTGGAACTTTTTTCAAAAGCGTCATTTACTTTACCAAAACGTCCTTCTTCAAAATCTTCATTAACAAAAGCGCGAATGACACGTAATCCTGACAAGTTTTCTCGTAAAATATTATTTAACCGGTCAAAATTTCCTTGTTGTTTCCTGGATAATGGGTCAGAAAAACGAGCGATCGCTACAACACCGATCAACAAGAATGGCAATGCCACTAAGACATAAGCACCTAAACTTGCACTCGTTCGTATGACCATAACCAGACTTGCAATAAACATCATCGGCGTCATAAAGCCAGTCCGTAAAAGGTTTTGCATAAACAACATAATTTGATAAGCGTCATTAGTTACACGAGTAATTAATGACGGAACACCTAGTTGTTCATATTCATTATGAGAATATCCTTGTATTTTCTCAAAAAGATCTTGGCGAATGGAGGCTGTTACATTAGTAGTGATACGGGACATAAAATATCCTAAAGAGATATTCATTAATACACCAACAACGACCACTGCTAACATGATTAAGCCTATTTTTTTAATATACGCATCATCATTATTGGCGACCCCCACATCGATCATTTGGCTTAACAATGTAGGTAATCCTAGTTCAATAATAATAAACCCGAAAACACAAATGAAATTAAAGAATAATAACCCTTTGTTTTTCAAAGTATAATGCAACATTAATTTCAAATTTATCCCTCCTTTTTTTGAGCAATTACTTTAAAGATAGCATATAGATATGAAAAAAGTAAAGAAAATGAGAAGCGTTTTTAACAAGTTTTTTCAAACCTTTTTTCATATAAAAATACACCATCCTTTTCTTCATAAGGGACTTTATATTTTCATGTAATTTTCTTGTTTTTGCCGGCGCATTTCTATACTTATTTTTATTTGTGTGATAAACTATCAATGGATAATTGGTTATAACTTAAAAAGATATAATTGCTAACTACTTTCAACAATTATAGATGATTAAGTTGCCAAAAACGGACCTATTTTGGATCAATCTTCACTTATAAATTTAAGTAAAAAGTCAAATAAATAAAGATGCAATAAAGGAGAACATACACATGATCTACAAAGTTTATTATCAAGAAACAAAAGAACGTAACCCTAAAAGAGAACAAACACACTCTTTATACGTGGACGTGGACGATGTCGTGACCGCTCGTCACATCGTTGAAGAAAATACCCCATATAATATCGAATATATACAAGAATTAACTGGAAATCACTTAGAATATGAAAAAGAACAAGCTGATTTCCATATAGCGGAGTTTTAACATGAAACAATCGCTTAAAAACAACGAAACAGGTGTTTTCGCTGTTGGCGGATTAGGTGAAATCGGGAAGAACTGTTATGGGGTACAATTCCAAGATGAAATCGTCTTAATTGACGCAGGAATTAAGTTTCCAGAAGACGAATTACTTGGCATTGACTATGTGATTCCTGATTATAGTTACATTGTTCAAAACATCCAAAAAGTAAAAGCTTTAGTCGTTACACACGGTCATGAAGATCATATTGGCGGAATTCCTTATTTACTAAAACAAGTAAATATTCCTATTTATGCCGGACCGTTAGCTTTAGCTTTGATTACAAACAAGTTAGACGAACATGGTCTACTGCGCGATGCAGAACTTCATGAAATCAATGAAGACACTGTAATCCGTTTTCGTAAGACTTCTGTCAGCTTCTTTAGAACAACCCACAGTATCCCGGATGCTTTAGGGATTGTTGTGAAGACGCCGTCAGGAAATATCGTTGAAACTGGTGATTTTAAATTTGACTTTACACCAGTTGGCGAACCAGCAAATCTTCATAAAATGGCAAAGGTTGGCGAAGAAGGCGTGCTTTGTTTACTATCAGATAGTACAAACGCTGAGATTCCTACTTTTACTAAATCTGAAAAAACGATTGGCTCTTCTATCCTTAAAATTTTTGAAAAGGTAGAAGGACGAATTATTTTTGCTAGTTTTGCTTCCAACATTTTCCGTTTGCAACAAGCTGCTGAAGCTGCAGTTGCTTACGGACGCAAAATTGCCGTTTTTGGTCGCAGTATGGAAAATGCGATTGCCAATGGACAACGTCTTGGCTACATCAATGTCCCAGATGGAACATTTGTTGATTCGCGCGAATTGAACTCTTTGCCGGCAGATAAAACAATGATTTTATGTACAGGTTCTCAAGGTGAACCGATGGCGGCTTTAAGTCGGATCGCTAATGGCACCCACCGACAAATCCAAATTCAGCCAGACGATACCGTGATTTTTTCTAGTTCACCGATTCCTGGAAATACGACTAGTGTAAATCGCCTGATTAATTCGTTATTAGAATCAGGCGCTGAAGTCATTCATGGTAAGATCAACAACATTCATACTTCTGGTCACGGTGGGCAAGAAGAACAAAAATTGATGTTGCGCTTGATGAAGCCTAAATATTTCATGCCGATTCATGGTGAGTTTCGTATGTTAAAAATTCATAGCCAATTAGCTGAAAATACTGGAATTCCTAAAGAAAATTGTTTTTTGATGGAAAACGGCGACATGCTAGCTTTAACCCAAGATTCAGCTCGCCCATGTGGTCACTTTAACGCAGACGACACTTATATCGATGGTAGTGGTATCGGCGATATCGGAAATATCGTTTTAAAAGATCGGCGAATTCTTTCTGAAGAAGGTTTAGTGATCGCTGTCGCAACTATCGATAAAAGTAAAAAGGAAATCCTAGCAGGACCCGATATTTTATCGCGTGGATTTGTTTATATGCGTGAATCTGGTGATTTGATTAAAAAAGGACAAAACATCCTTTATAATGCATTACGTGATGCACTAAATCAACAAGATACTAGTGAATATAAATTAAGAGAAGCCATGAGCCAAGCGTTACAACCATTTCTTATCGAACAAACGCAGCGTCATCCAATGATTTTATCTATGATTATGACACCAGATAATAAATAGAAAGAGCAGCCTGAAAAATGGCTGCTTTTTTTACATCCTTATTTCTACATATTCAACACTGGTTTTAATTATCTATGGGCTATCTCCATTCATTCAACATAGGTTTCTCATTTCTATGGGCTATCTTTGCTCATTCAACATAGGTTTCGCGTTTCTATGGGCTATCTTTGCTTATTCAGTATTAGTTTTCTTTTTTATACTACTTTTTTTCATAAAAAAAAGACGTTCATAACTTTCATTATGAACGCCTTCTTTGTGAATTTGGTTTTTAAAGTATTGCTAGTTTTTAACTATACTTTTACAACATTAACAGCTTGAGGACCACGATCTGATTCTTCAACGTCAAATGACACAGATTGTCCTTCTTCTAAAGTTTTGAAGCCTTCTTCTTGAATTGCTGAAAAGTGGACAAACACGTCACTTCCGTCTTCACGAGAGATAAACCCGTAACCTTTTTCTGCGTTAAACCATTTTACTGTACCTTGTTCCATTCAAGTTTCCTCCTCGTGCGTTAGCACTTTATAAAATTGTAACATTGCTCGTACTACGTTAGAGACAGGTAACTGAGTGCCACTTCCATTTTCCAAACAAAATTACAAACACTATTCTACTCTCGTGGCTGTTTTTTTGCAAGTAAAAATTACCGCGAATTGATTAATTCCAAAATCCTTCTTCTCTTAAACTGACATATTCCTCGCTACCAATAATTAAATGATCTAAAATTTCAATGCCCATCATTTCTCCGCATTGTTTCAAACGTTTGGTGAACTGACGATCATTTTCCGAAGGTGACGGATCACCACTAGGATGATTATGCGAACATATGATGCGTGCTGCGCTACAACGGACAGCTTCGCGGAAAATCTCACGAGGGTGTGCGACAGATTGGTTAACCGATCCTACAAACAAAGTTTTACGAAAAATCACTTCATTTTTGGTATTCAAATATAAACAAATCAAATGTTCTTGCGAAAAATCTTTCATCTCAAACATTAATTGATGGGCCAAGTCAAAACTTGTCACTACTTTACCAAGCTTGGGTTGATTTGCACGTTGAATGCGACAACCTAATTCCATCATCGCCTTTAATTCAATTGCTTTAATTTGCCCTACTCCTGAGATTTGTTGTAGCTCAGTTAAACTAGCATTTTTTAGTTCGTATAAACTGGGAAACAGTGTTAAGACTCTAGCAGAAAGTTCCATTACACTATATTTCTTTGAACCCGTTCGTAACAAAATCGCCAGTAATTCTTGGTTAGAAAGTGCCTGTACACCATATTCTAATAATCGCTCACGGGGAAGTGAACTTAAAGGGACTTTATTTTTTTCCATAAAAAAACCTCCTTGCGTCCTTATACTAATAAGTACGCAAAAAGGTTACATTTACTTTTCTAAAATTGTTGAAACTTCATTTAATGACGGTAAAACTGCTGAGGTCTTTTCCTTAATTTCGGGAATAGGCTTAATCAAATCGGGCACCATTATTACATCGATGCCTGCTTGATCAGCTGCTAATATGCCATTTTTCGAGTCTTCTAATATAAGCAAATTCTCTTTAGGCAAGTCAAAACGATCTGCCGCTATTTCAAAAATTTCAGGGTCAGGTTTAGCTTTTGTGACATCTTCAAAGGAAACGATATGAGAAAATTCTTCTGTCAAATTATTCTTTTCTAAAAGAATATTGATGATTCTACGCTGATTACTAGAAGCGACGCAACATTTAATATTTTCTTCTTGTAAATAAGCTAATAATTCTTTTAATCCAGGTTTTACTTCAGCAGCGCCTGATTCAAATAACTCCACTGCCCGATCAAAAGAACGGTTGATAAAAGTATTCACTGCTTGTTGGCCAAAAAGCGAATCATATATTTCATGATAAGCTTGCCAAACTTCTTCATCAGAAATCCCTATATATTTCTCATAAGTAGCAAAGTCATAAGAAAAACCCATTCTATCTGCAACTTCTTGTGTCGCTCTATAATAAAGGATCTCAGTATCAAACATCAATCCATCCATATCAAAAATAATCCCTTGTATATTCTGCATTGTCCCCTCCTGATTAAGAAATAAGATCTTTAATTAATTGACGTACCTCTGCCACAAAATAAAGAGAACCTGTCACTAAAATCATATCGTCATCGGAAATTTTTTCTAAAATATTCGCTAAGCCGAAATGCCATAAAGATACGATATTGATTCGATCTTCATCGATTCGTTGATAATTTTTTTCTAAACGCATAACACCTGCGTAATCAAAATTTGTCAGATAAATCTCCGCATTGGAAATTTTCAATAGTTGCTCAAGCATTCCTTCAACATTTTTTCTTTCTAAAGCCGAAAAAATTACATAGATATGCCGATTTTTAAACTCATTATTGATACTTTCTGCTAAGCGCTTGATCCCTTGTTCATTGTGCGCACCATCTAAGATAATCAAAGGCTCTTGGCTGATTCTTTCCATTCTGGCTGGCCAAGCTGTTTTTAATAAACCATTTTTTACATTTTTTTCATCAAATGGAATTTTTTTTAATTGGCAGACCAGATAAAAAAGTTGAACAGCCACAGCCGCATTTTCTGTCTGATATTTTCCAAGTAAAGAGGTGACTAGTTTAGGAATTTTCCCCGCTTCATTATAAAAGTCAAATTGCTCACCCCAGTCAGCATGTGGCCCCTTATAGTCAATAGAGTAGTCCACATTAAAATGATAAACTTTTGCTTGTTGTTTTTCAGCCGTTTCTTCGATGACTTTTAGTGCCTCAGAAGAAATTTTTCCAGTCACAACAGGCACCCCATTTTTGATAATGCCTGCTTTTTGCGCAGCAATTTTTTCAATCGTATCGCCTAATACTTGTTCATGGTCCATCCCGATAGTAGTGATCGCTGTAAGCAAAGGTGCGATAATGTTCGTACTATCATACAAACCACCCAAACCAACTTCCAACACGACCATATCAGGCCCTTGCTCTTTAAAATAAAGAAAGGCAGCAGCAGTCAATACTTCAAATTCTGTGATCTCAAAAAGATCGCTAACAGCATCAGCTGAATCAATAATAGCTTGTATTTTTGCTACAATATTTGTCAATGCATCGTCAGAAATGGGCTGTCCATTGATAGCGATTCGTTCATTAAGTGCTTCAATATAAGGTGAGGTAAAGGTCCCGATCGACCATCCCGTTTCCTGCAACATGGCAGATAAAAAACTAACGGTGGAACCTTTCCCATTTGTTCCAGCAATATGAACAATTGAAAGATCTTTTTCCGGATGATCCAAGGCATCTAACAAGGCACTGATGCGTTGCAAACCTGGTTTTGAACCAAACTTTTGTCGACTTTCAATAAACTGGATCGCTTCTTCTGCTGTTTTTATCACGATATTTCACCTCAAAAATTATTATAACAAATTGATTCAACACATACTATGATCCACGATCCAAAAAGAGTAACTAGCGTGTTATTGCTTGATTTTTTGTAACTGTTCAATCCGTTCTTTTACTGTTTGTTGTTTTTCCAGGTAATCTTTTTGTTTGTCGCGTTCACTTTGAACTACCTCTGCAGGTGCATTGGCAACAAAGCGTTCGTTAGCCAATTTATTTTTCACACGCGCTACTTCTTGATTCCATTTTTCCAATTCCTTTTCCAAACGATTCAACTCTTCGTCAATATTAATTAAGCCAGCCAATGGTAAATAAATATTTGCGCCCGTCAAAACAGCCGTCATCGCCAACTCAGGTGCTTCTAATTCGCTATCGATGACCAGTTTTTCCGGATTACAGAAGCGCTCAATATAGTTTTTATTTTCTTTTAGAAATGTTTCAATGGCCTGATCACTCGTTTGAATAAGCAATGTAATTGGTTTGGAGATCGGTGTATTCACTTCAGCACGAATGTTACGTACGGAACGTATCAATTCCATTAACACATTCATGCCTTGTGCTGCATCTTTATCATTAAATTTTGGATGAACTTCTGGATACGATGCGATCACAAGTGAAGTGCCATTGTGTGGTATCTTTTCCCAAATTTCTTCTGTGACAAATGGCATAATCGGATGTAGTAAACGCAAAATCTGGTCTAGAGTATAAACAAGAACGCTCTTGTTCATTTGTTGTGCTTGTTTATCAGTGCCATAAAGTGTCTCTTTACTCATTTCGATATACCAATCACAAAAATCATCCCAGATAAAGTTATATAACTGACGACCCGCTTCTCCAAACTCAAAGCGATCAAATAGTTCTGTCACTCTTGCTACTGTTTCATTTAGACGTGTTAAAATCCAACGATCTGCCACTGATTTTTTCCCACTAAGATCGATATCTTTTGCAGTCATTTCCTCTACATTCATTAAAACAAAACGAGCCGCATTCCAAATTTTATTAATGAAATTCCAAGCAGCGTCCATTTTTTCATAACTAAAACGAACATCTTGTCCAGGAGTAGAACCATTTGATAAAAACCAGCGCAGCGCATCAGCACCGTATTGATCAATAACTTCCATCGGATCAATGCCGTTTCCTAGAGATTTACTCATCTTACGACCTTCTGCATCACGAATCAGTCCATGAATCAAGACATTTTCAAACGGACGTTCATTGGTAAATTCCAAGCTTTGGAAAATCATACGGCTAACCCAAAAGAAAATAATATCGTAACCTGTAACTAATGTGCTTGTTGGGAAATAACGTTGAAACATTTCATCTGAAGTATCGGGCCAGCCCATAGTTGAAAACGGCCACAAAGCAGAACTAAACCAGGTATCTAAAACATCTTCATCTTGTTGCCAATTTTGACTATCTTGTGGCGCTTGCATGCCCACATACATTTCACCTGTTTCTTTATGGTACCAAGCTGGAATCTGATGTCCCCACCATAATTGCCGAGAAATTACCCAATCATGAACATTTTCCATCCATTGTAAAAAGGTTTGGTTAAATCGACCTGGATAAAAATCAACAGCATCCGAAGTGTCTTGATTATCAATGGCTTGTTGCGCTAAAGGTCCCATCTTTACAAACCATTGTTTTGATAAACGAGGTTCAACGACAGCGTCACTTCTTTCAGAGTGTCCCACGCTATGTACCATTTTTTCTACTTTGACCAAGCGATCTAAATTGTCCAAATCTTTTACAATCGCTTTACGAGCAGCAAAGCGGTCCATATCAGTATAGGCCCCTGCGTTTTCATTCATGGTGCCATCGTCATTCATCACATTAACACGAGGCAAATCGTGACGATTACCTACCTCAAAGTCATTTGGATCATGAGCAGGCGTAATTTTTACTACACCTGTTCCAAATTCGCGGTCAACATACTCATCTGCCACAATCGGGATTTCTTTATCCATTAATGGTAAAATCACTGTTTTGCCAATTAACTCTTGGTAACGTTCATCATCTGGATGAACTGCCACCCCAGTATCTCCCAACATGGTCTCTGGACGTGTCGTCGCAATTTCTACTACGCCTGAGCCATCCGTTAACGGATAGGTCATATGGTAAAAAGCACCTTCTACCTCTTTATGGATAACTTCTATATCAGACAAAGCCGTTCGTGCTTGCGGGTCCCAATTAATAATATATTCGCCACGATAAATTAGACCTTTTTCATATAATTTAACAAATACTGTTCTTACAGCTTCTGATAACCCATCGTCTAAAGCGAACCGTTCGTGTCCATAATCAAGCGACAAGCCTAATTTTTCCCATTGTTCTCTGATATGTTGCGCATATTCTTCTTTCCAATCCCAAGCTTGTTCCATAAACTTCTCACGACCTAAATCATAGCGAGAAATGCCTTGTTCATTTAACTTCGCTTCCACTTTAGATTGGGTCGCAATCCCTGCATGGTCCATTCCTGGAAGCCACAAAGTATCAAAGCCTTGCATACGCTTTTGTCGAATAATAATATCTTGTAAAGTAGTATCCCAAGCATGGCCTAAATGTAATTTTCCAGTAACATTAGGCGGTGGAATAACCACTGAATATGGCTTTGCTTTTTGATCACCACTTGGTTTAAATAAATCCTGTTTTAACCATTCTTGGTAACGACCACTTTCAACTTCTTGCGGCGCGTATTTTTTTGATAATTGATTTTCTGACATTTTACTTCCTCCTTATAGATGACATTTTAATTTGTACTTTGTTCGGCTCACTTTTCTCAGGGCTTGTCACCTTCACTTATAGTAAAGGTAAAGGATACTACGCCTCGCTTTCGCTCGCCCTAGTACTGTTCATCTCTTCGCTTACGCTTCGATCTCATCAAGGTCTAAGCGACAAGTCGCTAAGGACTTGAAGGATCTTCTCTTAGCTCCCTTTAGTCGCTAAATCGTAGTGATTCACAGCAAAAAAGCCCTAAGATGTATATACATCTTAGGGCGCTATTTACGCGGTACCACCTAATTTGCAGTCTTTACGTACTGCCGCTTCTAAGTGAATTAACGATCACGACTCGTTTGGCTCTACTTTTTTCAAACCAAAGACTATCAAGCTACCTTCACCACTTATTGTTGAAAATTTTTCAGCCAGGAATTTTCTCTCTAAAAACAATTCAGTCAGTTACTCCTCTTGATCCTCGTCCGCTTTATTTTACAATGCACATTTTTTAAAGTCAACTTAAATTAAGGCTTTTGCTTCTTTTAAAGCTTTTTGATAATCTGGTTCATCAGACATTTCCGGTACAAACTCTTCATAAGTAATTGTGCCATTTTGGTCAAGCACAAAAATACTTCTAGTAAACTTATCTGCTTCTGGAATATAAAGATTATAGGTTTTACCAAAGGTATTTTCTGGATCGTGTAACATAATCATATCCACGCCTTCTTGGCCACACCATTTCGCCTGATCTTCTTTTGTATTATTTGAGATAGTAGCAAAATTAACATCTTCAAGCTGGCTAGCTTCTTGATTAAAACGTTTTGTTTGTAAGGCGCATACGCGGGTATTGATATCAGGAACAACACTCAAAATTGTAGGTTTTCCATTATCGAAATCTTCCAAATTATACGTACGATCTTGCAAATCTTTCAAGGAAAAGGAAGCTGCTTTTTCACCAACTGCTGGTTGTTGACCAGGTACTTCTAATTCTTCGCCTTTACGTGTAATAATCATAATTTTCTCTCCTTAACTATTTATCACTAGAAATAACGTTTAAAAACTTATATAAATTTTTAACATACTGTTAGTATAAAGTAGTCAGAAAAATTTATAAAAAAATATGCTTATAAAGTAACAACTGAGGGTGTGTTCTTATAATGACGATCAAAAAAGAGCAGTGTTAGCAGTTCAGTTGTTAAATCGATATAGCGTATACTAACATGATTGGGTATCTCCACCCGATCAGGTGCAAAGTTTAATATTGCAGTGATTCCACTATCAACCACTACGTCAATAGCTTGTTGCGCATTTTCACTGGGCACGGTCGATATCACCACTCTAATATTTTTTTCATGCGCTATTTGTTTAAAATCATCCATGCTATAAACATGAAAACCCGTGATCGTTTTGCCAATAATTTCTGGGTCTATATCAAACACACAAGAAATCGTAAGGTTTTTATTACGTCGAAAATTATTATTGGCTAACGCTTTACCCAAGTTACCAAAGCCAATGATAGCTACACAGCTTTTTTCCTCGCTATCTAAGATCTCACTAAAAACTTTAATCAAATAACTAACATCATAACCATAACCACTACGACCTAGTTCACCTAAATAAGAAAAATCACGGCGTATCGTAGCAGAAGGAACCTGTGTGATCTCAGAAAGTTGTTTTGATTTAATTCGTGTCATACCTTTTGTATCTAAAATTGTCAGGTTCCGTAAATACAACGGTAGCCTTTTAGCTGTAGCGCGTGGTATTTTTTCCTTATTATAATCTTTCACTTGCCAGCCTCCTTGTTAATTTGTTCACATAAAAGTGTATCACTCTTCCTGTATTTTAGCAATAGTTCACTTTTTATTGGAACGAATTTCACATTTTTTCACAATACAAGATCAAGCGAACACTTTTTTGCTGTATTATAAAAAAGAGTAAACTCATCCGCTGAAGGATAAATTTACACTCTTTTCTCGCTTTATAACAATTCGGCAAATTCGTCTTCTTGTTCTTGCGCGCTTTCTGGAACAATTTCCTCTACTTTAATATTTGCTAAAGCTCGTTCAATGAGTCCTTCAATATCTAATCTTTCTTCATATTGATGAACCTTATCCAAATGAGGCTTAGTTTTAGGTTGAGGGGGCGCAAAAATAGTACAACAATCCTCAAAGGGTTGAATCGACAGGTCAAAAGTATCAATTTTTTGAGCAGTAT
Organism: Tetragenococcus halophilus subsp. halophilus DSM 20339; assembly: GCF_003841405.1. Taxonomy (GTDB): domain Bacteria; phylum Bacillota; class Bacilli; order Lactobacillales; family Enterococcaceae; genus Tetragenococcus; species Tetragenococcus halophilus. Next base: position 13,720 of record NZ_PXYA01000001.1, on the reverse strand, counting down.
CAATGATCTCAAGTTTATCCATTGTCGCTACAGGACGAATAATCGGCGTATTAGTGACTTCATTAATCGCGACCATACTTTGTAAAGTTTGAGAAGCCACTTGTCCCAAAGATTCCCCATTTAATATCACTAATCCGCGCCGTAATTGGCGAATGCTATCTGTTAAGCGCAACATCATTCGTCGAGTGATCGTCATCCAGTATCCTTGAGGGACTCGATTTTTGATTTCCTCTTGAACTTCAGTAAAAGGCACTTCAATAAATTGAATTTGTCCCACATAAGGCGCAAGTTTTGCTGTGAGGTCTTTGGCTTTTTGTAGTGCCTGTTCACTAGTATAAGGAGGGCTAGCAAAATGAACTGCCTCAATTTCCACGCCACGTTTCATGGCCATATAACCAGCTACTGGAGAATCAATCCCCCCGGAAAGCATCAGCATCCCCTTGCCGCTTGTCCCAACCGGTAAACCAGCCGCACCAGAAATTGTTTCATGAGATAAAAAGGCACCGTTACTACGAATTTCTACCCGTAGATTAATATCTGGTTTTTTCATTTGTACTTTAATCTCAGGAAATCGTTCAATAACTGCGTCACCTACTGTAACATTCAATTCATTACTCGTTTGTTCAAATGAATGGTCACTGCGCTTAGCAGTTACTTTAAAACTTTCTTTTCCTGTATAGATTTCACTGACCATTTCTTGGGCACATTTTTTAATTTGCTCAATATCTTTTTCTACTCGTATACTTGGTGAAAATCCTTGGATACCAAACACCATTTTTAGTTTAGGAATAATCAAATCGCTATCTTCGCCATTTAAAACTAAATGCATCCGATCACGATCTGCATGAATTTTTAATCGAGGAAAATCAACCAACGCTTGTCTTACATTTTTAGCCAGTCGTATAATAAATGAACGTCGATTCTTTCCTTTTGTCGATAGTTCGCCATAACGAACCATGATTTCTGAATATTTCACAAAAACACCTCTTAATTAACTTTTGAAAATTTTTGATACAACTGCTCAAATACAATCATAAACTGTTCAACTTCTGCCATCGTATTACTTTCATCTAAACTGATCCGAATCGCACAAGTCGCCAAATCACTTGAAACATTCATCGCTGCAAGCGTGCTTGATTCTGTATTCTTTTTACTTGAACAAGCACTTGTAGTCGACACAATAATCTCTTTTTCTTCTAGGGCATGGACGAGTACCTCCCCACGAATGCCCTGTAATGCTATACATAAAATATGGGGAGCGGCGTTTTCCTCGAGCGAAAAAATTGTCACCTTATTATAAGTACTCAACCCATCTATAAGCGCTCTTTTTAAGTTGGCTAAGTGCTCTGGACGTTGCGCTTTCTTTTCAAAAACAATTCGTAAAGCCCTAGCCATAGCTACAATCGCCGGTACATTTTCTGTGCCACTACGTTGTTCTTTTTCTTGGCCGCCGCCTGTCATTAGTGCTTGCATGCGTCGTCCTTTTTTCCAATAAATAAAACCTACGCCCCGTGGACCATGAAACTTATGAGCAGAAAAACTAGCAAAATCAACACGTGGCGTCAGCCATTTATCTCTATCAACTTTAGCAATTGCTTGAACAGCATCCACGTGAAAATGGATTTTCGGATAGTTTTCCAGTAGCTCACTAATTTCTTTAATAGGTTGGATTGTGCCTATTTCATTGTTCACTGCCATTACAGAAATTAAAACAGTATCTTCTCTAATGAGTTCAGCCAGTTGTTTGACATCTACAAAGCCTTCTGCAGTTACCGGTGCTTGGTCAATTTCAAAACCAAAATCAGCCAATTGCTCAGCTGTTTTTTTTACAGCAGGATGTTCAATACTTGATATAATTAGATGTTTTCCATAAGGTTGTTTTTCAAAAGCAGTCCCTTTTAACACCCAGTTATCACCCTCTGTTCCTCCGCTGGTAAAAACAATCTCTTCAGAAGTAACCTGTAGCATATCTGCAATTTGTTTTCTAGCTTGCGTTAACAAACGATTCGCTTGCATGCCAAGGTAATGTAGACTTGAAGGATTGCCAAATACTCGTTGACTGGTTTTTACATATGTATCTAAACTTTCAGGCAAAATTGCCGTTGTTGCACTATTATCAAAATAGATCATTTATATAAGATCCTCTCTATAAAAATACTGTTTCATTATATCCACAACTGTGATTAGTTTCAAGTTCGACGATTGATACCACTATTCGTCTGATTCGAAGGTATAGGACACTACGCCTCGCTTTCGCTCGCCCTAGTACTGTTCATCTCTTCGCTTATGCTTCGATCTCATCAAGGTCTAAGCGACAAGTCGCTAAGGCCTTGAAGGATCTACTCTCAGCTCCCTTTGGTCGCTGAATCGTAGTGATTCGGTTTGGGGAACTACGCTCGTTCCGCTCGCCCTAGTACTGTTCATCATCTACTCTCAGCTCCCTTTGGTCGCTAAATCGTAGTGATTCGGTTTGGGGAACTACGCTCGTTCCGCTCGCCCTAGTACTGTTCATCATCTACTCTTAGCTCCCTTTGGTCGCTAAATCGTAGTGATTCACAGCAAAAAAGCTGGTATGAACTTAAAGAAGTTCAAAATCCAGCTTTTTAGACTAATTCTTCTCGATTTTCGTAGTAAAAGTCTTCAATCCGTTTAAAAGCTCCTGGTTCTACTCGTTCCAGTGCCGTACCGATCTCATCTAAAGCATCTTTGTAACGATATTCATAATAAAACAGATCAAAAGCACGTTCAATCGAAGCTTTCACTTCAGCATAAGAATGACGATAGCGATTAGCGTGCTGCATCATTTGTTCAGTTAAAGCAGCCTCATCAAGCATATCATGCGTTTTTTCTGTTAAAACACTTAGATCTTCTTTACAAAGGGCAACCATCTCGTTGACTTCATCCATGTCCACTCGAATTTGATTCAATGAATCATCTAATTCTTCTAAGCGGTCAGTTACGCCATAGAAATAATTAAGATAATCACCTGGCAAACCAGGCAAGCGTTGTTTTTCCACCAAGCGTTTTAAGTTACGTAAATCAAACTCGAGATCTTCTGCTTGCTGTTGCGCAACTTTCTCGCCCTTACGTAATTCTCGGATCGCTTGATCGATCTCAACTTGTTCGCTTTCAACCCCATCCAAAATTCTGTACGCTTCTTTATAAAAGCTTTGTGCTTCAGAATAAGCAATCTCATGAGCTTCAAGCTGAGGATCCACTGAGTCATTCCGGCGAGCAACTTCTTCAATTTCTGTTTGGAAACCACGTACTCGTGCTAGTTCATTATGATTCAAGGTATAAGTCTGCGAAGTATGATCAAGTTCAATCAATAGTTGACGATTATTACTTGTCGCATGTTGAATGTAATCCGCAACTGCTTTACGATTTTTTGTGACATAATTTTTAGCTTCGATCTCACGTTCCATTACGTCGTATAACTGATCAATTTGATCGGCCGTTTCAATGTTTGCAGCTTCCACGGTTGAAATTTCGACTTTTTCTAAATCTTCTAATGAATGCTCAACGCGATGATGCACTTGCTGGATATCTTGGGCAAAATTTCCTACAGGAAGCACATATTCCTGCTCCATTAATGTTTGATATCCTTCTTCGATTTCTTCTAATTGTTCAGGGAATGTTTTATGCAGCTTTTCATATTCATCAGGAATTTTTCTCATGAGTTCTTCTAGTTCAAAAGTATGCTTTTCAGCTGATTCTAGAATATCTCGAGCTTCTACGGGATCACCAGAAGTATTTAGTGTAATAAACTGTGTAAATTCACTTTCTACACTTTTTACTTGTTTTTGCACTTCCGCAAAAGCAGGTCCGAACTGATCCCCGTTATCTCTTAGCGCTTGTTTCATTTCTTCATAAACATCCATTGCTTGTTGGACTTTCAATGAATTGCGCTCTTCGCTTTCACGTAATTCTTTAAAGCCTTGACGGACTTTTCCTATTTCGTCTTCAATATCATCCATCGTTTTTTGCGCTTTTTCCACTGCTGCTTTGGCTTTGACAAAGCGAAAAGCTTCATTCAAATTTTCGATCTCGAAAATTTGACTTTCTAATTCAGCAAATTTGTCAGTAGAAAGTTGCTCCCACTTTTGTTCCCACTCTTTAAAAGTACTTTGACTCTGTCCTACCATATGCATTTTTTTTATGGCATCAATATCTTCTTTAATAGACGAGTCAAATAAAGCTTTCTTTCGGTCTTCTAAAGCTTTTAACTTCTCCTGATTTTTCTTGCGCATAAAAAAACCTATACCATAAACAACCGCTGCAAGCACAACGATCGCTATCACAATTCCTAAGATCAGATTACTTCCCATTTAGCTGCCTCCATTTTTGATCCTATCCATCAATCTGTAATAAAAGACAGATGATTTTATTTACTTGATCATTACATCCCATAGAGATTCATTCTTTTCTAAAGAAAAGACATCTAGCTTTGATTATAGCATAAAGACAGTTGCCAATCACTATGAATCCTTAAAAAAATGATACTTTATTGTGCCAATTTTTTCAATTATTTGTTTCTTTTTTAAGAGATCTATACTACAGCCCTTGATTTATAATCCATTTAAAGGTACGCTATTAAAAAAGTTTTTGAATGAGTCAGGCGGAGATAATTTATGAAAACAGCAAAATTCGGCGGTAGTTCTTTAGCGAACGCAACACAATTAAAAAAAGTCGCAGAAATTATCAAGTCAGATAATACTCGACGCTTTGTGGTGGTTTCTGCACCTGGAAAAAGATATGCAACAGATCAAAAAGTAACTGATTTGCTGGTTGAACTTTATCAAAAAAGAATTAACAATGAAGCAACAGATGATTTAATCACTAAAATTTTTGCACGCTATGAAGAAATCAGTCGAGAGTTTCAAATCGAAAAAAGTATTTTAACTGAAATCTATCAGTCTTTGGAAAGTTTAAAAAATTTACCGACGGCAGATAATCCTCATTTTTTTGATGAAATTTTATCAAATGGAGAAAATAATAACGCCAAACTTGTGGCTGGTGTTTTACAAGCAGAAGGTGTCGATGCCCGTTATATTAATCCTCAAGAATTGGGAATTTTTGTATCAGACGAACCTTTAAATGCGCGTATTTTATCAAAAGCTTATCCAGCGATGAAAAATTGGCGTAACAGTTCAGAAGTCTTAGTGATTCCTGGCTTTTTTTGGTTATACGGAAAAAGGCGAAATTTGTACCTTCTCTCGGGGGGGTTCAGATATTACTGGGGCGATCGTCGCTTCAGCAATGAATGTGGATTTGTATGAAAATTTTACTGATGTCAATGGTATTTTTGCAGCACATCCGGGTTATATTCACCATCCAGAACCCATTCGTGAAATTACTTATCGAGAAATGCGAGAGTTGTCTTATGGCGGTTTTTCGGTTTTCCATGATGAAGCATTAATGCCGTCTTATCGCGCGAAAATCCCAGTGGTTATCAAAAATACAAATAATCCAGCACATCCGGGAACACTAATAACTAATGAGCGCGAAAATAAGGAACAACCGGTCGTCGGTATCACAAGTGATGATGGTTTTAGTATGATCTATCTTAATAAATACCTGATGAACCGGGAAGTTGGTTTTACATTAAAAGTGTTAGAAATTTTTAAGGAATTTAATTTAAATTACGAACATATGCCTTCAGGAATTGATGATATTTCCATTATTTTACGGGCGAATCAATTGACCCCTCAATTAGAGGAAGACTTATTACGAAAGATCGCATATGTTATTGATCCTGATGAACTTCGTGTTATTCATGATCTTTCTATGGTTATGATCGTCGGTGAAGGCATGAAACAAAGAATCGGAAGTATGTCTGAAAGTACGGCAGCTTTGGCTAGAAAAAAGATCAACATTGAAATGATCAGTCAAGGAGCTTCTGAGGTGAGTATTATATTTGGTATCCATAAAGAACGCGAGCAAGATGCTATCCGAACATTGTATTATACCTTTTTTGAGTAAGAATATTATCCGTCATCCAATAAGGATCATAAGAATAAAAAATTTACTATAAAGCAAAAACCGACTGAAATTCAGCCGGTTTTTATTATGTGTGCCAGGCATGGCATTTATCTAGCTAGTGAAAGTCTAGTCACGGGTAGTTACCGCCAAGTGTAGCGAGCCACAAGCCGAAATCAGCGATGATGGGGTGAAGGAAGTGGTGGCGCAAATCTCTTGAACCTACGCACAGGAACTTGATGAGGCTAAATGGTGGATAAGGCTGCATATCAAGCCGAAGTCCAAAAGGTAAACGTAAAACCAAGACAGTAAATCAAGAGGTTGTGGAGAGAAAGATAAGTGTCTTACCCTGGGAGATCTTACGGACGTTTGCGAACGGTCGAAAAAGGTTTGTCGTAAGAAGTCAGCCGAGGCCATAGTAGCTATGATATTACATGTAGTGAAGGGCTGAATGTTTGTATAGTGTGAATCGCTAGAAGAAAATATCCAAGCAGTCCGGAAACGAGGATACCCTAGAACGGTAGAACGTAACTATCGATGGGAAAAGTAGTGAGGACGATCTTGGATCCATCTACACCTAGAGGAGGAACAGCGCATGAGATTCATTGAAAAGATCACGAGCCAGCAAAACATGAGACAAGCCATCGAGCAGGTCAAAAAGAATAAAGGCGCTCCGGGTGTTGATAAAATGACAGTCGACGAACTTGACCATTATTTCTATCAACACGGACATTCCCTTGTTCAAGAGATTCGATCGATGACTTACCGTCCGAAAACAGTCAAACGAGTTTATATCCCTAAGCCCGATGGAAAACAAAGACCTTTAGGGATTCCAAGTGTCGTGGACCGTGTGGTACAACAAGCAACCGCGCAACAGCTGAGTCGCATTTTCGATGTTCACTTCAGTGAAAGCAGTTATGGTTTTCGTCCCAATCGAAGTGCACATCAAGCGATTGAAAAAGTTCTTGATTACTTGAATGAAGGTTATGAATGGCTCATTGATATGGACATTGAGAAATATTTTGATACGGTTCATCATGATAAATTAATCTCGACCCTTAGAGAACGGGTCAAAGATAGAGAAACGCTTCACTTAATACGTGTTTTCTTAAAAGCAGGGATTATGGAAAATGGCTTTGTTCGTCCGAATGAAACAGGCGTTCCGCAAGGCGGCCCTTTAAGTCCCATTTTAGCGAATATTTACTTGAATAAATTGGATAAAGAGCTAGAAGCAAGAGGACTGCATTTTGTTCGTTACGCGGATGATACGGATATCTTTGTCAAAAGTGAGCGGGCAGCCAATCGTGTAATGAAATCCATTACGAGTTGGATTGAAAGAAAGCTTTTCTTACGAGTGAACGTTACAAAAACCAAGGTTGTACGACCAACACAGAGTCAATTTTTAGGCTTTACCTTCTGGAAGAACCAAAAGGGGTGGCAATGTAAACCGAGCAAAGTCAGTAAAACAAAGCTCTATGACAAAACCAAAGCCATCCTTAAAAGAAAACAGGCGGTGTCGCGACCTTTAGCGGTGACATTTACGAAACTAAACCAAACGATAAGAGGGTGGATCAATTACTACCGTATCGGGCGTATGAAAACCTATCTAGCAAAATTTGGGCAATGGATACGACATAAAGTCCGAGTGATCATCATAAAGCAATGGAAACTGCCACAACGAATCTATACGAACCTACAACAATTAAACCGATTATTCAAGTGTCACTTCACGAAAGAGAACATTTATAAGGTGGCAAATTCGAGGTTAGGTTGGTATAGGAAATGCGGCATGGACGTCGTCAATTTTACCCTAAGTCCGAAAGTTTTAGCCATAAAGAAAAAGGATCGACCTGGATTGGTCAATCCTTTAAATTACTATCTTAATCAAGCGTGAAAACAATACAAATGGAGCGCCGTATACGAGAACCGTACGTACGGTGCGACGGGAGGGGCGGAAATCTTATTTCCCCTCTACCCTATTATTCTTCTATCGATACCCATTTATAATCATATTTGGCACCGGCACTATGAGACACAATACCTTTTACTTTATCAGAAACCATATGTCCTTCTGCTTTTTGATAAACTGGAATAACACCCATCTCTTCATTGATCACTTTTTCAGCGTCAAGCAAGTCTTGGAAACGTTCTTCAGGATCGTTTACGTGAGTTGTTGCTGAGTCTTCAACTAATTTATCATATTCATCATTACTCCATTTACCAAAGTTATATGAATTTCCTGATTCAAATAAATCAGTAAAACTGCTAGGATCTGCGTAATCAGCTCCCAGCCGCCAACAACAGCATCGAAATCTCCTTCAGTAGAACGATCGATACGAACAGTAAATGGCACCGTCGTTGAATTAACATTCATACCATCTAACTCTTCCCAAGCACCTTGAATATATTCACCTACTCTTTTGGTAGAATCTGTATCCTCAGCTAACAAGTCAAATTCTAATGAATCGATATCTAGTTCTTCTTTAGCTTTTTCCCAATGCTCTTGCGCTTTTTCTGGATCATATTCTAGCGTAGAGTCCGAAACTTCGGTAAAATCTTCATCAGTATCTGGATCTTTTCCAGTTTCTTCTGGAAGTAAGTTTGTCGAAGCGACAGAACCATCACCCAGGACTTGTTCTACTAAAGATTCGCGGTCAATAGCATAAGACAAGGCCAAACGAAGGTTTTTATTTCTAAATGGGGAGTCTTCATCCTCTTGGTTTAATTCAACATAAGATGTACGTGCCTCTTTCACAGATTGATATTCTGGATCATTTGCATTTTGTTGCGCCAACTCTCCGGTAAGAACGACATCATCTGTTTGTCCATCACGGAATAAATTCAAACCTGTTGAAGATTCTTTCACAACTGAAACATTGATTTTATCTAGATTGACACTATCTTTATCCCAATACTCATCATTGGCTGTATAACTCCACTCAGTATCAGAACCCGCTCCTTCAAACTCAGTTAAAGTAAACGGTCCATTATAAACTGAGTCATCACCTGTTTTGGCATAATCTTCCCCTTTTTCTTCAACAATTTCTTGTGGTTGTGGGAAAAGGAAGCAAAGGCTAATAAATTATCAAAAAATGGCGTTGGCGTATCTAATTTGATTTCCAATTCATAATCATTTACCGCTGTAATCCCCAATTCTGAAGGATCCTTATCTCCTTCAATAATATCGTCTCCATTTTCAACGTAACCATAAAGGTAGGCATATTCTGAAGCTGTTTCCGGGTCTACAGTGCGTTGCCAACCGTAAACATAGTCATCGGCTGTCACTGGATCCCCATTAGACCATTTGGCGTCTTCTCTAAGTTTTATATTGTAAGTCAAACCATCTTCTGAAATCTCAGCCATTTCAGCGGCGCCAGCTGGTTGTGGTTCATTATTTTCGTCTAAACGATAAATCCCTTCGTAAACGTTATTAAGCGCTGTAAAACTAATTGTATCCATTGCTAATGATAAATCAGCAGAAGGCATTTCTTGTACGACCGACAAATTAAATTCTTGTGACTCACTCTCTGCTTCACTGCTTTCTGCTGTATCCCCTGTGGTACAAGCAGTTAGCAGTACCGTACTAACCAACATAAGCCCAAACAACTTTTTCTTTTTCATTCAAACACTCCTTCTTATATAAATTGAACTCCTTGATATGAATAACATTGTACAAAAACTGTTATTGTTTTGCAATTAAATTTTCAAAAAATTTTCTATTTTCTAACTTATCTAAAATTAAGCCTCTATAGTGATTTTTACAAAGAAAAGAAACCGTATTCTTTTCAAAAAATAAAAAATTTATTTATAATAAAAGTAAGAAAGGAGCGGATGTTAAATGGTTTGGGATATGAATGATTATCCAAGTACGATGAAAAACTTAGATTCATTAGTTCGTAAAAAGCCATCGATATAGCTAATGCTTTACTACAAGATGGTTATCCAGAAGGTCGTGCGATTCCAATCGCTACAAAACAAGCACAACAATGGTACGACAATGCAAGTTCAGAAGAAAAAGAATCCTTTCGTCAAGAAAAGCCACCCAAAAAAGTGATTCTCATGCGGGTTCAAAAAGAAGCGGAAAATTATTAGATGCAGATGTTAAAGTAAATTACTCAGACAAACAATGGCAAGTCATATCAAAAGGTGCTAAAAAAGCAAGCGAAACTTATGACACTAAAGAAGAAGCCATTGAACGAGCAAAATATATCGCTCAGAATAAAGAAACCAGCTTGGAAATTTATAAAGAAAATGGTGATCTCCAAGAAACACGTGACTTCTCTAAATAATCACTCACCGCATTTATAAAATGGAAAAATCCTTCTGAACTGTTTATCAGGAGAATTTTTTCAGTAAAGCATTTTTTACTTTTCTTCTTTTTGCCGTTGTAGTTCTTTTGTTATTTTGCCCTCGGGCGCAATGTCTGCTTCCCAATTCGCTGGTTTTAACACTTTGTTGGTCTTTTTATCATAATGTGGCTTGCCATCTGGGAATACTTTGCCCATATTCGCTTGATGAACGATGTCCATTATCGGTTGGGGATCAACGCCAAGTAATACAAAAGAACCATAAGTAAAGTACATGATATCTGCTAAAGCATCCGTTTGTGCGACTAACGGATCGATTTCAGCGCTTTGTTTACTTAAAACTTTTTCTTTTGCTTGTTCAATTGCCTCATGTAAACCATCTACTAGTTCAAAAAAATCTTCCTTATTATTCGGACTTGCAGCATATAATAATTCAACAATTTCTTCTACTTTAAAACTTGCCCGATGAAGTGCTTTGCTTTTAGTAAAGGCAGTTGGTTCATCAGGTTGTTCAGGATTAAAAGTTGCATGAAATTCTTTTGCCATTTCAAATGGTTGCAAAAAATATCTTCCTTTCTATTTTGTTAAATTAAATTAAAATAGCGCAAAGCAGCAATGATACCATCTTGGTTGTTTGTGGCTGTCACATAATCCGCTGCTTGTTTTGTCTTTACCGTGGCATTTCCCATCGCAACGCCCATGCCAGCGCCTTGTATAATTTCAATATCATTTAAATGGTTACCAAAGACCATCGTTTCTTCCAGTTTAATGCTTAAATGTTCGACCAAAAACTTAAGACCCGCTAATTTTGAGCTTCCTTTAGGCACAAGATCAACTGAATATGGGTTCGAACGTTTAAGATCACAATGAGGTAAAGCTGTTGCCAATCTTTCAGTCTCATATTCTGGACTCAGCATGACACACTGATAGATAGGTTCTTTTACAATAGCAAGACTACTATACCTTTGTTTGCGTCGATTAGGACTATAATTTTGTAAAAAACGCTTCATTTTCCGGATAGGAAAGTAATGTGGTACAAAGCGCATAAAGTGTAATAAAAGCCGAGATTGGCCAAAACGCATCGTCCAACTCCCTGCAGAATAATTTTTTCCACACAGGATCATTTGACGAAAATGCTGATCTGCATAAGAAACAATCTCAGCTAAAGCTTCTGCTTCAAAGGCGCGCTCATAAATCATCTGCTCTTTAGTATAAACTAGTTGACCATTACAAGCGATAAATAAATCAAAAGGCAAATCTTTTAAAATATGAGCGACACTTTTAGGCGTACGAGCAGTGGACACACCACAAACAATTCCTTTTTTATGTAAAGCGCTAATAGCTTTTTTTGTATTTTTAGCAATTCTTCCCTTATTTGTCAAAAGCGTTCCATCTATATCAAAAAAAATCGCCTTTATCATTTTTTTCACCGACTTCTTAAAACAAGCCTAATTGGCTAGGATTTAAATTCTCAAAATCAAGTTGTAACAGGTCTTTAAACTGTAACGCATTTTCCGCTGCGTCACCACCAGCGTTATTATTAAAAATAATAGCAACTTGCTTACTTTGTTCTTTTACCGACGCAACAGCCTCTTGCAGTTCTTTTAATTCTTCTTGACTATAACGGTAATTAGTACGTAAACGTTTAGCATCTGGTCCAGTAGCATTCCACCCGATATCATTACGTCCATGAAAACGGAAAAAGACAAAAGACGAGTTGGTCACATAAGTATCAAAAGGAATCGTAGTCGATAATTTCTTCGGCTCATCAACGATGACTAAAGAAAAATTCTGTTCTTGCATAAATGCTCTAGTCTGTGCCAAAAAAGCTGAATCATACCAGCTGTTATTACGCAGTTCAATAGCAATCGGCATTTGCGGAAACAACTGACGAAGTATCCTTAAATAATCGACATTTTCGCGCCTACAATCAAAATAAGGTGGGAATTGCGCTAATAAGCAGAATAAATTTCCTTGCTCAATCATAGGTTTTAAACTTTCTAGTAGCTCTTGCGCAATTTCTTTTAACGATCCACCTTCTGTAAGCTCCTCATGCTTAGTAAAAACCTTAGGTAATTTCATAATAAATTGAAAACGCTCAGGTACTTGTTTTAACCATTCTTTGACATAATTTGCTTAGGAATGGGCATAAAAACTTGTATCCATTTCAACCAATGGAAAAAAGCAGCGTATTCAAATAAACTACTTTCTTTTTTCCGGTCAAATATGTATGCTCCTTAAAACTTGTACAGCCAATCTGAATCATTTTACTTCCCTCTTATTTTAAAGTTTAATCTATTATAAACTCAAGTTTCGCATACCCAAAATGATGATGTCCTTTGATAGAACAACGCTGATAGTAAAATAATGGTTCGCTTGACTTTTGTTCAAAGGATACAAAAAGAACTCCTTTTGTTTTATAATGGATTTAACGACAAATCTAAAAACAAGGAGTTCTTGCTCTTATGATACACTTAAAAAACATCAAAAATCAATTACCAAATGAAATGAACGCAATTTTTTCTGAACTGAACGTCCTGAAATGTTTACGACAAACCTCTATTTGTAAGCAAAAAGGCTATTCTCCCGCCATTATTTTTACTTTTCTTTTCAGTTTAGTGTTTAAGGGCAAGACCTTGAACCAAGTCCTCAGCGGACGTGAAGCAGATCAATATATGAAGAAAGATACCGTTTACCGTTTGATGAACGATCCGCACAATAATTGGCGTAGCTTTCTGCTTCGTTTTAGTGCTTCTGTGATCGAAAAGATCCATCGATTAACAGATCCAAGTACCCATCTACGTACGCTTGTTTTGGATGACTCAACGTTCTATCGAAATCGAAGTCAGAAAGTGCCTGGTTTGGCGCGCCTTTGGGATCATGCTTTACAAAAAGGTTATAAAGGCTATCGCATGCTAACTTTAGGCTTTTCTGATGGGTACTCTTTTATTCCTATTGATTTTGGATTGCTTTCAGGCAAAAACCAAGTCAATCAAAAACAAGCGGAAAGTGATCAAAGAACGAGTGGGGCAAAACGCTTCAAAGAAGCCCAACGATCTATGCCTGATGTGGCCATTGAGATGGTGCAAAGAGCCCTTGATCAAGGCGTTTACGCCAGTCATGTGTTAATGGATAAATGGTTTACCTCTCCTAAAATGATCGATCGTTTGCATGATTTAGGCATCCATACCCTAGGTATGGCAAAAATGGCAAGACCCAATATTTTTATCAAAGACGTTTATATAAATTAAGCGAACTCTACCAAAAGTCAATAAAGGAATACTGTCAAGAAGCCATCATTTCCTCTATTATTGTTCAGCCAAGCAGCGGGAAGACCCCCGTCAAAATCGTTTTTGTCAAAAATCGGAATAACCAAAGTGCTTGGTTAGCCCTTATGACAGATGACCTGACTTTGTCATCCAAGAAATCGTGAA